>CBDCQN010000003.1:0-2578647 GCA_965220625.1 Dehalococcoidia bacterium
GTCGCACACGCGGCACATCGCCGGACTGTCACCTACGACGCCCTGGGCGCGCTGCTCCTCAGCCACCCCCTGACGCTCCGCTCCGACCTCGACCCCATCGACGACTACTGCAACGAGCACGGGCTCCCGCCCCTCGCCGTGGTCTGCGTCGACCCGAAGACGGGCGAGCCCAGCCGGGGCAACGTGGGCGTCTTCCGGCTGGACCAGAACCGGGAACGGGTCTTCAACTACAACTGGTTCGCCCTGGTGCCCCCGACAGCGGAGGAGATCAAGGAGGCCCACCTCGCCCAGAACCCGGGCCCATCCGCTGGCTCCAAGCCGAGGGAGGCCGGAACAACTCCCTAAATACCAGACCGGGGCTGACCAGCCTCGGGAATCGCCCAGGCGCACAGACACCCGAGGGAATCAATAGGCAGAATTTTTGAACTCTCCCTGCCACTGCCCTCGCCGAAGGGAAGAACCAAAGGAGAAAAGCGAGGCGAGAGCGACGCCACCCAATTGCGGAGCAGTCGGGCCAGTGGTAACAACCAGTGGTAACAGTGAGCCACTGTCGCACGTCGATGACGATGGCACAGAGTGCCCCCCTCGCCTTCCCGGCCATCGTGCCTCAGGAGGGATGGGAGGACGATCCAACGGCTGCGGGCCCGCAGCCGGGAACGGCCAAGACGGTCTCCCTCTCGGCGAACCGTCTCCCAGCGGAGTCCGCCAGGCCCCCAGTGTCCGGGGAGCCTGCTACGGTGGAACACTACGTCCTAGCAGAGTCCCGACCCGTCTCAGCACCCGGCGAAACGCCCGATCCACGGCAGACAGAGGCCCCCGCCGGGAAGGTCGGGCGCCTTCGGGCCGGTTCACAGGGGCCTCGAGCACGGGTGAGACCGCCCCCGGCGTCCGGGGCAATGCCCTGCCGCCGAGGAGCCTGAACTCGAAGACCGAGTTGAGGCCCTGACTGGGCCCGCGCCTCGCTACCAGTTCCACCCCGGCCTCGCCCTGCAATTTTCGGATCCCCAGGACCTGGCATATGTTGATGAGGGCGTTCCTGTGGTCCAAGTCCAAGGCCTCGCGTACGTCTCCGGCACGCACCGTTACCCCGGTTTCGCCCGCCGCGCGGGCATTGTCGACCAATCCGACGGCGTAGGCGCGAATTCTCGCCGCGTCTCCCCTGGGCATGTCCCGCTCGACTCCTCGTACCGGCAGTAGGGGCATGGGCTCGCTGCGGGCCGTGACTGACAACATCAAAACACCCTGGGCCGCATCATGCAAGCCGTCATAGGAGGCTGCCGCTCTTGCCCGTTTCCGTCCCCGGTCCGGTCAAAAGGCGGCCGCCGCAGAAGCCCGCAGAGACCCGTGTCTCCACGCCGGGCGGACCGCCACCGCCTCCTGGTTCAGCCGGCAACCGCGTCGGACGCGCCCGAGGCCAAGTGGCGCTGAAGCCCGTCCCCATGGTCCGGGCGCCAGCTGCTGGCGCTTCCCACCACCCAACAACGGCCAACCTATCACGCCTTGCGACTATAAGGAGGTTTCCATGCGACGAGACGGCCCGGAAGGACCGGAACTCCCCCACGGGCGGCGCCAGCCGGAGGACGAGGAGCGAGGGTTCCTCTGGCCACCGACGCCTGGCGAACTCGCCCTCTGCGTCCTGCTATTCATCCTTTTCTTCGCCTTCAGCTGGGGAGGCCTGGTCCTCTGGGACGAGGTCTTCATCAACACCTCGGACACCGCGGCGGAAACGTTCCACGCCGTCCTCACCGGCGCGGGCCGGATGGCGGTCTCCTCGGCGGTGCTGGCGGTGGCGGCGGTCTATATCGGGAAAGGAATCGTCATCACGGCGAAATTCATCGCCAGACGCGGGTCCCGGCCCTGAGGCAACGCTCCAGAACCACGGGGAAGATCTCGACTCCCTGGAAATCCACATGGCCTGACACGGCGGGGGGAAGCAACCGCCCGGACGATCAACTCGCCCAGCCCGGCTTCCCCGCCATTGACGATCCGGGATGGGTCCGGTGGGAAGGGGCGGCGGGCGCGGACCCAGGCGCCTCGACTGGTGGCGGGAGATGCTCGATCCCAGGGCCGGCTGTGGAAATCATGCTCTTTCCCCTCTCTACCCGTGCCGATCCCTCACTGTCTCCATCCCGGAACGACTCCACAGCTGGAAAAGCGGCTCCCCTGATTCATGGGGCGGACGACCGCATTCCGGCGCCGCCCGCTCATCCCGGAGCCGGCGGCGACGCCAAACAACGAGGTGACAGGATGTCAACCGAACAAACTCAGCACTCGTTTACCGACACCTCTCCCGCACCGGGACCTGCCGCAGGCCGCGCCGGCCCGGGTCTCATGTTCTGGCTGCTCCCCCTGAGTAGTGCCGCCCTGGGCGGACTGACGGTGGCCGGATTATTCTTCGTCATCGCCGCCGCCGCCTTCCTATCGGACCGCGCCGGGTACGGCGCCGCCCTCTCCGTCTACGGGACGGTCATCACCCTGCTGCCCGTCTGCATCGTCTGGGCGGTCCTCCGCTGGACCGGCGCGAAACTTGGTCCAGATTCCGCCGACATGACCGGGATTCCGACGTCATGGGACAAGCACTGGGTTGGCGTGACCTGGTGGACGGCGGCCATGGCCACCGGCTGGATCGTCATAGCGGTCTCGGTGGCGGGCCTTCCGGACCTCCCGCCGCCGGGCTCGCCGCCTCGGGCGCAACCCTGTATGTGGCCATTGCCGCAACCGCCGTCGTGGTCATCATCGTTCCGGTCAGCGCCGGTCCCGTCCGGCAGGAACCCACACTCTTTACGCTGTTTTTCGGGGAGGTGACACTGCTCATCGCAGCCGCGGTCGCCAAGATGGGCGGCAACCTGGTCCCCGCGCAGGGAATCAACTGACAGGGCGCCGCGACACGGCCGGACTACAGGTCCTCCTCTGTGGATCCGTTGGCAGTCAGCACGACGGTATCAATCGCCAGGGCCGTCTTCGACATCCCGGTCCCAGACGCATAATTCGAGAGGCCGTGCTTCACCAGCGCCACAGTGCCGGATGCACCATAACACGCCACTCCACCGGACCCGGTGAACCTTGCCGAAAGGGGCCCGGTGAACGTCGACGGCCCGCGAAGACCCACGTCTTCACCGGGTCCTGATGGCAGGGTCGTTCATGCGACAACCCCTGCTCCAACGGTCTCCCGCCTCCTGAGGCAGCAGTTCCTCACCGCGTCGTTCCGGCGTCATTCAGGTCATACCCGCCCAAATCCAGGATTCGCCGCCATAGCGCGTTCCGGTCCGCCTCCAGGTCCTCCCACAGCTCCGGCAGATTGGTGAGAGGCTCCGTCACCACCAACTCGCAGCCGCATTCGGCGTACTGCTCGGTCCGCTCGAGGTCGCTTTGGAACCGGTGGCTCCAGCCCCCGTCGTGCTCGTGGACCAAGCGGGCCATCTCCACCGTCGAGCGCATGGGGTAGATGACGCCAGTATGGACAGGAGCGCCGCGCCCGAATGCCACAACAGCATGTGGGCGCTGCCGCCCGCCATTTGGGCGTCAACGCCGCTGTACCGGCCGCCCCGTTGCTCTTCCAGGCCCCGGTGCATCTCCTGCAGGACCGCATGGTCCCGGTCCCAGGAGGCCGCCATCCGCAGCCTTTCCCTGGTGATCAGTTCCCATTCGTTGGACGTGTCGCCGTCATGGCGGTAGCGGTCTTCCGTGCCGGGCTCGCTAGGAAAGATGGTGCCGTTCCGGGCGGCGCGGGCCATTGGATGGTTCAGCGTTCTCCTGTGGGCGGCGTAGAACTCCGGGGTCACCCATTCCTGGCCCGAGTCCAAAGGAACGCCGTGAACGCGGTCGTCTCGGTAACCGGGGTAGTGCCGCTCCTTGACCAGCCCCAACGTTCCAGGGGGACTGTGGCGTCCCGCCCGGTCAGCGGCGGCACGTTGGACAACAATCACGTTGAGGTCGGACTGCTCGTCCCAACCGCCCCAGCCCCGGGAGCCGTGCAGGATGACGCACTCGGCCCCCGACTCGGCCAGGACTTCCCGGCAGACGGCCACTGCGGCGGGGTCGGGGCCTTGATGCACCACCTCGGGCAGGTATTCTCCGATACGGTGTCTGCTCACCAGCATGACGGCGCTCCTTTCAGCCTCCTCAGAACCTTTCCGCAAATGCCGCGGCCGGAACCGCCGCGGCCTTCCCTCTGTCCATTATATCCCGAGTAATGACACTTCCCACTTGCCGGACCGCTCCGCACTGCATAAGCTCAACTCAGGCCCCTTGAGCAAACTCACTGCTCCTGAGCCCACGATCTCCCGAAATCGCCCAAGTCCGGGAAGACCTTTGATGGCCCTGCTACGGGACAGCCCCTACATCTGGGTAACCTGGCTCACCAAGCTGCTGGCCGGCGAGAACTCCTGCGAGTGGGCTGCCTGGTTCCGGTCCCAACACGAGGGATGGAGCTGGGATAGGGTCCCCGGCGCCTTCGACCTGGTCGGTTGGCAGCTGAAGCACACGGCGGGAATCAACGAAAGCCGGGAGCACTGGGAGGAACGGGGATACACGGTGTTCACCGAGAACCAGAACCGCTTCACCCTCAGGGGCAAGACGGCCTTCCTGGGCGGCAAGCCCGACCTGATCGCCCGAAGGGGCGTCTGCGGCACGATAATCGACGTGAAGACAGGAAAGCCGAGCCCTTCCCACAGCGTCCAGGTCATGCTCTACATGTACGCCGTGCCCAAGGCCCTGGGCCAGTACAACGGTGTCATCTTCAATGGCCAGGTGGCCTACCCGGACCACGTGGTGGACATCCCCGCCGCGACGGTCGATGAGCAGTTCACCAGGAACATGTCGCGGCTGATACACCGGTTGGGTTCCGGCGGACCGGCCCGAAAGGTCCCGAGCCGCATGGAGTGCGGCTACTGCGACATCACGGCGGCGGACTGTCCCGACAAGGCCACGGACGACAGGGTCGAGGAAGGAGCGACTGAGGACTTCTGAAAAATCCGTGTGACGGCGATACGCTGGCTGGCTGCCACCGGTCAGCCGGCGCACCGCGCCACGCAACCGCGGACAGCTCACGTATGCTACGAACTGGCAGGCCACGAGCTAGACCCGTGCTGATAACAGGCGAGCCGTCTGTGGCGGTTTTCCCTCGGCGAGTAAGGACGGCCGGTCGGGCGCACGCTGAAGTTTATTTTCCGAGAGCTTGAGTTCGAGTCCTCCCAGGTGGGCCTGCACGTACCGAATTGCGAACTTTTCGCTGGGAGGTCCAGCTATAAAGGGGTACCCTTACCTATTCCACAATTGCCCAAATGAGCCTCCAGGTCTTCAAGTTGGAGGCTTTCCCACCTCTGCCATCGCAGCCGGCCACGCGCCATGTCGCCATCTCATGCTGTAAAAGCACTCCGTCCATTATCGCATTGACGTCGCTTTAAAGAACAGGCCGACTGGCCACCGAAAACTCGCCTGTCGAGCACAATCTTGATCTGCTACACTGTGATGCCACAGGGCCTGCAAAAATGCCTTGCTAGCTTAAAAGATCGGCAATAGCAATTCTTAAATTGCTTTCGGCGCATCAGGGTAGGCTCGCTCTTAGCCTAAGTGCCTAGTTACCTGCCCGTTGCGCCTTCGCGGGACAGATAGGAGTTAGGTAAGCACGAGAGTAGGTCCGACTCGGGTTGGGAACCGGGATGACCCTCTATGACAGGGTCGTAATTGTTCGCCAGTCAGGGGCAGATGCAATCGCCAAAGCTAGCGCCAGCTCCTTGCGCAGCATAGCCGTCGCCCAATTTGTGCTCTAGAAAGAAACCAGGATATTGCTATCGGGCAACCGTCGGTGAAGCATGATCAACCGGGAGACGACCAACCTTACATTTGACGTGGACGCCGCCCTGCTCGATGAGCTGGGTGAGCGGCTGGTTGCCCGTCGTTCAATTGCTATCGCCGAGCTAATCAAGAATGCATACGACGCCGATGCAACTGAAGCCACGGTGAGCTTCAAGAACGTCACGACCAGTCGTGGAGAAATCATAGTCGCTGACAATGGGTCGGGAATGACCCTGGAAACCATGAAGAACGGTTGGATGAGAATTGCCACCACCGATGCGGTAGCGAATCCTCAGTCGAAGAAGTTTGGCAGACCGAAAACAGGTGCCAAAGGACTTGGGCGTTTCGCCTGTCGGCGGTTGGCTTCCTGCTTGTCATTGGAGTCTACCTCCAACGGGTCGGCTGGGAACAACCGCATTAAGGCTGATTTCGACTGGCGTAATTTCCAAGCCGGACAGGACCTTTCGAATATACAAGTTGAAGTAACTCATGAGACTGCCGAGGAAAACGCTACCACGGGGACAACATTGCGCTTCACCGCACTGACCGATACATGGAAAGAACAGGACATCGCTGAGATACGGACCGAGCTTGGCGAATTGATGGACCCCCTGGCCCAAGAATCTTATATTCAGAGGAGTGACGAAAAGGAACCGGATCCAGGTTTTAGGATGAGAATTCTTGCTCCGGAATTCCCCACACAAGAAGGCTCTCCTGTCGATCGGTTCATGGACGTAGCTTGGGGAGTGCTAAGAGGGCAAGTTACCGAACAAGGCAACCCAGAATACGTCCTGAACATCCGTGATGGCGAGGCACCACTTAATCACGCCCCCTCGGCTTTTTCATTCCCTGACCTCTCAGGAGCCACGTTCACTATCCGTATGATGGTCTATTCAGGGAACCGGTTCCGTACAACTGGCTTTAGCCTAGCTCAGGCAAGAACGTTCGGTAGGGAGCGCGGCGGCGTGAGGATATACCTGGATGGATTCCAGGTGTTTTCCTACGGATCGCCCGGAGACGATTGGCTTAGTCTCGACCAAGACGGGGCCAGGCGATTGGTTAGAACTCCGGAGGAACTCCAGAACGAGGCCGAAGGACTGAGGCGCCCTATGCTGGCATTGCCAGGAAACATGCAACTTTTTGGTGCCGTAGCGATATCGAGAGAACGCAACCCGGGAATCGCTGTGAGTATCAGTAGAGAGAGGTTGGTCCAGAACGAGACCTTTGAACATCTCAAGAGATTCGTTCGCGCCGGAATAGACTGGATGACTGTTTGTTATGCCAGGGATTTGGCGAAATCCCGCCGCGACCGTGGGGCCACAGCCGGGAGTACGCCGACCCCCGTCCAAGCACTACGAACAGCAAGGGACTTGATACGCCAAGAATTGTCAATCCCCGGGGAAAAAAGGGCAGCCATTGAGTCATCACTAAGCGACGCGGAATCGCTGCTTTCGGTAGAACGAGAAGCGTACATATCAGAATTGTCCATGCTCCGAGTGCTTGCATCCGCAGGAACGACCGTCTTGGTTTTTGACCACACGCTCCGTGCAATGGCGGGACAGTTACTTGATGTCGTTGATAGGCTAGAGGTCGTTTCCAATTATCTGGCAGACGACCATCAAACTGAATTTCAACAGACTCTGGAGGACCTAAGGTCGTGGTCGTCTATGGCGACCGGGCAAGGCTCGCTTGTCGGATTGTTGGTAAGTCCCGAGGCACGATCGCGGAGTGCTTCTCATGCCGTCCATCCGCTAGTTGAATCGCTCCGGCGGGGATTCCAGGGCTATACAGCCCTGTTTGGGATCAATTTTGAAAATGCTGTTCCACCCACAGTTCGCACTCCCCCAATGCATCAAGCCGAACTGTATGCGGTCCTTTTGAATGTCCTGACCAACTCATTCAAATCGGTCAGAGAAATGTCCGAGCGAGCAGTTTGCGTTGAAGCCAGTGCGAACCCCCAAGAATTGATAGTCAGGGTTCATGATACGGGCACTGGTGTTCCGTTAGATATTAGAGAGGAAGTCTTCGAGCCTTTTGTCACTACCAGCCAGCCTGACCCTGTGCTGGGAGTCGGTACTGGGCTAGGATTAAAAATAGTCCGGGACCTCACGCGCTCCTGGGGAGGGGACGCTTATTTTGTGAATTCGGAAAGCCCTTGGCGGACGACAATCGAATTGCTAATTCCGCACGAGAGGGGAGCATGATTCGCCGAATTGCCCTGATCGAAGACAAGGACGGTGAATCCTTGCGTCTCTCCGTCGAACAATTGGGTGAAGGCAATTTCCAGGTCTCGTTGTTTTATCCACCGAGCGATCTGAACCTTACCACTGCAATGGATGCCAACGCGGATCTATTCCTGGTGGATTATGAATTGGACACTGCTCAAGAGGACAAATCTATCGCAAATTATCGCGGGACCACATTAGCAGCACGCCTTAGGGAGCTTAGGCCAGAGCACCCGATAGTCTTGCTCACCCGTAGCGACTTGTCGCTATGGGCGACCGACCACCGAACTGTGGAAGCTAGCAGCACATTTGATGACATCTTATACAAGGACCAAGAACTCCGGACTGACCGTGCCGCTGCCAAAACCAAATTACTTTCGTTGGCCACTGATTACAAAAAGCTCCGCGAGTCCTTCGACCGTTCTGTACCAACGCTGTTAGGAATGCTAAGAACTGACGAAGAAGGGCAAGAACAATCTCTGTTATCGAATCCTCCAGGCAATGGGTGGAAGGCGGTTGAAGTCGCAAAATGGGTTCGGTCCACGTTAATTCGTTACCCTGGGATACTCTACGACCCTATCCACGCTGCCACTGCCCTAGGAATTTCAATGGACAGCTTCAATAATCCCTCGGTGAGGGAGGTGCTTGAACCTGCCGAATACCAAGGACTGTTTTCCGCAAGTGAAGAACGCTGGTGGAGGCACACATTGTTCCAAGTGGCCAATCAGTTCGGAGAAACAGCTAATACCGGGCTAAGTTTACGCGAGGGGTTCCGCGTTGCCGCCAAGCTCAAGTTAGGCCTAGAAGTAAAACCGGCGGTAGACGAACAGACAGGAATCGGAACAGCAGATACTGTTTGTTATTGCCTTAATATACCCATCCGTATCGAATCTTCTCTTCCATACCATCCAGACGCGAGACCTCGTGTCATGGATGAAGCTAGAGTCTCCTTCAAAGCTATACGAGAAACCAATGACGTCGATGAAAGTCATTTGGATTCGGTACATCGAGAATTGATGAGGGAAATTCAGCGGGAAGGAAATGTCACTTAGCCCTGCAGACGTCCAAAAGAGCCTTGAAACCGTAGGAAGCCGGTTGGGGCCAATTTTGGACTACAGTTCACACAGCGTGCTTGCCCAGGCCAAATCGATACTCATCGATTCCACAGGCGCACATCAGGAGCGAGTACGGCAACAAAGTCGAGGACTCCCTCCTATACCGTGGGGCTTCAGAATAGAACCGGAAGCTCCTCTCAGATTCAACGAGGCCAAGGTCGACGGCCTAAGGTTACGGGTCGACTTATTTTTGCGCTCATATTGGGACTCTGTTCCAGCGGAAATGCCGGTAGACCTAAATATTGCCGTCCGTGTTTGGGCGTTGGATGAGCATGTTTATTTCAGGGAGGACTGGGACGCCGAGAGACTTAACTCCGACATTTCCTCCAATAATGGGAGAGTAATGCTCAGAATGCACTTCGACCTAGCAAACCCAGCACAGGCTGGGCCTAGGTATCATTTGCAGATTGGTGGCAATCAACGTCAGGGAGAGTTTCATTGGTTCCCTCAGAGTCTTTCTGTCCCTCGTTTCCTCCATCCCCCCATGGATTTAGTCCTCGCCTCCGAGATGATCGCGGCGACATTCTTTCCCAACGATTACAAGAAAATTAGGCGAGAGTCTTCATGGGTTGACTCAATGAGGACTTCCCAATTGCACCTGCTTTCGGGCTATCTCGCCCAAGCCACGACTGCCGTGAATAAGGGAACTAGTTTACTTGAGGACCTTTGGAATGTGCCGTGGGAATGACTGGACAATATAGAGGGTTTAGTTTAAAGGACGGAAGAGAATGTAGATTGTCGAAGGGGTACCCCACACTGGAGCCAAGAAAGAGTGTCCAATGTTAACTGTAACACACCGCAAGACGCGGAAAAACTTCGAGGAGGGTACTATACTTCCCCGGAATTGGCTGCATGGCTTTGCCGATGGGCGATACGTAATCCCACCGAACGAGTCCTTGAGCCTAGCTGTGGCGACGGCGTGTTCCTTGAAGCGGCTATCGGTAGATTTGAGTCGATAGGCTTAGACTCCCAGCTATCAATCGCCAACCGCATTAAAGGTATTGAGGTCAATCCTCAAGAAGCCGAAAAAGCTAGGCACCGATTGGGTCAAAGCCTTGGATTGTGCAGAGGCGACATAGTACATTCGGGAGACTTCTTCACTTGGTGGCGCGAAGAGAATGACGAGGAATTTGACGTTGTTGTGGGCAATCCGCCATTCATTCGATACCGCAATTTTCCGGAAGATTACCGATCCGTAGCAATGGACCTCTTGACACAAATGGGTCTTAAGGCGAATCGTCTAACCAACATTTGGGTTCCTTTCGTAGTCGCAGCGGCCCAGAGTCTTAAGGAAGGTGGGCGTTTAGCGTTTGTACTCCCTGCCGAGTTGCTCCAAGTCGCTTACGCAAACCAACTCCGCGGCTTTCTGGTTAGCAAGTTCTCCAGAATCGACATCATCACCTGCAACCAATTGTTGTTTCAGAAAGCAGAACAGGAGATAGTTCTAATCTTAGCCGAGGGTGCACGCGCCACTCCATATACAGGAGATGACTGTCGAGTGGCAATGACCGAATTCGATACAGTGACCGAAATTGTTGAACGTTCACCATATTCCGTCTTGGCGAATACACAACCCAAGACAGTACGGCATGAAAGCGAAAAGTGGCTCAAGTATTTGCTCACCCCCGTTGAAATTGACCTTATGCGAGAACTAAGACAATCACCGGCGATAACGAATCTCGGTTCTCATGCCAGCGTAGATGTAGGAGTTGTTACAGGAAAGAACGATTTTTTTGTGATGGGCCGTGAACGCCTCACCGAATTGGAATTGGCAGAATTTGCCGTCCCTTTAATCTCTAGGTCAAGGCAGTTGCAAGGTGCGTCTATCGAGTGCCGTGATTGGGTAAACCTTGACGCCTCGGGTGAGCGCGTCCACCTGCTTCACTTAGCTTCCATTAATGGTGGTACGCTCTCCGAACCGCTAAGCAAGTACATCAAGATGGGAGAGGACGAGGAAGTAGACAGAGGATACAAGTGCTCTAATCGGACTCCTTGGTATGCCGTGCCTTCCGTATGGGAGCCCGATGGATTTCTGTTGCGGCAGATCTATGATTTTCCTCGTATCGTTCTGAATAGTGCGGGTGCCACTTGCACAGACACAATACATCGTTTGAATTGCACTGATGAACCCGAGAAGATAATAACTAACACTTACACCTTCTTGACCGGTGCTTCGGCTGAAATCGAGGGACGAAGCTATGGGGGCGGCATTCTTGCTTTAGAACCCACCGAAGCCGAACGGCTTCTAGTTCCAGCCCAACTTACCGAAGCAATGACCATCGGAGAATGTGATGAACTTGTTCGAGCAGGACGATTAAGGGAACTCTTACAGGAAAACTCGGTACGAGTGCTGGTCAATGGTGTTGGCTTATCTAGACGAGATTGCGACACGCTACAAGAAATATGGAATAAAATGGGCAAGCGCAGACGTGGGCGTGGTCTTCGCCGCACACCTGGTGCCGTCAATGCGACTTAGCTATCAGGTTTCTTGACCCAAATACAATAAATTCCGCGATCAACCCGTCAATCTCATCCCTAGCCCAAACCACGTCCCGCAGCAACAGGCCTACCAACTGGGTCAGAGCAAATCCCATGGTATGCACCAGGCGGACGCGAGCGTTTACCGCCGGTGCCAGCAGCCGCGGCAGTTCCTCGAAAGTAAACGTCTCCGGCCCGGCGGCGTCGGCGACAAAGCTGTCGTTCCGAAAACCAGCCGCCAATGCCTGAGCAGCCAGGTCCTCGGCATTGACGGGCTGAACCCGGTAGTCGCCACTGCCGAAGACGGGAAAAACCGGGAAGCGCCGCAGCGCCCAGGCTATGTTGCTCAGCAGCAGGTCGCCTCCGCCGAAGACCATGGTGGGCCGGATGATGGCATACCCTTCGGCTTCCTCGCTGAAGTTGTAGAGAACGGGGTGTGCAGGTCCGTGAAGTTTCGAGTGGTCATAGCTATCCATCCCCTACAGGTTCAACGCTGCCCGTGTTTACTCCCCTTCCGGCCCCTCCCCCATCGCCATGCGGTAGCCGACGCGGGGCTCGGTGAAGATGTACATGGGGCTGCCCGCGGCGTCGCCCAGCTTGCGGCGGAGGTTCTTCACGGCGGTGCGCACCGGCCGCGAGTCGCCGGAGCTGCCCAGGCCCCAGACCCGTTGCAGCAGATGCTCGTGGGTCAGCACCAGGCCGGCGTGGGCCGATAGCTCGACCAGCAGCTGATGCTCGATGGCGGTCAACCGGACCGGATGGCCGGCAAGGCTCACCCGGCGCCCGGCGTAGTCGATGGTCAACTCGCCCAGCACGTAGGGTCCCGTGGGTGCGGGCCGGGCGGCGGCCTCCCGCCGGCGCAGGGCCGCCCGGATCCGCGCCGCCAGCTCCGTCGGAGAGAAGGGCTTGACCACGTAATCGGCGGCCCCCGTGTCGAAGGCCCGGGCGATGACCTCGTCCTGGCCGTACACCGACAGGAAGATGACCGGCACGTCGGCAATTTCCAAAATGCCCTGCATCAGCTCGATCCCGTCGGTCCCCGGCAGCATCAGGTCCAACAAGACCAGGTGGGGCTGCTCCGCCTCGATGAGGCGGTACACCTCCTCCGGGTCGGCGGTCACAACCGGCGCGTAGCCCAGCTTGGCGAGGGCGTCGCGGACCTGCCGGAGCGCCTGGGGGTCGTCGTCCACGACGAGAATGCGCTGCTGCTCCCGCTCCGGCCCCTGGCGGCGGCCGGAGCGCCGGGCGGGGGTGGCTGCCGCGCCGGTCCCGGCCTCCAGCACCAGCGGAATCGTGAAGGTGAACCGCGCCCCCAGGCCCTCCCCGTCGCTCTCGGCCCAGATGCGGCCCCCGTGGGCCTCCACGATCCCCTTGCAGATGGCCAGGCCCAGCCCCGACCCACCCAGGCCGCGCCCCGGGTCCTCGCCTTCGCTCCGGGAGAACTTCCGGAACAGGTGGGGCAGGCGCTCCGCCGCCACGCCCCGGCCCTTGTCTATGACGGACACCGCGACGTGAATGTCCTCCCGCACCGCGATCACCCGGATGGCGGAGTCCTCCGGCGAGTGGCTGGCGGCGTTGGCCAGGAGGTTGCCCAGGACCTGGACGATGCGCCGCCGGTCCGCCAGGACCCAGGGCAGGTCCGGCGGCAGCTCGATGCGCAGCCGGTTCCCGCCCCCGGCGCTCAGGAAGGCGTTCCTGGCCTCGTCCACCAGGGCGGCCAGCTCCGCCGGTCCCGGAGCCACCGGCAGCGTGCCCGTCTCGATGCGCGCCACGTCCAGCAGGTCGCTGATCAGTGCCCGCATCCGGCTGGCCTCCCGTTGGATGATCCGGTGGAACTGGCGCATCTCGGCGGGGTCCAGGTCGGCCTCGTCGTCCAGCAGGGTGGCTGCCGAGCCCCGTATGGAGGCCAGCGGCGTTTGCAGTTCGTGGCTGACCATGCCCAGGAACTCGGCCCGCAGCCGCTCCAGGTCCTCCAGGGGCGTCAGGTCCTGCAGGGTCACCACCACCGACTCGACCCGGCCCTCCTCCGAGTGGATGGGCGTGGCGTTGACCAGGGTGGTGACGCTCCGCCCGTCGGGGATCTGGATGACGATCTCCTCGGCGCGCACCGTCTCCCCGGCGCTGAGCGCCTGGGCCAGGGGGAACTCCTCCAGGGAGATCTCCCGCCCGTCGGCGCGCCGGAAGGTCAGCACGCCCAGGAGCTGCTCCAGGGGGCGGCCCGGCGTCTGCAGGTCGTTGAAGATCCTGCGCGCCTCCCGGTTCAGCGACGCCAACGCCCCGCTGGCGGCGTCGAACACCAGGACGCCCACCGGCGAGGTGTTGACCAGGGCCTCCAGGTCGGCCCGGGCCCGCTGTTCCTCCCGGTGCCGGCGGGAGTTGACCACCACCAGCGCCGCCTGGGAGGCGAACATCACCAGCGTCTCCTCGTCTTCCCGGGTGAACTCCCGGCCGCCTTCCTTCTCGGCCACGTAGAGATTGCCCACGTGCTCGCCCCGGTGACGCATCGGCGCTCCCAGCAGGGTCTTGATCGGCAGGTCGGGAAAGCCCAGCGACCGCATCTGGCTGGCCACGTCCCCGAATCTCAGGGAGCCCTGGATCGAGCTGAAGTACTCGTAGAGCGCCGGACCCTCCGGCAGGTCCAGCATCCGCTGCTGCTCTTCGGGCGGCATGCCGGAGGTGATGAACTCCAGCAGTTGCCCCGATTCGTCGAAGGCCATAATCCCGCCGAACCGGGCGCCGGTCAGCGCCCGGGCGCTGTCCATGACCTCCTGCAGCACCGTGTCCGGGTCCAGGCTCTCGCTGACCCGCAGGCTGGCCTCGCTCAACCGGGTCAGCCGCTCCCTTAGCGCTTCCATCTCCCGCTCGTGCTCGTCGGCTTCCTGCATCTGCCCTCCCTGGCCCGGACTGCGGACGCCTTGGCCCGCGGGTGTCACAAGTACCAATTGTACCGGACGGGCGAAATCATCACAATACATCACGGATATTGGGGCTAATAATCACATTTCTCTCACACGCATCATCTAAAATGTACAGGGCTGGAGCGCCGTCCGATGTCCCTTGCCCGGAGCGCTTGGCTTGTATCTGCCCGTTAGATTAGAGGGGTTGTATTGGTCTGCCTTCTGCATAGGATACAAGTTGCAGCAGCGTCAGAGTGTGCCTCGACGGTATCCGCCGCCGGGAGAGCGGGTCTCGACGAATGCAATCCTTCTACCCCCCAATCTCGACGTATATTGTCACAGGATAGTCCCCCAGCCCCGGCTGACCCCTTCCTTCGCACCGTCTGCCTCCCCCGCAGTTCCACTGGTCCGGAGCTCCCGTTCCTGAACGCGTACGGGCAGACCGGGCGGTCTCCCTTTACCTTCCGGGCAACGTCCCTGTCCGCCATCCAGACTTTGCAACTGCCTGAAGTGAGGTTAGCACCGTGAAACGCCAACTGTCCTTCGCCGTCCTTGCCGCCCTGGGAGCCTTCGCGCTCGTTGTTCTCGCCGGCGTCCCGTTGCCCTACCTGGCCCAGGCCCAATCGTCCCCGTCGGTGGCGGTCAGCCTCTCCTCCGACACCGTGGAGGAGGGATCGGCCATCACTGTCACCATGAGCTTCAGCGGCCTGGAGTCCGACGCCGACACCGCAACCAAGGACTACGTATTCCGGGCCGACGTGGTGGACTCGGAGGACGGGGACGCCAACGAATGCGAGGCCCAGGCCGGGGGCTACGGCCTGGGCGTGGACCGCTACATGTGGCAGGTGGACGAGGACCCCGAGACCCGCACCGGGAGCGTCTCCGCAGACTGTCCGGCCGGGGACTACGCCCTTCGGGCCAGCATCTCCTCCGCCGAAGGCGCGGAGCCTGCCTCGGCGAGGGCGAGCTTTACGGTTACGGTTACGGCACCGGCCCCAGAACCCACGCCAGAGCCGACTCCCGAACCCACTCCGGAACCGGGTATTTGTGACCGCACGTATCAGGTTCGTGAAGCAATCGAGAGTAATGTGTTCAGGAATCTGATGAATTCCAGGGGTAGCAGACCGGGATGCCAAGACATTACCGACGCTCAACTGGCGCGTATCAAGTTCCTTTATCTTCCGAGTGTTGGGCACCTTAAGATCGGTGATTTGGCTGGTCTCACCGGAGTCAAGTATCTCCACATGGACAATGCCGGAGGCTCGCTGCCGCCGGGCGTCTTTGATGAACTTGGCAGTTTGGAACAGTTGGAACTGGACGATAACGGACTGAGCTCGCTGCCGCCGGGCATCTTTGATGAACTTGGCAGTTTGCGTTGGTTGCACTTGGACAATAACAGGCTGAGCTCCCTGCCGCCGGGCATCTTTGATGAACTTGGCAGTTTGCGTCGGTTGCACTTGAAAAATAACGGACTGAGCTCGCTGCCGCCGGGCATCTTTGATGAACTTGGCGGTTTGGAAGAGTTGTACTTGAAATATAACAGGCTGAGCTCCCTGCCGCCGGGCGTCTTTGATGGACTTGGCAGATTGAGAGTGTTGAATTTGCGCAATAACAGACTGAACTCCCTGCCGCCGGGCGTCTTTGATGAACTTGGCAGTTTGGTTTGGTTGTACTTGAGCAATAACGGTCTGAGCTCCCTGCTGCCGGGCATCTTTGATGAACTTGGCAGTTTGGAAGAGTTGTACTTGGAAAATAACGGACTGAGCTCCCTGCCGCCGGGCATCTTTGATGAACTTGGCAGTTTGCGTTATTTGGAACTGTCATCCAACCAACTGAGGTCGCTGCCGCCTCGCCTGCTCCCCCGGCATGTAGAGTGGCCCACGGATTATTTTGGTAATGTGTCCTTAGGTCTTGTGTACATGGTTACTGTGTACATGGTTGGCAACCGGCTGACTGAGCTGCCGGATGCGCTTTTCGAGGTCGAAAACCTGAGGTTGGGAATCCTGCATCTGCAGGACAATCCTGGCAGCCCATTCACCTTCAGCATGGAAGCCGAGGCGATAAGCCGGAGCGTTGACGATGCGGGCATCCACACCGCGCGGGTGCGCTACAAGGTAGCCCAGGGGGCGCCGGCAATGATAACAGCAGCGCTGGAGGTCAGCGGCGGCGCGGCATCCACCGCATCGGTAACCATAGATGCAGGGAGCGTTTCCAGCGATGAGATTGTGGTGACGCAGAGCGAAGCGGGTCAGCCAGTTACGCTCACATTGCAGAAAGTGTCGCTCCATATCCCATCACCATTTTCTCCTGGCTCTGTCCTTAATACATGGCCTAGATTTGATCATATTGGATTCTTTGGGGTCAGGTTCGCCGCGGGCGCCCCTCTCACCCTCTTTGCCGATTCATCGCTGCCTCCGGTGGAACCAGAGGAGCCCAAGGGCATCTGCGGGCGCACGCCGCAGGTGCGGGACGCGATTTTAGGCAAGCTGCCCGGCGTCAGCGACTGCGCGGCGGTGACGGATGCCGACCTGAACGGGATCACCGGGCGTCTGGACCTGAACGTGCAGGAGACCGGGGAGGAGATAACGGCGCTGCAGCCGGGAGACTTCGCGGGTCTTTCCAGCCTGCAAGTTCTGTACCTGACCGACAACTCCCTGGAGACGCTGCCCGAGGACATCTTCGAAGGCCTGGCCGCCCTGACGACGCTCCAGCTGGAGAACAACGGGCTAAAGGAACTGCCCGAGGACATCTTCGACGGTCTCGGCAGCCTGACGGGGCTGCGCCTGCAGAACAACAAGCTGAGCACGCTGCCCGAGGACGTCCTCCACGGTCTGACCAGCCTGACGGGGCTGTTCCTGACGCAGAACGAGTTGAGCGAGTTGCCCGAGGGCGTCTTCGACGGTCTGACCGGGCTGAAGACGCTGTACCTGGACGGCAACGAGCTGAGGGAACTGCCCGAGGAGGTCTTCGACGGCCTGACGGAAATGGATGAGCTGTTCCTGACGCAGAACCAGCTGAGCGCGCTGCCGGCCGGTGTGTTCGAGGGTCTCGCCAACCTGAGGAGCCTGGGGCTGGAGCACAACGACCTGGAGTCGCTGCCTGCCGGTCTGTTCGTAGGACTCACCGGCCTGGAAAAGCTGCTTTTGGGCGGCAAGGAGGCGCCCTTCACGCTCACGGCGGAGCTGGAGCGCCGGGGCGGCGGCGCCGTGGCGGTCAAGGTGGTGGAGGGAGCGCCGTTTGCGATGGCGGTCAAGCTGTCGGCGGAGGGCGGCACGCTGTCTAAGGAGACGGTTACGATTGAAGCGGGGAGCGTGTCCAGCGAAGAGATCAGCGTTGCGCCGGCTGTTGAAGGGGGGACGGAGGTCACCGTCAGGGTGGAATCGGCGGAGTTCGTCGGGGTGGTGGTGGTAGTCGATAATGAGGGGAACTATTCCGACATCCAGACCGGCCTGGGGCAGCCGCTGACGCTGACCTTCTCCGCGCCGGACTCCAAAGACGACCAAACGATAAAGGGCCCGGCGCCGACGGTGGCGATTGCCCTGTCCCCGTCCGGCCCGGTGGAGCCGGGCGCTGCCATCGGCGTCACCATGAGGTTCAGTGGCCTGAAGTCCGACTCGGACACCGGCACCACCGATTACGTCTTCCGGGCCGACGTGGTGGACGCGGAGAACGGGGACGCCGACGCCTGCGAGGAGCCGGCCAATGGCTACGGGCTGGGCGTGGAGCGCTATATGTACCAGGTGGACGAGGACCCGGAGGTCCGCACCGGGACCATTTCCGGCGGCTGCCCGGCCGGGGCCTACACCCTGCGGGCCAGCGTCTCCTCCGCAGACAACGTGGAGTTGGCATCAGCCAGCGCCAGCTTCTCGGTCGGGGATCCGGAGACGCCCCTCTCCACCGACGCTGCCCTGAGCGCGCTGACGCTGAGCGGGGTGGACATCGGAGCCTTCGACCCGGCCACCACCGGGTACGCCGCCGAGGTGGGCCACGACGTGACGGAAACCACCGTCAGCGCCACGGTGAACGACGACGGCGCGAGCTACATGGTCATGCTGGAAGGCGCTGCCGGCGCAGACGGGGTAATCCCCTTGGCCGTGGGGAGCAACGTCATCGCCGTCGAGGTCACGGCTGAGGATGGGGAGACCACCAAGACCTACACCGTCACCGTGACCAGGGCCGCGGCCCCGCTCTCCAACGACGCCACCCTGAGCGGGCTGACGCTGAGCGGGGTGGACTTCGGAACCTTCGACCCGGCCACCACCGGGTATGCCGCCGACGTGGTCCACGGCGTGTCGGAAACCACGGTGACGCCCACGGTGAACGACGACGGGGCGGCCGACGCGGTCAAGCTGGACGGCGTGGCCGACGCGGACGGGACCGTTGGCCTAGCCGAGGGGAGCAACGTCATCGCCGTCGAGGTCACGGCTGAGGATGGGGAGACCACCAAGACCTACACCGTCACCGTGACCAGAGCCGCGCCCGCCCTCTCCAACGACGCCACCCTGAGCGGGCTGGCCTTGAGCGGGGTGGACTTCGGTGCCTTCGACCCAGCCACCACCGAGTACGCCGCCGACGTGGACAACGGCGTGTCGGAAACCACGGTGACGCCCACGCTGAACGACGACGGAGCGGCCTACGCGGTCAAGCTGGACGGCGTGGCCGATAGCGGCGGGACCGTCTCCCTGGCCGAGGGGAGCAATGTCATCACCGTCGAGGTCACCGCCGAGGACGGAGAGACGGCGAAGACCTACACCGTAACCGTGACTAGGGCCGCGCCGCCGCCCTCCAACGACGCCACCCTGAGCAGCCTGACGCTGAGTGGCGCGCCCTTCGCCTTCGACCCGGCCATCGAGAGCTACGAGGTCAGCGTCGGCCACGAGGTAGAGCAGACCACCATAACGGCGGAGACCAACAACGAAGCCGCCAGCTATGAAGTGGCGCTGGTGCTTGCCGGGAGCTATGAAGACGGAACCGTCGGCCTGGCCGTGGGCGCCAACAACATCGTTCTCGTTGTGAAGGCTGCGGATGGGGAGACGATGAAGAGCTACACCGTTACTGTCACCAGAGCCGAGGCCTGACGAACCGGAGCCTGCGCCGGACCAGCCGACCGGCGAAGTGCCGGAGCCGGGGACGGTGACCGGAAGGGGACAGGTGCAACTGGACTGGAACGACGTGGCGGGAGCGGAGTTCTACCAGGTACGCTTTTGCTGTGGCAACCAGGATTGGGTGGAGCTTCCCACTGATGGGATTGAGATTGTCTTTGACGGCTCAAGGGCGACGCTAAGCAATCTGCCGGGTTATGGCACCTATCACTTTTCCGTGCGAGCCGGTAATGCGGCCGGTGTATCCGGCTGGTCGGAGTCCCTGCAACTCTCAAACGCCACATGACCAAACCACCAGAAGCGCGGCCAGGACCCAGTAACCCCTGACGAGACCGGCTGGCGGTCGGCCGGGCCGACCGCCAGCCGCCATTGCCGGGCAACCAGAAAATTCCCGGTACTCTACTGGTATATGCCGGTATATGGATGTACGTGGGAGGACAACGGCATCACATCATGTGGGTTCGCCCAAGCCTTGGGGGTGGACAGAAGCAGGCGTTCAGGCGGGGCAAAGGAACGAGGCCCTGCGGGGGAACCATGCACTCCCTCTCCCGGCTTGCTGCCGGGATGCCGGGCGGCCTGGACAATTTTATCGGAGCGGGTTTAGCTCCGGTTCGGTAGGACTGTCTCCATGCCGCGACAGCGGACCTACCACGGCCAAATGGTCTACGTCTTCCCCGACGACTTCCCGCAGCGGCTGGAGCGGTTCAAGGAGGAGTCCGGACTGCCGTGGGCGGAGCTGGTTCGCCGCCTGGGGACATACCGCCATACCGTATGGCGTTGGACCGAAGGCGTGGTGCGGCCCAATGCAAAGCACACGATGGCGCTGCTGGACCTGGCCGACGACCTGGGACCCGGCCATCTGCTGACTGCAGGGACGGTCCGGGCCGAGACGCGGCCTGAGACGGCCGTCCCGCCCCGGCGCCGGAGTCCAGGGAGTAAGGCCGCCCGGCGCGGGTCAGCGGCGACCGCCGGGGCTGAAACGCAAAAAGCAACTGTCTTGAATGTCAAGAAGAGAGGCTAAGACACACTGTCGGCATCCGCCGCCGTGAGTCTGCGAGGAACACGCCTATGACACGAAACGGGTCGTCATAGTCGGTGGAGGAGCCGCCGGGCTGAGCGCTGCCTACACCCTCAAGAAGCGGGGCTTCGCCCCGATACTGCTGGAGGCAAACGGTCATGTGGGCGGACGCCTGGCCGGCGACAGGGTGGAGGGATTTTCCATCGATACTGGTGCGGACTTCTTCTGCTCCTCCTACGATACTGCATTCCGCATTTGCGAGGAGTTGGGATTGTCCCTGGTCCGCTCCCAGATGAAGTTCGGCTGGTTCAGGAACGGCCGGTGGACGACAACGACGCCGGGCCTGTCCGTTGGCAACCTTATCAGGAATCTGCCTGCGGCCCATGCCCTGGGGTTCCTTTCGCCCCGGGTAATGTTGCCCAACATGAAGCTGTTCAGGGAGATGTTCCGCCAATCGGAGTATCTCAATTTCGCCAGCGCTAGTCGGCTCGCCGAGCTCGACGGGGATGAGAGCTTTGGTGAATACCTGGAGCGGCTAGGCGTGACCGAGCATCTCCAGACTACGTTCAGGGGATTCCTGGAGATGACGATGGGCCACGCCGAATTCTCCGGCGCTGCGTACATGCTGACCTATCTTTCGGAAATACTGCTGAACGCGGACAAGTTCCACGTGCCGGAGAACGGCGCCGCCGCTCTGTCCCAGGCTCTGGCCAATGCGTGCGGAGACTCCATTCGTGTCTTGGCACCCGTCCGCAGCGTCGTTATCGAGGATGGGGTTGTGACCGGCGTTGCCGTTGACGGCGACACCATCGAAGCGGACGCGGTCATCTGCGCCGTTCCCCCCTCGAAGGCGCTGGAGATCATTCCCGGGCTGCCGGACGATATCCGCCAAACGCTGGGCAACATCACCTATTCGTCCGGGTGCAGGGTTGTGATCGGCCTCGACCGCCCGCCACTGCCTCCCGGCTGGCACGGCGCGCTGTACCCGGAGGACGACACTCCTCTCCTGTTGGACCGGTCCATCAACCTGCCCTCATGCACCCCGCCGGGCAAGAGCACTCTCGATCTGTTCGTTGGCCGCGACCGGGCGAAGGAGTTGATCCCTCTGGGCGACGAGGAGATCAAGCGCCGGATGCTTAGCGACGCGCGCCGAAACCCACCTCCCGGCTCCTCTATCCCCGCCGGCGACGAGGGGCTGTTCACTCGCGTGTACCGCTGGGAGGAGGCGGTTTGCATGGGGCCGCCCGGGATGTTCACCGCAGTGGCGAACATCCGCTGCCGGCTCAGCCAGGACGTAGCGAATCTATTCCTGGCGGGCGACTACATGCGGGTGCCCTCGGTAAATGGCGCCCTGGCCAGCGGTATCGGCGCGGCCGAAGAGGTCGCGGACCTGCTGGCGTCTCCCACGGATACCGGGTGAAGGCCATCAACGCCGCCGCTCCGAGCGAGTGGTCCAACTACGTCCGGGACGAGCTGTAGAGCGGGAACAACTCCGGGCAACAAGAAAGGCCCGCATGCATGGCGGGGCGGCCTGGAAACGCAGACAACTGTCTTGAATGTCAAGAAGAAAGGCTAACGACTGTAGGAGTCGTATCGAGCCAGGGTGAGCCATTCTCGAGCATAGCGTTGAGAATGATCAGCAGCTTGAGCATACCAGCGGTTAGTGCCACTGTCTTCGCCTTGCCGGCAGCGAGCAACCGCCTGCAAAAGTCCCGGATGACAGGGCTGAAGCGGCTGGCAACCAAGGCACCCGTGTACTGGGCAGCGCGGACCGTAGCCCGTCCACCCCACACGGAGAGCCTGCCCCGCAGGGCACCGCTGCCCCGATTGAACGGGCCCACTCCCACCAGGGCTGCGATTTGGCGGCGATTCAGCGTGCCCGGCTCCGGCAGATTTGCCAGGAAAGTGAGCGGTAGGCATTCTCCCACACCAGGGACGGTGCGCCGGAGGTCATCCTTTTCTCGCCATACGGGACTCTGTCGGAGGATTCGTCGAAGGCCCTCGTCAGGGTCATCCGCCTCGCGCTCCAGCCATGCAATGTGAGCCTCAATGCGGGGATGGACGGCGCTGATAGCGGTGCCCAACCGGTTCCCCTCCGAGACCAGCATGGTCATCACCTGGTGCCTGCGGGCAACCACGGAATGGAGGACCTGACTCTCGGCGTCCCTTGGAGGCCACGCGGATGGACACACGACATCAGCGAAGTAGGCAGGACCTCCGCGCCCGGAGCATCGTTCTTCGCCAGCCTCCCGGTAGCCTTGGCAAAGTCCCGAACCTGATGTGGATTGACTGCGACCACGGGTAGGGCTGCTGCCGCCATGACAGCAACCAAAGACAGTTCCAGACCGCCAGAAGCCTCCAGCAACATCATGGCCGGTTTCAGATTCCTCAACTCTGAAGTCAGCCTTTGGATCCCTGCAGCGTCATCGACAGCAGTCCATCCGTGACCTGTGGGCCGGACAGCGACATCCAATCGGGTCTTGGCTACATCAATCCTACGTACACCGCTTCCTGCTCCATAAGCACCTCCTGAGAATGACTGGCCCGTCCTTGCATGATGCGGGCTTGGGTTACCTTGGTAACTGTGCGGGCTCTACTGAGGATGGGTGCGGCGATCCTCGCTTTTTGGCGGTCTTCAATGACCTAAGGGCCTTCGGTCTGCCGCACCCTGACCCATCTGGTGGAATGATTCACCCATGCTGCAATCAAGATACAAGGGCCCCATACATGGACCGGCGGGGGCGGCCATTGTCGGAACGAGCCTGTCCTAGAAGTCCAAGTGCACAAAGACATTCGGATTATGAGTAACCTTGAAGACAGGATAGTGTTGTCCATCAGTAATCCTCGGCAAAAAAGGTTGTCCTGATGACCACATTCGTCCTGCTAAATTCCTCTGAGACAAGGTCCGGAATACGGTGGCTGCCCCCCGTGTCTTTGCGGCCTAGCGTCCTGCGCCGACCAACTCCTCCTCGTCCAGGCTCTCGTTGACCCGCAGGCTGGCCTCGCTCAACCGGGTCAGCCGCTCCCGCAGCTCCTCCATCTCCCGCCGGTGCTCGTCGGCTTCCTGCATTTCTCCACCTCTATTGGGCTGTGACGGACCCGAGGTACGCCGTATTCAGGAACCGGCCGGATGCGGAGATCGGCTTCGAGACGCCCTGGGCCGGCCGGTTTCAATTGTACCAGCCGCGAGAAATCCTCACAATACGTCACGGAAATAAGGGTTGATAATCACACTGGACTCACATGCATCGTCTAAAATGTACAGGGCTTGAGCGCCGTCCGATGTCGCTTGCCCGGAGCGCCTGCTCCTGAGCGACCGTGGGCAGGCTCAAAGGTGATGGGGGAAGCTAATGTAGACGCGATTGCTGGCGCTTCATCTCGCGCCAGGGAGTTGGATGTCAAAGTCCATTATAAGTCCGCCGCCTGTTTCGCTCCAGGCAATTCCAGCACGAGGTGAAGGGAGACCATCGAAATGACAGTATGCCGTCTTCGTATCCGCTGGCTCGCAGTCGTGGCAGTTCTGGCCATCGCCGTCGTTCTAAGCGCCTGTAGCGACGATCCGGCTCCCACGCCGGAGTCAACGGCTGCTCCGACCGCCGCGCCAACGGACACCCCCACGCCGGAGCCAACAGCGACTCCGACCGCCACACTCACACCTATCGGCACTCCCACACCCACGCCGACTCCTACCGCCACACCCACGCCGGCGCCAACGGACACGCCCACGCCCGCCGCAGTTGATAGGGCCGGGCTGGTGGCGCTCTACGAAGCGACGGACGGAGCCAACTGGACGAGCAACGACAACTGGCTAAGCAACAGGCCAATCGGCGAATGGTTCGGCGTCACCACCGACCGCAGCGGTCGTGTTACCGAGCTGTCCCTCGAGATCAACCAGTTGAGCGGTGAGATACCGGCGGAGTTGGGCAGCCTCGCCAACTTGGCATGGCTGTCCCTCGGGGATAACCAGTTGAGCGGTGAGATACCGGCGGAGTTGGGCAGCCTTTCAAATCTGGAAATTCTGATTCTCGCAGAGAATCGGTTGAGCGGGGAGATACCGGCGGAACTGGGCAATCTCGCCAGTCTGGTAGATCTGATGCTCTCCGTTAACCAGTTGAGCGGGGAGATACCGGCGGAGCTGGGCAATCTCGCCAACCTGGAAGGGCTGCACCTCTGGTATAACGAGTTGAGCGGTGAGATACCGGCGGAGTTGGGCAATCTCGCCAGTCTGGAATACCTGTACCTCGGCGGTAACCGATTGAGCGGGGAGATACCGGCAGAGCTGGGCAGACTCGCCAACCTGCAAGAGCTAGACCTCTCTGACAACCAGTTGAGTGGGTGCATACCTGGCAGCTTACGAGGCCAGTTGGATGTGGACTGGTCCGACCTGGGAGGGTTGCTGTTCTGCGGCGCCACACCCGAGCCCGCAGTCGTCGAAACGGACCGAGCCGCGCTGGTGGCGCTCTATGATGCGACGGACGGAGCCAACTGGACGAGCAACGACAACTGGCTGAGCAACAGGCCAATCGGGGAATGGCACGGCGTCACCACCGACCGCAGCGGTCGTGTTACCGAGCTGTCCCTCGAGATCAACCAGTTGAGCGGTGAGATACCGGCGGAGCTGGGCAACCTCGTCAACCTGGAATTGCTGTGGCTCTGGGATAACCAGTTGAGCGGCGAGATACCGGCGGAGTTGGGCAACCTATCCAGCCTGGAAGTGCTGTGGCTCGATGATAACCAGTTGAGCGGTGAGATACCGGCGGAGCTGGACAGTCTCGCCAACTTGGGATGGCTGTCCCTCGAGTTCAACCAGTTGAGCGGCGAGATACCGGCGGAGCTGGGCAATCTCGCCAACCTGGAAGTGCTGTCCCTCAGGCATAACCAATTGAGCGGCGAGATACCGGCTGAGTTGGGCAGCCTCGTCAACCTGTTAGAGTTGGAACTTAGCTGGAACCAGTTGAGCGGTGAGATACCGGCGGAACTGGGCAATCTCGCCAGTCTGGTAAGGCTGATATTCTCCGTTAACCAGTTGAGCGGTGAAATACCGACGGAGTTGGGCAGTCTCGCCAACTTGGCATGGCTGTCCCTAGGGGATAACCAGTTGAGCGGTGAGATACCGGCGGAACTGGGTAGCCTTTCAAATCTGGAATTTCTGGCGCTCTGGAGTAACGAGTTAACCGGAGAGATACCGGCGGGGCTGGGCAACCTCGCCAACTTGGGACGGCTGTGGCTCGATAGAAACCAGTTGAGCGGTGAGATACCGGCGGAACTGGGCAATTTCGCCAGTCTGGTAGACCTGGACGTCGCAGAGAACCGGTTGCGCGGAGAGATACCGGCGGCGCTGGGCAACCTCGCCAACCTGGAATTACTGGACCTCTCTGACAACCAGCTGAGCGGGTGTGTGCCAAGTAGCTTGCGGGACCGGTTGGATATGGACTACTCCGACCTGGGAGGGCTGCCCTTCTGCGAAGGGACTCCCACTGCACAATTGACGGCTGCCGAGGTGGAGAGCCCATTTGGGGCGATGGCGGTCTTTGAAGACCCGTCGGGCTACTTCCAAGTGCAGGTGCCGGCGCATTGGGAAGAAGAGACGGACTCGTCAGACGGCAAGGTTTTCGAAGCCTACGATCCAGAGGGGAACGGCGGAATCATAATGTATGTTGAGCAGGGCGTTCTCGTCTCCTTGACGGAGTACGCCGACGCATTTGAATCCGAGTTTCTCGAAGGGCAGAATGTCATCACGAGAGAAACCGTGCAGACGGCGCAGGTTCTTCCGGCAGCCTTTCTTGAGTATTCATTTGACGTTGACGGCAACGTAGTGTCTGGAGCTACGCTCATCTACCTATCCGACGGCGGGAAAGCCATCACCATCACCTACTTTTTCGACGCTGATCAATTCGACGCGGGAAGGGAGCTGGCCTACTACTCCTTCGACACCTTCCGGGCGACACTTTCTCTTGAGGGAGCTACTATCACGCCCACTCCAGCACCTGATGTCTTGCCGCGTGAAACCGTGTGGAAGTTCAGCACCGGTGGCACCATATCCGCGAAACCACTGTTGCACAGTGGGACCGTCTACATCGGCTCTGAGGATGGCGCTTTGCACGCTCTGCACGCTAGCACGGGGGAACCAGTGTGGCGTTACCAAGCCGACGCGGGTATCAGCGTCGGCGCGATGATCAGCGACGATGTAGTCGTGTTCGCCGATGTCGTCGGAACCGTATACGCGGTTGACAAGTTGCGAGGTCGACTCGTATGGAAATCTGACACTCATTTTGAAAACATTCAGCCTGAGCTGGCCACAGATGATGAAAGAGTGTACGTCACTGACCTATGGGGGGGCGTGATTGCGATTGACCTCAGCGAAGGGTCGATAGAGTGGGGGTTCGATCCAGGGAATGTTATCTATTCCGCAGCGGTCGAACACGAAGGCAGGATCTATGTATCGGTACAAGCGCAGGGCACATACGCTTTAGATGCTGGAACCGGAGAGGAGCAGTGGTTGAACCGGCGGTCAGGTTCAGCCTATGTCACAGTGGTCGATGAACAGGCGGTGTTCTTGGGAAGCCCCGACGGTAAAGCACTGGCCTTGGACGCCGTTACGGGAGATATCGCATGGCACTCGAGAGTAGGAGGAGGCGCGAGAGGAATGTCCGCCGCGGTATCAACAGAGGCCCTATTCGTCGCGACATCCTACGGCGAGGTGGTTTCTCTATCGAAATCCGACGGCGAATTCAACTGGATATCCGGGGTATCGGGTGAAAGCATAAGGAACGTTCCGACGGTTCCGGAGGTTTCTGAAGGTGCCGTATACGTCGGTTGGGATGATGGTAGTATTCGCGCGCTCGACTCGTCCACCGGGTCTCTCTTGTGGACTTACGAAACCGAGGGCTCCGTCAGGTCGTCCGCGACGGTGAGCAACGGCGTCGTCTATTTCGGCTCCGACGACGGATACCTATACGCGGTCAAAGGGGGTTTCCCCGAATCCTACGTCCCGGCCCCGGCGCCCACCCCCACTTCTACGTCGCCGCCGTTCGAGCCAATAGCCCCGACCGAGTATAAGCAGTGGCTTGAGGAGGCTTTGGGCCGTGATGCAGTCGCTGGAAGCGCCATTTTACAGTCGCAACTCGTCGATGCAGCCGAAACGGGCTATCATCTCGCCACGGGCCGGACTTTCGCTCAAGACAAAATAGAAGTGAAATTCGTTTCGGACGTTTGTGACTGGGCGGCAGCGGCCTATGGCATCGAGCTGCGATCACACGTATTGGCGGTGTGCGATAAACATGTGGACAGCAGTCCAATCTTCGCACTCTTGGCATTGGTCCATGAAGCCGGGCACGCGTTGGAGACTATACTGAATCCATTGCCCGAGGCAACAGGCGTCATCCCGGAATTGGATTTTTCGCCGCTGAGCTTCTCTGAAGCAAGAGCGCAGATTTTCGAAGCTGCGGTGGTTCGTGAACTGTTTGAATACGTAGGTTTGGATTCCGACGCCGGACTATTCGACAATGTTGAGCTCAATGCTCTCGAAGCCCTTGATGAGCAGTCGTACCACGGAGCGGCTGATACATGGACCCCCGAATATGATGTTGAAGGACGACACCTGAATGTCCATGGCACTGGTTACTTGCTGGCCTGGCTGGGCGTCTTCCACGATGATGAGCTGAGCGATCTCCGACGGGAACTCGAAGACGAGGGGTTCTTGTCTTCGCAATCTCTGATGTTGCTGTTCAACCGCCTGGGCAACCTCGATGCATCTGCTCAGACGAAATACGTCTCTTTCGTCGAGTCTCAGTCTCTTTCCGAAGACATCGTACGCATTGCCGAATATGTCGATGAACGGGGTTCGACCACGCTATGCGGCCACTCCTATCTTTGCGCGGTTAGTGAGTTACTGGGATTCACTAAACTGTTGCCTTAGAGCCTTTCCGGGCAACAAAAAAGCCCGCTTACATGGATTCTTCCCCGTTGCGCTCCCCGCCGCCCTGGATGTAGTCCGGGGCCGCTTCGATCCCCAGGTTACCGGCAAGGCCGAATTGTCATCGCCTGGCCCTCGCCCGCATAATCTTCGCTGCCTTCGGGGGTCTTATTGGCCGAGTACCGCATGGCCATCAGTGAATAGCCGCTTGTCTGTGGGCGTGGAGGGAACGACAAGAAATGCTTGAGGCATTTGGGGAGCTTCTCGGAGGACTCGGCTTGTTCTTCCTCGGGATGCGTTTGCTCACCGAGAACCTCAAGACGCTGACCAACTACCAGCACCGCAGGCTCGCCGCCAGTTGGGCCCCCAACCGCTTCGCTGCTTTGGGCTGGGGGGTGTTTGCCGGGAGCGTCACCCAGAACATGTCAGCCCTGACATTCATCGCCGTCAGTATGCTCCGGGCCAACCTTCTCACCACTGAACGGGCGATCCCATTAATCCTCGGCGCCAACATCGGCACCGTTCTGCTGGTGCTTTTTGTGTCGCTGGACATCGAGCTGGCCGCTCTCTACGCGCTTGGCTTCGCCAGTGCGCTGGTAGTATCCCACCGGACAATCAGGGTCCGGCCCATCGGCGCGGGACTGTTGGGTGTCGCCCTGATGTTTGTTGGCCTTGCGATGGTCAAGGAGGCTGCCGCGCCGCTGACCGCCCAGCCCTGGTTCGATGAGTACCTGGAGTGGATGGCCCGCTCTTTGTGGCTGTCCTTCTTGGGGGCCGTCGTCTTGACATTCCTAGTCCAATCTTCCAGCGCGGTGATGGTGTTCGCAGCCGGGATGGCCGCTGTCGGCGTCTTGAACGCCGATCAGGTCATAATGTGCATGTACGGCTCGTTTATAGGGTCGGGCCTCATCCTCTTCGCGTTGTCGTGGCGCATGACTGGAATATCACAGCGGGCCGTCATGTTTCAAGTACTCTACAATGTCCTGACGTGTGCGATTTTCATACCGATTTTCTACTTGGAGTTGTGGGCCGACGTACCGCTGCTGAAGGCTGTGGTCCTTGGAATCGACCTTGATCTCGACAAACAAATGGCCCTCATGCTCCTCCTGATCTCGGTCTTGGCCCCGGTGCCCTTCTTGCTTTTCTTGACCGTGACAGTGCGCCTGCTCTCTCTACTGTGGCCTGCAACAACTGCGGAAAGCCTGTCTCGGGTTGAATACATTCACGACCGGGGCTACGGCACTGTTTCCACGGCGCTGCGGCTTGTCGCCCTGGAGCAGCGACGGGTGCTTTCCGCCTTCTCGCTGTACTTGGACGCGGCGCGGCAGGGGGTTGAAATCGACTCCCTGCGCGGTTCCTTAAGGCCCTTATTAGGGGAAATCGACGACTTTCTGGCTGAAGTGGGAATCCGCCATCCCGGCCACGCCGCCGAAGACCTCAACTCCATGCTCACCCAACAGCGGTTGATCACCTGGCTGGAGGAGCAGCTTGCGGAGCTGTGCACCAGGATAAACCAGTTGCCGGACCAGGCTTCCTCCGGCCAACTGCGGACCAATCTAGTTGAAGGCGTTGATGCCGTGGTGCTGGTCATTACAGAGGCGTTGACCGACCAGGATGCTGAAAGCTGGTCAATAGCCCGTAGGCTCACCGCCGACCGCGGCGAGCTGTTGACCGGAATTCGGCGCGCCTACATGGAAGATGCGGGCGATCTCGACCAAACGGTCCGGTCGAATATCTTTGAAGTGACCAACACGGCGGGGGAGATTTTCTTCCTGTTATCCAGACTAACCCAGGAGATGGAAGACTCTCCGGCTCTTGGGGCGGCGGCAGGGGCTGGCGTAGCACAGGAGACGGAGACTGCCGGTTAGAAAAGGGAGAATATCGTCACCGGATAGCCCCACACACCGGTCCGGCTCCCTCTTTCGGACCGCCCCTTTCCCCCGCATCGCCGCTTTCCCTGAGCGTCTGCCCCTGCCCCGCAGGGGCAGGCCCGAAGGTCTCTTCTTGCCTTCCGGACAATGTCCCTACTGGCATCCATGCCTTGCAGCTACCGAAAGTGAGGCCGCCAAAGTGAAACGCAAACGGCCATTCGCCGTCCTTGCCACTCCGGGAGCCTTCGCGCTGGTCCTCCTCTCCGGTGTGCCGCTGCCCTACCCGGCCCACGCCCAGGCTCGCCGACGGTGGCGGTCAGCCTCTCCTCCAGCTTCGTAGAGGAGGGCACCTCCATCACCGTCACCATGTCCTTCAGCGGCCTGGAGACCGACTCCGATACCGCAACCAAGGATTACGTCTCCAGGCCGACGTGGTGGGGGCAGACGAATGCGAGGACCAAGCGGGCGGCTACGGCCTTGGCGTGGACCGCTATATATGTGCACAAGGTGGACGACGGCACGGAAATCACCGTCGCCATGTCCTTCGCCAACCTGGAATCCAACTCGGCCGCCTCCGACAACATCTTCCGGGCCGACGTGGTGGACGCCGACTGCTGCGAAGGCGGCGGCATGGGCAACGACCGCTGCATGTACCAGGTGGACCAGGACCCGGAGGTCCGTACCGGGAGCATCTCCGCGTCCTGCGCGCCCGGTGGCTACACCGTCGAGGTCAGCATTTCGTCCCCCGGCAACGTGGAGCTGGCCTCGGCCGCCGCCGGCTTCACGGTCAACGCCCCGGAGCAACAACAGCCGGAACCGACCTCCACCGACGCCACGCTGAGCGGGCTGGACCTGAGCGGGGTGGACTTCGGCGCGTTCGACCCGGCCATCCCGCTGGCCGTGGGCAGCAACGTCATAACGGTAGAGGTGACCGCCGAGGACGGGAACACCGGCAAGACCTACAAGGTGACTGTAAGCCGGACCGCGCCGGCCGCACCGCCCGGTGCGCCGGACCAGCCGACCGGCGAAGTGCCGGAGCCGAGGAAGGTGACCCTGGACTGGGAGGACGTGGACAGGGCCACCGGCTACCAGGTGGGCCTGTGGTCGCAACCCAATCTGGTGCCCCTGCCGAGCGATGATATGCCTGGGGTGACCGTGCGAATGAACGGTTCCAGCGCCAGGCTTAGCGGCCTGCCTGCCGAATGGTCACACTACTGGCTCAGGGTCCGGGCCAGCAACGACGGCGGCACATCCGGCTGGTCGGATTGGCTCGCCCTGGAGAACAGCTGAGCGCCATACGCTGGAGGGGCCTGACCAGGGTGGACGCCGCGCCGCCTGCCCCGAGGGTGTCGGCGGCGCGGTTGGGCCGGCCGACCGGCAGCATCGTCGCTGGGCCCTGACCTGCCCGCCTGGTTAGGCCGACACCGGCCGGGCAACACGGCCGGTCCGCCAGCGCCGCTGGCGCCGGCGGTTAAATCCGAGGGAACATCCGGGTTGCGGACCCCGCTGCGCCAGGACGGAAAGCAAAGCCAGCGAGGGCGCAGAACCGGTCGGCAGCGCCGCAGGCTAAGGCGGCTTCGCCTCTCTGGCGCATGGTAATTCAAGACAACAAAAAAGCCCGCACACCTGGACCAGCGGGGGAGGACACCGCTACGGGTGGTGTCCTCCCCTTTGCCTTGGGCCTGGCGGCCCGCGCCGGCCGGTTCCTCCTCCCGCCTCCGTTCCACGCTGAGCGCCCACTCGAACCCGAACAGAGACGAAGGCTTGGTCTCGCCGTTGCGTCCCTGGGGCTGGGCCGGTTCCCCGGCTATGAACCCGGCCCGGTAGAACACCGACTGCTGAGGTTGGTGGATTCGGCTGCGCCGAAGCCATCGCCGGCCGGGTTCCGGGGCAGCCACCCAGGGTTACGCCGTGGCAGCCTGCCCCCCGGCGCCGCCCTGGACCCTGGTCAGGACCCCCAGGATTATCCACGCCGGCAGCGAGGCCACCAAGGGGTAGACGACGACGCCGATGGGACCGAAAAGCCCTCCGATGATTACACCCCAGGCCGACACCAGTCCCAGCACGACGGCGCAACCGTAGGCCAGGACGCGGGACAGGGCGTGGGGGCGGCGGTGCATCAGGCGCACCGCCAGGGTCAGTGAAATCCCAACCGGCCATGCCAGCCCGAACAACCACAAGACGCCAATCACGCCAGGGCCGGTCCCGAATCCGTCAATGCCGAACCGGACGAAGGAGATAACCAGCACCAGGGCCGGCAGCCAGAGGGAGAATAGGATAGTACCGATGGCGCTCTTCATGTTCATCACCTCCTGACGTGTGGAATAAGCCCTTCCCCAGCGCCGGGGAGAATAAGAATACCTTGCGCATGGGGTACTATGTTGGCCGGCCGCCCGCCGGATTGGAGCAATCCTGCCAAGCCGGACAGGGCGGCGGCAATTCCGGGCAACAAAAAGACTGGCATACGTGGCCGGGCAGGGTGCGCCAGGAAGCGCGTAGGTTGAAAGTTCCAGCCGTGGAACCGGGCCAGGAGTGGGCCGGTGGCCAGGGAAGCGGGCGTTAAGGCCAGAGGCGGAACCGTGTCTGAAGCCTTCCCGGCAATGCGGCGGCGGTCACCTGTCAAGATGCTCCCTTAGCACCTCTATCTCCCGCTGGTGCTCGTCGGCTTCCTTCATCTTCCCTCCCTGACCCGGGCTGCGGACGCCCTGGGCCCGCAGTATCAATTGTACCGGATGGGCCAAACCCTCACAATACGTCACGGATATTGGGGTTAATAATCACACCTATCTCACACGCATCATCTAAAATGTACAAGGTTAGAGCGCCGTCCTATGTCACTTGCCCGGAGCGCCTGGCCTATGTTGCCCGTTAGAGGGGTTGTAGTGGTCTGCCTTCCGCATAGGATACAAGTTGCAGCAGCGTCAGAGCGCGCCCCGGCGGTATCCGCCGCCGGGAGAGTAGGCCTCGACGAACGCAATCCTTCTACCCTCCCCCTCCCCGACGAATATCGTCACCGGATAGTCCCCCAGCCCCGGCTGTCCCCTTCCTTCGCACCGCCTACCTCCCCCGTAGTTCCGCTTGCCCGGAGCTCCCGTTCCGGAACGCGTACGGGCAGACCGGGCGGTTTCCCGCTGCCTTCCGGGCCACGTCCCTGCCCGCCATCCAGCCTTTGCAGCTGCCTGAAGTGAGGTTACCACCGTGAAACGCCAACCGTCCTTTGCCGTTCTTGCCGCCCTGGGAGCCTTCGCGCTCGTCGTTCTCGCCGGCGTCCCATTGCCCTACCAGGCCCAGGCCCAGGCGTCGCCGTCGGTGGCGGTCAGCCTCTCCTCCGCCTCCGTGGAGGAGGGCACCGCCATCACCGTCACCATGAGTTTCAGCGGCCTGGAGTCCGACGCCGACACCGCAACCAAGGATTACGTCTTCCGGGCCGACGTGGTGGACTCCAACGACGGAGACGTCGACCAGTGCGAAGACCAGGCAAACGGCTACGGCCTGGGCGTGGACCGCTATATGTACCAGGTGGACGAGGACCCCGAAGTCCGCACCGGGAGCGTTTCCGCCGACTGCCCGGCAGGGGACTACTCCGTCCGGGCCAGCATCTACTCCGCCGAAGGCGCGGAGCTGGCCTCGGCGAGGGCGAGCTTTACGGTGACGGCGCCGGCCCCGGAGCCCACCCCGGAACCTACGCCGGAACCCACACCCGAACCTACGCCTGAGCCCACACCCGAATCTACGCCTGAGCCCACACCCGAACCTACGCCTGAGCCCACGCCGGAGCCGACGCCTGAGCCGACGCCCGAACCCACGCCCGAACCTACGCCCGAGCCCACGCCGGACCAGGAAGACCCCGACCCGTCGGTGGCCCTGGCCCTCTCCCCGGCCGGCTTCGCGCCGTGGAACACCGAAATCAGCGTCACCATGCTCTTCGGCGCTCTGAAGGCCGACTCGGACCGGGACACCACCGACTACGTCTTCCGGGCCGATGTGGTGGACGCCGACGCCTGCGAGGGCGACGGCCTGGGCATCGACCGCTACATGTACCAGGTGGACGAGGACCCGGAGACCCGCAGCGGGACCATCGCCGCCGGCTGCCCCATCGGCGACTACACCATCGAGTCCACCATCGCCACCGAGGCCGATGGCGTGGTGGCCTCGACCAGCGCCGAGTTCTCGATATTCGGGCCCAGCATCGGCCTGGCCATTCCTGCCACCGAGCAGGGCGCCGGGGGTGTCCTGACCCTGATCTTCGGGTCTCTGGCCCCGGACGCCGACGCCGACACCACCGACTACATCTTCCGGGCCGACGTGGTGGACGCCGACGCCTGCGAGGGCGACGGCCTGGGCGTGGACCGTTATATGTACCAGGTGGACGAGGACCCGGAGACCCACACGGGGACCATATCCGCCGACTGTCCGGCGGGCGACTACACCCTCGAAGCGAGCATATCGTCGCCCGACGGAGTGGAACTGGCCTCGGCGAGCGCGAGCTTCACCATCGCGCCGCCGGTAGAAGAGGAAGACGACCCGCCGGATTCGGCGCAGCAGCAGACCGCGCCAGCCCTGCAGGCCAAAGTGTTAGTCACCGGGACGGTCTACGAGCCTCAGGGAGGGGTCATCGTGGCCGTCAGGGTCAGGACGGACTCCTACGCCGAACCGCAAGGGTCTTTAACCCTGACTGTGGAAACCTCCCCGGTATCGGCGCTAGCTTGGATCGACTACATTCCGTTTACCAAAACGGTAACGTTCAGCCCTGCCGATTTCTTTGGTTACTATGACAGCGCCAGCGACAGCGGGTTCTACGAGGCTATCAAGTACGTAGCGCGACTCAGGATCGTGGACGACAATATGCCTGAAGGTGACGAACAAATTTCCATAACCTTGAGGAAATCGTCATCCGCCCCGGCGAGTGCGACCACACGGTGGGCGACAGTCACCATCGAGGACGGTGACGAGCTGCGTTCCCCCACCAGCAACCGGCAGCCCCGCGTTACGTACGCGTCCTATGACGCAGTTCAGGACGAGGTGACTGTGAGGTGGCTCCCCGGCAGCGACACCCAGGGCCTGACCGGCTACAGGATAGATCGCTCCGCGCCAGGCGGCGCGACCGAGCTTACCCACGCCGACCTGAGAGGCGACGACCGGCCAGCGGTTGGGGCCAGCGTGAAAACCTGGAAAGACACGACCGTGCCGGCCTCCTCTTTGGTGTTGTACCGCGTCTGGGCGGTGTTCAGCGACGGCAGCGAGGTGGCGTCCTACGCCTTCCCGGCCACCATGGACCGGGGCATCGTCAGGGCCAGGGTAACTATCGAGAGTAGCGGCACCAGGTTAGACGTCAGCTGGACTGACGCCGCCTACCCTCTCGGCGATGGCAGCCTCCACTACGGCGTATGCCCCGAAGGTTACAAGGTCTATTACACGCTACCTCGCTCCGGTACTGTGGCTGGTCCAGTCCAAGGCGATGAGGACCCGGCTGAGAGAACATTCGCCGACACCTTATCCACCACCACGCTGTTTACAGCTGGGGACAAAGTACCATTCAGGGTCAGGTGCGGGGGCGATAGCGCAACCACCGGCCTGCTCATCGGGGAGGACACCGCGACCGTCCAGTAAGAGGTCGCGGACTGCCATGCCGCTTACCGGCTGAACATGTAGAGCGTCCCACACAGGAAAGGAGCGGAAATGCCGAGGTCCGTCATCAGTCCGGTCGCCGGCGTGATGCTCGCCGCACTCCTGGCCGGATGCTCACTCTTCCAGTCTTCCGATGGGCAGCCCTCCGGGGCTGCCGCGCCCACGCGGTCAGCCGGTACCGCTCCGAGTCCCACTTTCACCCCGACGCCTGCCGTCGCCCCTGCCCCGGCGGACACGCCAACGGGCGCTCCGGCCGCCACCCTAGCCGACACGGCTTATGCGGGGCTGCTGGGAACCATTCCCGACACGCCCGAACTGCGCCAGCAGGTATACATCAACGACTACGCTCTGGTCCGCCAGATGTTTGACATCCCCCTTCCTGGGCCGGGGGACGACGAGGATGCGCTGGCGGAATTCTACGAGCGGCCTCCTCCACCAGGATTCGAGGGGGAGGCCGACGATCCCCCGGTCAGGGGGTTTGGGGCCGTTTCATTCTTCGGCCCGTTCAACCGATACAGGAACTTTACGGCTGAGAATCTCCAACATCTTGCCTTCGACGTGCGAAGCATGGACCAGAGCATCGTAGCCCTTGCGCTCCCCGCCACCCTGGATGTAGTCCGGGGCCGCTTCGATCCCCAGGCTACCGACAAGGCCCTGGAGTCCTGCTCCGAGTGCGAACCGCACAGCCGGGAGGAGTACGGGGGCGTCTCCTAATATAGCTGGGGCGAGGATTACGCCTTCAATCCGCAACTGAGGTTCGCGCCCCCGGCCTTCGACGAGATTGGCAGAGGGGGGCGTATCGCAGTCCTGGACGAGTATGTATTCCGCACCCTTGGGACCTCCGACATGGAGGCGTCGATAGACGCCGGCCTGAACGAGGGCGCCTCCCTGGCGGACGTGGAGGAGTTCCGGCTTCTGGCAGGCGGGATGTCCCGGCTGGGGGCCTACACCATGCTCTTGAGCGATGACGTCGAGGTCTGGGACGCGGCCAACTATGCCGCGGAGGGGGGTCCCTGGCTGCGTCCCTACGAGGCGTTTGCCACCGGCGCAGGCAAGGATGAGAACGGGCACTATATGGCCCTTGTGCTGGTTCACGCCGCCGACGCCTCTGCGGAAGAGAACGTGGGACTGCTGCGCAGGATCATCGAGGAGGAGGGCTCGATGCTCCACGACATCTCATGGTCAGACTACATCGACGTTGAGAGATCGGAAATCCACGCCGAGGGACGTGTGCTTCTGGCCAAGCTCAGAGGCGGGTTCGCCAACAATTGGCGTGATTGGGTGACCCAGCGCGAAAGTCTCATTTTGTACGAATAGAAACCGGCCTCCCGCCCACGGTACTTCCGGGCAACAAAAAGAGCCCGCATACATGGCGGGGTAGGGAGAGGGCGATGGCTTCCCTTGGGGTGGATTCGCCCAGGCCCTAGAGATGGACAGACAGTAGGCAAGCCCGCTCAGAGGGCCGTCATGAAGGACCGGCCAGATGCCTCGACAGCGCACTAACTACAGGAGAAGAACCTACGACTTCCCCTACGACTTCCCCTACGACTTCCCCTACGACTTCCCGGAGCGGCTGAGGCGGTTCCAGGAGGAGTCCGGCCTGTCGTGGTCGGAGATCGCCCGCCGCATCGGGACCTATCGCCACACCGTATGGCGTTGGACCGAAGGCAAGGTCCGGATTCTGGACCATCTACGACAACGTGAACGTCGATGACGGCATCCTTAGCGCCTACCAGGCCCGGTACCCGAGCTTGGCGGAGGATCATTCCCTCCACGAGCCGTGGGTGGAGGCGATGGACCGGGGAGAGGAGTCCATGACCGGGTTCATGAGCGGCATCAAAGGCAAGGCGGCCGAATTCGGCGCAGCCGACCAGCTCAGGGAGGCACGGTGGACCGAAGACCCAAGAAATCCACGCGAATAGAAACAAACCCGCCCAACAAATGCGGAATAAAAAACATTTATTGTGCAAAGCACAGAAAGGAGAAAGTATGACCGAAAATCAACCTCGAGGGATTGCGGAGGACGCGAGGCAAATCATTTCGCACATGGAAGCTGCGCAAAGCGCCCTGGAGGGACTAGACCTTCAAGCAACGCAACAGGCAATAGAGGCTTTACAAAGCAAGTCGGACCAAAATGATCTTCGGGGAATGCGGCAGGCGGCGCTGGATTTCCAGACGGAATTAATCAAAGCGGACTTTAACGAAGAGGACCTCAAAGAGCTATGGGACGCACTAGAAGTGTTCCAGTGGGAAACTGCAATCTTGATGATTGCACGGCGCAGGAAAATCTCCGCCCGCAGGCGAAAAAAAGTGTAGCCCTCTGATCGCCGTTTCGGCCAAAAAGCGTCCATATTCAACCACCACATGGATTTCCTACCACCTGAACTGGGCAACCCTGCCAACCTGGAAATCCTCATGCTCGACCACAACCGGTTCGGACGAGACGCAGCGGTCCAAGGGGAATTACTCGTCCCTGAGGAGACCGGAAACCGGCGCAACCTGACGGTCATTCTCATCAGTCCCCAATCAGGATGGGCAACCCCTGCATCCCGGCAAAACTCAAAGGTCCGCTGAGAACAGACCTGCCTTCCCATTACGAAATAACGCCCTTCCGCGAAGAGTAACGTCCAACAGGAATAAGCAACCCCGGGCGGAGCGCCCCCGAGAGAGCCCGCTCCGCCCGCTCCTCACACAGCCATAGCCCGCGTGGCCAATCAGCCCCGCCGCCACCCACAGGAGCGTCCCGACCGCTGGGTTCCAAGACAACCCCACCCCAAGCCCCGGATAGAAGACGACGATTACACCCGATCCACAGAATGGACCAAATACAACGACAGACCCACAGGGGACAGGCAACCGCCTGTCCCTTTTTTATGCCAGCGACCAAGGAGGCACAATGGCCATACCCTACATCATGCCCCTGGGATTCATCGACCGGACCACCGATGACGGAACCATATTCCTGCTCGCCAACCCCCAGGATTCCCTGAGACTCAACCTGGACACGCCCGTCACGGTCTGGCGATACTCGTCCGAACAACTGGCGCTCGCCAAAATCCGGGGACTCATAAGCGCCGTTGGATATGTGACGGCAACCTTCAGGACCGTCGAATCCGTGATAGATGCCCGGTGGCCGAAGGAAGAGGAAATCCTGCGGGAGAAAACCCCCATCTACCTGGCCCTCGAAGACAGCTTTGAGCCGGACCCAAGGCGTATGCTGAACCAGGAACAGGTCGACAGGATTCAGAGCATCGTACCCGAGTACAGGAAACTGAGGAGCGGAGATCCGCAGAACGAGGCAAACAGCCACGGAGTGGACGAGGCCCAATCGCTGTGAATGACGACACCTCCACCACCACCAGCGGCTTGACGAATGCCAATCATTCTGAAACACTATTGAACCACAGAGGCAGATGAGCAAAATTTTCAAAACGGCAACTCTTCCTGAGCACCAGACTCCGCCAAACGACCCGGTGCACTGCGGCAATTGCGGAACCCCCATGACCGCAATTGGAGCCAACTATGTTTGCTCAAAGAATGCCAAACGCGAACCAGACCGCTGTCCCACCACGCCGGTCAACGCGGAGAGCTTGGTAGCCCAGGTCGTCACCCAACTCCTGAAAAGGGTAATTAACGACAGCACTATCGAGATACTGACCGGGGACATCCAGGAGATGGCCTCGGAGGCATCGAGTAGGCAACAAGAGCAGCTGCAGTGCAGCGAATCATCCATTGAGGAGCTGGACCTGCTCAAGGGGGAAGTTCTGCAGACCGTCGAACAGAAACTCGCCACCTACCCAGCGGTTGCCGAGGAAATCAACCACATAAATGCCACCAAGATGGGTCTGGCCTACCAGTCCCAGGTAGCCCAAGACGAACTCGATAAACTTGCCTTCGTAAGCAACACCGAGGGATTCAGAGAGGACGCCCGGGACATCATCACTCACCTCGAAGACGCAGAGGCAGAGGAAATCAGAGAACTGCTCAACATCTTCGTCCGGGAAATCCGGGTCGGCCCCGAATCAGCCGAGATCTTCTATTCCCACCCGTTGCCGGATGAACAAAACCTCCCCCGGATCGCATCCGACCGGATAGCACTGGCCCTGTAACCGGGCCGACACTATTTCGAATAGCGGCTAGGCACAACCGTCAGACCGGCTCTGCCCCTCCCGGTCGCCACCCCAGTTAAGGGGAGACAATCAGCGGACGCCCTGGCTCACCTAGCTGAAGCGCATTCAGTCAACAGACCGGCGCTCCGTCAGGGCCGGCGACTCGGCGTCCCAAACGACTTAAATTCCACGAACGCCACCTCCGTACCAGCTTCTCCCCAAAAGGCGACAACGTCAAGTGACGCCGTTTCGGCCACCTTCAGGCCATCCCCCCGGAAGGCTGCATGAAACGCCTTGGCAACAGCAGGCATCTCACGCCATCGGTCGCCCCCCTCCAATTGTTTCATCAACTGGTACCTCTTGACCCGCTTGGCAAAAAGCCAAGCATTCAGCGTCTCCCTAGCATCTTCAGGTAGAGCATAGGTGCTGTCTGACGCTTCAATTTTGCTGCTATCACCCTGCGGAGTGGTAGTTTTCTTTTCGTTGCCCATCGGTTACAATACGGATGCTGGTACCCCAGTCCATTTCCTTGCTAGAATTCAGGTCTTTGACCTACAGCTATTATAGCACTTTATAGCAGAAGGGAGCGCATTAAACGCGCCACAGTCCCAAAGGAGGAAATCATGCAGATTATAGAACGTATGGTCGAATCCGGTCAAGCAGTTATGGACGCTCCTACCAGCGACGACCCCAACGACGCCCTAATGGATGGAAACTCCGTAGCCACCAGGGAAAGACCCCCAATCACCTCCCTCCTCAGACGGCTGAGGGGCACCCGGACACTGAGACAGGTGGAAGCAGAAAGCGGCATATCAAATGCCTACCTGTCCAACATCGAGTCAGGGGCAAAGAGACCCGGGGTCAAGATCCTCTCAAAGCTGGCGCAGTACTACCACTTCCCGTTGCAGGACCTGCTCGAAACGGCCGGTCTGCCCTTCGACGAGAACGTCTCAGTGCTCGCGGACTCCACGTCCGAACTGCAGCGGATATACGAATTCGTAATCGCTGACCCCAACTTCGCCCCCTACGGGAAGCCGGTTGTAACGCCGCCCGTCGATATGCAGAAATTCGTTGTTCGGATGTACGAATACTACACAGGAAAGAAGCTGCTGTAAGCGCATGCCGGGAGGCACGGATGCCGAATGAAACGAACAACAGGGCAGTGACATTCGCAAGAACGTCAGGGCGGTCTCAGGACGAAAAGCTGTCCCACGCGGGGCAGGACACAGTCATGTTCTCTTACTCCAAGAAGAAAACCCTGAACGTCATCAAATCCTTCTACGAAGTCGCCAGCGGCCTGGACTCGGAAAAACGTCCTGAGTTCCTAGAAATGATCAACTTCGTCCTGGACCCGGAGAACAACATCGCCCATGTAGTCTTCCACGACCTGTCCCGCTTTACCAGGTCGAAGGCCGACCCCCATACATACTTGAAGCTGCTCGACGAGCACGACATCATCATCCACTCAGCACAAGACGAAACCACCTCGGATGACGACATCGAGCTACTCTGGGATGTGCATTTCATCTTCAACAACCAATTTTCAAGGACCGTATCCGAGCTGACAATTCGCGGACAAACGGAGTCCGTGAAAATGGGGAACGACATAAGCCCGACGGTGACATACGGATACGAAAAATACTACGTCCTAGATGGCGGCAAGCAACGCCCCCGGTGGAAGCCCCATCCCGTACATGCAGAACACGTCCGGCTGATCTTCAATATGAGAGACCAGAATCATCGCCCAATGGCCATCAGCAACCACTTGAACAGCCTGGGAATCCCTGCTCCCAGAGGCGGGCTGTGGACCACCGGCACCATCAGGAACATACTCCGGAACATCGCTTACATCGGATACTCTCAGGTCGGCAAGAAATCCACCTCTAAGTTTCCAAAACACCGAAGAAAGCGCGATTTGGTTCAAAACCCCAATGCCCACCCAGCCATAATATCGGAGGAGCTTTTCTACAGGGTGCAAGCCCTCATGACAAGACTACCCAGAGCACGGAGAGAACCCCCCAGGTCACATGACAGCCCCGATCCCCTGAGCAACCGCGTAAAGTGCGGCAACTGCGGCCACAATGCCAATATGATCGTCGCCAACTCGGCAAACGGCGGCAAGAAACTAATGTGCTCGGTCAAGAAGAATTCAGGAGTCCGTTACTGCGACACCCCGGACGTGGAGTTGGACGACCTTCTGAAGACCGTGGGAAGAGAACTGAAAGAAAGACTATCCACCCCGTCAATTATCCAAGAGCAACTGGAAACCCTGATCAAAAACAGCGGAGAATTCGCGCAACGGGAAAAAGACCGGCAGGAGGTCATAACCAAGCGGTTGCACGGCATTGACCAGGAAAAGACCAAACTGATGGCGGGGCTCAAAGGCGCCGAGGAGGACTACCCTGAAAACGTCTCAGACTTCAACAAAGCTCTCAGCGCTCTGAACAAAGAGAAGGAGCAGCTCGAGCAGCAACAGAAGGACATGGACGAAGATACCTCGGAGCTCATCGCGTTCCTCGCCAACCCCGAAGGGCCGCTGGAAGAACTCAGGGAACTGGGAGAGCAAATCGACCCGGAGGACCTGGAGGTAACGTCAAGGTTCCTCAAGAGCTTCATCAACAGAGTCGATATCTGCGGGGACGAAGCCACGATGTACTACACCCTGCCCCTCAGCAACACGGTCGAGACGCCAGACGGCTATAAGACCTCCGTGCTCATCGAGCGCGGAGGTCCTGAAATTCTTTTAGAACAATGTGCCCCGCATATTGGACCATCTGGGCATAGATAAAGTGGTGTACGTGGGTGAATCTTTCGGAGGCATCGTCGGGCTGAAGTTCGCTCACAAGTACCCCGATCGGACGCGGGCCCTGGTGCTGTGCAACACCCCTTGCCGTTTGCCCCGCCGGGAGCGCTCTGCCCCAGGGTCGGACTTGGCCACCAGCATGAGCCACAGTGTTGGCCCCTGGTCGACGGCCACCATCGATAACCGGCTGGACACCCGGGTGGCGCCGCAGGGACTGAAGGAATGGTACATCGCCGAAATGGACCGGACTTCCGCCTCCATCGGACGCAGTCTCCAAGGATACCTTGACACTCTGGACTTCACACCCCATTTGAAGGAAGTCGAGACCCCGACGCTACTCTTGGTGGGAGAGGAATCACCCACCTCGACCCTGGAGCAACAACAGTTTATGGCCGGGCAGCTACCGGACTCCCGGTTGGTGGCCTATCCCGGGCTGGGTCACGGCATCAACGCCATCCACCCGGAGTGGTGCACCCAACAGGTACGGAAGTTCGTCGCTTCGCGGACCATTTGAGGAGAGAATCATGCCCTACTACATGTACGTTGCAGTGCAAGAGGACAACAAGATATCGGTCTTTACCGTCGACCCCGAAACCGGAGGTCTCACCCACCAGCACGATGTGCCTGTGTCCGGCGGGCCGTTTACCCTGGCGATCAGCCCGGACCGCAATTACTTGTATGCCGGCTCCCGGGAAACCCCTCAGCTATCCAGCTTCCGGATTGACCAGTCCAACGGGGGCCTCACCCAGACCGGGATGGTACCGCTGGATTCATGGCCGGTCTATATAGCTACGGACCGCAGGGGCAGGTTCGTGCTGTCTTCCTACTACCAGGGCGCGCGCGTGGCTGTGCACCCCATAGGGGATGACGGCTCGGTGGGAGGGGCGCCCGTCGTGTCGCTGGAAACGGCGACAGGGGCCCACGCAATGCAGACCGACCCGACCAACAGCTACGCATTCGTGCCCCACATCGCGGGAAACGGCCCCAACGAGATATGGCAATTCAGGTTTGACGAGGCCACGGGCCATATTACTCCCAACTCACCGCCCAAGGTGGAGCTGGAAGAGTTTCTGGGCCCCCGCCACTTCTGCTTTCATCCCTCCCTGGACGTTCTCTACTTCTCCAACGAGCAGGGGTGCAGCGTAAGCGGCTACCGGCTGGACACCGCCAATGGCACGCTTTCGCTCTTTCAGACCATTACCACCCTTCCCCCGGAAGGCTTTGCCGAGAGGAACACCTGCTCCCAGATTCAGGTCTCCGGGTCGGGACGGTTCCTGTACGCTCCGAACAGGGGCCATGACAGCATCGCCTGCTACACGGTGGACACCGGCACCGGGGAGTTGACCGCCAACGGCATTGTTGCCTCCGAACCCAGACCCAACGCCCTGTGCCTGGGACCCCACGACAGGTTCATATACTCCGCAGGACAGGACTCCGGCCAGATGGCCACCTTTGGCGTCAACCCGGATTCGGGAGAGTTGACCCGGCTGGAGACAACCCCACTGGGCAACGCGCCGTGCTGGATATCGATCACGGAGTTGCCGGGGTAACTGACGGCACTGCGGTAGAGGCGCGTTTCCAATATGGGATAGCCGGAGCCCGATCGGCATCAGCCCAAGGCTTTTCGGACTCCCTCTATGACGTTGTCCTTGTCGGGGAGGCAGTACCGCTCCATGATGGGGCTGTACGGGATCGGAACGTCCGGTGCGCAGACGCGCACCGGCGGCGATTTCAGGGCCCGGAAGGTCTCCGGGTCCTCGGTGATCTGGGCGCATATCTCCGCTGCGGCGCTGCCGGTGATGCAGGCCTCGTCTACAACCACCACCCGTCCGGTCTTTTGGACCGACCGCCGGATCGCAGGAGTGTCCAGGGGCACCAGCGTCCGGGGGTCCAGCACCTCCAGCGAGATGCCTTCCGCGGCGAGTTCATCCGCGGCCTTCAACGCCTCGGGCACCATCTTCGAGATCGCAACGACCGTAACGTCGTCGCCGGGCCGTTTGATGTCGGCCTCGCCGATGGGGACCAGGTATTCGTCCTCCGGCACGGGATATCTGTCCGGCTGGGCCGCCAGGATCTGGTCCTCGAAATACACCACCGGGTTGTTGTCGCGGATGGCGCTCTTCATCAGGCCCTTGGCGTCGTAGGGGTTGGACGGCATCACCAGCTTGAGCCCCGCCAGGTTCATGAACATGGGGTGGGGACTCTGGGAGTGCTGGGCCGCCGCCGAACGCCCGCCGCCGGTAGAGGCCCGGAACACCAACGGGAAGGGGGCCTGGCCGCCGAACATGTAGTGGATCTTGGCCATCTGGTTAACGATTTGGTCCATGGCGGTGAAGGCGAAGGTCATCATGCCCGGACTGATAATAGGCCTGAAGCCGCTTCCCGCCGCCCCGATCCCCGCTCCGACGTACGCTTCTTCGGAGATGGGCGACGCCCGCAGCCGCTCGATGCCGAACTCCGGAACCAATGCCGCCAGCGGGCCAAGGTTGCCGCAAATGTGAAACACCCTGTCGTCCCGGCGCATCTCCTCCCGGAACGCCTCCATCAATGCTTCGGCATAGGTAATTTCTCTCATGGCATCTCCCACGGCGGGTTGGCTGCGAGTCGCTGGGCAATATGGGCGGGCATCAAGGGGCGAATACCTCGGTCAGAGCGTCTTCGGGATTGGGCAGCGGGCTGGACTTGGCAAACTCGATGGCGGCCTCGACGGCCGCGGCTATTTCTTCGTCTATCTGCTGGAGCCGTTCCCTCGTCGCCGCTCCCTGCTCCACCAACCGGCCGGCGAATGTGGTAATGGGGTCGTAGGACTGGCTGAGCTGAATCTCGCTCTCTGGCCGGGGGTCGGGCGGGTTGCCCCTGGACTCAGAGTGGGTGCGCCACCGGTAGGTCTTGCATTCCAGGAGGGTGGGGCCGCCGCCGTCCCGGGCGCGCTGTATCGCCTGTTGCGCCGCCTCGTAGACCGCCAGAACGTCGGTGCCGTCCACGGTGACGCCGGGAATGTTGTAGCTTACCGAGCGCACCGCGACGTCCTCCACCGACAGCGTGGCGGCCGCGGAGTTTCCGGAGGCCCAGCGGTTGTTCTCGCAGACGTAGATTACGGGCAGCTTCCAGATGGACCCCAGGTTCAACGAGCCGTGGAATGCCCCTTCGTTGGACGCGCCGTCGCCGAAGAAAGCCACGGCCACGCCGTCGCCCCCTTCCAGCTTGGCGGCCAAGGCCGCGCCGGTGGCCAAGGGAAGTCCCGCCCCCACGATGCCGTTGGCTCCCAGCATACCCACGCTGAAGTCGGCGATGTGCATGGAGCCGCCCTTGCCGTGGCAGTAGCCGTTGGAGCGGCCGAAGAGCTCCGCCATCATCCTGTTGATGTCGGCGCCTTTGGCGATGGTGTGGCCGTGGCCCCGGTGGGTGCTGGTTATTCGATCGGTGATTCGCAAAGCCGAGCACACTCCCACCGCCACCGCTTCCTCGCCGATGTAGGCGTGGACCACCCCTGGAATATTGCCGTCGTGGAACTCTTCCACCGCCCGCCGGTCGAAGGTGCGGATGGTGACCATCTTCCGGTACATTTCCAACAACAGCCCGTTATCCATGACCATGGCTTACACCCCAATCGTCCTCGGAGTTTAGCGAATTGTACTCCGGCGCAAGCCGGGCCGCCACGCCAAGCGCCGCCGGGATATATCGAACGGCGGATACTCCCAATCCGCCACGGCCGTGTAAGTGGAATGGCGCCCAAGTCTCACGTCGCCCAAGCTCATGGTACTCGAGTTCATGGAAATCAAGGGAGAGCCGTCTATCGGACTGGCATCCGAATCCAGGCGTTCGACGGGGGAGGCGGACTGGGCCGGGGAAGCAAACGCGGCAACCCTTGACCGCGCCGTACGAGTACACTTGGGAGGGGCCCATGCACCCGGCGCTCCGGCCCGGCCCAGCCCTCAAGACCGGGGGACCGGCTATCCCCCGGCGGAATTTGTCCCATTCATAGAGGCTGGCTTATCAACTAAACCCTAATTGGCAGTCTCGTTGCCTGATTCAGGCATTTCCAACCTTTCAATCACATCGCGAAATGCTTGAGGGATCCTGGCGACCGTAGGCGGCTCCGCGATTTCCGAGCCTTTTTGATATGGCCCGTCGATCGGGTCGAATTCGCCGTCCATAAAGATGGGAAGGCCGATGTGGATGGCCATTGCCAGTCCCGCCGCCGCGTCCACGTTGACCGAGCGCAGCCCGTCGGCGGTCACCAGTCGCAACACTCCAAGCACCTCATCGTCTGGGCCGATCCGCTGTATCACCACGTGGCTGATATTCGCTCCCAGAGACCTGGCCAAAAGGAGGGCAAGGTGGTGTTGGGGGCAGTGGTCGGTGGCCAGCCCCCGCATCTCCACTGCCAGAACGCGGGCCTGCTCCATCGACAGGTGGACGACGTACACGGACTTGCCTTCTTTGAGGCGGAGCAGCAGTTCCCCGCGCCATCCGTCCTCGCTGCGTCTGACCAGATACGGAAATACTGGCGTCATTCTGCCCCCCAAGCTTCTGATTTGGTGACCCGGCCCTGTTGTCGATTTGACGGGTCCTTTACGGGAGTACCCCGGTGTCTCGCAGCAATTGCTGAGTGCCTTCCAGGTCGGCCAGGTCCCGGAGAGGGATGCTGGGATGATTGATGTCGGCCAAGGGCACCAACAACTGCTGGGTCTTCACCCCTTCCACCAGCGGGTATTCGAAGGTCTGCCCCGCGAAATACTGTTGGCCAACCTTGGAGAGCAGGAATTCCAGGAACCGTTCCGCGGTCGCTTTGTTCTCCGAGGACTCCAGAATGCCGGCGCCGGCCACCATCACGGTCGCTCCGGGCCCGCCCGACCTGGGGTGGTAATTCCTGGCAGCGAAATTCTCGCCCTCTTCGGCCAAGAACCGGAACAGGTAGTAGTGATTGACCAGTCCCACGTCGATCTCCCCGGCGGCGGCGGCGGCCACCTGTGGGGTATTCTTGGGGTAGACCCTGGGTTCATTGGCCAACATACTTTCCAGCCACTGGCGCGTCTTCTCCTCGCCCCAGATAGCGCGCATCGCGGTTACCATTGTCTGGAACGAAGCGTTGGTTGGCGCCCACCCGATGCGGCCCTTCCACTTGGGGTCGACGAAGTCGAAGATGTCGTCGGGCAACTCCTCTTCCGATAACCTTTCCGGGTTGTAGACGATTGTTCTCGCCCTGCCGGAAAGGCCTACCCACTTCCCCTGGGGCGAACGGGCCCAGTCCGGCACCTGGCTCAGGATCCCGGCGGGAAGTGTCGTGAACATCGACTCGACGGCGCCCAAGCCACCGGGGTCCTGGGCGAAGAACACGTCGGCGGGACTTCGATCTCCTTCTTCCAAGATCGTCGCCGCCAGTTGAGACGTGCCGGCATACTTGACGTTAACTTCGATTCCGGAGGCCTGGCTGAACTGTTGGATGATGGCGTCCACCAGCGACTCGCTCCGCCCGGAATAAATGGTCAGGCTCTCTTCAATCGACGCGGCGGCGAGGGCTTCCGCTATCGCCCGTTCTACTTCCTCCCTGGTGACGCCTTCTCCGGTAGCGGCGTCCGCCAGGGCGGCTGCAATGGCCTGTTCTACCTCCCCTTTGGTGACATTCGGCCCGGAGGCGGCTGCCACTGCAGATTGCACCAGAGCCTCGATTTCGTCGGCCGAGACACCGGCTTCTACCGAGGCCGCAACCGCGTCCTCCACCAGGCGTTGCAACTCTTCTTGCGATAGGGGCGATTCCTGTTGGACCGGGGCCGACTCCGATACCGCCTCCTTGACCAGAGACTTCAGCTCGTCGAGGTTAAACGGCGTCGGAGTGGGTAGGGGCGTCACTATCGGCGACTCCCCGCAGGCCGTGACGAGGAATGGGATCAGCAGCAGGATAATCAGAACAGGTGTGATTGGGATCAAGGTCCGCATGGGAATCGCCTCCATGTCTCGTATTTTTGGTGTCCGAAATATTCGAAGGTCCAGAGTTTCCATTGAGCAACACCGGTTGGGCGTTGACCGCAATGCAGACTGTGCCGTGGGTCACTCTCATAATTACACCGACGATGAGTATAGACATATATGGGATTCTGTCAATACATCGTTCGAGTGCATTTGATTACAAGTAACCCAACGGCATATAGACACGCCGCCCCGGTTTGCCCGAATATCGAGACGATAGCTGCGACGAAGTTGATCCGTTTCCCTCTTCGCCCCGCCGGTTTCTAATCTGTTAATATGACCCCGGGCGGGAATGTGCCCGTAGTCCCGGCCGCCCGCCGGTCTCCCCGGGGCCAGGTCCCCAAACGCAATTCGCCGAACGGGCAATAATTTCATGGGAGCTAAAGGACAGATGGCACAGGTCAATTTGGAATCCGGCAGCTTGGTAGACGTTCAGGACGTACTCTACGATTTCGTGAGAGACGAGGCCGTTCCGGGCACATCATGGTCTGCCGATGGAGTGTTTCGCATTCTGGGAGAGTTGGCGGCCGAGTTCGACCCGGTAAACCGGGCCCTGTTGGCCAAGCGGGACGATTTCCAGAAGCAAATCGACGGCTACTACCAGCAAAAGCGACAGGCCGGGTGGAGCCCCAGTCCGGCGTCGGCCGAACAGGACGCCGCCGAGCTGGAGAACTTCTTGGTGAGCATTGGCTATCTTGGAGGTGACCCGGGAGTCGACTTCGAGATGAACACCCCCGCTCTTGACCCGGAAATGGACCAAAACGGCCCCGAATTGGTGACCCCGGTAACCAACGCCAGCATGGCGGTGGGCGGCGCCAACGCCCGTTGGGGCAGCCTGTACGACGCCTATTTTCTCAGCGATATCCGGCCCGAAATCGACCGGGCGTCGCAACGTCCGGCCCGGCTGCGGATGGTCGTTGAGGAGACCAACGCCTTCCTCGACGAGCACGTCGCCGCGTGGCAGGGCGGCAACGGCTTCGGGTCCTTCGCGGCCTTCCGAGTGGACCAGACGCCCGCCGGCGCCTACGAGTTGGTGGGTATAACCGCCGGCGGGGCGGCGGCGCACTTGGAGGACGCCTCAAAATTCATCGGCTTCAACCTGGACGACCAGCAGGAACTGTCGGAATTCTTCCTGGAGGACAATGGGCTGCGGCTCCAGTTCCAGCTCTATCCGGGAGGACGGGTCAACGAAGAAAACGCGCAGTTCAGAGACCTGATCGTCGAGTCGGCCATCACCAATATCGTAGACTTCGAAGACGCGGTCGCCGTGGTCGACGCCGACGACCTGGTGGAGGGGCTGCGGAACTACTTGGGGCTGATTCGCGGCAGCCTGCTGGCCCACAGTTCCCGAGGCAACCTGAAGACCATGAACTCCGACAAGGCGTATACCGACGCCGCCGGGAACCGGGCAACGTTGAAGGCGACCAGCTTGATGTCGGTCCGAAACGTTTCCCTGCACATCTATACCGGAGCGGTCAAAGTCGATGGCGAAGACGTATCGGAACGCCTGCTGGGTCTGTTGCTCACCACATTGATCGCCACCTCTCATGACAAAGGCTCGGGCGGAGAGCCGCGGGAGGACGGGTCGGGGGCTATGCCCGTTCGGGTGCCCAACAGCGCCAAAGGGTTCGTCTACCAAGTGACGCCCAAGTTGCAGACGGCCGAAGAAGTCGCCGAGCAAGTCAGGCTCTTCGAGGCCATCGAGTCCCGTCTTGGACTCGACCCCGGCACCATACTCATCGGAATCATGAACGAAGAACTGGGCATGACGCTGCAGTTGGCCGACTCGCTCAGGGCGGCCCGGGACCGCGTCTTCTTCACCAATACCGGTTTCTTGGACCGGACCGGCTCCCAGATCCGGGTCCAGATGCACGCCGGGCCGGTGGACCTGCGGGACGACCTTACCCAAGCCGCCTACAACACCAGCTACGAACGTCACAACGTGGACGTGAGCGTTCGCGCCGGGGTGCACCGCCACGGCAAGGTGGGGAAGGGTATGCAGGTCAGGAACCGGGCGATGGCCGAAATGATGCAGCGCAAGATAGACCATCCCCGCACCGGCGGCAACACCGCCTGGGTCCCGGCGCCCTACCCCAGCGACCTGCACTCCATGCACTACCACATGGTCGACGTCGACGAAGTGCAGCGCGTCATTCTCGACTCTGCCGCAGCCGGAGTCTCCCGGCAATCGCTATTGACGTTCCCGCTCCTCGATGACGATAAGGTGGCCGATCAAACCGCCAAGGCGGACCTGGTGCTCCGCTACGCCCATAGCATGATGGCGTATGTCGACCTTTGGGTGCGCCAGGGGATCGGGTGTACCGGCGTGGCCAACTTCGACCAGATAGAAGAAATGAAGGACCGGGCCACGGAGCGGATCGACGGCGCCATATTGGCCAACTGGAGATTGCACAGCGTAATCGGCCAAGACGACATCGAGACCGCTTTAACGAAGGCGGCTGAAATCGTGGACCAGCAGAACGCGGGGGTCGAAGGTTACGTGCCGATGACCGACACACCGGAAAAGCGGGACTCCCTGCTTCGAGGGCCGGCGGCGGTAACCGTTATGGGAATTATCGACGACGCCCTGACCTCGGCCAGCGCGTACGTGGAGCCAGCCCTTTACCAGAGCCGGCGGGCGGTCAAATCCGGCTGAACGTTTGACCACCGAGAACACCGGGGCTGCGGAGAATAGGAATGAGCAACATCATCCCCACTGTGCGCTACCACGACGCGCCCGCCGCCATCCAGTGGCTGTGCGAGGCCTTCGGGTTCGAAAGGCACCTGGTGGTGCCCGGCGAAGACGGGGCCATTGCCCACGCCCAGCTCACCCTGGGCAGCGGCATGATTATGCTCGGCTCGGCACGCGACGACGATTTCGGCGGCATGGTCAAGACTGCCCGGGAAGTCGGCGCAAACACACAGAGCGCTTACATCGTGGTGGAAGAGATTGACGAACATTACCAAAGGGCCAAGGCCCGGGGCGCGGAGATCGTCATGGAGATAGCCGACCAAGACTACGGCGGCCGCCTGTATTCGGCCCGAGACCCCGAGGGCTACCTCTGGAATTTCGGTTCCTATGACCCCTGGGCCTGAGTTGCACTGGCGCGCCGCCGGATAATGCTATGCCGCCGGAACTGGACCTGCTGCGAGAACTGAACCTGGAGGAGGCGCTCCGAGTATCTGAACCATACTTCAAGGCCCTTTACACCAGCTTCAAGAGTCCTCCAAGGCGGCGGTTCAGCGAGCAGCCCACCAGCGGCAGTTTGGCCGGGGCTCCCGGAGAGGCCGACGACACATCCGGCCTGGCCGAGGGCGCCCCGCCCGCACTGAAGGTTTGGAAGAAGTCCCCGATACGGGTCCGCAGGAGGCAACGGAGTGCTGATCGTCGATTCGCAGATACATATCTGGGGCAGCAACCTGCCCACCAACCCCGCCCACCGTCAGATTACGTCCTTTACCGGCGAGGACGTGCTCAAAGAGATGGACGAGGCCGGTGTCGACGCCGCCGTGATTCACCCGCCGGGGTGGGACCCCGGGGCCGACACAATGGCCTTGGAAGCGGCAGCCCAGCACCCCGGCCGGCTGTCGATTCTCGGTAAGTTTCCCTTGGACGACCCCGCCAGCCGTTCGCTGGTGGACGGTTGGAAGGGACAGCCGGGGATGCTGGGGTTCCGGTTCACCTTCCTTCAACCGCACCAGCAGTCTTGGCCGACCGACGGCACCATGGACTGGCTGTGGTCCGCAGCCGAGGAGGCCGGTCTGCCGGTAGGGTTGGCCTGCGCCGCGTTTTTGCCGGTGGTGGGCCAAGTAGCGGAGCGGCACCCCGGACTGAAGCTGATAGTCGATCACATGGGCCGGGGTGGCGGTCTTACCGACGCGGCGGCCTGGGAGACCCTGCCCCAGCTAATCGACCTGGCCCAATACCCCAACGTGGCGGTGAAGGCCTCGGGCGCGCCCAGCTATTCCAGCGAACCCTACCCCTACCGGAACATCCACGACCATATTCACCGGATATACGACGCTTTCGGGCCGGACCGGATGTTCTGGGGCACCGACATCACCCGCATGCCCTGCTCTTGGCGCGAGTGCGTCACCATGTTCACCGAAGAGCTGTCGTGGCTGACCGACGCCGACAAAGAGCTGATCATGGGAAGGGCGCTGTGCAAATGGATAGGCTGGGACATTTAGTTAAACGCCGGGTACCCGGGAACCGCCGGGGTCCTGCTGATCTACTCGGCGTGGTCCGTGTTTAGGTCAAATCTCGACGGGCTGCCCGCTGTCCATCCACTCTGAATACGACCCGTCGTACAACCGCACATTGTATCCGGCGTGTTTCATCGCCAGGTAGGAAACCGAGGCCCTGACCCCGCTGCGGCAATAGGCGATCACCGGATCTCCGGGAGTGATCCCGGCCGCCGCGAGGCGCTCTTCGAGCAGCGATTTTTCGAGCAGCAAATGTCCGTCCTGCCCGGCGAGTTGCGAGTGGGGCAGGTGTACGGCGCCGGGGATATGGCCGGGACGGTCGTCCATCTCCGCCTCGCCGCGAAACTCATCCAAGGAGCGGGTGTCCAGAAGAGTTACGCCGGACGTGTTGGCGACATCGGCGATTTCGGCCCGGATGGACGGGTCGAGCCGCGGGTTGAAGGACTTGCTCTCCGTCGCGACGGGCCGATAGAGCACCTCGCGGCCCTGTTCCTTCCATGATTCGTAGAGCAGGTCCATGATATGGACGTCGTCGCGGCCCAACAACTCCAGCACCCAAGCCGCCATGGCGGCGTTGCGGCCGTCTTGATGGTCATAGAGCACCGGGACAGTCTCGTCAGCGAGCCCGGCCCCGCCGAACGCGGCCGCCAACTGTTCCGGCGGTCCCAAGCGGCCGCCTGGGTACTCGAATCCCTGCAGTTTCTTGAATGGGACGCTTACCGCGGTCCTGAGATGTCCCATGAGGTAGCGCATGGCCGACCGGGGGTCGATTACCAGGTACGCCGGATCGCCGATGCGCTCGGATACCCAGTCGGCCGAAACGAAGGTGGCCATCAACCGACCATTTCGAAATCGGTTTCCACCGAAGTCGGGTTGACCACCGACTGGGTGACAGGGGAACCTTCCACGGCCAGCCGCCAGATCTCCCGCAGGGTGTCCTCGTCGGCGTCGGCCCGCACGAAGCACTTGGCAGAGATGCGGCCATAGCCGGGGTTGCCCTCGTCTTCCACGCCGGCCCACTTTCGTATGTTGTCGAAATAGCCCTCCACGGCGATTTCGAGGTCGTGGATCCGGACACCCTTCTGGGTGGCGTTGACCACGAATCCGACGGTCATGCAACTGCCGATGGCGGAGAGCAACTGCTCGTGGGCGCTGGCGGCGACGTCGGTGGCGGTCAGGTCGCCGGGTTCGTCCATGTCCACCTGATGGTTGCGCATGTAGGCCCTTGCCCGCATTCCGTCCTGCCAGACCACGCGTGACTTCCAGGGCCCCGTGACTGCGTTAAAGACCTCGGGGTCGCGGAAGGAGTCGAGGACCTCAGCGAGTTTCTCCCGAGGCAGTCCGTTAAGGTCTCTTTCCATTTCTTGTGTCATTTTCCCTCACCCTACCCTCTCCCAAGAGGAGAGAGGATTTTAACTGTATGCCGCCCTCAGCTGCCCTGCGGCCTCGGCGATAACCCGCATCTTCTCCGTGGCCATCGCATGGGTGTTGACGTTTCGCTCGGCGAAGGTGCCGAACCCGCAGTCCGGGTTCAGGTAGATCTTGTCCGGGTCGAAGTATTGCAGCAACTCCTTGACCCGTTCGACGATCTGTTCGGGCGGCTCGATCTCGTCGGTCCGCGGGTTCACCACCCCTAGACCGATCTCCTTCTCGTTGGCGTATTCCTTGAATACTTCCATCTCGCCGGCGCGCGGCGTGGCGCATTCCAGGACCAGCTGGTCGATGTTCATCTGGACCAGGTAGGGGAGCATCGGCCCGTAATTGCCAGTCAACAGCACCTCTTCCTTTTTGCTCCAGTTGCCCCGGCAGATGTGAACGCCGGTTTTGATGCCGGTGATGCCTTCGGTGGTCTCGTTCATCAACCGGACCGCCATCTCCAGCTCCTCGGTCGGGTCGCGGCGGTTGGGGAGAGCGGCGCACATGAACGTTTCGGTGCTTTCTTCGCCGAACACGACTTGGCTGAGGATGGGTTCGTCAAGCTGGATGAAATCGCAGCCTTGGTCTCTCAGGGAGATGATCTCCTCCCGAAGAATGGCGACCACGTCTTTCGCCAGGTCCTCGGGAGTGGGGTAGACCTTGTCGGACAACCCCTCGAACCAACCGGAACGGGTCAGCATGTAGGGCCCAGGCAGGGGTATTTTGATCTGCCGGTCGGTATGCTCCCGCATGAAGGCCAGCTCGTCCAAGGCCAGGCCCTGCCGCTTGCGGATGACGTCCACCACGATCGGGCTCTTGATGGCGAAGGACGGCACGTCCAGCGCCCGCAGCACTTCTTCCATTCGGGCCCGGTCCCGCGAATAGTCCAGCAACTCCGAGACCTTCATCAATTGCATACCCGTCAGCTTGTCGACGGCGAAGGAGTAGAAGTTGTCGCGGCGTTGCTCGCCGTCGCTGAGAATGTCGACCCCGGCCTCCTCCTGGGCCCGGATGCAGGCCAGCACCTCGCCGTCGGCGACGGAGTTGAATTCGGCCAGTGTCATCTCCCCCGCTTCCTTCCGGCGCAGCGCGCGCACCAGGTCGGCGGAGCGGGGCCAACTCCCCACCACGGTTACGGGGAACAGGGGTGTGTCCACCATTTTGGGTCTCCTAGATTCAGTCTAATATCAAGTAGCAATGTATCTAGGGCCGTCAAAAGTGTCAACCGCTCTTCTAACCGCGTAGATTGCCAAACCAACGCGCCAACGCGCATAATCCCTGTTAATATTGGCTTTCGTAGTCTCGACCCTGGTGGTCTCGACCCTTCCAGTCTCGAATCGAAAGGCCGCTGCCGCAGGCGGGCAAGTTTAAACTGACCATGACATCTGGAAGAGCGAAGACGGTACAAGAACATATCGAACTCGCCCGAAAGTTTTTGCGTGACTCGGAACAAGAGTTCGACTCCGGAGACGAGTTGCAGGGCTCGGAAAAGCTATGGGGCGCAACCTGCCAAGCCGTCACGGCCGTCGCCAAGCGGCGAGGTTGGCGCTTCGGCAAGAGTAACCACCGTTCGCACGTCGTGGAACGGCTCGTTGAAGAATCCAACGAGACTATGTTGGAAGCCGAGTTCGCCGTGGCGCAAAAGTTTCACGCCAACTTCTACCACGACTTCATGGAGGAATATGAAATCGCCAGCGGCCGCCCGATAGTGAGTCGCTTCGTCCACCGGATAATTGAGATAGCTGAGACAGAGTAGGAGGCCGTAATGACTACGACAGTCAAGGAAGGTCAGGCTCCGCGATACAAAGTCGTGGGCACCCGCCCCATTCGCCACGACGGTGTCGACAAGGTCATCGGCGCCGCCAAGTACGGCGCCGACACCCAGTTGGCTGGCATGCTCCACGGCAAGGTGCTGCGCAGCCCCTATGCCCACGCCCGGATCCGGTCCATCGACACCGCCAAGGCTGAGGCTCTGCCCGGCGTCATGGCCGTGGTCACCGCCAAGGACTTCCCCATCATCGCCGACGAAATCATCGACCTGGCCGAGACCCAAGGCAACTCCCGGTTGATGGCCGAGCACGTGATGGCCAGCGAGAAGGCCCTCTATCAAGGCCACGCCGTGGCCGCCGTGGCCGCCACCAGCCCCCACATCGCGGAAATAGCCCTGGGTTTGATCGAGATCGACTACGAGGTCCTGGAGCCGGTGCTCTCCCTCCGGCACGCGATGCGGGAAGACGCGCTGGTCATCCACGACAACCTGACCACTCACTTCAAGCTGGAGCGTTTCGGGCGGGGCGACGACACCGGCGTCCACGGCAACGTCGCCAGCCACATCCAGCACAAGTTGGGCGATGTCGAGCAGGGATTCAAGGACGCCGACCTCGTCATAGAGCGGGAATTCAACACCGGGACCGTACACCAAGGATACATCGAGCCCCACGCTTCCACCGCCTCTTGGGCCGGCGACGGCCGCCTCACCGTCTGGACTTGCACCCAGGGCTCCTTCGCCATCCGCTCCTCGACTGCGGCCATATGCGGGGTCCCGGAAGACCAGGTGAGGGTCATCCCGACCGAGATCGGCGGCGGATTCGGGGCCAAGATCACCACCTATCTGGAGCCTCTGGCCGCCATCCTGTCCAAGAAGACCGCGCGCCCGGTGAAGATGGTGATGAGCCGGAAGGACGTCTTTGAAGGGACCGGCCCAACCTCCGCCACCAACATGCGCACCAAGATCGGCGTGAAGAACAACGGCAAAATCACTGCCGCCCACGTCTGGATGGCCTTCGAGGCGGGTGCTTTCCCCGGCTCTCCCGTCGGCGGCGGCACTCTCTGCGCCACCGGCCCCTACAACATCGAAAACCTGCTGGTCGACGGCTACGACGTGGTGGTCAACAAGCAGAAGGTGCAGGCCTACCGCGCCCCCGGCCAGCCCCAGGGCGCATTCGCCGTCGAGCCGTTGCTCGACGAGTTGGCCGACATGCTCGGCATGGACCCGATCGAGTTGCGGTTGCGGAACGTGGCCAAAGAAGGCGACCGCATGCCCAACGGCGTCGCCCACCCCAAATTCGGCACCAGAGAGCTTGAAGAGGCCATGAAGGCCCATCCCCATTACAACGCGCCGCTGACCGGGCCCCACCAAGGCCGCGGCGTTGCGGTGGGCTACCGGTGGCAGGCCGGACAGATGTCGGCCGCCACCATCGCCGTGAACAGCAACGGCACCATCAACCTGGTCACGGGCTCGGTGGACATCGGCGGCAGCCGTACTGCGGTTGCCATGCAGGCGGCGGAGGTCCTGGGCATCGCCGCCGAGGACGTCGCGCCCACGGTGGTGGATACCGACACCATTGGTTACACTGCCGTCACCGGCGGCAGCCGTACCGCTTTCGACACCGGCTTGGCCGCCATCCAGGCGGCCGAGGAGGTGATACGCCAGATGGGAGCCCGGGCGGCCCTGATCTGGGAGGTGCAAGACGACGACGTAGCCTTCGCCGACGGTGTATTCACTTGCATCAAGAATCCCGAGGACAGTTTCACTTTCAAGGAGCTGGCCGGCCGGATGATGCGGACCGGGGGTCCGATTACGACTTCGGTCTCGGCGGTGTCCACCGGCGTGGGGCCGATCATCGCCGGGAACATCGTGGACGTAGAGGTCGACCCGGACACGGGCAAGGTGGACATTCTGCGTTTCACCGCCTTTCTGGACGTGGGCACGCCGGTGCATCCCGACTACGTCGAAGGCCAGATACAAGGCGGCACCGTACAGGGCATCGGTTGGGCGTTGAACGAAGAGTACTGCTACGACAACCGGGGGGTAATGCAGAACTCCAGCTTTTTGGACTACCGGATGCCAACCACGCTGGACGTACCCATGATCGAAGCGGTGATGATCGAGGTCCCCAACCCCCGCCACCCCTTCGGCCTGCGGGGCGTGGGCGAAGCCCCGATTATTCCGCCGCTGCCCGCCATCGCCAACGCCGTCTCCCACGCCATCGGCGTCCGCATGTACAACCTTCCCATCACCCCCGCCGCGGTCTTGGAGGCCTTGGAGAGCAAGGGCTAGGCTGTACGGGCATATTCCCGGAGAATCGAAAGGCCCTGTGAACAACAGGGCCTTTCTCGTCGTAGGACTCTCATAGCACAATGGCTTCCTCTGACGCCCGCCGGCGTGGGTCCAACTCCTTCGCGATTGTCCTGAGCAACCGCGACTTTCGGTATTTATGGGCAGCCGGCGGGCTGGACAATTCGGGCCGCTGGATGGAAGCCGTGGTCATGGCCCTCCTGATGTTGGAATTGACCGATTCCTCCTTCCAGGTGGCCCTGCTTTTCGTCTTCCGTTGGACGCCAATGCTCCTGATGTCCCTGCTGTCGGGGATGTTCGCCGACCGCGCCAACCGGTGGCGGTTGATAGTCACGGCGCGCGCCTCCGTCTGGACGGTTATGATTGGTCTCACGGTGCTTGTGGCGACCGGAGAGGTCCTTCCGTGGCACCTGTACCTGGCGTCTCTGGTATTGGGATGGCTGTTCGTATTGGAGTTCCCGTCCCGCAACTCCTTCATTTACGACCTGCTGGGCGGACGACAGATCGTCGGAGCCATGTCGCTGGAGACCATCACCATAACCATCGGACGCTTTATTGGTCCGTTCCTTGGCGGGTTGATCGTCGAATTCGGAGATTACTCCTACGCGTTCATGCTGCTGTCACTGCTATACGGTATAGCGTTGTTTTTCACTGTTTTGATTAAGGCCAGGGTGCCGGCCCGTTCCACTGGACCGTTCAACTTCCGGGCAACCGCCGCGTCGGGCTTGCGGTATGCGTTCGGCAACCGGATAATCCGCAGCCTGCTGGGGTTCACCATCATCATGAACGCCTTGGCCTTCAGCGTGGAATCGCTGTTCCCGGTGGTAGCCCGCGACCACCTGGGTGTGGGAGAGGGGCTGACCGGCCTGCTCATCGCCTCCCAGTCCATCGGTACGTTTGTCGCGGCCGTAGCCATAGGCTTGTTAAGCGGGGGCGCGCACTACGGACGTATCTTCTGCCTCGGGTTGTTCGTGCAGCTGCTGAGCCTGGTGTTTTTCGCCCTTTCCCCTTGGTATACGCTGTCGCTCGTGCTGCTGCTGTGCTCCGGCATCGGCATGGCCGGGTTCAGCGCCATGCAAAGCACCATTATTATGATCGCGGCGAGACCCGATATGCGGGGGACGTTACTGGGGGTGTTGGGGCATTGCATCGGCATAGCCGCGCTGGGCGGGTTGGTGGTCGGGAAAATGGGCGACGTAGTGGGCGCACACTACGCGGTCGCAATCAGCACCGGCCTGGGGCTGTTCCTGCTGGTAGTGCTGATCCCCCTTTCGCCGCTGGTGCGCCGCCCCATCGTCCCGCCCGATGAGCCCGACGCCGCCCTTGCAGGCACCCCTTCAACTCGGGAATCGCCGCCTCTCTGATCCTGGCGCATCGAGGTCCGGACCGCGTCGGGTCCCATGCCAGTGGCGGAGGGATTTGGGCGAAAACGCCTACAACGCCCCGTCGGATTCCAGGCCCTCCAGTTCTTCCGGAGTCAGCCCGCCGATGCCGCAGAGAATCTCGCGGTTGTGCTGGCCGAGGGTCGGCGGCGTTTCGGCTGGCGACTCCTGGCAGCCGGTGAGCCGGACCGGGGTACGAGGCGACTTGAAAATACCGCCGAGGGTGTCGCCCGTCTCTACGAACACGCGGCGGCCCTCGAGGTGAGGGCAGTTGGCCAGTTCCTCGATAGTCTGGGCCATCCCCATGGAGAAACCGATGTCCACCAGGGTTGAGGCGATTTCCAGCTTAGTCCGGTGAACGGACCATTCCTCAATGGCTGGTATCATCTCGTTGTGGTAAAACTCGCCTTCCATGCCTTGGCCCAAGAATCGTTCGTCCTCAGCCAGGTCCGCCCGGCCCAATAAGGCCCACAGGGTCCGCATCCGCTCGGCCGAACGGGCCCCGGCCAGCACGACATAACCGTCTTTGGCCCGGAATGTCATGCCCGCCGTGGCCAACCGCTCTCTGGAACGGCCTGGGCCGGAGCCGATGGACTGGTAGTGGTTCATGTTGCTCTCGATGTGCGACACCATGCACTCGTACATGGCCATGTCCACATACTGCCCCCGTCCGGTCCTGCGGCGGGTCTCCAAGGCCAGCACGATGCCCAGCGCCGTCCATAGTCCGGGTACCGAGTCGCCGATGTTGTCGCCCACGCTCTGGGGCGGGCCGTCGGGCTCGCCGGTCAGCTCCATCCACCCGGCCATCGCCTGAATCGCCAGGTTGTTGGCCGGCCAGTTGGAATAGGGGCCGCTGAGACCGGGGCTGTCGCCGTAGCCGGTGATGCTGGCGTACACCAGTCCGGGATTGATCTCGCTGAGGTGATCGTAGCCGAGGCCCAGCCGCCGGAAGGCGCCCGAGCCCCAGTTGTCCACCAGCACGTCGGAGGAGCGTACCAGTTCCTCGAAGGCCAGCTTGCAACGCGGGTTGCGCAGGTCGATGCTGACGCTCTTCTTGTTGCGATTCACGCCCAGGAAGCGGGAGCTTATGCGGTTGCCCTCGGCGTCCGAAATCATCGGGTGCCTGCCCCTGGCGACGTCCCCGGTGCGGGGACGTTCGATCTTAATGACCTCCGCGCCCATGTCGGCCAAAATCAACGAACAGAACGGCCCGGCGACAATGTGGGTAGCGTCCAGCACCCTGATTCCTTCCAAGGGCAGCGGCAGCGGCCCAACGTCAACATTCCTGTCAGCAATCATGGTACATCTCCCATTTCCCTGCTTCGCTCTCACTCCTCGCTCACCAGGCCGTAGCCGGCCAACAGCCGCTCCACCAGCCCGGTGGCCCGGCCCCACTCGTAGGTCCGGTAGGAGTTGTTCCTGACCGCGTATCCGGCGCCAGCGTAGAACATCTCGTAGGAAGTGTGCCGGGAGCCGAACTCCGAGCCGATTGCGTCCCAAGCCAGATTGAACAGCTTGACTCTCTCCGGAGCGTCGGCCACAGGAGAGCGTTGCACCTTGGCAATGTACTCCGCCATTTCCGGGTTGGCGAAGTCGGCCGAAGACGACGGCAGCATGATGACGCCGCCGCCGGCCAACTCCCTCAGAGTGTGGATTACTTGCGGATAGAGCTCTTGGGCGGTGACCTGGGACGCATACAAGAAGTGCCGGTCGGGCACGTAGTAAGGGCCGACGTAATGTCCGGCCGCCTCCATCCCGTACACCATTCCCTCTATCACGCCGGCTTGGGCCGCCAGCTTGCCCAGGGTCTCGACCACTTGGGGGAAGCTGATCACGTTGGTGGTCTCGGCGATTTTGCGGGCTAGGCCTATCAGAAATCGCAGCTTGACCATCAGCCTTATCTGGGCCTGGTAGTTGTGAAAGACGTGGGTGGGGGCCTCGTGGAACTGGCCCCAGCACATGCCAACGTCGCGGTAGACGAAGACCCTCTCCCAAGGCACTTTGACCTCATCGAAATAGATGACGGCGTCGTTCTCGTCGAAGCGGAACGCCAATGGGTTGTCGAACTCGCTGACCGCCGACGCCTCGTAGGACTTCCTGGAAAGTATCTTGATTCCGGCGGCGCCCATGGGGACCGCCACTGAAAAAGCGTGGCTTTCGTCGCCGGGCCGCAGCGGCTGGATGGTCGTGACCAGCACCTCGTTGGCCATGATGCAACTGGTGCCCAGCATCTTGGCCCCCTTGATGGTGACGCCGTTGGAATCTTCGTCGCATATGCCGGCCGCTAAGAACTCGTCGTCCTGTCCGGCGGGGCCGCCCGCCCGGTTGCCCTGCGGGTTGGTGATGACGTAGGTGACGAACAGGTCGTTGTCCCTAACGTAGGTGAAATAGTCTGACAAGGCCCGCGCCCGTTCCTCGCCGTGCTGCCGGAAAAGGTCCAGGCGCATCATCATTCCCGCCAGCGACGAGGCTACGTGGTCCGGCGAACGGCCCATGAACCCGTAGGTGCATTCGGCCCAAGCCTCCAGGGCCCGGCGCCGCGCCACCAACTCCTCGTAGGACCGGGGGAGCTGCCAGCACCGGTTGACCCGTTCGCCGCTGGTCGGCGACTCGAAGGTCATCATTTCCAGGTTTTCGGGGGACGCCTGAAAGTCGTAGAGCGCGGCGGCTGAACGCACGGCGTTGCGGTAGGCCGGGTGGTCCACCACGTCGGTAATCAACTCCCCGTCGAGAAACACATTCCGTCCGTCCCGGAGACTTTCCCGGTGGCGTTCTCCCGTTTTGACCATAAACCCAGTCCCTCGAAGAAAATTGCGTCGTTGTTATAATACGCTCCGGGCGCAAAACGGACTAACGATAGAATTTCCGTGTTGGCTGCGCTCTCCTGTGGTGAAAATATTTGGGGGTGTGGCATGCGGTTGGTCTCATGGAACGTCAATGGCATCCGGGCGATACACAAGAAGGGATTTCTCGAATGGTTCGCTGCCGAGAGCCCCGACATCCTGTGCATCCAGGAGACCAAGGCGAATTTGGGGCAACTGTCCCCCGAGCTTACGTCGGTCGCCGGCTATCGTTCCTACTTCTCGCCTCAAGAACGCAAGGGCTACAGCGGGGTCGCACTTTACGCTAAGGAGGAACCGAAGAGCGTCTCTTATGGCTTGGGCCTAGAGCGCTTCGATTCCGAAGGGCGCACCATAACCGCCGACTTCGGGGACTTCGTCCTGTTCGACATCTATTTCCCCAACGGCAAGCGTTCAGCCGAGCGTCTGCGCTACAAAATGGACTTTTACGACGCCTTCCTGGAACGGGTAAACGCCCTGAAGTCCGAAGGCCGTCACGTGGTGGTCTGCGGTGACGTCAACACCGCCCACAAAGAGGCCGACCTGGCCCGTCCCAAGGAAAACGCGAAGGTCTCCGGGTTCCTTCCAGAGGAAAGGGCCTGGATGGACAAGTTCATCGACGATGGCTACATCGACACGTTCCGGGCCTACAACCAGGAACCGGGCAATTACTCCTATTGGGACCAGATCACCCGCGCCAGGGACCGGAACATCGGGTGGCGCATCGACTACTTCTTCGTTGACGAAGGCTTGTCCGGCCGGTTGAACGACGCCTTCATCCTCCCAGACGTGATGGGCTCCGATCATTGCCCGGTGGGAATCGAGATTAGCTGACTTGCCGATGCTATACTGCTCCTATCATTTGTCATTTGCGGGGGAGCCATGAAGGATACGGTTGAGGTCTTCTTTCATTCACAGCAGCCCTACACCCATTTGAACGAAGAGGACATCGGCCGGTACGACTCCGGCCGCCTCGACTTTCCCAATACCTACTTCGATCCGGAAAAAGCCCACCATCTCTATAACCAGTACCACGAGCAATACGCCATGGCCGACGAAGCGGGACTCGATGGCATCATGACCAACGAGCACCATTCGTCCTACTGGAACATGAAGCCGTCGGCCAACCTGGACGCCGCCGTCATCAGCCGGACAACCAGCCGGGCCAAGATAGCCATCCTGGGTAACATCATCCCCATCAACGACCCGGTACGCATGGCGGAAGAGCTGGCCATGCTGGACTGCTATTCGAACGGACGGCTGATTTCCGGGTTCGTTCGCGGCGGCGCCGTCGAAACGCTCCAGGCCGGCATCGACCCCACCGAGAACCGCGACCGCTTCGAGGAAGCCCACGACCTGATCATCAAGTGCTGGACCACCCCCGGGCCCTTCCGGTTCGAGGGCCGCTACTATCACCATAGGGTGGTCAACCCTTGGGTGTTGCCGGTGCAGAAACCCCATCCGCCGGTGTGGTTCCCTGGGGGCAGCAGCCCGGAGAGCGTCGTCTGGGCGGCGCAACACGAGTACGCTTACATGAACCTGGGCGCCATCATCAGCCTCACCAAAGAGTTGAAACAGGTCTACATCGACACCGCCAAAGAGGTCGGGTTCACACCGGGGCCGGAGCACTTCGGCTACCAAGTGCGGGCGCTGGTGGCCGATACCGACGAGAAGGCCCAAGAGTTGGGGCGCGGGTTCCTGTGGGCCGGACAGCACCGGATGCGCGGCCCGGTGGAGCACCTTGACCCGCCCGGCTACCAGTCTCCCACGGCCAGCCGGTTGGCGGCCCGGCGCATCGGCGGCGGTGGCGGCCCAGCCTTGGGCTACGAGGGACTGCAGGAGGTCAAGGCCATCATTGTCGGCAGTCCCGACACGGTGATCAAGAAACTATCCGAGACCATCGAAGAGCTGAATCCCGGCTACATGATCCTCATCGGAAGCGACGGCAACATCCCCCACCAGGACGTGATGCGCTCGGTGGAATTGTTGGGTCAGGAAGTAGTGCCCGCCCTCCACGAAATCCAGTTGCAGCCCTACCAGTAGATAATCCAGCGCAAGGAATACACCGCGCCTTTGCGTCAAATCAAAGACCGTTTACTACACGATGTATGCCGTCTTTCACCATCCGTTCGCCGAAGTTGACGACCAGACCCAGCTTCAGGCCGGACAGACGCAAGTAAGTGAGCGTTTGGGCTTCGAAAAGCGCGTTATAATGGGATGTCGCTTTGCACTCAACGATCACTTTGCGGCCGACAACCAAGTCCATACGCAACGGCAAGGACAATTCAATTCCCTTGTAAATTATCGGCATCTCGACCTGTCGGCTCACGGGCAATCCGGCTTGGCGCAGTTCCCAAGCAAGCGCCTCCTCGTATACACTTTCCAAAAGCCCAGGGCCGCCGAGAGTACGGTGTACTTCAAGGGCGCAACGAACGATGTCGCGGCTGATGTCGTTCTCAGTCATAGGGTAATTAAAACGCAAAGTCGCAGAGGCGCAAGGACGCAATGTCAGTAACAACCCTTTGCGCCCCTGCGACTTCGCGCCATTGCGTCAAAACGGGGGTTTTTGAATGGTAGCAGCGGCGAGAGACGTCAGGATGGACCCCAAAGGCCTGGCCCGCGTCGAAGAGATATTTCAGCAACAAATCGAAGAGGGTCGGCACCCTGGCGCCACTCTGGCGGTCTACCGGTACGGCCAGTTGGTGTTGGACCTGCAGGGCGGGTTGGCCGACGTGGAAGCCGGCGTGCCGGTTACCCCGGAAACGATGTTCGTCCTGTATTCTTCTACCAAGCCCCTCACCGCCACCTGCCTGCACCTTCTGTGGGAGCGGGGCAAGTTCGCGTGGGACGACCCCGTCTCCGAGTACTGGCCCGAGTTTGCCAGGAACGGCAAAGACGAGGTCACCGTCCGGCAGATTTTAACTCACCAAGGAGGGTTCCCCGACACGCCGAGTCACATGACCTGGGACAAGTGGAGTGACTGGGACGCTGTGGTCCACGCGATGGAAGAGGTCCGTTTGGACTACGCACCCGGCAGGGTGATCGCCTATCACCCCCGCAATTTCGGTTGGGTGATCGGCGAGTTGGTGCGGCGAATCGACGGCCGCCCCTTCGAGCAGTTTCTGCGCGAGGAGATAACCGGGCCCTTGGGAGTCAGCGAGGATGTGCACGTGGGCCTCCCTGAGTCCATGCTGGGCCGGGTTTCCCGTCTCTACGCGATGGAAGACTGCGACCGGCCCGTGCAGGTGACCACCTATAACCGCCCCGAAGTACATCTCTCGGTCCAGCCGGCCGGGGGCGGCATCGCGACGGCCAGCGGCCTGGCCCGTTACTTTGCCATGATGGGGTCCGGCGGGACACTGGACGGAGTGACTACACTACGTCCGGATACGGTCAAAGAGGTGACGAAACCCCAGGTGGAGGGGTTCGACCACACCTTGGAACGGCAGGTCCAGCGGTCCCTGGGGATGTCTTTGGCGGACCCTCGCACCGCCGCTCCGGGGCACGAGGACCTTCGGACCTTCGGCCACGGCGGCTCCGGGACCTCCGTCGGCTGGGCCAACCCCGACAATGGATTGGCGGTCGCCTACATCACCAACGGCTTCCGGGCCGAAGCGACCAACACACCGAGACTGGCGGCCGTCTCCCAGGCCGTCCTGGACGCCTGCGACTAGGCGGCTGGCCGGCCTCGTCGGAATAGGTTAATACTTGCGCGTGAATACTCGATGGAGCGAACAAGATGGCTGGAACTAAAGAGACTTACCAGGTCGACCTCAACCCGGACCAGATGGCATTCGTACGTTCGGTCAAGGACAAATTCTCCTTGGCAGACGAGGGAAAAACCATCAGGATCGTCCTCGACTACCTGATGACCAACCCCAATGTCCACGACACCGTGTTCACCCAACCACGGTGCCTGAGGTGCGAGTAGCGGTCCGGCTGCCCGAGCCCGCCTATTGCATCTGCTGGACGGCTTCCAGGGCCATGCGGTAGCCGTAGATGCCGAACCCGTAGACCGCGCCCTTGGATACCGGCAGCACCTGGGATACGGTGCCTCGGGCGGTGGGGTTGGAGACATGCACTTCGATCACCGGGAACTTCACTTGGGTGATGGCGCTGCGCAACGGGCCCGTGCCGGTGGTATACCCGGCGGGATTGATCAGGCAAGCGTCGAAGTCACGGTCGTGGGCGTCGTACAGTGCGTTAACGACCTCCCCTTCGACGTTGGAGTGAAATAGCTCGACGTCAATCCCCAACCCTTCAGCGTATCCCAGGATCTGTTCGTTCATCTCGTCCAGAGTCGTTGGTCCGAAGATTTCAACTTGGGACTTCCCCCGCATGTTCATCCCCGCACCCTGAATCACCAGGACCTTGCTCATAACATCTTCTCCTGTCTCGTCTTGACATAAAAACCGGGATTATTCGTCGTCCATGCCGTCCCGCGATGGGTCTCCGGCCGCCGGTTCGTTGGGCACGTCGGTCAAATAACCGGCCAACATGATGTCCAGTTGGACCATCAGCATCTTGTTCCAGGCCAGCGCCGCTAAGGCTGCCTCCCGGGGATCGTCCATTTTCCCGATCAGCAGCTCAGCCACCAAGGAATGGATGTAGGACATGGCGCCGATCATGAACCGGCTGGGGGTGGACCCCAAGTGGGCCCGGTGGGTCGGAGGATGGCTGTGGACGATGCCGGTGGCCAGGATGCGAATGGGGTAATCCTCATCGATCTTGAAATCGATCGAGCCCCTCAGCCAGCGCAGCAGGCTGTGCTTGCGGCGAGTCAGCCGCTCCTCGTTGACCTGGCCGTTCTCGTCGGCGAAAAAGCGGCGCGACTCGGGAAATTCCAGAAAGCGGTCGTAGACTGCCCCGGTTATCTCCTCGCCATGATCGAGAACGAGGTCGCGGGTGGCCTGAATACGGGCCAACTCCGCCTCATCGAGGCCTACGAAGTCGGCCAGTTCCTTCATCCTTGCGGGCCAATCAATAATTCTCGCCATTCTGAACCTCGGGAAGATTACCAGAATATACCGTTTCCCTCATACGGGAGCAAGGACAAGCCCGTTACAGCCAAGTTAACCAATCGAGGTTAGAATGGGTGATTTACTACTCCTTCCTCACGCTGGGAAGGGGCCGGGGTGACGGACCATCAAGCCCAACTCCATATTCCGTACAACAGCGGCGTCGGTGTTGGGCAACGCCGACTTCCGCACCATCTGGTACGTGGGGAGCCTGGCTGAGTTCGGACGCCGTTTCGAGCTCCTGGCCCTCAGTTGGCTCATCCTGCAGATCACGGAAGGCTACTTCGCGCTTGGACTGGTGCTGGTCTTCAACAACCTGGCCCGGCCGTTCGTCTCCCTCTACGCCGGCTACATCGCCGACCGGTTCAGCCGCCGCAAGGTGCTTCTGGTCTCCCAAGGCATAACCCTGGCCACCACCGGCGCCCTTTTGGGGGCGATGTCCTACGATCTGTCACTGGTGCAACCCTGGCACGTTTTCGCCGCCGCGTTTGTTCAAGGTCTTACCAAGGCGATCGAGGACCCATCGCGCCGGACGGCGATAATTGACATCGTGGGACGACGACGGCTGGTCAACGCCGTTTCGTTGGACGTGATCAGCCAAAACGCCGGAAAGATGCTTGGCCCGGTGGCCGCGGGGGTCCTGCTGGACCGGACCGGGTTTCCCGGGGCCTACGCGTTCCTGCTGGCAGCCCATGCCTGCAATTTGCTTCTCATAGCCCGGTTGCACATCCCCAAGCCGGAGAATGGCGCCAGGATCGAACCGCTGGTGCGGAGCCTCGGCGGAACAGTCCGCTGGGCTTGGGGCGCCCCGATGATGGTGGCCCTGCTGTACGTCACAATCGTGATGAACGCTCTGGCCTTCCCGGTGCAACAGTTCATTCCGGCCATCGGCAAAGACCACCTTGGCGTTGGCATTGTATTGGTGGGCCTGCTGGTCGCCGCCGACGGCTTCGGACACTTCATCGGGGCCGGTCTGATGGCCGTGGCCCGCAACATCAGGTTCCATGGCCGGTACTTCGCTTTCGGTTCGGTGATCGTATTGATCGTGTTTGCCTCCTTTGTCTGGTCGCCCTGGTACCCTCTCACGTTCGGCCTTCTGGTGTTGAGCGGAATCGGGCAGTCGGGATTTTCCACGATGCAGACCAGCATCACGTTGCTGACCGCGCCTCCCGAGATGCGGGGGAGGATGATGGGCCTTCTCAGCATGTGCATCGGCTTTGGGACGCCGCTCGGGGCCTTGGAGATGGGCGCGGTCGCTTCGCTGCTGGCCCTTCAGCCGGCCATCGCTCTGAACGCCTTGGCCGGTCTGGCGCTGCTGGTCCCAGCCATCGCTATCACCCCCCTCGTAAAACGCGAGTTGTCCCAACCTCCGCCCGCGCCGGTAACGCGGTAACCGATAGCCTGTTTGGATACTGGCGGCAACTGTTCAGTGTCCCTTCCCCCCGGGGGCGAAGGTTAGGAAGGGGGCACCCCGCCGCGCCGCGGCGCAGTAGGAGGAAGGAAAACGCGAGGAGAGGACGATGACCCCCTCCCTAACCCTTCCCCTGCCAAGGGGAGGGGACACTGAACAGTTTCTACTGGCGGCCTGTCTTGACAACCCTCGGTTGACTGGGTATCTTCTCGTTGGGCTTGCCTAGCGTGCCGATGTACCATGGGTATGAATTGGAACACCTCGGAATGGACGGAGAACCGGGCCGGAACGCCCCGCGTATCCTCTTGGGACTTTGCCTCCGGATCATTGCCCTCGCCGCTTATCATTGCCCACCGCGGCGATGTGTCCAACGCGCCGGAAAACACTCTTTCCGCATTCCGTAGCGCGTACGAGCTGGGAGCGGACGGAATAGAGCTCGATGTCCGGCTGACCCGGGACGAACATCTCGTCGTGTTCCATGACCGCTGTTTGGACCGCACCAGCAACGGGACGGGACCGGTGGACCACGCGACGCTGGAGGAGCTGCGGTCCCTCGACGTCGGGTCCTGGTACAGCCATCGGTTCCGGGGTGAGGGAGTTCTCACCCTGGATGAAGTGTTCGAACTCCTCCCGCCGGACTACTTGATCAACGTAGAGATGAAGGCCGTGATCAAGTGGAACCGGCTCATCGCCCACCGGGTTGCAGAGGTCGTCCGCCGCCACCAACGGTGGGTCAGCACGCTGGTCGCCAGCTTCAACCCCATTGCCCTCTGGGAACTGAGAAAAATCGAACCGCGTATTATCAGGGGCTACATCTGGTCGCGCCGCCACCCGCCGCCCATCCGGTCTCGGTGCTTCAATCGACTGGTGCAAGCCCATTGGTACGACCCGGCCAACGATTCGTACAATACGCGGCTATTGAACAAAGTCCGGCAGCGCGGCGCCAGAATGCTCGCCTGGGACTCGGACTTCGGCTGCGACTTGGCGAAGATGGCATCCGTGCGCTTGGACGCGGCCGTGACGAACGCCGTGGCCCACCTGCTGGCCCAGAAGCAGCCCCCCGTACCGGGACGGGTTTGACCGGCCGCGAATGGTCGGCTCTCCTGCCTGATATATCATCTACAGCGTTGTCCAAAGCCGCCCGCGCCACCACCCGACCCGACCTGTACCAATCTGCGAATCGTTGCGCCATTGCTGTGGGGGGTTGTATAATATGTTAGGCGAAATGTGCGCTTCGTTCCTAGTAATCGGAAGAACGGATCGGGCGGCCGTAGGGTGGTAGCGTTACGGAAGAAACGAGGCGGCCGGACCAGAGTCTTCGATCCCGGAAACGCCTGGAGATTCAAGGGTCACTATGACCGTCATTGACGACATAAAGGCCCGGCTCGATATCATCGAAGTAGTTTCCCAACGCGTACCGTTGCAACGGTCCGGGCGCAGCTACAAGGCCAATTGCCCATTCCACCAAGAACGAACTCCCTCGTTCCACGTTTTTCCGGAGCGCCAGAGTTGGCGATGTTTCGGGGCCTGCGCCACTGGCGGCGACGCCATCAATTTTGTGATGCGGGCCGAAAACCTGGAGTTCGGGGAAGCGCTCCGCCAACTGGCCCAGCAGACGGGAGTTACCCTGCCGGCGCGGGGTTCAGACCGTACCAGAAACGATTCGGCCCACGAAGTCAACGAGGCGGCGCGGGCCTTCTTCCAACGTTGGCTGGCATCGGCCCAAGGCGCGGACGCCAGGGCTTATTGTGAGAGCCGGGGGTTGGACCGGGACGCCGTAAACCGGTTTGAGATTGGACTGAGCCCGTCGGACGGCGAGGCCCTCCGGATTCACCTCACCAGGGAGGGGTTCTCCACGGAACAGTTGGCAGGCGCGGGGGTAGTGCGTACCGGCGATGACGGGTTCCATCACGACCTGTTCCGAGGCCGGTTGATGTTTCCCATCAGGGACGCCGGCGGCCGGTTGGCTGGCTTCGGGGCCCGTTCATTGGACGGAACGGAGCCCAAGTACCTGAATTCACCCCAAGGAGACGTGTTCGACAAGAGCCGGTTGCTCTATGCGATGGACCGGTCCCGGGAGGGAATCCGACAAGAGGGCGCCGTAATAGTCGAAGGTTACATGGACGCGATAGCCGCTCACCAAGCGGGCTTCGCCAACGTGGTGGCGTCTATGGGCACTGCCTTGACAGAACACCAGGTGGATACGCTGCGCCGCCTGACCGACCGGGTGACTATGGCGTTGGACCAGGACACCGCCGGGCAGCAGGCCACCCTGCGAAGTCTGGAAACCTCCTGGAGAATTTTTCAGACTCGGGAGATGTCCCGCACCCAGGGTACGGCGATACTGCAACGCCCGGCGATACCCGAACTGAAGATAGCGGCACTGCCCGAGGGTCAGGACCCGGACGAGGTAATTCACCGGTCGCCAGCGGAATGGCGCCGGCTGTTGGAGCAATCCAGACCGCTCATCGAATACGTAATATCCGCCGCGGCCGACCAGATGGACGCCTCCACGCCCCAAGGCAAGGCCCAGATCGTGGACACCGTGTTTCCGCTCATCGCCTCGGTAACGGAGGGTACCCAACAGGACCATTACCTGGAACTTCTGGCCAAACGATTGAACGTTCCCATGGGAACGCTGCGGGCATCCGTGGAACGTCCGGCGGCGGTGCGCCGGACCCGAACCCCGCAGTCCGCCGGACGGACCCGGTCCGCCGCTTCGCCATTCGCGAAGTTGGAACACGACCCGCTGGAGGAGTACTGCCTGGCCCTGTTGGTGAAATACCCGGATTTGGCGGATGCCGCGTCGCCGCTTCGGGCGGATTTCTTCCGACGCCATGAAAACCGGGAAATCTACGAAGTCTGGGCTGGCCTCGCCGCCGAGACCGGAGACGGAGACGTGGCCGCGGCTATTCGCGGCGGCGTCGCAGAGGAGGTCTTGGGACAACTCGAGGCCCTCTCCGGCAGGGCCTTCCCGCCGTCGGACCAGAAGAAACGACGCGACGCCCTGCAGGATGTGATTTCCCGTCTCGAAGAGCGCGACCTGCGCGGCTTGAAAACGGAGGAGGAGATCCGGTTCTCTGAATTTCCCCCCGACCTCGAGGAAGGATTCGATCACTTGGACGTGTTGGAATTGAACCAAAGGATACGGAGGAATGAAGACCTGCGAAGGGGCCTCCGAAGGGACCTCATAGAAGGGATTTCCACTTAAAGGCGGTTTTATGGTTACTCGAAGAGACAGTTCCGGCGAATTGACGCCGGAAGATTTCATGGATACTCCGGCCGACGGCCCGGAAGAACGGGACCCCATCATCGAAATCTTTCGTAACGTGGAAGCACGGCGGGAGGACTCTGCCGACGCCGACGGGATGCCCGTGCCTCACGCCGGCAGCTTGGCGGTGAGCCCGGAAGAGGAACGATGGGACGACACTCCGGTGGCGGAAAAGGAGACACAGTCCACGGAAGACGCCACCACCGAGACCGAGACCGAGACTGAAAGCGATAACGAAGACCCCGACTGGGAACCTGAGACCGAGTCCATGGAAGTCTTGGACGACCCGGTGCGCATGTACCTGCGGGAGATCGGCCGGGTCAGGCTTCTGACCTCGGCGGACGAACGGTCGCTCGCCCGGAAGATCGAGGGCGGCAAACACCTGCAGGCGTTGCGGAAGGAGTTGGTCGAGCTCGAGGGCCACCAGCCCCGGCCGTGGGAGCTCTGCCGCGGATTGATGGGCCGCTTGGTGACCGCCTCGCCTTTGGTCACGGCTCTCGCCCAACAACTGGAGCTTACGCCCAAGCCGACCCTGATCGAAGTCACCAAGAATGAGACCCTGCGACGCGCCATCGACGCCGAAGTCTCGGTGGACCTGCTCGCGGCCGTCGGGGAGCAGTTGGAACAACCCCCTGAAGACGTGTACCGAAGAGTGCTCGACCTGTCGTTGAGCTCTTGGCTGTTGCCCCAGGACGCCGTCAGTGTTCTGGAAGACTACACCCTGGATGATCTGGAGCCCTGGCTGATCCAGCCGGAGCGGTTGGACCAGCTACAGCGCTTTGACCCCCTCTTCAGGACCAGCTTCAACAAGGTGGATGCCGACAGCGAACGGGCCCAGGCCCACCTCACGGAGGCCAACCTGCGGTTGGTGGTGAGCGTCGCCAAGAAATACATCGGCCGCGGCATGGCCCTGCTGGACATGATTCAAGAGGGCAATATCGGACTGATCCGAGCCGTGGAGAAGTTCGACTACCGGAAGGGGTACAAGTTCAGCACCTACGCCACTTGGTGGATCCGCCAAGCTATAACCCGCGCCATCGCCGACCAAGCGCGCACCATCAGGATCCCAGTGCACATGGTTGAGACTATCAACAAGCTGATGCGGCAGCACCGGCGGCTTTTACAGGAGTACGGGCGTGAGCCCACCCCCGAAGAAATCGGCCTGGCCATGGAAATCGGTCCGGAAAAGGTTGAGGAAATCCTCAAAATCTCCCAAGAGCCGGTCTCATTGGAAACTCCCATTGGAGAAGAGGAAGACTCCCACTTGGGCGATTTCATCGAGGACCGGAACGCACCGGCCCCGGCCGACGCCGCGTCCTTCCAACTGCTCAAGGAGCAAGTGGACGAAGTACTCCACACTCTGACGGAGCGGGAAGCCCGGGTCTTGCAACTGCGGTTCGGTCTGGAAGACGGTCGAAGCCGGACGTTGGAAGAAGTGGGCCGGGAGTTCGGCGTGACCCGAGAGCGAATTCGTCAGATCGAGGCGAAGGCCTTACGGAAGTTGCGTCACCCCACCCGGTCCCGCAAGCTGAAGGACTTTCTTGAGTAACAGGGTGTAACGCCGGGACCGGGAGTAACACCACAACACCGCAGTCATGCGACGAATCCATCATTATGTCACCTGATTACGGCAAAAACGATAATAACAATTACTAATTTTATTGTATGCGCCGAAAACCCGGTGATATACTCAGCCCAATTGCAGTATGGGAGGAGGAATCAGTGGGAGAAGCGTCGCCTAATAAATGCCTGAAATGCGATATAGGATATTTGGTTCCTCTTTCGGACTACGGGGGTCAGGGCGCGGCAGTCCACTACAAAGCGTGGGTCTGTGTAAACCCCCCATGCGGGTTCAACATCAAAATCCGCAACGGTGACATCTATTTGAACGAGCCGATCACTCCGGCCGGGATGAACGCGCCTCGAAACAGGTAGGGCCCGGGCAGCCATTTACCGCGTTGCTGCATCCTTGGGTTTTGGGCGGTTGTGATGAATTGATACCGGGGCCGGCACAAGGAAATACCCTTTCCTGATGCCCCCTCCGGTTCCTTTCTTGGAGGTGGAATGCAAGCCGGTTACGACTATTTGCTGCTTCGCGGCCATTTACCACGCCGCGTGGCTCGGAACGCCGGGTTGGTCCTGTTGGCCATCGGACTCTGCATGTTGGCGGCGGGCGGCGCCTACTACGGCTACGCGGCGAACGCCCGTTCCGGCTTGTCGGACCTCGTGGTCGTGGTTCCTGCTCCTCCGGATGTTACTCCGCCTGCGGAGGTGAAGCAAGAACCCGCCCCTCGGCTGGTGCCTCCTTTTTCCCCGGAAACGATCTCCAACATTTCCCTCTACCCCGGGGACTCCATTTCGGTGAATTCATGGGGCAACCCGGCTGGCTACGAGACGGCCGCGATGCGGGAACAGGCCCTGCTTCAAAGCTTCTCCCCCGTCGAGTCCGACGACCCGGACTTGGCCGGGCCGGTGGCCCCGGCGACGCGAATCATAATCCCGGCCATCGGCGTCGATTCCACCGTCCGTGAGCTCTCTGTACGCGACTTGGGAGACAGCCGCGCCTACGAAACACCCAACAACGCTGTGGGCCACATTCCCGAATCGGTCAATGCCGGCCAATTGGGGGCCTCGTGGTTTTTCGGCCACACCGAAAGCCCCTTACAAGGCGAAGGGTCTGTGTTCTACGCCCTGCAGCAGGTGCCCGAACGGCTCAAGAACGGTGAAGTCGTTTACATCTTCACCGACAACGGCTCCGAACGCTTCCTCTACCGCGCCACGGAGACCTCCGTAGTGCACCAAGACGACATCCGCCTCACCGACTCGGACGGAGCCAACATACACCTGGTGTCGTGTGTTCCGCGCTTGGTGTACGACCACCGGTTGATCGTGACCGGGGTGTTGGTCGCCAAACAGTAAGCCCGGAGCGCCGGACGGGTCAGCCCGAAGTTTCGACTTCCGAAGGGTCCACGATGCGCAGCCGCAACCGGCGCAGGCGGCGTCCCAGGACCGACACCACTTCGATCTGCAGGAGCCCGGTATCCACCACATCCCCGGTTTGGGGAATTCTTCCCAAAATGTGGTAGACCAGGCCGCCGACGGTATCGGCCTCCGGATTGTCGATCCGGGTCGCCATCAAGTCTTCGACCTCCTCGGTGGTCATCCGGGCATCCACCAGGACACCACCATCCGGTTGGCGTACTATCTGATGGGACTCCCGGTTGCGGGAGAACTCGTCCTCTATCTCGCCGACGATTTCCTCCAGCACGTCTTCCATGGTGACCAGACCTTCGGTGCCTCCGTACTCATCGACCACGACCGCGATCTGAGTCCGCCGTTCCTGGAACTCTTCCAACAGGTCGTCGACGCGCTTGGTTTCAGGTATCAGATAGGCCGGCCGTACCAGATTCCTCAGGTTGGCCGCAGAGCGTGAGGAGGCCAGGGACTCCAAAACGTCCCTGGAATGAACGATGCCAAGTATGCGGTCGATGGTGTCGTCGTAGACCGGCAACCGGCTGTGGCCCCGGCTGATAATGGTCTTGACCACATCCTCCAATGGAGTGTCGGCCTCGACGACGTCCATGTCGAGACGCGGTACCATGATCTCGCGGACCGTGGTCGCTTCCAAGCGCAATATGGAGCGGAGCATCTCGCGGTCGCGTTCGTCGAGGCTGGTCAATTCTTCTTCCGTGATGAGCCGGCCATCTGGTTCCCTGGCAGAGTTCCCCTCATGGCCGGCGTCCGCCCCGTTGGCGTCGCTGCCGTTGGAGGATATGCCGGAGAACGCCGCCGGCGACTGGTTACGACGGACCCAAGGCGCCGCCAAGCCGGGATTCCGGGAGGCCAGGGCAACTGCGGAACGGTCCAGGCCGCAGAATACCGCCAGCGCGCCCAAGGATGCCACGGAGATTGGCCACCAGGCCAACGAGGTCAGGGACTGAAGCAGAAGGGTTCCGGAAACGGCCATCCCCAAGACACAGGCCGTTCGTGACCAGAAATGAAAATTGGGGGCGACGGTCCGAAGCGGCGTCTCATCTCGTTCAGCAACTCTGGCCGCAGCCATTGAGTACTGGAGGAGACCCAGATAGAAAAACCCAATAAGGAAAACGGCGAAGGCTAACGCCGGTGATAAGCTGTCTGTATCCAAACCCCAAACCCTCCCGGTCCCATGCGCTCACGTTCCAATAAGGGGGTCGTTACCGGGAGGTCTGCCGTTCTATTTGGTCTTCTTCCTTATCTTAGCAGGCACTCCGACCGCCAGTCTAGCGGGGGGGACGTCTTTGGTAATTACCGCGCCTGCCCCGGTTACAGCCTGGGAGCCCACGGTAACCGGGGCGATGAGCATGGTGTCGCAGCCGATGAACGCGCCGTCTTCGATGACCGTACGGTGTTTGTCCCGTCCGTCGAAGTTACAGGTGACCGTGCCTGCCCCTACGTTCACTTTGGCGCCGATGGTGGCGTCGCCCACGTAGCCGAAATGGCCCATCAACGTCCCTGCTGCCAATCTGCTTTCCTTGATCTCTACGAAGTTGCCGATGTGAACGCCGGACTCTAGATAAGCTCCCGGGCGCAGATGGCTGTACGGACCGATGTCGGAACCGGCCTCCATTACCGATTCTTCCACCACCGAGCTGGTCACCCGGCAGCCGTCGCCTATCGAAGAGTCCCTTACGACGGACCCCGGCCCTAACTCGCAGCTCTCCCCGATGTTGGACCGGCCCAAGACCATCGTATTGGGCAGGATAACGGTGTCCATGCCGACGGTGGCATCGAAGTCGATGAAGACCGACGCCGGATCGGTCATGGTAACGCCGCGCATCATCCAATGTTGACGCACCCGTTGCAGCTGCACCGCCTCCGCCCTCGCCAGTTGTATCCTGTCGTTGACTCCGAGTAATTCCGAGGGGTCCGTTACCGGCGCCGATGCGACGTTGGAGCCCTCCTTGGCGGCGATACCGGCCAGATCCGTCAGATAATATTCTCCCGAGGGCGCGGGGGATAGCTTTCGGACAGATTCCCAGAGCCAGGCGGCCTCCAAGCAATAGACCCCGGCGTTCAGCTCGGCGGCCCCGCCGGAAACCTCGGCTTCCGCGGCCTCGACGATTCCCGTTACCGTTCCGTCGCGGCGGGTCACCCGCCCCAGGTCCTCGAGGGAAGGGTCGCGGCCGGTCAGGAAGCCCATCCGCCGTCCTTCACGGCCGTTCAACAAGCGTAACAGGGACTCTTCCCGCACGAGTGGCGTGTCTCCACCGGTCACCACTACGTATTTCGCCAAAGCCCCGACAGCCTCCATACAACCGGCGACCGCGTCGCCGGTGCCTCGGGGCTCCGGCTGTACTACGTACTCCACCGCATCGCCCAAGGCGGCGCGGAGGGCGTCACGATTTGCAGGGGAGACGACAACGAACACCTGCTTGATGCCGCACTGATGGAGCAGGTCGACCGGGTAGCGGACCAGCTCTTTCCCGCAGACCCGGTGCAAGGACTTGGGCAGGCGGGACATCATTCGTTTCCCCAGCCCGGCCGCCAGCACGATTCCGGCGATTTCATTCATGAATCAACCCCTTAACGAGAGACTGCCCCGATTATAGACCAGAGCATTTTAATGGACAGGATGCGCCCAATGGGGCACAATGGCGCAACTCGTTGCCAGTCTTGCCGGGGAGGGCGGAATGGACAAGGGCGCGATACCGTTCTTGAGCACCACCGACTTGGCCGGTCTATTTCGGTCCGGGGAGTTGTCGCCGGTGGAGGCGACAGAGGCCTACCTGGAGCGAATCGGGGAAGTCGGCGAGAGGCTCAATTCCTACATCACGGTCACCGCCGGGCAGGCCCGCGCCGAAGCCAAAGCGGCCGAAGCCGAAATTGCGTCCGGCAATTACCGGGGTCTAATGCACGGGATACCGGTGGCGGTGAAAGACCAGTTCTACACCCGGGGCGTCCTGACCACCGGTGGGTCCTCAATTCTGAAGGATTTCGTTCCCGAATACGACGCCACAGTCATCGCCAACCTGAAACGCGCTGGAGCCGTGCTCCTCGGCAAGCTCAACATGAGCGAATTCGCCATGGGCGACGCCTTCCATCACCCTTACGGCAGACCCCGGAACCCCTGGGACCTCAACCGCAACCCAGGTACTTCGAGCAGCGGCTCAGGGGCAGCCACCGCCGCGTTCCTCTGCGCCACGTCGCTGGGCGAGGACACGGGCGGCTCCATCCGCGGCCCTGCGGCTTTTTGCGGGCTCGTGGGAATCCGTCCCACTTGGGGCCGCGTGAGCCGCTACGGCGTGTTGGGCTCTACTTGGTCGATGGACGCCGTCGGTCCCATCTCCCGGACGGTAGCCGATTGCGCCGTCACGCTGGGAGCTATAGCCGGCTACGACCCCAAAGACCCTTATACCTGGAACGTCCCCGTTCCCGACTACCTGACGGAACTTGGCGCTGGTGTAGAGGGACTGAGAATCGGGGTGGTAACCGAGCGCATAGACTACGACGGAGTCGACCCCCAGGTCCGGGACGCCGTGACCCAAGCCATCGGGCTCTTGGGAGAACTGGGCGCCGAAGTCCAGGAAGTCTCGATTCCGCTGATGCCCGATTCAGCGGCCGTTTCCACGGCCATTATTTACCCCGACGCGGCCACGGTCCATCGTCAGGGCATCGAAGAACACTTGTCCGACTACGACCATAACATCCGCGTGCGGCTCTTGGCCGGGAGCATCCTGCCCGCCCAAGCCCACCAGAAAGCGCAACGGCTGCGCCACCTGCTCCGGCAACAGGTCTTGGAAGCGCTGGAGAGAGTCGACGTGCTGGTGATGCCGACGGCCCCCACCGGAGCGACGCCGATTCCGACAGCCCCCGGCGTCGCCAGCAAGGAGGAATTCCTGGAGATGCTGGGTGGACGCCGTAGCTATACCGCGCCGTTCAACCTCGCCAGCGTCCCAGCCATCTCTATCAACTGCGGTTTCACGTCGGAGTCCCTGCCTGTCGGCCTCCAGATCGCCGGGCGCCCCTTCGAAGAATCTACCGTGTTTCGCGCCGCCCGGGCCTACGAACAGGCCACCGATTGGGACCAGCGGCGGCCTCCGCTGTGATCCAATCGCCGTTTCCACGCCGCCATTTTCCTACACCGCGAGTTCAAAGCGCCACCACCACCACAAGCACCAGACGGAGGCAGACCTATGACCGAACCCTACCAGATGACAGCCAGCCAGCTAGCCGGGCGAGTCCGGGCCAGGGAAACCTCTCCGGTAGAGATTGTTGAGTCCCTTTTGGCACGCATGGATAGTCTGGAACCCCAACTGCAGGCATGGGTCTACGTCGACCGGGAAACGGTCTTGGCCGATGCCCGGCAACGCCAGCAGGAGTTGGACACTCTGCCCGAGGTAGGACCGCTCCACGGCGTGCCCATCGGCGTGAAGGACATTTTCTATACCGCCGGTATTCCAACCACCGCCTGTTCCAGGGTGTACCAGGACTTTGTTCCGTCGTTCGACGCAGCATCGTTGGCGCTGTTGAAACAGGCTGGCGCCATTATGCTGGGCAAGACTGTGACGACTGAATTCGCTTGCCTCGACCCCTCCGATACCAAGAACCCTTGGAACCCGGCCCACACTCCCGGCGGGTCCAGCAGCGGCTCGGCGGTATCCGTGGCCGTGGGCATGTGTCCCGCGGCCTTGGGGTCGCAGACTGTGGGTTCGGTGTTGCGCCCGGCATCCTACAACGGAGTCGTGGGGCTCAAGCCCACCTACGGTCGGGTCAGCCGGCACGGCGTGGTCCCGGTCAGTTGGTCGTTGGATACCGTGGGCTGGATGGCCCGTTCGGTGGAAGACGCCGCCCTGCTGTTGCAGGTGATGGCGGGCCCTGACCCCAACGACCCCGTCGCCGCCAGATTCCCGGCCGGCGACTACCTGTCGGGCTTGGAATCGGGCACCCCGCCGCGCATCAGCCTGATACGCCCATTCTTCATGGACGGGTCCGACGCGGAGGTTCAATCCAACGTCAGCTCCGCACTGAACGCCCTGGCATCCGCCGGAGCCTCCATCGATGAGGTAGTGCTGCCGGAGAGTTTCAACACGGCAATAGCAGACCAGCAAATCATCATGGCCTGCGAGGCGGCGGCGTTTCACCAACCCATGTATGAGACGCGGTCGGAGGAGTACCGGCCCCTGCTCCGCGCCATGCTCCGCCGCGGACTTGATACCGATGCCGCCACTTACTCCCAGGCCCTGGAGCGAAGACTGCGTTTCATCACCGACATGCACCTGTTGGCCGAGCAGGCCGACGTGCTGTTGACCCCGTCGACGCCGACCCCGGCGTTGGCCGACCTGACCAACACCGGCAATACCATGTTCCAGGGCCCCTGGACTTCTTCCGGACTGCCCACCATCACCATACCCTCCGGGCTGGCGGAGTCCGGGCTGCCCATGGGCCTCCAGATCATCGCGGCGCCCTTCCGTGAGGAACGGCTCCTCGCCGCCGCGCGATGGTGCGAAAGAGTGCTGGACGTTCATTTGTCGCCGCCCGTCTAAACTCATGCCGGTCTAAACCCAGAAATGGGGGTGCGGAAGTGAAAGCAGTCCATTTCCGCACTTCCCAAGTCCACTCCCGCGTAGGGCTTATAACAAGACGGGCCGGCTATGGTTCGCCAAAGGCCGGCGGCGGCTTGGCGTATAATGTCTGTGTGTAGCCATCCATGTCACGAGGCCCGTTATGACCGCCAAACACACCGCTTCCCCTTCCTCCGTGCCGGTGGAGCGATTCCCTGAACGCCCTCCCAGGAACAATATGCAGAACTCCATCTACCTCGACCGCCCTGGCCATCAGACGGCTCTCATTCGGCACTTCGGCGAGTTGGAAACCACGCTGATCATTGGCGAGATGGCGGTAGGATGGAACGTCCGGCAACGGGAGGGGCTGCTGTATCCTGACCTGCTGATCGCTTTCGACGTTGACCCCGCAGCAGCCATTGCCCGGCGAGGCTATTCCATTGAGGAACAGGGGAAGCCTCCGGAATTTGTCTTGGAAGTCGCGTCGGTGAATACCGCCCGCAATGACGATACCCACAAACGAGAGGGTTACGCCGCCTACGGGATACCCGAATACTGGCGGTTTGATCCGACGGGCGGCGAATACTATCGCACTCCGCTGGCCGGCGACCGCCTGGTTGACACCGAATACCAGCCTGCTACCATCGTCCAGACGGACGAAGGCAGATATTGGGGGCACAGCGAGGCGCTGAATCTGACCCTGTGTTGGGAGTACGGCGAAATGCGCTGGTATGACCCGGTATCGCGGAGCTACCTTCGCACCCACGATGACGAAGCCAACGGGCGTATTGCCGAACGCGAGGCCCGCGTCGCCGCGCAGTCCCAGCGCGACGCCGAACAGGAGGCTCGCATCGCCGCCGAAGACCGGGTCCGCCAGTTGGAAGAGGAACTTCGCCGCGGCTCCCATTGACCCAGGCGCTCCTTACAAATTCGAGCAGAAGGAGGAACAAGTATGCCCCAAGCCAACATTCCGTCGGAAGAGGAAGTTCTCAGCTATTTCGACAAATTCTCCAACTGGGGCCGATGGGGAGACGACGATGAGTTGGGCGCGCCCAACCTGATCACCCCCGACAAAGTAAAACGCGCCTTGGGCACCGTCCAAGAGGGCGTGCGCATCTCCATGGCCCGGACCATCCACTTCGAGCCCTCATTGGACGCTCCCTCCCCGCCGGTGCATTTTATGGTGGAGAGCGGCGAAGGGTGGGACAGCGGCCATAAAGTGAGCAGCCTGGGCTTCGCAGCCTCTCTTGACTATTTCGGCATGATCTTCCACGGCTACACCGTGACCCACGTAGACAGCCTGGCCCATTTCTTCTGGAACAACAAGACATACAACGGCAAACCGGCCCACTTGGTGTCCACCAGCCAGGGTGCTACCTTCGGCTCCGTCGAAGAGGCCAAAGAGGGCATCGTCACCCGGGCCGTATTGGTGGACGTGCCCATGATTAGGGGAATCGACTGGACCGAACGAGGCGAGGGCGTCATGATCGACGACATCCTCGCCGCCGAGGAACGTTGCGGCTTCCGGGTAGAGGAGGGCGACGTGTTGCTCGTCCGTACCGGCCAGCTCCACCGGCGCAACGTGGAGGGCGCGGTTGCCCGGGAAGAGGGTACGACCGCCTGCCAGGCCTCGTGCCTGCCCCTGTTCTACGAGCGGGGAATCAGCATGCTGGGCAGCGACACCGGCAACGATGTTAGCCCCCCGCAATACGAGAACGTGCCCAGCCCAATCCACCAAGTGGGAATCACCGCCATGGGCCTCTGGGTTCTGGACAACGCCAACCTGGAGGAAGTAGCCGCCGCCTGCCGCGAGCGCAACCGTTGGGAATTCCTCATCTCCATTGGCCCCCTCCGCCTGCACAACACCACCGGCTCCCCGGTGAACCCGATAGCGATTTTCTAGGCCGGGACACCCGGCGGCTGTAAATCAAAGCGGCGCTGCCAGTTGGTCAGCGCCGCTCTCCGTTTGCTCTCACCGCCCCCACCGTGCCAGCTTCCTGGCAAGTCTGCCTACTCGGCCACTGAGCATCCGTTCAACCGTCAGGTCCGTGGCAAGCTGCTGTACTCCCGTGCCGTAGGTGGGGTAAACGTGGATGGTCCGGGCGAGGTCGGCCAGTTTGAGGCGGCGGTCCAAGGCAACGGCGAATTCGTGAATCATCTCTCCGGCGTGGGGCGCGACGACAGTCGCTCCCAGCAAACGGCCGTTTGGATGATAGACCAGCTTGATGAAACCGTCGGTTGCGCCGTCCGTGGCCGCGCGGTCGACTTTCGACAAGGGGAAGCGGCCCGCGGACACACTGTCTCCGTGTCGCTCGCGGGCCTGGGCCTCTGTGAGGCCCACTTGGGCGGCCTCCGGGTCGGTGAACGTCGCCCAAGGAACGTACGGCAACACCGCCCGCTGGTTGAGCGGCAGGAAAGCATTCCGCACGGCAACGAACCCTTGGTAGGCGGCGTAGTGGGTGAACTGGTAGCCGCCGATGCAGTCGCCGGCGGCGTAAATGTTACGTTGGTTGGTGCGCAGGTGTGGGGTCACCGTGATGCCGCGATGGTCGTGGCCAACGCCGGCCGACTCGAGACGCAGCCCCTCCAGGTTGGCGCGCCGCCCCACCGACAACAGCACGGCCTCGGCTTCCACTTGCCCGCCGCCGGCAAGGGACAACCGGACGCCGACCGGGACTTTCTCCGCAGACGCGAGGCCATTGCCGACCCTGACGTCGACGCCTTCCCCGGCCAGCACGCGGCCAATGACCTCTGACGTTTCGGGATCGTCTTGGGGCAGCACCCGGTCGGCTGCCTCCACGAGGGTGACCGATGATCCGAAGCGGTTGAACGCTTGGGCCAGCTCGCAGCCGACCGGCCCCGCGCCTACAATGGCGAGCCGTTCAGGCAAGACGGCGAGGTCCCACACCGTCTCGTAGGTCAGATAGCCTACCGTCTCCATGCCTGGAATCGGCGGAACTGCCGGGCTGGCTCCCGTGCAAATCAAAAAGCGGCGCGCCGTGAGCTCCCGGCCATCGACGGCGATGGTGCGTGAATCTTGAAACCGGGCCGGGCCGATGACAACGTCGATCCCCTCGGACCGCAGTGAATCCGGCGACTCGGCAAGGTAAATCCGGCCGATCACCGCCTTCACCCTTGACATAACTGGCTCGAGGTCAATATCGGGCCGCTGCTCAGGAAGACCGTAATGCCCGGCGTTGCGCATTTCGTGGGCGACATCCGCGGACTTGAGCAGGGCCTTGCTGGGAACGCAGCCGGTCCAGGTGCAATCTCCGCCGATGCGGGACTTCTCCACCAAAGCGACGGACAACCCCAACTGGCGGGCGAACCGGGCGGCGGTCAACCCGGCCGACCCGCCGCCGATAACTATCAGGTCGTAATCGTGACGCGTATTTTTCACCGCAGGGAACGCAGAGATTTCCTTACATTACTCTGGGCGGTCTTGGCGTGCTCTGCGGTGAGCTAATCAAAGCCGGGAGGGGTCAGTGAGACGCCCAGAGCGTCTTCGCACCATTGGGATGCGCCAAGGAGCTTGCCTTCCTCATAGGGAAGGGCGCCGAATTGGACAGCCATAGGCAGGCCCTGATCGCTGAGGCCGCTGGGCACTACTACCGTCGGCAGGCCGCTGGAGGTCCAGGGCACTTGGAAAGCGGCGTCGCCGGTGGTGTTGAGGTCCCGGGGGGCGGGCGACACGGTGGCCGGGGTCATTACCACATCCACCTGCCGCGTCATTTCCACCATATCCTGGCGGAGCTGACGGCGCAGCCGCTGGGCTTGCAGATACTTGGACGCCGGGATTATGAGTCCCATTTCAATGGCGGAGCGGATGCGCGGGCCGTAATCGTCGGCCCGCTCCCGGTAGAACCGCTCGTGGAACGCCGCGCACTCCACGTGCATCACGATTCGTTGGGCGCTGTGGCACGATGCAAAGGTGTCCGGCAGCGGCAGTTCCACCACTTCCGCCCCGGCGTTGGCCAGACGTTGGGCCACTTCTTCGGTGTGGGACCACACCTCCGGCGTCGCGGTTTCGGAGTAATACTCCCGGACCAGGCCGATGCGGGGCGGGTGGTTGTGCTGCACCATCTGGCGGGCAAAATCCGGGACCGGCAGGTCGAGGGACCCGGGATCGTTGGCGTCCACCCCGCTCATGACGGTGAGCATCAAAGCCGCGTCAGCCACGCTTCGCACCAATATTCCGACGTGGTCCAGCGACCAGCTCACCGGCACCACGCCGTACCGGCTGATACGCCCGTAGGTCGGTTTCAGGCCCACTATCCCGTTGTACCCGGCAGGGCGGCAGGTGGAGCCGCCGGTCTGGGAGCCGGTCGCGGCTGGCACCATCCGGGCGGCGACCGCGGCCGACGAGCCGCTGCTGGAACCGCCGGGTGTATGCTCGCGGTTCCACGGGTTGCGCGTGGGAGAGGGGTCGGAGGTGGCAAACTCGGTGGTGACCGCTTTGCCTAAGATGATCCCGCCGGCCCGGCGGATCCTGGCAACCGAGGTCCCATCGAACCTGGGGACGAACTCGGAATAAACCTTGGAACCGGCGGCGGTCAGCATGCCGGCCGTATAGAAGATATCCTTGAGGGCCACCGGGACGCCGTGGAGCGGGCCCAGTGGGTCGCCCCGGTCCACCTCGGTCTCCCTGCGACGGGCGGTTTCGAGCACGTCCTCCCGGTCAATGGTGACCCAGGCGCGCAGGTCGGTGTCGAAGCGGTCGATCCGCTCCAGCAGGGACTCGACTAACGCTACCGGCGACAGCCTTCCCTGGCGAATTTGCGCGGCGGCTTCGGAGACGGTCAACTCGTACGGTCCAGGCATTGTCCGGTCCTTCTGGTCTGATTCAGGCTTTCCAGGATTCGAAGATTCGCGGGATGATGTCGCCCATCCCTCAGTCCTTAAATCCGGTCAGTCCTGACTCAAACAGTAACGCTCCGTAACGCTCCGTAACGCTATTGATAAAACCCGGGTTCCAGGTCGACGTGCACGGTCACCTGGTCGATTTCCCAAATCTGGCGGGCCGTTTGTTCCAAGGAATCCTGAAGCTCGGCGGCGCGCCGCTCGCCAAACTCGGCGGCGGCCTGCGCCCGCAATTGTTGGACGATGCTTTCGACCGAATCACCCGGCTTCATAGCTGCTCCCTTTCATCAGAATCAGGATTTGCCGGATTAAAAGATTGCATGGACGGGTGATATCATCCTGTAAATCTTTTAATCCTGTAAATCTTGATTCAAGCCCCTCGCCCGCATTCTAACAGACGTGATTCCCTGGGCGCTGGTATAATCCGGTCAACCAGAGCCAGTCAAATATAGTCCAGCCCCGGGAGCGATTTCATGCCTGATAGCTTGTCCGACATTCTGGAGTCCCCGGAACACACGCTGCTGGCCAGCGGCCTCGGAAATACCGAAGGCCCGCTGTGGCATCCCGGCGGCTACCTGACCTTCGTCTCCCTGACCGACAGCCGCCTGCTGCGCTGGGACGAGGCCAACGGCGTCAGCGTGGTGCGAGAGGACACCGGCGAAGGCAACGGCTGCGCCTTCGACCGGCAAGGCCGTCTCATCATGTGCGAGGGCGCCGGCCACCGGTGCGTCACCGCCATGAGCGCCGATGGCACAGTCACCACCATCGCCGACCGCTGGGACGGCAAACGGCTGCACAAGCCCAACGACGTGGTTTGCCGGTCCGACGGCAGCATATTCTTCACCGACCCGGCGTTACGGTTGCCGGCCGAACAACGAGAGTACGACTTCGCCGGTGTTTTCTGCCTGTCGCCGGGCGGACAGGTGAGCGTCGCCACCGATGGATGCGAGTACCCCAACGGCCTGGCCTTCTCGCCCGACGAGTCGGTGCTCTACGTGGCCATCAGCCGTCTCGACGAAGGGTGCTTCGAGGAAGAAGCCCAAGGCGCCGTCTGCCCTCACCGCAAGATTCGCGCCTTCGACGTGGCGGCCGACGGCAGCCTGAGCAACAACCGCGTCTTCGCCGACATGTCGTCGGCGGAGCCGGGAGTGCCCGACGGCATGAAGGTGGATACCGAGGGCCGGGTGTTCTGCACCGGTTCAGGAGGCATCTGGGTGTTCGATCAAGAGGGCTCCCACCTGGGCGTGGTTCGCGGTCCGGAGATACCTCGTAATATCGCCTTCGGCGGCCCCGATTTCCGTACCGTGTTCACCACTCCGGGACAGTCCCTATACTCCTTCCGGGTCAAGACCCCCGGCATCGCGCCGTATTAAAAGGGCCCACAGGCGCCCGCCAGGAGCGAAACCGGCGCAACCACCGGCGCCGCCGTACCGGCGTCCCGGAATCTAGGGGCAACTCTTGTGGTTGCCCCATCCAGTCTGAAAAATTGGAGGCCGCAATGGCGAACATAGTTGGTTCCGGTGATTACACCTATGAAATGGATGCGGACTGGGCCAAACTGCCCGAAGGATGGGCCATGCCCACCGCCGCCGTGTTCGGAGACTCCAACGACCGGGTGTACGCCTTCAACCGCGACTCCGATCATCCGGTCTGCGTGTTCGATAAAGACGGCAATTTCCTCTGGTCGTGGGGACAGGGCCTGATCGCTTTCGCCCACGCCATCATCATAGACAAAGACGAAAACGTGTGGCTGGTCGACCGCAACACTCACGAGGTCCACAAGTACACCAAGGAAGGCGCCCACCTGATGACCATCGGCAGCAAGGGCGAGCGTTCCGACACCGGCGCGGACCCCGAGGACTACAGCTCCACGGCGTTCCAGACGGTGACCCACGGCGGGCCGCCGTTCAACATGCCTGCCGGTATCGCCTTTAACGACGAGGGCCAGATTTTCATCGCCGACGGCTACGCCAACGCCCGGGTGCACAAGTTCACTCCGCAGGGCGACCTCATAAAGTCCTGGGGCGGCCCCGGCGACGGCGCTGGTGAGTTCCGGTTGCCCCACGGCATTTGGATCGACCGGCACGAAAGGGTGATGGTCGCCGACCGGGAAAACGACCGGGTCCAAGTGTTCACCCAAGAAGGAGAGTACATTTCCACCTGGCCCACCAAGCTCATTGGCCCGGCCCTGTTTTACGTCGATTCCGACGACACCGTCTACGTTCCGGAGCACAACGGCGGGCTATTCAGCGTGCTGAGTCTTGAGGGCGAGCTGATAACCCAGTGGGGCTCGGAGCTGCACCGCTCCTGCCACGGCGTCTGGGCCGACTCCAACAAAGACCTGTACTTCGTAATGCCCGGCGAGTGGGGCCGCGACCGGCGGGTGGTGAAGTTCCACCGGCGTTAAGCGCCGGAAGGACCCGCGGTTCGCGTCCGGCCGTTACTGCGGAGATAGCCGACAATGTTGATTGGTTGCGGCGCTCGACGCCACGCCAAAAACCCCGGCTCACTCGGCGTGTTCTGCGTTGAGCCCTCGCAACTGGTTAGACTTCGCGACAGCCCCCCGATAAGCTCTGTCCGCCGTCATACCGGCGAAAGCCGGTATCCACAAGGGTTCGCGAGAGCTTCTCGCCGGGACTGAACACTTACGAGTCCTCCAAACCGCTTGCGACGAAAAGCAGCGATTTGCTATATTGAGGATGCCGCTGACACCCCGTCAGCGGACCACCTACCGGATGGGGCTGTAGCTCACTCGGGAGAGCGCTTCAATGGCATTGAAGAGGTAGAGGGTTCGATCCCCTCCAGCTCCACCAAACTTGCCACCTAACGGTACTGTAGCCAGGACGGGACGCTGAAGCGCGATCATTTCAGTGTCTTTTCCTTTTAGCGGACTGTTCTGGGGGCAGGGAGACGTGTAGCGGGTCCTCTCCCTGCCCGGCTCAACCGGAACCTCCTCGACGAAGCTCCGGACGAACGCCCTAGACGCCGTGATGTCGCTTTCGCTAAGATTCTCGGCCGTGTCATCGGTGAAGGCTGCTATTGATGCTGCGTCGTCCATAGTAGTTCTCTTGTCCTAGAGAAGTGCCAGGCACCCTCTAGGTCGAAGCCGTGGGCGGTTCGCGCTGGGGATAGACGTGACGGCCAAGTCCGGCGACCCGGACGGGGATGATCTGTTCTACAAGATTGTCTCGTCGGACATGGCGGTGTTGCCGGTGGACCTAATGGGAACGGTGTTGGTGTTCGCCGTGGTCTGTTCGCCGGACGATGATAGCTCGTTCGTAACCAAGCCGAATCGATGTCTATCGCTTTGGACCCAATGCCCGCCAGGCGCATATCTGGACACCCTCTCAAAACAAACGTGCTACAATCCTATTTGGGCATCCCCTTAACAGTGGTGGGCGGTGGAGGCGTGGGTGCCAATAGTGTGAAGAGGGAGTTGCCATGACCCAGGAATTGCGCACCGAACCAACGAGCCCTCCTGCCCGGAAACGCAGTCGAGGTCCGAACAAACCCTTCCCTTCCATGACGTTTGAGGAAGCTCTAGTTCTCCCAAGGAGTATCGTCGAACACGGGGTCAATGGCGAAATCCAAAGGCTTACCCTCTTTGGCAAGCTCAAAAAGTCCCCGGAAAGCAGCTTGACCCGGACCTTGATCACCAATTCCGCCAAGTATGGCTTAACCACTGGTAGCTATTCGGCCCCTGCTTTGTCGGTGACGGACGATGGATAAGTCGTGTCAGCCACTAACCAGTCTCAAGCCGTAAGGCATAAGGGGTTTGAGCTGGCGATAGGACGTTTCGATCCTTTCCGCAAAGTGTATGAACGGCTCGCGAATCAACGCCTACCTGATGAGGTGGTCCTAGCCGATGAGCTGGAACGTTCCGGGATTCCTAACGCTGATCGCCAGCAGGCCGCAGTAGTGTTCTCAGCTAATCTAAACTATCTAGGCTTGGTGGAAGATATTAGCGGCCACAGCTATGTGCGCGCTATTGAAGAGACGACTGATGCAACTGTTGATCCCATCAGTGCGTCGTCCGAGACAGACTCGACGGATCCACCGATTGTGCCAGCGGAATTGCCTTCGACACAGACCGAGCAAAGTTCCTCGGGCGAAACCAAGCCAACCGTTCACTTGAATTTGCAAATCCATGTCGACTCGAGTGCCACTCCTGAGTTGATAGACCAGATCTTTTCAAGTATGGCGCGGCATCTATATGATCGCAAAGGCTAACTTAGACTTGGTTGGCCCCGATAACCTTCACTATTTGCTGGACGTAGCCAAGAACGTCCAGGAGGAAGCAAACGCGGTCGGACTTGGCCGACTTCATGCTAGCTCAAATAGCTCTTCGCAGACTATCGGATTTGATAGGATGGTTACCTCTCCGGAGATCCGTTCGGTCAGCCGAAGGCTATTCATGGATGGTCATTATACTCAAGCGGTTGAGGACGCATTCAAAAGGCTAAACAACGAAGTAAAGGTCAAGTCTGGTCTCTTTGAACTTGACGGTGACCCCCTTATGCGTCGTGCCTTTAGCGCCAACAGCCCAGTGCTGCAGTTCAATGACCTCAAGACCATCTCGCAAAAGGACGAACAGCGGGGATACATGGATCTGTATGCCGGTGCGATGGCGGCGATAAGAAATCCTCGTGGTCACGAACATGATCTTGAAGATGACCCTCAGATAGCCCTTGAATTGTTGACTCTCGCCAATCACCTGATGACAAAGTTAGAATCGGCACGACGCATGGACGGCACGAGAACACTCGATGGTTAGCGACATAATGCCCAGCGGCTAATACCAGGCCGAGCAACCGGCGAGTACGTCGCTGGAGCGGCCGCTGTGGACTTACGTGCGGCAGGTGGTGGCGACGAGTTGGCGTACTGCCCAATGCGCATTGCTCCAGCCTGTTGTGGCTACAAGTCGTGAATAGCGGATCTAAGCCAGCGATCGTGAAGGGTCATGGGCCATCGATAAGAAATGCTCAGACTACAATCTTGTAGCGATGGGCCCGGATAAGCACCACTGTCTCCCACCAGCTCAAAAGTTCTGCCTCCAGTCTTGTCCGGCCCACCATACTAGCCAAAATCGAGCACCTCGTGATTAGATTCACTTTAGTTGTTTAATCGGTCACACTCCCCGCTCCACGCGAAGGATGAAGTTGCCAAGCCCCTGCTGACACGGCGGGGGCTTCCCTTTTGGGAGATCCGGTAGCCGCGCGGACTAGCGGCAGGTGGCTTGCGCTGGCAAAATTCCTGTGAGGATTACCGCCTGGTAGCAACAGAGGTGGCCAGAGGGCGTCATGATGTTCTTGTTAGATGGCCTTCAGGCCGGTCCCAAGCCTTCAAGGCCGCCAACCAGCAGAAGGACAGCGATTGACCACTTCCCTTCGAGATCGGAATCTGCCGGTCGCCTCCTACAAACACCGCTCCGCCTCGGAACGGATGTAGTCCCGGAACTGCTGGGGCAGCCCGGCGGCCTCAGCAGCCTGGGCGTTTTCCTGGATGCGCTCGGGGCGGGATGTGGTGGGTATGGCCGAACTCACCCGGCGGTCGGAAATGACCCAGGCCAGCAGGGCCTGCGCCCAGGTGTTGATGCCGTAGTCCCGCAGCGGCGTCAGGTCGGGCTGTTCCTTCAGGTCGAGGACGTAACGGCCCTTCTGCAAAGGCTCCATCACCAAAATGCCGGTGCCGAGTTCCCCGGCCAAGGGCAGCAGTTCATCCTCAACGCCCCGGTTCATCACGTTGTAGGGAATCTGCACGGCGTCCACCCGGCCCTGGCGCATCAGGTCCATGATGGTAGGGTAGGCGTCGGGCGCCATGGCGGACACGCCCACCATACCGATTCTTTCCTCGCCCTTGAGCCGCTCCAGGGTGGGGAGATGAGTCTGCCAGTCGATCATGTTGTGGACTTGGAGGAGGTCGATGTAGTCGGTCTTCAGCAGCTCGAAGGAGCGGGCAATCTGGGCCTCGCCGGCCTCCTTGCCCTCGGTGCGCACCTTGGTGGCGATGTAAAACCGGTCCCGAACGTCCCAGGCGATCTCGCCCAGCACCTGCTCCGCGTGGCCGTACCAAGAGGCGGTGTCGATCAGGTTTACGTCGCTGTCCAGGCAGTTGTCCACGATTTGTCTTCGGACGGCTATCTCATCGTCGTCGGTAACATCGAAAGTTCGCAAGGTTCCCAGGCCAATGGCTGAAACGTCCAGTTTGCCAAGTTTGCGGAATTTCATTTCTTTGTTGACCTCGCTTAAGTGTCTAATTCAAACATGGATATACAGGATACGCGGAGCGAGAAACTTTGATAAGGTGCGGTTACGCCAGTGTCTGCAACTGTTGTATACTCACTCCGTTTGATTTCTGTTGACGAGGAGAAACATGCCGCCACCAGACTACACCGAAGCAGCCAAGACCACTGACGTCGCGCCCGGCCAAAAAAAGGTCGTCGTTGTTGAAGGCGAGCGATACGTGCTCGTAAACCTGGACGGTGAGTTCGCTGCCATTTTGGATGAGTGCGGCCATGCAACCGGCTTCTTGTCCAAGGGGAAGGTGGAGGGAGATGTAATCGTTTGCCCTCGGCACTTCGCCCGCTACGACCTGCGCACCGGCGCCCAGGTGTTCGGCCCCCTGGCTGATGATGTGCCGGTCTGTGAGGTCCTGGTAGAGGAAGGTACAGTCTACCTGAAACCGCCGGCCGAACTGGGCTCGCCAAAGTCCGACATGCGGTACGGATAGACTGAAGGTTGGAAAATCCCTCCGTCTTTCCGGCCGCAGCCGGAATCCAGACCCCAACCTTGGGTTAGAGGCGTCTTGGGGAACCAAAACCGGCGCCGGGTCTTGGGTCCCGGTTGCGACCGGGACGACGGGAGAGAGGGATAGCCGGATCCTCTGGCTGGACCGGCTCGCAGCCTCAGGCAAAATCTGCGGGATGTTGGCGTTGATGCTACAATGCCTCTACCCCACCCATCAGGTCAAGGAGACCAATAATGAAAGTATCGATGTTTCACCTGATGCCACACCGGGAACTCCCATCCGATTTCGAGCAGCGGTACCACTCCGTTTGGGTGGACCCGCCGTGGTGGGAGTTGGCCGATGCTGAGAGAGTCGGCCAGTACTACAACTGGACGCTGGATGAACTTACTTACGCCGCCGGCGCCGGCCTGGACGGACTGTGCGTCAACGAGCACCATCAGAATGCCTACGGTTTCATGCCCGGCCCCAACTTGATGGGCTCCGCCTTGGCCCGGGCCACCAACGGCCAAGACGTGGCGATCGTCCAGATGGGCGCCACGCTGCCCACCACCAATCCGCCCACCCGTGTCGCCGAAGAGTACGGAATGCTGGACTGCATCAGCGGGGGCCGGTTGGTGGCCGGCATGCCCTTGGGCTCTTCCATGGACGCCAACCTGTGTTACGGCATTCCTCCCATTGAGCACCGTGACCGCTATTACGAAGCCCACGACCTGATCATGAAGGCCTGGCAGGCGGAAGAAATGTTTGCCTGGAACGGCAAGTACTACCAGCTTCCGATGGTCAACCTCTGGCCCCGCCCGATACAGAAGCCGCATCCTCCGGTGTGGGTGCCGGGCACCGGGAGCCTCAGCACCTGGAATTTTTCAGCCCAGCATAACCATTGCTACTGCTTCCTGAGCTACTGGGGAAATAACTTGGGCAAGAAGGTCATGGACGGGTTCTGGGAATTTGTCGACCGCCAGGGCTTGGAACCCAACCCGTACCGGGCCGGGTTCCTGCAGCTCGTGGTCGTCGCGGAATCCGATGCGCAAGCGGAGAAAGACTACTACGAACACATCCGCTACTTCTACGACAAATCTTTGCACATCGCCCCAGAGTTCTTCGCCGCTCCCGGCTACATGGACTTTCGTAGCCTGGACAACACCTACCGAAAAGGCTATATGGACGAGATCACGTCGGTTACTCAAGACATGAAGGAATGGAACTACCAGGACTTCATCGATAACCAACTCGTGATCGGCGGCAGTCCCGCGTCGGTGGTCGACCAACTGGAAGAAGCGGTCAAGAAGCTCAGGGTGGGCAACCTGATGGTCCTGTTGCATATCGGTTCCATGCCCCATGAACTCACCCTGAAGAACATCGACCTCTTCGGGAAGGAAGTTCTACCCAAGCTACGCGACATCTGGGACGACGAAGGATGGGAGAACCATTGGTGGCCGGAAAAACTTCGGGGAAAACGACAGTTGGCGGGTCAGGCGAGCGTTTAGCACCGCCCTGCCAATGCCTAGAGGGGAATTAGAATGGTGACGATTCAGGAACGCACCCTGAGTGTATGGCGCGGCGAGATACAGTCCAGAGTAAAAATAGCTGGGCAAGGACCGCCTTTGGTGTTCTTGCACGGCGCCACCGGGCTCAATTGGGACGAATTCCTGGACGACTTGTCGCAGACCCACACTGTTTACGCGCCGGAACATCCGGGTACGACCCCCGGAGACCCGGACGCCATCAAACCGTTGGACGATCTTTGGGACCTGGTCCTTTACTACTACGAGCTTTTCGAACAGTTGGAATTAGAGTCGCCGGTGGTCGTGGGGCACTCGTTCGGCGGCATGGTGGCCTCGGAGATAGCGTCAACGGACCCCAAACGGGTTGGCAAGCTGGTGCTGCTTAGTCCCATCGGCTTATGGCGGGACGACGCCCCGGTCAAGAACTGGATGTCGATGGCGCCCGACGAGCTGGTGAAGGAACTTTTCTACGAACCTGAGGGACCGGTCGCCAAACAGATATTGGCGGAATCCGAAGACCCGGAAGAGCGAATGACAGCCCAGATTCAGGGCATCTGGAACTTGGGCTGCACCGGGAAGTTCACTTGGCCCATCCCGGATAAGGGCCTGAAGAAGCGCATGCACCGCATCCAGGCCCCCACGCTGGTGATATGGGGCCGGCAAGACGGAATTGTGCCAGCCATCTACGCTCAGGAATTCACTGACCGTATCGCCGGCGCCCGATCTGTGATCGTCGAAAGAGCGGCCCACGTACCGCAGTTGGAACAGCTTGCCACGGTCTCTCAATTAGTCCAAGACTTTTTGAAGGCCTGAGAAACTACCTCAAAAGTCCCTTCCCACTCCGGGGGAAGGTTAGGATGGGGGTGGACCCCGCCAGGTAATTGACGCCGAAACAGATGATTGTGAGAGGCGTCATCAGGTCTGAGAAAGTTTCCAAGTCGCTGTGCCTGCGTCTACTGCCACAGCCGAACCCCGAAGTTTCTTTGCAGATACGAAATCAAGTTCGGAGACTTTGGGTAGTGAAGTGTTGGTTGCTGGGGTGCTGACAAACAAGCGGGTCAGACACCAACATGTGACAAGCCGTTACCGGTAGGAGGTATCCTGGCATGAAACTTGACCTGCGGCGGCATGCCAAGTCCCAGTCGCAAAAGGACTCAAGCACAAACGGCCGCGTCACGGCCGCCGAAATGTACCAGGTGCAGGATTCGTACGTTCGGTTCAATCAGAAAGACCATATGGGCTCGCAGATGGTGTGGGATGCCTATTATAAGGCCGAACGAACCAAGCTGAAGGACAAGCAGCGAAAGCTTGCTGAGAGCGGACGAGCCGGATTCGAGGCCGCCGCGTGGGGCTTGGACTCCGCAGCGGATTCCTTGCTGTCTCTAATGGACTTCTCAAAGAATCAGGCGGATACCAGGGCTACCGCATGGCAGACCAAAGTGGAGCCCGCGCCGACCGGTCGACCGGAAACTTCCCCTAACGAGGCCTCCCAGATTGTGCGCAAGGCCGCCCGCGTGTTGGGAGCGGACCAGGTAGGCTTTGCCGAGCTCGACCGTCGCTGGGTATATTCCCATTACTTCGATGAGGAGACCAAAAAGGACCACCCCATCAAGTTCTCCGATGACCCTGGTTACGAACAGTACGACCAGCCCATTCGCCTTGAAGATGGGACTCGGGTCATCCCGAAAGAGATGAAATATGTGGTGGTGTTGCTCCACGAGTGGGGCAAGGACATGGACGGTACCGAGCATGCGCCGTCCCTTCTTACTGAGGGACTCAGTACACTGGCGTATGCCCGAATGGCGCCGACCCTGTGGATGCTGGCTGAATTCATCCGGGGCCTTGGGTACAACGCGATTCCCGCAGCCAATGACACAGCCTTGAGCATCCCCTTGGCTGTCGATGCGGGCCTCGGCCAGCTGGGGAGACATGGCCTTTTAATCAACCCCAAAGTGGGAGCGCGCTGCCGTATTTCCAAGATTTTCACCGACCTTCCGCTGGAGGCCGCAGGCGCCGTGGACTCCGGCATTACCGAGTTCTGCAACGCATGTCTGAAATGTGTCCCGAAGTGCGGTACGAAAGCCATCACGACTGGCGACCGGAGCTTCGAGCCTTTGGATGAGAGCAATTCACCAGGAGTGCTTTCATGGAAGGTAGATGCAAAAAAGTGCATGACCTTCCAGAATCGCGTCGGGACCACCTGTAGCACGTGCGTCCGCAGGTGCGCCTGGACCAAGCCGCCCCGCAAGGTATATGCCATACCGCGTTTCTTTATCCGGAACTTCCGGTGGAGGTGGTTGAACAAGTCTTGGGTGTGGCTCGACGACAAGGCGGGAAATGGAAAGTTCGACAAGAAGGCTGATGACTTCTGGGTGGCGAGTGGCCGCTGACAGACCGCGGACTAGAGCGAGCCTCACAGACGGCGCCGTCCCTGTCTAAGGGATGGAGGGAGTATTGACAGGTTCACCCGCGGAATGCACGAATCATCGCGGGGTTTCTTGCAGGGGTGATGAACGAGGAAGAACGAGTTGCCCGCCTCTCCGGGAGGCGGGCAACGCCATTCAGTCCCTGTTGGGACGATGTCATCCCTCTCGTCATCCCGGCATCCCGCGTCCCTCTCGTCATCCCGGCACCCCTCCGGCCATTCCGGCACCCCCCCTCGTCTTTCCGGCGAAAGCCGGAATCCACGTAGCCCCCGGTGTCTGGATGCCCCCGAGTAGGCGTAAAGGCACACTGTACGGCGGGATATCTTAATGGATTCTGACGAATTGGCTTCCGCTGCCTTTGGAGGTGCCCGTGGGCCGGAGTCAACCTGCTTTCCCTGAGGGTTGAGGTTACGTGGATTCCGGCTTTCGCCAGAAAGACGACATCCCTGCAGAAGGAGCAGCGCGGCTCTGTTCCGGCCTTGTTCCAACTTCGGCGCAGCTTTCGTTGACCGGGGCTTTTCCCTCAAGTAGACTCGAACAGTCATTTTCGTGGTCCGCCACGCCGCCCGTCCTGGAGTTGCCTCCGAATGCTCGAACATCTGGAACACATGGGAATCCGTTGGGGCTACGTGTTCCTGCGATCTGCAAACCATCTGCGCCCGGAACAATTCCGGGAGCTTATGATGCAGGCTGTCGAGATGTACCTGGCGGGAGAGACGGAACGAGAAGTGAAGCACTCGGAATTCGAGGGGCGGCTCGCCACCGAGCAGCGGTACGAGATGATGGGCGGGCTCGGCGGCCAGCGGTTCGACGCCGATCTGGAGACCGCCTACGGCCGGGACCAAGCAACCTTCCTGGTCAACGAGCAGACCGGCGGCGTCGGCGCCGCTATTTCCCGCAACTGATTTTTCGCCGTCGAGGGCGCGAGGGTTTCTATGACAATTGACGGTATTGTGCTGGCGAAGGAATTGGACCGTGTACCCTCTTCCGTTGTTCCTTTGAATTCTGCGGAGGAAGTCCGGTTCCAAGGAATCATGGAGGAGGCGCCGATGGTGGACGTTCACCAGCACCCCTTCGTGATGCCCGAGTCCATAGACCATTTCATTGATTACCTGCGGGGCAACCGTTACAAATGGGGCTACCAGGCGGTCAAGCACGGCGGTTGGACCGCCGTGACCACCGCTAACGTGTTTAGCGGCCTGAAGAACACCACCGATATGTCGTTCGTGGAGTACGAGGACCTGACCGCCGAGGTGGGCACGATGCTGGCCGACGTGACGGCGCAAGACGGGATCGTGCGGATTGGCAATGCCGACGACATCATAGCCGCCAAGCAGCAGGGGAACGTCGGATTCCTTCCCACCCTGGAGCACTTGGCCATTGGTAACCGTATAGAACGGGTGGACGCCCTGCACAGCATGGGAGTGCGGTTGGCCGGCATCACCTACAACCGTAAGAACTTCATCGGCGACGGGCTCTACGAACGTAACCCCGGCGGCCTCAGTAACTTCGGCATCGAAGTGGTGCACCGCATGAACGACGTTGGGATGGTCGTGGACCTCTCCCACGCCTCGATGCCCACCGCTGCGGACGCCATCGAGCACTCCCGCGCCCCGGTGGCCTTCAGCCACAACGCCGCCTACACCCTGAGGCCGAACCGCCGGACGCGCAAGGACGAGGAACTCATCGCCTGCGCCCGCAAGGGCGGCATTATTTGCATCACTGCAGTGCCCAACTCCCTGAGCGACGACCCGGAACAGGACATCGAGTGCGTCTTGGACCACTACGACTACATGGTGAAGCTGGTCGGCATCGACCACGTGGGAATCGGCACCGACACCACGATAGGAGACCACGTGGCCTTTCACCGGAATATGATGGGCCGGGACGGCCCCACCGAGTTCCCGGCGCCCTACCTCAATGGCCTGGAGTCGCCCGCCGATGGGGCCAACATCGTGCGGGGGTTGATACGCCGGGGCCATTCCGACGATGACGTCAAGAAAATCATCGGTGGTAACGCCCTGGGATTCTTCCGCCGGGTCATGGCGTAATCCAACCTCCCTTCTCCCTGTGGGAGAGGGCTAGGGTGAGGGTGATATGAACTGTCCACGTTGCAGCGCCGCACTGGCCGTACGCCAATTCAAAGATATTGAGGTGGACCGGTGTCCTGATTGCAAGGGCATCTGGCTCGATTACCACGAGATGGAGGACCTCGAGGACTCCGCCGTCCGCGAGGACATCGTCAAGGGTATGCGGGATTACGCCAGGAGGACCGGCGACCTGCCCTGCCCCCACTGCAGCGCAATGATGGACGTCTTCAACTACCGGGCCCACAACCTGCCCATCGAGCACTGCCCCAACGACCATGGCTACTGGTTGGACCACGGAGAAGAGGAGCGGGTGTTGGAGGTGATGAAGGAGCGTTCGCGGGACTTGCGGAGATCGACGGGGGCGGAAGAGCAGTGGGCCCAGTTCATGGAAAGGGGCGGCACCAGAAGCTTTCTGGACAAGATCAAGGGCCTGCTGGGGGGGTAGGCCCCGGCCTTCGCCGGCAGCTTCTTCACGAATGGGTTTCGTCAATCCGGACTACATCAGCTTGTATCACCGCGACAGCTTGGAGCATCAGTTGCATCACCTCATCCCTGCGGACGGCATTTTCGTCCAGCCGCTGGATGCTTTCGTCTAGCCGCCGCATGCTTTCGCCCTGCCGCCGGATGGCTTCTTGTGTTGCCAGACGGTCTTCCTCCATCAGGACAATCATGTGCGTCGCGTACCGAGTGAAGTCTTCAAAGTTCCTTATGCGTTCTTCCACCCTTGATCCCTCCTCCCCTTAACCCTCCCTCCCGGCCAGGGGAAGGGGCAACTAGCAAACGTCTGAATAGTTTTCGGTTTCGCCGGGGCTCCTGATTGGTCCTCGGGACCGTTGACCGTTGCTTAGGAGTCCGGGCTTTCCCAGCGGTCGTAGGAACAGACCTCGGAGAGCGGCCTCCGGGTGACCGGTCCGAACACTCCCCGAGGGTAGCCCAACGGCATGCAATAGACCACCTGCGCGGTGTCGGGAATGTTGAACAGCTCGTGTACCCGTTCCTCCACGAGCGGATGGAGCGTGGCGATGGTGCCGCCGATACCGAAGGCCCGGGCCGCCAGCAGCATGTTCTGCGCGGCCGGAATCACCGAGCCCGCCGCTTGGGCGCCCTTGGCGGTAGCGCAGACCAGCACCATCACCGGGGCGTCCCCAATCTCGTTGGCCAACCGCATCGCCGAGCGCATGGAGTTCCTGCCCGGAGGAAGGTCTTCCGGTCCGTATATCCCGGCGTCGGCCCGCTTGGCCCACCAGGCCTCGTGGTAAAGCTCCGCCAGCTTGCCGCGGACGGTAGCGTCCTGCACCACTATAAAATGCCACTGCTGGTTGTTGCCGCCGTTGGGAGCGCGAATGGCCGACTCCATGATGTCATTCATCACTTCTTCGGGGATGGGGTCCTTTTTGAAGCGGCGGATGGCGCGTTGGGTGAACATTGCTTCCCCCAGCGCCATGGAGTTTAGACGGTCGGCGGTAGTCACGATCGTATCTCCTGAAGTCCAAGCGTAGTCTCTCGTTTCAGGGCCAGAAGCCGACTGAAGGACCGCGTCGGCGTCCAGTCCCAACCTGTCCATGGTCCGCATGTTACCACACGACAATTGATATAATGTGGCGCAGTAAAAGGGCGCACGCAGGGCCCCGACAACCTGGAGGAAACAGTGACACAATTTGCCGCTCCCGCCGCGGGAGACGCGGAACAGGTATACCGGCGGCTGGGCGTAACCCCCATCATCAACGCCTCGGGCTCGGTCACCCGCTACGGCGGCACCAGGACCAGGCCTGAAGTGTTGGAACAGATGGCCGGCACGGCCCGCGTGATGGTGAACATCGACGAACTCAACGAGAAGGCCGGCGAGGAAATCGCCCGCCTCACCGGCGCGGAAGCTGGCCTGGTCTGCAGCGGCGCCGCCGGCGGCCTGTTGCTGCAGGCGGCCGCCTGCATCGCCGGGAGCGACCCGGTCAAGATGCGGCGGTTGCCCGATACCCAAGGCATGAAGAATGAAATCATCATCCAGACGATGCACCGGTTCCCCTATGACCAAGCCTACCGGGCGGCTGGCGCCAGGCTCGTGCCGGTCGGCGATTATTTGTTCAGTCATCCTTGGGAACTGGAAGGTGCGATAAACGAGCGCACCGCCGCAGTCGCCTATCTCTGCGCTCCCTTCAGCAGCCGCCGGGTGATGCCGCTGGCCCAGGTCTGCGGGATCGCCCACGCCCACGGAGTGCCGGTAATCGTCGACGCCGCGTCGATGCTGCCGCCCCGGGAGAACCTGCACCGTTATCTGCGGGATGGCGCGGACATGGTCGTATTCAGTGGCGGCAAGGGAGTGCGCGGACCCCAGGGCGCCGGCATCCTCTGCGGCCGGCGAGACCTTATCGAGGCGGCCGCCGCCAACGGCAGCCCCGCTCAGTTCCTCGGCCGCCCGATGAAGGTGGCCAAAGAGGAAATCGTCGGCTTGGTGACCGCCCTGACGGCGTTCGTTCAGGAAGACGAAGAAACGGAGACAGCGGCATATGAAGCGTTGGCCCAACGGGTCGTGGACGCCTTCGTGGAGACTCCGGGGCTGGAGGTCAGCCTGAAACACGACGGCGCCGATTACCTCATACCCACTGCGGTGCTCCGCTTCGGGAAAGACTGGCAGGGCCCGCCGCCGGAGCAGGTGGCCGCAGCGATGCAGCACGGCGTTCCGCCCATCTACCTGCACCAGCTGGGGCCCCCCGATCAATTGGGCGTAGACCCCCTCAACCTCACTGGAGACGAGACCGGCATCATCATCCGCAGGCTGCGGGAGACGCTCGCCGTCTGAACGACGACCACGATGCAAGGAGGACCGCTATGGCCATTCAGATTGACTTGAGAGTCCCGCCCTGCGAACCAGTGCCGAAAGTCGCCGCGTTCGTGCGCGAGTGCGAAGACGCGGGGTTTGACGGCGTGGGACTCCTGGACTCCCAAATGTTGGAGCGGGACGTGTTCGTCAGCATGGCCGCCGCGTTGCAGGCCACCGAACATATCCGGGTAGCCTCGGCGGTGACCAACCCCATTACCCGCCACCCATCGGTGATAGCCTCGGCCGCCCAGACGGTGTCCGAGATTGCCCCTGGGCGAGCCCAGATCTGGATCGGCCGCGGTTACAGCTCCACCGCCACCGTGGGCCTCAAGCCCGCCACGGTGCGCCAGATGCGCAACGCCATCGTCACCATGAAGGAACTTATGGCCGGGGACACGGTTCAGTTCGGAGACGCCAATAGCCGGATGCGCCACGGGAACGAGAGCATACCCACCCCCATCTACATTGCGGCCACCGGCCCGCGGGCCATGCGTGTGGCTGGCGAGGTCTGCAACGGCGCGGTCCTCATGACGGGCATCCATCCCAACGCCGTGGCGGAGGCACGGGAGCTCATCGCCGACGGGGCGCGTTCCGCAGGCCGGAACCCGGACGAGATCGAGACCGTCTTCACCGCCACAACAATAATCAAGGACGACCTGAAGGAAGCCCGGGAGACCGCCCGGCCCTTGGCGGTGCAGCGGCTGATGGAAGACACCCACAAGCGCTGGCTTCAAGCCGCCGGTCTCGACTTCGGCGAGCTGGAATTGCCCGCTGGGCTGTGGGACCTTTACCCCGACGTACCCCATGCCGAGGACTGGCGGAAGGCCCAAGAGTTGTGCGCCTTTTTGCCCGACGATGCTCTGGCCCAGATCTGCGACAACATGGGTCTCATCGGTACTCCGGAATACGTCGTGGACCGCATCCGGCAGGCGGAGAAATCGGGCCTCACCCACCTGTACCTGATGACCGGGGCCACCTACGAATTCGCCACCGGAGAACTACGGGCGTTCAAAGACACGATCTTCCCGGCCCTGGACCGGTAAGCATCCTTGAGATTCTACGATTGCTAGATCGCTCGGTTGCCCGATTAAATGAAAGGCCGCTTCCCGGCGGCCGTAGCCGGGTACGGTCTCTTTCGCCCTTCGGCAAGGCCGGTGTTGGCGCTGGTCGCCAGCGGACCAATGGGACCGGAATCCCGGTCGTCGCTTATCGCCCGGGAGAAGGCGGAATGGTCAATAGACGTTGGCGGTCATTGTTGCTAGCTGCGGCGATTGTCACGTTGCTGGCCGTTGCCTGTGAAGCCGCGCCAACAAGTCCACTTCCGACTGCGACAGCTGCGCCTGGTCCGACGCTTTCTCCAACTCCGCCTGTGACAGCCGCGCCTGGTCCGGTGCTTTCTCCAACTCCACCTGTGACAGCTGCGCCTGGTCCGACCTCTTTTCCAACTCCGCGCCCGGCTCTGGGAAGCAATTTCACCGGCGGGCCGCCTATCCCCGAATCCAGCCTTACCACCTTGGAAGCCGACCCCGATTGGCGGGAAGCGCTTGCCGGTCTACGGATCGACCGGCGGATTTGGAAGACCGATTTCAGGTTTCACACGGTGCCCTACTCCGATATTTTCTCGGGCGGCGTTCCCCGCGACGGGATCGCTCCCCTCGATGAACCGAAGTTCATCACTCTCCAAGAGGCGGCCGACTGGCTGGCTCCCCTCGAACCGGTGGTAGCATTGGAGATCAACGGCGACAGCCGCGCCTACCCGCTCCAAATCCTCACTTGGCACGAGATCGTCAATGACGAGGTGGGCGGAGTCCCGGTGGCCGTTACCTTCTGCCCCCTGTGCAATTCAGCCATCGCCTTCGAACGAACCCTCGACGGTTTGGTGTACGATTTCGGCACAACCGGCAGACTCCGCAACAGCGATCTGGTGATGTGGGACCGGCAGACCCAGTCGTGGTGGCAACAGTTGACCGGCGAAGCCATCGTCGGCGTCCTCTCCGGCAACCGCCTCGGGTTCCTCCCGGCGTCCATAACCTCCTGGCAGGACTTCCAAGCCGGTAACCCGGACGGGAAGGTGCTGTCCAGCGATACCGGCTACAGCCGCAATTACGGGGTCAATCCGTACGCCGGTTATGACCGGGCCGATCTTCCTCCCTTCCTCTTCCGCGGCGACTTGGACGGCCGTTTGCTGCCCAAGGAGCGGGTGGCGGCCATCACCGTGGCCGGGACCGACATCGCATTTCCATTTTCGGTATTGGCCGACCAACGCGTGGTCAACTACCATGTGAACGGCGTGGACCTCGCCGTTTTCTTCGAGCCGGAGACCCAGTCGGCGTTGGACACTCCCAGCTTCGCCGATGCCCGCCAAGTGGGGGCCGCCGCCGTGTTTCGGCCGGAACTGAATGGAGAGATGCTCACATTCCGGTTTAAGGATGAACGCATCGAGGATGTCGGCACCGGCTCCGCCTGGAATATACTGGGCGTGGCGGTGGACGGCCCACTGAAGGGCGAGCGGTTGGCCAAATTCGTCCACGGCGACCATTTCTGGTTCGCTTGGGCTGCCTTCAAGCCGGACTCCATAATCTATAGCGGCGCCGATGGCGCTGAATGACCGCCCGTCGTTTTTTGCTATGTGTCATTGCCGTCTGTGGATCACCGGGACTACGAATGGCCGGAAATGGAACGAACCAGGGACCGGCGATTTGGGGAAGTCGTGTTAACTAATCCGGTTCGTTGCAGTCACGGGCTATGATGGGTACACTCTAACCGCACTCCATTTTGAGCCTTCAACAGGGGAGAATCTTGTCCAATTCAACCCTTGACCAACTGTGCATCAACACCCTTAGATTCTTGGCCATAGACGCGGTGCAACAGGCCAAATCGGGACATCCCGGCGCCCCCATGGGGGCCGCGCCCATGGCCTACGTTCTGTGGGACAGGTTCCTGAAACACAATCCGTCCGACCCGCTTTGGCCCGATCGCGACCGCTTCGTCCTCTCGGTAGGCCACGCTTCCGCCATGCTTTATTCATTGCTCCATCTGACCGGGTACGACCTTCCGATGGACGAGATCAAGCGGTTCCGCCAGTGGGGCAGCAAGACTCCCGGCCATCCGGAATACGGCGTCACCCCCGGCGTGGAAGTGACCACCGGACCCTTGGGCCAAGGCTTCGGCAACGCCGTGGGAATGGCGCTGGTCGAGCGGTGGCTGGCCACGAAGTTCAACCGTCCCGGCCACGAAATCATCGACCATTACACTTACTCGATTGTCTCAGACGGAGACCTCCAAGAGGGTGTGACCGCCGAGGCCGCATCGTTGGCCGGGACCCTCGGGCTGGGGAGGATCATCTTCATCTACGACGACAACGGCATTTCCATCGAAGGCGACACCGATATCGCCTTCCTGGAGGACGTCCCCCGCCGCTTCGAAGCCTACGGCTGGCAGGTGCTGGGGCCCATGGACGGGCAGGACATTGACGCCGTCACTGCCGCCATCGCCGAAGCCAAGGTCGAGACTTCGAAGCCGACCCTCATCGTTTGCGAGACGGTTATCGGTCACGGCAGCCCCAACAAAGCCGGGACCGCCGGGGTCCACGGCGCGCCGCTCGGCGACGACGAGGTAGTCCTGACGAGGGAGGAGCTGGGGTGGCCCTACCCCGATCCCTTCACCATCCCCGGGGAAGCCTGGGAGCATCTGAGCAAGGCGAGAGAGCGGGGAAGGCAATGCCAGGATGATTGGCAGGCGGCGGTGGAGCGGTACCGGGAAAGCTACCCCGAAGAAGCCCGACAACTCCACGACGCCCTGAGCGGCGTATTGTCACCCGGTTGGGCCGACGGCATTGAAGGTCTGTTCACCGGCGGCGGGAGCGTCTCCACCAGAGAAGCGTCGGGCCGGGTTATGAACGCGATCTCCGGCGCGGTGCCGAACTTGATCGGCGGGTCGGCCGACCTTGCTTCTTCTACACTGACCATCCTGAACAATGAGGGCCATATCGGTCCAGGTAATTTCGACGGACGGAACCTCCACTTCGGCGTCCGGGAGCACGGCATGGGAGCGGTGGCCAACGGAATGGCCGCCCACGGAGGGGTCATACCCTACGCGTCCACGTTCCTGATTTTCTCCGACTACATGCGTCCGTCCGTGCGCCTGGCGTCTCTAATGGGCCAGCGGGTCATTTACGTCTACACCCACGATTCCATCGGCCTTGGCGAAGATGGTCCGACCCATCAGCCCATCGAGCACCTGATGTCGTTGCGCGATATGCCGGGCTTGACGGTGTTCCGCCCGGCCGACGCCACCGAGACCGCAATGGCCTGGCAGGCAGCCCTGGAGAAGGACGACGGCCCCACCGCCATCGCCCTTACCCGCCAGAACCTCCCGGTGTTGGACAGGCAGACCTTGGGACCGGCCGAGGGCGTCAGGAAGGGCGCCTACGTGCTCTGGGAGTCCGGCGACTCTCCTCAAGTGATTATCATCGCCACCGGGTCTGAGGTGCACATCGCGCTGGAGGCCGGCACAGTCCTCGCCAGCGAGGGAATCAACGCCCGGGTGGTTTCCATGCCTTCGTGGGAGCTGTTCGAGGCCCAGCCCCGGGAGTACCGCGACCATGTGCTGCCGCCCGGCAACCGGACCCGGTTATCGGTCGAGGCGGGCGCGACCAACGGATGGGCCCGTTACGTGGGGTTGGACGGCGCGTCTGTCGGAATGTCCACCTACGGCGCATCCGCCCCCGGAGGCGTGCTCTTCGAGCGGTTCGGCTTCACCGCCGACCGGGTGGCGGACGAAGCCCGCCGCTTGGTCCGTGGGTAGCAGGTTGGCCTCCGGATGCCGTACGGTCAGCCGGGACCCCGCCGGGTTGCCGCCCGGCGGCGATGCGGGAGAGGCCTCCGACCCGTTAACGGGCTTCAACCAGCGGCAGGTCATACAGCGCATCTGGCAGCGAGACCACACTCTGTGGCGCCCCGATTCTCGGGAGATTGCCAATCGCCTCGGCTGGCTGGACATTGCCGGCGCCATGCAGGGCGAGGCGCCCGGCCTTGCGTTGTTCGCGGACGAGATTCGGCGCGATGGCTACCGGCACGTCGTCCTGCTCGGCATGGGCGGCAGCAGCCTCGGCCCGGAGGCCCTCGGAAAGACCTTCACTCCCATACCGGACTATCCGAAACTGATTGTGTTGGACTCCACGGTCCCGGCGCAGGTCAGCGCGGTCACCGGGAGCATTGACCCGGCCCGGACCCTGTTCCTCGTTTCATCCAAGTCGGGCGGCACCATTGAAACGCTGTCCCTCTACCGCTATTTCCGCAGCGTGGCGGAGGAGGTCTTGCCCCAAGCCAAGGTCGGCAGGAGCTTCGTTGCCATCACCGAGTCCGGGACGCCCTTGGAGGTCCTTGGCGAGCAGGCCGGGTTCCGCCGGGTGTTCCGCAACGATCCGGACATCGGCGGCCGCTACTCGGTTTTGTCGTACTTCGGACTCGTCCCCGCCGCCTTCGCCTTGGCCGGAATCGACGTGGGCGAGCTGCTGGCCCGAGCCTTGGGAATGCGGAAACGGTGCCAGACTGGGGACATCCACTCCAATCCGGGAGCCCAATTGGGCGCGTTCATCAGCGCGAATTCGCTCGCGGGGCGAGACAAGCTAACTTTAATCGAATCGCCAGCTATCCGAAGCCTCGGCCTCTGGGTGGAGCAGCTCATCGCCGAAAGCCTGGGCAAGGACGGCAAAGGCATTATCCCCATCGCCGGAGAGCCGTTGCTTGCGCCCGATGCCTACGACGCCGACCGGTTGTTCGTTTACTCGCGGTCCGCTTCCGATGCTGACCCCGGCGTGGACGCGGCGGTCGAACGTCTGGAAGCGGCGGGCCATCCGGTCGAACGTCTGGAACTGCAAGACAGTTACGACCTCGGGGCCGAGTTCTTCCGGTGGGAATTCGCCGCCGCCGTCGCCGGCGCCGTCTTGGACGTCCACCCTTTCGACCAACCGGACGTCCAATCGAGCAAAGACATCACCGGCAGGCTGCTGGCCGATTACATAAGGGACGCCCGGCTGCCCGAACCATTGCCGGGCGGCACGTTGCCCGGCTTGCTGTCCCAGTCCAAACCCGGGGATTACTTGGCGATCATGCCCTACATCCCGATGACCCAGGACGCGGACGATGTTCTGGACCAACTGCGCCAGCGTGTCATGCGGCAGCACCGTATCGCTACAACCGTGGGATACGGGCCCAGGTTTCTCCACTCCACGGGACAGTTGCACAAAGGCGGCGGACCTTCGGGCCTGTTCCTGCAACTGACCATGCCCCACGACGATCTGCCCATTCCCGGACAGCCCTACGGATTCGCGACCCTAGCGGCTGCCCAAGCTATCGGAGACCTGCGGGCTTTGGCCAACCTCGGGCGCCGCATCACCCGCATCGACCTGGGCGGCGAACCCGTCGACGGGTTGCGCCGCCTGCTGGACGACCTGTGATTCTCTGCCGGTCCGCAGCCGGTGCGCCGCACTTCGACAATCGCCGTAGTTGTTTAGACTTCGTGACAATCCCTCTACAAGCGCAGTCCATCGTCATACCGGCTTTCGCCGGTATCCACAGGGTGCGGGCGGGGGCTTGTCAGCGGGATTGAACACCTACCAATCGCCAATTAGGAGGCATCACCCGTGGAATTGGGGCTCATCGGGCTCGGAAGGATGGGGGCCAACATGGCCCAGCGGCTGGTGTTGGGCGGCCACCGGGTCGTCACTTACGACCTTGATCCCGCCGCCATAACCGCCAGCGCCGGATTCGGAGCGGAGGGAGGGTCGTCTCTCGAAGACCTCGTCCGGCGGTTGAAGCCGCCCCGGGCCGTGTGGGTCATGGTGCCTCAAGGACAGCCCACGGAGGATACTATCGCCAACCTCGTCCCGTTGCTCTCGCCGGGCGACACAGTGTTGGACGGCGGCAACGCCAACTACAAAGACACCATGCGGCGCAGCCGGGATCTGGCTTCGCGGGATATCGACCTGATCGACGTGGGCACCAGCGGCGGCGTCTGGGGACTGGCCGGCGGCTACTGCCTTATGGTCGGCGGAGACGAACGGGCGGTCAAACGCTTGGAGCCCATCTTTCGTACGTTGGCCCCGGGAGAAGACCGGGGCTACAGTCACGTGGGCCCCTCCGGCGCGGGACATTTCGTGAAGATGGTGCACAACGGAGTCGAGTACGCCCTGATGGAGGCTTACGCCGAGGGGTTCGAGTTGCTGTCGGCAAAAGAGGACTTCGGCCTGGACCTGGCCGCTATCGCTGACACTTGGCGTTACGGAAGCGTGGTCCGTTCCTGGCTGCTGGACCTGGCTGCGGCCGCACTGAAAGAAGACCCGACGCTGCATAACCTGCAGGGCTACGTCGAGGACTCGGGGGAGGGGCGCTGGACGGTGGAGGAATCGGTGGACCTGGCCGTGCCCATCCCCGCCATCACGGCGGCCCTCCAGCAGCGTTTCCGCTCCCGCCAGAACGGCCCCTTGGGGGCGAAGCTCTTGGCCGCGCTGCGCCAGCAGTTCGGCGGCCATGCCGTGCGGCACAGCGGCGATTAGCCTGTCCGAGGGCGGCGGCGGAATGACAGACCAAACTACGACCATTGTTATTTTCGGGTCTTCCGGCGACCTCGCCAGAAACAAGCTTGCCCCCGCCTTGGCCGACCTTTACAGCAAGGGACGGCTCGGCCCGGAAGTTCAGATAGTCGGGATGGCCCGCAGCGAAATGACCCAGCAGGAATTTCATGCCTGCTTCTATGAGGGTTTCGGCCAAGAGGCTCATTTCCCGCCCGCCCCCGAAGTGTGGGAGGATTTTTCCAGCCGGGTCCATTGCTGTTACGGAGATGTCTCCGCGCCCGGCGGCCTCGCCGAGCTGGACCGGACTCTGGCGGCGGTCGAAGCGGCGGGCAGGCCGGCCAACCGGCTGTATTACCTGGCCTTGGCCCCCTCCCTGTTTGCCCCGGCCATCATCCGAATGGGTGAAGCCGGCTATCAGGCGGAGAACGAATGCTGGCGTCGTGTGGTAGTGGAAAAACCGTTTGGCGTCGACTCGGACACCGCCAAGGAGCTCAACCGGCTGGTCCACTCGGTGTTCGCCGAGCGCCAAGTCTATCGCATCGACCACTACCTCGGCAAAGAGACGGTCCAGAACCTGTTGGTCTTCCGCTTTGCCAACGCCATCTTCGAGCCCATCTGGTCTCGAAACTACATCGACAACGTGCAGATCACGGTTGCGGAGTCCGTCTCCATCGCCGACCGGGCCGCCTACTACGATAACGCCGGCGTGCTTCGGGATATGTTCCAGAGCCACCTGCTCCAGTTGCTGGCCGTAGTGGCTATGGAACCGCCGTCGACCTTCGAGGCCGATACCCTCCGCAACGAGAAGATCAAGGTGCTGGAGTCGGTACGGCAGATAGCGCCGCATGAGGCGGCGACCCACGCCGTCCAAGGCCAGTACGAGGGCTACTTGAACGAGACGGGAGTCCCCGCCGGTTCCCGGACTCCGACCTACGCCGCCCTGCGGCTGGACGTGGACAACTGGCGCTGGCAGGGCGTTCCCTTCTACCTGCGGTCAGGCAAAGCGTTGAGCGAGAAACGGACCGAAGTTTTGATACAGTTCCGCCGCCCGCCCCATCTCATCTTTCCGCAAGGCCGCACCGGGGACATCGGTTCCAACACGCTGTCCATCTGCCTGCAGCCCAACGAAGGCGTCCACTTGGGATTTCAAGCCAAGACCCCGGACTCGGCCTTGGACCTGCGCCCGGTGAACCTGGAATTTCATTATGAGGACTCCTTTGGCGGCCAGGAAATTCCCGACGCCTACGAGCGCCTGCTGCTCGACGCGCTGCAGGGAGACGCTTCGCTCTTCATCCGCAGCGACGAGATAGAGCAGTCCTGGAGCATCATTGACCCGATTGTCGAGGGGCTGGCCCTGCCATCCTCCCGCCCGCCCGTAATCTACGACCCCGGCAGCGAGGGCCCCGAGTCCGCCGACGACTTTCTGGCCCGCGACGGCCGCGAATGGCTGAGCAAGTGCACCGGGCATTAATGCCTCTCTGGCCTCCATGCGCTCTGGGGTGAAAAAGGAGTTATCATGCCTGAATTCCGCGTGGGCGTGGATATCGGCGGCACCTTCACCGACCTCGTTTTCTTGGGAAGCGACGGCCGGGTGTTGGCTCGGAAGGTGGCCAGCACTCCCGACGACTACAGCAGGGCGGTGCTCGACGGCATTGCGGACGGCTTGGAGGACTTGGGCGTCGCTCCGGGCTCGGTATCCGAGGTCAGCCACGGCTTCACCGTCGCCACCAACGCCATCATTGAGCAAAAGGGCGCCCACACCGCGCTGATTACCACTGAAGGGTTCCGGGACATCCTGGAGTTCCGCCGCAACCGGACTCCGCGCCTCTACGATCTGTACTACGAAAAGTCCCCAACCCTTATCAAACGACAGTTCCGTCTCGAGGTTGGCGAGCGCTTGAATTTTCGCGGCGAGGTCTTGCGGCCGCTGGACGTGGGCGACGTTGACCGGGCGGTGCAGTCCGTGCTGGACAGCGGAGTCGAGTCTGTAGCCGTCTGCCTGCTCCATTCCTACGCCAATCCGGACCACGAGCAATACATCGCCCAAGTGTTGCGTCAGCGGGCGCCGGACGTCATTCTCACGCTGTCATCGGACCTGTTGCCGGAAATGAAGGAGTACGAACGCACCAGCACCACCGTAATCAACAGCTACGTTCGTCCCGTAGTGGAACGGTACCTGACCCTGCTGACCGGCGGCCTGACCGATATGGGAGTCACCGTTCCTCTCACGGTCATGCAGTCCAATGGCGGCCTCGCAACGTCCGATATCGCCAAAGAGCGGCCCGTCTACTGCATCGAATCGGGTCCGGCGGCCGGAGTGGTCGGGGCTTACCATTTGGGACGGCGGCTCGGCATGTCCAACCTGATGACTCTGGACATGGGCGGCACCACCGCCAAGGCTTCGATAATCGAGAACGGGGAAATGCTGCAAGCCCCCGAATACGAGGTCGGCGGCGAAATCAGCGTCGGACACCGGTTGCTGCGGGGCAGCGGCCACATCCTCCGCGTGCCGGCCATCGACCTGGCCGAAGTGGGCGCGGGCGGGGGCAGCATCGCCACCGTCGACCGCAGCGGGTCGTTGCGAGTGGGGCCGCAGAGCTCCGGCGCCTTCCCCGGCCCAGCCTGCTACCGCTTGGGCGGCCAGGACGCCACGGTAACCGACGCCGACGTCCTCTTGGGTTACCTGAACCCGCAACACCTGCTGGCGGGCGATTTCGAGATCGACGCCGAGCTGGCCCGTCAGGCAGTAGCCGACCACGTGGCCCGGCCGTTGGGCCTGTCGGAAGTGGAGGCGGCCCACGGAATCCACACCTTGGTCAATTCGAACATGGGCCGCGCCCTCCGGGCCGTGTCCAGCGAACGCGGACGCGACCCCCGGCGTTTCGACCTGGTCTGCTTTGGCGGAGGCGGCCCGGTCCATGCCGCAGGCTTGGCCGAAATGCTCGACATCTCGCGGGTGGTGGTGCCGCCCTTTCCGGGAGTGTTCAGCTCCTTCGGGCTGCTGGTGGCCGACGTCGAACACCACTTCGTCCAGACCTACTTCAAGACCTTCGACGAGATCGACGTGGAAGCCCTGTCCGAATTGCTGGAGGGCCTGTGGCAAGAAGGACGCCGGCAACTTCGCCTGGAAGGGTTCGACGACCAGCACCACGAGCTGATTACTCAAGTGGACATGAAATACGAGGGACAGGTCTCCGACCTGACAGTCCCCTTCCCGGCCGGGTCGGTCAACCGCGCTTCCTTGGCCGCCATCGCCCAGAACTTCGACTTGGAACACGAGCAGTCGTTCGGCTACAGCACCGACGCCGGCTACCAGTTGGTCAACGTGCGTGTGATTGCCAGAGGTCTGTCGGAACAATCCCGCATGCCGGAGCGCTTCGAGCTGGCCGCTGGTTCCGCCGGCGCCCAAACCAGCCGGAACGTCTACTTCGGTCCCAATCGCGGCTGGGTGGATACCCCCGTAGTCAGTCGTGGCAGCCTCGCCGGCCAGTCAGTCAACGGCCCGCTGATCATCGAAGAATACGATTCCACTACAGTAGTGCCCCCCGGCTGGACCGCCGCCGTGGACGCGGCTAGCAACATCATTCTGGAGAGGGGTTAGCCGGGTCTTGATTGAGGGCTTCTACGACCTCTTTGATTCGAGTCAGGCTGGCTGAGGCGTAGTCGGTCGCTTCGTAGCGTTGTATCTGTTGCTCCTTTAACCCAAGCCGATTTGCCAAGTCTTTCTGGCTCAGTCCCAAGGATATCCGCGCTTTGATTAACGCGGACGGCAGTTCATCGATCGCCTTAAGCTCATCAACTGGATACTCGCCACGCTGCAAGGACTCATAGTCTCGAAGTTCGTTCTCCAGATCAACGAGTTGGCTGCTGATAGCTTCTTGTTGGGCCTTGCGGATGAGAGGATGAAGACCTCGTTCCTCATCTTGTCCGTCTCTCAGGCTTTGTAAAGTGTGCGCGAACCTGTCTGCATAGGACTTGGTGACCCTGTATTGCCTTTCGTTCTTTATCATGTGAAGCCTCTCAGGTCTATGGCAATAATTCCCTTTTGTCTTTGGTTCTCCCTGTCAGCTTGAAAGAACTCGATGTACGACACACCGTTGGCATCCGCTATATACGAAGCAGGGAACAGTTCCCCCATATACTTCGCTCGCTGCGTGGCTCTGCCAGGATCGAAGGTCAACAACACCGGATCCAGTACCATTGGGTCGACACCATCCTCTTCCCAACAGGCGTCATAGTCGTTTGGTACCGGCTTGCTCGTTACGAAGCTACCGTTGATATACGCGAGTCGGCATCCCGCAGTCTTTAGGCTTTCCAAAGCGTCCCGGAGCCCGTCGATCAAGCGCAATCTCCAAGGATTGCCCCCGAACCGGTCGGCTATTTCGTGCCAAGTGGCCCAATGTATCCCCGGTGGGAGAAGTCCGTCGGAATCAAACTGTGGGATCACAACACAATGTTATCATTGTGTTGTAAAAATGCAATCACCATATGTCGGCCCATGGCAGTGTCCTACGTTGCGAGATGACTTATTTTGAGATACTATCCCGCCACCACCCCAAGAACACATCCACCGCCTCGACCCACACGTCGTTTCGGGTGCGGCCGGTGGAGCGTGGGACGGCGAACCCGTGGTCCGCACCCTCCAGGAAGTGCAGGGTAGCGTCGGGGACGTCGGCCGCCGCTGCCCGCAACTCATCGGGCGTCCCGAATGAGTCGCGGGTGCCGGAGCAGAAGAACGTTGGCGCCATGATGTTGGGGAAGTGCCCGTCGCGGGGCCGCTCCGGGTTCCCTGGCGGATGCAGCGGGTAGGCGAACAGGGCCAACGCATCCACCGCCGCCCCCTTCGCCGCTACCATCGAGGCGTAGCGTCCACCCATTGACCGCCCGCCGGCCACAATTCTGGATGCCTCGGAGGCGACGGTCCCTATCACCTGCCGCCACGCCTCCTCCAACACCCTCGGCGAGTCGGGGCCGCGACGGCCGGCCTCCATGTATGGAAACTGGAACCGGACACATGCCAACCCCGACTCCGCTAACCGCCCCGCCAGATACTCGCCGAACCCGTCGTTCAGGTTTGAGCCTGCGCCGGGAGCGTATATGAAGCAGTCGCCGCTCCCGGATTCCGGTCCGGTCCGAAGCGCCGAGATGCCGCCCTCACCGACGGGGACTTTGAATTCTTGCCCGGCCATAATTCACCCGTCCGCGCCAGACGGCATGGGCAGTCCACCGTGACCGGCTACGCCGTTGCCCATTCTACGCCGTTGAGCACTATTCGTTGGAACTCCGGGGTCTCGAAGCTGCGGCCGTCGTGGCCCAGTAGGAGTACGAATACTTTGCCGTCCCCGTAGCTGCGGGTCCAGCCCAAGGGGTAGGTGCCGCCGGGCATGAAGGTGTCCTCGCGGTCCGGGCCCCAAGGGTAGGTGCCGTCATCGGCGTGGGCGGTGATGAACACGTCGTTTGACTCGTCGAAGGCGACGTTCATGTAGAGCTCGTCTTCGGTGGAGAACGCGGCGACTCCCGCAGCGCCCTTGTGGCCGGCGTTGCTGACGTTGACCGCCATCGTCCCGTAGGGCGGGTGGTAGCTGGCGCCGGTAATCCAGCCGCCGCCCGTTATCTCGTGGTACTCCGGCCAATCGGCGGGGACGCATCCCGCGATGTGAATGCAGACGAACCCCTTGCCGGAGCCGACGTACTGTTTCAAGCCTTCCCGTTCGGCCGCGGAGAGGGCCCAATCACCGAAATCAGGCAGGTTCTCGCGGCGGGTGTTGAATACCAGGGCGTCGTAACCGCCCATCGCCGCCGCGTCTGTCAGGACCGAAGCGTCTTCGGTGACCGACACCTCATGACCGCTCGCCTTCAGGAACTCTTCCAACACCGGCGTTGACTCATGGTAAGGGTGCCGCCCGCCGGACATAACTAAAAGCTTCATCGTCTTTTTCCTCTCAGGCAATTTTTAACGCTCTCGTCTCCGCAGTACCTCTGCGCCATCTGCGTGAACCGGATCCCTATTCAGCGAACGCGGCAATCAACGCCGGGTCGCCGTCGGCCGTGACTTGGCCGCTGCTGATGGCTTCGTGCAGACCGATGCGGCCGTAGACCACTAGCGCGAAGGTGCTGGCGTCGCAGCCGAAGGTGGCTGCGGCCGGTCCGTCGCCGGCCGGGCCGATCCGGGGGTCGCCGTAGCCTACCGTGATGTCAAAGGACCCGGACACCGCCCCGGTAATATTGAAGCGGAATGATGTGGCCCCATTGATTGATTCGCCGGGCCGGTAGAGCCGCCCGACTACGAACTTGGGCAGCAGGTCGAAGACGGCCGGCAGCACGTCAGGGGCGACTTCAGGCGAGGGCTCGATGCCGGAGCGAATGTCCCATTCGTGGACGGCCATTTCGGTGAGACGCAGGTCGACGTAGGTGCCAACGCTTATGACCGCAGCCGGGTGGTAGCACGGCTTGTCCCAGTCCTCGGGGTTCAGCTCGGAAAGCGCCTCGCCCAAGCTTTCACACTGGGACGCAAAATGCGGCAACAATCCGTCTCCCAGTTCCTGCCGGGTCGCCACGGCGCGCTGGGCGTTGGCCGCCATCCGGGCGGCCAACGCGTCGGGGCCAGGGGGCGGAGCGCCCTCCGGCGGCGTCGAGTCGCCCCCGACAGCACGGCCGATGTTGGACGAAAATAGGTCTACGGCCATGCACAGATGGGCTACCACGTCGTGGTTCTCCCAAGCGTCGCAGGCGCTCCGGGTGCTCCACTGCTCGGCGGACAGCGTCTGGAAGTAGTCGCCAAGCCGTTTTTGTTCCGAGCGCACCAACGCGATCCGGTCTGTCATCGTGCTCATTTCGTTCCCTCCTGTGGTCAATCTCTCGTAGCGGCGCCCCTTGTGGGCGCCCGCAACCATGGACGGGCCACGGCAACCACTCGGGTTGCCCCTACAAGGTTAATCGCCGAGGAATTCAGTCAACGCTTCGTTGACCGCCTCGGGGCACTCCCATTGGAGGAAGTGGCCGTAGTCGCCCAAGTGCTTGGACTGCACCCCGGGGATCACGCCCCGCCAAGCGTCGTCCAACGGCCCGGCGCCCATGGCTTCGGCGGTGCGCACACGGCGGGTACCGTAGAGGAACAGGGCCGGGATTGACAGTTGCCGGCCTTCGTCGGCCCGCCAGTCGGCAGGGTCCTGGTAGGCGGCGGCCCGGTAGTAATTGAACCCTCCCCGAAGCCCGCCCGGAGCAGAGTAGACCCGAACGTACTCATCTATGACCTCTTGGGTCAACGGGTACTTGTTGATGGTCCAGTCCCGCATTATATGGCGCAGGTACACTTCTTCCCGTCCTTCCAGCAGTTTTTCCGGCAGGTCGAATTGCTGGTGGAAGTAGGAGTGCCACCGTTCCCGCACCACCGACGGCTCCTGCGGGCCGAGCTGTTCGTAGGGCGGGGTGGCGTCGAGAAAAGCGATTTTTTGCACCGATTCCTCATGGTCCAAGGCGAACCGGAAAGCCACCCGGGCGCCGATGTCGTGGGACACTATGCGCACGCGGTCATGGCCCAGTTGCCGCACCAACTCGTAGACGTCCGAGGCCGAGGTGCGGGTGTCGTAGCCGTAGAAGGGCTTGTCGGAATGGCCGAATCCCCGCAGGTCCGGCACGATTACCTGGTAACGTTGAGAAAACTCGGGTATCTGGCGCCGCCAGGAATACCAGAACTCGGGCCAGCCGTGGAGGAACACCAGCGGGTCGCCCTCGCCCTCCATAACGTAATGAATGTTGATCCCGTTGACTCTCGCAGTGTAGTGGCTCCATTGTTCAGGACTGAGGTCAGGCATTATTCGCCCTCCTTCAATTCAAAGCTGGCAATCCAAGAGTCGGCCGCGGGACGCCAGATCGTCAACCCTCAAGGTGATTGTATTCCCAACTGATGCCCTGTCAAATCTGCGGCAAGGCCGGAACGCACCCAGCGTCTTTTAAATGTCCCCTCCCCCTCTGGGGGAGGGTTAGGGTGGGGGCGATCCATATCGTGAGCGACCATCGTTATCGCCAGTATTTCACCCTCACCCCAGCCCTCTCGCTCAAGGGAGAAGGAGAATCAAAAAGACCCTGGGGGCGCACCCTCCGCCTTGCGCCCGTATCCGTCGCTATGGCACCATGCAGCCATTGCCCCGCCGGTATGGCGGATTCATCCGCAGAGGTGACCCTGATGCAACAGGTGACCGATCCGGTGACCCGCGAGATCATCAAGAACGCCCTGATGAGCATCGCCGACACGATGGCGCTGACCGTGGTGCGGACGGCCCGCTCGGCGGTGATCAAGCACGGCATGGACTTCTCGACCTCCCTGTTCGATGCGGAAGGCCAGCAGGTGGCTCAAGGACTCACCCTGCCGCCCCACCTGGGCTCCATGGCCCCGGCCTTGGAGGGGGTGATGAAAGCTTTTGGCGACGACGTGCGGCCCGGAGACGTCTTCGCCAACAACGACCCCTACGAGGGGGCGAGCCACCTGCCTGACATATTCCTGTTCAAGCCCATCTTCGTTAACGACGTCCTGATCGGCTGGAGCTGCTGCATCGGCCACCAGACCGACATCGGCGGGCGCGTGGCTGGCGGGAACGCTTGCGACAATACCGAAATCTACCAGGAAGGGCTCATACTGCCGCCCCTCAAGCTCTTCGAACGCGGGGAGTTGAACCGGGCGGTGTGGCGCATCCTTGAAAAGAACGTCCGCGTGCCGGAAAAGGTGCTGGGCGACGTTCAGGCCCTGCTGGCGGCGGTTGGTTTCGGCGAGCGTGACCTCCTGCGGCTGGTGGACGAGTACGGTCTCGAAGAGCTCAAAAGCTACATGACCGACATCCTCGACACCACCGAGGCGTTGACCCGCGCCGAAATCTCCTCGCTGCCTCAAGGAGAATGGCAGTTCGTCGACCACATCGATAACGACGGCATCGACCCTCAGTCCATCGACATCCACGTCAACGTCAGGATCGACGGCGACGAATGTTTTGTCGATTTCGACGGCACCTCGCCGCAGGCCAAAGGGTCCATCAACCCCAACTTCGCCTACACCAAGTCCAACGTCTACGCCGTGATGAAGTGCCTGATCGACCCTGCGATCCAGTCCAACAGCGGGTTCTTCCGGCCCTTCAACATCACCGCTCCCGAAGGCTGCTTCGTTAACCCCCAGCACCCGGCGCCGGTGGCGGCTCGGGGCTTGGCCGGGTTCCGAATCTGCCATGCCCTGTTCGGCGCGATGGCCCAAGCGCTGCCCGGCCGAGTCCCGGCGGCCTGGGGCGGCGGGGAGATCGGCCTGTCGTTCGGCGGCTACCACTCCAACCGGAAAGCGTGGGTGTATCTGGAATTCAACAACGACGGTCCTCGCGGCGGCGGGCCCAGCATCGACGGGGCCGACGGCTTGGCGTCGCCGGTCTTGAACATGGCCAACACGCCCATCGAGAGCATCGAGGCCGACCAGCCCCTGCTGGTGGAACGTTACGGCCTGGTTCCAGACACCGGCGGCGCTGGCAAGTTCCGCGGCGGGCTGGGCATGGTCCGGGAGTTCCGGCTGCTGGCCGACGAGGCCACCTTCCAGCTGCGCTCCGACCGCACCAACTTCCGCCCTTGGGGCGTCGAGGGCGGCAAGCCCGGCACCCCCACCCAAAACCTCCTGAACCCCGGCACCCCCGATGAGCAAGAGCTCCCCGGCAAGCACCTGATGACGCTCAAAAAAGGCGACCTCTACCGCGTAGTCCAGGCCGGCGCCGGAGGCTACGGCAATCCCCTCGACCGCGACCCCCACGCAGTGCTGGAAGACGTGCGGCAAGAGAAGTTGACGATAGATTACGTGCGGCAGGAATACGGAGTGGTGATCGACCGGGCGACGGGAGAGTTGGACCTGCGGGCGACCGAGGAACTGCGCGGGGTGATGAGGGCGGGAACTTCAATCTAGCGCACCCCCGCCGGCACCGTTCGAGAGCAACTGGATGATCTCGGAATAACCGAGTCCGACATAGCTGTTGCTTCCGCTTGGGCGCGATACGGTGAGGGGTCTGTTGCGGCTGGTTCTCGATACCAACGTAGTTGAGACGCGGAGCAACGGAAGCTGACGCCCGGAATACGTCCCGGAGGAATGCAGAGTGGTGATTGACGCGGAGACTGGGCCCTGAATTTGGCGGCGACGAAACGGGTCCCGGCGAGACAGGACGCCGGGCAATCAGGGACCCTGCGATCGCCTGAGTTCCTCTTCTAATAGGCGGATACGGGCCTCTGCTGCCAAGCGGCCCGTGCGTTCTGCGATGCGTTGCTCGTCCGTCTCATCGAATGTCAGCAGATAGCGCTGTGCCTCCGGGTCCCACCAGCGTAGCTGTCCAGCCTCCCAGCATAGGTCTAGGTTCAGCACCGCACTGTACCCCCGGTAGTGGGCCTCACTCGTCTGGACGATGGTGATGGGCCGATACACGCCGTCTTTCAGAGCGTCTCCGGCCAAGGGCGCGTCGTGGTACTGGCCGCCGGTGGGGTCAAAGCGCCAGTATTCGGGTATACCGAAGGCCGCGTAGTCATCCCGCTTTGTGGTGTAGTCGTTCCGTCCCGTGGTCTCGGAAGCTATCTCCAGCACGAAGCCCGGTGGTTTGCCTTGATGTTCGATGGCATAGCCCCTTTGGGCTATAGCGGCGGCCGGGTCTATGTCGAAGGCGACGAGGAGGTCGGGGATTCGCAAGTCATTGCCTTGGCTTGGATGCCGGCTAACTGGGATTTCGCTCAGCACAAGGGTGGTGTCCGGCGAACCGAGGTGGCGGGACAGGGCAGCCTGGTGGGCGGGACGGCTGAGATAGATGGAGTTCTGCATATCGTCCCTGGGTGGACGGTCTGGGAACCGGCCTCCCGGCTCGGTTGCCGGCGTTTGCGGAACCAGTTTGCTGGTCATAACAGGCCTCGTGCTTATCTCCATTTCTCGCGGATACGCCTTGCCATCATACTCGATTGTAGCAGACCGGGTGGGCAGAGAAACATACAACCCCCGGCGACGGTTGCCGGGGGCCTTCGGTGTTCTTACGCCGGGAGCGCGCCGCCGGTCAGCGGTCCATTACCTTGACCGTACGCTCCTCCGGGTTGTACTGGTAGCGGACGATGCGGTCCAGCTTCTGGGATTCCAGCCGGACCACCAAGGAGCGGCCTTCTTCGACGTTCAGGGTGTCGTGTATCTCCCCAGGCAGGAAGAACGCCACCGCTCCGTCCTTCTGGAGGAAGCTTCCGGTCTCTTGGATCTGCGGCCGGTCCACGCCCTCTCCGGGGTAGTGCCACCGCCACTTCCGTTGCCGGATTGCCCCTTGGTAAACGCCATAGACCACCCAGGCGGCGCCGTGGTCGTGGGGCAGGTTGTCTTGGCCGGGCTTCTGCACCGAGGCCATCAACCACCAGCCGTTGCCGGGGTGCCCCGCGTCCTCGTCCAGATGGATCGTAAACCGGCCGTACCCCTCTTCCTCGGGCAACTCGATAGCCCGTTCCAGCCAGTCTGGCTCGGCGAGGAGCGTCTTCAAATGATCGGCCACGCCCTGCGCCTGAGCTAGGGCGTCTTTGGTCGAAGCGAAGATTTCATTCACGTCGGCTACAAAAGCTTCCACAGTGTATGCGGCTGTTTGGACCATCGGACTACCTCCAATCGTGGAGTGATTTCAATCGATTGTGAAGCAGCCAATTGTGAGTGTCAACTTTCCATCCGAATCTGGATTATCAGGATTATTGGATTCCCACGTTTTGAAATAATGCCGTCGAATCCCGAAATCCGGTGAATCCTGATTCCGGCCGGACACCCAATTCTGGCGTTTTCGGCGCTCTGCCGTTATCATAGCGGCATATCCGCAAACAGGCGCCAATTCCCCATATTTAAGGAGGCACGTCATGGCGAATGGCTACTCGATATTCGTTGGCACGGTAGGCCAAGGACTTAACATAAGCTCTGACAGCGGCGAGTCTTGGACCAAGATCAGGAACCCGATTCCCACCGAGGGCAACGTTCGCGCTCTGCAGGCCTATCCGGGCGACACCCACCGCATCCTGGCCGGGTCCGACGGACTTGGCTTGTTCCGCAGCGAGGACAACGGCCTCAACTGGGAAAGCATTGAGGCTCCCACCGGCGACCTGCAGGTCTGGTCGGTAGGCCTAGACCCGTCGAACACCAACACCATCTTCGCCGGCACCCGGCCCGAGGGCTTCCGGTCGCGGGACGGCGGCAAGAGTTGGGACAAGCTGTCGATGGGCGTCAACATGGAGTGCCCCATCGGCACGCCGCGCACCACCAACATCATCGTCGACCCGCGCGACAGCCGCACCGTCTGGGCCGGCATCGAGGTCGACGGGGTCTACAAGAGCCTGGACGGCGGCGACAACTGGGTGCATTTGCCCGACCTGGGCCCCGACCCGTTCCAAGGCGACATCCACGGCATGGCCCTGCGGACTACCGGTGACCCGGCGGTCTACTGCACCAGCCCCTTCGGCATCGCCAGCAGCAACGACGAGGGTGAGAGCTGGGACTATCACTACTTCCCGAAGTTCAATGAGAACGACGCCCGCTCTTATTGCCGGGGGATGCTGATCAAGGCCGACAACCCCGACACGATGTTCGTGGGCAACGGCGACTTCATTCCCGGCGTCACCGGCGCGATCCAAGTGACCAAGGACGGCGGCGCGACCTGGGACTCGGCCAATCTGCCGGTGGAACCGAACTCGGTGGTCTACTGGCTGGCCAACAACCCCGAGATGCCCAACGTGGTTGCCGCAGCCAGCCTGTTCGGCTACGTCTACGTCAGCGAGGACGGCGGCGACACCTGGACCAAGCTGAAGAAAGAATTCGGCGAAATCCGCGCCCTGGCGGTAACGCCCAACTAACCCGAAGCCCTCTAAGAGTCCGGGTAGGGGCAGGCCTAGTGCCTGCCCCTTTTTTGCGTCAGCGCCCCACGCTTGAGGGAATACTCGGCGTCCCGACCGAAGACTAGGTGACCTGCGGCCTCGCCTCAACTACTCAAAGTACGGGCTACCATGTCGAAGCCGTGGTTGGCTGGCGCAGAACCTGTCAACGAATACTCACGGCACAACACCCAAGAGGAGCAGTGGCACCGCAGGAATGCCGCGTCCTTGACGCATGATGTTCAGCAGGTCTCGTTCATAGTAAGGAACTCCAGAGGACATGCCCTGTTCAAGTTTCTTCATCGGCAGAATCTCTACCCCAACATCAATCACATCGGACACAAAGAATGCCATGTGTTTGACAAAGAGATCATGGGCCACGAACGCGTACTTGCCGAATTGTACTTCCACCGCTACCCGATCTTTAACAAAGTCAGTTTGATTGTATGAATGAATAGGGGTCTGGCCTGCCGCCTCTATTGTCTCCTTCTGCTGGATTGCCGGTAGGCTAGCGATGTTACGGACGACCTTTTCGTCAGCGGTTACCCAGAAGTCTTGCCTTCGTTGCTGCCAATTCAGTGCCGTAAATCCCTTTTTGATAGCTTCGTTCATGACATGTGGGGAATAGAGAAGCTGCCCCAATTTGGTCTTTTCTCGTGATACCTTGGTACGGCAAGCTTCGGCGTCCACCGAGGCGATGACCTCTTCTATTTCATCGAGGAGATCCTTGTGATGGACGTACAAGAACTCCCATCCGTTCAGATGCGAGTATCGAGCGGTGATCTGCATTAATGGCCGCCCTTGGGTTTCGCGGGATCGTAGACTGGCTTACCCATAGGACGGGTTCTTAGAGTCCCTTCGTACAGGGCTTGGATTCGAGACCTAGCGACATCTACATACTCAGGCCCGATATCGCAACCGTATCCCCGCCGGCCGTGCATCAATGCCGCGACAATAGACGTTCCCACGCCCATGTAGGGATCGAGAACGGCGTCACCCGGTTTGGTCATCGATAGCACTAAGCGTTCCACCAACTCTACCGGGAATTGACATGGATGGATCGTCTTTTCGACATGATTACTTTTAACGTTTGGGAATATCCATACGTCGCCCGGGTTCTTCCCCCTCGGATTGCCGGAAAGCCTGCCGATATTCGGACCTTTGAAATGACGCTTTCCCGGGTATTTCGCCGGAACACGAATCGGATCGACGTCGTACGTGTACTTGTCGTTTTTGGTAAACCAGTTGATAGTCTCGTAACGGCCGGACAGGCGCCTAGTACAGTGCAGGCCATGTTCGAAATGCCACACTATTCGGTTTCGTAGCTTGAGCCCATGCTCCTTGAATAAAGGGTAGAGTAAGGTGTCGAGGGGGACCACCTCGCCATGCTCCACGAAGTTTCCAACTTGCCAGCATAGCGAGCCGTTGGGATGTAATAGTCGGACACACTCGGCAATGACTCGGGCTTGACCTTTTACGTAGCTGTCCAGCGGAGCCCGCTCTTCATAGAGCTTTCCGATGTTATAGGGCGGCGAGGTCACTATCAACTTCATCGAACCGTCTGGCAAGCCGGCCATGAACTCGATGTTGTCTTGGCAAACTAAGACGCTTCCAACGTCACGGGGATCCAAATTCCTGGAGGAGACTACGTCCGGCGGTGTCGTATCAGGTGGTGTCTCCCCGGCATCGTACTCGAAAGCAGGTGTGGTCAAGGGAGACATTTGGAGTTGTTGGTCTAAGATAGACCGTGTTCGTTGCACCGGGGGTCTTGTCATCTCGAATCCTCCGCCCCACCAAACCCTCAGAATCCCGGTTGTTTCACGTTGGAATTAGCCGATCGGTAGTGTAGCACATGAATTTTGGCGGGCGCGCCCCTGTGTTGACACGGTCCTCTGAACCTACTAAAGATAGGAGCAGCGCTACACAGCCGACCCATTCTTACGTAGTTATTGGCCTCTTTGGCAGTAACCCTCGCCGATGCCCAAAGGCCAATTCGACGCCCGCCGCCTGCACAAACACCTGTGGAAGCTGCCCATACCGGAGTTCGACCCCGGCAACCGGCGACACGTCGCCATCGCCAAGGCCAGCGAAGCGCCGGCCCAGGGTGCGGCCCGTCAATTGAAGCAGCTACGGGAGCAACGGGACAGAGTTGCGGTGCCGATTGCCCAGCGGGAGCTACGCAAGTGGCTGTGTGGGTCGCCGGAGGGCGCGGCGGTGGAGACAAGGGTGGGGCGGCTGCTGGCGGCCGGGTAGGAGCGCTATCTATTGCATGGCCGATAATAGCAATCACGCGTTCAAAGGTAGCTAAAAGTAGGTAAGTGTTCAGACTTGATGAGTGTCCCTTCCCCCCGGCGCACTGGGGGGAAGGTCAGGAAGTGGGGAGGTTGGCGTTGGAACTCCTCCACCCTAAACCCTCCCCCGTCCGCAGAGGAGGGGACACTCATCTACTCTGAACAGTTACAAAAATAGTCAAACTGTTGACAACTCGGTGCGGGGATAGTACCTTGTATCCAATATTCCCCGTCGTCCGTTTGTCCTTGCGGCAAGCTGATTGACGGGGTTTATTATTTTCCGTTGATTCCAAATCCGTTTGTGAGCGGTCCTTTGAAACTGGCGCTGTTTCCCGGAGATGCCCAACGTAGTGGCCGCAGCCAGCCTGTTCGGCTACGTCTACGTCAGCGAGGACGGCGGCGACACCTGGACCAAGCTGAAGAAAGAATTCGGCGAAATCCGCGCCCTCGCGGTAACCCCCAACTAACCCGAACCCCTCCAAGCGTCCGGTCAGGGGCAGGCCTTGTGCCTGCCCCTTTTTGCGTCAACGCCCTCCGTTTACAATGTAACAACCATGACCACACACTTTGACGATCACGACCCGAAGTATCCCGCCGGTGCGGCGGAAATACTGCGGCGACATGATAACGGCGAGCCGGAGGCCAACATCACCAGCGCGGTCAGGGACTTTCTCATCCTCACCGGCTTGGCCCGGAACGACGAAATCAACGAGGAAAACCCGCCTTCGGACGCTTCCCGCAGCGCCGTGGACCTGACCGCGTTGGACACCTTCGTTGAAATGAAACGGAGGGGTCGGCACCACAGCCGGGCTGGACCCCAACCCGGTATACGTGCGGCAACTGGACGATTACTTGGCCCAGTCCCGGACTGCCGGTAAGGGCCTGCGCACCGGCATACTCACCGACGGCAAGCACTGGCTGCTGCGGTGGCCCGGCGCGGGGGCGGTCAAGACAGTCAGGCCTTACGCCTTCACGTTGCAGGACCCTCAAGGCTGGCTTCCGCTTTTCGAGTGGCTGCGCGATGAGGCCCTGGCCTCCTTGGACGGCATCCCGCCCAACCGCGCCAACATCGAAAAGCACCTGGGCCCCAACAGCCCGCTGTACGAGCGGGACATCGCCGCGCTGCGGGAGCTTTTCGACGAAACGTCCCACTACGAGACCATCAAGGTCAAACGGCAACTGTGGTTCGACCTGCTGCGGGCGGCGCTGGGCGAGGTGGCCAGTTCGCCGGAGCAACTGGACGACCTGTTCGTCCGCCACACCTACCTGAGCATGGTCATCGGCATGGTGGTGCAGGCGTCCTTTGGAATCGACATCCGGCAGGTCGCGGCAAGGGACCCCGCCGACCTGCTGCACGGCCGCGCCTTCTGGAACGCCACCGGACTCCAAGGAATCGTGGAGTCGGACTTCTTCGCGTGGCCTGTGGAAGTCGGCGGGCTGCCGTCCGTCCGGGCCCTGGCCCGGCGCATCGCCAAGTTCGACTGGCGCAACCCTCCGGCGGACATCGCGGCGGCGCTTTACGAGACGGTCATCCCGCCGGAGGAACGGCGGACCCTCGGCGAGTACTACACGCCCGACTGGCTGGCGCGAACAATGGTGCGGGAACTTGTGACCGACCCGCTGAACCAGCGGGTGCTGGACCCGGCCTGCGGCTCCGGCACCTTTGTGGCCGAGGCGGTGACCCACTTCATAGAGGCCGCCAAGGGCAGCGGCCAACATCCCAAGCAGACCCTGGACCGGCTGATGGAGTCGGTGGCCGGCATAGACGTCCATCCAGTGGCGGTGCACTTGGCCCGGGCCGCGTGGGCGCTGGCGGCGCGGCCTGCCATAGACGCGGTGATGCAGAGCGGATTCGAAGCCCAGGTCTCGGTCCCCGTCTACTTGGGCGACGCGCTGCAACTGCGCATGCAGACAGGCGAGATGTTCGCCGGAGACGTGGTGACCATCCAGGTTGACCGGCAGCCCGAAGAGGGCCGGCCCGCAGCCGTCGCCGCCCCAGTCGAAGTCTTGGAACTGGTCTTACCCATGAGCTTGGTGGAGCGCGCCAACGACTTTGACTCGCTGATGAGCGACATAGCCTCGTACATCGAAAGAGGACCCCAGCCTAGCGTTGGACGACAACCATATCAACGACCCGGTGGAGCGGGAGACCCTGGCTGGTACGATAGCCACGCTGCAAATGCTGCACTCGGAAGGGCGCGACCACATCTGGGCCTACTACACCCGCAACCTGGTTCGCCCGGTGGCGTTGGCCCGGCGCAAGGTTGACGTAATCATCGGCAACCCGCCTTGGCTGAAGTACAGCAATACCATCAGCACACTCCGTACAGAATTGGAGCGTCAAAGCAAGAACATTTATGATATCTGGGTTGGTGGCAAATACGCTCCAGTTCAAGATGTGGCCGGAATGTTTTTCACTCGCTGCACCGACTTGTACGTGAAGGAAGACGGTGTAGTAGGTATGGTGATGCCTCACAGCGTGCTTCAGTCGGGACAATATTCAAAATGGCGTACCGGCAACTGGCAGGCCCGCCAGCGCAGCACTGGGTTGGCGGTCGACTTCAGCTACAAGACTGCGTGGGACCTGGAAGGTTTGGACCCCAATACCTTCTTCCCAGTTCCGGCAGCCGTAGTCTTCGCTAGGCGATTGGTCACGGGCGGACAAGCGGGTCCGTTAGCTGGAACAGTCGAACGGTGGCATGGCAAGGCGGGCGAGAACTACGTTAAGCGGGGTCCTACGCCCATAACGCATACTTCCGCCGTTAACGTCTCGCCCTACAGCGCCCACGCACGAGAGGGCGCAACAGTCCGCCCGACCCGCTTGTTCTTCGTGGAGGAAACTGAAAATCCGGCAATCATCCGAGCCAGGCAGACTATAACAGTAAATCCGCGGCGCGGTTCTCAAGATAAGGAGCCATGGCGCAGCCTCGATCTCAATCCCATTACCGGCCAGACCATCGAGTCCAAGCACTTGTTCAACATTTACTTAGGTGAAACTATAGTTCCGTATGTGGCCTTGGAGCCGCTCAAAGCACTTTTACCGCTGAAACAAGGCGACACACAACTACCATCCAATGTTAATGGCGTAGGGGGCATCCAGCTTGGGAAGTTAGAGCGCGCCATGCGGGAGCGTTGGCAGACGATCGCTAATCTGTGGGAGGAGCATAAGGCGGCTGCCAACAAACTGAGCTTACTGGAACAGTTAGACTATTTTGGCAAACTATCTGCCCAATTGGAATGGCGAAGCAACTTGGACACGAGGCCAATCCGGGTCGTCTATACAAAGTCTGGCGACCCGACGGCCGCGTTGCTCTTCGATGACACCGCCATAGTTGCCTATACGTTGTATTGGATTGCCTGCAAGGACATACAAGAAGCTAATTATCTGTTAGCTATCATCAACAGTCGGACTCTTTATGAAGCAGTAGACCCTTTTATGGCCAAGGGCCAATTCGGCTCTCGCGACTTGGTTAAGCACCTGTGGAAGCTGCCCATCCCGGAATTCGACCCCGGCAACGAGCAACACATTGCCATCGCCAAGGCCGGCGAGGCGGCAGCCCAGGGCGCGGCCCATCAACTGGAGCAGTTACGGGAACAACGGGACAGGGTTACGGTGACGGTTGCGCGGCGGGAGTTGAGGAAGTGGCTGCGGGAGTCGAAGGAAGGGAAGGTGGTGGAGCGGGAGGTGGGCCGGTTGTTGAGGGGTGGGTAGGAGCGCTATCTATTGCATGGCCGATAATAACAATCACGCGCTGAAAGGCAGCTAAAAGTAGGTAAGTGTTCAGACTTGATGAGTGTCCCTTCCCCCCGGCGCACTGGGGGGAAGGTTAGGAAGGGGGGAGGTTGGCGTTGAAACTCCCCCACCCTAACCCAGAGGAGGGGACACTCATCTACTCTGAACAGTTACAAAAGTAGTCAAACTGTTGACAACTCGGTGCGGGGATTGTACGTTGTATTCAATGTTCCCCGTCGTCCGTTTGTCCATGTGGCAAGCTGATTGACGGGGTTTATTATTTTCCGTTGATTCCAAATCCGTTTGTGAGCGGTCCATTGAAACTGGCGCTGTTTATCGATGCCCAGAACGCCTACAGAGGCGCCAGGGAGACCTTCTTCCGTAACAATGGCCCTTCGGTCAATGGACAATTCGGTCCAGCAAAGCTGGGCGAACTCAGAGAGTCACGAGGCGGTCCGAACGAGGCAATATCTGCTCTGAGTGATGTCACCTGCGCTTGAGTTCACGCGAAACCGATTCGTGGGTGTCCATCATGTGGCGTTAGTGGCTTGGCGCACTCCGGATAGCAACCGACGGCTATCTATAAGCGGGTCGAACATCTGGTGCCATTGGCTTCACAGGGCCGACTACGATGCAGTAGCCGACCTGACTGATTACAACCGCTAACCGGGCTGCCGGAGAGGTTGGGCGAAGTAACGTGAAGCCGCCCTCACGGTGAGTCTTTGGGAGGGCGGCTTTGTGGGCTTGTTGGGTGAGCTGGAGCTACAGCGCTTCCAGGCCCTTCCTCACGCAGTCTTCGTCCTCTTGGGCGGTGCCGCCGCTGCCTCCGATGGCGCCAACCAAGTCGCCGCCCTGGTAAATGGGGATCGCGCCTTGGGCCGGCACGATGCGGCCTCCCTGGCTGGCCAGGATCGCCTGCATCACCGGAGAGCTGGCGTCGATTTCGGCGCTTTCCCGCCCGAACGTCACCGAGCCCACCGCCTTGCCGACGGCCGCTGTGCCGCTGATCAGGATGGCGCCCTCCGTCCGCTGGAAAGCCATCAGGTGGCCTCCCCCGTCAACTACCGCCACGCTCAACTTGACGCCTTTCTCGTTGGCCGCAGCGAGCGATGCGCCGATAATCCGGTTTGCGTCCGCCAATGTTAGAGCCATTTTCTTCCTCCCTGCCTGCGATTAAATTCGTCGCAATCTGAATAACAGCGACGCCCGAATGTTACCCCTTAAGCCGGATGCCCACAACCCAGCGTTTCAATGCCGTGATACCCGAGGCGTGATAGAGCCGGAGCCTGGCTGTTGTTCCCGTTACTGCCCGTCTTACCGGCGAAAGCCGGTATCCAGGTACGGTCAGGCAACGGCCCTCTTCACTGACAACCTGCCCTTCCCGTCTGCGGTCGCCGCCGCCTATCGTATTTGTTGTGAAGAATCGCTCCTGTCCCAATCCCGAATCGCCCGCCAAACCCCTTAGAAACTATCTCAAAAGTCCCTTCCCCCTCAGGGGGAAGGTTAGGATGAGGGTGGCGACTAGGAAAATATCACCGCTGGGTACAAATGGGACTTTCTTCGCCAGTTTTGAGATAGTTTCTTAATGGCGCACTTTGGCGCAGAATGGCTCAGAAAATAAAAACTCCAGCCTCGATTCCGCCAAACCTGCGCCAAACCCCTGATGGAGTGCTCGCCATGGACCTGGAAATACGGCGTTGCGTTGGAGGACGAGCTGGGCTGCTGCCTTGGACCTGGTCTGTGCCCAACCCTCCCCCAAAGTCTAAGCCCGAATCCACCGAAGGGGTGGGAGTTGGAGGTCTGCTGATAGCGTGAAAGGGTGCTCCTTTGAATCTGGGATAATGGTTTTTGATCGTAAAACCAACCCCGGAAAAGGAGCACCTTTTAGATGCTACCACTTGAGTCCCCCCACCGCATCCGCGTCGCCTTCGACGACCACCGCCTGGTGGCCAATGCCGGGCTGCTGCTGCCGGCCACCCTGGCCCTGCGCCTGGGTTTGGGTGAACTGGTGGACAGCCACGTTGACTTGGGCTGCGCCCCTGGCCGGGCCAACACAGGCGACAAGCTGATGACCCTGGTGGCCTCCGCACTGGCCGGCGGCGACTGCATCGACGACGCCGACGCGTTGCGTTCCGGAGGGACCGCCAGGGTGCTGGGCTGCGTGGTCAAGGCACCGTCCACCCTGGGCACCTTCCTGCGCAGCTTCCGCTGGGGCCACGTCCGCCAGTTGGACCGGGTGAGCCGGGAACTGCTGGCCCGGGCCTGGGCCGCCGGGGCTGGTACCGGCGACGGACCTTTGACCATTGACCTCGATTCCACCATCTGCGAGACCTATGGCCTTGCCAAGGAGGGAGCTCGCCGACACGGGTACACCGGACAGCGCGGCTATCACCCACTGCTGGCCGTCGCCGCCGGAACCGGCGAGGTGCTGATGGCACGGCTGCGTGAGGGCCGGGCCAACACCGCCCGGGGCGCCGCCCACTTCCTGCGGGAGACGCTGGGCCGGGTGCGCTACGGGGGAGCCAAAGGACAGCTCACCGTGCGGGCCGACAGCGGCTTCTACACCCATTCCATCGTCGCCGTCTGCCGCAAGATGAGGGTCCGCTTCTCCATCACCGTCCGCCAGCACCAGAGCCTGCGCAGTCTTATAGAGGCCATCCCCGAGGGGGACTGGACGCCCATCCCCTACTGGATGGAGGGTGCCGCCGACGTGGCTGAGACCAGCTACACGCCCTTCAAGAGTGAGCCCGACGCCGCGCCGATACGCCTCATCGTCCGAAGGGTGAGACCCACTCCCGGTTCCCAACTGGCGCTGTTCGCCAATTACAGCTATCACGCCTGCATCACCAACCGGGAGGGAGACACCCTGGAACTGGAGGCTGACCACCGCCGCCACGCCGAGATAGAGAATGCCATCCGGGACCTGAAGTATGGCGTGGGGCTCAATCACCTCCCCTCAGGGCGGTTCGCCGCCAATGCCGCCTGGCTGGCCGTCCAAGTGATCGCCCACAACCTGGGACGGTGGACGGCGCGTATCGCTCTGGCAGAGCCAGTTGCAACCACCAAGACCCTCCGGAGACGCTTCTTCTCCCTGGCCGGACGGCTGGCACACTCGGCGCGGCGCCTCACCTTGCACCTTCCCGGACGCTGGCCCTGGGAAACCCAGTTCACCGGTGCCCTGGCGCGATTACGCGCACTGCCACTCCCCTCCTGATGGCGGCGTTGCCGTCTGATCCGTCCCGGGACTACTTACCTGCGTGGCAGACCGCCGCCAACCCGCGCCACGGCCGTCCTCTGCTGCCATCTGACCCGGTGATGTCGCCCTCGTGCACCGCCTCGGACCCTCAACATCCCCCCTCAGCGGCTGTCAGACCCCGCACTCCCGCAAACCTATCGGGATCAACACCCCATAGCCCTGTCCCCTCGCCCCTCATCGCTGATCCGATCGGCCATCCCCCATCCCTTCGGTGGATTCGGGCTAAGAAACTATCTCAAAAGTCCCTTCCCCCTGAGGTGGAAGGTTAGGATGGGGGTGAAACCTTGCCGGGTAATTGACGCCAAAACAGATGGTTATGAAGGGCGCCATCAGTTTTGAGATAGTTTCTAAACAGTTACACGGTGATTCGCCGGTTGCCCGCAATCGCTGCGGTGACTATAATCCCCACTAGAATTCGCTCAAATCGAACCTGGGAGTCTTGTGGTATGGTCGATCAGCTGGCGCGGCCCAAAGACACAGCGGAGATATATTGGTTTTCCGAGCAGCCTTACGGACACGTAGGCAACGAGGACCTGGAGAAATACGACTCGGGACGATTGGGATTCCCCAACACCTATTTCGATCCCCATAAGGCCTCCATACTCTACAACCAGTACCATGAGCAGTACGCTCTGGCCGACGAGGTGGGGTTCGACGGCATTATGAGCAACGAGCACCACGCGTCGTACTGGTGCATGAAGCCGGCGGTCAACCTGGACGCCGCCGTCATCGCCAAGCTCACCAAGCGGGTGAAGATCGCGATCCTCGGCAACGTAATCGCGGTCAACGACCCCATCCGCATGGCGGAAGAGATAGCGATGCTCGACTGCTATTCCGGCGGCCGGATCATTTCCGGCTTCGTCCGCGGCACCGCCGTGGAGACGCTGCAAGGCGGCATCGAGCCCTCCGAGAACCGGGCCCGGTTCGAGGAAGCCCACGACCTGATCATCAAGTGCTGGACCGAGCCCGGCCCCTTCCGTTACGAAGGCCAGTACTACCACTACCGGGTGGTCAACCCGTGGGTGGTGCCGATGCAGAAGCCGCGGCCCGACATCTGGTTCCCCGGCACCGGCAGCCCCGAGAGCGTGGTCTGGGCCGCCAAGCACAAGCACCCCTACATGAACCTGGGCGCCTTGGTGGACACCACCGAGTGGCTGAAGCAGATTTACATCGACACCGCCGAGGAAGACGGCTGGCAAGCCGGCCCCGAGCACTTCGGCTATCTGCTCCGGTGCCTGGTGGCGGACACCGACGAGAAGGCCATCGAGTTGGGCCGCGAGTTCATGTGGACCATTGAGCACCGCCAGCGCGGACCGATGGAACACAACGACCCGCCCGGCTACCAGTCCAGGGCCTCGGTCGAAATCAAGGCCCAGCGGCCCACCGGCAATGTTGCCGGCGCTGGCGGACTTGGCGTGGGACTTAGCTACGACCAGTTGCGCGGGGTCAACAACATCATCGTCGGCAGCCCGGACACCGTCATCGAGAAGCTGACCGAGGTCATCGAACGCCTCAGTCCCGGCTACATTCACATCTACGGTAACGAAGGAGCGATGCAGCACAGCGACACCATGCGCTCCATAGAGTTGCTGGGCACCGAGGTGATACCGGCCCTCCACGAGGTCCAGTTGCAGCCCTACGACAACCGGCCGCGGGCCGATATGCCGAAGTCGGGCACTGCGGGCTTGGCCCCGTAAGGCGGGGCCGTCTCGAACCATTAACAGCCCCTCCCGTAAAGAGAGGGGCTGTTTGTATCGAAGACGGTCCACTGAGAGGGGTTCATGCGGCCCACTATCGGCCTCCTCGTCGCCCTGCTCGGCGGGTTGTTGATGCTCACCGCTTCCTGTAGCGGTGAGGCCGTCACGGATGGAGGCAAATCAATATCCGACCCGGTCTCAGTGGTCAGGATACGTCAGGGCGAAAAAGTAGGCGGGGGATGTGTGTTTGGTGAGGACATCTCGCAATACCCAGCGCCCTATCACGCCAATCTGGAGAATTGCCTTCAAGCGGTGGGAATCGGACCGCTCGGCGTGGATGAACTGGAACAGATGAGGCGTGATGTGCCATCGTTTTGGGAGAAATCTTTTCCCTATCAGCAGGTCTTGCTTGGCGAATGGGTTGACGGCGAGTGTAGGTTCGACAGCCCCGGAGCGCGGGCGCTTATGGCGGTTTCCGAAACAGTATCGACCGACTGGACAGTCTGCCAGAGAACTGTCAATTTGGGGCCAGTTACGGAGAAACAAGTCGAGGAAATCGAGCGTCTTGGGGGCGATAGCGCAACCGATATCCCTGTCCCTGCTGAAAATGACCATCGCTAACAGCGTAGTCACCGGGGCTTTCGGCTACACCGGCATGTACATCACCAGGCAGTTGGTCGAGCGGGGCGATACCGTCAGAACGCTCACCCGGACCCCAGTCTCCCTCAGCCCCTTCGGCAACCAGGTGGAGGCCCGGCCGCTGGACTTCAGCGACGCCCCAGGGTTGGCGGCCAGCCTCGAAGGCGCCGATATCCTGTACAACACCTACTGGGTACGCTTCGCCCGAGGCGCCGTTAACCACGATACGGCCGTTGAGAACATCCGGACCCTGCTGCGGGCCGCAGCCGCAGCTGGCGTTCGCCGCGTGGTGCACATTAGCATCACCAACGCATCGGAGGACTCGCTCCTTCCCTACTTCCGCGGCAAGGCTCTAGCGGAGAGGGCCGTCCGCGAGTCCGGGATATCCTACTCCATCGTCCGGCCTACGGTACTGTTCAGCGCCGAAGACATCTTGATGAACAACATCGCTTGGTTCTTGCGCCGCTTCCCAGTCTTCCTGATAGGCGGGCGGGGTGACTATCCCATCCAGCCAGTATCGGTGAATGACGTTGCTCATTTGGCGGTGGAAGCCGGGACTGCCAACGGCGATTCCGAAATGGACGCCGTGGGCCCCGAGACCTTTACTTTCGAGGAAATGGTACGGCTGATCGCCCGAGGCGTCGGGAGCCGAGCCCGGCTGATGCGCGTACCCCCATCCGTGGCGTTGCTGGCGGCCCGGATGGCGGGTTGGTTCGTCAGAGACATAGTCTTGACACGGGACGAGATCGACGGGCTGATGGCGGGCCGCCTGGTCTCGGCCGATCCTCCAACAGCCCCCACCCGCTTCACCAAGTGGCTGGAAGCCGAAGGCGCGTCACTGGGCCGTCGCTACGCCTCGGAACTGGCCCGGCACTACCGGTGAGCGTCGTGATAAGATGGAGTCGCCGCGGTAGCTATAATCTGATTCGACCATGCCTCCCAAAATACGTGAGTTAATCGCCGATCTGGAACGGGCGGGATTTCGCAACCGTGGCGGACGGGGCAGCCACCGAAACTACGTTCACCCAAACGTTGTGAAACCAATCACCATATCTGGTAACTTAGGGGCGGATGCCAATCCACGTCAAGTTAAAGACGCACGAATCGCAATTGAAGAGTCTCGGAGAGATGAATAAAAGCCAGCGGTACATCAAAGTTGTCGAATGGTCCGATGAAGACCAGTGCTACATAGGAAGTTCACCAGGGCTAATGTTTGGCGGGTGTCATGGCGACGACGAAAAGGCTGTGTTTGCCGAACTCTGCGAGATAGTCGAAGAAGTGATTGAATTGTACTTGGAGGACGGAAAAGCGCTGCCCCCGCCTACCGCCGGTTATGACCTCGCCAGCATCATTCAGGAAGCCAAGGCCCACGAATCCGAACCGGCGCCCGCATAGCCCCGCAATCTCATCGCTGCCTCAGTATGCGTATGTCTTATGCTACGCATACACATACATCACCCGAAACGCAAGCCGGTTGCCAACAAATGGGCCCCTAGCGATGAGAGGCCCTTAGGTTACCCCCGCGGTGAATAGCCTACTCCGGCAGCCACATCACGCTACTTATCTCGCTGAACTCACGGCGCAGCTTGCTCCAGGAGTCGCCGCCGTCGTCGCTGCGGTAGAGGTAGCCGTAGCGGCTTCCCCGGTGTCTGTATGCCCGCGAGTGCGGTAAATGACGCCATCCCCCCTCCCGTCATCCCGGCGAAGGCCGGAATCCACGTCGCTTCCCCGGTGTCTGTATGCCCGCGAGTTGGCATAGGAGTTGCCCGTAGGCCGGAGTTAACCAGCTGTCCCTGAGAGGTGGGGCTACGTAGATTCCGGCTTTCGTCGGAAAGACGACATCTCTGCAAAAGTACCTGTCTTGGTGCCCTTTGCGGTGATAGGCCTACTTCGGCAGCCGCATCGCGCTCGAGGGTTCGCTGAGTTCGTAGCCGCGAGCCTCATCCTCCCCCCAGCCCCCGCACATTCGCGCTAGGACCAAGCCGGTAAGTACGACAACAATGACCAACAATATCAGACCGAACACCCTCCACGAGAACCTTACGCGCGGTGGTGGAGATAAGGGTGGCGGTGGATCATCATTGACAGGCCCACTGAATTGAAGTTCAGGGTAGACTTTATCGTAACTGTTCAGACTTAGGGTGTTGAACTGGAGCGGCGGCGGCTATTCCGTATTTGGCCCTACGGTCTCAACAGGCTGGTGAGCCGATAAATCCCCTCGAGACTGAACAGTTACACTTTATCGCTATGCTTGCAAACTACAAAGGGGTGTTCGCGCGACACCCCTAAGCACGTCGGTCTGCCCTGCCGGATACTGTTTGGCCCAGGCGAAGAACTGCCCTACTCCGGCAGCCACATCACGCTGGAGATTTCGCTGAATTCGCGGCGCAGCTTGCTCCAGGAGTCTCCGCCGTCGTCGCTGCGGTAGAGGTAGCCGTAGCGGCTGCCGGCGAACACGACGCTGGGGTCGGCGGTCTGGATGTTGACCGTCCACATGGCGGTGTTGGGTTCGACCGGCAGGTCGAGGTTTTCCCAGGTCTTACCGGTGTCTTTGGAGCGCATTACGGCGCCGGTCTGCCCGGGAGTGGTGTCGCCGATGGTCACGAAAACCACGTTGGGATTGTCCGGCTGCACCATGATGCCCCGGGGATAGGTGAGGGGGAAGACCTCGCGGATGCCGAGCCGGTCCCAACTGGCCCCGTTGTCGGCGCTGGTGTAGACGTCGTTGTTCACCACCACTAGTACAGTCTTCGGAGGGCCAGCGGCCACGGCGACGTTGTGCACGTCGGGATTAGGGATCGCGCCGTTGATGGACTCCCAAGTATCGCCGGCGTCCGAGCTCCGGCGCAGGCCGTCTACTTCCAACCCCACCCAGACATCACGATGAGTCTGGGGATCGATGGCGATGCCGGTCACCCGGGGCACGCCCACATTGGGGCATTCCTTGGCGATTTCGACGGGACGCTGTTCCCAGGTCTGCCCGCCGTCGCTGGAGCGGAATACGCCGGCGGGGTCGGGGGTGCCGGTACCGGCGAACATCAGATTGGGGTCGGCCGAGTCGATCGCCAGGGCCCACACGCAGGCGCCGCTCATGGCTGTGTCCAACAGCTTCCACTGCTGACCGCGGTCCTCGCTGCCGTACAACCCCTTGTCGGTGCCAGCAAACACCACGCCGGGCCGGCCGGGGTGGTTGCCCAAGGTTCGTACCAGAGCGTCGGAGTGCATCCCGGCGTCGATCCCGACCCGCCGCCAAGACTCGCCGCCGTCGGCGCTGCGCATGATTCCCTGTCCGATGGTGCCTACCAAGACTGTCTTTACGTCGCTCATAACGCTTACCTCACGGCTATCGAATTCCCTCTCCCTCCGGGAAGAGAGTCAGTGTGAGGGTGCTCGCCTTTCGGAAGTTAGGACAATGCCGCTATCACCTCGTCGGTGTCGCGCACCCGGACCAGCAGGGGCAGCACGTGATTGATGGTCATCTCGTGCACGTCTTGCTCGCCTGCGGTGCAGCAGTCGCTCACGACGACGCACTGCATGTCGCGGTTCTTGGCGTCGCGGGCGGTGCCTTCGACGCTGCGCTGGGTGGAGATGCCGCCGACCAGGATGGTCTCGGCGCCAAGGGCCTTGAGGATGCCCTCCACGTTGGTGCCGTAGAAGGCGCTGAACCGGGGCTTCACCACGATGTAGTCGCCGGGCTGCGGCGCAAGCTCGTCAATGACCTCGACGGCCGGGGTGCCCGCCAGCATGGCCCCGCCGCCACCGCCGATGTCGGATACGGTCCTTGGCGCATCGGCGTTATCCGGCCGGCGGTGGGTGGTGATGAATATCAGAGGCGTTCCTACCTCCCGGCAATGGGCCACCAGGCGGACGAAGTTGTCGATGACCGCTTGACGGTTGGCGGGCGGGTTGTACGGAGGGCCGTCGCCCTTGGCGACAGCGTTGATCATGTCCACCAGGATGACGGCGGTCTTCTTCGGGTCCAGCGTAATCGGGTCAGGCATCAGTCGACTCCTTGTCAGTGGATAGTGACCAGTGGATAGTGGTCAGTGATTAAGTACAGCGACTAGCGACTAGCTACTAACCACTATCCACTAACCACTGGCCCGGGCCGGCGAGGAACTTGGTGCGGCACTCGAGGCCGCAGAAATAAATCCAACTGCCGTCGTGGAAGATGCGGGTCCCTTGCTGTGGGTCGACCTCGGCAGCGCCGTGACGGGTCACCGAGGTCTGGGCCCGGGCCTGCTCCTCGTCGATTTCTATCCCGCAAACGGGGTCTCGGGCCATGAGTCCACCTCCGGCAATCTATTTGGAATCAAGAACTACGAATCAGTATTCGACACACCCATTCGTAATTCCCAATTCCTAATCCGTAATTCCTAACCTGGCAGGGGCAGGCCCAGGCGGACTTTGCCCGGCTTGTCCAGCAGCGCGCTGGCGATTCTCGCCCGGTGTTCGAAGGTGGTGCCGAGGCGCATGCTCCAAGCCGAGACGCGGCGGAACCACAGGTGCAGATCGAATTCCATCATGAAGCCGATTCCGCCGTGGACCACCTGCGAAGAACGGACCACCGACTCGCACTTCTCGTTGCAAAAAGCCTTCGCTTGGGACACTTCAACGCTGGCGGGCAGCCCTTGGTCCATCTTCCACAGGGCCTCGTAGGTCAGCAACTGGCCGCCGTCGACGTGCAATAGCATGTCGGCGCAGAGGTGCTGTATGGACTGGAAGGAGCCGATGGGACGCCCGAAGGCGACGCGGTTCTTGGCGTATTCGGTCGCCATCTCGGCGTCTTTGCGGGTTGCCCCCACCATCTGGCAGCACAGGAGAGCCGTCGCCCGGTCCAGCATGGACTCGACTATCGGCCACCCGTGGTGCAGTTCACCCACCAGGTCGTCCCTGGTGACCCGGACGCCGTTGAAGCTCACCCGGCTCTGCTTGTCCTTGGCGATGGTGACCAGCGGAGTATGGGAAACGCCGGTGCCGTTGGGGTCGATCAGGAAAAGGGATATGCCCTCGTTTTCGGCGGAAGCCGGAGCGGTCCGCACCGCAAGCAGGCATTTTTGGGCTACGATGAAATTCTCGACGAACATCTTTTCGCCGTTCAGGACCCAACCGTCGCCGTCGGGTTCGGCCTGCTGCACGATCGCTTCAGGAACGAGCCGCGGGTCGCGCTCGGTGACGGCCCAGGTCAACACCATGCCGCCGCTGCAGACCGCAGGGAGGATCTTCCGTTTCTGCTCCTCGCTCCCGGCCTCGGCAATGGTCAAAGCGGCCACCATTGTGCTGTGCAAGGGAACGGGGGCCAGTACCCGGCCCAACTCCTCCATAATCAGGCCCAGGTAAGTCAGGGGCAGCCCTTGGCCGCCGTAGGCCTCGGAGATGGGCAACCCCAGCCAGCCCAGGCTGGCCATCCGCCGCCACAGGTCTGCGGAGTAGCCCAGGTCGTCCAACTCCATCTCGCGGACCATGGCCGTGGAGACCTCGGCCTCCAGGACCTCACGGGCCACGTTTTTGAGCATCTGTTCTTCTTCGGAAGGAAGTATGTCCATCGTTTTTTTCGCTGAATCTCTAAATCACAGGGACGTTTCGGGAACCGCCACTACGACGGTGCCCCTCTGCCGAAGGGCCGCTTACCCTCGGGGCATTCCCAAGCCGCGGCGGGCCATCTGGTCCCGCATTACCTGGACGCTGCCATGGTTGATGCCCGACTGGAACGCGCCCATGACGTTGTGAGCGAAGACGCCGTCTTCGATGGCCTCTTCGGAGCTGCTGAGCAACTGGGCGTAGGGGCCCAGAATCTGGGTGATAGCCTCGGTCGTGTGTACGCCGTGTTCGGGGGCCCAGACCTTCTCGGCCGCGCCTTCGTAGGTGAAGTTGCCGCCCCGCTCGACCAGCGACATGCTGCGCATGGTCATCAGCCGGCACACCTGGGCCTCGGTCCAAAGCTCGGCCAGCTTGTCGCGCACCGCCGGGTCTTCAGCCGGCGAGTGGCCGCCGAATTCGTTCTCCTTGACCCAGTTCACGATGTCTTCGTCACGGCGCACCGAGATCAGATAGCGGCTGGCCCCCACCCGGTCCAGGTTCAGGCCCATAGCCCCCACGTACCAGCCGGCGTTTTCCTCGCCCAACATACAGGAGGCGGGTATGCGTACGTCTTCGAAAAAGGTTTCGTTGGTGCGGGCCATGCCGTAGGTCGTCCCCACCGGAGCGGGCGGGTCGCTCTGGATGGTCCAGAGCGGGCGCACCGTGATGCCGGGGGTGTCCATGGGCACCAGGAAAATAGAGATGCCGCGGTGGCGCGGCGCGTCGGGGTCGGTGCGGGCCATCAGGTAGAGGTGGGTGGCGTAATGGGCCGCCGAAGTGTACATCTTCTGTCCGTTGATGACGTACTCGTCGCCGTCCCGCACGGCGCGGCACTGCAGCCCGGCAAGGTCGGCCCCGGCCTGTGGCTCGGTGAAGCCCAGGGCGAATATGATCTCGCCGCTGATGAGGCCCGGAATGAAGTGCTGCTTCTGCTCCTCGGTGCCAGCGGCCAGTAACGCCGGCGCGCCGCTGCCGGCCCCGCCGACGGCGACGCCGAGCCGGGCGAACTCTTCCTCCACGATGTATTGTTCTATGCGGCTGCCGCCCTGCCCGCCGTACTCTTCGGGCCAGCTAATGCCGATCCAGTTGCGCTCCGCGACCTTCCTGACCAGCTCCCGGTAGTGGACGCCGCGCCCGCCTTCTTCGCCGCTTTCCAATTCATCGAGCACGTCCTGAGTGACGTGTTCGGCGATGAATTCCTGCAACTCTCTCCGCAGAGTTTCCTGCTCCGGGGTGTATCCAAAGTCCATGCGGGGCCTCTCAGGTTACGCAGTTGGGGATAGAATGCCTGCCGCCGTGATTAGTGTCAAGAGATGGAGGCGGGCTACCAGGGCCTTTTCATTTTTCGCCGGGGGCGAATGCTGTTGGGCCGATTGTCTTGAACTGTGATTCGTTTGATTTGGTGATTTCCGGGATTGTTTCATTGGGTTGTTTCGTGGCTAGCAGAACCTGGGAGCGGGATAGTCCTGGGACCAGGGAACGAGGGCGTGGAGGAGGTCTTCGCGGTCGGGGAGGGAGTTGTTGGCGCGGCACCGCTCCAGGTATTTATGGACCGCCATGAAGGAGGGGAGCCGGAAGCCAGCGGAGGCTACCCGGCGGATGAACGCATGGGACCCGGGAGGGGGTTGGCGGTCGGCGCGGGCCGCAGACGATTGGCGGCAATGCTCTTCGGCCAACCGGCGGAGCCGGAGGGCGGCCAATTCGCGGGCGAATTTTCGTTGAAGGGCGCGGACGCGGGCTCTCAGGGAGCTCAGGGTATCCATATGGGGTTTCACCTCATGAAGTTTACTTGGGAGTTTACTTGACGGCGGGGGGAGGCGAGGATTTGCACAATGAATCTTTTTTAATTCCGATTCATTGTGCAGAATCTGTTTTTAATTCATGCCAATTCCCATTCATTGTGCAAAGCCTCGAGGCAGGTAACTCGGCTTTGTCGTGCTGTTGATCTGGTCGGTCTTAAACCTTGTTTCGTTTAGGCGATGCAAAGGGCCCAGCCAATGCTAGGCCTTGTACGGTGATAACTCTGCGCTTGATGGGCCTAAACTGTGGTGATACTTGGCACCCGTGCTGGCCGTCGTGGGAGATTTCTAAGGGTCCTTGGTCCGGTGTTCCGTCCGGGGAGCCGGGTTGGGGAGTGCTGCTGGAGCTCTTCATCCCTGGTCAGTAGGTGTCCGAGGCGTCAAGCCCGCTGCTGTCAGAGGCTCATTGTCCCGTCCGCCAGGTGCGGAGTGAGCTGGAGTTTGCCTCTCGTCTTGTCGTACAGCAGCCGGCAACGGTCGATCACGTCCCTGCCCAGTAGAGACGGCAGGTTTCTGTTGCCCCGGTCGGGCACCGCTACCGCCAGTTCTGTCTGGAAGTAGACCAGTCTTGTCTTTCGCCAGGGCCAGGGCCTCTCCTGGAATGCGATGAAGGCTGGCACCGTGCCGTAGCTGATCGTGCCTCCGATTCCCCTGCTTGTGCCCGTCGGGCTCAGGTCCTGTGTGCTTATTCCCAGTATCCTCGCCCCGGCGGGCTGGATGAAGGTGTTGTCTGCGCCGGTGTCCAGCAGCAGCGCGGTCGCCTCCGGGGCCGGCTGCAGGCCAGGGACCACCACGTAGGCCCGGACATACGGGCGCCCGGCAGGGTCGAAGTATCCCTCGATCATAGAATCAACGCTCCTCCCTCCGGGTCGATGTACCGGACTAGGTATCCGTTTCTGTTGCTCCCGGACTCGCCGATTAGTTCAAACAGCCTTTCTAGGGCTTGTTCTTCGTCTTCTTCCGAGGAGTCCTCGGGGACCGGGACGTTGGCTATCATGCCGTCAGGCCCCATGGCGATCCAGTGCCGGGGGTACTGTTCCAGGATGCGGCTGTACTCCTTGTCCAGCTGGTCGTTGGCTAACCGCAGGCCGTCAAAGGCTGCCTGTACTGCCTTGGGTCCTCCGGCCTGGGCCACCGCTTGCATGAAGTCGTCCTTGGTGAGGGCCTGGGCGGTCTTTTCCTCGTTCATCTTCCCCTCCGGTGGCTGGGAAGCCGGTGTAGTCTGCTTTTGGTTATCCGGCAGCCGGGATGTGTTGCTTTTGCAATTATACAGAGTGAAGCAGCGCGTTCCTCGAGTTCATGATGAGAAAGGCCCAGCTAGAGCTGGGCCCTCCTTCTCGGGGAGCCGAAATTTTTAATTTTCCTCCCATTTCCTCTCATTTCCGGTCATTTTGCCCCCGGCGGCGGAGTCCCGGAATGACCGGCGGCGTATGGGACTGTCCGGTTTAGGCGCGAATTTTTGGTCACCGGATGCCACGGATGCCGGATGCCACGGATGCCGGACGGCTTCAGTGGCGTGGCCCGATTTGGTCCGCTCGGTCCGCTCAGGATGGAGGGCGGGACGCCGCGCCGGACAGGTACCATGGTAGGGTGTGGCTTCAAGGATTGGGAACGGGCAAGTGTCAGGGCCTTTTCATGCGGGGAGGGGGGCGGCCGCAAGGGCCGCCCCTACATATTGATTTTCGTGGCCAAGGCCAAGGTGGGGCCGCCGGAGGGGTAGAATGAAAAAGCTTTGGATTCGGCGCTCACGAGTTCAGGTGCGATTGCTCTGCCGGGCCGCAGGATTCAGTTGCAGATTCGTTGTGGGCTTGTCAACGGGAATTTCCGGTGTCAATTATTCGGGCCCTTGGCGACTTTGTAGGCCTGAATAGCTTTCTCGTAGACCAAGAGCTCCGGGTCCCGGGTTAAGGCCTCCAGGATTCCGTTGATAATCGCAATATCGCCTTCGCCGATTATCGCCTTCGCTTCCTCCTCGGCCTCCGCCAGGATAAACGCACTCTGGCGGTCGACATCAGCACGGATCGCGGCTGCCATCTCTTCGCCCTCAGCACGGATTCTTCTGCTAATTTTTTCTCGCTCACTTCTCATACGCTCGAAAATTCGGCCCTTTGCCTGCTCAGGAAACGCGATATTTTTCAGCCGCAGGTCAACCACTTCAATGCCTAAGCCGGCCTCGTCAACCGACGCATTCACCCGACTCAGCACCTGACCGACTATCTCAGACCGGCTATCGGTAGATTGGAGCATAACGGCGCCATCTTCGTGGAAGACCGGGGCGCCCTCCCGATCAAGAATGACCCTGGCTCCAATCGCCTCGTGGCGACTCCGTTGGGCGATTTCATCCCTCAGGGCGCTGTTGATGATGACCGATACTACGCTGACCATGTCTGCGATTTCCGCCGGTTCAACAGTCCGGGCAACGGCGTAGGCATTGACCACCAAGAAATCTATATCCATGTCCAGTAGCGTAACGGGGCCAGCATCGACGAGGAAAAGACGGCCATCCGAGAGCTTCCGGGGACTTGTCGACCCAAGGGTCCAGTGCGCCCCGGCGTCGGTCGTGGAGAAGGAGGGAATGCCCCCGGAGCTGGAGTACCCGCCCATCACAGGATTCGGCGCGACCATACTGAAGTATTGTGAGGAAGCGCCAAGGCTGTCTCCGCCCGAATTCTTGGACTGTGCCGCCGCAACTATGAACTCTGCGACACCTGGGAGAATCTCCTCAATGGCTTGAAGATAAAGCTCCTTGAGAGCAGCGCCCTCCTCTTGGTCGAATTGCTTTAAGACCGAAACGACTCGGCTCACGTCTTCCTCGGCGCGGCCCCGGCGCACATCCCTGGTTGTCTCGGCGGACCCAATAATTCGCTCGGCCTCTGCATAGGCGTGCGCCGGGGCCGTATTTTCATAGCTCCGGGCCTGATGGATGAGGGTGACTTTGTCCTGCCTTGCTCGTAGCACGCCGTCGAATGCCGAACGCACCTCTTCAGGCACCCGCACCTGTTGCAGAGCCACGGACAGAACTCGGATCCCGGCGTCATACAGGTCAAGGGTTTCCTGTAACCGGCCATGAACTGCTCGCTCTACTTCTACACGTCCCTCGAGAATTAGGTCCCTCATAGCGCGCCGGCCCACCACCTCGCTGAGGGCCGCCTGGGCTGCGAACCGCAATGTACGGCCGTCGGGACAGCCTTCTCGATCTACTACACTTGACCCGAACGCTTTGAGGTCGTACAAGTCGTATTCCACCACGGCTTGCACGTCCAGTATGGAAAGGTCTCCTGTAATCAGTAGAGATTCGGCAGGAACGGAAACGGCTGCACCCGATTCTTCGCTGCGGAAACCGAGTTCCAGGCGCTGTGTGAGCGTATTCCCGCTCCTAATCCATTCTCGATCGGGCTCGCACTCCGGGTCATCTCCAACAGTTACAGGGGTGGGCAGCTCGGTGGCGTGTTCTGTTACGTTGGGGCCTGGAGTCGACGTATTGGGGCCTGAAGTCGTTGTATTGGGGCCTGGAGTCGACGTATTGGGGCCTGGAGTTGATGTATCAGTAGGGGCCGTACTGCACGATGCCAGGAATAACAACAGAATGGCAACCAGACTACTGCGCTTTCCGAACCTTCTCAGCCCGGTCCCGATAATGCAAAGGCGTCTGTGGAACGTCATGGCAAAGCACCTTCGATGAATCAGCGGAACCCTACTGATTGCCGCCAGTGATGTGCATCCATTCAACCGGAGGAGGGCCAGAAGGGTACTATTACCAGATTTGCCAACATCCTCAAAAGTAGGTAACTGTTCAGACTTCGTCAGAGTCCGCCGATAAGCCCAGTCCCCCGTCATACCGGCGAAAGCCGGTATCCACAGGGGCGGGGCGGGGGTGCCTCACCGGGACTGAACACTTACAGAAGTAGGCCGTTTAGCGCTTGGCGAGCTACAAGCCGGCCAGCACGGGCCGCAGCTCTTCGATTAAGGGCGGCAGGAACTCTTCCCACGGGCCGACGATGCCGAAATCGGCGGAACGGAAGATGGTGGCGCGGCGGCTCTGGTTGACCGCCACGATGATTCCGGCCCGCTGCAGGCCGACGGTGTGGTTAAAAGCTCCGCGGATGCCCACGGCCACGTAGACCGTGGGAGCGATGGTGCGGCCGCTGATACCGACTTGTAGCTGCTGAGGCAGCCATCCCTCGTGCGAGACGTCGCGGGTTATGGCCACCGAGGCGTTGATGGAGCGGGCCATCTCGACGACACGGGCCACGTTGTCTTCGCCGACGCCCATACCCAGCCCAACCACCACCCGGGCCCGGGCCAACTCCAGTCCTTCCTGGTCTTCCTGGAATTCTTCGCTGACCAGCCGCACGTCCGGCCCATCGAAGGGCAGAGCGGGGACCTGCTCCACCAAGGCTGTCGCACCGGGTTCCGGGACAGCCGGGGTAAGCAGTCCGGGCCGCAGTGTGACCAGGTTGGGCAGTGTCTTGGAGAGGATCGGGGCCACGACGTTTCCGCCCAGCGCGGGTTTCAACTGCACCAGCCGGCCCTCGTCATCGATCTCCAGGTCAATGGCGTCGCCGGTCAGACCCAACTCCAGCTTGGCGGCCAACCGCGCCGCCAGGTCGCGGCCGTCGGCGGTGGACGCGAACAGGATTGCGTAGGGCCGCTCGTTGTCCACGACGGCGGCCAACGCCTGGCTCACCGCCCGGCTGCAGACCGGCCCCATTGAAGAGTTGTCCAGCACCAGGACGCGGTCGGCTCCTTGGTCCGCCAGGCTCTGCGCCGAGGACTCGCCGTTGCTGGCTATGACTACCGCAACTACCTCGCTCTCCGTTACGGCGGTCATTTCCCGGGCCTTGCCCAGCATCTCCAGGGTTACATGGGCCAATCCGTCTCTGGTGGTTTCCGCGACTACCCAAACGCTGCGCTCCCGGCTGTCCGGGAATCGAGGCAACACGGCCCGGGAGTCTACGGGCGTTGCTTGGGCCAGCTCCGCGAGGCGGTCGCGCACGGAAGCGGCCACCTGTCGCGCCGCATCCCCAGGCTCGGCGTCCTCGAGGCGTACGCCCAAGCGGTTGGGCTCCACCAGCCGGATCTCGCTGACCCAGGTCGGCGAGCCTTCCGCGCCGAAGAGCGATGTATCGCTGGTCAGGTCGGCGGCGCTGACCTGGCTCGTGGGCTTGCTTTGGGCTCCCTCCATCTGCTCCTGGCTGGGGTAGAGCTCCGGGGCCACGCCCTCGGTAACGCAGACCACGGCGGGGAGAGGGCATTCCAGCACCTGGAACCCCTCGTCGGTGATGCGCTCAGCCACAACTCCCCGACGGTCAGCGGACAGGTCCAGTTTGCGCACGTGGCTGAGGTGGGGCAGCCCCAAAAGCTCGGCGACCTCCGGCCCCACTTGGCCGGTCTCGCCGTCGGTGCTGTTGCGCCCGCAGATGATCAGGTCCGGCTGTTCCCGGGCCAGCGCCAAGGCCAGGACTCTGGAGGTGGCCAGAGTATCGGAACCGGCCAGCGCCCGGTCGGTGACCAGCACGGCCCGGTCCGCGCCCAAGGCCAGGCAGTCGGTGAGGCCCTCCGCCGCGCCGGGCGGACCCATGGTCAAGACCACGACTTCGTCGTCCGGACCGCTCTTCAGCTCGGCGGCACGGACCACCCCAAGCAGGTCAAAGGGGTTGACCTCGGAGGGGACCCCATCCCGGACGATCGTCTTGGCTTCGTAGTCGAACTGCATACGCGAGATGACGGGAACGTATTTGATGCAAACGGCGGTCTTCATAGGACAGTCACTTCTCTAAGCTGATTGAGGCGGCGGGCCCGAGGCTAAGAGCCATCGCCCGAGATGTTCGTCAACACGGCCTCTTCCTTTACTGCGGCGGCAAGTCTCCGCAAACGCGGGCTGATGGACACCGGATAGCGCGGTGGGTTGTTCAATGCCTTGAAGCGTGGCTCCAGCGACTCGAACTCTTTCCGGAACCGTTCACGCACTTCTTCCAGCGGGGGTGGCGGCGAAGTGCGCATTCCATGGCGCATCACTTCTTCCATCACCGCCTCCGCTCCGGCCGGCGCGTCGTCCTGCAGGCCGATAACGTCCCGGGACAGCTTCCCGTCTTCGTCCCGCATCCTGAACACTTGCTTGGAGCCCGGCAGGGACACCTTTCCGGTGCTGAGTTTCATCACCGGGCGTTGGTCGAAGCAGACCAGCTTGTAGGCCATGTCGGACGAAGGGGCGTCTTCCGAAACTCCGGCCTTGGTGCCGACTCCGAACAGGTCGACTGGGGCTCCCGCCCGCACCAAGGACTCCACCTGGTATTCATCGAGTCCCCCGCTGACCAGCACTTTCACGTAATCGAGCCCCACAGAGTCGAGAACCCCCCGGACCTGCCGGCTCAATTGATCGAAGTCGCCGGAGTCCAACCGGACGGCCAGCAACCGGTGGCCCTTGGCTTCCATCTCTTTGGCGACTTCCACGGCGTTCCAGGCGCCGGCCACGGTGTCATAGGTGTCTACCAGGAGGACCGTGCGGGTGGGGAAGGACTCGGCGTAGGCCCGGAAAGCCTCGATCTCCGACGGAAAGCTCGAAATGAACGAATGGGCCATGGTGCCAGCCGGGGGAATCCCGTATTGGCTGGCGGCCAGCACGTTGCTGCTGGACTGGAACCCGGCAATATAGCTGGCCCGGGCCATCTTCATTGCCGCGTCAGTGCCCTGGGCCCGGCGGGAAGCAAAGTCGGCGATGCCGCGGCCTTGGGCGGCCCAAACGCAGCGGGCCGCTTTGGTCGCCAGGGTCGACTGCAGGTTGACCTGGTTGATGACGTAGGTTTCCACCAACTGGGCTTCGATAATCGGGGCGCTGACCTCCAGGACCGGTTCGTCCGCGAAAAAGAGGCGCCCTTCCGGAATGGCCCGGACATCGCCGGTGAACCGGACGCCCCGCAAGTATTCCAGAAAATCACCGCCGAAGATGCCGGTTGACCTCAGGTAGTCCACCGCCCGGTCTCCGAAGTTCAGAAGCGCCAGGTATTCCAGCACGTCGTCCAGGCCGGCAGAAACCAGGTAGCCGCGGTTGGCGGGGTAGCTGCGGACGGACAGGCTGAAGGTGGCGGGCGCAAACATACCCTGGTCAAAATAGGCTTGGGCCATGGTGAGTTCGTAGAGGTCGGTAAACAGCCCGAATTCGTCCGCTGGCGGCGCCAAGTTTGGACTGGTCATTGCGGCTGGTATACGCCCAATTTGCGAATTACGGGAACGATCTCCCGAGCTTGCGCCAAGTATTATGTTGGCGGGCCTTCGTGGCTGTCAACCAAGCCCGGCTGCGGGTGCGTCGAAAAACGTGGTCCCGCAGCCCGTCCTTGACACCGTTGGGGGCCCTTAGTAGTATTGAAGCCACATTGCGGTCGGCATTAACAACAAAATACCTGCTCAGTGACCCTTTATAGAGAACGGCTGAGGGGACGGCCCGACGAAGCCTAGCAACCGGTCCCGGCCTTCATTTGAGGCCCGGATACGGTGCTAATTCCGGCGCTCTGGACTGGGAATTCCAGTCGAGCGAGATATGAGGGGGGCTCAGAGTTTGTTGAGCTTCTCGTTGGAGAAGCTTTTTTAATGTTTGGACCCGGTTTGCCCCAGAACTATACCCCGACAGGAGCTGCTTGTTGAACGAAATCCGGCCTATCCAGTGGGCCGATGGCAGGCTTCAACTACTGGACCAGACCAAGCTGCCCGCCGAGGAAGCGATCGTTGAGGTCGGCGACTACCGGGGGGCCGCCGCCGCCATTCGCGAAATGCGGGTCCGGGGAGCTCCAGCAATCGGGGTCACCGCCGCCTATGCGGTGGCCATGGCCGCCAGAGAGTTGGCCAGCGATTCGAAAAGTACCGATAGGGACTCCTTCCGGTCGGAGTTGGCGGAGGCCGCCGCGCTGATCCGGTCGACTCGGCCCACCGCCGTCAACCTGCACTGGGCCGTCCAACGGATGATGGACCTCGCCGCAACCGCCGCCGACACCGCCGCCATACCGGACCTTCTGCTGGCGGAGGCGGTGGAAATTCAACGTGAAGACGAAGCCATCAACCGGTTGATGGGCGAACACGGCAAGACATTGATGCCCGACGGCGGGTCGGTGCTGACCCATTGCAATACCGGCGCTCTCGCCACTTCGGCCTTCGGCACCGCATTGGGAGTGATACGGGCCGGGTGGGAAGACGGCAAACGGTTCCGGGTTTTCAACACCGAGACCCGTCCTTGGCTGCAGGGCGCACGACTGACCTCGTGGGAGTTCCGGAAGCTGGGAATCCCGGCAACCCTGCTGGTGGATTCCGCCGCCGGTTCCCTCATGCGCCGGGGGGAGATCGGTTGCGTCATCACCGGCGCCGATCGCATCGCAGCCAACGGCGATACGGCCAATAAGATCGGCACCTACAGCCTGGCGGTCTTGGCCCGGGAAAATAGCATTCCCTTCTACGTGGCGGCTCCCACCAGCACTATCGACCTCGATTTGGACGACGGCGACCGAATTGAAATCGAGGAGCGCCCCCAAGAAGAGGTTACCCGCTTTCGCGGTGAACCCACCGCGCCAGAGGGGGTCAACGCGGTCAACCCTTCCTTCGACGTGACGCCCCACCGGTACGTGACCGCCATCGTGACTGAAGCCGGGGTCGCCCGGTCTCCCTACCCGGAGAACCTGATGATGGCCGTGCGGCTGGCGGCCGCGAAAAGGACCGGGGAGCTGTCGGGGTAATCGTGAGAACGCAGGGGGCCCAGGGGGCGACGATAGGGATAATCGGCGGCAGCGGTCTGTACGCCATGGACGGCATGACCGACGTCGATTTCGTCAACATCGACACCCCCTTCGGCAGCCCCAGTGATTCAGTGGTCCTGGGCTCCTTGGAAGGCGTGAGGGTGGCTTTCCTGCCACGCCATGGCCGGGGGCACCGCTTCAATCCCTCCTTCATACCCGCCCGCGCCAACATCTACGCCCTGAAGACGCTGGGGGTGGAACGGATCATCTCCGTGAGCGCTGTTGGCAGTCTCAAGGAGGAATTGGCCCCGTTGGACCTCGTGATTCCGGACCAGTTGATCGACCGGACCCGGCTGCGCGAAAACACATTCTTCGACGGCGGCGTGGTGGCCCACGTCGGCTTGGCCGAACCGTTCTGCGCCGATACCAGCCGGACCGTGTTGGACGCGGCCGGCCCAATGGACATCAACGTTCACGCCGGCGGCACTATGGTGGTGATGGAGGGTCCGGCCTTTTCCACCAAGGCGGAATCGTTCATGTACCGGTCATGGGGCGCAGACATCATCGGCATGACCGCCCTTCCCGAAGCGAAATTGGCTCGGGAAGCCGAAATGTGCTACTCCACTATGGCCTGGATCACAGACTACGACTGTTGGCACGAAAGCGAAGAGACGGTCAGTGTCGAACTGGTGGTGCAGAACCTGACCAAGAACGTGGCGACATCCAAAGAGCTTTTGCGCCGCTGCATACCGGCGTTGGCCGGGGAGCGCGGCTGCCCCTGCGGGTCGTCCTTGAAGGACGCCATCATTACTCGCAGGGAAGAGGTCCCCGAGGACCTGCGCCGAAAGCTGGGGCCGATCACGGCCCGGTATTTCGCCTGAGGATCCGCCCCAGGATTCCCCTGAGTGTTGTGGTGACTTCGGGTGAGTTTCGGCCCGAAGAACTCAGTTGGCTATCGAGTCTGATACCGGGCCGACTATAAATGGAGGGACGACCATGCCAAGGCAGGACCCCGGCGAACCGTATTACCGTGTGGACTCAAACGAAGCGCGGCAGATTCTGGACAGCGATCCGGGAAACACCGTTGTCGTAGACGTGCGCCGCGACGACGAATGGGTGACCGGCCACGTCGCCGGAGCCATCCACATACCCATCGACGATCTCGCCGACCGCATCGACCAAGTGCCGCAGGACAAAAAACTGTTGTTCATCTGCGCGGCCGGCGTCCGCAGCGGGCTGGCCTGCGAGGTCGCATCGTCAATGGGGTACGACACCGCAAACCTCTACAACATTGAGGACGGAACGCCTTCCTGGATCGCCGGAGGGCACCCGACCTCCCTTGGGAACGACCCCTAGCTCCCGGCTGCACGGCGGCAACCTCCGCCGGAATTCTGTTCAACCGGGTTGAGTCAGAAATTATTTTATCAAGGAGTATCGATTGGCTACACAACGGGCGCAGGGGGACGTCAAAGACCTCTCCTTGGCACAAGACGGAGTAAACCGGATCGAATGGGCCGGACGCGAAATGCCGGTGGTGAACCTCATACGGGAACGTTTCGCCAAGGAGAAGCCACTGGCCGGGTTGCGAATGGCGGCCTGCTTGCACGTTACCTCAGAGACTGCCAACCTGGCGTTGGCGCTGCGGGACGGCGGGGCGGAGGTACACCTCTGCGCCAGCAATCCGCTTAGCACCCAGGACGAAGTGGCTGCCGCGCTGGTGAGCGAGTACGGCATCCCCACTTTCTCCATCAAGGGCGAGGACGACCAGACCTATTACAGTCACCTGAACGCCGTGCTGGAGGCCAAACCCCACGTAACCATGGATGACGGCGCGGACCTGGTAACCATCCTGCACACCCAGCGCGCCGAGTTGGTGCCTGAAGTCATCGGCGGGACCGAGGAGACCACCACCGGCGTGATCCGCCTCACCGCCATGGCCCGGGACGGCCAGCTCAGGTACCCCATCATCGCGGTGAACGACGCCGAGACGAAGCACTTCTTCGACAACCGCTACGGGACCGGACAGAGCACCCTGGACGGTATCACCCGGGCCACCAATATTCTTTGGGCGGGCCGCCGGGTGGTCGTCGTCGGCTACGGTTGGTGCGGCCGCGGCGTCGCGTCCCGAGCCCGGGGAATGGGCGCCCACGTAATCGTCACCGAGACCAACGCCATCAGAGCGCTGGAGGCCGTGATGGACGGGTTTACCGTGATGAAAGGAGTGGAGGCGGCCCGGGCCGGTGAGGTCTTTATTTCGGTAACCGGCGGGATCCATGCCATCGGCCGGGAGCAGATGCAGGTGATGCCTAGCGGGGCCATCTTGGCCAACAGCGGCCATTTCAACGTGGAAATCGACATACCGGCCCTCCAGGAGATGGCCGTCTCCCACCGGGAGGTGCGCCCCTTCGTGGAGGAGTACGTGATGGGCGACGGGCGCAAGATTTACCTGCTGGCCGACGGACGCCTCATCAACCTGGCCGCCGCCGAGGGTCACCCCTCTGCGGTGATGGACATGAGCTTCGCCAACCAGGCGCTATCTGTCGAGTACATCGTCAAGAACCGGGGCCAACTCGCGGCGGGAGTGCACTCGGTCCCGAGGGACACCGACCAGGAGGTCGGCCGGTTGAAGCTGGAGTCCCTTGGAATCAACATAGACTCCCTCAGCAACGAACAACAGAAATATCAGGAAAGCTGGCAAGAAGGGACCTAGTCCCCAGCTCCAGGAGGAATGGAATGGCACTACTTTTTGGAACGTCTCCCAAATACCTGCTGACCTCCGAGTCAGTAACCGAAGGCCACCCCGACAAACTATGCGACCAGATATCCGACGCGGTGCTCGATGCCGCCCTGGCCGGGGACCACATGAGCCGGGTGGCCTGCGAGACCGTGGCAACCAAGAACCTGGTGATGGTCACCGGCGAGATTACTTCCAAGGCCCATTTGGACTTCAACGAGATCGCCCGGCAAGTAATGTTGGACATTGGCTACACCGACGTGAAGTACGGGCTCGACGGCAACTCCTGCGGCGTCATGGCCCACGTCAGCCAGCAATCGGCCGACATCAGCGTGGGCGTCACCACCTCTCTGGAACACCGCACCAACGGCGACGACGACGCCCGGCGGTCCACCGGCGCCGGCGACCAAGGAATGATGGTGGGGTTCGCCTGCAATGAGACCGAGAGCCTGATGCCGCTGACCGTCGACCTTTCCCACCGGTTGGTGGAACGGCTGTCGGCCATGCGCAAAGACAGGACCATTCCCTACTTGGGTCCTGACGGCAAGTCCCAGGTCACGGTGGAATACCGCTACGGCAAACCCCACCGGGTGGAAGCCGTGGTCATCAGCACCCAGCACGAGGACCAAGAGGACCGGGGCGCGTTCACCGAGATCATCCGCCAGGACATCCTCGAACACGTGATCAAACCGGTGGTGCCCAGCGAACTGCTGGATAACGACACGAAGTACTACGTGAATCCCAGCGGCTGGTTCGTTATCGGCGGGCCCCAAGGCGACACGGGTCTCACAGGCCGCAAGATTCTGGTCGACACCTATGGCGGCATCGCCCGCCACGGCGGCGGCGCTTTTTCCGGCAAGGATCCCACCAAGGTCGACCGGTCCGGCGCGTACGCCGCCCGCTATGTGGCCAAGAACCTCGTGGCCGCCGGCCTGGCCGACCGCGTGGAGGTCATAGTTTCTTACGCCATCGGCGTGGCCCAGCCCATCTCCGTCTCTGTCGAAACTTTCGACACCAACCACCTGCCCAACGAGAAGATCGAAGAATTGGTCCTGACCCATTTCGATTTGCGTCCTGGCGCGATAATCGAAGACCTGGACCTTCGGCGTCCCATCTATGGCCCGACGGCCGCCTATGGACACTTCGGCCGCGCCGACCTCGACCTGCCTTGGGAGAAGACCGATAAGGCGGACCTCCTTCGCCGCGAAGCCGGACTCGGCACGTAGTGGGCGAAATCCGCTTTAGCACCGACGGTTGGCGTGACATCATCGCCGACCGTTTCACCTTCGCCAACGTAGCCCGCTGCGCCCTGGGACTTTGTCGTTACCTGATAGATTCAGGCACGGCCGACCGGGGGCTGGTGGTGGGCTACGATACCCGTTTCCTCTCCTCCGAGTTCGCGTCAACAGTGGCGGGGGTCTGCGCCTCCCAAGGTATAAAGGTCTATTTGGCCGACCGGCCCGTCCCCACGCCAACACTGAGCTACAACGTGCTCCGCCACGGCGCGGCCGGGGCGGTGATCATTACCGCCAGCCACAACCCGCCGGAATGGAACGGGTTCAAAGTCAAGTCAGAGTACGGCGGCAGCGCGACCCAGGAGCTCACCGACCATCTGGAAGTATTGATCGCGGAGAGCAGCCCGGTGGACCCTGCGACAATCGCGGCGGGGCGGGTCTCCGGCTTGGTCCAAGAAATCGACCCTGCCGGACCTTACCTCGAGCACATCACCTCGTTGGTGGACTTGCCCGCCATACGTGACGCCAGGTTCAAAGTCGTGGTTGATGCGATGCACGGGGCCGGCGGCGGCTTCCTGCCGACGCTGCTGTCCGGCGGAAAGACGACGGTGGAGGAATTGCGCGGCCACCGCAATCCGGCGTTCCCCGGAATGGCGCAACCGGAACCCATAGCACGGAACCTGGAAGAGGCGTTAGCCCGGGTGCCCGGGTCCGGAGCATCGGTCGGCATCGCCTTGGACGGCGACGCGGACCGAGTCGGTGTCATTGACGAACACGGACGCTTCGTCACTACCCTGGATACATTCTCGCTGTTGGCCCTTTACGTACTGGAGCAAAAAGGGTTGCGCGGGTCGATCATCAAGGGCGTCACGGCGTCAAAAGCACTGAACAAGATGGGGCAGATGTTCGGCGTCGATATTCACGAAACCCCCGTGGGCTTCAAGAACATGGGCCCCCGCATGGACGAGCTTGGCGCGGTCATGGCCGGAGAGGAGAGCGGTGGCTTCGCTTTCCGGGGCCACGTGCCCGACCGCGACGGGATTCTAAGCGGTCTTTACGTCTTGGAATTCATGGCCGCCACGGGCAAGAGCCCATCCCAATTGATGGAGTACCTGTTCGAACGGGTCGGTCCCCACTTCTACCACCGGCGGGATATAGAGTTCGAACCGCTGGAACGCGAACGAATCCAGAACCTGGTGAACGGTCCGGGCGTGACGCAATTGGGAGAGTTTCAGGTGGTGGGATCCGACGCTATCGACGGACGCCGGTGGCATTTCGAGGACGGATGGCTGGCCACCCGGTTCTCCGGCACCGAACCGTTGCTACGCATCTATGCCGAGGCCGACTCTGCCGAGAAGGTGACCCGGATGTTGGACTCGGCGTCGGCCTATCTGGGCGTCTAGTCCGGACTCCCGGCCCCCCGCGGATTACCGTTAACGCTTCGTGTACTGGGGTGCGCGGCGCGCCCGCTTCAGTCCGTATTTCTTGCTTTCCTTGATTCTCGCGTCGCGGGTGATGTAGCCGGCACGGCGCAACGCGGGTTTCAGCGTCTCGTCGTAGGACACGAGGGCCCTGGCGATACCGTGCCGAACGGCCTCCGCTTGAGCGTTCACCCCGCCCCCCAGCACTTTGACAACTACCCGGAACCGGTTCGTCGTGTTGCTGACCCGGAAAGCGTCGTTGACCACTCCCTGCCAGGTCGACCAGCCAAAGTATTCGTCCATCGGCTTGCCGTTTACTATGATGGGGCCGCCCGCGTCCTGGTAGAGCCGGACCTGGGCGATGGCCGTCTTGCGTTTGCCGGTGCCATGGTAGTACTGCTGGACTGCCTCTAATTGCACCAAGGTTGGTCTTATCCTCCGTCGGCGGTTTCGGCCGGTCGCTCACCGGCCCCGGTTTGGGGCGCTTGGGCCACCTGCGCTTGATGTGGGTGCTCCGCCCCGGCGTAGACCTTGAGCCGCCGGAGCATCTGGCGCCCTTGATGATTTCGGGGCAGCATGCCCTTTACCGCCAACTCAATGACGCGTTCGGGACGGGTTTCCATCATTTCCCTTAGACGCATCGACCTGAGGTTGCCTATGTATCCACTGTGGCGGTAGTAGTATTTCTGGGTGGTCTTACGCCCCGTCACCCTGATCCTGGAGGCGTTCAGCACCACCACAAAGTCGCCCGTGAGGGTATGGGGGGTATAGGTCGGTTTGTCCTTCCCCAGAAGGGAAACCGCGATATCCCGGGCCAACCTACCCAGGGTCTGGCCGGTGGCGTCGACTACCTTCCAGTTATCGGCCACGTCGCCGGGTTTGGGGAAATACGTGCTAGTTCGTTTCATTCTTCGTTCCGGTGAGTCCCGTCTCGGGCAGAGAGGGGTATTTTACCTTAATTAAGCACAGGCCGTGGGCTGGCAGCGCCGGGAGGGCCTTCGCGAACCGCGTTCCGCCCTCAAGCGCTTGTTTCATCAACTCCGCTGGTAGTTGCTTCTTGCCTATCTCCGTCAATATCGCGTTGGTTTTCCTGATTTGCTGCCGGAGGAAGCCGCTGGCTTCACACTCGATGATTACGGTATCGTCCTGCCGTTTCACTTCCCACCGGTATACCCTTCTCACCGCACTACGGTCCGCCGGGTGCTGGGGGGCCAAGGGCCGAAAATCGTGGGTCCCCAATAGCGCCCCGGCCGCCTCGCCCATCAATTGAGTGTCCAGCCCCTCTTTAATCCACAAGTGGGTGTGGCGGCGCAGGGCGGACGGACAATCGCGGTTAAGGATTTTGTATTGATAAGTCCGGCTGCAGGCGTTCCGCCTCGAATTGAAGTCCACACACACACGCCAGGCGTCCCTTACTCGTATATCCTCCGGCAGGTAATAATTGAGGGCGGGCCGGAATCGCTCTAGAGGACGGCGGGCGGTAGTGAGAAAATCCACCACCTGGCCTTCGGCGTGGGTGCCGGAATCGGTGCGGCTGGCTCCCCTGATGCGAATCTCGCTCCCCGTGAACCGCGCCAAGGCCTGCTCCAGCTCTCCTTGTATCGTTGGCGCCTCCCGTTGCAGTTGGAAACCGGCGTAGCGGGTGCCCTGGTATTCCACCAAGAGCGCTACCCTCCACCGCCGGTCTTCCGGAGCCAACCCGGCCTCACACTCGTCTGCCCGGCCCTCATCTAATTGACGGACCCTACTTTCTTCTATTTATGCTAACTCCGCTGATATTGACTCCGGTACTCGAAACTCCGTTATACCAATTCAATTACCGCCATCTCGGCGGCATCACCGGCACGGGGCCCCAGCTTGACGATGCGGGTGTACCCTCCGGGCCGTTCGGCGTAGCGGGGAGCCAGGTCATCGAACACCTTCTTGACAACTTGCTTCCTGGGTAGCTCGGCCATTGCCAGCCGGCGCTGGTGCAAGGTCCGGGTTTCGTCCGCCGCGCCCTTCTTGCCGTGGGTTATCAGCTTTTCCGCCACCACCCGGGTCTCTTTGGCTTTGGCCAGGGTGGTAGTGATGCGTTCGTGGACGATCAGTTCCGACACCAGGCCGCGCAGCAACGCGATCCTCTGGTCCCGGTAGCGGCTTAACTTTCTGCCTTTGACGCGATGAGAAGCCATGATTAAAAGTCCTCCTCCTCCTCATCAGCATCGGTTTCGGCTCCAGCTCCGGCCTCCGTTTCGGCTTCGTCAAGCTCGTCGCCGACGGGTGCATCGGCGTCCAGGTCGGTAATGGACATTCCCGCGCCGGGCGCCGTCGCTACCTCGCCTCCGATGAGCTCGTCCAAGTCCTCTGACGTGATGTCCACAGACTGGGACCCCAACGCAGAGAGGGTTCCCGTACCATCGGGACGGCCGATGCCGTGTTCCACAAGTTTCTCTTGTAACTCTACTAAAGACTTGTCCCCGAAGTTTCGTATCTTCAGCAGTTCGTCGTCGCTCATCTCCAGGACCTCGCCGACTCTGCTGATGTGGGCCCTCTTCAAGCAATTGAGAGTCCTGGGGGTCAACTCCAGCCTTTCTATCGGGGTCTGGTAGACCTCGGGAGAGACCACCATCGGCGTTCGGTCAACCCGCGAACCGGCGCCCCGGTTCAGGTTGCTGAACAGGAAGAAATGGCTGACCAGGTTTTCGGCGGCCTGTTGCACCGCTTCGACCGGTCTGATGGTGCCATCGGTCCAGACTTCCATCACCAGCCGCTCGAAGTCGGTGACCTGTCCGACCCGCCGGCGTTCCACGTTGTAGTTCACCTTACGGACCGGGTTGAAGACCGCGTCGACCGGCAACACCCCCACGGATGGGTTGGACACGCCGTCGCTCTGGACCGCGGGTTGATAACCCACGCCCTGTTCGACGTTGAATTCAATCGCGAGGTGGGAGTTCTCCGCGTCGAGGGTGGCGAGGTGCAGCTCCGGATTTACGATTTCGAAATCGCTGGAGGTGGAGATATCGCCGGCGCAGACTCGTCCCTCGCCGGTCACGTCCAAACGCATCTTGCCCGGCCGCTCCGTACGTGATCGAATGCGGATGCGTTTCACATTGAGGAGGATTTCCATCACCTCCTCTTTCACGCCGGAGATCGCTGTGTATTCATGGACCACATCGTCAATCTTGACCCACGTGATGGCGCTGCCGCAGGTGGAACTCAGCAGGATCCGCCGCAGCGGGTTGCCGATAGTAAGGCCGAATCCCCGTTGGAGCGGCTCCACCGCCACCTTTCCGTAAGTCTCCTCCGAGTCCATGACCCGGATGTCGGGCTTTACCGACTGTGGCGCCTCCTCCGGCGGTCCGGAGGGAAGGACATAGGTGTCTAGCATCTACCGAACTACCTCGAGTAAAACTCAACAATCAATCGGGAATCAACGGTCGTTTGCAGGTCTTCGTCGGCCGGGATAGAGTCGACTCTGCCTGTCATCTCGCTCAGGTCCAACGACAACCATGCCGGAACGGGCCGCTTGGGTATCCCCTGGGTCCGTTCGGCAAAGAAGTCGGTGCTCTTCTTGGACTCCTTCCAGCTAATCATGTCGCCGGCCTTCACCGAGTAGGAAGGGACGTCGGTCTTCCGGCCGTTAATCGTGAAGTGGCCGTGCAACACCATTTGCCGGGCCTGCTTCCGGGAATCGGCGAAACCCAGCAGGAACACCACGTTGTCCAGCCGACGTTCCAAGCTGCGCAGCAGGTTCATTCCGGTCACGCCCGGAGAGTTGAAGGCTTCGTCCATGTACTTACGGAACTGGGATTCCAGCACTCCGTAGATGTACTTGGCCTTTTGCTTCTCCAACAGGTGTACTCCGTAGTCGGAGGGCCGACGACGGCGGCGTGAAACGTCGCCCGGCGGGTTGCGCCTCTTCTCGAAGGCGCAGCGGGGAGTGAAGCACCGGTCCCCTTTGAGGAACAACTTTTCGCCGGACCGCCGACAGAGGCGGCAGGCGGGACCTATATATCTTCCCATAAGTGTAGGACTACACTCTCCTTCGCTTGGGTGGACGGCACCCATTGTGCGGGATGGGCGTCACGTCCCTGATGCTGGTTACGATGAGCCCCGCCCCTTGCAAAGACCGGATAGCGGCTTCCCGGCCCGCTCCGGGGCCCTTGATCAAAACGTCGATGTGCCGCAGGCCGGAGTCCATGCCGCGACGGGCTGCTTGTTCGGCTGCCCTCTGGGCGGCGAAGGCCGTGCCTTTGCGGGACCCCTTGAACCCGACCGTTCCGGCGCTGGCGGAAGAGATCACGTTCCCCTGGGGGTCGGTGATACTGACCAGCGTATTGTTGAACGTAGAGTAAATATAGGCGCGCCCCTGGGGCACGGAGCGCCGCTCACGGCGCCGGGTCCTTGGTCTAGGCATACATCACCCCTACTTCTTTCCGCCGGTCCGCCGGCCGCGTCCGGCTACAGTGCGGCGCGGTCCCTTGCGGGTGCGGGCGTTGGTCCGGGTCCGCTGTCCGGCCACCGGAAGGTTGCGGCGGTGGCGCAGGCCGCGATACGAACCGATTTCGATGAGCCGGCGGATATTCTGGTTCACCTCTCGGCGCAGGTCGCCTTCCGAGATATAGTCCCGGTCCACCAGCTCTCTGATCCGGTCTATCTGGCCCTCGGTGAGTTCATTCATCCGAGGCGGTATCACTGTATCAAGCTCTGCTTTGAGCACGATTTCCTCGGCCGCCTTGGGGCCGATGCCGTAGATGCTCCGCAGGGCCACGTGGGCCCGCTTGCGGTCCGGTACGTCTACTCCGGCTATTCGAACCACGCTGCCTCCTTTAGGTCCCGTGAATAATTCCCGGGAATTAAATCCCTTGGATTGGTCCGGGCCTCTAGCCCTGCCGTTGGGAGTGCCGGGCGTTGACACAGATAATCCGGACCCTGCCCTTGCGTCTGATTACGCGGCACTTGTCACACCTGGGTTTTACCGATGCTGAAACTTTCACGCAATAAACCCTTCCGTGTTTGGTCGCCGGTTGGCGCCGCCCTTATCAGGCCGGACGCCCCTGGTCTTTACTTGAACCGGTACGTTATGCGGCCGCGGGTCAGATCGTAGGGCGAAAGCTCCACCAACACCCTGTCCCCCGGCAGTACGCGGATGAAGTGCATCCTGATCTTGCCCGAAACATGGGCCAAGACCTCGTGATCGTTGGGCAGTTCGACACGGAACATCCCGTTGGGCAGGGCCTCTTTGACGCTGGCCTCCACCTCGATTGCCTGTTTCTTTGCCATATATCCCCTTTCTGGGTCAATTCCAGCCCTTGCCGGTCCATACCCGGCGGCAGCCGCCCCTCAGCCGTGGACTGTCAGGACTTCCGGCCCCGATTCGGTGATGGCGAGGGTGTGTTCGAAGTGGGCCGACAGCTTACCGTCGGCGGTGACCACCGTCCAATTGTCTTCCAAAACCCTCGTCCGCCAGTCCCCCATGTTCAGCATGGGCTCAATGGCGATACACATCCCCACCCTTAACAGCGCACCCATTCCGGCCTGGCCGTAATTGGGGATTTGGGGGTCCTCGTGAAGGAAGCGTCCTACGCCGTGCCCCACGAACTCCCGGACCACTCCGTAACCCCGGGACTCACCGTACTCCTGCACCGCCGCCCCGATGTCCCCCACTCGCCCGCCCGGTCTGGCGGCCTCGATTCCCGCCTCCAGGCTCAACCTGGTGTGTTCCAGCAGGTCGTGGACCTCGGCAGGGACATCTCCTACCGCCAACGAGACTGCGGCGTCCCCGATGAGACCATCCAGAGTCGCTCCTACGTCGACCTTGACGACATCGCCTTCTTTGAGTATCCGTTTCCCCGGAATTCCGTGGACTATCTCTTCATTGACCGAGGTGCAGATACTGGCCGGAAAGCCCCGGTAGCCCTTGAAAGTGGGCTTCGCGCCGTGGCGCAGGATCTCTTGATGGGCGATCCGGTCCAGGTCTTTGGTGGTCATACCGGGTTGCACCGAAGCCTTGAGCAGGTCGATGGCAGCCCCGACCACCGCGCCGGCACGGCGCATAGCGTCGAGTTCCTGGGGCGACTTAATAGTAATCCCCCCGGAATAGGCGGACGCCGAAGTAGAGGCGGTTTCCCGTTTCCGCTGGCGATTCACTTTCCTATTCTACTCTCCATTGGTTGGGTTGGGAACCAGTGCGTCCACAATCCGCATATTTACTTCTTCGACCGAGGTGTCGCCGGCTACATCCACGAGCAAACCCTGGTCCCGGTAGAAGCTCAACAGGGGGAGGGTCTCATCCCGATAGACTTCGATCCGCCGCTTGACCGCGTCGGGTCTGTCGTCATCCCGCTGGTACAGCTCGCCGCCGCAGCGGGTACAGGCCGCCGGCCGGGAGCCTGCCTCCGAAGCATAAGGCGACTGACACTGCCGGCAAACGTACCGCCCCCCAAGGCGCCGCTCCAACTCGGGCTCCGAAACGTCGATGTGCACGACCTTGTCCAAGGCTCGTGAGCGGCTCTCCAACGCGTCGTTCAATTCCTTGGCCTGCCGGGTATTCCTTGGAAAGCCGTCTAGGATAAAACCGTCCTGTGGGTCTATCGACATAACCTTCGAGAGGACTATGTCGATGGTCACCTCGTCAGGGACCAGCACCCCTTGGTCCATGAACTCCTTGGCGCGGAGTCCCAAGGGCGTCTGTTGTTGCAGGTTCTGCCGGAACAGGTCTCCGGAACTGACGTGGTCCAGTCCGAACAGGTCGATCAATAGCTGGGACTGGGTACCCTTACCCGCCCCAGGGGGACCAAACAGGACCAACCGCAATCCTTGGGCCACGTTATCTCAGGAACCCTTCGTAGTTTCGCATCATGAGTTGGGCCTCCAATTGGCGCAATGTATCCAGTCCCACGCCCACCATAATCAACAGGCTCGTGCTGCTGAGGGAAATCGCCTGTACGTCGGTAACCAGAGACGCCAGGTAAGGCACGATGGCGATGAAGCCCAGAAAAATCGCCCCGCCCAATGTGAGCCGAACGATTACCCGGTTCAGGTAGTCCTGTGTCGGTTTGCCGGGCCTGATGCCCAGCACGAACCCTCCGTTCCGTTGCAGATTTTCCGCCAGGTTCTGCTGGTTGAAGATAACCAGGGTGTAGAAGAAGGTGAACAACACGACCAGTATGAACACCAGCACCCAGTAGAGGGGTGAAGTCGGGACCAGCAGAGTGGCGAAGAAGTTGGCCACGTCGCCGATCCAGGTCGTATTGGTAGCGAAATAGGTAGCGATGGTCCCAGGCAGAATGACAATGGAAAAAGCGAAAATCAACGGGATCATACCGGCAGAATTTATGCGCAGCGGTAGATAGGTCGCACCGCTTTGCCGGTACATCCGCCCACCCCGGAATATGCTGCGCCCGTATTGCACCGGAATCCTCCGGTGGGCCTCGTTGAACATCACGATCAACGCGATGATGAACACGCCAATGATGGCAAAGAAGCCAATGCCCAGCACGTTGTCGGTGTCCAGGAACCCCTGGGTCAGCAGCCTTGGGAATCCGGCCACGATACCCGCGAATATGATCAACGAGATACCGTTCCCGATGCCTCGTTCGGTGATCAACTCGCCCAGCCACACCAGGAACATGGTCCCGGCGGCGATGGATAGCAGGGCCGCCATCGTGGGCAGGACGGCGTCGCCAGTGAAGCCCACGCTGGTCAGGACGTTGCTCTGTTGCAGGAGAACCAATTGCCCGTAGCCTTGGGCCAAAGCGATGGGCACCGTCAGCCAGTGCACAATCCGATTCATCTTGGCCCTGCCGGCCTCGCCTTCCCGGGCCAGTTCCTGGAGAGACGGAATTACGGGCGTGAGCAACTGGATGACGATGGACGCCGTGATGTAAGGGAACACGCCGAGGGCTACGATGCTCATCCGGCTCAATGCGCCGCCGCTGAACAGGTCCAGGAATCCCAGCAACTGGTTGTTGCGGAAAAGTTCGTCCAACGCCACCTGGTCGATGCCCGGCAGAGGTATGTGGGCTATGAACCGGTACAGGGCCAGGATGGCCAGAGTGAAGAGGATTTTGGCGCGGAGGTCGGGCAGGCTGAAGGCGTCGATTGCCGCCTGAATCAGCCGCGGGTAGCGCCCACCCTGCGCCTCGGTAGTCATCATTGGGCCGTGTTTTCCTCCACCGTCCCATTGGCCGCTTGAATTTTCGCCCGCGCCGAGCGGGTGAACTTGTCGGCCACCACTGTCAGGGGCTTGGTCAGCTCACCATCTCCCACCACTTTGACCGGCCGCTTCAGATTTCTAAGGTACCCTTGGTCCATCAATGACTGGGGAGTAACCGTCGACCCCGCGTCGAATGTCTCCAGGGTTTCCAGTTTGACCAGAGAGTAATAGGTCTTGAAGATGTTGTTGAAACCCCGCTTCATGGGCAGGCCCTTGATCAAGGGCAATTGACCGCCCTCGAACCCCACCTTCAGGCCCTTGCCAGAGCGGGATTTCTGGCCCTTCATCCCCCGTCCGGCGGTGCTGCCCTGCCCTGCGGCGTCACCCCGGCCTACTCGTTTACGGCGTTTTCTCGCCCCGTTGGATGGGCGTATCTGGTGTTGCATCATATGAAGCGACCTGTTAACGATACGCAGTCACGCGTACCTGGATTGATTCTATCGGCAGCTGGCAGCAAGGCGAAAGGAATAGCCGAAGCCGTTTCGAGAGTTTTACGGGTTCCCCACCTCACCGCGTCTTACCCCAGTGTCCGGTCACCACGGCCTCCGGGCTCCTGCTAGACTTGTTCCACCTTGAGCAAGTGTATGACCTTCCTGACCATCCCTTGGATGGTCGGCGAGTCTTGATGCACAACGGTGTGATGCAAGCGGTGCAGGCCCAAGGACCGGATGATCTCCCGCTGTTTTTTGGGCCGGCCAATACAGCTCTTGGTCCAGGTTATTTTCAATTCTGCCATTAAAGTAGTCCCGGCCCCCGGTTGGTGAATATGCGCCTGTTATATATCCCGGAATCTATCAGTGGTTAATCGGCCGCCGCAGCGGCAACGGGCCTTCCGGTCCGCCGGGCCAATTCGACCTCGGGGTCCCGGAGTTGTCGAAGGGCCTCGATAGTGGCGTAGACAATATTGATGGGGTTCCGGGAGCCGAGGGACTTCCCCACCACGTCTTTGACTCCGCCAAGTTCCAATATCGCTCGCATGGCGCCGGCGGCGATGACACCGGTACCTTCGCGCGCCGGTTTGATCAGCACTATAGTCGCGCCCTTCTTGACGATGATCTGCTGCGGTATGGTGTTGCCCCGCAGTGGGATGGTCACCATTTCCCGCCGGGCAACGGCGTTTCCCTTGCGGACCGCGTCAGGAATGACGAGGGCTTTGCCCAAGCCGGCACCGACCTGACCCTTGCTGTCGCCCACCACCACCAGAGCATTGAAACGCAGCCTTCTGCCGCCTTTCACCACTTTGGCGATACGGCGAGTGAAGACTACCCGCTCGGCGAAGCCTCCGGTATCTTCTTCGCGGGGCGGCCGGTCCCGGAACTGCCCTCCCCGGCCGGGGCCGCCGCCCCGGGGACCTCCACCCGGCGGTCCTCCGCCTCGTTGTCCCCCTGGTGGGCCGCCGCCTCGAGGCCTGTTTGGCGCTCGTACCATTAAGGATCGGACCTCCTAATCTTTACCGGCTGGTCTTTCCGGCCCGCCGTGAAGGCCGCCATGAGAGACGGCACTAGAACTCCAGGCCGCCCTCGCGGCTGCCTTCGGCCAGCGCCTTCACCCTGCCGTGGTACTTGCAGCCACCACGGTCGAATACAACTCTCGTCACACCTTCGGCCATAGCCCGTTCCGCCACCATTTTCCCGACGGCGGTCGAAACGGCCGTCTTGGGAACGATGGGATCGCCCCCGCCGTCTTTCACCGCCTCCTGGCTGGAAGCGGCGGCTATCGTACGACCGGTCGTGTCGTCGATGACTTGGGCGTAGATGTGCTTGAGGCTCCGGAAAACCGAGAGTCTGGGTCGTTCGGGTGTACCGCCAACCTTCTTGCGGACCCTTTGCTGCCGGACCTTTCTCAAATATCGGGCGTTCTTATCTTTTGGCATATGCGTCTCTGTACCGACGGCGTCGAATCTGGATCGTCAGGCCTTGCGGGCGGCCGCCTTGCCCGGTTTCAATCGTATCACTTCGTCTGAATACCGTATGCCCTTCATGGTGTAGGCACTGGGACGGCGGGCCTTTCTTACCCTAGCGGCGAGGGCGCCCACTTTCTGTTTGTCGATGCCACGGACGTGGACGCGGTTGTTGCCTTCCACCTCCATGGTCACTCCTTCCTCGGGGTGTATTTCCACGGGGTGGCTGTAGCCCACGTTCAGAATCACTCCGTCGCCGGCCGTCTGGGCCCGGTAACCAACTCCCATCAATTCCAGGGTGCGGGTGTAGCCGTCGGTCACGCCGGTCACCGCGTTGGCGATCAAGCTGCGGGTCAGCCCGTGCAGCGCATGGTGGAACTTGCGTTCCGACAACCGTTCCACCACAACTACACCATCATCCACTTTCACGACAACGTCCGGGTGATAGGTCTGGGTGATTGCTCCCCGGGGGCCTGTGACCGTCACCTCCCCATACCCGACTTCCACCGACACGCCGTCGGGCAGCGGGATCACCTTGCGGCCTATACGGGAAAGGGTACGGCCCTCATTGCCTTCATTCACCGTCGCGCTACCAGACATAACAGAGCAACTCCCCTCCGATTCCGCCGCGCCAAGCCTGTCGGCCGGCCATCACTCCCCTGGATGTGGACACGATGGCCAGTCCCAAACCGCCGTAGACCCGGGGAATCTCTCCCTTGCCAACGTAGACCCGGAGGCCGGGCTTGCTTATCCGCTTGAGTCCGGCGATGGCCGGTTGCCGGCCTTCCCGGTAGGTCAAGTGGAGCCTCAGGGTTGGGTGTGCCTGTCCCCTGGGCATGTCGTAATCCCGAATGAACCCTTCCTCTTTCAGGATTCGGGCGATAGCCAATTTCATCTTTGAATGCGGCATCATCACCGATTCGTGCCGTACCTGTATGGCATTACGTATACGTGTCAGCATATCGGCGATGGGGTCGGTCACCGGCATTTTCGTTAATTCTCCTTAAAGTCCGGCCACGGCGGCTGGCTAAAGGCTGGCCTTCCGCACCCCGGGAAGTTCACCGGTAAGGGCCAACTCCCGGAAGCAGATGCGACAGAGTCCGGCGTGCCGAATAAAGGCCCTTGACCGGTAGCATCGTCCACACCGGTTGTAGGCCCGCCCCGGGTATTTGGGTTTTTTAAGCCATTTTTGGATCAGGGACGTCTTGGCCAAATGAGCCTCCGCTAAGCCTTGGTTACGCTTCTCTAACGAAGGGGAAGCCGTAGAGTTCCAAGAGCCGCAGCGCCTCCGCATCGTTCTTCGCGGTGGTGGCGACGGTCACCTGGAGGCCTCTAATCCGGTCGATCTGGTTGTAGTCGATCTCCGGAAAGATAATCTGCTCCCGAATACCGATAGAGAAGTTGCCCCGGCCGTCCAGCCCGCGCCGGGGTATCCCCCGGAAGTCACGTATCCGGGGCAGCGCAGTGTTCACCAACCGGTCCAGGAAATGGTACATGCGGGCGCCCCGCAGGGTGACTGCGGTCCCGATGGCATTGCCTTGGCGTATTTTGAATCCGGCAATGGACTTGCGGGCCCTCGTGGTGACGGGTTTCTGACCGCTGATGGTGGTGAGGTCCTGGGTTGCGGCCTCCATAGCCCGGCCGTTGACCAAGGCTTCTCCAAGACCGATGTTGAGCACGATTTTCTGGAGCCGCGGCACCTCCATCGGATTGGAGTAGCCGAACTCCCGCATCATGGTGGGCACGATCTCCGTCCGGTACTGCTCCAACAACCGTGGGGCTCGAGCAGGCTCGGTCGGCGCATCGGCTACAGCTACCCCGCCTTCCTGCCGGCCAGTTCGTTGGCGACGAGAACGCCTGGGCGCAGCTACAGCGGCGCCATCCGACTCGGGGGCAGCCCCGTTGGCGGCTGCCGGCTGGGCTTCCTGTTCGGCTTCCGGACTGTTTTCCGGTTGCTGAGTTTCTTCATCGAGCATCGTCGATTACTTCCTGACACTTGGTGCAACTGCGTACCCGGGCCCCGGTATCCAAGAAACTGGTCCGGGGCTTGGTGGGCCGGTTGCACTTATTACAAATCAGGACCACGTTGGAAGCGTGAACCGGAGCCTCCTTCTGGATCCTGCCGGACTGCCTCACACCGGGCCTACCCTTCATGTGGCGGGTGACAATGTTTACGCCCTCGATAACAATCCGGTCGTTTTCCGGGTACTGCCGTTCCACCCGGCCGGTCTTGCCTTTTTCCTTGCCGGCGATTACCAGCACCGTGTCGCCGGTGCGAATACGCATTAGACCACCTCCGGTGCCAAGGACACGATGCGCATGAAACCCCGGTCTCGCAGCTCCCGCGCCACCGGCCCGAATATACGGGTCCCCCGGGGCAACAGGTTGTCCCCAATGAGGACAGCCGCGTTGTCGTCGAACTTGATGTAAGTACCGTCGGGGCGGCGATGGCCTTGGGCTTGACGAATAACCACCGCACGCACGATGTCGCCCTTGCGCACCGGCGAATTGGGGGCCGCTTCCCGCACATTGCAGACCACCACGTCGCCCAAGCTGGCGAACTTGCGCTTTCCGCTGCCGGGGATATTGATCAAGCGGATAATCTTTGCCCCGCTGTTATCCGCCACCGTGAGCCTGGTGTAAGTCTGAATCATTCCTCTTTTTCGTCCCCGGCGTCTTCGCCGTTCAATTCATCGTCCGCCTGGTCTTCGAGTTCGGCCAGAGCCTGTTCGAGTTCCGCCAGTTCATCCTCTTCCGAACCATAGGAGCGAGAGCCTAGGACCGGTTCAACGTCCGTCTCAAGGTCAATGGGCCTGACCTGGGCGACCTCTCGCCGGGTCACGATCTCCAACAGGCGCCAGTGCTTGTTTTTGGAGATCGGCCGGGTTTCCTGAATGCGTACCACGTCACCCAGAAGGCATTGATTCTCGGGGTCGTGCACGTAGAACCGGGCTACGCGGCGCACCTGCTTGCGGTAAAGCCGGTGGCGTTGCTTCCAGACCATTTCCACCACTGCGGTCTTGTCCTGCTTGGTCCGCACCACCGATCCGGTACGGACTTTGCGCATCGCCTTCGCCACTAACCAGCCTCCTCCAGCATCTCGCGTTCCCGGATCACGGTCCGCAGGCGGGCGATCGTCTTACGGACCGACCCCGGCTCGTTGGTGTTGGGCAACTGGTTGGTCGCCGCCCGAAAACGCAGGTTCATCAACTCACGGTTGGACCGTGTGAGCTCTTCCGCCAACTGCTCGTCGGTCAATTCTCTAACTTCGTGGATCCGCACCGGGAACCTCCTATGCCGCCATGCCGCTGCCGGCGGCCGCCGTCAGCCGGTCTCGGAATACTGTCTTGGTCTGGATGGGCAGCTTCTGGGACGCCAGCCGCAAGGCCTCCACGGCTTCCTCCTGAGGAACTCCGGCGACCTCGAACATAACCCGCCCCGGCTTCACCACGGCCACCCAATAATCCACTGCCGCTTTGCCCCCGCCCATACGGGTCTCTGCGGCTTTCTTGCTGACCGATTTATCAGGGAACAGCCGGACCCACACCTGGCCGCCGCGCTTCAGGTGACGGGTCACCGCGATACGGGCCGCTTCTATCTGCCGGGCCGTGATCCAGGACGGCTCCATGGCCTTCATCCCGACCTCGCCGAAAGTGACCACGTTGCCCGAGGTGGCGGCGCCCCGCATTTTACCCCGGAACTGTTTCCGATACTTCGTGCGTTTCGGTTGCAACATTTGATAACTCCGTTCAGGTGATAACCCCGCTCAGGGTTATCTTGATATCAGGCCAGACCAGCCCGGCCCATGGGCCTAGTTCTCTTCCAACTCCAGGAGCGCCAACGCTTCGTCGGGCTCCCCCGGTTGGACCGTCAACTCGATATTCTCCAGTTCCTCGACCTCTTCCGCCCGGGCCGGCATAATCTCGCCGTTGTACACCCAGACTTTAACCCCTACCCGTCCCATAACGGTGTGGGCTTCTGCCAAGGAATAGTCGATGTCGGCCCGAAGGGTGTGCAAGGGCACCTGGCCCATCATCAACTTTTCGACCCTGGCGATTTCCGAGCCCGAAATCCTGCCTTTGACAATGATCTTGATGCCTTCAGCGCCGGCTTGCATGGCCCGTTGGGCCGCCTGCCGCATTGCCCGGCGGTATGCCACCCGGCGTTCCAACTGGTCCGCCACATTTCGGGCCACGAGGTAGGCATTGATTTCGGGCTGCTCAATCTCCAGGATGTTCAGTTGCACCCGGCTCTTGGTAATCGCCTCAAGCTTGCTCCGGAGGGACTTGACCCGTTCCCCGTCCCGTCCGATAAGGATCCCCGGCCGGGCGGAGTGGATGTTGATCACGCTGTCCTGGGCGCCGCGGTCGATCTCGACCCGGGCGATGCCGGCATCGACAAACGACCTGTATTCGTCCCTGATGCTGTTCCGCAGGCTGAGGTCTTCAGAGACCAGTACGCGATAGGACGAACTATTGGGAGCGAACCAGTGAGCTTTCCAGTCTTTAATGATCCCCAACCGGAACCCGTAAGGGTGGGTCTTATGGCCCATTCCTGTCTCCTATCTCTCGTCTTCGTCGACTACCACTAGAACGTGGCTGGACCGCTTGGTGATGCGGCCCATGCGGCCACGCGCCCGGGGGCGGAACCGCTTCAACGGCGGCGCGTTGTCGGCTGATATCTGCACGATGCGCAGGTTATCCCGGTCCATCAGCATATTGTTTTCCGCGTTGGCGGCCGCCGACTGCACCACCTTGGCAACTGACTTGGCCCAAGGAGAGGGCAGAAGACGCAGTGTGTTCAGGGCATCATCCACCAGCTGTCCCCGCACCAGGTCGATAATTGGTTTCAGCCTCTTATGGGACGCTCCCAGTTTCTTGGCTACTGCTCGTACTGGCGGCACCTTGGTTACCTCACCCGGCTGGAACGTTCCGACCTGGATACGTGCCCGCGGTAGGTGCGGGTCGGGGAGAACTCTCCAAGGCGATGTCCCACCATATTTTCAGTTATGAACACCGGCACATGCCGCCGTCCATCGTGTACACCGATGGTTAGTCCAACCATCTCAGGCATGATCATCGAGGCGCGGGCCCAAGTTCGGATCACCGTGTTGGCCCCGGTGCGTTGCAACGCCTCTACCTTTTTCATCAGCTTTGGATGAACGTATGGTCCTTTTTTGACCGAGCGGGACATTCTATCGTCTCCGACCTCTGCGAACAATGAACTTGCTGGATGCCTTCTTTTTGTTCCGGGTTTTGTATCCCAATGTCGGTTTGCCCGTGGGTGACTTGGGGCCCGGCATCCCGATGGGTGAGCGCCCTTCGCCCCCACCGTGCGGGTGGTCGACCGGGTTCTTGGCGACGCCTCTGACGTGGGGACGACGCCCCAAATGGCGCGAAGCCCCGGCCTTACCCAAGCTCTCATTCTTGTGGTCCGGGTTGGAGAGCTGGCCGATGCTGGCCCGGCATCGCAGCAATACGCGGCGCATCTCTCCCGACGGCAGGCGTATGAGAACGTACTCCCCCTCCCGGGAGAGGACCTGGGCCCCGGTACCGGCCCCGCGGACCAGTTGTCCGCCCCGTCCCGGGGTTAGCTCCAGGTTGTGTACAACGGTGCCTGTCGGAATGTTCTGGAGCGGCAGGGCGTTGCCCCGGCTGATTTCGGCCCCGGAGCCCGATTGCACCACGTCCCCTACCGAGAGCCCGACCGGCGCCAGGATGTAGCTCTTCTCCCCGTCGACATAGGCGATGAGGGCGATTCTGGTGGTGCGGTTGGGGTCGTACTCGATGGACTTGACCCGCGCCGGCACACCGTCTTTGAGCCGTTTGAAGTCTACCTGGCGGTACATCCGTCTGGGGCCGCCGCCGCGGCCCTGGGCCGTGACGCGTCCCCAGTTGTTCCGGCCGGCATGGTTCTGCTTGCGGGATGTGAGGGACTTCTCCGGTTTGGTGGCGGTGATCTCCTCGAAAGAAGGACGCACCGCATTCCGGGTTCCCGGCGTGATTGGTCTCAGGTTCTTTAAAGGCATCGGCGCACCCTACAGCCCCTCTATGATATTGATACGGTCGCCGGACTGCAGCGTGACGACCGCCTTCTTGGTGTCTGGCTGTTTGACCGACCGAGGGCCGTACCGTTTCTTCTTGCCCCGCAGCTTCGTAATGTTGACGTCCAACACCTTGACACCGAAATTCCGCTGCACGGCTTCTTTGATCTCGACCTTATTGGCCCGGGGCGCGACCTCAAAGGTATACTTGCCGGTTTCCTGAAGAAGGGTGCTCTTCTCGGTGATGGTCGGCTTGACCAATACCTTGTGGATGTCCATCTACCCTTCCTCCTGCCCGTCGCCGTTGGCGGCCGCTTCCGCCTGGCCGGGCCCGGGAGCTTCGTCGTCCACCCCTCCGGCGGACACTTCCGCCGTGGCTTCTTCAGCGGCGGTCGCAGCTTCGCTGCGACTGGGGGTCCGACTTGCCGGTTGTTCCGAAGCCGAGGCTTCGGGAGCAGGGTCGGCTTGTTCTTCGTCGGCCGGTGTCTCCTCTGCCGGAGTTTCTTCGACTGGAACTTCCGCATCTGCCGGGGCGTCAAGCTCTGCTTCGACAGCCAGTTCCCCGGAAGCAGCGAACTTGCGGCCACGCCGGCCATGAGGTTCGATTGCGAAGGCTTCTTCCGCAAACCTGGCGGCGTCGACCGTCATGACGACGGCCTCCCGCGACAGAAGCTCCGCCGCATTGAGTTGATTTACCGGAAGAGTCCAGACCTTCTTCAGGTTGTGGGCGGCCCGCACGACATTCTGATCGGACTCCCTGGTCACCATCAGGACCGACGTGGAGACTCCCAGGGTCTGGAGCAAATCGGCGATAGAGCGGGTCTTGCCGTTGACGGTGTCCGTGGCGTCCAGGCAGATCAGCTTGCCCTGCCTCGCTTTATCGGACAGGACACACCGGACGGCCAACCGGCGCATGCGACGCGGCAGGTCTCGCCGGTAGCTTCTGGGGTGAGGGCCGAAGGCGACTCCCCCGTGACGCCACTGGGGCGCCCGGGTACTACCCTGACGGGCGCGGCCAGTGTGCTTTTGAATCCACGGCTTCCTGCCGCCGCCCGAGACCTGGGCCCTGGTCTTGGTGTCGTGGGTGCCGTGCCGTTTGTTGCCTTGGTAGATGACCATGGCCTGATGCACCAGCGTCGGGTTCATCGGCACGCCAAAAACAGCGTCGTTGAGCTCGATGCTCTCCACGGTCTCCCCGGACTGGTTCTTCACTGCGACTTGCATAGCTATTAACGGACCTTGGCGCCGGCGCGTCGAATCTGGAGCAGGCTGTTCGGGGCGCCCGGCACACCCCCCTTGACCATCAGGATGTTGCGATCGGAGTCGATCGCCACAACTTCGAGTCCTTTGACGGTTATCCGGCGGTTGCCCATGTGACCGGCCATCTTGGTGCCCTTGAACACTTTCCCCGGCGTGGTGCCGCCGCCGATGGAGCCCGGCGCCCGCGCCCGGTCGGATTGCCCGTGGGTACGGGGGCCGCCTGCGAAACCATGGCGTTTCATACCGCCCGCAAAACCGCGGCCCTTGGAACGCCCGATGACGTCGATTTTCTCGCCGGCCTCGAAAATATCCACGCCGACCCGCTGTCCCACCGAGAACTCGGCCGGGTCGTCGGCCACCACCTCCCGCAAATAGCGGCTGGGGCGGCTGGCCCGGAAATGGCCGCTCATCGGCTTGTTGCGCCTCTTGACCTCGTCGAACCCCAGTTGGACCGCTTCGTAGCCGTCGGTGTCCTTGGTCTTGACTTGGGTCACGATGCAGGGTCCGGCCTCGATCAGCGTTACGGGAACAACAATGCCGCGTTCCGAGAAGATCTGGCTCATTCCAATTTTCTTGCCTAGGAACCCTTGGAGCATGGGTAAACCGCCGTTAAAGTTTTATCGAGATATCGACGCCGGCAGGTAGGTTCAGCCGGGTCAACGAGTCGATGGTCTTTGAGGTGGGTTCGAGGATGTCAATCAGCCTCTTGTGCGTCCTTATCTCGAAGTGTTCCCGGGAGTCCTTGTCTACGTGAGGGCCCCGGATAACACAGAAGCGGCGGATCCTGGTGGGCAAAGGCACCGGCCCGGCAACTCTGGCCCCGGTCCGTTCAGCCGTTTCCACTATCTGGCCGGTCGACAGGTCCAGCATTTTGTGGTCGAACGCCTTGAGGATTATCCGTACTTTTTGCCTAGTTACCATCTTACCTATTTGCCGTCTTTCCTAGTTACCGGGAGCCGCCTGCTCGCTTTTCCGGGTTGGCCCTCGCCAGATTGGGCCTCATTCGTCTTTGCGTCAAATGGTTAACGGTCAGACGTTGGCCAGAGTTTTCCTTACACCCTCGGACACCGGTTCGTAGTACCGGAACTCCATGGTATAGGAAGCTCGCCCCTGGGTCATAGACCTCAAGGAGGTGGTGTAGGAGAAGGTCTCCCCCAACGGCACCAGGGCCTGCAGCACCTGAACGTCGTCCTGGCCTTCGATGGTGCGGATCTGAGCGCGCCTGATCCCCAGATCGCCGATGACGTCACTGAGAAAGGCTCCGGGCGTCACCACTTCAAGGTTGGCGATGGGCTCCAGCAGGACCGGGGCGCCCTTGGCGGTCCCTTCCCGCATCGCAATCATGGCGGCGCTACGAAACGCCAACTCCGAAGAGTCGACTTGATGGTAGCTGCCATCCACCAACGACACCTTCAAGTCTACGAGAGGATACCCGGCCAGCGGCCCGTTGTCCAGCGCCGACCGGACCCCGGCTTCCACCGCCGAGATATACTCCCGGGGGATTACCCCGCCCGCGATTGCGTTCTCGAACTTGGCGCCCTCGCCCCGGTCCAGGGGTTCGAGGTCAAGGACCACGTGGCCGTACTGGCCATGCCCGCCGGTCTGACGCACAAATCGGCCCTCGGCCCGGTACGGCCGTGTAAGGGTCTCCCGGTACGACACTTTGGGGCGCCCCACCTGGGCCTTCACGTTGAACTCCCGGCGCATCCGGTCGACCAGCACCTCAAGATGCAGTTCGCCCATGCCGGACATCAGAGTTTGGCCCGTCTCTTCGTCGACCCTCACCACGAAGGTGGGGTCTTCATCCGAAAGCTTCCTGAGGGCGTCGGTAAGGCGGTCTTGATCGGCCCGGGTCATGGGCTCGATAGCCACCGACACTACGGGGGTGGGGAAGTGCGGTGGCTCAAGCACCGCCGGCTGGAAATCTGTGGCTATAGTGTCCCCGGTAAAGGTGTTCTTCAGGCCGACCGCGGCGCAGATATTGCCGGCCCAGGCCTCTTCCAGCTCTTCCCGGTGGTTGGCGTGCATGCGCAGCAACCGGCCCATGCGTTCCCGTCCCTTCCGGGACACGTTGTTCACGATGGCCCCGGCTTTGACGCTGCCGGAATACACCCTGAGAAAGACCAGGCGGCCCACGTAGGGGTCGGTGACCACCTTGAAGGCCAAGGCTGCCAAGGGACCCGACTCGTCGGGGTAGCGCAGCACTGTTTCGTCGGTCTTGGGGTCGATGCCTTCCACTGGCGGAACGTCCGCCGGGGACGGCAGGTAATCCAGCGCGGCGTCCAGCAGCGAGTGCACACCCTTGCCGGAGATGGCGCTGCCGCAAAGCACCGGCACCAGGGTGCGTTGTATGGTCGCCCTGCGGACGGCGTCGCGAAGGTCTTCAGAGTTGAGTTCCTCGCCCTCAAGATAACGGATGAGCAGTTGCTCATCCGTTTCGACAATTTTCTCTATCATTGTTTGGCGGTAACGCTGGTACTCGTCTTCAAACTCCGCGGGCACCGGAATTTCCTGATGGCCGTTGGAGTCTGAGCCCTTGTTGCGCCCGACGGGATAGACGGTCGCACAGCCGCCGATGAGGTCTATGGTCCCGTAGAAATTCTCCTCGTCCCCCATGGGCAGTTGCACCGGGACGGGGTTTCCCTTCAAGCGGCGGCGGATGGACTCGATGGTGCGTTCATAGCTGGCGCCCACCCGGTCCATCTTGTTGACGAAGCAGATCCGGGGAACGGAGTAGGTGTCGGCTTGACGCCACACGGTCTCTGACTGCGACTGGACGCCGGCGACGGCGTCGAGAACGACGATGCCGCCGTCGAGCACTCTCAGGCTGCGCTCGACTTCGGCCGTGAAATCGACGTGGCCCGGGGTATCGATGATATTGATACGGCAGTCGCGCCAATAGGAACTGGTGGCGGCTGCGGTAATGGTGATGCCCCGTTCACGTTCTTGGGGCATCCAGTCCATGGCAGTGGTGCCGTCGTCTACGCCGCCAACGCGATGGATGCGGCCGGTGGCGAAGAGCACCTGTTCGGTGACTGTGGTCTTGCCTGCGTCGATATGGGCGATAAATCCGAGATTGCGGATCTTATCGATGGGAAACTTTTCGGGATACTTTTCGTCCATGACTGGGCACTGAGGGTACCGGCCAGTCCCGTTCGTTCAATTTGACGTCTTAGCGTCGGTAATGAACGAAGGCACGATTGGCCTCGGCCATCCGGTGCAGTTCCTCCCTACGACGGACCGCCGATCCCTCGCCGCGAGAGGCATCCATCAATTCTTGGGCTAGTCCCCTGCGCATGGGAATCCCGTTCCGGGACCTCGCTCCCCTGATGAGCCAGCGCATGGCAAGCGCCTCGCTACGGGTCGCCCGTAGGTCGGTCGGCACCTGTATGGTCGCCCCGCCGACACGCTTGGGCCGGACCTCCACCTGGGGGGTGGCATTTCTCAAAGCCTGTTGAAATACTTCCAGGGGTTCCCGGCTGGTCTCCTCCTGGATGATGCTGAACGCGTTGTACGCAATGCGTTGGGCCACCGTCTTCTTTCCTCGCATCATCAGCCGGTTGATGAACCGGGCCAATTCCACGTCGTTGTAGCGAGGATCGGGAGCGATCACCCTGCGTTCGGCGCGTCGTCTTCTAGACATAAATCTTTACACCTGTGATTGGACCCCGTAAAGAAGTCCTGAGGGTTCGGGATAGCTGTAGCGGGTTAAGCGGCGCGGCGCGGCCTGTCGGCCCCGTACTTGCTGCGTCCCTGCCGCCGGTCCTGCACGCCCTCACAGTCGAGGGCGCTGCGGACCACGTGATAGCGGACGCCGGGAAGGTCTTTCACCCTGCCGCCGCGTATCAAGACCACCGAGTGCTCTTGAAGGTTGTGGCCCTCGCCTCCGATGTAGGCGGTGACCTCGACGCCGTTGGTGAGCCTCACCCGGGCGATTTTCCGAAGGGCCGAGTTGGGTTTCTTGGGGGTCATGGTGCGCACCTGGATGCACACGCCCCGCCGCTGGGGACAGCCGGGTCCCCACTTGAGCCTGTTGCGCAGCGAGTTTTGAACCCAGTGCATCGCCGGCGCTTTGGTCTTCTTGCGGACCGGCTTGCGGCCCTTCCTTATTAATTGGTTTACAGTTGGCATCAAAAAATACCTGCCCGCAGATTCGGCGGCGGACTAATATCCTAGCAACCAGAGTTTGTAATGTCAACAAAGTTTCCGTGCCGGACAGCAACAGTTCAGACGTGCTGGATTGACGGCAGGTGTCCCGGTGGAAAACGCATGCGTCGGGCCCGTTGACCGGTCGTTGCGGACGGGTTAGCATGGGATTAAAGCCCCACCGCGTCATAATGACGAGTCCTTAACAATCTAATATAGCTGTATGGTGTCCCGATTTAATCGGGATGAAAAGGGAAGCCGGTGAGAATCCGGCGCGGTCGCGCCACTGTGACTGGCCGTCCCCCTCTTAAGACCCTCCAGGGGAGGAGGAGCCACTGGGCCCGATTGGGACCGGGAAGGCGATGAGGGGAAATCAGCCAGGAGCCAGGAGACCTGCCTTCAGCTCGACTTATTGCACTTCGCGCCATGAGGTAAGAGTCGCCTGCCAGCAAGCCTGAACGAAGTGTCAGGCTTTTTTTTGGCCTCTTTTCAGACCTTCAGGCCCGTTTTAGCGGGACTAATTCCGCCCTCGTGGAGCCGCCGCGTCCCTTCAGGATGCGGACTAATCGGGTTTACCCTCCTCCCGGTTAACCGGCGACATGGGGGGTCAAGGGCCCGGCGTCTAGGGTTGGACGCCGGGCCCGCTGATCGTTCACGACCCCAGCGTTGTTTACACGCGCCGGGCATAATTGGTACCCTCACTTGACCAATTATCCTACCCGCCGAGCGCACCGTACCAGGAGGTCTCCCTTGGCCCGTTCCGTGCCCTATGCCGACATGGACAAGATGACTTCTCTGTCCAAGCGCCGCGGTTTCGTTTTCCAGAGCAGCGAGGTCTATGGCGGCCTGGGCTCCACTTGGGACTACGGCCCCTTGGGCGTGGAGCTCAAGCGCAACGTCAAAGAAGCGTGGTGGCGCTCGGTGGTAAAAGGGCGGGAAGACATGGTCGGGTTGGACGCCGCGATCCTGATGCACCCGCGCACCTGGGAGGCGAGCGGCCACGTCGAGAACTTCAGCGACCCGCTGGTGGAATGCCGCGACTGCAACAGCCGCTTCCGGCAGGACCATTTGCTGGAAAGCGTAGGCATCGAGCCCGCCGGCACGGAGGCGGCGGCGGCCCCGGAACTTCGTTGCCCGGAGTGCGGGGGTGGACTGACCGAGCCGCGGCGGTTCAATCTCATGTTCCGCACATTCATGGGGCCAGTGGAAGACACTGCCCACGAGGTATACCTGCGGCCGGAGACGGCCCAAGGCATCTTCGTCAACTTCCCGAACGTAGTGAACTCCAGCCGCAAGAAGCTGCCCTTCGGCATAGGGCAGATCGGCAAATCGTTCCGCAACGAAATCACTCCCGGCAATTTCACCTTCCGCACGCGGGAATTCGAACAGATGGAAGTCGAGTTTTTCGTGAAGCCGGGAACCGACCTCGAATGGCTCGACCGCTGGGTGAAAGAGCGTTTCAACTGGTACGTTGAGCTGGGCATACGCCCGGAGAATCTTCGTCTGCGCCAGCACGGCCCTGACGAGTTGGCCCACTACGCCAAGGACTGCTACGACATCGAGTACCGCTTCCCTTGGGGTTGGGCCGAGTTGGAGGGCATCGCCGACCGGACCGACTACGACCTGAAACAGCACGCCGAGTTCAGCGGCGAGGACCTCACCTACTTCGATGACGAGCTGCAGGAGCGATACTACCCGTACGTCATCGAACCGTCAGGAGGGGTCGACCGGGCCACCTTGGCCTTCTGGCTGGACGCCTACGACGAAGAGCCCGACGGCGCGGCCGTCAGGGTGGTCTCTCGCATCCACCGCCACCTCGCCCCCGTAGCCGTGGCGGTGCTTCCCCTCAGCCGGAACGAACGGTTGCTGCCGACGGCCCGACGGGTCCACGACATGCTTCGCCGTCGGTTCAATACACAGTTCGATGACGCCCAGAGCATCGGCCGCCGCTACCGCCGCCAAGACGAAATAGGCACCCCCTTCTGCGTCACCGTCGATTTCGATACCCTCGACGACCGGCAGGTGACCATCCGCGACCGCGACACCATGTACCAAGCGAGGGTGCCAGTAGCGGAGTTGGTGGGCATCCTGGACGACAAGCTGGAGCACGGCTGGTAGAGAGTGTGACATGTGGAATTAGAAGTTGGGTCCGGGAGATGTACAGGATAGGGTTACACCGTCACATTCTCCATTCCAAATTCCTCACTCCGCATTCCGGAGGCCGAGATGACCGGCGGACAAGGCCACCAGGCCCAGAGGTACATACGGAGCATTCAACGCAACCTCGACCGCCTGGCCGAGTTGCTTCGGGACATGGACGCGGAGCGTCCGGAACTCCGTCCTCACGACGCCCGGAGTGAGTTGCTGGAGCAAGTCCACCTGGCCGGGGCAATGGAGCAAACCAGGCTGTTCGCTCTGTTGGACCACCGGTCGATGAGCCCCGTAGCCCGCCCGAATGCCTAACCTTGTAGCCGCCACCGTCAAACAAGGCTTGCACACCCATGTCGTGGGGAGACGCCTTCTGTACTTCCCCGAGTTGACTTCCACGATGGACCGGGCCGCGGAGCTGGCGGACCAGGGGGCCGAGGAAGGAACGGTTGTCGTGGCCGAGAAGCAGTCGGCGGGCCGAGGCCGCCATGGACGAAGCTGGGTGTCCCAACCTGGAAACCTATTGTTCTCGGTGCTATTCCGTCCTGACCTGGACCAACTGCCGTTCATCAGCATCATAGGCGGTGTGGCGGCGGCGCGGGCGGTGCGAAAGACCACCGGATTGGACCCGCGTATCAAGTGGCCCAACGACCTGATGTTGCGGGGCCGCAAGGCGGCGGGCATCCTCGCCGAAAGCGCCATCGCCGGAGAGGCCGTATGGTATGCTGTCTTGGGCGTAGGAATTAACGTGGCCCTAGACACCCAGGCCTACGCGGAAGAGATCGGCCCTCCCGCAGTCAGCATCAACGCGGCGGCAGGAAGAGATGTCCCTCGGGAACGACTACTTCGCCAGTTGCTTCTCGAGCTCGATTCCCTGTACTTGCAAGCCCGTCGGGGCGTCTCTCCGGTACCCGAGTGGCGAGACCTCATTGAAAACCTGGGGAGCCGGGTCACCGTCACTTCCGCGGCCGAGTCGGTTTCCGGCACTGCTGTAGACATCGACGAACTCGGCAACCTCGTTCTCCTCCGGGACGACGGCCAGCGAATCACCATGACCGCCGGAGACGTAACCCTGCGGCCAGCCTGACCGTGAACCCAACCAACCCAGCCGCGACTGGCGCTTTCAGGCTACGTTTCCGCGCGTGAGAGCGATTCGAGAAACGTCCCCACGCCATCACGTTGCGAGAGGAAACCATATGGAGGAACCCATATGCTGGAATCCCTGAGCCTGGACGGCAGATCAGTTGTCATTACCGGCGGAGGCACTGGACTGGGCCGGGCGATGGTGCGGGCCCTGGCCAGGGCCGGCGCCGATTTGGCGATAGCCGGCCGGCGGTCCGGGCCCATAGAAGAAGCCGCCGCCGAGGTGCGGGACCTGGGCGGGGATGCCGTCGCGGTACCCACCGACGTCACCGACTCGGAGCAGGTCAACCAGTTGATTTCGGCCAGCATAGACCGGTTCGGCAAGCTGGACGTCCTGATCAACAACGCCGGTGCGGTCCAGGACAACGTTCGCAAGCCCATCTGGGAAATCACCGACGAAGAGTGGCATCGGATCATGGACGTCAACCTCACCGGGGCCTTCTACTGCTCCCGGGCAGCCTCCCAGCCCATGGTGGAGCAGGGCCACGGGAAGATAATCAACGTGGCTTCCGGGTTCGGAATGCGGGGAGGCCGCGAAATTTATATGTATTGTTGCAGCAAGGGCGGGATGATCCAGTTGACCCGCACCCTGTCCTTCAACCTGGCCCGGTACGGCGTGACCGCGAATAGCATCGTCCCCGGCTTCGTGCCCACTGGCGACATGGGAGCGACGACCTCGAGTCTGCCGCGCTCCGGCGATTTTCTCCCCATCGGCAAGCTGGGCAAGCCCGAAGACTTCGGCCCCCTGGCCGTCTTCCTGGCCTCCGGCGCTTCCGATTACATGACCGGCGAGATGATAATCGCCGACGGCGGCGGCTTGGCCGGAGGCATTACGCCGACGGGACACGCCCCCTTGATTCCCTTGGAGCTGTAGCCGAAAACAACTCGCCGACGCAGCTTAATTGACTGGTAGGAGCGGTCCCATGCCGGTGCTATCCGAATACGACCTTTCCGGCCAAGTGGCCATCCTCGCGACTTCCGGCGGCGATGAGGGCCCGTTCTTGGCTCAGGCCCTCGCCGAGGCCGGCGCAAGCGTGTTCGCCATTGCCCGTCACCAAGCCGGGTTGGACGAGGTCTTGTCGGCCCTTCCCGCTGGCAGCCCCTCCCATTCATCTGGGCCATATGGAGCCGTGGTCGCCTCGAACTCAGCGGCGGCGGCGGTCCAGGCGATGGCGGAATTCGACCGGCGCCACGGCAAGGTCGACATCCTGGTGAACGACGCCCGGAGCATGTTCGCGGCGCCCGCCGCCGAGATAACCGAGAACGAATGGGACGAAATCCAGGCCCGTAACGCCAAGCTGCCCTTCCTGCTGAGCCAGCAGGTGCTGCCCCGGATGGCCGCCGAGGAGTACGGAAGGGTGGTGAACGTAGTCTCTGAACTGGCCGAACGAGGGATGATTAACGGCTCCGCCTTCGCCGCCAGCCAGGCCGCCCTGCTGTCGCTAACGCGGTCCCTGGCGGTGGAATGGGGTACGCGGAACATCCGGATCAACGCACTGGGAACGGGCTGGATCGATGTCCGGGACCAGCCCCTCGAGGTGCAACGGGAGGAACTGCTGGTCCGTTACACGCCGCTGCGCCGCAAGGGCCACCCCCGGGATATCGGGCCGTTGCTGGTCTACCTGTGTTCCGAGTCCTGCGACTACTCCACCGGCCAGCCGGTATACGTTGACGGGGGACTCAACGCCCATCCGTAGATCTTGAATCGTAACAGTTCAGAGTTGATGAGGCGAATTGCCCGGAAGTTGTAGAAAAAGCATGGTGCAGCGGTTTTTCGGTTATGTTAAATCTGAAACATGGACACCGGCCTTGACCTCGCCACCGCTCCACGGGAAGCCTTGTTGGCGGTCATTGCCCGCCAACAGGCGGTGATTGACCAGTTGCAGCGGCGCATTGAAACCCTGGAGGGAGAGGCCAAGGCCGGCGGCCCCAAAGGGATGCCCGGCATCAAGCCCAAGTCCGGCCGCCAGCAGACTCCCAGGGAGAAAGGCCCCAAGGAGAAAGGCCCCAGGAAGCCCCGGCCTCACGGCTTTGCCCGCCTTCGCATGACGCCCACCCACCGGGTGGAGCACGCCCTGGAATCCTGTCCAGAGTGTGGTACCGGCCTGGCTGGGGGCTGGGGGCAGCGCACCCGGGAAATCATCGACCTTCCCCTGGTTCCCGTCCAGGTCACCGAACACGTCTTTATCGCCCGGATTTGCCCCGTATGTGAGAAACGTCGGGTGCCCAAGTCGGACTTGGGCGGGGCGGCGCTGGGGAAACAGCGGTTGGGAGTCAATCTGCTCAGCCTGATCGCCGCCCTGCGGGAAAAGGGACGGCTGCCCTGGCGCAGCATCCAGTGGTGCCTGAAGACGGTGCATCAGTTGGAACTCAGCTTGGGGGCAATCGTGGGGGCGGTCCACCAAGTGGCCCAAAAAGCCCAACCGGCGGTGACGGAGATACGCGACCGAATCCGAGCCAGCCCGGTGGTCCACGCCGACGAGACCGGCTGGCGGGAGGACGGGGTCAACGGCTACGTCTGGACTTTCAGCACCCCCACCGAGCGGTACTTCCTCCGCCGGGGCCGGAACAAGGAGGTGGTGGACGAGGCCCTGGGCGATTCCTTCGACGGGGTGTTGGTCAGCGACTTCTACGCCGCCTACCACCATTACCCAGGGCTGAAGCAGCGGTGCTGGGTCCACCTGCTGCGGGACATCCACGACCTGAAGATCCTCTACCCCCAAGACCAGGAACTGGCCCGGTGGGCGGCGGCAGTCCACCACATCTACCTTGCCGCCGAGACCTTCGACCATCCCCAGGCCCGGGACCGCCGCCGGGTCCAACAAGGGCTGGAACGGAAGCTACTGGACCTTTGCCGCCCCTACCTCAAGAACCCGGCGGCGGTCCAGGGCAAGCTGTGCCGGCGCATGGAGAAGCACATCAAGGAGCTGTTTGTCTTCGTGGCGGAGCCTGATGTGCCCCCGGACAACAACGCTGCGGAACGGAGCCTGCGGCCTCTGGTGGTCAGCCGCAAAATCAGCGGCGGCACCCGCTCGGAACCGGGCACCGACAGCAAGATGGCCCTGGCCTCCCTCTTCGGCACCTGGGCCGCCAGGGGACTGGACCCTCTATCGGCCTGCCGCCAGTTGCTCGTTTCCCCTCAACTCTGAACTGTTACCTTGAATCAGGCGTTACCGGATTCACGGATTTCCGGGACTGGCCTTTATCCGGTGAATCCTTGAATCTCGAAAATCCTGATTCAGGCAAATAATCCGGCTGCTGTTGTACAATAATCCCCGTCCACGATGAACCGCCATTCGACCGAATCAACCCGCGAATCAACCCGGACCGTTGCCCGATTGACGGGCATGAACGACGTTTCCGGTCGGGAGCGGCAAAGGCGGGAAGCCCTCCAGGACCTGTTGGCCACTCTCTTGGACAGCTACGGGTACCGCCAACTGGAAACGCCCCTGCTCGAACCCACCGAGCTTTTCCTTCGCAAGTCCGGCGGCGAGCTGGCCTCCCAGCTTTACAGCTTCACGGACCCCGGCAGCAACGCGGTCAGCCTGCGCCCCGAGTTCACCTCCCCTATCATGCGCCACTACCTTGAGCAGCCCTCTGGCCTGGAACTACCGGCCCGCTGGCAGTATTGCGGCCCCGTCTTCCGCTACGACGGTACCGGGCTCATTGCCGGCCCGGGTGACGCCAGACCCGCTTCCGGAGGCCAGTTCGTCCAGATCGGCGGAGAATTGCTGGGCGCGTCCAGCCTCATGGCCGACGCCGAGCTCCTGGATTTGGCCGGGTCGCTCCTCACCGTGGCGGGACTGCGCGGCTGGACGTTGCAATTGACCGACTTGGACGTCCTGTTCAGCCTTCTCGACCCGGTGGGCCTCTCCGCCCGCGCCCGGGAGTTTGTGGTCCAGAGCGTACCCCGGCTGAGGGAAGGGCGGGAAGCGGTGGACCAATTGATGGACGAGGGACGCCACCTGCATCTCATCGGTCACGAGGCGGACGACGATAACCTGGGCCGGTCAGTGCAGGGGTTGGACGACGACCAGGCCCGCGTGGTGTTGCTTGGGCTGTTGCGTTCCAACGGGGTCGACCACCTGGGCCAGCGGACACCGGAAGAGGTGGTTGAAAGGTTACTCCGAAAAATCCGGGGAACCGACGACGAAGAAAAGCTGCGGTTGGCATTGGAACTGGCTTGGGAACTCGCTCAGGTAAGAGGCCATCCCGCCGACGCCCTAGCGGGAGCGACCCGGGTGTTGGTCAACGCCGGCGCCGATGAATCCGCGGTCCGCCGCTTGGAACAAGTGTACCGGCTGCTGGCGCACCAACCGGAAATGGGCGAGCATTTCGTGTTCGACTTCGGATTGGTGCGCAGCCTGGCGTATTACAATGGCATCATCTTCGAAGTATCCCATCCCGGCTGGCCGGTCCCCTTGGGGGGCGGCGGCCGTTACGACGGCTTGGCGCGGGCCCTCGGCGACGGACAGCTGCCGGCCTTGGGCTTTGCCTACAATCTCGACGCGCTGCTGGCTTTGACCTCCCCTGAAGAAACAACAACCGGCCCGTCCGAGGATGGTCCCTCTGGCGTGCTGGTGTTGGCTGCGGACCAGCCGGCGCAACTCAACGCGCTCAGTGCGGCCCAAGAACTCCGCCGGCAGGGCGAAACGGCCGAACTCGAAGTAAACGGGCGCACTCTGGAACAGGCCATGACCTTCGCGGCGGCGCGCGGTCTGGCCAGGGTTGTGGTTGTAGACGAGAACGGACGGGCGTCAGCCCACGAAGTCGCGTGAACGGCTGACTTGAAGTGAAATGATAGACCGGCCAGATACAGGCCCGAACGGGGAAGCAGCAACAGGCCGGCCAGCCCTCCGGATGGCGCTGCCCAGCGATGGTGAGCTGTACGAGCCGACCCTAGCCTTCATGCGGGACTGCGGCTTGCGCGTTCTGCGGCCCAACGCCCGCCGCTACACGGGATCGGTCCCAGCCCTGCCGGGAACCGAAGTGCTGTTCCAACGCTCCGCCGACATCGCCCTGAAAGTAGAGGAAGGCAGCGCCGAGTTAGGGGTAACCGGCCTGGACCGGGTGCTGGAGTACCGGAACGACCATCGCCGCGCCGCAGTGCTGATGGAGAGCCTTGGCTACGGCCGATGCGAGTTCGTGCTGGCGGTCCCCAATTCGTGGCTCGACGTCACGTCCTTGGCCGACCTGGCCGACCTGGCCCTGGAATTCCGGCAAGAGGGCAAACAACTGCGCATCGCCACCAAGTACCCCCGGTTGTTGCGCTCTTTCCTCTATGAGAAGGGCATCAACCATTTCACGCTGGTCCCCGCTTCCGGCACGATGGAAGCCGCGCCCGCGGCCGGGTATGCGGACCTGATCGCCGACCTGACCGCCACCGGTACGACGCTCCGGGAAAACAACTTGAAGACGCTTGACGGCGGCACAGTGCTGATCTCCCAGGCCTGTCTGGTGGCGAATCCGGCGCTTTTGTCCGAGTCCCAGGATGCTTTGGACCTGGCCCAGGCCGTTACCGATATGATGGACGCCCGCCTCCGGGCTGAACCCTACTACCGTGTCACCGCCAACGTTCAAGGAGCGTCCGCCGAAGAGGTCAGCGCTATGGTGCTGGCCCGCCCTGCCTTGGCCGAGCTCCGCGGACCCACCGTTGCCCGGGTGTATAACGTGGAAGAGCGGGACTGGTTTAGCGTTAGCCTGCTGGTGCGTAAGGAACGGTTGCTCGAAGCGGTTTACCACCTCCGGGAATGCGGGGCGGACGGTGTGGCCGCGGAGCAGCTCAGTTACCTGTTCGACGGCCACTCGCGGGCCGACGACGCCCTGTTTGGCCTTGACGAAGGTTCGACAAGCCGGGAGTGAGCGGGTAAGATAGCGCCAATGCCGAACCTACCGATGCATATCTACTTGGCCAACCAGGTTGCCGAGCAGCTCGACCGCGGGTACGTTTACGATAACATCGGCAGCTTTTACCTCGGCTCCACCACTCCCGACATCCGGGCCATGACGAAGTGGCCCCGGGAAAAGACCCATTTCTCCCTGCTCTCTGTCGAGGAAGTGGGCACCGGAACGAGGACGATGTTCGAAAACTACCCGGCCCTCCTGGAAGGGGGGGAGGTGTCTGAGGCCACGCGGTCTTTTTTGTTGGGCTACATCAGCCATCTCGCTGCCGACGAGACCTGGATAACCAGCGTGTACCGGGCCAACTTCGACACCACGGTCGAGGAAGCGCGGCTCACTGCCGACCAGGTCGAAGCCGACATCTGGGACCGGGCCATCCAACTGGACATGGACCGCCAGTCGTTGCCGGAGTTACAGGGTAGTATTGACGCCAAACAAGCGGTGTCCTGCGGCGACGAGGGCGTATCCGTCGCTTTCCTGGAAGACGGCCTCCTCGCCGAGTGGAAGGATTGGGTGGGCCGTTTCATGGGGATGGAGTTTGATTGGGAGCGCCTGAAACGGGCGCTCAACCGGATGTACCGGGACAACGACGATGTCCAGTACTCCGTCGGCGAGTTTTTGGAGCGTATGCCCCGCAGCCTGGAAGAGGTGTACGAAAAGATACCCGAGGCCCGGGTGGAAGCCTACCGGCAGCAGGCAGTGGCCGCCACCATCGCCCAAATTCGTGAATTCGTCCCCGCCTGATCCAATGGCGGTTTCGGAGCGCATCAGTGGCCCTTAACGTAGTACGCGGACTGGAAAACGCCGGGGAAGTCCTGGTGCGTGTTGACCCTCTCGACCTGACTTCTCTGCCGGAGTCCGTCCTGGCCCGGACGCGCCAAGCTTTCGGCGACGACGTAACCCCAGCCGAGTCGGTAGTAAAGATACTGGCCGATGTCCGGCGGGACGGCGACTCCGCAGTGCGTCACTACGCCAAGCTGCTCGACGGCGCGGACCTCGAACATTTCCGCATCGACGAGGCCGAAGTCAATGCCGCCAGGAAGTTGGTAAGCCCGGAGTTGCGGGAGTCGTTGGAATTGGCCGCCGCCCGCATCAGGGCGTTCCACGAGGCCACCATACCCGGCGGCTGGATGGACGCCCGGCAGGGGCTGGGTGAGCTGGTCCGGCCGTTGGACCGCGTGGGACTCTACGCTCCCGGCGGCTCGGCCGCCTACCCGTCCACGGTGCTCATGACCGCCATCCCGGCACGGGTCGCCGGAGTGCGAGAGGTCATCCTCACCACTCCACGGTTGGGTGCGGAGCCGCTGAACCCCGCCGTGGTGGCCGCCGCCGAAATCGCGGGCGTCGACGCCCTCTACCAAGTGGGCGGAGTGCCCGCCATCGCCGCTATGGCCTACGGCACCGAGTCAGTCCCCAAGGTGGACAAGATTTGCGGGCCCGGCAATGTTTTCGTGGCCTACGCCAAGAAGTTGGTGCAGGGGGTCGTGGACATCGACGGCGTGTTCGGCCCCACCGAGACCATCATCCTGGCCGACGATTCCGCCAACGCCGACTTCTGCGCCGCCGACCTCATCGCCCAAGCCGAGCACGACCCGCTGGCCACCGCGATTCTGATTACCGACAGCGCCGCCCTTGTCTCCCGTGTCGAAGACCGGTTGGAGGAACGCTTGGCCGCCGCGCCAAGAGGTGAGGTGGCCCGGCAGTCGCTGGAGCGCCAAGGCCGGGTGGTAATCGTCGACTCCCTCGACGACGCCATGGACCTGGCCAACCGGATCGCGCCGGAACACCTGTGCCTGCTGCTCCGGGAGCCTTGGGAGTGGGTCGACCGCGTCAAGCATGCTGGCGGCCTCTTCTTGGGCGAATACTCTCCGGAGGTCATGGGCGACTACATCGCCGGGCCCAGCCATGTGATGCCCACCGGCGGCACCGCCCGCTTCGGCTCCGCGCTGAGCGTTCACCACTTCCTGCGCACCATGCCGGTGGTCGGCCTGAAACCGGACGACTTTCAGAGTCTGGGCCCGGCCGCCGTCCACATCGCCAACGCCGAAGGGTTGTCCGGCCACGCCGGAGCCGTTCAAGTCCGCTTGGACGCCCTGCGAAAATCCTGAACCAGCGTTAAAGAGCCATGGCTGCCATAGATTCATCCGCTATCAAAAACGCAATGCTTCCACACATACGGAGCATAGAGGCCTATCACGGCGTGGACCCCATGGAGGTCATGGCGGAACGGGCGGGTATTCCGGCGGAAAAGATCATCCGGTTGAACGGAAACGAAAACCCGTACGGTCCCTCGCCGCGGGTCGCCGCAGCTCTGGCCAACTTCCAGAATTACAATCACTACCCGGACCCCGACCAGCGGCAGTTGCGCCGGGTGCTTTCTGGTTACATCGACGTAGCTCCCGACAGCATCGTTGCGGGCAACGGCAGCGACGAGCTCATCGACCTTTTGCTCCGGGTGTTCGTCGGTACCGGCGACAACGTCATCACCGCCACCCCGACCTTCGGCATGTACTCGTTTAACACCGGCCTCTGCGGGGGTCAGACGATCGCCGTCCCGAGGGACGAGACCTTCGAGATCGACATCGAAGCCGTCAAGCTGGCGATAACGCCCAACACCAAGGCCATTATCCTAGCCAGCCCCAACAACCCCAGCGGCAACATCGCCGCCGAGGCCGAAATCCGGGCGCTCTTGGACACCGGCCTGATGGTGATTGTCGACGAAGCCTACTACGAGTTCAGTGGGGCGACCAGCGTTCCCATGCTGGAGGAATACCCCAACCTTGTGGTGTTGCGAACATTCAGCAAGTGGGCGGGGCTGGCCGGCCTCCGCATCGGCCTTGGCGCGATGCACCCCGAGTTGGCCCAGACCCTGATGGCGATCAAGCCTCCCTACAACGTCAACCTGGCCGCCGAGGTGGCGCTGACGGTGTCGTTGGAAGACGTGCCCGCGCTGCTGGACCGGGTCAACGCCATCGTGGAAGAACGGGACAGGATGGCCCGCCTCTTGGGTGAGCTGCCCAACGTCAAGCCTTGGCCGTCAAGCGCCAACTTCATCCTTTGCCAGTTGCCGGACGGACGGGGCAAGGACATTTTCGACGGTCTCTGCAGCCGCGGCATCTTCCTCCGCCACTGGAACAACGACCGCTTGAAGGACTGCGTCCGGACCAGCGTCGGACTGCCCTTCGAAACTGATGCCGTGGTGGGCGCCATGGCCGAGCTTACCGGAGACAGCAGTGTCAACTGAACGGTCTATCGAATCTTCAGGCGAACCTTCACGCGAACCTTCAGGCCCTCCCGGCCGCTCCGCCGTCACCCAGCGGACCACCGGCGAAACCGACATCTACCTGTCCATGGACCTGGACGGCTCCGGCGTCTACGAAGTCGATACCGGCAACGGGTTCCTCGACCACATGGTGAGCCAGATATCCCGCCACGGCTTGATCGACATAACCCTTCGGGCGAAGGGCGACCTACACACCGGCTGGCATCACTTGGTGGAGGACGTCGGCATCGCCTTGGGACGCACCTTCCGGGAGGCGTTGGGGGACGCCCGTGGCATTCGCCGCATGGGCCACGCCATCGTGCCCTTGGACGAGACCCTGGCCATGGTGGCTCTGGACTGCTCCGGCCGGGGCTACGCGGTCATCGAGACGACCTTTGACGACGCTATGGTGGAGACACTACCGGGTTCACTGGTGCGGCACTTCTTCGAGTCCTTCGCTCTGGAGGGCAAGATCAACCTTCACGCAAAAGTCCTCACCGGAGTAGACCCCCACCACAAGGCGGAAGCCCTGTGCAAAGCGCTGGCCCGCTCTCTGCGGGACGCCCTCGAGCCCGACCCCCGGGCCCCCGGCCAAGTGCCCAGCACCAAGGGCACGCTGAGCGGGTAGGACCAGGTCTCGTCGGTACTGCTCGCCGCTAGATCCTCACGTTCGGTAGGTCGATTCGTCCCGTCGCGCGACCTTCAAAATTACCACCACTCGGATGTCTGCTCGTATTTCGTAGACGATTCTGAATCGGCCGGCCCGAATGCGCCACGACCGTTCTTCGCCCTGTATTTTGACACTTCCTCGTGGATGAGGGTCGCCGGCCAAAGAGTAGATCGCGTCTTCAATACGGTCTCTGTACTGTGGGATGATTCTCCGAAGGTTTCTTTGAGCGGCGGGCGATACTTCGACGCGATATATCATCCGTCGAGGTCGGCTTCCTCTTGACGCAGTCTATCGAAAAAGGCTTTGGGTTCCATTCCCCCCATTTCTTCCCACTCTTGGCGCGCTTCCGCGAGTTCGTCACGCTCTCCAGCGTCAAGTCCAGAGTCTGCCTGCCATTGCCGCAGCGCTTGGACCACAACATCTTGGACCGTGTGGCCGGTGGTCGCAGCCTCGGTTTCTAGGGCCGCGTATAGCGCCTCATCCTCCAGCACCAGAGTTAACTCTCTCATTGGCTCGTCTCTCCCAAAGCCGTCAATGCCCGAGGCCTTCCGACGGCAACCTCAGCACAAACCGGTATCAGCTAAAACGTCCGCCCCCGCCGGGCGATGAACTCGGGGAAGGCCTGCTCTACGCCGTAGCCCTTTACCTTGTTGGTGTAGTCGCGCTCGTTTTCCCACATCTCCCGCAGGTCGGCCGCCTTGTCTCGCAGCAGTATCTCTTTGATGCCAATTACCGACTCCGGACGATGGCCGGCAATAGTGGCGGCGATCTCCATGGTTTTTTCGCGGAGCTCCTCGGCGGGCACCAAGTGGTTGAGCAATCCGACCCGGTAGGCCTCCTCCGCCTCCACCACCCGTCCGGTGAGCAAATACTCCTTGGCCATGGGCCAGCCCACCTGGTTGGTCAGGGTCCAAGTGCTGTTGATGCGGCCGTAGGCCACGGCCAAGAAACGGAACCTCGTGTTCTCGCAACCCACACGCATGTCCAGGCAGGAGGCCAACACCGCGCCGCCGCCGTAGGCCAAGCCGTTCATCATGCCGATTACCGGCTTTGGCGAGGCGGAAATCTCGTACATCCATTGCTGGTATCTCAGAGAGTCGGCCTCTCGCTGCTCTTCGGTGAGCGCCACCGCGTGTTCCCGTTGCTCGTGGATGTCCCCGCCGGCGGAAAAGGCCCGGTTGCCCGCCCCGGTGATCACAATGCAGCCCACGCCGTCGTCGGCGTTGGCCGCCATCACCGCCTCGTACAATTCTTCGTCCAGCTTGTGGTTCATGGCGTTCAAGACTTCCGGGCGGTTCATGGTGATGACCATCACCCGGTCTTCGATTTCCACCAGCAGGTGCTCGTAGTCCATCCGAGACCCCCTTCCAACCTGTCGGGACTTGTTTGGGCCGCCCTGTTCCTGCGGCCCGTCCACCATACCGATTCTACGTAGGCGTCCGAGGCCCGTCAATTTCGCGGCGATATCGCCACCGCCCGACTCAGCCCGCGCGGAGCGGCAGCGCATACAGCTCACCGCGAGGACTATGACCGCGCCCACCGCCATAAAGTAATTTACGATCTCCCACACAGGGTAATCGGGGTCCCCGTTGTGGTACACCGGCGTCAGAATCAGGTTTGCCGCGACCACGACAGCCGTTAGCGCCAGGTATGCCGCCACGGTCCGCTTTGCCACGTCCACGTTCGACCTCCGCAATCGGGCGTTCGAGCCGCCTCCCGGATACGTGTTCATTGGGCGTCATTGTAACCCGCGAACATGGGCGGCCCCGGCAATCGGACGGCGATTTCGAGCGAAGTGATAACGGTTAGGATAAAATAGCCAGAGAATACGGGAGGCGAGATGGGTACTTTTAGCTGGCCGATAGAGATTTCCAATCCGAACAGCGGGGTCACGCGGGAAATACGGGCGACTGTGGACACCGGCACGACCTATACGGTGCTGCCCTCCGGCCTGTTGAGAGAACTGGGCATCGCTGTAACCAGGGTCTCCAGCTTTGAGTTGGGTGACGGGCGAGTTGTAGATTTGGACATGGGGGAAACCCGCGCGACAATCAACGGCGAGAGCACGTCAACTTGGGTGGTATTTGGAGAGAACAACGCTCCGCCCTTGCTGGGGGCGGTTACTCTCGAGGAACTTCTTCTGGCCGTTGATCCAATCCAGGAAAGGCTCGTCCCAACCAGGGCGATTATGTATTAACCGGCTTATAGACTGACGTGGTCGTCGGATGCTCGTCGATATACGCCGTCGGATGTCAGGCCACGGGAGTCGGTCGCAATTCCTTCTGTCCTGGGAGAAAGAATGGCCATAGCCGCAGCCGCCCTTTTGGTGTTTCATCTGGCCCTGAGCGCGCTCCTGGTTCCCGGCCTCCTGAGTCCCGACTTGGATGGGCACAACCTGGTCGTCGGGGTCCTGTTGATCTTCATAGGATTTGGATCCTTGGCTTCCCTTAGCGTGATCGTCGGCGCGGTCAGCAGTTCCGGCGAGTGCGCCCGCTACGGTTTTGCGCTCGCGCTCGCCTTCGTTGGCTTCACCTTGGCGACGGGCGCCCTTTTTCTGACACGTATTGCCGGGATCGAGTCGATTTCCATGGCCGCTTTTCTGGAGTCGATCGCGATACTGTTTCTGGCTTGGATGAACGTACGGAGGAGCCGCCGCTTCGGCTAAAGACCTTCCGGGCGTATGTTAAACTCCGGTGGGTACCGGACGGTCCGAATCGAGCCGAGTCAGGCTGGAGGCGACGGAGTTGGCTCACCGATTTAAGGCCGGTGAGGCGGTCATCGAGTTGCTGCGCCAGGAAGGCGTGTCCCATATCTTCGGGATTGTGGGCTCCTCCTTCCTGGATATTCTCGATCCCCTCTACGACCGCGACGACATAAAATTCATCGGCGTGCGCCACGAGCAGGGAGCCGCGCTCATGGCCGACGGCTTCAGCCGGATCTCCGGCGCTCCCAGCGTCTGCCTCGTCACCAACGGGCCGGGAGTCCTGAACCTCACCTACGGCATCGCCTCGGCATACGTCGCTCATTCGCCAGTGGTGGTGCTGGCGCCGTCGGCTTCCCGGAGCCACCAGTACCGGGACTCGACCCAGGAATTCGACCAGGTATCGTTGTTCAAGCCCATCACCAAGGCGGCGTTCCCCGTCAACCGCATCGAACGTCTCCCCGACGCCCTGCGTCACGCCTTCCGGGTGGCCACCTCCGGGCGCATGGGCCCGGTGCTGCTGGACATCCCACGCGACCTGCTGCCGGGCGAGGAAATCGAGCTGGACTCCCGGCCTCCCGAGACCTACCGCTCCGGCCAGACCAGGGCCCGGGGCGACATCGGGCTCATCCAAAAGGCGGCCCAGATGCTGCTGGCCTCGGAGCGCCCGGTCATTCTGGCCGGCGGCGGTGTGCAGTGGAGCAACGCCGGACCGGAGGTGTGCCGGCTGGCCGAGGTTACCGGGGCGGCCATCGTCACTTCCTATGGGCGGGCCGACGCCGTCCCCAGCGATCATCCCAACTTTCTAGGCCATTTGGGCCGGTTGGGCGCGCCGGAAGGGATCGAAGCGGCCCGGGAGGCCGACACCATCCTGGCGGTGGGCACGCGGTTGGGCCAGTCCACGACCTTCTTCGACCACCGTTTCATCCAGCCCGACGTCAACATCATCCAGATCGAAGTCGACCCCGAAGCCATCGGCCGCAATTATCCCGTCGCGGTGGGGATCGAGGGCGACGCCAAGGCGGTGGTGGAGGGGCTGCTGGAATTAGTCCGGGAACGAGAGCCCCGCCCCAACCCGGCATGGGTTGCGGAAATCGATAACTGGCGCTCCCGGCGGGCCGAACGGCTGCGCGGCGAGGAGCGGCTCGACACCTTGCCGATGAAACCCCAGCGAGTCTATGCGGAACTGCGGCGGGTAATGCCCAGGGACGCCATCGTGGCCCTCGACGCCGGACTGGCTCCCAATTTCGGGCAGGACCGGCTCGACTATTTCGAGCCCCGCAGCCTGATGACATCCCTGGACTTGGGCGGCCTGGGCTTCAGCTTCCCGGCCTCACTGGGCGCGCAATTGGCCGCGCCCGGCCGGCCCGTGGTGAACTTCAACGGCGACGGCGGTTTTCTGTTCAACGCCCAAGAGTTCTCCACCGCCGTCGAATACAACATCCCGGTGGTCTCGGTGGTGATGAACAATGGGAGTTGGGGGTCGGAGAAAGCCTACCAGCGGTTCGCATTCAACGAGCGCTACATAGGGGCCGACACCAATAACCCCAGGTTCGACAAGTACGCGGAGCTGTTCGGCGGCGTGGGGTTCTACGTGGAACGCCCCGAGGATGTCGGCAGCGCCTTCCAAGAGGCCCTGAACGCGGGGAAGCCCAGCATCATCGAAATACCCATCGACCCCGACGAACTGCCGCGCCCCGCCCGGCTGGCCGACGTCCAGGCGCCCCAATCTTGATTAGCCACCGAGAGCCCAGAGGACACGGGGGTTAGAAGGCACGGGGGGATAATAGTGAGTTCCCGCGGTCTCTGTGCCCCAGTGATGAATAATTATGCAAGAACCGGTTTTTCCTCAAGAAATCGACCTCGAAGGCAATGCCATTGTCATCCTCTGGGACGACGGGCATCGCAGTCCCTACGCCCACCGCTTCCTGCGGCTGCGCTGTCCCTGCGCCAGTTGCATCGACGAGATGACGGGGCGCGTCACGCTGGACCCGGACTCGGTGCGGCAGGACGTGCGGGCGGTGGACCATCTGCCCGTGGGCAACTACGGGATGCAGTTCCTTTGGAGCGATACCCACTACACCGGAATCTACACCTACAAGGCCTTAAGGGCTGCCTGCACCTGCCTGGTCTGCAACAACGCACGCGCCCAGGCTGCCGGCCAAGAGAACTAGGCGCCCGGCGCCGGGTCCTGGCTGCGGGGGCGCATCGGCTTCTCCAGCGACGCCTTAAACTTCGGCGCGGTAAAGGTGTTGGACTTGAAGGCGAAGTTGGATAGCTGCCGTTCGGCTGGACTGCCGCACTCCGAGCAGTCCGCAGGCTCGTCGGACCGGGATACAGGCCGGATCACCTCGAAGTCCCGCTCGCATTGGCGGCAATAGTATTCGTAGATGGGCATATGGACCTCCTCGATATTGACTTATTCTACCCCCACCCGGCGGACACCGTCACCGGGCTGACGTGGAAGCGTACTCCTTCGTCATACCGGCGAAAGCCGGTATCCGCAGGGTGGGGCGGGGGCTCCTCACCGGGACTGAACACTTACAACGTGGACAGCAGGCGGAAGAGATGACAGCTAGCACCACCGACGTGGCGATCATCGGAGGCGGGGCCGCCGGGTGTGCCGTGGCCTACTACCTGGCGGAAGCCGGGGTGAAGTCGACCATTATCGAGCGGGAGGGCATCGGTAGCCAGGCCTCGGGCTTCGCCGCCGGCGGGCTGAACCCGCTGCAGGGCGCGGGCATTCCGGGCCCGCTGGGCGCCTTCGCCTGGGAATCGTTCCGCATGCACCACGGCCTCGCCGCTGAGCTTCGGGAGCGGACCGGCATCGATTACGAGTTTCGCACCGTGTCCGCAGTCCATCTGGCGTTGGAAGAAGCCGAGCTGCCAGGGTTGCGGGAGACCGTCGACCTGTTCACGGCGGCCGAGGGTTTCGAGGCGGAGTTCTTGGAGCCCAGCCACATCGCCGAGCTCGAGCCGCGCATCACTCCCGACTTCATCCGCGGGGTGCGCGAATGCGGCAACGCCGCCCTCGACAGTCTGGGCTTCACCCGCGCCTTGGCCGCCGCCGCAGAAAGCGGCGGGGCCTCGGTGCGGCCGGGGACCGTCTGCGGAATTCAGGTCGACGGCAATGCGACGCTCCGCGTATCGCTGGAAGACGGCGTCATCGAATGCGGCCAGGTGGTGCTTGCCCTTGGCCCGTGGTCGCGCCGTGCCGAGGCCTGGCTGGACGCCTACATACCCGTCGACCCTCTCAAGGGAGAGATTCTGCGCCTTGATACTGCGGATAGACCTCTGACCTGTGACGTGTCGGGCGGAGGCGGCAGCATCTACAACAAGCCCGACGGCCTGGCCTGGTGCGGTACAACCGAAGAGTGGCGCGGCTTCGACCGTCGGCCTCTGCCGGAAACCGAGCAGGACATCCGCCGAAGAATAGTCCGCATTGTCCCCGGACTAGCCGAAGCGAGGCTCGCCAAACACACCGCCTGCCTGCGTCCCGTGACCCCCGACTGGCTCCCCATCTTAGGCCGCCTGCCCGGCTGCGACAACGTCTGCCTCGCCACCGGCGCGGGCAAAAAGGGCATCCTGCTGGCCCCGGCCATAGGCAAGTCCATCGCCGACCTGATCACCAGAGGCGAGACCGCCCTGCCCATAGCGGCTTTCTCGCCCGAACGCTTCCCGGCCTGAGGTTAGTACAGGTAGGTCGGAGTTAAACCAGCGATAGCTGCTGTCTCTCAATCTTCCAGCCAGGACGGGATGGGCGTTAGCTGGTTGCAACCTCGGATGGCTCACCCGCTTTGCGAATAACGTTGGCAATCTGGGAAGAGCTTACGCCAAACTTCTTCGCCAACTGTTTGTGAGTGGCTATACCAGACCGGTATTCAGCGATAATGGCCTCGTCGTCAGCATTAGACAACTTCCACCGGCGGATTTCATCAAGTGAAGGCGGCGTGTCGGCTGGGTCATAATAGGTCTCGTTGCGGATTATCCCGCCAATCGTTGGGCCGGAAATCCCAAATTCTCTCGCCAGTGCGTTTAGTGTTATTCGCTCGATTTTGTATTTCGCTCGGATAGCGCTCACATCTGATGCCGACAACTTCCTTCTGACGCTGACCTCGGGGTTTCGTGGGGTGTAATGTCGGTCATGGAAGGTTTTGTTGTTCACCACCAGGTTCCGTTCGGAAATTGGGTGATGGCCTTATTGTCCAGTTTCGTAACCCCGGATGCTGGCTCTGCCAGTATCGTAGTCGTTCCTCCGGGTCTGTGGTCATTCCTGCTCTGCAGGGCATTGGGTTTATCCAATATGCCCGTGCAGCATGATTGACCCTCACGATAGCGATGGCGATGCCCCTTGCAAACGCTACAGGCTACTCAATGGTGCCGGGCTATCTACCTCAGTTTTTTGGCGAAGTCGTGAAGTGCCTGACGGTAGGGCTCGATTAAATAATTTATCGGTTGGAAGCCGTGTCAACCAGTACTGAAAAGGCCAAGAGAGCGGGCAGACTGACTCATGATGCCGTGCCAAGCATGTCAGCGGCGCGCCTTTCCAAAATTGCCTTGGCCGAATCGAGCAGTGAGACCGACTCGTGGCCAGCCCACCACATATGGTCGCTCAGCTCTTTCCGTTGAATCTGCACCCTTCCCTGCACCAGTGCCCAGATCACCTTGTGATACTGAGTGGTTCCCTCGTGGTCGAACAGAAACTCAGCCCTGAGAGCAGTCAGCATTGTTTCCTCCCGGAGCTCCCGCACGCCAGCTTCCATGGCTGATTCTCCTCTTTCGATTCCGCCACCCGGCAGGCTGTATCTCCTGGATCCCCGTTCACGGACCAAGAGGACCTTCCCATCCTGTTCAGCTATGACCGTGGCCCGCAGCCGCTTGCGGTTAGGATTCGAGAATTCTTTACGACCGGGGTGCAGGGGCCGTTCAGCGTACATCATCATCGGATCTGGGAATTCGTAGGGACCGCTGTATTCGCCGACGATCTTAACCCAGTTCTCAGGCACGGGTTTCATCAGCGGGGTGTAGAATGATTCGTCCATGCCCATCGTCCCAACTTCCCGAGGCCTGTGAAACACCTTGTTGCAGGAGTAGCAACGCCAATGGTTGTGTTGGTGCTTCGTTCGCCTGGGTAGGATGTAGGCGCTCCGACAACTGGGGCAGATCCATTTATATATCGCCACGATTACCCTTCCTAACAACTCAGGGTGGATGTGTCTTAAGCCGTTTCCTTCAGGAGCTCGAGCAGGTCTAACGAACCACAGTATTCCCCAAGTCCTCTAAGGCCCTCTCTGCCAAGAAATCCCGCTCCACCTTCAGCTGGCCGATCTCCTGGTACAACCGGGCGACCAGGGCGGCGTCGCTCCTGGTCTTCTGTTCCTTACCGTTGCCGAAGACGCCGGAGGCACCCTCCACAAGAGCTTTCTTCCAAGCTTGAATCTGCCCGGGGTGGACCTCATACCGGGCGGCCAATTGGGCCACCGTCTCCTCCCCCTTCACCGCCTCCAGTGCCACCTTGGCCTTGAAAGCCGGGTTGTGCTTTCTGCGTTCTTTCGACATTTCCCACTCCTTCCCGACAGCTACCGCTGCCCTTAGTTTAGGAGCAGGACTCTCACTTAGCTACTTGTCCGATTTTCCGGGTCCACCTCACCCATGATCTCAAATGGGACGCTTTCTTTCGTCGGAACCTTGGAAGGAGGTTTTACGTTCAATAATACTCAGGTCTGGTACGATCAGCCCCCGCATCCCCTGACTTAGGACAGCTTGATGCCACCTACTCTTATTTGGTCGGTCAAGAACCGGCGACATTCTTGTTGAAGCCCGCTCCAACCGGCTTTCACTGGAGTGCAACGGATTTGCTTCCCACACCGTACACATGGACGACCGGAATCGACCCTTACACTGTGGACCCGGAGCAACCCAGAATTGCTCGTTCTATTTCCGGGATGGCCCTCCCGCGACTGATATTGCCTTTGCACAAAACAGCGTTCGTGCCATGGACTGTCGCTGAGACATTGGAATTGTCTGGCTCAGCCTTTGAAGTGAAGGCTGACATCTCTGAGATTATCGACAAGCGGGGACCGGGTGTCTACACGGTGGTGATATGGGGCGACAATGCAGGAGAGCCAATCCCTCTAACCAACTACTCGGTCTTTGTGGGTACGCAACCGCCATAGGAGGAGCAAAATGGCCTGGTGCGTTGTGTCGTTAGTCGTAGTAGCGGTGGGACTGGTTATAATGTGGGACGCATATCATCCCAAAACAGAACGGAACCGCTACGGAGGAAAACCCATAGAACTCTATGCTCTTTGTGTCCTCTATGGTGAAAGAAGGAGACGCCCGTGTCGCTAGGTTGGGCCATGGTTGGAATCGGCAGCCACCCCCATTTGAAGATCGCCCCGGCTATGGCCAGGGCGAACGGCGGCAAGCTGGTGGCGGTGTACAGCCGCGACCAAGACCGCGCTGACGCCTTTGCCGAAAACCACGCCGCGATGGCGGCGTACTCTGACCTGGATGCTTTGCTGGCCGATTCCAGGGTGGACGCCGTGTTCATCGCTTCGCCGAATGCGCTCCACGCAGTGCAGACTATACAGGCGGCAAAAGCCGGCAAGCACGTCCTGACCGAGAAGCCAATGGCCACGAGCGTGGAGGATGCCGCGAACATGGTCCGGGCCTGCCGGGACAACGGAGTCAAGCTCGGCTTGGGCTTCGAGCTGCGCTTCCACCCGGCGCACCTGTTGGCCCGCCAACTGATCGCGGAGGGAGCGATCGGCCGCATCCGGTTGGCCCACGGCCAATGGGGCCGCGGTGAGCGCGGCCAACCCGAGCACCTGCCCCGCACCGGCCTGCGGGCTTGGTGGGAACAGCCGGAGTTCATGGGCGGGGCCTCGGTTCTGATGGGCTTGGGCGTTCATGTCTTCGACCTCTTCCGCTTCCTGCTCGAGGAGGAGATCGTCGAGGTGACGGCCCTGACCGACGGCCAGACCGCGCGGCAGCCCCTGGAACATATTGCGTCCATATCCCTGCGGATGAGCGGCGGCGCAATCGCCAGCGTCCTGTGCGGCCGCATGTTGCCCGACACGCAAAACGACTTCGCCGTCTACGGCTCCGACGGGCGCATCACCGGCAAGGAGACCATCTGGGAGGCCCGCCTCGGACGGGCCGAAATGGTCAGCGCTACCCGGAACCGGGCCGAGACCTACGAGTACGACTACCTGGCCAACTTCGTCGACGAGTTGGAGGACTTCGAGAAAGCCGTCGAGGAAGACCGGGAGCCCCGGGCCACCGGCCTGGACGGGTTTAAGGCGACCCAAGTAACCGAAGCGGCCATCGAGTCCGCCCGCACCGGACGTATCGTGAGTGTCGAACAACAGGAATTGTGAACGCCGTGGGACTGAAGCCCCGGAGCCTGATACCATGAGCCAAGCGAGGCGATCCGGGCGTAAGGAATTCGCCCGTCCGCGAAGCCTCGCACCGGCCATTGAGTCGGTCAGCAGGAACTGTTCAGTGTCCCCTCCCCTTGGCAGGGGGAGAGTTAGGGAGGGGGTCGTCCCCTCCTCGGGTTTTCCTTCCTCCAACTACGCTGCGGCGCGGCGGGGCGCCCCCTTCCTAGCCTTCCCCCTGCGGGAGGAAGGGACACCAGCAATTCTGAACAGTTACGGTCAGCAGGTTTGTTTTCCGACGTTCGTGACCTGATTGGATGACGAGGGCCCGCGCCGGCGACATTTCGTCCGAAGCCGGTCATGCCTCCGGGTGGGCCAGCCGCTGGAAATCCATAGCGGGTGCGCGTCACATTTTCGCGCCCCTGATTTGTCCGAGCCGGCCTTCGGGTTACGATGTCCCGGGCCCATCTCTTGTCCTGCTCACCCGCAGAAATAAGCTCCGTGGGGCCTTGTGACACTTGTCCCTTTCCAACGCCGGTAACGATGCTTCACCATAGTCCCTTTCCGGAATAGTGCAATCCTGATTCTGAATCTAAATAGCACAGGACCTCAACAATCCCGCCCGTCCCCCGACGCAGCCTCTGGGGTGAAAATGACAGGAAATGAGCGAAAATGAGAGGGAAACTAAAAAAACCGCCGCGTTACCCAAGATTTCCAGTTGCTGGCGCGAAAATCTGACGGAGGTTGGGAATGGGCAAGTGTCAGGGTCTTTTCATGCGGGGAGGGCCAGCCACAAGGTGGGTAATTATTTGAATCAGGATTATCAATTGAAGGATCAGCAGGATGAAAGCGCCATCTTGAGAATCCAGAAATCCGGTAAATCCTGATTCAGATATAAAGGGGCCAGCCACGAGGGCTGCCGCTACATATTCATTTTTGAACACTTACTTTAATCGGGGGGTAACCCCACCCTACCAGAAAGAACTGTCCGGAATACCCGTTCAGCGCAGCGTCCCGCCCAACATCCTGAGTTTGTCGAAGGACGCGAACCAAATCCAACCACGCCACTGAGGCAACACGGTGCCTGATGACCAAAATTCGCGCCAAAACCGGACAGTACCATGCCCCCTGGTCATTCCGGGAATCCACCACCGGGGCAAAATGAGCGGAAGTGAGCGGAAATGAGCGGAAAACTAAAAATTTCGACTCCCCCGCCGTCAACTAAACTTCATGAGGTGAACCCCATATGGATACCCTGAGCGCCCTGAGAGCCCGCGTCCGCGCCCTCCAACGAAAATTCGCCCGCGAATTGGCCCTCCTCCGGCTCCGCCGGTTGGCCGAAGAGCATTGCCGCCAATCGTCTGCGGCCCGCGCCGACCGCCAACCCCCTCCAGAGTCCCATGCCTTCATCCGCTGGGTAGCCTCCGCTGGCTTCCGGCTCCCTTCCTTCATGGCGGTCCATAAATACCTGGAGCGGTGCCGCGCCAACTACTCCCTCCCCGACCGCGAAGACCTCCTCCACGCCCTAATCCCTTGGTCCCGACAATATCCCGCTCCCAGGTTCTGGCAGGGATGAAACAACCCAATGAAACAATACCGGAAATCATCCAAATCAAACGAATCACAGTTCAGACAACGGCCCGACAGCATTCGCGCGCGGCGAAGAATGAAAAGGTCCTGAATCCATAACCGCAATGGTGCCGATTACGAAATAAACGTGCTAAACTAGCCCTACTCTCCAGAGGAGAGGCGAGAAATTGCTGCGCATTTACAACACCCTGTCCAAGCGCGTTGAAGAGGTCGAACCGGCCCAGCCCGGAAAGGTCCGCATGTATACCTGCGGGCCGACCGTTTACCGTGACGCCCACATCGGCAACCTCCGCACCTACCTCATGGCCGACTGGATTCGCCGGGCGCTGCTCCACCACGGCCAGCAGGTCGAACACGTCAAGAACATCACCGACGTCGGCCACATGCGTCAGGAGTTGGTCGAGACCGGCGGGGATAAGATGCTGCTGGCCGCCTTGGCGGAAGGCCGCACGGTCCAGGAAATCGCCGAGATGTACGCCGGGCGTTTCCATCGCGACGAGGCCAGGATCAACATTCTGGAAGCCGCCGTGTTCCCTTGGGCCAGCCAGCACATCCCGGAAATGGTCTCGATTGTCGAGACGCTGCTGGCCAAAGGTAATGCCTACGAAAGAGGCGGGAATATCTACTTCGACGTCCCCAGCTTCTCGGAATACGGCAAGCTCTCCCGCAACACCGGAATAGACCTGCTGGAGGGAGTGCGGGCGGAGGCCGACCCGCTCAAGCAGGACCCGCGGGACTTCACCCTCTGGAAGGCGGCGGAACCCGGGCGCGACCTGAAATGGGACAGCCCTTGGGGGCCGGGATTCCCCGGCTGGCACATCGAATGTTCCGCCATGGCCTCCAAGTACCTGGGACAGAGTTTCGACCTCCACACCGGCGGGGTCGATAACATCTTCCCTCACCACGAAGACGAGATTGCCCAGAGCGAGTCGGCCTTCGGCGAACAGCACGTCCGCTACTGGGTCCATGGCCAACACCTGCTGGCCGACGGCGCCAAGATGGCCAAGTCGTCCGGCAACGTCTTCTTGGTCGAGGAGCTGATCGAACGGGGTTTCGATCCGTTGTCGTTCCGCTATCTTTGCATGACCGTCCTCTATCGTCACCGGATGAACTTTACCTTCACCTCCCTGAAGGCGGCCGAGAAGGCCCTGACCGGCCTTCGCCAGCGGGTCTGGCTCTGGAGCCAACAGCCCGAAGTGAACGGTCACAGCGAACTGGCGGAAGAGTACCGGCGGCGCTTCTGGGATACCATCGACAACGACCTGGACCTTCCCGGCGCGGTAGCGCTCACTTGGGAAATGGTTCGCGCCGAAATTCCGGACCGCCACAAGCTCGGCCTGGTCTTGGAGTTCGACCAGATGTTTGGGCTCGACCTTCACAAATCGCCGTCGGCCAATAACGTCGGCGAGGATATCGCGGTCGCGGTCAAGCACCGGGACACCTTCAGACAACAGGAGACCTTCGACACCGCCGACTCGATGAGGAATCAACTGGCCGCCGACGGTTACGTGGTTGAGGACGCCTTGGACGGCACCCGCGTCCGGCCCAAGACGCCGATGGAGCGGCGCTTGGAGAAATGGGGCGCGGTCTCTTCGTCGCGCGAGGTCGAGTCCCTGCTCGGCCAGCCGTCGGAGTACGAGTTCACCTTCGTCCTGAACGCCTACGGGTATCCCGAAGACGTGGAACGGTGCGTCAGCGGCATGCTTCGCCATTCCGAGGGCCGCTCTGCCGAAATTATCGTTATCGACAGCGGCTCCACCGACGGCACCGGCGAACTTCTGGAGAAGATGCAACTGGAGCACCCGAACGTCCGGGTCGTCCATTGCGACCACGTAATCGGGGACGCCGCCAGCAAGAACATCGGAATCAAGCAGAGCCTTGGTGAGCACGTCATCATCGTCGACGGGTCCGCTGAGATAGTTGGCGACGTGCTGGGCCCGGTCGCGGCCCAATTGAGCGACCCTACGGTCGGGGTGTTCGGGCCCTACGGCCTTACCACCGATGACCTGCAGCACTTCCACGAGGAAGTGGACTCCGGCGACGCCGACGCTATGCAGGCATACATGATGGCATTCCGCCGCGATGCCGTGAATACCGTGGGCCTGATGCGCGAGGTGTTCCGGTTCTATCGAAACCTCGACATCGACTACTGTTTCCAATTCAAGGACAAGGGCTACCGGGTGGTGGCGGACTCGTCCCTTCCCTTGGTGCGCCACGAACACCGCCAGTGGACCGAGTTGGACGACAACCAGCGGGACGAGCTCAGCCGCAAGAACTTTGGTCGCTTCCTCAAACGCTGGGGCAACCGGCCCGACCTGCTGATCACGGCCGGCGGTCGGGGGTTCGAGGGCGGACTCTTCCGTCATTAGGCCTCCCGCTACCCCAACAGTCCTCGTTCCGCTTTCCTGGGCTTGTTACGGAGTAGACTGTGCGGCGAACGGACGCAGTGCCCCGCAGTGGATAACACCCCGGCTCTCCCGGAGTTCGTCAGCATGGCCACACCCGCTAAAGACTTTGTGCAGCGTCTCCGGTCCGGAGACCAGAGGGCGTTGTCCCGCCTCATAACCATGCTGGAGCGCGGCGACCCGGCCGCGGTCGCCATCATGAAGGCGGTTGACGCCGCGACCGGGAACGCCTACACCGTAGGCATCACCGGGCCGCCCGGAGCCGGCAAGAGCACGATCGTCGACCAGCTCACCCGCGTGGCCCGCTCCATGGACAAACGGGTCGGCATCATCGCGGTCGACCCCACCAGTCCCTACAGCGGCGGAGCGCTGCTGGGCGACAGAATACGGATGCAGCGCCATTACCTGGACAGCGGCGTTTTCATCCGCAGCATCGCCACCAGAGGGCAGAGCGGCGGCCTGCCGCGCATCGTGAAGAGCATCTCCAGGGCGCTGGACGCGGCGGGCATCGACCTGGTTATCGTCGAAACCGTCGGCGTCGGCCAAACCGAGTTGGGAATCGTGGGAGTGGCGGACTCCGTGCTCGTTGCCCTGATGCCGGAGTCAGGCGACGCCATCCAGGCGCTGAAAGCTGGCGTGATGGAAATCGCCGATGTCTACGTGGTCAACAAAGCGGACCGTGCGGGTGCGGAACAGATGGCGGCAGCCATCACCGGAATGTTGCATATGGCGACCGCCACGCCGGAGTGGTCGCCGCCGGTGTTGCTAACCGCCGCCCACAAGGGTCAAGGCATCGAAGAGCTGTGGAGCAGCTTGGAAGGCCACTTCGAGCACATGCAACGCAGCGGAAAGCTCGTCGAACGCCGCCAGGAGCGCCGCACCCAGGAATACCTGGAAGCCGTGGAAGAAGAGTTGGCCCGCCGCCTTCGCCAGCGGATCGAAAGCGATCCAAAGATGCTGGCTACTCTGGCAAAGGTAGCCCGTAAAGAGGCCGAGCCGTACTCCTCCGCCCTTGACTTCCTCAACACCCCCGGCGCGCCCCCGATCTGAGGTATCAGGGTTTCTGGGGACCGGCGTCGCCGTCCCACCGGGCCCCGGCCGTCATCACACAGGCGCCGATCGGACTATCGCCCACTATACGGTCGCCCGTTCTCGGGTCGCCCGTTCTATGGTCGTATATGTCCCAACTAATGTCGATTTCGTATAGATAGGCAATAGTTCTTTGTGATATCATCCGTGCCCGCCCAGCGGGCCGTGGAAACTCCGGCAGGGAGGTGTGTATGTTAGACCTCAACATTCATGGGAAGAACCTGGAGATCACACCATCCATACAGGAACACGTGACCACCAAGCTTGGGTCTGTTGACCGCCACCTCCCGTGTATTTCGCGGGCCGAGGTGGAGGTAATATCGGAGCCGACCCGCTCCCAAAAAGACCGGGTGGTTGTACAGGTTACCCTCACCGTGCCCGGGTCGCTGCTGCGCACCCAGCAGCGGGCCGCCAACACCAAGGCAGCCATCAACTCGGCAGCCAAAGCCTTGGACCGTCAAATAATGCGCTACAAGGGGCAGGTCTACCGCAGCGAGCGGGAGGCCAGGGGAGCGCCGGACTTTGAAACGATGCAGGCCGCCGTCACCGGGCAGCCCCCAGACGCCGTAACCGGACTCGGTCCGGACCAGTTATCAGCCGCCGCCGGAGATTTGGTCCGGGTCAAGCGGTTCGACATGGGACCGATGTCGGTGGAGGAAGCGGCGCTCCAGATGCAGTTCCTGGACCACTCTTTCTATATGTTCTTGGACGCCGAAACCAACCAGTACAGCGTGGTGTACCTGCGAGAGGACTCCAGCTACGGACTGATCCAACCCGCGATCTAGCCGCAACATTAATCGCCCCAGGCTGTCTTGTTAGCCTGGGGCGATTTTTGTGCCCTGTTCCTGGGGGAGACTGGGGCGGGACACGACTTGGACCTTCCGGAAGGCTTCCGAAAGGTCCAAGGATGTACGGCTAAACGTTCCGTAGTATGGGGTCGAGGCGGTCTCGCAGCCAGTCGCCAATCAGGTTGAACGAGAGTACCGTCAGCATAATGGCAATCCCTGGGAACATGGCCACCCACCAGGCCGTGATGATCAGTTCCCGTCCGTCGGCTACCATTAACCCCCAGGCCGGAGTTGGGGGGCTTAGACCAACCCCCAAGAAGCTGAGTGAAGCCTCCAAGAGGATGATCAGTCCTAACTGCAGCGTGGCCAGCACGATCAGGGTGTTGGTCAGATTCGGCAGGATATGCCGGAATATGATCCGGGCGTCCGAGCACCCCGCCGCCCTCGCCCGGGAGACGAAGTCCCGCTCCCTCATGACCAGGGTCTCTCCCCTTACCTGCCGGCAATATACCGCCCACAATAGGGCGGCGACCACGATGACAATCGTCTTGAGGCTTGGACCTAAGGCGACCGCCAACGATAACGCCAACAGGACGGTGGGTATGGAAAGTGAGACATCGACCACCCGCATGATCACATGGTCGATCCGGCCACGATAATAGCCGGCGATCAACCCCAGAGTGACGCCGATAAAGCCGCCTATACCAATGCCGACCAGCGATATCTTCATGGATACCCGCGAGCCATGGATGATGCGGCTAAGGACGTCTCGGCCCGCTTTGTCGCTCCCCAGAATGTGCGTCCAAGTGCCGCCCTCCGCCCACATCGGCGGTTCCAGCCGGCCCTTTAGGCCCAGCGGCGATTTCAGCGGGTGATGGGGGGCAATCACGTCGGCGAAGATGGCGGGCACTATCAACACCACCAACAGGATCACGATCGGAATTAAGGGCAGCCTCCTGGCCTCAGCAATAAAAGATCGTGCGTTGCCCGCGAACCCGTTGGAGACCCGGAGGTCGATACCGGTGGTCCTTCTTACTTCAGTCGACATAGCTGGAAATGTCCGTCCTCTACCCGGCCGTTTGCCTGTGTTCCGCTACCTGTGACAACGTCGCCTGTGAAAACGTCAATTGTATCGAATCCTGGGGTCGAGATAGGCGTACAGCACATCCACGATCAGGGTCAAGAAGATAAACATGCTGGCGAACACCAGAACGATGGCTTGGATCAGTTGCGTATCCCTGGACAGCACGGCTTGGAACGCCAGCAGACCGGTGCCGGGCCAGTTGAATACGACCTCGGTGGTCAACGACCCGGTCAGCGTGTTGGCTAATATGATACCGAAATAGGTGAGGGGAGGTATGATCGCATTTCGGAAACAGTGTTTCCAGACCACGCTCCATTCCGAGAGCCCTTTGAGGCGAGCGAGTTTGACGTACTCACTGCTTTGAGTTTCCAGCATCGCGGAACGCACCAACCGCATTATCGCGGCCGTCTGGAACCACCCCAACGTAATGGCCGGCAGAATAATATGGTTAATTCCGCCTTTGCCCGAGGTCGGCAACAGGTCCAGATACACCGCAAAGAACCACATCAAAACAATGCCCAGCCAGAAAGAAGGTATCGACTGCCCGGCAAGGGCCAGGGTTTTGCCGATGAAGTCGAATATGGTGTCCTTCTTAACTGCGGACAGCACTCCGATCGGTACGGCAATCACGAGAGCGATGGCCATCGAAATGCCGGCCAACTGCAGGGTCGGCGGCATGCGCTGCATCACAATCGCCCCCGCCTTTGAACCCGGGAATTTCAAGGAATCGCCCAAATCTCCCTTGAACGCGTTCCCAAGGAATACGCCGTACTGGACCACCAAGGGTTTGTCCAACCCCCAGCGGACCCTCATCCGTTCGATTTGCTCCGGCGTCGCCTCTTCCGGGAGAAAGGTGCTGAGGGGGTCCCCAGACACTCGGGTCAGGCCGAAAACCACCACCGTGACCACCCATAGGGCAAGCAACGCCTGCGCCGTTCGTAGTATTAGATATCTCTGCATAGCCTACTCGAAAGCCCCTTATAACAGCCTGGTAGCGTTGACAGCGGAACCATACGTGACCCGAAAACATTACTCCACAGTCTGAAACCCCAAGTCTGGGGCCTCGTTAGTTACCGGTGGACCCCTCTACAGTCATTGACGGCGCCGCAAGCCCTGCGAACGTCCGCCACAACCTATTCGAGCTGGATATTCTGAGATTTGTTGAGCCCTGAGCAACCGGCCGGTGACACCGCTTGAGGAACGTGTGCGACCGGTTGCTCTGCCTGAAAACTCGTGGCGGGTCTCCTATTGAGTCACTCCTTTGATGTTGTGGAAGTGAGAGACCCCCGCCGAAGTCAGTCCCGGCCACACGTAACTTTCAATGAACTCAGGGTTCACCGTCACGTCGGCGTAGAGGTGGAACATCGGCGCGGCGATGTAGTTATCGTAAAGGTAGTCGCCTATGTCCCGTGCGCATTTGTCCCGTTCTCCAAGGTCGGCCGACCTCTCCAAGCATAGATACGTGTCATTCACAAACGGCTCGTTGAGGTACCACGACGCGTAGTGATTGGTGAAGAAGACCCGGATGCCCTCCTGGGTACTTCTGATCGGAAGGTTCCTGGAAGCTCTCAGGGTGTTCTGCAGCTTGTGGTCCCTTCCCCGCTGTAGCCACGTGCCAAAGTCAAGTTTCTCTATCTCCAGATCCACGTTTATATCGGCGTACATGATCTGGGTCGCCTCGATTACGTCGTGCAACTCGGGGCTTCCCGGAATGGTCGTCGAAATGAACTTGAGTTTGAGGTGATTGTCCGGCCCGTATCCCTCGGCGGCCAGCAGCGCGATCGCCTCATCGCGGTCGTAGCCGTACATTTCGTCCCACCGTTCCACCCACTCCGGGTTCCAACCCTCGTTGTTGGGATGGAACGCGTGGTTGTAATTGGTAGTGGCCCTGCCCAGATATATTTCCGTGTTGATGGCTTCCCGGTCTAAGGCCTTGTTCAAGGCTTTCCTGATGTTCATGTTTTGCAACGGCAGTCCAGGGGTGTAATGGTCCGGCCATTCCGGTGTATTCTCACGATACAGACCGCCGAACATGGTATAGGTCTGCGCGGCTTCATTGGTGCTGTTAATCACCCTCATGCCACGGGCCTCGGCGTCGGGCTGCAGGGTCCTCTCAATCTGGGAAAGGTGTACCTCCGCAGCCAGCAACATCGCCATCCGGGTCAGGCTTTCAGGCGCCCAGACGAACTGGAACTCTTCGAAATCTACTGAATAGGCCCAATGCCCCTCCGGGACCCTTTCGAAAGAGAGGCTTTCCCCCAGCTTACGGTCGGTCAGTTGGTAAGGGCCGGTGCCGGCGGTCTGTATCTGGTCGAACGCGTCGAGCCCCTCCGCGTCCCATTGGGCTTTGCTTACAAGGATCAGGTCTCCGGCCCAACGGGAGAATAGGCGGTTCCCACTCAGGTAGGGGTTCTCGAAGTGGAATTTGATGTTGAAGTCGTCTACGACCTCGGGCGTGGCCTGGTCCCACGCTGGTTCTTTCAATATGACCAGGCTTTCTTCCTGGTTCACCAGGTCAAAGCTATGGAGCACATCCGCGGAGCTGAAATCTCCCCATCCAAAATGCCACGGGATGCCCTCCCTCAGCTTGAACGACCATGTTCTGAAATCATCGCTCCACTCCCAGCTCTCGGCGAGCAGAGGGCCGACTTCGGAGGTGTTCTCGTCAACACGCAACAAGGTCTCGGCGAACACGTCGTGCTGCACGATATAGAGCCATGTTCCCGCCCAAGTACGGTTGCTCTCCACATCAGGCGTAGGCAGGGCGAAGCGCACTATGTCCGTCTTGAACATCGCGCCGGCCACTGGCGCAGTGGTGGGAGCGGCGGTAGCGGCGGGCGCCGCCGTCGGCGCGGGAGCCCCGGGCGCAGCCGTCGCTGCCGGGGCCGCCGTCGGCGCGGGAGCCCCTGGCGCTGCCGTCGCTGCCGGGGCCGCCGTCGGCGCGGGAGCCCCGGGCGCAGCCGTCGCGGCGGGCGCTGTCGTTGCGGCGGGCTCGGCCGCTCCTCCGCAAGCAACGATAAGGACCAGAACACCCGCTAAGAGCCAGAGAGGACTGAATAGCCATTGCTTCAATCGATTGGGTGATATCATAAACTCCTTTTATACGTGATTCTTCGGGATACCGGGTGGTCGACCACTATTACCCATCAGCTTTGCGCTGACACGCCGGGTAAAGCGTGGCGCATATCCTAAAGTTCCAGATATGCCCCTGTCAACCCCCCGAATCGACTCATAAATATTGTTGCCGAAACCGGACCGCCAAGGGCTTGTCCAGCCCCCAGAGGACCCTGATTGGTCTACTTCTTCTTTATTGGGTCACTCCTTTGATGTTGTGGAAGTGAGAGACCCCCGCCGAAGTCAGTCCCGGCCACACGTAACTTTCAATGAACTCCGGGTTCACCGTCACGTCGGCGTAGAGATGGAACATCGGCGCGGCGATGTGGTTATCGTAAATGTAGTTGCCTATGTCCCGTGCGCATTTGTCCCGTTCTCCAAGGTCGGCCGACCTCTCCAAGCATAGATACGTGTCATTCACAAACGGCTCGTTGAGGTACCAAGACGCGTAGTGACTGGTGTAGAAGACCCGGATGCCCTCCTGGGTACTCCTGATGGGAAGGTTCCTGGAAGCTCTCAGGGTGTTCTCCAGCGTGTGATCCCTTCCCCGTTGTATCCAAGTGCCAAAGTCGAGTTTCTCTATCTCCAGATCCACGTTTACATCGGCGTACATGATCTGGGTCGCCTCGATTACGTCGTGCAACTCGGGGCTTCCCGGAATGGTCGTCGAAATGAACTTGAGTTTGAGGTGATTGTCCGGCCCGTATCCCTCGGCGGCCAGCAGCGCGATCGCCTCATCGCGGTCGTAACCGTACATTTCGTCCCACCGTTCCACCCACTCCGGGTTCCAACCCTCGTTGTTGGGATGGAAGCCGTAGTTGTAGCTTTGGGTGGCCCTGCCCAGGTATATTTCCTGGTTGATGGCCTCCCGGTCTAAGGCCTTGTTCAAGGCTTTCCTGATGTTGACGTTTTGCAACGGCAGTCCAGGGGTGAAATGGTCCGGCCATTCCGGTGTATTCTCACCATACAGACCGCCGAACATGGTATAGGTCTGCGCGGCTTCATTGGCGCTGTTGATCACCCTCATGCCACGGGCCTCGGCGTCGGGCTGCAGGGTCCTCTCAATCTGGGAAAGGTGTACCTCCGCGGCCAGCAACATCGCCATCCGGGTCAGGCTTTCAGGCGCCCAGACGAACTCGAACTCTTCGAAATCCACTGAATACTTCCAGTGCCCTTCCGGGACCCTCTCGAAAGAGAGACTTTCCCCCAGCTTACGGTCAGTCAGTCGGTAAGGGCCGGTGCCGGCGGTCTGTATCTGGTCGTACGCACCGAGGCCCTCCGCGTCCCATTGGGCTTTGCTTACAAGGATCAGGTCTCCGGCCCAACGGGAGAATAGGCGGTTCCCACTCAGGTAGGGGTTCTCGAAGTGGAATTTGATGTTGAATTCGTCTACGACCTCGGGCATGGTCTGGCTCCAGGCCGGTTCTTTCAATATGGCCAGGCTGTCTTCCCGGTTCACCAGGTCGAAGCTATGGAGCACATCCGCGGAGCTGAAATCTCCCCAACCAAAATGCCACGGGATGCCCTCCTTCAGCTTGAACGACCATGTTCTGAAATCATCGCTCCATTCCCAGCTCTCGGCGAGCAGAGGGCCGACTTCGGAGGTGTTCTCGTCAACACGCAACAAGGTCTCGGCGAACACGTCGTGCTGCACGATATAGAGCCACGGTCCCACCCAAGTACGGTTGCTCTCCACGTCAGGCGTAGGCAGGGCGAAGCGCACTATGTCCGTCTTGAACATCGCGCCGGCCACTGGCGCAGTGGTGGGAGCCGCGGTAGCGGCGGGCGCCGCCGTCGGCGCGGGAGCCCCGGGCGCAGCCGTCGCGGCGGGCGCCGCCGTCGGCGCGGGAGCCCCTGGCGCCGCGGTAGCGGCGGGCACCGCCGTCGGCGCGGGAGCCCCTGGCGCAGCCGTCGCGGCGGGGGCTGTCGTTGCGGCGGGCTCGGCCGCTCCCCCGCAAGCAACGATAAAGACCAGAACACCCGCCAAGAGCCAGCGAGGACTGAATAGCCATTGCTTCAATCGATTGTGTGGATTCATAAGCTCCTCTTTATTCGCCATTCGTCGGAATACCGGGTGATTAACCATAATTCCCATCAACTGTGCGTTGACACGCCGGGTAAAGCGTGGCGCATATCCCAAGTTCCACATATGCCCCTGTCAACCCCCCGAATCGACTCATAAATATTGTTGCCGAAACCGGACCCCCAAGGGCTTGTCCAGCCCCCAGAGGACCCTGATTCGTCTACTTCTTCTTTATTGGGTCACTCCTTTGATGTTGTGGAAGTGAGAGACCCCGGCCGAAGTCAGTCCCGGCCACACGTAACTTTCAATGAACTCCGGGTTCACCGTCACGTCGGCGTAGAGGTGGAACATCGGCGCGACCATGTGGTTATCGTAAATGTAGTCGCCTATGTCCCGTGCGCATTTGTCCCGTTCTTCAAGGTCGGCCGACCTCTCCAAGCATAGATACGTGTCATTCACAAACGGCTCGTTGAGGTACCAAGACGCGTAGTGATTGGTGTAGAAGACCCGGATGCCCTCCTGGGTACTCCTGATCGGAAGGTTCCTGGAAGCTCTCAGGGTGTTCTGCAGCTTGTGGTCCCTTCCTCGTTGTAGCCAAGTGCCAAAGTCAAGTTTCTCTATCTCCAGATCCACGTTTATGTCGGCGTACATGATCTGGGTCGCCTCGATTACGTCGTGCAACTCGGGGCTTCCCGGAATGGTCGTCGAAATGAACTTGAGTTTGAGGTGATTGTCCGGCCCGTATCCCTCGGCGGCCAGCAGCGCGATCGCCTCATCGCGGTCGTAGCCGTACATTTCGTCCCACCGTTCCACCCACTCCGGGTTCCAACCCTCGTTGTTGGGGTGGAAGCCGTAGTTGTAGCTGTTGGTGGCCCTGCCCAAGTATATTTCCGTGTTGATGGCCTCCCGGTCTAGGGCCTTGTTCAGGGCTTTTCTGATGTTGACGTTTTGCAAGGGCAGTCCAGGGGTGAAATGGTCCGGCCAATCCGCCGTATTCTCACGATACAGACCGCCGAACATGGTATAGGTTTGCGCGGCTTCATTGGTGCTGTTGATCACCCTCATGCCACGGGCCTCGGCGTCGGGCTGCAGGGTCCTCTCAATCTGGGAAAGGTGTACCTCCGCGGCCAGCAACATCGCCATCCGGGTCAGGCTTTCAGGCGCCCAGACGAACTGGAACTCTTCGAAATCTACTGAATAGGCCCAATGCCCCTCCGGGACCCTCTCGTAAGAGAGGCTTTCCCCCAGCTTACGGCCGGTCAGTCGGTAAGGGCCGGTGCCGGCGGTTTCTATCTGGTCGAACGCGTCGAGCCCCTCCGCGTCCCATTGGGCTTTGCTTACAAGGATCAGGTCTCCGGCCCAGCGGGAGAATAGGCGGTTCCCACTCAGGTAGGGGTTCTCGAAGTGGAATTTGATGTTGAAGTCGTCTACGACCTCGGGCGTGGCCTGGTCCCAGGCCGGCTCTTTCAATAGGACGAGGCTTTCTTCCTGGTTCACCAGGTCAAAGCTATGGAGCACATCCGCGGAGCTGAAATCTCCCCAACCAAAATGCCACGGGATGCCCTCCCTCAGCTTGAATGACCATGTTCTGAAATCATCGCTCCACTCCCAGCTCTCGGCGAGCAGAGGGCCGACTTCGGAGGTGTTCTCGTCAACACGCAACAAGGTCTCGGCGAACACGTCGTGCTGTACGATATAGAGCCATCCTCCCGCCCAAGTACGGTTGCTCTCCACATCAGGCGTGGGGAGGGCGAAGCGCACTATGTCCGTCTTGAACATCGCGCCGGCCACTGGCGCGGTGGTGGGGGCCGCGGTAGCGGCGGGCGCCGCCGTCGGCGCGGGAGCCCCTGGCGCTGCGGTAGCGGCCGGGGCCGCCGTCGGCGCGGGAGCGCCTGGCGCCGCTGTCGCCGCCGGGGCCCCAGGCGCCGCCGTTGCGGCGGGCGCTGCCGTTGCGGCGGGCGCTGCCGGTTCGGGCGTGGCTGCCGCCCCACCGCATGCAACGATAAAGACCAGAACACCCGCCAAGAGCCAAAGAGGACTGAATAGCCATTGCTTCAATCGATTGGGCGGTTTCATAAGCTCCTCTTTATTCGCAACGTGTCGGAATACCGGGTGATCAACCATAATTCCCATCAACTTTGCGTTGACACGCCGGTTAAGCGTGGCGCACATCCTAAGTTCCAGATTTGCCCCGTCAACCCCCCGAATCGACTCATAATTATTGTTAACGAAACCGGACCCCAAGGGCTTGTCCAGCCCCCAGAGGACCCTGATTGGTCTACTTCTTCTTTATTGGGTCACTCCTTTGATGCTGTGGAAGTGAGAGACCCCGGCCGAAGTCAGTCCCGGCCACACGTAACTTTCAATGAACTCAGGGTTCACCGTCACGTCGGCGTAGAGGTGGAACATCGACGCGGCGATGTGGTTATCGTAAACGTAGTTGCCTATTTCCCGTGCGCATTTGTCCCGTTCTTCAAGGTCGGCCGACTGCTCCAGACATAGATACTTGTCATTCACAAAGGGCACGTTGAGGTACCAAGGCGCGTAGTGATTGGTGTAGAAGACCCGGATGCCCTCCTGGGTACTTCTGATCGGAAGGTTCCTGGAAGCTCTCAGGGTGTTCTCCAGCTTGTGGTCCCTTCCCCGTTGTATAAAACTGCCAAGGTCAAGTTTCTCTATCTCCAGATCTACGTTTACATCGGCGTACATGATCTGGGTCGCCTCGATTACGTCGTGCAACTCGGGGCTTCCCGGAATGGTCGTCGAAATGACCTTGAGTTTGAGGTGATTGTCAGGCCCGTATCCCTCGGCGGCCAGCAGCGCGATCGCCTCATCGCGGTCGTAACCGTACATTTCGTCCCACCGTTCCACCCACTCCGGGTTCCAACCCTCGTTGTTGGGATGGAACGCGTGGTTGTAATTGGTGGTGGCCCTGCCCAGGTATATTTCCTGGTTGATGGCCTCCCGGTCTAGGGCCTTGTTCAAGGCTTTTCTGATGTTGCCGTTTTGCAACGGCAGTCCAGGGGTGAAATGGTCCGGCCATTCCGGTGTATTCTCATAATACAGACCGCCGAACATGGTATAGGTTTGCGCGGCTTCATTGGTGCTGTTGATCACCCTCATGCCACGCGCCTCGGCGTCGGGCTGCAGGGTCCTCTCAATCTGGGAAAGGTGTACCTCCGCAGCCAGCAACATCGCCATCCGGGTCAGGCTTTCAGGCGCCCAGACGAACTGGAACTGTTCGAAATCCACCGCATACTTCCAGTGCCCTTCCGGGACTCTCTCGAAAGAGAGACTTTCCCCCAGCCTACGGTCGGTCAGTCGGTAAGGGCCGGTGCCGGCGGTTTCTATCTGGTCGTACGCACCGAGGCCCTCCGCGTCCCATTGGGCTTTGCTTACAAGGATCAGGTCTCCGGCCCAACGGGAGAATAGGCGGTTCCCACTCAGGTAGGGGTTCTCGAAGTGAAATTTGATGTTGAAGTCGTCTATGACCTCGGGCGTGGCCTGGCTCCAAGCCGGTTCTTTCAATATGGCCAGGCTGTCTTCCCGGTTCACCAGGTCGAAGCTATGGAGCACATCCGCGGAGCTGAAATCTCCCCATCCAAAATGCCACGGGATGCCCTCCCTCAGCTTGAATGACCATGTTCTGAAATCATCGCTCCACTCCCAGCTCTCGGCCAGCAGAGGGCCGACTTCGGAGGTGTTCTCGTCAACACGCAACAAGGTCTCGGCGAACACGTCGTGCTGCACGATATAGAGCCATACTCCCGACCAGGTACGGTTGCTCTCCACGTCAGGCGTAGGGAGGGCGAAGCGCACTATGTCCGTCTTGAACATTGCCCCGGCCGGTGGCGCGGTGGTGGGAGCCGCGGTAGCGGCGGGCGCCGCCGTCGGCGCGGGAGCCCCTGGCGCGGCCGTCGGTGCCGGGGCCGCCGTCGCTGCGGGAGCGCCTGGCGCGGCCGTTGGTGCCGGGGCCCCGGGCGCCGCCGTTGCGGCGGGCGCTGTCGTTGCGGCGGGCGCTGCCGCTTCGGGCGTGGCTGCCGCCCCTCCGCATGCAACGATAAAGACCAGAACACCCGCCAAGAGCCAGAGAGGACTGAATAGCCATTGCTTCAAACGATTGGGTGGATTCATAAGCTCCTCGTTATTTGCAATTCGTCGGAATACCGGGTGATCGACCATAATTCCCATCAACTTTGCGTTGACACGCCGGGTAAAGCGTGGGGCATATCCCAAGTTCCAGATATGCCCCTGTCAACCCCCCGAATCGACTCATAAATATTGTTACCGAAACCGGACCGCCAAGGGCTTGTCCAGCCCCCAGAGGACCCTGATTGGTCTACTTCTTCTTTATTGGGTCACTCCTTTGATGTTGTGGAAGTGAGAGACCCCCGCCGAAGTCAGTCCCGGCCACACGTAACTTTCAATGAACTCAGGGTTCACCGTCACGTCGGCGTAGAGGTGGAACATCGACGCGGCGATGTGGTTATCGTAAACGTAGTTGCCTATTTCCCGTGCGCATTTGTCCCGTTCTTCAAGGTCGGCCGACTGCTCCAGACATAGATACTTGTCATTCACAAAGGGCACGTTGAGGTACCAAGGCGCATAGTGATTGGTGTAGAAGACCCGGATGCCCTCCTGGGTACTCCTGATGGGAAGGTTCCTGGAAGCTCTCAGGGTGTTCTCCAGCTTGTGGTCCCTTCCCCGTTGTATCCAAGAGCCAAGGTCGAGTTTCTCTATCTCCAGATCCACGTTTACATCGGCGTACATGATCTGGGTCGCCTCGATTACGTCGTGCAACTCGGGGCTTCCCGGAATGGTCGTCGAAATGAACTTGAGTTTGAGGTGATTGTCCGGCCCGTATCCCTCGGCGGCCAGCAGCGCGATCGCCTCATCGGGGTCGTAACCGTACATTTCGTCCCACCGTTCCACCCACTCCGGGTTCCAACCCTCGTTGTTGGGATGGAACGCGTGGTTGTAATTGGTGGTGGCCCTGCCCAGGTATATTTCCTGGTTGATGGCCTCCCGGTCTAGGGCCTTGTTCAAGGCTTTTCTGATGTTGACGTTTTGCAACGGCAGTCCAGGCGTGTAATGGTCCGGCCATTCCGTCGTATTCTCATGATACAGACCGCCGAACATGGTATAGGTTTGCGCGGCTTCATTGGCGCTGTTGATCACCCTCATGCCACGGGCCTCGGCGTCGGGCTGCAGGGTCCTCTCAATCTGGGAAAGGTGTACCTCCGCGGCCAGCAACATCGCCATCCGGGTCAGGCTTTCAGGCGCCCAGACAAACTGGAACTGTTCGAAATCCACCGCATACTTCCAGTGCCCTTCCGGGACCCTTTCGTAAGAGAGGCTTTCCCCCAGATTACGGTCGGTCAGTCGGTAAGGGCCGGTGCCGGCGGTTTCTATCTGGTCGTACGCACCGAGGCCCTCCGCGTCCCATTGGGCTTTGCTTACAAGGATCAGGTCTCCGGCCCAACGGGAGAATAGGCGGTTCCCACTCAGGTAGGGGTTCTCGAAGTGGAATTTGATGTTGAATTCGTCAACGACCTCGGGCGTGGTCTGGCTCCAGGCCGGTTCTTTCAATATGGCCAGGCTGTCTTCCCGGTTCACCAGGTCAAAGCTATGGAGCACATCCGCGGAGCTGAAATCTCCCCATCCAAAATGCCACGGGATGCCCTCCTTCAGCTTGAACGACCATGTTCTGAAATCATCGCTCCACTCCCAGCTCTCGGCGAGCAGAGGGCCGACTTCGGAGGTGTTCTCGTCAACACGCAACAAGGTCTCGGCGAACACGTCGTGCTGCACGATATAGAGCCACGGTCCCACCCAGGTACGGTTGCTCTCCACGTCAGGCGTAGGCAGGGCGAAGCGCACTATGTCCGTCTTGAACATCGCGCCGGCCACTGGCGCAGTGGTGGGGGCCGCGGTAGCGGCGGGCGCCGCCGTCGGCGCGGGAGCCCCTGGCGCGGCCGTCGCTGCCGGGGCCGCCGTCGCTGCGCCAGTGGCCGGCGCAGCCGTCGCTGCCGGGGCCCCTGGCGCTGTCGTTGCGGCGGGCGCTGTCGTTGCGGCGGGCGCTGCCGCTTCGGGCGTGGCTGCCGCCCCTCCGCAAGCAACGATAAGAACCAGAACACCCGCCAAGAGCCAGAGAGGACTGAATAGCCATTGCTTGAACCAGAAGTGTGCTTCCACAATACTCTCCTTATTCGAGATTCGTTAGAATCCGGGAACCGGGAGTATTTGATCGACAGCCGCCGGCTTAACCGGCTCCAATTATTGGACCCCTATTGGACCGCCTTGATGTTGTGGAAATGGGTGATCCCGGCCGAAGACAGGCCCGGGTACACCCAGCCCGCGATAGTATCGGGATTCACCGTCATGTCGTGGGTCAACTCGAACATCGGGATGTCAGCGTAGTTGTCGTAGAGGTAGTTGCCCAATTCCAGGGCGCAGGTATTCCTCACGTCCGCGTCAGCCTGCGTAAGGAAACATTGGTTCCTCTCATTGACAAAGTCGTCGGCGAAACCCCAGAAAAATCCCGTATCCGCGTGGAAGGTGTGTGTACCCAACTGCGTAGTCCTGATCGGCGTATTCCGGGTGGCGACGACGGTGTTATGCCATTGGTGGGCACGATATTGGTTTAACCACTCGCCGAAATCAATCTTTGTGATACTCATTTCCACGTCCACCTCAGCGAACATGATCTGAATGGCTTCTGTAACGTCGTGCAACTCCGGGCTTCCCGGTATTACCGTGGTTGCCGATTTAATCTTGAGAGGGTTGTCGGGGCCGTATCCCTCTTCGGCCAGCAACCGCCTGGCTTCGTCGGGATCATAGCCATAGGCTTCTTCAAAGCGCTCTACCCATTCCGGGTTCCAGCCCTCGTTAAGCGGATTGAACACGAAGCGGGCAACCGGGGTAGCCCGGCCCAGGTAAATCTCGTTCAGGATGGCTTCCCGGTTAATGGCGATGTTCAGCGCCTTCCTGATGTTGAATTTTTCGAATGGCAGGCCCGGTATGTAATGATCGGGGTATCTTTCCGTGTTCTCAAAGAACAGTCCGCCGAACATCATGACAACTTGCACGCTCGGCAGGGTGCTGGAAATAACCTTCATGCCGCGGGCCTCGGCGTCGGGTTGCAGCGTCCTCTCGACCGCCGAGATATGGACCTCCTCACTCAAGAGCATCGCCATTCGTGTCAGGCTTTCCGCCGACCAGACAAACTCGAAGGCGTCGAAATCGACGTCATAGAGCCAGTGGCCTTCGGGTACCCTCTCGTAGGAGAGGCCCACGCCCAGTTCCCGGCCGGTCAGCTGGTAGGGGCCGGTGCCCGCAGTCTGTATGTTGTCGAAGGCGTCCATTCCTTCGGCTTCGAACTGGGCGCTGCTTACGATAATAAGGTCGCCCGCGTGGCGGGAGAACAGACGCGTCCCGTCTAGGTAAGGCAGCTGGAAATGGAACTTGATGTTGTGATCGTCGACGACCTCAGTGGTTACTGTGTCCCACACCGTCCTCAACGAAGCCAGACTGTCCTCTCTGATTAGCTGGTTGTAAGTATGCACCACGTCCGCAGTCGAAACGTCTCCCCAGCCGTGCTGGAATGGGATGCCTTCCCGCAATTTGAAGGACCACTCGGTGAAATCGTCGTTCGTCTCCCAGCTCTCGGCCAGAAGCGGGAACGGTTCCCCCGTGGTCTCGTCGTTGCCCAGCAGGGTCTCGGCAAAGACATCGTGTTGGAAGATATACAGCCAGCCGCCAACCCAGGTGCGGTTGCTTTCCACGTCGGGCGGCGGGTTGGCGATTCTTACGATGGGTAGCCTGACCCTCCCCGGCGCCGCTACCGCTGCGGTGGGAGCTGCGGTGGGGCGGGGGACTGCCGTCGCCGGCACGGCGGCCGGTGTCGGAGTCGGCGATATCGCCCGAGTCGTTGCCGCCGGAGCCGCCGTCGTTGCCGCCGGGGCCGCGGTTGCTTGAGGCGCGGCCGTCGCCTGGGCCCCAGGGGCTGTTGTGGCGGCCGCTTCGGGTTCCGTACTCGCGGTGCCGCCGCAGGCGACGATTACCACCAGAATACCCGTGACGAGCCACAAAGGACTGAACAATAATCTCCTAGACCAATATATTGCCTTCATCGTTTCCTTTTCGTTCGCAATTCGTAACAAATTAGGAACAAGAGTCATCATTCAATGCCCATGTGACACAGGTATGGCGGCATTGGCCTGACGTTGGCGGAATTCTAGGGTGCGGATATACCTGTGTCAAGTCCCCATTTAGAATCGCCTATTTACCGCGATATCGTTAAATATGGATAGGAGTCAACGGATTCCACCGCATAACGCACTATCACCGGTCGTTTTGCTCCGACACGCGACATCACGGGATTCTGGCATTCCTGCCACTTCCGGGACCGCCATGAAAAAAGGCAATCTTCATCGTCATGTCCGGTCTTCACGGGGCCGCCTTGAGGGGATGAAGATTGCCTGCAGTCAGAATGATGCGGTTGGCGGGTTACGGCATGACAGGGGTGGGTGGGCTCCCGTCGCGACTACCGGTTCGGCCTGGACCGTAACTGTTCAGCCGTAACGGCAGTCCCTCGATAAGAGCATTCCGTCGTCATACCGGCTTTCGCCGGCATCCGGAAGGTGCGGCGGGGGATTCTCAACAGGACTGAACACTTGGCGCTTGCTAGGCGGAGTAGGAAATCGTCACCGAAAATGGTCGTTCCACATCCGGTAGGCTAACGCGCCTGCGCCAGTGAAACCGGCGAAGGTTAGGATGATTAACCCCCAGGCAGCGTGGTACTCATACGTAAAATACTTGGCTCCCTGGTATACGCCCGTGACGTACCGCGCTTCCGACCAGTTGAACACCCCCACCAGACCGGCTACCACGAGGAGCACTATGGCCACGGCCAGCCCAATCGTGCTCGCGGTAGTGGACCTGCGGCTCAGGAGCCTCCACAGGACTATGACTCCGACCAATATACCCAGAACAAGGGCTACCTGGCCGTTGTCGTCCTTAATTCCGTATGCATAGGTTACTTCGATTTCGTCTCCAACAAAAAACTCCCCCACCGTGCGAACCCAAGGGCCAATAGACCCGATAACGACCAGCAGCGCCGCCAACAGGCCGATTAAGTCAGGGGCCCGTAAGGACATGCGGCCGAGCCGAAGCATCATCCGTTTATTTTCCTCACTCGACATATAATACGTGTTCCGCTGGAAAACCCGCCCTGGCCATGGGTCCCAAAAAAACCCGCCGGGACTCAAGTGGTCATTGAACATGCACGAACATCAACCATGTCGGGCCAAGACCATGTCGGCCTGTTCCGTGGTGGTAAACGAAACGCCCCAAACTATTGACAAGTCTGAGGCGTTTTGATCACTGGCTGCTCTTCCAGGTAGTTACTTAAGGCGGCGCTGCTAGGCCCCGTTCCCCTGACGGTCGCCGTTGCCGCCGGTGTTGGCGCCCATCGACATGAAGTTGCCCAGCATCGAGGTGAATTCCATGGGGAAGATCCACTTGGTCGATGGGCTGTCTCCCAGCGCCTTCAGCGTGTCGAAATACTGAAGGCTCATGGTCTTGCCGTCCACGGTGTTGGCCACTTGGTAAACCCGGTCCAGTGCTTCGCTGAAACCGGCCGCCCGTAAGACCGCCGCCTGCTGCTGGCCCTCGGCCTCCAGGATCGACGATTGCCGCTCGCCTTCAGCTTTCAGGATCGACGACTGCTTTTCGCCCTCGGCCCGGTTGATCGCCGACTGGCGGGCGCCTTCGGACTCGGTGATTTCGGCCGTCTTGATGGCCTCGGCCGACTTTTCCCGCTCCATGGCCGCTTTCACGCCGGGAGGCGGGTCGATTTCGTTGATTTCTACTTGAGACACCTTAACGCCCCACCGTTCGGTCACCTCGTCCATGCGCACTTGGAGCTGGTCCCTGATGCGCTCCCGCTCCGCCAGGGCGTCGGTCAGTGTGGTGGCGCCGACAACCGCCCGCAGGGTGGCGAAGGCCAGGTTGACCACCGCCAACTCGAAGTTCTGTACTTCCAGGACAGCTCGTTGGGCGTACTCTTCCATCACCCGGTAGTAGATGACGAAGTCCATGTCAACCACCACGTTGTCCGAGGTGATGTACTTTTGGGTGGGCACCCGGACCACTCGCTCCCGCAGGTCCACCTTGGTGCCGTGGAAAACAAACGGGACCAGAAAATGGAGCCCGGAAGACCTGCTGCCGACGAAAGTCCCAAAGCGCTGCACCACCATTCGCTGATATTGCTGCACCATAATCAGTCCTGCCGACATGTCGTACTCCTTACTGCTTGTTACCGGCCAATCAACGGGTCGGGCGGCTTTTCCCCGGATACGGATAGTGTCAGGCCATCGACCCCGGTAACCTTCACCGATTCTCCAACCTCGATAACTGTATCATCTTCACTTATCGCTGTCCAAGTTTCGTTGGCCACCCGTACGATGCCTCGGGGTGAAATCTGCCGGGTGACGGTCCCGGTCAGACCGATCAGCGCGGCGGCTGCGTCGGTCCTTCCTTCCCTCCGTGATTTCACCGCCATCCTCGCCAGATATATGATCGACAACGCCGCGAAGCCGCCGGTGCCGGCGATCACCCAAGGGTTTACCGATATGGGTGGAAGTGTCGGAGAGGCATCTCCGAACTGGTTGAACAACAGCAGACCACCGACGACGAGACACACTGCCGCCCCGATGCCAAGAATGCCGAATCCGGCCACCGCGATTTCAAATCCGGCAAGTGCCGCAGCCAACAGGATGAATACGACGCCAGCCCAGTTCACCGGCAGGTTCCCTATGGCCAGAAAGGCCAGAAGCAGGCAGATCACCCCGACCACCGCCGGGACTATGAGGCCCGGGTTGAAGAGCTCCACCACCAAGCCAAGTCCGCCGACCGTCAGCAACAGGAACGTTACGTTGGGGTCCGAGATGAACTCCAGGAAATGTTCCAACACGTTCTTTTCGACGGAACGGCGCTCCAGGCCCCGGGTATCCAAGACCATCGGCCCTTCCGACGTTTCCGCGGTGCGGCCGTGCAGCTGGGCGAACAGGTCGTTCATGTCTTTGGCGATAAAGTCCACCACATTGGACTCCACCGCCTCCCGGGCGGAATAGGATGCAGCTTCGCGCACTGTGGCCTCAAGCCTGCCGGCGTTGCGGCCCCTCTCGTCAGCGATGCTGCGAATGAGGGCGGCCGCGTCGTTCTCCACCTTGCTGGCCAGGGTGTCGTCCAGGTCTTCGCCTGTCCCGGAGACCGGCGTGGCCGCGCCGATGTTGGAACCGGGCGCCATCACCGCAAAGTTGGCGGCGGCGGTGATGAACGTTCCGGCGGAACCGGCCCTGGCCCCGCTGGGCGAAACGTATACCGCCACCGGGACCGGCGCCTCCAGCAACAGTTCCACGATCTCCCGCGTGGAAGTGAGCAGGCCGCCTGGGGTGTCAAGCTGAATCACCAAGAGGGTGGCGTTCTCCTCCGCAGCCTGTTCGATGGCCCTGGAGATGAAACGCTCTTTTACCGGGTTTATCACGCCGTCCACCGTAATAATCAACGCATTAGGCTGCGGCGTTGTCTGCGCTTCCGCAGTGCCCGCGGCAGCGCCAACCAGCCCGGCCACGAACAGTAAGACGAAGACAAGCGCCGGAGCGAGCCGCCACAAGGGCGGCCGTGCGCCGGGACGGCTCGGCTGGCCGGCGCCCGCCGGAAACCTTCGGCTGGCCCTTACCAGTCTTGGTCTCGACGCCATAAGTAACAGCCCGTGGCGCCGACGACCGGCACCATCACCGCGTCGACGATGCTCCACGCCACCAAGGTGGAGGTACCCTGCGATTCTCCTTCGGCAATCGTCAACAAGTTCACCCAAGCACTGAAGAACATGAGGGTCACAACCAGGCCTACATAAAACAAGACGTTGGATTCAACGTATTCCCGGGAAACATCTCGTCCCCCAGGGGTCTCCAGCTTGCGTATCGCCAAGGCGATCAACGAGACCACCAGCGCCGCGGCCATGGCGTAATCGACGATTTCCCAGACCGTGCCCGACACTTCGGCATAAAGGTCGTTGAACATATATTGGAGGGCCACCGCAGTGGCGACGCCCCAAAGCCCCACAGCAATCAATCGCGACAAGATACTCACAGACTCCCTCCATTACGTACCGGCGAGTTATGCAATGCGATTATATTCCGTATCGTATCCCGGCGGCAGCGGGAATTCCCCGCTTTTCGGCTATAGACCAGGAGATTGCCGATGGCCTCACGACGGCCGGCTCACCCGCAGTCTCCGGGTATGAAAAGTCCCTGACACTCGCCCATTCCCAGTCCGGGAGACCCCACCCTAACATATACCTGTCCGTCACAACGTCCCGCCTGTAACTGTTCCCGCACAGCCGGGACTCAACTGCCGATCCGGAATGTCCGCGAATGTCCGGAAATGTCCGGCAAACTGAAAATTCTGACCCCGCCCACCACTCCGTCAAGTGGAACTCCCGAAGTGAAATGAATGAGGTGACGTCGCCAGATGTCTGAACTGAGAGCCCGCGTCCGCGCCCTTCAACGAAAAATGGCCCGCGAACTCGCCATCGTCCGGCTCCGCCGGTTGACATCCCGCTTGATGCGTGTATAATCGCGGCTGAAAATCAAACTGGTCTGACCAGTTAGCCGACAGATTAGGCCGATGGGTTCAAGCGTGGAAAACCTTCAGGGGCGGCGGCTCCACCAGAACATCGTCAACCAGTTGCAGGCCCGCATACGCCAGGGCGCGTTGCAGCACGGGGCCCGTCTGCCGTCTGAGCGGGTGCTTGCGGAACAGTTCGGGGTCGGGAGGAGTTCGGTCCGCGAGGCCATCCGGTTCTTGGAACTTCAAGGACTGGTGGAAACTCGCCACGGCTCCGGCTCCTTCGTCAACACTCAAAGTCTCGACGCGGTAACGGCGTTGATGGTCTTGGCCCAAAGCCGCGGCGCCTCCGATGAGTTGCAGGACATCTTCGAAATGCGGCACCTGCTGGAACCGCAGATTGCGGGGCTGGCCGCGCAGCGCGCAACCCCGGAAGACGTGGGCCGGCTGACGGCCATCCTGGAGGAACAGCACCGACAGATATTGGAGGGCGAGACCGGAGTCGATGCCGACACCGAGTTCCATTTCGCTCTGGCCGCCGCGACCCACAACAACCCGTTGCTTAAAGTCGTCAACGCGGTGGAAGACGTTCTTCGCCGCTCCCGCGACCGCTATCTCCAGCAGCCTGGGCGTCCCGAACGTTCGATGCAGTCCCACCATCAAATCCTGGAAATGGTGCGAAACGGCGACGACGCCGGCGCCCGCCGCGCCATGGACCACCACCTGACGGCGGTGGAACCCGCCGCCGTGTCCGACGAATAGCGCGGGACCAACTTGGAGTCAACTTTGGGACCAACTACAGAGCGCGCCGAGACCACAGAGATTTCCCAGCGATTTCTCCCAGCGATTTCAATGACCACTTCTCTGCGTCTTCTGTGCTCTCTGCGGCAAAACAACCAATAAGGAGGAATGGTATGTCCACCCTTGCTGTGGAAGTCGTCTACCGCGGCATCTTTCAGAAGAGCCTGGCGCGGAACATCGTCCGCTCCATCGTTTTCGCGGCCCGGAAAGACGGCAAGATCGGCACCGCTTTCGGGCGCTATGGCGACTCCCCGGAACGTAACGGCATCCCGGCCAAGCAGTTCGCGATCGTGGCCGACGGCCCCGAGGAACTGGAAGAGAGCCTCGCGGTCTACGAGGCTTCCAACATCGACGTTACGATCAACGTTGACGACACCATGTGCAAGGGCGTCGAGTCCTGGGCCTGGTACGGGCTTCAGCCCATCAACGAGCTCACCCGGCCCGGCGGCACATTGATAGTGACTTCCCGCCAACAGGCCGACGCGCTGCTGGAGGACATTCACCCCAAGGAATCTCCCTATAACCTGTCCGTCGTGACCGGCATTCCCAGCTTCTCGGGCCTGTGGGTCTACAAGGACGACCACACCGACGTCCGGGTGCTGGGCGCGCTCTGCAAGGTCTGCCCGGAGTTGGTCAGCCTGGAGGCCATGCTGGAAACCATCGAGGAGCAGATGGGCGGCGGGACCAAGCTTATCTCGGCCCAACGCTCCTTCGATCGCACCGCCATTCGCCCGGTGGAACCCGGTGAGGGCGGCAACCAGCGGGAGATGAAATTCACCATGCCCGGCTGGAAAACGATGGAGGAAGGTCTGGTCATCCGCGCCCTCCCCGAGGGCGGCGAATTCGCCGAAGGCGAGGGCGGCTACGTTCCCGGCCGGAGCGAGGTCTTCAAGAAGTTCAGCACCCGTTCGATGCGTCCGGTGGTCAACTTCGAGACCTGTATCAAGTGTACTCTCTGCTGGCTCCAATGCCCCGACACCTGCTTTGACGTCACGCCCGACGGCCTGTACGACGCCAACATGGAAGCCTGCTGCGGCTGCGGCGTCTGCGAAGCCGTTTGCCCGGTGCCCGACTGCGTCACCATGGTCAACGAAGCCGAGTTCAACGACCACGACAGCCAGTGGCAGTGGTGGCAGAAGGACAAAAACGGCTACAACAAGTGGATGACTACGTTGGTGGAGCAGACGAAGGCCGAAACCCGCACCCACGGCTTCCACCACGTCGGCGGCTACGCCGAAGAGATTCAAGCTGCGGAGGCAGACTAATGACCACCGTGCAGCAAGAGATGTTCCAGCAATCGACCGAGGAGCTGATCAGCGGCAGCGAGGCCATCGCCATCGCCTGCGCCTTGGCCGATGTGGACGTCATCACCGCCTACCCCATCCGCCCCTACGACACGGTGATGCAGTACGTGTCGAAGCTGAAGGCCGACGGCGTGTTCGACTGCGACTTCATCGTCGCTGAAAGCGAGCACTCCCAGTTCGAAATCGTAAAGCACGCCTCCGCCGTCGGAGCCCGCACCTTTTGCGGCTCCAGCGGCGTGGGCTGGTTCTACGCCTTTGAGGCGATCACCGTAACCGCCGGACTGCGCATGCCGGTCGTCGCAATGGTAGGCAACCGCGCTTTGGACGACCCGGGCGCGTTCGGGGTGGAACACAACGACGCCATGGCGGTCCGGGACCTGGGCTGGCACCTGTACTGGGTAGCCACCGCCCAAGAAGCCCTGGACACCGCGCTGCTGGCCTACAAGGTGGCGGAAGACCCGCGGGTCCTGCTTCCCTTCGCGGTCAGTTGCGACGGCTCGTTCCTGACTCACTCCCAGGCCATAGTGCAGGTGCCCACTCGCGAGCAGGTAGACAGCTTCCTGCCGGGGTACGACCGGGGCCTCCTGCAACTGCACCCGGACAACCCCATCACCGTCGCGCCGCAGGTTAACGAGGACTGGCTTATGGAAATCCGCCGCCAGACCGACGAGGCCATGCGCCGGACGGTGGGTGTAATCGAAGAGGCATACGACGAGTTCAAGCAGGTCTTCGGACGGGGCGACCCCAGCCCCTTCATTGATGAGTACATGTGCGACGACGCGGACGTGATCATCGTCGGCATGGGCACTCTGGCAATGCCGGTGCGTGTGGCCGTACGCCGGATGCGGGAACAAGGCAAGAAGGTCGGCTTCTTGCGCATCAAGTTCTTCCGGCCCTTCGCCGCGGAAGAGGTCCAAAAGGTGCTGGGGAAGGCCAAGGGAGTCGCCGTCATCGACCGCGACTACTCCTACGGCTCCCCGTCCTTCGGAGGTGTCCTGTTCCACGAGCTTCGCTCCACCCTCTACCCCCTGCAAGAACGTCCGATGATGCTGAACTTCATCGCCGGGCTGGGCGGCCGGGAGATAATGGTGCGGGACGTGAACGAAATCGTGGCCACTATCGAAAAAGCGTTGGAGACTGGTAAAATCGAGCAAGAGACTACGTGGGTCAACGTCAGGGAGTAGGGGCGTCCCTCGCGGGCGTTCATTAGGAGCAAAACGAAATGACGACCTTGCAAGAACTGCCCCAGGTCAGGGGCGTAAAGAACATCCCGGTGGAAGAGTTCTATTCCTCGGGCCACCGGACCTGTCAGGGTTGCGAATCGGCGCTGGTCATGCGGCTGATGATCAAGGCCGCCGGGCCGCGCTCCATCGTGCTGGGAAGCACGGGCTGCATGTACGTGGCCAACACCACCTACTACAGCACCCCTTGGGTGGTGCCTTGGATGCACACACAGTTGGGCTCGTCCGGCTCCGCGGCCACCGGCACCGCCGCCGGCCTGTCCTCAATGATGCGAAAGGGCAAGATGACCAAGGAGCCGATCAACGTCATCGCCTTCTGTGGCGACGGCGGCGGCGTCGACATGGGCTTGTCCGCGATCTCGGCGGCGTTGCAGCACGACGAGTACAACCTTCTGATCCTTTGCTACGACAACGAGTCCTACGCCAATACCGACATCCAGGTGTCGGGAAGTTCGCCTTGGGGCGCCAACAGCACCTTCAGCCCTCCGGGCAAGGTGCAGCGCATCATGAACACCCGTTGGAAGAAGAACATGGCCCCCATGCTGGCCACCGGCCACCCCGACGTTCGCTACATTGCCACCGCATGCGGCTCCTACGGGTTGGACTTCAACAACAAGATCCGCCGCGCCCTCACCATCGGCGGGCCGACCTTCATTCACAGCATCGACCCCTGTCCCAAGGGGTGGGACTACGACCCCAAATATTCCCACGAGTTGGGGATGCTGGCCATCGAGACCGGCCTCTGGGTGCAGTACGAGATCATCGACGGCGAGCTCATCCTCAACGGCCCGAGCCGCTCCATCGCCAAGGGCATCCGCAAGAGGAAGCCCATCAGCGACTACCTGAGCCGCCAGGGCCGTTTCGCCCACTTCACGCCCGAAGACACCGAATACTTCCAGCAACGGGTGGACGATAGCTGGGAGAAGTGGTGGATGCCCGGCGTAGTCCCCTTCACCATGCGCGACGAGTAGCCGCGTAGACTCACAGAATTCGGAACAAGAAACAGGCCGTCTCGACCGAGGCGGCCTGTTTCTTGTTCCTCCGTTCCGCACCGTTGAGATTCAAGATAATCCAGCGGAACGCCTGTGTAGGTGCTCAATGTCACCCAACCCGTCTCCCCAATCGACCTCATACAGCCAACATCCAGACCGGTCGGCCGCCCTTCGTGTTGTTTCGTTGCTGAGAGTCATGTCCAAACTGCCGAGTCCCGTAATAGAATGACCGCACAATCTGCGGACAGGTCATACATGCCATGAAGATCAAATACGTTCAGGACACCGACACCCTCCAAATCGAGTTCTGGCCTGCCGAAGTTCACGAGGCGCGAAGGACGGACGAGAACACCCGCTTGGAAATGGACGCCGCTGGCCGCCTGTTTTCGATTACCATTGACCACGCCAGCGATCGCATCGACCTCCCATCGCTGCGGAAGGTCTCAAACAGCGCCCACGGCATCCTGAACCTCGCCCCCCAAGAACAGACCTGGTTGGAGGAATTCCGCCACCATCTCAAGGAACGCTTCCCCGGCCTCCTGGAGGACATTCTCATTTACGGCAGTTACGCCCAGGGAATTAGCGACCCGGAGATTGAACTCAAGATGGTGGTTCTCATCACAGAAGGCGACTGGAAGGAAAAGGAGGAGGTCAGTTATCTGGGTTACGATCTGGATACTGAGTTCGTGGTTTGCCCGTCAATTAGTGTATACACCATGTCCGAATGGGCTGAATATAGGCGGATCGGCGCCCCGACATATAAGACCGTAGCCAACGACGGAATCAGCGTAGCATGAGCAGGGAAACCGCTGCTGCCGAGTGGCGACGGTGCCTACAGTGCTTGGCCGCAGCCCGGCTTTGTCATCAAAACGGACTATACGCTGACTCGATTTCCAGGGCTTACTACGCCGTGATGCACGCGGCTAAAGCGGCCCTAGAACTCCGTAACGTTACTGTGGGGACTCACGCTGGCGTCAGGAACACGTTCGGATGGCACTTCATTCATCCCGGCCTGATCGAACGAACATGGAGCGCCGACATTCGTCGATTAAGCGACCTGCGGGCGGCTGCAGACTACAATGTTCACGCGATTTTCGGGGAAGACCAAGTCCTCGTTGCCTGCAATCGCGCCGAAGCGTTCTTAGGGCGTATCCGTGAGGTTCTCGGCGAGGCAATACCAGGAGACGGCCCGGAACAATCCGTTGGTTGAGCGGGTCAGCCTTGGCTCCACTAACGGAAGAGCCCCTTTCCTTAGAAAAACACGCTCAGGTTCTTCGACAGGATTACGTTTGAGTCGAGGACTATGGTGCGGCGGGCGATCTTCCATACTCCATCCAGCCGGCGTAGTTCGTCCACCCGGCTGCCGGCGAAAATGTTTTCGTCGGTCTCGTGGTGGGACCGGTAGATGATGAATGCGGTCTTGGCTTTCACCAGGTTCTCTGAGACAGGGTCTACGACCAGGTTGCCGACGATGTGACGTGTACGGGAAGGTGGCTCTTCCGCCCACGCCATCCCGGTTTCGAGGCGTTCGACGCGCATGGTCAGCCAAGTCTTGTCATCCTCGAAGATGGCCAGATCGCCCTCGGCTGAGAGCTCCCGGTCCAACTCGCTCCGGTGCACGTTCAGTCGCCGCGGCATGAAATAGAAGACGTCGTCGGTAAAGAGGCACAGCCAGTCCCGCAAGCGCCGCTCGTCCAACATCCATGCTTCCTCGATGTAGAACTGCATCAGCTCGTGCCAGAGTTGCTGTCGATACGCTTGTTCCGGTCGCGTTTCGGCGCTCATGTTTTCGGTCCAAGGGGTCCGGGGGCTAGCCCTTCAGGGTCGCGGCGCCTTCGTATTCCATGGTGGAGGGTTCCAGCGGAATGTCGGCCCAGCTATCGGCGTTCATGAACTGCTGCCAGCGGTGGTAGAAGTGGCGCTGATTGCTCTCCGAGGTGTACCGCTCGGAGACCTCGCCGGGCAGGTCAGGACTTGGCCCGGAACGGCCGACGCCCATCGAGAGGTCTTGCGTGTACTTTCTGCCTGTGGGACTCAAGGCGGAGCGGGTAACTCCTCGCCAGTTGTCCATGTCGTCCTGCTCGAAGATGCCGGTAACCCCGTTATAGTTGCCGCTGCCCCGGCGCAGGGCGGTCTTGAGCTCCTTTGGCATGTCTTTTTTTTCCAAGACCACGAAATGCCAGAACTCGGTTGCCAGCGGACCCCTCGGGTGGGCTAACCGGAAGCCCAACACGCCGTTGGGGAACAGGCTGTGGTTGCCCAAGTGGAGTTTCCGGGCGCGGAGGGCGCCCAACCGTCTTTCGGCTTCTTCCAGCGTGCTCCTGTAATAATCCTCAAACAACTCCCGGTTCTCCGCAGTGATGCCGTGGGTCTGGCGGGCTTGGTCGGGCCGCTCCAAGAACCGCATGGTCAGGGAGTGGCCGTTGACGAAGAGGTGCCGGTTGGGGGACTCGAACTGCTGCTCGTGGGTCAGCCGGGGCACTCCCATGTGGCGGTTGGCCACGATTATTCCGGAGAGGTGGGTCGTGGGCACATGATAGTTGTCGGAGCAGTTATCCACCGCCGCTTTCCAATTCAGCGGCTCGATCCACTTGATAGGGCCGATGGCCTCCGTTCCGTTGTCCAGGCGGTTGAAGAGCACGTCGAGGCACCACCGGGCGTCGCCCAGGTACTCCTCGAGGGTCGGGCCGCTGGTGTCCCAAGTGGCGAATACGATCCCGGCGTAGGTGTCGGTCCGGGCTTCGATCAAGCCCAGGCATTCCCGGTCCAGCGCCCCGTAGTAGGCTTCCTCCTCGCCGGGCAGGTATTCCAGGCGGCCGTCGCTGGAATAGGTCCAGCCGTGGTAGGCACAGGCGAAATTCCGGGAGTTGCCCAAGTCGGTGCGGACGATGCGGTTGCCCCGGTGACGGCACATATTCAGGAAGGCGTGCAGCTTGCCCCGCTGTCGCGGTTGAGGATCACCGGGTCCTCTCCCATGTAGGTGTGGAAGAAGTCGTTGGGCTTGGGGACCAGCGACTCGTGGCCTATCATCAGCCAGGCCCGGCCGAATACTTTCTCTTGCTCCTCTGCGTAGACGTCCGGATCGACGAAAATACTTCGGTCAAGTTGGCCCGTATCGAGGTCGATAACCTGGCGCTTCTTGTTCAAGATGGCCCCCGCGAGGTCCTGCCCGTTTGCCTACCGGTTTGAATGCTGGATAGTATGCAATCATCCTGTCCATCCTGTCCAATGATGTAGTAAAGTTGCCGCGCCGGAAACGCCATAGCCCAGGCGAGGGAGGCCACATGAAATTCGGAATCTTTACCATCGTCCCTTACCACGAAGACTTCACTCAATCGCAGGCTTTGAACGACGCCCTGGAGCAGATCGAATACGCCGACCGGTTGGGGATAGAGGAAGTCTGGCTGGGGGAGCACCGCTTCTCCCGCCACGGCCTGCTGTCGGGAATCTGGTCGTTCCTGGGCGCCGTTGCCGGGCGGACGAAGAATATACGCATTGGAACGGCCGTGATTGTGCTGCCTTTACATAACCCGGTGCTGGTGGCCGAGGAAGTGGCCATGCTGGACGTAATAAGCGGCGGCCGCATCAACTTCGGCATCGGCGCCGGTTACCAGCGCCAGGAGTTCGAAGGCGTGGGGGTGGACATCGACACCAGCCGCGAACGGTTCGAGGAGGCTGTCGACGTCATAATCAAAGCCTGGACTGAAGAGAGACTCACCTATCACGGCAAATTCACCAACGTTGACGACGTGTGGGTGCTGCCCAAACCGGTGCAGAAGCCATATCCACCGTTGTTCCAAGCCGTCAGCACCAGCCCGGCCAGCATCGACTTCGCCGCCAGCCGACAGATCCAGGTCATCGCCGGCGGTCCCACCGACATCCTCGGTCAAGCCCCCCAGGTCATCCGGTCGTGGCGGGACAAAATGGACGAGTACGGCCACCCCCATGCCCACCTCGACCCGCCGATGTCCAAGTCCATCTACGTGGCCCCGACCATGGAAGAAGCCGAGCGGGACCCCGTCGGTCTTGAAGACTTCTCCTCCCGCATCCTGCGGTCGGTAGGAAGCAACGGCGCGCCCATCGGCATGCCGGTGGACAAGCACGGCAACATCGCCAAGGGTTACGAGCATTGGGCCAACCGCCAGCAGGACCGGGACCGCCGGGACGACGTCGGCCACGCCGGGCTGCCTCCTTTGCGGGGCACGCCCGAAGTCGTGGTTGAGCAGTTGAAGCAGACGCAGGAGGCGGGGATCAACCACGTGTTCGGCAGCTTCGGCTTCGCCGGCCTGCCCCACGCGAAGATGATGCGCTCCCTTGAACTCTTCGCCACCGAGGTCATGCCCCACTTCAAAGAGGCGCCCGTCGTTTAGCGGGCTCCCGCAAGGGGCGCCCCTACACAATTGGAGCGTAGAACGTAGGGGCAACCCTAGTACTGGTTGCCCTGGATGTCGGGCGACAGACGACCGGAGGGGATCCCATGACGGACTCGTTCATGGAGGCCTCGACCAGCAGGACGGCGGTGGTGGACGGTATGACTGTCCACTACCACGAGGTCGGCTCCGGCTACCCGCTGGTGATGCTCCACTCGTACGGCCGGGCACCACCGGATGGATTACTTTTCATAAGGTGCTGCCCGCGTTCGCCGAGCATTTCCGTTGCATCGTGATGGACCTGCCCAACTTCGGCCGCACCGGACCGGTGGTCTACGAAGAGCCGCTCCACAACCTGCAGGCCCGCACCGCCTTGGGACTTATGGACGAATTAGGCATCGACAAGGCCCACCTGCTGGGCAACTCGCAAGGCGGGCAGAGCGCGATGGTGCTGGCGATGAAGGAGCCGGAGCGGGTGAACAAGCTGGTATTCGGCGCGTGCCACATACGCACCGGCGGCGACCTCTACCTGATGGGCAACCGGCCTTCCGAGGGCAGCCTGGTTACCAGCGAAGTGCGCGCCAACCCGACGCGGGAAAACGTCCGCCGCTACCTGCGGACGCATATCGACGACCATGCACTGGTAACCGACGAACTGGTGGACTACATCTACGACAACTACACCGGGAACCCCGACCACATCGAAGCCGACGCGAAATCGGTGAGCGTGCCCTACGACCACGGCGTAGACCTGCCCAACATCACCGCGCCCAGCCTGGTTATCTGGGGCCGTTACGACCGCATGTGCGTCTTCGAGATCGGCATCGCCGCCCTCAATAACATCGCCGACTCCCGATTGGTGCTCCTCAACAACTGCGGCCACTGGGTCCCCTTCGAAAAGCCCGAGGAATACACATCTCACGTGCTGAATTTTTTGTGGGGACGGTAGCCGCCCGGGAGGGCGTTATGCGGCCGGAACGTTGGTGCCGGATGCCCCGATGGTGTCAATGAACTCCGAGAGTTCGTCGAAGTAGCGCGGCATATCGTCGAATTCTACAATTCCTTCGTAGTACCCGTTGATGTGAAACGTTTGCCGCATGTCGATGTAGGCCCTTCTCATGTCTCGGTCCATGTACCGCCCGGCGAAATAAAATCTACCCCGGTCGTTGTCTGGCAGTTCGGCCTCCGGTACGCCTTGCATCAAGAAGTAGGTGTTGGCCGCTTCCAATGCCGCCAGCCAGCCCTTCCCGCAGGAGTTCCGCAGGCCAATGACCGCCGCGCCGCCTTTCGCTTCCTCGGCACGAGCGAATTCTTCCCGGCCGGCCTGCAGCAGTTCGCGGGCGCGAACCAGCTTGTTATCAATCGATTCAACCATTGCTCACCCCGCTTGATTTATCATTCCATCCGGGGCCGCTACGACCGGCACCCGCACGTGACAGGATCGTCCATGGCTTATCCCAAGCTGTACCCAATGGCCTACCTACGGTAGTTGCAAGGCTGTCTCCTATTCATAACCTCGCACGTGCCGCTCCTGCAGAGCGAGGAACTCGTCTGTGCGGTTGACTTGGCGCAGGAGGTCGGGCGGGGCTTGTTGACCGGCCAACTCCTCCAGGGCGCCGCCGTCTTTCAGGTGCTTCAGGCTGTCGTGGATGGCTTTGACGGCTACCGCAAATGTGGGGTTGCCCAGCATGAGGATGCGCAGGTAGGCGTCGAGAAACGCGGAGTCGTTGCGAGCGTCAGCGGGCGGGCTCAGTACACACAGTGGCAGAGACGTTGCTTGGTGCACCGCTTCCAGCTGCTCCCGGCTTTGGGCGCCGGTCAGCATGAGCGCCTCGGCGCCGGTCTGAGAGTAGGCCCGGACGCGTTCCAACGCCTCGTCCAACGGGCAGAGACCCAAGGCGGCGGAGCGGGCGACGATGACGGTAGTGGGGTCGATACGTGCCTCCACCGCCGCTTCCAGCTTGCCCACCTGCTCTTCCGTGGAGACCAGGCCAGGGTCGGCCACGTTGAACCGCCGGGGCACGAAGTTGTCTTCGATTTCGATCCCGGCAACGCCCGCGGCCTCCATTTCCCGCACGGTGCGAACGACGTTAACCGCGTTGCCGAAGCCGTCCTCGGCGTCGACCATCAGGCTGACGTCCGCGATGCGGGTAATCCTGCGGCAATGGTCCACCACGTCCGACATGTTGGAAAGGACACCGTCTGGGACTCCAAGGTTGGCCGCCTTGCCCACCGAGCCGGAAAGCACGCAGACCTCGTAACCCAGCATGTGGGCGATGCGGGCCGACAGGGGATCGAATATGTTGGCCGCCAATGTGCACTCGGGCCGGGACAGCACTTCTCGAAAGAGCTCACGGGCGCGGGACATGGCATACTCTCCTACGGCGAATCTACTGACCCGGCGGCCGGGGCGTGCGAGGCGTTCTAGCTACGGCGTAAGAATCACCTTGCCCCTTGTGCCCCGATTAGCCAGGTGCTGGTGGGCGGTGGCAACCTCGGACATGGGCAGCACTTGGTCGACGACCAACCTGGCCTGGCCGTCAGCCAACATGGGGAAGATTTCGGCCATAGCCGCCTGGTGGTCCAGCGCGCCTTGGGGCGAGCGCCCGATGCTGAATCCGATGACCGTACGGTTGACAGGAAATATGTCCGCAGCCGGAAGGTTGGCGGGCGTGCCCGACGCGTTGCCGTAGGTCACCAAGCGGCCGTAGGACGCGACGCACCGGACGCTCTTCTCCAATACCGATCCGCCGACGCACTCCAGGATTAGCTCCACTCCGTTGCCGCCGGTCTCTTCACCTATCGCCTCTTCGAAGTCCCGCTCCGTGTAGTTGATGGTCACGTCGGCCCCCAGAGAGCGGCACAGGTCCAGTTTCTCCTGGGTCGAGGCGGTGGCAATCACCCGGGTGCCCCAGGCCTTGGCCAACTGAATGGCCACCGTGCCGACGCCGGAAGCCCCGGCCTGCACCAACACAGTGTGTCCCGGCTCAAGCTGCCCGCGGGTCTTCAGCAGGTGGTAGGCGGTCAGAAAGACTATGGGCATGCCCCCGGCCTGCACTGGGTCGACGGTTTCGGGGTAAGGAAACACGAAGTTGGCGTTTACCGCCACGTACTCGGCCTGGCCCCCCGGCCCCATGGCCATGACGCGCTGGCCCACGGCGATGCCCTCCACCTCCGAGCCCACTTCGGTTACGGTGCCGGCGGCCTCCAGCCCCAACGAAGCGGGCAGGTCCGGCCCGGGGTAGCCACCGCTCCGGCGCATCAGGTCGGCGTAGTTCACCCCGGCGGAATCGACTTTGATCAACACTTGGTGGGGCCGTGGCTCAGGATCGGGACCGTCCTCCCACCGCAGCACGTCCAAGCCGCCGAATTCGTGAATGCGGACTGATTTCATAGCGTCGTCTCCTCTCAGGTCCCGTCCTACCCGTAGCCGCGGAATTGCGGCGCGGAAAGGACTTCTTCGTTAATCATCCTGACCGGCTCTCCGCTGGTGAAAGCCCGGATGTTCTCCACCACGTCTGCGTAGAACCCGCGGTAAGAGTCGTCGGTGACGTAGCCTAGGTGGGGACAGATCAGGGTGTTGTCCAGCTTGAGAAGGGGATGGTGTTCCGGCAGCGGCTCGACGTCGAAGGTGTCAAGCGCCGCTCCCGCTATGGCCCGGCGTTGCAGCGCATCAACGAGCGCAGCCTCGTCTACGATCGGGCCGCGGGAAATGTTGATGAAGTAGGCCGTGGGCTTCATCAATGCCAACTCTCTGGCGCCGACCAGTCCCCGGGTACGCTGGCTCAAGACGACGTGTATGGACACGATGTCCGAGTCGCGGAACAGAGTGTCCTTGTCCACGAGTGTAGCCTGGCATTCAGCTGCCCGCTCAGCGGTCAAATTCTGGCTCCAAGCGATGACGTTCATGTCGAATGCGTTGGCCACGCGGGCGACCAGGGAGCCGATGTGCCCCAACCCCAGCAACCCAATCGTTTTGCCCTTGAGGCCCATTCCTACCGTCGTGCCCCATTTGCCTTGGCGGGAAAGCTGGTCTTCCAAGGGAATTTGACGGACGATGCCGAGTATCAGGCCCCAAGTGAGTTCGGTGGGTCCCTCTCCAGCTCCGCCGGTACCGCATACCGGTATGCCAAGCTCCGTGGCAGCTTCCATGTCGAAGGATGCGTTGCGCCTGCCGGTGGTGACCAACAGCCGCAGGTTGGGCAGCCGAACGAGCAACGAGCGCGAGAACGGAGTTCGCTCCCGCATGCCCATCACCACTTCGAAGTCCCGGAGGCGTTCCACCAATGCGTCCTCGTCGGTCAGGTGGTCGCTGAAGTACACGGCCTCGGCGCCGGAAGGCAACTGCGACCAGTCCGCCATATCTGCGGCGACGCTCTGGTAGTCGTCCAAAACTGCTACTCTCATGACTCGTCCTTGGCCCGGCCGGCGTGCCGCCGGACCATTGGTTGTCCATTATTGGAGGGCGGGCATCACCTGCTCCGTAAGAACCCGAAGGCTGCGTGTCACCCGCTCTTCAGGAATCAGCCCGCCGGCGTTCAATTCGGCCACGATGCCGTTCAGGCCCAGTTCTTCTTTCAATTCGGAGAAGCGGTCCACCAACCCTTCGGCGGTGCCGAAGGCCACTTTGTTTTTCAGCATTTGCTCGTATGACATGGCGGCCAACTGGTCGGCCCGGCCCTCTCTCAACTCGGTGGTTTCCAGTCCGGCCTGGCCAGCCGATTCGCGGTAGAGGGCTCCCATCCGGCTGAAGTAGGCGCTGATGCTGTCCCACGGTTCTTCCAGGGCCTCGGTCTCGGTATCAGCGGCGTACACCGGAATGCGAAGAGAGACCTCGCCGTCACCGGGATGGCCGGCGTCGTGCCAGGCCTTGCGGTATTCCTTGAGGTTGCTTCGCAGTTCCGGGACATCCATGCCCCGAAGCCCCACGAAAATCGGGTAGCCCTCATTGCCCAATCTCGGGAACGTCTCCGCCGTGGTGGCGGCGATGCGAACCGGCGGATGAGGGAATTGGTACGGTTGGGGGGAAACCATGGCGCCGTCGAAGCTGTAATACTTCCCGTGGTGGGAGAAGGATTCCCCCTTCCACGATTCCAGAATGATGTCTAGGGCCTCCCCGAACCGCTCCCGGCTCTCTACGTAGGGCACGCCGTAGAGGTCGTAGGACCGGGCGAAACCGCTGCGCCCAACGCCGAATTCGAACCGTCCTTCACTGATTTGATCGACGGTTGCGACCTCTTCGGCGATTCGCAGCGGGTTGTTCAACGGCAGCACGTGCACCGCCATCCCGATGCGCAGCCGTTTGGTGCGAGTGGCGATTGAGCTGGCCACTACAATGGGGGACGATAGAACGGAGCGGGTGGGGTTGAAATGGAGTTCGGCCAGCCAGACGCCATCCAGCCCCATCGCCTCGGCAGAGTCGACAAGGCGAAAACCTTCGTGGAATGCCTGGGTCTCGGACACGCCGGCGCGGCTGCCGAACTCCATGAAAATTCCGAAGTGCATTGCTCCTCCCGGCAGCCAAGTCATCCTGAGCTATTTAACCACAGAGACCCCAAAGAGCACAGGGAGCACAGAGCATTTGCTGATTTCTCTGCGGTCCCGGCGTTCTCTGTGGTTAAATGGGCAGGGGTGAAAATATGGAGTCCCAAGAATACGACATCGCCATCGTGGGCGGCGGCATTATCGGTCTCTCCACCGCGATGCACCTTATGGAGCGGTTCCCCCGACTTCACGTCGCCGTGGTGGAAAAGGAAAACGAGCTGGCCGCCCACCAGACCGGCCACAACAGCGGCGTGATCCACTCTGGCATCTACTACCGGCCGGGTTCCCACAAAGCCCGGTTTTGCGTTGCCGGGGTGCGGAAGCTGCTGGACTTCTGTGACGAGAACGAAATTGAATACGAGCAGTGCGGCAAGGTCATCGTAGCCACTGACGAATCGGAACTGGGGCGGCTCGAGGGCCTGTACGAGCGCGGCACGGCCAACGGGGTGGAAGGCTTGGAGTTGGTCGGACCGGAGCGGTTGGCCGAAATCGAGCCCCACGCTTCCGGGGTCAAGGCATTGTGGTCCCCGCAGACGGGAATCGTAGATTACCGGAAAGTGACCTCAGTCTACGCCTCCCGGTTCGAAGAGGCCGGCGGGGATATCTTCGCCGGAACAGCCGTGAAGGACATCGAACGCTCCGCCGGGTCCCTGGCCCTGGAGACCACGATGGGGACGCTGCGGGCCCGTCACTTGATAAATTGCGCCGGATTGTATGCCGACCGCGTGGCGGGTATGGTCGAAGAGAAAGTTGACGTGAGGATTATCCCGTTCAGGGGCGAGTACTACACCCTCCGGTCCGAAAGCCACCACCTGGTCTCCGGCCTCATCTATCCGGTCCCGGACCCCCGGTTCCCCTTCTTGGGGGTCCACTACACCCGCAACATCAACGGCAGCGTCGAGGCCGGCCCCAACGCCGTGCTGGCCTTGAGCCGGGAAGGCTATCGGAAACGGGACGTGGACATTGGAGAGACCTGGGGCAGTGTGTCTTACCCTGGGTTCTGGCGCATGACGCTCAAGCATTGGAAGACCGGGCTTGGTGAAATGCACCGGTCCTACAGGAAAGGGGTGTTCCTTCGGGACCTCCAACGGTTGCTCCCCGATATCCGCGAGGCCGATCTGGCCCCGGGAGGCTCGGGAGTACGAGCTCAAGCCGTGGCCCGGGACGGCACCCTTCTTGACGACTTCAACATCATTCGAGGGCGGGAGGCGGTACACGTTTTGAACGCCCCGTCGCCGGGGGCCACCTCCTCTCTGGCCATCGGCGAATACATCGTGGACCTGGCGGGCGACGCCTTCGGAATCGACGACTGAGGGCGCAGTACGGGCGCCCGTCGTATTGCTCCGCAAAACCGGTGGCGGCTATAATCGGGCGTGCCGCCAAAGGTATGTGAACAGGGCCTACGTTCGCTTCCCCGGCGGGGCGTTCGTCGCTTGGTAGCCCGATAGGGCGGGCGAGGCCGGGAGGTGGGCAAGCGTTGTTGGTTGAGGCCGATTCCATGGAAGACTCGCGGCAGGGCGTCGAACTGGGAGCCTTCCGCACCGACCCTGGAGCGGTGGCTGAGTACCTGAACGCCACTGGCGACGGCCTCGACATTTACTCCCGCACCGGTTTTGTCCCGCCTTTATTCTTGGCGGCATCTTCCTTGGGCCTGCTGTTACGGGAAATGGGCCTGCCCGACGGAGCCGTTCACAGCCTGCAGGAAATCGAGACCCGTAGCCCGGTGTCCATCGGGCGTGAAGTACGGGCCGTCGCCAACTTCGAACGTCCTCGATCAAGGGCCGGCCTGAACTTCATCACTGCGGTCTGCGACCTCATCGACTCCTCCGGACAGACCTTGCTGGTGTCCAGGAGCAGGGTGATGACGAGCGACGACGCCGGTAACACCGAGGGCGGCCAACCTCGATCGGCCCCGGTTTCGTCGCAGGCCCCGGTCCCGCCGCAGGCCCCGGTTTCGTCGGCGGAACCCGTGGAAGTTCCGGCAAGTGTGTTGGCTGCAGTGCGGCGCACCATCACCTTGGAACAGTTGAAATCGTACGCCAATGCCTCGGGCGACGACAATCCGCTGCATATGGACGCTGAATTCGCCAGCCGTACCCAATTCGGCGGCATCATCGCTCATGGTATGCTCACTCTCGCGTTTGTCGCGGAAATGATGACGGGGGCATTGGGCCGGAGTTGGCTTGAGAGCGGGTCCATGCGGGTAAGATTCAAGGGCGCTGCTTATCTCAACGACGAGGTCGAGACTTGGGCGACCGTTGCGAAGTCCCGGTCGGACGATGTCAGGAGCTTCGCCGTGGGAGTCAGGAACCGGGCGACCGGACAGGAACTGGTGGCGGGGAACGCCGCAGTAAGAAACAGCTAGACCTTTCGCCCTTCGCGTCCGGTGCGGGGGTCGGGGTGAAAAGGATCGATATGCAACGAAACGGAACTGAACGGACCGCGCCCGTCAGGGTGGCCGTGGATGCCATGGGCGGCGACTTTGCCCCGGTGGAAACGGTTAAGGGAGCCGTTCAGGCATTGGGAGAGGCGAACGCCGAATTGATATTGGTGGGCGATCCGGAAGCCGTCCAACGAGAGCTGGACAAGCATGACGTTGCCGGCCGGAAAGTGAGTATCGTCCCGTCGGATGGCAAGATCGGCGACGACGAGCACCCGGTCCGGGCGATGCGGAGCAAACCCCGGGCATCCGTAGTGGTTGCCACCCAGTTGGTAAAACAGGACGAGGCCGACGTGATTGTGTCCATGGGCTCCACGGGCGCGGCCATGGCCAGCGCCGTGCTGGCGTTGGGTCTGATGGAAGGCTTGGAACGGCCCTGCCTTGGAGGCCCGTTCCTGGGACTGGCCCCCAATACCGTACTGGTCGACATAGGCAGCAACCTGGACTGCCGGCCAGGGCTGCTCGTCAGCTTCGGCGCGCTTGGCGCGGCGTTCGCCCGGACCTACATGGGCATCGAGAACCCCCGCGTAGGGCTGCTCAGCGTGGGCGAGGAGGCAGCCAAGGGAAACCGGCAGGTGCAGGAAAGCTACCAGCTCTTCTCGGATAGCCACTTGAATTTCATCGGCAACGTGGAGGGAATGGACTTCTTTACCAACAAGGCTGAAGTAATCGTGTGCGATGGCTTTGTCGGCAATATCCTGATCAAATTCACCGAAGGGTTGGGCGGCGCGTTGGCGGCCTACCTCCATGAGAACCTCTCCAAAGTCGTGGACGAGGCGACCGTAAGACAGTTGGCCGCAGACCTGTGGGAGACCACCAACCGGCCCCGGGCCGTGGGCGGCGGCCCGTTGTTTGGAGTGAACGGCCCGGTCATAGTCGGCCACGGTTCGTGCCGGGCCGATGGAGTCGCCGGGGCAGTGCGCACCGCCGTCCGGTACGTCGAGTTGGGGTTAAACGACATAATGCGTGAGGAATTGGCAACCCTCAACGCATCCGCCCCATCGGGTGAACGGGCGTAATGACTGTCTCCGGCGTCAACCTGGAGGGAAGAGTCGCTTTGGTGACCGGGGCTTCCCGGGGAATCGGGGCCGCCATCGCCAACCGGTTGGCGATGGCCGGGGTCAAGGTGGCGATCAACTACCACACCAGCGCCGCAGCCGCCGCAGCCGTGATGAGGTCCATCGATGAGGCCGGGGGCACGGCGATGCTGGTGGACGGTGACGTTTCCCAGCAATCGGACGCCGAAAATGCCGTCAAGTCCGTGGTCGACAATTGGGGCGCCATAGACATCCTGGTGAACAACGCGGGCATCAATCGAGACCGCTTACTGTTGCGCATGAAACCCGAGGACTTCGACGCGGTATTGGACGTGAACCTCCGTGGCGCTTTCCTCTGCACCCGGTACGTCATGCCCCATCTGATAAAACAGCGCCACGGCCGGGTCATCAACATGTCGTCGGTGGTCGGGCTGTCCGGGAATCCCGGGCAGGCCAACTACGCCGCCGCCAAGGCCGGCTTGGTCGGGTTCACCAAAGCGGTGGCCCGGGAGGTGGCCTCCCGGAACGTCACCGTCAACGCCCTGGCCCCCGGTTACATCACGACCGGCATGGTGGCGGACCTGTCGGATGAGAAACGCAAGCAGATCCTAGACCGGATTCCCATGGGCCGTTTCGGCTCGGCGGAAGAGGTAGCCGAGACGGTGGTCTTCCTTTCCAGCGACGGCGCCGGATACATCACCGGTCAGGTAATCACCATTGACGGCGGCATGATCGCCTGACCTTCCTGTCTGCCGCAATTATTACAGCGAGGGGAGCATGCGCAACACCACCAAGTTTCGACAGTTGCTCAGGGAGCCGGGCATCATCATGGCGCCCGGAGCCTACGATTGCATCACCGCCAAGCTAATCGAGACCGCCGGGTTCCCAGCCGTCTACATGACCGGGGCCGGCACCTCGGTGGCGAGGCTCGGCTATCCCGACCTGGCATTGGCCACCATGACCGAGATGCTGGACAACGCCGGTTCCATCGCTGACGCCGTGGACGTCCCGGTGATCGCCGACGCCGACACCGGCTACGGCGGCGTGCTGAACGTCCGGCGCACGGTGCGCCAATACGAGCGCAGCGGCGTGGCCGCGCTCCACATCGAGGACCAGGACTTCCCGAAGCGCTGCGGGCACTTGGACGACAAGCGCGTCATACCCGTGAGCGACATGGTCCAGAAAATCCTCGCTGCCGTGGACGCCCGCACCGACGACGACTTCACCATCATCGTACGCACCGACGCCCTGGCAGTCACCGGCTGGGACGATTCCATGCGGCGCTGCGAGGAGTACGTCAAGGCCGGCGCCGACGTGCTGTTCGTTGAGGCGCTGCGAACGCCCGAAGAGGTGGAACGGGCCGGACGAGCGTTGGACGTCCCCCTCTTGTACAACTACGTGGAGACCGGGAAGTCCCCGTTGCTCCCGGCCGCGGAACTGGAGCGCATGGGGTTCAAGATCGTCATATTCCCTGCCAGCGCCCTGCTCACGGCGGTGCAAGCGGTAAGGCAGGTCTTGGCGGAGCTCAAAGACAAAGGGACAACGGCCCACTTGGTGGAGAACATGACCAGTCTCCGGGACTGTTTCGAAGCGGTGGGCCTTTCCGAGATGCTGGCCGACGACGCCCGGTTCGCCGGGGTTGGGTCTTCTTTGTCCTCGTAGGGACATGAATGAATCGAGAACTCCGCGAGTTCATCAAGGAAGCCTTGGAGGGAGGGCATAGCCGGGACGCCATCCAGAATGTGCTAATCGAGGCCGGGTGGCAGGAAGGGGAGGTCAGGAATGGGCTGTCCAGTTTCGCGGACGTGGACTTTGCCGTCGCCGTTCCGAGGCCAACACCGTATCTTTATGCCCGTGAAGCGTTCTTCTACCTCGTCTCGTTTATCGCTTTATATACCTCGGCGATCAGTTTTGGCGTCCTGGCCTTCGGCCTGATCGACTACTCCTTTCCCGATGCCCTCGACTATCGGCGCCAAGTCAACACGAACGCGGCTGCCACGGCCATCGCCTCGGTCATCGTTGCGTTCCCCCTCTACTTGTTTTTGTTCAGGCGCCTTGGATTACAGATGGCGGCCGACCCGGAGCGCCGTCAATCGCTGGTGCGCCGTTGGCTGACCTATATCACCCTCGTCGTCGCCGCCGGGTTCATTCTTGGCGACCTGATAGCCTTGCTGGCGAACCTGCTGACCGGCGATCCGAGCCTGCGATTCATACTAAAGGCTGTCTCCATCCTGGCGATAAGCGGCTGCGTATTTGGTTTTTACCTGTGGGACATGCGGCAAGCGGAGTCGGCTGAAGATAGGGTCACGTCCGTCTGGTGGTCGCGAACGCTCCTCGCCGTTGTAGTGATCGTCATATTGGGCTGCATCGGGTACGCCCTTTATCTGATGGGAACACCGGACAGGCAACGGGACATTCGACTCGACCGGGACCGAATATCGCACCTGTCGAACATATCCCACAACATCGACACATACTGGGAGTTGAACGAAGAGTTGCCCAAGGACTTGACTCACATGTCCGGCTCCAGGTATTCCATCCGCAGAATCCGCGACCCGGAGTCCGGAGCGCGTTACGAGTACCGGGTCCTGGAGAGCGCCCGTTACGAATTGTGCGCCGTATTCTCCACGGACACCGCCGCGGTGGACGATAGAGACCGTTCGTTCTCTGACCGGGCCTGGGACCACGGCGCGGGACGGACATGCTTCGAACTGGAAGCCCAGGCCCCACCCGGAAGTATTCGACCTGATCGACCGGTCGAGCCAGCGGGAACGACCGGCCAGTGAGGCCGCGTCCCACGGCGCCGAAACCACCTGCGTTTGGGGGTTAGCTATGGCCAACGTAGTCCTGGTGGTAGACATGCTCAAGGGCTTTCTGGAGCCCGGACACAACCTATACCATGCCGAGTCACGGCGAATAATCCCCGACGTGCATCGCCTGATTTCCCAAGAGCGGGAAGCCGGAGCGGGCATCCTGTTCCTCGCGGACAACCACGACCCCGACGACCTGGAATTTCAGGTGTTCCCGGTCCACTGCGTGGAAGGCACGGATGAGACCGAGGTTATACCCGAATTGACCGAGTTTCTCACGCTGGACAACACCGTCCCGAAGAAGCGGTACAGCGGTTTCTTCAACACTAACCTGGCCGACCGCCTGGTCGAGCTGGACCCGGACAAGCTGGTCGTCTGCGGCGTCGCCACCAACGTGTGCGTCTTGCACACGACCTCTGACGCCCGCAACCGGGACTACCTGGTGGAAGTTTATTCCGACTGCGTTTCCGGCCCCGATCGTGAGGCCCACCGCTGGGCCCTTTCCCACCTGGAACGGGTGCTCGGCGCGAAAGTAATCTAGCCGACCGCTCCAAATCCGGGCCGCTGATCACAACAGGTGAAATCCTTGCGAATCACGAAATTCAACGGTTATGATGGCTCCCATGACCCACCAGCCCCTCTTTCTTAGCCTTTTTTGAGCCCTTGCCCTTTGAGCCGTTCATGGAGGCCTCATGCTTTACCGTACTTTCAGGTATTCCCAATGGGACGGCACCCAGCGGATCTTCGACGTGGACGCCGACGAGCTCATGGACCTTCTGTCGGAGGACGTGTTGAACGAGGGTGACGTGATGCAGGCTCTCCGCGACCTCTTCCGCCGTGGAACGCAGGACCGGGACGGCCAGCAGATGCCCGGCCTCCGCGACCTCATGGAGCAGCTGCGCGACCGCCGCCGGGACCAGATGCAGCAACACAACATGGACTCGGTGCTCGACGACCTGAAAGAGCGCCTGGATGACATCATTCAGACGGAACGGTCCGGCATCCAGCGCCGCCTCGAAGAAGCCCGGCAGGAGATCGCGGAGGCCAATGAGGAGGACCGGCAACAGCAAGAGGCGCTGCTGAATCTGCTCCAGCAACGCGCCGACCGTAACCTGGAGCGCTTGGACAACCTGCCCGAAGGAGTGGGCGGGCAACTGCAGGAGCTCATGGAGTACGACTTCATGGACCCTGAAGCCCGTCAGAAGTTCCAGGACCTGCTGGACACGCTGAAGAGCCAGATGGCCCAGAATATCTCCCAGCAGATGCAACAGCAGGTCCAGAACATGAGCCCGGAAGACATGGCGGCTACCCGCGAGATGATGCGCCAGCTGAACGAAATGATGCGCGACCGGCTGGCGGGCCGGGAGCCCGATTTCGACAGTTTCATGCAACAGTGGGGACCGATGTTCGGCCCCAACCCGCCTCAAAGTTTCGACGAACTGATGGAGATGCTCCAGCAGCAACTGGCGCAGATGCAGTCGATGCTTGACAGTATGTCGCCCGAGGCCCGGCGGGAGATGGAAGACGCGCTGATGCAGGCTCTGGACCCGGCGACCCGCCAGGAAATGGGCCAGTTCGCCGACCTGATGGAGCAGCTCATGCCGATGGACGATATGCGCCGTCAATACCCGTTCTTGGGCGACGACAGCCTGACCATGGAGCAGGCGATGCAGATGATGCGCGAGATGCAGCAACTCGACCAGCTTGAAGCCGCCCTGCAAGACGCCATGCGCACCGGCGACCTGCGGGACATCGATCCTGACAAGCTGGCCGAACTCTTGGGAGAGGAGGCCCGTCGCGCTTGGGAGGAATTGGAGCGGTTGCGGAAACTGCTGGAAGATGCCGGGTACATTACCGCCGACGAAAAGATGGAGCTAACGGCAAGGGGCATCCGCCGTATCGGCCAGAAGGCGTTGAAAGAGGTATTCGGCCATCTGAAGAAGGACCGGTTGGGCAGCCACCAGATGGACACCCGCGGCGCCAACGGTGACCTGTTGGGCGAGACCAAGACCTACGAGTTCGGAGATCCGTTCCTGATCGACCTGCAGACCACGGTAAAGAATGCCGTACTGCGGGGCGGCCCCCAGGTGCCGGTGCGGCTGGGACCACAGGACTTCGAGGTGCACCGCACCGGGCACATGACCAAGGCGGCCACCATAGTGCTGCTGGACCAGAGCCGGTCTATGGGCCTGTTCAACAACTTCCAGGCGGCCAAAAAGGTCACCCTGGCTCTCATGGCGTTGATCCGCAGCCAATATCCCAGGGATACGCTTCATATCGTGGGTTTCTCCGACTACGCGAGGGAGATCAAGGAAGAAGACCTGGCCAAGGTCAGCTGGAACGCTTGGGTGTCGGGCACCAACTTGCACCACGCCCTGATGCTCTCCCGCAAGATGCTCTCCCGCGAGAAGGGGGGGACGCGCCAGATTCTCGTGATCACCGATGGCGAACCCACGGCCCATTTGGAGGGCGATCGGGCGTTTTTCAGCTACCCTCCCAGCTACCGCACTGAGCAGGAGACACTGAAAGAGGTGCGGCGGTGTACCCAAGAGGACATCCTGATCAACACGTTCATGCTGGAAAACAACTACCAACTGGTAAATTTCGTCGACCGTATGACCCGCATCAACCGGGGCCGGGCCTTTTACACCAGTTCGTCCAATCTCAGCGAGTTCGTCCTGGTCGACTACCTGACCAACCGCCGTAAACGGGTGGCGGCGTAAGCCGCTGGGTGGCAGGCGAGAGACCAAAGGCTCGGCTCGGTAGACTGCGGTCGTGACAATCCGCCGCGCCGTCTGATAGGATAGGCCCACAATCGAATAGAACAACGGACACACTTTTAAGACAGTCCAGAGAGGCTGGCAAAGTTGGATGTCCCGCTCTCGCCGCAGGCCCTGCCGGCACGGAACGGACGCCCTTGCCACCTTTCAGGCAAGGGTTTTTTCTTGGCCAGGGGAGTGTGGAGTTCGGACGATGGACGAGCGGCAGATTATGGACGAAAGCGGTATCAGTCGCTCCCTGTCCCGTATCGCCCATGAAATACTGGAGCGCAACCGGGGCGTTGCCGACGTTCTCTTGGTGGGCATTCACACCCGGGGCGTCTTCCTGGCCCGCCGGCTGGCCGCCAACCTGGCGGCCTTCGAAGGCGCTGAAGTCCCGGCGGCGTCACTGGACATCAACCTTTACCGGGACGACCTGCGGGAGCGGGCCCAACCGCGAGTGCGGCCCACGGAAATGCCCTTCAGCATCGCCGGAAAGAGGGTTGTCCTGGTAGACGACGTGCTCTTCACCGGACGCACGGTGAGGGCCGCCTTGGACGCGTTGAGCGACTTTGGCCGCCCGTGGCAAGTGCAGTTGGCGGTCCTGCTGGACCGCGGCCACCGGGAACTGCCCATTCGGGCCGACTACGTGGGTCGCAACATCCCGACCGGTTGGGACGACCTGGTGAAGGTCCGCTTGATGGAAAGCGATAACGTGGATGAAGTGGTGTTGACCAAAAGGACCTTGGGGCTTCCCACGTTTACGGATGAAGACGGTGAGTGAGGATGGGTGGAGATGACGACCACTAGGAGCATCGAAGAAGCTCCCATCCAAGAGGCGCCCCGGTCCGACAACCTCCCCCCGCGCCAGCACGTGCTGGACTTGGACGATTACTCGCGGACGGAGTTGACCGCCACCTTGGAGTCAGCCCGCGGTATGGCCGAAGTGCTGGGCCGCGACATCAAAAAGACGCCGGCCCTGCGGGGCAAGGTGGTGGTAACCCTGTTCTACGAGGCCAGCACCCGCACCCGCATTTCCTTCGAGGAAGCGGGCAAAGTGCTCAGCGCCGAGGTGATCAACATGAGCGCCTCGGGAAGCAGCGCCGACAAGGGGGAATCGCTGCTGAACACCGGCCTCACCCTCCAGGCCATGGGAGTAGACACCCTGGTGGTCAGGCACCCTCATTCCGGCGCACCCAACTTCCTGGCCCGCAATCTCGAGCGGGTCAGCGTTATCAACGCCGGCGACGGCATACACGCCCACCCCACCCAGGCGTTGCTGGACCTTTACACGGCCCAGTCCAAACTGGGCGGACTGGAGGGGCGGAAGGTTGTCATAATCGGCGACGTTCTCCACAGCCGGGTGGCCCGTTCCGACATTTGGGGCTTCTCCCGGATGGGCGCCAAGGTGGTGCTGTCCGGACCCGGCACACTCATGCCCCACGATTTTTTGCGCCCCGCCAGTACTTCCGCGACTGAGAGCCTCCAGCTTTCGTCCATGATTGAAATCGATACCAATCTTGACTCGGCCATCGAAGAGGCCGACGTGGTCATGGCTTTGCGCCTGCAGGCGGAACGTCAGCAAGGTGGGTTTCTGCCCAGCCTGCGGGAGTATATCCGCCGCTGGCAGGTTACCGACAAACGCCTGGCACGGGCCAAGCCCGGTGCCCTCGTGATGCATCCGGGGCCCATGAACGAAGGAATTGAGATCAGTTCCGGCATCGCCCACGGCGGCAACTCCGTCATTGAAGAGCAGGTTACCAACGGGGTCGCGGTACGCATGGCGGTCCTCTATCAATTGACGACCGGCCCCCGGACCGTGCAGGCAGTCAACAACTCAAATAGCGACTCGGCGAATAACAGAGCGGGCGGCGAGGGGTAGACGTGGCTGGAGCAAGTGAAATCTCAGAGACGGTGCTCATACGGGGCACCCGGCTCATCGATCCCGTCCGGGGCTGGGACCGGGCCGGAGACCTGCTGATGGGCGGCGGCGTGATACTGGCGGCCGGAGACGTTGCGCCGGAACAAGTCCCCTTGGGCTGCCAGGTGATTGACGGTAGGGGACTGGTGGCCAGCCCCGGATTCATTGACCTCCATTGCCATCTGAGGGAGCCGGGGTACGAATACAAAGAGACCATCGCCAGCGGGTCTCAGGCTGCGGCCCGCGGCGGCTTCACCACCCTGTGCTGCATGCCCAATACCGACCCGCCCATTGATTCTCAACCGGTGGTGGAGTTCATTCACACCCGCGCCGCCAGCGAGGCCGCCGTCCGGATTTTCCCCATCGGCTGCGTGACCAAGGGGCGGAAGGGGCGGCAGCTTGCCGACATGGAAGAGCTGGCCAATTCCGGTGTCGTGGCTTTCAGCGACGACGGCGACCCGGTGGAAGACCCCAACCTGATGCGCCTGGCCTTGACCTACAGCTACGACTTGGGGCTCCCGGTCAGCAACCACTGCCAGGACCTGTCGCTGTCTTGCAACGGCGTGATGGCCGAGGGAGCCGTCGCCACCCGCCTTGGGCTGCCCGGCATACCGGCCGCGGCCGAAGAAGCGATGATCGCCCGGGACATCTCCTTGGCCGAGATGACCAACGGGCGGCTGCACTTGGCCCACCTGAGCACCGCTGGCAGCGTGGCGCTGCTTCGTCAGGCCAAGGCCATGAATCTTCGGGTCACCGCCGAGGTCTGCCCCCACCACCTGACCGTCACCGACCAGTGGGTAATGGGCGCCCGCGGCCTGGCAGGCGCATCGGCCAGCCCCTACGCCTACGACACCGCCACCAAGGTCTACCCTCCCCTGCGGACGCAACACGACGCGGACGTCCTGGTGGAAGCGTTGGCGGAAGGGGTCATCGACGCCATCGCCACGGACCACGCGCCCCACGACGGCGCCAGCAAGCAAGTCACTTACGAAGACGCGTCCTTCGGAATCAGCGTGTTGGAGACCGCCCTGGGCTCCTGCCTGCAACTGGTCCATCAAGACAGGCTGAGCCTGCCCGGCCTTGTGGCCCGGCTGACCTCGGGGCCGGCCGGCGTCATTGGAGAGCGCTTCGCACCCTTCGCGTCGTTGGAACCGGGCACTCCGGCCGACGTTGCGCTGTTCGACCCGGACCGGGAGTGGACCGTGGACGCCCGCAGCTTCGCCTCAAAGGGCAAGAACACCCCGCTGGACGGCACAACCCTGAAGGGGTTGGTGAAGGCCAGTTTCGTGGCGGGGCGGCCGGCCTTTCTGGCGCCAGACCTGATATTCCATACCTGACAGGGGCATATGCTTCCAATCAACCGCCAACCACTTGCAGCCACAATTTCAGACTGCACGCCGAAAGGCTCTCGGGAGCCGGATTTCACGACGGGACTGGTGAGCTAAATGTTTCCTCCGGCCAGCCTGGTGTTGGCGGATGGATCGGTACATCGCGGGTTCGCTTTTGGTTCGGCAGCCGGCGGTATTGGGGAAGTGGTCTTCAATACTTCCATGACCGGCTACCAGGAGGTGCTGACCGACCCGTCGTATGCCGGGCAGTTGGTGACCTTGACCTATCCGCTGGTGGGCAACTACGGGATCAACGAAGACGACCATGAGTCCCGCGCTATTCAAGTGGCGGGCCTGATCGTCCGGGAGCACTGCGACAGCCCCAGTCACGGCAGCAGCACCCGTACCCTCCACGAGTTCCTCGCCAGTCGGGAAATCCCGGGGATCAGCGGAATTGACACCAGGGCCGTGACCCGCCGCCTCCGGACTCGCGGAGTACTGCACGGGGCCATTACCACCGGCTCCCCGGAAGCCGCCTTGGAGCGGATTACCGCCGCTCCAGCCTACGACGATTACGACTACGTGGAGACTGTGAGCACGGACACTGGGTACGAGTGGCGGCCCAACGCTCAAAACGGCTCCGAATCGGGCCGCCGAATCCTAGTAACCGACTGCGGGCTCAAATACAATATTCTTCGACATTTACGCCAGCGGGGCTGCCAAGTGACCGTGGCGCCGGCGGCGACGCCGGCCCAAGAATTGCTGGCAATGGACCCATCAGGAGTGCTGCTATCGCCCGGTCCCGGCGACCCCAGGATGTTGGACTACGTCGTGGACAACGCCCGCCAGTTGCTGGGCAAGGTCCCCGTAATGGGTATCTGTCTGGGCCATCAGATAATCGCGAGAGCTCTGGGCGCTGAAACCTTCAAACTCAAATATGGCCACCGGGGCGGGAACCACCCCGTCAAAGACCTTTCCGACGGCCGGGTCTATATTACGGCCCAAAACCATGGCTACGCGGTAAGGGCCGATTCGCTGCCCGTTGGTCTCGAAATCTCCCATATCAACCTGAACGACGAGACAGTTGAGGGACTGACCCATCGGGAAATGCCGCTCTTTTCAATTCAATACCACTCCGAGGCTTCGCCGGGCCCCCAGGACAGCGAGTACTTGTTCGATCGGTTCCTGACGATGGTGGACGACTTCGGAGCTTAATAACCAAGTGGCCGAAATCGAAACGGAGGTGCGATAGCTGAAATAGCCGGTCAGACACATATAACTTGAGAGACCAAGCAATCTTGCATTGCCTCGGATTCTCACCCCACTAAGCGGGCATTCACTGGAGGAATTATTTAATGTCATCTTTCGCTATGGTTTTGCTGGAGGGGGGGTTGGATATGGAGGTGGAGGTGGACTTTGCCGGTATGACTTCCTTGCTCGACCAGGAAGTAGGCGGCTACTCGTGCGGAGACTATCTCTACAGGGTAGGAGCAGGTAAAGGAACAATCGGTGAGCGGTGGATCTTCATGGTTAACGCGGTGGACCTCGAAATGGAAGGGCAGCCCTTGATCTCGTTGGGCCGGTTTGAAATCGAGCCCACCGACCATGAGCTGGTCCACCTCAGCATTCCTCCTCGCATGGAACAGGCCATGCCCGGAACGGATGCCGCCGATTGGGACGGACGCTTGTTCGGTTCATTCGTGTTCCAGCTGCTCAACTCCCTACAGTCCAGAAAAATGATCAATTTGCCGGGCGTTTTGCCAACATATTAACGCGAACCGCTGAGGCCGGCGGCGGTGGGCGCCCGGACGCAAAGGGAGGCCGATATCAAGGTTGAACCCAAAAAGGTGCTGGTAATCGGCTCCGGCCCAATCGTCATTGGCCAAGCCGCGGAGTTCGACTACGCTGGCACCCAAGCCTGTAAAGCCCTTCGGGAAGAGGGCGTCGAAACAGTCCTGGTCAATTCCAACCCGGCAACGATCATGACCGACCAGGGCATCGCCGACCACGTATTCATCGAGCCGCTCACCGTCGAAGTCCTCGAAAGAATCATACGGCGGGAGCGGCCCGACGGCCTCCTGCCCACGTTGGGAGGGCAGACCGGCCTCAACCTGGCGGTGGCCTTGGCCGACGCCGGGGTGCTGGACCGGTATAACGTCCGCCTGCTGGGCACCCCCTTGGAGACGATCCGCCGCTCCGAAGACCGGGAGTTCTTCCGCAGCTTCCTGCACGAAATCGGCGAGCCGGAACCGGAGAACGTAACCGTGGGTTCCTTGGAGCAGGCCAGAGAGGCGGCGGACCGGATGGGGCTTCCCTTGGTCATTCGCCCGGCTTACACCCTCGGCGGCAGCGGTGGCGGCATCGCGTACACCGAAGAGGAGTTCGAGGCCACAGCCAAGTCGGGCCTGTCGGCCAGCCCCATCTCCCAGATACTCTTGGAACGGTCGCTGGTCGGCTGGAAAGAGATCGAATACGAGGTGATTCGGGACGGCGCCGACAATTGCATCACGGTCTGCAACATGGAGAACCTGGACCCGATGGGGGTCCACACCGGCGACAGCATTGTGGTGGCCCCCAGCCAGACGCTGTCGGACAAAGAGTACCAGATGCTGCGGACCGCCAGCCTCAAGATCATCAGAGGACTGGGCATCGAAGGCGGTTGCAACGTACAGTTCGCTTTACAACCCCATCCCAAGGTCGCCGACGCCATCGGCCTCACCTGGCAGCCCGAATCCCCCTACTACGTCATCGAGGTCAACCCCCGCGTCAGCCGCAGCTCCGCTTTGGCCAGCAAGGCCACCGGTTACCCCATCGCCCGGGTGGCGGCCAAGATCGCCGTGGGCCGGCGCTTGGACGAAATCCCCAACGCGGTGACGGGACAGACCAAAGCGGCCTTCGAGCCGGCGTTGGACTACTGCGTGGTGAAGATGCCGCGATGGCCCTTCGACAAGTTCCCCCACGGCGACCGCCGCACCACCACCCAGATGAAGGCCACCGGCGAGATCATGGTCATCGACCGGTCGTTCGAAGCCGCAGTACAGAAGGGGGCCCGGTCCCTTGAACTCGGAGGTCGGACCCTCCTGTGGGAGGACTCCGCTTGGCGTTCCGACGGCGAGTTTTCCCTCGACAGCCTGCCTCTGGGCCCCAACGACCAGCGGCTTTGGGCGTTGATGACCGCGCTGCGCCGGGGCGTCGACGTGAATATGCTGGTCCGGCGAACCTTCATCGACCCCTGGTTCGTGATGGCCCTGCGGCGCATCGTCGAAATGGAGCGGGAGCTCCTGTCTCAAGAGTTGACGCCCGATCTGCTCTATCGTTCCAAGCGCATGGGCTTTTCGGACGAGCAAGTGGGCACCCTGGCCGACATGCTCCCAGAGCAGGTGCGCAATCTCCGCCACCAGTGGGGCCTGCGGCCAGTCTACAAGACGGTTGACACCTGCGCCGCCGAGTTCGACGCCGTTACCCCGTACTACTACAGCTCCTACGAGGAGGAAAACGAGGCTCTGCCCCTTGAAGGCCCGAAGGCGCTGGTTATCGGCAGCGGGCCCATCCGAATCGGCCAAGGAATAGAGTTCGATTATTGTAGCGTTCACGCCGCTTGGGCGCTGTCCGAGTCGGGTGTGCGCAGCATAATGGTCAACTCCAATCCCGAAACGGTTTCCACCGATTTCGACTCCAGCGACCGCCTCTACTTCGAACCCTTGGACGAAGAATCGGTCCGGGACATCATCGAAAACGAGACCGGGGACGGGGACCCGCCGCCGTCGGTGGTCCAATTCGGCGGGCAGACGGCCATCGACCTGTCCCAGGTGCTGTCCATGGCGGGGTTACCCATACTGGGGTCCAGCGCCGAGGCCATCGACATTGCCTCGGACCGGCAGAAGTTCGAAGACTTCCTTTCCCGGCTGGGGATACCACAGCCTCCCGGCGCGGCCGTAACCTCGGTGCAGGAAGCCCTGCAGGTTACCCAAAACATCGGGTATCCCGCAGTGGTGCGGCCCAGCTACGTGTTGGGCGGGCGGGCAATGGAGATCGTCCAGAACGCCTCTGAGCTCATCCGGTACCTGACTGCGGCTACCGAACTCTCCCCCGACAAACCGGTCCTCATTGACCGTTACATGGAAGGGAAGGAGTGCGAGGTCGACGCGATCTGCGACGGGGAACGGGTCCTGATTCCAGGGGTCATGGAGCACGTGGAGAGGGCCGGGGTGCATAGCGGCGACTCCATGGCAATCTACCCCGGATTGAACCTGCGCCGGGACGAGGTGGAGACAATTGTCGAATACACCACTCGCATCGGTCTGGGACTGGGCGTGCGCGGATTGATGAACGTTCAGTTCGTAATCCACGGCGGCCCCGCCTACCGCAGCCCCCGGGTGCCCCAAAAGGACGCGGAATCGACCACTGTGTACGTGCTGGAGGTAAACCCGCGGGGCAGCCGCACGATTCCCTTCATCTCCAAGGTCACCGGGGTGCCGGTGGCCCGGCTGGCCACCCGGGTCATGCTGGGCCACAAACTCGCCGAAATGGGCTACGAAGGCGGTCTGTGGCCCGTTCAGGACTTGGTGGGTGTGAAGGCCCCCGTGTTCTCCATGGCCAAATTGGTGGGAGTCGATTGGCACCTGGGGCCGGAGATGAAGTCCACCGGCGAGGTTATGGGCATTGACCGCGACTTTTCCAGCGCCCTCAACAAGGCGCTCCTCGCCGCCAACCTCAACCTGCGCAGCGAGAGCGGGGTACTATTGAGTATCGCCGACCAGCACAAGGCCGAGGCGGTTTCCATAATCCGCGGATTGAGCAGCGCCGGCTGCCGACTATACGCCACCGAAGGCACCGCCGCAATGATTGCGGCCATGGGCGTACCGGTCACCATGACCACAAAGAAGCTGAGCGAGGGCCATCCCAACGTGGTGGACGTCATCAACGACGGCAGCGTCAGCGCGGTTGTCAACACCGTCTCCGGGGTGAGCGCGGTGCTCCGCGACGGGTTCAACATCCGGAGGGCTGCCGTGGAACGCCAGATCCCCTGCTTCACTTCCCTGGATACCGCGAGGGCCGCAGTGGAGAGTCTGCTCACCGGCCAGGCCAATTACGCCATCGGCACCACCGCGGAGTACCTCGGGCAAGGGTAGAATGCAATCGGTAAACAGGGGAGAAGGGCCGCCAGGAGCAGCGATGAAGTTCAAAGTGATGCTATGCGAGTCCGACAACGGGTTCGCCATATTCTGCCCGGGGCTTAATGGCTGTGTTTCTCAGGGAGATACCAAAGAAGAAGCATTGGAGAACATCCGGGACGCAATCCGATTGTACCTGGAAGCCGCTTGGGTCGAGATTAAAGAGGACCTCGCGAAAGACGCCGAGCATGGACCCCTCACAGCTTCTGTCGACGAGGTAGAGGTAGACATCGAGGGTATAGAAGATGCCGAACCGCAAGAAGTCGACGCTCTAATCTAGCCCATGCCCCGCATTCCGGCGTCAACCATCTGAGCGCCGTCAGGGCTCTGGAAAAGGCAGGATTCCAAATCGTCAGGCAGGGCGGACACATTGTAATGAGCGACGGGGCGCATCGGGCGGTCATCCCACGTCAGAATCCGATAGACCCATTCACGATGGGCGACATCGTGCGCAGAGCCGGCCTGACCGTCGAGCAGTTCCGCGAATTGCTTTAGACGTTTCTAACGAGCCTACCAGTCCATCTCGATCCCCAAGCCCTGCTGCTTGGCGCAGTCGTAGGCGAGCTTGGCTGCGGCCACATCGGCCACTCCGGTGCCCATCAGCTTGGCGTAAACAACCTGGTCTTCGTTGTCCCGACCCTTGATCGCCCCGCTGACCGCCTGCCTCAGTTCGTTTACCCGGCTCCACTGGACCAAGCCCTTGTCCACGGCACCAGCCAAATCGCCGGCTTCGATGAGCGCCTGGTCTACCGAGTCGACGAAAATCTTGTCGGCGCGTGTGATGGTGGCGTCGTCAACTTCCCTGGCACGCCAGGTGGTCGGACCGGCTCCGATGACCGTCGCTCCAGACCGGACCCATTCGCCCTCGACTACGGGTTCCATGGTGGCGGCGATGCAAATAATGATGTCGCAGTCCCGTGCCGCTTCTTCGTTGGTGCTGGCCGCCTTCACCTCTATGCCCATGGCGTCGGACATAGACCGGGCGAAGGTCTCGCGGCGTTCCGCAGTGCGGCTGAAGGCCTTCACACCGGCTACATCTCTCATCTTGGCGACGGCTTCCAACTGGGTTGGCGCTTGGCCGCCGGTGCCTACGATCCCCACCCTGACGGAGCCGGGGTTCGAGAGGTGTTTGACAGCCACGCCGGTGGTGGCGCCGGTGCGCAGTTGGCCGAGACGATTGGCCTGAGTATAGAGAAGCAACTGGCCGGTCTCGGCGTCGTACAGGCTCACCTGAAACGAGTATTGCCCTTTGACCACGGTGTAGGTCTTGACGCCCAACAGTCCTTGGTAAAAGAGGCCGCCGCCCATCACCGAAAGCATGCCGGTGTCCGCGATAATCTTGCGACGGGTGAGATTCACCGCCTCGCCGGCGCCATAATGACGCTGCATCGACTCGATGGAGTCGATCATAGCGTCCATGGTCACACAGGCGCGAACGTCGTCGTCCCGTAGGAACAGGGCCATGGATTGCCTCCTCCTTTGACCGGGGGCGTGCCCGGAGCCGAGGGCCTTACCGGCCCTTGTGGAAGTCACGGTTCTTGGCGATAAAGTGGCGCCAATTGCTGGGAACGGTGAACTCATCGAAAATGGCGTTCACCGGACACACGGCTTCACAATAGGAACAGTCGATACAGGTGGAAGGGTCAATGAAATACTGCTCGGCGTCGTCCGAGGAATTGATGCAGTCCACCGGGCAGACCTCAAGGCAAGTAGCGTCTTTAACCCCAATACAGGGCTCAGTTATCACGTACGGCATACCGTTCCCTTAGGAGAACGTCGCTAGGATTCAAGCTGCCGTGCTTCCCCCGTACCGCCCGTTCCGGGTAAACACAGGACACAAGACGCAACTACATTCTTGTTTTGGTCCCATATTTTGTCAAGGGATACTGTGTGATATATTATATCGAACGTTAAGTGGTGCCCAAAGAGGACGGACCATGGAATTGCGGGAATTAATTAGTTTCTACCATGTGGCCCGGCTTCGGAGCGTTTCCAAGGCGGCCCGGGCCCTGGAGCTGGGGCAGCCTACGGTTACAACTCACCTCCGCAAACTGGAGGGAGAGTTCGGCATTACGCTTTTCGACCGCATCAAACGGCCCATCCAGCTAACCTCGGAGGGGCAAACCCTGCTGGAGCTGGTCACCCCCGTCGTGACTTCCGTCGACGCCCTGAAGACACAAATGGACTACGCAGAGCGGCGGGGTTCGTTTGTCGTCGGCGCTTATCCCGACCTCGTTTCTCACCATCTTCCACTGGGTATCCAGCGTTTCCGTGACCAGTTTCCGGAGGTTCGTATCCGGCTACTGGCCAGGACCTACAACCCGCTGATCCAGTTGGTGCGTTCCGGCGAGATAGACATGGCCTTTTGTTCACCTCCTCCCACCGACGATCCCACCCTTGAATTCAAGGAGCTATTTCAATACAACGTCATCTTGATGGCGCCCACCGGCCATGAGCTTCTGCGTAGACATCAAATCTCTCTGGAAGACATCGCCTCGTCGCCGCTCATCCTGTCGGGCCCGGAGAGCCTGCTCCGCCAACGCATCGATCAGGCCCTCAAAAACCAGGGATTGGCTGGAGACGTGGTCTTGGCCTTGGACGACACCGAGTCGATCAAGCGTTACGTCGAGATCGGTATGGGTGTCGCGGTGGCCAGCGACTTCACTATGCACATCGAGGACCACGATCGTCTCGGCGTCGTCCCTCTCACCCACATATTCCCCAGTTCCGTCGTCGGCGTGTGCACTTTGAAGGGAAAGTTCGCGGGGCAGGCGGTACGGAATTTCATCGAACTTATGTCGGACCAGATGCGGGGTTATCACGCCGAAGTGTGGGACTGGGACTCGCCCGCCAACGTGGAAGGCGAACTCGCCCCGATGGGTCGGCCCCCGGTGGGTTCGCCCCCGGTGGGTTCTAAAGACTTTTAGCTCACGCCCCGCTGCCGGCATCCGCTTCTTCCCGGGGTACCACTGTCCTGACCCTCCGGGCAAGCTGGGAACGGGGCATCATGACGTAACGGCCGCACTCCTGGCACACCATCCCGATGTCCGCTCCCAAGCGGGTTACGGTCCAAAGCCAGCCGCCGCAGGGATGGCGTTTCTTCAGCCGCAGGATGTCGCCCGTCTTGAGCCCTAAGACCATCCCTGTCCGTCCTGCTCTAAAACAACATTGATTGCGTCCCTGAGCCTGGCTGCCGCATCTCTCGCGGCGTCGGCGAAGTCGTCGTTCGACGAGGCGTAGATTACGCCACGGGATGAATTGATCAGGGCCAATCGGCCGTTGCGGTCGACGCTGGCCCGGACAGCCGCTTCCAAGTCCCCTCCTTGGGCGCCAACACCCGGGACCAGCAGCGGCATACCGGGACAGATGTCGCGAATGTCTTTAATCCGGGCCGGGACCGTCGCCCCCGCCACCAGCCCGATGTTGCCGTTCGCGTTCCACTCACGGCAGGAACGCGCCACCTCCAGGTAGATGGGCCTGGCCTCGCCGGCGTCTGCCACTTGAAGGTCCTGGAAATTGGCGGAGCCCGGATTCGAGCCGCGGCACCACACGAAGACGCCCCGGGACTCGTCCTCCAGGAGCGGGCCCAGGCTGTCCTTGCCACCCCACGCGTTGGCGGTGATCGCGTCGAAGTTCCAGACTTGGAACATAGCCTTGGCGTAGGCTTGGGCCGAAGGGCCGATGTCGCCCCGCTTGGCGTCCCCGATAATCACCGCATGAGGCGCGGCCGACCGAATGTGGGCGATCGTTCCTTCCAACGCCTTGAAGCCCGGAATACCCAGGGCCTCGTAGAAGGCCAGGTTAGGTTTGTAGGCGGCGACCAGACCGGCGGTGGCGTCGATGACACTCCGGTTGAAGTCCAGCACGTCCGCCAAGGGCAGCCGCTCCGGTTCCGGATCAAGCCCAACGCAGACCAAGCTGCGGCTGGCCTGACTCGCCTGAAGCACTCGCTCAACAAAAACGCTCATCGTCCCGGCTAGCTCCGGCGGAGGGCGGTGTCGTGCCGTTTGCTCCCTCCCGTGCTCCATTGTTACCATAACCGGCATTCTGCGCAAGCGAAGACGGCTTCGGGATCGCCGGGGGATCATCATGGAAATCGGCCCGGAACTTGTCGAAGGGCAATTTGTAGAGCGGACCAACAGGTTCTTGGCGCGGGTGATTGTGGCCGGGCGTGCGGTGGGCGTCCACGTTCCAAACTCCGGGAGACTGCTGGAGTTGTTCACTCCCGGCGCGCGGGTGTTGCTGCGGCCAGTGAAGAGCAATCATAGAAAGACATGCTACGACCTGGCGTTGGTAGACTTGGACGGCACTCTGGTCTCCGCCGATGCCCGGCTGCCCAACGCACTGGTGGCCGAGGCTATAACAGGTGGGCAAATTCCCCAATTGTCAGGGTACTCCGAACTGGTACGGGAGGCGGGGTTCGGGGAAAGCCGGCTGGACATAATGTTGAACGGGGCTCAAGGCAGGTGCTACGTCGAAGCCAAGTCGGCAACCTTGATCGAAAACGGTGTGGGGCTGTTTCCCGACTCCCCTACCGTTCGCGGGGCCAAGCACCTGCAATCTCTGGCGCAGGCCGTCGAGCACGGGCACCGCGCGGCTGTGGTGTTCGTGGTCCAACGTCCGGACGCGGCGGTCTTTTCCACCAACGACCCGGCCGACCCCGTGCTGGCCGACGCCTTCCGGAACGCTTGCGCCGCCGGGGTAGAGGCCTACGCCTACACCTGCCAGGTCACCGAACAGTTTGTACGCTTGGACCGGTTCCTGCCCATTGTTCCATACCCCGGTGTCTGGCCTTGACACACGTCCCATGTACTCTAACATCACGGCTGATATCACATCGCAAATGATACTCTTGAATCGTGGCTGACCCTCTAGAAGCTCCATTGGGCACACTGTTGCCGGAGATTTACCGGCGGCTGTACGGCGAGTACGGACCGCAGCATTGGTGGCCGGGAGAGGGCCCTTTCGAGGTGATTGTCGGGGCCATCCTCACCCAATCGGCTTCCTGGACTAACGTGGAGAAGGCGCTGGCCAACATGAAGGCAGCCGGCTGCTGGTCGTTCGAAGCCCTGCACCGCACCCCTGAAGCGGAACTGGCCGGAATCGTCCGGCCCTCGGGATACTTCAACGTCAAGGCCAGAAAGCTGAAGGCGTTCGCCGCCCACATCTCGGGCCGCTACGGTGGGAAGCTCGACGCCTTGCTGGCCAAGGACACTTCGGAGCTTAGGGAAGAGCTGCTGGCCATACACGGCATCGGGGAAGAAACGGCGGACGATATCATCGTATACGCGGCCGGCAAGCCGTCCTTTGTCATCGACGCCTACTCCAGGCGAATCGTCGACCGCATGGGGCTGACTCCCGCCGCCGGGAACCCCAAGTACCGGGACTACCAAAGGTTATTCCACAACAACCTGGCTCCGGAAACGGCGCTATTCAACGAGTTCCACGCCCTCTTGGACCACCACGCCAAAATACGCTGCACCAAGCGGGCGCCTGAATGCGAGGGCTGCTGCCTAGCCGACATCTGCGCCACCGGGCTTGGCGCGCCCACAGGCGGCCTGACCCAGGGCCAAAAGCGACGCGCAACAGACCCGCGTTCATGGCCCGGTCCTGGGGCGACATATGCCATACGCCGGAATCGCGGTGCCGAACACGCCTCCTCGCCTTGATGCCGTATAATAACCACACGTTTCATCCGTCCCACCCGCCACGCGAGGACAGCCATGACCACCAAACGCGCCGCCGCGACGGCCCGCTCCTCGAACTTCATCCGGCTCCCGGACCCGCCCGAGCCAGAGGATATGAACAACTGGAACTACCTGCACGCCCCAGGGAACACCCACCATCTGGTCGAACACTTCGGCAACCAGAACACCACCATCATCACCGGCGAAGCCTACATCAGTCGGCAACCAACCTCCAGCCGCCGGGGCCTTTTCCACCCGGACCTGCTCATTGCCTTTGACGTTGACCCCGAAGCCGGCAGTGACCGAAACGGCTACGTCATCGAGGAGCAGGGCAAGCCCCCGGACTTCGTCCTCGAGATCGGCTCGGCCAGCACTGGCCGGCGCGACGTCAGGGACAAACGGGACGGCTACGCCGCGCTCGGCATCCCTGAATACTGGCGCTTCGACCACACTGGCGGCCAGTACCACGGCGCCCCTCTCGCAGGCGACCAACTGGTCGAAGGCGTCTACCTGCCCATTCCTGTCGAGCAGGTCGACGACCAGACCCACCAAGGCTACAGCGCCGCCCTTGATCTTTACCTTCGGTGGGAACATGGCCGCCTCGGCTGGTACGACCCTGCCACCGGACGCCACATAGTCCGTTTCGGAGACGAGCGAACCCGCGCGGATGCCGCCGAAGCCCGCATCCGCGAACTCGAAGCGGAGCTGGAACGCCGGCAACTCTCCTGACCACCCTCACGGTAACTGTGCAGACTTCGTGAGAATCCGCCAGTAGGCCCAGTCCCCCGTCATACCGGCGAAAGCCGGTATCCACAGGGGCGGAGCGGGGGCGTCTCATCAGGACTGAACACTTACTCCCACCAGTGTTGTTGAGAGTATCCTCAGAACAGCGACCGGGACTGGCCGCCGTCGACATTGAGGCAAGTACCGGTGATCAGGTCGGCTTTTTCGGACGCCAAGAATGCCACCGTGTCCCCGATGGGCTCCGGCCATCCGAATTTGCCCGCCGGCAGATTGCGGGAGATGAAATCGCCCACAACCTCCGGTGTGTTGTTCTGTTGGAAACGGTCCCAAGTGCTTCCGGGGAAATCGATGGACCCCGGAGCGATGCAGTTGACCAGAACGTTCTCCGGGGCCAGGTTCAGCGCCAAGTGCTTGGAGAAGGCGATCAGGCCGGCCTTGCCGGTCATGTAGTCCACAGATCCCCCGTATTCCCGGCCGTAGATTGAGGAGATGCTGATGACCCTGCCCCAGCGCTGGGCCCGCATGTGGGGGAGGACCAAAGCGACCAGCTCCACCGCGCTGAACAGGTTGACCTCCAACCCCTCCCGGAACTTCTCCATCCCGGTCTCCAGGAAGTCGACGCTGCCCCGTCTGCCGCCCACGTTGTTCACCAGGATGTCGCACTGCCCCAAGGCGGCGACGGTCTCCTCGTGGAACCGTGCCAGGTCCTCTTGGGCGGTAACGTCGGCCTGCACCGCCACGACCTGATAACCCAAGTTATCGAACTCCTGCCGGGTCTCCTCCAGTTGCTCCGCGCCCCGGGCGCAGATAGCAATCTTGCACCCCTCCCGCGCGAGGGCGCCCGCCGCCTGCTTGCCCAGGCCGTGGCTGCCACCCGTGATCATTGCGACTCTGCCTTGCAGCTCCAAGTCCATTATGGCCCTCCCCTCCGGTAGGATAATCTGCGGGGATTATAGTGCGCTGTTGGCCGTCTCGCCATTGGCAACCCCGGGCCCCTCACAACGGTTGCCCCGACATGGATGGCCCCGACATGGATGGCCGGCACCCTAAGGGTAACCGTTGTGGGTGCCTTCACGTGGCTGTCTTGGCTTTCGGTTTAGCCTCGCTTGCCGACGTGCCGTTATAATCGTTGAGGCCGTACCGTCCCAACGCCGGAGGTTCCCATGCTAGCCCTCGAAGGCATACAAGTACTGGACTTTTGCCGGAACGCCCCGGGAATGTTTTGTACTATGGTCCTGGCGGACCTTGGCGCCGAAGTCCTGATGGTAGAGCGTCCGATGGACGAGACTCGGTCGGCCTACGAACGAGTCGTCGCCGGGATTCGAGGACCTGAAGATGAGCGCCGCCACGCCAGCTTCAATGCCCTCCAACGCAACAAGCGAAGCATCGCCCTGAACCTGAAGGAGCCGGAAGCGCGGGAAATTTTCCGGCGGTTGGCCGCCACCGCCGATGTTGTGGTGGAGGGATTCCGGCCCGGCGTCATGGCCCGTCTCGGCGCGGGTTACGAGCAGGTGCGGGAAATCAACCCCAGAACCGTGTATTGCTCGGTCTCGGGCTACGGGCAGGATGGCCCCTATTCCCAGATGGCAGGACACGATATCAACTACATTTCCTTCGCCGGCTTCCTGGGACTGGTAGGCGAGTCCCCGGACTCCAAGCCGGCCATCCCCCTGAACTTGGTCGCCGATTACGCGGGAGGAGGCCTGTGCGGGGCCGTGGCAATCCTGGCGGCGCTCATGGCCAGGGAAAAGACCGGGACCGGGCAATACCTGGACATCGCCATGTCCGAAGGCGTCCTCTACATGCTGTCGGGACTGATATCCGACACCCTCGCCAGCGGCCTGTCGCCCAACCGGGGCGCGACCAGGCTCAATGGAGGGGCGCCTTACTACAATGTTTACCAGACCAAGGACGGCGGCTACTTTTCCATCGCGGCCATAGAGCCCTGGTTCTGGGAGAACCTCTGCCGGGCCATCGGCCGCGACGACCTGATTCCCCATCAAGAAGCCACTGGGGCCAAACGGGAAGAAGTCGTGGCGGCGCTCGAGCAAGCTTTTCTGGGTAAGACCAGGGACGAATGGTTCGAGCTGTTGAAAGACCGGAACATCTCGGTGGGAAAGGTCTACTCACTTGAAGAGGCCCTCGCCGATCCCCACGCCATCGAGCGAGGCATGGTGTTGGAAGTGGAAGCGCCGGGCATCTCCGAAGGCCGGGTCCGGCAGGTCGGAATACCCATGCGCCTGTCGGAAACCCCAGGGTACGTCCGGCACGTGGGGGCGGTGACGGGGGAGCATACGGGCGACGTTCTACGCGTCATGGGCTTCGCCGACGAGCAAATTGACGACCTGAGAAGACGCGGCGTGGTACAGTAGGGCGGCCAAAATCGAAAGAAACCTCAACCGCGCGCCCGCGCTAACGGTGAGTCTTGCGGACACTTACTCGTGTCGCCGCCTCCATTTAGCGATGTCATACTGGGCAACTGCTTCCCATTGCAACCGAGCTAACGCTAACTGGTCAAGGAGGTGACGTGGCTATTGACGAATTGCACGTAACTTTCGAGGGGCCAAGGGTAGGTGACATCGGCGTACCTTTTGATGACCTGCAGAAGACCCTGAATCACCTGCAAAAGGCCATCTGGCTCATGGTGAGCCACTTGGAAGGAGCGACAACACCGAGGGGCCGTCCGCCAGCCTGGGTGCGGCGGGGGAGCACGCTCCGACTAATGAGGACTTCGCCGGGTTCACTAGTAGCCGAACTCGGTGTCACGCCATTGGTGGATTACCGAGCATCCGGTGAAGACCCCTCTCAGACGGCAATTGACCTGATAATGAAGCGGCAACCAGAAGTCAATAGTTCTCTCCCTATGTCGGTTGCCGACGAGTTGGTGGGCATCGGTACAGACCTATCCCCTGATGTTACCGTTGTTCGAGTTTCAACGCCCAACAGTGACAACCATATTGATATTCCACGGAAGGAGCGGGAAGAGCGGGGGTTGCGGGTCGCGCCTGTAACGGCCCTATTGTATGGCTGGCTCATAGAAGTGGACTGGGACAGCAGAAGCGCCCGGTTGTATCGTTATGGGGACCGACCTGTACTGCTACGGTTCAACGCTAGTCTGGATGAGGATATGCACCGGTTGGCAAGGCAGTATGTCGAAGTGAGAGGACACGGCAGCTTCAATAAGAACGGCCAATGGGCCGCAGTTCAGATTCAGCAAATTGGCGGTACTGATTCGTGGCGTGAACCGTTCGACATTGAGGCGTTTTGGAATAATCCGAACCCCAAGATTTTCGACCCCGCCGAGACGGTACGGGCTAGCGAACCCTTTGATGTCGATGAATTTATCCGTATTACCCGTGAAGGCAGGGATGCTTGATGGCGGCTAGCCCCAAGCCAGTGGTTTTCGACACCAGCGTGGTTTCAATCATTTACAACCAAGACCAGCGGGCTTCATTTTACGAGGAGGGCCTTGAAGGGCACCGCGCGGTGGTATCGTTCCAGACACTGGAAGAGATATCCTACTGGCCGCGCAAGAACGGATGGGGTGAGCCGCGGCGAAACGAACTAATGCAACACATGGACCAGTATGAGGTCATTTGGGCCGACCTAGCCTTGGTGCATATCTCCGCACAATTGCGTGCAGAGCGGGAGAAAGCAGGACGCAGATTAAATACTGCTGACGCATGGATTGCCGCCACCGCCATTCTCTTAGATTGTCCCTTAGCTTCCCACGATGGGGACTTCGACAATATTCCTAACCTGCAGCTCATTAGAAACCCGTCGCCATGACAGCTCCCAACAATCTCAACTATTTGGACCAAGCCTTCGAACAACTCCACGCGGGGCTCAACCGGAAAGGAGCAGCCGACAGGAGCAGCCATTGGCCGACCCGGAACATGTGAAACTCGCCCGGTCCGGGGTGAACGCCATCAACCGGTGGCGTGAAGTGACTTTTCGCAGCCCCAACCAGCGCGTCACCCGTTACAGCCTGGGATACCGCTTGGAGGACCGGTCCGCCGGGGAGACCTTCCGTCCCGATTTCGTCTACGGACGCCCCGCTTTGGACCTCTCCGGCGCCGCACTGAGCGGCATACGCCTTGCCGGGGCCGATCTCTCCCACGACGACCTGAGCGGAGCCGATTTGACCACCGCCAATCTGCACCGGGCCGATCTCTCCGGGACTAATCTTCAGGCGGCCCACCTGTGGCGGTCCAACGTGTCTTACGGGAATCTGGCTGGGGCCCGCCTGGGCGGTTGCTCCTTGGGCCGGGCCAATCTTTCCAGCAGTTCCCTGCAGTTGGCCGACTTGAGGGGAGCCGACCTCTCCTTCTCGAATCTGGAATACGCTAACCTGGAAGGCGCCAACCTGGCCGGAGCGGACCTCGGGGAAGCCGACCTTTCCTGGGCCTTCCTGGCCCGGGCCAACCTGAGGGGCGCCAACCTCACGGCCGCGTCGTTGCAAATGGCCGACCTCACCGGAGCCGATCTGAGGGGAGCCCGGATCAACAAGTCGGACCTGGACAGCGCCATCCTTTTCCAAGCCTCAATGGGTTTCACCCTGCTGGCCAACTGCGACCTCAGTCAAGCCATAGGGCTGGACTTCGTCAACCACGCCGGCCCCAGCACCATATCCCTGGACACCCTGGCCAAATCGCGAGGGAGAATCCCGCGCATCTTTTTGGAGCAGGCCGGCGTGCCCGGCCCATTGATAGCCGCCCAGGATGCGGTAGCCAACGCGGCCAGGGCCTACCCCACCGTGCTATTGGTCTGCTCCAAAGACGACGAATCCTTGGCCGCCAGTTTGATAAACGGGCTTGCCGGTTCCGAAATCTGCAGTTGGAGCCTGGCCGCCGACGACGAAGCCGCCCTGCAGTCGGGCGAACTTACCTTCGACCAATCCGTTTATTACGACTGCCTGTTGCTGCTGTGCACTGCGGAATCCCTGGCCAACCCTTTGACCAGCCGTTACTTCGCCGAGCTCGCCCGGGGCAACGGGAGAAACTCCACTCGTTCCATCATCTCCCTCGGGGCCGACGAGACCTTCTACCAACGGGAAGACCGGCTGTGCTCCACGCTGAGGAAAGGCCAGGTATTGGACTTCCGGGGCTGGAAGGAGCCGGCGGTCTACGATTCCGCGTTGGCGGCCTTGGTCCGGTCTCTGGCCGGCGGCGGCTGATCGCCCGGTCCAATCACCATTGGACTCGATGCAGTAGGACCCGGACCGGAGGGCCCGGACCGGAGGCCCGGACAGAGAGGCCAGAGACAGACGCCGGAGAGAGGCCGGTTACTCAAAGACGGTTGCGCTGTCCAACATCAGGCAGGCCTCGCCCCACTGGGAGCCGTCGCTCAAGTCCCAGTCATCCCCGGAGCCGGCTTCCCTCAGCCTGATCCCCTCCTCACCGCCGTAAACGAGTAAGACCACTCCCTCTCCGGAGTCTTCGGAAAGGGCCGCCATGGCGGGACACGGCCCGCTGGATCCCCATCCGGTCACCTCACACCACAGGTCCCGTCCCAGCGGGTCGGTCGCCATGACCCGGCCCACCGTTACCGGGTCGGATAGCAGGTCGAACATCCGGTGCAGGTCCAACGGGCTGTTATCCCCGCCGCTCACCTCTACCTCCAACAACATAGCCACCGCTCCGGTCCGTCAATCTTCGTCATCATTCCCGCAATCATACTGGCGGCTCCAACGGCGCCCTAGCTCCGCGCCGGGCCAACAAACAGGTCGTCGGGCAGCGGGTGCCCGATACCCAGCGTTGCGACCCGGGCCAACGCGGTGAAATGAGTGGACTCCCCGCCGACCTGGTTGCTGTCGCCTCCGTGATGTCCTCTCAACCACTCCGGGCCCATCAACCTCTCCCCTTCCCAGGCTCCGCCCGTGGCTACCAAAAGCCCGAACCGGACCAAGTCCAAGGCGCTGATAACGACCCAACCGGGGCCGCCCCTGACCACGTGGCCGCCGATTTCATCGGTGGATCTACGAAGTCACCGTAGCCCGGCGCGTCGGCATACCAGTCCTTCCGTTCGAACAGCGTGCGTCCCGGCGTCCAGTCCCACCGGTGAGGGGGGATGCCGATGGGGCCGAATAGCCGTTCGTCGATCACTTGCTTCAGGTCCCGGTCCAGCAGTTGGGTTAGCACTGAGACAAGCGGCAGACACCGCCGCTGCTGTAGACCCCTTCCCGGCGGTGCGTGATACACCTCTATCAAACCGTCAATACGCAAGATGTCAATACGTGTTCTGCGGGAGTTTAACAGTACACCAGTTTAGCGTGTGCCAAATATGCCCGTGAACCCGGTCTCCGGGAGGGAAACCGTTTATCGTAACGCGGTGTCTATATTGTGCATATCTGGGCGTCTTGTTTGTTGTCCGTTATATGTAGCTTCGCAGACATCCGTCGCCGCTAATATCTTTCCCTTGACACTTTCCTGTTCCATTCCTACAATGTCGCGGGCAACTTAAACCAAACTACATTATAAGGAACTCGCAGATATGCTCTCATTCAGATGGACCCGGCTCCTATGTTTACTGTCGATATTCGCCCTGGTGTTCGCGATTGCCGTAGCTTGCGGCGGCGATGAGGACGGCGATGCCGCCGCCGCGCCCACGGCTATGCCCGCCACGGCAATGCCGGCCACTGCTGTACCGGCCACCGCAGCCGCTGAACCGACCGTCGCCCCGACCACGCGGGCGCCCGCCGCCAACCCGGTTGCTGAGACCGCCCCAACGGCAGTCCCGGTCGCAACGGCGATGCCAGCGGCGACTACGCCGTCCGCAGTGGCCAAGATCCAGCGGGTCAGTATGGCGAACCCGCCGCCCCTTACCGAGAACAACCGTATCTGGTCCGCTGCATGGTCCATCCTGTTGCAGCACGATCCTTACGGGGAAACCTTGTTGGACAACGACTCCGTAACCTCCGAACCAACCCTCCAGTTGGCCGAGAGCTGGGAAATGTCCAACGGATTCAAAACCTGGACTTTTAAACTGAAGGAAGGGGTGCCCTGGCACTTCGGCTGGGGGGAGTTCACCTCCGCCGACGTAGCCCACACCCATGCGCTCCACGTCCAGGAAGCAGCGCTCGGCAACTTCAAGACCCTATGGGAGTCGGGGAGTCCCACGATCATTGGCCCCTATGAGATCAGGTTCGACTTCGACCCGCCGATGATCGACGGCCTGCGCCTCTTCTCCCGGTTAGCCGGAGACTTTGTCATACAAAGCAAGGCCCAGTGGGACGACGCCGGCGGGGCGCTCTCCGCGTACGACGAACAACCGGCCGGCACCGGTTCTTACCAATACGGCGGCCGCCGGTTGGGCGAGAACATCTGGTACGAAAAGGTAGACGACCACTGGAACGGAGAGAACCCGGACTTCGAGGAATTGGCCTGGGTCTGGGGTTCCGAACAATTCACCCGCTTGTCGTTGCTTCTTGCGGGCGAAGTCCAGGGGTCGGACCTGGCCCGGGACGTGCAACCGGACGCCTTGGACGCGGGGATGACGGTCGTTTCCTCTCATAACGAAAACAACCAGTCCTTCGGCTTCTTCGGCGGGAGCTGGTTGAGTACCGACAACGAGTATTACGAGGGTGAACTTCCTTGGCACGACGTTAGGGTCAGGGAGGCCATGAACCGGGCGATCGACCGTGAAGCTATCCTGGACGCGATCTATTTCGGCCAAGGCACGCCGGTTATCGTCCCCGCCTTCGCCCCCTTCACCGAAGGTTGGAGCGATCGTTGGGAAAATGAGTTCGACGACAGGTACGGCTACGATCCGGACCGGGCAAGGGAGCTGATGGCTGAGGCCGGGTACGAACCCGGCGACGTCCAGCTCGACCTGTTGTCGACGGTGATCCCGGGGAACCCGGAGATCCCTCTCCTCATCGAAACCTTGGCTACCATGTGGCAGGCCATCGGGGTCGAGACAGCAATTACGGACTTCGAGGTCGGGACTTGGCTGGACAAGTGGATAAACCACGAGACCTTCAACCAGTTCTCGATAACCAGGAACACGCCGATCCGGACCACGCAGGAAGGGCTGCGCATCTTCTTCGCGTCCGACCCTGACGGGTTCTTCCACGGATTCGAGCATGACGCCATCAACAAGGAGTTCCTCTGTCTCAGGGACTCGGTGGATGCCGCAGACCGGGCAGTGTGCGCCCAGGCTGCCGGAGATTTCATCTTCGACAACTACGCATCGGTGCCGATGTTCCAGATTACTTTCGACATGACGATTAACCCCGAATTCATTTCGGAGTGGCAGTACCCCGGCGTCGGGTCTGCCCACCCCACCCACGTTCAAAACATCAAGGCCTGCCCGGTGGGCACCGACCGCTGCGGCTAGCGGACCAAGGCCTGCCGTCAAAGACGGCCGTCAGAGCCAGACATCGCGGGGACCGGTTCAACCGGTCCCCGCTTTTGGTGCCCGGACCGGCGCGAATCACGGCCCGGTCAGGTGCCAGGGTTATTCATCAATTGTCGGGGCTTTACCGTCAACCCGGCGGAGGCCGTGGTCCAGAATCCTCGCAATGACCGACACACCGCTACTGAAACATTCCTGGATACCGGCTTTCGCCGGTAAGACAGATGGGCGGGAATGAGAATTAAAAGACCCTGAGTCAGGCGCTGTAACTGTTCAGAATTGCTGGTGTCCCTTCCCCCCCGCAGGGGGGAAGGTTAGGAAGGGGGCACCCCGCCGCGCCGCGGCGTAGTTGGAGGAAGGAAATCGCGAGGAGGGGACGACCCCCTCCCTAACCCTCCCCCTGGCACGGGGAGGGGACACTGAACAGTTACCAGGCGCTTTGCCGCTTGACACTGGACCGGTCTCTAACTCGACTGGGGCGAATTTCATAGCATCGAATCTAGGTTGACGGATACTTCATAATGAAATCGATTCGACTATTACTGACCTCAAAATCCGTTGTACTGTGTATTATTGCGGTATTGGTAACTATTATCGTCGCATGCGGCGACGACGGGGCAGAGGCGCCTGAAGCCACGGCGGCGCCCGCGACTGCGGCCCCGACCCAAGCCGTCGCGCCCTAGGCTACGGAAGCCGCGCCGGCAGGTCAACCGCAAGCGACTCCGACCACCCGGGCCCCCGCGGCCCGCCCCGCGTTGGGCAACACGCCGACCCCGGCCCCCGTGGCCACCGAAGTGCCGGTGCCGGAGGCCGCGCCGGTTGTGGCCAAGATTCAACGCGTTCGAATGGCCAATCCTCCACCCCTGACGGAGAACAACTACATATGGACTGCGGCTTGGCCCATACTCCTGCAACACGAGCCTTACGGGGAAAGCCTGCTGGAAAACCACCCGGTAACCTCCGAGCCCAGGCCGATGCTGGCCAAGACGTGGGAAATGTCCAACGGTTTCAAGACCTGGACTTTCCAGCTGGAGGAAGGAGTTCCCTGGCACTTCGGTTGGGGCGAGTTCACGGCCGCGGACGTTGCCCACACTTGGGAGCTGCTTGTTCGGGAAGACGCCAACGGAAACTTCAAGTCACTGTGGCAGGACGGGCAGCCCAACATCATTGACGACCACAGGATCGAGTTCAATTTCGACCCGCCCATGGTCGACGGCTTGCGCCTGTTCTCCCGCCTCGCCGGTGACATGGTAGTCCAGAGCAAGGCCCAATGGGACGCCGGCGGCGGCGTGCCGGCTGCCTACGACGACCAGCCCGCCGGAACCGGTTCTTATCAGTACGGGGGCCGGAGGCTGGCGGAGTCGGTCTGGTACGAAAAGATAGAAGGCGAGCACTGGAACGGGGAAAATCCCGACTTCCAGGAGTTGGAATGGGTCTGGGCGGCGGAACAGTTTACCCGCCTCTCCATGCTGCTCGCCCAAGAGGTCCAAGGCTCCGATGTGGCCCGGGAGGTGCAGGTGGACGCCCTCAACGCCGGGATGAAGGTCCTCTCGTCCAATAACGAAAACAACCAATCGTTCGGCGTTTTCGGCGGCAGCTACCTCAGTACCGGCAACCCCCATTACGAAGGTGAAATACCCTGGCACGACGTCAGGGTACGGGAAGCAATGAACCGGGCAATAGACCGCGAGGCCATCATCGAGACCGTCTACCAGGACCGGGCCACGCTAGTGGTCGTTCCGGTGTTCGCACCGTTCACCGAGGGTTGGAATGAACGGTGGGTTACCGAGTTCGACGACAAGTATGGCTACGACCCTGAACGAGCCATTGAACTGCTCGCCGAGGCCGGGTACGAGCCCGGAGAAGTCCAAATTGAAAGCTGGTCGACGGTGATCCCGGGGAACCCGGAAATTCCCCAATTGATCGATACCCTCTCCATCATGTGGGAAGCCGCGGGCTTCAGCACTTCCATCCAAGACTGGGAGATCGGGTCCTGGCTGGACCGGATAAACGAACACGGCGTTTACGAGAAATTCCTGATCGGAAGGAATACGCCCATACGCACAACGCAGGAGGGACTCCGCATCTTCTTCTCGTCGGAGCCCCACGGGTTTGTTTACGGCTTCGAGCACGACACGATCAACGAGGAATATCTCTGCCTGAGAGAGTCGATCGACGCCGGGGAAAGGGAACAGTGCGCCCGCCGGGCCGGTGACTTCATCTTCGACAACTACGCCATGATACCCTTGTTCCAAATCACCTTCGACATGACCGTGGACCCCGAGTTCATTGCTGGTTGGGACTACCCCAGCGTTGGCTCAGCCCACCCCACCCACGAACACAACATACGGGCCTGCCCGGTGGGCACCGACCGGTGTGACTAAAGTAGAGAGAGCCCCGGCTTCAGGGACCGCGACCAAGATAGGCCAATAGCTAATGGGGGGACCGGGTGCACGGCCCCCCCATTAGCTTGTGCCACCCAATCATAGACGTGACGTAACTGCTCAGACTTCGTGACAATCCGGCCAATAAGCGCAGTCCGCCGTCATACCGGCTTTCGCCGGTATCCACAGGGTGGGGCTGGGCCTCCTCACCCGGACCGAACACTTGCTGGTCCGCCCTCTAACGAGCCTGTGCCAAATTTCATAGCATCGAATCTCGCTCGAGGGATAGTTGACACTGCCCGTGGCCGCCCAACTCATCCCCAATTTCCGGGTATCTGAATCAGGATTATCAAGCAGGATTAGCAGGATGAAGGGCGCCCATCTTGACAATCCAGAAATCCGATAAATCCTGATTCAGACAAAAAGAAACTTGCCGGAACAGAGCAGCCGCTTGATCACGGCCATTGACCTCGAACCAATTCGTAGGGGCAGCCCTCGCGCTGCCCCATCGTCGCGGCCCCTACCCGTGCTGACACTTGCCCATTCCCAACCCGTGAGACACCTCGCTACCATAAGAACTGTCCGGCCCAACGTCCCGCCACACATCGTAACTGTTCAGACTTCGTGACAATCTGCCAATAAGCGCAGTCCGCCGTCATACCGGCTTTCGCCGGTATCCACAGGGGTGCGGCGGGGGATTCTCACCCGGACTGAACACTTGCTGGGCCGCCGCTTGTCCACGGCCGCGAACCAAATCCCAACCATGCCACTGAGGCAACACGGCATCTGATGACCAAAAATCGCGCCAAAACCGGCCGCTCCCAACCTGCCCGCCAACCTCACAAATCCACCCCGGATCTCGCTCCCAACCCCGCCGACGATCCCGAATGGCTGGAAATGAGCGGAAATGAGAGGCAAATCGAAAAATCACCCCTCACCTTTCGCCAGCAGTCGGCGCTCCCCATCATCGCCGCTTCCCCTACTATTGCTCAAGCCGCCCGCACTGCCGGGATCGGAGAGAGTACCCTGCGCCGCTGGCTTGACGACGATGACTTCCGCGCCGAACTGGTCCGCCTCCGCCAAGAGTCCGCCGAACTCGCCCGCCACGAACTCCGGGGACTCATGCTCCGTAGCGTCTCCGTCCTGGCCGAAGCCATGGACGACCCCGATAAGGCCATCCGCCTCCGCGCCGCCCGCTACGCCATGTCTTTCGCCGTCCGGATTTGCGAGACCGGGAAACTCAACAGGGATATCCAAGACCTCGAAGACGCCCTTTCCCTTCCGGACCGCCCAAAACACGTAACTGTTCAGACTTCGTGATAATCCGCCAACAAGAGACTACCTCAACAGTCCTTCCCCCTCAGGGGCTCAAAAGTCCCTTCCCCCTCAGGGGCTCAACAGTCCCTTCCCCCTCAGGGGCCCAAAAGTCCCTTCCCCCTCAGGGGCCCAAAAGTCCCTTCCCCCTCAGGGGGAAGGTTAGGATGGGGGTGGCTCCCGCCGGGTCAACCGACGCCAGCCCCCCGTCATACCGGCGAAAGCCGGTATCCACCGGGGTGCGGCGGGGGCTCCTCACCAGGACTGGATACTTACAAAACACCGCCAACCAAACGCCAATAAAACGAGGTGAACCCCATATGTATACCCTGAGTTCCCTGAGAGCCCGCGTCCGCGCCCTCCAACGAAAATTGGCCCCCCAACTCGCCCTCCTCCGGCTCCGCCGGTTGGCCGAGGAGCATTGCCTCCAATCGTCCGCGGCCCGCGCCGACCGCCAACCCCCTCCCGAGTCCCATGCCTTCATCCGCCGGGTAGCCTCCGCCGGCTTCCGTCTCCCCTCCTTCATGGCGGTCCATAAATACCTGGAGCGGTGCCGCGCCAAGAACTCCCTCCCTGACCGCGAAGACCTCCTTCACGCCCTCATCCCCTGGTCCCGTGACTATCCCCCTCCCAGGTTCTGCTAGGAATCAAAACAGTCCCACTCATACAATCCCCCACGGAACAATTCTTCGACAAGCGCAGTCCGCCGTCATACCGGCGAAAGCCGGTATCCACAGGGGTGCGGCGGGGCTCCTCACCGGGACTGAACACAGGTGCCCAAATCCACCACCTAGCCCAGGGTAGAGGCGACGGGGAGCGAAATCCGGCTGCTGTGAGGCGTTAGGGGGAGGTCCGGGCGTCGGCTATAACGGCCTGAGGGTTGTTTCGGGGGCCAAGAGCCGTTGTGGCGGGCAGTCTTGGCGGTTACAGGGCGCAACGCACCCGCGGCGGCCTGTCGGGGCCGCTTTTTGGTGGCCTTTGGCCCGGTCAGGGCCGGTCAGGTTAACGGCGGCCCGTGGGCCAAGGCGAGGATGCGCCGCCGCGCCTGGCACAGCAGCGAGTATGAGGGGTGGCCCCAGCTCAGGTTGATAATCAGTGTCCGGGCGTGGCGGACCACCCGGCCCGGTAGGGATATGACCCCGAAGCGTACCGCCTTCATCCGCTTGCTCACCCACGCGCCGCCTAGGGCCAACCGCTTCATAGCCGAGTTCAGATTGAAGGACAGCGCCGTTATGGCCCACCAAGCGGCGTTGGACCCGAACTGTCCCGAAGGCAGCCGGCCACCGGCCAGGTCTTCCTTCAGCGCGCTATGGACCTCCTCTCCCTTCCCGCACCGCTGCCTGGACCACCAGACCAACTCCTCCGGGTCAATGTCCCGGTTGGTCACCACTCCAAAGACCTTGAACCAGCCTCCCTCCGCCGTCTCCATGACGGGAACCGAGAGGTTCAACTGACTGGCCAGTCCCGGCAGCGGCGGGTTCCGCAGCGGCTCCCTGATGGCGATGAAACGGTACTCCGGGCTGTTCTTGGAGTGTCCTATCCAGTTGGGCACGAAGCGTACTTCCGCATATTGCTGCCCGGTGTTCACCCGGTGCCCGTCCACCTCCCGGCGCAACTCCCGCCAATCCCCCTCACCCACCTGGGCCACCGTTTTCTTGAACTCCGAGGTCACGTCCACCCCCACGGCGAACCCGATCACCCCGAAGCGTTGATCCCGACCCTCGGCGCAGTACCTAAGCAATTCCTGCTGATATCCGGCGGTGTCCGACCTCATCAGCACCTGGTCTATTCCGGAAGGCAGATACTCCAGCGACTCCCGGAGCACCCGCAACTGCTCGTGGCCCGCAGGCACGTTGCCGTCCCGGAACTCCGTGTGGACCACCAAGTCGGCTTCCGCCCAATAGGTGGTCAGCGGTTGATACGCCTTGTACTTCTTGTAGCTGAAGAGCGCCTCCTGCTTGTGGGTCTCGATCAGGGTCGCATCCATGTCCAGGGTCGCCTGCCCATGCCCGGTATGTCTTTGGACGAAGCTCACCAAGTCGGCGTTGACCCTCCTAAGGCCAAGCAGAGCATCGGTGGCGGCAGGTATGAACGCCGTATGGGGGAGTCTCCTCTCCTCCTCGCCGACATCGTGGAACATTGAGAGATAACGGAACACCGCCGAGGCTGACGGCACCCCACGGCAGCGTTCTTTGCGCCACCTCCGCTTGAGTTCCCAGCCCTCCCTGCGACGTTTCCCGTGGCTCTCCGCCAGCTTCAACACCCGGCCCAAGCCCTCGTCCTTCTCCAAGACCCGCAGATCGTCCACCGACTCGCCTCCTGCCAGGTTCAGCAGCGCCAGAGAGGTGATCAGCTGGTTGTCGGTCCAACCCTGCTTTCCTTCCCTGATACCTATGTGACGCCGCACCGACTCGCTAAGCCCGGCTGCCTGGGCCAGGTCCAGGTAGGCTGCAAGTCCCGACAGGGCCGTCATCCCCGTGGAACTCTTCTCCTCGGAGTACTGGAAAGCCAATGTCCCCTGCGCCATAATGGTTGCACCCCGTTGGTGATGGTTTTGATTGAAGCCTTACCATCATAGCCAGCTTCGCAGCCGGCTCCAACGGGGTATTTTCTTCTACCTCAGGTGGTGGATTTGGGGGTGGACCGTTAGTTGACACTGGCTGATTCGATAGATAAAATTGCGCGGCCCGTTCAGTTGAAACCCCAATTTTAAGGATCGGAGAAACATGAAGATTCCTCGCCCCCTCGGTACCCTGAACATCGTAGCCCTTTGTTTGATTATGGCCTTGGTTACCGTAATCGTTGCCTGCGGCGGAGCAGACGACGCCCAACCAACAGCGACGACCGCCGCGGCCGCCCCGGAACCCACGGCAGTTATGGAGGACACGGACGAAGGACCGGCGGCTACACCGGCGCCTACGCCTACACCCGCGGCCACTACGCGGGCTCCTGACACCAAGCCCCAATTGGCCACCCCGACTCCCTTGCCGGTGCCAACTGCGACTACCGAGCCGGTTCCCGCTCCCTCAGTAGAAGCCAAGATCCAGCGGGTGAGGATGGCCAACACGTCGCCCCTCAATGAAAGCAACCGCATCTGGGTCGGACCTTGGTCCAACCTGGTCCAGAACGACCCGTATGGCGAAACCTTGATCGAGAACGAGAAATTGTCGTCCGAGCCCATCCCCGCCCTTGCCACGGATTGGACGGTGGCCGACGGGTTTGGTACCTGGACCTTCACCCTGCAGGAGGGTGTACCGTGGCATTTCGGCTTCGGAGAATTCACGGCGGCCGACGTAGCCCACACTTGGGAACTGCTGGTCCGAGAGAACAGCAACAGCAACTTCAAATCCATCTGGCTGGAAGCCCAGCCGGAAATCCACAGCGACTACAGCATCTCGTTCCATTTCGAAAAGCCCCAGCTCACCGGCGGGCGGCTCTTTTCCCGCCTACAGGGTGATTTGCTGATCCAGAGCAAAGCCCAATGGGACGCCGCCGGCGGCGACGAATCGGCCTACGACGATATGGCGGCCGGCACCGGTTCCTACCAGTTTGCCGGACGCCGGTTGGGCGAGAGCGTTTGGTATGAAAAGATCGACGGCGAACACTGGGCCGGCGAAGACCCCGACTTCCAAGAGTTGGAATGGGTCTGGGCGGCAGAGCAGTTCACCCGTCTGTCCCAGCTGCTGGCCGGCGAAGTCCAAGGAGCCGACCTGTCCCGCGAGGTGCAGGTAGACGCCAAAAACGCTGGGATGAGAGTCGTTTCCTCCAACAACGAGAACAACCAGTCCTACGGCTTCTTCGGCGGCACCTACTTGAGCACCATCGACAGCGACCTGAACCCTTGGCCCAACGGTAAGCACCCGTACTACACGGGCGAAGAGCCGTGGCACAACCCCGTGGTCAGGGAAGCGTTCAACCTGGCCGTCGACCGGCAGGCCATCATCGACGAAGTCTACTTCGGAAACGCCAGCCCGGTGTACGTCCCGGTGTACGCTCCCTTCACTGAGGGTTGGAGTGACCGCTGGGTCGATGAATTCGACGAAAAGTACGGCTACAACCCCGAAAAGGCCAGAGAATTGCTGGCGAGTCAAGGATATGGCGACGGCGATATCTCCATCGACATGTTGTCTACGGTAATTCCCGGGAACCCGGAAATCCCGCAACTCATCGAGACCCTCTCCACCATGTGGGAGGCGATCGGGGTCGATACCAACATCATCGACATGGAATTGGGCTCGTGGCTGGCAAAACACCAAGCCCATGACATCCACGAGTCGTTCACCATTCTCAGGAATACCCCGATCCGGACCACGCAGGAAGGTCTGCGCGTGTTCTGGGTATCGGCGCCCGACGGCTTCCTCTTCGGTTGGGAAGACGACATCATCAACGAGAATTACGACTGCCTCGAGCGTTCATTGAACGTCCAAGAGCGGGAGCAGTGCGCGGGAGACGCCGGCGACTACATGTTCGACGATTTCCTGACCTTGCCGTTGTTCCAGACCACCTTCGACATGACCATCAACCCCGAGTTTATCTCGGAATGGATATACCCCGGGGTCGGCTCGGCTCACCCCACCCACGTGCATAACATCAAGGCGTGTCCCGTGGGCACCGACCGGTGCGAATAGTTCCGCACTGGACCATGGACCCGAAGTTTTAGCGACTCTAATCCGAATGGCGGGGACCGGGGTAGCCCGGTTCCCGCCGACACTATGACGGTTGGTTTCGGGCACAGATAATGCAACGTTTCATTCTGATACGCTTCACTCAGGGCCTGTTCGCCTTATGGGTTGTCACGATAATCGTGTTCGGCATCAGCCGGGTCACGGGAGATCCCGCGACCATCATCCTCGGCATGGACGCCACGGCCGAAGACTACGAGAACCTGCGGATACGATTGGGGCTGGACAAGCCCCTCGTCGTCCAGTACGGCATCTACATTGGGAACGTCCTGCAGGGCGACCTCGGTGAATCTCTCAAATACCCTGAACTTCGCGCCGGCGGCGCCGTCCTCAAACGACTCCCGGCGACCATCTACCTGGCGGGCGTCTCATTGGTCCTGGCCACCGTGATCGGAATTCCCCTCGGTGTCGTGAGCGCAGTCAAACGGGACACGGCGGTCGATACCTCCGCCAAAGTGTTCGCGCTGCTGGGGCAGTCCGTGCCCAATTTCTGGCTGGGTCTGATGATGATGTGGCTGTTCGCGGTGAACTTGGGTTGGCTTCCCACCAGCGGGACCGGCGGTGTCAAACACTTCATTATGCCCGCGATAACACTGGGTTCCTTCCAAATCGCGGCGATTACGCGCTTGGTGCGGTCGGCCATGCTTGAGACCCTGGACAGCGAATACGTGAAACTGGCCCGCATCAAAGGGATACCGGAGTGGAAGGTGCTCTGGAAGCATTGCCTCCGCAACGCAGCTTTGACGCCCCTTACCTATTTCGGGGTGATAGCGGCGATTACCTTGACCGGTTCCGTTACCACTGAGACCGTTTTCAACTGGCCCGGCACCGGCCTGTTGGCCTTCCAATCGGTCTTGTCCCGGGATTTTGAATTGATTCAGGCACTGGTGCTGGTATTCTCCGGCCTGTTTATCCTTTCGAGCTTCGCCGTAGATATCCTTTACGCGTACCTGGATCCGCGGATCCGGTACGCGTAGACCTGCAGGCACCTGAAGAAGGACCGATCGAGCGTCAGTATGGCCACCGAATCTCCTATATCCACTGAAACAACGTCTCCGTGGGCACGGGCGTTACCGGCCGCCGGCAGGGCGGTGCGGCTAGCCAGGCGCGCCGGAGACCTTCCCAAATTCCCGCTTATTCTTTTGCTGATCGTATTGGTCATCCCGGCCATTTTCGCCGAGGTGGTTGCCCCCTACGATCCTCTTGAAGCCCCCGGCGGAATTCGGGCAAGACTGCAGCCTCCGGTCTTTGCCGGCGGGACCTGGGACCACGTCCTCGGGACCGACAAGACCGGCAGGGACATGTTGAGCCGGATCATCTACGGCTCCCGGGTCTCCATAACCATCTCCGTGATTGGAATCGGCATCGCCGGGTCGATAGGGATTACTCTTGGAGTGATTTCAGGGTACTTCGGCGGCCGGGTGGACTCGGCGATCATGCGCTTGGTGGACGTCTCTCTATCCATTCCGCCCGTCCTCTTAGCCTTGTCCCTCGCAACCGCCTTGGAACCGAGCTTCCGCACAGTCATTTTGGTGGTTATCTCCCTGTTATGGTCGATCTATTGCCGCCAAGTCCGAGGGGACACCCTCGCCGTGCGACAGCGGGACTACATCGCCCGGGCCAGGGTTTCCGGGGCGTCTCACATCCGGATTATGGTGAAACACATCCTGCCCAACATCACCAATACCGTCATCGTGCTGGCGACTTTGCAGGTTGGATTCATCATCCTGCTTGAGGCCGGTCTGAGCTTCCTGGGAGTTGGTCTGAGCCGGCCCACGCCCGCTTGGGGCCTGATGGTGGCTGACGGCCGTGAAATCATCATCCGGGCCTGGTGGGTAGCCCTCTGGCCGGGCTTGGCCATCATGCTGACGGTGTTCGGGTTCAACCTGCTTGGCGACTGGCTCCGGGACCGCTTGGACCCACGCCTGCGTCAACTTTAAGGCGCCTCGAGCCTCGATTGGCCTCGAATCGGACCATCGGGGGCTTTCCTCCGGAAGGCCACGTCATCCAACGCGCCGTCCCGGTACCCATGCGGGACGGCAGGCGTCTCACCACCGACGTGTACCTGCCGGACGCCACCGGGACCTTCCCGGTGGTGCTGGAACGGGGATACGTCACGGGTATCGAAGAAAACGCCTTGGCATTCTTGGCCGCCGGATACGCCTATGTCGGTCAGAAGGCCCGGGGAGACCTCACCGGCAACATGTTCTTTCCCGACGCCGACGATGGTTACGATTGCCTCGATTGGGTCAGCCGGCAGCCTTGGTGCGACGGCAATATCGCGATGTACGGGCGGTCGTTCCACGCCGCTACCCAATGGCTGGTGGCCCCGGAGCAGCATCCGAACCTCAAGGCCATCATCCCCCAGAATTGCAACCCCGACCCTTGGGAACGAGCGTACCGGGACCATGGCGCCCTGGCCCTCGCCCATACCGCGAGGCGAATCTACCGGACGGTGGCCACGGACAACACTCACCAAGCCACTGAGTTCGATAACACCGCCCTGATCAACGAGTTTGGCGGATGGGACGGCTTCTATCGGCACCTGCCTCTTATTAACCTCGACGTGGCTCTGACGGGTCGGCAGAACCGGCTGTGGCGGGAGTACGTGTCCCATTCGACCTATGATGATTACTGGAAAGCAATTTCGGCCCGAGAGAAGTTCGACCGGGTCACGATCCCCGTCTTCATGATGGCCGGTTGGTACGACTACTATACCGGTGCGGCCTTCTCCGCCTTCCAGAAGCTGCGGGAACTGGGCATTGATTCCGATGTCCGCATCGTGGCCAACCCAGCCAATCACTACAACCTGATCGTAAGCGACCGGGATTTTGGGGATGGCCCTCACAAAGACGAGCTTCACCTTGCCGTCCGTTGGTTGGACCACGTTGTGAAGGGCGAAAGCAACGGCGTGGAACACGAGCCTCCGGTCAGCATATTCTTGATGGGGACCAACGAGTGGCGAGGGGAGCATGAGTGGCCGCCGGCCGGGGCATTGTCCACCGAATACTATTTTCGAAGCGACGGGAGCCGTGCCGGTCAACTGTCGACCCAGCCGCCCGGAGACGAGCCGCCCAGCCAATACAGCTACGACCCAGAGGACCCGGCGCCAACCTTGGGCGGGAACCATTCCTCCCCTGAAGAGAACCCGGAAATCATCCGTGTCGGCCCGGTGGACCAACGCCCATTGGCGGACCGTGCCGACGTCTTGGTATTCACCAGCCCTCCGTTGGACGAAGACCTCGAGGCAACCGGTCCGGTTGTCGTCAAATTGTGGGCGTCCACCACCGGCAGAGACATCGACTTTATCGCCAGGCTGATCCACGTTTCGAAAGACGGTACCGCGTACAACCTCACCGAAGGCATCATTCGGGCGCGTTTTCGGCAGTCCATCTGGGAAGAGCCCTCGTTGTTGACGCCGGGCGAAGTGTACGAGTATTCGCTGGAGTTGTTACCCACCAGCAACGTGTTTCTCTGAGGGCATCGGATTTGCGTCCACGTGACCAGCAGCAGCTTCCCCATGTTCGACCGGAACCCGAACACAGGGAATGAACAAGGGATGGACGCGGAGCTGATGGCGGTAGACCAGACTATCTACCATGACAGCCGGCGCCCGTCCCACATCGTGCTGCCGGTCATACCTCAAGGCCGGTGACCTGACCATCTGATACGGTCAGCATTCGACCTCGGCGCCCGACACGGCCCTGGCCCCGAGCCCCGAAAAATAAAGACCCCTCCGTTTCCAGAGGGGTCTTCTGCGTTGCCGCTGGGGTTATCCCAGCAACCGGGATGGCCCGGTTGCTGGGTTGGAACCGGATTGCCCTACCGGCTGACCATGTCGTAGCTGCGCAGCAACTTGCCAGGGGTGGCGCCGGTGCACACCGTGCCCTCGGTGAAGGTTACTTCACCGTTGACTATGGTGTAGCGAATGCCCTTGGCCTTCTGGATGATGCGGCGCTCGCCACCGGGGAAGTCGGTGTCGTACACCGGGCTGTCGTATTGGAGACCGATCTCGTCGAAGTTGTAGACGATGATGTCGGCAGCCAATCCTTCCTTGATGATGCCGCGGTCGGTGAACCCGGCGATGGCAGCGGGCAGGCTGCTCATTTTGTAGTGGGCCTCCTCCAGCGTCATCATGCCCTGGTCCCTGACCCGGTCCGCGATCATATTGACCGGCCAGGAGCCCAAGGTCTGGTACCGGGTGTGGGCACCGCCGTCGGACACGCACGGGTGGGTGAACGGGTGGTTCAGGATCTCCTTGACGGCGTTCCGGTCAGTCCCGGTCGTCGGCTCGAAGGTGAACTCAGTCCGCAGCCCCTCGTCAATGGCCAGGTCCAGCATGGCGTCCATGGGGTGCTTGCCCGTCGCTGTCGCCAACTCGGCGATATTCATGCCCTCGTACTGGAGGTTGCGGTCTTCCCGTATTTCGACGATACGCATCTTCGACCAGTCGGAGGCAGCGTCCGCGCCTCCACCCTCGCCGACGTAAGCGCCGACCTGTGCGCGCATCTTGTCGCGGTTTTCTGGGTTGCTCAGCTTGGCGATGCGCTCTTCGGGCGTGCCAACGAACGGGTCTATCCACGCGGGCATGGCGTCGAAGCCGTTATACTCCGCAAGCTCGAACACCGGGGACGACGACATAGCTGTGGTCTGGGCGAACATGGCTGCGCCTTCCGACCTGGCCCGTTCCAAGAACTCCAACTGTGCCTTGTAGCGGTCCGGAGCGTGCTCGTTGTAGGTAATCGCTCCCCACTGGAAGGGCCGTCCGGAGGCGATACACATCTCAATCAGGAAGTCTTCCCTGCCACGGCCGGGGGCGTCTCCTTCCACGGCGTCCATCAGCAAGGCCGACTGGCCGGTGACCGCAGCCACCGAGGGGCCCGGGTCGCCGCCGCCGATGAGGTCGGGCTCACCAGGGGGCAGCGGGCGCTCGGCGGGACCCCTGGTCCAGCCGATGTGGCCCACACCGTACTCGTTCAAGACCTTGGCCAAGGCCAAGAACTCCTCGTTCGAAGCAACCTGGCTGGGGATGAAGCGGCCATCGTCGGGGCGGTTGGCCAAAGTCTTCATCGCGGACCAACCAAAAGCGCCGGCCTCCATGGCCTCACGCTGGAGCTTTTCCATCGTCGCGATCTCTTCGTCGGTCGCCCGTACCCGGGTCCTGGCCTCTTCAAGGCCCATGACATACATGCGCAGGGTGTTGAAGGGCACCAGAGCGCCTACGTTGACCCCTAGGGGATGGGTGTCCAGGCTGTCGAGCCACTCGGGGAAGGATTCCCAGTCCCACCTGAGGCCCAGCTCCATGGTCCGCAGCGGGATCGCCTCGATGCGAGTCATCAGCCGCATCGCCGCGTCCCGGTCTTCGGGCTTACAGGGAGCGAAGCCGAAGCCGCACTGCCCGATGGTCACCGAGGTGACACCGTGCCAGCCGGACATCGTGGCGTAGGGTTCCCAGTTTAGTTGCAGGTCGTAGTGGGTGTGCAGGTCAATGGCCCCCGGGGCCACTATGCAACCGGTGGCGTCCAACTCCTCCGTGGCGGAAGCTTGGATCCTACCGCTGATCATGGCGATCTTGCCGTCCTTTATGGCAACATCGCCACGGTAAGCCGGCAGGCCGCCGCTCCCGTCGACAATCGTCCCGTTTCTGATAATTTTGTCGAATTCAGGCATATGGTCTACGCCTCCTCTTGTATTTGTTCGGAACCAATTTTACCACCATAAATCCAAACGTCAACTGCCCGATCCCTGCTCCTCGCGCCCATACAATTCGTTTCGGTCGATCCGGTTCTCCAAGGGCCGGTCATTGGGCGAAACATAGCCTGTGTGGCCCGCTTCCGAAAGGAACCCTGACGTGGCGCCGTCAACGCTCGCCAGTACTCGGTCCGGCTCGTGGGTGGGGAAGACGAACAATATCCGGGCCGGTCCGCCGTAGCGGTTAACGAACCCGTGGGTCGTACCGGCCGGCGCCAGAATAGTGTCGCCGGCCTCGACGGTCATCCGTTGCCCGCCCACAACGACATCCAATTGCCCCTCCAGCACCATCATGGCTTCTTCGGTGTTGGTGTGGATGTGCCGGGGTATCCGAGTGTTGGGAGCGATGGTCACTTCGCCTATCTTGAGGGACTGACTCCCTTGCCAAATATCCACTATCTCGCGGACTTCCAGTCCTGGGTTGGACCCCTCCCTGGTGCGGTTGTCCTTTTTATTGATTATGGGCATGGCTCCTCCTTGCGCAGTCTATTGAACTCTAAAGCGTCCCCGGCCTAACCGGCGCCTCCACCCACTTGGCTGAAACCGGCAGTGCTGCACCGCGGCTCCGACTCTCACGTAGCGAATTATAATGGCATTCTACAAAAAGTGAAGAGCCGCCATATAAAACTGGGCGCGATGCCGGTGTTGACCGGAAAATCTAGTCCGCCGCAGGGACCGTCTGGGCCGAGAGGGTTTTGGAACAGAATTCGGCCAGCAGCCCGTTGAAGACCTCTGCCTGCTCGAAGTGGGCGGAATGTGCGGAGCCCGGGACCACTTCCATGCGCGACCCGGGGATGACCTTATGCACCTCTTCGATCACGTCCGGTGGGAATATTCGGTCTTCTTCTCCCACGATCAGCATTGTGGGGGTCTGCCAGTCGAGGAAGGCCGCCTCTCCCGGGCCCTCCTCTCTGCGGAACCCGGAGATTACACCGTCTTCCCCGCGTTCCGGATTGAGGCCGCCGATCTGCTGGTAGAGGAAGGTGAGGGCGGGTTGTTCTTCGATGAAGCTTCCGGCCAGCGACCTGGCGACGCCGTCCGGTGGCGGCGTCGCCCTGCCAAGGGCCGCCAACACGCCGGGACTGGCCACCCCACCGGTGGTGTCGCCCAATACGAGGCCCAGCGTGCGATCCGGGTTGGCCAGCGCAAATTCCAGGCAGCAAAAACCGCCCATTGACTGGGCCACCAAGAACGTTTGTTGTATCCCCAAGTGGTCCAGAAGCGCGGCCAGGTCGGCGGTGAAGTTTTCCCGCAGAGGGGAGCCGAACTCGGCGATGGACTGTCCCCAGCCCCGGTGGTCAAAGGTGATACAGCGGTAGCCGGACGATAACCTGGCCACTTGCTGCCACCAGCTGATGTGGTTGCCGCCGCGGCCATGGGCGAAAACGATGGCCGGGCCGGAGCCGTGCGACTCGTAGTACAACTCGATTCCATTGATCTGCGCTTTGGGCATAAACTTCCTCCCTGTTCGATTCCAATCGTCCGTCGATTCGTCCCGCCGGAATTGGCGCCGGCGGGACTACACCGGCCAGCCTTCTCGCCGGTAAGCGGCTTCCCAGAACATGTACTCGTAACGGCTGCTGGTCATAAAGGCGTATCGCATCGCGTCCAACTCAGCCGGACTGGCGTCACGAGCCATCCGGTCCACGAAGCTCCGCCAAGCCTCGACACTCCCTTCCAATAGCCCTGACACGTAGAAGCTCGTCCATTGCCCGTAGAGCGGGTGTTCCGATTGTCCCACTTCCTCCCGCAGCAGGTGGTAGGTCCATGGGCAAGGAAGCAACACGGCCGCCGTTGGACCCAGCCCATGCCGGGCGGCGGTGGCCAGCATGTGGTTGACATAACCGGTGTTCGTGGGCGATGGAGACGCCCCCCGCACATCCTCCATGGTCATGCCAGCGGCCTCCACGAGCTTGTGGTGCAGCGGACGCTCGATGGGCGTCAGGACCCGGTGGCCCAACTCTTCCAGAAGATTCGAGTTGGGTGCTTTGGAAAGAGCAACGGCCACCGTCCTGGCGAAACCCTCCAAATACAGATAGTCCTGGGCCAAGTAATACTGGAACGTCTCCAAGGGGAGCGTTCCTTCCTTAATCTCCTTAAGAAAGGGGTGAGCAAAAATCTTCCCCCAAATGGGCGCGGCTTCGGCACGCAACCGATCGCTGAAACTTTCCATCCCTCCTCCGAGCCCGCGGGTCTGTTTTCTATCGGTACTGTTAGACCCCGCCGCCCGGCGAGCCGGCCCGCTCCACTTCCATTTCCCGCAACTCCACCCGGCGTATCTTCCCGCTGACCGTTTTGGGCAGCTCGGTGACGAATTCCACCGCACGGGGATATTTGTAGGGAGCGGTCGTGGAGCGAACGTGCTCCTGGAGGCTTAGCGCCAATTCGTCCGAGGGCACGTAGCCCGGCGCCAGGATGACGAACGCCTTTACGATGTCGCCCCGCACCGGGTCGGGGCTGGCTACCACCGCCGACTCCGCAACTGCGGGGTGCTCGATGAGAGCGCTTTCCACTTCGAATGGACCTATTCTGTAACCGGCCGAAATGATCACGTCGTCGGCCCGCCCTACGAACCAGAAGTACCCGTCTTCGTCCTTGTAGGCCTTGTCGCCGGTCAGGTACCAATCGCCGTAGAAAGAACGCTCCATGGCTTCGTCGTCGCGCCAGTACTCCTGGAACAGGCCCACTGGCCGTTCCGGCTTTATCTTGACCGCGATCTGCCCTTCCTCCCCCGGAGCGACCTCACTCCCCTCCTCGTCGACGACGCCGATGGCGAATCCGGGCATCGGCTTCCCCATTGAGCCGGGGCGGACCGGCAGGCAACGGAAGTTGCCCACCAGCAGCACGGTCTCGGTCTGGCCGTAGCCGTCGTAGATGGCGAGCCCCGTGCCGTCCTCCCACTGCTTCATAACCTCCGGATTCAACGGCTCACCGGCGCCCGTGCAGTGGCGCAGGTTGCTCAGGTCGTACTTGGCCAGGTCCTCCAACACCATCATGCGATAGGCGGTGGGAGGAGCGCAGAACGATGTGACTCCGTACTTCTCCAGCATGCGCAGTGTCAAGGCGGCGTCAAACCGGCCCCGGGCGTCGTGCTGCATCACCGTCGCCCCGATAGTCCACTGGCCGAACAGTTTGCCGTAGGCGGCCTTGGCCCAACCGGTTTCCGACAGCGTCCAGTGCAGGTCGGTGCTCTTCAGGTCTTGCCAGTACTTGGCGGTCAGGGTATGGCCGATGCCGTACGATGCCTGGGTGTGGAGCACCATTTTCGGATACCCGACGGTGCCGGACGTAAAATAGATCAGCAGGGGATCATCGCTCCTCGTCGGTTCCACTCCCTCCAACACAGTAGGGGCATCGTCTCTCATCGAATTGAAGGAGACCCACCCCCGTAGTTCTCCGGCGGCTAGGACCAGATGCTTGAGGGTCGGGCAACCGGCGGCCGCCTCCTCCACTTTCGAGGCATTCTCGGGATCGGTGACGGCCATGACGGCCTCGGAGCGGTTGATACGGTACTCAATGTCCTTGGGCGTAAGGAGGGTGGTGCCGGGCATTGGGAGGGCTCCCAGCTTGAACAGCCCCAGCATCGCCACGTACCAGTCCGGGATGCGGGGCAGCATGATGAACACCCGGTCGCCCTTCCGGATTCCCAGCTGGCGGAACCCGTTGGCGGCCCGGTCGGAGAGGACCTTGAGGTCCCAGAACGTATGGTGCTGTGCCCGCAGGCCCGAGGGGTCGGCCGATAGCAGGGCCAATTTGGTCCGGTCTTCGGCCCAACGGTCAACGACGTCGGACCCGAAGTTGAAATACTCCGGCACTTCCAAACGGTCATTCCGGTAGGACCCCTCGTAGTCGGTCATGTTGGGGGCAATCTCCGTCATGCGTCCTCCTTGAACCTTGCCCGCATTGCAGGTGAGCATCCGGGGTCTGCCGATAATTCATCCCGATCAGGATTTTCGGGATCAAAGGACTCGCAAGATAATTCTGAAATCCTACAATCCGGCAAATCCCGATCCAGTCCGTTCCATATTATAATCCAATCCGCTAATTCACTCATGGAGATGCGCGTATGCCAGAAACTCTGGACGGCAAGGTGGCGTTGGTGACCGGCGGAGGCTCGGGGATCGGCCGGGCCGCGTCTCTGGCCTACTCCCGGGAAGGCGCCCGCGTGGCCGTGGTGGATATCAACGTAGAGGGAGGCGAGGAAACGGTCCAACTCATCAAAGAGGCCGGAGGCGACGCGGTCCTGATACACGCCGATGTCTCCGAAAACTCCGGTACGGTGGACATGGTGGCCCAAACGGTGGCACGCTTCGGCCGGCTCGACTGCGCTTTCAACAACGCCGGCGTGGGCGGCGGGCGAGACCGTAACCTCACTGCGGACTACACCGAAGAGGACTGGGACCGGGTTATCGGCATCAACCTGAAAGGAGTCTGGCTTTCCATGAAAGCCGAAATCCCGCGGATGCTGGCCCAAGGCGGCGGCGCCATCGTGAACACCGCATCCATAATGGGCCTCATTGCGGCCCCGGGGGCCGTCGCCTACATGGCGGCCAAACACGGCGTGGTAGGGCTGACCAAGGCGGCCGCGTTGGAATACGCCGGCGACAACATCCGGGTAAACGCCGTATGCCCCGGTTACATCGACACCCCGTTGTTGCGGCCGGTCCTCAACGCCCACGAAGGTTTCGAGGAGCGCATTGTATCGCGCCATCCGGTCGGGCGGTTGGGCCAACCGCAGGAAATCGCCGAGGCGGTGATTTGGCTCTCATCGGAGGCAGCCTCGTTCGTCACCGGTCACAGCATGGCGGTAGACGGCGGCTACGTGGCCCAGTAACAACCCTGCGACCGGAGGCGGTTACGACAAGACTTCCAGAGTGGTACCGTCGTTAAGCCGGTAGATGTAGAAATCCCCGTCCAAGGTAAATACTTGGCGCCACGACAGACTCTCGGCTGCTGCAACTAGCGACGCATCAGCCAAGCCCATCGGCCTGTCGTGATACTGCGCCATCAGTTGGGCCATTCGCCCGGTTTCTCCCGGTGTTGGGTTATGCAAGACCAGATTCCCTGCACGGTACAAATCCCATAGGGCGACCCGATAGCGATGACCACCCGCAAGGCCCAGCAGGTACATCGCCTCGGTGAAACAAGGCCAGGCGGTCAGAAACGGTTCACCCGGCAATCTCCGAGACGCGGCCAGGCATCGAGAATGGTATGGGTCATCGCTGTCAAGGAGGGCCACAATTGGCCCGGTATCGGTCAGAGTCATTCTTGCTCTTGGCTGCGCTGGTGTTCTTCGAGGAGGCCCTCAGCGAACTTGCGGTGGGCGTCGACAGACATTTCGGCGCTGCCGCCTCCATATTCACTGCTGTGCAGGACTCCGATATGGTCCTGGATCAGGTCATACAGCGTCTCTCCGGGGTTCGGCCGAGCCTCCTCTGAAACCGATCGTTTCGCCGCGACGGCCAGAGTATGCGATGACACGAAATGCTCGCGTAGGCTGGCGATGGCAAGTTGTTCCGGAGTGATTCCCGACTTCCGGGCGTGCTCTATCAGACAAGCCTCGACGTCGGGCGTGAGTGTGATTGTCATTGGCTTTACCACTGATCTACCTTGCGTCGACCTCGCGTCGATAAGGACCTGGAAACTGACAATGTTGTGCATGGAACATTATGCCACGTGGTAACTGGTAAAGAAGCTACCGCGAGACGAGTGAGATGATGCCAGTCGACCCGCAAACACGCCGCCGCAACTCTGGCGCCGGACTGACTGCCCTAGATGAGTCCCGCGCCTGTCCCGGTTACGTCCTCTACGCGCCGATGGCCGGTCCGGGGGATGTCTATCTTCTGGACGTCAACGGCACTGAAGTGCATCACTGGTCCATGCCCTATCCGCCGGGGCTCTACGGCTACCTCCTGCCCAATGGCAATATGTTTTATGGCGGGAAGCTGCGGGACGCCGATACCTGGGACCGGTTTCCGTCGTGGAAGCGGTTCAAAAGCGGGGTGATGCTGGAGGCCGACCCCGACGGCCGGGTGGTCTGGGAGCACCGCGACCCGGACCATCACCACGACGCGCGGCGCACGGAATCGGGCGGAGCGCTTTATTTGACCGTGGAATTGATGCCTGCGGAATTGGCGGCCAAGGTCAAGGGAGGCATCCTCGGATCGGCCCCCGAAGGAATGTGGTCCGACGTCATCGTCGAAGTCGACGTCGAAGGAAACCGTGTCTGGGAGTGGCACGCCTACGAGCATCTGGACCCGGATGTTCACATAATCACCTTCAACGACCTCCGGGACGAATGGAGTCACGGCAACACGGTGGCGCCCCTGCCGGACGGCCGGGTAATGTTCAGCTTCCGCAACATTTCCACCATCGGCATCATTGAAAAGGCCGCCAATGAAATCGTCTGGCAACTAGGCTACGATACCATCGCCCAGCAGCACGACCCCAACCTGCTGTCCAACGGCAACGTGCTGGTCTTCGACAACGGGGCTCACCGGAGCGACGCCAACCTGCCTTTCTCCAGGGCCATCGAGGTCGATCCGGCCACCAACGAGATTGTCTGGGAGTACCGCGACAACCCGGCCTACAATTTCTTCAGTGCGTTCATTTCGGGGGCCCGCCGCTTGGGCAACGGTAACACGCTGATCACGGAAGGGATGTTCGGGCGCATGTTCCAGGTAACCCCCGACGGTAATGTAGTGTGGGAGTACATAAACCCCCACTTCCACGTCGATGTGGAAGGGGTGCTGGGCAACCGGGTATTTCGGGCCACCCACTACATGCCCGGTGAGATACCGTGGCTAACCTAGAGGATTGGAGACGGAGGTAAAACGGTGTACCAGTCGATGGTTGCCATACATCTGATCGCTGCGGTGACGTGGCTGGGCGGAATGCTGTTTCTGGTCATGGTAATGCTGCCCCTGGCGCGACGGGACGGCTTCGGCGGCCAAGGATTCGTGGTGCTCCGTCAAGTGGCGGGACGGTTCGTGCCGGTGGCCTGGGCCGCCAAGATCGTCTTGGTCTTGACAGGAGCTTATCTCGCCTTCGATCACTGGGGCATCGGGGTCGGCCAGTTCTTCTCCGGCGGGATTCACTTTATAGATATGTTGCAGATCAAGACCGCCCTGTTTTTGGTGGTAGTCTTGATCAGCCTCGCCCACGACTTCTGGTTGGGCCCGTTGATGGCGGACCGGCTGGATACCGCCCGGCAGGCCGGTCAACCCTTGCCCCGGGGGCCGGCACGGGCGTTCGTGCTGATGGCGGCCAGAACCAACCTGCTGCTGGTCCTCGCCATAGTGGTGCTGGCGGTGATAATGACCCGCGGCTAGGATGCCCCCTTCAGCGGGCCGACGGGAACTCCGGGTCGCGCTTTTCCCGCACCGATTGCAGTCCTTCGCTCACGTCCGGGCCGAAGAAGCCCAGCATCTCCAAGGCTAAGGAGTAGTCGAAGGCGGTGTGTTCCGCCATGCGCAGCCATTGGTTGAGCGAGCGCTTGGTGTACCTCAGCGCCGGCTGGGAACCGGCGGCAAGCTTCCGGGCCACGGCCATCGACCGCTCCATCAGTTCGTCGTGGGGCACCACCAAGCTCACCAGTCCCAGGCGTTCCGCTTCCGCCCCGTCCATGAACTCGCAGGTCATCAAGTAGTACTTGGCCTTGGCCATGCCGATGAGCAGCGGCCAGATCACGGCGGCGTGGTCCCCGGCGGCGACTCCGAGCCGGACGTGACCGTCGGTGAAACGGGCCCGCTCCGAGGCGATGGAAATATCAGCCAGCAGGGCAACCGCCAGACCAGCCCCGACCGCGACCCCGTTGATCGCCGAGATCACCGGTTTGTCGAGGTTGATCATGTTGTGGACGATGTCCCTGGCTTCCTGCATCGCGGCGGCGATCACCTCGGCGTTGCCGATGGACTTCTCGATCATGTCGAAGTCCCCGCCAGCGGAGAAGGCGTTGCCCGCCCCGGTGATGACGGCCACCCGTACCTCCGGGTCCCGCCCCAGATCGGGCCAGATGCGGCCCAACTCGTTGTGCAGGGTGAAACCGGTGGCGTTGAAGACCTCGGGACGGTTCATGGTCAGCAACGCCACCCCGTCCCGTATGTCGACGATCAGGTCCTGGTACCCGCTGTAATCCATTTCAGTCTCCAGTGGCCAGTGGTCGGTGGATAGCGAATAGTCATCCGGCCCCCTGGCCACTAATCACTAGCCACTGGCCACTAATATAATGCGCCGTTTTCCTCCAGACGCCTGACTTCGGCCTCCGGCATGCCCAGAATCTCTTGGAAGACGTAGTCATTGTCTTCGCCGATGTTGCTGTAGGGGCCGAATTCCATTGGAGTCTCCGACAGCTTCGCCGGCGTAGTCCAGGCAACGCTGTCCCCCTTCTTCCACTCCCATGCCGGGGTGCCTCTTTCAGCGACGTAGTAGGTCGAAGGCTCGTAGAATCCGCGGTCCTTGAGGTGCTCGCTGTAGAACAGGTCCTGGCCTTGGGAAACTATGCTGGCTGGCACGCCTTCCGCCTGCATCCGTTCCATCACATCCTCGGCGGTCAGGGTGGCGGTCCACTGGCCAATCCAGTCGTCCAACTCGTCCTGGTGGGCCAGGCGCCCGGTGTTGGACGCGAATTCCGGGCGAGCGGACCAATCGGGGTCGCCGAGGACCCGGCGGAACCCGGCCCACTGCTCTTCCGACTGCACGTCTATGGCGCACCAGCGGTCGTCGCCCTGACAGCGGTAAACGCCGTGGGGGGCGTTTACCGGATGGCGGTTGGCAATCCGGGGCGGCAACCGCCCGTTCACTTGAAAATCCAGTATCGCCGGGCCGGCAGTGACCGCTCCCGACTTGAAAATTGACGATTCCATCGTGGCCGGCTGGCCGGTCATGCGCCGGCGCATCAGCGCTCCAATGATCGCCGATGGCTGGAAGACCCCTGTGTGGTAGTCGGAATACGACGTGTTTATGGCTGAGGGAGGCGAGCCTTCGTCACCAGTCATGAGGGACACCCCGCCCATGTGCTGCACCAATATCCCGTAGGACTTGTAGGTGTAGTAAGGGCCGATTCCCCCCAGTCCGGTCTGCCACATCAGGATGATGTCCGGGCGTAGCCTCCGTAACTCCGGGAAGTCGATTCCCCAACGGTCCAGGATGTTGCGCCGGAAGTTGGTCATGAAAACGTCGCTGACTTTGACCAACTCCCGAAAGACTTCCAGGCCCTCCGGCGTTCGCACGTCGAGGGACACCCGCTTCTTGATTCGTTGGAAATCCGGCTGGCCCGCCCCGCGGGACCACGCCGGAATGAACGCCATTTCGTCCAAGGCCTTGTTGGTCTCGACCTTGATAACCTCGGCCCCCAGGGAGGCCAGGATGCGTCCGGTGAGGGGCAGGGCCACGTAGGGCCCCAGCTCCAGCACCCGGACTCCTGCCAACGCTTTCTTGCCCGCCGTTCCCAGTCCTGTGGTCGTCATCAGATCACGCCTTCCGATTTCAGGGATGCCAGTTCCTGGGGACTCAAACCCAATTCCCCTCTGTAGATGGCCTCGTTCGCCTCTCCCAACAACGGCGCTGGGTTGACCGCCGGGGAGACCTCGTTGCTGTCGAACACCCCGATGGGATACTGGAGCACGCCGGTCTCCGGGTGGTCCAAGCCGAACCAGAAGTTGCTGGCGGCCAACTGCGGGTCGGCCAGGAGGTCCGAGACCGTGTTAACCGGGATGACCACCAGGTTGCGCCGCTGTCCTTCGTGGAACAGGTACTCGCTGGTGAACCGCGTGGTGAAGTCGATGACGAGGGCGGTGATGATGTCATTATAGGGGGCGCGGTCTTGATTTCCGCCTTTGTAGGCCTCGTTGAGAATCTCCTCGTCCCCGGTTACTTCGTAGATCCACTCGGCCAGGCTGTCCCACTCCCTGGGGGTGATGATGCCGGCGGATATCCAACCGTCCTGGCTGGGGTAAGCGCCCAAAGGGATTACCAGCGTTGACGTGGCCCCAACCCTGGTCACGTTCTGCTCCATTTGCATCCAAGCGAGCGCCGGGTGGGCGTCGGTGTAATAGGTGATAAGCGCTTCCTGCAGCGACACGTCGATGTACTGGCCCTCGCCGCCGTTCATGTCCCGGTAGTAAAGAGCGCCGAGAATCGAGGCAGCGGCGAACTGGGCGCCAGGAAAGTGGGACTGATCGTTACCCTGCCGCATCGGCGGGCCGTCGGGGTCGCCGGTGATCTGCATGAAGCCGCTCGAAGCCAGGGCGATCAGGTCCGACGATCGGTAGTCCTTCCACGGACCCGACTGGCCGAACGGCGTGATGGACGCCATCACCAGCCCCGGGTTTCCGGCGCTGAGTTCATCGTAGCCGAGGCCCAAAGACTGGAGGCGCCCAACCGGGTAGCTTTCCACTACCACGTCGGCCCGCGCGGCCAACTCCTTGAACAGCGACCGGCCACGTTCGTGTTCCAAGTCCAGGGTGATGGAGCGCTTGTTGGTGTTGTAGAAGAGGAAGTAGAGGCTGCGCTCGGGTCCGGCCTCATCGCGGGCGAAAGGTCCTCTGGCGCGGCCCGGGTCTCCCGAAGGAGGCTCCACCCTGACGACATCGGCCCCGTAGTCGGCCAGCAGCTTGCCGCAAAATACCCCCTCAGCACCGCTCAGGTCTAAAACCCGGTACGGTGGCAGAAGGACGCCTTCCCGTGGGGGCTCTGGTGGCATAGGACTCCTCGGGCCGGTCTGTTTGACGCAAGGCCACGCCCGGTCCGCCCGGCCATATCGCCGGAATTGTAGATAAGCCCTTCGGGGGGCGTCAAGGCTGCTTGTCCTCCGATGTTCCCTCCGTTCCCTGCGGTGAATCACCCGAGGAACTGCGGCATGACGCATGCCGTCTCGGCACTCTATAATGCGGTAGCGGGTAGCCTAGATATGACGACATCCGAATTGCTCGGCGCTGCCCAGCTTTCGATCAAAGGCCAATCATGGTAGTGGAAGACCACATAAAGACTGCTTGGGAATTCCTGGAAGCTTCCGGCCGGATGTTTACCGACGGCGATGACGTTCAGGCTTCGGAAAAGTTATGGGGGGCGGCGGCGCACGCCGTGATGGCCGTGGCCCAAGAACGTGGATGGGCCTTCAGCAAGCACGGCGCTATGAATGCAGCGGTCGGGCGACTGGACAATGATCACCCCGAACTGTCTTTACGGCCCGGCTTCGCCGTCGCCGAAAAATTCCACGCCAACTTCTATCACGATTTCATGGAGTCCTTCCAAATCGAAAGCGACCGGCCCCTTGTCGGCCGCTTCGTGGAGAATGTGCTGTCTCTCCGGGGCCGATAGCGCAAAGGGACGACCCGCCGGGCAGACGGCGCCACCGGCACACGGCCGCTGAACGGCTAGCGTAATCGGCGTGGCCAACCGGCTGAACAGGCCTGCTTGGCCGGCGGACCCGCCGAGCCCGAGACAGGCGTCGCCGGCGAGTTGTTTCCCGCGAGGCGGCTGTTATAATCAGGCGGGCGTTCCACGGGCCCTCTCGTTCCCCAGTACCTCCTGACTACGGAACTCTCCGGCCGGACGGACATGCTCAGAGCCACCGCAGACCGGTTCCTGCTGGCCCTTCAATACAAGGACTACCGGACTCTGTGGATAGCCACCACCTGTTCCGGGGCTGCGGCTTGGGCGCTAATCATCGCCCGGGGCTGGCTGGCCTGGGACCTTACGGGCGGCTCGGCGTGGGTGGGGATCGTCACCTTCGCCGCCATGGCCCCCCGCGTCTTCACCACCCCGTTCGTCGGCTACCTGGCCGACCGATTCGACCGCCAGACCATCATGCAGTGGGTCTTCGCTCTCAACCTGGCCCACAACGTCATCCTGGCCTTCCTCGTGATGAACGACATGGCCGGGGCGTGGACCCTTACGGCACTGGCCTTGATGAACGGTACACTTCGGGCTGGCCAGATGACCGTGGCCTCGGCCCTGATACCCAACCTCGTCCCCCGGCAACACTTGCTGAATGCCCTGGCGCTGAACCAAGCCACGCAACAGGGGTCACGCATGGTGGGAGCCTTGGCCATCCTCCCGCTTTTGGCGTTCATCAACATAGAAATGGCCTTCTGGCTGTGCAGCGCCTTCTATGCCATCGGCCTGTTGTCGGTGACCCGCGTTACCACCAGATCGACCGGAAAGATGGACGAGACCCAAGGGTTCTGGCGGAATATGGCCGCCGGCTTCGAGTACGTGTACCGGCGGCCGATCATTCTGGCTATGATCCTGCTGGTGCTGGGCCACTGCGCCCTAACTATGTCGTACGAGTCCATGCTTCCCGCGATATCGGACGACAAGCTGGGAGCCGGCTCGGTGGGGGTGAGCTATCTGCTGGGAGGGGTAGGCGCCGGGGCCGTGGTCGCGTCCATATTCTTGGCCGGAGTCCGCGACCAGGGCGCCAGGGGGAAGCTCTTCCTCTTTTACGGCTTGTTGAGCGGGGTGGGGCCGATACTGCTGGCGGTCTCGGATACCCGCGAACTCTCCATCGCTGCCGCGTTCATCATGGGGGCGACCCAGGCCGGGTTCATGACCATCAGCCACACGATTATCCAGACGCTGACCGAAGATGAAGTAAGGGGCCGGGTGGCCGGGGTGTACTCCGTTCACATAGGCGGCAGTATGGCGATAGCCAACTGGGTCAATGCCGAGTTGGCCGACGTTTTCAACGCGCCGGTCGTTATGGTGGCCGGCGGGCTGATTTTCATTGCGGTGATTGTATTCAGCATCGGCAGTAGGCCCCTGCGCGGCATCTACTTCCCCAGACCTGCCGTCAGCCCCGCTGCGGCTTGAAGTAACCTATAATTCCCACGAAGGCCCGGCGTGGCCTACCCAAGCGCCGGCCACGCAATCTTCTGAGCGGAGTGCCCGATATGGCGACCAACCACACCGAGCTTGACCGTTACATCCAACTGACTCCCAAGTCCAGAGAAGTCTGGGAAGACGCCAAGAGCTACCTTCCGGGAGGCGACAGCAGGAACTCCATCTTCTGGGACCCGTACCCCGTCTTCGTGGAGAGGGCTTACGGGGCCCACGTCATCGACGTTGACGGTGGCGACCGGTTGGACTTTATCGGCACCATGACCACCTTGATACTGGGCCATGCCGCCCAGCCGGTGGTGGAAGCCGTGCGGGAACAACTGGAGCGGGGAGTCGTCTACAACGCTCCCAACCGGCAGCAGGTGCGTCTGGCCAAAATCCTTTGTGAGCGTATACCGAGCTTCGAGTTGGTCCGTTTCACCAATTCCGGGACCGAGGCCACTCTGAACACCATCCGCGCCGCCCGGGCGGTGACGGGCAAGAGCCTCATTGCCAAGGTGGAAGGCGGTTACCATGGCAGCCACGACACCGTGAGCGTGAGCGTTCGCGTCGACCCATCCGCTGCGGGGGAGAGGACCCATCCCGACGCCCTGGCAGCCACAGGCGGGCTGGCCGACGGGGTCCTGGAGTCGGTAGTTGTCTTGCCCTTCAATGAGCCCGGACCGGCCCGGGAAATTCTGGAAGCGCACAGAGACGAACTCGCCGCAGTGATCATAGAGCCGATGTTGGGTTCGGTGGGAATGCTCCCCGGTACCCTTGAATTCCTTACCATGCTCCGGGAATTCACTCGGGCCAACGGCATCGTCCTGATCTTCGACGAGGTGATCAGCTTTCGGGTTTCACCCGGAGGGGCCCAGGAGATCTACGGGGTCACGCCCGACATGACTTCGCTGGGCAAGATTATCGGCGGCGGCTTCCCAATCGGGGCGTTCGGCGGGCGGAAAGACGTCATGGACCTTTACGACCCGACGGCAGGGCCGACGGTCTCCCACGCCGGCACCTTCAACGCCAATCCGGTTACGATGCTGGCGGGAGCGGTGACCATGGAACAGCTTACCCCGGAGGTCTACCGCCGGCTGGCCGAAGTAACCGATTACCTATGCCGGGGGCTCCGCCGCGTCGGGGAAGAGCTGGAAATACCAGTGCAAACGACCGGATTGGGTTCGCTGTTCGGCATCCATTTCACCAACGAAGATATCGTCGGTTACCGCGACATCGCCGCAGAGGACGCCGGCTTTCGCCATCAAGTGTTCCTGGGACTGATGAATGAAGGAATACTGATGGCGCCCAACCTGGTGGGCGCCATTTCCACCGCCATCGGTGAGCTCGAGGCCGACGCCTTCATCGGCGCCTTCCGCCGGGTGCTGGAGCGTCGCAGTTGAGCGAAGCCCCCTTCGAAAAGGGGAAACACCGGCCGTTCCCGGGTTGAGATAGTCCTCTAAAAGTCCTCTTTGCGGAACAGAGGCGTGGTCTCGATGCGCACCGGGTCGCCGTCGAACCAGTCGGCCACGGTCTCGCGCCACTGGGTGTAGTGGGGCATACCCCTGTGAGCGGTTTCCCACGCGTCGCGGTCCTCATAGACTTCGTATAAATAGACGGTATTGGGGTCGTTGTTGTCGGCTAGAACATCGAAGCGCAGGCATCCCGGCTCGGCGGTGTTGGAACCCGCGGCGTCGCCCTTGGTGGCCTCGATGAACTCGTCCCGGTGGCCGGGCTTGATTTTGACGGTCACGAATAAAGTAAACATAACTCCTCCAATTCTGATTGATGGTCAATTTATCGACCGTCGCTAATATACAAGGTCGGTAGACCAGCAACGGATACCCATTCCGGGTGACAAGATGATTACACTATATCACCCTTGCGGTCGGCGTTAGATGACACTCTCTACGCGGCATTGTAAAATGGCTCAAGCCAGCAAATATTCCGGCAAGGGGGCCGTTTTATGGCCGACATTCCTGTCGTTTACACCCTCACTGTCTGCCCCGCCTGCGACGCCCTGCGCGCCGCCTGGAAACGCGAGGGCATCGAGTACGAGGAGCGCCGGGTGGACCAGAGCCAGGACACCCTGGACGAAGCCCTGGACCTGGCCGACACCGTGCCCATCATCGTCTATCCCGACGGCAAGGTGGCGGTGGGCTTCCAAGGGATGACCGGTTGAGAAATCGGCTGACGGGCCGTGGGCCCGCGTCGAGGAACACCCTCACCCTGACCCCAGCGCATCGGGACCCCGGCAGAGCCCGGACGATCTCCCTGAAGGGAGACCGGAATATCAAGTCAAGATTTGGGGGGCGACATGGCAAGAGAGACCAGCGTAGTCACGCCGCAGCGGTTCTCGGAAGGCTTCGGCTACCGTCCATACCTGGACCAGATCAATGTGAATAAGGCCCGCATCGAGGGGTTCTACGACGGCTGCCGTATTTCAGAAGAGGACGCGCGGGCTCTTAAGGAGTTGACCGCCCGTGACGACGGGCCGAAGAAGATGCTTGTGCTCGGCGAGGACTGGTGCGGCGACGTGGTGCGGGGGCTGCCCGTTCTGGCCCGCATCTGTGAGGCGGCCGGCATGGAGATGAGCGTCTTCCCCCGGGACCAGCACCACGACATCATGAACGAGTACCTGAAGAACGGGGAATACATGTCGATCCCGGTGGCCGTGTTTTACACCGGAGACCACCGATACATCTGCCACTGGATCGAGCGGCCAGTCGTAGCCGAAAATGAAATGCACCAGATCGAAGTAGATATCCGCGCCGAGAACCCAGGCATCGACGACCAGGCTTTTGGTCGAGAGCGACGGGCCCGGACGGCGGCCCGCGTCGATTATTGGATTGAGGAAACGGTCCGGGAGATCAAGGAGCTGCTCGCCAACAGCGTGAGTTAGGCCGGGTTCCGGGTCTCCCCGGCTTCCGCTGCTTCGATACCCGCAGGACCGCCTTCCAGCACAACGGCGTCACCGGTCGTTGCCGGTTGCCCCGAAGCCCCCGCAACAGCCGGCGCCGGTCGCTCCGGGGCGGTCACCGGGCTGGTGTAACCGCCCTTGCCCGGGGGGCCCAGGAATACGAACAGGCTGGACCCGAAGAGGTTCACGGCAGCAATCGTGGCCATCGGAATCATATAGCTGTCCGTTTTGTCGTACATGTAGCCGGCAAACGGCGGCGCCGCCAGCAACAGGATATTCATCGGTATCATCGAAACTCCGGTGATACTGGCAAAGGCCTTCCGTCCGAAGTAGACACCCCGGATCGCCGTGGTCAGAGAGGTGCGTCCCCCGAAGCCGATCCCCAACAGTACCGCGAATACGAAGACCATCACGAAGTCATCGCTCAACAGCAGCAACGCGATTGCGCCCGATTGGATCGACGAAAAAACGAATATCGGCCACCGGATCGGCACCCTGTCCCCGATGTAACCACCGATTAGAGTGAACGCCGCCCCCACGCCGATATAGGTCGACAACACCCAACTGACAGTTTGCAACGAAATGCCCCGGTCGTGGAGCATGGGACCCAGGTGGACCATCAGCGTGACGATTACGATGGACGAGCAGGCGTGGCCGATGGTCATCAGCCAGAAGGTCTTGGTGCGGACGGCTTCCTGCCAAGTGTAGCTGAGTTCCTCCGCGCCTGCCGCGACGGGCCCGGTCTCAGCCCGGGGCGGGAGGCCGTCGCGGTGCTGGCCGTACTCTTCGGGCGTGTTGCGCACCAGCCTGGACACCGGCCAAGCGACGACCATTATGAAGATACCGATGGCCGAGGCTGTATTTCGCCAGCCCACCCGCCCTGGGATATCTGGGTCTATGGCCCAGGCCAACAGCGGAACCAATAACACCCCGCCGATCAAAAACCCCTCCATGGCCAAGGCCATGGCTATCGACCGGTTACGGTTGAACCAGTTGTTCAGCACGGTCATCATCGGCATCCATGTACCCAGGCCTGCACCGATGCTGATCACGACGAAGGAGGCGTAGAAGTGCCAAAGTTCCTGCATCCGGCCCATCAACAGGAATCCGCCGCCGGCTATGAGCAGCCCCACCATTACCAACCGGCGCGGTCCCAGCCGGTCGATGAGGTAGCCGCTGATTGGGCCCATGATGGACCCCTCGACTCTCGTGAGGGAAAAGGCGAGGGATAGTTGGGTGCGGGTCCAACCGAACTGGCCCTCCAGTACTATGAACCAGACCGACATGCCCTGGAACAACGGCACGGTGCCGATGGCCATGATGAAGGCGGATATCCCGACCAACACCCAGCCGTAGAACAGACGTCGAGCTATCGCCATAGCAAACTAGCGGAACGGAAAAGAGGCAAGCCGCCCTCACGGAATTATTTTCGGGGCCCCACCACGATCAAGCCGAAGTAGACGCCGCAGGTCCGGGATAGATGCCCCGGAGTGTCAGATAAGGTGTCTGCCAAGTCGGTCTGCCGTAAGACGGAACAGGCCGAACATGCCCTATTGCAACAACCAAGCTGCCAGCCGCGCAAACGCCAGTCAACAGCCCAAATGACCATACTGTGAACCGGAATATATCGTAGTAGATAATAAGCTGACTGACAAGTCTGGCGTCAGGGCGGCCCCGCCACGGCCGCCCTGCTTTGATACCCATGTTTGATCGCCACGTTGACCGGAACGCCGGGTTTCGCAACAGGCCGATTACATGATAGATTATGGACGCTGCGAAGCATAACCAAATGGCGATATCGCCGCTGGTATATAGCCACGCCCCCGCCGCTGCGGGGAGCCCGCCCACGGAGGAACAATGCAATACGGTATATTCATGATGCCCTCCCATCCGCCGGAACGCGAGGTATTCACGGCCCACCAGTGGGACTTGGACTGTTTGGCCTTGGCCGACGAGCTGGGGTTCTCCGAGGCCTGGATCGGCGAACACTACACGTCGCCCTGGGAGCCCGTGCCCGCCCCTGACCTGATGATCGCCCAAGCGTTGATGCGGACCAAGAACATCAAGCTCTGCACCGGGGTGCATCTGCTGCCCTACCACCATCCTGCCGAGCTGGCCTGCCGTGTGGCCTACCTCGACCACATGGCCCAAGGGCGGTTCATGTTCGGCATCGGCTCCAGCGGTCTGCCCACCGACTTCCGGCTGTTCGACGTGGACGGCATGAACGGCCAGCACCGCCGCATGACCCGAGAGGCCATCGACATCATCCTCAAACTTTGGGAGAGCGAAGAGCCATTCGAGTACAAGGGCGACTTCTGGGACGTGAACTACCCGGAACCCATGCTCGACAGCCTGCGCTTCTTCATCAAGCCCTACCAGAAACCCCACCCGCCGATTGGCGTCGCCTCCGTGAGCATCGCCTCCGAAACGTTGAAAATCGCCGGCGAACGCGGCTTCATCCCCATGAGCCTGGCCTTCAACCAAGACTACGTTATCAGCCATTGGGACGCCATCGCGGAGGGCGCGGCCCGCGGCGGTCGTACGCCCAAACGCTCCGACTGGCGCATCACCCGAGACGTGTGGGTGGCGGACTCTGACGACGAAGCCATGGACGGCGCAGTCAACGGGATGCTCGGCCGCGTCTGGGGTGACTACCTGCTGCCTCTTTTCAACGCCTTCGGCCTGACCCACGTAATCAAGCACGACTCCAGCGTGCCTGACTCGGCGGTCACCCCGGAATACATGGCAGAACACGTCTGGCTGGTCGGGTCGCCCGACACCGTGGAAAAACGGCTGCTCAGCCTCTACGAAATGTGCGGCGGCTTCGGGACCCTGCTGTCCCTCGTCTACGACAACATCGACAACCAGCAGGCCTGGGAAAAGTCCATGCACCTGTGGGCCAACGACGTCATGCCCCGGTTCGCCAACCTGGTGCCGGACTAGCGCTCTTTGGCCCCATCCGCGTCGACTCCGGTCCTGCCGAGCTTCAATAATTGGCAGGGCCGGTCGTCGCCATTAGCCGGTTACGCCGGAGACGGTTGCGCCGGTTTGCGCCGCAGGGCCGCGCTTACCTCGTGCATGTAACCGAGGATCTCTTTGTTGGACTGCCAGACTCCGGTCTCGTGGTAGGGAAGTCCCCGGTCTCGGCAGAATTCTCTCACCACCTCTTTGGCCTCCTTGAGGCGGTTGTTGGGCATGTTGGGGAACAGGTGGTGCTCGATCTGGTAATTCAATCCACCATACATGTAGTCGACTAACGGGCTGGGCCGGACGTCCCTAGCCGTGAGTATCTGCCGTTGCATGTAGTCGAGCTCGTCGTCTTTTTCCAATATGGGCATGCCCTTGTGGTTGGGAGCAAACACCGCCCCCATGTGAAAGCCGGCCAGAGCGCGGTGCACCACTATGAACAACCCGGCCTGCCAAGGCGGGAGAAACGCGAATATCAGCCCCAGGTATAACGCGACGCCGCCGAGAACCAAGACCGGTTCGATAAGCGGGTACTTGACGTGTTCCCGGCGCATCAGGTACGCGATTCCGCCGAAGAACAAGCTCAGCGAGGTGAGCAACAGTACCGGGTAGAAGAGAAACGCCTGGTATTTCACCATGAACCGCAGGAAGCCCCTGGCTGCAAGAGCCTGCTCCTCGGTATACACGAAGGTCGAAACTTCGATGTCCCCGTCCCGGCCCACTTGGTTCGGGCTGATATGATGAGCGTTGTGCTTGTCCTGCCACCAACTTGGGGTCAATCCGGTCACAAAGCCGCACAACATCAGGACGGCGTCATTGCGCTTGGCCGAGCGAAATATCTGCCGGTGACCGGCGTCGTGACCGAGGAACCCATATTGGGTGAACACCAAGGCCAAGAACACCGCGTTCAATAGTTGGGCCCACCAGACGTTGACCAACACTAACACGGCAATGCTGACGCCCAGCATTGCCAGGTGCAAATACACCCTTACGCCGTAGTAAACGTACTGGCGGTCCAGCAACCCCCTTTCAGCCACCATTCGCCGAAGCTGAAGGTACTCTTTGTCTTCCTGCCGTTGGGCCGACGCCGCGGTTGCCGCATTGAGCAGTTCGGTGTTTGGAGCGAGCCTGACGGACCGAGGGCTCAGTGTTTCAGTAGCTATGGCGTTATCTCCATACCCGATGCCCGGCCACCGCCGGACTCAGCCGCCGGTGGACTCATGTAGTCTCCGGCGAAGTGTCCATACATCTTAATGGCCCGCTCCCGGAAATGCCAACGGCATGTCCTGTCGAGTCATGCCGGGTCTTTCGCACGAGCCTATTGACGGCCTGGGCGGCTTTCAAACGTCACTGGGCCAGGTTAGCGGTCACCGGTGCGCCGACGGCACGGCAACTTCCACTTGGTCTCCCACCGATACGGCTCCGGTGGATTCCACGGCGCCGTAGACTCCGAAGTGCGGAGCCCGGGCGCCCGGCCGGTAGGAGAGCAACAACCGGGGAGTATCGAAGTCCCTTTGGCCGGTATCCGGGTCGAACGTCGTGATGGCGCATCGAGGGTCCGGGGCAACCATTCGCAACAGGAGTTCCGGTCCTATTCGAATGACGCCGCCCAGCCAGGAGTCCTCTTCGTGGGGAGAGCAACCGTCTATCAGGAAATTGGGACGAAACCTCCGGCCTTCGAAGCTCACCGCGCCGCCTGCCTTGCTTCCCAATAAATCGACGGACGCTTGAGAGAGCAACGAAATCGGGTACTCGTCGAATACCTCGCAGGCCCCCTCGCTTCGAACCAGCCGCACGCCGGTACCGAAAAACTCGGATAAGGCGCCGTTCCAGTCGCCGGCCGCCACTGCGCCGGTCACCCAGCGGCCAAACACATCGGTTCGCAACCGTTTGGCGGGCTCCACAGGGCCTTCCAGGAAGGTGGAATCAGGAAAGGAAAGTTTTAGAACGCCCGTCTCGACGTCGTAACTGGCCGATATAGTGGCCATCGTCCCCAACTGTCTCTGGGTTAGCAGACGCCCCTCGTCATTGATGAGGTGGAACCGCCGGTCTTCGGCGATTCCGGAAAATCCGACCTGCACCGAGTCCCGCGACTCCAAAGCGAATGACTTGACCGGTGAGGTATAGATAGCCGCAACGGTCCTCATTTTCCCTCCACTCGGCGGTCCGCTATATTCCGGGCGACCGCGAAAGGGTACCCGTGGTCGAGAGCTCCGGCCGTTGGTTAGGCGGCCCGGACTTCACACTCGCTTGACTGGTCGGAAGGACTTCCGGTGGGACGACTTTCTAGGGTCGAGCCGCCAATATTACCTCGAGCTCGATGACTTCACCGTCACGGAGCACTTCGAGTGTAACGGAATCACCGGGCCTCGTGGAGCCGGACAGGTAGAAAATCAAATCGGTCATGCCGGTCATGGCCTCGCCGTCGACTCCCACTATGATGTCTCCGCCGCTGGGATATTCTACACCGTCCGATGTCCCGGCGCCGTCGCTTCCCCGCAGGCCGGCCTTGTCGGCGGGGCTGCCTTCTTGCACTGCGATCACATGGGCGCCTCGGGAGTCTGTGGGAAGGTCCATCGAATCCAACAAAGCCGAGTGGACGTCCTGCCCGGAAATGCCCAACCAGGAGTGCTCGTATTTACCGTCTTCGATAAGGGCGGGCACCACGCGCCGGGCGGTGTTGACCGGTACCGCCAGCGCTACGCCGGCGTTGCTGCCGCTGCGGCTGATAATCTGAGTGTTGATGGCGATGACACGCCCGTGGCGGTCGAGAAGGGGACCTCCGGAGTTGCCCGGGTTGATGGCGGCGTCAGTCTGGATCACGCCGGGCATGCTGAACGCGCTCGCCCCGCTGCGGATAGTGCGGCCCACCGCGCTGACGATACCGCTGGTCATGGTGAACTCTTGGCTGAAGGGAGCGCCGATGGCGATGGCCGTCTGCCCCACCCGCACCTCATCGCTGTCTCCCAACTTGATGGGTAACGCGTGTTCCACCTCCTCGTCCAGCCTGAGCACCGCCAGGTCCGAGTCCGGGTCACCGCCCAACACAGTCGCGCTCACCCGGGTCCCGTCGGCGAAGTTGACCGTCACCGAGTCGACGCCTTCGACTACGTGATGGTTGGTTACGACGTGACCGCCGTCGTCCCACACGAACCCGGAGCCTTCCCCTTGCCTCGTAAAGTCTTGGGGCAGCAGAGGGTTTGGGTTGCCGCCGTCACTCAACCCTTGAACGACATTGATGTGGACCACCGAAGGAAGCGCCTTCTCGTAGATGCCGATCATGACCGATTCGAGGGCGGCCACCACTTCGTCGGGAGACAGTTCAGTATCTCCGTCACTGGCCGGGGCGGCAGAGGGCGCGGCCTTAGTGGGCGCCTTTGTCTGCTGGACCGCGCCCCGCTGGCCCGAGTCCTCTTGGGCGGTTTCCGGCTCGGTCAGGTGCACCGCGTCGGTTGCGGCCGTTTCGGGAACATCGGTGGCTTCCCGGGACATCGTCGTTTCCGCACTGGTTTCCGCGGCGGCCGTGGGGGCGACGGTTCCGGAATCGCCGCAACCCGACATCACGACCGCCAGAAGAACGACCAATATTCCACCGATTCCTGGCAAAAACCTTGACCGGGCTGCCGGGAGCCGAGTGCGCCGTATTTGCATCACGCGCGTGACGACCTCCGAGGGAATCAACGGTCCCTCTTTATGATCACTACATTGTATTAGTACGGTGCGGGTCAGCCGTTGGATTCGATTGAGTCCGGCGGCGGATGCCGGTGGATAAGCAGCCGAGCCCTTAGGCTCGACGCTTCTTGCCGGTCTTGGCTTCAAACAGGTCCCAGGTGCGGTCGTTGAACGGATAGTACTTGCCGGGGGAGCATCGTTCGACTTCCAACTGGGCTTTGATCACCTCTTCGACCTCTTCCCGCTCGTGGGCGATTCGAATCACCTCTTCCACTGCGGCACTGGGCACCACCACCGAGCCGTCGTCGTCCCCAATCACCGCATCCCCCGGACGCACCAGTACGCCGCCGCATTGAATGGCGTCGTTGACTTGCCAAGGCCAGAACTCAGCCGGCCCCTGCTTCGCGGTGGTGTTGGCCGAATAGACCGGGAATCCATAGTCCTTCAGGGCGTTGCTGTCCCGCACCGCTCCGTCGGTAACCAGTCCGCCCGCCTGTCTTTGCATGAGGCGCATGAACTTGATGTCGCCGCCGATGGAGCTGTATTCCCACCCCATGGCATCGATGACCAGCACCTCTTCCGGACCGCAAAGCTCGATGGCGACGTATTCGGCAGACTGATCCTCTTTTGGTTTGTCCGCGGCCAAGTCGGGACGGTGAGGGACGAACCGCAGCGTCACCGCCCTTCCGGCCATCCGTTGGCCCGGCTGAAGCGGCTTGGCTCCGTGGACGAAGCTCATGGGCCAGCCCATAACCCAAAGACCGTCGATGAGCGTCTGGGTCGGTATGTTCCGGAGGGTCTCAAGGGTTTCCGCGGTGATCTCAGTGACAGCCATACCCGCACCTCGCATGGAACGCTTTTGGCGGGAGTGCACCCATTGTGCGACTCAATTGTGATGGTCCGATGAAGAGACGGACAGCGGCGGAAGTCATGCGTCCAGTCCCATGACCGAGAAGAGGCGCTCCCAGCCGGCGGTTATCCGGCGGACTATTGGGGGGCGCACGCCCGGATGACCGCCAGCGCCTTTTCCTTGGCTCCTCCCTTGTCTGCCTCGATGGAGAACCGCGGCGAAATTATGGGAAGGTTGATGCCGGCCCGCCGGTACTCCGCCAATCTTTCACGGCACTCGTCGGCCGTGCCCACCAAGGCGATCTCGTCGATCAACCCGGTGGGAACGAGGTCCAGCGCCTCTTGGGTACGACCCTGTCGCCAGACCGCCCTGACGTCTTCCACCTCCTTGGCGAACCCGGCTTCGGCCATAAGCCGGCGGTAACGGGGAAAGTAAGCGGCATAGGAGGCGATCGGTTGGCGCATCAAGTCGCGGGCCTCGTCACGGTCGTCGGCCACAGCGCATGGTATGAGGGTGGAGACGTCCACATCGGAGGCCTTCCGCCCCGCTTGCTCCGCCCCCAGGCCCACGTGCCGGGCCGCCGTCGCGGCATGATCAAGGGTGCACCAAGTCAACATGGCGCCGTCGGCGACCTCGCCGCAAATCTCCAGCATCCTGGGGAAAACGGCGGCGACGTAAATCGGCATCTCCCGGCGCAGCGGTTCGAACCAGAGCTGGAAGCTGTCGATGTCGTAGACCTCGCCGTGGTACGACACGTCGGAATCGCGTAATATGGCGCGTACGATGTCGATGCACTCCCGCATCCTGGTCACCGGCTGCGAAAAGGTCAGGCCGTGCTCGGGCTCCACCTGCACCTTGTGACTGGTTCCCAGTCCAAGGATAAACCGCCCGCCCGAAAAGTAGTCCACGGATGCCGCCGCCATGGCAATGGTGGGGGCCGTCCGAACGAACACGCTGGTGATGCAGGTCCCAAGCTTGATCCTGCTGGTGTTCAACGCGCAGGCGGTCAGGATGGAGAACTGGTCTCCTCCGTGGCCCTCGGCCACCCAGGCCGATTCATACCCCAACTCCTCGGCCAATTTAACGCACTCCACGATATCTGTGGGCGGCATGCCGCCGGCAAACCCGACACCGGTTCGTTCCATAGGTCAACCTCCGTAAACCCAGACGCTAAAATGAGACGCCCGCCGCATTGGCGGACACCGGTTCCCAAGGTCTATGATATTCCATAGTCGGCGGCCCGCCTAGACAACGCCGGCCAAAAAGCTGGGACTCACCGTTTGCAACAAACTCCCTCGATCCCGGTGACCGGATACCCCACCTATCGGTGGGTGGTGGTCTCCCTTTACATGCTCGCCACCGTCTCTTCCCAGATGGTGATGATCACCCTGGGTATTTTGTTGCCGTCGATCTCCGCCGACCTTTCGCTGTCGCCGGTGCAACAAGGGCTGCTGGGTTCCATCTCTTACTGGGCGCCTATCATCTTGGCCGTTCCGATTGGATGGGCGGGCTCCCGAATGTCACCCAAGTGGTTGACGTTCGCGACGCTCGCCGGAGGGACCCTCTGCCTTTTCGTGCAGAGTTGGGCTCCGGTATTCGCCGTATTGCTGGCGGGACGGCTGCTGTTCGGCATCACCACCGTCGCCCAGCAACCCGCGCGGGCCGTGCTCACCCGCCAGTGGTTCCCGCTCCGCGAAGTCATTGTCGTCAACGGCCTGTCCAACGTGTTTTTCGGAATCGTCGTCGGTGGGGGGCTGGCTGTTGCGCCAATGATTCTGGCTCTGACCGGCGACGATTGGCGAACGACTATCCAGGTTTTCGGTGTCTATTACGGCGCCGTCGGCTTGGCCTGGCTGCTGCTGGGCCGGGACCGGGTAACCGGTGAAACGATTACCACAGCGAATCAGAAGGCCCTGGATATGTTGCGGGGGGCCATCCGATACAAAGACCTGTGGACCGGCGGGATAGGATTCTGCGGCGCCACAATGTCTTTCGGAACATTCCTCACGTTCTATCCCACACTGATGCTCGATGACTACGGCGTCTCGGAGAAACTGAGCGGCGGGGTGTTGGCCTTGGACGTGATTCTGGGAGGAATCGTCGGCATCGTGGTCGGCTATGTCGCCGCCGCTACGCAAACGGAGGGCCGGTTCCTCCAAGTGCTGGGAATACTGATGATCGGCTCCTTCGTGGGTATGATTAGTACCGGTTGGATACCGGCGATGTTCCTTTTCGGCGCTATCAACGGCCTCGCTTGGGCATTCTTCCCCATCCTCATCACGGTCCCCTTCACTCTTCGCGGCATCCAGACCAGGGAACTGGCCGTCGCATTCTCCATCACGATGATGTGGGTCTCGATGGGTATCGCCCTTGGCCCCTTGATCACCGGGTACCTACAGGAATTGACTGGAAGTTTGAAGTTGTCGATGTTCATCATCAGCTTCGCGCCGGTCACGTTGATCCTGGCGGGGTCCACGCTGGGTTTCGGCCGAGACCCCGTTCCGGTCCCGGCCGTCTCATCAGATTAGACGCCCGCTCAACCATGCACCTTCCGCGCCGCCGGTCGAAGTGGTACGCCCCTGTATTGCGCGTCCAAGAACCGCAGGACTGGCGCGGGTTTAGTAACGGCGGCTGCGCCGGGGGTGAAGCGCGCCAACTTGTTAACGAGACTACGCCCCTGTACGATGAGCACAGCTTGGGAAACCACCACTTGAAAGGGCCGTGGCATGTCGACTCGCACAAACTGGTACAGTGAACATCCTGCGGCCTGCACCTGCGCGTGGTGCTCCGAGAAGAGGGGGATCAAGGGTGAGGGCCGGAAAATCGGCCGGAATGAGAAGTGCCCGTGCGGCAGCGGCAAGAAGTACAAACGCTGCCACGGAACTTAGGGACTACCTCTTCAGACCGCACAGGCAGGCCGTAACCGGCAGCCCGCAGCCAGAGTCCCCCGGCGGCCGAAACCCGTAATACTGGAGTCCCGTCTCCTCAAACTCGTGGATGGCGGTTGTCTGAGAGTCCTCAATAACGCATGGACCGTCGGGCCGGTCCGAATCGCGCAAGTATCTTTAGAGGGGGCGCCATGAGCTCGAACAAAACAACCAGAGAGTCCGCATCCGCCGACGCCATCGACTCGGCAAGAGACGAATTGGCCGAACTCGCCTTGGACATCCACGCCCACCCGGAGCTGAACTATCAGGAATTCTATTCGTCCGCCCTGCTGACCGGCACTCTGGAACGGCACGGTTTCGCCGTGGAGCGCGGCATCGGCGGTGTGGAGACCGCCTTTCGCGCTTCCCTTTCCGGAGGAGCGGGCGACGGCCCAACCGTGGCCGTCCTGGCCGAATACGACGCCCTGCCGGAAATCGGACACGGTTGCGGGCACAATCTCATCGCCATGGCCGCCGTCGGCGCGGGACTGGGCCTCCAAGCCAACATCCAGTCGCTGCCGGGGCGGGTGGTGGTGCTGGGGACGCCGGCCGAAGAGGGGGGCGGCGGCAAAATTCGTTTGCTCGATGCCGGGGTGTTCGATGGCATCGACGTGGTCCTATCCTCACACCCGTCGTCCAACCGCACGGTTATCCCAGTAGACACCCCCCAAGGCGAGAGCTGGAGCCTGGCCATGGTGGGGTACCGGTACGAATTTCACGGCAAGGCGGCCCATGCCGCCGCCGCTCCGGAAGCCGGGGTCAATGCCCTGAACGCCGTAATCCACTTCTTCACCGGAATCGACGCCATGCGCCAACACCTGCGGGAGGACGTCCGAATACACGGAATCATCACGGACGGTGGGAAAGCGCCCAACGTCGTTCCCGAATACGCCGCCGCCAACTTCATGCTGCGGTGCCGCGACCGCAACTATTTGAGCGACGTGGTGGTGGACCGTGTCCGGTTTGTGGCCGAAGGGGCCGCCGCGATGACCGGGGCCCGGTTGGAAATCAGCGAGGTCTATCCCTTTTACGAAAACGTCCGGCCCAACTCGGTGGTCGCCCGGACGCTGCGGGCCAATGCCGAGCGGGTCGGACTATACCTGGACCAGCAGCTCCCCGGCCGTCAGGGCAGCGCCGCCTCCACCGACTTCGGCAACGTCAGCCAGGCGCTTCCGGCCTTCGAGTTGCGCTACGCCGTGAGCGAGCAGCCGGTGCCGTCCCACACACGGGAGATGGCCGAGGTAGCCACCACTGACTTCGCCTGCTCCAAAGCAATTTCGGTCGCCAAAGCCCTGAGCCTCACGGCCTGCGACTTCTTGGAAACCCCTGGGGCAGTCGCCGCCGCCCGAGAGGACTTCGCCGCCCGGGGGCCTCAGGCCTCGTAGGGCCAATGGCCCCCGGAGCAATGCGCTCGGATGGAACGGAGAAACTTGTTTGAGGGTTTGGCCAAGACCCGGATAGAGACCAGCCAGTCCAGCATCAACCTCGTGTGCCGCCCCTAATTCGTATGTTTCTGGACGAACTGCCCGCAGTGTTCGATGGCCTGCCGGGCTTCCGGAAGGAACGACGCGAAAGCCTGCCAGACGTGAGGCATGTCGTCCCACACTTCCAACGTTACATCTACCCCGGACTCCTTGGCCTTTTCGGCAAACCGGAGCGAGTCGTCCAGCAGGACTTCCGCGCCCCCGACTTGGACCAGCAATGGCGGCAGCCCCCGCAGGTCGGCATAGTAGGGTGAGGCCAACGGTGTGGTGCGGCTCCGGTCACCCAGGTAGGTTGCCGCCATGTTCTCGACCATTTCCTTGTCGATGAGCGGGTCCGATTCGGCCTTGGTTACGAACGTATCCCCGGTGTTGGCCAAATCGGTCCAACCGGAATGGGATATCGCCCCGGCCGGAAGCGGATCGCCAAAGTACTTCAAGGCAACCAGAGTCGCGATAGCCAGGCCGCCGCCGCAGGAGTCTCCCCCGATGACGATACGGCGCGGCGAGACGCCTTCCGCCAGCAGCCAGCGGTAGGCGGCCAACGAGTCTTCGACAGCGGCGGGGAACGGGTGTTCCGGCGCCAGCCGGTAGTTCAGCCCCAGCACCCGGGCATCGGACACCCGGGACAGGTAAGACAACGGCGACCGGTGGGTCCGCATCGAACCGATCATGTAACCGCCGCCGTGGAGGTAAATGATCACGCGGTCGTCGGACACGCCGGAAGTGGAAATCCATTCCGCTGAAACGCCGCCGGCGCCCACCTGCTCAAAGACCGCGTCATCGGGCAGTTCAAACTGCTCGGTAAACCGCTCGTACCACACCCTGAACTCCTCGACGGTGGTAAACGCCTGGGTCTCCGCCTTGCCGGCCCGGAACATGTTGATCGCTTGGTCCAATTCTGCTGAAGGCATATTCTATCCTCTTGGTGCCGAAGGTCAGAGTCGAACTGACATGGGGTCACCCCCGCCGGTTTTTGAGACCGGTGCGTCTACCATTCCGCCACTTCGGCATGAAATTTAATTAGAGGGTTCCTGGCATCGTCAAGCCCGTTCGGAATCGTCGCCAATACCGCGCTATATCTGCCGTCCGAATATTATAGCGTCTTTTTACGCGCCGGGTAGATATCGCTGACTCATCGGCGAGTCCAAACCCCAGCTTCGCCATGTGTAATATAATCGGTCGGTGAACGGCAGGGAATTTCTCAGGCGGGCCCGGCGTTACGCCCGCCGAAAAGGGGAAGTCTCCCGCCAATTGGTGGCGACGGCGTAATCGAAGGGGTCTGCGATTGTACTGGACGAGTATACTCGTCCTGACTAGGCGCCCGGCCTTGACGAGTGAATTTGGGAAACCCTATAATCCCGATGAAGAAGGTTTGTTACCTATGCCTAAAAGAACGTATCAGCCAAAGAAACGCCGTCGCGCTCGCGTTCACGGCTTCCGCGCCCGCTCTAGCACTTCTGACGGGCGCGCCGTCTTGCGCCGGAGACGGTTCAAAGGCCGACGAAACCTGACCGTATAACACCGGCGCCTGGCGATGCAACGCGGGCTCCGGCTAACTGGCAACAAACGCTTTTCCGAGATCCATCGGGAAGGCGCCAGTGCCGCTAACCGTCTCTTGGTGGTCCGCTTTCTGGCCAACGACTTGGACCGCACCCGGTTCGGTTTTGTCGTGAGCAAACGAAACGGGAATGCGGTAGCCAGGAACAGGATCAAACGCCGCCTCAGGGAGGCGGTACGGCAGCACTGTATCAGACCCGGATGGGATGCGGTGTTCATCGCCCGGCGTGGCATCGACAAGGCAAGCTTTCAGCAGATTACACAGGCAGCAGAAAACCTGTTGCGGCGGTCCCAATTGGTAGTAGGCAACTCTCGCGGTCCGGTCCAGGGTCAGCAACGTTCTCGTCTGACGGGACCGTCCGAATGAAAGACATGCTCCTCGTAGGCATAAGGGTCTATCAGATGACCCTGTCTCCGTTGCTTCCAACTTCCTGCCGTTATCTCCCAACCTGCTCCCATTATTCCCACGAAGCCTTAACCAAGTACGGGGTCCTCAAGGGGGGGTGGCTCGGCGCCAAACGGCTGGCCCGCTGCAATCCGCTGGGCGGCCGCGGCTTCGATCCGGTTCCCTGAACACCCGTAATTGTCTTCCGAACTTTATAAGTTGCGCCACGACCTCATCGGCCCTGACACTATCAATAGGCGGTCGCCCGCAAGCCGGGCCGGAAGCCCCACCCGGGTCCCGGCTGGCTGGTGGGCGCCGGTATTGTTTGCCTTGGTCTTGCTGCCCGTATTGGCTGGATGCACCGGCCGGAACATTGGAGGCGTTGACTCCGGCTGGAACGGGCTGGTTGCCAACGAGGGTGTGGTATACGTTGGCACCAAGCAGGGCACGGTCAAAGCCCTGACCGACGGCGGGCTGGATGGAGTGCAGGAGAAATGGTCCTTCCCGACTGAGGGCAGTCCCATCAACCTGCAAGGGGTTTACGGCACTCCGTTGGTGGTTGGCAACCTGCTCTACGTGGCCGCCCAAGATGGTTATCTGTACGCTCTGGATACTGAGGCGGGGTCCATATCCGACCGGGGCTGGCGTTGGCCCCCGGGAGAACAATCGGAAGCGGCGCCCCTGGTCGGCAGCCCGGTCTACGATCCGATTAACGAGTTGGTGGTTTTCGGTTCGGAAGACGGCAACCTGTACGGCTTTGATTCCGATACCGGAGCGTTGTTTTGGGATCGACCTTTCCCCACCGGGGATAAAATCTGGTCGACTCCGGCATTAAGAGATGGCGTGGCCTATTTCGGCTCTCACGACCACAAAGTCTACGCCGTTTCCTTGGCCGACGGCAGCGAGCTATGGAGCTATACCACCGGCGGCGTGGTGGCCGGAAGGCCGTTGCTTCTCGACGGTATGGTTATCGTGGGGTCCTTCGATAAAAAGCTCTACGCCTTGGACGCATTGAGCGGCAACCGAGTGTGGGACTTCGAAGCGGAGAACTGGTTCTGGGCGGGCGCCGTCAGCAACGGCCAGACCATTTTTGCTCCGTCAATGGACGGGAACATCTACGCGTTAGACCGCTCCGGTGTCCTCCAATGGAGCCACAACGTGGACTCCTCCATCGTTTCGCCTCCCGTACTGGTCCCTGCGGGACTCGTGGTGGCTGCCAAAACCGGCAGGCTGATTCTCCTAGACGTTAAACCCGGCGCCGGTGTGTCCCGGGAGCTCTTCCAGATTGCCTTAGGCGACGCCGAGATCAAGGCGCCTCTGATTGCGGCCGGCGATTCGGTGTATGTCGGCTCCCAGGACAGTACGGTCCGCCGCGTCCAGGTGAAGACCGGCGGACAGGTGGAGATGTGGTGTTTCCACACGGAAGACCGGCAATGCGGCTGAGGCTGCGGGTTATCATGATGGCTGCGCCCCGGCTAAGTCAGGACCGCCCCCACGGGGCGGCGAGGTAAGGACCGTTGGAGTTCAGCGATCTCTGGCGCGAAATAATAATCAGGCCGTTGCTGAACAGCCTGGTGGTGTTGTACACCGTTTGCTTCCATCAAATGGGAATCGCCATCATTCTGTTTACCATCATCGTCCGCCTGGTCACACTGCCGCTCACCATCAAGCAACTGAGGCAGATGCGGGCCATGAACGCCCTGCAGCCCCGGTTGAAGGAGATCCAGACCCGCTACGCCAAGGACAGGGCCCGAATCTCCCAAGAGACCATGCGGTTATACCGGGAGGGCGGGGTCAACCCTGTCGGCTGCCTGGGACCGTTCATCATACAGATGCCGATACTGTTCGGGTTGTTCCGGGTGCTGATCCAGACGCTCTTCTCCCGGCCCGACAACCTGGTCGGCCTGTCGGAAAAGCTCTACACCTGGATCCCGGTCGTGCCCATTTACGCGGCTGCGCCATTGAAGCCCGACTTCCTCTGGCTGGACTTGGCCGAGCCGGACCCGTCGAAACTGGTCTTACCGGTCCTGGTCTTCGTGTCTACCTGGCTCCAGCAGAAGATGACGATGACGCCGTCCACCGATCCGCGGCAGAGCAGCAACCAAATGATGATGCTCTGGCTGATGCCCCTGATGATCGCCTTCTTCTCCTTTACCCTGCCCAGTGGTTTGTCCCTATACTGGATCGCATCCAACGTCATCGGGATAGGCATCCAATACTTTGTTACCGGCTGGCAACCCATATTCCCGCTTTTCCCCCGCGCTGAACCGGAGCCCGCAACGGCTCCATCTTCACCCGGAGTTACTACTGAACCCCAGGAGGTTGACTATGACGGGACCTCTCGTAATGACCGCCAGAACCGTAGAAGAAGCAATCGAGCTGGCGCTGAAAGAGCTCGACGTCGACCGAGACGAGGCCGAGGTCGAAGTACTAAGTAGGGGCAAGGCCGGCTTCTTGGGCATCGGCGCCGAAATGGCCAGGGTGCGGGTGACCCGCCTCGACCAAGACCGAAACGCCGCTGTGATCGCGACGGCCACCGTGAGCCGCATCCTGCAGGCGGCGGGTGTCAACGTGAGCCGGACACTCCGGGCCGCCCATGACCCGGAGGTCGGCGGGCCGATCATCGACCTGTCCGGCGAAGATTCCGGCTTGCTCATCGGCCGGCGCGGGCAGACCCTGCAGGCGCTCCAGTATCTGGTCAACCTCATCGTTCGCAAGGAATACGGCGAGGGCGTCCGGGTCATGCTGGACGTCGAGAATTACCGGCAACGCCGGGAAAGCTCGTTGCGGGACATGGCCTCAAAAGTCGCCAGCCGGGTCGTGCAGACCAGCCGCAGCATCACGCTGGAACCAATGCCCCCGGCCGACCGGCGAATTGTACACACCTCCCTGTCCGACCATCCCGGGGTCACCACCGAAAGCACCGGCGAAGGCGAGAACCGGAAGGTGATGGTCATGCCCAAGCGCGGCAACTAGCTGAGGGACCGCCGGGATTGCCCTGCGGGTTGTTTCATTACTGCCTCAACTCCGCTATCTTAACCACAAGAGAATCGAAATCAGAATGTGGAGGGCCATACTTTGATCGCGATAGAACCGACTCGCGAAGTGGTTGCCAAAGTATACGAGACCCTTGACCGGAACCTGAAGACCGTCCGGGAGAACTTGGGCCGGCCCATTAGCTTGGCCGATAAGATACTCCTGTCCCATTTGGACGACCCGACCGCCACCGGCTTGGTGCGAGGACAGACCTACGTTCAATTACGCCCCGACCGGGTGATATTGCAGGACGTGTTGGGCCAGACCGCGATGCTGCAGTTTATGCAGACCCGGCGAAATACCACCGCAGTGCCTACGTCGGTCCACTGCGATCACCTGATCCAGGCCCGCGTGGAAGGCTCTGCCGACCTGCGGGAGTCGTTGGCCGAGAACGACGAAGTCTACAATTTCCTTCGTACGGCATCGGCCAAATACGGCGTAGGCTTCTGGGGTCCCGGCGCGGGCATAATCCACCAGGTCGCCTTTGAGAATTACGCCTATCCCGGAGAGCTGATGATCGGCACCGACTCCCATACCCCTATGGGCGGCGGTCTGGGGTCGATCTCCGTTGGCGTTGGGGGGGCCGATGCGGTGGAGGTTATGGCCGGTCTACCATGGGAGGTGCTCTACCCCCGGTTCATTGGGGTGCGCCTGACCGGGGAGATGAGCGGTTGGACCGCGCCAAAGGACGTCATACTTTACTTGGCCGGGCAGTTGACGGTGTCGGGCGGGACCAACGCCATTATTGAATATTTCGGTCCGGGAACCCGGTCCATCAGCGCCACCGGCAAGGCCACCATTACCAACATGGGCGCGGAGTTGGGCGCGACGACCTCGGTGTTCCCCTACGATGAGCCCATGGCGCGCTATCTGAGGGCCACCCGGCGTGGGGACATTGCCGAGTTGGCCGACCGGTACCGGCATCTGCTGGCCGCAGACTCGGAATGCGAGGCCGACCCCGGACAGTTCTACGACCGGGTTGTGGAAATCGACCTTTCCCGGTTGGAGCCCCACTTGGTGGGCCCCCACTCTCCGGACCGAGCCCGGCCGATCTCTCAAATGGCCAAGGAGTTGAGGGAGGACGAAAACCTCGTCGACGAAATCTCCTCCGCCCTCATCGGCAGTTGCACCAACTCCTCTTATGAAGACATGAGCCGCTCCGCCGACGTGGCCGAGCAGGCGAAGGCCCACGGCCTCAAGGCCGCGGTCCCCTTCATGGTCACTCCCGGCTCGGAGCAGGTGCGCGCCACCATCGAACGGGACGGGCAGATGCAGTCGCTTCAAGACATCGACGCCACCGTCTTGGCCAACGCCTGCGGACCGTGCATCGGGCAGTGGCGCAGGGCCGGAGAAGAGGTGGGCAAACCCAACACGATCGTCACCTCGTATAACCGGAACTTCCCCGCCCGGAATGACGGCCAAGCAGCCACCATGAACCTCATCGGCAGCCCCGAAATCGTTACGGCCATGGCCCTCGCCGGCAGGCTCTCTTTCAATCCGATGACCGACTCCCTCACTGGGGCCGACGGCGCGGCCTTCGTTCTCGATGCGCCCAAACCCGCGCCCGACGTTCCCGAACGCGATTTTGACCCAGGCCAGTCCTCATACGAAGCGCCCCCTGAGGACGGCAGCAACATCGAGTTGACGGTATCGCCGGATAGCGAACGGCTGCAACTCCTGGAACCGTGGCCGGCATGGGACGGGAGCGATTTCGAGGACATGCCTGTCCTGCTCAAGGCCCAAGGGAAGACGACCACCGACTCCATATCTCCGGCCGGGGTCTGGCTGCGTTTCCGGGGCCATCTGGACAAGTTCAGCGACAACATGTTCATGGGCGCAATCAACGCCTACACCGGCGAAGCCGGCAAGGGAAAGAACGTAATCAGCGGCGAGGCCGGCGTGGGGATCTCCCGCATCGCCCGCGACTACAAGGCCCAGTCGGTGAAGTGGGTGGTGGTGGGCGATAGCAACTACGGCGAGGGCAGCAGCCGCGAGCACGCCGCTCTTTCGCCCCGGTTGCTTGGCGGCGCCGCCGTCATCGCCCGCAGCTTTGCCAGGATTCACGAGAGCAACCTGAAGAAGCAGGGGCTGCTGGCACTGACCTTATCGGACCCCGCCGACTACGACCGCATCAGGGAGGACGACCGTATCAGCCTGGTGGGCCTTCAGGACCTGGCGCCGGGTAAGCCGGTGGAATGCCGATTGACGCACTCGGACGGCTCGACAGAGACTCTCCACATGGACCACTCATACAGCGAGTCCCAGTTGGACTGGTTCCGGCTCGGTTCGGCGCTGAACCTGTTCCATCGCTGATACCGGGCGGAAGTCTTGAACGGCATCGCGCCGGGCGAAATCCGGCGCGATTGCGATAAAATGGACTGCCAACCAGTATCGCGGCAGGCGACGGAGGATGCGTCGCATCAGGCGGCCCGGTTGGCCCGGCGTTAAAGATACACGGACTGCAATAGACCATTCTTGGCATGGACCGTTCTTTGAGGGGGTCCCGTTCTATGAGGGGTCGGAAGAGAGCCGTGAGTGGGGAAGTGGGTACTCCGCCTGTACCCGACCCTGTCGATAGCCTGCCCTTTGATCACCCGAGAGAGGAGTGCGGGGTTGTCGGCGTGTTTGCGCCGGGAGAGGAAGCCAGTCGTTTGGCCTTCCTGGGTCTCTTCGCCCTGCAGCACCGGGGACAGGAAAGCGCGGGGGTAGCCACGACCAACGGTGAGGCCGTAACGGTCCATGCGGATATGGGGTTGGTGGCCCAAGTTTTCCGGGAGAGCGATTTCCGTCTCCTGACCGGAGAACTGGCCATTGGACACACACGGTATTCCACCACCGGCGGCAGCGAGTTGTGCAACGCTCAACCGATGATGGTTGAGGGCCGCTCCGGCCAGTTGGCCCTCGCCAACAACGGCAACATAATCAACTCCGCGCAATTGAAAGACCAGCTACTGGAGCAGTGGGACTGTTCGTTCAATTCCACCACCGACACCGAGATTATCGCCCTGATGCTGGCCAACGCATCCGGGTCCAGTTGGGAAGACCGGATGTTTCAATGCATGCGCCAACTGGAGGGGGCCTATTCCATCGTCGCCCTCACCAAAGACACCATGATCGCGGCCAGGGACCCGCTGGGGATCCGTCCCCTGTGCCTGGGCCGGTTGAACGACGGCTGGGTTGTGGCCTCCGAATCGTGCGCTCTGGACCACCTGGGAGCCGAATTCACCCGGGAGATCGAACCCGGCGAGGTAGTGGTCATCGACCACAAGGGGCTGCGGACCGCAGTTTGGTCGAGCAGTCAAGGCCAGAGCCGCCGTCGCGCCCTCTGCGTGTTTGAGTTGATTTATTTCGCCCGACCCGACAGCGTGATAGGCGGCGACTTGGTCCATTCGGTGCGACAGGCAATGGGCGCACAGCTGTCCCGGGAACATCCGGTGGACGCCGACCTCGTCATCGGCATTCCGGACTCGTCGACAGCTGCGGCGGTGGGCTACGCCCATGAGTCGGGGATTCCTTTCACCGAAGGCTTGATCAAGAACCGCTACGTGGGCCGCACCTTCATCGCGCCCGATCAGGCAACCCGAAGCATGGGAGTGCGCCAGAAGTTCAACGCCCTCTCCGACGTCATTAAAGGAAAGCGTTTGGTGGTCGTGGACGACAGCATCGTCCGGGGCACCACCACTCCCCATGTGGTTGGGCTGTTGCGCCGCAGCGGGGCGAAAGAGGTGCACATGCGCGTCTGTGCGCCCCCGATTCAACATCCCTGCTTCATGGGGGTGGACATGGCGTCCCGGGAAGAGTTGCTGGCCGCCAACCACTCCATCCCTGAAATCCAGACGCTGATCGACGTCGATACGCTGGGCTATTTGAGCGTAAAGGGCCTGATGAAAGTGGTTGACGGACCGGAAAGAGGCTTTTGCGACGCCTGCTTCACCGGCAACTACCCGGTTCCGGTGCAGTTGGAATTGTCCAAGCTGGTTCTCAGCAACCGCCGTCGCAACGTTGAAAAGCGGGAGACGGACTGAGCATGAGGTCTGGCGCCAGTGGCGGGGACTGGGAGGTGCGCGAGATTGCCCCCTGAAATATACAGCGAAGCGTACCGGGATTCCGGCGTTGACCTGGGCTGGATGGACGGGCTCAAGGACCGGATTAAAGGCTTCGCGGCAACCACCCACGGACCCGAGGTGGTGGACGGCGGCGGCGGTTTTGCGGGGCTGTACCAACTTCAAGGGTTTCACCAGCCGGTGCTTGTGGCAAGCACCGACGGCGTCGGCACCAAGATCAGGATCGCCGCCCAACTGGGCCATTTCGAGTCCATCGGCCAAGACCTGGTGACCCTCAACGTCAACGACATCCTGACCAAGGGCGCCAGGCCCCTCTTCTTCTTGGACTACCTCGCCTTCACCGACATCGACGGCCAGTCGCTGGACTCCCTGATGCGCGGAGTCGCTTGGGGCTGCCGGGAGGTGGGATGCGCCCTGATCGGCGGTGAGACGGCCCAGATGCCGGGCGTCTACCGCCAAGGCGATCTGGACTTGGCGGGGTTTGTCGTGGGTGCCGTCGAACGCGGCAGCCTCCTGGAGCCTTCGGCAGTACAGGAAGGGGACTACCTGTTGGGCGTTCGCTCCAGCGGCCTGCATACCAATGGATTTTCGCTGGTGCGCAAGGTATTCGAGACCGACCGGGACCCGTCGGTCCTCTACCAACAGTTTCCGGGGCTGCAGCACCGGTTGGGCGAAGAGCTGCTGGTGCGGCACCGGTGCTACTATCCTTTGCTGGAGCCAGTCATGGGGATGCTGAACGGGCTGGCCCACATCACCGGCGGAGGGCTCCCCGGAAAGCTGCCCGCAGTTCTGCCCGACGGCTTGGCCGCCCGGATGGACCCCGGCTCATGGCCGGTACCGCCCATCTTCCAACTGGTGCAGGGGGAGGGCCGTTTGAGCGACGAAGAGATGTACCAGGTCTTCAACATGGGCCTGGGCATGGTCGCCATCTGCGGCGAGGCCAACGTGCCAGCGGTCAAAGAGCAACTGGGCGAGGCGATGATAGTGGGCCGGATCGTCCGCCGTACCGGCGACCCCCAGGTCATCTTCGCCTCCGGTTGATTTTCGGTCCGGCAAGAGAGAACGTAATTTGAAAGCGTTGTTGAGCGTCTACGACAAGTCCGGCGTCATTGAGTTCGCCCGCCAGTTGACCGGCGCGGGCTACGAAATCATCAGCACCGGGGGCACCCACCGGACACTGACCGAAGAGGGCGGGCTGCCCGCGACTCAAGTGGCGGACTTCACCGGTTCTCCGGAGATTCTGGAGGGCAGGGTGAAGACCCTGCACCCCATCATCCACGCCGGTCTGCTGGCGCGACGCGACTCCCCGGAGCAAATGGAGGAGTTGGCCAGCCACGGCATAGAGGCCATCGACTTGGTGGCGGTCAATCTATACCCATTCGTCGCCACCATCAGCCGCCCCGGCGTCACCCTGGCCGACGCGCTGGAAAACATCGACATCGGCGGCCCCACCATGCTGCGGGCCGCCGCCAAGAACTTCCCATCGGTCGCCGTGGTCGTTGACCCCGACGATTACGGTTGGGTGGCCGACAAGCTGACTTCGGGAGGACTGACCCTGGAGGACCGGAAAGGGCTGGCGGCCCAAGCCTTCCACCACGTATCGAAATACGACGCCGCCGTCACCGGATACCTCGGGAGGACGGAAATCTCCGGGGACGAGTTGCCACGCGCTATCGACATAACCCTGGAGAGAGTCGCCAGCCTTCGCTACGGCGAAAACCCTCACCAGCCCGGCGCCCTCTACACCGCCGCGGGCGCCCCTGCGGCGGGAGTCGCCGGAGCCCGGCAACTCCACGGGCGGGAACTCTCCTACAACAACCTGATGGACGCCGACGCCGCTTGGCGGACCGTTTCAGATTTCGCTCCGCCGACCGTGGCGGTGGTCAAGCACAACAACCCCTGCGGGCTGGCCAGCCGGCGCGACATCGCCGAGGCCTACCGCCAAGCGTACGAGGGCGACACCGTGAGCGCCTTCGGCGGCATCGTGGCTTTCAACCGGGAGGTTACCGCCGAGACCGCCGAGGCCATGGGCCCCGTCTTCTACGAGGTGATCGTGGCCCCCGGCTACGAGCCCCGCGCATTGGAAGTCCTGCAACAGAAAAGGAACCTCAGGGTGCTGGAGGCCGCCGGAAACCCAACTGCCAGGATGTACGACCTCCGCCCGATCAGCGGAGGTATGCTGGTCCAACAACCCGACGTGATGGAAGAGGACCCATCGACCTGGAAAACGGTGACCGAGCGCACGCCGTCCGCCGCAGAGATGGAGGACTTGGTCTTCGCTTGGAAAGCGGCCAAGCACATTAAGTCCAACGCCATCGTTTTCGCCAAAGGCCAGACCCTCACCGGGATGGGCGCCGGCCAGCCCAACCGGGTGGTGAGCGTGCATCTGTCCCAGCGCATTGCCGGCGACAAGGCCAAGGGTTCCGTGTTGGCCTCGGACGCCTTCTTTCCCTTTGCAGACAACATCGACCTTGCGGCCGAGGCCGGCATCACGGCCATCGCCCAGCCGGGGGGCTCCATCCGCGACGAAGATGTGATCGCCGCCGCCGACAGGAACGGACTGGCAATGGTGTTCACTGGAGTCCGCCACTTCCGACACTAATTCCAAATTCCAAATTCAGCATTCCGAATTCATATGCCCACCACCGTAGACATAATCATCCCGGTCTACAACGAGGAAGAGGCCCTGCCCAGGAGCATCGCCACCCTAGACGGGTTCCTCCGGGAGAACCTTCCCCACCAGTGGCGGATTGTCATCGCCGACAACGCCTCCATCGACAACACCCGTTCGGTATCGGAGTCGTTGTCCCGGCAGTACGAGGGCGTTGACTATCTCTATCTGCCCCAGAAGGGCCGGGGCCGTGCCTTGCGGACGGCCTGGCTGGAAAGCGCCGCCGACATCGTCAGCTACATGGACGTCGACCTTTCAACCGACATCGCCCACTTCCCGGAACTGGTGGAATCCCTCGTCTCGGGGTACGACGTTGCAATCGGCAGCAGGCTCAGCAAGGGTTCGCAGGTGACCCGCTCCTTCGGACGGGAATTCACCTCCCGCACTTACAACCTGATGGTCCGGTCCCTGTTCTTTACCGGCTTCCCCGACGCGCAATGCGGTTTCAAGGCCATGACGCGGCCAGCGGCCGACGCCATCCTCCCCACCATCCAGAACAACAACTGGTTCTTCGACACCGAGTTATTGATTATCGCCGCCAAACGGGGCTACCGGATCAAAGTGGTGCCGGTGAAGTGGGACGACGACCCCACCAGCACCGTAAACGTGGCCAAGACAGCAATCGAGGACATCAAAGGGCTGCTGCGCCTCCGTTTCGGCGGAGTGCCCAAAGTCCCTCCGCCGCCGGAACGACGGCCAACGGAATAGAAGGGTCCGGACCTGACGTGGAGCTTGGACTGGAAGGGAAAAACGTCATAGTCACCGGCGGCGGTTCGAACATCGGCCGCGCCATCGTCCACGCCTTCGCCCTCGAACGCTCCAACATCGTGATCGCTGAGATCGCCCCCAGCCAAGGGGAGATCGTGGCGGCGGAAGTCGCCGGAATGGGCACCGGCAGCCGGGTGATGGTCGTACCCACCGACGTTACGGACCCGGCCAGCGTCTCCGCTATGGTGGAGCAGGCCGTCGACGGCTTCGGACCGGTCGACGTGCTGGTCAACAACGTAGGCTGGACCATCGATCGCCTTTTCTTGGAGAAGCCTCGCGAGGAGTGGGAGAAAGAGGTCCAGGTCAACCTCTGGGGGACCATCAACTGCATCCACGCGGTGGTCCCGGGGATGGTGGAGCGACAGTCGGGCGCCATCGTCTGCATCAGTTCCGACGCCGGCCGCATCGGGGAATTCAGGGAAGCGGTCTATTCGGCGTGCAAGGCCGGGATTATCGCCCTCAGCAAGTCGATCGCCCGGGAAACAGGGCGTTACGGCCTACGGCTCAACGTGGTCTGTCCCGGCGTGACCGTGCCGCCTCCGGAAGAGTCCATCAGCGACGAAAGCATGTGGCTCCAGATGCGGGGCATTTTCACCGACGACGTCAAGGAGCGTGTCCAACGCAACTACCCCCTACGCCGCTTGGGCACCGCCAGAGAAGTGGCCAACGCAACAGTATTCCTGGCCTCCGACGCCGCCAGCTTCATAACCGGCCAGACCCTGAGCGTAAGCGGTGGCTATACTATGGCTTAAGGAGGGATGGGCTGCGGTCGCCCACCCCCGCCCAGCGGCCAGGAATAGGCCGGCCGCAAGGATTCACTATTGGGGTCGGCAAGCAGCTTGAAAATCTCCAGCGTGGTCGCGCCGAGCAGAGCGTCATCGCCCGAACCGAAAACGACAGGGCAAGGCCAAGTTTCGTCGTTGATACTGATTAGGGCAATGCCATACGGAAGCTCTACCCGGCGTCCGTCGGCAACCGTGTACTCGAAATACCGGACAGGTTGCAGATGGAGAGCGGCCAGCAAAGATTCGGGAAACATGGAGTCGGCGGCCCCGGTATCGACCATAGCGTCAATCTCGACAAAATCCCCGCCGTCGGGGTTCCCTACTTTAACGGTCTGCCAAAAAACGCCCATGCTCCTCCGCTTTTTTCCCGATGGGTGGTGACTATCATACGTTGGCCAGACATAGCCGACAGGTCATGGCCAATTCAGTTCAGACAACCTACGCCGGGACAAATTGTTCCCGCGACTATACCTAACTGACGGTTCTCGCGCTAATTCTCGCCGGATAGTCCCTACCGGCTCGTCGTCCAACCCTAACTCTTTGACCATGACGTCGTCAACCTGCCGTGTTCTCCTTGTTGTCCTAAGGTTTCCCGCCGGTCGTTATCGTTCGGCTGCCGGTTGGTTGGATGGGCCGGTTGTTGGGACCGCCGCTCAGGGCCAGCAGACTGTCGACTTGCTCCGGCGAGATGGTCTTCGGTTCGCGCATTACGTACCAGGCAACGGGCTCATAGCACGGGGGCGTCGTCTTTGAGCCGTCGTACCGGTAATAGCCGAGTGCACTCGGCGCGTAACCACCGGCGTTGAGCCCGACGGCTTCGCTGACAGTGTCGCCGGCGGCCGGAGCGGCATCGAGAATCGCCTGCACCACCGGGCTGGGCGCACCCTGTTCAAACAACAACGCCACCGCCCCCAAGGCGTCGTCGGCGTCCTCGTGAACCAGGTGCAGTTCCGCCGCGAAACTCACGCCGTCTACCCGGTGTTCCGAGGGCGAATGCAGGTGAGCCGACTGCAACTCGTAGCTCCGCTGCCCGACGCCCAACGTGTTGCCCGGCCCGTAGTCAACGTTCACGAACTTGCCGTCGTTGCGCACTGTTTTCGCGTCGCCGCCGTATAAAAACGAGATCTGCCCGGCGTCTCCTGTTTGGTACCCGGTGATATCGACCGGCGACTGCTGCTTTCCGTCGGCGCACGGTGCGTACTCATCAGACAGCGAAGCCCATTGCTCCGGAGAGCCCGGCCCGTCGTATCCCCATTCCACAGCATTGGCAGCAATCGGCTCGTGCCCTCCTCCACAGCCCATAAGGGCCAACATCGCCGGCAGCAGACACGCCAGCGCCAGCGCGGCAATTTTCATACAGCGTCCGAAACTTCAAACGGCCCGGATTGCTCCGGGCCGTTCTGGTTGGCGTAGGTGTCCCCTGCCAAACTGACTAGCGGGCGCCTACCTTCGCGCGCAGGTCTTCCAGTTCCGCGATCAGCTCGGCCTTGGTCTTGCGCTGGTCGTTGGCGGGCTTGTGGTCCGTGTTCATCCCGACCAGTTCCCAGCAACGGTCCTCGATGGACGGCAACATGGCCTGCACCAGCTCTTCGTCCACGTCGTTGGCAATGGTCGGGTAGCCGGCTCGGGTGATCATGGAGCGGAGCTTGCCGGCCTTGAACTGGTCAAGGGTCCAGCGCAGGGTCTCGCCGGAGGTCGTGACGTCCCAATAAACCCGGACGTCCTGGTTGCGGGGGCCGTAGTGGTAATGCGGGCCGTTCTGGAAGCAGTCGAACGCCAGCAACTCCACTTCCTGGCCGGCGATGTCGCTCAGCACGTGGATGGCCATGCCTTGGTCGTTGATCTGCGGCAGGTGGCGGTACTCCAGGCCGAACTTGACGTTTCCGATGATTACCTTGTCGCCTTCCAGCATCTCGGGCATCATGTGATGCACCGTGCGGCGGCCCTCAAGGGACATGCGGCGGCCAGTGGCTTCTACTTCGTCCAGTAACCCGGCGGACAGGGGCGAGGTTTCCAGGTCGGAGGCCAAGTCTTCGTACCCGGACCTGCGGACCATGTCCGAAAGGTTGTCGCGAAGGTTGCCCATCGTCCAGCCGAAGGGGTTGCCAGCGGTGGTCTTGTCCAAGTGCAACCGGATGTTGTGGTTCTCGGGACCGTAGTGGTAATGGGGGGCCTGGTCGAAGCAGTCGAAGCGCAGGACCTCCGTGTCCTTGCCGTCGATCTCAGAATAGACCTGTACGCACAGGCCCTGGTCGTCCATGATTTCATCCCGGTAGCTCATTGCGAACTCGACGGGACCTGCGTCGATGGTTACGTTGCCCTTTTCCACGATAACCCTCCTGATTCAGTTTTAATATCGGTTTGCGGGCATTTCGCCTCTTTCCGTTGCTGAACCGGATTATAACACGGCAAACCGGGCGAGCCAATCTTGGAGACGCCAGCCCAGGATTCTTCTATTGCCCGTGCAGGGCGACTACAAGGGCCGCTACGCGCGGGCGCGGGTCGCTACGTTTCGCCGCCGCTTTTTTCATGGGTTTGCAATTTTCCCGCGCTTATCTATATTATCCGGGTGGCGGAAGATTGAAGGCAAAATCGGGCAAGGATACCCAACCGGAGGTTGGCCGTGAAAAGCGGCCCGTTGCCCGGAAGGGAGTGACGAGACGGAGCGCGGCCAACCAGATTTCCTGGTTGGGACGGCATGCGGCGCGTGCGCTATTCCCGGCGCTTATCATCGCAACCGCGTTATTGGCAGGGTGCGGTGGCAATGATTTCCGGCTGGTCCCATTGCCAACCCGGTTCACTAACCCGACGCCGACGGCAACGGTCATCCCGCCAACCACAACTGCGCCAGCCGCCGATACTCTGGCCGCTGTCCCTTCAACCGTACCGCCAACAGGACCCTCTACTCCGCCATCACCCAAGGCGGTCCCCACCCTGCCCCGGCCCACAACCTCCGCGCCCAGTCCTGTTCCAACCGCGCCGGCTGCCTCGACTCCGACCCTGCCCGGCCCGACGCCCGGTCCTGCAACCACGCCCTCGCCGTTCCCGGCTCCAACCCTCCCGGCTCCAACCCTGCCTGCTTCCACCTCGGTCCCTACGTCCAGCCCCGCTCCAACCGTACCAGCCGCCCCTTCGCCTGCCCCGGCTCCTACCCTGTCCCAGCCCATCGCTGTCCCTACGCCCAGTCCTGCCCCAACGGAACGGGCCGCCCCACCGTCACCCGTCCCAGGTCCGACCCTGGCTACTCCCACCATCGTACCTACGCCCACTCTTGTTCCAACCGTACCAGCCGCCACGCCTTCGCCCGTCCCGACTCCGACCCTGCCCGCTCCCACCGTCGGACCTACCCCCAGTCCTGTTCCAACCGTACCAGCCGCCACGCCCTCACCCGTCCCGACTCCAACCCATCCGCCGCCCACCGCCACACCCGTCCCCACGAACACTCCCACACCGCCGGCCACACGGTCGCCCGGACCGGTCGAAGGAGTAGCCATCCAGTGCATTTGGTTTGATGGAGAGGTCCCCAGGAACGAGGCTGATGAGTACGTGCAAATCGTAAACTCCGCCGGCCAAACGGTGGACTTGGGTGGCTGGCGGCTGGAGGACATCGCCGACGGCAGACCGACCTACGAGTTTCCTGCTTTCGGCCTGAGCCCGGGCCAGACTGTAAGGGTGTACACCAACCAAGTCCACCAGCAGTGGGGCGGGTTCAGCTTCGGGTACGGCAACTCGATTTGGAGCAACACCGACCCGGACACAGCCGGGTTGTTCGACTCCGGGGGCAACCTGGTTTCGACTGCCAGCTATCCGCCTGGTTGCCCTTGACCGGCGATTCTCAACTCATATCGATCGCCTCCTAAACCCACCGCATGGATGGCAGCCCAAATCCACCACCTGAGGTAGAAGAAAATACCCCGTTGGAGCCGGCTGCGAAGCTGGCTATGATGGTAAGGCTTCAATCAAAACCATCACCAACGGGGTGCAACCATTATGGCGCAGGGGACATTGGCTTTCCAGTACTCCGAGGAGAAGAGTTCCACGGGGATGACGGCCCTGTCGGGACTTGCAGCCTACCTGGACCTGGCCCAGGCAGCCGGGCTTAGCGAGTCGGTGCGGCGTCACATAGGTATCAGGGAAGGAAAGCAGGGTTGGACCGACAACCAGCTGATCACCTCTCTGGCGCTGCTGAACCTGGCAGGAGGCGAGTCGGTGGACGATCTGCGGGTCTTGGAGAAGGACGAGGGCTTGGGCCGGGTGTTGAAGCTGGCGGAGAGCCACGGGAAACGTCGCAGGGAGGGCTGGGAACTCAAGCGGAGGTGGCGCAAAGAACGCTGCCGTGGGGTGCCGTCAGCCTCGGCGGTGTTCCGTTATCTCTCAATGTTCCACGATGTCGGCGAGGAGGAGAGGAGACTCCCCCATACGGCGTTCATACCTGCCGCCACCGATGCTCTGCTTGGCCTTAGGAGGGTCAACGCCGACTTGGTGAGCTTCGTCCAAAGACATACCGGGCATGGGCAGGCGACCCTGGACATGGATGCGACCCTGATCGAGACCCACAAGCAGGAGGCGCTCTTCAGCTACAAGAAGTACAAGGCGTATCAACCGCTGACCACCTATTGGGCGGAAGCCGACTTGGTGGTCCACACGGAGTTCCGGGACGGCAACGTGCCTGCGGGCCACGAGCAGTTGCGGGTGCTCCGGGAGTCGCTGGAGTATCTGCCTTCCGGAATAGACCAGGTGCTGATGAGGTCGGACACCGCCGGATATCAGCAGGAATTGCTTAGGTACTGCGCCGAGGGTCGGGATCAACGCTTCGGGGTGATCGGGTTCGCCGTGGGGGTGGACGTGACCTCGGAGTTCAAGAAAACGGTGGCCCAGGTGGGTGAGGGGGATTGGCGGGAGTTGCGCCGGGAGGTGGACGGGCACCGGGTGAACACCGGGCAGCAATATGCGGAAGTACGCTTCGTGCCCAACTGGATAGGACACTCCAAGAACAGCCCGGAGTACCGTTTCATCGCCATCAGGGAGCCGCTGCGGAACCCGCCGCTGCCGGGACTGGCCAGTCAGTTGAACCTCTCGGTTCCCGTCATGGAGACGGCGGAGGGAGGCTGGTTCAAGGTCTTTGGAGTGGTGACCAACCGGGACATTGACCCGGAGGAGTTGGTCTGGTGGTCCAGGCAGCGGTGCGGGAAGGGAGAGGAGGTCCATAGCGCGCTGAAGGAAGACCTGGCCGGTGGCCGGCTGCCTTCGGGACAGTTCGGGTCCAACGCCGCTTGGTGGGCCATAACGGCGCTGTCCTTCAATCTGAACTCGGCTATGAAGCGGTTGGCCCTAGGCGGCGCGTGGGTGAGCAAGCGGATGAAGGCGGTACGCTTCGGGGTCATATCCCTACCGGGCCGGGTGGTCCGCCACGCCCGGACACTGATTATCAACCTGAGCTGGGGCCACCCCTTATACTCGCTGCTGTGCCAGGCGCGGCGGCGCATCCTCGCCTTGGCCCACGGGCCGCCGTTAACCTGACCGGCCCTGACCGGGCCAAAGGCCACCAAAAAGCGGCCCCGACAGGCCGCCGCGGGTGCGTTGCGCCCTGTAACCGCCAAGACTGCCCGCCACAACGGCTCTTGGCCCCCGAAACAACCCTCAGGCCGTTATAGCCGACGCCCGGACCTCCCCCTAACGCCTCACAGCAGCCGGATTTCGCTCCCCGTCGCCTCTACCCTGGGCTAGGTGGTGGATTTGGGTGGCCGCACCTTCTTTGCCCAGCGCGGCGGTTCCAGCGTATACTCCCTTCGCGTTTCCCGGTCCCTCCACTCTCTAAGTGTTGGCCTGAAATTCACTTAGCCTGAAACTTACTCAGCCTGAAACCTACCCTGAAACTCAGATGGAAGGCGCCATTATGCGTGCTCTGGTACTGGAAGAGTTCGGCGGACCACTGCTCATGAAAGACGTGCCGCTGGGAGACCTGGCGCCACATGAAGTCTCGGTCCGGGTGAGGAACATCGGGGTGTGCGGCACCGACTTGAAGATCAGGGCCGGCCGCATGGGCTTGGACGTGCTCCCACTGATCATGGGCCACGAGGTAGCCGGCGAGGTCGCCGAGTTGGGGTCCGGCGTCGAAGGGTTCAGTGTCGGCGACCGGGTTACCGTTGCCTTTTACTTGACTTGCGGCCGGTGCCGTTACTGCCGCGAAGGCCGGGACACCCTGTGCGACGACGTACGCCAGCACGGCTTCAGCATCAACGGCGGTATGGCCGACTACATGAAAACCCCGGCGGTCAATCTTTGCAAAGTGCCCGATAACGTCCCGCTGGAGCAGGCCTGCATCCTGGCGGACGCCGTAGCGACCTCCTATCACGCCGTAACCAAGCGGGCCCAGGTGCGGCCAGGCATGACGGTGGCTTTGGTGGGAGTGGGCGGTGTGGGACTCCACGCACTGCAGATGGCCCGGCTGGCCGGAGCCCGCACCATCGCGGTTGACATAAACGACGCCCGGCTGGGCTTGGCCCGGCAATTGGGCGCGGACGAACTGGTCGACGCCCGGCAGAGGCCCTTCGACGAGGCGGTGAAGGAACTGACCGGCGGAGAGGGCGCCGATGTGGTGATGGAGTTCGTCTCCAATCAAGACACCCTGCCCTCCAGCTACCGCAGCCTGCGAAAGGCAGGACGCCTGGTGTTCGTCGGTTACACTCCCGGCCTGCCGCTGCCCGTGATGCCCCACGAACTGGTCCGGGGCGAGTTGGAGGTGCTGGGCTCCCGGGCCACCACCAAGCAGGAGCTGCAAGACACGATGGACCTGGTCGCCCGAGGCCGGGTTCGGCCGATCATCGACCGCAGCTTCTCCTTGGAGAATGTAGAGGACGCGTTCGCCGCGCTGAGGAACGGCGAGTCGCTGGGGCGTAACGTCATCACGGTCTGAACGACGAGACCGCAACCGACACTGTTGTCGCGCTTTTATCAACTCGAACGGGAGGGTTCCAGACCTTGGAAATAGGAGTGGCCATACCCCGGTTGCCCGACGGCCCGGGGTTGAAGAAGTTCGTCAGGACTGCAGAAGACTTGGGGTTCGAGTCCGTGTTGGCCGGCGACCACATCGTCCTTCCCACCGGGGGCACCGACCAGTACCCCTACACCGCGACAGGCGCCTTCTCGCGGCCCGCGGACGACCCGTTTCTGGAGACCATGACCCTTCTTGGCTACCTGGCGGCCTGTACCGAGCGAATCAAGCTGGGCAGCACGGTGCTGATCCTGCCCTATCGCAATCCGGTGGTGCAGGCCAAGATGTTCGCCTCCTTGGACGTGCTCACGCGCGGCCGCATGATCTGCGGCGTCGGGGTGGGTTGGCTGGAGAAGGAGTTCGAGGTCCTTGGACAGAGTTATGCTGAACGGGGGCCGGTCACCGACGAGTTCCTGGAGATATTCCGGGTGTTGTGGACGGAACCCGACCCCGAGCACCACGGCAGATACTTCGACTTCTCGGGCATCCAATTTTATCCCAAGCCGGTCCAAGACCCCTTACCCATCTGGGTGGGCGGGCACACGCGGGCGGCGCTTCGGCGGACCGCCAAGTACGGGGACTGCTGGCACACCACCCGGCAGACGCCGGAGTTCGTGGCGGAAAACATCCCATACCTCAAGCGCCGCGTGGAACGGGAGGGGAGGGACCCCGCCAGCGTGACCGTCTCATTGAAGAGGAGCCTGCACTTCACCGACATCGGCCTCCCCGAATCGGAGGAAGTCCGCAGCGGCGGGGCATTGGTGGGCACTACCCAGGACGTGATAGACGACCTGCAGGCCTGCCACGAAATCGGGATCGACCAGCTCACCTACGACTTCCGCGTGACCGAAATCGACGACTGCGTTCGGGTGATGGAGCGCTTGGCCGAGACCGTGCTGCCGGTGGCCCGGCGGTTGGGGTAGGATTGTGGAAGCTGGGAAATCTATCGGGTGATGGTAAGCGGCGGTAAATGCTTGGAGCTACCGACAGTCGGGACTTGCATCGCTGATTCCGCAGCGTGTAGAGTGCGGCCATGACGCCGGAACTTATCGGCATTGTAGCTGTGGGGGCAGGACTAGGCACCGTAGCGGTGGGGCTAGCCGGGCTTATGCTGGTCTTGTTCCAGATGACGAACAGACGAATCGATCTACTGGAACAACGCTTCGACTGGATGGACCAGCGCATTAACCAGCGTTTCGAATCCCTCGAGGGGCGTATCTCAGCACTTGAAGGGCGTTTCTCGGCATTGGAGCAACGCATGGCCTATGTGGAAGGCGTAATGGAAACCGTCCGGGACATGCTGACCCGGTCACCCGCTACTCAGTAGCAGTTTTTGGGGCGCCTCGGCCAAGCAGTCCGCACCCGAAGTTCTACAACCCGCTATCCTTGAACACCTTGGCCCGCTTGACCAGCTCCTCGCAGGTGTGGCGCATCGCCGCCCGCTGGGCCTCGCTCACCTCACGTTTCACTTGGGCAGGAGCGCCGGTGACGAAAGACCCGGCGGGGATCTGGGCGCCGGCCAGCACCGCCGAGTTGGCGGCGACCAGGCATTCTTCACCCAACGTCACTTGGTTGAGCACGGTGCAGTTGTTGCCTAAGAGCGATCCCCGGCCCACCCGGTCGCAATGGACCACCACGCTGTGCCCGACCGACGACCGCTCTTCAATGACCAGCCCGTTACCATGAATCACGGACCCTTCCTGAATGTTCACGTAATCGCCGATAACTATCGCGTTGTCGCCGTCGCCCCGCACGGTAACACCGGGCCAGATGTTGGCGTATTCTCCGATCTCCACGTTGCCCACCACGTAGGCGAACTCGCTGACCCAGGCCGTACCGGCCACCGTGGGCGTTATTCCATTAAGGGTCCGAATCAAGTTAGTACTCCATTAGAATTTGGAATATGGACCAGGAGTGCGGGGTTGGAAGCGCCAACGAATTCAATACCGCACTGCGCACTCCGCATACCTAATTTCTTGCGCCGACGGCCCGGCGGGCCTCCCGGTCCATTTCCCGGTCAATGATCGTCCGCCGTTTGTCGTACTGTCTCTTGCCCCGGGCCAAGCCCAGCTGGACCTTGGCCACATGCCTTTTAATGTAGACTCGAAGCGCCACCAGCGTCAGCCCTTTCTCGGCGATGGCGCTTTCCAGTTCGGCGATTTCCGACCGGTGCAGCAACAACTTGCGGGGACGGCGCGGATCGTGGTTGAACTGGCTGGCCGGATCGTAGGGAGCGATGTAGGTGTTGAGCAGCCACATCTCGCCGTCCCGGACCCTGGCGTAGCCGTCGCTCAGGTCCACCTTGCCCGCCCGGACCGACTTGATCTCGGTGCCGGTAAGCACCAGCCCAGCCTCGACCCGCTCCATAATTTCGTAGTCGAAGAAGGCCCGGCGGTTGGTTGCGGCCGTGCGGAAATCGTCTCCTCCCTTTCGGTTGGAGGACTTGGCAGTGTTGGAGGTCCGTTTCTTGGCCACGGTTTAGCCGCCCCCGGCGATTAATTCCTTAAGGGCCTCGATGGCCCGGTCCAGCTGGAGATCTTCCGACTCGTCCTCTGAAGCATCCTGTAGAACGTCCGGAACGATCCCCTCTCCCTCGATCAGTGTGCCGTTGGGGGTGAACCAACGGGCGGTGGTGAAGTTCACGCCTGAACCGTCGGACAAAGGCCAGAGCTTGTTGACGCTGCCCTTTCCGAAAGTGGTGGCGCCTATCACCTCGGCGCGCCCATGGTCCATTATAGCCCCCGCGAAAACCTCGCTGGCGCTGGCGCTGAACTCATTCACCAGCACCACCACCGGAATCTCCAAGGCCAGGCCGCCCGGCGTCAAATTCCAGTCCCGCCGGTCGCCTCGGGCGTCTATCTGGTACAACACTAGGCCTTCGTCGATGAACTGGCTGGTAACGTCCACCACCGAGGATACCAGTCCTCCGGGGTTGTTGCGCAGATCCACCACCATGCCAAGGCCCTTGGAACGCTCGAACCGTTCGATGGCCGTTGCCAAATCGTCGTTGGTGGTCCCGGTGAACCCGGTGATGCGCAGGTGGCCGATCCGGCCTACCTGCATCAGCAGCCGGACACTCTCAATGGGGATGACGCCCCTTTCGATGGTCAGCTCCTCCGACGCCCCGCTGCTCATGCGGCGTACCAGCAACCGAACCGTGGTCCCCTTCTCGCCCCGGATACGCCCCACTACCTCAAGGAGACCCAACCCCCGGATGCTCTCGCCATCCACCTCCAGGATTACGTCCCCGGGCTTCAAACCCGCCATGTCGGCCGGGGAGTCCTCGATGGGCGCCAGGATTGTGATGGCTCCATCGCGGATTCCCACCTCGGCGCCGATGCCCTCGAAGAACCCCTGAATATCCTGCTGCGATAGCGGGAACTGTTGCCGGTCGACGAACGCGGCGTAGGGGTCGTCGATGGCCGCCAGCATCCCGCGGATGGCCCCGTCGCTGACGGCCGCCGGGTCCAGGTTCTGACCCGCAATATGCTCCTGTTGAAGCAGCTCCCAGACCTCGGCCAAACGGTCAAACTCTGGAGGAAGTCTTTTGACAGTCTCGGGCTCTTCGCTATCCGATACGGTGACGCAGGCCGCGGCGATACCGGCGGCGCAGACCACGATTAAAAAGAGGAACGCAACGCGGCGAAGGACTGGCCCGCTCACGACGATCTCCTGCCTGATTGGACAAACGAAGGGCCCTGGGTGCAGGTATCGCGGCGCCTGGGCCTTAAAATCCAATTGTAACACAGGGCCCCGTTTCTCCCGCGACCGGAGGCGCGGACGACCCTACTCCCACGCGTTGACACTCGATTTACGCGGCTGCTAGCATGACGCCAAACGTGGCCAGCGAGGGTAGCCTGGACCGGCTGGCAGGAGGGTCTCAGTTGGCAGGGATTTCGGCCTTTGGGGGTTACGTTCCACGTTACCGCTTGGGCGCGGCTACCGATGGCTGGAACTCTTCCGTAGAACGGTCCATCGCCAACTTCGACGAAGACAGTGTCAGCATGGCTGTCGCCGCCGGCGCCGACTGTCTCAAGGCCCGTGACCGGCAGTCGATCGACGGCCTGCTGTTCGCCACGACGACACCTCCTTACGCGGAGAAGCAGTGCGCGTCGATTATCGCCAACGCCCTTGACCTGCGCCGCGACATTTTCACCGCCGACATTACCGATGTCCTGCGGGCCGGGACCACGGCCCTCAAGTCCGCTCTGGACTCCGTGACCGCCCGCTCCGCTCAACAGGTGCTGGTGATAGCCAGCGACAACCGCCAAGGAGCGCCCAAAGGCGACGCCGAGCGCAACTCCGGCGACGGAGCGGCTGCTTTCATCGTCTCCCAGGATGACGTCATCGCCGAGCACGAGGGCGCATACACCATCACCGAGAACATGATGGACACCTGGCGCAGCGCCGGCGACCCCTTCGTCCGCTCTTGGGAGGACCGATTCGCCATAGAAGAGGGGCTCGAGCGCATTCTCGGCGACGCCATAAGCGGCTTTATGGAACGCCAGGGCATCGCGGCCAAAGACGTGGGCAAGCTGGCGATGTATGCCCCCGACGGGCGGCGTCACACCCAACTGGCCCGGCAGTTGGGTTTCAGCGCCGAGCAGGTGCAAGACCCCATGTTCGGCAGGCTGGGCAACACCGGCGCCGCTTTCCCGTTGATGCTGCTTGCCGCGGCCCTGGAAGACGCCGGGCCCGACCAGCTCATCGTCACCGTGTCCTACGGCGACGGCAGCGACGTGCTCGGGTTCCGGGCCACGGCCCAATCGGGCAACGGGCGGGCCAGCGCCGGGGTCAGCGGGTTCTTGGACTCCAAACAGGTGCTCGGCAGCTACGAGACCTACGCCAGGTGGCGGGATGTTTGGCTGACAGACGCCTCATCGCGCCGTCCCCAGGCCCAGTCTCCTTCAGTGTCGGCCCTGTGGCGGGACGGCGACCGGAACATTCGCTTCTACGGCGCGTCCTGCAACCAGTGCGGCTTCGTCCAATACCCGCCCCAACGGGTCTGCGTCCAGTGCCGGACCCTGGACGACGCTACGCCGGTCCGTCTTAGCGACCAGCCGGGGAAGGTGTTCACCTATTCTATGGACTACCTCGCCGGGACGACCGATTCGCCGTTAGTCATAGCCGTCGTGGACTTCGACCAAGGCGGCCGGACCCTGTGCATGGTGACCGACCGGGAACTGGATGAAATCAGCATCGGAATGCCCGTCGAAATGAGCTTCCGCAAGCTGCGGGTAGTGAACGGCATCCACAACTACTACTGGAAAGCGACGCCGCGACGGCTGAACACTCCTGCAGGTTAGTACGGAGAGAAATGCCTGAAGAATTCACAAAAGTCACGGATTGGGCTCGGCTCTACGGAAGCTGGGGAAAAGGACCGGATCCATTAACTTACCTGGGGGTAGATGACACGCTGCCTCACATCACTGGCCCGCAGGCGTCCTACGGTATGATATTGAGTGGGGTCAAGTTTGACAGTGGGAAGGTCAGGACCACTATTAGCCTGTCTTCCGATAAAGACTCGGGGCGAATCTTGTTAGGTTATAGCCCCAGGACTTCCAGGTATTTGACCGTAGGGCTTGGAGGAGGGGAGGGCGAAGCCTATGATCTCTCGGAATTCGCGCCGGGTATAGGATGGCTGCGGTTGGCAGGTTCCGGACAAAGTTCCGACTTGGAGATTGACCGGCCTTATCGCGTTGAAGTAGGACTGGACGGTCAAAGGGTAAGGCTCCAAGTGGACGGGATCAAGGTGATCGATCACATTTTGAGGGAGCCGCTAAACCGGGAACAGGTAGGTCTTTTTGCATGGGGAATCGGTCCAGTGGGCTTCGGTTCAGTCGAAATCTCAGCCCATGCCCCTTCGGCTTTCGTCGTCATGCAATTCACGGGACAATTTAACGAGCTCTATGAAGATGTAATCCAACCGGTCTGCACCGAATTGGGTGTCGCAGCTTACAGGGCTTCCGATATTTATCGGCCCGGCGTTATCTTGCAAGACATCATCCAAGGGTTGACCGAATCCCACGTCGTTATCGCCGAGATTACACCACCCAATCCCAACGTATTTTACGAGTTGGGCTACTCCCACGCGTTACATAAGCCCACGATCCTGTTGGCAGACCGCGAGGCGACGACCCTACCATTTGACCTCAGCGGGTACCGGGTAATCTTCTACGACAACACCATCCGGGGCAAGGGCAGCGTGGAAGCCGACCTGAGACAACACTTGGCTGCCATTCTCGGCGAATGACGTCTGAATTTCTGGGGAGATTGACATGAGCGGAATCAAAGACCGGGTCGCCATTATCGGCATGGGCTGCACCAAGTTCGGGGAGCGGTGGGACGCCAGTTCGGCCGACTTGATGGTGGAGGCCGCCTACGAAGCGTACGCCGACGCCGGAGTCGAGGGCAAGGACATCCAGGCCGCTTGGCTGGGTACTGTCTCGTCCTTCCGTACCGGCCAGCCGCTGGCCGATGCCCTGAAGCTGGACTACATTCCGATTTCTCGTGTCGAAAACGCCTGCGCCACCGCAACCGACGCCTTCCGCAACGCTTGCTACGCCGTCGCCGCCGGTATCTACGACATCGTGCTGGCCTTGGGCGTGGAGAAGCTGAAAGACTCCGGCTTTTCCGGCCTGGCAGTGCCCGAGGCGCCGGGCTCCGACGTCAACCCGCCGGTACCTCCGCCCTCGCAATTCGCTCTGGCGGCCACCCGCTACTTCCACGAGTACGACATTCCCTTCGAGGAGGGCAAGCGCACCCTGGCCCAAATCGCTTCCAAGAACCACCACAACGGCACCATGAGCCCGAAGGCCCACTTCCAACGGGAGGTAAGCGCCGACCAGGTGGTGAACGCCCCCATGGTCGCTTGGCCGCTGGGGCTCTTCGACTGCTGCGGCGTGAGCGACGGCGCGGCCGCTGCCATCATCACCACGCCGGAGATCGCCAAGACATTCCGGGACGACTACATCCTGGTCAAGGGGATAGGGCTTTCGGTAGGCGCTTTCGGCATCATGCGCAACGACTGGGACTTCACCCACTTCCCGGAATCGGTGCGGGCCAGCCAGTCGGCTTACCAGGAAGCGGGCATCAGCGACCCCCGCCAAGAAATCGATCTGGCGATGGTCCACGACTGCTTCACCATCACCGAGCTCATCATCTACGAAGACTTGGGGTTCAGCCCCCGGGGGCGGGCCAGCGCCGACGTGGAAGCCGGGACCTTCGCCCTCGAGGGAGACCTGCCGGTGAACACCGACGGCGGACTCAAGTGCTTCGGGCACCCCATCGGCGCCAGCGGCATACGGATGATCTACGAAGTCTACAAGCAGCTACAGGGCAAGGCCGGGGCGCGCCAGCTCCAGAAGGCCGACCTGGGCCTCACCCACAACCTCGGCGGACGGCCCGGTTCGTTCACCTGCTCCGTGGCATTGTTCGGCACCCGCGACTAGTACCGCGTCCGGCTGGAACCGATGTACATATGTGCCGAAGCATGACCGGGCACGGGTGGTAGAGAATCTCCAGTCGATAGTTGCCACAGCCTGAGTTTGTTCGGTTGTTTATCAAAAATAGGCGGACGCGGTACTAGCGGCTACAAACGCCTAAGGGCGGCGGGAACATGAGTCATCCTGAAGTTTCTTGCAGGGATGACGAACAAGGAGAACGAGTAGCCCACCTCTCGGAAAGGTGGGCAACGTCATCCCGTCCCAGTCGAGACGATGTCATCCCTCCCGTTGTTCCGGCTCCCCTCCCCTCTTTCCGGCTCCCCTCCGTCGTTCCGGCATCCTCTCCCGTCTTTCCGGCGAAAGCCGGAATCCACGTCGCCTCCCCAGTGCCGTATGCCTGCGAGTTGGCGTAAAGGCCCGCCGTACGGCGGGATATTTTTGATGGATTGGTGTGAATGGGCTTCAGCTACCTCAGGGGTTGCCCGTGGGCTGGAGTTTAACCTGCTGTCCCTGAGGGTTAAGGTTACGTAGATTCCGGCTTTCGCCGGAAAGACGACATCTCTGCGTACGTGGATTCCGGTGCCGGAAAGACGACATCTCCGCGAAAGTAACAATAGCCCTGCCCCCAAACTCCGGGATGCCTCAAGTTCTTGTCGCTCCCTTCCATGCTGGGGGCGCCGCTATACATAGTCTAAAATTCCTTCAAATTCGCGCCAAAAATCATTGTTCGCGGCGGGGCTGCTTGATATAAAGCTAGCTGACATAACTGACGTAACGGTTGGACATGGTAGTTTCCGAGTTGGTAAATCGCACAATCAGGCCCCCAGCGTTCCAAGTGACCGGCCGGGGCACCGATGTAGCCTTCGTCATCGACAGCGATGCAAGTTTCGAAGACGTAACCGACGATCTGCGGGCCTACCTATTCGCCAACGGCGGGATGTTTTCCAGCGGCAATATCACTGTCGACGTGGGTTCACGCCTGTTGTTCCAAGAGGAAATCGCCGGGATCCGGCGCATAATCGAGACCCACTCGGGGCTCACGGTCTCCCGGTTTTGGTGCGCCGCCGACGCGTTGGAAAGCGGGTCCTGCCGCCGGGAACCCAGTCCGTCCGCCGTTCAACCCCCAACCGTGTACAACGCCCCGCTCGCCGTCGTGGAAAACCCGGTGGGAGCGGTCCCGAATCCGCCGCCGTCCCCGGTCGAGAAAACCCCCTACACCAACGTCAAGGGCCTCAGCCGTAACCGGTCCGAAGAAACCCTTTTGATCAAGGCGCCATTCCGCTCGGGCGAGTTCGTAGACCACCCTGGTGACGTCGTGGTGCTGGCCGACGTGAATCCGGGCGCCGAAATACGCGCCGCCGGCGACATCGTCGTGCTGGGGACGCTGAAGGGGTTGGTGCACGCCGGAGCGTCGGGCGACGCCCGTGCGGTGGTCATCGCCACCGAGCTTGCTTCACCCAGGATTCAAATCGGGCCTCACGAGGCCGTGGCGCCTCCACCGTCGAAGAAGAAGCCCAAGTCTGCCGCGACCCGCCCCGTTATTGCTTACGTGCGGCGCCGGACCATCCTGGTGGCGCCTTTCGCGGGCCGGTTCGCGAGATACACCAAAGGGGTACCTTATGAAGGGTAGGACCATCGTTCTGACCTCGGGCAAAGGTGGCGTCGGCAAGACCACCGCGACCGCCAACATCGGCACCGCCCTAGCCATGCGCGGCCACAAGGTCGTGGTCGTGGACACCGACATCGGCCTCCGCAACCTGGACGTGATAATGGGCCTGGAAAACCGGATCGTATACGACCTGGTCAACGTCATCGAAGGCAAGTGCAAGCTTCGCCAGGCCATGATCAAGGACAAGCACGAACTGGAGCTTTACCTGATACCCGCCGCCCAGACCAGGGACAAGGACAGCATCGGGCCCGAACAGCTCCGGGACATGTGCGAAGAGTTGGAGAAGGAGTTCGACTACGTCCTGATAGACTGCCCGGCCGGCATCGAGCAGGGATTCAAGAACGCCACCGCCGCCGCCCAGGAAGCGGTGATAGTAACCACTCCGGAGGTCTCGGCCATCCGGGACGCGGACCGGGTGATCGGACTTTTGGAGTCGGCCGGCCTCCACCGGCCCAAGCTGATCATCAACCGCATCGCCGCCGACATGGTGCGCCGTGGCGACATGATGGACCAGAACGACGTGGAGAGCCTGCTGGCTGTTGAAGTGGTGGGGCTGGTGCCCGCCGACGACCGGACCGTGGTCGCCGCCAACCGGGGCATTCCCGTGGTGCATGACAACAAATCTCCCGCCGGCGCGGCCTTCCAGAGGATTGCCGCCCGGGTGGACGGCGACGACCTGCCCTTGGTCGCCATTGAGCCCAAGTCCGGCTTGTTCGGGCGGCTGCGGGAAATGATGGGCATGAGCGGGAGGGCGTATTCCCATGCGTGAGCTGATTCGCTGGCTCGTTGGCATTGCCAACAGCGAAAACTCCAAGGACGCCGCCCACAACCGCCTGCGCATGGTGTTGATACAGGACCGTATTGACCTGGCGCCGGACAAACTGGAGGCCATGAAGAAGGAGATCTGGGAAGTGGTCTCCCGTTACATGGTCGTCGAGGACGAGTTCGCCGAGTTCGAGGTGCGCCGCCTCGACGAGTTGATCATGCTGGTCTCCAACATTCACGTTAAAGACCTGAGTAGTCCAGCGGGCGCCCGGTCGTTGTAGGCAGGGCCCGGTGCCCCTCGTTCTCACCAACTGCAACCTCATTGATTGTGTCATACCGGCCGTCCGGGCCGGTATGACCGTAACCGTGGACGACGGGCGGATCGTTGCGGTGACGCCAGACGATGACCCCGCAGTACCTCCGGAACGCGGCCGGCACGAGGTTATCGACCTCCAGGGGGCGTACCTTCTGCCCGGCTTGTGGGACGTCCACATCCACCCCGAATACCCCAATCCCGCAGGCGCCACCATTTCCCAACTGACGGCCTGGTTCGGCCAGAACCTGGCGCGCGGACTCATCGAGGCCGGCGTGACTTCAGTGCGCTGCGCCGGCGCCGGGCACTTCATGGACGTGGCCTGGAAACGCGCCTTCGAGCAGCCGAGAGGGCCGGCCGGGCCCAGGGTGTTTGCCTGCGGCAATTTCCTCACCACCACCGGCGGCCATTTCCTGACCTCCGGCCACGCACGGGAGTGCGACGGCCCCTACGGGTTCGTGGAAGCCATCCGGGAGCAGATCAAGAACGGGGTAGACCACATCAAGCTGAACCTGTCCGGCGGCATCATGGGGCCCCATTGGGACCGGCACCTGGACTCGTTCCTGCTGCCCCAAGAGTTGGAGGCGGCATTCGATTTGTGCCGCCAGCGCTCCATGCCGGTCATGGCCCACGCCACCAACCCTGGGGCGGTGAAAGCCGCCATCCGGCTCGGCGCTCACAGCGTCGAACACGGCTACGTGATGGACGAAGACTGCATCACCGGTTTCCTGGAGAGCGGAGCCTGGTACGTGCCCACCCTAGGCATCACCCACCTGACCCCGGCGCAGGCCGAGTCCGAGTGGGAACGGGACTACGTGGAGCGAAAGAACCTGGCCCCCGACCTGGTGCGCCGCGCCGAAGCCGCCGTTGATGAACACCGCCGCTGGTTCCGGACCGCTCTGGACGCGGGGGTGCGGATGGCCTTGGGCTCCGACCTGATGCCCTTGAGCGATTCGGCGTTGCTCGAGCTGGGCCTCTGGGTAAAGGACGGCGCGACGCCGTGGCAGGCCCTCATCGCCGCCACCAAGAACGCCGCCGAACTCTGCGGAGTGGGGTCGGAGTCGGGCACCGTGGAGCCCGGCAAACGGGCCGACTTGATCGCCGTCTCCGCAAACCCGTTGGAAGACATACAGCACCTCCGCCGCCTGCTGCTGGTGCTCAAAGACGGGCGGGTTGCAGCCGACCACCGCAGTTAGCCCAGACCCACTGATTCTCGCAGCCAATCACCCACGCTATGACGTGGTCACCCCTCACGATCAATTGTAGCCCCCAACCCTCACTGTCACCCCCAAGGCCCACCGTCACCCGGAACGGAGTGAAGGGTCCTGCCTCCGAAACAACCAGCCGGGCCCGGGGCTGGATTCGTGGTCGCTTCGCTCTTCCAGAATGACATAGCCATGGGGTAGAGACCCCGACAGGCACCCCTGCGTTTGCGACTCCTCGAATCGCCATCCTATACTTGCGCCATCAATATCTGTAAGTTGGCCTCCGTGTTGAAACCGGCTCCGTGTTGAAACCATTGTATTGCGCTATCTTCTTGGCAATGGTGGTTCTGTTGGGTTGCTCCAGCCCAACAGCAACGCCGGCTCCGACAGAGGAAGCCCCAAAGTCCGCTTCGGTGTCAGGAGCGCTCGCTCCCCTTGACATGAAGGACCCGGACGCGTTCATGTCCGAGTTGTCGGGCGCCGAGCAGGCCTGTGTTTCGGATAATTCCGACCCACGGCGGCTCATGGCGCTGATGAGCGCCCCGGAACTAACCTCATCCGAAGAGACCGCGAAATTGATCCAATGCCTGGGGGACGAGACGCTGCTGAGGCTCTTCCTGAACGGACTTATCGGCCAAACCGGGCCGCTGACCGAGGAGACCTCAAAGTGCGTCCGCAGCGGATTCGCGGACTTTGACGTTCGCGCCGTGAGGCCTGCCGGGGTCGTCGTGTCCGCCATGGTTGGAGATATAGCCGCCTTCCTCCTGACGCTTTCCTGCCTGAACGAAGAGGAGTGGCAGGCTGTCGGCCCCTCCTTGGAGATGGGCCCTGACGACCGGGAAAGCCTGCAATGCCTAATTAACGAGCTGGGCGGGTCGGAAGGAATAGCCGCAGCGTTGCAACCGGACGACGGAGGGCCTCCCACTGACTACATCCGAGCAAAGATCGCGTGCGGGCTGCAATCCCCGGGTGACGACGACTCCAGCGCCGCTCGTGGCGGAGATGATTTGTCGTTGGAATGGGTCGGCAACGTCAACGACGTCGAGTTCACAGTCAGCGACCTAGTGCAGCGGATCCGGGTGCTCCAGAGTGTCAACCACTACCATGGTCGCCACGTTGACCTTAGTGCCGTTCCCTTCGAATCCCTGCTAAACATGATAAACGCCGAGATTCTGCGCCAGGCTGCCCCGGAACTGGGCATCCAGCCGACCGAAGAAGCCATCGATGCCGAGCTGCACCGCCAGTTCCAGCCCACGGCCGCAGCAGGGCAGGAGACCGAGCCCGGCCAGTTGGAGTTGGAGTTTCAGGACACCTACCAGGCCTTTCTCACCGCCACCGGCCTCACAGATTTGGAATACCGGGTGATCATAGAGGAAGAACTGACCGAATATGGCTTGTTGCTGATGCTGAGCCAAGAGATTGAAAGCCCGCAGGAACAGGTGGAGGTCCGGTGGATTCGGCTTCCCATCGACCCTGACGAAGCGGGTTCCAACGGCTTGCAGCCGGACCAGGTGGCGCACCGGCTGCAGGTGGAGGACTTTGAGGCCGTTGCCCGGGAAGTGGGCCGCTCGGATGGATACGCCGACCCCTCCGGCTATGTCGGCTGGGTGCCCCCGGGCGCTTTCCCCGACCTGGACCCGCTGCTCTACGGCGCCGCCGCCCTCTCTCCCGGCGAGGTGGGGCACCCATACTACGTCCAGGACGACGTCTTTATTATCGAGGTGCTGTTGGCCCCGGAGTCGCGGGAACTCGACGACAGGATGAGACTTAAGCTGGAGATGGAATTGACCGAGGCCTGGAAAGACAAGGCGCTAAAGGAAGGGGCCGGTAATGGGACGGTGAAAATAAACTTTAACAGCAGTATCTATGACCGGGTGGCCGACCAGGTGTTTGGGACCACGCCATAAGGTCATGGGGCAGAGACCCAGTTGCCACCCCTGCGTTTGCCACTCCTCAAATCGCCGTTCTATACTGGCGCCATCGATTGGCCCATTCGCGCGGGCCGGAATCGCAATTCGAGGAGGCTGGAATTGCCAGGCAACAAGTTGACCATTGGCAACGTCGAAATCACTTCTCTTTCCGACGGGCTGCTGGAGTTCGATCTATGCGACTTCTTCCCGGCCATCCCCAAGGAGGACTGGAGCGGCCTTGAGCACCACCTGACGCCTGAGGGCAACCTCAGCCTCAACGTGGCGTGCTTCCTCATCCGGTCCGACGGCCGCACGATCGCCGTGGACACGGGCATGGGCCCGAAGCCCTCCCCGGAAACGCCTTGGGGCGAGCTGCTGAACGACTTCTCCGCCCACGGCGTCAGCCCGGAAGAGGTGGACATGGTGTTTATGACCCACGCCCACCTGGACCACGTCGGCTGGAACCTGGTCTCTCAAGACGGCAATTACGTCCCGACGTTCCCCAACGCCAAGTACTACATCAGCGCCAAAGACTGGGAGGCCTGTCACGACCCTGAGTTGATCGAGGCCCGCTTCGCCAAGGCTCCCGACTGCGTTTGGCCTCTGGAAGGACTGGGCGTCCTGGAGCTACTGGACGGCGAACACCAGCTCACCAGCGAGATTACCAGCCTGCCGACCCCGGGCCACACCCCCGGCCACATGAGCCTGCTGATCTCATCTCAAGGCGAGCAGGGGCTGGTGCTGGGCGACGTGTTGCACAGTACCGCCCAGGTCGAAAACACCGATTGGGTTTCCCGGGCTGACATCGACCCGGAGCAGACCCGCATCACCCGCCGCGACCTGATGGACCGTTTGGAGCGGGAGAGTATGCCGGTGGCCGCCGTCCACATGGCGGCCCCTGGGTTCGGGAAAATCGTCCGCACCGAGGGCCGCCGCTACTGGCAGGCATTTTAGCCCCGTTCCATCGTTAATGTTCGAGCCAGGAATCGCAGGAGGTTGAGCCGTAATGGCAAAAAATGGATTCAAGATAATCGATGCCGAGCTGCATGTTATGGAACCCGTGGACCTGTGGGAGAAATATATCGACCCAGAATTCAAGGACCGGGCTCCGCGCCGGCTCAGCGAACGCCGCTGGGACATTCGCACCATCGTCGAAGGCGACGTGATGGCCAGCATGACCGACTACAATTGGCCCGCCCGCAGCACCGAAGAAGAGGACTCCCTGGCCACGCGGTATGCCGAGGAGATAGCCGCCAATTTCGATCCCGCCTCTCAGGTAAAAGCAATGGACAACGAGGGCCTCGACCTCGCGGTGCTCTACCCGACGGCGGGTATGTTCATTACCGCCCGCAACGGAATGGACCCACGGTTCGCCGAAGCCGCTTGCCGGGCCTATAACAACTGGCTGTACGACTACATCCAGGCCGCCGACCCTGCCCGCATGTTCGGCGCGGCGGCGCTCTCGCCCCACGATGTGGAGACCGCGGTGCTGGAAGCCCGGCGTTGCGTGAAGGAACTGGGATTCAAGGCGGTCTTCCTGCGTCCGAACATGTATAACGACCGGTCTTGGCACGACCCGCACTACGACCAGTTGTGGGCCACCATCCAGGACCTCGACGTTCCCGTGGGCTTCCACGAGACCACCGGGTCGCGGATGCCGGCGGCCGGGGCCGACCGGTTCCCCGACGACCTGGGCATCGCCCATATCGCCACCCACTCGGTGGAGCAGATGATGTGCTGCATGGACATCATCATGGCCGGGGTGATGGAGCGTTTCCCCCGGTTGCAGTTCGCTTTCCTGGAAGGCCAGTGCGGCTGGCTGCCCTTCTGGCTGGGCCGTATGGACGAACACTACGAGTGGCGAAGCCCCTACGGCGAGATGCAGCAACTCAAGCTGTTGCCCTCGGAGTACTTCAACCGGCAGGGCTACGCCGCCGTCGAGTGCGAAGAAGCGTTCGTCTCCCACGTGATAGAGGCCGCCGGCGACGAGCGGCTGCTTACCACCAGTGACTACCCCCACGGCGACGCCAAGTATCCCAACACCATCGATACATTCCTGAAGCTGCCGTTGTCCGACGAGAGCAAGCGCCGCATCCTCTGGGACAACCCGGCCCGCCTCTACAAACTCGATTAACCACAGAGAACACAAAGAACGCAGAGCTTCTTAATTTAACTCTCCGTGTCCTCTGTGTTATCTGCGGTTAAAAACGGGGGAATCATGCGTATAGGCTTTATCGGCACCGGGAATATCGGCACTCCCATGGCCGCCAACATCCTCAAGGCCGGTTTCGAACTGGTGGTCCACGACATCGTGGAGGACAAAGCCGGCCCGTTGGTCCAAGCGGGAGCCCTTTGGGCCGGGTCGCCCCGGGACGTGGCAGCCCAGTGCGACATAACCTGCTCCTGCCTTCCGGGTCCGGCCGAGATGGAGCCGGTTACACTCGGGCCGGGCGGCATCCTTGAAGGGGCGCGGGAAGGCTCCGTCTACATCGACCACACCACCAACTCGCCGCTTCTCGCCCGGCGGGTGCACGAGGCTTTCGCCGAAAAGGGCGTCGCCATGCTCGACGCGCCGGTCAGTGGCGGAGTCGAGGGCGCGATGGTCCGGGACCTTCTGGTGATGGTGGGCGGAGACGAAGCGGTTTTCCGGCGCTGCCTGCCCGTCTTGGAGGCGATTGGAGAACGGGTCAAGCACACCGGCGGCAGCGGCACCGGCTGCATCTGCAAGATAATGCACAACACCGCCGTCTTTTGCGCCGACCTCGCCATGACGGAATGCTGGACCCTGGCCATCAAGTCGGGGGTGCCCGCCGAGACCATTGTCGACGTTTTTCGCAACGGGGCCATCGGGCGGATGAGCAACCTGTGGGGGCGGCTGCCTGACACCCTGTTCCAAGGGGACTTCAAAGCCCGGTTCGCCCTCAGGACCGCCAATAAAGACCTCCACTTGGGCGAAGAGCTGGCCGAAGCCTACGACGTGCCCATGCCCCTAGCCGAGGTCTGCCGGGAACTGTATAGCGAGGCCATGTCCCGGGGCTGGGAAGACAACGACAGCTCGATAGTCCTTACCCTCCAGGAAGAACGCGCCGGCGTACAAGTGCGGCTGGAATAAGCTCGGTGGCCCCCGTTATCCCTGTGGTTTAACAGATCGGAGGACGATGATGTTGGCATTGACAGGCGGCACTCTTATCGACGGTAAAGGTGGTGAACCCTTGGCCGGGGCCACGGTGTTGGTGGGTGACGACGGCCGTATTGCGGCTGCCGGGCCCGGCGCCGCAGTGGTGGTCCCGGAAGGGGCGCGGCAGGTTGACGTGACCGGCAAGACGGTGCTGCCCGGGCTAATCGACTGTCATGACCACTTGGCGTCTTTCACCTACGAGCTGGCGAGCCGTTGGGGGTATGCCGAGCCGGCGAGTACCCGGGCTGTGCGAATCGGCCGGGTCATGGAAGCGACTCTGCGCACGGGCTACACCACCGTTCGTGACTGTGGGTGGCTGGACGGCGGATTCAAGGCGGCGGTCAACGAGGGGATCGTGGATGGCCCACGGCTCTTGGTTGCGGCAGGGCCCTTATCGCCAACCCACGGGACCCAAGACCGCCCGACTCCGTCCGGCTACCGGCGCACCAACATGCCAGACCCCAATATTCCCTACGGCATCGCCGACGGCGTGGACGGGGTCCGCGCCGCCGTCAGGGAGAACGTTCGAGTGGGCGCAGACCTGATCAAGGTGTTTCAGACCGGTTTCGGCAACCCGACCCATGGCGACTCGGACAACGCCTATAGCCTTGAAGAGTTGAAGGCGCTGGTGGACGAGTCCCACGCCCAGGGCCGTCGGGTGGCGTGCCACGCCATCGGCGGGCCGGGGCTGCGGACGTCGGTTGAGGCCGGCGTCGACTCCATCGAGCACGGTTGCTATCTCGACCTGGAGCCCGACCTTCTCAAGATGATGGCCGACCAGAACACCTATCTGGCGCCGACGTTGACCGTGTTCACTTTCCACGAAGTTCGGGGCAACCCCGTAGCCCAAGCCGAGTCCCAAGCGTTCAAGCACCACCACCTGGAGACTGTTCAAAAGGCCCTCGCCGCCGGCGTGAAAGTAGTGGCTGGCACGGACGCCGGGGGCTGGGAACATGGCAATAACTCCAAAGAGTTGGAGCTGTTGGTCGCCGCCGGGATGACGCCCATGCAGGCTCTGATGGCCGGCACCAGTTGGGCGGCCGGATGCCTGGGGTTGGAGGACTCGCTGGGAACGGTGGAAGCGGGGAAGCTGGCGGACATCGTGGTGGTGGACGGCGACCCGCTGGCCGACATCACCATTCTTCAAAACAACGAACGGGTCCAACTGGTCATGAAGGAAGGCAGGATTTACCACGATCACGTATCGGGCGGGGACGGCGCAGGTTAGCCCGACAAGGGTTTCAGGACCCCGGCCGCCGGTGTAGTTGCCGGGCGTAGAAGAAGGGAGGAAACCGTGGTCTCCTCCCTTCGATGGTGCTGTCTGGACCTGTCTGAGACCTAGAACATCGTGCTGTCGCTGACGCTCTCGCCGCCAACTATCTGGCGCATCCGGTCGCGGAAGTCGAACAGCGCCTTGTCGGACTCTGGCCGCTCCAACTCCCCTCTGTTGTCCTTGAGGTAGTCTATAAACTCGTCCAGCGCGGCGTGTTCCCGGGTGCCTGCCGGGATCTTGAAGAAATTGCCGTCGAAGGTCGGCAGCTCCCCAGGCCCGAAATACCCGGTGGCGTATCGGCCGGTGTTCTCTTCGTGGAGGGTGTAACCCTCCAGATCGTGCGTGCCCTTACCCAGCACGAGACCCGTCTCGACGTAGTGCTCCATGACCGCTTTGGCCCCGTACTTGTTAATCGGGCAGACCTTCATGCATATTGCGCAGCCCTCGTACCGGGACATCACGGGACGGCATCGCTTGTAGACCAGCTTGTTCTTCTCGACACCCCTCCACCATATCTTCTCCCGCATCAGGGCGCGGCCGGGACACCGGTTCACGCACACCTGGCAGACTTGGCAGAATGCGTGGAATCCATAGTCCACCGGGGCGTCGAAGGTAACCGGGGCATCGGTGGTGATGATCTGCAGACGGCATCGCGCCCCGGCGTGGGGAGTCAGCAACTGGCCGTTGGCGCCCAACTGGCCCAGCCCGGCAGCTACGAACATGGGGATGGTGGCCGCGCTATGGTTGCTGGGACCGTGCACCTGTGCGCCGTAGCCCAGCGACCGGATGAAATCGACCATCTCCAGGCCCATGGGAGCCTGAATTTCGTATGTGCCGTAGTGGCCGTGTTCGGCGGCCATGCTGGGGGCCGTCTGTGTCTCGGCAAAGTCCTGCTCCAAGGCCAGACAGATGGCGTTGCCGAACTTAACGTGGTCTTTGCGGTCTTGGTAGATATAGCGCGGGTCATGGGCGGTGAAACCCACTTCCAGATAGCCCATCTCGCGGGCCTTGTTGCGAATCAGGTCGGTAACGTCGCCGCCGGTAGGCGTGCCAGTGGGCGGCAGGTCGCCGGAGCGGTTCATCAACGGGTAGAACTGCTCCATCACTTCTTGGTGCTCATGGTGGTATTTCTGCATCGCCGGAGTACCGGCTGTCGGGGCCCACTCGGTGTCCGCCGCATGCTCCACCTGCTGGCGTTGCAACGGGTACTCCCGGCTGTAAAAGTCGATGTCTTTGCTGACCATGGGGATTCCAGGGACGGTTTCCAGCTCTTCGGGGACCGGTATTTCCACCGGTTCGTCGCCGAGTTTCCTGCCTGGCCGTACTACCACGTGGCCGACCTTCAGCATCACGGTCACTCCTTCAAGGAAGGTTGGGATTGAGCCGGATTGTGCCCGATACCCCAAACGATGTCAACAAGAAGGAGGACCGACGGGAGCGAAAATCCCACTGCGGCCGACAGGCAATCGGCCCGGCGGAGGCGGAGGGCAAGTCACGGCCCCCAGTCGGGGAAGTAGTCGTCGGCGGGGTTCCTGCTCATATTGAATTGTCCAGAGCCGTCGTTGAACATCTGGTAGATTTCGGAATTGCCGTCACGGTCCGTTCGGAAAGCGATTTCGTACCCCAATGGAGACCAAACTGGAGAGTCGTCCACGGCGGCCGTATCGGTCAACCGGATAGTATCCGACCCATCAGTCTTCATACGGTAGACTTCCCAGTCTCCTCCCTCGTTTTCTACTTGCCGGTCAGAGGCGAAGGCAATCCAAACGCCGTCGCGGGACCAACTGGGATGAATATCGTTAGACGAGTCGGATGAAAGATTGGTGAGAGCGGTACCGTCGACGTTCATCGTGTATATCTCGAAATTTCCGTCACGGTCGCTGGCAAGGATTATACGGTCTCCGGAGGGCGACCAATCTGGGTAGAGATCGTGGGCCGGGTTGTCCGTCAAACGGGTTTGAGAGCCATCGTCCGGGTCCAAGAGATAGATTTCAGGGTTGCCGTCCCGGTAGGACACAAAAGCGATTTTAGTACCGTCAGGGGAGACCGCCGGGGATGTATCCACCCCTGGGGAATTGGTCAGACGTTTTAGCTGGTCCCCGGTATTGGCAGCCCAATAGATTTCGTCGTCACCGTCACGGTTGCTGACGAAGGCGAGGTGGGTCCCGCCGGAGGACCAAGAGGGGTCGGCCGCCGAGTCGATAAGTTTCGCCACCCCCAAGCCCTCGATTCCCATGGTGTAGGTATCAACCCCACCGTCACGGTTCGAGGAGAATACGATCAGTTCCTCCGCCAGAGGTTCCGGCTCCGGCGTGGGTTCCGGCTCCGGCGTGGGTTCCGGTTCCGGTGTGGGTTCCGGTTCCGGTGTGGGGGCGGGTACTGGCGTAGGCACCGGTGTGGGGGCGGGTACTGGCGTAGGCACCGGCGTTGGGGCGGGTACCGGCGTGGGCACCGGCGTGGGCACCGGCGTTGGGGCGGGCACTGGCGTGGGCACCGGCGTTGGGGCGGGCACTGGCGTGGGCACCGGCGTTGGGGCGGGCACCGGCGTTGGGGCGGGTACCGGGGTAGGCACCGGCGTTGGGGCGGGCACCGGCGTTGGGGCGGGCACCGGCGTTGGGGCGGGTACCGGGGTAGGCACCGGCGTTGGGGCGGGCACTGGCGTGGGCACCGGCGTTGGGGCGGGCACCGGCGTGGGCACCGGCGTTGGGGCGGGTACCGGCGTGGGCACCGGCGTTGGGGCGGGCACCGGCGTGGGCACCGGCGTTGGGGCGGGTACCGGCGTGGGCACCGGCGTTGGGGCGGGTACCGGCGTGGGCACCGGCGTTGGGGCGGGTACCGGCGTGGGCACCGGCGTAGGCACCGGCGTTGGGGCGGGCACCGGCGTGGGCACCGGCGTTGGGGCGGGTACCGGCGTGGGCACCGGCGTTGGGGCGGGTACCGGCGTGGGCACCGGCGTTGGGGCGGGTACCGGCGTGGGCACCGGCGTTGGGGCGGGTACCGGCGTGGGCACCGGCGTTGGGGCGGGTACCGGCGTGGGCACCGGCGTTGGGGCGGGTACCGGCGTGGGCACCGGCGTTGGGGCGGGCGCCGGCGTTGGGGCGGGCCCCGGTGCTGGCACCGGGGGGACTGGCGCCGGAGTGGGCACCGGCGTTGGGGTGACGATGGGATCATATACGACCACCACGTAGCGGTCAGATATCATCGCTACCTGCGCCCTGTCGCCGTCCCAATTGTTCACCGCCGCCACGATGGCTTTGTAGCCTGCCGCCGCCTTGACCTCGAAACTCACAATCGAGTTGCGGTAATAGGTCCCGTCGGCATTGGGTAGTTGGAATAGAGTGATCTCCCCGTTCGTCATCGTTATTGTGATCTGGCCCGGCAGCACCTGCTCGTTGTTGATGAACAGACGGTAACCGGGGATTGGAGTGGACGTAGGCGTGGGCGTGAATGTGGGCGTGGGCGTGAATGTGGGTTCCGGGGACGGTGGGGGAGGAGATGGGGCCGAAGGGGTTGGGCGGGCGGCGGGTGTCGGTACGGGAGCCGGGGGTGGTGGCCGAGATGGTTCCGGTACTTCAGCAGGAACAGGTACGGGGGTCGGAATGGGTGCGGCGGTTGCCGGGTCGACGAGGGCCTTTGCCGGTTCCGGGGCGGGTGTTGGGGCGGGAAGAGGGAAGACCGTGGCGGTGGGGACACCAGACGAATTCGAAACCTCAGCGGGGGCCGGAGTGTCCGGAGTGTGTGGACGTGTCGGTTCCGGGTGTAATCCCGAAGGCCGTGCTTCCTCCGGCGTCGGGGACCCGTTGGCTGCCAACTCCCGGGCAGGCACTGTCGAACTCGGGCGGACCTCGTTCCGGACCGGTGGGCCGGCACCCACTACGGTTCGGACCGGTTCCCGAGAACCGGAACCAACGAGACTTGGCGAAACGGAAGGACGCCACCGAGAGACCGGAGTGGGTGTTTCACCCGCCCACTGGCGCTCCGTAGGAGCATCAGGAGCCAAGGGCGCCGCATCACGTTGGGCTCCGTCCCATGGCTGACCTGACGCCACGAACCCTGCCCAAACTAACCCCGCAGCAAGCGCACCGACCGACAGCAGGACAACCGCAAACAAGAACCGCGAATTATATAGCTTCCTAGCCAAAACCCCTGACTTTCGACGCTCTACTGGCTAGTAGAAATACATAACTCACAGCGAAACAGCCGACTGTAAGCCCATGCCCCCTATGGTTGCTGACATCGCCGCAACCACTTCTTCGCTACCGTTAAGAGCCTGCTGTACCGCATATCCACTGTCCAATTGGCCATCGCGTTATTCCTCTACTCCACCAACGACCTCGTAAGCGAAAAATTTTGGGTGGTCTGCAGAGTCTTCTGCTCCTCTCCCCAAGCAGCCTTATTCGCCCCGAAGCACAAATCCACCTAACTGTGCAGATAATCGAGTTCCATTATGGTCATGATCCGTCGAACAAAGTGTTCCACAATCGGGCGGTCACGCGCGATCTCATCGTCTTCCATAGAATCGCAATAGAAGTTGGTATGGAACTTCTGGGCTACGGAGAAACTCGCAACCAACAAGGGGTCATTGTATTCTTGAGCCAGCCTGTCCACTGCGGCTAGCCGGGCATTGTATTTGCCAAACCGCCAATTTCGTTGTTTAGCTATGGCCAAAACAGCGTGCGATGCTGCACCCCATAGCTTCTCTGAACCTTGTAGAGCATCCCCGGCAGCAAACTGCCGGTTTGAATGGTCTAAGAACTCCAAAGCAGTACGGGCATGTTCTTCGAAAGTCATCTCTTCTTTTGTCATAATAAACCGTTCCGGCTTATCTCTCTCGATATTGACATCTACGAGTCTAACTTTACGTCCAATATAACGACAAGTAATTTTGACCTATCACGCGCCTCGGCACTCTGGTCATATCGTGCGCTACTATGTTCGTTCCGAACAAGGAACGAAATGCCTAGCAGCGCTCGCTTAATCCCTTCGCGTGAGACAGCACTTCGACCAGTTGCTCCATCGACAGTCGGCCGGTGTTGGTGTTTCGGGGGCTGGGATGGTACGAGGCTACGACTCCCGGCAGCGATGGGTCGAAGTTGTAGGTTTCTCCGTGGCTGAATTTGGCACGCGGGCGTTGCGATGCCCGTTCCCCCAGACACTGTATGACCGACTGAAAGGCGATTTGTCCCAGAGTCATCACGACCCGGAGGTTGGGAAGAAGTTGCATTTCACGCGCCAGGTATGGCAGACAGGTGCGGCGCTCCTCCGGCGTCGGCCGGTCGCCCGGCGGGACGCACCGGACGGCGGCGCAGACGTAGGCGCCAGTCAGCCGCAGCCCGTCGTCCCGATGCTCCGAGGTCGGTTGGTTGGCCAACCCGGCCCGGAACATTGCTGCGGTCAGGAAGCTGGCCGAGGGGTCGCCGGTAAACACGCGGCCAGTGCGGTTGCCGCCGTGGGAAGCGGGAGCAAGGCCCACCAGCATGAGCGGCGCGAGAGGGTCGCCAAAGCTGGGCACCGGCTTTGCCCAGTAGTCCCATTGTGAGTAGGACGCCCGCTTTTTCCGCCCCATATATTCCCGGTGCTCCACCAAACGGGGACAACTCCGGCACGATACGATCTCCCGCATCAGGTCCGCTAGAGGGGAGTCATCGAGTTGTTGCCCTGTGACTTCAGCCGCCTGTTCGTTTCCTTTATCCATTGGCTCAACTGCCTAATCGCCGTCCGGCGCCAAAATACATTGAGATACCATAATGTATAATACCGAAAACCTGACCAGTCGCCTCCGGAGAGGCGGCGGCCCGCCGAGTTGGGTTATCCGGGGTGACTTCGGAGGAATGCAATGATAGACCAAGAACGATTGGTCAGCGCGTTTTGCGAGTTGGTCAAGATCGACAGCCCGTCGGACGAGGAGGAGGATGTTGCCCAGCATCTGACCGCCCAACTGACCCGGCTGGGCTTTACCGTGGAGCGGGACGCCCACGGCAACCTGATAGCCTCGGAGGAGGGCGCGGACCCGTTGCTGTTGTCGGCCCACATGGACACCGTAGAGCCGGGCCGGAGCATCAATCCCCAAGTAGTGGGCGACCGGGTAACGTCCGACGGAACCACGATTCTCGGCGGCGACTGCAAAGCCGGCGTCGCCTCCATCATGGAGGCGTTGGAGTCGGCTGTGGAAGACGGTTCGCCCCGGCGCCCGGTGCAGGTCGTATTCACTAGGGGGGAGGAGATCGGGCTGGTGGGGGCGGCCAACCTGGACTATTCGATGATCAAATGCAAGGAGGCAGTGGTATTCGACGGCAACGGCCCGGTCAACACCATCACCGGAGCCAGCCCCACCTACATGAAGTTCGACGTTACGGTGACCGGCCGCGGCGCCCATGCCGGCGTCGAGCCGGAGAAGGGCCTGTCGGCCATCCGCATCGCTTCCGAAATCATCAACGAGCTCCCCAACGGCCGTCTTGACGAGGAGACAACTTTCAACGTCGGTCTCATCACCGGGGGCACAGTTCGGAACGCCGTCCCAGTGGAGGCCACCTTCGGCGGTGAGTTCCGCAGCCACAACACCGAGACCGTGGACCTGCTGCGCATGCAGGTGGCGGCCACCCTGCAACGGGCCCGGGAAAAATACCACGAGGCGACCATCAATAATGAGTTGGAAATGATGTTCCAGATGTACAATCTAGACCCCAACGAGCCGGTGGTCCGGCTGGTCACCGGGTTGTTGCGGGATCTGAGGTTGGAGCCGGACATCCGGCCCTCCGGCGGCGGCACCGATGCGAACGCCATGCGCCTCAACGGCATCGACTGTGTGGTTGTGGGCATGTCAACCAACGAGATGCACACGGTCAACGAGTACGTGGTGATTCCCGATCTAATGGCCACCGCCCGGTTCTGCCAGACTCTGATGACTCCGAACCAACCGGCCAGGGCCTAGGGCGTTTGCCCAAAGCTAGATGGGGCGAAAGTCACCCTGGCGCTTACGGCCGTAGTCGCGGCGTTGCCAATCGTGGCAGTTTTCGCTTGCAGCTCAACCACTCTCGAAAGCTCGACACATCAACCTAGAAAGGGCTAGAAAGGTCTGCCTAGCGTGGATGTGAGCAGCATTTCAGCTAACTATTCCTTATCGTATCAAATTGCCCGCGCTCTCCCGGTCATCTCATGGCTAATTCAGGGAGAAATACGATAGCATCCCCTGCGAATCTTGCCCGCGCTCCTAACCTTGTTCAGCGACCCTCCGACCTTTGCCCCGCGACCTTGTCTGCTCCATACTTGGCTACAACGTTCCAGCAACAGCGCAGGAGGCCGTTATAAGCAACATTGTTCTGATGGTGGATATGCTCAAGGGGTTTCTGGCTTCCGGGGGTAGTTTTGCGAATGAACCCCTTGGCAGATTAGGAGAGGTACATCGTGCCGCCTGCGACTATGATACACTCGGTTAGGAAGCGTCCAATCCGCTGGGGTCTACTTGCGAGTAAGGGCCAACCCACGGCAAGAAAAAAGCCATGACCACCATCAATAACACGGATGACTTATTGCGCGCCCTTTCCGAAAACCCCGAATGGAAAGCGGCGGTGCGCGCCCAGATACTGGGCGACGAGTTGATGCAACTGCCCGACCGGTTCAACGCCTTCATAGAGCAGATGACGGCATTCACCGCCAGGCAAGAGCAGTTCAACGAGCGAATCGCGGCCTCCGTGGAGCGACTAGAGGAGCTCAACAGGCGGATGGCGGTATCCGTTGAGGAACAAAAGGAGCTTAACGAACGCATTATCCGCCGCCTAGACCGGATTACCGACGACACCGCCCAAATCAAAGGCGCCCACGCCCGAGCCACCGCCGTTGATGATGCCCCCGGCATAGCCGTCGACATGGGGATGGAATACGTCCGAACCGTCACCCGTGCGGACATGGTGCGCATGGCGCAAAAGGCCTCAGGCGGCGACATCCCGGCCAACGAACTCCGGAGCTTCCGGTACGCCGACCTGATTATCGAAGTAATTGACGGGAACCAGACTAACTATATCGCCGTAGAGGCGTCATTTACGGCAGACCAGCGCGACACCGACCGCGCCCTGCGGAATGCCCGGTTCCTGACCCGGTTCACTGGCTGCCCGGCCCACGCCGCCGTCGCCAGCGTCAGAAACGACCGAGACCTGGACGAGAAGTTTGCCCCGGGCAACGTCTACTGGCATCCCATACCCGGACGCGACCTGGAGCCCGAGTGATACCGGGTTCGAACGCCGGGCCATCGCTGGCGCCTGGCGCTGACCCCAGTCCCTGTCCCGCCTCCGGCATACTCTCCCCCACATTTCCAATTTGGGCCGTCAATCCTGCGAGGAAGCCTCGCCGGACTGCCATTCCAGGCTGGCGCAGACTGCTGCCAGTGCGCCGCCGAACTGCCGCCGCTGCCATTGCCGTACCTCCGGCGTGGCCTCATCGAATAGCTCGGTACGCCAGGCTTCAGGCGCAGCCGCTATCCGCTCCAGGCTGACGGTGGGCCAGAGCAGCGACGGGTCTAAGTCGAGATTCTCGCCGAAGTCGGCAAGTACGGTTTTCAGCGCTCGCAACCGGTGGTCTTGCTCTTCGGTACGGGCCCAGTCACCGCCAGTCGCCTGCGGGCGGTGAAACTCCGGCCCGCTCCATCCGCGCTCGATCGCCTGTCCAATCTCCGCGACCAGCCAACTCGGAGCTTCGTGCGGCAGGCCGGTGTCAGTCGCCGGCTGCGACAAGCCTGCGGCGCCGCCGGACCGGGGTGGATACTGCGCCAGCGTCACCAGCGTTTCGTTGCTCATCACCTGGAACGGCGGACGGTCCCGGCGTTCGGCTTCCACCTCCCGCAGTTCGTGCAGCTCGCGAAGAACGGCCAGTTGGCGCGGGGCCAGCTTATGGGCGCCCTTGACCCGCAAGAACCTGTCCTCTTTTGGCCCGGCGGCTACATACCGCACCTGTTGTGCTCGCCGGGACTCCTCCAGCGCCCAGTTCAGCCTCCCCGCGCCCTCCAACCCTCTCTTTAACGACGCCGCGAGGCTGGTCAGATAACGCACGTCGTTGGCGGCGTATTCCAGTTGCGACGGCTTCAACGGCCGCGCGGCCCAGTTGGAAAGCTGCATTGACCGGCTCTTGGGAATATCTATGTTCAGGCAGTGCTTCACGAGCGCGCCAAGGTTGGGCCGGCGAAATCCCAACAGCCTCGCGGCCATTTCGGTATCGAAGAGCGACTCGCACGTGAAGCCGAAATCCCGGTCAAGCCAACTCAGGTCGTTCGACGCGGAATGAATCACTTTCAGAATCGAAGAATCCTGCAAAATGCGGCCCAGCAACGATAAGTCCTTGACCGCCAAGGGGTCCACGATGAATTCCCCGGCAGTCGTGCCTATCTGTATCAGGCATATCCGGGATTGATAGGAGTGCCGATTGTTTGTTTCCGTGTCCACCGCCAGCACCGGCAGCCTCCGCAGCTCCGACGCGGTCCGGTCCCAACCGGCCTGGTCGTTGATGAAATGGGTCGTGCTCAAATCACCTCGCGGCATTCACTCGCTCTCAACCCGCTCGTATGCCCGCTCGTATGCCCGGCTGTATGAATGAAATCAGGTGAAAGTATAGCAGGCAGCGCCGCGTACGTCGGACGACCTTGTTGGACCGCCCAGTTTTCCCAAAGCGCAGCGCCGATGCTATAATTGGCAGCCCCGCAGGCTACAATCACTCTCATGTGCGGGAAGGACGGCCAGTATGAACGGTGCAGAATTAAAGCAGACCCTGAAGGATGGCGGGCGCGTATTCGGCACGATGATCACCATCGGCCGCAGTCCCCGTTGGGTGCCCGTGTTGAGCGACGTGGGGTTGGACTACGTGGTGATCGACACGGAACACAATCCCCGCAGCCGGGCAGAGTTGGGCGATTACCTGACGATGTTCAACACCACCGGCGTGGTGCCCATAGTCCGCATTCCGATACCCGACTCCCATTACGTGACTATGGCCTTGGACGCCGGCGCTCAAGGCGTGTTGGCCCCCTACTGCGAGACGGTCGATGAGGTGAAAGAGGTCGTAGCCGCAGCCAAGTGGCGTCCTCTGAAAGGCGAAGCAGTGGCACGAGTGGTAGAGTCCGGCGAACACGTCAGCGACTCCACCAAGGCCTACCTCGAAGAGAGAAACAGGAACAGCGTCGCCATAATCGGGATCGAGAGCGTCGCCGCCGTGGAGAACCTGGAAAACATCCTGGACGTCCCCGGCATCGACGGAATATTCGTTGGCCCCAACGACATCAGCATCTCCCTGGGCGTACCCGATGGGTATGATCGGAGGGAATATCAGGAGGCGGTCAAAAGAGTGATCGACACCTCCGAGGCCAAGGGGGTCCCGGTGTTGGTCCACCATCAGTCCCCTGACCTCTCCACTTTCTGGATGACCCAGGGGGCCCGCTTTGTGCTCCACGGCACCGACCGGCGGGCTATGACCGAGGGCTTCAGAAGCGAGTTCAGCCGGCTGCGGGACTTCGCCAACGACCTCTAGCCCCCCAGGAATGCTCCCGCCTCGAGAGCGTACGACCAACGGTTGGAAAGCCTGCCGCCGACGGGTAACTAACGGTACTTGGCACGTGTCTCTCGCGGATGATTAATGAGGCCGCCCACCCTCCCAGCGTTCCCGCAGGGTTTCCACATACACCCGGTCATAATCGCCGTAGTGGGCGTTGTCCGAGTTATTGACCAAGAGTTCGGCCCATAGGTACTCCACGTCCTGCCACTGGATTGGGTAAGCAGGCTGGTCAAAGAAAGCGCCTACCGCGTCCTGGGGCGTGGCGCCTAAGGGCACGTCTACGTAGCCCATCATCTGGAAATTGTCGTAAGTGTTTCCGTAGTCGGAAACGAACCTGCCCTTCATCGCCGCCAGAATTACGTAGATCGGCATCGGAACAAGCCTGAATGAGGAACGGAGTTTGGAATGCGGAATAGCCTGTAGCCTTGTGCCTGCCGCCTTCCGTAGTCCACATTCCTAATTCATCACTCAGCCCCCTATTTAGTCAGAATGTGTACCGTCGTGACGTCCCCGGCCCCGGAGCACTGGGCCACACCGACCCTTGGGTTGGACACCTGGCGGGGCCCGGCCTCGCCTCGTAGCTGGGTGACCGTCTCGTGCACCATGCGGATGCCCGACGCGCCGAACGGGTGGCCCATGGCCAGCAGCCCGCCGTCGGTGTTCACCGGAATATCGCCGGAAAGGGCGGTGCGCCCCTCCACCGTAGCCCGCCAAGCCTCGCCGAAGGGCGCCAAGTGCAACGCCTCGACCTGTTGCAACTCGCCGATGGTCGCGGCGTCGTGCACTTGGGCCAAGTCCACGTCCTCCGGCCCCAACCCGCTCATCTCATAGGCCTGGAGAGCGGCGGGCTCGGTGCGGTACGGGCTGAACGCCGAATGCTCTGACCCCCTGCCGTTGAAATCGCCAGAGGTTAGCACGGCGGCCGCGACGTTGATCACCCTGCCGGAGTCGATCTTGTACCGGCCCAAAGCGTCCCGGGCGCACAGCACCGCCGCCGCGCCTCCCTCGCTGGTTGGGCAGCACTGGAACAGAGTGAGGGGGTCGGCGACCAACCGCGACCCCAGCACCTCTTCGACGGTGTAGGTGTCCTTCCGGTGCGCGTAGGGGTTCATCGCGGCGTTCTGCCGTGCTTTGACCGACACTTGGGCCAACGCGGAGGCCGGAGCGCCCGTCTCCTCCATGTACCGCCGGGCCCGCAGCGCGTAGCCGGCCATCATGTGGTCGCCGCCGATGTACCGTTCGGGAGCGTCTTCGGCGGTAACGGTCACCGGCCCCCTCGGCACCTTCTCCGCGCCGAAGGCCAAGGCCATGTCGTAGGTCCCGGCGGCGATTCCCCAGTATGCCTGCCAGAAGGCGGTGGAGCCGCTGGAGCAGGCGTTTTCCACGTTGATGATGGGAACTCCGGTGAGGCCCAGCTTGGAGAGGGTCGTCTCCCCCACCGACATTCCGTGGTAGTAGACATGGCCGAAGTAGGCGATTGGGATGTCCTTCCATCGTACTCCGGCATCTCTCAGGGCCTCGACGACCGCATCCAAGGCCAAGGAGCCCAGGTCCTTGTCCGGAAAGCGGCCGAAGGGGTGCAGACCAACGCCCGCAACCACAACGTCCCTACCGGGCCGAAATTGGGTCATCTCACCCTCCGATCAAACGACGAGGCCGCGTCACCCCGCCGCGGGCCTCCACTTGTATACCAGCTTATCGGGGCCGCCGTTGTGGCTGGAAACCGCGTGGACCGACAGCTCCACGGCCATCCCGATTTCCAATTCATCGTGTCCGCAGTCCACCACCTCGGCCAGCACCTGGGGGCCAGCCGGAAGCTCGACTTGCCCCAAAATGTAGGGCACTTCCCCCGGCCACCCGGCGGGCGGAATCCGAACGATAGTGTAGCTGTACAGGGTCCCCCGCTGACCCAAATCGACCTCTTCCAGGTCCATGGAGGCGCAGGCCTGGCAGAAGGTCGCCGGTCCGAAGACGCTGACGCCGCACTCACGGCACCGGAAGCCGACAAGCGTGGCGTCGGCGCCGGACTCGCCGTTGATTCTCAAGCGTGTGGGGTCGACTGACTCTGCCATTGAGACACTACTCGGTGCGGACTCCGTCGTCGTCCAAGGCTGCGATTCCGGTGATAACTACGGGCGGACGGTCAGGGAACTCCGCCACCAGGCGCAGCTTGCCGCCCATCGCCTCTACGTAACTTCCCAATGTGGATATTAGCAAATCGGCGCGCTTCTCGATACGCGACACATTTTCCTGGTTGATTCCGAGTTCTTTCGCCATACGGGACTGGGTTTTTTTGCCGGGCTAAACGCAGGTCCCGGCGGGTCATCTCTTCTGTGATTAGCTCTTGGGCACGTTTTTCTATTTCAACGCGGCGCTCCTCGGGCAACCCGTCCATTATCTGTCTCAACGTCCTCATGGTCATATTCCCCTATTCAACTGTTCCAGATGTCTGTGGTAACGGTCGTCGGCTGTGCGAATTAGCTGCCAAAATCGTCTTTCGCTCACCCCGGACTTGTCTCCGGCGACAAGCAAGATAGCCTGCCGGTCCGGGTCAAAAGCGAACGCTACCCGCCACTGCCGGCATTGAAACGAAGCTCTTTCATATTCGCGTATCTGGAACCGTTCAGCGTATCCGCATTTGGCCGACCCAATTGCGGACCAAGCGCCTCCAGCAACTCAATGTGGGCGAGCAGCTCGTCTTGAACATCTAACGCCAGCGACTCATGCTCACGGTCAAACTCGGGATGAAATCGGACTACCCAACGCACGTGCCGATTATGCCCTCTTAATCATATGCGATCAACGACATCAACGTTAACCTGTCAGTCTGCGGCCATTGACCAGTCACAGGCGGCGTGGTAGGTTTTGCGTCAAGCCTACCTAGTTGGCGAGTTTGCATGAGCTCTGCAGCAAATAACGGCACACAGGACGCGAGGCCATGGGAGATGTCCTTGGGAGAGTTTCTCCGAGGGGCAGTTGACCGCAACCCGGACAAAGTGTTTGTGGAAGTCTCGGGACACCGGCCGACATATTCCGAATTCTTTTCCGGCGTCTCGAAGACCGCCTCCATGTTCCAGCGTATGGGCGTAGGCCACGGCGACCGCGTCTGCCTCTTCATGCCCAACTGCATTGAATACCTCTACTGCTGGTTCGGACTGTCCTTGATCGGCGCGATTTCAGTCCCGATAAACACCGCGTACAAACGGGACGAAACGGCCTATATCCTCAACGACGCCGAGGCCGTCGGCTTGGTCACCGACCCGACGCTGGCCGGCGTGGCTGGACCCGCCGCCGACTTGGCCCCGAGTATCCGTCACCGGCTTTTGTGCGGGCCGGAAGCCGCGCCTTCGGGTTGGACCGGCTTCTCCGGGTTGTTCGCTGCCGCCGCGCCGTTGCAGTCGCTGCCGGAAGTGTCCCCGCAAGACCTGTCCATGCTGGTCTACACCTCCGGCACCACCGGCAATCCCAAGGGAGTGCAGGTGACACACCAGATGTACGTGGCCGCCGGACAGGGGTTCGCCCACTGGACTCAGTCGACTCCCGAGGACCGGTTTTTCACCTGCCTGCCCTTCTACCACGCCAACATCCAGTACTACTCCACCATGGGGGCCCTGGCGGCAGGGGCCACGCTGGTGGTGGTAGACCGCTTCAGCGCCTCCCGGTTCTGGGGCCAGGTGCGGGAGGCGGAAGCAACGGTGGTGAATTTTATCGGCATGATGATGCCCGTATTGGCCAAGAACCCTGAGGCCACCGACGACCGCGACAACACCGTTCGCCTTTTCTACGGGTCCCCCTCGTTCTCGCCGGAGTTCCTGTCAGAGTTCCAGGAACGGTTCGGGACCGACATCATCGTCGGCTTCGGCATGACCGAGACCTGCTACGGGACTATCGAAGGCATCGGTGGCGAGCGCCGGGCCGGTTCTTCCGGCCTGCCCCGTCAGCACCCCGCCCCCGGCTTCGACAACCAGGTCCGCATCGCCGACCCGGAGACCGGCCAGCACATAGGCGTGGACACAGTTGGCGAAATCACCATCAAGAACCCGGCTATCATGCCCGGTTATTGGCGCAACGAGGAGCAGACCAAGGAGACGCTGCGCGACGGCTGGCTCTATACCGGCGACCTGGGCTGGGTGGACCAAGACGGCTTCCTGTATTTCGTGGACCGGAAGAAGGACATCATCCGCCGCCGCGGGGAGAACATCTCCTCTCAGGAAGTGGAGAACGTGATCAAGCGCAACCCGGACGTTCTGGATTGCGCGGTTTTGGCGGTGCCCTCCGAGCTGGGTGAGGACGAGCTGAAAGCCTACGTGACGCCGCGTCCCGGAGCGAAGGTCGACCCTGAAGCTGTGATCTACTGGTGCGCCGAGCATCTCGCCTACTTCAAGGTGCCGCGTTACCTCGAAATTCGGGAAGAGTTGCCCCGTACACCCAGCCTCCGGGTGCGGAAAGACGTGCTGCGCCGGGAACGGGAAGACCTTATCGCCGGTTGCTTCGACCGGGAGGCAGCCGGTATCTCCCTCAGGTAGCCGAGGGAGGTAACCAGGGGAGGTAGCCGGGAGAGGTAGCCGGGACGCGGCGGCAAACATTCCGGGGCCCCGATGTTTCGGCGGGTCGGCCCGCCAGGAGCGAGCGATGGCAGAGAGGCGATACTGGTTGTTCAAGTCGGAACCGTCCGCCTATTCCTTCACGGACCTGCAGAACGAACCGGACCAGACAGCGGAATGGGACGGCGTACGCAATTTCCAGGCCAGAAATTTCATGCGAGACGACATGAAAGTGGGCGACCGGGTGCTGTTCTACCACAGCAGCTCCAAACCCTTGGCGGTCGTGGGGACGGCCACCGTGGTCAAAGAAGGTTATCCCGACGCCACCGCCTGGGAACCCAACGCCCATTACTACGACCCCAAGAGCGCGCCGGGAGAGACCGTCTGGGTTGTCGTTGACATAAAAGCCGACAAGGAACTTCCTCGCCCGGTGACCTTAGCCGAGATCAAGGGCAACCCGCGCCTGCAGGAGATGCCGCTCATCCGGAAGGGAATGCGCCTCTCCATCCAGCCGGTGACACAGGAAGAGTTCGAAGAAATCGTGGAACTGGGCGGTTAACGGTGCCCAACGATCAGATCGGCGAGGCCGGCGAGGCTTGGGAGTTTCACCAAGCGACCAAGCTTGGCTATATCAACCTCAAAACCAAACCGCGCCTCTACAAATCTTATTCCGGTCTCCCACAGGTCCCGCTGCCGGCCGAGCTCGCGCCGCCCGGGATGCCGGCGCTGGAGGCCGTAGCGGCATCCGGCATTCTCCCCGACGGTGAGCTGGACCTCTATTCCTTGGGACAATTGCTTCACTACTCGGCGGGCCTCATCCGCAGAAGCGATCTGCCTTCGGCGGGCGAGGTCCATTACCGGGCCGCCGCTTCCGCCGGCGCGCTTTACCCGGTCGAACTCTACGTTGTGTGCGGAGACTTGCCGGGCTTGCCGGCCGGAGTCTATCATTTCGCGCCGGACCAGGCCTCGCTGGTGCGGCTGCGGACCGGCGACTATCGCCGCAATCTGGCTGAAGCCGCCGCCAACGAAGAGACGGTCGCGCGGGCGCCAGCCACCATTGTGTGCACGGCGGTGTTCTGGCGCAGCGCCTGGAAGTACCGTACTCGAGGTTACCGTTACTGTTTCTGGGACAACGGGACGATACTCGCCAACATAATGGCGGTCTCCAACAGCCTCGGCGTTCCCTCCGGCGTGGTCGCCGGGTTCGCCGACAGCCAGGTGGACGGCCTGCTGGGGATCGACTCGGAACGGGAGGCGTCAACTTGCCTCATCCCGTTGGGCCGCGGCCCGGAGGCGCCAGCTGGCTTCCCGGAGCTCATCGCCCTGGCTCCCGGCGATCTGGACGACGAGCATCTGGCGACTTACCCGGAGTCCCACCGGCTGCAGCAGGCTTCCTGCTTGGCCGATGGCCCGAGTGTCCTGGCGTGGCGGGGTTCCCTGGGTCCCTCTGCGGAGCCCCCGTTAGACGCCGGCCTGCCGGAATCGGAGCCTTTGGGCAGCGTCATCGCCCAGCGGGGGTCCACGCGCCGGTTCTCCCGCGAACCAATTGCCCCGGAGCAGCTATCGGCTATTCTTGCCGCCTCGACCCGCCCGTATTCCACCGACTACCGGAATCCCTCCGGGCGCTCCGGCCTCATCGACACCTACTTGATCGTGAACGCGGTGCAGGACCTGGAGCCCGGCACATACTTCTACGGCGAATCGGGCCTGGAATTGCTGGAGTCGGGAGGCTTCCGGGAGGAGGCCGGTCACCTGTGCTTCGAACAGGCTTTGGGAGCGGACGCCAGCGCCGTCGCCTTCTTCATGACCGACCTGGAAGCCGTGTTGGGCCGGTTGGGCAACCGGGGGTACCGGCTGGCCCAACTTGAAGCCGGCGTCATCGGGGGGAGAATGTACTTGGCCAGCCACGGGATGGGGTTGGGCGCCACCGGGATGACCTTCTTCGACGACGCGGTCACCGCCTTCTTTTCGCCCCATGCGGCGGGCAAGAGCCTGATGTTCCTGGTAGGCTTGGGTAACACGGCCAGTCCAAACCGGGTGACCCCTTTCCGTTCACGTATCGGAATGCTCAAGGACTCCTTGGCCCGGGGAGCGGGAGGAGGCCGAAGGCCGGTCCCCGACTGGCTGTACGATTGAATTCAAATCAAGTGAATCTGAAATCAAGGATTCCGAACGCTAAATTGGGCTCTACTTTATTTTAATTCTCAATCTCTGATTCATCCGATGGCCAGCTTCCTGATGTGCTGCAGCGCCATCTGCATGTGCCATTCCATGGCACCCAGCCCCACGACCTTCACGCCCACGTCGAAGTAGCGCCGGGCCGACGCCGCCATTGCGTCGAAGTCCGGCGAGTCTAGGCCCATGTTGTACATGATGGACGCGCCGTAACGCTCCCCGGTCTTGACCGCGCCCTCCAACAGCCGCATGACCTTGGGGTCTTCGTACTTGAAGGGGACGCCCAGGATCTTGGTCACGTCGCCTGCGGCCAGCCATACCAAGCGGACGCCGTCTATCGCTAGAATCTCGTCCAGATCCGTCAGGCCTCCCTCGCTCTCCACCGTCGGCACCACCAGGGTGCCCTCACGGGTCCGGTCATTGTATTCCGGGAAATCCTCGGCGGTGGCGAAACGGCGCAGGTGGATCAGCCGGTGCCAGTCGTCCCTGAGGCCCATCAGCTCCCGGACCTCTTCCTTGGAGCCCACCGACACCGTTACGGCGGTGGCTCCCAAGGCAAGGGCGCGGGCGGCATCGGAGACGGTGCGGCGGTCGGACCCGGTGGCCCAAGGGAACGCTTGGACCCGGATCATGGGCGAGATGCCAGTGCCCCGCGCCGCCCGCACGAGGTGGGCGATGTTGTCCCAGTCATGCGCCGTGAACATCATGTCGGCCATGAAACAGTCGATCCCCGCGATTCCGGCCACCTCCACCATGTTGGGGTGACTGAAAACGTAGGCGCACAGCGAAGGCTGACCGCTCTTGAGGTTGGCCAACAGGCGGTCGGTGGACTCAGTTGGGAATAGCATCTCGCACCTCGGCAATTTAATGGGCCGGACGGGACATGGCGGCGGTCAAGGTATATTATCCCAGATATGATTCTCATCGGGAGTATTTGAAATGGAAACGATAGGGTTCATCGGGTTGGGCAACATGGGCGGCGGCATGGCCGGCAACATACAGAAGGCCGGATATCCCATGGTCGTCTACGACCTTCGGGAAGCGGCGACCCGTCCCTTCCTGGAAGGCGGCGCCCGGCTGGGCAACTCCCCGGCCGACGTGGCGGCCCGCAGCGAAATCATCCTCACTTCATTGCCGGGTCCCCGGGAAGTCGAGTTGGTGGCGACGGGTCCCGAGGGCATATTACAGGGGATGACCGCCGGGTCCGTTTACATCGACCTGTCGACCAGCAGGCCCACACTGATCCGGGAAATAGAGCCCCAGTTCCGGGCCAAGGGAGTCCATGTGCTGGACGCGCCGGTCAGCGGCGGGAAATCAGGAGCGCAGAGCCGAAACCTGGCCGTCATGGTGGGCGGAGAGCGCGATGTCTTCGACCGGGTCAAACCCCTGCTCGACGCGTTCGGCGACAAAGTGTACTACGCCGGGAGCATCGGCGCGGGCTCGGTGGCCAAGCTGGTGCACAACATGATCGGACACGGGGTGCGTCAGGCCATCGCCGAAGGCCTGACCCTGGGCGTCAAGGCGGGGGTTGACGCCGAGGCGCTGTGGGAATGCGTGCGCCGCGGCTCTCTGGGCCGCATGAGCGTCCTGCACGAAGGCGTTGCCGGAACGGTGTTCCGTGGCGAATTCGAACCCGCGAACTTCGCCTTGAACCTGGCGCGAAAGGACATCGGGTTGGCCACGGACCTGGGGCGTGAATTCGACGTACCCATGCCGGTGGCCAATCTGGCCGAACAGATCGCCATTGAGGCAATGAACCGGGGCTGGGGAGAAATGGACAGCTCGGTCACCTTCAGGCTGCAGGAAGAGCAGTCGGGCGTGGAAGTACGGGCACCCGGGGTCGACGCCGCCAAGGCGGCACGGTTCATCACCACCCATCCCGAGGCCTAGCCCAAACAACAGGGAAACTGCGCTGTCATGCGGCGCTTCCCGTGATCCGGAGGCCGTATTGGTGGGCTATTCGTTTTCTTCGTAGTCTGGGTTCGAGCCCATAGAGCCGGCCCGCCGTGCGCCGTTGGTCAAACCGTGGATGACATCGCGGTCCTCTTCGCTTAGCTGGGCATTTGCCAGACGGGTGGCGATGTCCTCCCGTCCGTTCCAGATATCTTTGAGGTCATCGTCGATCAATTCGACGATGGCGTTGCGCACGCCGGTGTCCTGCCCGATATCCGGGTAGAGTTTCCACGACTCTTTCTTCAACGTCTCCATCCAGTCGGACTTTTGGCCGTTGGCCCCACGGGAATCGTCGAAATGCCAAGCGTACCAGGCGTTCACCATTTCCCTGTAGATGCTCAGGTCCGAAATAGGGGCGCCCACGGTGGACATCTGGACTTCGAACCGGTGATTGTCTCCGGGATGCCCTTCAACGGCGGCGAATTTGCGGCCGCCGCCGAGCCCCCGGATCACCGAGTCGTGAAGGTTGGAGGAGGTGATGCCCACGCCCGCGGCGGAGTCCACGTGGCCCACTCGGACCTCGCCGATACGCCACATCTTCTCTTCCATGGCGATCGTCCCCATGTGCATGTCGGCGAGCAACTCTCCCAATTCCTCACCAAATCTGGCGCCGGAGGACACCAGCGAAAGGAAGGCGGTGTCGACCGATACCGTCTCCCGGATCTTCTGCGCGATGGCCACCGCGAGCAACTCTTCCAATTCCTGGGTGTCGACCCGGCTGGGCCCGTAAACCCGTTTGCCTTCCAGGCCGTCCCGGACGGACCGGCCAATTTGGGCCAGGTCCTTGTTGCCCATCTGGAAACGGTTCAAGATACGGGCCGAGATGTCCTGGGCCTGTTCTCCGACGAGAAGGTTTTTGACCGTTGGGTCGTCGCTCTGAAAGGTCCAGTATTCCACGTCCGTGGCCTGCTGGAATAGCTGGCCTCCTACATTCGAGTGGCGTCTAAGCTCGTAGACCGACTCGTTCCAGGTTGCGGTATATTCGGTGACCTCCACCAGAAGAGTCCGTATGACTTCTCCCACGTGGTTCAGGCACAGGGTTTCCAGCCATTCGTCGGTCTCAGCCCGCCACCTGGCCAGTCTTTTACGCCGTTCGCTCGATGGAACATCAAGGTGGGTATGGCCCGGTTCCGACACCGGGGGCAGGTCACGGCGAATAGCCCTGTCGGCCAAGTCGTTCCAGCGCCGCACCGGCGGTTCCTGGTCGGAAGCCACGATCAGCCGTTGGATGTAGAGCCGCTCGACCCGGGCAACTGTCTCCAGGATCAGCTCGTCTCGTTTCACGTCGGCGAAGGTGTTGGCCAGGGCAAGGTCCGTACGGATATCGTCGTTGGCGTCCTGCACCATCCGTTCGGTGATGGTTGACTCGGGGCCCAGCCGTTCGAAGACAGCTTGAATCGAGCGCTCTACGTCGCTGAGAGAGGCGTGAATAGCGCCGTGTATCTGCTGATACGCATCGCGTATACCGATGCTGCCCCCCACGGAGTTGAGGAATTCCAAGGGGTCTGTCATCGTGGGCAGCCGGTTGGTCATAGCTTGGAACGACAAAGCCTTTCGATTGAGTTTAAAAATAGCCATCTTCACAAATCCTATTGGCCGCTGCGCCATTGTCGTTGAAGATATTGCTTCGCCGTTTGAACGAAGAAGCTGTCGAGGAGACCGACTTCCCGGGAACTTATGGAGCCGAAACGGGCGTCCTCTTTGTTGTTGGCTTCCCGCATCGTCTCGTGGAACCGCGCCCACCAGTCTTGGCCGGTCCCGTAAGCATCCGCGACCAGGTCCTCAAGAATCCGGGCCACGTGGGTGCGCTGGACCGGCAGCGAGTCTTTGGGTGACCGGTGGAGAATTGAAACGTCGAAGTGGGGCCCAATAGCCTCCACTTTCTTATCCGGGTACACCGTCAAAGTGAAGGAGTCTTTTCCAGTGAACTGGCCCTTGCCGGCGACCTTCCCGGTGGTCGACCGCAGAAACTGCAAAGTGGAGTAGGTGTTGCGCAGTTGCAGTGGGTAGGTGCTCTCCGGGTCCCGGGACATTCCTCTTTGCGGTAGGAGCAAATGCAGCACGACGCTGAAATTATAGGATGTTCCCCGGGCCTCCGCCAAGGCCGCAAGCAGCACCGGCAGCGCCCCGGAGGTCCCGCCGCCAAGGAAGCTGACCACGTGGACACGAAGGTAAGTAATCCCCTCGTAATAGGGGCATACCTGTTCCAATAGCGAGTCGATGTGCCCCTGGATCGTCGAGTAGTTGAACCGGGCCGCCACCCCGGCGTTGGCCAAGGTACCCAACGCCCCCTCTCGAGAGAGGCTGAGGAACTTGAGCTCCGGCACGCACTCCGTAATCCAAGGGCGCGAGTCCCGCAGATTCGAAAAGTGGGGCAGGGTGAGTGCGATGAAACGGGAAGACCGGGAAATCTCTCCCCGGGTCGCCTCTCGGGTATCCATGTAGAGGAATCCCAAGTTCTTCCGGTCGGTATAGCTCCAACCGCCAGCGACATCCTCCAGTCTCTTTACAATCTGGCAACTCGTCGACCCCAACCCAATGACCACAGCCGGGGACGCCACCCTCTGCGCCGTTTTGTCGGAGCCGATCCTGGGCAGGGTCGCGTTCCTGAAATGTGCGCTAACCATAACCCCCCCTTGTTCGTTTTGTGACCGGACCGCACCATTGAACCGGTACGGTGCAGTTATTTTTCACGGGAATGGGCTGTTTGTCAATTGCCGCAAACACGCCTACGCAACGCCGTCGTTCCCGGCATAAAGGTTTACTGATATCGTGACGACATAACTCACCGCCGTAGTTGACGTAAGTTTTGACGGTCGAGCCGACACGTCCGATGTTACCGGTTACCGATTGCCGCCGGCAGACTGCGGGTAACCCGGTATCCTAGAGCGACCCATCAATACTCACGTCAATGAGCGCTGGCCTGCCGCTCTCGAACGCCCGACGCACCGCCGGGGCCAACAGCGCCGGGTCTTCCACTTTCTCGCTGGCCACCCCCATTCCCTGGGCTACCGCGGCCAAGTCCAAGGGGTTGGCGAAGTCCATCCCCACGTAATCGCTGCGGCGTTCCTCATCATTAAGCATTCGCTTCAGGTAGATGTCCATGTTGACCTTGAGGATGCGGTAGGCCCGGTTGTTGCAGATAGCGTAGACCACGGGGATGTTGAACCGGGCAGCGGTCCACAGGGCCTGAACCGTGTACATGGACGCCCCGTCGCCCACCACCGCCAAGACAGGCCGGTCGGGTTGGGCCAGCTTCAGTCCCAGAGCGCCGGGCATCGCCCATCCCAGCGCCCCGCCCTGAATGCCGTAGAAGCTGCCGGGGTCGTCGAAGTTGAACGCTTGCATCATGGCGGGCCTCGAAGTCACCGCCTCGTCGGCAACGATGGTATCCGGCGGCGCGGCGGCGGCCAATTCGTGCATCATCCGCTCGACGGCCATCGGCTGGTTGTCCCAACGTTGCCGGAGCCGTTCCTGGTGCTCCTCGTTGGCCCGTTGTCTCCGGCCGTTCAGCTCAGCCATCCGGGTGGCCGCAGTCTCCTTGGCGGAGGCCGACATGTCCTGGTCCAAGGCGTCCGCCAGTTCGGCAAGCCCGGTGGCGGGGTCGGCCAACACACCCACTGCGGTCGGATAGACCTTCTCCACTTCCTGGGCGTTGCTGTCCAAGTGGACCAGCTTGCTGGTTGGGTCCAGCAGAGGAACGTCGACGTACAGGAACGAAGAGAAGACGTTGGCCCCGACGGCCAGCACCACGTCGGCGCCGGACAGCAAACGGCGGGTCACAGGGCTGCTGGTGTTCAGCAGGCCGGACCACAATGGATGACTGGTGGGGAAATTCACTTCCGAGAAAGACGAGGCGAAGACCTGGGCGCCCAAACGCTCGGCCACCCGCACCATCTGTTCCACGCCGCCCGATTGAGCGATGCGGTCGCCGATGACGATCACCGGATTCTCCGCCTGCGACAACAAAGCCGACGCCTGGGCCAGCGCGTCCCGATCCGGGCGGAGCTTGTAGTAGCCCGGCCCGGAGCCAATGACATCCACGTCGGCCCGTTCGTCCATCGTGTTCCAAGGGAAGGAGAGGAAGACCGGTCCCGTGGGAGGCGTTTTGGCTTCCTTGAATGCCCGGCGCACCGCTCCGGGAACGTCCCCCGGGTGGTGGATTTCATGGCTCCACTTGGTGTACTGGCGGGTCATCTGTACCAGGTCGCCCGACAGCGTCGGCTCGGCCAGGAGCATCCTGGTGTCGGAGTTGCCGGCGGTGAGCACCACGGGTGTACCGCCCCGGTAGGCGTTATAGAGGGCGCTGATACCGTTGGCCAGCCCGCCCGCAATGTGAATGTTGGCGAAGGCCGGCCGGCCCGACGCGCGTGCGTAGCCGTCGGCCATGCCCACGGCGGTGCCTTCCTGCAACGCTTGGACGTACTTCACCTGCGGGAAGTCCTGCAGGGCGTCCATCATAGGGGTCTCGCTGGTCCCCGGATTGCCGAAGATGTATTCCACGCCTTCGGCGATCAACATCCGCACCAAGGCCTCTTTACCGGTCATATTTGCCATATCGCCACCTGCCCTGTCCTCACTGCCCTGGGGGTAGAGGGTTAGAGATAAACCATCCATTCCAGCAAGTTGTCGTCGGGGTCGCGGGCGTAGAGGCTCTCCGCCGGCAACCTGCCTGAGGACCGGGCCCCTTTGCGCGGCCCCGGCCCGTGAATCACTTCCACGCCGGCGGCAACCAGCCAGTCCTGACAATCCTGAACGGCGCCTTCCCACACGAAACAGATGTCGCCGCAGCCTGGCGTGGCTGTGGGCCCTCTCAGATGGGCGGTGTAACCTTCAGGATGCACGTTGATTTTGGACTCGCCAACCTGGATGGAGAAGATGTTGGCCTTCCCGGCCCGCCATTCCTCTTCGTCGTTAATCGCGAACCCCAGCCGCTTGTAGAACTCGATCAGCCGCTCCGCGTTGGCGGTGGGCATGGCCAGATGGTCAATGCCGACAGTACCCACGGTTCATCCTCCATGACCAGAGTGATTCCAAATCGGCGGCGACCGGGGAAAAGCCCGAGCATTTCGCGTGGCCCGGACAGGAATTTCCCCAATCTTAGCACAACCGTCACGCCTGGCAAGGCCCGAAGGACAGCCCCCGGCGGGTTTGTCTTGAACTGTGATTCGTTTGATTTGGATGATTTATGTGATTGTATTATTGGGATCGTTTTATCGGGACTGATTCGTCTCTAGCAGAACCTGGGAGCGGGGTAATTCCGGGCCCAGGGGATGAGGGCGCGGAGGAGGTCTTCGCGGTCGGGGAGGGAGTTGTTGGCGCGGCACCACTCCAGGTATTTATGGACCGCCATGAAGGAGGGGAGCCGGAAGCCGGCGGAGGCTACCCGGCGGATGAACGCATGGGACTCGGGAGGAGGTTGGCGGTCGGCTTGGGCCACGGACGATTGGAGGCAATGCTCTTCGGCCAACCGACGGAGCCGGAGGAGGGCGAGTTCGGGGGCCAATTTTCGTTGGAGGGCGCGGACGCGGGCTTTCAGGGAGCTCAGGGTATCCATATTGGATTCACCTCATGAAGTTTTGCTGGCGTTTACTTGACGGTGGGGTCAGAATTTTTAATTTGCCGGACATTTCCGGACATTTTGCCCCGGTGGTGGATTCCCGGAGTGACCGGGTGGGTGGGACCGTCCGGTTTTGGCGCGAATTGTGGTCATCTGATGCCATGTTGCCTCAGCAGCGTGGTTGGATTTGGCTGGGAGCCTTGGACAAGCTCGGGAGTGGGGGCGGGACGTTGAGCTGGACAGGCACTCTGGACAATTCTCATTGTAGGGTGGGGTCTCACGGATTGGGAACAGGCAACTGTCAGGGTCGCTTTATACGGGAACGGGCAGCCACGAGGTGAGTAATTATTTGAATCAGGATTATCAAGATTGAAGGATTAGCAGGATGAAAGGCGCGGGAGAAGGGGGAATGAAAGGGCCCGAACGACAGCCACCGGCGAACGTAAGTGTTCAGTCCCGGTGAGAAGCTCCCGCCGCACCCCCCGTGGGTACCGGCTTTCGCCGGTATGACGGAGGGCTGCGCTTGTTCACGGATTGTTCCGGAGTCAGAACACTTAACGGCGAACGCCGCAGGGGAGGTCGACGGGACGGTTACGGTATACTGGGGCATCGCTTATCGAGATGACGGGAGATGACGGCCGGCAGACCTGACGCCCGGCGTCGGAGCCGTCGGTCCGAGCCAGTCTTGGAGGAGATATGTTCGACCTATTGCTTCGCAACGGGCGGGTCATTGACGGGACCGGACAGACCTGGTTTCGCGCCGCCGTGGGCATCGAGGGCGATACCGTTACGATCGTGCGAGGGGACACTTCCCAAGTGGACGCCGGTAGAGTAATCGACGTGGCAGAGTCGGTCATCTGCCCCGGATTCATCGACATGCACACCCATTCCGACCTGGTCCTGCTGTCGGAGCCCGAGCACGAGGTCAAGCTGCGCCAGGGTGTGACCACGGAGTTGCTGGGAATGGACGGCCTCTCCTACGCTCCCGCGTCTCCCCGGACCCTGGAGCATTTGCTTTACTACCTGGCCGCGGTGAACGGCATGCCGCCCCCCGGGGTGAGGTGGGGCTCGGTGCGGGAGTTCCTGGACCTGTTCGACGGCCGCACCTCATGCAACGTCGCCTTCATGGTGCCTCACGCCGCCATCCGCGTCGAGGCGATGGGCTGGGACGACCGCCTGCCCACGGAGCCGGAACTGGCGCGAATGAGGGAGCTCGCCCGGCAGGGGATGCGAGACGGGGCGTTCGGTTTCGCCACCGGCCTTACCTACCCGCCAGGGGCCTTCAGCGACACCGCCGAGTTGGTGGCGGTGGCCGAAGCCATCGCCGATCTGGGCGGGTTTTACATGACCCATGCGCGCTATTCCTTGGGAGACCGGCTCCTGGACCCCTTCCGCGAGGCGGTGACCATCGGCCGCCGGGCCGGGGTACCGGCACATATATCCCACTTCCACAATCCCGTCGACGGCATGGGCCAGCAGATGATCGACCTCGTGGACGAAGGGCGGAACAGTGGAGTGGACGTAACCTTCGACCAGTACCCTTACGCCGCCGCTTCCACCATTCTGCACTCACTACTGCCCTATTGGGTGCATGCCGGCGGCCCGGATGCCCTGCTGACCCGCATCAAGGACCCCGTCATTCGCGATGAGATCGGCGATTCCGTGGAGCCAATGTGGGGCCTGACCCTGGACAGCTACATCTTCAGCAACATCGGCTCGGCGAAAAACAAGGAATGGGAGGGCCGTTCCCTCACGGACCTGGCCCGCCATCAGGGCAAGCGCATGGTCGACGCTATCTGCGACTTATTGATCGAGGAGGACCTGGAGGTTGCATTCGTGGCCCGCACCGGCAACCCCGATAACATTCGCGCCATCGCGCGGCATCCGGCCCAGATGGTCGGCTCCGACGGCCTGATGACCGGCGACATGCCCAATCCGCGCACCTACGGCACCTTCCCCTACGTTCTGGGCCAGTTCGTCCGGGAAGAGGGGCTTCTCCGGCTGGAGGACGCGGTGCGCAAGATGACCTCGATGCCGGCACAGCGGTTGGGCCTGCCCGACCGTGGTATACTCCGCGACGGCATGAAAGCAGACGTGGTGGTCTTCGACCCGGAGCGCGTCAGGGCCAATGCCACCTTCGAAGAGCCCAAGCAATACCCTGACGGCATCGTATACGTGCTGGTCAATGGACAGATAGTCATAGATGACGGTGCGCACACGGGTGCGCTGCCCGGTCGCGCCTTGAGATCTCAATAGCCCTGTCCGGCCCAGAACCAAAGGGCCTGAGTCAAGGCGGAATCTGTCGGATCCGCCCTTTTACAAAGTCCCCGCGGGACGCCTACATAGTGTTGGCTCTTTTCCCAAAGGCGTGGGGCCTGGTCAGTACCATCCCCGGTCCCGTCGTGGCGGTCTACCTGATCCTCATAATGGCGCCGCTCTTCATCAAGGGCATGAGGACCATCGTCCAGGATGAATTCGACTATCGCAAGGGCCTGATGGTGGGAGTCGCCACGATGGTAGGACTGGGTTTTCAGTTCGAGTTGGTCACGCTGCCCTTCGGCGGCCTGTGGGAATCGATGTTCCAGCAGAGCCTGACTGCGGGGGGAATCACGATGATAGCCTTGACCTTGTTTACGGACCTGACCAGCCGCGGCCGCAGTCGACTTCAGGCGGAGCTCCACATGGAATCATTGCCGCGGATTAACGACTTCCTCGAGAATTTCTCATCCAAACGCGGCTGGAGCCCTGACATGAGTGAGCGGCTGCACACGGTCGCCGAAGAGACGCTCCTGATTCTGGCGCCCGAGGAGGGGAACGGAAGCACGAACTGGAATGGCGCTGGCCGGCGGAGACTGCTGGTGCTTGCGGGCGGCGACGGTTCCACCGCGGAGTTGGAGTTCATCAGCGCGCCAAGCCATGCGGGCAACCTGGAAGACCGCATCGCGGTGCTGAAGAAGCCGGTCCAGGAAATTCCGGAATTGGAATCAATGGTCGAGCGCGACGTTTCCCTGCGGTTGCTGAGGCACTACGCATCGTCCGTGAGCCACCAGCAGTATCACGATACCGAAGTGGTAACAGTCCGCGTATCGCCCCTGGCAAGGGAGTAAGCGGGCGGCTAGCGCCGTTTTCGGGCCGTCTTGTAGCTTCCCATCATGGATGGCGTGGTAGCCGATAACGCGCCCAGGGTGGATAATTGCGTCCACACCGGCCAACCGCAGCAGTCGTAGTAGCCAGGAAGGGTAGGAGGACAACGTATGCCAGATACACAATTAAAGTCCACCGTGACTGTTGTCATCAGCCGGAGCGAAGGCTGCTACGTGGCTTCCTTTGTCGAGATAGCGGCAGTCACTCAGGCTCGCACTTTCGACGAATTAGTCCATAACCTACGAGAGGTCGTTCACCTTCATTTGGAAGACGAGGACCCAGCAGATTTCGGATTGGCGACCAAGAACCCTTCGATCGTGATGATTTACGAGCTCGAACCCGCAAATGCCTAGACTAAGGCGACTGTCCGGACTAGAAGTGGTTTCGATGTAAGTGTTCAGTCCCGGTGAGACGCCCCCGCCCCGCCCCTGTGGATACCGGCTTTCGCCGGTATGACGGGGACTGGGTTTATTGGCGGATTCTCACGAAGTCTGAACAGTTACGTTTCGATACTCCGCAGGTTCGGATTTCACATCCACAACCAAGGGGGCAGTCATATGAAGCTCAGCAGGCTTACGGCCGAAAGGGGCCAGGCAAACGCTCTCTGTTCCCAGACACCGCCAGTTGGTCACCAAGACTCTCTTCGATATTTATAAGCAAGCGTGCAGATTCATCCCCGAAGAGGAATTAAGGCCCTATTTCTACAACGACTGACCCGGAGGCCCCCATGGACTTTGAACCACGCTACACCCCTGAACAGGAAGAGTTCCGCCGCGAAGTCAAGTCCTGGCTGAAGGACAACGTTCCCGAGGGCATCGTGCACCCCGCGGACCCCATCGACCTCACTTGGGAGCAATACCAACTGCGGCGCGATCTGGGGCGCAGGCTGGGGGCCAAGGGCTGGCTCTGGCCCACCGCGCTCGCCGAATTCGGCGGCGGCGGGCTGGACGTCGATCACGCCGTGGTCATCGAGGAAGAGATCGACGCCTACGGTCTCACCAACCCGCCCTACTACGATTCCGGCGGCCGTCTGGGCGGCGCGTCCATCCTGGTCTGGGGTTCCCAGGAACAGAAAGAGTCCTTCCTGCCCCCAATCTTTACCGGCGCGGTCCGCACTTGGCAGCTCCTTTCCGAGCCCGAAGCCGGGTCCGACTTGGCCAACGTAAAGACCACTGCCATCCGGGACGGCGACGAATACGTCATCAACGGCCAGAAAATCTTCGTCGGCAGCTCCTTGGGCTGCGACTATATGTGGACCATCACGGTCACAGACCCGGAGGCCAAGCGCCACGAGAACCTGGGGTGGTTTATGATTCCTTCCGGCCTGCCCGGAATCACGGTGCAACCGATGGACCTGCTCATTTCCGGCGGAGAATCAGGGGCGGGCTCCGGCGTCAAGAACACCGTTTTCTTCGACAACGTTCGCTTGCCTGCCTTTAACCTGATCGGCGGCGAGAACCAAGGCTGGAAGGTAGCCACCACCCATTTGGAGCTGGAACACGGCACCGGGGGCCGCATCGGCCGCAACTGGCTGGTGGACCGTCTCTTCGAGCATTGCCGTAACAACACCCGCCGCGGCGAGCCCATGACCAAGGACCCGGACGTCCGCAACCGTCTGGTCGACGTCTACATCGAAGCCGAGATTGTCCGGCTGCTAAACCTGAGGAACTACTGGATGCGCCACAGCGGGGCAAACATCACCTACGAGGGCCCGCAGGCGTCGTACATGCGCAAGACCTCCGGTCTGCGAATGGCCGGGGCCATGCTCGACATACTGGGTCCCGCCGCGCTCACCCACGACCCGGAGTTGGGCGCCGCCGACGGCCATATGGAAGCCCACGCTCGGGCCGGAATCGTGGCGATTCACCCCGGCGGCACCACCGACATTCAGAAAGTCATCATGGCGCGGCGCATCGGCATCGGCCGCGAGGTCAGGGAGAAGGCCGGCGCTCTGTCCTGATTCCCGGCCACCGCCCCATAACTCCACCACACTACGGGAGCAACATGGACCTGTCCCTCACTCCGGAACAGGAAATGCTGAAGACGGCGGCACGCCGTTTCGTCCAGCAGGAATACCCCAAGGAAACTCTGCTACAAATAGCCTCGCCCGACGACACAACGGCCTTGGAGCCGTGGGGCCGCCTGGCCGGCACGGGCTGGATGGGCATCCTTATACCCGAGCGATACGGCGGGGAGGGCGGGTCCTTCACGGATGCCGGGGTCTTGTTCGAGGAATTGGGCCGCGGTCCGGTACCCGGGCCTCACCTGAGTTCCGGCGTTTTGGCCGCCCTCACGGTACTGGAAGGCGGCACGGAGCGGCAGAAGCAGGAGTGGCTGCCCCTGATCGCCAGCGGCGAGATGCGCTTGGCGCCCTCAGTTACCGAGGCCGACTATGGCTGGGAAGAACGCGACGTGCGGACGACCGCCGCTGTCGATGGCGACGGCCTGCGGCTCAACGGCGTCAAGGCCTACGTGTTCGACGGTCAGTCGGCCAGCCATTTTCTCTGTGCCGTCCGCTCGGAGGAAAACGGCGAGGTGGGCTTGCTGGTGGTCCCTTCCGATGCGACGGGCGTGCGGGGGCGGGGTCTGGCGGGGTTTGCCTGGAATCTCGCGGAGGTGCGCCTCGATGATGTCGCCGCAGACGCGGGAAGCGTTCTGGGAGGCAGCCTGGCGGGGGGTTGGGCCGCATGGTCGCGGGCCGTGGAACAGGCAATACCGGTCGTTTGCGCCTTTCAGGTTGGCGGCTGCCAAGCCGTGTATGAGCTATCGGTCGATTACAGCCGCACCCGAATACAGTTCGGCACTCCGATCGGCCGGTTCCAACGGGTGCAGGACCAAGTGATCAATCTGGTCAACCAGCTGGACGCGGCGCGCTGGACGGCGTACGAGGCGCTGTGGAAGCTGGACACCGGACGCGGAGCCGCCGACAGCGTCCATCTGGCCAAAGCCGTCGGCAGCGAAGGCTACTACCAAGCCTGCAACTACGCCCACGAGGTCCACGCCGGTGTAGGCAGCATGACCGAGTACGGCCTGACCCTGCACACCGCCGCTTCCCGCACCCTCTACCACTACCTCGGCGACCCCAGGTTCCACCGCAGGCAGTTGGCCGAGGCGCTGGGGTTGTAGGCTTTCAGCCGTCCGGTCCCGACGCCCATCGCTTGTCGGGGAGTCGTGCATCCGCGGCAGTTTCTGCGGCGATGATGCCGACGCGCACCAGCCTGAGTTCCTCGTACGAGAATTCCTCGCCGAGTTCGTCTCGGACCGGACGAAGCAGCTCGTGCCCCAAGTTGGCAAAGGTCTCTTCAATCCGGCGGGCGCGGTCCGGTGGCGGCATCGCGGAGTCCAGTGTCAGGGCAACGCCCCCGCGCGCCAGTCGTTCGAGGTGGCCCAAGACCGTCGTCTCCTTCAGACCCTTACGCTTCGCGACCTCAGCCAAGGACATCCCTGATGATACCAACCGGCCCGACTCGCGGATGGAGTCGCCGATGATTTCCGGCGGAGGTTTTCCACTACTCTGCGGAGGGACTTCCGCAGCAACCGGCAAGCCGTGTTGTTCCAGGTAGCCAACGATCAATTTCAGAAACGGCTCGGCAAACTCCCGGAGCTTGGCTTGCCCGACACCTGAAACTCGGGCGAACTCTTCCGCGGTACGCGGAGCCTTGCGGGCCATGTCCTCCAGGGTCTTGTTGCCGAATATGACAAAGGCGGGGACGCCACGTTCGTCGGCCAAGCGTTTACGGAGGGCGGAGAGCTCGTTGAACAGCCTCAGATCATCGCTTGAGCGGTTGGCCGGGACCACCGAGTCTGCGGCCTGATTGACGGGCCGCGCCAACACCAGCGTGTCCCGGTCCTTCAGGAAGGACCATCCTTTGGGCGTGATGTTTAGCGTCGGATACTGGCCGCCGGACGACGCGAGAAGACCCTCCCCAACCATGTCCTCTATGAGTCCCCGTAGCCCGTCCTTCGATTGATCGCTGGCGATGCCGAACACCGTAAGCTTGTCATGGCCCCGGTCCACCACCTGCTTGGCCGCGGCGCCCAGAAGAACATTTGTAACGTGCCCAACGCCAAACCGCTCACCGGTGCGGGCCACGGCCGAAAGAATCTTCTGGGCGATCTCGGTGGCGTCGAAATTTTCCCGGGGCGCCAAGCAAACGTCACAACCGCCACAGTTTTCGTCAGGTCGTTCCTCGCCCAGGTATTCCAAGACAAATTTACGCCTGCAAGCGTGCTGGGCGCATAGTTTGACGACCTGCTCCAGCCGCCAGCGGGCGCGTTCCCTTTCCTCCGGGTCCTCGGTATCGTTAATGAAATAGTCGTGCTTGACCTTGTCACTGTAGGAGTAGAACAGGACGCACTCGCTGGGAAGGCCGTCGCGGCCCGCCCGCCCGGTCTCCTGGTAGTAGCCTTCGATGCTCTTGGGCAAGTCGTAGTGGACCACCAGACGAATGTCCGGTTTGTCGATGCCCATTCCGAAGGCAATGGTGGCCGCCACCACTTGGATTTCGTCCCGGACAAACCGGTCCTGGGTGTCCCGGCGGAGTTCCGGTCCCATCCCGGCGTGGTACGCGGCCGCTTTCACTCCTCGCTCGGAAAGGGTGTGAGCCAGTTCTTCCGTCCCCCGGCGGGAGAGGCAATAGATGATTGACGATTCTCCATGGTGGCGTTCCAGCAATGACAGCAAGACAGGCAGCGAATTCTTTTTGGACTCAATAGCGTAGGTTAGGTTGGGCCGGTTGAAGCTCGACACGAAAGACCTCGGTTGCCGCAGCGCCAGCTGCGACAGGATGTCGTCCCGCACCCGGCCGGTGGCCGTGGCGGTCAGGGCGATGAACGGCACGTCGGGGCAGGCCCGGCGCAGGTCTTGCAATTCGCGGTAGGCCGGCCGGAACTCGTGGCCCCACTCGGAGACACAGTGGGCCTCGTCGATGGCGATGAGGCCGACCTTCAGGCTGGCTAGGAAGCGCTTGAAATCAGGCAGGGTGGCTCGCTCCGGCGCCACGTACAGTATCTTGATGCCGCCCTGCCGCACCCGCTCCTGCGCTGCGGAAATCTGCGACTGGGTGAGGGTGCTGTTGATGAAGCCAGCGGAGATACCGTTGGCGCGGAGGCCGTCCACCTGGTCTTTCATCAGCGCGATCAGCGGCGAGACCACCAGCGTGAGGCCGTCAAGGGCCAGTGCGGGCAACTGGTAGCAGAGGGACTTGCCCCCGCCGGTGGGCAACAGGACGAAGCAATCGTTGCCCGCCATTACGGAGGAAACTATCTCCTCCTGGTGAGGCAAGAAGCTATCGTAGCCGAAGTGAGTCTTCAGCAGTTCAAGCACGGCCAAATCCTAACGAGATACCAAATCCTAACGAGACAATGGGAGCAAAACAACGGGCTGCTGTCAGCAGCAGCCCGTCCGATACTCCGGGAAAAACGCCAGAGTTGCTACACGCAGGCATCCCTGACGGCTTGGGATATTTCGGCCAAGCGCGGGTTGTTTGTGTCTGGGCCGCGGAAACCGTTGGTGATGTACCCAACAGCCAACCCGGAGTCGAAGTCAGCCCAGCCGATGGAGGTGCCGGCGCCGCCGTGACCGAAGGTATGCAGCGGGTCACCCGAAGGCGTGCCCGTCCGCACGTCCGCTAGGGCCAGACCCAGGGAGCGCTGGGCGAACAGGTCGAGGGAAAGGTCGGTGCCTTCCACTTGCAGGGTGACCCCTTCCGCAATGGTTTCGGGACGCAGCACCTGGGCGCGATCGAGCGTTCCTCTTCGTTCCATCATGGCGTAAAAACGGGCGAGGTCCCCGGCCGAGGCAATGCCATTGGCGCCAGGCGTGATAGTGTGGTGCACTTCCGGCTTGTCGAAGACGGCCGCGTAGCCGTTGGGGTCGGCGTCGTCCTCCAGAAGGTGGATCCTGGAAACCCGGCCGTCATGCTCCGGAGGAATGTTGACATAAGTATTTTGCATCTGGAGCGGTGCGGCGAGGTCTTCCGCAAGGAACCGGTCAAAGCTCCGGCCGTCGATCCGCCGCACCAACTCGGCGATCACCCAGCCGTAGTTGATGGGGTGGTAGGACATCACCTCGCCTGCGGCGTATTTGGGGATGGCCTGCTCCATGGCAGCGCAGACCTTGCTCCAGTCGGCCCAGTCCGTCCACGGAAGGGACGCCGGAGTTTCCGGGAAGCCCCCCTGGTGGCTCAGAAGATGACGCACCGTGACCTTGTCTTTCCCATGGGCGGCAAACTCCGGCCAGAACTTGGCGACCGGGTCATCCCACTCCAACCGGCCGCGCTCTTTCAGCATATAGATGCAGGAGGCCGCCAGGGGCTTGGTTGAAGAGAACAGGACGAACATGGTGTTGTCGTCCACCGGCCTGCCGGTCTTGGCGTCGGCCACTCCGCCGTGAATGTCCAACACCGGGCTCCCGTAACGGTACACCGCGAGTCCGGCGCCCGGATGCAACCCAGCGCCAATCTGGCGATGGAAAAGCTCAGTTACCTGTTCCAGCTTCTGCGAGTCCATAGATACCGATGCGGGTGTGGTCAGCGTAGCCATTTCAGTCCTCCAGACTAGTTTTAATCAGCCCGACTTGCGCGTAGTAAATAGCCGGTCAAAGCAGGGGTATTCTAGCATGGCGTTTCCCACAACAGACGGACGGGCACGGCGTACAGGCTTTCGCCGAAGCCCACGAGGGACTCCCCGTCGTACAGCACCACCCCGGCGGCGAAGCTGTCTCCGGATGCATCCTTGAGCCGCCGCAGGCCGCGAAAGTCCGAAGCAGTGACAGTTGCGCCCGCCTTGACTTCGACCCCGGCCACCTGCCGGCCATGTTCGAGGACGATGTCGACTTCGACCTGGTCCTTGTCGCGATAGTGAAAGAAATTCACCGGGCCGTCATGCCATGACGCCTGCCGGCGCAACTCCTGGAACACGAAGGTCTCGAGAAGCTGCCCCAGCAATGGGCGATCTGACGCGAGCGTCCGTGTGTCCACGCCCATCAGCGCACAGGCCAGGCCGGTGTCGCCGATGTGCAGCTTCGGCCTCTTGACGAAGCGCTTTCCCCGGTTTCTGTACCAAGGCGGCAGCCTCTCCAGCAGGTACACCCGTTCCAGCAGGCCGACGTAGTCGCCGATGGTTGGACGGCTCAACTGGAACGGCGAGGCGAGGCTGCTCATGTTGAGCAGGTGGGCCGTCTGCGTCGCCGCCAGCGCCATGAGCCTCGGCAGGACGTCCAACCCGCTGATACGGGCCAGGTCGCCGACATCGCGCTGCACCTGTGCTTCGATATAGCTGGCGTACCAATTCGCCCTGCGCCGGCCAGTGGGTCGGGCCAAGGCGGCAGGATACCCGCCCGATACGATTCGCTCGGCCAGCCCGGCTCCCAGCCTCTCGGTCCGCCGGAGTATGAAGCTGCCGCCGAACAGCGCGTCGATAAAACCCTCTTTGGCCGGGCGGCTCAGGTGCATTTCGCACTGCGCCAGCGGGTGGAGCCGGACGGTCTCCAGGCGCCCGGCCAAGGAGTCCTGCACCGTGGGCACCGCAAGCACGTTGGTCGATCCGGTCAGGACGAACCGGCCTGGCACGCGCTGGCGGTCGATGTCCAGTTTCAGCGCGGTGAAGAGCGACGGCACCCGCTGCACTTCGTCCAGGACGGCCCGTTCCGGAAGGTCCGCTACAAACCCCATGGGGTCGGTTTCGGCGGCGGCGCGAATGACACCGTCATCAAAGCTGAAGTAGCCATAGTCGAGGCTCGCGGACGCGCCTGCCTGGCCGCGGCCAGGCAGGTAGGCCGGCGCACAGGCCATCTGCGCCAAGGTGGTCTTCCCGCACTGGCGCGGACCCTGAACCAGAACAGCCGGAGAATCTTCGAGGGCTTCGATGAGCCTCCACTCGGCAAACCGGGGATAAAATGCCTGCTCAACCATGGGCCAATTGTAACTTTTAGTCTGGCTAATTGCAAGGTTGCTGGGTGGATAATTGTAATGTTTAAGGCTTGCCAATTGCAATGTTAGGTGGTGGACAATTGCAACCCTGTGCTAGCGCCCCTTCCAGACCGGAGCCCGCTTTTCGGCGAAGGCAGCGACGCCCTCCTTGGCGTCTTCGGTGGCCAGTACCTCGTCGCGCTTGGCTTGGGCGAAGGAGACCCGTTCTTCCAGCCCCATTTCCGAGCCCTTGATGGACGCCTCCTTGATGGCGGCGAGGGCGAGTGGGGCGTTGGCGATTATTTTGCGAGCCATCTCTTCAGCCCGGGGCATCACTTCCTCGGGGGTCACCACGTAGTTTACCAGCATCAGTTCCAGCGCCTTGCGGGCGTCAACGAAATCACCGGTGAACAGGAACTCAAAGGCCACGTTCCTCGGGACTACCTGGGAGAGCAGGGCCGGGCCGCTGACCGACGAGATCCCCCGCTTGGCCTGGGGCCAGCCGAACTGGGCCTCGACAGAGGCAATGCGAATGTCGCTGCCCAGAGCGATGCCGCAGCCCTGGGCCAGGCAGACGCCGTTGATGGCGGCAATGATTGGCTTCCAGATGTTGGACTGCACCACGTACAGGTCGCCGGTGCTGGGGCCCTCGTTGGCCCTGGCGTTGGCCATGGCCACGAGGTCATGCCCCGTCGAGAAGGCTCGTCCGCTGCCGGTTACTATGGCGCAACGCACGACGGGGTTGTCTTTCACGTCCTGAAAAGCGTCCCAGAGCATTTGACGCATCTCGGGATTGATTGCGTTCAGCTTTTCCGGGCGATTGAGAGTGATGAAGGCGATGCCCTCTTTGATCTCGTATATGACTTCCCTGTCAGTCAAGTTCGGTCCTCCAATCAGATAATCCTGGACCCGGTGGGCTTGGTGCCGATCACGCCGGTGTCTTCCAATGCTTTCACGTCGTCGGAGGTGAGACCCAACAGCCCGCCGAAGACCTCGAGGTTGTGCTGGCCCAAAGTGGGGGATGGCCAGCGCACCTCGCCGGGCGTGGCGCTCATCTTCCAAGGCAGGCCGGGGTACTGCCGCTGCCCCACCTGTGGGTGGTCCACCGTCACGAAGGTGCCTCTCTCCTGGTAGTGTGGGTCTTCCAGCAGGTCCGGCCCTCGTAATACCGGCCCGGCGGGCACTCCCGCGGCCTGAAGGACTTCGGCAAGCGGAAAGGCGTCTTGGCCACTCGTCCACTCGCCGATGATGGCGTCCAGAGCGTCTTGATTGGCCATACGGTTGGCGGCGTCGGCAAAACGGGAATCGGCCGCCAAGCCCGGCGCGCCGATCTTCTCGGCCAGGGCGTCCCATTCTTGCTCGTTGGTGGCCGCAATCGTTATCCACCGGTCTTCCCCGGCGCAGGGGTAGGCATTGCAGGGCGCGAACCAGGCGGAGCGGTTCCCTCGCCGTTCGGTTTCCCGGCCGGACATCTGGTAGGACAGCAACTCAGGGCCCATGAGCGCTACCGCCGACTCCTGCTGGGACACGTCGATGTACATCCCTTTGCCGGTACGGCGGCGGCGCAGTGCGGCCAGCAGCACGCCCGCCGCGTGGGAGCCGGTGATCGGGTCGCCGTGGTTGATGCCCGACTTCATCGGCCCGTCGCCGGGGTAGCCGGTCAGGTGGGCCATCCCCGATAGCTGCTCTTGCCCGATTCCGTAACCCAGGTATCCTTTCCATGGGCCGGTGTTGCCGAAAGCCGGCATCGACACGTAAATCAGGTCGGGCCGGCGCCGGCGCAACGCCCGGTAGTCATAGCCCAGACGTTCCAGGCTGCCCTGCCGGAAATTCTCGATCAAAACGTCGCTGACGGACACCAGCCGTTCGAAGACCCGCCGTCCATCTTCACTGGTCAATTCCAGCGTGATCCCGTACTTGGACATGTGGAGGCAGTTGAACCACCCGTTGCGGTTCCAAGGTTCGTCGCCGGGTTCGCCGTCAGGGTAGGCGGCGATTCCACGGGCTGGGTTGACGGGCCCCCGGTGGGAGTCGTAGACGCTGAGAGATTCCATCTTTATGACTTCAGCGCCCAGATCGGCCATCAGCTTGGTGCAGTATGGACCGGCCCAGATGCGGGAAAGGTCGAGCACCCGGTAGTCCCTCAACGGCTGTTTGGCCATTCAGCCAGCACCTCTGCCGTGTGTTCGCCCAAGAGCGGGGCTCGCCGGAACAGCCAGGCCTCGGCGGCGGGCTCGCAGGAGATAGGCGCGCCGGGGTAGGCGAACTCACCTGCCGCTGGATGGTCCAGCCGCACGAAATAGTCCCGGTCCAGAAGCTGCTCCATCTCCAGGATATCCTGCATCGTTGCGACGAAGCCGAACCCCAGGCCGCTTTCCTGCCCGGCCTTGAAGATCTCGACCTTGTCGTGGTCAATGAGCCAGGGCAGCATCAGGGCGTCGATCTCATCGGCGTTGTCCTGACGTCCCCGCCGGGAGGCGAAGCGCGGGTCGGCCAACTCCTCCCGCTCCATGATGCGGGCGACCTCCGGCCAACGGTGGTCGGGTCCGGCGATGATCCCGACGTGTCCGTCCCGGCAGGGGTATATCCCCCAAGCGGCGCGACCGTAGCCCCGGTTACCAACGCGGGTGTACTCCTGGCCCGAATAGCTGTACTGCATCAGGGCGTTTTCCAGGATGTTCGTAGCGTACTCGGCGATAGAAACATCAATCTGCTGTCCCTCGCCGGTTTCTTCCGCATACATCAAGGCCGCCATGGCGGCAACGAAGGCGTTCTGCCCGGCGCCAAGCTGGGCCAAGGGCATGCCCTCCTTCAGCGGCTCCTGATCGGGTTCGCCGGTGATGTTCATCAGTCCGCCCATGGCGTAGAGGTTAATCTCGGCCGCCCTCCAATCGCGATGAGGTCCCGTCTGGCCGAAATTCGAGATGGAGGTCGTTACCAGCGCCGGGTTGGCATCGCGCAACATTTGGTAACCCAGTCCCATCCGGTCCATAGTGCCTGGAGCGAAATTCTCGACCAGAATGTCGGTCTTTGCCGCCAGTTGTAGCAGCATCAACCTCCCGCCGTCGGTTTTAAGGTCAAGGACGATGCTGCGTTTGCCGGTGTTCAAGTACAGGTGCCAAGCCCCGTCTTCCGGGGGCGTCGACGCATGCGACGTTGCGGCGCCCGACGCGAACGGCCCGAACGCACGTACAGGGTCTCCACCCGGACGTTCCACCTTCACGACGTCCGCGCCCAACCCCGCCATCAACTTGGTGCAATACGGCCCGGCGATAAAATGGGTCAGGTCCAATACCCTGACTCCTTCCAAGAGACCGGTCATGGCAGACCCGGCATGGCAAGGCTCCGAAATTCCGTCTCGACGCGGTTGGATTGTGGCATCGGCGCACGGCGATTGCAAACAGGGGGCTTGGTGAACGCACGCCATTGATGCGACGGTTCTGTGTTATTCTTCTGCTGAAACGCCGCGCTTTCTGTGCTCACTTTTTGCTTGGAGTTTTCGCCGATGGAACGCCCTGTTTTCCAGCCCGTAGGCACCCCGGTGAACGAGTTGGACACCCCGGCCCTCGTGGTCGATCTGGACCTGATGGAGCAGAATATCCGTACCTACCAGGGGTATTTTCAGGGCACGAACGTCAGGGTGCGGCCTGTCGTTACCAGTCATCTCTGCCCGCAGATAGCCCGCCGCCAGTTGGCTGCGGGAGCGACTGCGGGCGGGGTCGCCGTGACCACGGTCGGCGAGTCCGAAGTTTTCGCCAACGCCGGGTTCGACGACATCCTGTTATCCAACCAGGTAGTGACCGTTTCGAAGATCAGGCGTTTGTGTGCGCTCGCCGCCCAAGCCAGGATTGCGATGGCTGTGGACAACCCCGAAAACGTCGCGCAGCTTTCCCAAGCGGCCCAAGCCAGCGGCGTGGAGTTAGGCGTCTTGGTGGAAATCGAGGCCGGCATGGGCCGTTGCGGCGTGGCTCCCGGAGCAGATGCCGTGGCCTTGGCCAGACAGGTCGACGGCGCACCCGGTCTGCGCTTCGAAGGGATCATGGCTACGGTCCCAGGGCCCAAGGGCGGCGACCCGGAGCAACACAAAGCGCAGAACCGGCAAAACCTTGCCGCAGCCGTGGAGGCCAAAGACCTGCTGGAAAGCGCGGGCGTTAGCGTTCGGACCGTCAGCGTCGGCGGCGCCCACTGCTACTCGGCGGCCGGGGAGATGGCCGGAGTTACCGAGGTGCGGGCGGGCCGCTACCCACTGATGGACGTCCGGCTGCAGGACTACCTGCCTGATCTCTCCCTGGCGGCGTCGGTCCTGACCACCGTCATCAGCCACCCGGTAGACGGGTTGGCTGTGCTGGACGCCGGTCACAAGGCCACCGGCCCCGACCAGGGTTTGCCGGTGCTGGTCGGCGCGGCAGGGGCGAAGGCCGCGCGCTTCAGCGCGGAGCACGGAATCGTCGAGTTGGAGGGTGAGGCCAACCGGGCCTACAGCCCCGGAGACAAGGCCCGGCTCTATCCCTACGAGTTGGGAAGTTGCATCAATCAGTACGACTACATCAGGGCAGTCAGGGGCGGCGAGTTGGAAGGCTTCTGGCCCTTGTCCGCCCGCGGCCGGTTCGCCTAGGCTGCTCCCGGTCCAGACCATTCTACGCTACAAAGGAGACCGTGATGGACGAGCATTACCGCCCCCTGCCAGGGACTCCCATGGAGGAATTGGATACTCCCTGCCTGGTCTTGGACCTGGACGCGCTGGACCACAACATGGACGTGGTCGCCGACTACTACCGGGACCGGCCCAGCAAGCTCCGGGGGCACAGCAAGAACCACAAGACTCCCGCAATTGCGTTGCAGCAGATCCGCCGCGGCGGCACGGTGGGCGGAGTCTGTTCCGCCAAGGTCTCCGAGGCCGAAGTCATGGTGCATGGCGGCGTTCCCAGCGTGTTCATCACCAGCGAGGTCGTCGGCGACCTGAAGATTCAGCGGCTTTGCGCCTTGGCGGGACAAGCGGAGGTGATGGTCGCCTGCGATAGCGCCGAGAACGCCAGAGCCCTCTCCAGGGGCGCGCAAGACCGGGGCGTGGACCTTGGCGTGGTTATCGAGTTGGAGACCGGATTGAGGCGCTGCGGCGTCCAAAACCTCGAGGACGGGGTGACTCTCGCCCAAGAGATCAGCGGCATGCCGGGACTGAGCTTCCGGGGCATCATGAGCCATCAGGTAATTCCTGACATGCCTGACCGGGAAGACCGCGTGACCGAGGGCAACCGGGTCATCAAAGGCGTGATCGACTTGAAAGACGCCATCGTCGAAGCTGGCATCCCGGTGGAGGTGGTCTCAACCGGCGAGACCTGGAGCTACGACGTTGCCGGGGAGATTCCCGGCGTGACCGAGGTGCAGGGCGGCAGCTACCTGCTGATGGAAACCCACTACAGCTACATGACCGAGTTCAATTATGCCGCCAAGGTGCTGACCACCATAATCAGCGCTCCGCGCCCCGGAGTGGCCATCGGCGACGCCGGGGTACGCTGCGTTGGCTCTCTGCGCGGAATGCCGGAGGTCTGGGACCGCCCCGGGGTGACCGTAGAGTCTATGGACAGCGACCACGCCGTCTTCAAGCTGACCGACGGCACGTCCCTCCGGGTGGGCGACCAACTGCTGCTAGTCCCCGCACAGCAAGACGCCATGGTAAGCCGCTGGGACCGCTTCGTCGGCATCCGCGACGGCAAAGTCGAAGCCGTCTGGGACATCCAGGCGCGCGGGTGCCACAGCTGAAGAGGAGTCAGACATGGCTCAGATTAGACGAGTTGGGATCGAGGGTTTCCGACGCCTGAAGGGCATTAGCATTGAAATGCGCCCAGTGATGGTGTTGATTGGCGCGAATGGTGTCGGTAAAACCTCATTCATGGACGCATTATCCTTGTTGGCAGCCTCTGCAAAGGGTTCATTGAATCAGCGTCTAAGCGATTTGGGGGGTGTCGCTGATGTGATTACCCGTGGCCGGTCAGAAAAGATTATGCTGAGTGTCGAGATGGATGTTCAGTATTATGAGCCTCTTCAATACAATCTCCATGTTGCGCCTCAAGGCCAAGGGTACGCGATCCCGGAGGAGACGCTTACTCAGGCTAGAGAGGGGTTTGCTGAGCCATTCAAATACATTGAATCACTGTATGGCGCCATTCATTACTACGATACTGACAGACGCGGGCTCGTCAGGCCGAATTGGGAACATGATTCGCTGGAATCAGCGCTGTCCCAAGTGCCTAGGATGTTCCAACAGCCCGAGGACTTGAGACGGACTCTAAGTTCGGTGACACAATACCATGTCCTGGATGTAGGCCAACGTGCTCCGGTCAAGCTTCCGCAACAGTTGAGGCCGGCAGTCCTCCCAGGAGAGAATGGAGAAGACTTGGCACCATATCTCTACAACCTTCGAGAATCTAGCCCGGAGAAATACGAGGCGATAGAAGACGCTTTAAGAGTGGCATTCCCTGGCTTCGAGTCCCTTAGCTTCCCCATTGTCGCCGCAGGGATGATATCAACTACCTGGAAAGAGAGGTCATTCGGCAACCCGCTCTACATGCACCAACTCTCTGAGGGCACACTGCGCTTTTTATGGTTAGTTTCCTTGCTGCAAAGTCCGGGCCTATCGACGATTACCATGATAGACGAACCGGAAGTGAGTCTGCACCCGGAGTTGCTGGCCCTTCTCGCTGACCTGATGCGTGAAGCCTCCGCCAGGACTCAAATAGTTGTTGCCACACACTCAGACAGGCTGGTCCGTTTCCTCGAACCAAGTGAGGTTGTCGTCATGGACGTTGGAGAAGACGGCGGGGCTTCGATGGCTTGGGGTGATACCTTGGATCTGGACGGGTGGTTAGCGGATTACAGCCTGGATGAAGTTTGGCAGATGGGCGTCATGGGTGGCCGGACGTGAAAATTACGTTAATCGTGGAAGGGAAGACGGAACGGGAGTTTGTACGTCATCTGAGAACATTTTTGGAGCCACGCCTAGTAGGTAGAATGCCAACTCTGGCCGTCAACAAATATGACGGTCACATTCCCACTGACGAGAAACTGAAAAGGAGAGTGGGCGAACTTCTGCGTCAACCTTCGGACCACGTTATAGCCTTAACAGATGTTTACACTGGCGACAAACCTCCCCGCTTCACCGACGCGGCTGACGCCAAGTCGAGGATGCGTCAATGGGTTGGGAATGAGCCAAGGTTTCATCCGCACGCGGCCCTATATGAGATTGAGGCCTGGTTGCTGCCATACTGGCCTCGAATCCAAGGTCTCGCTCGCCACAATCAGGCGGCACCGAGCGGCGAGCCTGAAAGCATCAACCACAACAACCCTCCGGCTAGGCGCATCACAGAAATATTCCGCCGCGGCGGTGCTCGTGACTACGTGAAACCGCGAGATTTCGCCAAAATCTTGCAGGACCAAGATTTGTCCTTGGCGATTGAACGCTGTCCAGAATTGAAATCCTTGGTGAATTCAATTCTGAGGATTTGCGACGGCGATCAAATACCATGATAGACCAGCAAAGGAAATGCCCCCCACTCTACCCCGGCACGGGGCCGAACTCGCTGGTCTTCATCAGGTAGGTGTTCTGGGCAGACAGCAGGCCGCGGACGCGGGGGATGTACACCCCGCCCCATTCGGGGTCGGCGGCTACGGCGGCCTTGGCCTCCTCCATGTGCTTCACGTTGTCGAAGGCCCAGATGTGCACCACCTGGTTCAGGTCGCCCAAGTCGCTGAAGAACCAGCCCGCCAGCTTGACTCCGTGGCGATGGCGGATGGGCAGGCCCACCTCTTCCGACGCTGAACGGTACTCGCCGGTGGCGCCGGGCTTCAGGGTGTACTGCCGGAAGTCGAAGACCATGTCGTTCTTGGCTTTGAACTCAGGAGTTCCTTCTTCGGGGACGTTGCCCACCACCGGGTAGTGTGGCGCGAAGTCCGGGGAGTTCATCAGCCAGGTCTTCTGCGATTCCACTAGCGGCTGGGCCCGCGGCACGTACTTGCCGGTCCAGTCGGGGTCGGCGTACACCGCCGCCTTGGCCTCGTTCAGGTGCTCCAGGCTTTCATATCCCCAGATGTGCACCACCTGGTTCAGCACCCCTATGTCGCTCCAGTACCAGCCGGAGAGGGCGACCCCATGGCGCTGGCGAATGGGCAGTCCCAACTCTTTGGCCCCCGCCCGGTAGTCAGGAGTCGCGCCGGGCTTGAGTGTGTACATCCTGAAGTCGTAAATCATCGCTTAGCCCCCGGTATGCTTCTTGATGAACTCGCCGGCTTTGTCGAGGGCTTGCTGGCCTTCGGGCAGCACCGGCGCGAAGGCGTGCCAAACATGGAACATGTCATCCCACACCTCGAGCTCCACCGGCACTTTCGCCTCCTTGAGCAGTTCGGCCAGCCGGGTCGAGTCGTCCAGCAGCGTTTCGTCGCCACCGACCTGTAGCAACATCGGAGGCAGTCCCCGCAGGTCGGCGTACAGCGGAGCGGCCAAGGGGGCCCGGCGGTCATGGTCTCCAAGATACACGCCGGCCATAAACTCCAACCCCTCTTTCTGCACCACGGGATCAACTTCGGCATTGGAAATCATCGAAGCTCCGTTGCCCTCCATGTCCACCCAGGGTGATATACAAAACCCGGCTCCGGCCATCGGCTCTCCCAGGTAGCGCAGCGCCACCAACGCCGCCACCACCAACCCTCCGCCGGCCGAGTCTCCGGCCAAGGCGATGTTGGAAGGTTCGTAACCTTGGGCCAGCAACCAACGGTAGGCGTGTACGGTATCTTCGACCGGAGCGGGGAAAAGGTACTCTGGGGCTAACCGGTATTCCAGTCCCAGCACCTTGCCTCCCGACGATCCAACCAGGCTCCCCATGATCATTCTATGGGTCTGCACCGACCCGATAACGTAGCCGCCGCCGTGCACATAGATGGTGACCCGACCGGGATCGGAATCGGGCCGTGAGAGCATTTCGGCGGCAACCCCTCCGGCGTTAAGCCTTTCGAAGGACACACCCTCCGCAGCCTTGTAGGCGCCAGCTATGCGTTCATAGTTGCGGCGCATCCCTTCGATCGCCCCTTGAGATTCATCGACGTCGCCAAACTCGGCGAATTGTTTGATCGCAGCCTCGAGTTCCGGTGATTTGGCCATTTTCCCTCCTGAATGTGTTGGGTGTGATAACCGGAGCCGATTACTGAGTGTCCGGCGGTTCTTGATGAATTCGCCGGCGCGGGCCAGCATATCCTATTTTGCCAACATACGCTTGAGCGTGCGGGCGCTGCTGTGGGGCGCCGACAGCACCGGCGCCGTAGACACTCCGCGCAGGTGGTCCAGCGCCGAAGCAAAGGAGAACTGGCTCAGCAGCACCACGTCGACCTCCGGCGCCAAGGCCATAACTTCCTCTCCCAGCCGCCGCTCGAATGCCTGTTGGCCCTCGACCCGCAGCACCGAGAGCAAGTCCTCGGCCAGGCGGGGCACGAAGGTGACTTCTTTCCCGGCCTCTCGCGCCGCGAGATTCAGGTAGTATTCCGCGTCTCGCATGGTGGCCGAGTTGGAAGCGATGACTCCGACTCTGGCGCCGGCGTCCACCGCCTCCCGCATCACGGGTCCGTAGGACGACACCAATGGCACGTCCACCAAATCTCGGGCGCTGTCCACCACCGGCGCGTAGACGGAGCAGGCTAGGCCGACGGCGTCGGCGTTGTGGTCTTGAGAGTAGCAAATCAGCTCGCTCATGCGGCGGCGCAGGTTCGGGGTGACCTTATCATCGAAATCCAGCAGTAAACCCTCGTCCAAGAGGTTCACCACCTCGGCCTCGGGAAACTCGTCCTGAAAAGCTAACCGCACTGGCGGGATAGACTCGGCCACTGCGTGAATCATGACCACTCGCATACGATTCTCCGGGGTTTGATCTACCGCAGAGAGCACAGAGGCCACAGAGATTTCTCTATTTTCGTCTAGGCCTTTCGTGTCCTCTGTGTCAACAAAATCAGTTCAAGATTCCGACGACCTCGCCGTCGGCCGTAACGTCCATGTCCAAGGCGCGGGGACGGGTGGGGAGACCGGGCAGTGTCTCGATGCGGCCGGCAAGGGCGTAGAGGAATCCCGCGCCCACCGAGGCCCGGATGTCGTTTACCGGGAAGGTGTAGCCCTGGGGACGGTTGCGCAGGCTGGGGTCATGGGATATGGACAGGTGGGTCTTGGCCATGCAGACCGGCAGGTTTCCCCATCCCTGGCTCTCGAAGTATTGCAGTTGCCGACGGGCGTCGGCGGACCAAGCCACGTCGGCCGCGCCGTACACCTTTTGGGCCAACGCCAGCACCTTGTCTTGGGCTGACGCCTCCAAAGGGTAGGCGTAGGTGATCTCGCTGTCGGCCTGCGTGGCCTCCACCACCGCTTGGGCCAGTTCTTCCGCGCCCGCTCCGCCCCGGGCGAAGCCGTCGCACTCCACAGCCGACGTGGCCCCGGCGTTCATCGCAATCTGCCGCACGGCGTCAAGTTCCTCGGCGGTGTCGGCGCCGAAACGGTTGATGGCGACCACCACGGGGAGGCCGAAGCCCTTGACGATGCCCACGTGGTGCGCCAGGTTCGGCCCGCCCGCGAACACGCTCTCGACGTTGGGCTGGTCCAGGTCGCGCCGCCGGGCCCCTCCGTGCCACTTCAGCGCCCGGGCCGAGGCGACCAGCACTGCCGCGCTGGGCAAAATGCCCCCTCCGTATCCGGGGCCGGGCCGGGTCTTGATGTGCATGAACTTCTCGAATCCGAGGTCGGAGGCGAACCCGGCCTCCGTAACGACATAATCGGCGTATCCCACGGCCAGCTTGTCAGCCAGTATGGAACTGCAACCGTGGGCGATGTTGCCGAAGGGCCCGGCATGGACCACGGCGGGCTGGCCTTCCGTGGTCTGCACGAGGTTGGGCATGACCGTCTGGTGCAGGAGGGTCATCAGGGAGCCCTCGACCCCCAACCGGGCAACGCTTACCGGTTCTCCTCCCCTGGTAACTCCGACGACGATGCGGGAGATTCGCTCACGCAAGTCCTGGGGCCCGTCGGCCAAGGCCAGGATGGCCATGATCTCGGAGGCTGAGACGATGTCGAACCGGGCCTCACGCAGAGGCCCGTAGCCAGTGCCGCCCACCCCGGCGACCACTTGGCGCAACCCGCGGTCAGAGGCGTCGGTCACACGGGTCCAGTGGATGCCAGTGGCCTCGAAGTCGGGTACGGCGTTCCGGAACACCGCGTTGTCAACCAAGGCCGCCAAGAGATTGTGGGCCGAGGCCACGGCATGGGCGTCGCCGGTGAAATGGATGTTGATCTCGTCTTCGGGTACTATACGCGCCTTACCGCCGCCGGTCCCGCCGCCCTTGATGCCGAAGATGGGGCCCAGGGTGGGCTCACGCAGGTTGACGACCACTTTATGCCCCAAGCGGCCCATTCCCTGCGTCAGACCGATTGCGGTGGTGGTCTTGCCCTCGCCGGCCGGGGTCGGCGTGATACCGGTGACTACGACCAGCTTCCCCTGCCGGTCCTTGGCGTCGCGCAGAGCGTCCAAGGAAATTTTGGCTTTGTAGCGGCCGTAGGGAAGAACGTGCTCGCTGTCGATTCCCAGGTCGTCGGCAATCTTGGTGATGGTCTGCACTTATGCTCCCGCTATTTCCGGTTGACACCTAGCTATTCTTATCTATTTGGCCGTCGCAAATCCAGATGATCGGTCTGTGGGTGCGGAGACGAGTCGAGTACAACGTCCCTTCGCTACCTACTTGCGCCTGGAGTTAGTATCCTTCACTGAAAGTTATGTTCCATTCGTTGTCTGCCACAATAAGGAACATATATTCCTTCCCTGCCCTAATTTCGGTTTGGACCTGTTCTACATAGAACTGTCCTTCCTCGTAGTGAATTTCGCATCGATGCATTCCGTCGATGCTGTAAGCGCAAGCGTAGAGTCCGCCCGGTCCTTTATGGAAGATGTTGGCAAGTATTGGTCTACGGGATGGCTCACAAGGGCCGATGATATAACGACCTGCTTCTTTTTCTTCTTCCTCGTCTTCGCCAGTCAATGAGAACTGTGGTTGCCCTAAGTCAGGCTGGATGAAACTACACTCCCATTTGTTTTTGGACTCCACTTCAACGCGATACTTCCCTGGGGGAAGAGCACCTTCGCTGCTTTCGGCAACTTGTACGATATCGTATGTGTTGAATTGTCCCTTTTCTCCCACAGGGGTCCATATCGTGGGGCCAATCACATCCCCAACCGTGTCGCCTGCCAACCATCCAGCCACTCCACCCAAGATACCTCCGACCACTGTTCCCGCTCCGGGAATGATGCTGCCTACAGCTGCCCCTGTGGCTGCTCCAGCTGCAAAGCTGCTGCCAATTACTGCGACTGTAGTCTCACCCTCGCTAAATCCTTCCGTGGGAACAAATCTTAGCTTGAAGTCGTCCTGACCGTGATGAACGATTTCTGCGACTACGATGCCTTGCCGCAGATAGAACTCTGGGCTTTTCCAGATTCCGCCATCACGTTGGCCGTGTCCGCCGAAGCTCTTTTGTTGACCTTTCAGATTGAACGGGTGTTCGCTCATTTCGGATTCCTTGGGTGTTTCTGGAGCTAAACCGTCGCCACCCGGTTCGCTTCCCACCGCAGCAGGGCTGAGTGGCCGGTTTCGTAGGCGAACTTCGTATGACAGCGCGGGCTGCAAAAGTAAGTGCCTACACGGTGTAGCGGCAGATCGTGGGCGTAGGCGTTCATAATCCGCTTCAGCGCATTATAGGCGTACAGCAGCACCAACCCTACCGGCAGCAGCACCGGCGCAATGGTCGCCAGGATCGGAGCAGCACCCGGTATCACCGCTACTGCCAGCGTCACCGTAAAGCCGACCGCCGCGCCGGTAGCGGCCCGTTGGGTGATGGCAATGGCAGCTTCTTTGACCGCTTCCCCACCAGTCTTGCGGCCGCGCCGGTAATGGAGATAGTTCTCGATAGCTGATACCGGAGCTTCCAACAGACCGGCATACAGCGCGGTAATTCCCGCAGTTTGCAGGCAGTCACGGAACATTATTCTGTTCGTAATAACTGCATTGGAAGCCTGCGCCTGCAACTGCTCCCCGCCGGTCATATTTTCCGCGCCGCGAAGCCGGTTGATGTCTGAGGCTTCCCAAATGATGTTGCTGTTGTCGGCAGCGAGATGGGGGGCGTTGTTGACTGACTGAACGTGACTGGCATCTTTGCCGTCAACGAACCGCCATACAGCACCCTCACCCAGGTTGCGCACCTGGTATGGGATGCTGTCCTGGTAGAATGCCTGCGCTTCGGAGGCGGTGCGGGAAACTCTCCCGCCTGAGGCGAACTTCCTTTGGAGACTATCTCTGAGGCTTTCCCACGAGCCGTCAGGCACTCCGCGAATCAGCACATTAGCTCCGGCGGCTGTTAAAGCGGCCCCGGAACCGTCAGCCAGAGTCAGCCCGCGGACAACGTGTCCGTTGCCTTCCTCGGTGCCTTCCGGCCATTCGTAATAAACATCAACCCCGGCCTTCTCACCAGTGCCGATGCGCCGCCCGCAACGGGCGCAGGGCAGACTTCGCGGCGTCTTGCCGACGCTGCCGCCGCTGTCCAGGTGGCGTACATAACAGGCGTGCTTGCCTTGCGACCAGCATTGAGGGCATCCAATGCACCAGTTGCGAAAGTCGCCCCGCCAGACGCTGCGCGGCGTTTCTTCGGGCAGTTCCGACAGGCACAGGCGGCCCGGCTGGATGACGTGCCGACACTCATCGCAGCGCAGGTTCGGTTCCGCAATCATTTGCCACATTTTTCGGATTCTCTTTGCCGAGCGATAGAAATGCCTCTGCCCGTTTCGTCCGTTAGTAGAAGCGGCATCAGCCGCCCAGCTCCGCCTCCAAGCGGTCTATGTCCTGCTCGCTCAGGTTGAAGTACTTGGCGTCGGGATGATGCATGACAAGGGCCGACACCGATGATTCCGGGTCCATCATATACCCTTCGGTCAGTTCTACATCCAAGTGGCTGGAGACTTCCAGCAGACGGAACAGTTGCTCTTGGTCCTCCAGCCTGGGGCACGCCGGATAGCCAAAGGAGAACCGTCGTCCCCGGTACTGCGTGCGGAACAGGTCGTACGGGGTGATTCCGGCGGGGTCGCCGATGCCCCACATCTGGCGGAGTTGCTGGTGCAGCAACTCGGCGAAGCCCTCGGCGCTTTCCAAGGCCAGGGCCTGCAGAATGTGGGCGTTGAGGAATTGGCCCTCCGCCATCCACTGTTCGGCGAGACGGCGTACGCCGGCGCCGACGGTGGTAACGAACATCCCCACATAGTCCATCCCGTCCAGTCCGTTCCCGGCCCTCACCTCTGCCTCGCTCCCACCGGGAGAGAGGGCGAGGACGTAGTCGGAAAGGCACAGCCCGTCCCGCTGCGACTGGCGTCCGAAGTGGAACCGCTCCAGCACCGTGCTGCCGTCGGGGGAATAAATCAACAATTGCTGCCCGTCGGACCGGGATGGGAAGAACTTGAAAACGGCGTCGGCGGTGATGTCGCTGCGGGCCAGTACCAGGTCTTCGACCCGCCGCACCGAGTCCCGCAATTCGATGGCCGCCTTGCCCCTTTCAGAGCCGGGGCCGGCAGCCAGGTCCTCGGCGAACCGGCCCTTGTAGCCCAAGTGTCGCACGTACAGCATCTGGGGATTGATGTAGTCGAAGATTTCTTCCAGGTTGTAGTCGGTGATTACGTGCAGCCGCAGGTCCGGCGGATTGGGTATCGGGAAGTCGTGACGCAGTTGGGCCGGAGGCACATCCTCGCGGGCCTCTTCGCCGCTGGCGCGGGCCGCGTCGTCGTTCAGCATCTGCTCGGTCTCGGCCTCCAGGGAAGCCGCCAATTGCGCCCGTTCGTCCGCCTCCTGGATGGTGTTGGCCAAGGCCAGGCCGGTCATGGCATCGGGCGCATAGGCCACCAGCCCGCCATATTCCGGCGCGATGCGCAGCCGGGTGAAGCGGTTGGAAAGCGCGGCCCCTCCCACCAGTACAGGGACGGCCACCCCGTCTTGGTTGAAGTCGCGTACCGTCTCGACCATCATCTGGGCCGATTTCACCAGCAGGCCTGAAAGCCCGATAATGTCCGGCTGGTGCAGACGGAAGGCCTCAATAAGTTCTTGCGGAGGGACTTTGATGCCCAGGTTGATTACCCGGTAGCCATTATTGGAAAGGATGATTTCGACCAGGTTTTTGCCGATATCGTGGACGTCGCCCTTGACCGTAGCCAGCAGCACCCGCCCTTTTATTGAGCTTTCCACCTGCTCCATGTGGGGCTCCAACCGGCTCACAGAGAATTTCATGGACTCGGCCGACTGGAGCACTTCGGCCACAATCAACTGGTTGGCGTTGAACTGGCGCCCGACCTCGGTCATGCCGTTCATCAGCGGCCCGTTGATTATCTCCAGCGGCGTCCGGCCCAGCAGGGCTTCGTCCAGGTCCTCGGCCAAGCCCTCTTTGGTGCCTTCGATGATGGCCAAGGCCAATCGTTCGTCCAAGGGAAGGTTACGGCGCTCTTCGTTGGTGGCGGCAGGCGCCTTATCCCGGAAATGGGCGGCGAACGCGGCCACCGGGTCCATTTCTCCATCAGGGGCTGGCCGGTACCAAATCAGGTCTTCGGACAGCTTGCGTTCTTCCTCCGGGATGGAGGCATAACGCATCATGGCCTCGGAGTTTACGATGGCCATGTCCAACCCCGCCTGCACGCAGTGGTACAGGAACACCGAGTTGAGGACTTCGCGGCCGGCGACAGGGAGGCCGAAGGAGACGTTGGAGATGCCCAGGATGGTCTTGGCCCGGGGCAGCGCTTCTTTGACCAGCCGGACTCCCTCCACCGTCTCCGCGCCGGAGCCGATGTAGTTCACGTCGCCGGTCCCCACCGGAAACACCAGCGGGTCGAAGATCAGGTCTTCCTCAGGGATGCCGTACTTCTCGGTGAGGAGCTTGGCCGAGCGCAGGGCCACTTCCACCTTGCGTTCGCGGGTGACGGCTTGAGCCTGCTCCTTGTCGTCGTCGATGCAACCGACCACCAAGGCGGCGCCGTAGCGCCGGGCCAAGGGCGCCACTGCCTGGAAGCGGGCCTCGCCGTCTTCCAGGTTCACCGAGTTGATGATGGACTTGCCCTGCAGCCGTTTCAACGCCAATTCGATGACGGCGGAATCGGTGGAGTCGACCATGATGGGCGTTTTGACCTTCTTGGTCACCAGGTCCAGGAACATGGCCACGTCGGCGGCTTCATCCCGGTCCGGGTCCTGCAGGCAGACGTCCAGCACGTGGGCCCCGTTCCGGGCCTGACGCCTCCCGATTTCAGCGGCCTCTTCGAACGCCCCGTCGTTAATCAAGCGGCGGAAGCGTCGGCTGCCCAGCACGTTGGTGCGTTCGCCGACGATGGCCGGCCGCACCTCGTCGTCTACCAACAGCGCCTCGATGCCCGAAACCCGGGTCTCCGCAGACTCCACGAGGGCGCGAGGCGTTTTGCCCTCGGCCAGCCGGGCCAGCAGCTCTATGTGCCCGTTGACGGTGCCGCAGCAGCCGCCGATGACGTTGACCCACCCGGCGTTTACGAACCGGCCCAGGGTCTCGGCCATGGCCTCGGGAGACTCGTTGTAGCGGCCGTCTTCGTCAGGCATGCCGGCGTTGGGCACCGAGGCCACCGGGAATCTCGAAATCCCTGCCAGGGTGCGCACGTGGTCGGTCATGAATTGCGGCCCCGTGGCGCAGTTGACGCCGATCCACAGCAGGTCGCGGTGGGCCAAGGAGATGTACAGCGCTTCCACGTCCTGCCCCGCCAGCAGAGTGCCCATGGGCTCCACGGTGCCTTGAACGGCCACCGGCGCCTCGCGCCCCAGTTCGGCGAAGGCGCGGTCGATGCCTTCCAGCCCGGCCTTGATGTTCAGCGTGTCTTGCCCGGTTTCCAAGAGCAGCAGGTCGACGCCCCCCTCGATTAGACCGGCGGCCTGAACGTGGTAGCTGTCGGCTAGCTCATCGAAGGTGATTCCGCCCGTGACCGAGATGGTCTTGGTGGTCGGCCCCATCGAACCGGCGACGAACCGGGGCTTTTCAGGCGTAGAGGCGGCGTCCGACGCTTGCCGGGCCAAGGACGCCGCTGCGGTGTTGAGACGGCGGGCCTCGTGGGCCAAATCGTACTCGGCCAAGACCACGGCGGTCGCGCCGAAGGTGTCGGTTTCCAGTATGTCGGCCCCGGCCTCCAGATGCCCCCGGTGGATGTCAGTGATGACATCGGGCCGGGTGATGACGAGGTACTCGTTGCAGCCCTCGTACAAGGGGCCGCCGAAGTCGTCCGGTCCCAGGTCGCGGGCTTGTATCGCCGTGCCCATCGCGCCGTCCAGCACCAGGATGCGCTGGCGCAGCGCGGATTTCAGGGCGTTTATGCGTTCTGGTTCGCTCATAATAAATGCCGTCCGTAGTTCCGGGAATCCATGTGTCTTAGTCGACGAACCGAGCCGACTTCATCAACCGGGTCATTTCCATCAACCGGTCAAGGGCCTCCAGCTTGCGCTTAAAGCTCATCCGCTCTTGGCGGCGATGCCATTTCTCCTTCTCGCGGAAAGCTTGTTCCCCGTAGGTCTTCGAGTCTGGCGGTAAGGGTATTTTCTCCATCATCATACCTTTCCAGCAAAGCGCCGATGCGCTCCAAGTGCGCGTGCCTCAAAAGACGGCGAATGCGAAAATGGTCCTGTCCCCGGTCAGCCAGCAGCCCCAGTAATATCAGATGCTCGGCAGTAGCCACTTTAGTGCGGACACTGCCGACTCGAGTTTGTCGCGCCTGCTCCAGAGTATCGTGATAGAGCGGAATCAGGGAGGAGGGAAATACCTGCACCGGGACTCCTCCCAGGATGTGATGCGTCCCGTCTTGCCCTTCCGAGTACTCGGAGATGGCTTCAAACGCCCGCAGATACTCTTCGTCGGTGTCTACCAACACTATCACGTCGAGGTCGGCAGTAGACATGGGTTCAATGTATCTCGCGGCCGCGACTGCCCCGATGACTGCGTAGTCCCTTATGGCCCGGCGTTGCTTTAGACGGTTCAAGGCTTGCAGGGCGTCGATGAAGGCCATCCCGCGCTTCTTATGCTCCGAACCAGGCGTTGATGTCGTGGCGGTTCCGCTCCAGCCAGTTGATGTTGAGGCGCATCCGCTCGAGGGCTTGGCGGATGGTGCGCTCGGCGGCGGGGGTAGGATGGTCGGTGAAGAACCGCTCCACGTCGGCCATATTTTCTTCGGTGTTGAAGCTGCTGCAGATGGAAACCAGGCGCATGAGCCCGAACCCGCCGGAGCCGTAGCGCCGGTCGAATTCCGCCCAGTTGGACTTGACGAACTCCCAGGCCGGTTCCCGGCCCCGGATGTTTGCCGCCACTCCGCCCACCACGGTGATGGTGTCTTGGGAGCGCACCCGCGACGACAACGCCCGTTCCAGGGTCTCATTCAACAATCCGGTGTCCTGGAAGCGGGTCAAGGCCAGCAGCAACCGTATCTTCTCCTCCTGCAGGCTGGCCTGTCCTTCCAATTCCCAGAGCTGGTCATAGGTGGAACGGTCGCCGGCCTGTGCGGCCAGGCTGCAGACTACGCCGCGCAAGTCGGGGTGTACGGAATCATGGTCGGACAGGTACCGCTGGAACTGGCCGGCGGCCTCTTGCAGCACTTCCCGGTCTTCGTAGCTCCCCGCTTGGCCCAGCACCGTGGTGCGGAGCAGGGCGTCGAGATGACCGTCTCCCGGACGCGGTTGCCAACCGGCCCGGCGGGCGGCGGGTCCGAACAACCCGCGGGCGAATTCCTGATACGAAGTATGCGCCGGCTCCCCGGCGATCAGTTGCTCGATGTCCCGCAGGTTGGATGCCAGGTCGCTCCACACCGAGGCGTCGGTCTCGTTCACGTAAGCGCGGGCCAATTCCAAAAACTGGGAGATAGGCAACAGCCCGGCTTTCGAGAGGGCGTAGGCGTCGTTTTGGACTCCCAGCCGGTCGGTCGCCGAAAGCTCCAGCGAACTCACCGCCGGGACCAAACGCTGCCAGTCGTCATTGCTGTAATTCACCCGGTAGAAACCGGTCTGGCCGGTGTTCACTTTGAACCAGCTGCCGACGGCCGGCATCTCCAGCCGTGTTTCTCGCCCTTCCATGACCGTGGCCGCCGACGCCTCTCCGCCGGAGTTGACGGTGACCGGGACCTGCCAGACCTCCGGGTCGGAGCCGCCGTCTTCCGCGGAACCGGGGCCCAGCGGCCGGTCGTAGACGAACCGCTCCTGAGAGATAGACAGTTCAAGGTGCTCTTCGGCCCGCTCCGAGTCGACTTGCAGCACCGGGTAACCCATCTGCTTCACCCAGGAATCCATGATCGAAGTCACCGGCTGGCCTGACTCTTCCTCCAAAGCCGACCACAGGTCTTGGGTGCGCGCGTTGGCGTACATGTTGTTGGACAAGTAGCGGTTCAGTCCTTGGCGGAAAGTCTCCGGGCCCAGGAACTGCTCCAACATCCGGATGACCGACGCGCCCTTGCTGTAGCTGATGGCGTCGAATAGCTGGCTGACCTCGGCGGGGTTTTTGACTTCCTGCTCGATGGGGTGGGAATTCTTGAGGCCGTCCAGGCTGAGGGCCCGGTTGGTGTCCATGTTGACGAACTGGGTCCACATCTCCCAATCGGGGAACAGCCAGTCCACCGCCTTGGTGCCCATCCAGGACGCGAAGCTCTCGTTCAACCAGAGGTCGTCCCACCACTCCATGGTGACCAGGTCGCCGAACCACATATGGGCCATCTCGTGGGCCACTACCTCGGCGACTCGCTGCCGGGTGCCAGCGGAGGAGTTGACCGGGTCTACCAGCAAGGCGGTCTCACGGTAGGTAATCGCTCCCCAGTTTTCCATTGCCCCGGCGGCAAAGTCGGGGATGGCTATGTGGTCGAGCTTGGGCAGCGGATAGGGGATCCCGAAGTAGTCGTTGAAGTATCCCAGCAGCTTGACCGAAGTATCCAGCGCGAACTGGGCTTGGTCCTCCTTGCCGGGGGTGGTCCAGATGCCCATCCTGGTGCCGTTGGCGGCGTCGGCTTCAATCGAGACCAGGTCGCCCACGATGAAGGCAAGCAAGTAGGTTGACATAACAGGGGTCTCGGCAAACCGCACCGACTTCAGGCCGGGACCGGGGCTGGTCTCCTCCACCACGGGGGTGTTGGCTACCGCCTGCAGACCTTCGGCGAACACCAGGGTCACGTCGAAGCTGGCCTTCCGGGCCGGCTCGTCCCAGCATGGAAACGCCCGGCGGGCGTCCGTGGCTTCGAACTGCGTAGTGGCCAGATAACGGGCCTGCCCGTCCTGGGAAACGTATTCCGACCGGTAGAACCCCAGCAGCTTGTCGTTCAGGACTCCGGTGAACGACATGTCCAGTCGGGCAGGCCCCGTCGGGAGTTCCTGCCCGAATTCCAAGGTTGCCGTCTCGTTGTCGGAGTCCAGGGAAATCGTTCCGGCGGCGATTGCCGTGCCGTCGACGTTGACCGATGCGCCACGAATCCAAAGGTCCATGGCGTTCAGCGTGATGCTGAACGCGGGCTCCAGGATCTCGATGTCCACCATCTGGTCCCCGGAGAATGTGAAGGAGTCGAGGTCGGGCTGCAATCGCAGCCGGTACCTACGGGGCGTCACATTCTGCGGCAGTGTGACAGCATCGGTAGACGGCATAAGACAATCCCCTTGCGGAAGTTAGTGGAGAACAGCGCTGGATAGGATTTTACCACGAGTTGCGGGCAGGACTTGGCGGAGGCCGATTTTAACCCGAAGGGGCAACCAAAGGCGTTCCGGATTTTTGCCCTTACGTCTTGGCATCCTCTTTTCGACGTCAGTCGCATCGTAGGGCGTCGTTTTCGATCCGGGTTGGGGCTGGCACGGGGCGACGGAACATTCCTGACAGTTGGAAGGCGATGGCGGCGGAGAGTGGGGGCCGCCGCTGGGGCTAGCCCTGCAAGCGGCTCAGTTCTTCCCGTAATCGCAGCAAATCCGCCTCGGCGGCCAGTCGGCGGGCTTGCTCCGCATCGGCGCGTGCTTGCTCCGCATCGGCGCGTGCCTCCGCCTCAACCAGATTGCGAAGGAAGGTCCGGGTCACCGGGTCGAAGAAGCGCAGACGTTCCGGCTGCCAGCACAGGTCTAATCCCAGTGCGGGGCTGCGCCCCCGGAGCCACCCGTTGGAGTCCAAGTACATCGGCAACCGCCGGTACTCCCCGTTTACCAGTTCCTCGCCCACCAGCGACTCCGCGTAATAGCTTCCGCCGGTCCCATCGAACCGCCAGTATTCTCGAACGCCGAGCCGGGCGTAAATCTCCCGCTTCGGCCCTTCATCGTTCTCGTGTGTGCTGGCCGACGCGATTTCCAGCGCGAAGTCCGGCGCCCGGCCCATCTCCTCCATGACATATCCGTTGCGACGAATTACCGCCGCGACGTCGACCTCGAACGCAATACAACAGTCAGGCTTGACGTGGTGCCTGCGCCCTTCTTCGTCCCTGTAATAAATCGGGAGGCTGCCGTTGACCAGCGCGGACGGGGCCCCCGCGAAATGGCTCCGCAGGACTTCGGCCGTTTGGGTGTGGAGGGGGTCTTGGTACATAGCGTCGGGCAGCGGCTCGTCAATGTCGGGTAAGGCGTCCGGTCCGGGAACGGGGCCTCTTACCGCCATCTTCTCACGAGCATAGGGGTCAGCACGGCGGCGCGGGTTTTTGGTGGTCATGGGTTACCTCGCGGCTTGGGCGGCGCACTATTGCCGGGCTAGGCTACCGAAATCATAGCACACCGGCTGACGGTGTTGGGGGGTTGGCTGTATAATACGCATCGGTTTCCCACCGTCCCATCCACGCCTTCCGCGCGTTCAGGAGAGAGATTGACATGCCCCCACAGACCATGTTCGAGAAGATTTGGGACGCCCACGTAGTTCGGGAAGAACCTGGCGAACCGGGCCTCATCTACATAGATCTGCACTTGGTCCACGAAGTCACTTCCCCGCAGGCGTTCGACGGGCTTCGCTCGGCTGGACGCAAGGTCCGGCGCACTGATCTTACGGTCGCGACCGCCGACCACAATACGCCTACCTGGGACCTTTCCCTCCCGGTCATCGACGAGATTTCGATGAACCAACTCGACGCCTTGACCCGCAATTGCGAGGAATTCGGAGTCACCCTGTACGACCGGTTCAGCCCGTTTCAGGGCATTGTCCACATCATCGGCCCCGACCTTGGCTACACCCAGCCGGGCAAGACCGTGGTCTGCGGCGACAGCCACACCTCCACCCACGGCGCGCTGGGCGCCTTAGCCGTGGGGATAGGCACCTCGGAAGTAGAGCACGTGCTGGCCACCCAAACCCTGCGCCAGTTCAAGCCTTTGACCATGGAAGTCCGGGTCGATGGCGCTCTGCCTCCGGGCGTCAGTCCCAAGGACGTTATTCTGGGCATCATCGGACGCATCGGCGTGAACGGAGGCACCGGTCACGTCATCGAATACACCGGCGAGGCCATCAGGTCCATGTCCATGGACGGGCGCATGACCGTCTGCAACATGAGCATCGAGGGTGGCGCCCGGGCCGGGATGATCGCCCCCGACGAGACCACCTTCGAGTACGTACGGGGCCGTCAATTTGCTCCCCAAGGCGCTGACTTCGACGCCGCCGTCGAACAGTGGCGGCAATTGGCGACCGACCCCGGCGCCACCTACGACAAGACCGTGGTGATCAACGCCGCCGATCTGGAGCCGTTCGTGACCTGGGGGACGAAGCCCGATATGGTGGCGCCGATCAGCGGCAGGGTCCCTGACCCGGCGTCGTTCGACCAAGAGGCCGACCGGGAAGCCGCCGGCCGCGCCCTGGCCTACATGGGCCTGGAGGCAGGCACCCCGATACAGGACATCAAGATCGACCGCATATTCGTCGGCGCTTGCACCAACGCCCGGCTGGAGGACCTCCGGGCCGCCGCCGACGTGGTACGCGGCCGCAAGGTGCATCCCGACGTTTACGCCATGGTGGTGCCCGGCTCGGCCAAAATCAAGAAAGAAGCCGAGGAAGAGGGCCTGGACCGCATCTTTACCGAGGCCGGTCTCGACTGGCGGGTAGCCGGCTGTTCGATGTGTCTGGGGATGAACCCCGACATACTCGAACCAGGCCAGCGCTGCGCCGCCACCTCCAACCGGAACTTCGAAAACCGGCAGGGAAAGGGCGGCCGCACCCATCTGGTCAGCCCGGCGATGGCCGCCGCAGCCGCCATCGCCGGCCACTTCGTCGATGTCAGAGACCTGTAGGAAGAACTGTTTATCTAATTGGCTTCAGGACCTCGAAGATGAACATGCTCGACGGCACAGCCCTGGGAGACTACGGCCATCCGATATTCAAGCGTGACGGCTTTACCTGCGTCTATTGCGGTTTCGACGGCAATGGGTTCAACAATTGGCGTCAACTAGGCGTCCACCATCTTAGGCCTGCCGCTAGTGGGGGAACGAACTCGGAAGCGAACCTGGTTACCGCATGCCATTTCTGCAACTCGGTTACGAGCCGTATGAAATTCCCGGCCAACGAGAGCGCCGACGAGATACTCAAGCTGAAAAGAGAACGCGTTTCCAAACGACTCAACCCGTTCTACGAGTTCTGGTCGCACCAGGTTGCGCCAAGGACTGCCGGCCTGAATCCCGAGCAGGGCGGTTCATATTTGCCCCATCCCTTGGTGCTGGACATCCGGGCCGTCGAAATGACCGATGATCAACTCCTTCAGTTTTGCGCCGACAACGGGGCCTTGCAAATCGAGCTTACGGCAAAGAGGGAGTTGATCGTCATGCCGCCAACTGGTGGAGAAACCGGATGGCAAGAGAACAGGTTAAACGTACGCCTGGGAATTTGGGCCGAGCAGGATGGGATGGGTATATCTCTCGGCCCGTCAGCAGGGTTCATTCTTCCCAACGGAGCAACACGGGCCCCCGACGCTTGTTGGGTACTTCGGGACCGGTGGGATGCCTTGGAGCGAGAGGGTAGAGGGAAACTCGTCCCTCTTTGCCCGGACTTCGTCGGTGAGATCCGGTCTCTTTCGGATAGCCTGGCGAGCGCCCAGGCCAAGATGGTCGAATACATCGATAACGGAACCCGGCTGGGGTGGCTCATCGATCCGTGGCAACGGCGTGTTTACGTTTACCGCCCAGGTGCGGCCCCCCAAGTCCTGGACGACCCGGCGACGGTGTCCGGAGAAGCGGTGCTGCCGGGCTTTGACCTCAACCTCCAAGAGATTTGGTAACCGAGAGGACGATTATGGACCCGTTCATCAAACTCACCGGCGTCGTGGCGCCCTTGGACCGGGTGAATATCGACACCGACATCATTATCCCGGCGGTCTACCTCAAGAGCATTGAGAGTTCCGGGTATGAGGACGTCCTGTTCACCCCTTGGCGGTACAACGAGGACGGTAGCCCCAACGCCGATTTCGTGCTCAATCAACCGGACTACCGTAACGCCAACGTCTTGGTGGCCGGCCACAACTTCGGCTGCGGATCCTCTCGGGAGCACGCGCCCTGGGCACTCCGCGACTACGGCATCAAGTGCATCATCGCGCCCAGTTTCGCCGATATCTTCTACAACAACTGCTTCAAGAACGGCCTGCTCCCCCTCCGGCTTTCCGAAGAAGAAGTCCGGCTCATCATGGAGAAAGCCAAGGGAAACCCCGGCGTGCAATTGACGGTGGACTTGGAAGGGCAACGGGTCTGGGACGAAGACGAGGAGATTTCGATCTCCTTCGAGGTCGACCCGGCCCGCCGGCATAACCTGCTCAACGGGCTGGATGACATCGGCCTCACCCTGCAGTTCGAAGACAAAATCGCCGCCTATGAGGCCAGCCGCGGGCTTTAACGGGCTCAAGGTCCGTAACGGGCCGAAAGTCCCGGAGCCGGGGGCAACCGGCCCCTTAGGGCGGTGGCGCCGGCCCGGTTTCCATTTCATCCGGCGGCGGGAAGGCGGCGGCCACTTGTTCTTGGAAATCGGTCTCGTAACGCTGCATGCGGCCTTGGCGCACCTGCTCGTCCAGCGACGGGCGGCGCACCGGCCGGGGGTCGGCGGGGGCGTACCCGATCACCCCCTTCTCCTCCAAACTGGATACTTCCAGGGCGGTCATTCCCAACAACTCCGTCAACACCAAGTGGTTGTGCTCCCCCATTACCGGCGCCGCGTGAGGCTCGACCGCCGGAGTCCCCGAGAACTTCCACGGGCGTCCGGCATAGGGTAGCGGCGGCATCCCGGTGCTGTCATGGTGCCGGACCACCTCAAAGAATCCTCTGTCTCCCAGATGCGGGTCGAGGAGCAGGTCCTTGCTGTCCAGCACCGCGCCGGCGGCGACGCCGTCAGCCTGTAGCCGGTGCATCAATTCATGGGCGTCCCAATTGGGTGTGACCTCCTCCAGCAGGAGGTCCAGTTCCGTCCTGTTGTTCCAACGGTTGAGCCGGCCAGCGAACCGCGGGTCATTCTCCCATTCCGGACTACCCAACACCCGGCAAAGGCCGCGCCATTCTTCGTCGTTAGACACCGCGACGGCGATCCAGCGGTCTTCACCGCTACAGGGATAGCATCCGTGAGGCGCCATTACCGGGTCCTGGTTGCCGATGCGGGTCGGCAAACGCCCATTGGCTGAAAAATCCATCAGCGCTTCAGGGATGGTCGAACTCGATGTTTGCGCTTGAGAAACGTCGATGAATTGTCCCTGCCCGGTGCGCAGGCGGTGCATCAACGCTGTCATCACCGCAAACGCCGTGTGCTCGCCGGCGGTGTAGTCCGTGTAGGGGATTTCGGCCATGACGGGCGGGCCGCCGGAGTAACCCGTGGTGTAGGCCAACCCGGCCGCGCCTTCGGTGGCCGGGCCGGTGGCGCCGAAATTGGCCCAAGGCCCGGAAAAACCGTAGCCTGTCGACGACACCATGATGATGTCCGGTTTGACCCGCCGCAGGTCGTTGTACTCCAGTCCGAAATTCTTGATCACCCGCGGGGTGAAATTCTCCGCAAAGACATCCGATATTGATATCAACTGCAGCAGTATTTCCATTCCTCTGGGACCATTGAGTTCCAGAGTGATGCCCAGCTTGTTGCGGTTTTGCTCGTAGAAATTCGCGCCGCGGTCCCAGAACGCCCCGTTCACCTCATTGAGGTATACGGAGTCGCTGCGGTAACTCTCCAGCCGCCGCGTGGACTCGAGCCGTATCACCTGGGCTCCCATGTCCGCCAGCAGTTTCATGGCGAAGGGAATGGCGATAAGCTGGCCCATCTCGACCACGCGTACACCGGCCAGAGGACCGCCGTTGGCCATCAGATAACCCCGTCGGACTGCAATTGTTCCATCCGCCAGCCGGACAGACCCAGCCGGTTGGCCAGCACCTCTTGGTTGTGCTGGCCCAACGTGGGGGCCGGGGCCGCACGCCAGGGAGTGGCCTCCATGTTGAAGGGCGCTCCGGGGTATTTCAGCCGTCCCGTCACCGGGTGTTCGATGTTTACAAAATAGCCTCTGGACTCGAACTGAGGGTCGGCCAACACCTCTTCCGGCGATTGGATGACGCCGTAAATAAACCGGTGTTGGTGGGAGGCGTAGAACATCTCGTACTTGTTTTGCTTGATGAAATATTCGTCGAAGATCCGGCCCAACTCCTCTGCATTAGCCAGCCGTGCCGACGGCGTGGCGAACCTGTCGTCGTCAAGCTCGGGAAGGCCCAGGAAATCGACCACCGTCTTCCATTCGAAGCTCGCGGACAGCCCGGGGCTCGGCAGCATGTGGCCGTCGGCCGTGGCCCGAAGGCGGTTAAGGTCGCCGCTGTGGTTGGGTTGGCGCCGGCGGACGGCTCCGGTGTAGGTGAAGTTGTTCACCACGTCCCTGAGCCCCGACGCCACCGCCTCTTGTATCGAGACGTCCACGTGCTGCCCCTCGCCGGTCATACGCTGGTGGTACAAGGCCATCAGCGCGGCCGAGGCGGCATCTGTTCCGGCCTTGAACTGGGCTTGGTTGAAAGCGTGCTTCAGCGGCTCCCGGTCATAGGCGCCGAAGATATACATCAGGCCGCCCAGGGCGTACTCCACGATGTCGGCCGCCTTGAAATCGCGGTAGGGCCCGGTCTGCCCAAAGTTGGAAATGGACACCATGATCAAACGGGGGTTTTCCTGCCTCAACGAGTTGTAGTCCAGTCCCAACGAGGTCATCACCCGTGGAGCGAAGTTCTCCACCAGTATGTCGCACTCACGGACCAGCCACCGGACGATTTCGATTCCCTCGGGGTGTTTGAGGTTGAGGGTAACGCTTCGTTTGTTGGTGTTGAGGTAGGAAAAGGGAAGACTCTTTTCCGGGTCGGCGTCGTCGTTGAGGAAGGGACCTGTAAGCCGGCCCGGATCGCCGCCGGGCCGCTCGATTTTCACCACGTCGGCCCCGAAATCCGCAAGCAGCTTGGTGCAGTAGGGACCGGCGATGCGATGGGTAAGGTCCACCACGATTACGCCTTCCAGGGCGGTGGGCATCGGGCTATGTTTCCGGTATGTAGTTCAACTTGACGATATCCCTTGCCGGGCTGCTAGCTCCGGCGGAATGGGACGGCGCAGGAAGGGAGATTACCCTTATGAAGGGACCCGAAAGGTTCGGGGCCAAGGACCCCGGTAGAGGGACTCCAGTTTCCGCTGGGAATTCAGGACGCTGGTGGCGGCTGGTCGAAGGGGACGCCGCTCGTTTCGGCTTCGAGACGCCGACGGTTCCAGTCGGTCCACTTACGCCGCTCTTCTTCTCGGCCTTCCGTTAGACCCTCCGCTAGACCTTCCGCGCGGGCTTCCGCCCGACGCTTCTCGATGCGCGGTTTGAGAAATTTGTCTGTCAGGTACCTTGCAGTGACCACGGTAAGCCCTCCCGCAACGTCAATAGCGCTGATGGTTAGTATCGCATATATGATAATCAGCGGCGAGGCCGGCGCGGCGGCGCTCACAACGGCGATTGCGGTCCCCGCGATGCCCTCGTGGTTCCCGCTGGAAACTTCCGCCCATGTTATAAGACCAGTCCACGCAACCGTAAGCGCGAAGATCAGGGCCAAACACCAAGGTAGCCATTTTCGAGCTACGCTCAGCGGCGATTCTAATTTCGAGCGATCACCGGCCAATGGCGGCGATGCCCAAAATCATACGGCTGTGCTTGGTACCAATTCTTCCCCCAACTCCCAATGAGCCTGGATTCCGCCTTCCGCCGGAATGACGGAATGATGCCTAGCCGGGATTGATCAGGCGAAGCAGGGTGTGGCGGCGGTTCTTGGTGTAGGGCCGGACCTGCTCCGGCCAACGGCCCAGTTCCACCGCATCTCCCCAACCGGATGATGTCAGTATTTCGGGGCTCTCGATCTCGTACATGGCGTGGAATCGCGGCTCTCCTTCCGGGACAACCGTCCTGGTCTCGCCGCCAATGAGCACCTGGAACTGCTGGGTCTCGAACCTGGCAATGGGTCCCACTCCCGGCACCTTGCTCAATTCCGGACAATGCTCGGTCTCGTAGACCTCGTGAAAGAGGGCCTCTTTGGCCGCGTCTACGTCCATACTGGCGATAAACAAATACTTGGATCGCTCTGCCATACCCTAACTCCCGTATCGGCGTGCTCTGCGCTCTCTGTGGTGAATCAAAATGCCCTGCGGTGGGAAGCCTCCGTCTCCGAACTGGTGATGAACTCCAGGAGTACGGCGCGGCCCCTTTCTTCAGTGACCTTGCGGGCGCGGGCGAAAGCGGCGGCCACTTCTGCCGGGTCGTCGATCCGCTCTGCGTAACCACCCATGGCGGTCCCCATGTCGGCATAGTTGCCTCCCAGGTCACGGCTGTTGTACAGCCGGTGGGAGTCGGCCATCGCGTTGGTCTCCGCCGCCATGGTGGAGTTGTTCAGGACAACGGTGATTATTGGCAGGTTCGAGCGTACAGCGGTCTCGAAGTCGAGCCCCACCATCCCAAAGGCGGCGTCGCCCATGAAATTCACGCACACTTTGTCGGGTTGGGCCAGCTTGGCCCCTATCGTAAGGCCCAGGCCGGTGCCCAAGCCGTGGGACTTTCCCCAGCCCAAGTAGGTGCGGGGACCGTTGGAACGGTAGAACGGGATGATCTGGTCCCTGGGGCTGCCGGAGTCGTGGGTAACTATGGCGTCTTCCGGCGGGATGGCGCGCATGAAGTCCCAGATCACCCGGTAGGGGTTAATCGGCCGGGAGTTGTCAGTCAGCTTGGGCAGCCATCCGGCCAGCCAGCCGTCCCGCTCCGAGGTGACCTCTCGGGCGATGGCTTCGTTGTTCCTGCGGCTGTCTCCGACGATTTCCCGGCACGCCTCTATCATCTGGCGGAGCACCAGTTTGGCGTCGCCGACAATCGGAAAGTCGATGTTGTAATCCTTATTAATGTCGGCCGGGTCGTTGGTCGCTTGGACCAACGTCTTGCCCGGGGGCAGCGTCATGCACATGTTGTGCCGGGTGAAGCTGGTGCCGACGCCGAAAATGAGGTCGGCCCGGCGGACGAAATGGAAAACGGTACCGGAGAGGGTGAGGGCCGCGCTGCCCAACGCCAAGGGATGGACCTCCGGGAAGGCGCTCTTGCCCAGCAGGGTGGTCGTAACCGGGACCTGCAACAACTCCGCCAACTCGATGAGTTCATCGGTAGCCTTGCCGTACAGCACTCCCTGGCCCGCCATGATGACAGGGTAGCGGGCGGAACAGAGGGCGCGGGCGGCAGCTTCCACGTCCCTTGGGTCGCCCTGGGAAGCCACCGGCCGGCTGGGCACGTAGTAGAACGACTCTTCGGACACCTCCTCGTTGGCTATGTCCGAGGGGATCTCGACAGCCACCGGGCCGGGGCGGCCCTGGCGAAGGGAGGCGAAGGCCCGCCTCATGATTTCCGACGTGCGGTCCGGAGCGTTGATCTGTTCGATGCTCTTGGTGATCGAGGCATAGCTCTGCACAGAGCTGTAGTGAGGTGAAATACCGCCTCGTTCCCGGCCGTGTCCCAAGGGCAGCAGGAGCATTGGGATGGAGTCCGAATAGGCGGTGGCCACGCCGGAGTACGCGTTTTCGGCGCCGGGGCCGTACTGCATGGCGAATACCCCCATGCGGTCGCCGTTGGTCGCCCTGCTGAACCCGTCGGCGATGCCGACTCCGACCCGTTCCTGGCGGCAGATTATCGGGCGTATTCCCCCCTCGGCCGCCGACTCGATAACCGGCGTGGTGGGGAAACACGGAAGGTACTCTACGCCCTCCCGTTTCAGTATCTCAGTGATTGCATCGACTGTTTTCACCAGCTTGCCTCCTGCCGCGGGTCCGGCTAATTGATGCCTGAGTATAACATCGTCCCGACATAACATTACCGGCTGTACGGCATAACGCAGGGCCATTTAATTGTCCCCTCCCCCAAAAGGGGAGGGGTCGGGTGGAGGAGGTCCCTAACGTGAGCGACCATCGTTATTGCCAGCATTTCACCCTCACCTCAGCCCTCTCCGTCAAGGGAAAGGGAGAATTGAGATACTGGGCATAACAATACCTGGGCTGCCAGCGAGAAAAGTCATCCGACCGTCGGTGTTCGCTGCCCTGCCCCCTGGCTGGCGTGGGGTTGGACCAGCCTGGCCGGTTAACCGCTGCGGGAATTTCGGAGGGACTCGATACGGGCCGCGGCCGGCTTCAGTATGGCATAGAGGAAATTGTTCACCGGGGTCGGAACGTCCACCTCCCGGCCCAAGCGAATCACCGTTCCCGTCAGCCCCTCCAGTTCCACCGGCTGGTTCTCAATGAAGTCTTTGGCCATGGACGCCCTCCCCTGCCCCGGAAAACGGTCCAGTGCGTCCATGGCCCACTGCAGGGAGTCGGCCATGATGGGGGCCCCGTGCGCCCGCCCCACCGCCAGGGCTTCCTGGGTGGCCTCCTGGATCAGTTTGCGGGTCGCGGGGATGGTGCGCATCTCTTCGTATACGCAGTTCGCGGCGGCGCATACGGCCGCCGAGCCGGCGATGTAAGCAAACTTCTTCCATAGCATGCCCGGCATGTTCTCGTGGAGGTTCACCCGCCAGCCGGCTTCCTGGAACTGTTGCATCAGGTCTTCGCCGCGCCGGGTAACGGCCACTTGCATCTCGCCAAAGGTCGCCGTGCCGGGGCCGCCCTGGTAGACCGCGCCGGGTTCGGTGATCCGGCCTTCCATGTAGGCCGATCCGATCATCACCCTTGATTCGCCCACGACGCTGGCGAGTTGCGCGCCGTTATCGATGCCGTTCTGGAGGGTCAGCACCACCGTGCTGGGCCCCACCAAGGGAGTCGTTGCCGGAATCGCCTGTCCGTTGTGGTACATCTTCACGGCGAACAGGACCAGGTCCTGGACACCTGCCATGGACGTATCCTGCAATCCTCGGCCTGGGGCCGTGAAGTTGCCGTCGAGCTGGCTTTCCACCCTCAGGCCCTGCTGCTGTTGTATGGCCTCCAGGTGTTTCCCTCGGGCCACGAATGTTACCTCGTGGCCGCCACGGGCCAGCAGCCCGCCGAAATACCCCCCAACACCCCCGGCGCCCACTACTGCGACTTTCATTTGATACTTGGCTCCTTAAGAGTGATTTTCTGGGGAATGAGTCCACAGGATACAACGTTCCGGCCGTGCGGAGTCGAACTGTCCGGATGGGAAGTCCTCACCCGTTCGACGCCACCGGGCTGCCGAATTCCGCCCGCAGGTCCCGTTTCAGCACCTTTCCCATGGCGTTCCTGGGCAATTCGTCTACGAAGACCACGGAACGGGGCCTTTTGAATCCGGCCAATTTGTCATGACAGAATTGGATGATCTCTTCTTCGGTCACTCCGCCGGTCAACCCGACTACCACCGCCCGCACTTCCTCTCCCCACTCCACGTCCGGGACTCCGATTACGGCCGCGTCGTCGACACCCGGATGAGACCGGAGCACCTGCTCCACCTCTTCGGGGGAGACCATCTCTCCGCCCCGTTTGATGAAGTCCTTGCCCCGGCCGGCAAGGTAAATGTAATCGTCTTCGTCCTTGTATCCCAGGTCGCCGGTGTAGACCCAACCCGAACGGAGCGCGTCCCGGGTGGCCGTTTCCTCCCGCCAGTAGCCGGCCATCATACGGGGACCCCGCGCCACAATTTCCCCCGTCTCTCCAACGCCCACCGGGTTGCCGTCCTCGTCGACGATCGCCACCTCCACGTCCTCCAATGGTTTCCCGATGGAGGTGAGCCGGCGCAGCTTGACCTCGATCTCCACCGGGTCTCCCTCCAGCACGTGGTCCTCCGGCGGCAGCATCGTAATCGTGGAGGCAGTCTCGGTCTGGCCGAAGGCATTGATGAACCTGGCCCCCGGAAACGCCCCGATGGCCCGCCGTATCACTTCTACGGGCATGGGAGCCGCGCCGTAGGTGATGACGTCAAGGGAAGACAGGTCGAATTCCCCAAACCGGGGATGGTCGATCAGTTGTTTCAGCATGGTGGGCACCAGCATGGCCCGGTTGGCCCGGTGGCGCTCCACTTGCTCCATCCACTCCACGGCGTCGAACTGCCGCATCACCGCCAAGGTGCGGCCGCCGTAAACCGCGGCCAAGGCCGCCTGAAGGCCGGCGATGTGGTAGAAGGGCACCGTGATCAGGTTGGTCTCCTCCACATCCGGGTCGGCCGGAGCAACCGTGGACAGCAGGTACGACGCGAAGCTGTCGTGGGTGAGCATCACCCCCTTGGGGACACCCGTCGTCCCGGCAGTGAACATGATGACCGTGGTGTCGGCATCGTCTGCTTCCGGGAAGTGCGTTTGATCGGGTATCGCCCCGGCCAACAGGCCTTCGTAGCCCGCTCCGCCGCCGGCGGCGTCCAACACGATAATCCGTTCCCGTTCGAGGCCGGTCTGTTTCGGCAGTCGCTCTACCAGGGGCAGGTACCGCTCCCCGATGAGGAGACAAGAGGGCCGGGCGATGGACAACATGGTTTCCAGTTCGTCTGATTTGGCCCGGAAGTTCACTGGAACGTAGATAGCGTCCAGCTGGGCTGCGGCGAAATAGGTCTCGATCGACTGATTCGTATTGACCTGCATGGTGGCGACCCGGTCTCCGGCGCCGACACCCATATCCGAGAGCACATTGGCCAATCGGTTAACCCGGTCCGCCAGAGTCTCAAAGGAGTATTCCTGGCCGTCAAAAATGATGGCTGTCCGGTCCGGAACGATGGCCCCGGCGATGGTCAGGAATTCGGATGTGTTCATCTGGCAGCTCCCCTGTTTCGGTACGACGGGCGGCCCCAAGCGATTGTTACGGGCAACGGGCCGTGAGGCCTAGAAGCCGGGATCAACGGCCGGCTGACATACGGGCCGCCAGCCGCGCTTCCAGCTCCAGGCCGCGGGTCAAGTCCAACCCGTCGCCGCCGCGGAGTGCCTCTTTCATTGCAGCGACTGCGCCGGGTTCCAATTGGGCCAGCTCGCGGGCTGCCAGCCAACCTTCAGCCAGCAGGCCATCCTTGGCGACTACCCTGGTCAGCAGGCCTATCGACTTCGCTTCACCGGCCCCAAAGCGGCGGCCGGTGAGCAACACGTCCGATGCCCAGGCGGGGCCGGTCGCCCGCGGCAGCGTTTGGGAGCCGCCTGCGGCCGGTATCATCCCCAGAAGCGTCTCCGGCATGGCGAACACGGTGTCTTCGGCGGCGATGCGCAAATCACCCAGAAGCGCGATCTCCACCCCGGACCCGATGCAAAATCCATGCACTGCGGCGACAACCGGTTTATCCAAGTTTAACATCTGTCCCCAGACATCGCGTTGCCACCGCACGCGGCGGGCAATCGCCAGCGACGGCGCGGCGCCGAATTCGGTCAGGTCTGCGCCGGCGCAAAAGCCGCGTCCCTCTCCGGTAACCAGCAGGGCCCGCACTTCTGGGTCATCCGCCACCGCCGCCAGTGCCTCGGAGAAATCGTCCCTCATCTGGATATTGTAGGCGTTCAACACCCGGGGACGGTCCAGCGAAATCCTGGCCACCGGCCCTTTCTTCTCGTAAATGAGTGTCTGGAACGGGGACATCAACACCGGCTCCGGTGTGGGCGCACCCGGACACGGCTTTTCGGGAACGGGTTCAAGACGCCGGAACAGCCCGGGAATACAGGTCGTCCAAGTCGACTTCGGTGTGGCGGAGGCCGATGTTCTCCAGGTTGTGGGCGTCGCTGACCTCGAAGAGCAACAACCCGTGAGCGCGGGCCACCTCTTCGACCTGGGCCTTGCGGATGTGCCAATTGTGGATGTAGTTGTCGATTTCGATGGCGTGGACGTCGGGTTCGATGATTATCTCCGGAGAGTAGTAGCCTGGGTGACAGTAGCTGCGAAAAACGCCGCCTTCCGGAAGAAACAGCTCCGCGACCTGGTACTCTGCGAAAGGGTTCCGCTCCGGGCGTATTTCGATTTCCCAACCGGGAATGATAAGCACCTCGCCGGGGAAGCGCCGTTCCACCAGCTCCCGGAACTCGAAGGACCATTCTTTATTATGGTGGTCGGTGATGGCGATGCCGTCGATGCCCCGGGACTTGATCTGCGCCACCACCTTTTCGGCGATTTCTACGGACGGAGGCGCGAAATTGAAAGCTTCCCAAACGTGAGTATGCAGGTCGAGTTTCAGCTTAAAACACTCCCTCTTACTGAATCAGGCTTTGCCGGAATCGGGAATAGCGGAAATTGGAAGTCCCGCGAATCCAATAATCCTGTAGATTCTGGTTCGGACTATTCCCCCGTGAATTTCGGGGACCGCTTTTCCAGAAAGGACTTGATGCCCTCCTCCCGGTCCGCAGTGCTCTGTAAGATCACGTTGAGGTCCGCTTCCAGACGCAGTCCCGCATCCAAAGGCAGGTCCATCCCCTTCGCAATAGCTTCCTTAACGTAGCGCGCGCCCAGTGGGCTTGCGGAACAGATCGTCTCCGCCAGTTCCCGGGCGGTCTCGGCCAGTTGCTCCGGGCCGTCCACCACGCGGTTGACCAACCCAATGGAGCAGGCCTCGGCGGCGGCCATCTCCCGTCCGGTCAGGAGCAGTTCCCGTGCCCAGCCTGGACCCACGAGCCTGGGGAGCCTCTGGGTGCCGCCGTCCCAAGGAAACATGGTGGAAGACAACGCGCCGAACCCAAGACGGACGCCGGCGGCGGCGATCCGGATGTCTCCGGCCAAGGCCAACTCCATCCCATGCGCCAAGGCGTCGCCGTTCAGCGCCACTAACACCGGCGCCGGCAGGTCCGCCACTGCCGAAGCGACCCGCATTTCCGAGATCCATCGAGCGGCGGCCGGTTGGGTCAACCCAGACGGCATCTCCTCGCGTCCGGCGGAGAAATCGTCGCCGTTCGCGGTCAATACTACCAGACGCAGTCCGTCGTCCTCAGAAAGCGTCTCAAAGCAGGCCTTCAACTCTGCGGCCATCTGTGGACCGATCCGGTTACGGGTGGCGGGACGGTCCAGAGTTACGGTGGCCATTGCCCTGTCCCGGCGCAAATTCAACGAAGCAAATCTGATGTTTTCGCCTTCCAACGACGGCCTTCGACAGGCCTGGACTATCCCGGCAAACAGGTCCGAATAAAGGAATATTAGGTCTGTCAGGCCAACCTTGACAAGGGCAAAGCGGCTTGATTAACATAGCTTAGCACTCTGCAGCGGAGAGTGCTAAATTTGGGTAAGATTGCAGGGGGCATTCAAGAGTCCCCGGCGAATTGAAGGAGGCTACGGTGGCGAATTTTGTTCCGTTAGGAGAGCGCGTGGTGGTGAAACCCAGTGAGGGTGAACAGACCACCAAGGGAGGCATATACCTTCCTGACACCGCCAAAGAAAAGCCCCAGGAAGGAGAAGTCGTGGCGGTGGGACCCGGAAGGGTGGCGGACGATGGTTCCAGGATTGCAATGGAGTTGAGCGCCGGCGACCGGGTAATCTACTCCAAGTTCGCCGGGACCGAGTACAAGGATGGCGACGAGGATTTTCTGATTCTTCGCGAGAGCGACGTCCTGGCAAAAATCTCTTAAAGCCGGGCGCAAGGGGGAACACCCCCGAATCGTCAACCAGATCAAACTGTCAATCAGTCGCAATTAGTTAAGGAGGAATGGATGCCAGCCAAGAAATTGACTTACTCTGAGGACGCACGCAAGTCCCTCCGTACCGGGATCGACATTCTGGCCGATTCCGTCAAAATCACGCTGGGCCCCAAGGGCCGCAACGTGGTTCTCGACAAGTCCTTTGGGCCGCCCCAGGTGTGCAGCGACGGCGTTACCATCGCCAAAGAAATCGAGTTGCCCGATTCTTTCGAGAACATGGGCGCACAGTTGCTTAAGGAAGCAGCCACCAAGACCAATGACGCCGCCGGCGACGGCACCACCACCTCGGTGGTATTGGCCCAGGCGATCATTACCGACGGGTTCAAGAACGTCACGGCCGGCACGAACCCGATGGCCATCAAACGGGGTATCGAGCGCGCCGTCACCGCCGTGGTCGCGGAAGTGCAGGGCATGGCGCAGTCCGTGGAGACCAGGGAGCGCATCGGCCAGGTGGCCAGCCTCTCAGCCCACGAAGAAGCCATCGGCGAAACCATCGCGGAGGCGATGGAGAAGGTCGGCAAAGACGGCGTCATCACCGTGGAAGAGTCCAAAGGTCTATCGGACGAGATTGAGTACGTGGAAGGCATGCAGGTCGACCGCGGCTACATCTCTCCCTACTTCATCACCAACCCCGACCGCATGGAGTCGGTGCTGGAAGACCCCACCATCATCATTACCGACAAGAAGATTTCCGCCGTCGCCGACATGCTGCCGGCCTTGGAAAAGCTGCTCCAGGTAGGCCGGAAGAACGTGGTGATCGTCTCTGAGGACGTTGACGGCGAAGCCTTGGCGACCATCGTGGTCAACAAGCTCCGCGGCACCCTCAATGCCCTCGCGGTTAAGGCCCCGGGGTTTGGCGACCGCCGGAAGGCGATGTTGGAAGACATAGCGATCCTGACCGGCGGCACCGTGATCAGCGAAGAAACGGGCCGCAAGCTGGACTCCGCAACTCTCGAGGACTTCGGGCAAGCCCGCCGGGTGTCGGCCACCAAGGACGAGACCACAATCGTGGAGGGCCGCGGCTCCGAGGACGCCATCCAGGCCCGGATCACCCAGATCAAGGCCCAGATCGAAGACACCACTTCGGAGTTCGACCGCGAAAAGCTGCAGGAACGGATGGCCAAGCTGTCCGGCGGCGTCGCGGTGATCAAGGTCGGCGCGGCCACCGAGATCGAGTTGAAGGAGCGGAAGGCCCGTGTCGAGGACGCCCTCTCCGCCACCCGCTCGGCCGTTGAAGAAGGTATCGTGCCCGGAGGCGGAGTGGCCTTGGTACGCGCCCAACGCTCCTTGGAGAACCTCGGCGACATGCCTGCCGACGAGAAGGTGGGGGTCGACATAATCCGCCGCTCCCTTGAACAGCCCCTCAAGCTCATCGTGGAAAACGCCGGATTCGAAGGCGCGGTGGTGCTGAACCAGGTGAAACAGCAGGCCGACGACTACGGCTACGACGCCGAGGTCGGTGAATACGGCCCCATGCTGGAGCGGGGCATCGTGGACCCGGCAAAGGTAACCCGCTCGGCGCTGCAAAACGCGGCCAGCGTCGCCGCCATGGTCCTCACGACCGAGTCCATGATCAGCGAAATCCCCCAGGACAGGCCAGCCATGCCGGCCATGCCTCCTGGTGGCGGAATGGACTTCTAGTCCCTTCCGGCCTCGCTGCAAGCAAGGCAATCGGAGCCGTCCCGACTTCATCGGGACGGCTCTTTCGTTTCCCTCTGTGCTGTCCGCGCTCTCTGTGGTTAAATTACAGGCATGGCCAGAATATTTCCCACCGCCGAGGCGGCCTTGGCCGACCTCCCCGACGGCGCGGTAGTCGCAATCGGCGGCTATGCCGGTGTCGGCGTTCCGGAATCATTGGTCCGGGCCCTGTTGGGGCGCGGACCTAAAGGCTTGACCTGCATCTGCCAGGGCGCATGGCCCCATCGCGAGGGGGGCGGCGGTATCGCCGACCTGATCGAAGCGGGACTCGTCGCGCGTCTGATATCTCCGATGCCTTTCCCTGAAGGGTACAAAGGGCCAGGGTACGAAGGGCCGGGGTGCGAAGGCTCGATCAAGAAGCGCTGGGAATCCGGGCATCTCGAAATAGAGGTCGTTCCCGCCGGAATACTTGCGGAACGGCTCCGGGCCGGCGGGGCGGGGCTGGGCGGCGTCTTCCTGCCCACCGGAGTCGGCACCAGATTCGCCGAAGGCCGGGAGGTGCGGAGCATCGCCGGGCGTGACCACGTATTCTACCCTGCCCTCAAGGCCGGTTTCGCCTTGCTGCGGGCCCGAGCCGCCGATACGCTGGGCAACCTGGTCTTTCAGGGGGCGCAGCGTAACTGGAACCCCACCATGGCGATGGCCGCTTCCACAACAATAGTCGAAGTCGACGAGGTATATGAGCCGGGAGGCCTTGACCCGGAATTGGTAATCACTCAAGCCATATTCATTGACCGAATCGTGAACACGGGCCGAATCGGCAACACGAACCGAATCGGCAACATGGACCGAATCGTAGACACGGTATGACTGCGCACCGTCTCAATCACCAAGATATGGTCACGAGGGCTGCGGCCGAGCTTCGCGCGGGAGAAGCCGTTGCCCTCGGTCCGGGTCTTCCGGGCCTGCTCCCGGCGCAGGCATCTTCCCCAAACGCCGTCTGGTTCTTCAGTGACAACGGCGTCGTGGGGTATCAGGCCGGGGCCCTGGCCGGGGCGCATCCTGCCGTCGATGCCAACGGGGACAGCGTGCGGATTGCTCCGGGAGGCTCTTTCTGCGGCGTGGTGGACGTAGCGGGAATGCTCCGGGGCGGGCACGTCGCCTTGGCGGTGATTCAGGCCGCGCAAGTCAGCGCCGCGGGTGATTTCGTTCACTGGACCACCGCCGCAATACCAGGCCTGGCCGCGCCGGGCTCCGCAGTGGACCTGGCATCCGGCGCGGGCCGGGTGATTGCTCTGCTGGCCCACAACAGCCCGGACGGCTCCCCGAACATCGTCGCCGAGTGCGACCTGCCTGTCGACGGCGTCCGGTGCGTCTCCCTGATAATCACCGACCTCGCGGTATTTGCCGTACGGGACGGTGGCCTGGTATTGATCGAACTAGCTCCCGGCTGGACGGCCGAAGAAGTCGTTACTCTTACCGGCGCTCCGCTGACAGTGTCGCCTAACCTGAAAGAAATGTCGTTTCAAGTCCCGGTCCTGTCGCCACCCAACAAAGTGTACCCGACCGCCCTCGACGCGCTCCACGACGTGCCTGACGGCGCGGTAGTGAACCTGGACGGGTTCGGCGGGCCCGGCGGAATGGCCCATTACCTGATGACCGGTCTGAGGGACCAGGGCGCCACCGGCCTGACCGTCATCAGCAACACCGCCGGAATCGCCCGGGTGGCCCGGTTTGGCGCCCCCGAAGGCGTAGTGCCCATCGATCACACCATTCTTGTCGAGAACAACCAGATCGCCCGGTCCGTCAACTCCTACCCAGTCTCCCCTTCGGCCTCCCGGCCCAGCGCGTTCGAGGAGGTTTACCGGCGCGGCGAAGCCACCCTGGAAGTGGTGCCCCAAGGGACTCTTGCCGAACGCCTGCGTTCCGGCGGGGCCGGCGTGGGCGCGTTCTACACTCCTACGGCCGTGGGCACCCTTCTGGCTGAGGGTAAAGAGACCCGCCACATCGACGGCAAGGAATACGTCCTGGAACACGGCATCCGTGCCGATTTCTGCATCATCCGCGGCCACAAAGCGGATACCCTTGGCAACGTCGTCTACAAGGGTACCTCTCGCAATTTCAACCCGGTGATGGCCACTTCGGCCCGGGTGACGGTCGTCGAGGTGGACGAAATCGTCGAGCCCGGTGAGCTGGACCCGGAGGCAATAGTAACCCCCGGCATATTCGTGGATCGCATAGTCAAGCGGCCCGACGACTTTTCACCTTATCTGTAAACCCCGCGCTCTCTGCGGTGAAAACGATGTTCGAAGACAAAGAACGCCTGCCCCGGGAAATCATCGCCATGCGGGTGGCCAAGGAGTTGCCTGACGGCGGATACGTAAACTTGGGTATCGGTATCCCCACTTTGGTATCCAGCTTCGTTCCCGACGGCAGAACGGTCTTCTACCACAGCGAAAGCGGCATTCTCAACTGCGGCCCCCTTGCGGAAGAAGCCGATGAAGACATCGACTTGATCAACGCCGGCGGCCAGTTCCTGGAAGCGGTGCCCGGCATGTCTTTTTTCGATTCCGCCCAAGCTTTCGCCATGATCCGCGGCGGACATGTCGACGTCACGGTGTTGGGTTCCCACCAGGTCTCGGCCAAGGGCGATCTGGCCAACTGGATGCTGCCCCAGCGCGGCGTCGGCAACGTCGGCGGCGCGATGGACCTGGCTGCCGGAGCGCGCGTCATCATCGCGATGGAACACACCGACCGCCAGAACAATCCCAAGATCGTCGAAGAATGCACCTTCCCGGTAACCGGCAAGGGCTGCGTCTACCTGATCGTAACCGACCTGGCAGTAATCGAGTGCACCGAAGACGGCCTCGTTCTGAAAGAATTTGCGCCCGGCTGGACGCCCGAAGAAATCCAGCAGCTTACCGGGGCCCGCTTGGCCATCGACCCCGGCATAAAAGAGTTCGAGCTATAAACAGGAGGAGACCATGCCGGAACCAATTTCCCAAGCAATCGCTGACATCAAGCAACTGGATTTGCAAAGTTTCAACGAAAGTCAGACCAGGCAGTTCGTAATAGACCGGCTGCTGACTAGCCTTGGCTGGAATCTTTTTAGCCCTCAGGAAGTGCAGCCCGACTACAAAGTCGGCAATGACATCGTTGGCTATGCCCTCTACCCTGGCACGCCAGATGCCGTCTTCGTCCAGACGAAACGGCCCGGAGCGAATCTGGAGAATAATTTCAGGCGACTACTAATCTGCTGCGCTCAGCAGGACGTCAATTTGGGCATCCTGACCAACGGTCGGTCCTGGTGGTTTTTTCTGCCCAGATACGACGGCCCACCGGAAAATGGGGGCCTGACGTGGATGGAAAAACGGTTCGCCGAAGTCGATATTGTTGGGCAACGACCAAGAGACGTACAGAACGCCTTCCTGGACTTTTTGGACAAAGACAAAGTGACAAGCGGAGAGGCAGTGGCCCTTGGCCAGAGCCGCATCGACGAAAGGGAGGGGAAGGCCAAAGCCGACAAAGGGATGATTGAGGCTTGGAATAATATTGTTTCTTCGCCGGATGATGAATTGATCGAGCTCTTGACCAAGAAGACCAACGAGGTTTGCGGGGTGAATCCAAGCCTGCCGTCGGTTAAGAAGTTCTTTCAGCAGCAAGGCTCCAAGATCAAAGCATCTTCAGCTCCATCTGCCCACGCCAGCTCCCTTTCTGTAGCTCGAAGCGGGGGAAATCGCGTGTCTTGGGCATTCGGCGCCGAATCCGCGGAGTCCAAGAACTGGAGGTCTGCTTTAACCGAGTTTTGTGAGTTGATCCTTGACCGTCATCCCCAAGACTTTGAAAGAGTGTTGGATGTCAAAGGCAATAAGTATTCGTATTTTTCTCGTTCTGAAAGCGATCTAAAGGGGCCGAAGCCAATAGGTGATTCAGGCTACTTTGTGGCTACGAATCACGGCCCAAACCAGATGATTAAGATTTGCAACAAGGTTGCGATGCGCTTCGGCTACCCAGATGATTCGTTCAGCGCATGGTCGAAATAGTTTCACACTCGCAAAGCACGGTCACCATCCAACAGTTTAGGGGATCGTTTTGAACGACCCCGATATCGTAAAGGCAGGCCTAAAGGAGTGGGTCAAACTCAAGAGAAGAGAAGGTGCGTTTGACTTGCCGTTCGGGCCGATGTTAAGCTTCCGGGCACGATACATAGCAATTGTCAGGCCAATTGTTTGGCGGGAGCTTGGGTAAACCAGGCTGAGAGGGCGGCCATTATCGCCGCCGACCGTCTGTACCTGACCCAGGTAATACTGGCGCAGGGATAAGACGCTACAGATGGCTTTCCTTATCAAGCATCAAGCCGCCAGGCTCAATCCGGGCGGCTCTTTGGTTTGTAGACCCACCGGACCACCATCGCAGGCTGTGTAACCGCCACGAGGAGAATGGGCGAGATGTCCGACGAACTAGTCATAGGCGGCAAGACTTTCAACTCCCGATTGATCGTCGGCACCGGGCGTTACCGCACCATGGAGGAAATGGTCGCTGCGGTAGAGGCTTCGGGGACGGAAATGATCACCGTGGCCATACGCCGGCTGGACTTGGACGACCCAACCGCCAAGACGCTGCTGGACTATATCGACTGGGGCCGCTACCAGATGCTCCCCAACACCGCCGGCTGCGCCACCGTGGAAGAGGCGCTTTTCGTCGCCCGTCTGGGCCGCGAAGTGGGGCAGACCAACTTCGTGAAGCTGGAAGTCATCCCTGACGCCAAATACCTGTTCCCCGACGGCGCCGCTACTCTGGAGGCGGCCCGACGGCTGGTGGATGAGGGTTTTGTCGTTCTGCCCTACATCCACGCAGACCCGGTGCTGGCCAAGAACCTGGAAGACGCCGGCTGCGCCACGGTGATGCCCTTGGGTTCGGCCATTGGCTCGGGCCAAGGCATCCACACCGTCGAAGAGGTGCGAATCATCATCGAGCAGGCCAACGTGCCGGTGGTGGTCGATGCGGGCCTCGCCGTACCATCGGATGCGTCCGAGGCGTTGGAGATGGGAGCCGACGCGGTGCTGGTCAACACCGCCATCGCCCAAGCCAACGACCCGGCCCTGATGGCCGAGGCGTTCAAGCAGGGCGTCGAGGCTGGGCGCAAGGCCTACCTGGCCGGAAGAATCGCCCAACGCGCCTACGCCGCCGCCAGCAGCCCGACCGCCGACGTGCCCCAGCCGGTGCCGGCCCGCAGCTAACCGTAATGAGGGCCCGATTGCCCGAACCCTGCCTCTGCCTGGTGACGGACCGCCGGGTGACTGTACGCTCAGTGGCGGGGACAGACATGGTGCGCCGGGTGGCGCGGGCGGTGGAGGGTGGCGTGGACTTGGTGCAGCTTCGAGACAAGGACCTGCCCGGCGGCGAGTTGTTGGCCTTGGCCCGTGAGCTTCTTCGAGCATTGGAAGGACGGGCGCCACTGGTGATAAACGAGCGGGTCGACGTCGCCGTAGCGGCCGGAGCCCAAGGGGTGCAATTGGGCGAAGACGCCCTCTCTGTAGAAGAAGCCCGGAAGATCCTGCCGCCGGGCTCCTGCGTCGGCCGGTCGGTGCACTCGGTCGATGGAGCCATCGAAGCCGAAAACGCCGGCGCGGACTTCTTGGTGGTCGGGACCATGTTCGCGACCGGTTCCCATCCCGGGGCGGTCGCGTCGGGACCGGAGTTGATGCGCGAAACAGCCGCTTCCTGCCGGGCGCCGCTGCTGGGCATCGGGGGCATCACGCCGGACAATCTGGCAATGGTGGTCCGCGCCGGAGCGTCGGGCGTGGCGGTAATCCGCAGCATCCTGGGGGCCGAAGACCCGGAGCGAGCCGCCCGGACTCTGAAGGAATCGCTGTCGGAGGCCTGGCAAAGCCGCGCCAAAACCTCCTAGACGGGCGCCAACAGTCCCCTCTCCCTTGGGGAGAGGGTAGGGTGAGGGTATGATCAACCTGATGGTGAACGGCAAGCCCCGGCCCATCGAGGCCAACCTGGACCTCGAGAGCTACCTGGACTCCTTTGGGCTGGACCTGCAGCACATCGCCGTGGGTTACAACGGAGAGGTGATCAAACGCGACGAATTCCAGGGGGTCACCCTACAGGACGGCGATATTCTGGAGATAGTGCGGCCCGTGGGCGGCGGCTAGCGCACTTGGAATTGGAGCAACTGGACCCGGTGTTGGCGCGGGTGGTGAGCGATAACCGGGAGAAGTTCATTTCGTGGGCCGTGAATGAACCCGGCGCTTGGGGTTACCTTGCCGGCCAAGGAGTGACAGCAACTCGCCGCGAGTTGGGGCGGCCATTGACCGATCAGGAAAGGCGTCTGGTCTGGCGGCGGCTTTGGTGGATTCTGGAGCAAGTCAAAGCCAGGACCGTAGAAGAAAACCAGTAACGAGTGTAAGGGCTTTCGTCATAACTCTCGCCAGAGATATTTGATTCCGTTCATCAGTTGGCGTTGATAAGTCCATCACGCTGGGATATGATGAACGGACGAGGTTGGATTCCCCCCAGTCCAACCGCGAAACCTCCGCAGGGGGAGTGATGCCTGATCTCATCGTCCGCGCCACCGGCATAGAAAAGACCTACGACACCGGCACTGTCAAAGTGAATGCCCTCCGTGGCGTGGACCTGACCGTAGCCCGCGGCGAGATGGTGGCAATCATGGGCCCCAGCGGCTGCGGCAAGACCACTATGCTCAACTGCCTCTCGGGCCTGGACGACATCGACGCCGGCGAGGTGGTTATCGACGGCGTCGTGCTTCACGACCTGCCCGACGACGAGCGCAGCGACTACCGCTCCCGCAGCATGGGCTTCGTTTTCCAGCTCTACAACCTGTTGCCTGTGCTGTCGGCTGTCGAGAACGTTGAGATGCCCCTGCTGCTCTCCGGCGTCAACGCCTCCAACGCCCGGCGGCGTTCGATGGAAGTGCTGGACCAAGTGGGTCTGGCCGACCGCGCCCGGCACCTGCCCGCCGAGCTTTCGGGAGGCCAGCGCCAGCGGGTCACCATCGCCCGGGCGCTGATCAACCAGCCGTCCATAGTCTGGGCCGACGAGCCGACCGGCGACCTCGACAGCGAGACCGCCGCCGAAATCATCGATCTGATGACCGGCCTCAACACCAGCAACGGCCAGAGCTTCGTCCTGGTGACCCACGCCATCGAGGTGGGCAACAGCGCCCACCGCATTGTCCGCATGCGTGACGGCGAAATCGTCGACGACGGCCTCGCCGACGGCCGGAGGAACGCGCAGCGGGCCGCCCTCTAACCGGAAGGGCCGCCGAGCTATGGAAGAACTCTTCGGGGTCCCGATGGACTCCATAATGTATGGCTTGCTGGCGGTGTTCCTGCCCGCGTTGGCCGTGGTCGCCGTCATGGGCTGGCGGAACCGCGTGATGCTGAAACTGGGGCTGCGCAACATCCCCAGGCGGCGGGCGCAGACCGTTCTCATCATCGTCGGCATTATGATCTCCACGTTGATCATGGCCGCCGCTTTTGGCACCGGGGACACCATCACCTTCTCCATCCGCAAGGCATCGGTCGACGCCCTCGGCACGATCGACGAAATCATTCTTTCCGCCAGGGCGGGGTCCGGGGACCAGTTGGGGACCGCCACCTACCTGCCAATGGAGCGGTTCGACCGGTTGCGCGAGGAATTGGCGGGTATCGACGAAATCGACGGCTTGGCCCCCGGAATCGGCGAGATCGCCCCAACCTTCAATCCCCGGACCTCTCTCAGCGAAGGCCGGATGCGCATCGCCGGGGTGGCCCCAGAGTACCTGGACGGCTTCGGCGGATTCTTCTTGCTGAGCGGCGACGAGGTCAGAGTGGAAGACCTCGGCCCCGGCGAAGCGTTCATCAACGAGAACGCCGCCGAAGAGTTGGGAGTGGTCCCAGGTGACGAGGTGGTCTCGATAATTCGCGGAGAGCAGGTTTCATTCCAGGTCAAAGGCGTCGTAGGAGGAGGCGGCCTGGCTGGGGACGACGCCAACCTCTTGGTGCGTCTCGACCGCGCACAAGAAATCTTCGGAAGGGAAGGGTCTATCAACTCCATAGTCGTCTCCAATCGGGGCGACGAGTTTAGCGGAGTTGATCTCAGCGGCGAGGTCACCACGACCCTCAGGGTCTTGTTCACCGACCGGGAAGTCGCGGCCGATTTGAAATCCCTGCTGGCGAGGGACGATGTGCTGCAAAACTTGGAGGTGCGCCAGCTATCAGCCTCAGAGGGCCTGCAAGAGGACATTGAGCTCCTCGTGCGCGAGTTGCGAGAGCCGGGACTCAGCGACGAGTTCATCTCGGTCTTGGCCGACGACCAGGTCCGCGAGGAGATCTTCGGGGCGGTCGAAGCTACCGGTAACACAGAGTTGGCCCGCCAATTCTTCACTTCCTTCGAGAACCTTGCCGACTTCTGGGTTATCCCGATCAAACGCCAAATACTGGACTTGGCCGACGGTGTCGGCAGCGCCGTCACCGGGTTCTTCATCGTGATGGGCCTCTTCTCCATTATGGTCGGCGTTCTGCTGATATTTCTCATCTTCGTAATGCTGGCGGCCGCCCGCCGGTCGGAGATGGGAATGGCCCGGGCCATTGGGGCCAAGCGCAGCCACTTGGTGCAGATGTTTGTTTTCGAGGGCACGGCCTATTCCATTCTGGCTGGCGCGGTTGGGGTGGGCTTGGGTCTGGTCGCCAGCATTGCGATAGTCTCCATCGCCAACCGCATTTTTGCCGGTGGAGAGGAAGACTTCCAGTTGACCCGGCATTTCGAGGTGCGCAGCGCCGTGGTGGCCTACTGCCTCGGTATGGTTATAACCTTCCTCACCGTAGGCATTTCCGCCTTCCGGGTCAGCCGCCTCAACATCGTGGCCGCCGTCCGCGGCCTGCCGCCGCCTCCGGACGCGGGCCAACAGCCTTTACGGCGACAGTTGATGGAGCCGGTTCGAGTGCTGTTCCGTCCGGGCCGCTTCATCGGCAGGAGCGTCGTGGCGCTGGTGTCCCTGCAACCCGGAAGGGCGCTCAGCCTGTTGCTCCAATCGGGATGGGCCGTTGTCACTGTGCCGGCGGGACTGGTTGCCGCCGTAGCGCAATTGTTGTGGAGCCCCTTCAGCCAGGGTTGGTTGGCCGTGGTCGTCGGCGCACTGCTGACTTGGGCGGGCATGGCCGGTGATTCGGCCGCTCCCATGCGGATCGGGATGTCCCTGGTCATCGTGGGCGTCGGCCTGATGCTCCGCTGGCTGATGCGCCGCACCGGGGCCCGCCCGGATTTCGCCGACCGGGTCGGCTATACACTGATGGGCGTAGTGGGCGTGGTCTTCTGGGTCATTCCCTTCAACTGGCTGCAGACCGTGTTCGGCGAACTGCAAGGCGGGATCGAGATGTTCTTCGTGTCCGGTGTGGCCATGGTGGCCGCAGCGGTCTGGGCGGTGATGTACAACGCCGACCTGCTGCTCCGGGGCCTCACCGCGCTTACCGGCAGATTCGGCCGGCTCAGACCGGTGCTGGTCACCGCCGTGGCCTACCCGATGAGCGCCAAGTTCCGCACCGGACTGACCCTGGCCATGTTCGCCCTGGTTATATTCACGCTGATCGTGATGTCCATCCTCACCGAGGCTTTCGGCGCGGTCGGCGATGCGGAAACGGCCGCCGGAGGTTGGGACATTCATGCAAACGTCAACATTAACTCCCCCATCGACGATATCCACGGCGCTATCGCCGCCGACCCGGGGCTGGACCCCGCCGCCTTTGAAGCCATCGGCGGGTATACCTACATTCCGGTACAGGCCAGGCAACTGGAGAGCGAAGAGCAGGGGTGGCGCGGTTACGCCGTCCGAGCCGCCGACGAAGAGTTCCTGGCCAACAACGACGTCGATTTCACACTGATCGCCGACGGCTACGGAGAAACTCCCGGCGACGTCTGGGAAGCCATGCGCCAGGACTCGACACTGGTCGTAGTTGACGCCTTTGTCGTTCCGACACGCGGGGGATTCGGGGAGGAACGGTTCGGGTTCAAGCTGGAAGGACTGTTCTACGAAGACGAGTCGATGACCGCCATTGATATCGAGGTGCGGGAGCCGCAGACCGGCGGCATCGCCTCGCTGAAGGTCATCGGCGTCTTGGACGCATCTACGGATGTCTTCGGCGAGCTCGGGGATGGAATGCTCGCTTCCAAATCAGGGCTTGACGACGCAGTCGGTTTCGACGTTCCAGTCACCAACTACCGCTTCAAATTGACTGAAAGCGCCGATCCGGCTGCGGTATCCAGAGACCTGGATACCGCCTTCCGGAACAACGGCATGGAAAGCCGGGTGCTTCAGGAGCTGGTGGACGAAACGGCATCGGCCAACCGGGCTTTCAACTATCTGTTCACCGGGTTCATGGGATTGGGGTTGTTGGTCGGCGTGGCCGCCTTGGGAGTGGTCAGCCTGCGGGCGGTGGTGGAACGGAGGCAGCAGATCGGAGTCCTTCGGGCCATTGGCTACCGGCGGGGCATGGTCCAGCTTGGCTTCCTGATAGAGTCGTCCTTCGTCGTCCTGTTGGGCGTCGCCATCGGCGTGGGTCTGGGCACCATAATCTCCTATAACATCGTCAATGAGATTCGGGAAGACCTGGAGACGGTCCGTTTCGCCATCCCTTGGGTCCAGATACTGATAATCATCGGGATAGCCTACGTGTTCTCCCTGATTACCACCTTCCTCCCGGCCCGCCAAGCCTCCCGCATTTATCCCGCCGAAGCTCTCCGCTACGAGTAGGGGTTTTAACGGTGGATATGCCGTGGCTTAAACCGGGAGACGAACCTCTAACGGCGGAAGAGGATACTGCGGTGGAAGCAGCCACCCTGTCCGACCCGGATACTATCGACTTGGACGCCGACTGGTTCGCTGGCGCCCGCCCAGCCTCCCAGGCTGTTCCTCACATCGTCGACAAGTATCGCCGGAGTCGCGGCGACCAGAAAGCTGAATCGAGGAGCGAGACCATCAATCAGCCATACTTGCCAGCCCAACGACTTCGGGCTAGAGTAGCCGCAACCGGAACTTCTGGAGGCTCACCCATGACCATGGACCCGGTCAATCTCTTCGACTACGAGGCCAGGGCCAAACTGACCCTGACGCACAACACTTGGGATTTCATCGAAGCGGGTTCGATGGACGAGTTCACCACCCTCCGCAACCGGAGTGCTTTCGAGCAACTGACCCTGCGGCCGCGGTTCCTACGCGACATAACCGAACGAAATATCTCCACCACCGTCTTGGGCCAAAAGATCAGCATGCCGGTGATGGTCTCGCCGGCCGGCAGCCACATGCTGGCCCACCCGGGTGGCGAGGTGGCCACCGCTCAAGGGACCGGCCGTTCTGACACGCTGATGATGCTCAGCACCTCCTCCAACTACAGCATGGAGGAAGTGGCGGAAGCGGCCACCGGTCCGATGTGGTTCCAGCTTTACCACCGGGGTTACCACTTTACCGAGATGCTGGTGCACCGGGCGGAGGAGGCGGGCTTCAAGGCCATCGTGCTCACCGTCGATACCCCTCTCCCCAGCCCCAAGGAGCGCGACCTGCACAACCGCTTCCAGCGAGAGTTCGACCTGGGCAACTTCAGGGGTTTAGACGCCGACCGGAGCGCTATCAGCGGCACCGATGAGACTCCCGGTTGGGACGTCTCCTATGCCGCGCCGTTAACCTGGCGGGAGTTGGAGTGGCTGCGCGGGCTGACTTCCCTGCCGCTGGTGCTGAAGGGCATACGCACCGCCGAGGACGCCCATCAGGCGGTCGAGAACGGCGTCGACGGGATCCTGGTCTCCACCCACGGCGGACGCCAGTTGGACATGACAATGGGGGCCATCGAAATGGTCCCCGAAATTGTCGCCGCCGCCCGGGGACAGGCCGAGGTGTACGTAGACTCGGGAGTGCGGCGGGGCAGCGACGTCATCAAGGCGCTGGCCTTGGGCGCGAAGGCCGTAGCCATCGGCCGCCCGCTGTTCTGGGGCCTCGCGGTCGACGGCGCGGACGGCGTCCACGGCGTACTGGAACTGCTGCGCGAAGAAGTGGACCGGGCCTTGGGATTTTGCGGCCAGACCGACGTTAACGCCATCGAGCCGGGGCTCGTGAACATTCCCTACGGCTGGGGCGCGGGCGCCACCGCTCCGTAGCCGTCGCCAACCTGGGGCCCGCCGGCGGCCCCGGCAGGAGGCCGCCGCGTCTTGGTGGCCGTAAAATGACCTTCCGGTTGGCCCGGCAAAACCGAATCACTGAGGTGCGTCATGGCAATCGGCGTTAGGACCTACCGTCCGGCGGTGGCGGGGAATACCCACATGGTGTCGGCCGGGCACTACTTGGCTGCGGCCTCCGGCTTTCGAATTCTGGAACAGGGCGGCAACGCCACCGATGCCGGTGTGGCCGCCGGCATCGCCATCAACGTGGTGCTGCCCCAGTGGACGAGCTTCGGCGGCGTCGCCCCTATCATCATCCATGACGCTGGCCGCAAGGAGACCGTGTCGATCAGCGGCCTGGGACGATGGCCCGCTGCCGCCAGCATTGACTACTTTGACCGGCGCCACGACGGCGACCTGCCTCCGGGCGTACTCCGCACGGTGACGCCTGCGGCGGCCGACGCCTGGCTGACGGCGCTGCGCCTTTACGGCACGATGAGTTTCGAGCAGGTGGTCACGCCCGCCCTCGAGATTGCCGATCAAGGCTTTCCGGTGCCCGCCAGCCTGCATTCGGCGCTGGTCCGCTCTGGCGACCTCCTTGCCGCAGACTCCACCGGCGACGCCCGGTGGCCCTCAACCGCCGAGATATTCTACCGGGACGGTCAGCCCTTGCAGACCGGCGACATTCTGGTACAGAGAGACCTGGCCCGCACCTTCCGGCGGCTCATAGAAGTCGAACGGGACCACGCCTCCCAAGGCCGGGAGGACGCGTTGCAGGCTGCCCGGGACTTCTTCTACAAGGGCGCCATCGGACAGGAAATCGCGGACTGGGTCCAGTCTCAGGGCGGTATGCTCACCATGGACGACCTGGCCGCCTTCAGTGTGGGCGTCGAAGCGCCGGCGATGGGCACGTACAAGGGTATTGAAATCTACACCTGCGGCCCTTGGTGCCAGGGTCCGGTCAACATTCAAGCGTTGCAGATACTCGAAGGAATTGACCTCAAGGGCATGGGCCACAACAGCGCCGCTTACATCCACCACCTGCTGGAAGCATTGAAACTGGCCTTTGCCGACCGGGACGGGTATTACGGCGATCCCGACTTCGTTGACGTTCCCATGAACGGGCTGCTCTCCAAAGGGTACGCCGAAGAGCGGCGCAGGGCCATCGACCCCGCCCGCGCTTGGCCGGAGATGCCTGAAGCGGGCGACCCCTGGGTCCACCAAGGCAGGGCCGCGCCCAACGGCCGCCCCGCCCGGCCCCCGGCCGTGGCCGGAGCCCTGCAGGCCGACACCAGCTACGCCTCCGTGGTCGACCGGTGGGGCAATGCTTTTTCGGCGACGCCCAGCGATACCATCGCCAACGCTCCCGTGGCCAAAGGACTGGGATTCGTGGTCTCCGCCCGTGGCTCGCAGACCTGGCTGGACCCGGAACACCCCGCCGCCTTGGCGCCGGGCAAACGGCCGCGCCTTACCCCCAACCCAGCGCTGGCCATGCGTGACGGCAAGGTATGGATGCCCTTCGGCACGCCGGGCGGCGATGTCCAGTGCCAGTCGATGGTACAGCTATTCCTCAATGTGGCCGAGTTCGGCATGGACGTTCAACAGGCGGTGGAAGCGCCCCGCGTGTCTACGTGGAGCTTCCCCAACTCCTTCTGGCCCCACGCCTACAACCCTGGCCTGGTCGGCGTGGAGGGACGCATCGACCAAACGGTAGTTGCCGAGCTCAAGCGTCTCGGCCACCAGGTCGAAGTCTGGGACGAGTTCATCCCTCGCATGGGCTGCCTGTGCGCCATTGAGGTCGACCAGGACCGCGGCGGCTTGAGCGGAGGCGCGGACCCCCGCCGCGACGCCTACGCCATCGGACGTTAGCAGCGGTCACCAGCGGTTTTGGGCACATGAGTCATCCCGGAGCCTCTCGAAGGATGCCGTCACCCCGTCCATCATTCCAGCGAAAGCCGGAATGACGCGATGTCAACGTTCGCCTGTCCCGAAACACCAGCGTGACTCATTGACGACGTTCACGAGGAAGAACGAGTTGCCCACCTCTCCGGGAGGTTGGCAACGTCATACCGGCTCTGTTGGGATGCCGGCATCCCAACCGTCTTTCCGGCGAAAGCCGGAATCCACGTTCCCTTCCTCGTGTCTGTATGCCCGCGAGTCGGCATAAAGGCGCCATGTCCGGCAGGATGTGTTCGATGGATGGGGTGAAGGGGCTGCAGCTGCCTCAGGGTTGCCCTTAAGCTGGAGTTATACCTGCTGTCCCTAGTATTACAATGCCGGTTCTCAGAGAGACACACCATGGGTGGGCCAACCGGCTCAGTCTTCAATGAGAGGGCGTCACATCGCAGTTCCCTGTTGGACTTGGGGGTATCCCCGGCCGGAGCGAATCGGCGAATTAAACCGGACAGGACGGCTGGCCCACCCTTTCGGTACTACGACGAAGGGGCGACCTGCACCGTAATAATATCTATGTCGTGGTATTTATGGTGCTGGACCGATGAAGCGTAATGATGCGGGAGGCGGAAGGAAATCTCGCGCTCGTCTTGTATCTCAGGCTGTTCGTTCAAATAAGCCAGCTTGTCCTCGAGGTTCCCGCCCTCGGTAGTCACTGCGAATTCCATCTCAATGGCGGCGTCTGCGCGACGGGCAGCAACAATGAGGCGCTTGCTGGCATCTTCTTCCGGCTCCTCATCCTGCGACAGCAGGCTTGAAAGAGTTTCTTCACCGGCTGACCTGAGCCGGTTTATTGATGCCTCATTCCAGCCGAGGCTGGCAGCGAACCCCAGGAGGAAGGAGTCAATTCTGGGTAGCGATGAGAAACTCATCGGTACGTTCAAGCGCCTGCGACGCTTGGAGGTGTACTCCATCAACAGAGCAAGCGAAATTACGCAGACCGAGCCGGTTGTCATGCCGTTGCTGAGCAGAGTCCCCAGAGTTCCAGTCAGCAGATCGGGCAGAATCACCTCGTTCTGAAAACCTAGGCCTATCCACAGAGACACTCCTATCACCGCTGCTTTCCGGCCGTCTATGCCGTCCCTGAAAACTGTCCTCATACCCTGCACAAAGAGGAGCGACAACATAAAGATCATGTACGCCACCAAGACAGGGCGTGGAGTGACGACAACCAGCGCTATCAGCTTTGGAGAGAACGCTACGGCTATCAGAATCAGGCCTCCATAGACCCCCATGCGGCGGGCTGCGACACCGGTGAGCAGAACCCGCGCGGAACTGGCCGCTCCTATCATCATGGGAAGCGTACCCACAGCAGCGGCCAGGAAATTGGTCAACACCAGCAGGTTGTGCGCTCCTTGAACTACGCGGAAGTCGGTGGCCCGGGGTCTGCGCCAAGCCACCTTCTGAATCACAACGGTGTCGCTGATCGAATTGATGGTGGTCGCCATGTTCACTATTACGAATCCTGGCAAAAGCCCCCAGAAGGTTGCGCCAAAGCTGAGGTCGAATCCAGGCCAGGTATAACTGGGAAAACCAATCCAGGAGGCTTCCATAACGTGCCGCCAGTCGTATGCGCCGAACGGGGCCGCTATGGCGCACCCAACCACGATCGCGATGATTGGCGCCCATTGCTGCCACTTGGGCGACGCGAACAGCCTCAGCGCCATCAGGATAAACAGGGTCGTTCCGGCCAGGATGGGCGCCGCCACCGAGGGAGCGCCTTCCGGCAAATCAGAAAGCCTGCTGAGCACGACGGTTATTATCGTCGAGGCCAGCAACATGAGGACTGTCCCGGCGACCAGCGGGCTGATGACACGCCGCAGCCAGGAGAGCCGGGAGATGAATACAAACTGTATAAGCGATGAAGCGACGATCAAGCTGGAGAGCAGCGCCGGGCCGCCTGCAAGCAGCGCTGAGATGCAGATGGCGATGAAAGCGGATGCGGAAACTACACTGAGGGAATATCCCGACCCGAATCTCCAGAGCCGAAAGGTCTGCAGGATACCGCCTATTCCGCAGACCACGAGCGCCGAAAAGAATATCCAGGACAGATAACCCTGGGATTGTCCGCCCGCCACAGCGATGATCGACACCGTGGCAGCCATTGCCGCCATGCGGGTCATGACACTCTGGAGGCCGTGAACCAAAGATGCCGGATGGCTTGGCTGCTCATCCGGTTGATAGATGATATTTTCGTTTACCTGCGCCATTCCGAATACTGGTTTGCCGTCGTATCAGCCCTAATAGCTGGGGGCGGGATTACGTGTATTCCCGGCCGGAACGACGAGATCTCAACGGTTGCGCTGCCCAAACCCCGGCGTGACTCGTTTACCCCGTTCATGTTGTTGTACCGCCTATTCGGCGGTGCGGCCGCCGTCTATCACCAACTCCGCGCCGGTCATGAAGGACGATTCGTCGGACGCCAGGAACAGCACTCCGTAAGCAACGTCCTCGGCCGTCCCCAGCCGGCCCAGCGGAGTGCGGTCGATCCGGTCTTGGCGGTAGTCGGGAGAGGAGAGAATCTCCGCCGTCATTTGCGTCTCGATGGTCCCGGGGTGCACCGAGTTGGAGCGGATGCCGTCCCGGGCGTATTGAACGGCGGTGGACTTGGTGAAAAGGCGCACAGCCCCTTTCGAAGCGGTGTAGGCCGAGGAGAAATGGTTGCCGATCAGTCCCGCCACCGATGAGATATTGACGATGGAGCCGCCGCCGGCCTTCCGCATTTCGGGGATGGCGGCCTTGGCGCCCAGGAATACCCCTTTGGCGTTGATGTCCATTACTTGGTCCCACTCCTCAACGGAGGTGTCGGTCACATTGTGGGTGCGGTAAATCCCGGCGTTGTTGACCAGGATGTCCAATTTGCCGAATCTGGAAACTACCTGGTTGACGGCATCGTTCCATGAGGTCTCGTCGGTCACGTCCAAGTGTACGAAGACGCACTCGCCGCCCGACTCGTTGATCTCGGCCTCGACCCGGCGGCCGTCCTCTTCCAAAACGTCGCCGATGACGACCTTGGCGCCTTCCTTGGCGAAAAGCCGTGCTTCCACCGCGCCCATGCCCCTGGCGCCTCCGCTGATCAATGCCGCCTTGTTTTCCAAACGCATCGACTCATCCTCCTTGCGCACCTGATGTCTGCTGTATGCAGGACGATTTTAAGCGCTGCGAGCGTTCCGTCAAGGTCGTTTGACCCGGTAAATGCCCACCGATAGAATATGAGGCATCCAAGCACTGCCCGGACTCCCCTTTTTTCCTTTGACGAAACTGCCTCCATCCGCCCTTTCCCGGATGGCGCTACCGCTTCTCGCCGCCGCCGCGATATTGCTGTTGGCCGCGTGCGGTGGAACTGAAAAGGCCAAGGACTTCGAAGTCCTAAAGTTCGACGGTACCCCGTTCAAGCTGTCGGAGCAAGCGGGGTCCAAGACCGTGGTCCTGAACTTCTGGTACCCCAGTTGCCCGCCGTGCCGCGAGGAGATGCCGGCCTTCGAGGAGGCCTGGCTGGAGCTTGCAGGGGAACCGGTCGAGTTTCTGGCACTGTTTGTACCCCAGGGTTTCGACTCCGAGGCGGATGCCCGAAATTTCGTCGCGGAGCTGGAGTTGACCTTTTCCTTCGCAACTGACCGCAGGGCGCAAATCGCCAGCGATTATGGACTGGAATTCTTCCCGGTAACCTACTTCATAGACAGGAAAGGACGGATCGCCGCCACCCGCATCAGCCGGTTGGAGGCGGGCGAGATCGTCAGCCTGGTGAGGGAATTGAATGAGTCCTAGCCCGCGCAGCCGGGAATCCATGCGCTTTCAATGAACGCGCTGGACTGGATTCTCGTGGTTATCCGGTGGGGCCACGCGGTGGCGGCGGTCGCCTGGGTCGGCGGGGGTATTTTCTACCTTATGGTGCTCCGCCCCGCCGTTCGCCGGGCCCGGGGTTGGCCTGAGGAAACCGCTGGGGCCGTCGGCAGCGAGTTCCGGAGCGTCGTCGCCACCGCCATCGCCGTTCTGCTGCTGACCGGGGCGATACTGACCGTTGCCCGGCTTACGGAAGACGTTGTTACCATTCCCTACATCGCCGTTCTTGTGGTCAAGGTGACGCTGGCCGCCTACATGTTCTACGTGGTGCGGTTCCTGCGGCGGGACAGCTACTCAGTATCGAAGACCCCGGAACACGGGAAATGGCGGCGGATGCGCGGACGCCTAACAGACCCGGTGGCGTTGACTGTCATCGGGATAGCGGTGATCGGGTTGTCCGATGTGCTAAACGCCCTGTTCGAAGACGCTTTACGGGGCTGACCCGGCGGCGGCCCCGCCGATTTTTGGAGGCATTGAGTGAAGAGAGACCTGATGGAAATCCTGGTCTGCCCGGTCTGCAGGGGGGAGTTGGAGTTGGTAGCCGAGTCGGAGGAAGAGGAGGAGGTGGTCACCGGTTCCCTGAACTGTCACCAATGCGACGAGTCCTATCCCATCGAAGACACCATTCCCAACCTGCTGCCTCCGGACTTGCGGCGGGACCTCCAATAGACGAATAGTGGAGCCGGATAGCGGAGCCGAATAGTGGGGGTGCGCGGCGACGGAACGCTCAGGCCAGTTGCTCGGCGTCCCGGATGTAATCGCCAGTAGCGTGAATATCTTGAATCACCCTGTCTTCAGGTTCGCAGTCCCCGTCATAGAAACATGCCCCATGCAAGTCCGTTTGCCGTTGGCTATATCGTCGCGCCAATCCGTCTACAGCTGCGTCATCGCGGCCTAGGGCACGTATACTCCGTCGGGTCTGCCCCGCAGAACGAGGCTCCTGCTCGGTGCGGGCGAGTATGAGTGCGTCTGTAGCCCGCTTCGTAGCGCCCCATGCCTTTTCCGACGCATTGCGGAGGCGGCCTTGTTCCAACATATCCAGGGCGTCTATATAAAGCACTCTGGCGTCCGCGAAAATCTCCCCCACCCTGGCAGATGCTACCATGCCACTCTTCTGAAACCCGTGGTTCCCGCCGCCCGGAAATCTCCACCAAGTCCACGGCGTTATACCAAGCAGGTTTCCCGGTACTCCTAGCCTTCGCCGGTCAAGACCTGGACCACGAGCGGCGCCAGTTCTTGGGCGCGGGCCCGGAGGGCTTCCCGGGAGAGGTTTTCTATGGGGTGTTGCGTGTATATGGTGGGGTAGTCCGGGGCACCCCACATCCGCGCCATGCCGGTGGCCGTGGGAACGAACCGGTCTGTGCAGATGGTGGCTGAGGGTATGCCGGCGTTCTCGACGTGGATCCCGTCGTGCACACTGCACGCACTGCAGGACCCTCAATCGCCGATGGCGATGATCACCGAGTCGCACTCCTCAGCCAACTCCTTGATGGCCGCAGGATCGGCGGGGCGGGAGGCGCTGGGCTTGCGGTGCCACTTCACGTCGGTTATCTCGTAGCGGGTCCGCAGCAGCTCGACCAACTCTTCAAGCAGCACGTCGGCGTTGCGTTTGCTGTCGTCGATCAAGCCGAGGCGAGTGCCAGCCAGGCTGGCCAGCCGGGGCGCGCCATTGAACGGAGCAATCACCGGCTGCGTCACCGGGTTGACCAATACGTGCTCGTTAGTCTGCGTCATGGTCTCCTCGCTACCAAGAGTTCCCTCTCCCTCTGGGAGAGGGCTAGGGTGAGGGGGTCACCTTTGAGGTATGACCTTGGTTACGGCGGTGCAGGCTACTTTTGGGCCCCAACTGGGGATTACCGACGACATGTTGGCCTCCTCGCCGCCAGCGAACACCAACAGTATATCGTCGCGCTCCGGAATCAGCCGCACCATTTCGGTGTCGTCCCCCGGCTCCGGGTCGCCGACCAGCACCTGGGCCCGTTCTAACTCGGCGACGGACCGCTGGGCCCGGTCGAACAGGTACTCTCTTATGCGGGCCTTGCTCCAGTCGGCCCACAAATCGGCATTGCCGGATATGGTGACCACGATCTGGCCCTGACGGACGCCCCTGCCCGTCTCCCCAACCGAGCCCGAAGTGGACATGTTGGTGCCCAGGGTCGAGGCCGCGTCGGCGATCGCGTAGAGAATCGCCTCGGGGCGTCCCACCGCGCGGACCTGGCGCGGCGATTCCCCCGCGAACACCGTGACCGCACTCTGCCCGGCGGCCAAGCCCCGCTCGACGTGGAGCGGAGTCCAGTGTGTTTCGGTCTCAGCTTCGGCGATGCAGTAGGTGTACTTGCCCGGATGGCCAATCACGCTGCGGTCGAACACGCCGGGGATGGCGGCGCAGGCGTTCATCAGGACCAGCCGGATGGCCCGGCCGATGGTGGCGTTGGCCCGGTTGCCGGGTCCGAAGAGGTTGTTCCGAGAGTTGATGTTCAGCTCTTGGACGATGGGGCCGTTGACGATGGCCAGGATGGCGGACCCTCCCATGCTGGACGACGGGCCGACCAGGTTGAAGGCCGGGTCCAGCATGCCCTCGGTGGCCGCAAACACCACCGGCATGTACTCCGGCAGGCAGCCCGCCATCACGGCGTTGGCGGCTACCTTGCCGACGGTAATTTCCCGCCGGCGTTCCGGCAATTCCCCGATGACCTCGGAAGACGGGCGTCCGGACCGCTCGATGAATTCACCGACCCGTTGCGCGGTGGGAGGGACCACGGGGAGCCCGTCGGTCCAACCCAACTCGTAGCAACGCTCGATTGCTTCGAGAGCGCTGTCCCACCGGACCGTCGTGGTCTCGCCGATGTCAGTCAACTGGTGTGCTGCTCCTCTTGAATTAGTTTTTGCAGACGGGGCGTAAAGACTTCTTGGAACTTGTGCAGCTTTCGGATTAACCAGCTTTGGAATTCGTCCCAAGACTCGGTTTCTTTGTAAACGTCGCCGTTCCGGCAAATATATATTCGGCTCCTTTTTCGTGGTTCTTGAACTGGTTCCCAAACGGGTTCCCAAACGGGTTCGTATTCTTGATCGGACTCGACAAGATATTTATTGATTTCCGGCCGATATTGTTCGAGTGCCTCAAACGCTGTTTGATTCCAAACGTGCCCATCATCACCTGGCCTTTCGATAATCATCTCGAGGCCAGGTTTACCGCCGTGCCAAATGGCGCCGTACCGGACATTCTTGATGGGGTACTCGAAATTGAGCCAAGACCAATTCCCTCCAGGTCGCCCAGAATACTTAATTCCACGGGCATCGCAGGCATCCCGCAGACTTTGGCGAAACTTGCCGCTAAGGTTCAAGATGACCGGTGGCTTGGATGATTTCCCCCATACGTTTGGCGTGGCAACCAGCTTAAAGTGGGGCGCAGGCAATGAGTTTCCGATCTTCCATAGCTCAACGACAACACCGAAAAACTGCGTATCTTCGCCTGTGCGCTGGTTCAGCCAGTCGAGTGCCTGCCGGTGTTCGTCGCGGAACTCCTGCGTCAGCCACACTATCACGTTGGCGTCATACCCGGCGGCGTAGGTGAGCAGTTGGCCTAAGTGAGTGTGGTTTGTGGCCTCTAGCTGGTTCTCGATGATCACCGGGCGGGTCCCGTTGAGGTCGGTGGCCAAAATGTCCAGCGAATAGCCGCCTACGCTTGCTTCTGTTTCCTGTAACTCCAGGTCCATACCCAACGCTTCGCCCAATGCACTAAGATTCTCGGCCAGCCAAGGCGTAAAGTGTTGCGCCTCGTTGGGCCAGGCTTCGCGCAGGTCAACCCGCTCGATTTTCGCCAGCGTAGTCATATGTGCCTGGTACCCCTACATCCGCCGGTCAGTCCGCCGGTGTGGCCGACGTCGGCGGGTAGAATGCCGCTGCGCCGTCGGGGTCGTGGCGGTGAAAGTAAAGGACTTCCAATGTCCTCTGGTTGTCTTCTCGGCGTTGCCGGGCCTCTTCTCGGATTTCTTGACGCAATTCTTCCCGCGTCCTCTGGTTATCCTCCCGGTTTTCTTCCCGAGTCGCGCGGTTTTCTAATCGTAACGCCCTGAATTCCGACATCACCCAATAAAAGGCACCAGCGCCTAATAAGAGCAGAGACAACCAAGCTCCGACGACAACTTCAACATTTATCATTGTCAATTTTCACCTATCAGGCTGAACCTGACGCGCCGCCCGGTCCCGGCGGCGCGCCAGCGCCTGTCCGCCTGGTTACACCCGGCGGTATTTGGAGAGCGACCGCATTTCCCGGGGCGGGTTCAAGTGCTGGCCGCGGATGGTGTAGGAGACCTCGGAGACGTAGATGTCACCGTGGGAGTCCACCGCGATGCCGTGGGGGGCGATGAACTGGCCGCCGCCTTCGCCTTCCTCGACGGAGCCGAACATACAGACCCGGTTACCGTCCAGGTCGTAGATGGACACACGGTGGCCCAAGCCCGGTGCATCGTCCACGCCGCCCATGCCGTTGAGCTCCCCCACGTAGATATGCTCGCCCCAGAGGACCATGGAGTCCGGGCGGTGGATGTTGCTCCACATGGTGATAAAGCTGCCTTCGGCGTCGAAAATCTGAATCCGGTGGGCTTCGCGGTCCACCACGTAGACCCGGTCTTCGCTGTCGACGGCGATGTTGTGGGGACGGATGAACTGGCCGGCGTCGATGCCGGGGCTGCCCCAAGAAAACTTGTACTCTCTTTCGCTGGAGTAGACGTGGATGCGGGAGTTGCCGTAGCCGTCGGAAACGTAGATGTCGCCGTTGCTGGGCATGATGGCGGCGGAGGTTGGGCGGTTGAACGGCTCGCCGCCCCAGCGGGCCGCCGGATTGTTGCGTTCGCCCAATTCCCATACCGGTTCGCCGCTGGCGGTGAACTTCTGGATGGTGTGGATGCCGTCGTCGGCGGCCAGCAGCGAGTCGTCGTGGCCGATGTAGAGGCCGTGGGTGCGGTCGGCGCTGAACAGCCCCTCGCCGAACGAGCGCATATAGTTCCCGTCCCGGTCGAACACCATGATGGGGTGCTCGCCGCGGGTCAGGACGAAGACGTTGTCCTGGGAATCGACGGCCACACCGGGGCATTCCTTGAAGGTTGTCCCTCCAGGCAGCTTGGCCCAATCCTCGACGAATTCGTAGCGGAAGTCACCGGTACCGTAAACTTCTGGCATGGTCAACACCTTCCGAAATTGATTTGGTTTCGAAGCACGCCTATCCTAAACGCCAAGCCGGAGCGGCGCAAGGAAGCAACGAACACGCCGATGCGGGCTCCCAGACGTGGGAACGTTTCTCCTGGCAGGCCAAGGCGCCTTGTATCGGTATCCTCCCTGCTCGGGTATCCCTCTAGCGAATGGAGTCTCGTCCTTCGCCCTTGATGTAGTCGGCGGTGCGAAGGGCCAACGCCTGAATAGTGGGTGTGGGGTTGATGCAAGCGCCGGTGGTGAATATGCTGCCGTCAATGATGAACAGGTTCGGCACGTCGTGGCTCCGGCCCCAGCGGTCCACCACCGAACTGGCCGGATCGTCTCCCATCCGGGCCGTGCCGAGCAGGTGCCAGCCGGCGTTGCGGCGGAGCCGTGACCACATCAATTGCTTGGCCCCGGCAGCCTCCAGGGCCTCCTTCGCCCGCTCCACGCCGTGGTCCAGCATCCGGTCCGTGTTCTCGCTCACCGTGTACTGGACCTTGGCCGCCGGGATACCGTTCGTGTCGGTCAGGTCCGGGTCCAGAGTGACGCGGTTGTGTTCTTCAGGCAGGTCTTCGGTCATTACGGTGATACCCAACGAGTGACCGAACCGTTCGTCGAACACTTGGTGGTGGTCCCGTCCCCACGGGACTTTTTCTCCCAGCAGACCGCCCAAGGCGGCTGCCAGAGGGGAGCCGCCTTGGGCCAGCACCTGCAGGTCGTAGCCGCGGACGAAGCCGCGGCTGGTGTCGGTCTCGTAGAACTCCTGGCTTAGCATGGTGCTGCCCCTTGGCCCGCCGTCTTCCGTGCCCAGCCACTCGTCGAACACCCCGACCACCACCCCGGCCGGGTGATGCATCAGGTTCTTTCCGACCAGGCCGGTGCTGTTGGCGAGCCCGTCGGGGAACAGGCTGGAGGTGGAGTTGAGAAGGAGCCTGGGAGTGCCGATGCCGTTGCAGGCCATTACCACAGCCTGGGCTTTCTGCTCCAAAAGGTTGCCGTCGGAGTCGTAATAAAGCACGCCGGTGGCCCTGCCGGAATTGTCGACCAGAATCTCCCGTACCCTGGCGTGGGTCTTGAGGCGGGCGCCCAGTTGGAGCGCCTTCGGCCAGAAGATAAGGTCAGTGCTGGCCAAGGAACGCAGATAACCGCCGGTGTCGGGCTGCCGCCCATCGTAAGGGACCGAGGATATGGCGGTATCCGAAGCCCACCAGTGCCAGCCCAGCTTGTCGAACCCCTTGGCCAGCAACTCGCCGCCGGGGCGTATCGATAGCGGTGGACAAGGCCGTTCCGGCTTGGGCGGGTAGGCCGGGTCGCCCCGGAGACCGGAAACGCCCATCATACGGTCGTTCAGGTCCATGTAGGGTTCCAGTTCCTCGTAGGTCATGGGCCAATCGTCGGCCACGCCGTCTTGGGTCTTCAGCCTGAAATCCGAAGGATGGAACCGGGGGTAATGGGAGCCGTAATGGATGGTGCTGCCGCCCACCGCGTTGTACATCAAGGGGGCTATGGGGGACCCGGAATTGTTGACCGGATAGTCTTCCGGCAACTGCCGGACGCTGGGGTCGGGGTTGAAGTCGGTCTGCCAGTGTAGGAGAGCGTCGGGTTCGGACATTGGGAACGCCTCAGGCGACACCCACCCACCCTGCTCCAGGCACATGACGCTGATACCGGCCTCGGCCAGGCTCCAAGTGAGGGCCGCGCCCGACGCCCCCGCGCCGATCACCAGGATTTCAGGAATGTCTTGGTTGCTGGCCATAATTCTCACTCTCGACAGCCGTAATCGCGGGGAGTCGCCTTCGGGGCCCTACCGGCGTTCAAAAACCGCGGCGACGCCTTGGCCCCCGCCCACGCACATCGTCTCCAATCCGAACTGGGCGTCCCGGCGTTCCATCTCGTTCAGCAGCGTGGTCAGGATGCGGGCGCCGGTGGCTGCTATGGGATGCCCCAAGGATATGCCGGAACCGTTCACGTTCAGATGGTCTTCGTGGGGCAGTTTCCACTCGCGGAGCACCGCCAGCACCTGGGCGGCGAAGGCCTCGTTGAGCTCTATCAGGTCCATGTCTTCTAAAGACAGGCCCACCTTGGCCATCAGCTTGTTGACGGCGGGCACCGGTCCGATTCCCATGGTGGCCGGATGGCAGCCGGTAACCGTCCAGCCCTTCAGGAAGGCCATTGGCGTGAGGCCGAGCTCTTCCAGCTTGTCCTCGGCCACCACGATGCAGACCGAGGCGGCGTCGTTCTGGGCGCTGGCGTTGCCGGCGGAGACCGTGCCGTCCCTCATGACCGGACGGAGCCGGGCGAGGGCTTCCATTGAGGTGTCGGCCCTTGGGCCTTCATCCCGCTCGAAGGGCACCGGGTCGCCCCGTCGCTGCGGCACCGGCACCGGCACAATCTCACGTTCGAACCGCCCGGACTCCTGGGCCGCCACGGCGCGCTGATGGCTGCGGAGAGCGTACGCGTCCTGCTCATCCCGGGATATCTCATACTCCTTGGCCAGGTTCTCGGCAGTCTCGACCATTCCGGAGATCTGGCCGAACCGCTCTTCGGGGGAGATGGTCTCGCGGGCCCGGGACAGCCGGTCATGAAGGGTCACCGAGCCGAAACGGGCTCCCCATCGGGACTCGTTGACATAAAACTCGGCATTGCTCATGCTCTCGACTCCGCCGGCGATCACCACGTCGGCATTGTCGGTCTGCACCAACATACAGGCGTTCAGAATCGCTTGAAGACCGGAGGAACAGCGGCGGTCAAGCTGATAGCCGGGGACCTCGATGGGCAGTCCCGCCTTGAGCGACGCCAGCCGGCCAATGGCCGGGTTCTCGCCGCTGGGGTAACCGTGCCCCAGGATGACGTCGTCCACCCGGGCCGGGTCCAGTTTAGTGCGGTCCAAGGCCTCTTTAATTACGGCGCTGGCCAAGTCGGCGGCGGAAATATCCCGCAGAGCGCCGCCGAAGTTTCCGACAGCAGTCCTCACCGGGGACACAATGGCTACTTCACGCATGAAACACTCCTGAATTCCGCCGGAGCGGCGGACGTGTTTGGCCGTCTCCAGGGTAATTTCCGGTAATGATAACGCGGGCCGACGGCGGTGTCGAATGGCGTCGAAAGGGCCGGTCGAGAGCCACCCGAAAAGAAGTCGGGCCGGCCCATCGTTCTCGCGAAGCGTTAAGGGTCGGCCCGACTTCATAAGGGATTGGGGCTTTGATAGTACGGGTGGCCGTCCTGTGGCGCAATGGTCGAATGTCAGTAGAAAAACACCCGTTGCCCGAGGTTATTGCCGGGGTTCGCCGCTGACCAACTGCAGGTATTTGTAGCCGGAGCCGGTGTTGAACAAGACGACGGTCTCGTCGCGGCTCAGGAACCCCTCGTCCAGCAGCCGTTTGTAGCCAACCAACGTGGCCGCGCCTTCGGGGCAGGCGAATATGCCCTCGGCGGTGGCCAACTCGTACATCGCGTCGATCATGTCGTGGTCCGCTACCGCCAATGCCGTACCGCCGGTTTCCCGGATAGCGCTCAGCATCAGATAGTCGGCGAACGGCCCCGGAACCCGCAACCCGTCGGCGATGGTGGCGGCGTTGGGCCAAGGCTCGGCGGTGGACTTCCCTTCCTCGAAGGCCTTCACGATGGGCTGACAACCTTCGGCCTGCACCGCCACGAACCGGGGCAGCCGGCCCTCTATCCAGCCCAGTTCCAGCAGCTCCAGGAACCCCTTGTGCATGCCGATAATGCCGGTGCCGCCTCCCGCAGGGTAAATTATCGTGTCGGGCATCTTCCAGCCCAGTTGCATGGCCAGTTCCAGGCCCATGGACTTCTTGCCCTCGGCCCGGTAGGGCTCCTTGAGAGTGGAAAGGTCGAAGAGCCCCTGCTCCAGGGCCACGGCCACGGCCTGCCGGCCGGCGTCCCCAATGAGGCCGTCCACCAAATTCAGTTCCGATCCGGCCACCAGGCATTCCTTCTTGTTGGAGTCGGGGGCGTCTTGGGGCATGAAGACCTTGGCGGAAAGTCCGGCCCTCGCGCAGTAGGCGGCGGCCGCCCCGGCGGCGTTGCCGGCCGAGGGCATGGTGAAGCCCGCGGCTCCCAGTTCCAGCCCCTTCGAGATGGCCGCGGCGATACCACGAGCTTTGAAGGTGCCGGTGGGGTTGAGTCCCTCTTCCTTTACGTAAAGATTGGTGACCCCCAACCGTTCCTCCAGGTTCGCCAGCCGCATCAACGGTGTCCCGCCCTCACCCAGAGTGACTATACGGTCTGGGTCCTCCACCGGCAGCAACTCGGCGAACTGCCACATACTGCTGGGCCGTTCCGCCAGCCGGTCGCGGTCGACCTCGCTGCGAATGCGGTCCAGGTCATACCGGGCGTACAGCACCTTTTCGCAGCATGGGCTGACGTTGATTAGCTGTTCGTGGGGGTAGACGGCCCCGCAAACGGTGCATTCGAGATGAGAGAGGTAGCTAGTCATGGGGAGCTCCAGGTTGTCTGAACTGTGATTTCCCGGATTTCCGGGATTTCCATGATTCCGATGATTCGTCCCATCATGATAATCCCCCTAATCAAATAAATCACAGTTCAGACCATGAATGTTGCGGCTGGAAGACCAGCCTGCGTACAATGCGAAATAGTATGGCTAATATGACGGACGCGAGCAGCCTGAATCCCGGCGCGGCGGCATTATTGGAGCGCCTGCGGCGGGAAGGGCCGCTGGTCTCCGACGGGGCCACCGGCACCTTCCTGCAACAACACGGCCTGGAGCCCGGCGGTTGCCCCGAGGAGTTCAACGCCAGCCACCCCGAGGTCGTCAAGGAGATGGCCCGGGCCTACTTCGAAGCCGGGTCCGACCTCGTCCTCACCAACTCCTTCGGCGGCTCGGTGTTCATGCAAAAGAAGTACGGCTACGAAGGCCGGGTCTTCGAGTTCAACAAGCTGGCGGCCCAACATGCCCGGAGCCAAGCGCCCGACGGATGCTACGTGATGGGCTCGGTGGGGCCTACCGGCGAGTTTCTGGAACCGTTGGGACCGGTGTCGGCAAGTGAGATGTACGAGGCCTTCGTCCAGCAGATCGAGGCGCTGGCGGAGGGTGGCGCCGACGGCGTGGTCGTGGAGACCATGACCGCCATCGAGGAAGCGACGCTGGCCATTCGCGCCGCCCTGGAAAACACGGACCTGCTCGTGATAGCTACTATGGTCTTCGACAAGGGTCCCAGAGGCTTCTTCACCATGATGGGAGTGACTCCGGAACGGGCGGCACAGGAGCTGCGCGAAGCCGGCGCCCACGTAGTCGGCACCAACTGCGGCAACGGGATCGATAATATGGTCGAGGTCGCCAACGCGATGCGGCAGGAGACCGACGGCTACCTTCTGGTCCACTCCAACGCCGGCATACCGACCATGAAGGCCGGACAGATCATCTATCCCGAGTCTCCGGAGTACATGGCCGAGCGGTTCAAACAGCTTGCCGATATCGGAGTGGACATCATCGGCGGTTGCTGCGGCACCGGACCGGAGCACATTCGGGCGTTGGTTCAGGCCCTGGGACGTTGATTTAACCCGGAGAGCGCCAAGAATACGCAGGGAACATTTGGTTCCGATGCTTTCTCACCATCGCCTGTACGCTCTCTGTGTCAAGACAAAGGAGGCAATCCCTATGGCGCTGGTAACCGTAAAGGGGCCCCGGCCCGCCGAAGTTATCGAGAAGTACGGCAAGTGCCTGGAGCTGGTGCCGCTCGACAAGCATTTCCACGACATCAGCGTGGGCCTTTACGTCAAAGGTCCCATCTGCACGGTCTGGACCTACAGCAACAAGCCGGGCGTGTCGGACCGAATCCGGGAGATAAGGGACCAAATGGCCGTGCTCGGCGGGATGGCGCCAGTGGAGGAAACGGCCGACCAGGTACAGTTTCCCTGTGGCCAACTCCATACCCGGGCGCTGCGGTTCCTGCTTTCCCAGGCCGTGAGCAGGGCCCCCGATTACTCGCCGCCCCAAGGTCGGCTGAGCATCAACGACACCAAGTCCAGTTTCACGATCAATGTGGAGAGTCCACTGGAAGCCGACGGCGAATCCGACTGCGAATACAGGGTGTCCCTGGAGGGTGAGGGCGGCAACGCCGCCATGCGGCATCGGATGGTGATGGCGGGATTCGCGAGGTACGGCGAGATGGTCCAGATCGGCGACTCCGGCCTGTCATTCCCCTGCGGCATGAAGCACGACGCCCTGATGCGGGTGCTGCTGCCCTACTCCCGTAACATCTCCAGCGTAGAGACCATGATGGCGGCGGAGGCGCTCCGCAGCCAGATGACCACCAACACCCTTGGGTTTTCGCAGACGTAGAGGGGGTCGATGAGCGCCCGGCCGAAAATCGAAGAAGTAGAGAAAATCCACGATGGTCTCCGGCCGGCGGCTGGAAGAACTGGAAGGGCAGCAGCGGAGGAACTGTGAGCACCCAAACGGAATGGCCTGTCTTTGAGGGGACTCAGGTCGCCGTCAAAGAACTGCATAGCTATATGCGGCAGGACTGGAACCTTTTTGGGTTCCTGCATAAATTCCCGTCGGTAGCGATGGAGCAGGCGCTGGTCGAGATGGAGCAACACGCCCGGAAGACGGCGCAGCGCATTACTCATTGCGGCCGGGAAATGGCGGGTGCTTTGGTATTCGAGCGGTCGGACGTGCCGGTCAAACGTCTGTTTGACTACCTCGCCGACGCGCGGAGCCTGAAAGACTTTCACTGGGATTACCCGTCGGTGTTCCGCGAAGATACGCGGGATGCCGTGGTTACTGCCGGGAGGGTCCTGGAGTTGGACGCCTACCGGGGCATAACCAACGGCGTCGTAGACAGCGACCGAGAATACGTGAGCGGTGCGCCCAGATTCGTCGGAACTCGCCTGCCCATCAGGATTCTGTTTGACTTCCTCGCTGATGCACAAACGTTGAAGGATTTCAACTACGAGTTTTCGGGAGCAAGTCACGAGCAGTTGGCAGCGGTCCTCGAATTGGCCAGTGCAGCCCTAGAAAGAGAAGCCTATCCGGCTTCTGCTTGACAAAAACATTAGTTGGGACTTAAGACCTGATCTTCTTGAACGCCACGAAGCCTCTACTGCCGCCTATCTTGGTTGGGACAGATTGGTAAACGGCGAACTGCTGGCGAGAGCTCGAAATAACTTCGACGTTCTCATAACCCATGACCAAGGCATACCTCAGCAGCAAAACATCACCGAGCCTGATGTCGCGGTGATAGTATTGGTTGCGAGGTCGAACAGCATTAAAGACGTGAGTCCACTGGTTCCCAGAATCCTGCAGTCTCTGGAAACCATCCAGCGCGGACAGGTTATCTATCTTCATGCCGACCCGAGATAAGGAGCCGCAGCCATGCCACTCGCCGAAACGATGACCCCCCGGGAGCGCACGATGGCGGCGCTCAACCGCCAGCCGGTGGACCGCACCCCGGTGGCCAACCCGACCAACGTAGCCACCGTGGAGCTGATGGACTTGGTGGATGCCCCCTTCCCCCAAGCCTGCCAGGACCCGGAACTGGCGGCGCGGTTGGCCGCCACCGGCTACACCGAGCTCGGGTTCGACTCCATCATGCCCTACTTCAGCATAATTCAGGAGTCCTCGGCCTTGGGCTGCGAGATGCAGTGGGAGGAGAAAGACAACTGGCCCACCGTTCGTATGTACCGTCCCATCTGGAAGTCCGCCGCCGACGTCCGCATCCCCGGCGGTATCCTGGAGCACCGGGACATGCAGGCCATCACCGGCGCCATCCGGCACCTCAAGGCCGAATTCGGCGACGAGGTCGCCATTATCGGCAAGACCATGGGGCCGTGGACCTTGGGCTACCACGTCTTCGGAGTCGAACCGTTCCTGCTGGGCACCGTGGACAGCCCTGACGAGACAATGAAAGCCCTGCACAAGCTGAAGGAGCTCTCGGTGTTGTTCGGGGAGGCCCAGATCGACGCCGGGGTCGACGCGCTGACCTTCCCCGACCACGCCACCGGCGATTTGGTGAGCGGCGACTATTACCGCCGTTTCCTGCAAGACATCCACACGGAGATGGCGGAGCGGCTGAAAGTACCGTTGATCCTGCACATCTGCGGCAAGACCATCGACCGGATGCCCTATATCGCGAAGACTGGCATGGCGTCCTTCCATTTCGATTCCAAAAACGACCCGCAGGACGCCATGGACGCCGTCGACGGGGGCATTGGACTGGTCGGAAACATCAACAACCCCGAAACCCTGTACGCCCGCGGCCCCGAGCAGGTGCGCCAAGAGGTCTATCGTTGCTTGGACGCGGGAGTTCAGATGATTGCTCCCGAGTGCGCCGTCCCCCTGGCCACCAAAATAGAGAACCTGATGGAGATTCCCCGGGCGGTCAAGGACTGGACCGCCGGGAATGCGGAATTGGGAGCGTAAAGGGTGGAATGGAGAGCTTTCCGCACTCCGCTTTCCAAATTCCAAATTGGAGACAATAGATGCCGGTCGTAAACGACGGACTGGAACACGAGTTGGGGTACATCGAAAACCCTGACGAACAACGCCACATCAGGGCATTGTGGGACACCGCAGACCCCTTGATGCAGGATATCTCCCACTGCCTGATCCAAGGCAAAAACAACGATGTCGACCATTTGACCCGGCAGGCCCTTGCCGACGGGTTCTCGGCCAACACGATAATGGACGACGGGTTGATCGCCGGCATGGCGGTGGTGGGAATCAAATTCCGGGACAACATAATATTCGTACCTGAAGTGCTGGTCGCGGCCCGGGCGATGAAGGCTGGCATGGCCTACATCGAACCGATCTTGTCCGAGTCGGGGGTCGAGCCCATCGGCACCGTGGTGATGGGTACGGTGAAAGGCGACCTGCACGACATCGGCAAGAACCTGTGCATTATGATGCTCCGCGGCGCGGGGTTCGTGGTTCACGACCTCGGAGTGGACACCCAGCCCGAGGAGTTCATCGACGAGGTGGCCGACAAAGGCGCTGACATCCTCGGTATGTCGGCCCTTCTGACCACCACGATGCCGAACATGGGCAGGACCATCGAAGCCTTCGAGGAAGCGGGCCTCCGCGGTTTGGTGAGGATCATGGTAGGCGGCGCACCCCTTTCCCAAGAATTCGCCGACGACATGGGCGCCGACGGTTACGGCAAGGACGCCATGGCCTGCGTGGACCTGGCCCGGGAGTTCGTGAGAACCAGCGGCGTTCATGACCCAGTGGCGGCCGGGTGACCCGTGGCTGACCCCGGCCGGAAGGTGGACAAGGAACGGTACGGGCGCAGCCTGGAACGCCTCAACGAAATCTTTCAGGGCATTTCCGATACGGTCAACGAAGTTTCCACTTGGCGCTGTCCCTACAAAGACGCACAAGACCGCTGCACCGCCCAGTTCCGCTGCCGCAACCAGGACCGCTCAGTTCCTCCCGACAAACTCTACATCTGCACCGGCAGCGACGACCTCGATTACCGCTCCGCTTGGGAGACGTAGGGGCGGGGTTCCCCAACCCATGCGTTCGTCCTGAGTTTGCCGACGGATGGGCGGCACGGCGTTTCTTCCCAGGCCCTGTTACAATTTAAGGGCCGATCCGCAGCCTGAGAAAATCCATGACCACCATGAACAGCCAGGACGACTTCCTGCGCGCCCTTTCTGAAAACCCCCAATGGAAAGCGGCGGTACGCGCCCAGATACTGGGCGAGGAACTGCTGCAACTGCCCGCCCGGTTCGACGCCTTCGTGGAGCAGATGATCGCTTTCGTCGCCGAACAAAAGCGGTTCAATGAGGAGATAACCACCTTAGTCGCCGAACAGAAACGAATTATCGACCGCATTGACCGCCGCTTGACTACGCTGAGCAACGACGTGGCGCAAGCCAAGGGCGGCCACGCCCGGGCCTCTGCTATTCAGGACGCCCCGGGCATCGCCATAGACTTGGACGCCGGCCTCCGGTACATCCGCACCCTGACCCGGGAAGACCTGGCGAAAATGGCGCAGGACGCCGCCGTGGGTGACATCCCCACCAGAGAACTCAGGAGCTTCCGCTTAGCCGACCTGGTAATCGAGGCCAAGCACGGAAACGATACCTGCCTGATTGCCGTAGAAGCGTCTTTTACCGCCAGCCAGCGGGACGCCAGCCGGGCCCGGAGAAACGCTGTGCTCTTGACCAGGTTCACCGGCCAACCGGCACACGCCGTCATCGCCAGCGTCAGAAACGACCACGACGCCGAAGCGGAGCTAGCCGCAGGCAACGTCCGCTGGCACGAGCTGGAAGAACGGGACATGGAGCCGGAGTAGCCCCGGAACAGGCCAGCGCCGCTCGGCCGCTTTACTCCTCCTGCACTGGCAGCCTATATCGAAACCGCTTTGCCAAAGTCCCGCCATTACGCCCCTGACCGGGGCTCCTTTGCTAAAATGCCCCCATGTCTCCGGTAATCCTCAACGGGCGCGAACTTCCGGCGCAGGCCGGCAGCAGCCTTTTCGACTACGCCGACTCCCTGAGAGTCCGCGTGCCCACATCGTGCGGCCGCACCGGCCGGTGCCACGAGTGCATCGTGGAGATTCGACGAGGCATGGAATCCCTGGTTCCGCCCACTCCCGCCGAATCATTTCTACGCGGCGACTACCGGTTGGCCTGCCAGGCCACAGTCGAGGATCCCGGCGGCGACCTGGAATTCGCCGTTCTGAGGCGGCAACCGCGAATCCTGACCGAAAGCATCCGCCGGCCCGTCGCACTCGAACCCGACGTGCGCCGCTCCGGTACCGATGTAATGGTGGGCGGTGCTCCTGCCGGCCCCTACCAAGGGCGGCTGTTGGGACTTGCGGGGGACATTGGCACCACCACCGTTGTCATTAACCTGGCGGACCTGGAAACCGGCGAAGTAATCTGCACGTCGTCGTTCGAAAACCCTCAGCGGTTCGGCGGCAGCGACATCATGCACCGTATCTCCTACGACGGTGGAGAATATCAGGGAGAGTTGCGGCAGGTGATGCTATCGGCCATCAACTTCGAAATCGGCGAGATGGCTCGCCAGTTGGATATACATCGGCGTTGGATTTACGACGTCGTGTTCGTTGGCAACACCACCATGAGGGACATTCTCTTTGGGCTGGACGTTCAACCGGTCGGAATCAAACCGTACAAGTCGACCGTTGAACTGGAGCGGGAGGCTGGAAGTCGCGGCACCACCGCCCTCCGGACCACGGCCCAAGAGTTCGGGCTGCGGGTTTTTCCCGGAGCAGCAGTCTACAGCCCTCCGATCATAGGCTGCCACGTGGGTGCCGACGTCGCCGCGGGCATGTTGGCAGTCGGCATGGACGAGCAGGACGAGCCGGTGATGCTGGTGGACGTGGGCACCAACACCGAGGTGGTGGTCGGCAACCGGCACGGGATGGTGGCCGCTTCCTGCCCGGCGGGCCCCGCCTTCGAAGGCGGCCAAGTGACCTACGGAATGCCCGGCTACGACGGCGCAGTGGAGTCCGTGCGCATCGACGACGGGTTCCCGGTGGTATCCACCATCGGCGGGACGGCCCCCCAAGGCATCTGCGGGTCCGGTTTGGTGGACCTGCTGGCGGAGCTGCGCCGCTGGGAGTTGGTCAATGAGCTGGGGGCCTTCCCCAACGGCCAATCGGGCTTCCTTTTCGCCCCCGTCCAGAACATGGAGTTATCCGGGGCCGACATAAGCGCTCTCGCCCAAGCGAAATCAGCCAATTACGCTGGCCAATACATCACCCTGCGCTCCTACGGGATCCCCTCCGGCAACATCAGCCGCTTGTTCTTGGCGGGAGGGTTCGCCAACTACGTCAACGTGGCCAACGCGGTGGCAATAGGCTTCATCGCGAACTTTCCGGAAGACCGCATCACCAAGGCTGGCAACGCCGCCCTCGAGGGCGCGACCATTCTGCTGCTCTCCAACAAGATGAGAGACCGGGTTGAGACCCTCGTGACCCAGGTGGAGCACATAGAGCTGGAAACGACACCGGACTTCTTCGACATTTTCGTGGAGGGCTGTATGTTCAAGCCCATGCCGCGTGAGGTTGGCCCTTAGGAGACAATCATGACTTTGACGAACGATTCGGGGCGGGTCTGGCCTGGTCGGCCTTGGAAAGTGTTGCAGACCGACTACGTCTGGCCCTCTACCGACCCCGAGCGGGCGGTGTTGGAAGCGGGCGGCGCGGAACTGGTGACCGCTCCCAACGGGGACGAAGAAACGCTCATTGAGTTGGCCCGTGACGCCGACGCCATCATGACCTGCTTCGCCCAAGTGACGGAGAACGTGGTACGGGCCGCCGAGCGGTGCGTTGTCATCGGCCGGTTCGGAGTCGGGGTGGACAACATAGCGGTCGATACGGCGACCGAGCTGGGAATCGCCGTCACCTACGTGCCCGATTACTGTGTCGACGAGGTCTCCGACCACGTCATGGCGCTCCTCCACACCTGGAACCGCAAGGTCGCCATTTTCGACCGTTCCGTGAGGGAAACGGGGTGGGGCAGCATCCCCCTGACGATGCGCATGATGCGCCTTCGCGGCAAGACTATCGGGATCGTGGGATTCGGCCGCATCGGCCAAGCCGTGGCGTTCAAGGCCCGGGCATTTGGACTGAACATCCTCGCGGCCGACCCGGTCGTACCGGCGGAGGCCGTTGAGTCCTTGGGCGGGAGGTTGGTGGACCTCCCGACACTGCTGGCGGAGTCGGACTTCGTCAGCCTCCACACCCCACTCACCCCGGGCACCCGCCACATGATCGGCGAGGCTCAACTGGCGGCGATGAAGCCGGAGGCCTTCCTGATCAACGCCGCCCGCGGCCCCCTCATCGACGAGGCCGCGCTGTACGACGCCCTTTCCAGCCGGGGCATTGCCGGGGCCGGGCTGGACGTGATGGAGGACAACGTCCCTCCCCGGGACCACCCGCTGATCGGCCTGGACAACATAATAATCACGCCCCACGTGGCCTTTTTCTCCCAAGAGTCGACCCTGGAATTGGAGCAACGCGCCGCAGGCGAAGTCGTCAGCGTGCTCCAAGGCCGGATGCCCGACAACCTGGTAAACCCGGCGGTGCTGCGGCACCCGCAGCCGAGGCGCCGGCTGCCGGCCGGCTGACGTACCGCCGCCTTTTGCGAGGACTCATGAATGTTGTCATAAAAAACGCCAGAGTAGCCGACGGCCTCGAGGCCCCGATGGTCGACATCGGAATCGAAGACGGCCGTATCGCCGCCATCGGGACCGGCCTGGCCAACGACGCATTGACCTTCGACGCCGAGGGCCGCCGCGTGTCTCCGGGTTTCGTCGAAACCCACATCCACTTGGACAAGTCGTGCCTGTTGGACCGTTGCGCCTCCGAGAGCGGGGACCTGTCGGAGGCCATCCAAGCGGTGGCGGCGGCCAAGCGGGACTTCACCCCTGAAGACGTCTACGAACGGGCCAAGCGGACGCTGGAAAAAAGCATCCTCAACGGCACGACCCACATGCGCACCCACCTGGAAGTCGATCCGGTGGTGGGTCTCCGCAGCCTGGAAGGCATTCTGCCCTTGGTCGACGAGTACAAATGGGCTATCGACATCGAGGTCTGCGTCTTTCCTCAGGAGGGACTCCTCAACAATCCGGGCACCGATGAGCTGATAGTCGAGGGGCTGGAACGGGGCGGACGCGTAGTGGGAGCAGCGCCCTATACCGACAGCGATCCCCACGGCCAGATTGACCGTATCTTCGAGATCGCCCGGAACTTCGATATCGACATCGACATGCACCTCGACTTCGGGCACGACCCCGGAGAGTTGGATCTGGAGTACGTTTGCCGGTTGACCGGCGAATACGGTTACGGCGGCCGCGTTACCATCGGTCACGTGACTCGTCTTTCGGCCATCGACTCCGGCCGGTTCCGGCAAGCGGCCCGGCGCCTGGCTGACGCGGGCGTTGCGGTAACGGTCCTGCCGGCCACGGACCTTTTCCTCATGGGCCGCCATCAAGACAACAGCGTCATGCGAGGGGTGACGGCCGCCCACCGTTTGCTCCACGAGGGGGTCAACTGCTCCCTCTCCTCCAACAACGTGCTGAACCCGTTCACCCCCTTCGGCGACTGCTCCCTGATTCGCATGGCCAACCTATACGCCAACGTGTGCCAGGTGGGGGCTCTCGCCGACGTCGTGGAATGCTTCGAGATGATTACCAGCCGCTCCGCCCGCATCCTGAGGCGGGACGACTACGGCCTCGAAGTCGGGAAATCGGCCGACCTTGTGGTGCTGGACTGCTTCGACCGGGCCAGCGCGGTAGCCGAGCTCGCGCAGCCCCTGCTGGGGTTCAAACGGGGGCGCCTCACCTTCGAGCGGGAACCAGCCAAGCTGAATCGTCCGGCCTGACAACAGCTCGCCGGATTAGAAGGAGTCTCAATGACCAGTGCCGCCAACCCCGCGCCCCCCAACGACCCGCTGGGCGCATTCTGCCGGGAGAACCACGTGGCCTTGGACGGAGCGCCGGACGGTCCCTTGGCCGGCCTCACCTTTGCCGTCAAGGATGTATTCCACATCGCGGGCCACCGCACCGGCTTCGGGCATCCCGACTGGCTGCGGACACACCCGCCGGCGGAGTCTACGGCGCTGGCGGTACAGCAGCTGCTCGACGCCGGGGCCCGGATGGTGGGCAAGGCCCTTACTGATGAGTTGACCTACAGCCTCAGCGGCCAGAACGTTCACTACGGCACTCCCGTCAATTCCGCCGCCCCTGACCGCATTCCGGGCGGTTCTTCCAACGGTTCGGTGTCGGCGGTGGCCGGCGGTCTGGCCGACTTCGCATTGGGGACCGACTGCGGCGGCTCGGTCCGGTTGCCAGCCAGCTATTGCGGGGTGTTGGGCATCCGGCCCACCCACGGCAGGGTACCGGTGGACGGCGTCCTCCCGTTTGGCCCCAGCTTCGACGCTGTGGGTTGGTTCGCTCGGGATGCAAGCGTGTTTCGCACGGTGGGCGACGTGCTGCTGGATGAGGACGCGGAGGCCGCCGTCTCCGGGCGACTGCTCTATGCCGCCGACGCCTTCGGTCTGGTGGAGCCTCCGGTTGCCGAATGTCTTGAGCCGGCCGTTATCGCGGCGGCAGCCGCCGTGGGCCCATTGGAACAGGTGACGGTTAGCCCTGAGGGGCTGGCCGAATGGTACGACGCCTTCCGGGTCATTCAAGCCTATGAAATATGGGGGAACCTGGGTCTTTGGATTGGGGAAACCAGGCCTGAAACCGGCCCCGGCATCCGCGAACGTCTGGAGTTTGCCTCCCGGGTAGAGCCATGGATGGTGGCTTCCGCCAACGAGGTGAGGAAGTCGGTCCGGGCCAGAATGGACGAACTCTTGGCCGACGGGGACGTTCTCTGCCTGCCCACCTCGCCCCGAGTGGCCCCCTTGAAGGAGGCCCCTTTCGACGATCTGGAGGTCAGATTCCGCCAGCAGGCGATGAACCTGTTGTGCATTGCGGGACTGGCGGGGCTTCCCCAGGTTTCTCTACCGCTGGCCACGCTGGACGGTCTGCCGCTGGGACTCTCGCTGGTTGGCCGCCGGGGCGCCGACCGGCGGCTTCTGGCCCTGGCCGAGGCGTTGATGCCCGAAGCCTGAATCCACCTTCCTTGCTAGCCGCCGACCGGCCGCACTAAAATGGCACCCATGGGGGTGTAGCTCAGCGGGAGAGCACCTGCTTTGCAAGCAGGGGGCCAGGGGTTCGATCCCCCTCACCTCCACCACTCAAATACACACTAGCTACGAGAGCCGCTCTGGCTAGAGAACGCGGAGAATTTTTGATCGGTAAAGAAGCAAGTTTGACCTTGCTTCTTTGTTTGAAACCCGTCGTTTGGCCTAGTCCTCGTCTTTGAAAATTGACATGAAATGGCACCAATATTAATGAGCTCTAGGTAAGACTAGAGCTCCTTAATAGATTCATGGCATGGAGGCGAATGACAAGCCGAGCTGGCTTCTTGGCCGGTGTGGTTAGCCTCTGCCGTAGCGCAAAAGCCTGCCGGGCATTGCTCCCGTGGGCTCACCCTCCTCGAATGTGATCTCGCCGTTAACCATGATCCAGTTGTAACCCTTGGACTTCTGGACCCTTCGCCACTCGCCGCCGGGCAGGTCCTCAGCGACTTCCGAGGGCAGCACTTCCAGCTTATCCAGGTCATACACCACGATGTCGGCTGGGGCGCCCTCACGAATTGCGCCCCGGTCTTTGAAACCGCCAAAGTGGGCCGGGAGATAGCTCAACTTGTAATGAGCGTCTTCCAGAGTAATGACCTTCTCGTCTCGCACCAACCAGGTAATCATGTCGGTGGGGTAGCTTCCGTTGGTCAAGAATTTAACGTGGGCACCGCCGTCGGACACGCCAGGGACGATGTGGTTGGAGTCCAAAACTTCAGCAGTGTATTGAGCGACTTCCCTGCCCTGGATGTCGGCGAAAAACTCAGTGGACAGGTCGTCCTCGACCACCATGTCCAACAGGGCATCAATGACGTGCTTGCCTTCCCGGTCGGCTATCTGCTGAACGGTCTGCCCAGCCTCAGCGACAGTGTCCGCATTTTCGTCGGGGGCCGAAGCGATCAGCCGTCCGTCTTTGACACTTACAACAAACGACTTCATTCGGAGACTGGGGTTGGTAATGCACCGACCACCGTCTTTGTCGAAGTTATAGCCGTGGCCATCGCATACGAATGCTTCCTCCCCGTCCTCTATGGCGCCGCCTTGATGGGGACAGAAGGTGGACAGCAGCTTGTAGCCGTCCCTGCCCTTCATCAGAAGGTATGACGCGCCGCCCACTTCCACCGGTACCGGCAGCTTGGTGAAATCCGACTCAGGGCCGATGTCGATTTTCACGTTCTTGGTTAGTACCAGCAGACCCCCAACAGAACCTTGGCTGGCTCGGGTTGGGCGAGTGCCCGAGTCCCACTCTTCTTTAAGCCTGCGGCGCATTTCCGGGTCCCGCATGTTGGCTTTCCGCTCGTCCTTTGTGCCTAAAGTCACATCACGCCAGGCTGGTGATTCGTCGAACATGTTCCAGTCTTCGAACGTAAAAAGAAAGCCGCCTCGGTTTGTCGCTCCTTGGCCGTATACTTGAAGGCCCCGCTCGGCGCAACTCTCCAACCAACGGATTCGCTCCCGGTGCTGCTCGGGGTGTACCGAGTTGGGGGTCACTACTTGATACAGGATGGGCCGTTTGGCGGTTTCGGCCACCTTTTCGAAGAATGTCCTTGTTTCCTCGCCCAAGGGCCGACCCTCCTCACCGGTTTCCTGGTAAGCCAACTCAATAAACCCTTCGTCCCGGTCGGCTAGTATTTTAGCGAAGGTGAGAATCTCAGCTTCGGACAGCATGTCGGTAATCATAGGAGTCCCGTCGTAGTCACGCTGTAGGGAATTTATACCCAGGACTTGTGCCGACCAACCGCAAGCCCCGGCATCCATAGCCTCGTTGACTAACCGGACCATTTCTTGAAGCTCTTCCTCGGTTGGCCGCCGCTTTTTAGCATCTTCCCAGCCCATAACCCAGGCGTACAACGGTGTTAACGGCACATAGGTGAGGCAGTTAACCCCCTTGGGAGTTCGGGTAAGGCTATCAATGAAGTCCGGGAACGTCACCCAGTCCCACGGCATGCCTGCCTTCATGGCGTCATAAGGAATGGCCTCATTGCGAGTCATGCTCAGCATCGCCCGGTCCTGGTCCTCCTGCCGCGACGGCGCAAATCCGAAGCCACAGTTGCCCAAAGCGACGGAAGTCACCCCATGCCAGCCTGAGAGGGTGCAGTAAGGGTCCCAAAATATCTGAGCGTCGTAATGGGTGTGAAGGTCAACGAAGCCGGGGGCTACAATACGCCCTTTGGCGTCCAGGACCTTATCTGCCGTGCGGCCGTTTATTCCGCCAATCTTAGCGATTTTCCCATCTTTAATGGCGATGTCACTGGCGTATCGGGGAGTACGGGTACCGTCAACGACCGTGCCTCCCCTGATGATGATGTCAAAGTGGGCCATCACAAACTCCTCAACATTTAATGGGTTCAACTGAATCGACATCGGCACAGCCTACTAACTCCTACGTTTGGTGTCAACGTGTGCTCAATAATCGTCGTAAATCGTCGTAACCGGCACAATTGACAAGTTGGCAAAATTACTGCTAGTTTTGTCGGGATTGCTCCGAAGCGTTAGGAATTACGTTATTATTGGATGTTGCGTGGAGGTTGAAGTATGAATTTTCGCTGGATAAAGTTGCCAAGGTGGCTTCACGGGTTGGCGTTATTGGCAATAGTCGCTGCCATCGGTGTCGCGTGTGGTGGCGAGGCCACCCCTGTGCCGCAGCCGGAGCCAACGCAGGCTATGATGGCGCCCACACCGGCGCCAGTCGACCTGTCTGCCATTACATCGGAAATGCAGAAGTCCATCGCCGATGCAATTGCGGGGATGGAAACCCCCGATACAATCTCTGAGGCCGAAATACAGCAGCTCATCCAGAATGCGGTAGTCCAGGCGGCGGCTGGTGCGCCGGCGCCCCTTTCCGAAGCTGAGATTGCGGAGCTCGTTAAGGTGGCCGTAGCTCAGGCAGCGGGAAGCGCAGCGGAACCGCTTTCCGAGGCTGAAATTGCGGCGATCGTCATGGCAGCAATCCCAACTCCTGTTCCGACGCCCACAGCGGTCGCCACGGCCCCCCCAGCTACAGCCGTCCCTCCGAGTGTGGGTTCAGCCAAGGTAAAGACCCTGATCGCGGCAATCGCGCCTCAAATCATCGAGATTGTACTTCCCTGGCGTGCCACTGCGTCGGACGCCAACCAGCAGGTACGGCATTTTGCCGACCCTCTGGTCCACATTGATTCGAGTACCGGATCCCTTGTACCCGGGCTGGCCGAGTCCTGGGAGATGACCAAGGCCGACGGTACGGAATGGACCTTCAAACTTAAGAAGGGTGTCCAATTCCATGATGGATGGGGCGAGTTCACCGCCAAAGACTTCATCCACACCGCGACTCGAATAGTGGTGAATGAGGACTCCATCGCCACCGACCAAGGCTTGCTTCGCTCGTTGTACGGTGAAACCGAAGAGGAAATCGCCAGCAACATTACCGCCCCTGACCCCTACACCCTAGTTATGAGGTCGAAAAAACCCGATGCGGACATCCCGAGACTCGCTAGCGCGCAGGTAGGGAATCTCTTTATCCTCAGCGCGGACCAATACGCGGCTGAAGGGTTGGAGGGCGTGGAGAAGCAACCAGCTGGGACCGGCCCGTTCCGAATGTCCGAGTTCTCACTAGGGTCCCATATACTCTACGACAGGGTTGAAGACCACTGGAGAGTTACGCCGGCTTTTGAACAATACAAACAGATCGCGGTGCCCGAGGTTGCCACTCGCATGGCAATGGCGCTTGCAGGTGAGGCCCACATTGTGGAGATCGACCGTGACTTACATAGTCGAGTAGTGGAAAGAGGGTTGGAGGTAGTCAACACTGTACTGCCTGCGCTCAATATGTTCTTTATCATGGGCGGCAACTACCGTCCTGACCTAGAGGACCGTTACGACTCCACCGTGCCCGTAACCAACATCAAGGTCAGGGAAGCGATCAACCGCGCCGTTGACAAGCAGGCGATAATCGACACGCTGTTCGCCGGCAACGCAGAACCCATGCAGGTCGTTGGGTGGCATCCCTCATTGCCGGGTTACGACCCGAAATGGGCTACGGAATTCGACTCCAAGTACGGGTACGACCCGGAGAGGGCCAAGGAACTACTGGCGGAAGCCGGCTATTCCGATGGTGATATCACGATAGAACTGAAGATCTACGCACAGGGGGGGGTGCCGGAGATGATACCGGCGATGGAAGCCCTCCATGGATACCTGAGGGACATCGGCATCAATGTAGAATCGGAAGAAGTGGAGGCGGCCACCATACGGGAGGGCTACCGGGGCAAGGCCACCCACAACTGGCTCTATCCGGGCCGGGGCCCATACATCCCGCCACAGCTGATCCTCCGCTACTACCACATCAGCGGCGAGTTAGGATTCCTCTCCACGTGTGAACACAAGGTTTTCGACGAGGGCTACGCGGCGTTCAACAACTCGGTGGACCCGGTGGAAAGAGACCGACTGCTCCGGGAGAGCGGGCAGCTAAAGTTCGATAATTATTGCGAAGTGCCCATTGCTTGGCTGCGAGGCTCGATAGTCATCGATCCCAAAGTGGTCAAGACATTCATTTATCCCGGCAACATCAACGCGACGTTCAGCCACATCGAAGAGGTGGTACCTGTCAATTAGGCGCCACGTTCTCTAAGGGATGAAACCCTGAAAATTTGGGGTTCGCAGTATACCGCCGGGGTTATTGGGAGGCAGGCAGGCCTCTTAAAGTCCCGGCGGTTTGCGACTCCACGAATGGCTGCACAGCCCTAGGTAGACGCAAGCCCCACATTCGCAGGTCCAACATTGGGTCGGTGGGGATGGAGTACTACACCCTTGCAACGATACGTTGTGGTACGCCTGTTTCAAGCCTTCCTCTCATTGATCGCCGTAACGATAATAGTATTTTTGTTGGGGAGGCTCACTGGGAACCCCTTGGACGTCCTGCTCCCACTTGAAGCCGAAGAGGCTGACTATATACGCGTCGAGAAGGTGTGGGGGCTGGATAAACCGATAACGACCCAATATCTCATCTTCATGAAGAACGCAGCCTCGGGCAATTTTGGCGAGTCAATAAAATGGCGGGGAAACAGCGCCATGGGCCTGGTCATAGACCGTCTACCAGCCACTGCCATCTTGGCCTTGGTGTCTTTGGCGGTGGCCACGCTCATCGCTATACCGATAGGTGTGCTCTCCGCTGTCCGTCGGGGTACCGTATTCGACTTTGGCGGAAAGATAATCGCGTTATTCGGACAGAGCCTACCTCCTTTTTGGTTGGGCATAGTGCTGATGTGGATTTTCGCCGTGGAATTGGACTGGCTGCCCACATCAGGCAAGGGGGATGTGAAATCCATCATATTGCCGGCCATCGCCATTGGTTGGGCCCAGGTAGCGGCCCTGATGAGACTGGTGCGGTCATCCATGCTGGACGTGCTGGAATCGGAGTACGTGAAACTCGCCCGGATCAAGGGCGTAACGGAAAACAAAGTCATCTGGAAACACTGTCTCCGGAACGCCGGGATCGCCCCATTGACCTATTTTGGCCTCATCTTAGCTGGGTTGATGGTGGGATCCGTATCTATGGAAGCGGTTTTCAGCTGGCCGGGAGTTGGGCTGCTGGCGATAGATGCGGTCAAAGCCAGGGATTTCCAGGTGCTCCAAGCGGTGGTGATCGTGTTTTCCGGGATCTATGTTGCGGCCAACCTGGCCGTGGACATTGCCTACGCTTATCTGGATCCCCGCATAAGGTACAACTGACTCCCGTATAGAGTCAGAATAGTAGCCGCACTAGGCCTCCGATAAATTGGTGGAACGATTTGGCGGGTCACGATAAAACATACTAATCGGAGATAAATATCGATGGCCGACATCAATATTCGCTCGGCATTGATAACCAAGCCGTGGTACTCGCCGGGCGCGATGGCAAGAAACTTGTGGGGTCTCCGGCGCTACCCGGTGCTGCCCATATTCATCCTCATGATCGTGCTGGTGATTCCCGCTATATTCGCTGAATTGATAGCACCCTATGATCCCCTGGACAATACCCTCAGAGACCGGCTATTGCCTCCTTTCTGGATGGATGGAGGAAGCACAGACTACGTCTTGGGCACGGACAAAACGGGCCGGGATATCTTGAGTCGCCTGATCTTCGGTGCAAGGGTGACAATTGTAATCGCCAGCATTTCGATCATGGTCGGTGGCGTGATTGGCGTAAGCCTGGGGATCATCTCAGGATATTTCGGTGGCTGGGTCGACTCGCTAATCATGCGGGCCGTGGACATATCTCTTTCGATTCCAATTATTTTATTGGGATTGGTCCTGGTGGCGGCATTGGGGCCTAGCAAGAGTACTGTTATCTTGGTTGTGGTAATCCTCTTATGGTCCAGATATGCCAGGTTAGCCCGAGGCGAAACCCTTGCTGTAAGGACCCAGGATTATATTGGACGCGCCCGGGTAGCTGGAGCAAGCCACACTAGGATCATGGTCCACCACATTTTCCCCAATATATTCAACAGCATCGTGGTGCTGGTCACACTCCAGGTTGGTTTCGTGATAATCTTGGAAGCCACCCTCAGCTTCTTGGGCGCCGGCATACCTCGGCCAACTCCAGCATGGGGCGTGATGGTGGCCGACGGAAGATCGTTGGTGGTGGCAGCCTGGTGGCTAGCTTTCTTCCCAGGGATCGCAATTATGCTGGTCGTTCTTTCCATGAACTTGTTGGGTGACTGGCTGAGGGACAGGTTCGACCCCAAGCAGAGACAGATTTAAGGCCATTCATGACAAAGAACGACGTAATCCTGGAAGTAAACGACCTTCACACCTACTTTTTCAACCGTCGCGGTATAACCAAGGCGGTCGACGGCGTATCGTTCTCTTTAAGGCAAGGCGAGGACACCGTCGAAACGGTGGGAGACGATCCTTGTTTTGTGTCATGTTGTGATACCAACTTGAGGGTTGTGAAATGACTCCCGTATGGAGTTGTTTGCCTGACCTTTTTAAGACGCAGGCGGCTGGGACGCCGGACGGTCTGGCAGTAGTGTCTGGCCGTGAGCAGATGTCTTATTCCGCACTGGACCGGGCGTCCGATTCCCTTGGGGCCTATCTCCGATATCGCGGCGTCTCCCCCGATGAGCCGGTCGGCATATTCATGGAGACCTGCTCGGAATACATCGTTGCGACCATCGGCATCTTGAAAGCCGGCGCGGGGTTCATGCCGGTCGACCTCGATTCCCCCGATAATTTGCTCCGTGCCATTGTGACTGAATCGCAGCCCAAGGTGATCGTCACCAAGGCACGATACTTGCCCAGGCTGAGCGGGTTCGATGGAACGGACATATTGACCCTCGACACTGACCGGTCCTGGCCAACGTCCAATGGCGCGACCCGTGGCCCGCGTGTCGCCATCGATAGTCTGGCGTTCCTTCCGTACACCTCCGGCACGACCGGAGACCCCAAGGGAGTGATGCAGACCGGCGGCGCCCTCATTTCGTCCTACTTCGCCAGATACGAGTTCAGCTCTTACAGCCCCGGGGACAGGGTTGCCTGCAACATCTTCTTCCCCTGGGAGTTCCTCCGCCCGCTGTTGAAAGGGGGAACGGTATACATAATCCCTGATGAAATAGTGTTCCTGCCACGGGCTCTCGCCGCGTTCATTTCAGAGTACCGCATCTCCGAGATCCTGTTTACTCCCTCTCTTTTGCAAGGAATCCTGGATTCAACGGACCATGACGTTCTACGGACCCAACTGGCGTCCTTGCGGGTGGTCTGGCTGAACGGAGAGGTCGTTCCGGCCAGCCTGTTGGAGCAGGCGTTGGAAGTTCTCCATGATTCTGCGCACGTGTTCAATACCTACAGTATCAGTGAGGCTCACGACGTTTGCACCGTTGAATTGACGGACCTGTGCCTGGACGGAAAGGATGCCTGCCCGGTGGGTCTGCCCATGGACGGGGTAACGGTCCGGGTGCTTCCAGAGGGAGGGTCTGTTCTGACCTCGAACGGGGCCGGAGAATTGTTCGTCGGCGGTCGCGGACTGGCCCGGGGATACCTGAAAAGGCCTGATCTGGATTCACAAAAATTCGTTTACCAGGACGGTAAAAGGTATTACGCAACAGGGGACTTGGCCGAGGTTGATCGGCAAGGAATGACCAGAATCATCGGCCGGGTCGATTCAATGGTCAAGATCAGGGGTTACAGCGTTTACTTGGGCGCCATCGAGGAGACGCTGCGGAAGCATTGTGGGGTGGCGGACGCGGTGGTTTCGGCGGAAACGGAAGACGGGGCCAACAAGCGGCTCGTCGCATACGTCGTGCGGGAACCGGGGACGACTTGGCGGGTGGACGCCAAGAGCGGGACCAGCAGGGATCTTCGGACTCTGTTGGAGCGGTACCTGCCGTACTACATGGCGCCCAGCCGCTTTTTCGAACTGGAAGCGCTTCCCTTAAACCAACAGACGGGCAAATTGGACCGCAAAGCCCTGCCGGCACTGACCGAAGCGCGGCCCATCACCAAGGACCGAGCGCAACTCCCCAAGAGCGCTACGGCAACAGAGCACCGTAGCGCCCTGCGCGAGCTATGGGGCGAGGCGCTGGATATAGACAGCGATTCTTTGTACGATGACTGGAACTTCTTTGATCTCGGCGGTCATTCCCTGACGGGCCTGGACCTCACTCTGGGCATGGAGCGGACATTTGGGATTGAACTCCGGGGCACCGAGATTTACGAATACCCTACGATAAACGAACTGGCGGCATACCTGGACGGCAGAGGTTCATACATGCAATCAAGAGCTCCGCTGGGCGACGACTCAAAGTTGGACCCGGAGATTGTTCCTGCGGGTGAGCCGAGAATTACACGATTGAGCGAAGCATCATCGGTCCTGGTCACTGGGGCAACCGGCTTTCTTGGACCTTTTTTGCTTGACGAATTGCTGCGCTCTACGGGCCAGGATACCCGGTTCTACTGTCTCGCGAGGGACCGGAGTTCCGGACAAACCCAGCCAGCCAACCGGGTACTGGAAACTTTGAAGTACTACGGGCTGGCCGGTCAGTCCCTTGAGGACCGAATCGTACCAGTTACGGGGGACCTCACCCAGCCCCTTCTGGGACTGGAAAGAGAGGAATATCAGCAACTTGCCGAAAAGATTGACCTGATCTTTCACTGCGCGGCCTCCGTCAACTACGCCTATCCCTATGCGGCGGCTAAACCCCACACCGTCGACGGGACGTTGGAAGTTATCAAATTCGCTTGCAGCGTCAAAACAAAGCCGGTCCAATACATTTCCTCCAACGGCATCTTCCCGGGAGGCGACGCCGACCCCTACTTGGAAAACGACGATATAGACGGCTTCATGGACAGGATGGAGGGAGGTTACAACCAAGCAAAATGGGTGGCCGAACGCTTGGTGTGGTCGGCCATATATCGAGGACTGCCGGTCTGCATTTTCCGGCCCGGAAATATAGGCCACGATAGCATTACGGGCGTGGTCAATCCCAATGACTTCCAGTCTTTGATAATCAAAGCCTGCGTCCGTGCCGGGTGTGCCCCCCAAGTGCCGGACTGGAAATTCGAAATGACCCCGGTGGACTTTCTGGCCAAGGTTATCACAAAGATCTCCGACGGTCCGGCGCACTTGGGCAAGGTCTACAACGTCGTCCAGCAGGACCCGGTAACTGCCGACGAGGTCTTCGCTTATATGGAAAGCAACGGCCTTGTGACCGATCTCGTTCCATTGGGGGAGTGGAAAACAAGATTACAGGCCACGGCGGACCGGGAAAACGACCTGGAATTGAAAGTCCTGATCCAGTCCCTGGATTCGGTTGAACCGTACCTGAGCGACGTCAGCGTATACGATAACAGCCGATTTAACGAAGCCCTGCCGCTGATCGGCCTACCGGCTCCGACGGTGGACTTGGACTACGTGACCAAATTCCTCAGGGTCACCTGAAGAACTCCAAAAATTTCGACTTCCACACAACCCTGCAATCTGGCTGCCTTCCGTCGCCTCCAGTATAATCGTGGGCGAATTGCCGCTGAATGGGCGGGAAGCGCGAGGCGCTCACAGCATCCAGTCCTCTGCGCTCCCCGGCGCCATCTCCGGTATACCAGCTTGGGGAGGCTTATTATGCCCGGTCCCATCGACCCCCGCAGTACCATCGACCCCCGCAGTACCATCGGCGACGTTTTGGACCAGCAGGCCGAGCGGTTCGGAGACCGCGACGCCTTCGTCCACGTGGAGGGCGGGGCGCGGTACACCTACTCCGAGTTCCGCAACGAAGTGGACCGGGTCGCCCGGGGGTTTTTGGCCTTGGGTATCCAGCCGGGACAGCACATGGGTATCTGGGCAACCAACTACACCGAATGGGTTCTCTGCCAGTTCGCCACCGCCAAGATCGGCGCGGTGCTGGTGAACGTCAACCCGGCCTACCGCACCAGTGAGCTAGCCTACCTGCTGGAGCAGTCGGAGGCCAACGCTCTCGTCCTCATTGGCCGGTTCCGCACCTCCGACTACGTGGGCATGGTCAACGAGGTGGTACCGGAGCTCAAGGACTCCCAACCGGGCCGCTTGTCCTCCCCTCAATTTCCCAACCTGCGGCACGTGATTTACATCCCGCCGCCCTCAGAGCCGCTGACCGGGGCTCCGGCTGGAATGTGGGCTTGGCGCGAAGTCGTCGAGCGGGGCCTGGAAATCAGCGGGGCCGAGTTGCAGCGGCGGCAGGCCGGGTGCGACCCGGACGATGTGGTCAACATTCAGTACACCTCGGGCACCACCGGTAACCCGAAGGGCGCCATGCTCACTCACTACAACCTGGTGGCCAATGGGCTGTACACCGGCGACGCCATGGACTTCACCGAAGAAGACCGGTTGTGCATCCCGGTGCCGTTCTACCACTGTTTCGGTTGCGTTCTGGGCAACCTGACCTGCGTTACCCACGGGTCCGCCATGGTGATACCCGCCGAACACTTCGACCCGTTGAAAACCCTGACCGCCATCGAGCAGGAGAAGTGCACCGCCCTGCACGGGGTACCCACCATGTTCATCGCCGAATTGGGTCACCCCGACTTCGCGAGTTTCGACCTCAGCTCCCTGCGCACCGGGATAATGGCGGGCTCGCCCTGCCCCATCGAGGTCATGCGGCAGGTAATCGACCAGATGGGCGCCCAGGACATCACCATCGCCTACGGTCTTACCGAGGCCTCGCCGGTGGTGACCCAGACCCTGACCAGCGACCCCATCGAACGCCGGGTATCCACGGTGGGCGCGGTGCTGCCCAACGTCGAAGTCAAGCTGGTAGACCCGGAGACGGACCGCGAGGTTGCGGTTGGGGAGCAAGGCGAGTTGTATACCCGCAGTTCCATGGTGATGAAGGGCTATTACAACATGCCCGACGCCACAGCCGCGGCGATCGATCCCGACGGTTGGCTACACACCGGCGACCTGGCCACGGTGGACGATGACGGCTATTACAAGATCACCGGCCGGTTGAAGGACATGATTATCCGGGGCGGAGAAAACGTTTATCCTCGAGAGATCGAGGAGTTCCTCTACACCCACCCCAAGGTGTCGGACGTGCAGGTAATCGGAGTCCCCAACGAGCGGTTCGGCGAAGAGGTAATGGCCTGGGTCATGCTGAAGCCCGGGGAGAGCGCGTCGGAAGAAGAGATCCGGGAGTTCTGCCGGGGCAGGATAGCCCACTACAAAGTCCCCAAGTACGTGAAGATGGCCACCGAGTTCCCCATGACCGTAACCGGCAAAATCCAAAAGTTCCGGATGCGGGAAATGGCGGTCGAGGAGCTGGGCCTGGAAGAGGCCAGCCAAGTAGAGACGGCCTGAGCTAGTTGGTCCTTCCGGTAATCCCTTCCACCAGCCAGCCGATGGACTGCAGCTCTACGTCCGTGGGAGACGTGCCGGCGGGGACGCGGATGTTGCCGTCTTGGTCTTTCACCGGCCCGGCAAACGGGTCTATGGAACCGGCCCTCAGCCCCTCCACCGTATCCAACACCGCCTGCTGGACGTCGTCGGGCACCGCTTGGCCCACAGACGCCAACTTGGCCCAACCCGCCTCCAGCCCAGCCAGCATGATGGAGCTCCGGTAAGTACCGTTGCGCACCTCGCCCACCAGCCTGGTGAAGATCGGGCCCCAGTTCCACGAAGCGCCGGTAAGCCACCGGTTGGGAGCGGCCGCGCTGGCATCATGATGGAAACCGCTGACCCACACGTCCGCCCGTTCCGCCGCCTCAACGATGGTCTTGGTGCAGTCCTGGTGTTGGGTGATGACGTCGATTCCGGCGGCAACCAAGGTCTGCACTGCGGTTGCCTGCTTGGCCGGGTCGCACCAGTCGTTGGTCAGAATAAAGGTCGTTTCGACCTCAGGCGCGACCGACTTGGCGCCCAGATGAAAGGCGTTGGCGTTCAGTATGGTGGGAGGAATTGGGAACGCGGCAATGAACCCCAGCTTGCCCGTTTCGGTGGCATGACCCGCCGCCTTGCCGGCGGCGAACTCCAGTTGCCAGATGTTGGCGAAGACCGAGCCGTAGTTCTCGAATATTTCCAGGTCACCCAGGTGCAGGAACATTACCTCGGGATGCTTGCCGATCATCTCTTTGATTGGGCCGGAATAACCAAAGCTGGTGGGGAAGATGATGGTTGCCCCGTCCCGGATCATCTGCTCCGCCACCGCCTGCACCTCGGCGGTCTCCAGTACGTTCTCCACGCGGATGACTTCGACGTCGGGGAAAGATTGCTCCAGGTAGTGGCTGCCCTCGGACACCGCTTGGTTGAACCCCAAGTCCCTCTGGGAGCCGACGAAGATGAACCCGATTTTCAGCCGTTCTCCGTCCGGAAGGGGACGGGCGGCGGCGGCAAATTCGGCGGTCGGGCGAAAGGCGCTGCCGGAACGGGCGTCGTCGAAGACTTTGGCGAAAGCCTCTGGCGAACCGCCGCCCAACTCCTCCACGGTCGGAAGCGCGGGGAAAACGAATGCTGCGGTCTCTTCCGGACCGTCGGGGGCCTGGGTTGGGTCGCTTCCGCAGCCCCACAAGGCCAAAAGCAACGCCAGCGCGGCAATAGCAATGAGTGACCGCCCTGTTCCGTTGCGACAGCCGGTAAAGAATCCGGTCAATTGAAAGCTCCTGCAACAAGTCCCAACTGCTTCATTGCCCACCCGTGCCTTGGCCGGAACACAGGCGATGGGACCGCAGGAGCATTTGGGTCAACTGGACTGCCTCAAGCGCCACTACGCCAGGAGCCGGTGGAGTGAGCGTACCATCAGCGCCCTTCTGCCCTCGGTCCGGGAATAATCGCGCCGGAATCGTGCCCCAGCTTAAACTAGCGCCGGCCCTTCTGGCAATTCTCCTCGTACAGTGCCACAGTCGGGCGCAGTACCCCCGGTCTTAACCCGCTGCCCGTACACCAGTAAATGTTTCTTCCCCCGTCCGAGCAAGCGCCTCTTCAACATACCAAAAGGCGCGTGCCGGTAGTTCTCTCTCGATGCTGAAGCGGACGGCAGATCAATCGCTTCTGAGGACGGACCTGAGCCCCTGCGGCATAGCCCGCGTGGCCGTGCCAGTCCATATCGCCAGCACCCCGATGGTCAGCACATAGGGCGCCATGTCGAGGATGAATGGCGATACGGGTGCGCCGATGGCCTGAAGCTGGAGCTGGAGGCCGATGGCCGCGCCGAAGAGAAAAGCGCCCGCCATAGCCCGCAGGGGCGACCAGAGGGCGAATATCACCAACCCCACAGCTATGAACCCCCGACCTACAGTCATGCCTTCGGACCAGGTGTGGGTCAGTCCGATAGACAATTGGGCCCCGCCCAGTCCCGCCAGCACTCCCCCAAGCACGATGGCCAAGATCTGCACCCGGTGGGGATTCAGCCCGGCCGCATAGGCCACGCTCATGCTCTCACCAACCGCCCGAAGGTGCAGCCCCCACCGGGTGTAACGGAACAACGCCCAGAGCGCCGGCCCCAGCCCGTACGCGGCGTAGGCCAGAATGTCCTGTTGGAACAGGGCCTCGCCGACCACCGGTATTGTCGAAAGCAAAGGGATGGCGATGACTTCCAGACCGCCGACAACGCTATCGACGTAGTCGCGGCCGGCGTAGGCGGTGATGCCCGCCCCGAACATGGTGATGGCCAGACCGGTGGCCAGTTGGTTCGTGTTGCGGTAGACGACCAGCAAGGCGTGGAGCAACGCCAGCAGGCCCCCGGCGGCCATCCCCGCAAACACGCCGGCCGCCGCCGAGCCGGTCTCGGCGGCGGCGATGAACCCGAAACAGGCGCCCATGAGCATGCACCCTTCGGTACCCAGGTTGATCCTCCCCGCCTTCTCGGTGATCAGTTCTCCGTAGACAGCGTAGAGGACCGAAATGCCCGGTCCCACCGCCCCGGTCAGGGCACCGCCCAAGACCACCCATAAAACGGCGTCGTTCATGCCCGGCTCCGCAACCCCAGCGTGAAGAAGAGCACCAACCCGATCAATATGAGGCTGGCGGCGGCGGGAAGGTTTTCACTGAACTGTAAGACGTCGCCTCCCACCAGGATGACCGCGATCAGCAACGACCCGGCAACTACCGCCAGCGGGTTGTGGCCGGTCAGCCAACTGGCCAGGAACCCCAGGTAGCCCAGGTTGTTGGCGATGCCCGGCCGCAGATGGTGCTGAACACCCGCCACCTCCGCCACGCCTGCCAGCCCGGCTATTCCTCCCCCCACGATCATTGCCGCCATCAGGTACCGGAAAACCGGGATGCTCTGCCGCCGGGCCGCGTCGGCGTTGCCGCCCACGGCCCGCATGTTGAATCCCCACCGGGTGCGGTACATCACGAGGTAACAAAGAATCACCGCCAGCACCGGCATCACGAGGCCCAGGTGCAGCCGGGTTGCGCCGATAGTGGAAAATACCGCTGCCGGGTCGAACGGGGGAGTATAGGGGTAACCGAACCCGCCCGGGTCCTTCCAGGGGCCGAAGACGAAGACGTTGACCACCAGTATGGCGACGTAGTTGGCCAAGAGGGTGGTTATGATCTCGTTAACTCCCCTCAAGTGGCGCAACGCTACGGCCACACCGGCCCACGCTCCGCCGGCGGCGCACCCGGCCGCGGCCATGACCGGCAGCATCATCCAGCCCTGTCCGGCGCCCAGGTACAGGGCCACGCCAGTGGCCGCCCAGGCGCCCAAGTACAGTTGGCCCTCCCCGCCGACGTTTATCAACCCAACCCGGGCCGGGACTGCGGTGGCAAGTCCCGTCAACACCAGCGGAATCATCAGCACGCCGACTTCGCTCAGGCCGACCCGGCTGCCCAGCGTACCGGATATAACGCTGGTCAGCGCTTCCGCCGGGTTTCGGCCCAAGGCCAACAGCAACAAGCCGAAAACCGCCAAGGCCAGGCACAGAGCCAGGAAGGAGCGCAGCGGGGGAATGGTGGTCAGTTGCCGGGTCAAATCCTGGGCAACGCGCACCGCAGCCGGGTATCGCATTCCGGGAGACTAAGGAGTGGTCATGGAGAGCCCGATCTCTTGTGTAGAGGTCTCATCGGGCTGGAATTCACCCACGGTCCGGCCTTCGCGAAGCACCACGATGCGGTCGCTCAGGTCCAGCAGCTCATCCAGGTCTTCCGACACCAGCACCACCGTTCCGCCGGCATCGCGCTGCTCCAGCAGGAGCCGCCGGACCAGCGTCGCAGTGGCCACGTCCAAGCCCCTTGCCGGATAGCAGGCCAACAGGACCGTTGGACTTCGGCCCATTTCCCGGGCCAGCAGCACCCTTTGGACGTTGCCGCCGGAGAGATGTTCCACTCTGGCATGGCCGGGGGTGTTGGGTACCGGTAACCCGGACTTCTCTTGGTCCAACCAAGTCCGAATCCGGTCCCAATCCATCCAGAAGGGGCCAGACCGTTTCGGGTCCCCCATCACGAGGTTTTCGTCGACGCTCATGCCGGGGACCAGAGCCATGTCCATGGCATCTTCCGGTATATACCCGACGCCCGCGTTCCGAAGATCGGCTGGCGACCAACCGACGATATCCGCCCCGAACAGGCGGATGCGGCCACGATAGGGCTCCAGCCCAAGCAGCGTTTCCCCCAACTCCTGCTGGCCGCTTCCAGCAACGCCGGCCACACCCAGAATTTCGCCGGCGTAGGCGCGGAAGTCGGCGCCCCTGAGGCCGCGGCCGGCGGCGGCGTCCTTCGACCAGACTTGCTCGAACTCCAAGGCGACGTCACCGCGCGCCGGAGGCGTCCGGTTTCTGGGTACCGGCCCCGGCGTAACCCCGCCCAGCATCAAGGACACCAGTGACGGCTCCTCGAGCGCGGGCCTCGAAACGGAGCCGGCTATCTTCCCCTGCCGCAGGACCGTGACGACATGGGCGGCGGCCACGGCTTCGCGTACCTTGTGGGTGATGAATACCACGCCGTGACCCTGAGCCGTCAGTTCTTCGAATATCCGAAACAGGTTGTCTACTTCCTGGGGCGCCAACACGCTGGTCGGCTCGTCGAATATGAGGAGGTCAGCGCGGGCCACCAACAGCTTGATCAACTCGACCTTCTGTCGCTCGCCCATGGAGAGTTGGGCGACGGTCAGGCCCGGATCTATCCGCAAGCCGTACCGCTCGGACAGATCGACGATACGGCGACGGAGCTCGGCCCGGCGGAGCAGCACCGGCTGGTCAGGCATGAACAGAGCCACGTTGTCCAGCACCGACATCGAGGGAATGAGAGAAAAGTCTTGGAAGACCATCCCGATGCCCATCCGGCGGCTGTCAGCCGGAGACCGGAACCGGACTTCCCGCCCATTGAAGCAGATCGACCCGGAGTCGGGCTGGTAGAAGCCGTAGATGATCTTGGTCAGGGTGCTCTTGCCCGCCCCGTTCTCCCCCAGGATCGCGTGGACCTGCCCGTCGGCAATCTCGAGGCTGATGCCGTCGTTGGCGACGACGCCGGGGAAAGCCTTGGTTACGCCCCGCAGTTCCAGCATGGGAGGACTTACGCCCGGCCGGCCGGAGCTATCCGGCGGCCAAGGCTCGGACCTCCCGGGCCTTTTCGGGAAGCGAGTGAGTCGACCAGGTCGCGCCGTCGTCCCAAGAAGCAAACACCTGCCCGTCACGGGAAGCGCAGGCGAGGTGGGCGGGCCGTTCCCGGTCCACCGCCACTGCCATCATGGTGGAGTTGGCCGCGATTCCTTGGTCCACCCGCTCGAAGGTCTTGAACAGGTCGCGGCTGCGGAACAGCGCACCGTGCTTGCTGCGCGCCGCCGCCCCGATGGAAACGTAGAACATATTGGGGTCGTGGGGCGCCGCCTTCAGGTCGCGCGTATAGGTGATCTCGGAAAACTGCCCGAAGTCAACCGGCAGCCACTCTCCGCCGCCCCGGTCCGGGCCGATGAACGGCCCCTGCCTGGTGGTGATGAATACCGCATGGGGCAGGGCCCCGGAGCACTGAACGCCGTGCAGGTCCAGAGTGTCCTGGCTGGGAGCAAGGTTATGGGTGATCTCCTCCCACGTATCCCCGCCGTCGGAGCTTCGGATGACTCCGGCGACCTCCAGGGCCGCGTACATCTCATCCGGGACATTGGGGTCGGCGGCCAAGGCGACGACCCGCGTTGGGAAAGACATCGTCACCTCGTTGGAGCCCATGCCGGCACTGAGCTTTTGCCACGAATCTCCGCTGTTGACGCTGCGGTAGATTTCCCCTGGCGCGGCGCCAAGGTACATTACGTCCGGGTCGCCGGGACGGAACAGGAAGGACCAGACGGGAGGGGCCAAGCGCGGGTAATCAAGCCGCTCCCAACTCCGGCCGCGGTCTGAGCTGCGGTAGGGGCCGTCCTGGGTGCCCGCGAACACTACTTCGGGTTCTTCGGGGTGGATGGCGATACCGCAGACCGTCGGGTCCGGCGGCAGCCCGTTCGTTAACTCTTCCCACCGGTCTGAACCCGGCGGAAGTCGGTAGATACCGGTTGTTTCGGCCCCGGCGTAGAGGTAGGTCCCGCTGGTGGTTGCCATAACATTCGCCTCCCGGACCCGCGTTGGACTCGATTACGGTGCGATCTCTTCCATCTCGAACCGGTAGTCTTCGATCACCGGATTGGCCAGAAGTTTCTGGCACATCTCGTCGACCTGCCGCTCGGCTTTGAGACGTTCCATTACTTCAATCTTCAGTTGCAGGAACTTTCCCACCCTCACATCGGAGGCGGACTCGTAGCCCATGCGCCGCAGGGCGGCCAGCACGGTCTGTCCCGGCGGGTCGTTGACGGCTGGCTTCAGGGTGACGTAAATCTTGGCCAAGAACATTAACAACTACAGGCTGCCCGAGGTTTATGGCTGGCTGGAGGGCATGGCCACCTGGTTCCCGGTGCACGGGAGGAACTCCGGCCCGAGGGCCCCGGCATATGTCTCGAAAAACTTTTCGATGCGGTCTTTGTCGACTCCCTCCATGATGTCGCTGACTCCCCAGGTAGTCAGAGCAACCGTGCCGGGGGCGACATCCGGATAACTCCGCAAGACCCCCCAGTTTTGGGACAGGTCTATATCGTCGACGGCTTGCCTCAGCTCCTCCTCCAGAGCCGAGTCCAGATTATAGCTCACCACTATATTACCGTGCTCCAGGTTGTGGACGATGCGCTCGTCGGGGAGACCACCGGGGTAGAACCCGCAACTCTGCGGAATATCCCAGTGGTCGCCGGAGGTGGGAGGCGTAGTGCTGTATTCCACCGTTTCACCCTCGGGCACGTGGGCGCGGGTGGGCATGACCTCGTGTTGAACGCCGACCCCCTCTTCGTAGGCCCTGGCGCTGCCGGTCTCGATTTGACCGCCGTCAGGAATTATGCTGGTCAGACCAAAGCTGCCTATCACCAGTATGGCAATGACGATAGAAGCTATCAGGTAGATTTTGTTGGTTTTCCGCTTCGGCCGATTGACGGGAATAGCAGTGGCCGCCCGTGCGGTGCGGCGTTCCGACCGGCTGCGGCGATGACGGGATTCAGGCACCTGATTCTCCGGCTGTTGGCAGTTAGATTTTGCTGACGTTCAGGAGAGGCTCTCACCGGTGAGCCGTCGGTAGGCCTCCTTGTATCGGTCGGTGGTACGGTCAACGATGTCGACCGGAAGCTCCGGGGCCGGGGGCTCATGGTCCCAGCCCTGTCCGTCCAGCCAGTCTCTTACGAACTGCTTGTCGAAATTGGGCTGGGAACGGCCCGGCTCGTACCCGGAAGCGTCCCAGAACCGGCTGGAGTCGGGGGTCAACAACTCGTCTATCAGGATCAGCTGACCATCGAGCATTCCGAACTCCATCTTGGTATCGGCCAGAATTATTCCCCTCTCCCGGGCGAAGTCGTTGGCGAAGCGGTACACGGCCTTACTGGTCTCTTCCAACAGCCGGGCCATGTCCTCGCCAACCATGTCGAGCACTTCCTGGGGCGACATATTCTCGTCATGGCCTTCGTCGGCCTTGGTTGTGGGGGTGAACAGCGGCTCGGCGAAGGCCTGTCCTTCCGCCAACCCGGGTTCCATGCTCATCCCGGAGACGGTCCCCTTCCTGCGGTACTCGGACCAAGCGGAGCCAGTGATATAGCCGCGTACGATGCACTCGATGTCGATGCGCTCCGCCCGCTTTACCACCATGGCTTGACGGGCCACCTCCGCCTCAACTCCGGAGGCCGCGCCGCTCCCCCGCAAGTAGGGGGCCGCTTCGGGGGAATCAGCCAGGCAGACCAGATGGTTGGGTACCAGGTGGGACGTGCGATCGAACCAAAAGGCCGAGATTTTGTTCAGGACCAAGCCTTTGTCCGGAATGCCGGTGGGCAACACGACATCGAAGGCGGAAATGCGGTCGGTCGCCACCATCAGCAACAATCCGTCTCCCAGATCGAACGTATCGCGGACCTTGCCTCGATAGAGGAGACCGGGCATTGGCGTTTCAATGATCATCCCGTCTCTGTTACCTCCCACACCCATACGAAAGTGGAGCTATTCGCGGTTGTACTTACCGGCGAGTCTAACCGGACCGTGCCGTCTGTTGGGCCGCCAATTCGGCCGGCGCCTCCAGCGCTTGATCTGAAAGCAGGCCCAGACGCCGGAAGGTTATATCGACGTAGCGGGTATAGTACCCGTAGTCGAAGAGCCGTTCCCAGTCATCATCCGACAGGTATTGTGAAGCCGACGGGTCGGACTTGAGCAACACCCGGAAATCGGCTCCATCCTCCCAACTTCGCGACGAGTTCGACTGTACTATCCTGTACGCCTCTTCCCGCGCGAGGCCCCGGTCCACCAGTTCCAGAAGCACCCGCTGGCTGAAAATCAGGCCGCGGCTGCTTTCGATGTTGGCCCGCATTCGCTCGGGGAAGACCCTCAGTCCTTCGATTATCCTGGTGAAGATGCTGAGGATATAGTCCAACGCCAGGCACGAGTCCGGCAGAATGATCCGTTCAGCCGATGAGTGGCTGATGTCCCGCTCGCCCCACAGCGCCACGTTCTCCATCGCGGTTGCGGCATTCCCCCGGAGCAGACGGGCCAGCCCGCAGATGCGTTCCGATAACTCCGGGTTGCGTTTGTGGGGCATGGAGGAAGAGCCGGTCTGTCCTTGGCCGAAGGGCTCTTCCAACTCGTGGATTTCGGTGCGCTGCAACGACCTGATTTCCGTGGCGAATTTTTCCAGCGATGCGCCGATCAGCGCCAGGGCGGTGACGAAGTGGGCATGGCGGTCCCGTTGGATTATCTGATTGGAGACCTTTGCCACATCGAGGCCCAGTTGACCGCAGACCCGTTCCTCCACCGCCGGGGGCACGGTGGCGTGGGCGCCTACCGCGCCGGAGACCATGCCGACCCTTACGGTCTCAAGGGCGGCGTCCAGCCGCACTTCGTGGCGGCGCAACTCTTCCCACCACAGGGCCAGCTTCAGACCAAGGGTGATGGGCTCCGCATGTACCCCGTGGGTCCGGCCCATCATCAAAGTGTCTTTATGCTGCCGTGCCTGGCAGCCCAAAGCATCGACAGCCCGGAGCAATTCATGGCGAAGCAACACCCCCGCTTCCACGAGATGTAGAGCCAGGCTGGTATCCAGCACGTCGCTCGAAGTCAGGCCCAGGTGCAGCCAGCGGCCTTCAGGACCCATGGACTCGGTGATGGACGAGAGGAATGCCGTGACATCGTGACGGGTCGTCTCGAATATTTCGTCCATCCGGCGCTGGTCGTATGTGGCGGTGCGCAGCTTGACCATATCGTCTTCAGGAATGGCTCCCTCGGCGCACCAGGCCTCGCAGACGGCCAGCTCCACATCCAGCCATTTCTGGTATTTGTTGTCGTCGGACCATACCCGCTTCATGGCAGGCCGGGAGTACCGGTCGATCACTGACCCGTCACCTCCCTGCCGTCCCGTAAATCGTCGTTCGTTGCTGATTGGTCCGGATTGAGACCATCCAGAGACAGGTTGCGCACGGCCAGCAGGACCCCTTGAAAGTCCTCGAAGGGCGTGTACGGAATGCCTTCTTCGTCGCACAACCGTGCCAGGGTGCGGTGAGCGAACACCTGGTCCGCCACGCGGGCTGCTTCCAGATCGGACTGCCCGTCCCCGGCGTAGATTACATAATGCCCACTGGAACGGAAACCCTCGACAATGAACCTCTTGGAATTCCCCCTGTTTTCCTGCCCTGGGTAGGCGTGGTGGTATTGGTAGCTGATCCGGCCAGCATCGAACCGGGTGGCAACGGCGTATACAGGGACGTCCTGGTGCCCCTCTCGATTCAACAAGGCGGAAATATAGAAATCGAGGCCCTGGCTCACCACTGCCAATGGAATACCGTGGGACTTGCAGAAACGCCGCAACTCGTTGAAGTAGGGGCGCAGGGACGCATGCTGAATCACGTAGGCTTGCATGGTCGGGCGGTCGGCAAGTATGTTCCGGAAGGTGATCTCCTGGTATTCCTTCAGGTCCAACTCGCCGTCGCGGAATAGCTGCCGCACGCTGGCCCAAGTGGGGTCGCCGAAACGGTCCAGCAACAGCTCGGCAACATTTTGCACGGCGGCGGTGTCGTCGAAATCGGTTAAAACGGCGGGGAACATCCTACCTCTCTCGCAACCCCTGCCGATAGTCCTCGTAGGCCTGTCTTATCGCATCGTGGCGCAGTCCCAGAATCTCGGCGGCAAAGAAAGCGGCGTTTCGGGCGCCCCAGTTTCCCACCGCCATGCAGGCTACGGGAATCCCCGGAGGCATCTGGGCGGTGGCCAACAGGGCATCCATTCCCTTGAGTTCGCTGGACGCCAGAGGCACACCGATTACGGGCAGGGTGCACCAGGCCGCCAGCGTCCCGCCCAAGGCCGCCGACCCGCCGGCGGCGGCGATCAGCACCTCAATGCCCCGTCCTCGAGCCTGGGTCGCGTACTCCTGCACCCGCTCCGGTGTGCGGTGGGCGGACATAACCCGCACTTCATAATCGATCCCTAGCTGCTCCAAAGTATTGACCGTGTCCTGTACCACGGCCTCATCGGAGGCGCTTCCCATAATAACACCAACCAGCGGCACGACAACCTCCCTTAACCGCGAGTACCGAGAGACCCGGCCCTAAAGCTCCAACTCGTCACGAAAAGCCTCGAGAAGCGCCTGTTCCAAGGCGTCTCGTTCCGGGCGTATTTCGATACCGTTAACCTGTAGATAGGTCCCCTCGTCCGTGAGTCCCAGGTCGACGATGATCTCCAGCTGACCGCCTTCTTCCCAAGCCAGGACCGACGTGATGACGTCACTGTCGTCCTCGTCTTCCTCGAGGTCCAGGGATGGCGACGAAAGGTCGATCATACCCTCGGCGGTTTCGTCCTCCCAGCCCACGACCGTCTCGACCCGGCCCCGTCCGTCTACAAGCGTGGCGTTCATGTCAACCAGCAGGCCAGCGATTCCCAGACCGCCCGCCAGCCGGGACAGGTCATCGCGCTCCCGGGCCAACTCCGCTTCTTCCTCGTTTGTCCGGCGCTGGCGCACCGCTCGAACTTCGGCCAATTCTTGTTTCAGTCTGAGTAGCCGGTCATGCCAGTTCGTCATTATGCTCTCTGCTGGACCCTCGCAACAAAATAAGCCAGCTCATCGACCTGGCGAAAGTCTGCCAACCCGAACTCCGAACCAACCCTGCCGAGGGCATCCAGGACGTCCAGGTACCGGATTCCGATCGGGCCATGTTTCATGGTATCCGTTTCCAAGCCCAAGCGGCGCAGCAACCGTTCGGAATTGCTGTTCCAGACGCCGAGCAACCGCGGCTGCCTTAGGCACAGCAGGTAGGATGCGAATTCCTTGCCTGCCCCGGGCGGCGTGTAGGCCCCGTCGGGGGCCCCGCACTCGTCGAATCGGCCTTCCAGCTTGATGGTATCATACAAGAGGAAGTCGAGGCTGTCCCGCAACTCTTCGATGGGGAAGGTGCTGAAGGCCTTGGTTTTCCGACCTCCCGAGGCCCGGTACAACGCCAGGGCTTGCCCCCGGTCCAAGGACCCCAACGCCGGTTGCTCCAGCCAGACGGCAAACTCCTCCGAACGGCCCCACCGTCGCTTGCGGTAGCCGCTTAAGACGCCCGCCTGGGCGGCTTCCGCGTACCCCTGCTGCAGTGTCAGGCGCCGGTCCGTGTCCAACCCGGCCACGATAGCCTCACATCGTTGGACGCGCCAATGTCGCGCCGCCACTGTGCGCCTTCGAAGATTATACCGTCCAGCCGGTGGTAGGCACGGTCCCTGGCCTCGGTCATGTTTTCCCCGCACCCGACTACCGTTAACACGCGGCCGCCAGCGGTTACAGCGGCTCCTCCCTCACCTGTCGTTACTCCGGCGAGAAAGACTGTCGTCTCCGGAGCGCCCGGCCCCAGTCCTGAGATGGGGAAACCGGTCTCGTAACTGTCCGGATAGCCGCCCGACGCCAAGACGACCCCAACGCAGGACCGCGACTCCCACCGCACGTCTACTTCATTCAAGCCTCCTTGGGCACAGGCCAGCAGCAGGTCAAGGGGGTCGGATGCCAGAAGGGGCATAATGACCTGGGTTTCGGGGTCGCCCAAGCGGCAGTTGAACTCCAACACCCGCGGACCATCGGCGGTCAGCATCAGCCCACCGTAGAGCACCCCACGATAGGGCGCCCCACGGTCCGCCATGGCTCTGACGACCGGCCGCATAATCCTTTCTTCGATCTCTCCGGCTAGGTCCGGGGTCCAGAAGCCCGGTTGGGCGAAGCTGCCCATGCCGCCGGTGTTGGGTCCCAGGTCGCCGTCGCCAGCACGTTTGTAATCGCACGCCGCCACCAGAGGCGCGATATTCTCTCCGTCGGTGAACGCGAAAACGCTGACCTCGGGGCCGGTCAATAACTCCTCCAGGACGACCGTCGACCCCGCTTCTCCGAACGTCAGCCCGGTCATGCAGTCGCGGACCGCGGCCGCCGCCGCCACGGCGTCAGCGCAAACGGTGACGCCCTTGCCGGCGGCGAGGCCGTCGGCCTTGACCACCGTAGGCCCCGGATTGCGGGCGAGGTGGTCCAAGGCGGAAGAGGCGTCGTGGAAAACGTTGAATTCGGGACAAGGCACGCCGGATTCCCGCATCAGCTCAAGCGCGAAGCTCTTGCTGCACTCGATTTGAGCGGCCGCCCGGGACGGCCCGAATACGGGGATTCCGGCGGCGATCAGAGCGTCGGCCAAGCCCGCGGCCAAGGGCGCTTCCGGGCCGACCACCACCAAGTCCGCAGCGACGGAGCGGGCGGCGGAGACCACGGCCTCAACGTCGGACTGGTCCAGGTCGAGGTTGACGCCCAGTTCAGCGGTCCCGAAGTTGCCCGGAGCGGTCCAGAGCCGCGTCAACCGCGGGCTCCGGTTGATGCGCCAGGCGAGGGCGTGTTCACGGGCGCCGGAGCCGACAATAAGCACGTTCATAGGCTGACGGAGTTGCGGGCTGCGGCCTCCCGTCCGGCAGCGCCGCGTCCGGGGCCTATTCCCACTCGATGGTACCAGGGGGCTTGCTGGTGATGTCGTATACGACCCGGTTGACCCCCGGCACTTCGTTTACGATACGGCTGGAGATACGGCCGAGTACTTCGTAGGGCAACCGTACCCAGTCGGCGGTCATCGCGTCCTCGCTGCTGACCGCCCGGATGGCGCATACATAGCCGTAGGTCCGGTAGTCGCCCATCACGCCGACGGTGCGGCTGTCGCTCAGCACCGCGAAGCTCTGCCACACCTGGTGATACAGGTTGGCGGCCTTGATCTCGTCGATGACAATCCAGTCGCAGGCGCGAAGCATGTCCAACCGCTCCCGCGACACCCCGCCGATGACCCGGATCGCCAACCCGGGGCCGGGGAAGGGCTGGCGGTAGACCATCTCGTCGGGCAGGCCCAGTTCCAGGCCGACCCCCCGGACCTCGTCTTTGAACAGGTAGCGCAGGGGCTCCACCAGCTTTAATTTCATGTTCTCGGGGAGCCCGCCCACGTTGTGGTGGGTCTTGATTCGAGCCGAGGTGCTGTTCTCCGGCGAGTCGCTTTCTATAACGTCGGGGTACAGGGTTCCTTGAGCCAAGAAGTCGGTCTGACCCAACCCGGCAGCGGCTTCTTCGAATACCCGGATGAACTCTTCTCCGATAACCTTGCGCTTCGTCTCCGGGTCTATTACCCCGGCCAAGCGGTCCAGGAACCGGTCGGATGCGTCTACGTAGGTCAGGTTGAGGCCCAGCCCGCGCTTGAATGTGGCCTGGACTCTTTCCGCTTCTTCCAGCCGCAGCAGCCCGTTGTTCACAAAGATGCAGGACAGTTGTTCGCCCACGGCCCGGTGGAGAAGGGCGGCCGTGACGGCGGAGTCCACCCCGCCGGAGAGGGCGCAGATAACCCGTCCGTCTCCCACCTGCTCACGGATACGGGATATGGAATCGGCCGCCACGTTGCCCGGCGTCCAGGCGCCGACGCAACCGCAGGCGCGAAACAGGAAATTCCCCAGGATCGATTGGCCCAGAGGTGTGTGATTGACCTCCGGGTGGAATTGGAGGCCGAATATATTGTCGCCGTTGCCGATGGCGGCAACAGGAGAGTTCTCCGTGTATGCGAGGCTTTTGAATCCCGGAGGCAGGGTTTCGACCCGGTCGCCGTGGCTCATCCAGACCTGGAATGAGGGAGGCAGACCCGTGAACAAAGGCGCGGCGGAATCATCCTGATGAAGCACCGCCGAGCCGTACTCCTGCTTGTCCCCTGGGGCCACCCGTCCGCCCAGTTGATGCACCAGGGCCTGCATACCGTAGCAGATGCCCAGCAGAGGAAGCCGCCGCTCGAATACCCAATCGGGGACCAAAGGGGCCCCATCGGCGTACACGCTGGCGGGGCCGCCCGACAAGATGATGCCCTTGGGGTTCATGTGGCGGACCGACTCCCAGTTGTCGGTCACTGGGGCTATCTCGGAGTAGACTTTCAGCTCCCGCACGCGCCTGGCGATCAGGTGGCTATACTGGGAACCGAAATCGATTACGACTATGCCTTCGTTGACCGATTGTTGCCCGTCGGCATTGGCTCCAACGCCTTCCCGCCCCTGGGCTATCTCCAGGTAGGCGGAAAGCTCCAGGTCGTCGCTGGCGGCGACCCGGCGTCCTCGTGGCAGCTTGTCGTCAATCTTGTCAGTAGCCGTGGCTCCACCTCCTGCGACCAGAGTAATGCATCAGCGATGCAAGACTACGGGTCCCCCGCACTCCCTCATTACATACCGACATACCGCGATTATAGACATAACGCGATTATAGGCTCTGGAATTCCCGGAGTATAGCCGTGCGCCCGAGCGTGGTGTCAACCTCACGGCAGCCTGCGTTCAGGGTCTTTTAATTCTCCCCTCTCTTGAGGAAGAGGGCTGGGGTGAGGGTGAAATGCTCGCAATAACGGACGGTCGCTCACGTTAGGGAACGCCCCCACCCTAACCCTCCCCCAGAGAGGAGAGGGGACAATTAAATGACCCTGAGTCTGCGTTCCGAAGGGACGATTACCCCTATTTTGGGATGAATCGGGCCATCGGAATTGGCCTGTGATATACTCGAAAAACCCCAATTCAGCCCCAATTCCAGGTTGATTGCTGCCGTGGCCAGAACCGAATTCCAGTACGATTCAGTCTCCTTGACCAGTGAGGTGGAGGAAGCCGTACGGGTCCTGCGTACCGGCGGCGTGGTTGCGTTTCCTACCGACACCCTGTACGGGCTTGGCGCCAACGCCTTCGATCCCTCGGCCATAAAGCGCTTGTTCGCCATCAAGGAACGCCCCGCCGGGCTGGCCCTGCCGGTCTTGATCTATGACTGGCGGCAACTGGAAATGGTGGCGGCCGACGTACCGGAAGAGGCGGCGGCCTTGGCGAAGCGTTTCTGGCCGGGCCCGCTGACCTTGGTGTTGACCAAATCGGCCGGCGTGCCGGGCCTGTTGACCGCCGGAGCACCCACCATAGCCGTCCGAATGCCGGACCACCCCGTTCCTAGGGCAATCGCAGCCGCATTGGGCTCGCCCATCACGGGAACCAGCGCCAACGTCAGCGGCCGGCCCGACCCCGAACGCCTCGAAGAGGTCAAAGACCAATTGGGTGGCCGCCTCGGTTTCATCGTCGGCTGTGGCCCGGCTCCGGCGGGAACGGCGTCCACCATAGTGGACATAACCAGCGGAGCGCCCAAGCTGCTGCGGACGGGAGCCATCAGCCTGGAAAGCATCCGCGCCGTCATGGAATAAGTATGGCCGGACGCCCCAACTGGTACAGCGAACACCCGCCCGCGTGTACTTGCGCGGAATGCAGTCAGAGCAGGTTGTCCCGCCGCTCGCGGGTCCGCCTGCCCAAGATTGGCTGCTTGGGTGTTCTCTTGGGTGTTCTATTGACGATTGCATCCCTTACAATCGTGGCGGGTGCCTTGGCGTGACCCCGCTGATGGCTTGGACTCGCTCCAAGAATATTGTTGACCGCCGGGAATTAAGAAATTGATCTCCAGGTACCCGCAATACCAACAATCGGTCGCCCAGGAACTTCGGGACGTCTTTGACGGCCGCCAAGGCTTCCTCTACGACATCCTCCGGTACCACCTGGGCTGGGTCGACCAAGAGGGGCAACCGCAACCCGGCGGCCCCGTCCTCCACTTCCAGGGAGCGGTGGCGCTGGCCGCCTGCCAAGCGTTGGCCGGTGACTTCGGGGCATCCTTGCCCGCCGCAGCCGGGGTGGAACTGGTGCACAACTTCACCTTGATTCACGGCGAGGTTCAGGCCGGGCGGGCGGAAGCGACGGACCGGCCCAGCATCTGGTGGGTGTGGGGCCCGTCCCAAGCCATCAACGCCGGCGACGGCTTGCACGCCCTGGGGCGCACAACTATAATGCGCCTCGCTCAGCGGGGGGTGCCTCCCGACCGGGTACTACGGGCTGTGGAGTCCTTGGACCGCGCCTGCCTTACCCTTTGCGAGGGGCAGTACATGGACCTGGAATTCCAAGATCAGGTAATGGTGACCACTGCATCCTACCTGGATATGATTGCCCGCAAGGCCGGCGCTCTCACCGGCTGCGCCGCTGAGTCCGGAGTGCTGGTCGCCAACGCCAGTGACGCCGTCTGCTCCGCCTTTCGGGACGCCGGTATCGCCTTGGGTTGCGGTTGGCAAATCGCGCGGGACATCGACGACCTCTGGGGAGATCGCGGCGACGGCATTACTCCGAGCAACATCCTCAATAAGAAGAAGAGCCTGCCGCTGATCCATGCGCTGGAAAGCGGCAGCGTCGGCGTCAAGCGGGAGTTGACCGCCATCTACATGAAACGAGTGCTGGAGCCCGAAGACACCGGACGGTTGGTTGAGATTCTGGACGAAACGGGCTCCAGAAGCGTGTCCGAGCGGAAGGCCAAGGAGTTGGTGGAGCAGGCGCTCGATATAACCCAAAGCTGCGGCGTCTCGCCCGAGGAACAGGCCCAACTGCGGGAACTGGGCGAATGGGCGCTGGCCGGAGGCCGCTGATTTCCCGTCCGGGCCCGGGTCCAGCCATTTCAAAACAAGGCGCCGGGGGTTCCGATGCCCAAGCGTGACCTTTCCCAAGTAGAGTTGGCCGGCCGGGCGGTCCTGGTCAGAGTGGACTTCAATGTCCCTATCGAACAGGGGGTAGAAACAATCGCCTCCTACGACCAGCGGCTTCGCGCCACCCTTCCTACCATCCGGCATCTCATCGACCAAGGCTGCCGCGTGATTCTCTGTTCCCACTTGGGCCGGCCCGGCGGCAAGGTGGCGGAAGACCTGCGGCTGGCCCCGGTGGGTGACCGCCTTGCGGCGCTGCTGGACCACCCGGTCAACAGCCTCACCGAAATTATTGGGCCTGCCGTAGAGTCCGAGATTTCCCGGATGGCGCCGGGAAACGTGGTACTGCTGGAAAACCTTCGGTTCGACCCCGGCGAAGAAAAGAATGACCCGGACTTCGCCCGGTCTCTGGCCCGCTTGGCTGACCTGTTCGTTATGGACGCGTTCGCAGTAGCCCACCGGGCCCACGCCTCTACGGTCGGAGTCACGGAACACCTGCCGTCGGTGATGGGCTTCTTGGTGGGAAAAGAGGTGAGCGCTTTGGGGCGGGCGTTGGAAGCCCCGGAAAAGCCCTTGGCGGCGCTGATGGGCGGCGCGAAGGTCAGCGACAAAATTCTGGTGCTGGAAAACCTGCTGGGCAAGCTCGACCACCTTTTCATCGGCGGCGGCATGTGCGTAACCTTCCTCAACGCCCTCGGTTACAACACCGGCAGTTCCCGGGTTGAGGATGACCGGCTTGATTTCGCCAAGGAGATCGTGGAAAGGGCCAAGTCCCACGGCATTGCGGTACATTTGCCGGACGACCTGGTGGTCGCCAGCGAGTTCGGCCCTGAGCCGTCACGAGTGGAAACGGTCGAGGCGGTGCGGGTGCCCGACGCATCGTTCATCATGGACATAGGCCCCAACAGCGCCCGGCAATTCGCCCAGGAATTGAACGGTTGCAAAACGATAATCTGGAACGGTCCTATGGGCGTGTTCGAAATGCCTCGCTTCAGCGACGGCACGCGCACCGTTGCCACGGCCATCGCCGGGCAGACCGGGGTGACAACGGTGGTGGGCGGCGGCTCCACGGCGGAGGCTGTGGAGGAACTCGGCCTGATGGAGCGAATGACTCACGTATCCACGGGAGGCGGCGCTTCATTGGAATTCCTGGAAGGACGGGAGCTGCCGGGGATTGCGGCCCTGCCGGACGCGTAGTTTAATTCACCGCAGAGGACGCAAAGAGCGCCGAAATTTCCTTGTGGTCCTCCTCCGTGCCGCCTGCGGCCCCTGACCTCCACGGTTGAGAAGAGAAAGAAGATGATCGACCTTGAAGTTCTCCGGGACTGTTACGTTCCGACGCCATCCAAGATAGTGCTGCTGGTGGTGGACGGGCTGGGCGGCTTGGCCCACCCTGACACTGGCCGTTCGGAGTTGGAGACCGCCAACATCCCGAACCTGGACGCCATGGCCCGCGAGAGCGCCTGTGGGTTGACCACCCCGGTGCTGCCGGGGGTCGCGCCCGGCAGCGGGCCCGGGCACCTGGCCCTCTTCGGTTACGACCCCCTGAAGCACATCATCGGCCGCGGCGCGCTGGAAGCATTGGGCATCGAGGTGCCCATAGAACCCGGAGACATAGCCGCAAGGGGGAATTTCTGCACGGTGGACAGCGACGGCCGGTTGTTGGACCGGCGGGCCGGGCGCATTCCGACCGAATTGAGCGCGCCGATTTGCCAGCGGCTGGATCAGATAGAGTTGGACGGCGTCCAGATCGACGTGTTCCCGGTGCAGGACTATCGCTTCGTCCTGCGGCTCCGGGGGGATGGGCTGTCGGAAGCCGTCACCGAGACCGACCCGCAACAAAACGGTGTTCCGGCCCTGCCGGTTAGGGCGCTCAGCCCCGAAGCCGAGCGCACGGCCGGGCTGGTGAACCGTTTCGTCGAGGAGGCCGCCCGCTTGTTATCGGAGGAAGACCGGGCCAACATGTTGCTGCTTCGCGGGTTTGCTCAGCTTCCGAACCTGCCGGACATGGGTGACGTTTACCGGCTCAACCCCGCAGCCATCGCCGCCTACCCCATGTACCGGGGGTTGGCCACGGTAGCTGGTATGCGGGTGGTCCGCACTGGCCGCACCTTCGCCGACGAAGTGGACACCCTGCGGGATAACTTCGACAATCACGACTTTTTCTTTATCCATTACAAACCGGCCGACGCCGCCGGCGAGGACGGCGACTTCGAAGCCAAGGTCAAGCGATTGGAGGAACTGGACCCCTTGATTCCGGCGATCCGGGACTTGGCGCCCGACGTTTTCATGGTGGCGGGCGATCACGCCACCCCGGCCATCATCGCCGGGCACAGCTGGCACCCGGTCCCCTTCATGTTGAACTCCTGGCTCACCAAGGGTGAGGGAATCGAATCCTTCAGCGAACGAAGTTGCGGCCACGGTTCCATCGGCAGCATACCAGCGACCAACGTCATGCTCTTGGCAATGTCCCACGCCGGCAAAATGACCAAATTCGGGCCGTAGGCCCCGGCTCCTGACCATTAGCTGATCCCTTCCGATAGAGGTAACGTAATGCCTGGTACATACGTGGCAGCCAACTGGAAAATGAATACCACCCCTGCGGAAGCGTCCGCTTTGGCCGCCGGGGTTCGCGCCGGGTTCGACCGTAACGCAGGCGTGGAAGCCATTCTGTGCCCGCCGTTCATCTGCCTCCCGGCCGTCCGAGATGCGGTGGGCGATTCAGGCGTTAAAGTCGGGGCTCAGAACATGCATCACGAGACCTCCGGAGCTTTCACCGGGGAGATCTCGCCCGAAATGCTTCATGGCATTTGCGAGTACGTGATACTGGGCCACTCGGAGCGCCGTCAGCTATTTGGGGAGACCGACGAATCGGTAAACCGCAAAGTGCTGGCGGCTTTGGCCGCCGGCCTGGCCCCAATCCTCTGCGTGGGGGAGACCCTCGAACAACGGGAGTCGGGGGCGGCCAATGCGGTGGTGTCGGGACAGGTCCGGGCGGGACTCGAAGGAGTAGTCGACATAACGAGCGTGTTGGTCGCCTACGAGCCGGTTTGGGCCATCGGCACCGGCCGGGCCGCCACGCCGGAGATCGCCGCCGATGTCATGGGCGAGGCTATTCAGCGTACGCTGGAGAGCATTTACGACGCGGACGGGGAACCGGTCCCGCTGCTCTACGGCGGCAGCGTAAACGCCGATAACGTGGCCGGTTTCATGGCCCAGCCCTGCATCCGCGGCGCACTGGTCGGCGGCGCCAGCCTCCAGGCCGAGTCGTTCCTCGGCGTCATCAGGGCCATCGCCGGGGCCGTAGGATAGTTGAACACGGGCCATTCCGCCGATCATGCCCCGGAGCCCGTCGGTCCACCTCTGCGTCCCATAGTATGCCTGGTCGGACCGACCGGAGTCGGCAAGACCCGGCTGGCGGTGTCATTGGCGGAACGTTTCGGCGCCGAGGTCATCAACGCCGACAGCCGCCAGGTCTACCGGGGGATGGACATCGGCACGGCCAAGCCCTCGGCCGACGAAGTGGCCAGGGTCCCCCATCACCTCGTCGACATTCTCGATCCCTCGGAAAGCTTTGGGCTCGCCAACTTCCTCGATTCGGCGACCAAGGCAGTTGATGAGATAGCCAGCCGCGGTCGTTTCCCCATCGTCGCCGGTGGGACGGGTCAGTACGTTTGGGCGTTGGCCGAGGGTTGGGAAGTGCCGCGGGTGGCGCCCAACACAGACTTCAGGCGTTCCTTGGAGCACGCGGCGGCGGTTAACGGCCGTATTTCCCTCTATGACAGGCTGCGCGAAATAGACCCGGACGGGGCCGATTCGTTGGACGGCCGCAATGTCCGGCGTGTGATTCGCGCCTTGGAGGTTTACCACGCGACGGGCCGCCGGCCGTCGGACCTTCGAGCGAACCGGGCCCCCCGCTTCAACCCTTTGGTGATGGGCCTCACCATGGACCGGGAACGGTTGTACCAACGTATCGACGACCGGGTGGACCGGATGATGGCCCAAGGATTCCTGGAAGAGGTCGAGCGGTTGACGGCCGCCGGCTTGGCTGCCGGCCAAGGCGCGTTGGGCAGCCCCGGATACCGGGAGTTGGGAATGTACCTATCCGGACAGCTCGAATTGGCCGAGGCAGTGCGAAGGACCAAGACCCAGACCCACCGCCTCGTGCGGCGACAGTATGCCTGGTTCAAACCGGATGATCCGCGAATCCAATGGCTCGACGCCGAAGATCCCGAGACCGTCTCTTCGGCTGGCCGGATGGTCGAAGATTTCTTAGAGTCAAACTCCCCTGTGATACAATGATTCCCGTTCTGACAGGGGAGCCGGACGATGAAATTCACCAAAATGGAAGGCGCGGGAAACGACTACATCTATGTCGACGCCCGGGCGTCGGAACTTAACCGGGAACTGGACTGGCCGGAGCTGTCCCGCCGGATAAGCGACCGTCATTTTGGTGTCGGTGGAGACGGCCTCATCCTGATCAAGGACTCTGAAATCGCCGACCTCAAGATGAGCATGTTCAATGCCGACGGCTCCGAAGGGGAGATGTGCGGCAACGGTATCCGTTGTTTCGCCAAGTACGCCATAGAGCGCGAAATAGTGCCTACGCCAGCCGAAGGGCTCAACGTGGAGACCCTGGCCGGGGTTAGAAACATCGTGCCTACTTACAAGGGCTCCACGATCACCGGAGCTCGGGTGTCGATGGGCGCTCCCATATTGGACCCATCGGAAGTCCCGGTGAGCGTGGGGACGTCCGGCACCGGCCCGTTGCTGGCTTACCCCTTCCGCATGGACGGCCGCGACCTTCCCTTGAGTTTCGTTTCCATGGGCAACCCCCATGCGGTTACTTTCATCGACCAGCCTGTGGCGGAATTTCCGTTGCATACGATAGGCCCAAAGGTGGAGCATCACGAAATATTCCCCCGGCGGGTCAACTTCGAGATCGTGAACGTCGACGGGCCCGGCAAGCTGAACGCCCGTGTCTGGGAGCGCGGCTCCGGTGAGACCATGGCCTGCGGCACCGGCGCGTGCGCCATAGCGGTGGCCGCCCGGCTGGCCGGCATCTCCGGGGACGCCGTTGACATAACACTGCCCGGCGGAACGCTTAGAATTGAGTGGGACGGCCAAGGCGAAGTCTTTCTGGAGGGCCCAGCGGTGGAAGTATTCAATGGCGAGTGGGGCGCCCCATGAGTACCGTTAAAGCCACAAAGCTGACTTACGAAACCTACATGGCTCTGCCGGAGACCAAGGAGCGGTGTGAAGTCGTTGATGGAGAAATATACGTGCCGCCCGGACCGAGCCTTGATCACCAGCTGATTCTAGTGACGCTTGCCGCAATCCTGCGCGGATATGTAGAACGCAACGGATTGGGGATCGTCCTGACCGCCCCATGCGACCTGATCATCCAGCGGGACCCGTTGCGCGTCCGGCAACCCGACGTCATGTTCCTCAGCGCCGAACGGACAGGGTTTCGTAGTCGGTCTGATGTTAGAGGGTTGGCAAACGTCGAGGTTGCGCCGGACTTGGTGGTGGAGATAGGTTCCCCGAGCAACACTCCCCGTATCATGGAAGACAGGCTGCGCGATTACCGCCAGTTGGGTGTCTTGGAATGCTGGCTGGTGGACCCCGAGACCGAGACGGTTCGGGTGCTGGACCTGACGGATGCCGCCGGGCCCGAGGCCAGTTTCGACCGTAACGAGACGCTCGAATCAAAAACTCTTCCAGGTTTCACCCTGCCGCTGGAAGAAGTCTTCGGCTAGGTCTCTTGACCTAGCCCATTCTCGAGGGGCGCCGCATGAGCAGCATCGGCACGAAGAGGCTAACGTTCGAAGAATGGCAGGCGCTGCCGGAAACGAAGCAGCGCTGCGAGGTTGTGGATGGGGTATTGGTAATGCCGCCTGGCCCGTTGTTGGGGGAACATCAATGGGTGTCCAACGAAATAGTCATGTCGCTCAGACCATTCTTAAGGGCTACGGGGTTGGGTATAGTCCTACCGGCCCCAAGTGATATTGTGATTCGGCGGGAACCGCTCCGGGTGCGTCAGCCGGACTTGATGGTGGTCAACGAGGAACTTACAGGCATCGCACGTCCTTCCGACCTGGTCGGCCTGCGCTTTCTGGAACAGCCCCCGTTGCTGGTGGTGGAAATCATGTCGCCGAGCAACAACCGCCGGGAAATTGAGGAAAAGGTGCTGGATTACCGGAACATCGGCGTGCTTGAATGCTGGCTGGCCAGCTTTCCGACAAGGACGGTCGAGATGCTGCGTCTGACCGCCGACGCCGCCACGAGCACTGGAGTATACGGCATGGGTGACACGCTAGGCTCCGTCGTCCTGCCCGGGTTCGCCCTTCCCATCACCGACGTTTTCGGTCCGTTGCTGTCCTAGCAGTCAAACTTTGAGCAGGCGTGAGAACGCACTAATAACACGGCGGGGGAGGGTTCATCCTGGTCCTAGTGACGATTTGCCCTTCTAAAAGGTTAAACTCAATAATCATTAGCTGAAGACAGGAACCACCACCATGAAGTTCTCAGACCGCTTGGGCAAGCTGGCCCCGTACCCCTTCGTCGAAATCTCCAGGATCATCGCGGCCAAAAGAGCGGCCGGGGCCGACGTTGTGACCTTCGGCATCGGCGACCCAGACATTCCCACGCCGCAGCCGATAATCGACCGCTTGCTGTCGGCATCCCAATACCCGCCGAACCACCGCTACCCGGAGACCGACGGCCTTCCTGAGATGCGCCGGGCCATCGCCGAGTGGTACGACAACCGTTTCGGGGTAAAACTCGACCCCGACACCGAGGTGTTGCCTTTAATCGGGGCCAAAGAGGGTATCGGCCACGCCGCCTTCTGCTTCCTGGACCCCGGAGATATCGCCTTGGTGCCCGACCCGGCCTACCCGGTCTACGGGGTCGGAACCATGTTCGCCGGCGCCGAGAGTTACATAATGCCTCTCTACGAGCGGAATGGCTGGCTCCCCGAGCTGGACGCCATACCGGCCGACGTGGCCCAAGCGGCCAAGGTGATGTGGCTGAACTACCCCAACAACCCCACCAGCGCCGTCGCCACCGAAGAAGATCTTGCCTCGGCCATCGCCTTCTGCCGGGAGAACGACATCGCATTGCTTCACGACGCCGCCTACAGCGAGGTCGGCTACGATGGTTACCAGGCCGGCAGTGTCCTTCAGGTCGACGGGTCCAAGGATATCGGGATAGAGTTCCATTCGCTGTCCAAGACCTACAACATGACCGGTTGGCGCATCGGGATGGCCGTGGGCAACGCCGACATGATCAAAGCCCTCTTCCAGATCAAGGCGAACCTGGACTCGGGCGTCCCGCAAGCGGTCCAAGAGATGGCCATGGAGGCCCTCACCGGACCCCAGGACTGCGTCTCCGATAATGTCGAAATCTACCAACGCCGGCGAGACCGGGTGGTTTCGGCCGTTCGCAGCCTCGGGATGGAGGTAGCGGTGCCCCGGGCCAGTCTCTACATCTGGGCCCGTGTTCCAGAGGGGTACACCTCAGCCGAACTGGCCCAGATGCTGCTGGAGGAGTTGGACGTCGTCGTGACTCCAGGCTCCAGCTACGGCCGGTACGGCGAAGGTTACATCCGGCTTTCCCTCACCACCCCTGACGAGCAGGTAGAAAAGGGCTGTCAGCGCCTGGAATCCTGGAACATCCCGGCCCGGGGAGGCTGAGCCCATCGCTAAACGGTCGGTAATGGTCGAGCCCGAACCCGAACGAGCCGTCTTGGTGGCGGTGGAGCTGACCAGGCGCGGCCAGCTCTGGGCCTTGGACGACACCCTGGCCGAACTGGAGTACCTGGCCAACACGGCCGGGGCCCAAGTGGTGGGCCGGGTCAGCCAGCGGGCCGAGCGGATGACTCCCACCTACGTAGGGAAGGGCAAGATCGAAGAGGTGAGGGACCTGGCCACCGAGGAAAAGGCCGGAGTCGTCATCTTCGATGACGAACTGACCCCTACCCAGCAACGGAACCTGGAAAACGCCCTGGGCTTGAAGGTCATCGACCGCACAGCCCTCATCCTGGACGTTTTCGGCCGCCACGCCTCCACTTATGAAGGCAAACTGCAGGTGGAATTGGCCCAGCACGAGTATTTGCTGCCCCGCTTGGCCGGGCAATGGTCCCACTTGGAGCGCTTGGGTGGTGGCATAGGTACCCGCGGGCCGGGCGAGACGCAGATAGAGACCGATCGCCGCCTGGTGCGCCGCCGCATCCAGAAAATCCGCTCCGACCTCGAGGGCGTGCGCCGACGCCGGATGCTGCACATGGACCGGCGGAAGGGTTCGACCATCCCCATGGCGACCCTTGTGGGCTACACCAACGCCGGCAAGAGCACGCTGTTCAACGCTCTGAGCAACGCCGACGTCACAGCCGCCGACCGGCTGTTCTCGACCCTCGACCCGGTGACCCGGCGCATCCGTTTGCCGTCGGGGGCGCCGTTGTTGTTGAGCGATACGGTGGGGTTCATCCAGAAGCTGTCGCCCAAAGTCGTTGCCGCCTTCCGCGCGACTTTGGAAGAACTGGAGCAATCGGACGTCCTGCTCCATGTCATCGACGTCGCCCACCCCAAGGCCCCGGAACAGACCGAGGTGGTGGAAAACACCCTGGAAGAGCTGGGCCTCAGCGACCGGCCGCGTCTGTTGGTGATCAACAAGATGGACCTGCTGGACGGGGGCGCCAACGGGGAGAGCCCGCAGGGATATTCGTTGCACGGAAATTCGTTAACGGCTACATCGTTCCCCGGTAGTCCGATGAAACAAACTTCGCCGGGAGTCCTCGTTTCGGCGGCCAAGCGTTGGAACCTTGACGACCTGCTGCGCGAGATAGAAAACCGGTTGATGGACGTCGATGGACCGGTGATGGTGGCGGCCGGCAGACCGGGCCTTTAAATTTCCATACAGGTTGGTTCGCACAAGATACGTTATGTTACCAAATGCCTCAATATTCATTGACATAACGGGACGGCGCCGGAATTTGCCCCTTGTCCGGGTTGGCCGTCGGGAGGACCGGTAAATGCGAGTCGATGGAAAAGTTGCGCTGGTGACCGGCGGAGCCGGCGGGATCGGAGCGGCCGCCGCCAGGCTTCTGGCGGCGGAAGGGGCGGCCGTGTTGATCGGCGACATTCTGGCCGAACAGGGCCAAGCCACCGCCGACACCATCGCGGCGTCCGGAGGCCGAGCGAGTTTCGTAGAGCTCGACGTCACCAACCCCCAGGACTGGAGTAACGCCGTCGCCCAGGCTGTCGGCCGGTTCGGCAAGCTGGACGTTCTGGTGAACAACGCCGGGGTCAGTCACCGCACCGGTGTGGAAGAGACGGACGGGGACGCCTGGGACCGGGTGATGGACGTCAACGTGAAAGGGGTTTTCATCGGGGTCCGGGCCGCCATCCCTGAGATGCGACGGGCCGGTGGCGGCTCCATCATCAACATCTCCTCCATCTACGGCATTGTGGGGAGCGGCGCGTCGGCCAGCTACCACGCCTCCAAGGGCGCGGTGCGCATTTTTACCAAGTCGGTGGCGGTCCAGTACGCCAAAGACAACATCAGGGCCAATTCGGTGCATCCGGGGTTTGTGGACAGCCCGATGACGCGGTCCCATCACGCGGTCCCGGAAGTCTGGAACGACCGTGTCGGCAAGACACCCCTGGGGCGCATGGGCACACCCGAGGACATCGCGGCTGGCATCGTGTACCTGGCCTCCGACGAGTCCTCTTTCGTTACCGGGGCGGAGCTGGTGATCGACGGCGGCATGACCGCCGCCTGAGGGACGGGGAGTTTGCTTGGCGTAGCCGCCCGCGGCTCGCAGCCAGGCTTCGTCAACCCCCCCGCTCCGTAGACCGCAGGGTCATTTAATTGTCCCCTCCCCCAAATAGGGGAGGGTTAGGGTGGGGGCGTTCCCTAACGTGAGGGACCATCGTTATTGCCAGCATTTCACCCTCACCCCAGCCCTCTCCTTCAAGGGAGAGGGAGAATTAATAGACCCTGCCGTAGACCGGTTCCCGGCGTCTACCTTTGATGATACAGCGGGTGGCCGTGGAACTGGGTATGCACCCGGCTGAAGTGGTCTCCCTCAAGGTTGGCGAAGTACAGGTCCTGGAGCCCCGGCCCGCCAAAAGCGCAGTTGGTCGGCGAGGTCAGGGAGGCGCCGTCTGCGTCGTCGATCAGCATCGACCACTCACCATTGGGTTTCACGGCGATGATCTTGTTCGCCGGGGTCATACCCCCTTCGACGGCGTAGCCGGGGAGCGTGATGTACATGTTGCCGTCAACGTCGAAGGCCATGCCGTCGGGCAACGCCGGGAAGCCCGTGGAGTACACCTCCGGTTCGCCGAAGGAGCCGTCGCCACGGAGGGCGATGCGGACACAGTCGTTGGTGGAGCTTTGCAGCACGTAAACGGCCTCTTCTTTGGGGTCTATGGCCACCCCGTTGGCGGCGTAGAGCCCCTTGGCCACCACGTCGCCGCGTCCATCAGGGCGAATACGTACGAGTGCGCCGTTGGGTTCCGGGTTGGAGAGTTCCGGCAGCACCGTGCTGAGGTCACTAGTGCTGGTGTTGGACACGTAGAGGTTGCCCTCGGCGTCGTAGCAGGCAAAGTTGGGCAGGGACAGCTTTACGTCGCCCACGTGGTCGGCTATGAACGACACCTGACCGCTCTGGGTCATCCGGAACATGGCCTGCTTTCCCAGGTCGCAGTAGATGATGTCCCCGTTGCGGTCCATGGCGATGCCGTTGGGAATAGATCCCTCGGGTAATGTGGCGATCTCACTCACCTGGCCGTCCGGGCTGACCTTGTACATGACGGCGTTGCGGCCGCCGCCATAGACGAACCCGTCATTGTCGACGAGCACGCCCTCGGCTTGCATTACACCGTTTCCAAAGTTTTCGACTTGGCTAGAAGCAATACTTGTCATACGCCCTCATTCACTATTGTGTGTCGCCGTGGCAGAGGGAATGTACCCGCGCCGGTATTTTTTGTCAATTTGAACCCCGGTCCGCAGGGCCTGCCCGCAGGCAACCGCAGGCGTGCTTGGCGAGCCGGCCTCCGCTCGGCTGGCGTAGTTCCGGCGCTCCGATTCCGGCGTTACGCCGCCTTATGTCAATGTGACTTCGCAGGCGAGATTGAGCACCTGTGCAGTCTGCGTGAGGAAGCGGGCTTGCGCCCCCAATCGCTGCTGATATAATTAGACTCAGCCGGACGACAGGCGAGGGCGGTTAGCTCAGTGGTTAGAGCGCCTCGTTCACACCGAGGAGGCCGAAGGTTCAAATCCTTCATCGCCCACCATGCAGACGGAACTTTCGAGTCGGGGCCGTCCTGCCTGGTCCTCTTGTGCCGAGGTGGCGGAACGGCAGACGCGCTGCGTTCAGGGCGCAGTGTCCTTACGGATGTGTGGGTTCAAATCCCTCCCTCGGCACCACCCGAACCCTGACGGTCCCAATCCCTGGCGGGGTTGACCGGGCAAAGGGTCAGGAACACCGGGACCGGTACCCCTGGAACCGGTACTTGGGTAGATCGCGCGCTTGTAGCTCAGCGGATAGAGCGCTGCCCTGCGGAGGCAGAGGTCGTGGGTTCGAATCCCGCCAAGCGCACCATTATTGTGTCAACAGGTCCGGCGCTCCGCTCACCTGACCCGCACCAGCTTCTGCACCCGTTGGTTGGCCGTGTCAATTCCGTAGATGTCTCCCCTGGAATCGGTGTAGACCTGGTGCGCGTACTCAAAAGTACGCCCACGCGCCAACAACTCCCCGTCCAGGTTGAGGATACTGATCCGGGGCACCTGGTCGGTGACGTAGACCGTCTGCCGGGCGTCGATGTGTACGCCCATGGGACACTTGAAATCGGTCCACTGGTCCACGAACTGCCCATCGGTGGTGAACACCTGGACCCGGTTGTTCTCCCGGTCGGCCACGTACACCCTGCCGTCGTTGGACACCCGGACCGCATGGGGCACCAGGAACTCCCCCGGACCCCGGCCGGGACCGCCGAACGAGCTTATGTAAACCCCGTCGGCGGAGAACCGGTGGACGCTGGAATTGCCGTAGCCGTCGGCCACAAAGAGCTCCCCCGAAGGCGCCACGCAAATATCGGCGGGATGGTTGAAGGGAGCTTGAAGCGCCGCCCGGTCACGGGTACCCATCGACGACAACAGCTCGCCATCGGACGTGTACCTGAGTACCTGGTGGGCGTCCCGGTCCACGAGGTACACCGTATCGTCCGGGCCCACGTGGACGTGGTGGGCGTCGGCCGGGACGCCTCCGGGCCGGTCCCACGGGGCCAGAAAGTGCCCCTGCCGGTCGAAAACCAAGACTGGCGGTCCCTGCCTCTGGTACACGTATACCCGGTCGTGGGAGTCAACCGCGACCCCGCTGGGTCCCTGGAAGGAGTGTCCGGCAGGCAATTTCGCCCAGCCGGGATCGTACTCGTACACGAAGTCGCCCATGCCGACGGTAATTGCCATGACTCCCTCCCTTACGTCAAGCGATTGTCGGTCATTCTAGCAGGCAATGGCCCGAGTTTTAATTTATCGGATTCTTTCGACCACAGGATACTCAAGTGCAGGATACTCAAGTGTCCCAAGACCCTGACTCGGATGCTACGAAAAGCCGCTACTGTGTTAGATTATGGGCGGGTCAAAGAAATCATTTGTATCCGGCAATCCCATAAATCACAGTTCAGACAAAGAGGGAGGAGCCCGTGGAGTTGAATGGCTCGGTGATCATCGTTACCGGCTCGGCCACCGGCCTCGGCGCGGCCGTCGCCCGCGGCGCGTCCGCCAAGGGGGCTCGACTGGTGGTGAACTACACCAAGAGCGAGGCCGAGGCCAAGGCGACGGTACGGGCCTGCCGGGAACTGGGAGGCGACTCCATCCTCTGCCGCGCCGACGTGGCGTCCGACGAGGACTGCCGCCGCATGGCGGACTCTGCGGTGGAGAAGTGGGGACGGATCGACGGGCTGGTGAACAACGCCGGCCAATCCGTCTTCGCCAGCGCCGCCGACCTAGAGTCCCTCTCGGGCCAAGACTTCCTGGATATCTATTCGGTCAACGTGGTCGGCGCCTACCAGATGGTACGGGCGGTCACTCCACACCTGAAAGCCGGGGGCCAGGGTTCCATCGTCAACGTATCGTCCATATCGGCCATCACCGGCGGCGGGAGCTCCATCGCTTATGCCGCTTCCAAGGCCGCGCTCAATTCCATGACCCTGTCCTTGGCCCGTGCGCTGGCGCCGACAGTCCGGGTAAACTCGGTGTGCCCAGGTCCCGTTCCCACCAGGTGGTGGGGCGACGGCTTGGGCGAAGACGGGGCGCGGGAGCTGTTCCGGAAGTTCGCCGAACAGGTCCCGCTTCAGGAGGCCCCCACCGCCGAAAGCGTGGCCGAGACGGTGGTCTGGCTGCTTGAGGCCGGCGGGCACATCACCGGCGAAACCATCATGATCGACTCAGGCATGCACCTGATCGGCTTCAAGCCGTAGATCGTAGGAGGGAAAGCAAACGTGAGCTCCGAATCGCTGGACTCCGTCGAAAAGAGCCCCTTGGAAACGGGAGGCTCCCCTACCGGTCCCCGGTTGGTGGACTACCTGCTTTACGAACCGGAGGATACGGGTATCCTTTGGATCAAGTTCAACCGTCCGGAGCGCATGAACGCCCTGATCGGCAACTCCCAAGAGAACGGCACCGTCGCCAAGGTCGGCGAGTATATGCGGGCCGGCGACGACGACCCCAACGTTCGGGTGATAGTGCTGACCGGCGTGGGACGGGGCTTCTGTTCCGGCGCCGACATGCGCCGGGATACCGATGCCTCGATGACCGGGGAGAATTTCATCGGTAACCGCAGCCACGAAGAGGGGCCGGACACCGCCCGCCAGCACTTCTTCCACGGCTTCACCCACCTTCACCGCGACATCTCGCTGGTTCGCAAGCCCACCATCGCCATGATCAACGGCCCGGCCGTGGGGTCCGGTATGGACATGGCGCTGCACTGCGACATCCGGGTCGGCTGCGACAACACCCGGTTCATCGGCTACCAGCAGTTGGGACAGATCATCGAAAACGGCGGCAGCTATTACCTGCCCAGAATGGCCGGCCTTGGGCGGGCTTTAGAGTTCGCCTACACCGGCCACCTGGACGCCCAGCGCGCCTACGACTGGGGGCTGCTCAACTACCTGGTGCCGCCGGAGGAGCTGGAGCAAACGACCAGGGATCTCTGCGACCGCATCATGCGCACTCCGCCAATGGTGCAGTGGATCAGCAAGCGGATAATGCGCACTGCCATGGACACCAGCCTGGAAAACACCATGGTGCTCACGTCCAACGCCGGCGGCATCCTCAACGGCTCAGACGACGCCGAAGAGGCCCGCCGGGCGTTCCTGGAGAAGCGGACCCCGTCGTTCCGGGGGCGGTAGTATTTCGACAGTGGCGGGGGCTTCACATCTTTGTGTCAAGTTCCCGGCCTTCCACCCGGCTTCGGACCGATGGACTCCTCTCCCTCGACGGAGAGAACGCCCTCAACCGGTACGACTCCTGGGGTTCACCACCGGGCATCTCTAGTTCTCGGGTCCCCGAGTAAACCAGGGCCCGGGCCTACCGGAGGCGTCGGCCCAGGCCGGGTCACAGGGGATGAGCCAAGTGCGAGCCACCACTGGCTTGCCCTGCTTATCTTCCCCGCCAAATCAATGTAGAATCTATCAACCAGCGCCGCCGAGCCCAAGAGGCCAAACATGACCACCAAAGCGCACACGCTACTCCCACTGCCGGACCCGCCGGAGCGCGAGTCAGAGGACATGACCAGCTTTCGACACCTCGCCAAGACCGGCAGCGTCCACTATCTCATACGGCACCTCGACAACCCGGATACCACCATCGTCGAGGGCGAGAGATACATCGTCCGTGAACCGGGTACCCCTGCTACGGAACGGATGGTCCCAGACCTGCTCATCGCCTTTAACGCCGACCCTGAAACCTACCGCAAGGATAACGGCTATGTCATATCCCGACAGGGCAAGCCGCCCGACTTCATAATGGAGATAGCCTCCCCCAGCACCGGCCGACAGGACGTGGAAGTAAAAAGACCCCGGTACGCCGCCCTAAGCATCCCCGAATACTGGCGCTTCGACGAGACGGGCGAGTTCCACGGCGCCAGACTGGCCGGAGACCGGCTCGTGAACGGCCAATATGAGCCGATCGCGGTCGAAGAAATCGAGAAAGGAGTCCTGCAGGGCTACAGTACCGTGCTCAACCTCTTCATACGGTGGGAACGCGGGGAACTCAGGTGGCACGATCTCCGAACGGGAAGACAAATAGCCACCCTCGAACAGGAACGGGAAGCCCGTTTAGCAGCCGAGGCCCGCGTCCGGGAACTGGAGGCGGAACTGGCAACAAGGGACAGGGAACGATAAGCGGCCTTTCATCTTAACTCCCCGCTGCGGGGATTTATGTCTTACCCAGCGACGGCCAACGCCCCAACGGCCACGGAAGACAGCGTGACCGGCAACTGCTCCCAAGACTCGCCGCGGTTCCGGCTGCGGAACAGCTTGCCGCCGTCAGTACCGGCGTAGACTTGGCCGGGTGAGTGCGGGTCCCACTCGAAAGCGACCACCATGTCCTCAGGGTTCTCGCCCGAGCCCAGCCCCTCGACCAACCGCCAGCTCTGGCCGCCGTCGATGGAGCGGTAGAATTGCGGGTTGTTGCGCCGGGCGTTTTCCGACACCGTGACCAGCACCAAGTCGGCATCGTCGGGAGCCGCGGCGACGTGGAGAGTGTAGCGGCGGTCCAGACCGTCGTTGATCAACTCCCAGTTGTCGCCCCCGTCGTCGGTCCGATAGGGTGCGCTGGCGGTGGCGACGTATACCCGTTGCGGCCGGGTGGTGCTGAGGTTCACGCAGTGAATGTCGTCGTCGAGCCCCGGCAGCTGCTGCCAGCTACTGCCGCCGTCCTTGGAGCGGACCATGCCGCCCACCTCGATACCGGCGTACAGGTGGTTGGGGTCTCCCGGCGATACCCGGAGGTCACGAACGTGGGAGTCGCGGGTGGGCGCGTGAAAGCCCCACGCTGTCGATTCCGGCACCGCCCGAAAACCGCTGCACTCCTGCCAGCTCTCCCCGGCGTCCTTCGATTGGAAGACCGCCGCCGGCTCGCTTCCGGCATAGACCGCATCGGGTTCCACGGGATGGGCCAGTACGCTGTGGGCGTATCCGGTGGGGTACGAGTCGATGTGCCGCCAAGTAACGCCGGCGTCGTCGGTGCGGTAAACGCCGGCCTCGTAGGCGGCCAGGTAGGCCCGTTCCGGGTTGACCGGGCTTGCGGTCAAACGCGACGCGGCATGGGGCAGCGTCGTGACCGGCCCCTGCCGCCAATTCTTGCCGTCGTCCTCGCTGGTAACGGCGCAAACGCCGTCGTGCATGCCCACGTAGATTGTGCGGTGGCTGTGGTGCGACATGATCTCTGGTCCCCCCGTAATGTCAAATGTCCTGCTTCGACCTTGATTATATGCCACATGGGAACATCGGGGCAGGGAGCTTGGTCATCATAGGGGACCACCCGACGCCAAGCCGGGCTCTTTACGAGGATCGGACGCCCGGACTATGATAACCGGGCAACGGGTGGTTAGCTCAGCTGGTTAGAGCGCCTGCTTTACACGCAGGAGGCCGCAGGTTCGAGTCCTGCACCGCCCACCCATCAAACATTTCCCTATCTCACCCTGCCCCCACCCTAACCCTCCCCCACGGGGGGAGGGGATTTGGTTCCCCCTCCCTCTTCGGGGAATGCTCTCAAAAATTAAGATGCGATTGCCCTGGACCAGTAGGCCCGCAGGTTGACATCGTTCGTTCGATCTTGAACCGATGGCAAAGCGGAACTCACAGAGCCATTTAGGCTCCCGTTCGACGGGCAACGTATTAGACAATGGCCGCCTGTGAAGGATTGAACCGAGAGAATGAGCATGAAGGGCCTGGAGCTGTCCAGGGCATATTTCTCCGAAGCCATACGGCCCATTCTGGCCGAACGAGTACCTGAAATCGGCCAGTCTTACGCTGCTGCGTTGTTGGGATGGGGCTCGGATGTGCTGGGCAACGATGACGAGTTATCCAGGGACCACGAGTGGGGTCCACGGTGTCTGTTGTTCGTGCCCGAATCTCTCATCCGGCATAAGGGGAAGGTCCTCGATGAACTGGACCGTCACATGCCGATCGAGTTTGAAGGGCATGCAACTCGGTTCGTCACCGACGCAGCGAATCCAACGGTGCGGGTCCCGACCAGGGATTCGGCAGGACGAGTCCACATTGAAGTGACCACCTGTGACGAATACCTCACGCAAAGCATCGGCACCGTAGTTCCAAAGACCGATATCGAATGGCTGACGATACCCGAACAAAGCCTTCTCGAGCTGACGAGAGGGGAGGTTTTCTGGGACGGCTTTGGGGAACTCACTCGCCAACGTACGTATTACACCTACTTCCCCCTTGATGTCTGGAAATACAGGCTGGCCTACGCATGGCAGGCGCTCGGATGGGATATCGATTTGATAGGCCTGTGCGCGATGCGAGAAGATATTCTGTCCGCCAGATATGCCGTATCCATATCGGCGTACCGGACCATGAGATTGGTCTTTCTCCTGAACAGGCGCTATTGCCCCTTGTACGTGAAGTGGTTCCACCGCGAGTTCTACAAACTTGGTTACTTGGCCGCGGAGATCGGACAGATGCTTGAGGACTCGTATCGCGCGGACGATCTTACTCTCGTGCCAGGCAGGCTAACGGCGGCGTGTGACCTGCTCATCGAGCATCAAGACAGCATGGGTCTCCTTCCAAGCTGCGCTGATATACCACACAGGTCCTACCGAGGGTTCGCCTATACCGATTGCCAGGCTATCGCGAATCGAATCAAGGATTCGGTGGAGGGCGAACTTAGGGATGTCTCTCTACACGGAGCACTGGACCAGTGGGTCGGGAACTACGACCTCTTGATTGAGGCAGGCAAGCTGAAATCGCTACGGCAGGTCTACGGTGCGCCCCCTTACACGAAGACAACTCCAAACACCGACGTGCAGCAACACGCCACAAGAACCACGGACCATTAGACCAATTACCTGTTCAGCCTGAGAAGCTGGCCGCGTGACGGGGGCACGACCGATATCGTGTACAGTCAACCTCGGCCCACCAAATCCACAAATCGCAAACGACCCGTCGTCCACCGCTTCGCGCCCTGGTTGCCAGTGTCCGGGGCGAGTGGGAGCAGTGTCTTACCTCATCGCGCCAATTCTTTCCCCGGACCGCCGCATCTGAGGCCTGATTTGCTATATTAGTCGCCAGCAGCATAGCAATGGCGCAGAGCTTGCCCTAGGCGGGTCCCGGGCTCCGGAGTCTGCCGGAAAGATACGTTGGGACGGATACCGTGGGACCAGTATTCCGAACAGTGATCGAATGCTCTCTCGAATAAACTACGACCTCAAGACCCTTCGCGGCGACGTCTTTGGCGGCGTCACAGCGGCTGTGGTGGGGCTGCCGGTGGCGCTGGCCTTCGGTGTTGCGTCGGGCCTGGGGGCGGTCGCTGGGATTTACGGGGCGATCGCGGTGGGCTTCTTCGCGGCGGTGTTCGGGGGCACCAAGTCTCAGATATCCGGTCCCACCGGGCCGATGGCCGTCGCGATGGCGGTCGTCGTCGCCACCCATGCGGAAAGCATCGCCGGGGCGTTCACGATAGTCATCATGGCGGGACTGATACAGATCCTGCTGGGCGCACTCAAGGTCGGCAGGTTCGTGGCTTACACGCCGTACTCCGTGATATCCGGTTTCATGTCCGGCATCGGCATAATCATCATACTGTTGCAGACCCTGCCCTTCTTGGGCGCGTCCATCGCGGAGGGCGGGCCGTTGGGGGCGGTCCGTGCCTGGCCGGACGTGATAACCGATGTCAACTTCAGCGCACTCGCTATCGCGGCCGTCACCCTCGGCGTGGGAGTATTCTGGCCCAACCAATTCAAGAAGTTTCTGCCCCCTACCCTGGCCGCGCTGGTCGCCGGGACGCTTTTGGGCCTTCTGTGGCTGACCAACACGCCGACGATCGGCGAAGTGCCGACCGGCCTTCCGAGCTGGAGGTTGCCTGATTTGGCAGCGGGCGTATTGGCGGGCGCCGTGCAACCGGCTTTGATTATCGCGCTGCTCGGCTCCATAGACAGCCTGCTCACCTCCTTGGTGGCCGACTCAATGACCCGTACGCGGCACAACCCGGACCGCGAGTTGGCGGGCCAAGGCATCGGAAATATGGTGGCGGGGTTTATCGGGGGCCTGCCCGGCGCCGGCGCCACCATGGGCACGGTAGTCAACATACGCGCCGGTGGACGGACCCAAGTATCGGGAGTGCTGCGCGCGGCCATCCTGCTTGGGCTGGTCCTTGGCTTGGGCAGATACGTCGAGTCGATTCCCCATGCCGCCCTTGCCGGCATCTTGATGAAGGTCGGATGGGACATCATAGACTGGCGCTTCATCACCCGGATTCATCGAGTTCAGCGGGAACACCTTTTCGTAATGTTCATCACTCTCGGGCTCACGGTGTTCCTCGACTTGGTGACTGCCGTCGCTATAGGCCTGATCGCCGCCGCAATGGCCAGCGCTAAGCAGTTCGAGCGGCTGGAACTGGACAGTGTGGTCTCCGTGCCGCTGCTGGACCGGAGTTTCCTCGCAACTAAGGAACAGGCGGAGGGGGACGAGGAAGGCGCTTTCTCTGCCCGTGTTGGCTTGGTGGCGCTAAGGGGCAGTTTCTCTGTCGCGTCCGCCAACAAGCTGATTAACACAATCAGCGTGGACATACGGGACCACGAGGTCGTGATTCTCGACTTCTCCGACACCGTCTACATGGACGACAGCGCCGCCCTGGTGGTGGAGCAGCTGATCGATAGCGCCTTAGATGAAGATACCGGGTGCATCGTGATGGCCCTTGAGGGTAGGCCCGCGGTTACCCTCAGAGCGCTCAACGTTCTGCGGCGTGTTCCCGAAGACCAATTCGTCAATAGCCTGGACGAGGCAAGGGACACCGCAAGACGGATGCTTGGTTTGAATGAACCTGTTTTGAATGAATCGGAGGAGTAAGGGACCATGACCTCTATCATCTCTTCTCCGGTCATGCGGAGACCAAGGTAATCTACGACGGGAACTAGCGGCCCTGACGCCACCGCTGCGTTCGTCGAGCAACTCATCGACTAGGACGGCGTCGACTTCCTGCTCGGGGGCCGTACAGTTCCACGCACACCCAGCGGGCAATTGAGGTCGCTGAGGCGCTCGACATTACCAATGTTGACGCTATTTGCCGCTGGTATTAGCATTGAATCCACTGCGGGTCGTACCGTCAAGCGGCCATTAAGGGACGACCATGGGAGGAACGAGCATGGACTTCGGACTTTTCAATACCTGGAATGCCCTGTACACCGATGGCAAGGTCCCGTGGGACCCCGAATACAGCGGCGGGAAGCTTCTAGAGGAAGAGGCTTACGTCAAGAATTACGAAGAGATCGATGCCGTGGAAGAGATGGGCTGGGACTACATCTGGCTCGGAGGCGGTCACTTTTCCAAGCAGGCGAGCATGGACCCTCAGGTTCTCATGCTGGCCGCCGTGGTCGCCGAACGCACCAAAAATATCAAGATCGGGTCGTCCATCCACCGCCCGGTGATAAGGCAGTCCGAGGAAACAGTATCGGCGTCGGCGCTGCCCCATGAGAGGTACGGGTTCGACAATCTGATGCTGGAGGACCCCATCCAGACTGCGGAACAGGTCGCCATGGTCGACCAGGTCAGCGGGGGCCGTTTCATTTACGGCGCGGGAGGGCGGACTCGCGGCTCTGCCGCACGCCGGGAGCAATTCTTCGAGTACCTGGAGGTCATGAAGCAGCTCTGGACAGAGGATCACTTCTCCGGGTTCGAGGGCAAGTATTACAACTACCCCGCATTCTACGAACCCTACCTCGCTATCCCAAAGCCCTACCAGAAACCCTATCCTCCCATGCTGTTGCCCGTGGACAGCCAAGAAAGTTTCGTGCCAATGGGCGCCAGAGGCTATCGAATCGCCATCGGGGCGGGAAGCTCTCCCCACAACCTCAGGGGGTCGGCGGTCCTGAAGGAGGACGTGAAAGCCTACCGGCAGGCCTGGGAGGACGCAGGACACCCGGGCGACCCGACTACCGTGGTCCGCATTCCCACCCTGGTGGCCAGCACCAAAGAGGAGGCCGCCCGCCGGACCGAGAACCTCATGAGTCTCGCCAGGGCATACTACGCGGGAAGGATCGGCATCGGGAGCACCGACGCGGGCGCCGCCAGTCCCGATGCGACCGAGGAAGTAAACCTGTTTGGGACACCGGAAGAAGTGGTCGACAAGATCCACGTGCTCCGGGACGATTTCAGCACCGATGAAATCATGTTTGAGGTCAACTGGACGTCATCGGTGCCCCGCGACGTTGTGATGGATACCATGCGGCTCATCACCGATAAGGTAATCCCCGAGTTCAAGTGACCGATGGGACCGGTCAAGGCCTAAGGTACCCTTATCTAAAGCTCGCCTTCGGCCTTGGGTTCCTGTTCCTGTTCGTCGCTTGCGGCGACACCGACACGGAGACCACGGGTGAAGAGAAAGTCCTGACAATCCTCTACTGGCAGGCTCCCTCTCTTCCCGGCCCCTATCTGTCGGGCGGCTTAAAAGACCGTGACGCGGGAGCAGTCACCCTGGAACCCTTGGCCAAGTACGACCCGGACGGCAACATCGTGCCGGCTCTGGCCGCCGAAATTCCTACTCTCGACAACGGCGGCTTTTCCGCGGACCTTATGTCAATTACCTGGAAGCTGAAAGAGGGCCTGAAGTGGTCGGATGGCAGCGATATGACGGCCGAGGATGTTGTCTTTAGCTGGCGCTACTGCGTGGATGAAAATACCGGCTGTACGAGCAAGAGCTCATTTGACGGCGTTGCTTCGGTGCGAGCCGTCGACAACGGGATCGTCGAAATCGCCTTCGACGTGCCGACGCCCTATCCTTACCAAGCCTTCGTCGGCACTGGAACGCCGGTCATCAGCCGGGCCCAGTTCGCCGATTGTGTCGGCGCGGCCGCCACGGGCTGTGAAGCGCAAAATACGGCCCCGCTGGGCACTGGCCCATACCGCATCACCGGTTTCAAGACCAATGAAGAGGCCGTGTATGAACGCAACCCCTTCTACCCGGGAGAGACGCCCTACTTCGACCGGGTAGTCATCCAAGGAGGCGGCGAGGCGATTTCGGCCGCTCGCGCCGTTTTGGAACTGGGCGAAGCCGATTACGCCTGGAACCTGCAGATCGAGCCGGACACTCTCGCCGGGATGGAAGCGGGCGGACGCGGCACAGTGGCCGTCGCCTTCACCAGCCTGGTGGAACGCATCGTCGTCAATCAAACGAATCCGGACCCGGCGCTAGGCGACAACCGGTCTGAGTTTATGGACGGACAAAATCCCCACCCTTTCCTGACCTTCAAGCCCATCCGCCAGGCTATGTCAATGGCAATCGACCGCAGCCTCATATCGGACCAGCTCTACGGCTTCGCTGCGGAGCCCACCTGCAATCTGATAGCCGGCCCGCCGAATTATGCTTCGGCCGCCAACGATGGGTGCCTGGCACAGGATATCGAGGGCGCAAACAGGCTGTTGGACGATAATGGCGTCCTGGATGCCGACGGCGACGGCATCCGTGAATACGACGGCGTTCCTCTGAGAGTCGCTTACCAGACCTCCACCAATGCCATAAGGCAGGATACGCAGGAGCTCATTCTTGACTGGTGGCGGCAAATAGGCATTGAGACCGAGGTGGTGCACCACGATGCCAGCCTCTTTTTTGGCGGCGACCCCGTGGCCGACAAGGAAGCGTCGTATCGCCGGTTCTTCACCGACCTGCAGATGTACGCTGGCAGTTCCGGCATCGACCCGCAGCAGGACCTGGCCGCACCCCTTTGCAACCATATCCAGACCCGGGACAACAACTGGTCCTTCAGCAACAATGCCCGCTCTTGCGACCCGGAATACGACAAACTCTTCGCTCAACTGGAACAGACCCGGATTGGACCGGAGCGGGAGGCGCTGGTAAAGCAGCTCAACGACACCTACGTGCAGGGCTATTACGAGATTCCGCTGGTGGACCGGGGCGCGGTTTCCGCGCACCTGAATACCCTGCTGGGCGTCCGGATCAACGGCTGGGACAGCGAGTTGTAGAACATCGCGGGGTGGCGCCGTTAGTTGCGGTTGGTAGGGCGTAGGGGATTCGAACCCCTGATCTCCGCCTTGAGAGGGCGGTGTCCTGGGCCGCTAGACGAACGCCCCACCTGTGAGGGGAAACGGACCCGTCGGCCCGAGCGAGTCCAGAGCACCATGCTACCAAACACCCCAACCGGATGCAATCTGCCAGCAGGACAGCCCAGCGCATGGACCACGAGCTTGACCCGGTTCCGGTTTTTTCGGGAATGGCAGCACACACAATTTCCCGGTCCGGCAGCCTGTCCGGTCCGGCAGCCTTTATGGAAGTCCGCTCGATGTAAGTGTCTATTCGGTGACTACGAACTCTCCGTGCATCGTGAAGTTGTGTCCGGGGAAGGTGCAGACGTACTCGTAGACGCCGGCGGCGGGAGCGGTGAAACTAACGGACCCGGTCACGCCGGCATCTAGGAGACCGGTGGCGGCCAGCACTCGCGGGTCGTCCGGCGGCAGCCAATCGTACTCGGGCCCGGCCTCGGCCGCCGCCGTGCTAACGTCGTCCTTCGTACCCATCGCCACCAGCACCCAGTTGTGCTGGTAAATAATCGACGAGTTGTCGAAGCTGAGGAATACGGCGGCCCCGGCGGGGACGGAGAGGCTGTCGACGTCGAACTCCAGCGCCTCGCCATTGACGCCGACTTCCAGGACTGCGGCTTCTCCCGGAGAGGCTGGCGCCTGCGTGGTCGGAGTCGCGGCGTCGCCTCGAGATACCGGCGTCGTACTTTCGGGTGTTGCCGTAACGAGGGGCGCCGCCACGGTTGACGGGAGCTGCGGGCCCGGCGTGGCGCTCCCTGCGCAACCTGCCAGAAGAGCCAACAACGAAATGATGAGCGCCGCCCCGAGATAGCCGCAACGGTCCAAACACTGCTCCACCCGGCCCCTCCGGCCGGTCTCTGGTCCGGTCTCTGGTCCGGTCTCTGGTCCGGTCTCTGGTAATGTTGGCATGAATCCTGCCGTCGAATACTGCAATTTGTGATTTATGTCACATAGCCAGGGCGGTGTCAATCGGTGGCCGCACCATCCGGCTTTGGACTAAGATAGCCGGACGGCGGGCCGGTGCTCCCGCCGCCGGACTTTCCCTGCGGAGGGACTCGATTGGACGTTGGAAAGTTTCCCCACCATCTTTTGCGTGAACTGCTGGAAGGGTTCGATTCCAGAGACCCACAAGTCGTCGTCGGCCCCGGGATGGGGGAGGACGCGGCCGTGCTGGAGGTCGGCGGGAAATTGCTGGTGGCGACGAGCGACCCGGTGACCTTTGCATCGGACCGCATTGGCTGGTACGCCGTCCAGGTCAACGCCAACGACATAGCCTGCACCGGCGGCGCCCCCCGATGGTTCCTCGCGACACTGCTGGTCCCGGAACGCTTCTCCGCCGCCGAAGCCGGCGACCTGTTCAACCAAGTGGCCGGCGCTTGCCGGGACCTGGGAGTTACCCTCATCGGCGGGCACAGCGAAGTGACTTACGGGATCGACCGGCCGTTGGTGTTGGGAACGATGCTGGGCGAGGTTGTCCCGGAGCGATTGGTCCGGACCGGCGGCGCCCAAGAGGGCGACAGCATAGTCGTCACCAAGGGGGTCGCCATTGAAGGTACCGCGCTGCTGGCCCGGGAACGGCGCGGGGACCTGCTCCGGGCCGGGGTGGCCGGGGAGGTTCTAGACGCCGGCGCCGCTCTGTTGGACACTCCCGGTATAAGTGTACTACACGACGCTGGGCTGGCCTGTAACAATGTAAGAGTACATTCGTTACACGACGTGACCGAAGGGGGAATCATTACCGCTCTCCGGGAGGTGGCCGCCGCTTCGGGGCTTGGCTTGGGCCTCGAGGAGGACAGCGTCCCGGTACTGCCGCAGACGGCCGTCGTATGTGAGGCACTGGGGCTAAACCCGTTAGGGTTGCTGGCTTCCGGGGCGCTGCTGATTACCCTGCCGCCTGAGGACGTACCAAGGCTTCTTTCAACCCTGGACGGAGCGGGGATAGACGGATGGGAGATAGGCCAGATGCTTCCCCCTCAAGAAGGACTGGTGCTGTTCGACCGGCGCGGGGAAGAAGTAGAGCTTCCGGAATTCGACCGGGACGAGATAGCCAAGTATTTTTCTACTTTAACGTAACTTAGCTGGCCCGGTCTGAGTACACTTTTAACGCGGCCGCCAGGTTGCCGGCGGTAATGTTAGCCCCGCTGACGGTGATGGAAACCTTCTTGCCCGTGAGACGGTCCGGGTGTTTCACCGCCCCGGCCAAAGCCGCGGCCCCCGCTCCTTCGGCCAGGGTATGGCACTTCTCCACCAGCAGCCCGATGGCGTGGCGTATGTCGTCGTCGGTGACTAAAAGGAAGTCGTCCAGCAGCTCGGCCATTATGCTCTGGGGCAATTCATACCCGGATACGGTGGCTAGTCCCTCGGCGAAGGTGTCCATTTCCGCCTCGACGATCCTGCCCTCCTTCCAGGAGAGGTAGCCGGCCGGAGCGGACTCCGACTGGACGGCGAGGACCTGGATCTCCGGGTTGATCGCCTTGGCCACGATGCAAGCGCCGCTGGTCCCCGTGCCTCCCCCCATCGGCAGCAGCATGACTTCCACGTCGGGCAGCTCTTCTATGATCTCCAGCGACGCCGTGGCCACGCCGGCGATGAGGAGAGGTTCGTTTACGGCATGCACGTAGCGATATCCCTCTTCGCGGGCCAAGAGTTCGCAATGCTGCCGCGCTTCATCGAAATTAGCCCCGTGGAATATCAGCTCCGCGCCCAGGGCCTCCATTGCCGCCACCTTCACGGGATTGGCGTTCTCGGGCAGGCCGATCATGGCCCTCACCCCGAACTCCCGGCAGGCGTTGGCCAATGATTGGCCGTGATTCCCGGTGGATGCCGTGATCAGGCCCCGCTCCTTCTCTTCCACGGACAGGTTGGCCAAGAGGTTGATGCCTCCCCTGCTCTTGAAAGCTCCCAAGGGAAGGTACTCTTCGTGCTTTATGTACACTGTTGCATTTAGGTACTCGCTAAGGCCGGCAGAATAATGCAACGGCGTCCGGGGAATGTAAGGATCGATCGTTTTTCTGGCTTGGAAGACATCCCTTAGGTTTGGACGGTCCATTACTGCCCCCATCGGTCTCGGGGTCACGGCCCCGGTGTCTAACGGCCCCGGTGTCTAACGGCCCCAAACGGCCTCACAGGCCCGTAGAGCCGTCCTTACAGCTTAGGAGGCCTCTAATCCCCCTGTCAAACAGCTCAAAATCAGGGACTGGCGATTAAGCCGTTCTGTTTTATTCTTAAATAAATTTAAACAATTCTTAGGACTAAACCTTGACACGGCCTAATACGGCATGTTAGCGTGTTTCTGCGCCAATCGAAGAGAGTCCGGCCGTACGAGCGACAGCGAATAGGAGGGGGTCATCGTGGCGAGAAAAACGAAGCTGATGCAACGAGTAGAGAAGGAACACCAGCGTCCTTTGGAGCGTCTTTTACCCGAGAAGGTAAACGAGGTTGGTCTGTCGGCCACCGCCGAAGAGTTGGGTGTGAGCAAAGCCACTCTCGGTTACTGGCTCCTCAAACTAGGTATAAATGTACGAAGAGTCGCCTTGGCGCCGGGCGAGACCCTGGAAGTGAAACGGATCAGTTAACGCGATTCGTGCCGCAACCGGCCTCGCGGTGTCGCAGCAACCGTGCGGTCCGGTGACGGAAGAAAAAAGACACCCCGGTTTTGCCGGGGTGTCTTTTCGTTCGGGACCACAGAAACCGCGTTCCGAACCGCTTCTTGCAGAAAATCCTCTTGTTTCCCGGCGGTGAGAAATACGGCGCGCTGTAAAGCGATTTAAGGGCCCTTTTCTCCTCAGGGCGGCGCTGAAGTGCGGCCAGACCAAAAAGGGGTCTAAATTTTGGCCGGATTTTAACCCTGGAAAATATCCTCGGGCAGGAAGGCCGAAACCGTGACGTTCGGCAGGTCCACGACGTTGCTGATTTTCAGGTCGACGGCCACGCTGCAAATTATGTAGGCCTGGTTCCGCGTCCACCCCCGCTCCTGCAGCAACTCGATCATGTGGATGAGAGCGTTGCGGGCGGCCAGCGTCAGATCTTCCCCTTCCTGAGTCCCGTCGTCGCGGATGGGCATCCCCATGGTGGCGATAAAGTTGCGGGGCGCGGCCCATTCGGGTGGCAGGAAGTAACCGGGGTGGGCAAAGCGCGGGAACTTTATGTTATGGCGCTCCGCCTCTCCCTTGTGCAGGTGGAATTTCACCACGGCGGTGGCGCCCATCTCGATCGCGGTGATGCAGCACTCCGAGTCCCCTTGGGCGAAGTGGCCGTCCCCTGCCGAGTAGAGGGCGCCGGGAACGTTTACCGGAATGAGAAGCCGGGAGCCCTTGGTCAATTGCTTCGCGTCGACATTGCCGCAGTTCTCTCGTGGCGGGATGGTCCGGAGACCCTCGCTGGCCACCGGACCTTGGGCGGGGACGGCGTCCTCGGCGTCGGGCGGCATCGCTGTCCCGCCGCGGCGCACCAAGTCGGCCTCGCGCCGGGCCCAGGCCTCCATCTGCTGCCGGGAGGGAGCGATCCCGGCCGTCCCCATAAAAGAGCCGTTGGGTATACGTACCCCCGGAAGACCGTCGGAGGTTGCCCACCCGTCCTTGATCTCCCAATGGACCGCGTACGGTTCGGTGAACAGGTCCCTGAGGAAACCCGCGCCGGGGCGGTTCCGCGTCCAGCCGTAGGACTCCGGTAAGATGTCGACGTACTCTATCTCCAGCAGGTCGCCGGGTTCCGCCCCATTTATGTAAACCGGCCCGGTGAGGGGATGGGCCACCTTGGGGTCGAAACTGTCGAAATCTTCAACAGAAACTGTGGGTTTCATCTGGCAGTCTGAGGCGTCGCGGGTTTCCAGCACTACCTCCTCGCCGGGGTCTGCGGCCACCACCGGAGAAATGTCGGGATGCCAGCGGTTATGCCCCTTCTCCGGTTCCTCCTTCAGACGTTTGCTGCGGTCGATCTCAATGCTTTTCACTGCTCACTCCTTCTGACCCGTGCAGGACGCCTCTACCCGTGGGAGAGACGCTTTCCGCACTTCGGATTCCAAGTTCGCTCAAAGGGCCCAATCCTCGCGGGTTTCCGGCGTGGGCATCGGCTTGATGATGACCTCAAGCAGCGCGGCCTGCCCGTTCTCGGTGGCGGCGATGGCCCGGCGGAAGGCGTCAGGAAGTTCCGAGGGCTGCTCCACCCGCTCCGAGTGGGCGCCCAGGCCTTGGGCCACCAGCGAGAAGTTGCCGCCCAGTTCGGCCATGGCCGGCGGGGCGGCGTTGTCGTTGGCCATGGCCATCAGCCCGCCTCCAGTGCCGCCGTTGTTCAGCAATACGGTCAGCGTCGGCAGACCCATCCGCACGGCCGTTTCCAGCTCCATGCCCACCATGCCGAAGGAAGCGTCGCCCAGCACGTTGAAAACCAGATGGTCGGGGCGGCCCAGCTTAACCCCGATGGCGGCAGCCATGGACCAGCCCATCGCCGCCATGCCGCCCATGCCGATGTAGTTGCGCGGCTTGGTGGCGGGCCAGAAGGGCGAAAGGTAGCCACGGCTGCCTCCGGCGTCGTGCAGGGCGATGGTGCGGTCGGGGTCCACCACTTTCAACAGTTCCTGGACCACGCGGTAGCCGTTGGTGGGAACCGAGTCGTCGGTGAACGTTGGTTCCCATTCCGCCCGCCACTTGGCCCGCGCTTCTCCTATCTCGGCCACTATTTCTTCCCGGTTGGCCGCCGAGGGTGGGCCGCCCGGCCCCATCCGGTCGCGCACGGCGTCGATGAGGCTTCGCAGGGCCAGCTTGGCGTCGGCCAGGATAGGCACGTCGGCCTGATAAATCTTGTTGAGGTCGCCGGAGTCGGCGTTGATGTGAATCAGCTTCACCCCTGGCGGGATGGGCCGCCCGTCGGTGGCGTTGGGCAGCCGGAACGAGTTTCCGACGGCCAGCACGGCGTCGGCTTTGCGGTTTATCACCAAGGCCGCGCCGGAGGCGTACTTGCTGCGGGGATACACGCCGCCGCCGAGGGAAAGGGGGTGGTCCTCCGGGAACGCGCCTTTGCCCACCAACGTGCTGGCAACGGGCATCGCCAGAAGTTCGGCCAGCTCCAGGGCCTCGTCCCAAGCCTCCGCCGCCAGCACTCCGCCGCCCACGTTCATTATCGGAAGGCGGGCATTGAGCAGTATTTCGGCAGCGCGGTCAATGTCCATGTGGTCGGGCGCGGCCTTGCGGCCGGGGCCGACAGGCTCATAGCGAAGCGTTTCGTCGGCGGCTTCCGACAACATCACGTCCAAGGGCATCTCCAGCACCACCGGTCCAGGGGAACCGGACCTCAGGTTGGTAAAGGCCCTGCGGACCACCGACGGAATGTCCTCAATACGGGCGAAGGTCCCCTTCCACTTGACCAGGTTGTCGTAGATGCTGGAGGGGACTTCCTGTTGAATCTCCCTACCCATGCTGCCCAGAGGGTGCTGGCCCATAAGAAGCAGCACCGGGACATTGTCGGCGAACGCTCCTGCCACTCCGGTCAGGGTGTTCGTGGCGCCGGGCCCGGTTCCGGTCAACGCCACCCCGACCTTGCCGGTCGCCCTAGCGTAACCGTCGGCTATCTCCACGCCCATGCGCTCGTGCCTGGTTGAAAACACCTTTATCGAAGTGGAGGCCCGCAAACCGGGCCACAGGGGCGCCTCGCCGCTGCCGGCAAACCCGGAGATGTATTCCACGCCTTCCTTTTCCAGTGCCTGAACCAACGCGTCGCCGCCTCGCATTTTGCTACCCCTCTTTCGGACTGAATTACGCCGGATTATGGCCGATGCGATGATAACTAACGCTTCGGCGGTGGGTTGTGGCGATAATACGCCCGCACCTGTTGAGGGTCAAGGCGGACCGTCAGCGAGGTGTTTCCGGTCAAACCGCGAAGGGGTTGATCACCCGCGGGCCGCCGTAGTCTTGATCGGCGCTCAAGTCTTCCGAGTAAACCGCGTCGCAGTTGGAGGCGCGTGCCGCGGCAAGAATCGCGCTGTCCCAATAGGAGATGCCGAACCGGTCGCAAATCTCCAAGGCGGAACGCACCACGTCCAACGTAACCGCCTGTACAGGAAACCGGCACAACGATTCGATAAAGCTGACGGCCTCCTGGTGAGTGAGCGCACCCGGCCGCCCGTACCGTGTTGCTTGAACGTAGAACTCTTGGAGGACTTGCACTGAGAGGGCAAGATCCCGCTCGGTCAGCAAGTCTAGAGAGCGTCGGCGTTTCTCTGCGTCCTCAGCGGTTGCAGTAATCGCATAGATGAGGATATTAGTATCAACGAAGCGCATCGCGCTCGTGCAGGAACCCGCGAGAGAGATTGTCTGCCATGCTCAATTCCCCGCCACGGGAGTGAATCGCCGCTAGTGTCTCATCCTGGAGTCGGCGGCGGCGGTCGAAGGCTGCATCGGGAAATTGGCCCCGGGCCAGCGAAACAAGGTAGGAGCGGACCAGAGCCGAGACAGATGTTCCATATTCCGCAGCCTTGATTCGGGAAAGCCGGTACGTCTCTTCGTCGACCGATACAGTTATATTCTTCATGCACATACTCACAGGTTCCGTGCTTCACAGTATATGGATTTGGGGATCTGGGCTCAACCGGCAGTTCCAAGACCACGTGGGGTAGAATATGGTTAAATCAAGCTCACTATATCGTCCCATTCAACTTGGAGTTATGTTATGCCGTCAGCCAGCGAGATGATCGTCCAGACCCTGGAAGAGGCCGGAGTCGAGTACGTCTTCGGCATCCCCGGCGGAGGCACCGGCCAGATATTCCAGTTGCTGCATGGCCGGGAGGACCGCATCAAGACGGTCTTGGTGCGCCACGAGCAGGTCGCCGCCATCATGGCTGACGCCTATGGACGGGCCACCGGCAAACCGGCGGTGGTTATGGGGCAAGGACTGTTCATCGGCTCCAACGCCACCTTCGGAATTATGGAAGCCATGCTCAGCAGCTCTCCCATGTTGGTGCTGACCGACACCTCCGACGGCGGGGCCGCCCAGCGGCCGGCCAACCAGTCGGGAGCCGGAGAGTACGGCAGCATCGACCTGCCCAACATTTTCAAGTCCATGTGCAAGTACACCTCGCTGGCGGCCAGCCCCAAGGAGTCCGTGCTGGCCACTCAGACAGCCATCAAGCACGCCGTCAGCGGGCGGCCCGGCCCGTCGGCGGTGGTTATGCGGTCTGCGGCCATCCCGGGAGAGGTCGACGTCGAGTCGCCTCCATTCATTCACAATGCGGCCGGCTTCCTCAATACCGCCAAGCCCGAGAGCTCGGCGGCGGACATCCAAAGGGCCGTTGAAATACTCTCCCAGTCTCGCCGCCCGGTAGTGGTGGCCGGCAATGGCGTCCATGTTGCCCGGGCCCACTCCCAGTTGCAAGAACTGGCCGAGCTTTGGAATATGCCGGTGGCCACCAGCTATAAAGGTAAAAGCGCCATCGCGGAGACTCATCCGCTGTCGGTGGGAATGGTCGGCACCTACGGCCAAGATGCGGCCAACCGGGTCGTGGGTGAGGCCGATACGGTGCTGGTGGTGGGCGCCCTGCTCCGGTCCCAAGAAACCGTGAGGGAGCGGCCGGATATCTTCGACCCTCGCCGCCAACGGGTGATACAAATCGACATTGACGAGCGAAACGCCGGTTGGAGCTTCCCGATAGAGCTGGGCCTGATCGGCGACGCGGGCAGCATCATGGGACAACTGGTGTCGGCTTCCAAGCCGGCGGCCCAGGACAGCGCCGGTCAGAGGGCCGGCTGGGACGCCACGGTCTCCGGCCGTAAAGAGAGCATGGCATTCTACGACGATCCGGAGATGCACCGGGACAGCTCCCCCGTTACTCCGCAGCGCTTGGTCCACCTGCTGCGGGAGAACTCCGACCCATCGACGATATTCGCGTTGGACGCGGGCAACAATCGGACGTGGATGGCCCACCTCTACCAAGCCAACCAGGCTGGCACTTTCTTCTGCCCCGGCGGCACCGCCGGAATGGGATGGGGCCTGCCAGCCGCGGTCGCCCTGAAGCTGGTCTATCCCGACCGGCCAGTGACCTGCGTGACCGGCGACGGCGGGTACATGATGACGGTGAACGCACTGTCCACCGCCATGCAGTACGACCTGCCCATCACCTGCGTCGTCTTCAACGACAACGCCCTCGGCATGGTGCTGGACCACCAGCCGGCGGGCCAGACCATCGCCTCGGAGTTCTACCCCACCGACAACGCGGCCGTCGCCCGGGGGTTCGGGGCGTTCGGCATCCAGGTCAACGACTCCCGCGACATTCCCGGCGCTCTGAGGCAGGCCCAGGCCTCCGGGCTCCCGGCAGTGGTCGACGTGGTCATCGACCGGGGCCCCAGCCCCGACGACTGGCGGGCCGACGCCCGCCGCTCCGGTGAGACTTAGCCTGGAGGGGGTGCACCCGTGACAACAACGCGGACCCGGCTTACCTACCAAGAGTACCTTAAAGAACTGGAAACGATGCTCCGCTGTGAGATTGTGGACGGCGAGGTAATTATGTCCGCCGCCCCCAACATCTACCACCAGCGAACTATAAGGCGCACTTTCAGGCCTCTTGACCATTTCGTGGCAGACCACGGCTTGGGTGAGATTTTCTTCGCCCCAGTTGACGTCATAGTACGGATGGAACCTCTTCGGGTGCGTCAACCCGATTTGCTGTTTATCAGCAACGAGAGAGCCACGATCATCCAAGAGGACCGGGTTCATGGCGGCCCGGATTTAGTGGTCGAAATTCTTTCCCCGAGTAACAGCCGAGCCGATGTTGAAAGCAAGCTGTCTGACTATGCGAGGATTGCCGTCCGCGAATGTTGGCTGGTCGCTCCCCAAGGCCGCACCGTCGAGACCTTGCAGTTGGACGGCGGTGAATGGAATCGGATCTCCATTCGCGGACTCGGTGAGACTGTCGAGACCGTAGTGTTGATCGGATTGGAACTGCCGGTATCTGATATTTTTCAGGGTAGTTAACTCCGGTCCCCGAAGCCATTACGCTGAAGTATCAGGAGGTTCAAGCAATGGCAGGTTTGCTGGAAGGCAAAACGTCGTTGGTCACCGGCGCTGCCTCAGGCATCGGCCGGGCAACATCCCTGGTAATGGCCCGAGAGGGCGCAACTCTGGTGGTCTCCGACATCAACGCCGAGGGCGGCGAAGAGACCCTGAGCGCCATCAAGGACCTCGGCGGCCAAGGCATCTTCATCCACGCCGACGTCTCCAAGGCCGAGGACGTTCAGGCATTGGTGGCCGGTGCGGTGGAGACCTACGGCCGGCTGGACTGCGCCTACAACAACGCCGGGATCGAAGGCTTCATGGAGGGCCGGCTTCACGAATACCCGGAAGACATTTGGGACCGGCTGATCGACATCAATCTCAAGGGCGTCTGGCTCTGCCTGAAATACGAGATACCCCGGATGCTGGAACAGGGCGGCGGCGCAATCGTGAACACCGCATCGGCCGCCGGTCTCGTCGGCTCTCGACGCCTTTCCGCTTACGTGGCCAGCAAGCACGCCGTCGTTGGCCTGACCAAGGCAGCGGCTTTGGAGTACGCGAGGGGCGGCATCAGGGTGAACGCCGTCTGCCCGGGTATCATCGATACCCCAATGGTCCGGAGATTGATCGCGGGCCGCGAGGCCGATGACGAGGGCCCCCTATCGTCGCTACAGCCGGTGGGGCGGCTTGGCGCTCCCGAGGAGATCGCCGAATCCGTCGCCTGGCTCTGTTCCGACGCCGCCTCACTGGTCACCGGCGCCGCCATGGCAGTAGACGGCGGTTTCACCGCCCAGTAGTGGAAACGACCAGCCTCTTCGCTCCCTTGACCCGGTGGTCGGGAAATTGATGTTACTATTGCTGGTAGACTCTCCCCGATCGTAACGGCCCCAGGCATCAGGCTTTGGGCCCATCCGGGGCAGTCCCATATTCCTGCAGTTCCAGGAGGGCGGTTTGGCCACCACCTTGGAAATCGTCGACCTGGCCGCCGAAAGCCAGATACAGCTCGTCCTCAGCAACGACTCCGGTGACCAGGAAACCGCCCCACCGGCCCCGTTTCCGTTCCCGCTGAGCAACGCCGAGACCGCCGAGATTCAATGGTACCTAACTCGGTACCTGGACGACCCGTATGGACCGTCCAAGGAACGGGGTGAGGCTGTGGCGTCGGGACTGCGGAACTTGGGACGCCTCCTGTTCGAATGTGTTTTTCGGGCCAACTCACCCGCTCAAGAGATCGCCCAAACGGCAGCCTCTGTGGGATGGGAGCATTGCCGGCTGGCCATCGTCTCCGGCCGCTATGAGTTCCTCTCCCTGCCTTGGGAGTTGCTGAACCAAGAAGATGCCGGCTATATGGCTGCCCGGATGGCTGGACTGGTTCGCAGGCTCGACCCGGGACCGCTTGAGTCGTTCGGCGGCGCGCTTCCCACCGACCAGTTCAACGTCCTGCTCCTGACGCCCCCGGCATCAGTGCCGCCCTCCGGCGCGGCAAACGGCGCTGTCGCCGTGGAGGCGCTGGCGGCCATGGAGTCCCTGGAAGCGCCGGTCGGCTTGGAACGGCTTCAACCCGTATCCCTGCAAGCCTTGACCAGTCACTTGGCGAGGCTGCCGGGACACTACCACCTGGTCCATCTGGACGGCTTCGATGTTGGAGCCGAGGGTCTCCACTTGGACGGCGGCCCGGTGGCCGTCGGGGATTTGGCCGGGGCCTTGAATACGGCTGGCGTACCGGTGGCCCTGCTGACGTGCTCCGCTGCGGAGGATGGCCGTAGGGCGGCTGCCGCGTTGGCGCAAGGCGGAGTGCCCCAAGTGGCCCTTCTACCGCACCGGCTCTCCGGGGCCGGCAGACAGCTCTTTACCGACGCTTTCTACCACTCGCTGGCCAACGGCTCCGGTCCGGCCTCCGCCGTGGCCGCAGCCCGGAAAGCGTTGATGGACAACCCGCACCGTCCCTCGGCGTCAGGGTCTGCGGTGTCGTGGGACTGGTTGACCCCGGTCTTATACCAGTCGATGGAATACGCTCCGGCCCCGGTGCAACCCGAACCGACCGACGCGGCAATTCCCGGAATGCTGCCCTCCCGCCCTGAAGCGGCACCGTACCAACTCCCGCGGGGCGGGCCGTACGGCCTCATCGGCCGGCACTCCGAAGTGTTGGAGTTGGAGTGGAGATTCGAAGAGTCCCCTGTAGTTATGTTGACCGGCAGTGTCGGCTCCGGCAAGTCGGAGTTGGCCTTGGGCTTCGCCTCCTGGATGCAGAAAACCGGCAGTCGGCCGGGCGGCGTGTTCTATACTTCCTTGGACGTCGGCGCCGGGCTGGAGAAGGTCCTTCATGAGACCGGCACCGCATTGGCCGGATTGGACTTCGGCGACCTTGGCGCCGCCGACCGCCAGCGTTGGCTCGTGGACTATCTGAACGAAAACGAGACGCTGCTCGTCTGGGATGGGGTAGAAAACCTGGCGGGTTTCCCGTCCGGGTCCCCAGGGTTGCTCGAGGAAGAGGAGCTACGGGAACTGGACGCCTTCCTGGCCCAGGCAACCCGGACCGGCCGGTCTTGGGTGCTGCTGGCGGGACGCCGCCGGGAAGAACCCTGGCTGTCCGCCGGGCACACGGTATATGTTTTGGGCGGGCTCACACCCCACGACCAAATCGAATTCGGCACCCGCTTGCTCGAAGAGTCAGGCGTCGAGGAGTCGCGGCTGGGGCCGGAGTACCTGGAATTGCTTGGGATATTGGAAGGCCATCCTCTGGCCATGGAAATCGCCATTCCCATGATGAACGAGGTGCCCGCTTCGGTGTTGGCCAGCGAGTTGTCCCGCCAACTGGCCGGCTATCAGCCGGCTACGGACGAGGAAGGGCGGCCGGCGTTCCTGACCGTGTTGATGGACCAGGCGTTCTCCCGGATGTCGAGGCGAAGCCGCACCCATCTGCCGTTCCTTTCCCTCTTCCGCAACCGGGTGATGATGGATGTCCTGACCCACATCACCCAAGAGAGCGCCTACCGCGCGGTGATGGGTGAGCAGTTGGGTTGGGGCGCCTGCCGGACCCTGTTGCGCTCCGCTCGTGACAGCGGGTTCCTCGAACCGGTTACGCCGAGCGTCTACCAGATTCACCCCGCCCTTCCCTGGTTCTACGGCAGAAGCCTCTACCGTCAGCTTCCCCTATCGGCCATCCAGCAGTTGGAGGCGGAGTTCGTTCGGGTCTACGCCGACACCGCCGACTACTTTATGGAAACCCTATACGAGAACCAGGACTCCGGCACGACCGCCATACTGGCGGAGGAGGGTAACCTCACCCAGGCGCTTGCCCTTTCATTGGAATTGGGGCAATGGGACAGCGCCCAACTCTTGGTGCAGCCCATAGCCCAGCTCTTCCGAATGCAGAAACGCTACCCTGAGCTGCGCCGGCTCCGGCGCCAGTTGCTGGAATCCACGGGGACGACTGCGGCAGAAGCCAGTGTCAAAGGGGCCAGCGAGTTATGGCTCTACCTGCTGGGCACCGAAGCCAGTGAATGCGTCGAGATCGGCGAGTTGGACCGGGCGGAAGATATGAACCGCCAGCTAATGACCCATTTGTCGTCCCAAGAGGACGGCGACCAAGACCCGCGTACCGCCGCCGTCTATCATCAGATGGGCCAGGTGGCCCAGAAACGCTGGCGGCTCGACGAAGCGGACGACTGGTTCACCAAGTCCTTGGAGATCATCGAGGGCGGAGAAGACCGGGCGGCTGTGGCCGACGACTACTACGGCCTCGGGCTGGTGCGCCAGTACCAGCGGCGCTACACCGAAGCCAAGGAGTGGTTTTCAAAAGCCCTGGATATCCACCAGCGCTTGGAAGACGCCGAGGAAATGGTCAAAGACTACCGGTCTCTGGGCCTGTGTGCCCAGTTCAGGTTCGAGTACCAAGAGGCGGAAAGCTGGTACCACCGGGCCCGGGAGGTCTTGGAAGAGGCCAGAGACGAGGAGACCGCAGTGCTGGTCTACCATTCCCTGGGTACCCTCTGCCATGCCCAGTACCAATTCGACGACGCCGAGAACTGGTATCAACAGTCCCTTACCCTCAGCGACCGGATGGGTAACGAGGCCCAGATGGCTATCGAGTTCCACCATCTCGGCCTGTTGACCCAGGCCCGCAAGCTGTTCTACGAAGACGCGGAGCACTGGTATACGCTGGCCTTGGAGAAATTCGAAAAGCTGGGTGACCGCAGAAGCGCCGGGGACGAATGCCGGCAGCTCGGCGTCTTGTTTCACGAGCAAAAAAAGCTGGAAGACGCCGAAAGTTGGTACCACCGGGCCAGGAAGATATTCGAGGAGCTACAGGAACCGAACCGTATCTCGCGAACCTACGGCCAACTGGGCATGGTGGCCGAAGAGCGGGACGATATCGCCGAGGCCCTGCTCTGGGCCAGCCGGACGTATCAATTGGCCCTGTCCCACAACTTGCCGGTCATCGACCAAGCCCGGGTCCACCTCGCGCGGCTCAAGAACAAGTACGGAGAAGACGACTTCGCCGATTGGTGGCGGGCATTCGCCGGCGAAGAGCCGCCGACAGACCTGGAAGTAGACCCGGAGACAATCTTATAGGGTGCGCAAGGTCGCTCCATTCGAATAGGTCGAAGGCGCGGAATGACGGATGGAAGCGATGAGATCCATGTCAACGAGAAGGTTTATCGACATTCGAGACATTATAGGGCGAAACCACTCGATGAGAGAGAAGTCACTAACGCACAGATAGAATATGTTCTCCTCAATCCATTCCATCAGGAGGAGCAAGGACCAAGGCGGACAATCTACTGGCGGTATGTCCCCGAGTTAAAGGCATACCTGAAAGTCGTCGAAGACAGGTTGCCGACAGGGGAACTACAGATACTTACAGCTTATCTTGAGACTAAAACCCCGCTGAATTGGGAAAACTATGAATAAGAACCGACTGAAAGTGTCCTACCTGTCTAATGTCCTGTTTCTATCCAAGGGGGGAGCGGAGGGCGGAGCTTGGACGATTGCCGACAATCTGGCGGTGTTTTGCTCCAAGAGGGACGAGGAGGGCAAGTGGGTCATTGGCGAGCCTGTTGCTGTTGAACTCCTCGACGGCGCGGAGACGCTTCTGCCGCACTTGCTCCCGGAAGAATTTGAGGATAAGTGGCCCGCTACGAAATGGCAACCCAAAGTGGATTATGATCGAGATCGCGACATCCTGCGCTTGTTCAACGACGAGACTTGCGTTATGTCTCGCTCCATTGCCGAGAACTTGTTAATCGGCTACAACGAGGATGGCCATCCGGCGTCCGTTGAGATTCTCGACGCCGCCGAACTGCTTCTGCCCTATTTGTTGCCTCTGGCCGCGGACATCCAAGAGAGGATGAACAGCCCAGCCTAGCCGCTGGTGATCAACGGCTCCAACAGGTCCAAGATCTCCGCCATCCGATCCAGCGATGCCCCGATGTCTACCGCGTTTAGGAACCTTCTGCGTGTGTAGAAGTTGCGGTGCAAATCATTAGCGACGCGGCGTAGCTCCAATATCCGGTAGTTGTCCGTCAAATCGCGGGCCTGAGTCAACACCATTTTGAACTGTTCGTGCCGACCGTACTCCCAGCCGCGAGTCTCGGCCACTGCCTTGGTCATCCACGCCGCCGCGCCCCATCACTTCTCCGAAGCTTGGTCCAGGTCGCCTTCGGCCAGGTATTCCCGGCTTTTTCCGAGGAAGTAGCGGGACTGCTGCCGGTAATCGCCCATCGCATCGCGGTCAAACGGCTCGGCCGGGTTTTGTTGCGTCATGTTGCCCCGTCATTCGCACCGTCAGTCAGCGGTTCAAGCAGGTCCAGGAGTTCCGCCATCAGGCCCAGCGACGCCCCGATGTCGACCGTGTCTAGGAATCTTCTGCGTGTGTAGAAGTTGCGGTGCAAATCGTTGGCGACACCGCGTAGTTCCAATATCCGGTCGTTGCCGGTCAAATCTTGGACGTGATCCAACACGACGTTGAACTGTTCATGCCGACCGTACTCCCAGCCGCGAGTCTCGGCCACTGCCTTGGCAATCCACGCTGCCGCGCCCCATCCTTTCTCCGAGGCTTGGTGCAGGTCGCCTTCGGCCAAGTATTCCCGGCTTTTTCCCAAGAAATTGCGGGCCTGCTGACGGTAATCTCCCGCCGCATCGCTGTCAAACGGTTCGGCCGGGTTCATTTGCGTCATGTCGCCCCTTCATTCACGCCGTCAGTCAGCGGTTCAAGTATGTCCAGAAGTTCTGCCATCAGGCCAAGCGACGCTTCGATATTCACCGGATTGAGGAGGATTCCGCGTGTATAGAAATTGCGGTGCAGGTTGTTGGCCAAGCCGCTTAGTTCGAGTATGCGGAAGTTGCCGGTCAATTCCCTAGCGTTATCCAACACAACGTAGAAATGATCGTGCCGCTTGTATTCCCAACCGTGCCTCTCGGCTACGGCTTTGGCCATCCATGCCGCCGCGCCCCATCCTTTCCCCGACGCTTGGTGCAGGTCGCCGTCGGCCAGGTATTCCCGGCTTTTTCCGAGGAAGTAGCGGGACTGCTGCCGGTAATCGCCCATCGCATCGCGGTCAAATGGTTCAGCAGGGTTCACTTGCGTCATGTTGCTCCTTCGTTCACACCGTCAGTCAGCGGTTCAAGCAGGTCCAGGAGTTCCGCCATCCGGTCCAGCGATGCCCCGATGTCTACCGCGTCTAGGAACCTTCTGCGTGTGTAGAAGTTGCGGTGCAAATCATTGGCGACGCCGCGTAGTTCCAATATCCGGTAGTTGCCCGTCAAATCGCGGGCCTGAGTCAACACCACATTGAACTGCTCATGCCGACCGTACTCCCAGCCGTGCGTCTCCGCGAGGGCTTTTGTCATCCACGCTGCCGCGCCCCATCCTTTCTCCGAGGCTTGGTGCAGGTCGCCTTCGGCCAGGTATTCCCGGCTTTTTCCGAGGAAGTAGCGGGACTGCTGCCGGTAATCTCCCGCCGCATCGCTGTCAAACGGCTCGACCGGGTTTTGTTGCGTCATGTCGCTCTCTGATACTCGCGTCTGATACAGGTCACTTTGACTATGGGAGTTCCGTGAAATTTCGTCAACTCTCGCGGGCTGGTATACTCCGATAAAGGCACATCCTTCTTCAAACCAAGACAGCCACCCAACGCCAGGAGAGCAAGAAAATGAGCATCGGAACTTCTACGCCACTGCCCGCTTACACTATAGACCCGGCGTTCATGGCCAAGAAAGCCGAGGAGTTGGGGTTCGACTCCATCTGGTACGCGGAGCATCCGGCGGTCCCCGTCCACAGCGACAGCCCCTTCCCGGCCACCGGGGGTGAGATACCCTGGACGTACTCTCACTTCACGGACCCGTACATCGCCTTGGCCCGGGCCTCCGGCGCCACCACCACCATAAAGTTGGGCACCGGAATCACCTTGGTGCCGGAACGAAACCCGCTCCTTTTGGCCAAGGAGATCGCCACCCTGGACCGCTTCAGCGGCGGCCGCTTCATGTTCGGTGTCGGCACCGGCTGGCTCCGGGAAGAGACCGAGATCATGGGCGGCGATTTCGACCACCGCTGGACCCAGACGCGGGAAGCCATCGAGGTGATGAAGGAGCTCTGGACCAAGGACGAAGCCGAGTACCACGGCAGGTATTACGACTTTCCGGCCGTGAGGTCCTTTCCCAAACCGGCCCAGCAACCGCATCCGCCCGTAATCCTGGGCGGACTGGCCCGGAACGTGCTGCGGAGGATTATAGCCCACGCCGACGGCTGGCTTCCCAACCGCATCACCCCGGCCGAGGTCGAGGAAGGCCGGGCAAAGCTGGACGCCATGGCCGCTGAGGCCGGACGCGACCCCAAGTCCATCACCATTTCGGTGTTCGGACAACCAGCAGACCGGGACTTGGTGCAGTCGTTTCTCAACGCCGGCGCCGACCGGGTAATTGTCCGGCCCGACCACGTGGAGACCGAAGCCGCCATGGGAGACCAGTTGGAACGGATGGCCGAAGCGGTGCTACGGTAACTTCCCGAAACGGCCCATTGACATCGAAATGTCAGGGGAGAATTCCGCCGTAACCAAGCGGAGCGTGGAGAGCAGATGGACCGCACCACCGAGTTGCTAAGTTCGTATTCCTGCCGTCTGAGCTATGAAGACCTGAGCCCCAAGGTAGTCCACCAGGTCAAGCGCACGATGGTGGACACCTTGGGTTGCGCCATGGGCGGTTATCTTTCCGAGCCGTCTAAAATCGCTCGCAACATAGCCGCCGGAACGACCAGCACGAGGCCGTCTCGTGTTCTTGGCGCCCCGACTCACACTTCCCCCGACCTGGCCGGTTTCGCCAACGGTGTGATGGTGCGTTACCTCGACTGCAACGACTCCTATTTCTCGCCGGGCGGCGGCCACCCCAGCGACATGATTCCGGCGGTGCTGGCCTTGGCGGACCCGATGGGCAGCGACGGCCGCACCGTGATTACCGCAATCGCCTTGGCCTACGAGGTGTTCTGCCGTCTGTCCGACGAGGTTGTGGCGAGCGACCTGGGTTGGGACCAAGGCATCTTCGGCGTTATCGGCGCGGTCTGCGGTGCAGGCAAGGTCATGGGCTTGGACCAACGGCAGATGGGCCACGCCATTTCCTTGGCCGCCACCCCCCACCTGCCGTTGGGTGTGACCCGGACCGGAGAGCTTTCCATGTGGAAGGGCTGCGCCGGGGCCAGCGCCTCCCGCTCCGCCGTTTTCGCCGCCATGCTGGCCGCCGAGGGAATGATGGGGCCCTTCGAGCCCTTCGATGGGCGCCGCGGCTTGTGGGAGCAGGCCGTTGGCCGCCCGGTGGAAATCCCCGCCTTCCCGTTGGGCGGCAACCGGCCCCCGGACGACCCCTTCCGGATTTCCCGGACCATCTTCAAGAGCTACCCCTCTCAGATTCACACCCAAGGCCCCATCGGCCTGGCGGTGTCCCTGCGGGACCGGTCGCCGGTCGCCGATATCGAGTCGATTCACATCGACGCGTATAAGGTCGCGGCCAGCACCGCATCGAGCGAGCCCGAAAAGTGGGACCCCAAGACCCGGGAAACCGCCGATCACAGTATTCCCTTCTTGGTGGCCTCGGCCTTGAGGGACGGCCCCGTAACGCCCGCCACCTTTACTGACGAGAACATCGCCAGTCCCGGTCTGCGGACCATAATGGCCAAAATGACGCTGGCGGAGGACCCGGAGTTCACCGCCCGGTACCCGGATGAATACAATAGCCGCATCACCATCACCGACCGCTCAGGGGACGTGCACACCGCCCACACGGCCTATCTGAAAGGCCACCGGCACAACCCCTTGGACGACGCCGAAGTGGAGGCGAAATTCCGGAATTTCGCCTCGGGTGTGCTGACTTCTCAGCAGTGCGATCAGGCCCTGGAAATCGTCTGGGCCATGGACGGCCTTCCCGATCTCGAGGAGTTACTGGATAGTCTGGTGATTTGATGACAACAGAACCGTCCCCCGAAGGCCCCCAGCAGTTTCGCCGGTTGTTCACCCAGCAAGTCCAGCGTCCCGAGGAAGACCTGCAGATGGACCGGGCCGCGTTGTACGTGGCCGGTGAAGAATACCCTGACCTGGACGTCGACGCCCATCTGGACTCCTTGGACCGGTTGGCAGGTCAGGCCCTGGCCGAAACCGGAGACGGCGCTCCTCTCGGAGAAAGGGCGGCGCGGTTGGGGCGTTTCCTGTTCGACGAGCAGGGTTTTCGGGGGAACTCGGCAGATTACTACAGTCCGGACAACAGCTACCTCAACCGGGTGTTGGAGACCAGGAGCGGTATCCCAATTACATTATCCCTCCTGTTCCTGGAAGTCGCCAAACGAATCGGCCTGCGGTGCCAGGGAGTGGGGTTGCCGGGCCATTTCCTGGTGGGCCTTGAGGGGCAAGACCTGTACGTCGACCCATTCAACGCCGGGAACCTGCTCACCGCCGACGGATGCCGCAGCCTGGTCCACGATCTCTTCGGCGAGCGCATGTCTTGGAGCGACGACTTCCTGCTCCCCTGCACCAAGTACGACTTTCTGTTTCGGCTGCTGAATAATTTGAGGGTCATATACGAACAAAATCAGGACTATTTCAAAGCGCTTGGTGTGATACAAAGGATGAGAATAGTGAGTCCCGACCTGCCGTCTTTGTATCGGGACCTGGCCCGGTGTCACTACCAACAACAGGAATACCGGCTGGCGATCCGCAATCTCGAAAACTACCTCGAGGCAGCCGTCGAACCTGACGACGAACAGCAGATCAGAGGGCAAATCCAGGCAATCTGGGCAACCCTCAACCGCCTGAATTAAATGCAAGTCAATGAATCCAATCCCCAAGCGTCGGCGTACACCATGCAATGGCGTGTGTTCGAGTCCGGCGGATGAACGGCTACGACGCGCTGGACGACCATCAGTTGCTGGCCCGCGTTTCCGACCAAGAGCCGAACGCACTGGACGCCCTTTACTCGCGGTACGCGTCGGCAGTCTACTCGCTGGCGATGTTCATGTTGAAGGACACGGGTTTGGCCGAGGAAGCTACTCAGGACATTTTCCTCAACATTTGGCTCAAGTCAGGCAGTTTCAAGCCGGACCGTGGCCAGCCCAAGACCTGGATCATGAGCGTTGCCCATCACCGGATCATCGACCTGATCCGGTCCCGGCGCAGGACCACGGCGATTACGGTAGCCTCCGATCCCGAGGACCTGGAGCGTATTCCGGCAGCGAATCTGCCCATCGACGAACAGGTCGAACGCAAACTAGAGCGTGAACGGATACAGAAAAGCTTGGCCACTCTTCCGGAAGCGCAGCGGGAAGTGATCCGGATGGCTTATTTTGACGGCTATTCCCAGTCCGAAATAGCCACACTGCTCAATCAACCCTTGGGCACAGTGAAGACCCGGGTGAGGCTGGCCATGCAAAAACTTAGATTGGTGCTCCAAGAGAATGTCGTTGAGTAGTCGAGCTAACGCGGAGCATCCGGAGGACCTCCTGGAGGCGTTCTCCCTGGACGCCTTGGACCCGGACGAAGAATTGCGGGTCTCGGACCACTTGGAGGGCTGCCTCCGGTGCGCCTTGACGGCGGAAAGCTACCAGCAGGCAGCCGTATTCCTGGTGTCAACCGTCGAGTCCCATACCCCGCCCGATTCCGTCCGGGTCGAGCTGTTGGCCGCAGTCGCTCCGGCCGTACGGCCCGTACGGGAACGCCCCGCCCGGGCACCGCTCGCCCCGCCGGGCCCGTCCTTGCTGGCGCGCCTGCTGGACAGCCGGTTCCTCCGGGTGCTGACACCCGTGACGGCCGCCGCCGCCGTGGTGATGATAGCCTTCGCGTTGACCATGAACGTTCGGACCTCGGACCTCCTTGGAGAGCTGCAAGACGAAAACGCTTCCCTCAGGGACCAGTTGGACAGCAACCACGCCACAATTTCCGCCAACTTTTCCGTGGTATCAGACTCCAGTGACCAGGCGTTGACCAACATTCAAGAGCTGCGGGATGCCAGCTACGTCATGGCTATGGCCGCCAACCAGTCGCTGCTGCTGGAGCCGCTCACGGATGGCAGCCCGTCACAAGGGGTCCTGCTTACCTCCGCCGAAGGCGACCGCGCGGTGCTTATGGTATCCAACATGCGCCGAGAGGCAGACACGGCCTATAACGTGTGGTTGTTCCGGGATGATGGTGAGCGCCATTGGGCCGGTACCGTAAATGTGGACTCCCGCGGATGGGGGACCGCCGCCCTCGAACCGCCTGATTCCCTGTCAGAGTACGAGATGGTCGGACTGACCATGGATCAGGGCCCCGACGCTTCCAGCGAGGAAGAGGACCTGCTGTTACAGGCTTCTCTCCAGACCCCCTGAATACCGGTCCCGGTACGGCCCCGTCAACCGCCAATTCCCATCTGTCCCGTAGACCCCCTCCGCTTGGCTGCCGGACGGCGGGCCTGTTATACTCCGCGCACCAAGCTGGGGGTGTGCGTGTGCGGTGTCCTCTCTCTTCCTTGGACCATGAGTCCATTCACGATTTGACCTGCGAAATTTGTGGCTGCCATATGGTGGAGCAGAAGTGCAAGGTCCGGTGTCCTAACTGCGGTTTCACCCGGGATTGCTCAGATCCTTAATCCCTTGGGCTCAGACCAATGCCCCTGACCGTCCTCATTCTCTACGACGCCAAGGGGTCGTCCATCGAAACGATGGCATTGTCCGTCGCCCAAGGAGTCGCCGATACGGGGTTAGCCGGCGTCGTCGTCAAACGCTTGGAAGAAGCCGACCGAAACGACCTGCTGGCCGCCGACGGCTTGATTTTGGGCTCGCCCAACTGGAGCGGCATGACCGGCTCGTTCAAGGAGTGGCTCGACGCCCAAGGCGACCTCTGGGAGGAGCGGGCGTTGGAGGGTCGGCCCGGTGCGGCCTTCACTTCAGGGTCTGGACGCCACTCTGGCCTAGAGATAACCCTGTTGCAGATCATCCACTGGATGCTGGCCTGCGGTATGCTGGTTGTGGGCTTGCCTTGGTCGGAGCGGATGCGGACCTCGGGTTCCTACTACGGCGCCACCGCCGCCGGCGGCGTGACCCCCGAAGACCGGGCCCAAGCCTGGGAACTGGGGGCCCGCCTCGCCCGAATCACCGCCCGGCTCAAGTCTGAACTGTGATTTCTGTGATTCTTATGATTGCCTTGATAGGGCCTTAGGTAGTATCACGCTCCGTTGACGCAAGCAACAAATCATGGCCATCTTAACAATCAAACGAATCACAGTTCAGACTATCCCCGCAGTTGCAGGTGGCGGAAAAGCCGGGGATGGACCTCCGCCGCCAGCCTCATCGCTTCTTTCACCGGCTCTCTGATTGAGGCGTGGGCCATCGGCGAAGTGCGGAGCTTGAACAAATGGTAGCACTCCCGAAGGTCCAGCTTGGAGAGCACCCGCCGGTTGTGGGCGTGGGTCACCAGGTATTGGGCCACCAACGGCGAAAACTCCGACACCTCCCAGAACGCCGCTTCAGCCTGCCCGATCGCTTCGTCGAACACATCCGCCAGTCCCCCATCTCGCACCACTTGCGGCACCCGGTAACCGTGGGCTACCGTCGCGGGTTGCGGGAAATAAGATTGCATCCGGTGGCGCTTGAACTCCCGGTAAGCCCCGTAGTCCATCAGGTATTCGAAGGTGTAGTCCACCACCTCAAACTCCCGCGGCGGCGCGTCGTGGGGCCCCATGCCCTCCAGAGCGCGGCCGACGATGCCCTCCCGCTCCTCGGGGCCAAGCTCGCCCGCCGCCAACCGGAGTTCCTCGTAAGGGCGGTGGGATCCGCCGTATAGAAGGGCCGCGACGAGCTTGTCTTCGGCCTCCGGGTCCCAATTGACCAAGCGCACCTGGGGCCCGGCGTCCCCGCCCGCCGTCGAAGAGGGGCTCGATGTTTCCGCCCGGATCGACTCCATCTCACTGAGCCGGACCGCGGCCCCCGCCAAGTATTCGTTCCGTTCCGCGTATTTGATCAGCGTCGGGGTGATGTTCCTGGCATGCTCCCGGACCTCGGCCCCCAACTCGTTCTCTTCCTGCAACCCGGATGACAGCAGCTTGGATATGGCGTGTTCGAGGGTCCGGGCATTGGCAGTCACTCCCACGTTGGTGAGCGTCGCAGCAGGCAGCACCGCCCGGCAATCATCCGTGACGATGCGGCGCAGGCGGAGGTTGTAAGCGCCGACCCGCTCGCCCTGCCGTTGGGGGAGCTGGGTGCGCAGGTAGGCCGTGCAACCGTCTATCAGTTGGAAGTACGACCGGAACAACCCGCTACACGCAGCAGTATATAGGTCGTTCAACGAATTATATTTATCCAGTTCTTGCGGGACGTGGAAGTAGTCTTCCGGCATGACCTGATAGCGGGAAGACTTCTCGGTGTAGGACGCCAACCGGTTATCTTCCAGCGCGTCGCAGGCCAGCCGGGACACGTTTTCCACCGCCAGGTGCGCCACCGCGTGCTCGGCTACGGAAGCATGCCCATAGCCCAATACCCACCGCTCGTGGAAGTCGGCAGCCTTCTCTTGACTGACCTGCTCCGCGATTTGGTCGAAGGGCTCGGGCCGCCGCGAGGTCATGGCGAAGGCGACAGCGATCTGCTCCTCGCTGAGCTCATGGGCGTCCAAGGGATAGACCCGCCTGGAGTGGGTCTGGTGCTGGGCCACCACCGCCTCCGCGTCCCCTGCTTTCAGTCCTACACCAGTGCCCCGAACCCGTCGGGCGTCTGCACTTCCACCAAGTGAGTCTGGCTGGATTTGATGGCCGAGTCCAACGCGTCGGTCATTTCGTCCACGGTCGAGACTTTGGTCCCGCCAAAGCCGTAGGACTCGAACAGCTTCACGAAGTCCGGGTTCACCAGGTCAGTCGCGAACTGGCGGTTGCCGAAACGGTCCTGTTGGTACTTCTTCAACACGCCCCAAGCGTTGTCGTTGAACATCAGTACCACCGCGTTGATGCCGTACTGGGCCGAGGTGGCCAGCTCCTGCAGATTGTATTGGAAACCGCCGTCGCCGGTGACGCAGACCACCGGGCTGTCCGGCTTGCCCACCTTGGCTCCCAGGCCGGCGGGAAAGGCGAAACCGAGCCCGGCCCAGCCGTGGGGGTGCATGTAGGTGCGCGGCCCGTATATGGGCAGGCAGCGGCTGGCCCGGCTGGCCGGCACCGTCGGGTCCAAGGAAAAAATGGTGTCCCTCGGAGCCACGGAGCGTACCGCTTCCCACACTCTGAGCTCGTTGCCCCAGGTCTCCCGCAGGTTCTCGTGGACAGCCTGCCGCATCGCGGTAATTTCGTCCCGGAAGGCGCTGCCTTTGTCTACGTCCGCATCCCCGATGGCATCCAGCCACTGCTGGACGACAGCCTGGGAGTTGGCGACTATGGGGACTGTGGCCTGGTAGTTCTTGCTGATGGAATCGCCATCCAGCAACACGTGGACCATCGTCTCGGGAAGTTTCAGCCCCACTCCGACGGTGGAGCGTTGGGGCAGTATAGAGCCCAGCACGACCACGAGGTCGCACGTGGCCAACCAATCCTGGACCGGGTTTTCTCCCCAGATGCGGCGGCCCAACACTTGGCCAAGGGACAGCGGATGGTCTTCCGGGAAAGCCCCCTTGGCCCCGTCGGAAGTGACCACCGGTGCGCCGAGCGCCTCGGCGAGGGTGACGATCTCCTCGGCGCCGCCGAGCATCTGCACTTCTTCGCCCACCAGGATGGCGGGACGCTTCGCTTGCCGGAGCAGTTGCAGGGCCTGTTCCACCCGAGCGGGGTCGCCCTTGGGCACAGCGGCGTCCCTGGCGCCGAGCACTTCCACGTCGGCTTGGGCCGCCAGCAGGTCCGTGGGTATTTCCAGTTCGATCGGCCGCGGGCGCCGCGTCTGGAACCGTTGGAAGGCCTCCACCAAGTGGTCGGGAATAGACTCCACTTCGTTGATCATGGCGTTCCAGTCGGTCACGGCCTCGAACATCCTCAACTGGTCTTTGGTCTCGTGGGTTGCCATTTTTCCTTGACCCAGGAACTCCCGTTCCACGTTGGTGGTGATCTCCAGCATGGGCGAACCGGAGAAGTAGGCCTCACCCACCGCGCCCAGTGAGTCGGCTGCGCCGGGGCCGGTACTGGTGATTAAGACCCCCGGCTTCCCCGTGGCCCGGGCGTAACCGTCGGCCATGAAACCGCAGCCCAACTCCAGCCGCCCGCCCACGAAACGCAGGCTGTCCTGGTTCTCGAACAGCGCGTCGAAGAGGTCAAGGTTATGGACCGATATGATGCCGAACACCGTGTCCACTCCCTGGGCCTTCAGGGACTCGATGATCGCTTGGCCGCCAGTCAATCTAGGCACGTTATTCCCTCATTATTCAGTGCGGTCGCCCTTGGTCCCGAGCTTGCGGGGTTAAAGCAGCAGGCTCACCGGGTTTTCCAGCAGCCGCTTGATTTCCGACAGGAATTGGGCCGCCTCCGCTCCGTCGGCCACCCGGTGGTCCACTGACAGCGTTGCTTTCATGATCTGGGCTATGGTTATCTCTCCGCTTCGCACCACCGGCTGCTCCTTGACCGCTCCCACGGCCAGGATGGCGGCGTGAGGCGGGTAGATTATGGCCGTGAAGCTGTCGACGCCGAACATGCCCAGGTTGCTGACGCTGTAGGTTGTGCCGGTGTACTCCTCGGCCCGCAGCGTCCCGCTGGTGGCCCGGGCCGCCAGGTCGCGGCTGTCTACGGCGATTTCCGCCAGGGTCTTGCCCTCGCATCCGGGTATACCCGGAACGATGAGACCCGATTCCAAGGCAATGGCGATGCCCACGTTAATGGACGGGTTCATCTGCAGGTAGGCGTCACGGAAGAAGGAGTTGAACTTGGGATGGCGTCCAATGGCCAATGCCGAGGCCTTGACGATAAGGTCATTCACGCTGACCCGGCTGTCCGGGTCCACTTGGTCGTTAATGTCCCGCCGCAGGTCCATGGCCTTGGACATGTCAATGTCGGAGGCGACGTAGAAATGGGGCGCTTCCCGCTTGCTGTCCGAAGTTACTCGGGCGATGGTCTGGCGCATCCGGGAGAGTTGGACCTGGTCGCCGACCGGCGCGACCGCTTGCTCTGCCGCGGTGGGCGCTGCCTCTGCCGGTACGGGCGCCGGAGTTTCCGCAGCAGGGGCGGCGCTTGCTGCCAGCACGTCGGCCTCCACGATCCGTCCGCCGGGCCCGCTACCGGTCAGGCTGGACAGATCTATGCCGCCCTCGCGGGCCAAGCGTCGGGCCAGGGGGGAAGCCAGCACACCGCCCGGCGCAGACAAAACCGCGGCCGCCGCCAGCACGTCGGCCTCCACAATTCGGCCGCCGGGGCCGCTGCCGGTCAGGTTGGCCAGATTGACGCCCTTTTCCCGGGCCAGCCGGCGAGCGATGGGAGATGCCCTCACCTCAGCTTCAGGGACAGCGGGCGGAGACTCCGCGACGGGGGTTGGGGCCGGAGCAGGTGTTGCCGGGACCTGTTCGGCAGCGGCGACCGGAGAGGCCGGAGCCGTCAGTTCGTCGGGCAACGCCTCGTCGGCGTCGCCGATCACGGCGATGAGCTGGCCAACTGGGACGATGTCTCCGGCTCCGGCCACTATGCGCCGGAGAACGCCGCCGGTCGTAGGGCTGAACTCGACGACCGCCTTGTCGGTCTCGATTTCGGCGATAATCTCGCCCCGGGTCACATCTTCGCCTTCCTCCTTCAGCCAGCGAACGATTGTACCCTCCCGCATGTCATAGCCCAACTGCGGCATCACTATCGATGTGGCCAAAGCATCCTCCTCTCCGGAAAGGGCTCCAAGGCTTTTTTATTGCCCCGTGCCATTGCCACTAGATATTAAAGCACCTCGCCACAAGGGGCAACACGAGGAGGCGTAAAGGAGGACTGCTGTAACTGTTGACAGGCCGCGCCCCCGGGAACAGTATAGGTACGGAGGTTGGAGAACATGGTAGCCACCGATCGAGTGCGTGACATTTTCGCCGACGCCCAAGCGCTTTTTCAAGACGCTCTGGAGATGTTGGAACAGGACAAACTACGCAATGCAGCGGAGAAGGCTTGGGGTGCGACCAAGCGGGCCTCCGACGCGTTGATTCTGGAGCGTACCGGCGAAGAACCCGAAAAGTCGCCGATCACTTCCAGAGAGTTGCGTAGATTGGGCGGCCAGGACCCTCGGATTGAAAGGCTGGTCGAGCGTTATTACACACGAATGGGGGCCCTGCACGGAGAATGCTTCTATCTCGGATTGTGCGACCCCATAGACACAACGGAACAGCTGATTCGGGAGACACTGGACTACATCCGCGACGCTGAGAATCTGGCCGCTTCCCCTTAGGGTCAACAATCACACGAGCGGCCAAAATTTACATGAGTCATCCCGGAGTTTGGCGCTAGACAGAGACGCCGTCTTTCAGGCGAAAGCCGGAATCTACGTTACCCTAAACTCTTGCACCGATGTCGTCTTTCCGGCGAAAGCCGGAATCTACGTAACCCCAACTCTCAGGGACAGCAGGTTGACTCCGGCCTCCGGCAATTCCCGAGGTAGCTGAAGCCCATCCTCGGCAATTCACCAAACACATCTCGCCGTGCAGTGTGCCTTTACGCCAACTCGCGGGCATACGACACCGGGGTGGCGACGTGGATTCCGGCTTTCGCCGGAATGACGGAAGGGGTGCCGGAATGACGGGAAGCATGACGGAACGACGGGCGGGGGGCCGGGATGGCAGGAGGGGTACCGGAATGGATGACGGGATGGCGGAAGTGATGTAGGAATGACGGCATCCCTATAGGGCCGGAATGACGTTGTCCACCTCTTGGCGAGGTGGACAACGTGTTCTTCCTCGTTCATCATCCCTGCAAGAAACTCCGAGATGACTCCTGTTGCCGATGAGATCCCGTTGGCTACATCATCCTCTGGATGATGCGCTTGGCCTGCTCTTCGTCCAGGCCTAGGGGGCGACTGGACATGGGGCCTTCAGTCTCCAAGACCTTTTCGGCTTGGTCGAGGGAGAGCGCCTCTTTCTTGAAGAAAACTCCGGTGTAGATGGTGTCGCCCCACATCATTGCTTTTTCGCAGGCGGTCTTCCAATCGCTGGTGTCGTGTTCTTCGTCTTCCAGCTTGGTCACCCGGTCCTTGAAGAAGGGGTGAGTGTTGTCGTGGTTAAACGTCACGCAGGGGCTGAACACGTCGATCAAGGCAAAGCCCCGGTGCCGGATCCCCTGCATGATGATGTCCGTCAGTTGCCGGACATCCCCGCTGTAGCCGCGGGCCACGAATGTTGCCCCGTTCATGATAGAGGAGGTGATGGGGTTGACCGGCGTTTCCACGCTGCCGAAGGGGGTGCTCTTGGTGTTCATTCCCAAGCTGCTGGTGGGCGATACCTGACCGGTGGTGAGGCCGTAAATCTGGTTGTTCATCACCACGTAGGTGAGGTCCACGTTGCGGCGGGCGGTGTGGGCGAAATGATTGCCGCCGATCCCGTAACCGTCGCCGTCGCCTCCCGTGACCAAAACCGTCAACTCGTGGTTGGCCATCTTGGCGCCCGTGGCCACGGCCAGGGCCCGGCCGTGGAGGGTGTGCATCCCATAGGAGTTGAAGTAGCCGGGCAGGTTGGACGAGCAGCCGATGCCGCTGATGGTGAGTATCTGGTGGGGCAGCAGGCCCAACTCGGCGCAGCTACGCTGCAGGGCGTTCAGCACGCCGAAATCGCCGCAACCCGGGCACCAGTCAGGGTCCACCTGGCCTTTGAAGTCCCGGGCAGTCAGCTGTATCTCGGGCCTGCCATTGGCTACGCCAACTGTCGCCATTTCGTCACCTCGTTAGACAACAACTTTTAGACAATTACTTCTTGGTAGGGCACGTAACGGTCGGTGTTCGCATTGATGTGTTCGATCACGCCATCAACGATATGGTGGGGCATGAAGGGCTCGCCGTCATACTTCCGAATGTGGCCGTGGGCCTTGAACCCCGTCTCGCTTCTCATGTAGCGGGCGAACTGGCCCGAGAAACTGTTCTCCACCACGATGGTCCGCTTGGCTTCCCTGAGGATGGAGTCGATGTGGTCGGCGTGGAAGGGGACGATCCACTTTATGTGAAGCTGGTTGGCATTCACTCCCTGCTCGCCCAGCATTTTGATCGCTTCTTTGACAATCCCGTAGGTGGAACCCCAGCCCACCAGGGTCACGTCGGCGTCGGCGGGGCCCTCCAGCTCGGGAGCAGGGATGTCGTTCAATACGCCATCGAGCTTCCGGGCCCGCTTTTCGACCATCATGCGGCGTTTGTGGGGGTTGGTGAACTCGTCGCTGATCAACGTCGAGTCTTCGTCGTGCTCGTCGGTGGCCACTATGTGGACGTACCCCTCGATTCCTGGAACGGCCCGTGGGGATATGCCGGACTCGGTGTCTTGATACCGCAGGTAACCGTTGGCCGGGGCCGACTTGGTGATCAACGCCCCCCGGTCAATGTGGGGGTGCATGTCGATGGCGTCGGGGTCTACGCTGTAGCGGCCCTCGGATATGAACAGGTCGGATACGACTATCCCTGGGCACTGGTACTTGTCGGTCAGGTTGAACAATACCGGCATGGTGTCGAAGGCGTCCAAAGAATCGGACGGGGCCACAATCAACCGCTCGTAGTCGCCCTGGCTCGCGCCCAGCACCTGCCAGAGGTCGCCCTGTTCCGTCTTGGTGGGAACCCCCGTGGAAGGGCCGGCGCGCTGGACGTCGACGAACACTGAGGGTATCTCCATCATCCCGGCGCTGCCTACAGCCTCGGTCATCAGCGCGAATCCGCCTCCGGAGGTGGCGCACATGGCGCGAACGCCGGTGTGGGCTGCTCCGACGACCATGTTGGCCACCCCGATCTCGTCTTCGACCTGCCGCACCATAATCCCGAGGTTCCGGGCGTTGGAGGCCATCCAGTGGAGAATGCCGGAGGCGGGGCTCATAGGGTAAGCGGCGTAGAATTTGACTCCCGCGGCGGCGGCCCCCATGGCGATGGCTTCGTTCCCCGACCAAACGGCCAACGGCTTCGGTCCCACCGGCATGGCTTGGGGGAACCCGTGGAAGTTAGCTGCGGCGTATTCGAAACCCGCTCGGGCCACACCCACGTTTTCGTCGACCACGCCCTGACCTTGACGCTGGAAGCGGAGGGCCAAGCTCTCTTCCAGCACCTCGAACTCGATCCCCAGAAGGGAGATAACCGCTCCCATGGCCACCGTGTTCTGGATCAAACGGTTGCGGCTCTGGGTTAATTCGGCAACCGGCATGGGGCACAAGTCCGCGCCGTTGGACTCCCCGGGAGTGGTGGTGTCGCCGTTGTAGACTACCCGGCTGCCCGGACCCATGAGGTGCAGATGACGGTTCATGGTGTCTTGGTTCAGACAGAGCAGAAGGTCCAACTTGTCGCCGTGGCTGACGACGAGCTCGTCGCAAATACGGAGCGTCAGGAAAATGTGACCGCCGCGAATTATCGACTGGTAGGCGTTGTAGGTGCTGAGGTGGAGACCACGGCGCACGACGATACGGGCCAGGATGTCTCCAGGGGTGGCAATGCCTTGCCCCGCCTCGCCCCCGATCGCCATCGCAAAGTCATACGTACCCAGTCCCATCGAAGCGCTCCTATTTTGCCGTCTGTCGGGACTTGTGCCCCTCAGGTAGACGGTCTTTTAGCAGGATAGGCGGAACGGGAACACCCATTCGGTTTCAGGCTGTCCACAGTTCCCGGGGTTGGCTCCCCAAGGTTGGCCCTTAGTATACCGCCACCGTACCCGGTTAACAAATCGCATCTTAGAAAATTTTCACGCCGCAGGGGGGCGACCCGGCTACGGCTCATTTTATTCACGGTAGCTTGCTCATTTTATTCACGGTAGCTTGGACGAAAGGTTGAGGCGGACGTTTTACATGTGTACCGCTCGCCCTTGAGCGGAAAGCGCCGCCTCCTTGAGCATTTCGGAGATTGAGGGATGGGCGTGCACTGCCCATCCCAACTCCAGGGTAGTGCCCTCCAGCATCCGCGTCATGGAAAGCTCTCCCAGCAGCTCGGTGACCTCGGGGCCGATCATGTGCCCGCCCAGCAGTTCGCCGTACCGCGAGTCCACCACCAGCTTCACCAGTCCGTCAGTCTCGCCCATGGCCAGGGCCTTGCCGTTGGCCATCACGTTGAATGTGCCGATGTTGACGTCGTAGCCTTGTTCCCGCGCCTGGGCTTCCGTAAGCCCGAAACTGGCGATCTGCGGCTGGCAATAAGTGGCCCGCGGCATGTAGGTGTAGTCCAATGGCTGGGGCTCCAGCCCCGCGATGTGCTCCACCGCCATCGTCGCTTGGGCCGAGGCTACGTGGGCCAACGGCATTTTGCCGGTAACGTCGCCAATCGCGTAGATTCCGGGAACGTTGGTCGCCATGTTATCGCCGACTTCTATTCCCGCCGGACCGAACCCTATTCCGGCGGCTTCCAGGCCGATCTCTTCAATGTTGGGCCGCACGCCGATGGCCACCAACACTTTGCCGCACGTTAGTAATTGAGTGGTCCCTCCCTGGTCGACGGACACGCTGACCCCGTTGGCCGTGGTCTCCACGCCGGTGACGCCCGCGCCGGTGAGGACGTTTACTCCCATCCGCCGGAAAGCCCGCTCCAGTTGGGCGCTGATGTCCTCGTCTTCGTTGGGCACGAGGCGCGGCAGCAGCTCGACGACGGTCACGTCCACCCCGTACATCTTGTAGATGTACGCAAACTCGACACCGATGGCCCCGCCGCCGACTATGACCACTGAGGCCGGCAACTCCTCCAGCACTATCGACTCCCGGCTGGTAATGACGCGGTCGCCGTCGATGGGCAGAGGCGGGATAGAACGCGGGCGGGAGCCGGTGGCGATAATGACGTTTTTAGCGTCGATTGCGGGCCCGTCTGCGACCTCCACCTTGTTGCCGGGCCTGTTGCCGGAGGCCAGACGCCCGGTCCCTTGAATGTGTTCGACGTTGTTCTTGCGCAGAAGATGGGCCACGCCGCGGGTGTTCCGGTCAGCCACCCGGCGGCTGCGGGCCACGGCGACCGAATAATCGGCGTGAAAACCCTGGAACGAGAGACCGAACTCATCGGCCCTGTTTATGTAGGAAAGAATTTCAGCGTTTTTGAGCAGGGCCTTACTGGGGATGCAGCCCCAATTGAGGCACACGCCGCCCAAGGCTTCTTTTTCGATGATGGCGGTCTTCAGACCCAACTGCCCGGCGCGGATGGCTGCAACGTAGCCCCCCGGCCCGGATCCGATGACTGCGAGATCGTAGTTAGAGTCCATCAACCCCCGCCTGAGTCAAAATTGTACCGGCGGCCACGTTACGTTAACAGCAGATACGAGCGGCGGTCAATTGTCCGGCATTGACGTTTCTGCTACCATATACCTCATACGTTCACCAGGGCGTCCACCATGGATGAGGGTCGAAAATGTCGATAATTCCGTTGCGGATTTTTGGGGGCATAGGCTTCCCCGAGATCGCCATCATCGCCGTTGTCATTCTATTGATATTTGGGGCAAGGCGGCTGCCGGAGATCGGGTCCTCCATGGGAAAGGGCATCCGCACCTTCAAGTCCGCCTTGATGGGCGAGGACGAAAAGGCCCAACAGGAGGCCGCGCCGGTCGCGAAGAGGAACGACGAGGGCAGCCCTTACTAGACAGCCCGTAGACACCGACGAAAACCAGAAGGGCCGGAAATTCCGGCCCTTTTTTGATCCCATTTAACCTTGCTTTACGCTGATAGAATTCGCGCTGAGGCGACTTTGGAACAGGGGACGAAAGATGACCGAGGTAACTGACCATGAGGCCCAGGCCCGCGAGTTTCTGGCCAAGGGCCGGGAATATCTGGACGCCGGGGACCTGCATCAGGCATCGGAGAAGGGTTGGGGCGCAGCGGCGCACATGGCGAAGGCCGTCGCGATAGCGCAAGGCTGGGAGTACAGAAGGCATAGCGATTTCAGCCGTGTAATGAATGAGGCCAACCTTGCGACCGGGAACGACCGGCTCCGCGCATTACGCGGCATCGCCAACGACCTGCACGGCAACTACTACGAACGCAAGAGGCACCTGAACGCCGAGATAATAGGCCGGGACCTTGAGAGCATCGGCGACCTGCTTGCTATTCTCGTCCCGCTGACTGCCAGGGGGTAAGCGCAAATGTCCACAGGCCCTGGCAGACAGGTCGTCGAACGTGCGTTCGCTGGCCATCTCGACCGCTTCCTTGGCGGTGGTCAAGCATATCCCGTACTAAGACCAACGGGTCATTCCGAGACATAGATCACCTCGGCCTCGTCCAGAACACTCTGCCGGAAATACCGGCCGAGCCAACCCTCCGTATTCAGGTCTACCTTCCTGCCCAGCAAATCACTTAGTTCCAGCTCCATGGCGAAAAAGGCCAGCCCGGGCGTGCGGCCCGGCTCGAATTCCACCAGCACGTCCACGTCACTTGCATCCGTGAAATCGTCCCGTATCACCGAACCGAACAATGCCATTCGCTTGACGTGGCGCCGTTTGCAGAAATCCGCGATCCGCCCGTAGGGTACATCGATTCTGGCAGTCATACTTCCACTCGCAGTTCCCTACTGCCGCATGATTGCCGCTTCCGCCTTTTGCCGGTTCCGGCCAGCGAATCGCGCCAGCAGGACCCCGATTTCGTAAAGGGCCAACAGCGGGACGGCCACGAACGCTTGGTTCACCGGATCGACGGTCGGGGTGATCAATGCCGCCAAGAGAAACGCCACCACCACCCAGTAACGCCGGAACCGGCCGAGTCCTCTGGCGGTCACCAACCCCAACTGGGCCAGCAGGTAGAGTATCAGCGGCGTCTCAAAAGCGATGCCCATCCAGAACAGCAGGCGTATCATCAGCCCCACTATATTGCTCACTTTGATCAGCGGGGTTGCCACGTCGTTCCCGAAGGTCAAGAGGAAATTGAGGGCCGGCGGGGTTAGTACGAAATAACCGAAGGCGACCCCGGCAACGAATACAATCAAGGCCGCCGGAAGGGAGGCGAAGAGCACCCGGCGCTCCCGCCCCGTAAGCCCGGGCGCCACGAACATGATGGCCTGGTAGAGAATGATGGGGATAGCCAGGATAAACCCGCTGACGAAGGAGATCTTGACAGCCGTGCTGAGCAGCTCGGTGACTTCGGTGTAGATGAGTTCGACGGGCTTCCCGTAGACCAGCTCCGCCGGCCTCAGCAGCAAATCGATCATCTCGTCGAAGAAGTAGAAGGAGCCCGCGCTTGCCAAGATGATGGCGGCCACGCAGATGGTGACGCGCCGGCGTAACTCGCCCAGGTGCTCCATCATCGACAGCTCGCGCATCGCGGTTAGTCCCGGTCGACACCACGAGTCGAGTCAGGCCGCGCTGCCTGGCCGGGTCGGCCTTCGTCTTCATCCGGCAAGTCGGGGCGCACGGGCACTCCCGGGGCGGGCGGCGGCGTCCCTTGGGGTCGTGTGTGTTCCTCTTGGGCTATGGCATCGGTAACTTCGCCGAAAGTCCGCCGCAAGTCACCCAGCACCTTGCCGGTTCGGCGGGCCATGTCGATGGAGCGGCCCGGGCCCAGCACCAGGAACCCAACCAGCAGGATGACCGCCACCTCCATTATCCCGACTCCCATGACGTTCACGGCGCAGCCTCCCTCGGGGCCGCGCCGGTACCGCCCAAAGGGCAAGTCGAGTTACAGACTGCCGGGGCCGGTACAACCCACTCGGGCGGCCGCCGGTAGCCCAACTCGTCCAGCATTTCCAAGAGCCGGCAGACCGGCAGGCCCACGATGTTGCTATAGCAGCCCTCCCAGGACGACGCCGGGCGCAGCGCCGGGTCCTGTACCGCATAGGCCCCGGCCTTGTCCCGGGGCGTGCCCGAGGCGATGCTCTCCTCGATTTCGTCGTCGGTGATGTACCGCAGGGTAATTTCCGAGACCATACTGCCGGTGACGGACTGACCGGTGGAGGCGTTCACTACCGTAAGCCCGGTGGCTACGTGGTGGGTGGTGTCCCTCAACCTCCGCAGCATCAGCCGCGCATCGTCGTCATCCAACGGCTTGCCGACCGATTCGCCGAGATGCACCACCGTGCTGTCGGCGCCAACCACGAACCCAGCGTCCAGAGACCCCGCTACTTTCAACGCCTTGTCCCGGGAAAGCCTTTCCACCATCGCCACGGGGGTCTCGCCGGCAAGCGGGTCTTCGGGGACATCGGCTGGTTGGACTTCGAAGTCCAGTCTCAGGGAACCCATGATCTCCCGGCGTCGGGGTGACGCCGAAGCCAGGACCAACGGGGCTGGCACGCCGGCCCAGCGCAGTACGGCCACGCATTCCACGTGGTGAGTCTGTGGGAACATGTCGATGGGTATCACCTGGTCCAAGGCGTAACCGCCCTGGACCAGCGCCCTCAGGTCCCGCGCCAAGGTTTCGGGATCGCACGACACGTAAGCGACCCTGGGCGCTTGTATATCCACCAAGGCGGCCAACGCCCCCTCCTGGCACCCGGCCCGGGGTGGGTCAAGAATCACCGCGTCCGGCTTTCGGTGCAAACCGCCGAGTATTTCTTCGGTGCGGCCCGTAAGAAATTCCAGATTGTCCAAGCCTGCCGAGTTTTCCCGGGCATCGGCCACGGCCGCCGCCGACTCCTCAATGGCAATCACCCTTTCGACCCAAGGGGCCAGCAGCACCGCGAAGGCGCCCACTCCGGCGTAGGCGTCCACCAGCACGTCGGTTGGGCCAAGGGCCAAGTGATGGCGGACCGTCTCGGCCGCAAAGGCCGCCTGCTCTACGTTTACTTGAAAGAAAGACGGGGAGGAAACGAAGAAATCATGCCCGTCGACGCTTTCCACGTAACGCTTCTGCCCGGTGGGGACCGCGATAGCCGGATTGAGCAGCTTGGGTTGCACCAGCACGTCACCCGAGTGTTTTCCCGCGCGGATCGATAGCTGGGTCGTTTCCTGACAACGGTCCTGCAATTCGGTCAAGAGGGCGTTGACGCCCCCGTGCATCAGCAGGCAGTTGTCGACTCTTACGAACCGCCGAGTCTCCCGGTTGACGAACCCGAGTTCGCCGCCGCGGTTGACCGTGAACCGGGCATGATTACGGTATCCGAGGCGGTCGGGCGACGGCGCCACCGCGGCGACAGCCGGGGCTTCCAGACCGCCGACCCTGACTAAGGCGTCGAGCACCTTATCTCTCTTCGCCTCCAGTTGGGCCCGGTAGTCCAAGTGCTGCCACTGGCAACCGGTGCACTGCCCAAAATAGGGGCACTCGGGCTCAATGCGGTCCGGAGACCGTTCGACGACTTCTACAACACGGGCGGAGAGGTACTTGCGGTGCACCCGCACGACTTCGGCGACGACGTGTTCGCCGGGGATGCCGCCGAACACGAATACGTTTTGCCCTTCGTGTTCCGCCATGGCCTCGCCCAGTCTGCCCCACGCCGTGAGGGTCAGGTCGAGCCTGTCTCCGGCGGAGGGCCGTTCGGGACCGTGAGTCCGGGACGGCTGGTCGGGCTGGTCGGATTTTACCTGGCTGGCATCCATCGGCCTTCCACTATAATCCAGTAGGTTGGCGAATCCAAGTTGGCTGGTTTCGGGCAACTGTTCAGACTTTGGGGGGGTTGCACACACAGACCAGGTCCAAGGCAGCAACCCAGTTCGTCCTCCAACGCAAGGCTGTATTTCCATGTCCATGGCGAGCAATCAATAAGGGGTTTGGCGCAGGTTTGGCGGAATCGAAGCTGGAGTTTTTTAATTCTTGGGCCATCCTGAGCCAAAGTGTGCCATTTATGCGCCATTAAGGGGTTTGGCCGGTAACTGGAGATTGTGACATGAGCGATTCTTCACAACAAATATGTTAGGGGGTGCCAACCGCAGACGGGAAGGGCAGGGTGTCAGTGAAGAGGGCCGTTGCTTGAGCGTACCTGGATACCGGCTTTGGCCGGTAAGACGGTTACTAACGGGAACTACAGCCTGGCTCCGGCTCTATCACGCCGCGGGCGTATTTGTTCAGAGTTGATGAGGGGGAGGAGGGGACCTGGCAAACGTCTGAACAGATACGGTTTCGGGTGCAGGGTTGTTTAATTGTTGAACCCGCCCCCCTCCCGTCGTCCCGGTCGGAACCGGGACCCAGGACCCGGCGCCGATTTTGATTCCCCAGGACGCCTCTAACCCAAGGTTGGGGTCTGGATTCCGGCTGCGGCCGGAAAGACGGGGGAATTTTTCCTATAATCAAAAGGCCCTGGTTTCGGGTGATTTTGGTCCGGCCGGTAAAGGAGTGCCGCCCATCAACCAACAAGAGACCGCGAGCAACGGTGTGGTACCCACCATGCCATCCGTCAGGACTTCTCAGAGGACTTCTTGGCGAAAAAACGGTTGTTCAGGAAATAGGCCGCCAAGCCACAGACTAACCCGACAGGGATTCCGATTCCAATGTAAGAAGGCTCTTAACCGTCATTCCCGCGAAATAGGCGTTGCAGTTGCTCTTCCATGCGCTGCAGGGACTGTTGGGTGGCGCGGAGTTCACTTTGAGTCGCGCCCAGTTCGCTTTGGGTGGCGCGGAGTTCGCTGAGGAGGGACTCGCCGGTGAGGGATCGCCCCTGTCGGCGCAGACGCTCCTCATTGATTTCGTCCATGTTTTTTTACCACGATGGCAACGAACAGGTTGATCCCGACAAAAGTGGCCACAATCACAAAGCTGACGAAGTAGATCCATGCCAGCGGCTCCAGCTCCGTGGCAGTGTGCATGATCGCGGTCCAGTCATCCAGCGTGACCACCTGGAACAGCGACAGAATGGAAACGCCCAAGGTTCCCCAGCGCGCCGGGTCATGCTCCTGGAAGAAACTGTGTCCGGCAATGGCATACATATAAACTATGATTCCCAGCAGAATTACTATGTGTACCATGCTCGGCACGGATCGAACCAGGGTCGACAGGATCAGGTTCATTTCCTGGACTGCTGAAAAGCCACGGAGAAGCCGCAGCAGGCGTACCGTAACGATGAGCAGCGGGATGGTGGGCCAATACAATATCAAGCCGATGAGCACAAAATCGAAGACATTCCAAGCATCCCGAAAATACCGGTCGACCCGCGGTGAGGTTGCGAACATCTTGAGCAGAGCTTCCAGAACGAGTACCGCCAGGGTCAGGGACCAAACCAACCCCATCAACGCTGCCAAGCGGTCGAACAGATCGTCAGAAGTTGCCAGCCCTCTCAGAACCGCAGTTGCGATGATGAGTATGGCGAGGAGGTATCAAACCTCCGGGCCTGAACTATTCGTTGAGCTTTCAGTCGCATATCCGGCTCTTCCTTGCGGGAATTGACGCCATCAGTCCATTCTTCCAGCGAGGCGTAGCCGAGAGCAGGGCAATCTCGTTTTAGCTGCGCAGGACTCTCAGCAGGTTGGGTTTTTCTGTGGCAGGGCGCCTGAACCAGCCGGCTCAGTCATTGCCCCAGCAGACCACCGAGCCGTCCGTCTCAGCCGCAACAGCCAGAGCCAAGAGACCGACGACGCAATATATCTTCAATTTCCTACCCACGGCCTTCAGTATATTCGTCTCATTGCAGCCCGGCGACCGTGCCTGATGGAGTTCGCGTGGATTTCGTCACAACCCGGAATGACTGGCGGGAGTGGCATACATCCTTTACGCGGAGCGGTTGGCGCAGGAGCGGGATTGAAGCGAGCCGCCGCGAGCATTATCGGTTGACCTCGACGGAGCCGGGACTTAAACTGAGGCTAACGCCCGGCGGCAACTTGCCCTGACTGGCCTGATTGGGTGGATTTGCCACGGGAACGAACGGTGCGACACGAATTCGGAGGATGGACATGGCAGAACCGATAGAGGTAAACGAGCAAAACTGGGACGCGCAGGTGGTGAACTCCACCGTCCCCGTCCTGGTCGATTTTTGGGCTGAATGGTGCGGGCCCTGCAAGATGATCGCCCCGTCGGTCCACGACATGGCGGTGGAGTACGACGGCCAGTTGAGCGTGGGTAAGCTGGACGTCGATAGCAGCCCCAACATCGCCATGCAGTACGGCGTCCGCAGTATCCCGGCGCTGATCTTCTTCAAGGAAGGCAAGCCAGTGGACCAGATAATCGGCGCGGTGCCGAAGGGCGTGCTGAAGAAGAAGATCGACTCGGTCCTCGGAAGCTAGGACCCCTCGCCCAACAACGCATGCCCAAGGCGCCGCCCCAAAAGCGGCGCCTTTTTGGTCTCCCGGCGGTCCGCTGATCGTCGGTCTACCGGCCTGGAACCGCAGCTCCTTGCGCCCGTCTCGGCCAGGAGACCCTGGTCTATGGGGGCGCCCGTTGTGGGCGCCCCTACCCTCGGCCTCACGGAGAGGGTCTACGCAACCACGAATCCCTCATAGCCGTTCGCTGCTACCTCGGTGCAATGGGCGCGATAATTGATCGCGTTGTCGGGATAAAGCAGGAGCGTACGCGCTTTCCCGGGAATGTTGCCTCCCACGAACCAGGAATTACTCTTGGTCAAGATGTTGTCGACGCTCAACCTGTCGATTTCCGCCCCCCATTTGTCCTCCGCTTCCATCGTCGCCTCGATCCGTACCTGTTCACCTTCCCGCATCCGCCCGATGCATTCGGTTACCCATTCCACCACAAACTCCGCGCACCTCGGGAAGTTGCAACTCGTCGCCGAGTTTTCGATGAAGAAATTGGGAAAGCCGGTGCTCTGGATCCCCAAATAGGTCCGGGGGCCTTCGGCAAATTTATCCTTCATGGTCAGGCCGCCCACGCCTCGGATATCCATCCTGGTCAGCGAACCGGTGACAGCGTCGAATCCGGTGGCGAAGATTATGACATCCAGCTCGTACTCGCCATTTTGAGTCTTGACGCCCTTGGGAGTAATGGATTCGATGGGGGCCTGCCGCACATCGACCAACAATACGTTATCCCGGTTGTAAGCCTCGTAATAGTTGGTCTCCAAAGGGATGCGTTTGGAGCCGAAGGGATGGTCCTTGGGCACCAGCATTTCCGCTACCACCGGGTCCTGGATACGCTCCCGGATTTTGTTCCGCACGAACTCCGCGTATACCTCATTCGCTGCATCATCCGTCAGCATGTCCTGGAAATTGCCCATCCATTTGGAAAAGCCCCGTTCGGCCCACAACTCTTCGTACTTCGCCACGCGTTCTTCCGGCGTTACGTCAAAGGTCGACCGCGGATCGAAGTCGTGAAGGAACGCCCCGGAGGTCTCCTCGCATTTCTTGAATATCTCGGGGTAGCTCGCCTTGATCTCCCGCTGCGTCTCGGCGTCGATCTCAGAGTTGCGCAATGGCGCCGCGTAGTTGGGCGTACGCTGGAATACGGTCAGATGACTAACTTCTTTGGCGATCTCCGGAATAAGCTGAATGGCTGTCGCGCCGGTGCCGATCACACCCACCCGTTTGCCAGCAAGGTCCATGCCTTCCTCAGGCCACCTGCTCGTGTGGCACCATTCACCCTGGTAGTCGTTGATTCCGGGGAAGTCGGGAATATAGTGGGCCGACAGCACCCCCACGGCCGCGATGAGGAACTGGGCCCGGGCCCGCTGGCCGTTCTCGATCTGTATCTCCCATCGGTTTTCGTCCTCGTCGTAGACTGCCGACGAGACCCGTGAATTCAATTGGATATCGCGGCGCAAATCGAATTTATCCGCGACATAGTTGAGGTAACGTTCGTTCTCCGGCTGACCGGAAAAATGTTCCTTCCAGTCCCATTCCTGTAGCAGCTCGTCTGAAAATGAATAGCCGTAAGTGTAACTTTCCGAGTCGAAACGTGCGCCCGGATAGCGGTTCCAATACCAAGTGCCGCCCACCCCGGCCCCGTCATCGAAGACGCGCACCGACAGGCCACGCTGGCGTAGCCGGTACAACTGGTAAAGGCCGGTAAGCCCGGCTCCGATGATAATCGCGTCAAACTGTTGGACTTCCTCGGCCGAACCTGTCGCGGCTGCGTGCTCCTGCTGTACAGAACCTGCCATAATCTCCTCCATATATATATTCGGGATTTGTCAGGTCAATATAATGAAGGAGCCTCAGAGCGTCAACTGCGTCCGATTAACTTAACGACCTACTCTCATAGAACCTGCTCTGAACCTACTCTCATGGAAAAGGAGTCCACATGAATTCGATCCGCAAACCGGTCGCCGTCGTGGTGGGGGCGACATCCAAGTGGCAGTCAGATGGCCGCAATACCAAACTGGTGCACGGTAAGGCGCTGGATGACAGCGACATGCCCGTCGGCGCGCGCTGGGGCGTAGGGGGCGCCATAGCCCAGAAGTTTGCAAAGGAGGGCTTTTTCGTCGTGCTGACGACCCGTACTGCCGCCAATGCCTCTGCGTTGGAAAAGGCGATTCGAGAGCAAGACGGCGAAAGCATGATTGTCGAGCTGGACCTGGTATCGCGCGAGTCCATATCGAAGGCGTTCGCCCAGATTCGGGAACAGTTTGGCGACCCGGATGTCTTGGTCTACAACGCGGGCTACCTGGAGGGGCGGGACCTTCCGCCAGAGAAAGAATTGCTCGAAAACCTCCCGGTCGAAATGTTCGAAACCGCGCAGCACATTGCCAGCCGTGGACCGTTCTTGGTCGCCCAAGAGGTGTTGCCCGCCATGCGAGAGCGAGGCGAAGGCTCTTTCTTGATTTCCAACAACGCGTGGTCCCTGCGCGGACGAAAGCGAATGACCGGAGAGTCGCTGTACTACCCGAGAGTGTTGATGCGCACCCTGGCGCAGGTGCTGACGGAGGAATACTCCGAGCATGGCGTGCATGTAGCCAACGTCGTGATAGACGGCCTCATAGATTCTCCAGGCACCCGGGCCTTGCCCCGCGCCCAGCAACAACCGGACGTGATAATGAATCCCGTCAAGATTGCTGAGGCGTTCTATTATCTACACACCCAAGACAAGTCCTGTTGGACCCATGAGCTCCAGTTGACTCCATTTCCCACCAAGCCAAGCTATTAAGCGGCCACGAATATGACCGCCCGCACACCGGCTGCACACCGCCCTCACACTTGCGGGAGGAACGCACCGGTACTATTATGGGCAGGATTTGGCGCGGCGAGGCCGCACCTCACCACGTGGACCTTTCGGCAGGAGGACCAATATGGCAGCCAGCAAAGAACTTGACGCCGTACTTGAAATAATCCGGACTTGGACGTCGGAAGTCCGGAAGACCGTGGAACACGACCGGCTCTCTTACGAAAAGATGTTTTCCGCGCTCCCTTGGGACAATGACGTGGAAACCGAGAGGGTGGGCGCCAATGGCGTGCCGTCTGAGTGGATAACCGCGCCCGGGGCCGACGAAGGCCGGGTTGTCCTCTACTTCCACGGCGGCGGCTTCGTGTTTGGTTCCATGCGGACCCACCGGGTCATGCTGGCCCACCTGTCCCGGGCAGCCAAAGCCCGGGTCTTGGGGTTGGACTACCGCCTGGCCCCGGAAAACCCTTTCCCTGCCCCCATAGAAGACGCCCTGGCCGCCTACCGTTGGCTGCTCGACCAAGGCATCGACCCCAAGAAAATTACCCTGGCCGGCGACTCGGCGGGCGGCGGCTTGGTGTTGTCGTCCTTGGTGGCCATCCGTTACGCCGGCTTACCCATGCCCGCAGCCGGGATCCCAATCTCGGCCTGGACCGACATGGAGGCCACCGGAGAGTCCATGACCACCAATGCCGAAGCGGACACGTGGGTCGACCGGGATGGCCTGTTGAACATCGCCAAAGTCTACCTGAACGGCAAAGACCCCAGAGCGCCCCTGGCCTCGCCGCTCCACGCCGACCTGCGCGGCCTGCCTCCTCTGCTGATGCAGGTGGGCGGAGTCGAGGTCCTGCTGGACGACACCACGGCCTTGGCCGAGCGTGCCAAGGAAGCAGGGGTGTCGGTGGAGGTCGAGGTGTGGGACGACATGCCCCACGTGTGGCACACCTTCGCCCCCATACTGCCCGAAGGCGAAAAAGCCATCGACCGCATCGGCGAGTTTATCCTGCAGCACACCGGCTAGGGCAAGCCAGCCTGAGGGCCGGCTTTGGGCTTTGGTCCAACAGTCGAGTGAAGACTGCGGTGCGGCGGCGAACGAGGCGGCCTACGGGACCGCCGGATAGCGGAGCCGTGTCAACCAGGGACCGGCGGGCTCTTCGCCCGCCGAAAACCCCGGTTATCGTATCTACGGGAGTGGATGGGGCCCGGTGGCTCTTGCGGACTTCAAATCCGTTATGCCTCGTGACGAGCGGGGTAGGTGGGTTCGACTCCCTCGCACTCCCGCCAGAACCGTATCCAACCCCCGGCCGGACTCCCGTTGGCCCCGAATGCGATGGCCCGTTGAGTTACACCCTCGAACGCCCCAGAGAGTTCCGTTTACTTGTAGTGTATATAGAGACGAGAGAATTCAATGACGAACAGAGAAAGCCAGCTTCACCAGTTTGGCAAGATGTGTTTTCAAGACGCTCAAGACAAGACAATACAACTGCCTGCGTCAGTGAGCCCATTGTTCGACCCTCCGAAGACGTTCCACGTCAGTCGGGTTGATTTTGAGCAACCCATACCACACGCCGGATATACCGGGAGGCGCCCGGACGTTGTGCTCACCAACCCACCGGGGCACAAACTCATTGTTGAAATCAAGGCAACGAACGGCAAAGGGGCAGACTATCAAGCCGATATGCACAATGTAGGCATGTCCCTAGTCCTACAAGTCGATGTCAGCAAATGGGACAGCCAGAGAGAATTAAGGCCAGACTTCGCCCAGGGGAACCCCTTGCAAACGGTAGTTAACCAATCAATCTGGCTATCGGCGGGTGTTCCTCGGACGATGGAGTGGCGACCCTATGCCCTCGCCTTGGGCGAGTGTTCTGGAACGGAACGGCATTGTTTCTGCAATCAGTGGAGCGGAGGATACGCTTACTTCACACCCGAACACCGATACCGTTTAGTCTGCTTCGGGCCAACGGCTAACGCTCCCACACTAGCAAGTGAGCTACGCACGGAAGTGGAGGACATCAGGGCGACCGTGTATCGTAAACTGGCGACAAGCGAGATTTCATGCCATAGAGAAATACCCCTTACTGACTGCGGTTTGTTATCTAGGGAGGTAGGCTGGGCATTGCATCGTGACGGCGCACTGCTTCCACAATACCGTATTCGAAAGAAAGCCACCGGCTATCAGGCCGTGGTCTACGACTGCGCTTTCGTTGCAGGGGAATTTCAGCATTCCCCCGTTCCGGTCCAGGATTTCACGGACAAACAGGCGAACAATCCTTTCGTGATGCGCGATACGTGGCAAGCGGCTGTAAACGACCTATTCAAGCGTCTAGTTCCTATGGCCAAGCCGCTCACGAGTTTTGCGAATGACTATTGGGAGCCTGAGCGGCAACCTACTTTTGTCGGTTGCTAGGTTTACCCCCATTCAACTACAAGTAAACGGAACGCCCCAGAGAGTTAAAGGGGAAGCTACCCGGGTATCCCCAGAGCCTTTCGCACCGCTCCGCCAATGGGTGTCAGCGGGCTTTCTTCGGGAGGGCCGTGGGGGACCATGCGATTGTGGTGTATGGCGACCGCCAGCCGCTGCTGAGGGTCCGCCCAGCCCAGACAGCCGCCGGCCCCGTTATGGCCGAAAGCCAGAGCGCTGCCGCCCATGGCGCCCATGCCGGGACTACCCGCGAAGTGGAAGCCTCCGATGGTCCCATGATGGGGTCTGCCATGCACCGGATCGTAGTCGCTGGGGGGACGGGGTATGTGGAAGGTCCGCACCCGGTCCTCGGATAGAAGGCGCACGCCGTCCAGTTCGCCGCCATTGGCCAGCATAGCGTAGAACCGGGCCTGGCTCCGCGCATTCATGATTCCTTGGGCTCCGGGGATGCAGGCTTGGCGCACATCAGAGCGGCCGAACACCTCCTGATTAGTCCCCACCACCGGCGGAGAGGCCCGGAACCGCAGCGAGTCCGGAGGTATTCCGGGAGCGCCGGGAGGGACCTCAGGCAAATTGGTAAGTTTAGCCACCCGGGGCTCGACCTCCAGTGGAATTCCGGCCCACAGGTCGGTGATGCCCAAGGGTTGGCAGATTTCTTCCTGGATGAACTGACCGAAGGGCCGGTGCATTGGATCGGTACGGCACACCACCTCTCCCACTACCCAGCCGAAGGTGTAGGCCATGTAGCCGCTTCTGGTCCCCGGCTCGAATAGAGGATGCATCTCCGCGATCTGCCCCACCATCCAGTCCCAGTCGCACATCAACTCCGGGGTAACTCCCACGGGCATCAAGGGGACCCCGATACGATGGGTCAACGCATCGAACACCGTGCCTTTGTCCTTGCCGTGCTTGCCGAATTCGGGCCAGTACTTAGACACTGGCTGGTAGTAGTCCACCAGCCCCCGTTCCGCCTGGATATGGAGCGCTGTCGCCGTCATTGCTTTTATATTGGAAAACACCGGGAAGAGGGTATCTCCATCGACCTCCCGGCCGGTGGTCTCATCTGCCAGGCCGCCCCATTGGTCGATCACCAATTCGTTGTCAAAGTAAGCCGCGACCTGAACGCCGATTTCCCCGCGTTCTCCTATAGCGACGTCGATAGCTTCCTGTACGATGCTCTTCGGACTCTCCGCCATGGCGCACCTCTCCGTAGATGATTCTCGCGTAAGTTGGCAATCCGGGCCAGAATATCAGTCCTGAGGCAAGATCTCCTGATCAAAAATGTCCAGCGGCAGGTATAGGGTAACGCAGGCATTGGGAACGTCGGTGATTCCACTGATGCGGAGCTCTATCGGAGCGACGCTCAACAGCGTGTAGGCCTGCTCTCCGCTGTAGCCGAAGTGGGTCAAGTGGTCAATGGCTTGCAGCATCGCTTCTCGAGCGGCCATGGTGCAATCGTTGAAAGCCTGCTGGCTGCCCCGGAAGTTGAAGCCGGTGAAGGTCAGGTACCGGTTGCCAAACTGGGGTTCGACCGGACCCGGTTGAAACATCGGAGTGCGGACATTGTACTTGGTTGCCCCTCCCTTGATTAGGCCCGCCCGCAGCCAGGTCACGCCATCCATCTCGATGGCGTTCCACGTCGCTTCGCCATCGCCTTCGGCAAAATGCAGGTCTCCCACGGAGAGCAGGGCCCCCGGCACGAATACCGGGAGATATATTCTCGAGCCGCTGGAAAGATTCTTTATGTCAACATTGCCGCCGTTTTCCCTGGGCGGCACCGTCCTAGCCGCCTCCGCCGCCATCGACGCATGTTTCGCCGGACCTACGCCGCGAAACAACGCGGTCTCGGCGTGGGGCGGGTAGGCCCGCTGGTCTGCGGCCAACGGGGCTTCCCGCTCGTTCCACCGGGCCAGCATCTCGTGAGACGGCGCCACGCCGATCACTCCCGGATGGGGCAACGCGGGAATGCGGACTCCGGGGATGTGCCGGGACTCGGCGTAGACGTTTCCTCGCATGTACCAGACCGACTTGTAGGCTGCGGGGTAAACGTCCCGCAATATGCCTCCGATCTCAGGGATAACACATGAGTATCCCACTCCGCTCAGGGGTGACAGCTCCAGGAGGTCCACCACCAGCAGGTCGCCGGGCTCGGCTCCCCGCACCGCCACCGGCCCGGCCAGCGGGTGGACACGGGTCAAGTCCATGGCGGTCACGTCGGCGGTGCTGTCGTCGTCACGGAGTTGATAGTCGTCGTAACCCGGCGTCTCCAGGATCACCTCACCGCCGGGTTCAATCTCGATCAGGGGCGGGATGTCCGGGTGCCATCGGTTATGACCAATGTTCCGCTGCCCGGATAAGGGCATACCCACTTCACACCGGACTCGGGGCGCTCCCAGGTCCCGGTCCTTAAATCGAGAGACCCCCGAGCTGGAGAAACCTGTGATCATCTCATTCCTCGCCATCGGATTTGCGGCATATACTACTACACAGCCCTGTAAATCGACTAACCAACCTCAAACGGCAGGACCTATTCTCTCGGAGTAAACTGCCCTCACAACGTCATTCCGGCCCTGTAGGGATGACGCAACCCCTCCCGTCTTTCCGGCGAAAGCCGGGATCCAGAACGTCTGAGGAAGAACGAGTCGCCCACCTCTCCGGGAGGTGGGCAACGTCATCCAGGCCCTGTAGGGATGACGTCATCCGTTCCGTCATTCCGGCGAAAGCCGGAATCCACGTCGTCCCCCGTGTCTGTACGCCCGCGAGTTGCCGTAAAGGCATACTATACGACGGGATACGTTTGATGGACTGGCGTGAATGAGCTTCAGCTACCTCAGGAGTTGCCCGTAGGCTGGCGGTAACCTGCTGTCCCTGAGGGTTGGGGATACGTGGATTCCGGCTTTCGCCGGAAAGACGGCATCCCTGTAAAAGCAACAGTAGACCTGCCCCCAAACTCCGGGATGACCCATGGTTCCTACGTCACGGTGGCCAAGACCATCTTAGTAACTATCTCAAATAGCGGTTTCAAATTGTAGTTAATGTGTGAAGGTAGTCGCTAGGATTATTCCAAAAGGTGGGTGGAGGTGAATCGTGCTGGAGGGGAAACCGTTACCTACGATTTGGGATGTTCCGGACGGCCTTTGGGAGCGAATCGAACCGGTGATACTGGAGTTGGACCCGCCCAAATCCAAGGGGCGCAAACGGGTGGACCAGCGGAAGATGCTGGAAGGCATTATCTTTCGGATGCGAAGCGGTTGCCAGTGGAACCACTTGCCCCAGGAGTTGGGAGACGATAGCACCATCCATCGGACCTTCCAGCGCTGGGTGGGGTGTGGAGCGCTGGCGGGCATCTGGGCTGTCCTGATAGAAGAATGCGGGGAGTTGGGAGGCGTGAACTGGGAATGGCAGTCGGCGGATTGCTCTATGGGCAAAGCGCGTTTTGGGGGGGTGCTATTGGACGCAACCCCACCGACCGGGGCAAAGCCGGGAGCAAGAAGAGCATCCTGGTCGACGCGGCAGGCGGACCCCTGAGCGTAGCGTTGGCTGGAGCCAACGTCCATGATACGAAACTCTTGAGACCGACCTTGGAGAGTATAGTGGTGGCGCGTCCGGAAGGCGCTCAAAACCTGTGCCTGGACAAAGGGTATGACAATCCCACAGGCCACGGGACCGTTGCCGCTTTCCAGTACTGTCCGCATATCCGGCGCATTGGGGAGGAGAAGCTGGATCAATGGGGCGGGAAAACCTTCCCCGCCCGGCGATGGGTGGTGGAACGCACCTTGGGCTGGCTGTCCAAGTGCCGGGCGATACTGGTGCGCTACGACAAGAAGCCCGCCAATTACCTGGGCCTGCTTCAATTGGCTTGTGCCCTCATCTGGTACCGCCGTCAACGCCGCCTCGCTATTTGAGATAGTTACTTAGTCATGCCGGGGTCGCTTCTTGGTTGCCGAAGGGATTGAATACCGGGACGCGGGTCGGCTTGAAGTGCCCGACGTTGCGGGTGACCACGGTGAGGCCGTGTTCCAAGGCCGTGGCGGCGATCATCAGGTCAACGCTGTCGTGACCCAGCGCGCCGGAAAGACGCCCCCACCGGTGGGCCGCGGGGACGTCGAAAACTAGGACCCTGTCGCCGTACCAAGTGAGGATTCGGGCCAACCAGACGTTCAGTTCTCGGGCAAACGACGGATTATGCGGCTCCTGTTGAACGATTGCCCGCTGTATTTCTCCCACGGTCACCGCACTCAGGTACAGGTCGGAAGTCTGCTGGGCGGCAAGCCATTGAGCGGCTTCGAGATGCCGGTCCCGTCTGCGCAGCGCCGACATTATGTCGGTGTCCAGCAGGAACATCAGAGGTCGAGAGGTCTGGATGGCAAAGGGTACCGCTCGAATTCCTGGTCATCCTGCGGAATGTCCAACAGCAGTTCCGCCAGGGTCGGAGCATTGGCTTTTTCCTGTCGGCAAAGGCGCTCGTACTCCTCCACCGACAGGACGACGACTGCGGGCCGTCCCCGCCGGGTAACCCGTTGGGGAACACCGGCCAATGCGGCGTCGACCACGGCGCTAAAACGGTTCTTGGCGTCCTGCAAGGGCCAGTCGGTCATATTCGCTCCGGCTAGATTGAATGGCTAGATTTTACATCCGGCCATAACCAACATCAAGCTGAAACCGCGTTCACTGCCTGCTTCATTCACCTGTTTCGTTCAATTGTCCATCCGGGGCGGCCATAAGGGCTGCCCTAAAACCAACCGTTCCGGTCGGTATAGCCAGGGTAACGACGACCGTCACCACCAGGACTACGCATAGTGATGTCCGTCCAAAAATCAAATGTGCTAACACGGTGGCAGTCCTTTTATTTGAATGTTCAGGTCTGGTTTGGAAGTTATTGCAGAGGGTATGCACCCGGTGAGTTTCGAGCCGAGGATAACAAGAGACTTCAATCGTTCCAGGTTGCCCAGTTCTTCGGGCATGTTCCCGGTGAAGTCGCCAGAGAACACCAGGGTCGTGAGGTTGGTCATGTTGCCCAACTCTGGGGGGATCTCACCACTCAAGGCGAACCCATTACCCAGGGTGTTTACAACATGGAGGTACTCCAGGTTGGTGAGATTGCCCAAGGACGGAGGGATGGGGCCTGTCAGGGGCTGATCTATAATAAGCTTCTTCAGACCGTCCAGGTCTCCTATGCCAGGCGGCAGGACGCCGTATATTATATCGTCGGCGGTAAGCCAGAGGTCGACTTTCTCCACTCGCAATGGCGAGCCGCCAATTGATATTCCGTGCCATGCGTCCATGGAGCGTGCGGGATTCCAGTTGAGGAATCCGTCTTCTCCGGTCAGGGCGTCCCGTATCGCCAAGAGAGTTTCGCAGTCCCGGACCAACTCTTGACGCTTTTCCGGCTCCTGTATTGCCTTTCCCGTTGAACATGTGACAGGGTCTTCCGATCCCGCCTTCCGGTTTGGGTGTTGTGGGATAAACACCTCGCCGGTCTCCTTTATCAACACGCGTTTGTCGGACCCGTCCGCCGCTATAGTGAATAGGATGTCGCCCCCTTCTTCGTCGTAGCGCTTGGGATACCATCCGTCGTCGGGGTGTCTGACCCCTCCAGCAGGCACAAGGTCGTAGGGGGTGCTGAGCACGGCGAAGCGGGAGCCGTCCGGCGACAGTGCCACTGGCCATATGTGTCTTAACATGTTGAATTGTGAAATTGTTCGGGGACCAGTACCATCCACGCCTATCGCATGAATGCCGGTGACCAGCGACTGTGGATGGTCGGAACTCTCGGAGAAGCCTGAGAAGAATATCTCCGAACCGTCAGGTGACCATGTGACATGGTTTATGTATTGAATCGGTCCATACGGACCGGTCCTTGGCGGAGGGTCGCCTCTCGTCGCGTCTGTTGTAGGGACTGTTAGCAGGGTGCGCTGGTCGCTTCCATCGAAATTTACGGTTTTTATTACTGAGGTTTCATCTTGTGACATGACGAATACTAAACGGCGCCCGTCGGGTGAGAAGCGGGGGGATTCTATGACATAGGACCCGGGGGGAGAGTTATCGTGTATCCGGCGGTATCCTGAGCCGTCGGGCTTTATTGCCGCTATGTATCCATGCCAGCCGTCGGTGTTAACCAATTCAAGAAACACGATGAATTCACCGTTGGGCGACCATACGGGGCTGCTGACATACCAGGAGTATTTGTAGGGCAAGTCTGGGTACGTCGGTGGGCCGACAAGGCGAGGATCTGAGCCTCCATCGGAGTCCACTACGAAGATTCCATAGCGACCTTCGTCCTTTGCTCTGCTGCTACCCTGTGAAGCAAAGGCGATTTGGGAACCGTCCGGCGACCAGGCGGGCTGGTGATAGTCGTAGGGGTCGGATGTGAGCCTCCGATGATCGGAGCCGTCGATGTTCGCTGTGGCTATCTCATCACTGTGTGTCTTCCTGATGCCCTTTGAGTACCTGTAAGTCACGTAGACGATCTTTGAGCCTTCGGGCGAGATGCGGGGAGTGTTGTCCTCCAGGAATGGAAAGGTTGTTGCCGGTCCCTGCGGGATAGTCTGCAACTCCGTCCCCAATGCGTCGGCAACCACTATCTTGCCGCCCCCACTGAAAACGATTTTCGAGCCATCGGGAGTCCACTGCACCCTTCCCCGGTCCGGAGAGGATCTGCCATAGCGCAATAATTCTGCTTCTGAGTCGCACTCCGACCGCGCTCCCAGTAGGGCGAAGCCCAGCAGGGCTGCGAGGAAGGCAATCCGTGGCAGCTTTGCTGTCATCTCACACTTTGGTACAGCGCAGAAATGGCGAGGACGTCAAAGGCATGTGGCGAGCAATTCTGCTCGGTGTCGTCGTAGTTCATTGCTGAGTCGGCAATAGTAGGATGAGAGGCCACGTAGGTTTCTTGGGCGAAGGGGTCGAACCATTCGGGCCACGGTATGCCGTTTCCGAGATATTTCCATAGGTCGGTGACATTGGAAAGGCCAAAGGCATGCCCCGCTTCGTGGACTGCTGTCTTAAAGAGATAGTAATTCTCGCTCCTGCCTACTGGTCGCTGTGCGTACCCGCTGCTGTCGGCGCATTTGTTGAAGTGGATTTCCGTCGGATAGTCCGGTATGGAGGGCGGCATACGGGCCTTTAACTTCCTCAGATTGAATGAGATGTCGAAGGACTCTGGGCCTTGCTCAGTCTCGTTGACATGCTCTAGTTCGGCGGCTCTAGCGCGTTCCCTCTTTCAGCATCGCCTCGGTGATTTCCGTCACTTCCTGGCGGTCCAGTGCCCCCGTCCATATACGGAAGACCTTCCCTTCGGCCGTTATGAAAACCGTGGTGGGCATGGCCCGCACCTCGTACGCTCGCACGACCGCGCCCTCTTCGGTGAAGCCGGCCGGATAGGTGATGCCGAGAGAGTCGAGCAGGCTGCTGGCGTCCTTGGCCGAACCCAACCCGGTGAACTTCCCGATGTCGATACCCAAGAGATGGACTCTGGTACCGAATTCTTCGTAGAAGTCCTGCAACTCCGGCATCTCCGCCCAGCAGGGCGTGCAAAGCCTGGCCCAGAAGTTCAACACCACCGGCGTCCCCCGGAGGTCCGACAGGTCTAAAGATTCTCCGCCCACAAGATCTCCGCCCTGAAAGAGGGTGAACCGAAAATCGAAGGCCGGTGCATCGTCCGGGCTGAGAGCGGTCACGGCGCTGGGCGGTGGCGGCGCGGCGCCTCCGTCGTCTGTGGGCGATGCGGTAGCTACAGTGGCCGCAGGCGCCGCGCCCTGGGTGGCACCGGCCGGAGAGCCCGAAGGCGTAGTGGTTGCCACGGCCGTTGGCGTCGCCGGCCTGGTCTGCGCCGGGGAGCCCCCTGCGCCGCAGCCCGGCAGCCCCGATAACACCAGAACGGCGGCCAGCATCGCGGCCGAGAGAATTCTCCTGGGTACGGCTTGGGTCATGACCCTAGAAACATATCATTCGACGGCGGTCCCCGCCAATGTCAAATCCGGGGGCCACGGCAACACGCGGATTTGGTATCATCCGGAAGCTTGGAGTCCCGCGCCCGTCTCATGGCGTAGAATAGCGGGGGGACCACCGCCTCCAGTCCCTATCTTCACTGAGGAGCAAGAATTATGGCCGCTCAGAGTCCCATAGACCCCAACCGGTTGCTGCTGACCGGGGAAAATCCCTACATTCGATTGAGCGAGACCGACGACGGGCCCGCCACCACCGATGCCAGCTTCTGGCGCATTCTGTTTTCGCCCGGCGGCCCCGGACACGTTCTGTTCCTGCAGAGCGAGCTCACCAACAACGAGCCCAGGATATACACCGACAATATCCAGATGACCCGCTGGCTGCAGAGCGAAATCCAGGGCAGTATCAACCCGACGTTCGGTAACCTGGAGCTCCCAGCCCGGGACGCCTGCTTCCGGAGCTCCGGCGACCTGCGGTCTTTCTGGACCGAATCGGTGAGCTCGGGCAGCGAAGAGATAGCCCTCACTTGGTACGACTTGGGCGAACCCTACATGAGCCATAGCTTCCCCGGAAGCAACCCCGAACGTCCCCACGGCGTTTCTACCGTCCTGATACCCGCCAACGGCGCCAGGGTAACCATCGACGGCAAATTCGCCAGCGGCCGACCCTTCCCCAGACAACGGGACGACAGGGCCCACAGCACCTGCGCCCTGGCCTTCTCCGAGTCCTGGACGCTGCCGTACTGATGCCCCGCAGGGAACACCCAAGAAAATCGTTGACGGAGTGAAGCTTTGACCAGTCTGAAGCTGGTTCGTGAGCCGGAGGCCACCGGCCGGGTCAAGGAAATCTACGACGAGATAAAGGCCACCATGGGGTGGTCTTTCGTGCCCGAAACGTTTCAGTTAATCGCCCACAACGAGGACCACCTGGAGTCGTATTGGGCCCACTACAGGCAGGCCATGGGCCCCGGGCGCCTGGACCTGAAGACCAAGAAGCTCATCGCCTACGTAGTATCCGTGATGAACAATTGCGGCGTTTGAGTGCGCTTCCACTTGGATGCCGTGAAGCATCTGGGGGCGGACGACGAAACGCTCGCGGAAGCCGTGGAGGTGATGGCCGAGGTGGCCAAGGGCAACCTGATCATGCACTCTATCGGCGGCCGCCACTGACTGCGAAGGCCCCTGGGGTCAGCCGGAGGATTAGTCAGTAAGCAGTATGTAGACGGCAGCCGATGGGGAAAGGTCGACGTGGCTGTGTCCGCGGCCAGTCACGTCTTCCATGAGCCGCACGTCGCCGGCACGGAACAGCTGCTTTCGGCCGTCGGTGGTGCCGATCTCGACTTCGCCGGAAAGATGAACGATTAGACGGCGCTCGGGCAGGGGGTGGAAGTCCATGTTCCTGCTGCCGTCGAACTCTTGGACCCTGGCCTCCGACAGATTGGTCAGGGCGCCCAACTCCGGACGGTCCTCGAGGTTCAAGTCCTCGATGTGGCTTTCCCCATCTGCGCTGGCGAAAATACGGTACATTGCCATGGAATCGCTCCTTCGAAATCAATATCAGACAGGATGTAGCACCTAGATTGTCCTGGGTCAATATAGTAATACTTGGGGCCGCCGGCGTGGCCGCTGGCGGCATCCTGGCTTACCTGGTTGTACGCTTCCTGGGCCGCCGTGAGCCGTACGCCTCCTTCGCGAGGCTGCGGCTGATGCGGAAAGTCGCATTCTTCCGGCTGTTGATCACCGACCGCCGTGTGCCTTGGCTGGCCCGGTTGCTGCCCGTGCTGGTGGTAGTGTACCTGGTCAGCCCCATCGACCTGATACCCGGCATAGCCGTAGACGACGTCGCATTCGCGCTGCTGGCCTTGGTCATTATCGTCAGGCTCACTCCCAAGGACCTCTTCGCGGAGTTGATCAAGGCCGCTGAGGAGACATGACCATCCTCGCGATGCGGCCCATGGCGGTTCTCAGGAGGTCAACCACTCTCTGACCCGGGTTACCCAAGGGCTGGCGGGGTCCCCATGGTCCAGGCTGATCCCGAAATGGTCCAGGCCGGGCCGCTCCATCTCCTCCACTATGCCGCCCTCGGCCCGCAACCGCTCCGCCATCTTCGGGTGCTGGGACCGCAGATTTGGAAAATCGTTCTCTCCGATTTCCAAGAAGAACGGGACCGTGTTGCCGGCAGTGTTGTGCAACGGACTTGCCTCTACGGCGTCTTTCGGAGACGCCAGGAACGCCTCCTGCCGCTCTAGGGGAGCGGCGGTGACATCGAAAACGCCGCTGACGGGCAAACAACCCTTGATTACATCCGGCGGCAGGCCAAATTCAGACAACCGGCCCCGTTGCAGCGTGACCAGCGCGGCCAAATGGCCTCCCGCCGAATGCCCGCCGACAAATATACGGCCCGGATCGCCGCCATATTTCCAGATGTTCTCGTAGACCCAACATAGGGCGTTCCGGCAATCGTCCACCTGCTCCGGGTACTTGGCCCCAGGGGCCAAACGGTACCCGGCCGTCACCAGTATGGCCGGGACCGGGGTGATGGTCTTGGCCATGAATCCGAGGGTATCCTTGTGCCCGATTGCCCAGTAACCGCCGTGAAGGAAGATGAAAACAGGCGCGGGCCCCGTTCCGCGCTTCGGCAGATAAAGGTCCAGCTTCTGGCGCTCTTCCGGGCCGTATGGTATGTCCAGTCGGCAATCGGTCCGTCGCCTCACCTCGTCGGACCAAGCCATCGCTCTTTCCAGGTAATCCCCCGCTCCGGGAGAGGGCGCCGGCAGGTTGTCAGCGGCCTTGGTCATCTCTCGTCCCCCTTAGAAACTATCTCAAAACCATCTATGCATACTTTCTGGCGGCTTTTTAGGATACTTCCACCCCCAACCTTATCCCTTCCCCATCAAGCGGGAGGGAGTTTTGAGATAGTTTCCAAGCCGGTTGTGACTATCGGCAAAAAGGCAGTTCACTGCCGGTCTGCACCTGCCAGAGGGCTTCTGGTATGCAGCCGGTCAGCCGGTTTTCCGCGATCCCCAGATATTCCAGGATTTCCAGTTGGCCCAACTCCGCTGGCACATCTCCTGTGAGAGCATTGTTTGCCACGCCCAGCCATCGCAAGGCAGCAAGGTTGCCTATTTCCGGTGGTATCTCTCCGGACAGCTGATTGTCGCTAAGGTTCAAGCTTTGCAGGTTTGGAAGATTCCCCAGCTCGGGGGGTATCTCACCAGTTAACCGATTCTGGCCCAAGGACATACTTTCGAGGTTATCCAATTGGCCCAGTTCCGCAGGTATTTCCTTGGTCAGCTCGTTACGCCAGAGGCTGAGCCTTTCAAGATTGGCCAATTGACCGAGTTCCGGCGGTATTTCCCCCGACAGGTGATTACAGCAGAGATGGAGGTCCGTCAAATTTGCCAGTTGACCGAGCTCCGGCGGTATTTCACCGGTCAGCAGTCCCCATTCCAAGTCCAGACTCCACAGGTTTTCCAGCCGTCCCAGTTCGGGCGGTATGCTCCCTGACAACTTGTTGCCTCCGAGATTCAGCCGTTCGAGACCTGTCAACAAACCTAGTTCCGGTGGTATCTCTCCGGTGAGCCTTCCGCCCTGGGGAAATAAAGCCCCTACACGGGTTCGTGAGTCATCAAGGTAGATGCCATCCCAATCATATATGGGTGTATCCGGGTTCCAGTTGAGCTGCCCGATGCCCGCCAGTGTGTCCCTGGCGGCTAGGAGCGCGGCACAGTCGTTCACCAGGCCTGGGTTGTCCCCCGGGTCGGGCACGGCGTCGCCGTTGGAGCAAGAGGCGACCAACTCTGGGCTGTGCGTGATCTTTTTGGCGGTTCCCGTCTGGCCGGTTTCGGTTTTCGTGGCAGTGGCGGTATCGTTACTCGCAGGCTCGTCGTATTCGCAGAACTCTACGCCCCCAACGGTCTCGGCATCCTGTAGGGCCTTGGGTACACAGCCGAACAGTTCATTGCCTCCCAGATCCAGACGGAACAGGCTGGCCAGGTTCCCCAGCTCAGACGGTATCTCGCCAGTCAATTGATTGCCGCTGAGGTCCAGGACCTGCAGATAAATCAGATTGCCAAGTTCAGGAGGTATTCCACCGGTAAGCTGGTTGCAGCAGAGCCTCAACTGCGTTAGGTGGGTCAGGCTGCCCAGCTCAGACGGTATTTTACCGATCAGACCGTTGCCGTTCAGACTTAGTTGTTCCATGTACGCCAAGTTGCCCAGCTCCCGCGGTATTTAGCCGGCAAGCTCATTGTTGCTGAGAGACAACTGGTCCAGATATGCGAGGTCACCCAGCCAGGGGGGGATTTCACCCGTCAGCCGGTTGTTGCCCAGAGACAGCGATGACAGATTCCTCAGTTGACCGAGTTCGAGAGGGATGCCACCCGTCAACCGGTTGCGACCGAGGGATAGCGAAATAAGGCCGTCCATCTGTCCAAGCACTGGCGGAATCTCACCCGACAACTGGTTGTCGCCGAGCCCCAGCACCAGCAATTTCTCCAGGCTTGCGATTTCCGGCGGGATTTCGCCGGTCAACCGATTGTTCCTGAATGCCAGCCTTTCCAGGCTCGCCAGCAGGCCAAGTTGCGGTGGTATCGTGCCACTGAGCTGATTGTCGGACAGGATCAGGTCATCCAGGGCTGTCAGGTGAGTGAGTTCCCTGGGAATGACCCCGACTAGGCCCATGCCAACAATATAGATGTGCACTACCCGACTCGGCCAGCCGTCAACAGCGACGCCCTGCCTACTATCGATGGAAATGTTCGGGCTCCAGTTCAGGAGTCCGTTTCGGTCAAGCGATTCCTTGGCCATAAGCAGAGCAGCGCAGTCCCGGACCAATTCCGGATTCCGGTCGGGCTGCCCCACGGCGATGCCGTTAGAACACTGGTCCAATGCCGCTGGCGAAAGGGCCGGAATGGCAGCGGGATCGGGTGTGGGAGCGGACCGGGGCGGCACCGTCGGAACGGGTGTCGGCGGCGGAGTGGCTGTATGCGTCGCGGTAGGCGCCAGGCTCGGCGTGCTCGTAGGAGTCGGAAGGGCCGTTGGTGATGGCACTGGCCTAGGCGTGTTCGTAGGAACGGGAGTTGGATGAGCCATAGGAGTTGGATGGGCCATAGAGGTGGGACTGGGAACAAAGGTCGTCGCAGGCGTAGCCACTGCCAGCCTGGTGGCAGGTTCCGAGGCAACCCTTGCAGTGACGGTGGCGTCAACGTCGGGCGCCTCTCCTCTGCAAGAGATGGCTGCCGGGATGATCAACAGCACCAGGACGAATAGAGCTCCGCGGTTCATTGCATTCTATCGACCTCTCTTTTTTATCCTGCCCTATTCTAATGATGGTTGGTGCAAAAATACCCAAGAACCTTCCTCAAAGCATGGATTGCCGTTGGCGCCGATACCACAGGAGGGCGCACGCCAGTTGGATTAGGCCCATGTAGTTGGATACCTTCTTGTCGTAGCGCACCAAGTTGTGTAGCGCGCCAGGATCGCACGGCACTTGGATAGCCAGGCCAGGGTCCGCTCCACTACCCAGCGCCTGGCGGGAAAGCGTTTCACCCTATCGGAGTCCAGCTTCTCCTCTCCTATGCGTCGGATGTGTCCCAGGTCCCCGTGAGTCACCACGGCCCTGTGGCCAGTGGGATTGTCGTATCCTTTGTCCAGGCACTGATGCTGGATCCCGGTATCAGGACGCTGCATTGCTATTCTTTCCAAGGTCATCGCCAGCAACTTAGGATCGTGAACCTTGGCCCCGGCCACCACCGCACTCAGCGGCCCTCCGCTCCCGTCGACCAGGAGGCTCCGCTTGATGTCCGCCTTGCCTCGGTCCGTCGGGTTGACGCCGACCTAATCCCTCCAAAACGGGCCTTGCCCATGGCGCAGTCCGCAGCCTGCCATTCCCATTCCACAGCCCCCAGTTCCTCGCACTCATTGAGCAATACCAGCCAGACTGGCTGGAGAACCCCCAGCTCGACCCAGCGCTGGAAGGTCCGGTGGATAGTGCTGTCGTCTCCCAGCTCCTTGGGCAGCCGATTCCAGTGGCAACCGGTGCGTATCCGAAAGATGATCCCGTCCAGGATTCCCCTGGAATTAACCCGCTTGCGCCCCGTGGAGCTCGGTGGGTCCATCTCCAGAATGACCGGGTGAATCTATTCCCACAGATCATCCGGGATTTCCCATATAGTCGGCAGAGTACCCTTCCTTCCCATCATCCACCACAACACCTGTTTACCTTGCATTAACCTTCCCAATCCAACCCTGAACCCTCTGGTTAAAACCGTTTTGAGATAGTTTCTTAATCCTTCAGCCGGGAATTTTCTCCCGGCAGTTCCAGGATTATACCCGTGATATCATCTTTCCCCATAACCGCATGAGCGGATTGGGAGTCGAGCAATGGGCGGAAGACGGATATGAACCGGCGGTTCATGGCCGACCAGTACCTGATCAACCGGTTCCGGGGCGCCCGGGCCGATCCTTCGTTGGTGGTGTTGGAGGGTTTCCATCCGCTGAAACACGCCCTGCGGTTTGGGGCCGAGATTCTGGAGGCGGTGGCGGTGGATGCTGGCGTAGTGGAGCAACTGGGAGCTTCTTTGGCCCCGGACATTGTCCCCCAGCTCCAGGAAATCGTCGCCTCCATCCCTGCCGAGGTGTTCGCGGAGTTGGCGCCGGTGCCGGCGCCCACCGGAGTGATCGCCTTGGCGCAACGGCCCCGCATCACCGCCTCGGATGTGATACAAAACGCCGGCTCCGACCCGGTCATCCTGCTGGAGCGGCCCCGGAACCCGTTCAACATCGGCGCGGCCGTCCGGGTGGCGGCGGCGGCCGGGGCGGGCGGGTTCGTAACCACCGGCGCACAGGACCCGTGGCACCCGTCGGCGGTGCTCTCCGGCGTGGGGCTGCAGTTCGCGTTGCCGGTGGCCCGGAGCGACTCCCTCCCGCGTTGCGGCCGGGCGCTGCTGGCGGTCGATCCCGTGGGGGAGGCCCTGCGGCCGGAAACCATCCCTCCCGGTTGCGTGCTCGCCTTCGGCAACGAGCGCGACGGGATCAGTGACGAGTTGGCGGCGGCGGCCCAAGCGCGCGTCTCGATACCGATGGTCGCGGGGGTGTCCAGCCTCAACCTTGCGACAGCAGTGGCGGTGGTTATGTATACCTGGCGCCTGAATCACCGCGCCTGAATCACGGCGGGCGCCGGTAGCCCGACCCGGTCCCCGCCTCCGCCGGATGGCGTTTACCCCTGTGCCAGTTTGCGCGACAGGTTTTCGTACATGTCGTCCACCATGGCTTCCAGGCCATAGTCGGGGCGCCAACCCCATTCCTGGCGGGCCACGGTGTCGTCCAAGGAATTGGGCCATGAGTCGGCGATGTACTGCCGAAGCGGGTCGATTTCGTAGTCCATGGCGAAGCCGGGGATACGCCTGCGGATGGCCGCGGCCAGCTCGTCTGGCTCGAAGCTCATTGAGTTGACGTTGAAATCGGCGTGGTGACGCAGACTTGCGGCGTCGGCCTCGGCGACTTCGATCATTGCCTTGATTGCGTCGGGAACGTACATCATCGGCAGGTAGGTGCCGGGGCGAAGGTAACAGGTGTACCGGCCCTCCCGGATTGCGCCGTAGAATGCGTCCACCGCGTAATCGGTGGTGCCGCCCCCGGGCTCAACCTTCCAGCTCACCACTCCCGGCAACCTCACCCCGCGCACGTCCAGGCCCACCCGCTCATAGAAATAGTTGCCCATCAGTTCCCCGAATACCTTGGAGATACCGTAGAGGGACGTGGGCCGTTGCAGGGTCTCGTTGGGCGTGTTGTCATGGGGAGTGTCCACTCCGAAGGCCGCTATGGAGCTGGGAATGATCACCCGTTCCAGCCCCGCGTCGGCGGCAGCCTCCAGGACGTTGAGCAGGCCGTTGATATTGACCCGGTGAGACAGCGGGCGGTTGGCCTCGGCGGTCACCGAGAGCAGGGAGCCCAGATGGTATAACGAGTCTATACTGTATTCGCTGATTGCGCGGCCGATCGACCCTTGATCGGTAACGTCCACCCGGGTGGATGGGCCGGTATCCGCCACCTCGTCGGTAAGCGGGCTCCGGTGCCCGGCGGCGACGACGTTCTCACCGCCGTAACGTTCCCGCAGGGCCGGAACCAACTCGGAGCCAAGCTGACCGGCCGCGCCGGTGACCAGTATCCGTTTCATTTGATTAGAATAACGGTATCGCCGCGCAAGGAGCAACGATGGCCGCGCCGGAGTAATTGTCCAGACTTCGTGACAGTCCCTCGACGAGCACAGTCCATCGTCTGAGTGCAGTCCATCGTCATACCGGCGAAAGCCGGTATCCACGGGGGTGCTGCGGGGGCGTCTCAGCGGGACCGAACATTCAGGCGCCAGACAGCAGCCGGAAAATTAGGAGGCCGGACGTGATACAGCTAACGGAAGAGATGACCCGGTTGATCAACAACGCCCGGGAGGATGGGTACCCCTGCATCGTGGGCACTGCCTCCGGGGATGGGACCCCCAACTGCGGCTATATCGGCACCGTGCTGACAGTGGGCGAGGATACCCTTATTTACCGCGACAGGACCGGGCGGGCGACCTTGGAGCACATCGAAGAGAATCGCAAGGTAATCGTCCTGTTCAGGAATACTGCCCAAGACACCGGGTGGAAGTTCCGTTGCACCGCCAGCGTCCACCGGGAGGGAGAGGTCTTCCAGGAAATGACCGGCCGCCTGCTCGAGTCGGGGCTGGTCAACGAAAGATACCTGGAGGACAGCCAAGGGGCCATTGTGGTGCTGCGCATCGACCAGGTCCTGACACTGTTCGGCGAAATAATGCAGGAGCGGACGCCCGGCCAGCGCTGGTAACGTCTCAACTGCGATTTTTCTGATTGTGATGATTTGCATGATTGAACCGACCCGAAATCATAATAATCAGAAAAATCAAACGAATCAAAGTTCAGACAATCTTCATCATGCGTTTCCATTCCACATTCCGCACTCCCCACTCCTAACTCAGTTCGGGCACCACCTCTTCCATCATCAGCCGCAGACTGTGGGACTGGTTTTCCAAGGGGATTAGATTTCCGAAGTTGACTTCGAACATCACTTGGTCCAAACCCAGCTCATCCCCCAACGAGCCCAGCTTCTCCACCACCGATTCGGGTGTGCCGTAGGCTACCTTGTCCCGCAGCCAGTCGTCGTAGGTCATGTTGCGAACCCGCTCGGCCTGAGCGCCCCAATCCCCCAAGGTGCCGGCATAGCCGGCGTAGCTGGCCACCCGGTCCGAGAGGCGGTCTATCGAGAACATGGCGCTTTCCATCGGTTCGTCGTGCGCCTTCCGGGCGTCGTGGGAGAGATAGATGGGTATCCGCAGCCCGACCTTGCCTTCGCCCTCGTGCCCCGCGTCCTTCCACGCCTGCCGGTATTCCCGGATCGACGGCTTCAACTCCTCCAGCGTGAAAACCCGGGAGGGGTTGATCAGGATGTCGTAGCCCATGCGCCCAACGATTGGGAAACTCTCTGCGGAGGTGACTCCCACCTTGACCGGCGGGTGAGGGGTCTGGAACGGCTTGGGGGTGACCGACAGCTCGTTGACGGTGAAATGCTCGCCGCTGAACGAGAAGCTCTCGGTGGTCCACGCCTTCAGTATGATCTCGATGCTCTCTTCGAAGCGGCCCCGGCTTTCCGCAAAGGGCACCCCGAACCCCTCGTGGACGTTGGGGAAGGTGCCGCGGCCGATGCCGAACTCCACGCGCCCGTCGCTGATCTGGTCGAGGGTGGCGATTTCCTCGGCGACCCGCACCGGGTTGGCCAAGGGAAGCAGGAGCACCGCAGTCCCCAGCCTGATTCGCTGCGTGCGGCCCGCGATGGCGCTCGAGATGGTTATGGGCGAGGCCAGGACCCGGGCCGGATTGAAGTGGTACTCGGCGAGCCACACGGACTCGGCGCCCAGTTCCTCGGCTTCATCGACCAATCGAAACGATTCTTTGAACGCCTGGTTCTCCGTGGCGCCTTCCCGGACCGGGAATTCCAGGAACAGTCCGAATTCCATTGCTGCCTCGTCTCGCAGTCGTCTGTCGGGCCAAGTCCCGGCCGACAGGCCAAGTCGCTAGATTGTACAACAATTGGCCCCTGGCGGAAGTGGTAAAATTAGCCGGAGCACTCAAGGAGAACTAATGCAAGTCCAAACGTACCGCGCCGCCAGCCGGGAATTATTGGAACAGGCCAGGGACGAACTGGCCAAAGGGGACCACCGTCAAGCGTCGGAAAAGGCGTGGGGCGCGGCCGCCCAGATCGTGAAAGCCGTCGCCCAGCACCGCGGCTGGCCGCACAACGCCCACCCTCTGCTGCGCCAGACCGTCAGCAGTCTGGTTGCGGAAACTGGGGATGAGGAATTGGAAACCCTGTTCCAGACCGCCAGTTGGCTGCACGTCAATTACTACGAGAATTGGAGTCCTCCAGAAGAGGTCCAGAGAAGCATCCCCAGAATAGCCCGCCTTCTGGACAAGCTGGACCCCCTCCTGCTGGACTAAACGACCAACCGGCCCGCCAAGGAGCCCTCCCCGCCCCGGTCATTCTACGTAGACCGCGCTCTTGGGCCGGGCCTTGCCGCCGTGTACGGACGGCTCGGCGCACCACTTGGCCGCCAGACGCCGCACGCCCCGGTACACATCCTCGTCGAAGCCCAGCAGGTCGCACACCACCCGCCGGTCCAGCAGCGCGCGGTTCGCGTCGGCGTCGGCCAAGTAGGCGGGCTGCAACTCCAACCCCCGAAACTCCTCGAAAATGCGTTCGGCCATAGCCAACTGTTCGTCGCTCAAGGCACGGAAGTCAAGAACGGGCAGGGTTTCGATACCGTTTATTGTCATCGCGCCTCGACCACTCTGCTGTCGACTAGCCCGCCACCAGAATAGCAACATTCCAAGTGTCGAGTTGCCCCACAACGCAAAGACCAAGTCGAATCTATCCTCCGGAAATCGCACATTAGGCCAAGCTCTACCACCAATGCTCATTTGATCTGTTATCGCGACTACAAGTGGCTGAGATGTAAATCGAAATTCTTGAGTGATGTGGGACCTGCTAGCTACCTTCCACAAACTTTGCGCAGCCATCTCCATACCGCACCGGACTATCATCTGGGAATCGGGCAGGCAGGCGATCCTCGTTTCGTTTTTGGCATCGTGATTCCACAGAGAAGGGTAAGTGGCAGTCCCACTAGGTGCCGTCTTTATGAACGGACCTTTATGGGCAACGCTGACAAAGAGCTGGTGGTCAACACCACGCTGACCTATCTCATTCAGGGACACCATTGGGATGGCTTGTATTTTCGACTCTGCCGGTAGCCAAAGATCGCCCGTGGAAAGCAGATTTGCGACCTGAGCAACAGATCCGTCAAGGATGCGCGCTACTCCCCATCCACTAATAGGATCGTCAATTGGAGCTTCTATGGACTCACCAGCCAATTCATCTCCAACGGCCAACGGGGTGCCACCGTACGGCCCGTCCTCTAACCTCCTGATGGAACGCTTGTCGATGACAGCATCCGCGATCGCGGCGACGTGAGCAAATCCTTGGGCACGGCGTCGCAATGAGGTGAAACGACCACGCCGATGAGACGCGGTTCCTGCTTCTTTACGAGCTATCACCAAGCATTCCGCCATACCGGTGTCCGCTGAAAATGACAGTTCATGATCAGCAGCTGCGGCGATACTTAGAATGGCTAGGTCGCTGTAAGAGGTGGTAACCAACTGTCTGAACTTCCCCCATGCTCCGCCATTGATTGCGGTAAACGGCAAAACGAGGGCCAACACGCCGCCGGGTTTGAGTTTGCGATGGGCCAGCGCGGCAAAGGCCGAGGCCAGCCCGGCGTGTCCGTGATAGCAGGTCTTCGCTGATTTTTCCTTCATCCGGGCCGCCATATCCTCTTGGTCGCCAGTGGAAGAGTCAAAGGCGGCGAAAGCGGCATTAACAACCCCGTCGTCGGCATCGTAACCTTTGGTATTACTGGTAAAGGGCGGGTTCATGATCACCAGGTCAAAACCTTCGTCTGGCACGTTGGCAATAACCTGATTGGTGGTCTCCCCGCCAGCGTTGCCGGTGCGGGAAGACGGGTCGCTGGAATTGAACAACGTCGGCTCCGAATCAGACTGCAGGAATTCCAATGAACCGATTTTGACGCTGCCGTCTTCTTGTCGCCCGTAACGCATGGGGTAAAGGCAGGATTTCCCGAACCTGACTTCGGGCTGAATACCAGAGAGAGTGGACCCAGTGAGGTGGACGGCCGACGGCATCACGTCGCAACCGTAGAGCACTTCTTCCATCATCACCGGGTGAATCGCCGCCGGGTCGCCGCCGGCGTTCTCGTGGCGGGCTGCGATCTGCTCGTAGACCGCCGACAGCAAAGCGCCGGTGCCGCAGGCAAAGTCTCCGATTCGCAGCCTGCCGATGGCGTCCGCATCGCTCCAGTCCACGCCATCGAGCTTCGCCACTGCCAGACGGGCCAACAACGCAGCTGAGGCGGGCAGCGTGTAGAAGGTGGCCAGATACTTGCGATCGGCAATGAGCCGCTGGAACACCCGTCCAGTCAGGCCATGCGCATTGCCGATACCCGTGCCGCCAACTTCCCCAACTGTATATTCCAGGAGCCTCAAAATCCGGCCTGCTTCCGGCACCGGAAGCTGCTGAAGTATGTCCCTCCCGATGGCGAAGATCGGCCAGTAATTTATCCCGAGGATTTCGGTCCAGGCTGCTAAGGTTTCGCCCTGCGGATTCGTAACATTCGGACCGCAGACCAGGTTCAATGCCTTGATGTTATCGTGCATTCCGGCGATGCGCTCGTGGAACACCATGGCGTTGGCAATAATGGCCCCGGCCATGCGGCGGGTCTGGGGCAAGTTTCGCATCCCCAAGAGACGTGCGATGGAGGAATTGATCGCGGGGCGGCTCTGCTCAAGTTCGTCCAGTACCGCGCCGACTCTGTTTATTCCGCTTTGCAAGGAATCGGCGGCGCGGTCGACGGCCAGTTGGGGCACGGACACCAGGCGGACCAGGTACGCCAGGTCGGACACCGAGCCTTCCAGCCAGCCCGACTCGGGAAAGCGGGCGACGCTTAGAATCTCCCGGGCGGGGGACGGGCCGTACCTCTCCACCGAGAACACGCAGTAGGACAGTTTGGCGGAGGCGATGGCAGCCGCCAGGTCGTCGGCATCGGCCACTTGTTCGGGGTAGCGCAGGGCGATGGCAGCCTCGATGGGACGGGGGTTGACGGTCACCGCCAAGCCCAGGCGGTCTCTTGCCTCCGCCTCTACGGTCCTGGCTGGTTCGTACTCCGCCTCCACCACAACGGGGGAGCGACCGGGGCCGGTGACCAGGATGTCGGGGTGACGCCCGGAGTGGCCCTCAATGGTGTTGGTGCTCTCGGAATAGACCTCGGACTTGCCGAGCATCCCCTTGAGCAGGCCGCCCAAGGCGTCGTTGGCGCTGGTTTCGATCTTACGCGGCATTCACATACCGTTGCGGCTGAATGATGACCTTGAGGGAGTTCGACGCCTCAGCGGTCAGCTTGAAGCCCAGCCCGGCCTCTTCGAGGCCCAAGCGGTGGGAGATCATCTCGCCAACCTGCACCCGCCCGGCGGCGATCATGTCGAGGGCCGTGGAGAGGTCGCCGGGGGCGGCGGCGTAGGTGGTGGTGAGGGTGGCGTCGTTCCGGAAGAAGACTTCGTTTACCGGCACTTCCACCGTCACTCCGGGCTCGGTGGGCGCGAAGAAGAGCACAGTGCCTCCCCGTTCCACCGCGTTCAGCGCTTGGCTCAGCGCCGGACGCGCCCCGGTGGCTACGATAACCAGATCGGCCAAGCGGCCGTCGTTGACCTCCCGTAGGCGGGCCGGAACGTCGTCTGTTGCGGAGAAGGTGAAGTCGGCGCCCAAGCCGCGGGCGGCGTCCAACCGGAAGTCCGATAGATCGGTGGCCACGATCCGTCCCGCTCCGAGCGCCCGCGCCAGGTTGATATGGAGCAGCCCCGCCAAGCCGCTGCCCAGCACCAGCACGCTCTGTCCGGGCTCGATGTTGGCCCGGCGTTGGCCCCGGTAGACGCAGGCCAGCGGCTCGGCGAAGGAGGCTTCGTCGGCACCCAGCCCGTCGGGCACGTGGAACACCCCCCGCTCGACATTCACGGCGGGCAGGCGCACGAACTCGGCGAAACCGCCGGGCTCGTAGTTGGTGGTGCGCAGGGTGTCGCAGACAGTGTGATGGCCGCTCAGGCAGTACCGGCAGGCGTTGCAGGGCACGTGGTGAGTCGCCACCACCCGGTCCCCCTCGCGGAAGCGCTCCACGCCGTTGCCTATCTGGGCCACCGTTCCCGCCACCTCGTGTCCCAAGACCAACGGCGCCCGCTGTACCCGGTACCACTCCATGACGTCGCTGCCGCAGATGCCGCTGGCATCGATCCGCACCAGCAACTCACCGGGGCCGATCTCCGGCGCCGGCATCTCCTCGACCCGGACATCGCTGTTGTTGTAGTACATCGCCACGCGCATATCAGTCTCTACGTTCTCTGCGTTATTCTCCGCGCCCTCGGCGTTGAAAACCGTGGCTAATCCGAAACGCCGGCCAGAACGCCGTCGCCGGCCTTGGCGCTGTCGAATATCTCTTGGGCTTCTTCGGTCGAGCCGTTGCCGTGGACGATGTGGCGCAGGGCCCGGATCATCGGCACGGGATGGGGACTCTGCCAGATGTTGCGGCCCAGGTTGATGCCGATGGCGCCGTTCCGCATCCCGTCATGGACGAACTCCAGCACCTCCAGCTCCGTGTCGGCCTTGGGCCCGCCCGCCATCACCACCGGCACCGGGCAGCCCTCGACAACCCGGTCGAAGCCGTCGTCGCACCAGTAGGTCTTCACGACCTTGGCGCCAAGCTCGGCGCAGATGCGGCAGCAGAGGGCCAGGTAGCGGGAGTCGCGCTGGTCGAGCTCACGGCCGACGGCGGTGACGGCCATCACCGGGATGCCGTACTTCTCGCCCTCGTCGACCAGCTTGCCCAAGTTGAGCAGGGACTGCCTCTCGTACTCCGACCCAATGAACACCGAGATTCCGACGGCCGAGACGTTCAGCCGGACAGCGTCCTCCATGGAGGTCGTGAGACCCTCGTTGGCCAGGTCGCCGCCGCCCACCATGCTGGTGCCGCCGGAGACCCTGAGGATGATGGGCAGCGAGTCCGCCGGGTCCACCACCGCCCGCACCACGCCGCGTGTGGCGAACAGTGCGTCGGCGTAGGGTTTCAGGGGCTCGATGGTCTTGCCCGGCTGCTCCAGGTTCCGGGTCGGCCCCTGGAAATAGCCGTGGTCGACGGGCAGGAACATGCAATGCCCATCGGCCTGGATCAATTGCGCCATGCGGTTGGCCATTCCCCAGTCCATGCGAAAACCTCTCCTGCCTACGGCAATATCTCGCCAAGTATGTGGTTCATTCAGTAGCGCGCTATTTTGACATCGTTGTTCGTCGCCCATCTGTGGTGACCCCGATGCAGCTGTCCCCGCTGGGCCGACAGATGACAATTATACTGCACTGGCCTTGGCAGCGGCAGCACAGTGGAGTAAACGCGGGTAAAGGCGAAATGAAGCCGGGGGCGTCCGGGCGCATCGTTATGAGGCCTTTTCGCAGACCATAAACAGGTAGTCGCCTTGTTGGCGCCGGTAAGACTTCACGACTTGGTCGATACGCCCCGACTCGATATCGGCGCGCAATCGGGCGCAACCCGAGGTCACTTCACCCGGTTCGGCCAAGGATGCGAAAGTGGATATTCCCTTCCGCACCGTCTCAGACAGGTACATTTCCGGGTGATGCTTGCCGCTGTAGAGGAAAAAGTCCTGGAGGTCAGGCAATACCTCGTAGGCCTCCGTGAACGTCACGCGGAAACCGGCGGCGGTCAGAGAGTCTTGCACCAGCTCCCGCGCCGGCATCTGCTCGATGGACCTGGCCATTGCAACCGGGAAGTATTCGCTAAGCCAGTACCCGTTCATCTGTTCCGGCGTGGCCGTGAATATCACGAGTCTGCCCTCACAGGCGACGCGATAAATCTCTCTGAATACAGGCACAAGTGCGTCGAAGTGGTGAATCGCGAGGGTGCATATGGCGCCATCGAAGACGCCGTCGCGGAACGGCAGGGCCGCCGCGTCTGCCTGACACCAAGAAATTACGCCGGACTTTGGCTTTGCCAACCGGATCATCTCCCTTGACTGGTCCACGCCATGCCACCGGCCTCCGAGACCGGCCAAGGCGACAGTGTAATTGCCGGAACCACAGGCCACGTCCAAGTAAGTGGATTCGGCCCCGATGGCCAGATGATGCGCCAACCGGCCCGCGATATACGGGTCTGCCCTCCGGGTAGCGTCGTAGCCAACTCCGATTGTGTCGTAACGAGGGTCCATCCGGGTCCTCCGGAATTCAGTTTAACGAGATTGGTCATTCCGGCCAACGGGGACTCCATACGGCGACGCCCACGGCTTTTTCCAGCCCATTCTTCGGGCCGTCCTCGTTGACACACTACTCGCCCTCTGCTACAAACAGGCTAACGCAATCGGGCCGTTGGGCCCAAGGCTGGGCGCAGAATCACCGCCCCAGGAGGCGCATCATGGCCGAAATTCTCGGCGTTGGCGTTACCCATTCTCCGTCCCTCATCACGCCCGACGAGCTCAAGAATTACTCTCTTACGCGCGCCCTTCGGAACGAGCGGATTCCCCAAGAGCGGAAGAATCCCGAGAACTGGCCTCAAGCCATGAGGGAGGAGTGGGGCGAAGACGAGGGGTACGCGTCGGCCCTGTACCACCGCGAAAAGCTGGTGTCGGGGTTCCGCAAGGTTAGGGAGGAGCTCGACGCCTTTGGCCCCGATGTCGTGCTGGTCTGGGGCGACGACCAGTACGAGAATTTCCGGGAGGACATCATCCCTGCCTTCTGCGTGTTGGCCTACGAGAGTTACGAGTGCCGCCCCTTCACAATGGATGGCGGAGCCCGCCCCAACGTGTGGGACGAGCCGGCCGATAAAGCGTTCCGCTATTCCGGGCACCCTTCGGCCCGCTATTTGGCCGGAGCGCTCATTGACGATGGCTTCGACATCGCCTACTCGTACCGGCCGCTGCATGAGCCGGGGTTGGGCCACGCCTTCCTGAACACACTGTTGTACCTGGACTACGACCGGAAGGGTTTCGACTACCCGGTGATTCCCTTCGCGGTGAACTGTTACGGCAGCCGGATTATCCGCAACCGAGGAGGGGCCAGCCCACAGACGGTCGACGGCAAAGAGCTGGCCGCCGACCCGCCCGGCCCTTCGCCGAAGCGGTGCATGGAGCTGGGCGCCGCCACCGCCCGGGCCCTCCGGGATAGCCCGTGGCGGGTGGCCTTGATCGCATCGTCGAGCTGGTCCCACGCCTTCCTGACCGAGAAGAATTACTGGCTCTACCCTGACGTGCAATCGGACCGGGAGCGGTTTGAAGAGTTCAAGGCCGGCGATTACGAGGCTTGGCGCGGCCTCTCCACCCGGGACATCGAGGACGCCGGACAGCAGGAGATGCTCAATTGGATGTGCTTGGCCGGGGCCATGGCCGAGCTCCAGCGCACCCCGGAAATCGTCGAGTTCGTCCAGACCTACATCTTCAACTCCAGCAAGTGCTTGGCGGTAGCAAAACCGTGATTTTTCACCGGAGACGGCGCAGAGGTCGCGGATAACGCCATCAAATACCCCGGCGGTCTCTGCGCCCTCTGGGGTGAATTGATATACTGTGGACAAATAGCGGCGCCGTTACGACGAAGGCGACACGCCGGTCTTTAGTCGCTCCTATCACGGCTGGAGCTCCGCCACCGAAGGCAAGCTGACCGGAGCTCATACTTCAAAGACGCGTGCTTTTTGGCAACCGCCCAAATATTCGGCTATTCAGGAGAAGAATTATGGCCAGCGTTACGCAACTTGGTTACGTGGGAATCAGCGTCAGCAACATCGAGGAATGGGAGCACTTCGGCACCGACGTCCTGGGGCTTCAGTCCAACGGCGTGGATGAGACCGGAAACCTCAGCCTCCGCATGGACGAGTACACTCACCGCTTCATCGTCAGCTCCGGCGGCAAGGACGACGTCGAGTTCGTCGGCTTCCAGGTGACCGACGAGCCGGCCCTACGGGGAATGGCGGAACAACTGCGCGAAGCCGGCGTTGAGGTGACCTTTGGCACGGATGACGAGGCCAGGGCCCGCAAAGTGGAGGGCCTTATCAAGTTCGACGACCCCGACGGTACGTCCACCGAGGTCTACTACGGGCCTCCCATCAGCTTCGACAAGCCCTTTAACTCCCCCCGGGCCATCTCCGGGTTCGTCACCGGCGAGCAAGGACTGGGGCACGTGGTCTACCACGTGGAAAACTTGGAACGCTCCCTGACGTTCTACCGCGACGTGCTGGGTATGAAGATCAGCGACTTTATCCGAAACCTGGTCTTCTTCCACTGCAATCCCCGCCATCACACGTTGGCCCTCATCGAGTCCAAGTCGCCCAAGCGGCTCAACCATTTCATGCTCCAGACCCAAGGCATGAACGACGTGGGCGCCACCTACGACCTCGTCCTCGATCAAGAGATGGAGATCACCCGTGGCCTGGGCCGTCACACCAACGACCACATGACGTCGTTCTACATGAAGACGCCCTCGGGTTTCGACGTCGAATACGGCTGGGGCGCCCGCACGGTCGACGACACCACCTGGCAGGTGCAGCGGCACGAGAATGGCAGCATATGGGGCCACCGCTCCTTGGCCGCCGCCGCCCGGTAGCGGGTCGGAGGTACTCGAATGACCACGGTACCACCTTTGCCGGAGCCAGGGTTTCAAAGCCCCGCCGACAGGCGCGACATAGCCCGCCGATTCCTGCTGGAAGCCCGGGATGAACTGGAACACGGCAGTCGCCTCCAGGCTGGAGAGAAGGCTTGGGGTGCGGTTGCCCAGAACTTGAAAGTGATCGGCGAGCTGCGGGGCTGGAACCACCAGAACCATCAACAAGTCGAGAACATTGGACGCCAGATCGTCGCGGAGTTTAAGGACACGGAGCTAGGCGAGGCTATCTCGGATGTCTATCACATCGGACACCGGAACTTCTACGAAAACCAGTGGAGCTCCGATACGATTGGAGAAACTATCGGGACGGCCGAGGATGCGTTGCCAGTCCTAGAGGCTCTGCAATATGTGCCCCCTCGGACATTTACCATCACTTCCAACAACCAACTGCGACGGTTGATGGCCTTAACCGGGAACCGCGAACTAAAGATTGGCGACACCTCCCCGGTGGGATTTTCCCTCAGACATGCGCTTGAAGGCGAAAATAACGCCACTGCTGCAGAGTGATAGATGGACATTGGCTTTATCGGCACCGGTACTATGGGCAATCCCATGGCCCGGCGCCTTATCGAAGGCGGGCATACCGTAACCGTTTTCGACGTGCGCCGGAAGGCCGCCGCTAACCTCTGCGAGATGGGCGCCGACTGGGCGGACAGCCCGCGTTTGGTCGCGGAGGCCAGCAACGTGGTTTTCACGTCGGTGCCGGGCCCGGTCGAGGCCGAACAGGTGCTCACCGACCCCGACAATGGCATCCTGGCGGGTCTCAGCGCGGGCGGCGGCTGGATTGACACCACGACCAATTCGCCGTCGGTCATCCGCCGTCTGGCAGAGACGTGCGCGGAGGCCGGAGTGGAAATGCTGGACTCGCCGGTCAGCGGCCGGCCGCCCAACATGACGATGATGGTCGGCGGAGACCAGGCCGTCTTCGAGAAATACCGGCCCGTGCTGGACTGCATGGGCCGCGACGTGTTCTACGTCGGCCCCATAGCCTCGGGCTGCGCCGCCAAGCTGGTTACCCAATACCTGGGCTACTGCGCATTTATCGCCGGAATCGAAGGCATGCTGATCGGGGCCAAGGCCGGCATCGATCTGGACGTCCTGGCCCGGATAATCCCGGTAAGCGCCGGCTCCAGCAGTGTGCTCGACCGCGCCACCGAAGCCTTACTGGACCGCAGCTTCGCCTCCAATGGAGCACTCGACATCGTGGCGAAGGACGTGCATCTGGCCTGCGAGTTGGCCCGTGAAGTACAGGCGCCGGCGTCCATCGGCGCCATCGCCGACGACATGTTCCAGCGCGCCCAAGTGCAGGGCTGGGGCCGCGAGGGCTTCCCCATGGTCGCCCGCGTCCTGGAACAGTTGGCGGGGGCCGAACTTCGCGTCGGAGACAAGGACTGATTCGACGGCTGACGCCCCGGTCCGCATTCGGGACCCGGGGCCGCCGGTAGGGCAATATTATGCAGAAAGGACACGCCGACGACAGCAACGCGGAATCGGCCCCCGCTTATGTAGACTTCGAGGCGGGCACGGTCAGCCGCGAGATTTTTGTCAACGCAGATATCTATGCCCAAGAGCAGGAGCAGCTTTTCGCCCGGTGCTGGCTGTTCGTAGGCCACGCTTCGCAGGTGCCCAAGCCAGGCGACTTCTTCGTCTCCTGCATGGGCGAAGAGTCCGTCATCCTTTGCCGCGACCGCGAGGGCGAAATTCACGTCTTCTTGAACTCATGCACTCACCGCGGCATGAAAGTCTGCCGTTACGACGAGGGCAACACCCCGGTCTTCAGTTGCCCGTACCACGGCTGGAGCTTCGCCACCGACGGCAAACTGGTCGGCGTGCCCTACTTCACAGACGCCTACCAAGGCGAGCTGGACAAGTCCAAGTGGGGCCTCATCGAGGCGCCCCAGACCTGCAATTACAAGGGCGCCATCTGGGCGACTTGGGACGCTTCCGCTCCGTCGTTCCTGGAATACATCGGCGGGTACAAGACCTACCTCGACTTCCTGCTGGACACCTGGGACGGCGCTGGCGGCGAGACGGAAGTCTTCGGCGGAATCGAGAAGTGGGTCATACCCTGCAACTGGAAGTTCCCGGCCGAGAATTTCGTCGGCGACCGCTACCACAACATCAGCCACCGCTCCGTCGACCTGGTGGGCGTCGGACCCAGCGGCAGCGGGCGCCGCGACACCCAAGAGCGCGTGGGGGCGGCCGCGCTGGATGTCTCCTTCCCCGAAAGGGGCCACGGCGCCATCAGCTTCCTGCGCCCCGACGACGCTCCCATACCGGCCTACCAGCACTCCAGGATCGTTTCCGACTATTTCGCTCACTGCGAGAGCGAGCGCCGGAAGAACTACGGCAAGTGGGCCCGTTTGATTCCCGGTCCGGGCACCCTGTTCCCCAACTTCTCCTACCTGCCACGCCAGCCCCGCACCATCGCCGTCTGGCACCCGCGCGGCCCCAATAGCCACGAGGCCTGGCGCTGGTTCTTGGTCGACAAAAACGCCCCCGCCGAGGTGAAGGAGTTCCTGCGCCAGTATTACATCAGCTACTCCGGGCCCGCCGGTCTCACCGAGCAGGACGACATGGAGAACTGGAACTACGCCCACAACGCCAGCCGCGGCGCCATAGCCCGGCGCCATCCCTACAACTACCAGATGGGCCACGGCTTCGACTCGCCGCCGTCGGACACTGGCGGCCTGGAACTGCCCGGCCTGGTGCGCGACGTGACCGAGGCCAAGGCCGCCGAGCAGAACCAGCGCGGCTTCTACCAACGCTGGTCGGAGTTCCTGACTGCGCCCGACTGGGACGCCCTTGCCACTTGGCGCAATGAAACACGCGAGGCCGGCGTCCAAGCGAGTGCCCGGCTATGACCGCCGCCGGTGCCGCCATCGAGACGATGCTGCTGCAGAACGAGGTCGAGCAGTTCCTCTACCACGAGGCGGAACTGCTGGACGAGCGCCGCTTCGTCGAATGGCTGGACCTGCTGGCGAACGACATTCGATACTGGATGCCCATGCGCCGCAACGTCAAGTTCGGCGAGTTGGAGCGGGAGTTCACCCGGGAAGGGCAGGACATCAACTGGTTCGACGAAGGCAAGTCCACCTTGGAGCGACGGGTGAACCAGATACTCACCGGCGTGCACTGGGCCGAGGAGCCCCTGTCCCGCATCTGCCACATGGTCTCCAACGTGCAAGTATTGAACGCCGTCCCCTCGGCCGCCGGACCCCGGGAAGTTTCGCTCAAGTGCCGGTTCCTCATTTACCGCAACCGCGGCGAGACGGAGACCGACCACCTGATCGGCAAGCGGGAAGACGTGCTGCGCAAAGAGGACGGCTCGTGGAAGATAGCACAACGCAAGATCATCCTTGACCAGAGTGTCCTCCTGGCCAAAAACCTGACATTCTTCTTTTGAAACCGATTTTTCCTCCCATCGAGGTAAAGAGCCCAACGATTCCCCTCTCCCTCTGGGAGAAGGCCCAACGACTCCCCTCTCCCTCTGGGAGAGGGTTAGGGTGAGGGCATGCCGGAAATAGTCAACCTGATCACCATCGAGGAAGGGGCCAGGATTGCCACCGTCCACGGCGCCACCGCCGAGGTCGTGACCAACCCGAAGGACGGCGTTTGGGTGTTCGTCAAATACCTCGCCTCGCCCAACGACCCCACCCTGGAGGGCACTGAAGACATGGTCTTCGCTCAGGATATCGCCGAGGTGCTGGAGTAATCGCATGGTATCTCCGGCCAGAGAAGTCGGCGTTGACGAAGTAATCCAGGCGATGGCCGCCGCAGTGGGCCGGTCCCTGTCCGCTCGTTGCGTTATCCTGTTCGGGTCCCGCGCTCGCGGCGACCACAAAACCCACAGCGACGTAGACCTGGCCGTCATTGTCGAGCAGCCGCCCATTCCCATCGGCTCCCAGGAGCGGATACGCCTGCAGACACAGGGGGCCGCCGCCGCCGAAACGGTGTCCGGCAAGCTCTTCCAAAGAATCGACGTCAGGCTCTGGACCGAGCCCGAGTACAGGTCCCAGAAGCGGTCCATCAACCACGTGACCGGACGGTCGTGGCGGGAGGGCAGAGTTCTGTACGGCGCTCACGAGACCCTGCCGGGAGAGGAAGAAGTGGCGGAATTGGACCACGTGCGCGAACTGCTCGACATGGCTCTCGGGCAAATCAATGCGATGATCGTCCTGCAGGATGCATCCATAAGAGAAGAGGACTTTGGCTTTCATGCCGAGAGAGGCGCCGAGTTGGCCTTGAAAGCCTGGATCGCCTTGCTCGGCGAGCAGTATCCGTTGACGCACGAGCTATCGGACTTGTTCAACTTTCTGGACGGAACCGGCGCCACTGGGACGTCGCAATTTTATCATCTAACGAGCCTGACCAATTATGCAGTTTATTACCAATATCACAACGTCGCTGACCCCGTAATGGACCGCCGTCAAGTAACTGACGATGTCCGCAACTTCATACAGCACGTGTCCGCCCTGTTGGAACAGGCTGACCCAGCTTAAAGGAACCCCGTGAGCCAACCCAACCAGCAAGACCTCCGCGACGCCTTCCAAGCCGGGTTCGACTCCATCGACGGTGGCGAGGGCTTCTACGTCGGCTTCCACTCGTACCTGCGGCGCCACGGCTACCAACTGCGGGAAGACCTGTCCTGCACCTGCATAGACCACGGCGCCCATGGCCACCAGCCCGAATGCCGCTGGGCCAAGTAAATTCGGAATGTGGAATTACGAATTACGAATTTCGTGGAGCCCCGATTCGTAATTCCTAATTCGTAATTGCTAACACCTCGGGGGGTTCTATGCCTGAACGTATGGACGGCGGCGACGCCATTCTGGAAGCGCTGCGCAATCTGGACGTCGACTACATAATTTCCTCGCCGGGCTCGGAGTGGCCCTCGGTCTGGGAGGCCCTGGCCCGCCAGGCCATCGAAGAGCGGCCCGGCCCGACCTACATCAACTGCTGGCACGAGACCCTGGCGGTGGCCATGGCCTCCGGCTACACCCGGATGACCGGCCGCATGCAGGCGGTGCTGCTCCACGCCGGCGTCGGCGTGCTCCAAGGCTCTATGGGCATCCACGGCGCCTACCAGAGCGAAGTGCCCATGCTGGTATGCTCCGGGGAGTCGGCCACCTACGGCGAGGCCAGCGACTTCGATCCCGGCCCCCAATGGCTGCGCAATCTCAGCGTCGTTGGCGGTCCCAACCGTCTGGTCGAGCCCTTCACCAAGTGGAGCAGCCGTGTAACCAGCCCCGAGACTCTCTACGAAACGGTGAGCCGGGCCGGGGAGCTGGCCCAACGCACCCCGAAAGGCCCCTCGTTCCTGAACATCCCCATGGAAGTGATGCGGGAAGAGTGGAAACCCCGGGCCGGAACGCACCGGCGCGCCGCAGCGCCCAGAAGCTTCCCCGACCCGGACGCGGTGGAGCGGGTGGCCGAGCTCATTCGCTGCAGTTCGAACCCGGTGATTTCCACCAGCTCCGCCGGGCGCACACCGGAAGGATTCATCAATCTGCTGGCCTTGGCGGAATCCCTGTCGATTCCAGTGTTCGAGTCGGAGGGTCCATCCTGCGCGAATTTTCCCAAAAGCCACCCGTTGCACCGGGGCTACGATCTCAGCCGGGAGCTGGAGCGGTACGACCTGTTCTTGGTCGTCGGCGACCCGGTGCCGTGGTACCCGCCCAGCGCCGGGCCCGCCAACGCCACCGTAGTGGTAATCGACGAGTACCCGATCAAGGAGTACATGGTCTATCAAGACCTGCACGCCGACCACTACCTGGAAGGCGACCTGCCCGCCACGTTGGCGGCATTGACCCAAGCGGTCAAGGCGAAATCGACCGGGAGAGCCGACGCCAAAGCTTTTGCCGACGACGTTTGGAAGCGCTACCGGAGCCTGCCGGACGGGGCCGACGCCGCATCTCCCATCGACCCCGGCTTCCTGTGCAACACGCTCAACGAAGTCATGCCCAACGACACCGTCTACATCGATGAGACCATCTTGCACCGGGCACAGATCCTCCGGCGCATTGGTTGGGACAACCCCCTGTCGTACCTTCGTCCCGGCGGCGGCTTGGGCCAGGGTCTCGGCCTTGCCCTCGGGGCCAAGCTGGCGGCCACCGGCCGGCCGGTGGCCGCCCTCGTCGGCGACGGCTCCTTCCTCTACAACCCCATCACCCAGAGCCTGGGCGTCGCCAGAGAAAGCGGGCTGCCCATTCTGATCGTGGTGTTCAACAACGCCGGCTACGCGGCCATGAAGAGCCTGCATCTATCGTTCTACCCAGAGGGGACCGCAGCGCAGTCCGGCATATTCCACGGCGTGGATATACCGGGTCCCAACTACGCGGAATTAGCGGCCCCATTCGGTGGGTACGGAGAGCGAGTGGAGGACCCACGCCGCCTCAAGGCCGCCATACAGTCCGGCCTGTCGGCCGTAGCCGAGGGCCGGGTCGCAATTCTGGACGTGGTGTTGTCGGGCTAGCGTACTGACACTTGCCGGTTGGCCCGCAGCCTCGAATCCTAGACAATTAGCGGGCACCGATTCGCCACCGAGCGGAGCGGCAGCGACGACGGACATCGGGGGCTTGGTGCGGCGGAGCTTTGTTACTGTCGGAGGCGTGGTATTTTTCCTGAGCGCTTTTGCTTTGGTGCTGCACTACGCCTTTCCCGACGTTAAACGTGCCAATGACTTGGCCGGGGTCGTCCAAGCGTCGGTCGCCGCCTTGGCCATCGCCGCTGGCGGCGTGTTCGCCGGCTACAAATTGCAAGTATTCCGGGACTTCGAGCCTCACCTGACCGTCACCCACGCCGTGTCTCATGGGGCTGTGGGGACCCAATACCTGCACGTTGCGGTGACCGCAACTCTCAAGAACAGTTCCAAAGTCCGCGTGGAGATTCGGGACGGCTTTTTCCGCCTGCAGCAAATAGCGCCTATGGACGACAATGAGGTGCAGTTCGTCTATGAAATGACGTCAAATTCAGAGGATTACCCGGATTTCAACTGGCCTATTTTAGGTCAGTACCGGCTCGACCCGGACGGCCTGGTCATAGAACCGGGCGGCACTCATCACGAGTTTTGCGAATTCGTCCTGTCGAAAGACGTCGAGTCAATCTTGGTCCATTCATACTTTTACAACATGCGGCATTCCGCTTCGCCTCAATCAGCCGAGGGTTGGACCGCGACCACGCGATACGATGTGGTAAAATAGCGGACGTCCGGGGAGTAAGAATGATGGCCTCTGAAAGTGAACGCAGCCAGTCTATTGAGCGTATCGCGAGGGTTCGCGTTGGGAGGGGACCGCGGAAGGGTGACTACTTTCCTTGGGACCCGGGCAAGCCGCCAGGCGGGAAGATCCCGGAGGACAAGAGGCGCTCCAACCAGAACATGGACCTCGCCAACGAGGAAGCAGCCCTTTCCGACTAGGCAGCCAGGCCAGAGCCGAACCGTTCGAGGCTGAACGGCCGCAGTGGTTCGGCGTTGCCGTCCAGGATGTACTGGCACACCAACTCCGCAGTGGCGGGGCTGAGCATTACGCCCACGGCATCGTGGCCGGCGGCGATGCTCAGGCCTTCGATTCCTGGGACCGGGCCCAGCACCGGCAATCCGTCGGGAGTGGCCGGCCTCACCCCGGCCCTGGCTTCGACGAATACAGCGTCGGCCAACTCCGGGTAGCTGAGTCTGGCGCTGGCGATCAGCTCGGCGATTCCCGCAGCGGTGACTTGCTCGTCGAAACGGCCCTCGATTCGTGTAGCAGCCACCAGGACGTTCCCGTCGGCCCACGGCACCACGTAGCCGTGAAAGTTATGCACCGTATGTCTGGGCAGTAAGCCCGGCTTCTTCAGCAGCACCCGCTCGCCCTTGACCGGCCGCACCGGGACTTCGATTCCGGTCTCCGCTGGCAGCCACCTGCCTTTGAGTCCGGTCCAGGGCCCGGCGGCCAACACCACGTGACCCGCATAAACGGGACCCATTGACGTCTCGACTCCGATTACCCTGTGGCCTTCCCGCATCAGCCCGGCGACTTCGACCGAATACCGGCAATCGGCCCCCAAACGGGTGGCCGCTTGGACCAAGGCATCCACCAGCCGCTGTCCCCTGACGTAGCCCGCCATGGGCGAATTGACCCCGCCCAGCACATCATGGTTTACGCCCGGTTCCCGGTGCAGCACGTCATCGGCATCCAGCCATTCCACGCCTATGCCCAAGGCCTGCTGCCATTCGACCTCGTCGTGCAGTTCCGTTGCCTGCTCCTCGCTGAAAGCCAGCTTGAGGACGCCGGTCTGGCGGAATTCCGGGTCGATGCCCGCTCGGGTCAACTCGGCGGCCAGCTGCGGGAAGAGCTCAAGGCTGCGCATCCCCAGTTGCCACATAGGCCGGACATCGGGGTCGACGTGCCGCAATGGGGATATCACGCCGGCCGTCGCGCCGGAGGCCCCGGCTCCAAAGGTCCTCCTCTCCAGCACGGCGCATTTCACGCCGAGCTTTGTGAGCTGGTAAGCGATGGAGCAGCCAATCACCCCGCCGCCCACAATTGCCACATCCGTAGCGCCAGCCATGCCGCCGTACTCCTCCAAGGTTTTGGCGAGTGTAGTCACGGGCCCGCCGGCTGTCAACGCGAGGCGGCGCGTGTTGCCAGCGTGAAAGTGGTCTGTTACGCTTTGCGGGTTCGGACCCTTACACGACTGCTAGTGGTTGCGCCCGTTGTCCAGCCAATCTCGAACCAACGCCGACCTTTTCGTCACCTGCATCATCGACCAGCTCTTCCCCGAGGTGGGGGTCAGCGTGGTGCGGGTGCTGCGGCGGTTGGGCGTCAGTGTAGGTTTCCCCAACGACCAGACCTGCTGCGGCCAAGCGGTCTATAACTCCGGGTTCACCCGCGAGGCCAAAACGCTGGCGAAACGGGTGCTGCGTCAATTCAAGGACAGCGACTACGTCGTGGTGCCCTCCGGTTCCTGCTCCGCCATGATGCGCGTGTTCTACCAAGACCTGTTCGAGGACGAACCCGCCTTGCTGGCCGAGGCCGAGTCGTTGGCGGCCCGGGTCTATGAGTTCTCCGAGTTCTTGGTGGACGTTTTGAATGTCGACGACGTGGGAGTTGCCAGCGAGGGCTCCGCCGTCTTCCATCCCGGCTGCCACCTGCTCCGCGAGATGGAAGTGCGGGAAGCCCCCTATACGTTGCTGGGAGCGGTCACGGGACTCGAAGTCAAAGACCTGGAAGGGGCCCAGACCTGCTGCGGCTTCGGCGGCAGTTTCTCGGTCAAGCTCCCCCACATCTCGGAAGGGATGCTGGCCGACAAAGTAGCCAACGTCCGCGCGGCCCAAGCCGGTGCCCTAGTCTCCTGCGACATGAGCTGCCTGATGCACATCGGCGGCGCGCTGCGGCGCCAGGACCCATCCATCAAAGTCCGTCATTTGGCCCAAGTATTGGACATCGAAGAGGAGCGGTAGGTCCCAGTGCCTCCGATAAAGACCGACGAATTTTTCTCCGCCTCTGCGGCAGCCATGGGCAATCCCCAGTTGCGCCGGGCGTTGGACCGCGTAGGCTCCGGGTTCGACGTGGCCCGCCGAAACGCCATCGACGAGGTCACCACCGAGGTCTGGGACGAGTGGCGGGAAGAGGCCCGCCGGATCAAGGTCCACACGCTGGACCACCTAGACTATTACCTGGAAATGTTGCACGACAACGTGACCGCCGCCGGGGGACAGGTCCACTTCGCCAAGGACGCCGGGGAAGCCAACCAGATAGTGAGCCATCTGGCCAAGTCCCGTGGTGTCAAGGTGGCCACCAAGAGCAAAAGCATGGTGTCCGAAGAACTGGAGTTGAACCCGGTCCTGGAGTCCGTGGGCGTCGACGTCTACGAGACGGATCTGGGCGAGTACATTATCCAGTTGGCCGGCGAGACTCCTTCCCACCTGGTGGCCCCCGCGTTGCACAAATCGAAAGAAGACGTGGCCCAGCTCTTTGCCGAAAAGCTCGGTGTGCCCTACCAGGAAGACATCGAAGAGATGGCCGCAGTGGCCCGCACCACCCTGCGGGACAAGTTCATGGAGGCCGACCTCGGCATCAGCGGGGCCAACTTTGTCGTGGCCGAGACGGGCACCCTGGTGATCATCACCAACGAAGGTAATGGCCGCCTCTGCACCTCCGCGCCCAGGATGCACATCGGCATCACCGGCATGGAGAAGGTCATCCCGTCGATGCAGGACCTGGCCACCTTTTTGCGGATCTTGCCGCGCTCGGCCACCGGACAACGTATTTCCAGCTACGTGAGCATGGTTACTGGCCCGCGCCGCCAGGACGACGAGGACGGCCCTGAAGAGTTCCACTTGGTGCTGGTGGACAACGGACGTTCCCGCCTCTTGGGCGACCCCAAACTCAGGGAAGCCCTGTACTGCATCCGTTGCGGCGCCTGCCTCAATATCTGTCCGGTATACCAGCGGGTGGGCGGCCACGCCTACGGTTGGGTCTATCCGGGACCCATCGGGGCCATAGTATCTCCCGTGTTGGTGGGACTCAAAGAGTCCAAGGACCTGCCCCAGGCCTCCAGCCTCTGCGGGGCCTGCCGCGAGGCCTGTCCCGTCAAAATCAACATCCCCCGGATGTTGCTGGAATTGCGCCACCGCACCGCCGAAAGCTCCGACCCGCAGGAGAGGACCAGCTCCCGGTCTGAGCGGTTTTTGGCCCGGAATTTCGCCCGGCTTATGAGCAGTCCATCCCTGTTGGGCTTCGCTTCCAAGACGGGCCGGTTCGTCCATAGGCTTGCCCGCATCGTCCCGTTCTCCCCACTGGTTACCGACGGCGGTTGGACCCGAAAAGCGAGGGTGCCGCTGTTGTCCCGCTGGACCAGAGCCCGCGACCTGCCGCCCCCGCCGCCCCGGTCGTTCCGGGACGTCTGGCGCGACGGTCTCGGCCAGGACGACCATGGCCAGCCCTGATGCCGGAGCCGCTCCGGGAACGCCCAAGTCCGAGTTCCTGCAATCGGTGCGAGATACCTTGGGACGCTCCGCCGGGCCCCCTCCGGAACGCTACCACCGCCTCGAAGAGAGTCTCGCCGACCTGGAGCAGCGGGCCGCAGAGTTGCGGCGCCATCTCCGAGATAATCAAGGACAGTTGCTGGACAGGTTTGCCGACATGGCGGCCAAAGGCGGCTGGAACGTGTACCGGTCTCCGGGAGTGGAAGACGCCGTGGGGTATATCGAGACCTTGGCCCGCCGGTTGAATGTCCGGCGGGCGGTCCGTTCCGGCCAGCCGGTGTTTGACGGTATTCCGGTCGACGCGGCTTTCAGCAATAACGGGGCCACGATTACCACAATGGTCCACGGTGACGCGGCGACCCGTCAGTCCCTCAGGGAGGAGGTCCGTCAGGCCGGCCTCGGGCTGACCGGCGCGGATTACGCCTTGGCCGAGACCGGCTCCATCGTGATACTCCCCCGCCGGGGACTGAGCCGGCTGGTCTCCTTGGTGCCTCCGGTCCACGTGGCCTTGGTGCGGCCCGAAGAATTGCTGGAGAGCCTGGACGACCTGTTCTTGCTGCGCCGCTTGGAGTACTACCGCAACGGCGGCGAGATGGGCAGCTACTTGAACTTCATCACCGGCCCCAGCAGAACGGCGGACATCGAGATGACCATCGTTCAGGGCGTCCACGGCCCCAAGGAAGTCCACTTGGTGCTGCTGGGTTGAATCTGGTCTGCGGGAGACTTGCTCTATGCCAATGCGGGTAGGGTTCGCCCAGTTCCGGAAACAAATGCTGGAGCGCGAGCTGGAGAACATTCAAGAAACCCTGCCGATGCTTGGCATCGAAAAGGCTATATTGGTCGGCGATATGGCAGCCGGAGACTACTCGGCCGACACCCGTATAGAGTTGATTATCGTTCACCAAACGGAACACACCTTCGGCCGCCGGGCCGACTTTTTCTCCTACCATCTGGGCAGTTCGGTCGAGATTGACACCCTGGTATACACGCCGGAAGAGTTCGAGAGCTTGCGGGACACCTTGCCCGCCTTGGGCCGGGCCTGCCGGGAAGGACGCGAGATTTTCCATGCCTGATTATCTGGCGGAGGGCGCCCGCTGGTTCCGCCAAGCGGAACAGGACCTCGCGGACGCCAGATTCCTGCGCGAACACGGCAGGCACAACCTGGCCTGTTTCCAAGGCCAGCAGGCAGCTGAAAAAGCGATCAAAGCCTACCTCTTCCGCAAACGGGTGGAGGACGTCTGGGGCCATTCGCTGTTGGATCTTTGCGAGGACGCCAAGCTCTTCGACATGATGTTCGACACCGTGAAGAGCGAGGCCAGGCAACTCGACAAATACCATTACATCACCCGCTACCCCGAGTTTCTGCCCAACGGCGCCTCCTTCGAAGCCTTCGACGACCTGGACGCCGAGCGCGCCATCCACCTGTCGGCCTTGGTCGTAGACTTCGTCAAAGAGCGTATGGGGTAGGGGCGGCTGCCTCTTGCCCTCTCGTGCCACATCACATCAAGACGGTGCATCTATCGACGAAATACGACAAAGTGCCAGACAATCAACTCCCGACTTCAGTGACCATGTCTTGATCCAATTGGGAGAACGGTGCATCTCCATTCCTGAAATCGAATTTGCTATCATGGATGTCCAGTCAGAAATCATAGAAGGCTATCCCGATGACCCGCGAGGTCACAGTTGTCTGATTCTCGGATTCACGTCTGAGCACAGGCCCTTGCATATAGTGGTGTCGCGGCCTCCGGATCCGTCTGTGATAACGGTTTACGAACCGGGTCCGGAAGAATGGGGCGACGACTTGAGGACGCGGAAAGTGAGGGAATTATGAGGCGCTGCCGTATGTGCCTTGGAACTACCTACGATGAACAAAGGGTCACTCATTGCCAGCCTTGGGGCAAGCAGATGACCATGTTGGAGAATGTCCCCGCCCAAGTCTGCACCCAATGCGGTGAAATTGTCTTTAGCGGAAAGGTTGCGAAGAGAATCGAACAGATCGCAAGGTCGCGCGCCAAACCCAAGCGTATGGAACAAGTGCCTGTCTACGACTTCGCAGATGAAGAGCCAGCAGGTGTCGAAGCCGGAATTGAGGAAATACCCGCATAGGCGGCCTCCCCGCAGCCCGTCAATTCCCGGCCATCCGTCAACGCATCCGCCCTTCCTACCGGTTCGTATAATCGTCAGTAGCTGATTAGCGGACCGGTGCGCCTATGCGCTATCCGTGGGCCAACTCCCTGTTGTTCCTGTTCTTGGGGCTTGAGTTGCTCACGGGATTTCTCGGGCTGATTTCCGGCTCCGAAGACCGCTCCATATACCTGCAACTCCACCGCATCGGCGGTTACGCCATTGTGGCGGTGCTGGTCTGGAAGACGGTCAACGTCGCCATGTCGTTGAAATGGCGGCGGTCGGGGTCGGTGCGTACCGCGTCCCTCGTGCTGACCGGTCTGCTGGTTGCCACACTGGTACTGGGTTTCGTGTGGTCATGGGTTGGACCTTACTCTTGGTGGCTCTTCAGCGGCGTTAGCTGGCACATCTACGTCGGGGTCGCCCTGGTCCCGCTCTTGGTCTGGCACTGGCGGTACATGAGGCGGCCGGCCCGAAAAGGGTTTTCCGTCGAGCGGCGGGAGTTCCTCCGGGTTGCGGGGTTGGCCGTCGCCGGGTTCGTAGCCTGGCAGGCATCCGAGGGCCTGGTGAGGGCGGCGGACTTCAGCGGCAAGTCCAGGCGGTTCACCGGCTCCTACGAAGCAGGAAGCTTTACCGGCAACGACTTTCCCAGGGTCTCTTGGTTGAACGACGACCCCGACCGCATCGATGTCGAGACGTGGACGGTCGCGGTGCGCGGGTCTGCGGCGAGGCCGGTAGTCCTGACCCACGGCGACCTCACGGAGGACGACCTCGTCACGGCCACGTTGGACTGCACCGGCGGGTGGCACTCGACCCAGGAATGGGCGGGCGCTTCGCTCGCCGGCGTTCTGGACTCGGCGGCTCCCACCGAATCGGCCAGGAGCGTGGTGGTCCGGTCGGTTACAGGATACTCCAGGCGGTTTTCCCTCAGCGACGCCCGAGGATTCCTCCTTGCGACCGCCGTAGGCGGCGAACCGTTGTCCCACGGCCACGGCGCGCCGGTGCGTCTCGTAGCGCCAGGACGCCGCGGATTCGAGTGGGTCAAGTGGGTCGTCGAAATCGAAATCAGCGACGCCCCCGGCTGGTGGCAGTTGCCGCTCCCGGCCGAATAGGCGTCAAGCGACTATCCGAGTGGGACCCAAGGCGGTTATACGCGACTTGGTCTTAAGACAGCTCCTAAGAAATTATCTCAAAAGTCCCTTCCCCCTTCAGGGGGAAGGTTAGGATGGGGGTGGATCCGGCCAGGTAATTGACGCCAAAACAGATGATTATGAAAGATGCCATCAGATTTGAGATAGTTTCTAAGTGGTCGCTCAAAGAATGGCCAGGGCTAATCGCTGGGGACCCATTTGATCATCAGCATGCGGATGGCGCGCTCGGCGGCGGCCTCCAGCAATTCGGCGGTGCGCGACAGGCTTTGCTCGAAGGTCATGGGACGGTCGGCGATACACATCACCGCAGCGACGCCATGATCGTACAACTCTTCATGTCCCGGCCCGAGACCCCCCGCCAGCAACACCGTGGGCACCCCTTGGGAAGCAGCGTGACGGGCCACCCCGACCGGCGCCTTGTTGAATATCGTGGAGTGATCGGCCCGGCCTTCGCCGGTTATTACAAGGTCAGCCCCTTCCAGGTGCGAGTCGAAGTCCAACACCTGGCAGACCATGTCGATTCCCGACTGCAAGCGGGCTCCCGCGAAAGCCATCAGGCCGGCCCCCAACCCCCCGGCCGCCCCGGCGCCGGGACGGTCCAGCACGGCCACGCCGAGGTCCCGTTGGACGACTCGCGCGTAGTTGGCCAGTGCCGCATCCAGCTCCGCCACTACCTCTGCCGAAGCCCCCTTCTGCGGTCCGAAGACCGCCGAGGCCCCGTCCGGGCCGCACAGCGGGTTGGTGACGTCGGTCGCGGCAACTATGGACGCCTCCTTGAGCCCCGGATGAAGGGCCGATACGTCGATTGAATCGAGACGGGCCAGCGCGGCCCCACCTGGGGACAGCAATCGTCCGTCGGCGTCGAGGAACTGCGCTCCGAGGGCGGCTGCCATCCCGGCGCCGCCGTCGTTGGTGGCGCTCCCGCCCAAGCCGACAATGACCGTTCCGTATCCCCGGTCGAGCGCTTCCCTCAGTATCTCGCCGGTCCCGATGGTGGTCGTAATTCTGGGGTTTCGACGGCGGTGAGGCACCAAGGCGAGGCCGGACGCCCGGGCCATCTCAATCACGGCGGTGCGGCCGTCTCCCATTACGCCCCACTCGGATTCCAGGGGCTGGCCCAACGGCCCGGTAACGGTGCGGTGAAACACCTCTCCACCCGTGGCATCCACCAAGGCGTTCAGGGTGCCGTCGCCGCCGTCGGCCACTGGCGCCAACACCGTCAGGGCGTCCGGCGCTGCCGCCAGCACGCCCCGAGCGATGGCCTGAGCCGCCTCCAGGCCCGATATGCCGCCTTTGAAGCCTTGCGGGGCAATCACTACCTTCATTTCAATACTCATCCCGGCAATACTCATCCCGGCAATACTCATCCCGGCATTATACACATCGGTATACCGAACCCCGGTGGGCTTTGTTACAATTCGTTGTGGCCTGGCGCACAGGCCTTCCGGCTATAACGCCTTTTCCCAGCTTGGTAATTCGCCGCCGCGTTGGACTTTTCCGGCTGCGGCCGCCGCCATGTATTCGGTCTATCGGCGCGTGTTGGAGGCAGGTTTATGTCAAGCACCGCACCTCTATCCCCTCTATCCAAGGAGGAATTGAAGCGTCGCGCTTCCGAAGTCATCGACTCCCGCGCCGACGAATTAGTCAATCTGGCCCAAGAGATATTGAACAACCCGGAACCGGGGTTTCGGGAAACCAAAACTTCACGGTTGGTGGCCCGCAAGTTCGGAGAGATGGGCCTCCCTTCCCGGGCGGGGCTCGCGTTGACCGGCGTCAGGGCCGATGTCCCCGGTGCGACGGCAGGGCCGACTCTGGCCATTCTTGGGGAGCTGGATTCCCTGATCGTAAACGAACACCCCCACGCCGATGGGACCACCGGCGCCGCCCACGCCTGCGGGCATCATTGCCAGGTGGGAATGATGCTTGGCGCGGCCATGGCCCTCAGTCAACCGGAGATCTTGAACTCCCTAAGCGGCCGCTTGGTTTTCATGGCGGTGCCAGCCGAGGAATACATCGAGATCGAGTATCGGGACAACCTCCGCCGCCAAGGGAAGATCGAGTTCCTCGGCGGCAAGCCGGAACTGGTCAAGCTGGGCGAGTTCGACGACGTCGACATGGCAATGATGGTGCATACCACGTCCAACCCGCAAGAAAAGCAGCTTTGCATCAGCGAGACCAACAACGGCACCATTGCCAAGCGCATCCAATTCATCGGCCGCGGCTCTCACGCCGGGGGCGCCCCCCACTTGGGAATAAACGCCCTGAACGCGGCTTCCCTGGCCCTGAGCGCTATCCACTACAACCGGGAGACCTTCCGCGACGAAGACAGCATTCGAGTCCACCCCATCATCACCAAGGGCGGCGAGGCGGTGAGCGCCGTTCCCGCCGACGTCCGCATGGAGACCTTTGTCCGGGGCCGCACCGTGGCGGCAATCATGGACGCCAATGCCAAGGTCGACCGGGCCCTGAAGGCCGGGGCCCTGGCCGTGGGCGGCGAGGTTATCATTCAGACCATCCCCGGCTACCTGCCCATCACTCAAAACCGGTCGATGTCGGATGCGTTCAAGTCCAACGCCGAAGGCCTGGTGGGCCAAGAAAACGTCGGGTACGCCTCCCACCGCGGCGGCTCCACCGACATGGGCGACCTCAGCCAGCTCATGCCGGCCATACATCCTTACGTTGGGGGCGCGACCGGCCTCGGACACGGCTCGGATTACGTGGTCCGGGACTACGCGTTAGCCGTGGTCACCGCAGCCAAGGCCCTGGCCAGCACCGCCATCGACCTGCTGGCCGACGGCGCTGCGCTGGGCTCCGGTATCGTTTCCGCGCACCGCCCCGAAATGACCCGTCCCCAGTACCTGGCGTTCATGAGAGGCCTGGCTTCCGAAGAACACTTCAAGGGCGCATAACATGTCCACCCCTGCCACTTTGACAATAGAAGAACTGAAGCGTCGCGCCTGCGCCGCGATCGACAGGCGGAAGAAGGACATTGTCGGGGTTTCCCGGCAGGTCCTGTCCCACCCCGAAGCCGGATTCCGGGAAGTCAAGACCGCGGCCCTGGTCTCGCAGAAGTTTCACGAGCTTGGCATCGGACACGAGAGCGGGCTGGCGATCACCGGGCTCAAAGGACGTATCCCGGGGGGCGGCGGACCCGGACCCAGGGTGGCGGTAATCGGAGAGCTGGACTCCTTGGTGGTTACGGAACACCCCAATGCCGACCCGGTCACGGGAGCCGCCCATGCCTGTGGGCACCACTGCCAGATCGGAATGATGCTGGGGGCAATGGTCGGGCTCTCGCTGCCGGAGGTACTGTCCGAGCTCTCCGGCGAGATCGTTCCTTTCGCCGTCCCGGCCGAAGAGTTCATCGAGGTGGAGCAGCGCCTCGACATGCGCTCCCAAGGCCGCTTGGAGTTCATGGGCGGGAAGCAGGAGCTCATCCGCTTGGGCCATTTCGATGACGTGGACATCGCCATGATGTGCCACACGGCGAGCGACATGGGCGACCGCAAGTTCGCCGTCGGCGGCACCAGCAACGGCCACGTGGTCAAATACATCCGCTACACCGGCCGCGGGGCCCACGCCGGCAATTCGCCTCATTTGGGCGTGAACGCGCTGAACGCGGCATCCTTCGCCATCCAGGCCATACACTCCAACCGCGAGACCCACCGTGGAGAGGATACCGTCCGGGTCCACGGCATCATGACCCGGGGCGGCGAGGCGGTGAACGCCGTGCCCTCGGACGTTCGACTGGAATGGCGGGTGCGCTCGGGTACTCCCGAAGTGGTGGTGGAACACTCCAGGGCGGTTGACCGGTGCTTCAAAGCCGGGGCCCTTGCCGTCGGCGCAAACGTCCAGATCACCACCATCCCCGGCTACCTCCCGATGCGCCACGACAACCGGTTGCAGGACGTTTTTCACCGGAATGCCGTCGCGGTCGTGGGCGAGCCCGCGACTCTAGTCATGCCCGCCCGCCGGAACCGCGGCGGTTCCACCGACATGGGAGACCTCAGCCACATCATGGCCGCATGCCATCCTTACACCAGCGGCGCTTCCGGGCCGGGGCACAGCAAGCAATACCTGATCGGCGATTACGAAGCGGCCGTGATCAACCCCGCGAAAATAATGGCCATGGTGGTAATCGACCTCCTGGCCGACGGCGCGAAACAAGCGCGGGAGATTACGGCCTCCCACCGCCCCGCGATGACGAAGCAGGCCTATTTGCGGTTCCAACGAGAGCGGGCCGAGGTCGTCGATTTCGACGGGGCCACCTGAGCCGGAGCGGGATCCGTTCAGGCCCCCAAAAAGTGCATCGCCGTCCCCGCAGCCAGAGGGATGGTGAAGTTATCGTCCGGCGGCAGTGAGGCCAACTCCACCAGCGCGGCTATGCACACCCCCGCCCATAACGCCCAGTGGTGTTCGATGACGCCGGCCAACATCAGCGCGACCAAGGCGACGGCGCCGGCGGCCACAAAGGCCGCAGAGCCCGCAGGCGACTTTCCCATCAGGCGAGGCCCCGGCGCCCGGCGTCCGACTACGGCTGCCGCCGGGTCCCCCAAAGACAGGAAAAACATCACCGGCGCCCCCACCTCTTTGCCGTAGAGCAGGAACACGATCAACGCGGAAATCACCATGTAGGTGGCGCCGGTGATGTGGCCGGACTCGTCGCCCTTGAGCAGCGGGGCGAACCATAGCAGGTAACGCCGGTTCAGCCACTCGATCCTGAAACGGGCCAGGTCGACGGCAAGAGCGCCGGCCGCCACCACGGCCAAACCCACAACCAGCAGGTCTCCGGCAAGGAAGATGGCAATGATCGGGATCGACGAACCGGCCCCTAGGTGAAATAACCGGCGCCACGCCTTTGGCTGGGCGCGGGGTCCGGACCGCCGCTCACCGCCGAACAGGAGTAGGCTTGCGAAACGCCGCAGTGGGGCCATCCTTTGATGTGCCAACCGAAGCTACCACCCGAAAAGGCCGGCCGCCGGTCAGAACCGGATGGTGATAGAGTCGCTGGCGCGCCACCGCAGGTCGCGGATTTGGGTGCCCGGCGGAATTTCGAACACCATCCAGCCGTCCAGCCCATGCCCTTTGGGCAGGTCGAACGAACCCTGCAGAAACACGACCGACCGTGGCCTCACGCTGGCGCCGCCGCCTGCCTCTTCTACCAGCACCTCGGCCGCCCGGAACGATTCCCCGTCACCGCATTCGTAGGGGTGGACGCCTTCATTCAGGACCTGTGAAAAGGTCGCGCCGGCGGGGACCTCCACCAGTCCGGCTTCGCCCGGCGCGCCGGGCCCCGGTTCGAATTGCAGGAAGGCGGCCGTTTGCCCCTCGTTGACCCATTGCAACTCGGTGCCGGGGTGGACAACCACGCGGTTGGGGTCGAAGCATTGGCCTTTGTCGATCCGTATACGGGCGGATGGACTACCCCGCAGGTCTTGGCGCACTGAATCAGTGATCTCCAACGGGAAGTAAGACTCGCCGGTGAAGTCACGTAGTAGGACCAAGGAGCGCTCTATATTGACCACCGCGCTGACCGCAGTGTGGTTCTGGACCTCCAACCGCACCATCACCAGTTCCAACCCGTCGGCCGACGGCGCCAAACGCCAGTCCCGGACCACTTCCTGCGGGTCGATGGTGGCGTAGTACAGCTCCGGTACCCGGTCGATTTCAACGACGCTGATGTTGAGGGTCCGGCCCTGATGATGGCGCCCGAAGACGGAGGACGTTTCGGTGCATCCCGCGATCGTCACGGCCAAAGCCGCCAACGCCAGGAATGCGAACCACCGGGTACGGCCGAGCAGATACAGGGTCCGGAGGAGCCTGAAATGGGTTGGCCGCTGGCGGTTGGCGCTATGGTGCTGGCCGGCCGTCACGCACCCGCGGTGGCCAGGCTGGGGAGTTGTCTAAGCCGCTCCACTAGGTCAGGCAGCACTCCCATCAGATAGTCCACTTCCTTTTCGGTGTTCTCTTTGCCCAGCGTGATGCGGAGGCTGCCCCGGGCGACTTCCGCCGATTGCCCCAAGGCCAACAGCACGTGTGACGGTTCCAGAGAGCCGGAGCTGCAGGCGCTGCCGCTGGATGCGGCTATTCCGGCCATGTCCAGTCCCAATAGTATCGGCTCCCCTTCTATGCCGGCAAACGAGAAATTGACGTTATTGGGCAGGCGTTCCGTGGGGTGGCCGTTCAACCGGGTTCCGGGAATATTGGCCAGCACCTCCTCGACGATGCGGTCTCTCAGGGAGGAACAGTGGCGGCTGGCCTCCAGCCGGTTGGCGTTAGCCGATTCCAGGGCCACCGACAGTCCGACTACACCCGGTATATTCTCGGTCCCGGAACGCCGTTCTCTCTCTTGGCCTCCTCCCAGCATAAGGGGAAGGAAAGCGGTGCCGCGTTTGATGAACAACACCCCGGTGCCCTTGGGGCCGTAGAATTTGTGTCCCGAAAGACTGAGCAGGTCGACCCCCAATTTCCGCACGTCCAGGTCCAGGAAGCCGGCGGCCTGCACTGCGTCGGTGTGCAGCGCGATGGTGCGGGACAACTCGGCGGCCCGTTGCCGGACTGCGGCGGCGATGTCCGCCACCGGGTTCACCGTGCCGATCTCGTTGTTGGCATACATCACCGAAACAAGGGTCGTCCGGCCGGTGATGGCGTTGTAGACCGACTCCGGTTGGACCATGCCGGATGCATCGACCGGCAGGTAGGTGACGTCGAACCCTTGGGACTCGAGGTGCTGGCAGCTATGGAGCACTGCGTGGTGTTCCACGTTGGAGGTGATGATGTGGTTGCCGGTCTCCTGCAGCGCGGTAGCCACGCCCTCGATGGCCGCGTTGTCCGACTCGGTGCCGCCGCCGGTGAATACCACCTCTCTGGCCCGGCAGTTCAACACCGAGGCCACACGCTCACGGGCCTCGTCCAAGGCGTAACGCGCCGCTTGGCCTATCGTGTGAATGCTGGAGGGGTTGCCGAACAGCCGGGTGAAGTAGGGCGTCATCGCCTTCAGGACGCCGGGGTCCAACGGGGTGGTCCCGGCATGGTCCAGGTAAACGAAACCCGAACCTTCTTCCCTAACTGTCATACCGTTCCGCCATGCTCATCCTCTACCGCCTGTTGGCCGCGATCGAGAGTCTGCCCGTTATTTTAACATAGCCGACCGGCATCAACCCGCTGGTATAAGATGGTATCAACGAGCAGTGCCATTTAATTGTCGGAAAAATCCCTCCGTCTTTCCGGCCACAGCCGGAATCCAGACCCCAACCTCGTGTTAGAGGCGTCTTGGAGAACCAAAATCTGCGGCGGTCCCTAGGTCCCGGTCGCGACCAGGACGACGGGAGGGGGGCGGATTCAGCAATTAAATGACCATGCATCAACGCGGATAGTTGCTGCTGGCAATGCTCAAAATGAATCCGCCGATAAAGGCGATCCAGATACCGTCGAACATATTGACCCCATCGACGAATATCGCCATGACAACACCGCCCGCCAGCATCAGCACGCCCACAAGTTGGCCCGCCCGGGCCGCCACCTGGGTTCCCCGGCGGTAGCTGCCGGTGAGGCCCCAGACCCCGGCCCGCAACAACCGGCCGCCGTCCAGTGGGAAACCCGGCACCAGATTGAACGCCCCCAAGCCCACGTTGGCCCACGCCAACCAGAACAGCACCACCTCCGGCATGGAGCTGCCCCGGCCCAGCAGGAACCAGGCCCCGCCGCAAATCGCCGCTATCACCACGTTGCTGAGCGGGCCCACTATGGCTACCGCGAACTCCGTCCACGGCCCCTGGGGTTCTCGTCCCAACCGGGATACGCCGCCGAAGATGAACAGAGTAATCCCGCTGACCGGAATTCCCCGGCCCAAGGCCATGACACTGTGGCTCAGTTCGTGGATTAACACTGACAAAAAGAACAGAATCACCGTAAACGCGGCCACCAGCCAACGCTGGGCGTCCGGCCAGTGCAGGCGGTTGTTGTCGAACTGTTCCGATATCAGAAAGGTGAACAACAGGAAGGCGAACACCCAACTGACGTTCACCTCGATGGGTATACCGAACAACCTGCCCAATCGGATGGAGGAACCCATACGCTTCAGCCCTGTGCCAGTCCGACCTTCGATTTCCACGGTCTGGGCCCCGGCGGCCCATTTCAAGTCCTAGCATCTCATACCAAGCCCCGCCGGAGCTAGGGACAGACCCCCGAATCGCCGCTGCGGCCTGTCCCTACCGCCCTTTCAACCTGTGACCTTACCGGCTTGGCAGGCCGGGCGGGGGAGGCAACATGCGTATTGGGCCAGCTTGTAGACCAGTTTCGCCGCTGTGTACGAGCAGGCCGGAGGCCCCTGGTTGGGGGCTAGCTCGCACACGTCGAACCCCACGATGCGCCGGGACTCTCCGACCCGGCGCAGCAACGAGGTCAACTGGCGCCAGGTTACCCCGCCCGGCTCGGGCGTGCCCACCGCCGCCATGATTCCGGGATCGAGCACGTCGAGGTCGACGCTTATGTAAACGAATTCGCTCAGTCCGGCCAGAATGTCGTCCGCCGGAAGGGCCGTGATTTGGTCCGAAGGGCCGTCTTCCAGCAGTAACGAAACAGGTATGCCATTGCCGCGCAGGAATGCGTGTTCCTCTTGCGACAGGCTGCGCACGCCGGCCAGCACTATGGGGCACACCTCGAATACCCGGCGAGCCGCGGAGGCGTGCCCCCAAGGGGTGCCCATGTATTCGTCCCGCATGTCCGCGTGGGCGTCCAGGTAAAGCACCGATAGAGAGGGATAAGCGTCGGCGTAGGCTTGTACTGAACCCGCCGTTATGGAGTGTTCGCCACCCAGAACGCCCACCGTCTTACCGGCTTCCAGGCCGGCGGCCACCGCCTCCCTCACCCGCGCCACCATCGGGCCCGGCCCCCCCATGTGGGGTTCCAGCGCGGCCGTAGTGTGGATTCCGATTTCCGATACATCCAGTCCGAGTTCCGGGTCGTAATCTTCCAGGCCATAGGACGCGCTGACGATGGACTGGGGCCCGTACCGGGCGCCCACATGGAACGAGGTCGTGCTGTCGTAAGGGACTGGAATCAGCATCAGCCGGGCCGTGGCCAAGTCCGACTGTTCCGGCGGGAGGGAGAGGAAGTTCGGATAGATCAAAGGTATGCCCGAAGGGGATATGCCGGAAGGATCAGGCACGCCGTTGCCCCGGCGCATCGGCCTCCAGAGCGGTCCGCTGGCGCTGGGCTTCAACCATCCCTTGACGTTCGTCCAACCACTCCAGCCCCCGGTCCAGCAGCCAGGTTTTCACGTCCCGCAGGTCGAACAGCTCGGTCGCGTCAGCCAGGGCCCGTTCGTGGTCAAAGGCCTGGCAGGAAAACAGGTCGATGTTGACGTAGCCTTTTTGAGGAAAGGTGTGAACGCTGATGTGGCTTTCGGCGATGATCACAAAACCGGAAACCCCGGAATCCTCGGGTTTCGGGGCCTGGTATTCCAGTACCCGGGGTTCGGTGATCCGGGTCATTCCCAAGGATTCGGGATAGTCGGTCAGAAAGCGACGGACCAGCTCGACGTCCCACATTTTGGCGATATCACCGCCGAATCCGTCGATTGCCAGGTGCATCCGGCCTCCGTTCGAGAGAGAAAAGATGGCGAAACAGGCGTCCTGAACAGCCGTACCAAACAGGTGTACCAAAAAGTTGTCAGGAATGGGTTCCTTGGCAAAACCAGTTTTATACAATATCATCACTCATTGCCAAGCACAATCGCCGAAGATAGAATGCCCCGGACACTAGGCGGCCCCGTTTACTTCACTGGCCGGCGCCGGGCCGCCGCCAACGGCAGGTAGAATTTTGCAACCGCTTATGATTGAGGCCAACGACCTGACCCATTACTATGGGCCCTACCCCGCGATTCAAGACGTCAACTTCGGCGTCAAGAAGGGAGAGGTGTTGGGGTTTCTCGGCCCCAACGGGGCTGGCAAGACCACTACCATGCGCATCCTGACCGGGTTCCTGCCCCCCTCGAGAGGGAAGGTGAGCCTTGACGGCTACGACGTGGTGGAAAAGTCCCTTGAGGTGCGCAAACGGGTGGGTTATCTGCCGGAAACCGTGCCGCTCTACACCGAAATGACCGTGACCAACTACCTGAAATACATGGGGACCCTACGGGGAATGGCCCCAGGGCGCATCAAGTCCCGTCTCGACGCCGTGATCGACGTCTGCCGGTTGGGTGACTACCGGAAGACTCACATCGGCAAGCTGTCCAAGGGCTTCCGGCAGCGGGTCGGCATCGCGCAGGCGATCCTGCATGAGCCGGACGTGCTGGTGCTGGACGAGCCGACCATCGGTATCGACCCGATACAGGTGGTGGAGACGCGCAGCCTCATCCAGGAGTTGGGGCGTTCCCAAACGGTGGTCCTCAGCAGCCACATTCTTCCCGAAGTCAGCATGATCTGCGAGCGGGTGTTGATCATTCACGAAGGCCGTATCGTGGCTGAAGACACCCCCAAGAACCTGGCGGAAGGCCTCCAGGGAGTGGACCGGTTGGAGGTGGAAATCGGAGGGCCGGCGGCACAGGTCTTGCCGGTGCTGGAGCAGATTCCCGGAGTCAGCAGCGTCACGCATCGCAACAACCAGGGCCGCCACACCTACACGATTCAAGCCCACCAAGGCCGCGACCTGCGGGATGAAATCTCGAGAGTTGTGATAAGCAACGCCTGGAGCCTGCGCAGCCTGCAGCTGGTGGGAATGAGCCTGGAAGATATATTCCTCAGACTGACCACCCAGGAGGACCTGTAATCATGCGGACCGCCCAGGCCGTTGCCTGGAAAGAGATCGTAATATACTTCAGCAGTCCCACTGCCTATATCGTAGGCCTCATATTCTTGGCCTTGACCGGCTTTTTCTTCTCCAGAGACTTGGGTAACCCTTTCCCGGAAGCTACGATGGCCCCATTCTTCCAGGGCGCCGTTATCATTTTCATTCTGCTGGCGCCCGCGCTCACGATGCGGCTGATCGCCGAGGAGCAGAAGCTGGGAACAATAGAGCTTTTGCTGACCTCACCGGTCCGTGACTGGGAGGTGGTGATCGGCAAGTACATGGCAAGCCTGGCGTTCCTGCTGGTGCTGGTTGCGCTGTCCTTCTTCTACGCAATCCTCCTGTTCGTGTTCGCCAGTCCGGACCCTGGCCCAATCTGGGCGGGATACCTGGGACTCGTGCTCTACGGGGCCGCCTCTCTTTCGGTGGGCCTCCTCGCTTCGACCCTCACCAGTAACCAGATCGTGGCTGCGGTAGTGGCCATGGGTATCCTTCTGGCGTTGTTCTTCGCCGATCTGGCCTTCGGCGCCGTCGGCGGATTGGCTGGCGAGATAATCGGCGAAATGGGCCTGAAGAGCCATTTCGACGATTTCGAACGCGGGGTCGTCGACACCAAGCACATTGTGTACTTCCTGAGCGTTACCGCATTCTTCCTGTTCCTTTCGGTCCGGGCTCTCGAATCAAGGCGCTGGCGCTAGCATGACCACCAGAAGAGACCAAGACGGGTTCGAGCGGGGGCCTCGAGACTGGCGCCGCCGTCGCCGCCAGGCCGCGCCTGAAACCCCTCAACAGCCGGAGGAGCAGCCGGCACCAACCCAGGGGGCAACAGGGCAAGAGGAGGTCCTCTCCCGCCCGCTGGCGAGCTACTTCGAGCCCGCATTGGATGCCGTCGGCATCTTCGGCGCTCCTTTGGTCATCGCTGGCATCATCGGACTGGTCACCGGCATCGTCGTGGTGGCGTTCGTAAGCTCGATGCGGCTCTACGGCTACATCGACATCGCCATTGGGGCCAGTTTGCTGGCGCTGGTCGGCGCGGTGTTCATCAGCTCGGTCATCGCGGCCTTCGTGAGCCGTACCGGGCGTTACGGCGTCAACACCCTGATACTCCTTGGCGCCTTCACCGGCATCATCATAATCGCCAACGTGATCTCTTTCGAAAACATCGGCCGGTTGGACGTGACCGCCACCAACCAGTTCAGCCTGTCGTCCCGAACCAAGGATTTGCTGAACAGCCTCGAGGTCGATATCCGGGCCACAGCCTTTTACAAAGATATCGGGCTCGCCGCCGACGCCGACGTGGCCGCACGCCGCAACCGGGTGGTGGAGACTCTGGAAGAGTTCGATGCACGGTCCGGGCGTTTCTCTTACCGCGTAGTAGACCCCGACCTGGAGCCGGGCGTGGTCGCCACGTATTTCGGAGCGCGTCCCGTCGGTTTCGTCGGCGAGGTCGTGGTTGTGGAGAACCTGGAAAACAGCGAGTTCGACTCTCTACGGCCCACCGATGCCGCCTTCGGGCAGCTGGAGCAAGACCTGGTGACCGGCATCTACGTCGCCACCGGACAGGAGCAGAAGACCCTCTATTTCCTGGCCGGTCACGGCGAGCGAAACATCGACGACAGCTACGCCCTGTTGCGGCAGTCCCTGGAACAGGAAAACTACCAGGCCAGCACCTTGGTCTGGCCCCGTTCGGCCGTCGACGTCGAGGTGCCGGAAGACGCCGCGCTGGTGGTGGTGGCTGGGCCGACTTCCGACCTGCCGGAGGCCCACGCCCGGGCCTTGGACCTCTACCTGCTGGGGCGAGACGCGGCAGGTGACCGGCGGCGCGAGAACGGCAGCATGATTTTCCTGGCCGAGCCGGACACGCCGGAATCGTGGCGGGAGTTCCTGTTTCAGTGGGGCGTTCTGGTCAGCCCCGGCTACATTCGCGACCTGGATTCCTCGGTACCCGGACTGCCGCAAACACTGGCGATGAACATGGACGTAAACAACCTGGTGAACTTCAATCTTCAGGTCTTGGGCGGCAACGAAGCGGCGATCAGGGCTGCTTTCGAAGCAGCCTTTGAAATCGTCGAGCCTGAAGGCCAGCAGTTGCAGAACGTGTTTATGCCCGACGCCGCCAGCCTCCGTCCATGGAACGACGGGGCGCGGCTTCCGCTCGCTTTGGCCTTCACCTCGCCCAACAGCTACGTTATCGACAACCCCGACCGCACGGAACCGATAATCAGCGACGGTGACGATGCCGACCCCCAGGGTCCTTTCACCGCGGTAATGCTCATGCGTTCCGCAGGTAAGGTCGGGATGGAAATCCCGGCAGACGGTCCGGCAGATACCGACATCTCCCTGATGCTGGTGTTCGGCGACGCCGACTTCGTGGCTAACAGCAACATCGTGCGGGGCGGCGGCCTGGATATGTTCGTCAACTCCACCAACTACCTGCTGGGGGACTATTCCTTGGTCTCCATCCGGCCCAAGGCCTTCGCCTTCCGGGAGTTCAACCTGGACCGGAACGAGTTCGATTTTGTGCGCTTTGCGTCGTGGTTGTTCCTTCCCGGCCTTATGGCCCTGATGGCCGGGTTTGTCTGGTGGGTGCGGCGTTAGATGAACCTCAGGATTTCCATACTCCTGGTCGTGGTGCTGTTGCTCTTCGGCGGCGCGTTTTTGGTGCTGCGGCTCACCGGGACCGAGGAGCGGGTCCCTCGCCCCCCGTGGCTCTATTACATCGACGAATCGACGCTTGCCCACGTTGAGGTTATTCACGCCGGCCAGACCGTCAATTACGACCGTGCGCCGGGCAGCCTCACCTGGGTGATCCAGGGCGAGACCGATTATCCCGTGTTCATGCAAAAGTGGGGCGGCACCCCGCTGTTGCTCAGCGGTCCCCGGGTGGACCGGGTGCTGGCCGACGAAATAGAAGACCTGGGCCCCGCTTCCTCCTTCGGCTTGGACCCCCCGGAGACGGTTGTACGTGTTACCGACAACGCGGACAACACCTATGAGTTTCACATGGGGACGACTACTCCGGACGGCAAAAATCAATACACGCGGTTGATTGGGGACCCAGCCCTGTTCACAGTTACATCCGTGTGGGCCGAAGTGATCAACCAGCGGGCGACCGACCCCCCATGGGGCCGCCTGTACCAGTTGGAAATCGACAACGTCCGAGTGGTGGAAATCAGCCACTTGGAGGATACCACCACCTATTTTTTGAACCCGGATACCGCCCGCTGGACAGTGGATGAAGAACAAGGCCGCGCCGTTGACGACGGTTGGCTTGACACCTTGCAGTTGCTGAGCGGCCCCCGGGTGGACAAATTACTCGCCCGCGAAATAGAAGACCCGGCCGAATTCGGCCTGGAACCCCCGCAGACACGGGTCGTGTTGGCGCGCCGGGGAGGCGCGCCGGTGGAGTTCCACTTGGGCGACCTTACCCCGGACGGCGAATTTTTCTACGCCAGGGTACTGAACACCAACGATCGCAACCTTTACGCCATTCGCACGTCCCGCCTGGCCGATATACCCGCCTTGGCCACGGAACCACCCTACGCCACCGACGGAACAGACGGGGACACAGAAGAAGAACCCTCTGGCTAGTCCCCCGGAACGCCTGGTGTTCCCACAAGGGGGTTAGCTTGAAAGCTGAGATCATCTCCATCGGCACCGAACTCCTCATGGGGGAGTTGACCGACTCCAACGCGGCGTGGATCGCCGGCCGCCTGCCTGCTTTGGGTATCCAGTTGCAATGGGTAACCATCATGGGCGACGACTTGGCCATGTTGACCGAGGGCTTCCGCCAAGGCATCCAACGGTCCGACGTAATCTTCACCACCGGCGGCCTGGGCCCCACTCAGGACGACCTCACCCGCGAGGCTGTGGCCGCCGCCTTCGATGAGGCTCCCGTGGTGCAACAGGAGGTCGTCGACCGGCTCTCGGCCTACTTCCAGGCCCGGGGCACGCCGATGCCCTCCCATAACGTGAAACAGGCGTTGCTGATCCCCTCCGCCCGGTTCCTCCCCAACAACAACGGCACCGCTCCCGGCTGGTGGGCCGAAAAGGACGGGACCATCATCGTCACCATGCCCGGACCGCCGGTGGAAATGCAGGCCATCTTCCAAGAAGAGGTGGAGCCCCGCCTGCGGGAACGGGTCACCGGACAAGTCACCATCACCCGCAACGTCAAGACCATGGGGATGTCCGAAGGGGCGGTAGACGAAGTGATGTCGGAGTTCTTCGGCCACGAAAACCCGTACTTGGGCATCTATTCCAAGGCCGACGGCATCCACCTGCGGGTGATCGCCCGGGCGGCCGACGAGGCAGCGGCGCGAGGGATGATCGTGCCTGTCGAAGCCGCCATTCACGAACGTCTCGGGTCCTACATCTGGGGCTACGACGACGAGACCCCGGAGCAGTCCTTGGGCCGGTCCCTGCAGGCGCGGGGGCACACGTTGGCGGTGATGGAGTTCTGCACCGGCGGATTCCTGACCAACGCCATCACCGAGGCCAGGGACGCCGGCCGCCATTTCAAGGGCGGTATTGTGGCCTCCGGGTCCGATTCTCTGGCGGCCGTGGGGGTGCCCCCGGTAATACTGGAAAACCACGGCGCGGTCAGCCAGGAAACGGCCAACGCGATGGCCGTCTCAGCCTTGGCCCAACTGGGTGCCACCTATGGCATAGGCATCGCCGGCGCCCCCGGCCCCGGCGAACTGGACGGACGCCCGATGGGCCTGGCCTACATCGCCATCGCCCGGGCCACCGCCGCCGCCCCGCAGGTCCTCAAGGAATTGGAGCTCCGCGTCCCGCCCCGCCGGATCACCATCAAGCGCCGTATCTCCAACCAGGCATTGATAGAGCTGCGCAAGCTGGTGGAGGCGGGGGAATAGGGCCGTGACAAGTACACTGCTGTTGATCTTCGCAACCCTACTGTTCGCCGCCGCGGCCTGCACTGGGGGCCAGCCCGGAGCTACGTCGAACATCGCCGCCACTGTGGAGGGGAGGACTCAAACAACCCATGAAACTGACCCTCCTGTTAGCGCAACAGTGGAAGCTCTAGTTGCCGAGACTCTTACCGTGCCGACAGCCGACCCTGCGCTCACACCAATATCCCAAGGTCCGCACGCCGTCGCTACAACGCCGACAACGACGTATGAGGAACAGCTGGCCGACGAACTGTTTGGCTGCCTAACAGAGAATCCGGAGTACGTCGAACGTGAATTCGGAGAAGAGATTAGTTCCCTTTTGGAAGACCCAGACTCGTTCCGGGCAACCATACTGCGGGCGCTCCGGTCCAACGAAGTAAGCCCATCAGGATTCGAGGAAGTGCTCGTGGACTGCAAGACCTCATCCGGTCTATACCCCACGGCGACCCCTCCCTCTATCTTTGGCCGTCACCATCAAGGCCGGACCCTCAACATCAGCGTCGTCTCCATCGAACGGGCGCCAGAGCTCCTTTACACCACCACAGACCACCTGGGCATGATCCGGGACTGGCGATTGGTGCCGTCCGCCGAGGGGTTGGAACTGGCGCTGGTGCGGTTGGAGGTCCAGAACCACACCGCAGTCAGCGCGGTGGTGAATATCGAGCGTTCCTTGGTCCTGCTCCGTGACTCGACCGGCGAGTCTTACTTCCCGTTCGATATCGCTGCATCGGTGCGCCAAGACCTGCGGGGCAGCCCCTCCGCCCGGATACGCATCGACGAAGGCCAATGCTTCGACCCCAACCGCGTGGTCGTTGACGTTGGGGCCGAGCTGCAATGGGTCAACGAGGGGCAAACGGCCGTTGTCCTGCAATTCGACCCGGAGGCCGGCGTGCCGGGCGAAACCGGACTGGTGAAGGTCCCCGTCGGCGCGACCTTTTCACACATTATGAACGAAGGAATCCACCCCTACGAGTGCGGCGCCGGGGAATCCTTCCGGCCGGCCGAGGTGCTGGTAGAAGAAGCAGGCAGCGGCGCCAACGTGAGCCCGCGGTCGGTCGTGTTTCTGCAGGGTTCGTTCGACCTGCCCAAGGGGCATGGGATCGACGGCTGGATGGTTTTCGAAATGCCGCCGGGTGCCCAAATCCGCGACCTGCGGTGGCGCGCCGGCGATTCTATCACCATTCGGCTTTCAGCACGGTCCGCCGAACGCTGATCGCAGACAGCTGAGTCTATCAGTTGACCTAAGCTTGAGAATCTTGCGAAAGTAACCGCCCTCGATCATCGGGCAAGGCCGCGTGGAGACGGGCGCAAATAACTAACACCCCCCTCATCGTCCGTGTACCTCGTAGAGTTCCAAGATCGGTTACGGGTTATAGACTGTGCGGGCTGGTCGCTAGTGAGGAAACCGTTACGTTTAGAAACGAGATACCTGACATCGAGGTCCAGGACGGTATCGTATACGGCGGCTTGCAGGTGCGGCCATGCCCATATCTTGGCGTCCGTAACTTCGATTAGGGGCCTAGAATCCTTGACCCCTTTGCTGTTCTCGTCCATAGCGTAGATAGACGAAAAGCCCACACTCAGAGCATTCTCAAGGTCTTGTCATCATCTGGAACGCAACGTATCGCTCGATCAAGGCGGTTTGGTCTATATTTTAAGGGCCGTACCCCAGTGCCATCGGGACTTTTGAAGTCGTCTCTTACCTTTGTCGATAATTGACAGAGACCGGATACCAGCCTAGCATACAGACGAATGCAGCGGTTCTTGGACGCGTATTGGGTTATCTACTTCGCGGGCTATGTCGTAGCTGTCTTGGTTTTGGGCTGGCTTCACGGGGATGACCTGAAACAGGGAGATAACCGCATTTACTTGCTGGCAGCCGTGTTCGGCGTGGCTGCTGGCGCGGCTTCAGCAGTCGCAATCATCGTAGAGGTCGGAGGGCGTATGGTGCTACTGATTCCGCCAGCCGTCAAGAAACTGAAGGAACAAGGGCGTGTGGAGGGGCGTGTTGAAGGGCGTGTTGAAGGACGTGTTGAAGGACGTGTTGAAGGGCGCGCCGAAGAACGCGCCGAATGGGAAGCATGGTTGATGCGGCGCAACGAAGCCGAAGCCAATAATCGGCCATTCGACGAGCCGCCCCCGTCCCAACAGTCGCAATCATCGTAGAAGTCGGAGGGCGTATGGTGCTACTGATTCCGCCAGCCGTCAAGAAACTGAAGGAACAAGGGCGCGTGGAGGGGCGTGCGGAGGGCCGCGTTGAAGGGCGTGTGGAGGGGCGCGCGGAAGAACGCGCCGAATGGGAAGCTTGGTTGATGCGGCGCAACGAAGCCGAAGCCAATAATCGGCCATTCGATGAGCCGCCCCCGTCCCAACGGCAATAGAAAACCCGGCCGAGCCGCAGGACGAAATCACACTTACTATTCGGGATGTCATGGCGAAGACCGGCGCGTTAGCCGTACTTGCGATTTCGGCGCTGCTGACCATCGTGGCCTGTTCCGGTGATCAAGCCCAGACTACCGTCGTCCCTCCACCACCGGCAGCCGAAGCCACCTTCGACGCCGACGCAACAGCGGAAGCCCGGATCGAAAAGACCCTGACTGCGGAAAAGACCAAAGAAGCCAAGGTTGCCATCGCAGCAACGTTAGAGGCCAGAACCAAGCAGACGAGACCCGCCCCCACTGCGACCGCGCAACCCAAGCGGGAGCCGACGGCAACGACGCCAGCCCCCACTGCGACCGCGCAACCCAAGCGAGAGCCGACGGCAACGACGCCCGCACCCACGGCAACGCCCGCACCCACGGCAACGCCCGCACCCAAGGCAACGCCCGCACCCAAGGCAACGCCCGCACCCAAGGCAACGCCCGCACCCACGGCAACGCCCGGTCCAGCGGAAGGGCCACGGCGCTATTCCAGCCCCCCGCCGATGAGCATAGACGTCACCGCCGGGCACACTGCCACCATTCACACCAACCACGGCAGTTTCAAAGTTGAACTGTTCCCATCGCAGGCGCCCATCACAGTGAACAATTTTGTGTTCCTGGCGCAGGAGGGATTTTACGACGGAGTCACGTTCCACAGGGTAATCGAGAATTTCATGATTCAGGGGGGTGACCCTTCTGGCGCTGGCGCTGGGGGGCCGGGCTACCAGTTCCAGGATGAAATCGTCGAAGGGCTGGTATTTGACGCGCCGGGCAAGCTGGCGATGGCCACCGCCGGCGCCGGCACCTCCACCAACGGAAGCCAGTTCTTCGTCACCACGGTGCCGACTCCTCACCTCAATGGCGCCCACACGATCTTCGGGGAGGTTATGGAAGGTCAAGATGTGGTGAACGCGATCTCGCGTGTGGAAACCGACGGCAGAGACCGTCCTCTTCAACCGGCGGTAATTGAGAGTATCAGCATAACGGACGCCCCACCGCCAACGGCGTCTCCCGCAGAGCGGTAATCGCTGGCCCATCAGGCCGGCCGCACTCCAACCCGTAATTAGTCAGGCTCACCCCAAACCGGGACGGGCCTTCTCTTTGAACCCCTGGGCTACTCCCGGCCCGGCTAGCGGCGGGAGGTCAGCTCCCGGTAGAGCATCGGCAGCCGTTCCGGCAGAGCCCCGATCTCCCCCAGCACCTCGTAGCCCATGTCGCCGCACATGCTCTTCAGGTAGTCGTGTCCCGCTTTGTCAACCGTTAGGCAGAACGGCGTGATGGACTTGTGTCGGGCCTCCACCAGCGCCATGTGGGTGTCGTGCACCGCGTACTCTTTCTCCACGCCTTCTCTGCTGTAGCCGCGGTCCTGCGGGCGCCCGTCGCTGATCAGGAACAGGATCTTGGTGTTAGCGTCCTGGGTTTCCAGCTTGGTAATGGCGTGCCGTATGGCGGCGCCCATACGGGTTGCGTGCAGCGGGGTGATCTTGTCTATCCTCCGCTTGATTTTTTCCCCGAACCCCTCGCGGATGTCTTTGATTACGTAGAACTCCACGTTTTCGCGGCCGTAGCCGGAGAATCCGTAGATCCCGTAGGTATCGCCGATGGACTCGAGGGCGTTTATCAGCAGTGCGGTGCTTTCCTTCTCCAGGTCGATGATTCGCTTGTAATTGCGGCGCACCAGCCCTTCCCGCCGACGGCGCAGCCAGACCATGTATTCCACCGGGTCGTCTGGGGCGTCCCGGTCGTCCACCGTCTGCCGGCCCTCGTCGATTGCCTCAGCGGTGGAGGCGCTCATGTCCAGCAGGAAAACCACCGCGACGTCCCGGCGGTTCCGGTTGCGGTGCCAGTAAATCTTGTCGTCGGGAGGTATGTTCATCTTCAGGTCGACCCACGCCTCGAGGGTGGCGTTTAAGTCCAGGTCTTCACCGTCGACCAGGCGGTACGTCTTACGCATGCTCTCGGGCATGATCAGTTCGAACTGCCGCCGGATATGGTTGGACAGCGCTTGGTAGTTGCGCAACGAGTCCTGGTAGAAGGTTATGTCGCCCTCTTCCACCATCTTTTCTTTGACGATGCACCAGCGGGGCTTGTAGTCGTTGGCCCGGAAGTCCCACTCGTCGTAGACGTACGTCTGCGGTTCCCTGGCCTCCAACTCGCCGCCCTGCTCGTCGTCGTTGAGCAGGGGCCCGTAGCCCTGTCCCGGTTGGGAATTGGGCGGGGGCGCCCCGGCCTCTTTCATGATGTTCTGGGCGAAAGTGCTCATGCTGTCGGTAATTTCGCCCTGCTCGGCGTCAAGCTCCAGCTCGTCGCTCTCTTGGAGGAGCTGTTCGAGCATCTCTTGGGTCATGGGCTGGGCTTCGCCCTGCTCCCCGCTGTCGGCCTGCAGCTTGGTGAGCAACTGCACCATTTCGGGTTTGAAATCGCCGCGGTAGTCCACCGGGTCGGGCGACTCGTAGTCGTCGCCCTCCTGGGTCTCACCCGATTGGTCCATGGCGGCCTGCAGTTGGTCGACCAGGTCCTGGAATTCTTCCTCGGAGAAGTCTCCGGGCTCCTCGAGGTCCTGGTCTTGCCAGTCTTCTTCCTCCTGAGTCTGGTTGGGGAGGCGGGAGATAATCTCATAGGCCCTGAGAGTCGCCTCGGAGGTGTCCTCGACTGTCGCCGCCGCCACCCTGAGCTGGTGGAGGATCCGCGATAGCATCAGGGCCACTTCTTCGTAGTCTTTGGGCACCGGAAGATCGGTGAACTGGTCAAGGCTCATGTGGACCAGCAGCTCCACCATCGCCTGCTGGATGGGCATCTGCTCGATGGGAGGCCGCCGCTCCAGGGTCTCATTCTGGACCCGGGAGGCGGCCCGGCTGATGCCGGGGTACTCCACCTTGATGCGGTAATCCAACCGGCAGTCTTCGAACACGGTGAAGATGTCGAAGGCCAGCCGGCCGTTTTCGAACATGGCCAGGTAACGGCCGATGTCGGTGTAGGTGCGGGCGCTGCCGCCGGGACCGGCTCCCAGGGTCTCCACCGCCGGCAGGAACCCTTCGGTGCTGACCTCGACCCCCTCATCGGTCAACTGCCGGGCCATGGCCTCGATGGCCTGACGGGCGGTGGTGTCTGCGGCCCGCTTGCTGTTGAACTCCGCCTCCATCTCGAAACGGCGGTCCGTGAATTGAGTGGCCGGCAGGTCGAAATCAAACTCGAAGCTACCGAACTCCAAGTGGCCCACTTGGTGGGTAGACACCACTTTGAACCAAGAGAAGTTGTCCTGCTTGTTGGGGTAATGGTCCACGACCGGCGGCAGGAACACCTTGGAGCCGTCGGTGGATGCGGTGTCTTCGTCGACCCAGCCGATGTTCCGGCGGACCAACTCGTGAGTGTTCATTATTTCCACACCGGAACCGGAGAGGGCGCGGCAGTAGAGCCGGAGGATACCCTTGACCCGGTCCAGTTCGAGACTGGAGGACAGGGTCTCCAACATCGATTCCGAAGTGTTGGACTCTATCTTGAAGAAGGCGATGCCGCTTTCCGGGTTTTCCTTCAGCAGACCCAAACCGTGTTGGTACCAAGTGTCCAGTTGGCTGACGGTGATGCGGTTCAATACATCGGACAGGCTTCGCAGGAAGGGCGGCACGGCCTCCGGGGCCACCGCCACCAGCTGGTCGCACAGGTCCAGAATGTAACCCTGGGAGCCTTGGGGTACACGGCCCAACGCTTGGGTGCCGTCGGACAGGAACCTCGAGGTGTCCCGCAGGCCCACCTTCGCCAAGCGTTCCCCCAACTTGAGGAAGCGGCCGGTTTGCGCCTCGTCCACCTGCTGCAACGCCCTGGGCACCACCTCAAGGCAGGTCTTGACCTCCCGCCAGCTCGAATCGATCAGGGCGCGGGTCATCGCCAGGAAGGGTTCCCGTTCCCGTCCCATGCCGGGCAGAACGTCCCGGCCCAACACCAGGCACTCGCTGGCGACATCGTAGGACTTGTAGGACAGCGCTTCCACCAGAGAAGCGAAGACCTCGACGTCCCAGAAAGGAAGGCTCCGGACCAAGTCGGGACTGACTTCGAAGAACTTGGCCGCCAGGGTGCTGGACTTCCAGGTCCCTTTGTACAGGCTGCGGCCCAGACCGGCCCAGCGGGGAATGTACTGGGGCCGCAGGTTTGGGACAATGGAAACGCTCGATTTGAAAAACGCCACGGCCAGCGTGGGGGAGTCTTGGGACAGATAGGTCCCGCAGCGGGCCCACTGCATGAACGACGGGAACGACAGGAACCGGGCCACCTGGGGACTGACCCGGTAATATTCAATCGCCGATTCCCAAGACCGGATGGTCTGGGAACCGATGGTGACGCCTTCTTTAGCCCAAAGGCCCACCTCCTCCCGCCCAAAGGCGGCGGTCACCGCGCCCAAAGCCTCACGGTAAGCCTCCAACACTGCCGGAGGGAGTTTGGCCAACTCCTGTTCAATGTCCGGTAACGGAGCGCTACTCAATTCGTTGCCCCCCACTTTCCAGCCCATCGTCTAGATGCTCTAGGAATCGCTGGAGAATTCTGGCGGTTGCGCCAAATACCAGGTGCTCGCCGCAGGCGTAGGAGTAGGCGTTGACGAAATTCCCTTCCTGCCACCGGGTTTCCACCCTCCGGCTGGCCGGGTCCTTCAACGCCATAATGGGGAACTCCACCACCTCGGCGATTTCATCAATGCTGGGGCGAAACTGGTACGGGTACTCGATGGTGCCAGCAAAAACCCGGACCCTGAACCGGCTCCGGGTCGCGACCTCATCCATCTCCCCCAATACCGTAACGTCCTCCCGGCGGATACCCATTTCCTCTTCGGCTTCCCGCAGGGCGGTATCCAGGGAGTCGACGTCTTCTGGGTCGCGGGCACCGCCGGGAAACGAAATCTCGCCCTTGTGGTATTCCACGTCCTCCGAGCGTTTGTTGAGGAGGACGCAATAGTCGCCGTTTTTCGGATACAAAAGAAGCAAGACCGCCGCCGGGGTCAATCCCGGCTCTGACACCCGCTCCAATCGGCGATTCGCCAAGGCCCGCTTGACCAACTCCGCCGGTGTCGGGACCATCTAAACCCTACTCGAAAATGGACGAGACGACTTCCTCAAGGCTTCGTTGCAGCTCAGCGTCGTCGGTCAGAGTCCAGACGATGGCGACCTGGCAAGCCCTGCGAGGCCCGATTCCTTCGGATATCAGGCGTCCGGCATAGATGAGCAGCCTGGTGCTGGCCCCTTCCTGAAGGCCGTGGTCTTCCAGGTTGCGAATCTTTTCGCCCAGTTTGGCAAGGGAGTCGGCATGTTCGGGACTGCAACCGCTTTCCCGTTCGATGATTTCCCGTTCGATTTCCCGGGGCGGGTAATAAAACTCGATGGAAATGAACCGCTGCCGGGTGCTGTGTTTCAGGTCTTTCAGTGCGCTTTGGTAGCCGGGGTTGTAGGAGATGCACAGCAGGAAGCGGTCGTCCGCTTCGATTATCGAGCCGGTCTTCTCTACAGGAAGAATGCGGCGGTGGTCGGTAAGCGGGTGAATCAACACCGTGGTGTCTTTACGGGCCTCCACCACCTCGTCCAGGTAGAGGATCGCGCCTGCTTTCACGGCACGGGTCATCGGTCCGTCAATCCAGCGGGTGCCATTGGCGTCCAGGAGGTAGCGCCCCACCAGGTCACTTGCGGTGAGGTCTTCGTGGCAGGCAATGGTAACCAATGGGACCCGTACGCCGTCGTCGTCCGCCTCGGGATCTGGTTGGTCGCCGTTCTGGGGCTTGATGACCGTCAGCGACCGGCCCAGTTGCCAAGCCATGTATTCCACGAACCTGGTCTTCCCGCAACCGGTGGGACCTTTCAGAAGCACCGGTATATGCTGGTTGTAAGCCGCGCTGAACAGCTCCAATTCATCCCCCACCGCACGGTAATACGGTTCGGAGCGGACCAGGAATTCCTCGATGGCATATTCGGTGTAATGTTTCTGTTCTGTGGCTTCAACCATTGTGTTCGTCGATCCTTTTATTCAACTCTTTGGCCTTTCTCTAGCACTTGGCCGTGACCCTTCTTTCCCACAACTCATCAATGGCCCGGTGCATCCCCGCGATTTCTCCCGAGTTGTCGATAATGAAGTCCGACCGTTCCAAACGTTCTTTGCGGCCCATCTGGGAGGAAATCCGCTTTCTCACTTCCTCGGCGCCCCAGCCGTTGCGCTCCGACAGGCGCTTGATCACCGCCTGTTCCGGGGAATCGGTCGACCATACTTCCTGCACCAGGAATTCCCATCCGGCCTCGAACAAGAGGGCTGCCTCCACGACCACCACCTCAGCTTTCCGGCTCCGCAAACCCTCGATCTTGTCGGCAACCATGCGGGCTATAAGCGGGTGCATGATCTTGTTGAGCTTGGCCAATTGTTCCGGTTGGGAGAAAACGATCGCTCCCAGCGCCCTCCGGTCTATCTCCCCGTCAGCCCCTAGAATTCCTTCGCCAAAGGCTTCGACAACCCTGTTCCAGCCTTCCGAATGGGGCGTGTACGCTTCGTGGCCCACTTGGTCGGCGTTTATCACCGTGGCCCCTAGTTGGGCCATATAGCTCGCGGCCTCGCTCTTTCCGGTGCCGATGCTGCCCGTCAGGCCGATTACCAGCACGGCTTCACCCGGTCAAAGAGTCCCGCATGCCGCACCTGATTGCGCCCTGCGTACGCCGGAGCCATTCTAACAATGGGACTTCCGATGGTCAACTTAATGGGCTTGTGCATTTAATATTCTTCGCCGGGATTTAACCGGTCGGCCGCACCGGATTTCGATTGCGTTCACTCCGCCGGTCACCCCGCGATGATGATCTCGCCCCAACGGGACTCGTATGTGTCCTGCAACCCTTGGAACATGCTCTCGTATTCGTCGGTATTTATGGGGTTGGTGGTCATTAGCACTGCGTCCTCGCGGTTGTCGGAGTAATACCCCTTGCGAATCCCCACCGACTTGAAGCTGTATTTCTCATAGAGACGCTGGGCAATGAAATTCGATACCCGGGCCTCCAGGGTCATTACCACCGAACCGTGCTCCACTGCGGCCCTCAGGGAACCGATGAGCAACAGTTCGCCGATCCCTTGGCCACGGAGGCTCTCTCTGACGGCGATTTCCGTGATGTGCGCCTCATTGCCCTGGTACCAGACGCTGACGTACCCGGCCAACTCGAAAGTCTCCTCTTTTGGCGGGGGCTCCGGGGCTGGGGCCAATCTGATTCGGGCCGCCAGCTTAGACCACACCGAGTTGCGTTGGCCGGGTCCGGCGGGCTGCTCCGGCGGCCGGCCAGCCTCCCCTCCGGACTCGCCGGGTTCTTGGCCCACGGTGGCTACCAGGTAGCAGGCGTACTTGTTGCTGATGTCGCGTTTGAACGAGGTATTTACCCAGAGAGGAGAAAAGGCTTCCTTTTCAATTTCCACGACTTCGTCAACATCTTCCCGGCGAAGCCGCCTCAAGGAAACCGAGATCGAATCACGCAAAACAGGCTATCCTGACGGTTTGTCTAGGGCAGGAATGGACGTGATTTTAGCACACCAGCACCCTGCCGTATTGACCGTCGAAACCCGGTACGATCGATACTTGGCCGGAGCGGGCGCGCAGTATTGCCCTTGCCACTCTCTCACCGCCCACCGCCGCCAGGTCACCGGGACCGGCGCGGGCCAAGACCGACAATTCGTCGCCCAGCTCGTCGCACAGCCGGCGGTAGAAATTCTGAACGGTCTTGGTGCGACGCCCCGCCCCCAAGGCTTGGGAGAGGAGTTCCTCCAAAGGCACAAGCCTCATGAAGGGTGGACGTCCTTCCCCGGACCTCAGAAAACCGTCGGCGCCGGGAAGCGGCTGCGGCAGGTCTTCCGCAGACAGGGACTGCACCCGGTTCAGTACGCCCAAGGTGATTGCCCGGCCGCAAACCGGGCACCGGCCGCCCTGCTCCAACGATTCCTGGGGCGAGCGGGAAACCCCGCAATTCCGGTGGCCGTCATAGTGGTATTTTCCTTCCTCAGGATAAAATTCCACGGTGTAGGCGACCTCACCCTTCTCCAATGCTTCCTTGAGACCCAAGTACGAGGGGAGCCCGGAATCGTGCCGGAAGACCGTGACCTCCCGTCCCAGGTTGGCCGGGGAATGGGCGTCGGAGAAGGAAACGACGGTCCGCTGGGAAACTTCAGGCACCGCCCAGTTCATCGAAGGGTCGCTGGAGAGTCCGGTCTCCACCGCCCGCACCTGGGGCGCCATGTCCCCGAAGCATTCTCCGATCCCGTCGAAGCCCGATTTCGACCCCAGCATCCCGTACCATGGTGTCCAGATGTGGGCCGGGACGATCATCGCACGAGGGTCCGTATCCAACACGAGGGAAGCCAAGTCCGGAGCCGCCATGCCGACCGACGGTCTGCCGTCTCCGCCTAATTTGCTGCCCCGGCCCGCCAGAGAGGCGTTTAACCGGCCGACCGCCTCGAACGAAGAGACGTAAAGCAACAGGTGAAGCCGCCGCCCCTTCCCGCCCTGCTTGTAAACGCAGCTGACCTCCGTACCCAGAACGAAACGCAATCCGCCGAACTCGAAGGTCCCTTCGTCCACGGGGATGAGATTGGCCTGCAGCTCATCCAGCCACATGGGATGGGTGAAGTCGCCCGTGGCCAGCAGGTGGATTCCCTTCGTCTTGGCGGTGGCCGCGATGTTATCGAGAGTGAGATTCTTGCTGCAGGCGTAGGCGTACCGGGAGTGAATATGAAGATCCGCGACAAACTCCTGGGCGGGCTTCCGTACGGCCCTCGGGGAAGCCGGCCCGTCACCCTCTGAGCCTTTCAACCTGGTTTCCGGCTCATCGCCGAGTAACCCGCCATTCGATGAAAGTACCACGCCGCAGACCTATAATCTACTTTTCGTCTAACCAAAGGCCGAGACACGCCCTTCCTGCTACATTAGTTCGGCTGCTTCCCTATGCTCCGTCTATCCCGCTCTCTTGACCACCGGCAGGCCCGGTTCTATTCTTAGTGAGGCCCTTTGCCGAAAATTAGGAGGCTTCATGACCACCAGCGCTAAATCCGCCACCGACCTCAAACCGATGGGAGACCGCGTCGTGGTCCGTCCCAACGCCCATGAAGAGATAAGCTCCGGCGGGATCATTCTGCCCGACACTGCAAGAGAGCGGCCCCAAAAGGGCGAAGTAGTCGCCGTGGGACCGGGAAGAGTCTTGGGCAGCGGCAAGAGAGTGGAAATGGAGGTCCAACCCGGCGACCAAGTCATCTACTCCCGGTTCGCCGGCACTGAAATCCGGGTGGAAGACGAAGAGTTGCTGGTAATGGGCAGCAACGACATCATGGCCAAGATCTCTTGATTGCCCGCGATTGACCAACGCGACCGACTCTAAGCGTCATCGACTTTAACCCATCGACTAGTCCGATCGATTAGTAAGGAAGAGGAGAGCAATGCCAGCCAAACAGATTATCAGCGACGAAGCCGCCCAGCAGGCCCTTTTACGCGGCATCAACATGGTGTCCGACGCCGTGAGGCTGACCCTCGGACCCAAGGGCAGAAACGTGGTATTGGAAAAGAAATGGGGCGCCCCGGTAATTACCAATGACGGCGTCAGCATCGCCAAAGAGGTGGAGTTGCCCGACTCCTTCGAGAATATGGGCGCCCAGCTCATCAAGGAGGCCGCCAGCAAGACCAACGACATCGCCGGCGACGGCACCACCACCGCCACGGTTTTGGCCCAGGTGTTGGTGCAGCAGGGGATGAGGAACGTCGCCGCCGGGGCCGACCCCATGGCCATGAAGCGCGGCATCGACAAGTGCGTGGAATCGTTGGTGGCCCGGCTAGGCGCGATTTCCAATCCCATCCAAGGCCGGGACCAGATCGCCCAGGTGGCTTCCATCTCCGCGAACGACCGGGAGATCGGCGACATGCTGGCCGATGTCCTGGAGAAAGTCGGCGCCGAGGGTGTGGTTACCGTAGAAGAAGGCAAGGGCATCGAGTCGGAGACCGAATACGTCGAGGGAATGAACTTTGACCGCGGCTACATCTCCCCCTACTTCGTAACCAACCCGGAACGGATGGAGTCGGTAATCGACCAGCCCCATATCCTGGTCACCGACAAAAAGATTTCCTCCGCGGCCGAGTTGGTGCCCATCCTGGAGCAGGCGTTGCAGGTCACCAGGAACCTGGTGGTCATAGCGGAAGACGTGGAGAGCGAAGCCCTCGCGGTGATGGTCGTCAACAAGTTGCGAGGCACCATCAACTGCCTGGCGGTGAAGGCGCCCGGTTTCGGCGACCGCCGCAAGGCCATGCTGGAGGACATCGCCGTCCTCACCGGCGCTGAGGTGGTTTCCGAAGAACGGGGCCGCCGCCTGGACCAAGCGACGGTTGCCGACCTGGGTCAAGCACGGCGAATCGAGTGCTCCAAGGACCGGACCACCATCATCGAGGGGCGGGGCGATTCGACGGCGATCAAGGGCCGCGCCGAACAGATCAACGTCCAGATTGAGGAAACCACTTCCGAGTACGACAAAGAGAAGCTGCAGGAACGGCTGGCCAAGCTGTCGGGCGGCGTGGCCGTGGTGAAGATTGGCGCGCCGACCGAACCGGAACTGAAGGAGCGCAAGGGCCGGGTCGAAGACGCGTTGGCGGCCACCAGGGCTGCCGTGGCGGAAGGAGTGGTTCCGGGAGGCGGGGTCGCCTTCGTTCGCGCCATTTCCGCCTTGGACGACGTGAACCTGTCAGGGGATGAGGCGGTGGCTAAGAGCATCCTGGCGGAAGCCCTCCAGACCCCTGTTCGCATCATTGCCAGCAACTCCAATCAAGAGGGCGCCGTTGTCTTGGACGAGATAAAGTCCAACAGCTCGGTGAACTACGGGTACGACGCGGTCCGCAACGACTACACTGACTTGGTGGAGCGTGGGATCATCGACCCCACCAAGGTTGCCCGCTCGGCCCTGGAAAACGCGGCCAGCGTGGCGTCGATGATACTCACCACCTATTCGCTTATCACCCAGGAGGAAGAGGAGCATCACGACGACCACGGGCACATGCACTAGCCAGAGGGCCCGATAGCCTCCCCGATAGCTTCATGCAGTTCCGAACAGGTAATCCGAACCGATGAGACCTAATTGATTGCCGGGGTCGTCGCATGGCAATGCGCCGGGTGCGGACACGAGAACCCTCCGATGCGGGACGTGTGTTGCGGCAAGCGCCGCCCCGGCTGGTGAAGGATCCCAGACCGGCATAACAAACACCTGCCATCTCGGAGCTTCTCGCAGGGACGATCAACGACGAAGAAACAATTGCCCACCTTCGAGAAGGTGGGCAATTCAGTTCGGCCCCCCGGGGATGCCGCTATCCCTTCCGTCTGTACCGTTTACTTCTAGGGCATAATGCCTACGGGCGTACACCGGCCCGTTTCCGTGGTCGGCTCCCCAAGGTTCAGCGAAGCCGATAGAGGACATTTCCTGGAAGATGTCCTCCGGCGTATGGGCTACTCGGCCACGTCGGTAACTCTGATGGTCACCGTCACCTCACTTGTCAGTTCGTATCCGTCCTCCGCCTGCACGGTGAGCGTGTAGGACGTCGCCGTCTCATAGTCCAGCGCAGCGGCCACCGACAACTCCCCGCTGGCGGCATCGATTTGGAACCTTCCGGCGTCGTTGCCAACGGTGATGGCGTACCCGACCGTTCTCCCGTCCGGGTCCGCCGCCGTTATGCTTCCCAGCGCATTCCCAGTGGCCGCGTCCTCGCCAACCGTGAAGGTATAGGAACTCTCGGCGAACACAGGCCCCTCGTTGGCGCAGTCGGGCATGACCGCCACCGGGTCCAGTTGGTGGTCGTTTCGTTCCACGTTCCGGAGCCCGTGGGGCAGGCAGCCGGTGAAGGAGTTTTCTGACAGGAACAGGTCCGTCAGTTCCAACCGTGCCAGGCCGAGTGGGACGGTGCCACTCAGCTGGTTACCGGCCACCCACAGTTCTTCCAGGGCGGGCATGTCGCCCAACTCCTCCGGTATGGTGCCGGTCAGGTTGTTGTCGGCCAGCAGCATCTGTCTCAGGACGTCCAGGTTGCCCAACTCCTCCGGTATTTCCCCGCTCAGCAGGTTGATTTCGAGGCCAAGCACCTCCAGGAGACTCAGGTTTCCCAGTTCCTCCGGTATCTCTCCGTCCAGTTGGTTGTCGCTCAGGTAAATTCTTTCCAGAACGGACAGGTTGCCCAGTTGTGAGGGGATGGTCCCGGTCAGTTGGTTCCCCACCAGCCTCAAGTCCTCCATCATGCGCAGGTTGCCCAGTTCCGCCGGGATGGTCCCGGTGAGCATGTTGTCGCCGAGATCCAGACGGTCCAGTCTGGTCAGGTTGCCCAGTTCCGTGGGAATTGTCCCGTTGAGCTGGTTTCCGTCCAGGTGCAGTCGTTCCAGGTACCTGAGGCTTCCCAGGACTGTGGGTATGGTCCCATCCAGGCTGTTGTCCCTGAGGTCCAGGTATTTCAGCAGGGACAGGTTGCCCATTTCGGTTGGTATGGTCCCGGTCAGGTCATTGCCGCTGAGGTCCAGCCGGCGCAGTCTTCCGATGCCTCCCAGGGATGTGGGCACGACACCGTCCAGGCCCATGTCTTCCAGTTCCAGCCCGAGCACTCGCCTTGCATCCACGTTCACACCGGGCCAGTCGGCCAGGGGCGTGTTGCCGTTCCAGTCCAGGCTGGCGGTTCCGGCCAGCGTGTCCTTCGCTCCGTACAGTATCAGGCAGTCGGCCACCAGGCCGGGGTTGTCGCCCGGGTCGGGAATCACGGTACCGTCCCGGCAGACGGACGCTACGGTGATGCTGACGCTGGCGGCGTCCTCCCCGCCGTTGCCGTCCTTCGCCCGCACCGTCAGGGTGTAGGAGGAGACTAGCGTCTGGTCCAGGGTCGCGGCCAGCGTTATTGCGCCGGTATCTTCGCCGATGGCGAATTTGCCGTCCTCGTTGCCCGTCGTTATGGAGTAAGCCAGCGTGTCTTCGTCAGGGTCGGTGGCCGACACGGTTCCCACGAGGATGCCGGTCAATACGCTCTCGTCGACCGCAAATGTGTATGTGTCGGCCGAGAAGTCCGGCGCAACGTTGCATGCCTCGGTGTCGTAGGTCTCCTCCTCAGATTCCGCGCCCCAGTCCTCGGCGTAGGTCTCCCCGTCCCCGTAGGACCGCACCCGGAACTGGTAGGTCGTCCCGCAGGCGGGACCACCCTCGGGGGTGTAAGTTGCGCTGATGGCGGCGCTGGCGGCCAGAGCGGTCCAGTCGTCCGTATCCGAAGCCCGGTGCTGGGCCTCGTAACGCGCCGCCCCGCTTACCTCGTGCCACGTCAGGGTGAAGGCGCCGCCCGACAGCGACATGCTCAGACCGCTGGGCGCGGGTGCCGGGTCCTCGGCCACGTCGTTTACCGTGATCTCCACAGCGGCGGTGTCCGTGCCTCCCTGTCCGTCGTCGGCCTGCACCGTCAGGTTGTAAAGGGAGACCGTCTCGTGGTCCAGTGAATCTTCCACGGTGATCTCGCCGCTGCTGTCTCCGATGTCGAACTTGCCGTCTCCGTTCCCGGCGGTGATGGAGTAGGACACAGTGTGTTCCGCGTCGGCGTCCGGTGCGGAGACCGTGCCCACCACGTGGCCTACGGCAGCGTCCTCATCAACCGTGAATGCGTAGCTGTCCGGGTCGAAGTCCGGCGCCTCGTTGCAGGCTTCCGTGCCGTGCGTTACTTCGTCGGAGGGAGAGCCCCAGGCAGCGGAGTGCATGGTCCCATCGCCGTAGGCCCGCACCCGGAACCGGTAAACCGTTCCGCAGGCCAGTCCTCCGTCGGGAGTGTAGGTTGTACTGATTTCCTCCGTTTCCGGCAACGCCGTCCACTCGTCCCCGGTAACGGTCTGGTGATGGGCCTCGTATTTATCCGCACCGCTTACCACATCCCAGGTGATGGTGAATGTAGCATCCGCCAGCGCCAGCTCCACCCCGTCCGGTGCGGGCGGCGGCGTAAGCATGTCGCAGTAGGACAGCCCGACGCTCGCCAGGTCGTTTGTCGTCACGTCCCTCAGGGCAGGCGGTATGCAGCCGCTGAAGGCGTTCCCCGACAGCTTGAGGGTGGAGAGGTCGGACAAGTCGCCCAGCGAGGCGGGTATCGCGCCAGTCAGTTGGTTGCTGCTCAGGTCCAGGGTTGTCAACGCGCTCAGGTCTCCCAGTCCGTCCGGGATGCTCCCGTTCAGGCTGCTTGAGGACAGGTTCACACCCGTCGCACGCTCTGGGGTGCCGCCGATGGTTACGCCGGTCCAACTGCCAATGGCAAGGCTGGCGCTCCAGTTCAGCGCGGCCGTGCCTGCTAGGGCGTCCTTCAAGGCCAGCAGCAGCCGGCAGTCACGAATCAGCGGCCGGTTGGCATCCTCCCGGTTCGGCACCGCCTGCCCGCAGGCCGGCGGGGGCTGGGTCGGCGGGCCGTCTGGGTGGTCATAGGCGCCGGTGTCGGTATAATACTGGGACAGGCGGTTGGCGTCAGTGGTCAGCATGGGTAGCTCCACGCCTTCCCTTCTGCTTTCGATGCTGGCAGGTGCGATGCGACCATTGTTCTCGGCAATCCGCGCCGTCTGGGCATCCGCCACCGCCTGGGTGAAGGTCGGCAGCTCCATCTCCAAGGCAGCACGGTGGGTCTGGTATTCGTCCGGTCTTGCGCGCTTCCAGTATTCTCTGGCTGGATGCACCGCGATGACCGTTCCATCCTCCTGGCGTTGCACATCCCATGTCGCGATGATTTGCCATGCCTCGACTGAGTGATTGTGCGACGGGCCTACGAACAGGATGACCTCTCTACCGTAAATCCCGACGCTGCCTCCGAGTCTTGACTGAATACTGGAATAACCCCTTTCGAATCCTAGCTCGGTGAGGAACGTTATCTCGTCTATGAGATCTTCCCCTATCAACTGCTGGCCAGGGGTAACCGAAGCGTAAGCTTCTTCCCAATAGTGATGAAAATCCACCACGACCGTCAATTCAGGAGGGCCGCTGCCTAGGATATAGGCGTTGACCCGTATGTCGGCAAAGCACTGCATGAGGACCGTGTATTGGAAAAGGCCAGGTTCTTCGTGAGAAGGAACATGGTAGGGGATGCCGGACGCGCAGCGGGCCGTGTTCGGGATGTACGTACCTCGGAGTACGACGTGGGATATGGAGATGATTGAACCTCCATCGAGGAACCGGCGAACATTTGAAGGGGCATTCGGCTGTCTACCACCACTCGACCCTATGCTCGCACCTGCCGCAGTCGTCACTCTCACATCGGGCTCGCAGGGGTCCACGATGGAGCCCTCTATTGGCGCGCATGGCGCTATTTCCCGCATAAGGTATTCAGGGACGGCAGGTGAGATGGCAGCCCTGTCCGATGCAAGATTCTGTTCAAAGCGCTCCACGTAGGATTGGAACGGACTGCAGGCGGCAAGGGTTGCCAGCACAGCGAGCAGGATGGAAGTCCAAACGATTCTGAATGGCATGTTGTTCCTTGTCATCATGGCTGAGACTGATAGAGAGCCATCTGGGCGACTACGTCGTAGGCTTGCGGGCCACAATACCGCTGGTGGCGCAGCTGGCCATCTACCTTATTGTGACCATCGCTCATAATGGAAAGTGTCGAATTCCTGGGGTGGTCCTCCACGTATGGATGCTCAACTCTGCCTATGCCGAGAGCGTGACCTATCTCGTGGGCGATTGTGTGCTCCGCCAAGTTACAGGAGTTTCCGTATCCTGGCGTGTTCCATTCGCTCACATCCGTGCGCATCAGGAGAGTCCCGGGCATCATTTCGGGCAGGTCCACAAGTATTCCCCGTTCCACACGTTCACGGGTTATGCGCATCGTGTCCGACCGCCAGCAGGCACGAGGATCGACCCTGTTGAAATTGTATCTCCAACTACAGAATGCTTGGTCCATTTCCATGTCGTTGACGAATATGATCGCGTTGTATCCTGCGGGAAAAATGGTGAACAGGTTAAGGGGTACAGGCGGTTCGCAGGCACCCGCAGGGATGGCGCCGGACACCATGGTAGTTTTGATCATGCTATTAGCGCCGTCTTTTCTGACGGCGGTTTCCCACGACTCTACTGCACCCTGGATATCATTGGTGTCCACTCCGGCACCTTCAGGTATTGTTTGATGGCAAACGATGTATCTGAACTCGTGGTCGCCTTCGACCTTGGGCTGATAACCGTAAAGCGAAGCCGTGGCTATCAGGGGCTGAAAACTCGCTGTTGATGAGGGTACCATTCCACCGACCGGCGGGGCCTCGCTAGGGTAGATAAAGGCGGGTGCGGACCATGCAGATACGCGATTGAGGGCATTGACCGCACGGACCTGAATCCGGTACACCCCGGTGGGTCTATCGAGGAGATAGACTTCATCGGGAATGGCTAACTGGTCTGTTTGGCTTGGGCCGGCACTCAGCTTGATATTCGTCGTGGAGACTGCGCCGGCAAAGGACCATATCCCCGGGGTGCATTCTGCCACCTCATCCGAGGTGTTCAGCGTACAATTCTCGATGGCGGATCGCAGGTTGTAGGCGACTGCTCCTGTTGAAGGTTCCCACCATACGGTTACCTGCCCATTGACGACGTTGCCGTTGGCGTATACCTGGGAGGGGGCAGGCAATGTGTCGTCATCCAAGACATTCACGTCGGTGGAGCTCGGACTCCCGATCAGGTAGCTGGGATTAAGCGGTTGGTCGGGATCGTTCCAGACCGCCACTGACAGGGTCCCGGTCGCATCCACCTCGTCGAGTTCGTCGTTCACTGTGCTGAGTGTGAAATCCGCAGATTCCTGTCCAGCCGGAATGTAAACGATCTTCCGCCAATGTCCGTCCTCGCCTTCAGTCAATTCAATGTCGGGCGACAACCACGCGCCGTCAGGTATCTCAATGATCCTGACCTGGACTTTGAGTCTCGAAGTTGGTCCAGGCGTCGCGGTCAGGGTGAACTTGGCATCACTGCCTTCAGTGATTTCCATATCGATATCTGTATGTCGGGCTATGGTGACGGTCGGAGGCGGTGGAATGGCCTCGACCGTTACCGTGAACGTTTGAGAGGCGCTGAGCCGGTTGGCGTCGTAGGCCGTTACCGTTATGATGGTGCTGCCTTCGGCATTTGGCGTGATTGCCAGTCGGCCGCTAGTCAGTCCGGTTGTTGCCGTTGCCACGGCCGGGTTGGAGTTGCTGGTCACGGCGTAGTTCAGGGTGTCTCCGGTGTCGGGGTCTACGAACTTTTCGCCGAGTTCTATTGTGACCGTGTCTCCAATGCTCTTGGTCTGGTCCTCGATGTATTCTGATACCACTGGCGCTTCGTTGACGTTGCTTACCAGGACGTTGATATTTTTTCTTGCCTTGAGGTCGCCGTCCGAGACCTCAACGGTGAGGACGTACGTGTTGTTGGTGTTGCTGTCCCGGGGTATCTCGTAGTCCGGGGACTCGCGGAATCTCAGCACTGCGTTATTGTCCGTTCCGGTGATGTTGAACAGTCCGCTGTCGGTCCCGGTCAGGCTCCATGTGAGTTCTCCCCCGTCTATGTCCGAGGCTTGATAGGTTGCGACCGGCGTTATCTCGACGTCCGTATTCTCCGGGTAGGGCGGTATGCTTGGACTGGGCTCTATTGTCGGTGCCGTATTCACCGGCATTGCCGTGGCTGCCTCCCATAATCCGCACCGGCTGGGTCCGTTGCACGCGCGCACCTGCACGTCGTAGGAGATGCCGTTGGTCAGGTTTCTCAGGTTCCTCTCCGTTTCTGTCAGCCGGCGTGAGGGGTTCCAGGTGGTCTCGCTGGAGCGTTTCCACTGAAACTCGTACCGGGTGATGGCGCCGCCGCCGTCGTCGGACGGGGCGTCCCACTCCGCCACCAGTCTCCCGTCCCGCGGTGTTAGCGTCAGGTTGGAGACTGTCGCGGGTGCGTCTATGTAGACGTCCACGCTTTCGGTCGTCCTTTCCAGGATCACGTACAAGGCTGGGTTGGTGTAGCTGCCCCGGTCGCGGAGGTACGCGGTCAGGAGCCCAATCCCCTCGGAACAGCCTATCAGCGTCAGGTCCCAGTCGAACCGGGTATTGTTTTCCGGGATGTCGGTGTTCTTTAACTTTACTTGGCAGTCGCTGGATCCGGTCCCGAAAGCGACTTCGTCGTCTTCGGTTTCGGAGTCGCCTCTCAGCCCTGTTTCTCGGTCGGCCAAGATTGACAGGGCGTAGTTCAAGTGGGAGTTCAGTGCCCGGGCTTCGACCCGGAAGGTATCTGTGTTTCCCACACGCAGTCGCATGCCCAAATTCTCGATGGTGACCGTGGGCGTCGAGCCCAACACGGAGCCGGACCAGTTGCTGGGGCCGGTTGCGTAGGTGACTGCATCTCCGATAGTTCTGACTTGGAACTCATAGGTCCTCTCTGATGTCAGGTCCGTTATGCTGTGGGTCGCTGCACTGGACCTGTTGGGCCCTGTCCAGTTGCTGGCGCCGAGCAGCCGGTACTGGGTTTCGTAGGCCGCTGCCCCGGCCAGACTGTTCCATGCCAGCGATACGCTGCTGGACGTGGCGGAGGCCACCCGAAGATTCGACGGTGTGGGCGGGTCCGGGGGGTCGTTGTCCCACACGGTTATGGTGGCCATGGTGTTATTGCCAAGTTCGTATCCTGTGCCGGCTACAATGTGTCCCGTGATGATTCCGTGGGGCTCATCGACGTCATCGTCCACCGTGGTCAGGATGTAATAGATGGTGCCCACGCCAGGGCCGAACGCGAGTTCTGTGGTTACTGTCCCCAAGAAGTCCCCGGTCTCGGTGGCGTTCACCTTTATGGGCAGCCTGTAGGCCGGGGTGGGGTCTGCCGTTACCCGGAAGGAAAAGGAATTCCCTTCCGTTACGGATAGATCGTTCTGGTAGATGTTTATGGTGACGGTTTCGTTGTCCCATACCCTCACTGAGGATGTGGTCGTGTCTCCTAGCAAATAGTTGCTTCCATTCTCAACCTCGGCATGGACCCATCCGTCGTCTTCTTCGGTGTTATCGTCGTCGGTTTGCAGGATGAGGTAGCTGGTGCGTGTACCTGAGACAATCGTGATAACGGATGGAATCGTGCCGGTGAGGAATGAGCCATCCTGGGTCACGTCCACGTTCACATACAGTGTCTCGGAGTAGGCGACGTCAGCGGTAAGGACAAACCTTACCTCGCCGCCCTCGACTACCGATGGGCGAACCCGGGATATGGTGACGAGAGGAATGGCGAAACCCCGGTTGGTGGTCTCGTCGTCTTCCGTTTCTTGGCCCCTTGGCGGCACCGGCGTGGCCGTGGGCAGGGTCATCCTCTTGTGTGGCCTTCACAAGGCCATGGGAAATTCCGGCTTTCGCCGGAATGACGGCATCACTGCAAAAGTAGCAGCAGCCCTACCCCCAAATTCTTGGACGACTCATGTTTTCGTTTGAATCACATCCCGGGGGATTTCATGCGGGACCGGAGGCACTGGCCCTCCGCGTCAGGCGTAGCGCATCAGCGCCTCGGCCAGCTCATCGGGCTTTTCCCACATCACTTGGTGGCAGGCCTCAATCTCCACCGTGTCCTGGCTGGAGAGCCGTTCGGCGGTCCGCTTTTGGACGTCGATACCGATGAGCCGGTCCTTGGTCAGCACGACATAGGTCAACGGGCTGGGAAGGGAGTCACCCAAGGCGATCCGGGAATTGAGCAGCCGGGTGGGCAGCGGGCAGAAAAACCCCAGCATCTGCGCCACTTCCATGACGTCCATGTCGTTGCATAGATAGGCGTCGATGGCCGGTCGCGCCAGTTTGAGCTCCCGGCGCGACATGGCGTTGAAGAAGCATCCCAAGCGGTAGCTGAACCGGACCCCCCTCGCGCAGGCGCTTATCAGCGGCGTCTGCTGCGGAGGAACAATGCCCGCAACCAATACCACCCGCTTGGGTGGAGTGGCCAACTCGGAAGCCGCCCGCAGCACCAGCCCGGCGGAGAATCCGTGGCCCACCAGAACGACGTTGGTTAGCCCCTCTCGCTCCACTGTCCCGACGATGGACTGGACACACTCCTCCACTCGTACGACCGAAGTATCCCCGCCGGCGTCGGCCCCATGGCCCGGCAGGTCGATCGGGAGCACCCGGTTCGCCCGCCGGCTCTTGTACAGTACGGGCGGGTGCTCTTCGGGGGCGGTCATGCGCCCCCAGACCCGGCCCCAAGTCCATGCCCCCTGTCCAGCGCCGTGTACCAGCAGATAGTCGGTCATTCAGTTATCCCGATATGTCCGTTATGTCGAGTTATAGGACGGGCCCGACGGGTCCGCCCTGGCCAATCGCGGCGTTCAAGGCCGCCAGCAGGTCGGAATCTTCACCGGGGGCCACCGTCCTCGGGTCCAAGACCACTCGGCGGTCCTCGATTCTGGCGATCACCGGCGGGCGGCCTTGGCGTAACCGCCCGGCCACCCCGTCCGCGCCGCCGAGGTCCTGGCAGTCCAACGACAACACCCAGGTGGGCAGAGTCTCGCCCGGCAGGCTCCCTCCGCCGACCGCGGACCGTGACTCCCGTACTTCACCCGGCGAAGCGAGAGCCGACTGCCAGGACCGTGCCCTGGCCTTGAGGTCGTCTGCCGATGCGGAGACCATCCGCCACACCGGTATTTCCTGCTCCGCGTCTCCCCTCAGGTAGTGGACCAGGGTCGCCGCCAGACTTACCAGACTCAGCTTGTCGATTCGGACGGCCCGTGCCAAGGGATGGCGGGCCAGCCGGTCCACCAGGTCCCGTCTTCCAACCACGATCCCGGCCTGGGGCCCGCCAAGCAGCTTGTCGCCGGAAAAGAACACCAGCCCTATGCCTGCTCGAATGCTTTCCTGGGGAGTGGGTTCATGGGCCAGGCCGTAGCGTTCCGTGGGAAGCAGGCTGCCGCTGCCCACATCGTGCAACACCGCTACGCCGAGCCGGTCGCCCAGCGCGGCCAGTTCCGCAGCGTTCACCTCGGCGGTGAATCCCTCGACCTTGAAGTTGCTGGCGTGGACTTTCAGGAACGCGGCCGTGTTGGCGGTGGACGCCTCTTCATAGTCCCGAAGGTAGGTGCGGTTGGTGGTGCCCACGTCCACGAGGCTGCACCCGCTCTGGCGCAGCACGTCGGGTATTCGAAAACCCCCGCCGATCTCCACCGCCTCGGCCCGGGAGACGATCACTTCCTTCCCGGCCGCCAAGGCTGAGAGGCCCAGCAGGACCGCGGAGGCGTTGTTGTTGACCACCAGGGCAGCCTCGGCGCCGGTCAATTGACGCAGCAACGCCTGCACCCTGGCCTGCCGGGAGCCGCGGCCGCCGGTGTCGAGGTCGAATTCCAGGTTGGAGTAGCCCTGGGCCGCTTGCTCCGCAGCTTGCATGGCTGCGTTGCTCAAAGGAGCGCGGCCCAGATTTGTGTGAATGATGACGCCGGTGGCATTGATGACGTGCCGGGGCTCGGCGCGGGTGGCCTCGTTTATACGCTGGCAAACGGCCTCGGCTACGTCGTCCGGACCGGCGGGGGAGGCCCCTTGGCGGACCCGCTGCCGCGCCGCGTCGAGCTCGGTACGTACAAGGTCGACGACCCACTCCCGGCTGTACAACTGGACCGCCGCAGCCACTTCCGGAGCGGCCAACACACTGTCGACACTGGGCAAATTACGAAACTGCATAATGCGCCGTCCATTCTAACATGGGCAAGTGTTCAGACCCCCGGGACAATCCCTCAATAAGCCCAATCCCCCGTCATACCGGCGAAAGCCGGTATCCGCCTGGGCAGGGCGGGGGCGCGTCAATAAGCGCAGCCCGCCGTCGTACCGGCGAAAGCCGGTATGGGGCGTCAATAAGCCCAGTCCCCCGTCATACCGGCGAAAGCCGGTATCCACCGGGGCAGGGCGGGGGCGTCTCACCGGGACTGAACACTTACATGGCAAGTTCAAACTTGACTAGATTAGCCTGACTATATAAATTAGGTTGTGCTATGGATACGTACTCGATCTACGAAGCAAAAGCCCGGTTCTCCGAGATCATCCGGCAGGTACGGGAGGGCAAGACGATTATAGTGTCCTACCGTGGCAAGCCAGCGGCCGAAATACGGCCAATATCGGAGCCTCCTGAAACCGTAGAATCTCGGCTGGATGAAATGGAACGCCGGGGAACACTGGTGCGCTCAACCATCCCCCGTCAACCGGTGCGTCCCGGATTAGGTCAACCCGGCGTTGTGGAACGCTTCTTGGCTGATCGCAACGAGTGAACGTCGCGTATGTGGACACCTCCGCCCTGCTTGCCGTCGAATTCAATGAGACCGGTGCGGATGCCCTCGCCAGGCGGCTGAATTCGTTCACGCGCTTGGTCTCGGCCAACCTGTTGGAGGCGGAATTGAGGGCAGCCCTCGTACGCGAGGGACGTACCTTTTCAGCCGGCGTATTGGCCGGCCTCGATTGGGTGTTCCCTGATCGCCCGTTGTCCTCCGAAATTGCTCTTGCGTTGGCGGTGGGCTATCTCAGGGGTGCGGACCTTTGGCACGTTGCCACCGCTCTGTACGTTTCCCCCACGCCCGGCGGCATCGCCTTCATTACCGCCGACAACCGCCAGTCGGAGGTGGCAGCAGCTCTGGGCTTTGAGAGGTAATTGGCGTCGTTAGTTCACTGGTTCGGTTATAATGAGCGGACAAACAATCCCCAGGATAACGGGAACGGGACGCCATCGCTCGTATTCGGGAAATGAGGACCAAGCTGTTCGCCACAGTGGTGGTGGGGGTCCTCGCCATGTCGATAATCGCCACGGCCGTGGCGGCCATCGGCCAAGTAACCAGCGAGGAGAGCCGGCAAACAGCCTACGCCAGCCGGACAACCGACGGCGATGACGACGGGTCCTTCAACTCCGCTTTCAAGTTCGTCTGCCCGTTCCATTAGGCTCGCTGTTGGAATCAACCGCGCCTCACCGGCTTTCCTGCTGCTTCTGCACCGAGGTGCGTTCCACACCACTGGAAACCCTGGCCCATTGGAAACCCGGGGTCCGTCACACGGAAAATGGGCCCCGGCACATCGCCCGCCATTTGGAGGATAGCCCTATGGCTAACGGGGAGCCCGGCCTGCCGCCGGTATTGGAGGCCCTCAAAAACACCGTTCGTCAGATCGTTCGGGACGAGTGCGTCCCATTGGAGGCCCAGTACCTTGCCAACCCGACGCTGGACGGTGTAGAGGACGAAGGGGCGCCCCGGGGCATCGCGGAGGCGCTGCAGGGGATTCTGGGCACCCTCGGCAAAGAAAACTGGGACAGGCTGAACCGTATCTCCAAAGACACGGGAATTTACACCTCATTCGTTCCTGAACAGTACGGAGGCGGCGGCATGGGCGCCTTGGGCCACGTGGTGTTGGACGAAGAGGTGCACAAGAGTATCGTCCAGCTCCCGACCTCCCCTGTGCCCATGATGATGATCGGCTCCTGCACCCCGGAACAGGAGCGCGAATACCTGCTGCCGTCGATTGATGGCAACCTGCATTACGCCTTCGGCCAGACCGAACCCCAGGCCGGGTCGGACCCGGGCGGGATGATGCAGACCTCCGGCGTCCTGGACGGCGACGATTGGGTGCTGAACGGCACGAAAATGTTCATTTCGGGCGCGGCCACGGCCGACTATATCCTCGTTCAGGCGGTTACCGACCCCGAAAAGAGGCAGCGGGGCGGCATCACCATGTTCATCGTCGATAACCCCAGCCCCGGCCTGAGCTTCGACCCCATTCGATTGTGGCTCAATCCCACCAAAGCCCAACAGCACATGGTGCACTTGGACAATGTTCGCGTACCTCAGACCAAGGTGCTGGGGGAGGTGGGAATGGGCTTCAGCCTGGGCCAGAAGTGGCTGGTGCACCACGACCGCCTCCTCCGCGGTTCCATGGCCCTGGGCATACTGAGCCGAGCCTTGGAGATGGCGATCGAATGGGCCAAGCAGCGGGTCACCTACGGGCGTCCCATCGCCGACCGCCAAGCCATTCAGTGGATGCTGACCGACGTATACATCGACATCATGACCCTCCGGGCGGCCACCCGGGAGGCCGCAAGCCGGGCGGACAACGACGAGGACGTACGGGTAGAGGCCTCCATGATCAAGTACTGCGCCGGAGAGTGGGGTTGTCGCAGTATCGACAAGATAATGCAGGTATTCGGCGGGATGGGGGAAACCCTCGACCTGCCCATCGCCCACTGGTATCACCTGTTGCGGCACGCCCGGATCGGCGGAGGCACCTCCGAGATTCACAAGTTCGTCATGGCCCGGGCATTGCTGGACGGCCGGGTGTCGTTCCAAGGCTAAAATTTCATTCGCAAAGTGAGGGGAGATGCCGCTGACGCTTTCCGGGAAAAGAATCTTTCTGGTCGTTATGGGGGCTATTTTGGCCGTGTTGTTGGCTGGCGCATATGGGCCGCCCGCATTCGCCGAAGGGGACAGTAACTCCCCCGCCGGCATTTGGGTTACCGGGCAAGGGTCCGCCAGCGGTGTCCCCGACTTGGCCATGCTGAACCTCGGGGTCGAGGTGCTGGCCGACAGCGCTGCCGACGCCAGGACGCAAGCCACCGAGGGCATCGACGCGGCGATCGAGGCGCTGGAGGAAAATGACGTTGCCGAGGAGGATATCCAGACCCGGCGCTACAGCATCGGCCCTCGCTACAACTACGTGGAAGTCACCCAGTGCGTCGATGAAGAGGGCGAAGCCGTCGTGGTGGGGGAAACGGGTGACGTCCCGCCCGGAACACAGTGCACTAGGGCTCACAACCAGGTGTTGGACGGCTACCAGGTTAACAACCACCTCGCGGTCACAGTCCGCGATCTGGACTCGGTTGGCGCCATCATCGACGCTGTGATAGAGGCCGCCGGAGATATTGTCCGTATCAACGGCATCAACTTCTCGATAGAAGATTCCGAGGCGCTGGAGGACGAGGCCCGGGCGGCCGCCGTGGCCGACCTCCTGGCCAAGGCCGCGAGACTCGCCGAATTGGCGGGAGTGGAGTTGGGTTCCCTGCTCTACCTCTCGGAGTCAGCCGGCCCGACGCCGTTTCCCCGGTTCGCCTCCGGCTTCGCGGGGTCCAGCTTTGACTATGCCTATGCCCCTCAATCGATGTTATTGACCGGAATCCAACCCGGCGAGTTGGAAGCCGTGGTGACCGTGCAGGGAGTGTTTGCCATAGCTGGCCCAGCCGAATCCGAAGAATAACCGGACTATGTGGCCGGACTATGTGGATTGAGGTAGCGCAACAGCCTTCCGGGAACCCCGCCACTCCCATGGAGCGGGCGATGGAGGCGGCCCGGCAGGTCTTGGGCTACACCAGTCCCAACCCGGCCGTCGGCGCGGTGGTGATGAAAGACGGGTTGGAAGTCGGCCGCGGCGCGACGCAGCCGCCGGGCCAAGCCCACGCCGAAATCGAGGCGTTGCAACAGGCCGGCGACCGGGCGAAGGACGGAGATCTGTACGTTACTCTGGAGCCCTGCTGTCACTGGGGCCGCACACCGCCCTGCACCGGGGCAATCATCCAGGCCGGCATCCGAAGGGTCCATGCGGCGGCCATCGACCCGAACCCCTTGGTCGGCGGCCAGGGCCTGGCGGAGTTGGAAGCGGCCGGGGTTGAAGTCGTGCTCGAAGAGCGGGTCGAAGGTGTAAAAGAACTCTATGAGTCCTTCACCAAGTACATCACCACCGGACGGCCCTTCGTCATCGCCAAGTTCGCCATGAGCCTGGACGGCAAAATCGCAACCCGCACCGGGGACTCCCAATGGGTCACCGGACCCCCGGCCCGGAGCCTGGTACAACGGATGCGCCGCCAAGCCGACGCTATCCTGGTGGGAGTGGGCACCGTGCTGGCTGACGACCCACTGCTCACCTCGCGGGACGACAAAGGGCTCCCGCTGGAGCGCCAGCCCCTGCGGGCCGTGTTGGACAGCGCGTGTCATACTCCTCGGTCGGCCCGGATGCTGGGCCAGCCCGGCGTCACCGTGGTCTACACTCGCGACGATGCCCCCCCTGCCCGGGTCCGCGCGTTGAACCAGGCCGGCGCACAGGTCGTCGCCATGCCGGGTGGCCCCGGCGGTCGCGTGGCATTGGGCGAAGTCTTGGCTGACCTTGGCACTCGGGAAATAGTGGACCTGATCGTAGAAGGCGGCGGCCAGGTATTGGGCTCCTGCTTCGACCAAGGAGTGGTCGACAAGGTGTACGCTTTCGTCGCCCCCGTTATCATTGGAGGCGCGGCTGCCGCCTCCCCGGTGGCAGGCGATGGGTCCGCCACGATGGCCGGAGCTTGGCGCATCGAGAACGCCCGGACCCAGCCCGTTGGCGACGACTGGTTGATAGTGGGATACCCAAGGCGTTCGGAGTAACGGCACGGCTGCCCTCAAATCACCCCGGCCAAATCATCCCGGAATATAGGACAGAAGTGTTTACCGGAATTGTTGAAGAAGTCGGCTCGGTTGCTCACATCACCGAAAACGGAATGACCATCCGGGCCTCCATGGTATTGGAGGACCTGAAAATCGGCGATAGTGTGGCGGTGAACGGCGCTTGTCTCACCGCCGTTTCCCAGACCCCGTCGGATTTCTCGGTTGATCTCTCGCCGGAGACCATGCGGCGCACGTCCTTGGGAGAGCTGCATTCCGGAAGCCATGTGAATCTGGAAAGGGCGCTCCGGGCGAGCGACCGCCTCGGCGGCCACATCGTTCAAGGGCACGTCGACGGCACCGGCCGGGTTATTTCCACCCGGGAAGAAGGCGATTCGATAATATTCAGCATCCGCTCGCCCCGGAGGTTGATGCCCTACGTGGTGGAGAAGGGCTTTATCGCTGTTGACGGTATCAGCCTGACCGTGGTAAAAAGGCGCACCTCTTCATTCACCCTTGCCATTATCCCTCACACGTTGCATAATACTAATCTCAATGGATTATCATCGGGCAATCGGGTTAATCTAGAGGCTGATATCTTGGCAAAGTACGTTGAAAATCTACTGGACCGGTAACAGGGTTACCCGGGGATCCATCCGCACTAGAAGGGTATAAATATGCCTCTGTGCAGCCTGGAAGAAGCCCTCGAGGAAATGAGAGCCGGCAGGTTGCTGATCGTCGTAGATGATGAGCAACGGGAAAACGAAGGCGACCTGGTGATGGCTGCCGAGAAGGTGACGCCCGAGGCCGTCAACTTCATAGTCAAGCAGGCCCGGGGCCTGCTTTGCATGCCCATGCTGGGGGAACGGCTCGACGAGCTCCAGATGCCGCTTATGATCACTGAGAACGGCGGCAACAAGAACCAGACGGCGTTCACCATCTCGGTGGACTACAAGAAAAACACCACCACCGGCATTTCGGCCCACGACCGGGCGGCCACGGTCCAGGCGCTGATCGACCCGGCGGCGCGGCCCGAGGACTTCACCCGGCCGGGCCATCTGTTTCCGCTGCGATACTACCCCGGCGGCGTGCTGGTTCGCGCCGGACATACCGAAGCTATCGTCGACCTCTGCAACTTGGCGGGAATGTATCCCGCCGGGATAGTCTGCGAGATCATGGCCGAAGACGGCTCCATGTCACGCTTGCCCGTCTTGGAGGAGTTCGCTGAGGAACACGGGCTCAAGATTCTCAGCATCGCCCAAGTCATCGCTCACCGGCGGCGCCACGAAAGGTTGGTTGAAAAGGTCGCTGAAGCACGGTTGCCCAGCCGTTGGGGCGAATTCAAGGCGGTGGCCTACAAGAGTTATGTCGATCAAGGCGAGCACATCGCCCTGACCATCGGCGAATGGAGCAAGGATGAACCGGTGCTGGTCCGCATTCACAGCGAATGCCTCACCGGCGACGTCTTTGGCAGCCGCCGTTGTGACTGCGGGGAGCAGCGTGAGCTGGCTCTGGATATTATTTCGAAAGCGGGGGCCGGCGTTTTTCTGTACATGAGGCAGGAAGGGCGGGGAATCGGACTGCACAACAAGATCAAGGCCTATTCGCTGCAGGACCACGGCCTTGACACCGTGGAGGCGAACCAGACCCTGGGCTTCGAGCCGGACCTGCGGCACTACGGTGTTGGCGCACAGATCCTGCAGGACCTGGGGGTCTCGAAGCTGCGCCTGCTGACCAACAACCCCCGCAAAGTGGCGGGTCTGTCCGGGTTCGACTTGGAGATCGTGGACCGGGTGCCGGTGGAGGCAACGGTCAACGACGAGAATCGCCGCTACCTCCGGACCAAGAAGGCCCGGTTCGGCCACATTCTCGCCAACTGCTAACCGCCCTCAACGGGTTCGAGTCAAAAGGGGCGGCCGCCGTGGCCGCCCCTTTTTTATTGTTCGTTGCGCCAGGATGGAGTCCGCCTCGCGGCGGTCTATCCCCCCAGCCGGTCCATCAGGTAGGCTTCGATGAACTGGCCGATTTCTCCGTCCAACACGGCTTCGGGGTTGGTGCTCTGCCAGTTGGTCCGGTGGTCTTTCACCGACTTGTACGGATGGAGCACGTAGCTGCGGATCTGGTTCCCCCATTCCGGCGACACCCTCTCTCCGCGCAGCTTGGCGATTTCCATCTCGCGCTGTTCCGTCTGGAGGTTCAGCAACTTGGCCCGAAGTATCCGCATGGCGAATTCCCGGTTCTGGTGCTGGGAACGTTCGTTCTGGCAGGAGACCACGGTGCCGGTCGGCAGGTGGGTTAAACGTACCGCCGACGCCACCTTCTGTACGTTCTGGCCGCCGGGCCCGCTGGACCGGAAGGTGTCCATCCTGATGTCCTCGGGCTTGATGTCGACATCCTCCTCGCTCTCTGCGGTGGGCAGCACCTCGACAACGGCGAAGGAAGTGTGACGCAGGTGGTTGGGGTCGAAGGGGGACAGGCGCACCAGACGGTGCACCCCCCGTTCGGCCGTCAGATAACCGAAGGCGTGATTGCCCCCTACCTCGATAGTCCCGCTCCGTAGGCCCGCATCATCGCCGTAGGTGAGGTCGAGTACCTCCATGGGTCGTTTTCCCACCTCGGCCCACCGGGAGTACATGTTGACCAGCATCTGGGCCCAGTCCTGGGAATCGGTACCCCCGGCTCCGGCATGTATCGAAACGATGGCCGGCCGCTGGTCGTAGGGACCGGACAGGGTAAGGACGATCTCTTCGCGGGCCAAATCCCGGGCCAGTCCGGCGACCTCGGCCGTCAGCTGTTCCTCCAACGAGAAATCGTCCTCGGCAATGGCCAGCTCCGTCAATTCAAGCAGGCTGTTGCCCTGGCCTTCGATACCTCTCCAGAGCGATACCGTATCCTTTAACCGTCCCAGCTCTTGCATCTTGCGCTGGGCGGACTGGTGATCGTCCCAGAACACCGGATCGCCGGCCTGGGCTTCCAGGGCGTTTACCGCGTTTTCTTGGGCCGAGAGGTCAAAGACGCTCCACGATCGTTGCGATCTTCTCGTTAAGCGCCGATAGCTGCTGTTTCAGATGCTCCATGAGTTGGCTTCGTCTCCACTGCCGCCTGCGGAGCGCTTAACGCGGCTCCGTCAGACTGTCAAATTTTCCAGAACAAATAGCCCGTCGATATCCGTCGACGGGGCTCGTGAACGATCAAAGCGCATCCAGCCGCTCTCCCAACCAGGCCGTCCGCACTTCGGCGTGTTCGTGGCCGCCGCCCTCGGCAGCCCCGTCGTATACCCTGAGGTCGGCATTGGGCAAACTCGAGGCCAACTCCTCGCCAAAGGCCAAGGGACAGACGCTTCGGTCGAACCGGCCCACGCTGAGCAGCACGGGCGCCGACACCGAACTGGCGACCTCAAGCGGTCGGAGGACTGACAATACTCCCTCCACCTGGGCTCGCCGGTCGGGGTACATCCGCAGGTAATCGCCCAACTCGGCCAGAGGGTAACCCAGGCCCGGTTGCAGCGCCGCCGGGTGCCCCAAGGGCATGGGGGTGTCAGCTGCGACGCCGGCGATGCGGGAACGCCGGGCCGCGGCGGCCAACGCCAGGCTGCCGCCGAGACCCGTGCCGGTTAGCGCCACTGCTCCCACCGGGACCTGCTCTTGGGTCCGCAACGCGTCGATGGCCCGCAGCGCGTCGGCGAATGCGCCCAGAACGTGGTATGAACCGGCGCTTTCTATCCCTTCGGTCAGCAGCCCCGGATAGCTGGACCGAACCGAAGCGTCGCTGTTCCGCTGGCCGCGGTGGGTTGCATTCATCACCACCGCCCGGTGACGGAGGGACGTGTAGATTATGTCGTGTACACTGGCGTAGTCCGGCATTCTCACCAGAGCCGGGAAGGGACCGTTGCCTCTGGGCACGGAAAGCCAGGCGTGGAGCCGGTGTCCCCCGGTGCCGGAATAGCGCATTCGGTAAACGTCCCATTCGGGCTGGGAATAAAAAGCGTCGGCCTCTAACGTCACATTGGGCGCCAATTCGGCCAGCTCGGCTTCAATTTGCTCCCAGAACCCCTCCGCGTCGGACTGAGGGGCCGTCATCAGGCAGTCACCTGGGCGTGCCCCACACCGATCTGCCCCTCAAGCCAGGCTGTTTCTTGGGCCGGGTAGTCGTGGGCGTTGCCGTGCCCCGAGCCTGGGAAGAGCCAGAGTTCCTTTTCCCCGCCGAGCAACCGGTAGGCGGCGTAGCTGGTCTCCGGGGGACACACTTCATCCTCCAAGGCGACGCCCACCACCATGGGGCACTTGATGCGAGGGGCGAAATTCACGGCGTCGAAGTACCGCAGGGTTTCCAGCATCTGGCTGACGCGGTCGGGATAAGCCCTGCTGTAGCAGCTGAGTTCGTCATACGGATAGCTCCGCAGCATCTTCATCGATTCCGGGAAGCAGCACAGGAATGGATAGCCCGACACGCCGCCCTTGATCTCCGGCCTCAAACCCGTCGTGACGAGGGTCAACCCCCCGCCCTGGCTGACGCCGCAGGCGTAAATCCGCTGCGGGTCCACCTCGGGCCTCGAAAGCAGGAAATCGACCCCGCGCGAACAGTCGGAAGCCACCCCCTTGTAGCTGTAGGTGTCCCGGCTCTCCACTCCGCTGGTGAGCAGCCCTGGGTAGCCGGGATTGAACTGAGAGCTGCTGGGCAGTTTGCCTCTGACGGCCACCGACAGCACGACGACGCCCTTGCGGCCCCAGTCCCGCCGCAGCGCCGGCTCCGACTTGTAGCCGGGAAGATGGAGGATGGCGGGGAAGGGCCCATCCCCCTCGGCCGGGACGCTGTACCACCCGAAGATTTCCAGGCCGCCCAAGCTCCGGTAAGTCGCTTGGTAGACGTTGACGTCGTCGTTGCTGCGCAGCGGGTCGGCCGTGATGGCGGGATTCAAGTCCATCCCGGCCAGTTCACCCAGGACTCCGTCCCAAAAGTCGTCGAAATCCTCCGGGCAGGTCACTTGAGTAACAAAGGATTCCAGGTCCTCTTTAGTCGCCATACACCTGCTCCTGGGCCAATCTGACAGGAAAGCCGGGTGCCCCAATTATACACTTGATATACTCGCCGCCGGCGATTGGGTTAACAAGGGGTTTTAGTTGCGCCTCCCCGAATTCTGTATCGATTATCGCGGGCGAACAATCGAGTTTCCAGACCGGGCCCGGCGGCACATACTGAGACGGCACCCGGACATGTACCCTTTTCTTCCCAGAATTTGTGAGGTGTTGTCTGGTCCCGACGTTGTCCTCACGCGGCCTGGCGCCAATACTCACATTTACGCCAAGCTGGACATTTGCTCCGACGATTACTTTGTAGTGTATGTCAAGTATAATGATACCGAACGGGCGGTAACGACTGCCTATTCCACCGCATACCTGCCATCCAGACTATTCCGCATCCATCCCCGATGAATGAACTATGGCCAGAAAAGGCTCCCGAATCAAGCCAGATGAAATAGTCGCCGCCAACAACGACCTCTTTGGCGATATCGAGCAACGCGGCATCGACCTCCTCTACGATGAAGTGCTCGATACGCTGTTCATCGAAATCGGAGGGCCTCGAACGGCCACAAACGTCCATGTGGACGAGGATATTATGCTCAGGTTAGACCCCAGTACCATGGAAGTAGTCGGCGGAGAGATTGTCCTGTATTCGCACTTCATGAAGTACCGGCAAGACCTTGCCAATGCCATCGAGGCGCTGGGAGTCCGCAGAGATTGTGACGTCTCTTCACGGAAGCCTCCCGAAGAGGCCAAGAAGGTTGGCGAATTGCTCCAAGATTGGATAGCGCTCTACCAGAGTAGCGAGCCCGCGATGTGGAATGGCTAGTTATGGCGGCGTTAGCCGTCGGCGCCTACCTGCTTGGGTCAGTGCCAACCGCGTACCTGATGGTGCGCCTCGTCAAGGGCGTGGACATCCGCAAGGCCGGCAGCGGTAACGTCGGCGCTCTCAACACCTATCACGTCTTGGGATTCGGCCCGGCTATGCTGGTGCTGCTGGCCGACACGGCCAAGGGAGTGCTGGCGGTCGGCATCCCCTGGCTGGTTGGTGCGGACTACTGGGTGATATTCGCCACCACGCCGTCGGTCGTCATTGGCCACAACTGGCCGGTCTTCTTGGGCTTCCGGGGCGGCAGGGGCGCTGCGGCCATCCTGGGCATCTCTCTCATCATGGTCCCGCTGTTGACCGTCGCCAGCCTGGTCCCAAGCCTTTTGCTGATGTGGCTGCTGCGGAACGTGGTTGTCGGGGCGGCGCTGGGTTTCGTAATGGTCAACGTGCTGATCGCCGCGACCGGTCAGCCGGCCGATCAAGCCGCGCTCTGCTACTTCCTGACCTTCCTGGTTTCGGCCGCCTATCTCATCGCCCACCGGCGCCACATTGTGGAATCCATCAAGCATCGACGCTGGCGGAGGCTCTTCTTCGAGCTATCCAGGTAGCAAATCGGACCTGCCGCCAGGCCGTTGCCCCGCCGGGCCGATTCCCAACCAGGCCATCTCCCGGCCAGGTCGTTTCCCCAATCGCTCCACCGCGATTACCGTGCTTGAGCACCGCCCTATTGGGCTATTCTGTTGGGCTATAATGGACTGCAGCGGCGGAAGCGGCTCCCGGCCGCCTGATTCCGCCAGTTTGTCTATAGGGAAGAACAATGTTAGACCACGGAACTCTGGAAACGGGAAGCGTCGACGAAACACTGGCCAACCGCCACCGGATGCGCCATTCCGCCGCTCACGTCATGGCCGACGCGGTGCTGAAGCTGTTTCCGGAAGCCAAGATGGGCATCGGCCCGCCCACCCAAGACGGGTTCTACTACGACTTCGACGTCTCCCGTCCCTTCACCCCGGAAGACCTGGAACACATCGAGACCATGATGAAAGAGAGCGTCTCGGGCGGCTTCCCCTTCCTCCGGGAGGAATTGGATAGAGACCAGGCCCAAGAGCTCTTTGCGGAACAGCCCTACAAGCTTGAGTTGATCGAAGGCTTGAACGAAGCCGCGACCCTCTCCATCTACCGGCACAACGGCTTCGTCGACCTTTGCCAAGGACCCCACGTAAACGACACCGGGGAAATTCCGGCCCTCAAGCTCCTCAGCGTCGCTGGCGCTTACTGGCGAGGCGACGAGAAACGTCCGATGCTGCAACGCATCTACGGCACCGCTTTCGAGTCCCAAGAGGACCTCGACGGCCACCTGGCCCGGCTCGAAGAGGCGGAGCGCCGGGACCACCGGACGCTTGGCCGCCAACTTGGCTTGTACACAATCCACGACGAAATCGGGCCGGGGTTGGTGGTCTGGCACCCCAAGGGGGGCCGGATGCGCTCGATCATTGAAGACTACTGGAAGGACCTCCACTACCGCCGCGGCTACGACGTGGTCTATTCCCCCCATATCGGTCGGGCCCAACTCTGGCAGACCAGCGGGCACCTGGACTTCTACCGCGAGAGCATGTACTCGGCTGTCGAGGTGGACGAGCAGGAATACTTCCTCAAGCCGATGAACTGTCCCTTCCACATCACCATCTACCGTTCAACCTTGCGCAGCTACCGTGAGCTTCCCCTGCGGTTCGCCGAGCTCGGCACCGTTTACCGCTACGAACGCAGCGGGGTGCTCCACGGTCTGATGCGGGTGCGGGGCTTCACCCAGGACGACGCCCACATCTTCTGCCGCCAAGAGCAGGTGGAAGATGAGGTTGGAGGCGTTTTGGAATTGACCTTCGAGTTGCTGGAAGCTTTCGGCTTCTCCGACTATTCCATCGCCCTGTCGACCCGGCCCGAAAAGTACGTCGGCGATCCTGAAATGTGGGAGCATGCCACCGCCTCGCTGCAGGGGGCCCTGGACCGGCGCGGGATTCCATTCACCGTTGACGAGGGCGGCGGCGCATTCTACGGCCCGAAGATCGACATCAACATCACCGACGCCCTGGGGCGGGCCTGGCAATGCACCACCGTGCAATTCGACTTCAACCTGCCGGACCGGTTCGACCTGACCTACCAGGACGAGCACGGCGGCCGCAGCCGTCCCTACATGGTGCACCGGGCCATTCTGGGCTCCATGGAGCGCTTCCTTGGCGTGTTGATCGAGCACTACGGCGGCGCTTTCCCGGTATGGCTGGCCCCGGTGCAGGCCGTTGTCATACCCATCGCCGACCGCCACCAAGAGTACGCGGAATCAGTCCGCGGGACCCTCACATCCGGCGGGTTCAGGGTCGAGACCGACACCCGCAACGAACGCATGAACCAAAAAATCCGCACCGCCCAGCTGCAAAAAGTGCCCTACATGCTGGTAGTGGGCGACCGTGAAATGGAAGCCGGCGCGATCGCCGTCCGCCAGAGAGACGGCGAAGACCTGGGGGCGATGGCGGTGGCCGGGTTCGTGGAACTGCTCGGGCAGACGAGCGGCAGATGAAGACCTACATCTTCCCGCTAGACATAGAGGAAGAGGAGGACGGCCGCTGGAGCGCCGACATACCCGCCCTTCCCGGTTGCGCCGTCGGCTGCTACCCGCGTGAGCACGTCCTGGAATCGCTGCAAGAGGCAGCCCAGATGATGCTGGAAATGATGGTGGAGTACGGTGACCCGTTGCCTGAGGGCATCGAAAAATATGAACTCGATTCAACATTAGAAGTTCCTCCGGGATCTGAAGTCGTAACAGTTACTTTGGACCTGCCTATGACGCAGGGATCACAAAATCCCGGATAACAGAGTAGCGGAGAGGGACCCTGATGCACCTTTTGAAGCCCATCAGGTATCGGATTACCTTCAACCCGAAGAAGATTACTAGCCGAGAGGGCCCAAAAGGAGAAAAAAACGGCTTCGTTTCTCCTGCCTCCAATGAAGGGCCAAAACTGTACATAATTTCAGCAGAAGAGATACCAGTGTACGTGGGTGCGACGAAGCGCCCAATGGGAGAACGGATGCGCACTGGTTTTCAATCCGATGGCAGGAATGGTTACCGTGGCTATCTGTGGAGGCACTATCTGTCGCTAGCTGCGGTTGACATTTGGCAATTGGAACTGGAAGAAAAAGATTTCGCTGAACTGAAAGAGGATCCCACTGTAAAGAAGGCGAAGGAAAACAATAACCAGAAAAGAATAGAGGAAATTATTATTGAGACCGTGGAAGCGGAAGTTGTGCTTTTGATTCAGCAGAGGTACGGCCAGTGGCCCAAATATCAATCCGAAATTCACTTCCGTCAGTCCCAAGAAACGCATCGAGAAATAGCCAGGAAAGTCGTCGCCACTACAGGAGCCCCTCATGCCTAACCGTCTAATTAACGAGACCAGCCCCTACCTGCTCCAACACGCCAATAACCCGGTCGACTGGTACCCCTGGGGCGAAGAAGCGCTGGAGCGGGCCCGCGCCGAGGACAAGCCCATCCTGCTCAGCATCGGCTATTCCGCCTGTCACTGGTGCCACGTCATGGAGCGCGAGTCCTTTGAGAGCGACGTCATCGCCGCCGTGATGAACCAGAATTTCGTCAACATCAAGGTGGACCGGGAGGAACGGCCCGACCTGGACGCCGTCTACATGGAGGCGGTCCAGATGCTGACGGGCAGCGGCGGCTGGCCGATGACCGTCTTCCTCACCCCCGACGGCAAGCCCTTTTTCGGCGGCACCTACTTCCCGCCGGTCGACCGCTACAATATCCCAGGGTTCCCCAGGCTTCTGGAGTCCGCGGCCAGCGCCTACCGCTCCAACCGGGCGGAGATCGACCGGGTTACCGGGCAATTGACCCAGCAGATGGGCCGCACCGCCCAGCTGCCCCGTGGCGACGCCCTTCTCAGCGTCGACATTCTTCACCAAGCCTATTCGGCGCTGGCCACCAATTTCGACTACCAGAACGGGGGCGTCGGCAATGCTCCCAAATTCCCTCAGCCAATGACCCTCGAAGTGTTCCTCCGCTACTACGCCCACGGCTACAACGACCGCGCCCTGGAGATGCTGGAGCTCACCTTGGAGAAGATGGCGCGGGGCGGCATCTATGACCAGGTCGCCGGCGGCTTCCACCGCTACTCGACCGACTCGTTCTGGCTGGTGCCCCACTTCGAGAAGATGCTCTACGACAACGCCCTGCTGGCCCGCCTGTATTTGAATGCCCACCAAGCGACTGGCCGAGGACTGTACCGGCGTATTACCGAAGAAACCCTTGACTACGTGCTGCGGGAGATGACCGGCCTTCACGGCGGCTTCTTCTCGGCCACCGACGCCGACAGCGAAGGCGAGGAGGGCAAATACTTCGTTTGGTCTCCGGATGAAATCGCGGCGGTCCTTGGCAGCGAAGAGGCGGCAGTGTTCGGCGGTTTCTTCGGCGCGACCCAGGAAGGCAACTTCGAAGGCAAAAACATCCTGAATATCTCCAAGACCGCCGCCGCCTTCGCCGCAGAGCAAGGCATAGCCTTGGAGCATCTTCTCGACATCATCCGGCGGGGGAAGACCGCCCTGCGCTTGGTCCGGGAGCAACGGGTTCCACCGATGTTGGACGACAAGGCGCTGGCTTCCTGGAACGGCCTCATGCTCCGGGCCTTTGCCGAGGCCGGAACGGCCTTGGACCGCCGGGACTATCTGGATGCCGCCATAAAGAACGCCACTTTCTTGACCACGACCATGCAGCCCGACGGCCAACTGGTCCGGACCTACCGCGCGGGCGAGGCGAAGCTTCCAGGCTTCCTGGAGGACTACTCCTTCGTGGCCGACGGTCTACTGGCCCTCTACGAGAGCACCTTCGACCAGCAATGGCTCGATGCGGCGTCGGCCTTGGCCGACGAGATGATCGAGCTGTTTTGGGACGAACCGGCGGGCGCCTTCTACGACACCGGCCGCAACCACGAAGAGCTTGTGGTAAGGCCCCGGGACGTCTTCGACAACGCCCAGCCCTGCGGCAGCTCCGTGGCGTCCGACCTGCTGCTGCGACTGGCGGTAATCACCGGGAACGACGACTACCGGGAGAAGGCGGTGCCACCGCTGCGGAGCCTCAGCGAACTGATGTCGCGGGCGCCGGCGGGAACCGGACGGTGGCTGGCGGCATTGGACTTCCACGTCTCGACGCCCAAGGAGGTCGCCATCGTTGGCCCGCGGGACGACCCGGCCACGGCCCGGCTGTTGAACACCGTTTTCGGCAGCTACCTGGCCAACCGGGTGGTCGTCGGCGCTTCGGGAGAGGCCAGCGGGTCAGCCTTGCCCCTCCTGGAAGGCCGCGGCATGGTCGACGGCGTTCCCACGGCCTACGTCTGCGAGAACTACGCTTGCCAGTTGCCGGTAACCGGCCCTGAAGCGCTGGCGGCGCAACTTAACGGCTGACGCCGTAAAATAGCGCCGTCAAACGGCGGTCACGCACGCCAGCCAGGCTCCTGAGGCAGCAGGCCGGCGGCGGCAACCGTCTCCCGGTTCACCGTGTCGGGCAGCCGGTAGCGGGGCCACAGCACTATGCCCAGCAGCGCCAACCCCCCTGCCAGTAGCGGCGCCAAGCGGATGCCCAGCGGGTTTTCCGCCGAGTCGCCCAGCAGCAACACCAAACTCAACAGAAACGGCGGCAGGGCGTAGGTCACTTTTTCAAAGAAGTTCTGCGTCGCGTAGAACATGGCCTCACGGCGTTCCCCGGTCAGCAGGGCGTCATAGTCGGCGATGTCGGCGGTTATCGCCTTGGGCAGCATGAACACAGCCGACATTGGCAGCCCGGCAATGAACAACAGTATGAAGCCCTGCAGCAATAACCCGCTTTCCGAAATCAGGCCGACCAGCCCCAGTATCGGGAAGGCCGCGCCGCTGGCGACCAGGCAAATGCCGTACACCCGCCGTTTGCTCACCCCACGCCGGCAAAGCAGAAGCCAGAAGACAATGCCGCTGATAACTGCCCCGCCGATTACCACTGCGGAAATCAGGCCGGTCAATGTGCCTTCTTTCTCCGCTCCCAACACTCCCAATACGAAAAAGGGTATCCAGCCTTGCAGAATACCTACGCCGGTGGTGAACATGAAGAAGGTTGGCAGGTAGTAAACGAACTGCGAGTTTCTCAGCGTGCTCCGTAGCCCCCCGAACAACGAGACCCGGGCCGGGGGCGTGTGTCGCGGAGCATGTCTCCAGACCCCCGCCAGCGACACATAACGGAACGTCACTCCCAGCACAGCCAGTATGACTGCCATCACCTTGAAACCCAGCGCATCCACAATGGGTCCGCCGCCGATCAGTCCAACGCCGGCTCCAACGATGGCGAACAGGAATATGAGGCCCACCAGGTTCATCCGGTCAGGGGCGGTGGTCGTAACTTCCGGCACCAGCGCCTCCAACGGGCCGCTGGACATCGTCGCCGCAGTAAAAAAGAGCTCCAGCATTATCACGAAGTACAGCGCGTTCCACCAGCTGGAGCCCTCCGTCGGCAGGAACCAGATGAGGGCGGCGAACAGGGCGTAGAAGGGCGTGCTGACCAGGATAAAGGGAATGCGCCTGCCCCAACGGCTGTGGGTGCGGTCGCTCCACCAGCCGATGATCGGGTCGGTAAACGCGTCGATAAACCGGCCAGCGAAAATGAGGAACCCGGCCAGCACCCGGGCGTCCATGTTCAACCAGCCCAGCGATACGTCCGGTACCCTGGCAATACCTTCCATCGCCGGGGGAGCCAGGAAAAAAAGCACCCAGGTCTGCCGGAAGTACTGGATCGCCTGCAGGCCGACGTGATCGGAGGCAAAGAACAGCTTGTTGAAGAACGGGAGCCTGACCGCCGTTTGGGTATTGTCAGCCATTCGCTCTCCCGAAGACTCCGAACATAGGCGGCCGCGAGGTCACCTGCCGGCCTCCCGCGCCAGGACAGCAATGGCCTCCCGGATGGCGTCAGCGGCGTCGGCGTATTCATCGTCCGAGGCAAAGCGCAATGGCTGCCCGAAACTGATCTCGATGGTCCCGCGGCGCGGCCACCGGGCGCCCATGGGCATCACGCGGTCGATGCCCTTGAGATGCACCGGGACCACCGGCACGCCCAACTCGACGGCCAGCAGACCTATGCCGCGCTTGAACCGCAGAATAGAGCCGTCCCCCGACCGCCTGCCCTCGGGGAAATAGAGCAGCGACCACCTCCTCGCGACCAGCCACCGGCAGAATTGCATGCTGCGGCGCACCGACCGGGTCTGGGAGAGCGGGAAGGCGTTGCACAGCAGGACCGCGATGAAACGCTGCACTTGGCCGCGCTCGTCGAGTACATGGTCCGACGCCGCCGTGGCCAGGCGCAGACGCCATCGCCACGGCAGGGCAGTCATCACGGCGGGGTTGTCAAGCAAGCTCAGGTGGTTGGCCGCGAAAATGACCGGGCCCGGCATGCCTCGAAGGTGTTCCAGGCCGCGCACCCGGCGCCGTGACAGGACCGCCAACAGCGGTTGAAGCAGCAGCAACTGGAACAGAGCCCGCAACGCCACAACCGGCCTCGTCAGGGGCCAACGCCCGGCGCGGTAGCGCGGGCCCGGCGGGCGGCTCCCGCCGGCCTGGGCAGCCAGTTCCTCAACCGTGGTGGTCTCGTCGGCCAAGAAATGGCTTGAGTCCAGCCCCAACTCCGCGTCCAAAGCCGAGAGCGCCTCCATCACCCCCAAAGAGTCCAAGCCCAGACTGCCCAACGTCGTGGACGGCTCGACCCGGCCTGCGCCGGTATGTCGCTGCAGGAAGGCCGCCAGCGCGTCGCGGTCGATAGCGCCGCCGCGTGATGCCGGGGGCCGGGGACGCGCCGGTGTTGGCCGGAGGTTTTCCGCCATGTGCAAAGATTCCCAAGCCCCGGAGGGCGAGCGATCAGACCCCCTCCATATTACTTGAACCGGGCCGGATTCGAGCATATGGAGTCCGGTTTTGACGACAGTTTGACGCCCGGCCAAAGCCGGCTTCGGACTACCGCAGGCCAATTATCGGTTATATAATATGGTCGACTTGTTACCTGTCGCCAACGAAGCCGCCTTGGCCGGGCGCCCGGACACGACCACCCGGCAATGTACCAACTCATCCACATCGCCTCGTTCCGTGCTGCGAAGTTCGTGCGCTTTTTCATGGCCGGGTCAGTAGCTGAACATCTCTTGGCAACTGGCGGCGGCCCGTGAAACTAATTAGTAAGGAGAGGAGCATGCCAGAAACAGCCAAGATCGTTTATACCAAAATTGATGAGGCTCCGGCCCTGGCGACGCACTCGTTGTTGCCGGTCCTCCGGGCCTTTACCAAAGGGTCCGGTATTGAACTGGAGACTTGGGATATCTCCTTGACTGGCCGCATTATCGCCAATTTCCCCGACAACCTGACAGATGAGCAAAAAATCCCCGACTACCTGAGCATGTGCGCCGAGTTGTGCGAGGAGCCGGCGGCGAACATTATCAAGCTGCCCAATATCAGCGCATCTATTCCCCAGTTAAAAGGCGCGATCAAGGAATTGCAGGACAAGGGATATGACATTCCCGACTACCCCGACAACCCTTCGACCGATGAAGAAAGCGAGGCCCGCACGCGCTATGGCAGGGTGCTGGGCAGCGCCGTGAACCCGGTCCTGCGGCAGGGGAACTCTGACCGACGGTCCTCCAACTCGGTCAAGGAGCACGGCAAACGCAATCCCCACCGGATGATGCGGGACTGGCCTGAAGTCTCCAAGACCCGCGTTGGCCACATGACCAGCGGGGATTTCTACGGCAGTGAGCAGGCGTTGACAATCGCGGAATCGGGATCGGCGGCGATCGAATTCGTTGCCAGCGACGGGCAGGCAACCGTGCTGAGAGCCGGTATCCCCCTCCTCGCCGATGAAATCATCGATTGCGCCGTGATGAATGTGCGGCAGTTGCGCGACTTTTACGCTGCGGAAATGGCGAATGCCAAAGCCGATGGCGTGTTGCTTTCCCTGCACCTCAAGTCGACCATGATGCGTGTGTCCGACCCGATAATTTTCGGCCATTGCGTATCCGTTTACTACCAGGACGTTTTGACCAAACACGCGGCTGAACTAGCCGAGCTCGCGGTGAACCCCGACAATGGAGTCGCTGAACTCCTCACGAAGATTCAATCGCTGCCTGAAAACAAACGAGCGGAAATCGAAGCCGATATCCAGGCGGTCTACAGTGCCCGCCCGGAACTGGCGATGGTCGACTCCAACCGGGGCATCACCAACTTGCATGTGCCGAGCGATGTGATAATCGACGCCACCATGCCGGTGATTGTCCGCGATGGCGGCCGCACGTGGGGCCCCGACAACGAGTTGCACGACACCATCGCGATGATTCCCGATCGCTCTTATTCGACTCTATATCAGGCGGTTATAGAAGACTGCCAGCAGCATGGGGCGTTTGATCCGTCCACCATCGGCAGCGTCGCCAACGTCGGGCTGATGGCCCAGGCGGCGGAAGAGTATGGGTCTCACGACAAGACCTTTAAGGCCCCCGGCAACGGGGCTATTCGGGTCGTGGACGCATCCGGGGCGACCCTGATGGAACAGAGCGTTGAGGAAGGCGACATCTTCCGGATGTGCCAGACCAAAGACGCGGCGATTAAAGACTGGGTCGGGCTTGGGGTCAATCGGGCTAGAATCACCGGCTCGCCATCCATCTTTTGGCTGGACCCGAACCGGGCTCACGACGCGGAGCTGATCAAGAAGGTGGACCAATATCTGCCCGCCCATGACACGGCCGGTTTGGACATTCGCAGCATGACTCCCATCGATGCGATTAAATTCTCCATGGCGCGGAGCCGGGCGGGTCAGGACACCATCTCCGTGACAGGCAACGTGTTGCGTGATTACTTGACCGATCTCTTCCCCATCTTGGAATTGGGCACCAGCGCCAAGATGCTGTCGGTCGTCCCCCTGCTTAAAGGCGGCGGCATGTTTGAGACAGGCGCTGGCGGCTCGGCCCCCAGGCACGTGCAGCAGTTCTTGGAGGAGGGCCATCTGCGGTGGGATTCTCTGGGTGAGTTCTGTGCCCTCGTCGCATCCTTCGAGCATTGCGCTGAAGCGCTCAAGAACGACAGGGCCAAACTCTTGGCCGAGACCCTGGACCAAGCCATCGGGGAGCATATGGAACAACGCCGCGCGCCGTCGCGCCGGGTGAAGGAACTCGACACCCGGGGCAGTCATTTCTACCTCGCCCAATACTGGGCGGAAGCGCTGGCCAATCAGACTCAGGACCCCGAGCTGCAAGCTCGCTTTGCCGGGGTGGCCCAGCAGTTGGCCGCCAACGAAGAAAAAATCATTCAGGAGCTGAACGACGCTCAGGGACAGCCGGTCAATATCGGCGGCTACTACCTCCCGAATGACGAGATGGCCGCCAAAGCCATGCGCCCCAGCGCCACTCTGAATGCGCTGGTGGACGCAATTTAGCAACAGACCCAATAAACAGAGGAGCACTGACCAGATGAGAAGCAAAGTAACCGTAGTAGGAGCCGGAAACGTTGGAGCCACGACCGCCCAGCGGGTCCACCAGTTGGGCTACGCCGACGTGGTCCTGGTAGACGTCGTCGAGGACCTGCCCCAAGGCAAGTCCCTCGACATGCTGGAGTCTGGGCCGGTCCTGGGCAGCGACGCCGCCATCACCGGCAGCAACGGCTACGAAGAAACGTCCGGCTCCGACGTGGTGGTCATCACTGCGGGCATCGCCCGCCGGCCAGGAATGAGCCGTGACGACCTGCTTCTGACCAACATGCGCATTACCTCCTCCGTGACCGAGCAGGTGGTCAAGCATTCTCCCAATAGCATCATCATTCCGGTCACCAACCCATTGGACGCGATGGTCCAGAATGTCTACGAGGCCAGCGGCTTCCCCAGGAACCGGGTTTTCGGCATGGCTGGAGTCTTGGACACGGCCCGTTTCCGGACCTTCATAGCCCAAGAGTTGGACGTCTCGGTGGAGGATGTGCAGGCTTACGTGCTTGGCGGCCACGGCGACGACATGGTGCCCCTCGTCCGGTTCACCACGGTGGGCGGAATCCCCATCAGCGAGCTCATGGCCGAAGAGAAAGTGGACCAACTGGTCCGCCGCACTCGTCAAGGCGGCGGTGAAATCGTGGCCCTGCTCAAAGAGGGCAGCGCCTACTACGCCCCCTCGGCCGCCATCACCCAGATGGTGGAGGCGGTCTTGCTGGACAAGAAGCGCATCCTGCCCTGCTGCGCCTATCTGGAGGGCGAATACGGCATTAACGGCCTGTGCGTCGGCGTCCCCGTGAAGCTGGGCGCCGGCGGCATGGAACAGGTCCTCGAAATCAACCTCACCGCCGAAGAAAAGGCCGCCCTCCAAAGCTCAGCCGACAGCGTGAAAGAGTTGGTGGAAGTGATGAACGAAGCCCGGTCAGAAAAAGCGGAATAGAATCGCTAAACGCGACAGCCATCCCTCGCTCGCCCCATCGCTTTCCTCGGTGGGGCTTTTTGACACCGCTGACACAGCACATTGAGACGGAGCAATCGCTTAAAGAGCGTCGCAACTGCATTTGAGATTGTGGAGGCAAATACGGCCTTTATTACTCCGAATTTTTGCTATTGTATTGGCAATTGTCCTCTTTGTTTTTCAATTAAGCATAGGGTTCGCTTCTCTGTCGGCCATTTTCATCCTCGTCAACGTCGTGTTTGCTATTCTAATTTCGCTTGGAGCCACCGTTCTTCTGATAGGCTTTTATGGTGCATATAGTCAACGCCGCAAACTGCCCGCGATGCTTGCCATATGGGTGCTTGAGCAAGCAGAGCAAAATCCGCCTTCGGCTTTCAAGGCGATTGGGATTGGCGAACGGAACGGGAAACTGATTATTCTGGTGGCCGCCGGGCAGGAAGACTCAGTGGATGTTGGGGAAAGATTTATTGCGTACAATGAGGCCAGCAGAAGCGAATTGGGTATAATCGTCTCCGTTGAGGTCGACCGTGATTTATGCCGATGCGAGATCGCTGACGAGATGGGACAAACTGAGTTTTGGGAAGGACTGGAATCGCGTATGACAAGAGACTTTGGGCCACCGGGAGGAGTAACATTCCTGCGGCAAATCGACTCAGAGGTTATTGAATCAGCAAAACGATTGCTTCGCAGTTGGGGTGGATAGATTATGGCCATCGAAGGAAAGATAGCCAGCATCCTTAATGAGCGCGACGTCGTGATAAACAAGGGGTCTGACGACGGCATAACGGAAGGCATGAGATTCAAGGTGAATGATCCTGCGGTCAAGATCAGCGACCCCGATACCGGAGATGAACTGGGGACGATGCGACGCGAGAAAATCCGGGTCAAAGTTATGGAGTTGCAGCCACGTTTCTCAATTGCAAAAACCTATGAGACATATACCGCCCCGATGTCATCTGTTGCCACTCAAGTCGCGGATGCGTTCCGATCCCGCATGGTAACTCGCGTCCGAAAGATTATATTGGAGCCTCCCGACCAGAAGACCGTCACGATTGACGTTACGGGCAGCACGGTCAACATAGGCGACCCTGTAGTCCAGATAACCGAATAGCGCTCATTCACCCATAAGCCACCCAACCTCAGGAGGCCCCTCATGCCCAACCGAACACCCGAAGAACAGCTATTACTGGACAAGGCAGCGCGCCTTCTGCCAGGAGGCAACGGCAACATTACCTTCTCGCCGGAGCAGGACTTCCTGGTCGCTGGCGGCAGGGGCTCCAAGGTCTGGGACGTTAGCGGAAATGAGTACGTCGACTGGCTCATGGGCTCCGGCCCGATGATCTTGGGCCACGCTCATCCCCATGTGGTAGAGGCGGTCATCAAGACGGTCGAGCAGGGCAGCACCTTCTTCGCGACCAACGACAAGGCCGTGCTGCTGGCCGAGACGCTGGTCGAGGCCATTCCCTGCGCCGAGAAAATCCGCTTCACGACCAGCGGCACCGACGCCTGCTTCCAGGCCATGCGGGTGGCCCGGGCGTTTACCGGCCGCGAGAAAGTGCTGAAGTTCGAGGGAGGTTTTCACGGCACCAGCGACTACGCTCTGATGAGCGTGACCCCCAGCGCCTCCGAGGAATTTCCCCAGGCCGAGGCCAACAGCGGCGGCATCCCCAAAGCAATCGCCGACCTGATGTTGATCGCTCCGTTCAACGACGTGGCCACCACCGGGACCATCATGCAGGCCCACCACCAAGAGATAGCCGCAGTCATAGTGGAACCAATGCAGCGCATCCTGGCGCCACAGCCGGGCTTCCTGCAGGGGCTGCGGGACCTGACCGCCCGGTACGGCATCCCGCTGATCTTTGATGAAGTCGTGACCAGCTTCCGCCTCGCCTACGGCGGCGCTCAGGAGTTCTACGGCGTTACGCCTGACCTCTGCTCCGTCGGCAAAATCATGGGCGGCGGCTACCCGCTGGCGGCAGTCATGGGGCGCGCCGACATTATGTCGGTCTACGACCGTGGCGCCGTCGACAGCGACACCCTCGTCAACCAGATTGGTACGCTGAACGGCAACCCTGTCGCCTGCGCCGCAGGCCTCGCCACTCTGGAAGTGTTGCGGGAGGAGGGCGCCTACCAGCGGATACACGGCGCCGGACGAGCCATTCGCAACGCGCTGGTTGAGTCCTGTAATGAACACGGGGTCCCGGTACAGAGCTGCGGCGAAGACGCCGTATTCGACTTCTGCTTCACCGAACGGCCTGTGGCCAACTATCGGGACATACAGACCGGCGACACCCAGGTGATGGCCCGGCTCACCTCGGGACTGCTGGAACGGGGTATTCTGAAAGGCGGCCAGAAATACTACCCGTCCGCCGTCCACACCGACGAAGACATAGACCGCACCATAGAAGCCTTCCGGGAAATAGTCCCAACGCTGCGGGGGTAACGCCGTGCGCACGCTGAAAAAGCTGTTTACAGCCGAGGAACTGCTTTGCCTGCCCTCCGATGGCCGGCGGTTGGAGTTGGTGGAAGGAAAGGTGTACGAGATGGCGCCAGCGGGCGGACGACATGGTCGTGTCGGCAATAGGGCCGCAGTCCGGGTGACTAACCATGTCGATTCTGCCGGGCTGGGCCATGTATTCAATGCCGAGACCGGTTTCATTCTCCGCCGCAACCCGGACACCGTAAGGGCCCCCGACGTTTCCTTCGTATCCCAAGGTCGGCTGAAAGAAGAGGACATACCGGACGGCTATATCGATGTTGTGCCTGACTTGGTAGTCGAAGTCGTTTCCCCCAGCGACCGCAGGCGCGAAGTGCGGGAAAAGGTTGAAGAGTGGCTTCGCGCCGGCGTCGGCCTCGTATGGGTCATCTACCCCGTCACCCGCTCCGCCGACGTGTACCGCTCCCTCGACGATGTCAGCCACCTGTCCGAGGACGACGTTCTGGACGGCGAGGACGTGGTGCCGGGTTTCGCCTGCCGGTTGGGGGAGTTATTCGGGTAAGCGGACTAGAACGGCTAGTTGATGATGCCCACCTCGGATAACCAAGCGTGTTCGCACCCGAAAGCATCCCGGCTTCTCGCGCGTGATAGGTCAAGAATTCCAGGCCGGAGCCGCCGCCGTCCAGCAGGTCTCCAGATAGAACCAGCGCTCTTGCGAGCGCGGTCAAGAGCACTATCCATCCGCCGTCCACACCGACGAAGACATAGACCGCACCATAGGAGCCTTCCGGGAAATAGTCCCAACGCTGCGGGGGTAAATACGATGCGCACGCTAAAAAAGTTGTTCACCGCAGAAGAACTGCTCTGCCTTCCCACCACCGGACGGCGGCTCGAGTTGGTGAAGGGCAAGGTGTACGAGATGGCGCCAGCAGGCGGACCACATGGCTATGTTGCGATGAACATCGGTATTCTGCTAGGCGTTCATGTACGGGCTGACGGCCTCGGCCGGGTATTCGCCGCTGAGACCGGGTTCATTCTCCATCGAGACCCGGACACCGTACGTGCCCCCGACGCCGCCTTCATATCATATGACCGGTTGGGCGAAGAAGCTATTCCCGACGGCTATCTCGCGGTTGCCCCCGACCTCGTAGTCGAAGTCGTTTCCCCCAGCGACACCATGGGCGAAGTGCGGGAAAAGGTCGAAGAGTGGCTCCGCGCCGGCGTCCGCCTGGCATGGGTCATCTACCCCGTCACCCGCTCCGCCGACGTGTACCGCTCCCTCGACGATGTCAGCCACCTGTCCGAGGACGACGTTCTGGACGGTGAGGACGTGGTGCCGGGCTTCGCCTGCCGGCTGGGGGAGTTGTTCGGCTAGGCGGACTAAACGGGCCGTTGATCATGCCCATCTCGGAAAACCAGCCCTGTTCGCACCCGAACCCAACCCAACTTCCTGCGGGTGATGGGATGGAGCCGCTCACATCCAGCAGTTTTCGTGATAGAACCAGTGCTCTTGCAAGCGCGGTCAGCGGTCAAAAGCATACCCCTCCGCCGTGCACACCGAGGAGGACGTGGATCGGACCATCGAAGCCTATCGCCAGATCGTCCCGACGCTGCGGGGGTAACACCGTGCGCACGCGGTTGGAGAATCCGATGAGGCTTGTGCTATTGTCATTCAGCGTGCTGATTCTGCTAGCGTGCCAGCCGTCTTCCGAAGCTCCTTCGAGCGGTTCTTCTGCGGTTGCGGGAACATCAAGTGATGAAACGGCGTTGTTGCTGACCGAAGAGGCTGCCGCGTCCATACTTCGCAATTTCCTAGTCGATTGTATCGAAAGCTGGAACATGGTACATGGACCTACAAGTACCCCTAACCCTACAGTTACTCCAACTCCACCGACTTCTCCAACTCCTGAAAGTGACGCTAAGAGGTCGGTGGACTCTCGTAGCCGAGGTTGGACCTTTGAGGAATGGACGGAACAACTTGACAGAGTGAGCGCCGGCGCAATAGAAAGGGCAAAACTTAGAGTTACTATCGAATGGGAAAGAGCGAATCCCGGATTCACACGAGGTGGCCCTGTACCTACGGGCACCCACCTGGAATGGTGGAACAACCTTGTTCGACAACCGATGGCAGCCAGATATGCCGGTACTACCCAAGACACAAACCCCAGTACAGACATCGAAACAGATCTGGAGACCTGGTCAGTGACTGGCCCTGGGATAGAACGCACAGGGGATGGTTATTCGCCAGTTCCCGGTATTTGGAGGGTCTTCGCGGGCCGTCGTATCGCTGAGCCGTTAGACGGGCCCGCGAGATTAGCGATTGCGGAATTCAAGCGACCACTGGACCCGCATTATGATCCAGACTGTAGCGGTTATCAAAAGAATTAGATCGGGGGAACTGAACGGCAAGCGCAACGCCCGACCCCGGCATCTCCACCCTGGAATACTGCACGAAGAGGCTACCTAAGAGCGAATCCAATGCTGTCACTGAACGTCTAGTTGACCGAGCTATAGCTGGGACTCATTTACATTAAGGATGCTTGGAAATCCACATGAGCAAGAAAAGTAAATGCGAAGCTACCGACAGGGAGAAAACTACCTCCACTTCCGATTGGAATCCTGCGGTTGGCTCGCTGATTCCAGAAGATCGTAGTCTCGTGAAGGTTTCTCCAAACGCAAAGTTAGAAGAAGCCATTACGTTAATGCTGGCAAACAACTACTCACAGCTTCCTGTTATGGAAGGGGACAAGAAAGTCAATGGAGCTATTAGCTGGAAATCTATCGGCTCCAGTAAGGTCACAAATATGGAAGTGACCGAGGTTAGGCGTTGCATTGGAAAATGCCAGATTGCAAAAAGCACAGACTCTGTATTCGAAGTAGCACATCTTATAGCCGAACACGACTTTGTCCTGGTAAAGGATACTAGTGACATTATTACTGGCATAGTAACGGCAAGTGATCTGACCAGCCTTTTTCGAGAACTGTACGAGCCCTTTTATCTTACCGGTTCTGTAGAGTTAAACATGAGGCAGATAGCCCAACATGCAAATTTCGATAGCTGCGATTTTGACGACGCAAAAATGAATAATAAATTGGGCAATGAGAATATGGAAGGGTTATCACTCGGACAAATTAATCAGTTGATCGGTCCAAAGGAAAACTGGCGTAAACTCAACCTAAAGAATGTAGGTCCCAACGGCTTTCGAAAATATCTATGCAAAGTGATAGACATTCGTAATGATGTCATGCACTTTAGAACTCATGATTTGAGTGTCGAGAAAAAAAGTTTCCTACGAAGCTTTTCAGAGTTCGTCGAAGTGCTCGCTAATAGCACGAAGGCCATTTAAATTGCATTTGGGCTAGCCCCACGGTTCGTTGATCAGCACCAGTTCTGCGAAGCAGGCATACTCGCAGCCGAAGGCTTCTCCTGCCTCGCGGGCATGGCCAGTCAACCAATCGAAGGTCGCATCCCCGCTTTCGCCCAAATTCTCCAGGTACGCCTTATGCTCCCGGAGGCTGTCCAGTCCAATCTCCCAATAACCCGAAACGTCCACGGCGTGGGTCGGCGTGCACGGTCCAAAGACCGCCACGAAGCGGACTCCGTTCCACGGTTCATGGCCTTCTTCCAACAATTCCGGGAACACCCACCGGTTGCCGGCGTCGCGGACCGCGTCAAAGACCGCCAGGCCCGCCCAGCGGTGGTCGGCCAAGTTGAGGTGGCCCGTGGGGAACTGCAGGTGATGGCTTAGTGTAATCAGTATTTCGGGCCGGTGCCGCCTGATGGCCCGGCTCAGGTCCCGTCGGAGCGGCAGTCCGTACTCTATGACCCCATCGACATGGTCCAAGAACTCGACGGTGTCCACCCCCACCACCCGGGCGGCGTCGACCTCCTCCTGAGACCGCAGCGGACCCACTTCCGACGGATGCATGCTATCTATACCCGCCTCTCCGCGCGTCACCATGAGGTAGACGACCCGTTTCCCTTGGGCGGTCCACTTGGCGACGGCGCTGGCGGCCCCGTACTCCAGGTCGTCCGGGTGGGCCACAATGGCCAAGGCCGTCTGCCAGTCTTCGGGAACAGAAACTTGAGGCGCCGAAGGATGTTGCATCGTTCTCCCGGTATCCGAAAAAGTAGGACGTGTTGGTGGCGCGGAATATGCGCTTGATCGTGAAAGGAGAGACACCCTTGGTTAAATCGTAAAGGGCCGCCGGATGTCCAACAGCCCTCTTTTGGCGTCGTTATGTCGAGTTGCCGGTGTGCTACCGGTGGAAGCCCAATGAGGTTACCAACGGGCGGGTGTTTACGATGTGGCGGCGCAGGCCCAGTTCCTGGGGGCTGATGCCCATAGCCAAGCCGATGGCTTGGGGCATGTGCAGGATCGGCAGGCCGATGGAACGCCCTGCTTGGGCGGCGGCCTTGGGTTGGAAGCTGTCCAAGTTCAGGTGACATAGAGGACAAGGGGTGACCATGGCATCGGCCCCCAGGTCTTTGGCCTCGCTGGTGTGCTTTCCAACCATGGCCAAGGAGTTGCGCTCATTGATGGTGAGGATCGGGAAGCCGCAGCAACGGGTCTTCCCGGAGAAGTCGATCACCGTCGCCCCCAGAATTTCGATGAGCCGCTCCAAGGCGTCCTGACGTTCCGGATGGCCGTCGAAGTCCAGGGCGTCGGTCGGCCGGACGATGTAACAACCGTAGAAAGGGGCCAGCCGGACCCCGTGAAGGGGACGCGTGATTTGCTCGGCCAAGCGGTCTAGGCCGTAGTCCTCGACCAGCACCCAGAGCAGGTGCTTGGGATGGGCATTGCCGTTGTATTCCAGGCCTTCATCGGCCAGGTAGGAGTTCACCTTGGCCCGGTAATCAGGGTCGCGCAACCGGAAATCGGCTTGGCTCATCACACCTTGGCAGGTGCTGCAGATGGTCAGGATAGGAAGGTCGAGGCGCTCCGCCATGGCGAAGGTGCGGGCATTCAGCGTGTCGCCCAGAAGCTGGTTTTTTTCCTGCAGCACACCCGCGCCCGTGCAGGATGCCCCCTGCAACTCCCATAGGTTGATGCGCAGCCGTTCGCAGATCAGCTTGGCCGCCGGGTAGAGTTCCGGACAGCCGCCGCGGGACACACAGCCGGGAAAGAAAGAGTAATTCAAGCCAAAACTCCGTGTTGAATTTTGAATCATTCCGAATTTATCTCTCCGGTTCCTCAACCTTCTCGAAGATCTTACGGACGTTTTCGGCGCCCTCAATTTTCTTGTGGACGATGGGCGGCATCTTGCCGTGGGTGAGTGCTTGGATGGCTAAAGGCGCCATGCCCAGCATTCCTGAAACGTTGGTCATCCCCAACGACTTGGGCACCAATCGCAGCTCGTCCAGCCAGCCGCTGTGCTCGACCGACTCGCTGAACGCCTCAGCGTGGCGGGCGCCGATGGTATCCCGGAAACCGGCGCCGATGGCCTGGTCGCGCAACGCCATGATCCGGTCCATTGGAGCGACGCCCTTGGGACAGGCTTGAACGCACTCCAGGCACCGGGTGCAGTCCCACATACCGGAAGGTTCGTTCAACCGCTCCAGCCGGTCGCGGGAGACGCCGTTGGCGTCGCCGTCCCGGGGGTCGGCGGTGAACCGGTAGGCTTTGGCCAAGGCGGCCGGACCCAGGAACGTCGGATCGACTTCGAGCACGGTGCAGTCGGACACGCACGCGCCGCACATTATGCAGGACGTGACGCTGGACAGGTGCCGCATCGACTCGTTCGAGACGACGTACTCCTGTTCCGGCTCGGGCCCCTGGGGCTGGAGGTAGGGCTCGACCTGGTTGATCTTGTCCCAAAACAGGTCGAAATCGACAACCAGGTCTTTGATGACCGGCATGTTGCCAGCGGGCTCCACGGTGATGACGTTCCCCTCTTGCAGTACAGCCGCCGCCTGTGTCTTGCAGGCCAGCCCGGCGTGCCCGTTGATGCGCATGGCGCAGGAGCCGCAGATGGAACTGCGGCAGGAGCAGCGGAGGCTGAGGGTGCCATCGTCCTCTTCCCGGACCTTGATCAGGGCATCCAGCACAGTCGCGTTGTCCTCGATAGACACGACGTAATCCTGCCAGAAGGGTGCGGGTTCTTCGGCCTCGGGGTCCAGTCGCCTTACCCTGAGCGTTACGTCCATCGGCTAGTACTTCCTCTCTTCAGGAGTCCATTTGGTGATGCTGACCGGGGAATACGTCACTTCCGGCCCGGTCTCTTCCTTGGTCACAACCAGGTGTTTCATCCAGTTTTCGTCGTCCCGGTCCGGGAAGTCGATCCTGGCTTGGGCGCCACGGCTGTCCTTGCGGTCGAGGGCGCTGACCACGATCGGGGTGGCGCAGTCGAGCATGAACCCCAGCTCCAGGCCGAACACCAGGTCGGTATTGAAAATCTTCCCCTTATTCTCGACCGGGACGGTCTTGTATCGCTCTACGAGCTGTTTCATGTCGCCTAAGGACTCTTCCATTCCTTCCTGGTTCCGGTACACGGCAAGGTTCCGGTTCATAGACTCCCCCATACCCAGCCGGATGCTGGCGATGCGGTCGCCGTTTGAGGGGCGGTCCAAAAACTCCTGGATGCGGCGCTCTTCGTTCTTCACCGCGTGTTCCACGTTGAATTCCACGTAGTCCACGTCCCGTGAGGCTTCCGCGGCGTGGTTGCCGGAGCGTTCGCCAAAGACAATGGTGTCCAGCAGGGAGTTCGCTCCCAGCCGGTTGCCGCCGTGAACGCTGACGCAGGCGCATTCGCCGGCGGCGTAAACGCCCGGTATGTTGGTCAGGCCGTCCACGTCGGTCTTGATGCCGCCCATCATGTAGTGCATGCCGGGGCGTATCGGGATAGGGTCGCGGATCATGTCCACCCCGGCCAGGTCGATGCCGATCTCCCGTATCTGGCTGAGCTTCTCCATGACCAGAGACTCACCGAGGTGGCGGCAGTCCAGCATGACACAACCGTTCACGCCGTTGCCAGCGTTGATCTCGGTTTGCTCGGCGCGGGAGACGACGTCCCGCGAGGCCAGCTCCATCATGTTGGGGGCGTATCTGGTCATGAAACGGTCGCCGTTTTTGTCCAGCAGGTAGGCCCCCTCGCCCCGGGCCGCCTCGGAAATCAGTACCCCGCTCCCGGCCAGGGTGGTCGGGTGATACTGGACCATCTCCATGTCCATGAGTTGAGCGCCGGCGTTGTAGGCCAGCGCCATGCCGTCGCCGGTCACGATAAGGGCGTTGGTGCTGGGTTCGAACACTCGTCCGAGGCCGCCGGTGCAGAAAATGACGGTCTTCGCCCGGATGGCGTATACCTGCCCGGTGCGTATCTCCAGGGCCATGACGCCGCAGACCTGGCTGTCTTCGATGATCAAGGAAGTGACGAACCACTCTTCGTAACGCCGCACCCCCGACTTGATGAGCTGCTCGAACATCACATGGAGCATGGCTTGGCCGGTGAAGTCGCCGACGAAGAATGTTCGGGCGCGGCGCTGGCCGCCGAAGGCCCGGGTGCCCAGGTAGCCCTCGTCGTCCCGGTTGAAGGTGACGCCGAAGTGCTCCATGTCAATCAGGGCCCGGCCCGCCGACTGGCACATGACCTCTATCGCATCCTGGTCGCCCAGGAAGTCGCTGCCCTTCACCGTGTCGTAGGCATGGTCTTCCCAGTCATCGCCGCGGTCGGTCAACGCGGCGTTGATGCCGCCTTGGGCCGCGTTGGAGTGACTTCGCACCGGATGTACCTTGCTGATGATGGCCGTGTTGGCCCCGTTCGCCCGCGCGGCAATCGCCGCCCGCATGCCGGCCAGACCGGCTCCGATTACCAGGACATCATGCTCCAGCATGTTTGCCTAACTCCTCCCGGAGATGCCTTCGTCTGAAAGCCGTTGCCTAATATACCAAAATCGCCAAGCACCTTCTAGCCTGCGAAGCGATTTTGCCCCCAACCCCGGTTATCGCCGCTGAGAACACGAGATACGCAGAGTTTTGAGGACGTTATAGGAGGGGACCTATGCCGTCATAGCCCTACGGTCTCTATCGAGATTTCCATCTTGTCCGCGAACCACGCTGGGTCTTGGGACTTGAGAAAATGGAGTTTTTCGAAACCTATCACTTGTTGGTTGCGGTCCTTCATTAAAATCACTTCATCCCCCGCCTCCTCGCAAACATATTCATCGGCGGGGTCCCCAAACCACACGGTCAATGTGTTGCCCGTCCGGTCATAATACCCTTTTAGCTGTTCCATACGGGCTCTCCAGTCTTGATCGCATCTGTGGGGTAGGCCGTGATTATGAAACCTTCGCCGTCAAGCCTCTTCACCACCACACAAAGCCATCGTCCGGGGCGTTCCAGCCGGTAGAATAAGAAGACGCTTGGATCCCTGATGCTGCGCCTGACTTCGTCTGGAGACCGTAGTGCTTCCGGAACGTCGTCTTCTCTGCCCGACATCACCGGATGTTTCAATGAGACTATGATGCCCCAATACGAACGGGTTGTGTAAACCCGGAATCCGAGGGGAGTGTCCTCCTGAATCAACCTGCATTCGGGCAAAAATCCACCCGCCCCAGAATTCTACCATGCGCATCCCCAACCACCTCAAAACGGCCTCTGTATGTTCTCCGGCTTTTCCGTCGCTAGACCGGGATCTTCAACGCCCTCCTGGCGTTTTCGATTAGCACTTTGGGCACCACCTGGTCGCGGATGTCTAGGTTCTCGAAGTCGTGAAGCCAGCGGTCAGGCTGGATGAAGGGGAAGTCGGAGCCGAACATGACTTTGTCCTGCAGCCGGGTGTTGGTCTCGCGGATTAGCTGCTCCGGGATGAAGCGCGGCATCCAGCCCGAAAGGTCCAGGTACACGTTGGACTTGTGCAGGGCAACGGCAATCTGCTGGTCGATCCAGGGCCAACCCGGATGGGCCATTATGATTGTGAGATTGGGGAAGTCGGCGGCCACGTCGTCAAAGCAGGGGATGGGCTGGCTGTACTTCAACTTCAGGCCGCTGCCGCCGGGCGTGCCCGAGCCCGCCCCGGCGAACCCGGAGTGGAACATCACCGGAATGCCCAGCCCGTCGGCCACTTCGTACAGGGGGTAGAACCGGGTGTCGTTCGGGAAGAACGCTTGGTGCACCGGGTGCAGCTTCAGTCCTTTGAGCCCCAACTCCTTCACCGACCGCTCCAGCTCGAAGCAGGCGGCTTTGCCCATCCAGGGGTCCACCGAGGCGAACCCCATGAACTGCTCCGGGTATTGATTGACGATGCTGGCGACCCAGTCGTTGCTATCCGGCTTTTCCCCGGTACTGGAGGTCGTGTCCACCGAGAAGATCACCCCGAAGACATCCAACCCACGAAACTTGTCGGCCATCTCCGCCGGGTCCTTCGGAGGCGGCGGAGCCCGGAAATAGCGGAGCAGCTCGGCTTCGATTTCGATCTCCGGCAGTCCGGGTTCCCGGGGCACATGGATGTGCATGTCGATGGCTTGCATGGGACCTTCCTTCCTTGCCTGAACCGGGATTGCCGGGTCGAATGATACGCAGGATTGATGATCCACAATCCCGAAAATCTCGGCATCCGGTGAATCCTGATTCAGACGGAATCAAATCAACGGCTGGGCCAATAGCAGAGAGGCGATGGTCTTCCCGTCTTGGATCTCGCCCGATTGGATCATGGCGAGGGCGTCCTGGAAGGGCACCCGCACCACCTGGATGTTCTCGTCGTCGTCGCCGCTCAGCTTGGACGGCCGCAGGCCCGTGGCAAGGTAAGCGTGCATGCGTTCCGTGGCCCAGCCGGGAGCAACCCAGAAGCTGGCCAGGTGGGTAATGCTGTCGGCGGTGTAGCCAACCTCTTCTTGCAATTCCCGAAGCACAGTGTCCTCCGACACCTCGCCAGCCTCGACACCGCCCGCCGGGACCTCCAGGATGGACGATTCTGTGGGCTTGCGATACTGGCGCACCAAGAGGACGTTGCCATCGTCGTCCACCGGCACCATGCAGACGGCGTCGGAATGCTCCACTATCTCCCGTATGGTGCGCCGCCCTCCGGCCAACTCGACGGTGTCGACACGGACGTTGAAGATGCGCCCTTCGTAGTGCCGCGTCGTCTCGATAGTGTTCTCGAACTGTGTGGGACCAGCGTTGGAGTCAGACAATTTTGAGGGTAGCCTCCATTTTTCTGGTCTGTGATTATCTGGACCGGGATTCTCGGAATTTTGGCGATTTGCCCGGTTGAGCAATCATGCCAAATCCGTTAATCAAGAAAATCACAACTCAGACTATTGGCCTCGAATGCTGAACCCGAGGCGCCGGGTGAGGGTGCCGAAGAAGTACGAAGGAGGATTGGCCCGGAGGAAGGTGGCCTTGTGGGGGCTTTGCTTCATCTCCACCAGGTCGCCGATGTTGAGATCATGGTCCTCGTAGCCGTCCACGCTCAGCACGCCGGCCTGGTAACCCTCGAGCCGCAACGACACCTCGGTCTCCGACTGCAACACGAGGGCCGCCGTGAGGCCCATGTGCGCGGCTACGGTCTTTAACACCAGCGCGTCGGACTCGGGATCGAGTATGGGGCCGCCCACCGCCAGGTTGTAGCCGGTGCTGCCGGTGGCAGTGGAAAGAATCAGGCCGTCGGCCCGGAAGGTCGAGACCGGCACGCCGTCGATGGTCCCGGCCAGCGTCACCACCCGCGAGGCGGCTCCCCTCGCCACCACCAGGTCGTTCAGTGCGTGATACGGACCCTCGGTAAGGGTCGATCCGGCCTTGACCACCGTGGCTTGGAGCATGTTGCGCTCGTCGGCACGGTAAGCGCCCTCTAAGTATCGAGGAAGCTTGGTCATCGCCTCGTCGACCTGCAATTCGGTCATGAAGCCGAGCCGGCCCATGTTGATACCCACCATCGGTATCCGGGCGGGGCCCGTGAACCGGACGGCCCTGAGGATCGTCCCGTCCCCGCCGACCGTGACCACCATGTCGGTGGACTCGGCCCGAGTGGCCAGCACCTCCAGGTTCTCCGCCGGCGATATCCAGCTATCTTCCGACAGGTCCAACTCGTGGAGAATCGCAGTGCTGAGGTCGAGCGCTTCCGGAATGCGGGAGTTGTATATGATGCCGACGGTGGTCATCAGGACGGAGTCTAAGCTAGCTATCCGCTTGCCGGCGGCGCAACTCTTCTTCGAGGCTCCGTATCCTGGCCTGGTCGGCGGCGACACGCTCCTCGGCGGCGGCAGCACGATTGCCCAAGGCGGCTGCGCGGTCCTCGGCGGTCTCCTGGGCGACGCGCGCCGCGAACAGGGCGGATTCCGACTCATTGAGGGTTCGCAGAAACTCGCCGGTTGTGGGGTCAAAGAATCGCAGGTTCGCTTGGTCCCAACATAGGAACAGCCCCAGCAACGGACTGTAACCCCGAATTATGCCGTCCAAGTCCCGGGAAACCGAAAGGGGGCTGTATCTCCCCTCCTGCAGTCTCTCCCCAGCCAGAGGCTCCGGGTAGTAGACGGTGGTGGCGTCGAAACGCCAGTATTCCTCCACCCCCAGCCGGGCGTACAGGTTGCGCTTCGGCCCCAGATCGTTCCGGAAGGTGCTGACCGACGCGATCTCAAGGATGAAGTCCGGCGCCTTCTCTACCCTGGAAATGAAATAGCCGTTGCGTTGGCGAATCGCAATGGGGTTCACCCCAAAGGCAACGAGTAAATCCGGGCGGAAGATCCCCTGACGGCCATTCTCGCCTGTGTAGTAGACCGGACAATTGCCGGCGGCCAATACGCCCGGCTGGTCGCGAAAGTGATGGACTACGACTGTTACGGCATCGAAATAATGAGGCTCTTGCTGCATGGCGTCGGGCAAAGGCTCCCAATCGTCGGGAGCGTCGGGATCGGGTATGACCGACCGGTTGTCGGCAGGCAGATGAAGCTCGTCCGGCAACGGCATACCGCCCCTTCCCGGGTACGGCGGCGGCAGTTTGGTCGTCATCGCAATTCTCCCGGACTGACCTGCGGTCCCGCCCGCGAACGTTTGAGTCGAGCCAGCCCAATGATAGCACACCGGGCGAAAGGCCCCGCCATTGGGCTCCCATCTCAGTCACACCGCCAACGCCCGCACGGCGGCCCGGGCTGCCTCCATGACGAAGCCGGGCGCCACTCCCATGAACAGCGTGGCGGCCCCGGCTATGCCCATGGCAAGCCAGGGCGCGGGCGAGCGCGATGGCCGCTCCGCCGGAAGTTCCGTTGCCGGATTGTCCGGGGCCGGTTGCGAGAACATTGTCCGGATGATCCGGACGTAGTAGTAGGCCGAAACCGCGCTGTTGATGACGCCTACTATCGCCAGCCAGATGAGACCGCTCTCCACCGCAGCTCGGAACACGTATAGCTTGCCGATGAATATGCCGGTGGGCGGCACGCCGATCAGGGCGATCAACGCCAGGGCCAGCGTCACGGCCAAGACCGGCGATTTGGAGAACAGGCCCGCGTAGTCGGCGATCAAGTCGCTTCCCACCCTCGAACCGATGGCCGCCATGGCGAAAAAGGCGGTGAGATTGGCGGCGGCGTACGCCCCCAGGTAGAACAACACGCTGTCGGGACCGACGGCGGCAAACTGGGGCAGGTCCAGCCCATCGCCGGCGGCCTTCACACCGGCCGCGACTCCCACCAGCAGGTATCCCGCGTGGGCGATGGTGCTGTAACCGAAGAGCCGCCCGATGTTGCTCTGCACCATGGCGACCGCGTTGCCGATGGTCATGGAGGCGGCCGCCAGCACTGCCAGCAACGCCGCCCAGTCCAAAGCCACGTCAAAGAAGCCCACGAAGAACACCCGCAGCAATATGGCGAACCCCGCCGCCTTGCTGGCCACCGAAAGAAACGCCACCACCGGCGTCGGCGCGCCTTCGTAAACATCGGGGACCCACATCTGGAAGGGGGCCGCTGATATTTTGAAGCCGAACCCGGCCACCAGCAGCACGATACCGACCAGGAGGGCATAGTTGCCGAAGGCCACGCCGCCGCCGGCCCGCCCCACGCCGTCCGATATTTCCGCCAGCTGGGTGCTGCCGGTGAACCCGAACACCAGCGCCATCCCGTAGAGCATCACCGCCGAGCTGATGGCCCCGATGATCAGGAATTTCATGCCGGCTTCGCTGGACCGGGCGTTCATCAGGAACGCCGCCAGAGCCGCCAGGGGCAGCGTGGTCAACTCGAGAGCGATGTAGATGGTGATGAGCTCTGTGGCCGCCGCCAACAGCATCATGCCGGTGGCCGAGAAGAGAATGAGTCCGAAATACTCACCCTGGAACCGCGGCATCTGTCGCACGTAAACGGTCGACGCCAAGACCACCAGCGCGGCCGCCGCCGTAATCAGGAAGTTGAAGAACAGGGCAAAACGGTCCACCGACAGGACGCCCAGCAGGATGCTGGGTTCCTCTACGGAAAACAGGCCCGAACCTTGGACCAGAGAGGTGGCGTCCCCCAGATCGAACAGTTGAACAAGGCTCAACACGAAGGGACCGGCCAAGGCGGCGAAAGCCAGGTACGGCAAAAGCCCTTTCCGCGGCAGCATCAGGTCGACGATGATTAGCAGCGTGGCCGCCGCGGCCATCGCCAGGTAGGGCGAAACGACGTACAGGTCGTGGACGCTCATTCCAGATTAACCGGCATTGAAGGCTTTCACCATTGGGTCGAGTCCCAACTGGAACACGTCGGTCAATATCGTCGGGTACACGCCGACCCCGATGATGCAGACGACCATCAGCGCCAAGGGCGCCGCCTCGACCGGAGAGGCGTCGGTCAGGTCGGCGAATCGTGGCCGCCGCCGCCCAAAGAACGTCCGCTCCATCATCCAGAGGATGTAACCTGCCGCGACGATGATGCCCAGCACCGCCAGCGCCGTCGGCCAATCGTAGGCGCGGTAGGCCCCCAGGAACACCAGGAGCTCGGATACGAACCCGCTCAGTCCGGGCAGTCCCAAGGAGGCCAGTCCGGCGATGAGCATGGAGGCGGCCACCAATGGCATCCGGCCGGCCAGACCGCCAAGGTCCGGTATGTGCCGGGTGTGGGCCTTGTCGTAAACCAGGCCAACGGTCAGGAACAGCAGGCCGGTGATGGTGCCGTGGGTGAATAGCTGCATCGCCGCGCCGCTCAGCCCCGTGACCGTCAGTGCGCCGCTGGAAACGCCAACCGAGCCGATGCCCAGCATCACCAGGCCCATGTGGCTCACGCTGGAGTAAGCGATGAGCCGCTTGAGGTCGGTCTGGCGCATCGTGACGACCGCGCCGTAGAGCACGCTGACAACGCCGAGAATGACGAGGACCCAGGCGAAAGCCTCGGTCTGCGACGGGAACAGCCCCACGTTGATGCGAAGCAGCCCGTAACCTCCCATCTTCAGCAGGACCCCGGCCAGCATCACGCTGGCGGCGGTCGGCGCGTCGGTGTGCGCGTCGGGCAGCCAAGTGTGCAGGGGCCAGGTGGGCAGCTTTACCGCAAAGGCCACGAAGAACAGCCAGAACAACCCGGCAATTGGAACGAACACCGCCGCCGAGGCGAGGGCCGCCGTGTTGTTGGAGAGCTCCACCATGTTGAAAGTGCCGATCTCCGGGGTCAGGAACACGGCGACGATGGCCACCAGCATGAAGGCGCTGCCCACGATGGTGAATATCAGGAGCTTCATCGCCGAGTATTCTTTACGCCCGGTGCCCCAGATGGAAATGAGCATATACATCGGCACCAGTTCCAGTTCCCAGAACAGGAAGAAGAGCAGCAGGTCCAACGACGTGAATACCCCCATGACCGCAGTCTGTAACACCAAGAGCCATATGAAGTACTCTTTCACCCGCACGCCGATGTGCCAGGAGGCCAGAACGGCGCACAGCCCAAGCAACCCGGTCAACGCTACTAGAGGTGCGCTGAGGCCGTCCACGGCCAGCAGGAAGCTGGCCTTGAGTCCGGCCTCCGGTATCCAGGCTAACTGGTCAACGAACTGGAACCGCTCGGCGTCCGCCCCACGGTCGAAGAAGGAGAACACCAGCAGCGCCAGCACAAGGTCTGCCACGACCACCGCCGTGGCGAATACGCGGATGCTTCGCTGCCCGCGTAGAAGCAACAGGCAAACGGCCCCTGCCGCTGGCAGGAACACGGTCGCAGTTAGCAGCCCGTGGTACTCAGACCCCATCTATCCCAAAAGTTCCCAACAAATTCCCATGTCCAGCCTATGTCAGCAGGAACGCGAGGATGATCAACAATATGCCGAAGGCCACCACAGTGCCATACACCTGCACCTGGCCCGTCTGGAGCCGCCCTATCGCCGAACCGATGTTGCGGAAGAACCAGCCGACGAGGTCGACGATGCCGTCAACGATTCTCCGGTCTATCCAGTCCGCGATTCCGGCGAAAATGCGGTAGAAGCCGCGGCGCACCAACAGGCCTTCGTAAAGGTGGTCGATATAGTAGCGTTGGGCCAAGAGCGTGTGTACCGGGCCCAGCAATTCCAGGGGTTCCGCCCTCCGGCGCCGCCTCAGGTACAACCCGAGCGCCGCCACCATGCCCACCAACGCCGCCCCGGTCGAGACTATGGCTATAAAGGGACTGAAATCGGCAGTCTCCGCGTGGCCTTCTCCACCCAACGACGCCAAGAGACCGTCGGCCAGGAAGCCGGTGACCCAGTGTTTGGGGATGGCGAATATGTCGACCCACTGGGGATTGGCTACGAAACCCAACGCGATGGCCCCCAGACCGAGGACCAGCATGGGGCCCACCATGACCCATGGCGACTCCACCAAGCGCATCCCGCCGTGCCCGGGCTCGTCTCCGGAGCGGGCTTCAGGCCGGTCCTGTGATTCTTGGTCGGCCCCGCCTCTGAATTCGCCGTGGAACGTGAGAACTATCATGCGCAGGGTGTAGAAAGCGGTCACCACCACTCCCGCGATCAACGAGGCGAAAGTCACCCGGCTGATCCAGGTCTGGGTCAATTCGCCGCCCTCCCAGGCGCCCAGCAATATTTCGTCCTTGCTCCAAAACCCGGTTAGCGGGATGATGCCGACCAGGCTGAGGCCGGCGATGACCACCATGAGATAGGTCAACGGCATCTGCCGCCGGAGCCCGCCCATGTAGCGCATGTCGAATGTGCCGCTGGCATGGCTGACGCTGCCGGCCCCCAGGAACAGCAGCGCCTTGAACGCGGCATGGGCCACCAGGTGGAATAGCGCTGGGCCATAGGCGCCGATACCGAGGGCGGCCATCATGTAGCCCAACTGGCTGATTGTGGAAAACGCCATTACCCTTTTGATGTCGTTGGCCACGAGGCCCATGGTTGCGGCCATAAGAGCGGTGAACGCCCCAACCAGCGCCACCACCGCCAAGGCATCGGTGGACTGTTGGAACACCGGGAAGAAGCGGGCCACCAGGAACACCCCGGCCGCCACCATGGTGGCGGCATGGATCAGGGCGCTGACCGGAGTCGGGCCCTCCATGGCGTCGGGCAGCCAGGAGTGGAGAGGGAACTGTCCCGACTTTCCGGCGGCCCCAGCGAAAATCCCCAAAGCCATCCAGGTGAGAGCGGCGCCTCCCAGAACCGCGCCGCCGGCCGCCAGCGGTTGGGCCGCCTGCCAGATGTCCGGGATGTGGAAGGCGTTCAGCCCGGCCGCCGCGAAATCGTCGGCCTTCACAAACAGGTAAAGGATGGCGATCAAAAAGCCCACGTCGCCGATCCTGGTGACGATGAACGCTTTCTTGGCGGCCGCGGCGGCCGCCGGCCGTTCGTGCCAGAACCCGATGAGCAGATAGGAAGACACGCCCACCAGTTCCCAGAAAACGTAAAGCTGGACGATGTTGCTGGAGAGGACCAGCCCCAGCATGGCCGCCGTGAACAGGGACATGTAGGCGTAGTACCGGCAGAACCCGGAATCGCCGTGCATATACCCCAGTGAATAGACTTGAATCAGGAGGCTGACGGCAGTAACGACCACCAGCATCACGGCGGTCAGTGGGTCGATCAGCAAGCCCATGTCGATGGACGCGCCGCCCACGTCCAGCCACTTCATTGGCTCCCATTCGTGGGTATTGCCGGAAATAACCGAAATGAGAGTCCATACCGCCAGCCCCGTCGCCCCGGTCAGGGCGGCAATTGTGGCAAGCCCGCTTAGCATCGGCCAGCGGTTGAGGAAGGGGCGGATGAGAAAAGCGATTAGGACGAATGAACCGAGGGGAAGCAGGAATATCGCCCAAACGGCGGCTTCAATGACCATCTACAGCTTCCTCAGAATCTCCTCGGCAACGTGTTCTCTACCCTGGGGAACATATATCGTGAAGGGTACCCGTTCGCTCCAGTCCAGAATATCGCCTTCCGGAAGGATGCGGGCGGGCAGCCCCTCTCCTTCCAGGACATCCTTCCACATCTCGGCCAACATCAAGCTCGGCGCTTTTTTGAACTCTACCCACATAGCTAACTGAATGTGGAATTAGGAATCTCCACATCCCTAATTCCTCACTCCACATTCCCAATTCCTAATTCCGCATCTCCGTCGCGTCGCCCAGGTCCACCGACTCGTTGGTGCGGTACATGGCGAAGACTATCCCCAACCCCAAGGCGATTTCGGCCGCGGCGACGGTGATGATGAACACCGCAAACACCTGGCCGGTCAATGCCGTGCTCAGGTCTTCCTGCAGGCCGGCGGGGGCCAGGTATTTGGCCATGGCCACCAGTGTCACGTTTACCGCGTTGAACATCAACTCGATGGACATCAGGACCGCCAGCACGTTCCGGCGGGCCAACGAACCGTAAAGCCCGATGGAGAACAGTATGGCCGCGACGATGAGAAACGCTTCGAAGGACATACGCCGTCAGTCCGGCCCGGTCCGTGGTCTGGCGGCCGGGCGCACCAACGCCAGCGCGCCGATCAAGGCGGCCAAAAGCAGCACGGAAACAGCCTCGAAAGGCAGCACGAACTTGCCGATGAGCAGGTCCGCCAGTCCGGCGTTCTCCACTTGCTCCTTGTCTTCCGGAGCGACGCCCGCGGCCGTCAGAGTTTCTTCGTCAAGATTCACCACCGCGCCGGTCTGTACAATTTCGACGGTTGACTGGCTTTCCTCGGGAAGAAATTCCCATTTTGTGTCCACCGCCACGGTGACCAGCGACGCCAGCAACAAGGCTGCGAACAGCGCCGCCGGAATCTGCAGCCGGTTGGGGAGGTTGCCGCGCTGTACGTCCCTGGTGAGCATCACGGCGAAGATTATCAGCACTGAAATGGCCCCGGCGTAGATCAATACCTGGACTACCGCGAGAAACTCGGCGTTCAGCAGCACGAAGAACCCCGCCACCGCAACGAACACCCCCACCAGCAGCAGGGCGGCCCGGAACAGGTCGCGCACCAAGACCACCCCCAAGGCGGCCCCGATCGCCGCCACGCTGAGCAGCCAGAATACAACGTCTTGAACGATCATCTAGGCGGCGTTCCCGGGAGTTCCAGCCGGTGGGCCCGCCGGGCCGTCGGCCGTTAAATCCGGAGGGACCCCGTCCGCGTCGTTCTCGGACTTGAGCGCGGGGGCGTCGGCGTCCGGCAGACCGCCGCCGATTCGCATTCCGGCCTTTTCCCGCTGGTGCCACTGCCATGATTCCCGCCCGACGTCCTGCCAGTCCAGGGGCTGGCCGGACTTGGGATCGTAGTTGCGGCCTTCCAATTGGGGCCGGAAGAAAGTGCTGGGATGCTTTTCCGCCTGGCGTAACTGGTCAATGTCGATGACCATGTCCTTGCGTGAATACCGCCCCTGCTCGAACCCGCTGCCCATGAACAACGCGTCATAGGGGCATGCCTCCACGCACAGTCCGCAGAACATGCAGCGGTCGATGGCGATGTCGAAAACTTCCAACCGGTACTTGTCGCCTTCGGCCGGAGCGGTCTCGCTGGGACTGGTGACGATCTTGATGATTCCAAGAGGACAGTACTTGGCGCAAGCGGCGCACCCGGTGCACCGTTCCTCGTACCAGACGAACTCCTCGCCACGGAACCTGGGGTGTTGCTTGAGCCGTTCTTCCGGGTATTGGACCGTAAACGGTTTCTTGGTCAGGTTTTTCAGGGTGACCAGCAGGCCTGTGAGCATCGCGAGCCCGTACATTCTAGTCGGCCTCCACGCCAAATTCCGGGATCGTGACGCGCGTGGCAACTGCGGGCGGCGTTCGGCCCCGGCTATTGGGTTCAGTGGGCCTCATCTTGTCCCGCACCAGTCTGCCGAAAAAGACCAGGCAGGCTGCGGAAAGGCCCCAGTTGATTCCGGTCATTATCCAGAGATCTCCGGTTGTCAGGGCGCCGGCCCCATCCCGAAGGAAGTATACCTCCAGGGCGGTGGCGAACAGGTTGATGATACTCACCGGCAGCAGGCACTTCCAGGCCAAGGCCAGCAACTGGTCGATCCGGAGCCTGGGAAAAGTGGCGCGGACCCAGATGAAGGCACAGGCAACGGCCATCGTTTTTAGCAGGAACCACAACCAACCCAGGTACTGGGAAACCGGTCCCGACCAGCCGCTCAGGAACAGGGTCACGATCACTCCCGACGCCGCCATCACCCCCCCGAACTCGGCCGCTTGGATCAGGGCGAACTTGACGCCGCTGTATTCGGTATGATACCCGCCAATCAACTCCGACTCCGCTTCGGCCATGTCGAAGGGTGTGCGGTTCAACTCGGCGGTGGTGCCGGCCACGAACACAAAGAAGGCCAGGGGCTGCACCAGCAGGAAGGGCAGTTTCTGGGCCGCGATCACGTCGGCTAAGGACATCGAACCGGCGACCATCACCACGCCCAGCAGCGATACCACCACTGGCACCTCGTAGCTGATGAGCACCGCCACGCCCCGGGCCGCGCCGAAGAGGGCAAACCGGTTGTTTGAAGCCCACCCGGCCATGAAGATGGCGATGGAGGTTATGGAGGTGACGGCCAGGATATACAGCACCCCCACGTTCAGGTTCGCCAAGGCCGTGTCTTTGGCGAAGGGCACGACGGCCAGCATCAGCATCACCGGCGCCAGCATGACCACCGGGACTACGAAGAACACCGCCCGGTCGGCGGTCCCCGGAGTCAGGTCCTCTTTGAAGATGAGCTTGAGCAGGTCGGCGAAGGGCTGGAAAAGACCGAAGGGACCCCACCGGTTGGGACCCAGCCGGTTTTGGAACCTGCCGATGAGACGGCGTTCCATCCACGAGAACAGGGCCGCGCCCAGCAGGACGGCGTTGACCAGAATGAAGATGATGACCAACCCGGCGATGATGTAGGACAGCCAGCACGGCAGCATATGTCCAACGAAGTTGCTGACTTCCCGGAACAATGCCGTGTGGTAAAGGACGTTGTCGGGGCCAAGGACGCAGTTCACCGCCGTACCGTTACCTGTCCACTTCACCCATGTTGATGTCGAGGCTCCCTAGGGTGACGATCATGTCGGCCAGCTTCCATCCGACCAACAGGTGTTCGGTCACGGTCAGGTTGATTAGCGATGGGGAGCGGATCTTGCAACGATACGGGCTGATCCCGCCGTCGCTCACGAGGTAGAAAGCCAGTTCGCCCTTGGAAGCCTCCACCCGGCCGTAGGCCTCCGCCCCGGCCGGGGCGCGAAGCACCAGCGGCACGCCGGCCCGCACTGGCCCCGGCTCGATCTGCTGGATGCACTGCCTGACTATCCGGACGCTCTGCCGGATTTCCTGTACGCGGACCCAGAAGCGGTCGTAATTGTCGCCCGTAGTTGCCGTTGGGACGTCGAAGTCGACGAATTCGTAGGCGTCGTAGGGTTCCTCCTTCCGCCAGTCCCATTCCAGTCCGCTGGCCCGCAACACCGGCCCGCTGACCGAGGAATTGATGGCGATGTCCAAGGGCAGAATGCTCACTCCCCTGGTGCGCACCATCACGATTTCGTTCTCGACGATGAGCTGTTCCAGCTCCTTGTACTCCTCATCGAAATCAGTGAGGAACTGGTCCAAGGCCGGCCAGAAGTCCTCCGGGGCGTCGAAGAACACCCCGCCCGGCCGCATGTAGCTCACCGTGATCCTCGCTCCGCACAGCATCTCGAAAAGGTCCAGTATCCGCTCCCGTGAGCGGAAGCAGTACATCAGCGGCGTGCCCAGGGTACCCAGGTCTTGGAGTATGAAGCCGATGCCCATGAGATGGGCCGCGACTCGTTGCAGCTCGGCGGTCAGGGTACGAAGATATTTGGCCCGCAGGGGGACCTCGGCCCCCAATAGCTGCTCGACAGCCAGGCAGTAGGCCTGGTTGTTGATCATCGACGAAACGTAGTCCAAACGGTCCGTCAAGGTTACTATCTGGGTGTAATTGCGCTCCTCGGCCAGCTTCTCGGTCCCCCGGTGAAGGTAGCCGAACACTGGCTCCACCTGGAGGATGTCCTCGCCGTCAAACGTGACTCGCAACCGGAACACGCCGTGGGTGCTCGGGTGTTGCGGCCCCATGTTCACCGTCATCGGTTCGGTTCGGATGGTCGTCATTATTCCCCGAAGAGTGAGAAATGAAGACCGAGAGAAGACCGGCCCTCATTCCCCACTCCCAATTCCTCATTCCTACAAATAGTCCTTGCGCAAAGGGTGGCCCTCGAACCCCTCCCAGAGCATGATACGTTTCATGTTGGGATGGCCGTCGAACCGGATGCCCATCAGGTCCCAGACCTCTCGCTCCTGGAAGTCCGCCCCTCTCCACAGGTGGTACACCGATGGGGCCGACAGCTCGTCCCGGCCCGCAAGCCGCGACCGCATGACCGCTTTGTGCCTCTGCCGGAAGGACGTCAAATGGTATACCAGCTCGAAATGCCCGATGTAGTCAACCGCGGAGATGGAGTTCAGGAATTGAAAGTCCAGGTCTTCTTCCGTCCGCAGGAATTCGGCCACACGGGCGATCATCGGGGTCTTCACCCAGATGGCTTCCGGAGATCCGTCAGGGGGCCGCTCGTCCACCGAGCCGGGCGCCGCCGCCTCCACTCGTTCCGCCAGGTGCGGCCCGGTCAACTGCGTCAGCGCCATCAGGCGGTCTCCCCGGTCTGTGGTCCGGACACGTTTGCCGGGGCATCACCTGTAGGGTCCGCCGGTGTAGGGCCCACCGGGCTGTCATCGTTCTTCTTCGAGCCCAACAGGGCCTGAAGGGGACTCCGCGGCATGTTCCGGTAGCGCTTGATCTTTTCGTGCAGCTCCATGATGCCGTAGAGCAGGGCATCGGGCCGGGGCGGGCAGCCCGGCACGTAAACGTCCACCGGCACGATGTGGTCTACGCCCGGCACCACGCTGTACGAGCCGTAGTAGGGGCCGCCGCTGGTGGCGCAGACGCCCATGGATATGACCCACTTGGGGTCCGCCATCTGGTCGTAAATGCGCTTGATGGACGGCGACATCTTCCACGTGACGGTTCCGGCTACGATCATCAGGTCGGCCTGGCGCGGCGAGGCGCGGAATGCTTCCATGCCGAAGCGGGCGATGTCGAACCGGCCCATGCTGCTGGCGATCATTTCGAAGGCGCAGCAGGCCAGGCCGAAGGTGACCGGCCAGAGGGCCGACTTGCGGCTCCAGTTGACCAAAGCGTCCACCGAGGTCACCATCAGGTTGCCCTTGAGGTCCTCGGGGACTTCGAGCAAGGGCTCTGCCAGTGGTTCGAGGGACGTATCCTTCAGGTCCTGAACGGTCTGGCCTTCGTAGCGGTCCAGGTGCCAGGTGCGGGACGCCAAAGAGCTGTCGCCGGGCGGTATTTCGGGTCGTGATTCCAGCGCCACGTCCGTTTACCCCCACTCCAGGTCGCGTTTACGCCAGGCGTAAGCCCAACCAATCATGAGAATCCCGACGAAAACCGCAACTTCTATCAGTGCGAATAACTCCAACCGCAGAAACCTGGTCGCCCACGGGTAAAGGAAGATAACTTCTACATCGAATATGACGAACAGGATGGCGAACATGTAGTATCGGAAGTTGAAAAGGTTCCACCGGCCGCCGATGGCCTCCATCCCGCACTCGTAGGTCTCGGATTTCACTGCCGACGGCGTGCTGGGCCGGAGACCGATGCGCGAAGCGCCCCAGGACAGCGCCAGCATGCTGAGGGGCACCGTGACGGCAACGACCAAGAAGATGCCAATGAGTCCGTATTGCCGGAAGTAATCGTCAAGCAGCATCGGGCGGATTATATCAGAGAGTCGACGTTAAGCCCCACGCGTGGGAGCGGGGTAACTGTTCAGACTTCGTGGGAACCCGCCAATAAACGCAGTCCTCCGTCATACCGGCGAAAGCCGGTATCCACAGGGGCGAGGCGGCGCTTCTCACCGGGACTGAACACTTACGGAGCGGGCTGGCGCCTACGGGTCTTGCAGGCGTCTCAGTTGCTTCTCCAGTTCCCGGGTGCGGGCTTCGGCGGCGGCAGCGCGCTCCTCGGCGGCGTCGCGGGCGTCCTCGACTTGGTCGTAGGTTGGGAGATAACGCCGGAGTGCGGGGTCATACCAGCGCAGCCAGCCATACTCCCAGCACAGGTCCAGGTTCAGGACCGAGCTGTGGCCCCAACACAGCGCGTCGCCCAAGCTGTTGATGCTGATGGGCTGATATACGCCGTCGACCAGCCGGTCGCCGGCCAGTCCGGCAGGGTAATACTCCCCGCCGGTGGGGTCGAACCGCCAGTACTCGGGTACGCCGAAGTCAGCGTAGCCAGTCCGCTTGGTGGTGTAGTCGTTTCGCCCGGTGTACGGGGAGGCAATCTCCAGCACGAAGTCCGGCGGCTTGCCATGCTCCTCGATGGAATAACCTCTGCGGGTGATGACCCCGGCCCGGTGGATGTCGAAGGCGACGAGCAGGTCGGGCACCAGCAGGCCGCGCCGTTGCCTGGTGGTGCGATGGCCGATTGGGACTTCCCCCAACACAATTGTGGTGGCCGCCGAGCCAAAGTGGCGCCGCAGGGCCGCCTGGTGGGCCGGGTCGTGGAGGTAGATGGGGTTTTGCATATCGTCCCTGGGCGGGAAGTCCGGGAATGTTTCGGGTGCGGCCGCGCGCCGGGGACGGAAGGGCTTGGTGGTCATGGCGGACCTCGCGGGTGATGATGGCGCTGGGTGGTATTATGCGGCCTCTTGGTATAATCCGGCAAACGCAACGGACGGAGGAAATCTTGGCCGACGCAAGCGGCCCGCTCGCCGGGCTCAGAGTCCTGGACCTGTCCATGATCGTCGCCGGGGGAACCGCCAGCAGCCTGATGGCCGACTTCGGCGCAGAGGTCGTGAAGGTGGAACGCCCCGGCGGCGGAGACCCCCTTCGCAACTGGGGCCCCTTCGTCAACGGGGTCTCGCTGTGGTGGAAGGTCCATTCCAGGAACAAGAAGTCCATCACGTTGGACCTTGGGACTGCCGAGGGCCAAGAAATCATGAAGGGCCTCGCCCGGAGTGCCGACGTCCTGATCGAAGGTTTCCGCCCCGGCGTGATGGAGCGGTGGGGACTGGGGCCTGACGATCTCCACGAGGCGAACCCCGTCCTCGTGATGTTGCGCTACTCCGGCTTCGGCCAGACCGGTCCTTACAAGGACCGCCCCGGGTTCGGCACAATCGCCGAGTGCATGAGCGGCTACGTGGGAATGACCGGTTTCCAGGACACGCCCCCCGTGCTTCCGCCCGTGCCGTTGGCCGACGAGGTAGCCGGAGTCTTCGGCGCGATGGCGGGAATGATGGCCCTCTATCATCGAGACGCCGCAGGCCGAGACGCCGGAGGCCGGGACGCCGCAGGGCGGGGCGCCGGCGGCTCCGGAAAGGGTCAGGTCATCGACGTCAGCCTTTTTGAGCCCTTGTTCCGTCTGTGTATTCCTCACGTCACCATTTATGACCTGATGGGCATCAGCCGGGAACGGGTGGGCAACGACTTCCCCGACGCCGCCCCACGCAGCCTCTACCGCACCGGTCCGTCATCCGATGGAGAGCAGCATTGGTTGGGACTCTCGGCCACCTCTCAGAGCACCTTCGAAAACTTGGCCAAGGCTATGGGAATGCCCCAAATGATCGATCGGGAGGCCTATAAAGACAACGCCGCCCGCTTGGATAACCGGGCGGAACTGAACCAGGAGTTGGACGCCTGGCTCGGCCAGCGCCCTCTGGAGGAGATCATGGACCAGTTGGTGCCCGCCGGAGGTGTGGTCGGCCCGGTCTACAACGCCGCCCAGATCGTCGACGACCCCCACTACCAGGCCCGGGAGGACATCATCGAGATAGACGACCCCGAATTGGGCCACACCAGAATGCTGGGCATCGTTCCCAAGTTCAGCGAGACCCCCGGGGCTGTCGAGCACGCCGGCCCTACGGTGGGCCAACACAATTCCTCCGTATACGGGAGTTGGCTGGGGTTGGGCGACGACGAACTCGGTGGCCTGAAAGAGCGGGGCACGATATGAGCGGACTGCCCCGGCTGCTCGTCGCCACCGGCAACCCCGGCAAGCTGAGAGAATATCGCCAGTTGCTGGGGAGCGCCTTCCGGTTGGTGTCCTTGTCCGAGCTTGGCATCACCCACGAAGTCGATGAGACCGGGACGACATTTGCCGAAAACGCCTGGCTCAAGGCGTCGCAATTCGCGTCCTTGAGCGGCATGTTCACCCTCGCCGACGACTCGGGCCTGGAGGTGGACGCGCTGGCAGGCCAGCCCGGCATTCGTTCGGCGCGGTACGGCGGCGACGCCTGCCGGTCCGACGCCGACCGGCTGGCGTTGTTGCTGCGCAACCTCAATGGAGTGCCGTGGGCGGGGCGCACCGCCCGCTTCCGCTGCGTCATCGCGGCGGCCGGTCCCGCGCCGGAGGCTGCCGAGGGCGCGGCCTTGTTGGCTTCGGTAGTGGGCTCGGTGGCGGGAATGATACAATATTCGCCACAGGGAGATGATGGATTCGGGTACGACCCGGTGTTCTATCTGCCCTCCTTTGACAAGACCGTAGCCCAACTCTCTCTTGAAGACAAGAACCGGATAAGCCACCGGGGATCGGCAGCCGCAAGGGTTTTGACCGCCCTGACAAAGTTGCCGGGGTCCCGCCGCTGACGTCCGGCAGGGTAGCTCGAAAGAATCGGTATTGGATCATGGTATTAGACAGATTCGGCCGGTCCATGAAGGACCTTCGCATCTCCGTAACCGACCGCTGCAACTTCCGCTGTCCATACTGCATGCCGGCCGAAATATTCGGCGAGGCCTACGAGTTCCTGCCGCGGGAAGAAATTCTGACTTTCGAGGAGATCGCCCGGCTGGTGAGCCTCTTCGCCGAATTCGGCGTCAACAAAGCCCGGATCACCGGCGGAGAGCCGCTGTTGCGGACGGAACTCCATCAGCTGATTCGCCAGGTCGCCTCCATCGACGGCATTGAGGACGTTACGCTGACCACCAACGGCTACCTGCTGGCCCAGCAGGCGGAGGAGCTGCAAAAGGCCGGGTTGGATCGCGTCACCGTGAGCCTGGACAGCCTGGACGACGAGGTCTTCAAACAGATGAACGGCCGCGGCTTTGGTTCCCGCCGGGTGCTTCATGCTATCCAGAAAGCGTCCGACGTCGGCCTCCGTCCGGTGAAGATCAACGCCGTCGTCCAGCGGGGCGTTAACGACCATACCGTGGTGGACCTCGCCCGGCGCTTCAAGGGCACCGGCCACATCGTCCGGTTCATCGAGTACATGGACGTGGGCAACCGCAACGGTTGGAAGCTGGACCAAGTGGTGAGCGCGGAAGAGATAATCGCCCGCATTGACGCTGAGATGCCCTTGGAAACGCTGGAAAGCAACTACTCCGGCGAGGTGGCCGAGCGCTACCGCTACAGGGACGGCGACGGCGAGATAGGCGTCATTGCCTCGGTGACCCGCCCCTTCTGCGGCGCCTGCACCCGCCTGCGTCTGTCAACCGACGGCCAGATATTCACCTGCCTGTTCGCCAACAAAGGCGTCAGCCTCCGGGACCCCATGCGCGAAGGCGCAACCGACGGCGATATACGGGAGCTGATCACAAGAATCTGGGAACGCCGCACCGACCGCTACTCCGAGGAACGCGCCGCCAACACCCTCGGCGGCCCTACCCCCCGCAAAATAGAGATGTATCAGATAGGCGGGTAGAGGCAGAGCAGGAAGGTACCAAATGGCATGATGCTTAGAGGCCCGGAAGGTCAGCTAATACGCCTGACCGACGAGAGGCGCCAGCATATCGTTTTGGTACATCCTGAGATGTCAGGTTTAGAATGGACAATTGGACCTACTCTCGAATCACCGGACGTGGTGTTAACTTCAAGGAACGACCCTGAGCGAGTGAAACTGTATTACAAAGAGTTCACAGGCATTGCTATCGGAAAGTTCGTCTGTGTAGTGGTTTGTTTCAATGAAGGCGACCCCTTTGTACTAACAGCCCACGGCTCCAGGAGACTGCCTGGGAGAGGCGAGTGATGGAACCGAAACAGGTATGTATCTGGTACGATCCGGAAGGCGATTTTCTGGAAGTGATTTGGCAGCGCAAACCCGGCGAATTCGTCGAGTCGGCTGACGGCCGCGCCGACATAAAAGTAGACGATGACGGCAATATACTCGGGTTTCAGATACAGGCATTGAGTAAAATTACCAAACCCACATGCGTAACTTTCGACACCGACGACCCTGATGTAGAACAATGCCAATGCCGGAACGCACCAACTCAGCCCTCAATCACGTAACAATCCACACCGACGGCTCCTGCCTTGGCAATCCCGGGCCGGGTGGCTACGGCGCGGTGTTGGCCTACGGGGGCCGTGAGAAGGAGTTGTCGGGCGGGTTCCGGCGCACCACCAACAACCGCATGGAGTTGATGGCCGTTATCGTAGCGCTCGAAGCGCTGAGTGAGCAGTGCCGCGTAACGGTCTACAGCGACTCCAAATATGTGGTTGACGCCGTGGGTAAGGGTTGGGCCAAGCGGTGGAAAGCCAACGGCTGGATGCGGAACAAGCGTGAGCCAGCCATCAACCCCGACCTTTGGGACCGCCTGCTCAAGGCGCTGGGCCAGCACGAGGTGGAACTCCGCTGGCTCCGGGGCCACGCCGGCAACGCCGGAAATACGCGGGCCGACAAGCTGGCGGTGACCGCCGCCAATGGCGCGGGACTCGGTCGCGACGAAGAATTCGAGAGGACGCAGGCGCGGTTATGACATTGCCATCGAAACCACAATCCCTGACCCACCTCGACGAGGAGGGTCGGGCCCGCATGGTCGACGTCGGGTCCAAAGCGGTCACCAGCCGCGAAGCCGTCGCCCGGGGCTACGTTTCCATTCAGCCGGAAACGGCGCGGCTCATCCGGGAAGGGCTGATGAAGAAGGGCGACGTCCTGACCGTCGCCCAACTTGCCGGCATCATGGGGGCGAAGAAGACCTCGGAGCTCATTCCCCTCTGCCATCCCCTGCCCTTGGACAAGGTGAATGTCGACCTCGAGCTGGACGGCGAACAGCAGCGCATCAACATTACCGCCACCGCCAGCACCTCGGCCCGCACCGGCGTCGAGATGGAGGCGCTCACCGCAGTCTCCGTGGCGGCCCTCACTCTATACGACATGTGCAAGGCGGTTGACCGGGGCATCCGCATCGAAGGAATCCGGCTGGTGAGCAAACGAGGCGGCCAGAGCGGAGACATCGACCTGGAAGATTAGGCCGGGCTGAAATCGGCAAGCAATTAAGGGGAAGCGGATTTGGGTACGCTCACATTGACTATCGAAGTTGGAGACATTCAGGAAGAGCGGTTTGAGCCAGTGGAGGTTATGGTTGACACTGGCGCAACCTACTCCCAAGTCCCGGGCAGCCTGCTGCTACGGCTGGGGATTCCGGTTAAATGGGAAGCCCAGGCTCGGTTGGCCGACGGAAGCGTAATTACCGACCAAGTAGGTCAGGCAACGATTAGACTGGAAGGCAAGACCTTCATCACGCCGGTTACGTTCGGGCGGGAAGGTGAGCCGAATCTGCTGGGCGTTGTGGCCCTGGAAACGGCGCTTCTGGCCGTCGACCCGGTAGACCAACGCCTGGTCCCAACGATAGGCTGGAAGGCGCAACGCCCTGAAACAGGCTCATCGCCTGAAACGCGGATTAGTCCTGTCCTCTAGCCACGGCGCAGCAACTCGCGGCTCATCAAGCGCAGAGCGGCTGCGGCGAAATGGATGTAATCTTCAGCGGCCAAATCCAGCGGCGTGTATTTCTCTATCTGTTCAACGTCAGGCGGCCCGTATGGGCCGGGGATGACTTCCAGTTCCAGTTCGCAGATTTCGCCGTCGGGTAGCACGACCACGCAGCCCCATTCTGCAATGTCGCCCGCCGGCGGCTCCAACTCGATGGCCTGCACCGACGTCATGTTCAGGAACGCCGGGAAGGGCCGAAGCTGAGGGGCCAGCCGGCCTACGGCTTCACGCAGGCGAACCGCTGTCTCCTCCACCAAGGCCCTCGGGCTATCGTCTTGGGTTTCCATGCTCCCGATGATATTACGGCCGGCGAGCCCAGCCAAGCCCGGCCTGCACGCCTTTCGTGCCGTACTGGAATCGCTGAAAAGCCAGAATATTGGCTGAAGAACCATTGACTCGGCTAGCAAAGTTATGTGAACATCGAATAAGGCAAGTGAGCACGTAGACGAGGGCGAGCGTGACGTATTTCGACGGCTGGCTAGGCACTTTTCGACAGATGGTTGAAGCGCCTGGGGATCCATGTCACTCACTTGGAGGTTGAAGTTGGCAAAAGCGGAACCAAAGGATCCAGAGACAGATACTGGAAGCGAAACTGTCACGGTGGCCGAGTTGGATGACGCCGGCGAGGGTCTACCTGACAATAATGAGGAGGCAATCATGACCGAAACAGGCAACGTCCCTCAAGGGGTATCCGGCGGGCAAATGGTGATCGACGATCAAGTGATAGGGGCTATAGCCGGGACCGCCGCCCAAGAGGTTGAGGGGGTAGCTTCCCTTGGCACCAGTTCGGTCCGGCGCGCCATAGCCGAACGGCTGGGAACCGTCGAACGGAGGGCCCGGGGCGTTGACGTAGTATCCGGCCAACGCGAGGCCATACTGGACATTGAAATAAACGTATCATACGGCCGCTCCATCCCGGACCTGGTTAACGAAGTCCGCGAGAACGTCGCCCGCCGGGTGCTGGAGATGTGCGGCCTCGTCGCCAAGGAAATCAACATCAACGTCGTAGGCATTGATTTCGCCTACGGGCACCCCAGCCGGCTGGGCCGGGTCGAGTAACCTTCGGCCATCAAGTAAAGCCGACGCAGAAAGAGGAAGGGGGCCGGCAACGCCTTTGTGTTCATGAATAGGTTTAATAGATCCCTGGTATCGTTGGTGGCCCTCTTCCTTGTTGTTTCCGCCGTAGTTACAGTCCTCGTCGCTGCCGATGCCTTGGAATACCGGTTCTTGCCGGGCGACTCGGCTGAGGATGAGACCTCCAGCGCTTGGTTCGAGTCAGAGCTGAGAGGTCTGGCGGAGGCGGGCTGGCCCGAGAAGACGGTAAGCATCGTTGCCGCTATAGCCGTTATCGGTCTGATGCTGGGTCTGCTGGCGTTACAGGCCAAGGGAGGAACACAGCGGGGAGGCACACCGTTGCTCGTCAGTTCCACTGACTTGGGCGTCTTCAACATAGACCCGGCCAGCGTCCGCCTGCTGGTCGAAAGGACCGGGTCCTACAACCGCGACATAGTTGACATCCGGTGCAGTCTCCGCCTAGCTCGTAAGACTCTGCCGCCGGGGCCGGACCGCGTAGTCATATCCTGTCATCCTATAATAACCTTGGGTTCGGATGCCCAAGCGGTCCGGGACGACCTTCAAGCAAGAGTAAAGGAAGTGGTGGAGCGGTTGACCGGGCTGGAAGTGCAACGGGTCAATATAACCCGGGTAAGGTACGACCAAGGCCAGGAAACCCGCCTGATCGAATAGGACAAGGACGGGTATTATGAACAATCCCAAGGTGATTTTTACCGGCATTGGGTTGCTCGTTGGAGTGATTGGCGTGGCCTTCGGCGCGCTGGAGGCCTTCATTGTCTTGGTGTTCGCCTCCTTGGGCTGGGCCATCGGCAAATACCTCGCCGGGGAGATACCCGTGGTCGACGTATTCCTGGAGCGGTTTTTCTCCGACAGGTTGCGAGGCCCCCGCGAATAGAGCGCCCTTGGAGCCCCATCAGACCCGAGTAAAGCACCCGTACATAAGCCATCCCGGAATTTCTCGGGTCTCGCCCCAAAACTCCGTGACACCTCATGTTCTCCATTGACAGAACATTCCGACTGTAAAGTCTTATGGCGTCCTGGTCGCGGTCCATGCCACCCCCCACCGTCTTTCCGGCGAAAGCCGGAACCCACGTCCCCTCCCCGATGTCCATATGCCCGCGAGTTGGCGTAAAGGCACGCTCGACATCGGAGTGACTTCCAATCTCTCGAAATGACCGAGGAGACGAACCCGAAACTCCGGGATGACTCATGTCAGGCAAGGGGGACGCTGGCGCCGGGCTTTCCGCTTATCTACAGGATACCCAACGGGATACCCAGATGAACGTATATCGGCCTAGCCCCTTTCCAGTGAGCTAGGCCGATATGTTGTCACTCGCAATCCGGGCAGGGCCACCCCGGTGGAAGGCCTCGGCAGACAACCGAAGTCTTCATCCAGGGGCCACACTGGCGTTTAGCATTTATATATTCTGGCGGCGTTTACGCCGACGATCTTGGCTCGTTCATCCTCCGTGCAGTCCATCAGGATCTCTTCGATAATCTGACGGCTCCGGGGGAAGGTCGATTCCGGGTGGGGGTAATCCGAGCCCCAAAGCAACTGGTCTACGCCGATAATGTCCCGGTCCCGGATACCCATGGCGTCCTCTTGAAAGCCCAGGAACACGTTGCTATGGAAGTATTCGCTGGGTATTGCGTCACTCTTGAACCGGTACGAAAAGTCGCCTATGGCTCGTTGGGTATAGTTGTAGTCCAACCGGTCAAGAAAGTGGGGGATCCAGGACAGCTCTTGCTCCACGGAACCCACCATCAGCTTTGGGTATCGCTCGAACACGCCACTGTAGATCATGTCCGCCAAGGACACCCTCACCCAATGATCGGTGTTGCACAGGAAGGATGACCTCAAAGTATCGAAGTCGGCGTATTGCTGCCCCGGTCCCGGTCGGTTTGTGGTGATGTGAAGGCTGAGGGGCATATCCAGGTCTTGGGCGGCGGCCCACAGGGGTTCGTACATCGGCAGAACGTAGGGCTTGTCCTCGGGCGGATAGATCGTGATCATGGCCCCGGCGAGCCCCATCTTGGCGGCCCGCTCCAGCTCGCTTATTCCGTCTTGAACGTCGTCCACGTTGACCATGGCGATGCCCTTGAGACGGTCGGGATAGGGTGCGCAGAACTCGGCAAGCCAGTCGTTATACGCTCTGAAGGTTGCCGACAGCAATTCGCTGTCCGGCACAGTGCAGTACAGTTGCAGGCCGACAGTAGGATAGAGGATGCTTACGTCGATCCCATCGACATCCAGGTCTTTGACATGCTCCTCGGGAATGTATCCCCCCCGGATCACGTCTGCCGATACACCGAAATTGGTCAGATTCTCCGGCTCCTCGAACCTGACTCCCACCTGGGTGCCGGCGGCCACGAATTGGCCCTTGATACCATCGGTGAACCACCGCTCGGAGCCGTCGTCCAACTTGACGACATGGGGTTCCCGGCCTTTGAACTTGGAGTCGATTCTACTAGTCCAGAGGTCGGCGGGCTCCATCACGTGATTGTCGGATGAAATGATTCGATAAGTCGACATGTCTCACCTCGCAGTCTCCATCGTTTAGAAATTATCTCAAAACTGCCGACCCGCCCCACCCGTCTTTCCCGCGAAAGCGGGAATCCACGCGCTAGCCTGACGATTGGCGGTCTCTCAGCAAATCTACCGGGTTTTGAGATAGTTTCCTAGTCGAGCCGGTACAGTCTGGCGGCGTTCCCGCCGACGATCTTGGCTTTTTCCTCCTCGGAGCAGTCCGTCAGGATCTCATCAATAATCTCCCGGCTTCTGGGGAAAGTGGATTCTTGGTGAGGATAGTCGGAACCCCACATGATTTGGTCCACGCCTATCATTTCCCGTAGCTGTATCCCAAGCGTGTCTTCCTGGAAGCCCAGAAACACGTTGCTGTGGAAGAAGTCGCTTGGCAGTGCGCCACTCTTGAAACGGTAGGATTCATCCCCGACCGCCCGCTGGCTGTAGTTGTAGTCCAGACGGTCCGTGAAGTGGGGAATCCACGACAGTTCCTGCTCCACTGAACCCACCATCAGCTTCGGATAGCGCTCGAAAACGCCGCTGTAGATAATATCGGCCAAGGAGATTCTCACCCAATGGTCGGTGTTGCAAATGAACGACGACTTTAGAGTGCTGAGGTTCGCGTATTGCTGGCCGGGCCCCGGCCGATTCGTTGTGAGGTGAAGACTGAGCGGCATCTCCAGGTCTTGGGCGGCGGCCCACAAAGGTTCGTACATCGGTAGATCGTAGGGTTTGTCCTCCGGCGGAAAGATGGTGATCATCGCTCCCGCCAGTCCCATTTTCGCGCTGCGCTCCAACTCGCTCACTCCGTCTTGCACGTCATCCACATTGACCATGGCAATGCCCTTGAGGCGGTCTGGAAAGGGCGCGCAGAACTCGGCAAGCCAGTCGTTATACGCTCTGAAGGTTGCCGACAGTAATTCGCTGTCTGGCACCGTGCAGTAAAGCTGCAGGCCGACAGTGGGATAAAGGATGCTTACGTCGATCCCATCGACTTCCAGGTCTTTGACATGCTCCTCCGGGATATACCCGCCGGGCCGAACATCCTCAAAAGTCGCCAGCAAACTGAGATTTTCCGGTTCCTCAAATCTACGCCCCGCCTGGGCGCCGCTGAACATGCCTTGGCCCCTGATGCCGTCGGTGAACCACCACTCGGACCCATCATCGGCGCGGACGACACGGGGTTCCCGGCCTTTGAATTTGGAGTCGATGCGACTCGTCCACAGGTCCGGTGGTTCAACTACGTGGTTATCCGACGATATGATTCGATAGCTGGACATTTCTAACACTCCCCGATTTCAAATAGGCCCGTGCATAGATACCACGTTCCGCTCTAACCCGGCTGGGAGACCCGGTCCTAGACAGGTCTCCTCGAATTGGCCCATCCGGTCCCCCGGCAGACATTGCACCGGTAGGCTGATTGTTTACCGTTCCCCTTGCAAAAAGCGCAGGGCCGGGCAGGCTGGGCAACCAATATATTACCCTCGCCGCCACACACCCTGCATGGTTCCGCGTTCACCTGGCCTGAACCCGAACAATACGCACAATCGGCTGGCGCATGGCTTTCCGTGGATTGTGTCATTTTAGTCTCCATTCCAAGCGTATTTAAGCTGAATTGCTAAATAATAGTAGCATCGATGATAGCAATGCAACACCCCGCATCTCCGGCAAAAGACGCCAGAGACATTCAATTCCGGCGGACGATAGCCGGCCCCACCACATGAGTCACCCCGGCATGCCTTCTGTCATTCCGGCTTCGCCGGAAAGACGACACCTCTCTGAATGACCCTGCAAAAGACGCAGGGGCTTTCCATTTGCAGCAAGTTGCCCCCTGCCTTTGAGAGAGGGCATGGGTGAGGGCTTTCCCTTGGTGCGCGGCTATGTCCAATTGTCTTGAACTGTGATTCGTTTGATTTGGATGATTTCTGTGATTCGGGTGGATGTTTTCGTCCCTACTCGAACCTGGGAACCGGATAGTCACCGGACCAGGGGATGAGGACGTGAAGGAGGTCTTCGCGGTCGGGAAGGGAGTTGTTGGCGCGGCACCGCTCCAGGTATTTATAGACCGCCACGCCCACGCCCATACCCACGCCCCGAACGGACCGGGAAGTGCTGGTTGCCCTATACGACGCGACCGACGGCCCCAACTGGACTTTAGACGATAATTGGCTGAGCGACGCGCCCTTGAACGAATGGTACGGCGTCCGCGCAGACGGCCGCGGCCGCGTCATCCTATTGGACCTCGGCAGGAACCAGTTGAGGGGTGAGATACCGCCGGAGTTGGGCAACCTCGCCAGCCTGACAGTCCTGTCCGTCGGCAGGAACCAGTTGAGCGGTGAGATACCGCCGGAGTTGGGCAACCTCACCAGCCTGACAGTCCTGTCCGTCGGCAGGAACCAGTTGAGCGGTGAGATACCGCCGGAGTTGGGCAACCTCGCCAGCCTGACATTGCTGAACCTCGGCGTGAACCAATTGAGCGGTGAGATACCGCCGGAGTTGGGCAACCTCGCCAGCCTGACATCGCTGTTCCTCTACGTGAACCAGTTGAGCGGTGAAATACCGCCGGAGTTGGGGAATCTAGCCAGCCTGGCAGAGCTGGGGCTCAGCGAGAACCAGTTGAGCGGTGAGATACCGCCGGAATTGGGCAACCTCGCCAGCCTGACATTGCTGAACCTCGGCGTGAACCAATTGAGCGGTGAGATACCGCCGGAGTTGGGCAACCTCGCCAGCCTGGCAGAGCTGTGGCTCGGCGTGAACCAGTTGAGCGGTGAGATACCGCCGGAGTTGGGCAACCTCGCCAGCCTGACACAGCTGCACCTCTACTGGAACCAGTTGAGCGGTGAGATACCGCCGGAGTTGGGCAACCTCGCCAGCCTGGCAGAGCTGGGCCTCGGCGGGAACCAGTTGAGCGGTGAAATACCGCCGGAGTTGGGGAACCTCGCCAGCCTGGATGGGCTGGACCTCGGCGGGAACCAGTTGAGCGGTGAGATACCGCTGGAGTTGGGGGACCTCGCCAGCCTGGCAGAGCTGGGGCTCTGCGGGAACCAGTTGAGCGGTGAGATACCGCCGGAGTTGGGCAACCTCGCCAGCCTGGAACGGTTGTTCCTCGGCGGGAACCAGTTGAGCGGTGAGATACCCCCGGAGTTGGGCAACCTCGCCAGCCTGATACGGCTGCACCTCTCCGTGAACCAGTTGAGCGGTGAGATACCCCCGGAGTTGGGGGACCTCGCCAGCCTGACATCGCTGTACCTCGGCGGGAACCAGTTGAGCGGTGAGATACCGCCGGAGTTGGGCAACCTCGCCAGCCTGATACGGCTGCACCTCTCCGTGAACCAGTTGAGCGGTGAGATACCGCCGGAGTTGGGCAACCTCGCCAGCCTGATACGGCTGCACCTCTCCGTGAACCAGTTGAGCGGTGAGATACCGCCGGCGTTGGGCAACCTCGCCAGCCTGGCAGGGCTGTCCCTCGACAGGAACCAGTTGAGGGGCGAGATACCGCCGGAGTTGGGGGACCTCGCCAGCCTGGAATGGTTGTTCCTTGGAGAGAACCAGTTGAGCGGTGAGTTACCGCCGGCGTTGGGCAACCTCGCCAGCCTGACGGAGCTGAGCCTCCGCGGGAACCAGTTGAGCGGTGAAATACCGCCGGAGTTGGGGGACCTCGCCAGCCTGGAACGGTTGTTCCTCGAAGAGAACCAGTTGAGCGGTGAGATACCGCCGGCGTTGGGCAACCTCGCCAGCCTGACGGAGCTGAGCCTCGGCGGGAACCAGTTGAGCGGTGAGATACCGCCGGAGTTGGGGGACCTCGCCAGCCTGGAACGGTTGTCCCTCGGCGGGAACCAGTTGAGGGGCGAGATACCGCCGGAGTTGGGCAACCTCGCCAGCCTGACATCGCTGTCCCTCGGCAGTAACCAGTTGAGCGGTGAGATACCGCCGGAATTGGGGGACCTCGCCAGCCTGGAATGGTTGTTCCTCGAAGAGAACCAGTTGAGCGGTGAGATACCGCCGGAATTGGGGGACCTCGCCAGCCTGGAACGGTTGTTCCTCGAAGAGAACCAGTTGAGCGGTGAGATACCGCCGGAATTGGGGGACCTCGTCAGCCTGATACAGCTGGACCTCTCTGCTAATCGGTTGAGCGGGTGTGTGCCAGGGAGTTTGCAAGGACAGTTGCAGCTTTCCGGTCTTGGCGGCCTGCCGTTCTGCTGACCCGCCGCGGCGGGCGCCCACGCCCGTTATTATGGGCTGCGGACCTCTATTGCCGAGAGTTGAGAGGAAGTCATGCCGGCCACAGGGTTGGAGGTAAAGCCGGGCAACGACATGACCCGGATTCAGGCGGTGTGCGAACACCAGCAGGGGTTGATTTACGTGGAGCCGGCGGAGCGTAGCTGGGTGTGTGCCAGCGAATATATGCCCGCCCACGCCTTGGCCGGCTTTTTCCGGGAGCTGGTGGGCTTGAAGGACCCCCGGTGGAATCGCTGATGCGGGAATGGGGCGTCTACTTCCTGCAGCTTCCACCGCCCCAGGAGCAAGAGGCTCCAAGCGAGGCCCCGTCGTCGGAAGGCGCCGGGGTGGGGTAGGGTAAGTTTTCAGTCCCGGTGAGACCGCCGCCGCACCCTTGGATACCGGCTTTCGCCGGTATGACGATGGACTGCCCTTTTCGAGGGGTTGTCACGATGTCTGAACAGTTACCTGCCACACCAGACACTTGACTCCCACCGCATGGTGACTGCAAGTCGCTATACACCCACCCAACCCCTCGCGTGATACATGAGGTCGTGGATTTGGGAGACGCAGGGCTAATTGACACTGTCAATAACTCGCCGGTACCATAAAACCCTTGGGCTGCATCCAGGCGGCTGGCCGGATGGCCCTCAGGTGGCAACGTAGCTCAGCGGCAGAGCGGGCGCTTCATAAGCGCTAGGTCACTGGTTCGAACCCAGTCGTTGCCACCATCTGTAGTTAGACTGCGGTGTGTACCCAAGCCGCGAGTTTCGGTTGCTACCCCCTCAAACCGCCTCGTAAGGTGCTCTACTGACCCAAAGGAGGAGGCGCCATGGCCGGACTGGAACGGCTCCAGGGACGCATAGCGCTGATTACCGGCGGCGGGCGGGGAATCGGCCGGGCCATCGCGTTCGCTTATGCCGCCGAAGGCGCGCGGTTGGCCCTTGCTTCCCGGACAGCGTCAGAGTTGCGGGAAACCGCCGACGCGATAACCAACGCCCACGGGACCGAAGTACATACCTTCATAGTGGACGTAAGCAGCCGCCAGCAGATGGACGACGCCGTGGCCAGCGTTTTGGACCGCTACGGCGCAATCGACGTCATGGTAAACAACGCCGGCCACATCGGGCCGATGGGGCGCCTCTGGGACAACGACCCCGACGAATGGGACCATACGATAGCAGTCCATCTGCTCGGGACTTTTTACGGCTGCCGGGCAGTGATTCCAAGCATGCTGGCCCGTGGTGCCGGCCGCATCGTCAACATGTCCGGCGTCGGCGGGCCTAACACGTCGGCCTACGACGTCGCCAAGACCGGCATCGTCAACCTCACCGAAAACTTGGCCCTCGAGTTGGCTGGCACACCCATCACCGTCAACGCCATCAGCCCCGGCTCCATCCACACGCGAATGTGGGAGGAAACCCGGGACCTGGCCCTGGAGATCGGGGATATGGCGACCTATGAGCGGGGGGTACGGGTCACTTCAGGCGAGGGAGCCTCCATCGAGCGGGCAGCCCAACTGGCCGTTTTCTTGGGCAGCGACGGCTGCGGCAATCTTTCGGGTCGCCTCATCCGCGCTTTCGCCGACCCCTTCGAAGAGTTCCCCGGCCGGTTGGACGAGATTATGGAGACGGATTCCTACCTGATGCGCCGCGTCGACCCCGGCCGCCCGTTCCCCACTTCCCCTTCATTTCCCACTCTGCCAGTCACGGGAGCGTAGACGCCCCTGTGCCCCGCCTTTAGACCGTCGGCAGCCGGTAGGCGCGCGCCGCCGTGTTGTGGAACAGGTCGGCCTGTTCGGCGGCGGAGAAATCGCGAGTCAACCGCTTGAAGACGTTCCAGCACACGGTGTACGAGTAGGACTGCTTGTCCACCGGGAAATTGCTTTCGAACATACACCGGCTGGCGCCGAACTTCTCGATGCAGTACAGGTAGTAGGGCGCGGCGGCTTGCGCGATTTCCCGCGACCCTGGCGGAAATGGCCTCTGGTGCCAGTCGAAGCCGCTGATTGGGTTGCCCAGCCCGCCGACCTTCACCACAACGTTCGGACACTCCGCCAAGGAGTCGATTCCCTGCCTCCAGCCTGGCATCAACTCCTCGCGGCGGCCGGCATATGGGCCGGTCCCCAAGGGCCTTCCCACATGGTTCAGAATGATGGTCAGGTCCGGCAAAGCCTGGGCAAACTCGGCCAGTTCGGGCAATTGCGGGTGGTAGACGATAGCGTCGTAGCTAAGGCCCATGCGCTGCAGGCAGGCGGCTCCCTCACGAAACCTAGAGTCGGCTAACATTCCCGGAGCGTTGGCCCGCGCCGTCGTAACCTCTGGGCTGGCGTCCCAAGCGGCGGAGCAACGGATGCCGCGGAAACGGCCGCTCCCCGCAATTGAGAGGGCTTCCAGTACCGGCGTCACCCCGTCTCCAAGCATCAGGTCGGCGTGACCGACGATTCCGCCGGCCACAACCGTGGGGCCGTACTGGCCGCTGGCGCTCTGTGCGGCGATTCCCTGCACGAACTCCACTTCCCCCACCGGTTGCAACTCCGGCGGCCCCGTTTGCCGGTACATGGAACGGCACTCGATGAACACCGTCTGCGCCACCTGGTGACCCGATCCGGTGTCTTTCACGAGCTCGTCCAAGAAATAGCGGCCGTCGGGCCGGTCCCAGAAATGATGGTGAGGGTCGCAAATCGGCATGCCGGGATCGATTGCCTCCTCTTCCGTCAGGGCCAACCACGAATCAAGCTGCGTCGTCATCGTCGCTCCTCAGCAACCCGGTCTTGGTGTACTTGGGTTATATATGTCAGGCGCCGTGGACTATAATTCATCCGCGAGTCTACACTCGCAGTCTATAAATGCCAATTTGAGAGGGAGGCGCAACCCATGCCAGGTTTGACGATGCAACAGGTACAGTCCGCCATGAAAGCCATGATGGACAAGGCGATGGAGACCCCCAACGAGCCGGTCGCGATGGCCGTAGTGGACTCGACCGGGAACTTGGAAGCCTACGCCACAATGGACAACCTCCGTTTGTTCAGCCGCCGCCACGCCATTCGCAAGGCCTACACCTCGGCGATCATGGGCCTGAACTCCGGCGAAAACGCCCAACGGCTGCATAGCCAGGGGCGCAGCATCAGCGAGCAGGGCGACTCCAACCTGACCCACGGCCAAGGGGGCCTCGTGGTAATGAAGGACGGCGTGATCCTGGGCGGCATAGGAGTCGGCGGCTACCCCAGCGGGCAGGCCGACGAAGACCTGTCGCGGGTCGGACTCGAGGCGATGGACCTCTAACCTTGTCCACACCGCTAATCCAACCGGAAACCAACCCGCCGGAAATTAACCCGCCGGAAATTAACCCGTAGGAAATTAACCCGTAGGAAATTAACCCGTAGGAGAAGGCTCATGGCCCCGCGCATCAAGCACATCGCGCTGCACACTGAAGACCCGGCGGCCACCGCCGAATGGTACAAGACCGTATTCGGCCTCGATGAGCTGCGGCGCACCCCGGCCGAGACCGGAGAGGAAGGCGTCTGGCTCACCGACGGCTACATCTACTTCGCTATCCTGAAGATAGGCTCGGAAGACGCTCCCAACCTGGGCGAGGGACCGTCGACAGTCAAGGGCGTGCACCACATTGGCTTCTACGTCGACGATCTCGACGAAGCCGTCTCCACCGTGGAGGCCCACGACGGCACCGAGTGCCCCGGCAGCAACCGGGTCAACCGGAAATACAAAGGGCCTGACGGCCTGATGATCGACCTGCGCGTCCGCGGCTGGGACGAACAAATCCGCGCCCGGAGCACCCTCTACGAGCTGGTGGAAGCCCCGCCCCGTGAGCCCGCCGCCGCCCCGGCCGACTAACCTTTACGCATCGTGAGAAATTGTCTGGACTATGATTCCCGGGATTGGAGTGATTTACAGGATTAAGACGGGGAATCCTGGGAATCATCGTAATCTCATAAATCACAGTTCAGACAGCAATTCCTTCAGCGCCTCGTCCACGAACGCCGCGTCCGTTGGGTTGAAGCCGGGGCCGCCGGCAAGGTGGCCCCAGATTGACTCGATGGGCCGGAACTCGGCGTTGGGCATGTGGCTGACCTCGTACTCGTTGTCCTCGGGCGGGAAGTAAAGGTCGGTCCGCCCCGGCATGACCATGGCCTTGGCCTTTATGGATCCGAGAGCCCGAACAAAGTCGTGCTGGTAGATGTCGTTCGCGCTGATGTCGGCGTTCTGCCAGGTCCAGAGCATAGCCAGAAAGTTGTTGGCGTCCGCCTCCAACCGCCGTCCCTCCCAGAAGGCTACCAAGTAGTCCTCCAGAGACGAATAGCCGATGTCCCGGTACACCTCCTCCCGGTAGAACGCTTGGGAGACGGCCCAGCCGGCGTAGACCCGCCCCATGGCCCGCAGGCCCTTCAGGGGCGGCTTCTCGTACCAGCCGTTAGCCCAGGCGTCGTCGGCGGTCAGCGCCGCCTTCACCCCTTCCAGGAACACGAAGTTATGCCGGGAAGTCTTGGCCGAGCCGCAGATCGGGGCGATGCGCTCCACCATATCCGGGTACAAGCTCCCCCACTGGTAAGTCTGCTGCGCCCCCATCGACCAACCCACCACCAGCGCGATCTTTTCGATGCCGAACCGCTCGGTCACCAACCGGTGCTGGCTGGACACATTGTCGTAGAGGCTGACCCCCGGAAACCGCGCCCGGTCGTATGGCGACGGCGTGTTGCTGGGAGACGAAGACAGCCCGTTGCCCATCATGTTAGGGACGACAATAAAATACTTGCTCGGGTCCAGCGCCTGTCCCGGCCTGATAATCGCCTCGTTCTGATAATGCTGCCCGCCATAGAACGTCGGGAACACAATCACATTGTCCTTAGCCGTGTTCAACTCTCCATAGGTCTCGTAAGCCAGCCAGGCGCCCCGAAGGGTCGCCCCGGACTGGAGAACCAGGTTTCCCAAGTCGAAAGTCTGATAGTCGATCATTTGGCTACACTCCGGATGCCTGCGGCATCACTGGTATACTGCTAGTACGCTAACCAGCATAACTCAGTTTACGCGGCGGGCAAAACCGTGGGGTTATCGGCATGCACATCAGGCAAATAGAGATCAATAACATGCCGCCGCTTGAGCACCTTCACGTCGATTGCGACGGGCGTGTGAACCTGTTCACCGGCCCAAATGCGACTGGAAAGACAACCATACTACGGGCAATCCATGGATTGAGTTCGTGCGATGTTATCTATCAGGGCGGTAACGAAATCCTCCTCACGTTAGAGGGTTTAGTGAACGCGCCAACATGTTGGTTGCGCTTTAGCGATGATTGTTCACAGGATGCGCTCGAATCTCCAGCCACTGCGGTACCTCTCTTGTATATCCCGGCTACTCGGGTAGGATTCCCGAGCAGGAATGTTTTTGACCCGACCGATCCCTACCGAGGGGAGGAACTCGGCACAGGGCCTCCCTTGGAACGCCTTTTTGAGACCAGCCCCGGCACCTTTCACGGCCAATCCGTGGAGATGGAGATCGACCGTCTTCGCAACGAGACCAATGACCCAGGGTTTCTAGATGATTACCGGCGACAATTCCAGAAAGCACTAAGAACGGGTTTCTCATGTACGAAATACATTTGCTCTGAGGTAATTGTCGGTGACCGCCCGTATGACGCCGTGGAGCCGGATATCGACATTGCTGGTCCAGGGCGAGTCGTCCATTACGCGATGGCAGTTAACACCATCGACGAAGAATTAGGGGACCCGTTATATGCAGGCGCACTGAGTTCAGGAACGCAAGGTACCCTCCTGTGGATTTACGCCCTAGCCCTCAAAATGGCGAGCCACCATGGCTGGACGGAGGGTTGGGAAAAAAAGCCAGCCACTCTGCTCATCGACGAAATCGAGAACCACCTGCACCCGACTTGGCAGCGCCGCGTAATCCCGGCGTTGTTGCACAAGGATCATTTCCCACACTTGCAAATATTCGCCACCACCCATTCCTCCTTCGTCGTAGCCGGCCTCAGAGCCGGACAGGTCCACCTGCTGAAGCGAGACGAAAACGGCGCCGTCACCGCCACAACCAACACCGAAGACGTAATAGGCTGGACGGCGGATGAAATCCTGCGGAATATGATGGGCGTAGAGGAGCCTACTGACCAACTTACCGTGGACCGGGCTAACCGATTACGGGAGCTTCGGGACAAGGAATTGCTGACTCCCGAGGAGGAATCTGAAATGAACGGGCTGCGCCGGCAGATAAATGAGGACTTGTTGTCCAAGGGTGGCCCGGTGGAAGCCCAACGGGAACGTTACGCAGACTTGATGCAGAAGTTCTTGCTTTCCCGGCAGTCTGAGTTGAGTCAAGACGGAGCATAGCCGGGTTGCGGTGGGTTGACCGTGGGCCGGAACCCAGCGGAGTTGCCGGATATGCCCGGCAGTTCACGCAGGGTTGGATTGATTATTTCCGGAATTCGATCGGTGAGCGCCCTACTGATTTCCTTTGGGGGGTATTCCGCCCAACGCTCGGGAGCCGGACCAACAACATCTGCTGGTATTGTGAACGTCAATGCTATGCCAGCGCCGAGTCCGGCGGCCGCGCCCCTACAGTTGACCACTTCCGGCCACTCAGCCGTTTTCCGCAGCTGGCTTATGAGTGGTCTAACTGGGTATTCAGTTGCCAAAGGTGCAACATCTACAAAGGGGACAAATGGCCAGACACACGGTACATTGACCCTTGCGCCCTCGTTGTTACGGAACGACCGGAACAGTATTTCGATTATGATACCGATACTGGGGAGATAGTACCCAAGATGGGGAGATAGTACCCAAGAATGGTCTTTCCGGGACTGCACGGCGCAGGGCGTTTGACACGATAGACGACTTGGGTTTGAACAGATTGGATCTTATGTTTTACCGGTTGGACTGGACGCGGTCATTCATGGCGGATTTGTTGTCATTCCCGGTTTCCGAACGGCAGGCCTTCCTAGAATCATTTGCGGCAAGTCCAGTCGAGTATGCCGGAGTGACTGAAATGGTTGCAGAACAACTGCGTCAGAATGGGCACATATAGCCACTTCGGACCCGATTGACTACTCATGGGGTAGCTTTTAGACTGCCTTCGCCGGTACGTGTGTGCCGTGCCTTCCTTCGGAGGTTACTTTCATGGCAGGCGAGCCGGTCAATGTGTTCGAGTTCGAAGCCATTGCCCGCGAGAAGCTGGAGATGGGCCACTACGACTTCATCGCCGGCGCGGCCACCGACGAGATTACCCTGCGGCGCACCCGCGCCGTGCTGGACAGCATCAACCTCCGGCCCCGGATGTTGACCGACGTCAGCCACCGGGACACCAGCACTACCGTGCTCGGCCAGCGCATCAGCTTCCCGGTCATGCTGGACCCGGCCGGCAATCACGAAGCGGCCCACCCCGACGCCGAACTGGCCACCGCTAGGGCGGCCGGCGCCGCTGGCACTGTGATGGTCGTGAGTTCTCACGCCGCCCGCACGCTCGAGGACGTTTCCGGCGCCGCCTCCGGTCCGTTGTGGTTCCAGCAGTACCTCTTCAAGGACCGGGGGATGACCCTGGAGATGGCCGCGCGGGCCGAGGAAGCCGGCTACTCCGCCCTGTGCATCACCGTGGACGCCAAGATCAAGCCGAAGCGCGAGCGCAACATCCGCAACGATTACGTCGGGGCCTCCTCGCCCAACTACGCCCAAATCGACCTGACCGAGCACAGCTGGAAGTTCGCCGCCGACGCCCCGGCCGGCCCCATGGACATCCGCGACCCGGCGGCCACCTGGGCCGACATCGACTGGCTGGCCTCCGCCCAGAGCCTCCCGGTTGTCATCAAGGGGATCATGGTCGGCGAGGATGGCAAACACGCCGCCGACAACGGCGCAAAGGCCGTCATAGTCTCCAACCACGGCGCCCGCTACCTCGATACCACGTTCACCACGATAGAAGTCCTCCCCGAGATCGTGGAGGCCGCCGACGGCAAGATCGAGGTATACATGGACGGCGGCATCCGGCGCGGCACGGACATCGTCAAGGCCCTGGCCTTGGGCGCCCGCGCCGTCCTCATCGGCCGGCCCCTCTTCTGGGGGCTGGCGGTGGATGGAGAGGCCGGCGTCCGGTCCGTCCTGGAGATGCTCCGCGACGAGCTGGACGCCACCATGGGCATGTGCGGCCGCCCCACCATCGACAGCATCGACCGCGACGTAATCGGCACTGTCTCCCCATTGCTGGGGATGTTTCCGACGCAAGATTACCGGGTTTAACCCTTTCCCTTCGGGAGACGGTAAGAATTAAGGAGGCCACCTATGACTACAGTGGGCACCGGCCACTACACCTACTCCGTCCAGGAAAACTGGGCAAAACTTCCTGAAGGCGAATCTTTCGCCATGGTCAGCGCCATCGCCACCGATTCTCAGGACCGGGTCTATGCCTTCCAGCGCAAGGACCCGCCGGTCCTGATTTTCGACCGGGACGGCAACTTGCAGGACTCTTGGGGCAACGGCTCCTTTGTTTTCGCCCACGGTTTCTACATCGAGGACGACGTCGTCTACGTCACCGACCGGGATACCTCGGTCTGCCTCGTTTACACCCTCGACGGCAAGCCGGTCCAGATGCTGGGACGCCACGGCAGGCACTCCGACACCGGCTGCGAAAACCCCGGCGATTTGGTGCCCCGTGCCGCCGGCCCCTTCAACTACCCCGCCGAACTGGTGCCGTCGCCGTCGGGTGAATTGTACGTGGCCGACGGCTACCGCAACTCCCGCGTGCATCGCTTCACTGGTGAAGGAGACCTAATCCAGTCGTGGGGCGAACCCGGCAAGTCCGAGGCCAACCATTTCCACCTGCCTCACAGCCTCATCGTGGACGGCGACCGGATTATCGTCTGCGACCGGGAGAACCAGCGCATCCAGCTGTTCTCGCTGGAAGGCGAGTTCATCGGCTTCTGGAACGACATCAAGCGCCCCATGGACATCTCCCGCGACTCGGAAGGCAACTTCGTCGTCAGCGAAGGCCAGGTCGACGGCGCTTCGTCCCGCATCAGCGTCCTCGACGGTTCGGGCGGAGTGCTTTCGCGGTTCGAGTGCCGCGGCTCCGGTCACGGCAGTTGGATCGATTCCCGGGGCGACATCTACCTGGCCGGAGTACCCGACGCCATCGACAAGTACGTCAGACAGGAGTAGCAGGCATGGTAACCAAAAAACCCAAGACCAAGCTTACCTACCAGGACTACGAAAACACCTCGGACGATGAACGCTATGAGCTGATAGACGGGGAGTTGATTGCGGTGACGGCGCCTGACCGGGACCACCAGGGTATCTTGCTCTCCATAGCTCTGCTGATAGGCAACTTCCTGGCCCGGGCCAATCTGGGGCGGCTGTACGCCGCCCCCAGGGACGTCTACCTGAGCGATACCGACATCGTACAGCCCGATCTGCTTTTCATCTCCAACGAACGCCTGGAAATCGACACCGAGCGGCCCGTAAGGGGTGCGCCGGACTTAGTCGTGGAGATCCGTTCGCCTTCGACGGCCAATCGAGATTGGACGACCAAGAGGCAATTGTACGCCCGGCACGGCGTCAAGGAGTATTGGATTGTAGATCCGGACGCCAGGACGGTTACGCTCATGCTGCCGGTCGGCGACAGCCTGGATGTTTCCAGCATTCTGGGCGAGGGCGACACTCTGAAATCGTCCGTGCTGGCGGGATTCTCGGCCGGCGTGACCGAAATTTTCCGCAGCGTGCCAGTATAGCGAGGGCCGAATGGAGCCAGCGAAGCAAAGGCTTGAGCGCGTTATGTCGTCCCTGTCCGAGACCGAGTGGCGCAACCCCCGGATTATTGACTCCCACGAGGAAAACCGGGTCCTCTACTCGCTTATCGCCACCAGCGTCAACGACGGGAAAATCTACTACTACGAACCCGACGACGAGAAGTTCATCGTCCTGAACCTCTGAACCCCGTAGCGGTCCACCGCCGACAGCGCGAGGGGCGTTTCACGAAACGCCCCTGCCCACCCCGCCGGTCCCGGGCGTTTAGAAATTATCTCAAAAGTCCCTCCCCCTCAGGGGGAAGGTTAGGATGGGGGTGGACCCCGCCGGGTAATTGACGCCAAAACAGATGATTATGAAATGCGCCATCAGTTTTGAGATAGTTTCTTAGTCCGCCGCCGCTCCGGCGCCGGCCGGCTGTTGGCCCGTCCCCGTTCCTCCGGTCCGCTTGGCGGCTGACTTGTGGAACGCCGCGATGATGGCGCCCATCGTCATTATCCCCACCACGGCCAGCGCCGAGGTCTGGAACCCCCTCATGTAGAACGGCTGGGCCTCTTCGGCCAGCATCAGTCCGATCGCCGCCGGCAGGATCAAGGCCACGATGAACGAGGAGATGGTGGCCCCGGTGGCGTGGCCAAGGTCCCTGGTGGTCTCCAGCATCCCGGAAGCGAATCCCCGGTGCTCTGTGGGCAACGTGCTCATTACGATGGCGTTGTTAACCGTGTTGAATATGTTCGTCCCAACCGATATCGGGAACAACAGGAAGGGCAGGCACCAGAAGGGCACGGCGCCCGCCAACAACCCCAGCAAAACGAACCCGCTGGCAATGGAAAGCATGCAGCCGGTACGAAGCAGCCTCGGATTGTACTTGTCTTGAATATTGCCCGCGAATAACGGGATCCACAGCCCGAACGACTGGTGGGGCAGCAACACCGCCGTCACGAAAATGGGTGACATGCCCAGCCCGTTTTCGATCATGATCGGGACCAGGATCATGGTGGCCAGCATCGACAGGTGGAACATGGTGTTCGACACCAGCGCTAGGGAGAAGTATTTCTCCCGGAAGTGGCGGAACTCCACGAAGGGGTGCTCGATGCGCCGCTCGACAAAGATAAAGACCACCAGCAGGACGACCGTGAGTACGTGCATGGGAATGTGGTAGGAGAGTGCGTCGCCTGATGTATACGACTCTTCCCCGCCGTGAAGGTGGCTGCCCGACAGGAGGAACACCGCGGCCGTTGCCACCAGCAGGATCGCGCCGACGTAGTCGATGGGTACGTTGCGTTCGGTGACCGCCTCCGCGTTGCGGCGAAGCACCGGCATGCAGGTCTTGATGACGATCAGGCCGATGGGCAGCATGGTGAGGAACACCAAGCGCCAGCTCGCAAACTCAAGGAACAACCCGAAAATCGCCAGGCCGATGAAGCTCCCCATCCTCGAGCCCGTAATCGGAAAGGCATAGGCCCGGCCTCTCTCCTCCGGTGGAAAGGCGAACGCCAGCATGGCGTTCCCGTTGCCGTGAATCAACCCGGCTCCCAGTCCCTGCAGGCCCCGAAGCGCGATCACTTGGGTCAGGTCCTGGGCGGCGAAGATCATCACCGCGCCCAACGTGATGATGATGGTCCCGATGAAGAAGACCTTGGGGTGTCCGAACCGGTCGCCCAGCCGCGCCCCTAGAAACACCGTGCTGCCCACGACCAGCAGGTTGATGATGACAATCCAGGCGGCGTCGCCCACCGAGTAGCCGAAATCCCTCGCAATGCTGGGCAGGGCGAGAGTCACGGGCAGGGTGGAAAGCTGCACCAGCAGCTGTCCGCCGGTCATGGCCGTCAGCACCTGGCGGCGCTCCGGCGTATTGACCACAGCCTTGTAGTTGGCGATTATTCCGGGCATGAAGCTGCGTCGCTGCAAGGGGAGGTTGGCCCTAATCTAACATTCCCTCCACATCAAAACCAGCTTTACGGCTATACTGTCTCAACGGTGATTCTCGTGATTTTGGGGATCGACGTGATGTTGGGCAAAAATCATAAAAATCCTCGAATCACCAAAATCACAGTTCAGACAAACAGGAGGTCCCAATGGCCGCCAGCCAGGTACGTTTGACCGAACTGTCCCACTGCGCCGGTTGAGCGGCCAAGCTCAGCCAGCAGGACCTGGTCAAGGTCCTAGAGAAATTACCCGTGCCGAGCCACCCCGACCTGCTCGTGGGCATCAACACCGGCGACGACGCCGCCGTCTACCGGCTGGACGACAAGACCGCTCTGGTCGTGACAGTGGACTTCTTCACGCCCATTACCGACGACCCTTACGAGTTCGGCCTCGTGGCGGCCGCCAATTCCTTGAGCGATGTCTACGCCATGGGCGCACGCCCCTTGTTGGCCCTCAACGTGGTCGGGTTCCCCGCCGCCTTGGCCGCCGAACTGCTGGGCGACGTGCTCCGCGGCGGTTACGACAAGGCGACGGAAGCCGGCTGTCTCATCGTCGGCGGACACACCGTGGACGACGAAGAGCCGAAGTACGGACTGTCCGTGGTGGGGCTGGTGGAACCCGGCAAGCAGGTCTCCAACGCCAACGCCCGGCCGGGCGACGCCTTGGTGCTGACCAAGCCCATCGGCACGGGCATCATTACCACGGGAGCCAAGGCGGGTACCGCGCCGGCCGACGTGTTGAAAAACGCCGTCGCCGTTATGGCGACCCTGAACCGAGACGCATCCGAGGCCATGATGAAGGTTGGTGTCAACGCCTGCACCGACGTCACCGGCTTCGGACTGATGGGCCACCTCGCCTCCATGGTGCGGGGCAGCGGCGTCGGCGCCACGGTCCGCTTGGCCGACGTTCCGGTGCTTCCGGGGGCCCGCGAATTGCTGGCCGCCGGCACAGCACCCGGCGGCACCTACCGCAACATGAACAGCGTCGCTGATTCGACCGACTGGGACGATTCCCTCACCGAGGAAGACCGCCTGTTGCTCTGCGACGCCCAGACCTCGGGAGGCTTATTGATCTCAGTCCCATCCGAAAACCGCGATAGGCTGGTAGGGGCACTCCACGAAGCTGCGGTCCCCACGGTCGCGGTCATCGGCCAGATAACCGCCGGCCCCGAAGGACGGGTGAGCGTCCTCTCATAACCCCTCTGTGTTCTCCGCGCCCTCTGCGGTAAAATGCTTTACCAAGAAGACCAGGTGCCGAGGTTGCCCGTGAAGCGTCCCGACCGAGTCAAGACCGCCCCCGACCAAGGAATGGGAGACAGAGTCCCTCCAGGCCAGTTTCTTACCGCCAAGTTTCCTGTCCTGACCTACGGGCCGGAGCCCAGGATCGACATCAAGAAGTGGACCATCCGGGTGTTCGGCTTGGTGGACCGGGAGATAGAGTTGGACTGGGACCAGTTCTCGTCCCTCCGCTGGCGGGAGGTCGACGCCGACTTCCATTGCGTGACCCAGTGGAGCGCCTTGGACCAGGTGTGGGAGGGAGTGAGCCTGGCGGACCTGGTGTCCGCCGCCCGGCCCCGGCCCGAGGCCCAATACGTTATGGCCCACTGCTTCGGCGGCTACAGCACCAACCTGCCGGTTTCCATCGCCATGGATGAGGGATTGTTGGCCCACAAGCAGGGTGGGCAGCCCATCGGCAAAAGCCACGGTTGGCCCCTTCGGCTCATCGTCCCCAGCCTCTACGGCTGGAAAAGCGCCAAGTGGGTGAACGCCATCGAGTTCATTGCCGAGGACGCTCCCGGTTTCTGGGAGCAACGCGGCTACCACAACAACGGGGACCCTTGGAAAGAGGAGCGGTTCTGGCCCGAATTGACCCGCTGAAAAACGTCGGCGACCTGCTTGAATAGCCAAAGGGGGCGGCCCAAGGCCACCCCCCTCTTTTTCGCCCCGCGCCGGCAGCGTGGAGTCGTCCCCGTCGGCGAGCGGGTCAGGCAGCCGTTTGCAACAGGCGTGGCATCTCTTCCGCCAGTACAGGCATATTATTTGCGGTATCGTCCTTCGGTGTCGTCTCCACGAGAACGGCCGCATTCGGCGTTCCCAGGTCCCGCAGGTAACCGCACTGCAGGCAACTCAGGAAAGGACCGTGAATGTCTATGGAATCATACAGGTCGCCTTGGCATTTGGGGCAAGCTCGCAAGTAGACCATGGTTCACCATCCTCTTCCCCTTCGGACTCGCCGGGCCGGGGACAATTATTCCTCCTCATATACGTTCGAGCTAACAGGAGTTTATTCTCCTTGTTACACTCGCCTTGACACTGTCTGTATCAGACCGTATCATATGGTCTGTAACCGGTCAAGACCTCCCACCGTCCTTAACTGTTCAGAATTGCTAGTGTCCCTTCCCCCTCCGGGGGAAGGTTAGGAAGGGGGCAACCGAATGAACCAGCGCCCCAGGCAGACCACCGCAAGGCATATCCCGGAGCCGGAGCAAGAGTATCCGGCACGGCCCGAACACGCCTCCGCCGCCCCCGGCAGCGGGGCGGAAGAGTCGGACGCCGAAGACCTAGTCATGCAGCTGGAAGGCGTCTACATCATCAGCGTGGCCGCCCGGATTCTGGACATGCACCCCCAGACTCTTCGGAAGTACGAAAGGCTGGGCTTGATCCGCCCCGGACGGACTCTGGGCATGTTGCGCCTGTACTCCAGGGAAGACATTCGGAAAGTACGGCTCATCCGGCACCTGTCCGACGTGATGGGGCTCAACTTGGCCGGCGTGGAGTTCGCCTTGGCCACGGTGGACAACCTTTTGACCCTCAAGGAGCGGCTGGCCCGCCGGATCGACGACCCTGCCGCGCTGCAGGCGGTTGAGCAAGAGCTGGACCTCCTCTTCTCCAGCCTCAACCTGCCCCCGGACCGCTAGGAATGGCCGCGGTCTGGGCCCTGAAGGAATATTCCCAGAGGAATTTCAAATGACGACAGAACCGAACGAATTTATTGACGGCAATGGCGCGGGCACGGCGGAAGAGCCGGATTGCTGGCGCCAGTGGCCGCTGGAGGACCAGGTCGCTCACTTGGCCGAGAGCCTGCGGCAGGCCCAACAGGAGGCCGCCCACAACCTGGATGCGACCCAGCGCGCCCAAGCCGAGATGGCCAACTTCCGCCGGCGTACCGATGAAGAGCGGATCGCCAACGCCAGATTCTCCAACGGCCGGTTGATTACCAAGTTCCTGCCGGCCATGGAGGACTTGGACCTTGCCATCGGCCACGCCAATGCCGACGACCCCTGGGTTGAAGGAGTCAAGCTGATTCAGCGTAAGCTGAACGCCGTGCTGGAATCCGAAGGTGTGACCCCGATCGAAGCGCAGGGCGTCATGTTCAACCCATTGGAGCACGAAGCCTTGGGGACCGAGGACTCCTCGGACCACCCGCCAGGTTACATCACCCAAACGCTGCGGCCGGGCTACCGGCTGCACGACCGGGTTATCCGCCCCGCCCAAGTAATGGTGGCGAGGGCGCCTCAGGACGCGCCGCCCCGCAGCGGCGACCCCGCGGATCTCGACAACCAATTTCCTTTTAATCAGGAGGACGACAATGGCTAAGGTTTTGGGTATAGACCTTGGAACGACTAATTCGGTGGCGGCCGTCATCGAGGCCGGAGAACCCGTGGTCATCGAAAACGCGGAAGGCGGCCGCCTGACGCCCTCAGTGGTGGCGTTGAATGCCAAGTCGGGAGAACGGTACGTTGGGCAGGTGGCGAAACGCCAGGCCGTGACTAACCCCGAGAACACCCTTTTCTCGGTAAAGCGCCTCATGGGGCGGAAGTTCGAGGACCGCGAGGTGCAGAACGCCCTCCCCAAGCTGCCCTACCAGATCGTCAAGGGCGCCAACGGAGACGCTCAGGTCAGCATGGGCGGTGAGTCTTATGGCCCGCCTCAAATTTCGTCCTTCGTCCTGCAGAAGATCAAGCAGGACGCCGAGGCCAAGCTGGGGGAGAAGATTTCTCAAGCCGTGATCACTGTCCCCGCCTACTTCAACGACTCACAGCGCCAGGCAACCAAGGACGCCGGCACGATCGCCGGCCTCGAGGTGCTCCGCATCATCAACGAGCCCACGGCCTCGTCCTTGGCCTACGGCCTCGACAAGACCAAGGAGGACGCCTCGATCGCCGTTTTTGACCTGGGAGGCGGCACCTTCGACATCACCATCCTCCAGATGGGCGAAGGTGTTTTCGAGGTCAAGTCCACCAACGGCGACACCTACCTGGGCGGCGACGACTTCGACCAATCGATTCTGGACTGGCTCATCAGCGAGTTCCGAAGGGAGACCGGTATCGATTTGGCCAGCGACCGCATGGCCCTCCAACGGCTGCGGGACGCCGCCGAGCGGGCCAAGGTGGAGCTCTCCAGCGTCATGGAGACGGAGATCAACCTGCCCTTCATCACCGCCGACGCCAGCGGACCCCAGCACCTCGTCAAGTCCATCAGCCGGGCCCGGCTGGAGCAATTGGTTTCCGACCTCGTCGACCGGACCGAAGGCCCCTGCCGCCAGGCGCTGGCCGACTCCGGCTTGAATACCGGCGGGATCGACGAGGTGATCATGGTCGGCGGCATGACGCGCATGCCCGCCGTCCAAGAGAAAGTGAAGCAGGTTTTCGGAAAAGAGCCCAACCGTAACGTGAATCCCGACGAGGCCGTCGCCATGGGCGCCGCCATCCAGGCCGGCGTATTGGCCGGGGAGGTGGGCGATATCGTGTTGCTGGACGTTACTCCCCTGACCCTGGGGTTGGAGACCCTGGGCGGAGTAATGACGACGCTTATCTCCCGGAACACGACCATACCCACCAAGAAGAACGAGATGTTCACCACTGCGGCCAACAGCCAGACCACCGTGGACATCCACGTGCTCCAGGGCGAACGTTCCATGGCCAACGACAACAAGTCCATCGGCCGGTTCATGCTGGACGGCCTTCTGCCCGCTCCCCGTGGGACGCCCCAGATCGAGGTCACCTTCGACATCGACGCCAATGGGATACTCAGCGTGTCCGCCCAAGACCGGGGCACCGGAAAGGAGCAGAAGATCGTGATCCAGTCGGGTTCGGGCATGGATAAGTCCGATATCGACCGGATGGTCGACGAGGCCCGCCAGTTCGAAGAAGAGGACCAGCGGCGGCGGGCCGAAGTGGAGACGCGAAACCAGGCCGATTCCTTGGTCTACCAGTCGGAGAAGTTGCTGAACGACAACGCCGACAAGGTCCCCGAGGACCTGAAGATAGAGGTGCAAGGCAAGATAGACGCCCTGAAGGCCGCCGTAGCGGCCAACAACCTGGCTGAAATGCAAACGGCGATGACCGAGCTGAACGGCGTCATGCAACGGCTCGGCGAGGCCGTTTACAGCCAGAGTGCCGGCCCCGGCCCCGGTGCCGATGGACCGGGAGGGGCGGGGCCCGAGGACGGCGGGCCCAACGACGGCGGCGCCGTTGAAGGCGAGTTCAGGGAAGTGTAGTATGCCTTGGGGCTGGCAACTCTTATCTCCTCCTAGCAGGGGGAGCCACCCCGCCGCTCCCCCTGCTAGGGGGAGATTGAGAGGGGGTTAACGAATGGTTCGAGATTTGTCTCCGGGCGTTAACTTGGCAAGGGACCGTCTGATATAATGAGCGTGAGCCCGGAGACGCCAGGCAGGTGGAACCTCACAACTGGTGGCAGTGAAACGGAGATCGAATGAGCGTACAACCGGAACGGGCAGACCAAGAGGTCGTGGACAACGATCTCCCTGAAATTGACACACCGCTGGAAGTAACAGACTGGACGATCGAGGGTATAGAGCGAGATCTTACCCCGCTCCAGTATCACTATTTGAGCCTGCTGAAACGGCTCATCAGCACCAAGGAAAGCTACCAGACCGACCCCAACTACGAAGCTGCTATGATGTCGGCGATTAACAAGTCCATCTACTCCACGCTGCGAGACGGAATAGAAGCCAACGTGGGCGAAGAAGCCAAGGCGCTCCTCCACCGGGAGCAGCACGTCAACTAACGCGTAACATGTGTCCCCTCCCCTGGCAGGGGGAGGGTTGGGGAGGGGGTCGTGGCCCTTCGCCTTGGCTACGGTCTGATGACGGGAACTGTACTAAGACTTTACCCCCATTCTAATCCCGGCGCATTGGGATACCGGCAGAGTCCGTTCTTTGCCCCCTCGAGGGAAGGGCCGACGTCGGTCTCCATCGCTGAAGCTTCTTTGACGGGCCGACTGCCCTGCTCAGCCGTTGCCCCCAGCCAGCAGCGGGAAAACCTGCTCCTTGATCGCCGCCACCGTCTCCTCGGCGTGGCGCCGCACGTCTATCCGAACGCTCGACGGGATTTCGGGTTTGCCGCTGTCTCTGAGCAGGCTGACACCGTGCTCCAACGCGAAGCCGGAGGGCAGCCGGTCAGGCCAATCTACCCCCACCATTACCCCGTATGCCAGGGTCCAGGCGCGGGAAACAGCCATCAGGTCATACCCGCCGCCGCCCAAGGCCAGCCACGGCAGCCCCATCGCTCCCAGCTCCCGCACCGCCTCCACAAACCCGCCGGTGGTCAATTGCAGGTGCGTCAGAGGGTCCGAATGGTAGCTGTCTATCCCCAGTTGCGTCACCAGAACATCCGGTGCGAAGGCCCGGATGGCAGGCGGAACGATCTGTTTGAAGGCATCCAGGTAATCGTCATCGCCGGTGTAGGGAAACAGGGGAAGGTTCACCGAATACCCGCGGCCCCTGCCCTCGCCTGACTCCGCGACGAATCCGGTTCCCGGGAACAGGTACTGTCCCGACTCGTGTACCGAGATGGTCAGCACCCGGTCGTCGGAGAAAAAAGCGTCCTGCACCCCGTCCCCGTGGTGGGCGTCAATGTCCACGTAGGCTACCCTCATTCCACGGTTCAGGAAGTAGTGGACAGCCAATGCGGGGTCGTTGAACACGCAGAACCCTGACGCATGGCCTGCCGCGGCATGGTGGAGGCCGCCGGAGATGTTGAAAGCCGCGTCGACGGTCCCCCCCGCCACCATTTCGGCCGCCAGCAGGGTCGCTCCCGTGCTGAGGGCCGCCGCGTCGTACATCCCGGAATAGAACGGGTTGTCCCCTTGAAGGCTGAAGTTGAACCTCCCTGCCTCCTGCCTCCCCAGTCCTTGGCTCAGGTTCCGCACTGCGGCGATGTACTCCGGAGTATGGAGCCACTCCAGCTCCCGCTCTTCTGCCTCCCGGGGTCCAAGCAACACCGCGCCATCCGCGTCGAACGCGCCGTAAGCCTGCAACAGGTCGTAGGTGTACCGCAAACGCACCGGGCGCATCGGGTGGTCGGCCCGAAGCTCATGCCGGGACATTGCATCGTCGTAAATGAAGGCGGCTCGGCTCATAGCGGTTCCTCACTTGCTGCTGATCGCGTGTCGACCGTGTCATTCATCGGTTCGAAATTCCTCGAAACTCGTTCAAAATCCAAGCCGGGGCCCCGGACCGGTTCCAGTATATTAGCAATACGCCGGTCTTGGTGTTGTCTGAGACGGCGGCCATCGCGCCGAATCCTCGAGGTTCGGCCCGGAATACCTCCAAAATATGCCGGAAGGCTTATTCGGCAGCGGCTCACTACCATACCATCGTGGGCTGACTGCCTGAAAGCAAAGGAGATGTAGATCATGGTTGATAGTATCGTTGATTCGCTGGGGGAGCGCCTCCAGCAGGCGGAAATGGCGGAACGTGAGGTGCAACGCCTCCAGCCGCTCGCGGATGAAGCGCCGCAACTGCGCGTACAAAACGCCAAGGCCCTGAAAGATGAGGCACGCCGCCGCGCCAAGGACCAGGCCGTGGCGAAGGCGCGGGCGGCCGTGGATGCGGGCGCCGAACTCCAGGAACGGGTTCCCGAACTCTTGGGCAACGCCCATCGGGCGGTGGTCGAGTTGTACAACGTTTTCAAAGAAATCAACTCCCATCGGCGCAAGGCCTCGGAGGGCCTCGCCATTGCCGACCGCGTCGACTACGATGCCGAGCTCGCCGACGGTGAGGAACACGAACGCGCCTTGGGCCGCGACACCCGTGGGTTGGCCTACGCTCTGGCCACCCGCCACGGGGAGCTGAAGGTCAAGCAATTGATGGAAGAATTGGACCCAGGCTTCAATATCCTCAAGGGTTGCAACCTGGACCACCCGATATCCCGGGACGTTGCCCAGTTCATACTGCACCACGCCATACCCCAAGAGGCTAGTTCGTCCACGGTCGTCAGCCAGAACGCTCCCGCCCGGCCCGAAACCTCGGAGCCGGACCAGCGCCAGCAGGCGACGGTTTCGGACCCCGTAACCGTCGGCGATTAGGGACAGCCGTCGGACGCCGATTCCCTCTGGTCTGACCGGCCCGGGCATGCCGGGTCGGTGTCATCCACTTGTCGGAACATCCCCCGTCCTTCCGGCCGCAGCCGGAATGCAGGCCATAATCTTGGGTTAGCGGCATTCGGGGGAACCGGAACCGGCATCGGTCCCTGGGTCCCGGTTGCGACCGGGACGACGGGAGGAGGGCGGGTCCAACCATTGAATGGCCCGGGTACGCCGGGCCGGTTTCGGTCGGCCTATCGACACGCCCCTTGGACTCGGCAGCCCCGGATACGTGCGTCAGGGTTCTCCCGGCGGGGACGGGACTCATGCGACACTCCTGAGGAGGTGGACCGATGGCATCTCTGGAACAGTATGCCAACAAGTACCAGAGCATCAGAATGGAGCGGCGGAACGGTATCCTCCAGTTGACCTTCCACACCGGCGGCGGGCCGTTGCAATGGGGCGGAGGGCCTCATCAGGAGTTCCCCCAAGCCTTCGGCGACGTCGGCAGCGACCCGGAGAACCGGGTGGTCATCATTACTGGTACCGGCGACTCCTTCTCCGGACCCGCCGGCTCCAGCCAGTCCGCTCCCAAGCGGTCGCCCCGCGAATGGGACAAGACTTACTGGGAGGGCAAAAAACTGCTCTCCAATCTGCTGGACATCGAAGTCCCCATGATCAGCGCCATCAACGGCCCGGCGTTGCGCCATTCGGAAATCCCGTTGTTGTGCGATATCGTACTGGCCTCCGACAACGCCGCGTTTCAGGACTCCGGGCATTTCGTTAGCGGGTTGGTCCCCGGCGACGGGATGCACGTCGTTTACCCCATGCTGCTGGGGCTGAACCGCGGACGCTACTTTCTGCTGACCGGACAGACCATCGGTGCCCAAGAGGCCAAGGACCTCGGCCTCGTCAGTGAAGTCCTCCCTCAACCCGAGTTGCTGCCCCGGGCTTGGGCCCTGGCCGAGCAGTTGGCCCAGCAGTCCGACCTTGTCCTGCGGTATACCAGGGTGGCCACGACCCAGGTGGTGAAACGGGCCATGTTGGACATCCTGGGCTACGGACTCGCCTTGGAAGGCTTGGGGTCGGCCGACGCCATGCTCAACCCAGGATAGCCACAGGTGTTTTTTGTTATCATTCCCGCCCGTTCGTCTTACCGGCCCAGCCCACACCCGTCTTACCGGCCTCGCCCACCCCGTCATACCGGCGAAAGCCGGTATCCACGAATGTTTCGGTAGCGGTGTGTCGGTCATTACTAGGATTCTGGACCCCGGCCTCCGCCGAGGTGACGTTAAAGCCCCGGCAATCGAATGACCCTGAGGGTAGACATTCGAGGCTTGAAAAACAGTATTCACTCTGGCAAGATGAATCCATGCGAATAGGGGCGTTCGAATTGACCGAGCCGGTCCCGGAACTCCGGGACCCTCACGCATTCGCCATGGTGCGGCCGTGGGTGGACGTGGGCAGCGTCGGCACGCTGACCTTGAACCGTCTGGAACGGTTTATGGGTTCCAAAGAGTTGGGGCGGTTGGACCGGCCCGGCACCTTCTTTGACTTCACCCGTTACCGGCCTACCATACGGCTCGTCGACGGTGTCCGCGAGGTGAAGATACCCAACAGCACCATTCGCTACGCCGTTTCGGACCAAGGGCCCGATTACCTCTTCTTGCACCTGTTGGAACCCCACTCCAACGGCGAGGACTACACGGACTCCATCCTCGAAGTGGTCAACTACTTCGGGGTCAAGCGTTACTGCCGCCTGGGCGCCATGTACGACGCCGTACCCCACACCCGGCCGCTGCTCGTCACGGGCTCCTTGGGGTCGGTGGAACAAAAGAGGCCGGTGCCCAACTTCAAACTGCAGCAGAGCACCTATCAGGGCCCAACCACGATCATGAACCTGCTGTCCGAAGGGATCGAACGGGCGGATATCGAGACCATCAACTTCATGGTCCACCTGCCCCAATATGTCCAGTTGGAAGAGGACTATGCCGGGACTTCCCGGATGATTGAAGTGCTCTCCTCGGTCTACGAAAACATTCCCCAGGACCTCGCCCCCATACGCCGCGGCCAGCGCCAATACCGGGAGTTGAACGCCACGGTAGACCGCAACTCGGAGTTGAAGACGCTTATTCAGCAGATGGAAGCGTATTACGACGCCCAACTGGACTCCGAAGAGTCTTCTTCGCCGAAAGCGAGCCCCGCGTCCACTCTATCCCCTGAGATCGAACGCTTCCTGAGCGATTTGGGAGGCCAGTTGGAGTCCGAGGGAGAAGAGTAACCTCTCCTCTTACCATGGACTTTTAATAGTTCCCTCCCCATCCGGGGGAGGGTTAGGGTGGGGGTGTACCCAGGTAAGAACCAAAGCTGGTCTAAGCGAAGAAATTACTCTCACCCCAGTTCTATCCCTCGAGCGGAAGGAGAATTAAAAGGCCCTCTCCTCTGACCCCGCCGCGTTTCCCAAGGTCTGCCGCCAGCCCCGTCTCTTGTCGGTTATGTTTCCTTCGCCCAATCAGACCGCCCTCAGCGTTGCGCGGTCCGGAGGGTCTGGGCGATCACGAGAAAGAGGCGTCGCCGTTGCTGAAGCCCTTGACGACTTGATTTTTATCGCTGGCACGTCGGCGAAATCCACTACCATGCAGGCCGTTATAACCTTCGAATAGAGGGTCCGTCCAATTCCCGGCCCAGCCGGCCGGGTGACGAAAGAGGTGCGCCGTTGGCTCTCGGTGAATTTGTCCAAGGCTGTCTCGACCAGCACTATCACGCAATGCTCCGCTCGATAGACGGGCTTTCCCAAGAAGAGCTGTCCTGGATGCCGACGCCGGAGTGTTCGTCCATCGGTTTTCTGGTCTGGCACTACGCCCGCACGTTGGACAGATGGGTGCAGTTCCGGGCCCAAGGGACGCCGCAGCTATGGGAAGGGGGCTGGGCCGAGCGTATGGGCCGGAGCGCCGGCGACCCCAACGACACCGGCTACGGCTACACGCCCCAACAACTCGAAGAATTTATCGTGCCGCCGGTCTCCATCTTGGTGGAATACGCCGAAGCCGTGCGGGCCAGGGCCGACGTCTATATCGGCTCCCTGGACGACAATGATTTCCAGAACGCCACGGTGGTCAACCCCCGGGGAGGGACTATCGACCTGGCCGCCATGTTCCAACAGTTGGTCTGGGAGTTCAACCAGCACGGCGGTCAGATCGCATACCTCCGCGGGATGCAACGTGGCCTCGAAGACGCCGGGTACAGCGGGGGGTTGCTGGAATCCCTCGCGGCGAAGGAGAGCCAGAATGGCTGATTCCCCGCTGTTGTTGATGGTGCAGATGGACTGCTCGAAGGAACACCTCGAGCCGTTCACCACTTGGTACAACAGCCATCTCCCCAACCTGCTGCGCATACCCGCGTACCAGTGGGCCCAGCGTTATGTCGATCTGGAAAGCGGGACCCGGTTCACTGCCCTGTACGGGGTTCGCAGCGCCCAGGACCTGCCGTCCCTGTTGCAATTGGGCGGCCCCGGCCTGCACCCCATCGCGGCATCCGAGTTCTCGGTGTTCGGCGCCCTTCAAGGAATAAGCAGTCCGGTGTACAACGTTTACGAGCAGACCAGCGGTGCGCCCCTCCGGGACCCGCTGTTGCTTTCCGACCGGCCGCTCAGCATCATTACCACCGGCGTTGACCCGGCCTACGAGGAAGAATGGGACCACTGGTACACCGGGTCTCATCTGCCCGGCGTACTGGCCGTCCCCGGCTACGCCTGCGGCGCCCGCTTCCGCCGCTTCGACCACCCGACGTTGGAAAACTTCAACACCGGCCCCAAGTACCTGGCCGTCTACGAAGTGGACAACGAAGAGGCACTGCCCACCCTCGTCCCCGGCGACCGCATCCGCCCCGAGGCCCAAGCCGAGCTTGACCGCTGGCAGGCCTACGGCGCGCTCCACGCCCGCGATTTCAACTGGGGCGTCTACCGCCTCATCTCCAAGCACTTCAAGTGGCCCGACGTATGATTCTATGCGGGTTCCAGGTCTCGGTCGGGGATGCGATGCCAGCGAATGTCGCCACTCCCGATGAGCTCCGCGACACCGTGGTCGTTTCGGACGCTGGCGACGACAGCGAAAGCCTCGTTGCCTGTGGCGTTATTGAGATACCGGGCGTTTCTCATGGCGCGTCTGGAGTCGCGCAGGTCGGCGGTCCAGGAAGTCTCGACGGCGATGTAGACGGTCTGGCCGTTGTCAGTGGCGGCTTGGATCACCAGGTCGGCATTGATGAAACTTTCCTTCTGATAGACGTCCGCAGTGGCGTCGGTGATGTTCCTGGCGATGTCGTCGAGACCCTTGGGTGTTAGTTTGCCGACGAATTCCAGGGCCAGGTTGCGGGCGATGATTTCGGCGAACTCGCCGACATGTGTACGGGCGTGACCGCCCTTGACTACGCCGATATCGGACTCAATTCGGTCCAAGCGGTTAGTTATCAGGGCGATCGAGCGGTCGATCCTTTCGTTGCACAACCGTTGCTCTTCGTTGCACAATCGTTGTTCTTCAATGAAGCGGTCTATGCGTTCGATGGATTGGTCTATGCGCGCTATCGATCGGTCTAGGCGTTCTATGGATTGGTCTATGCGCTCTATCGATCGGTCTAGGCGTTCTATGGATAGGCCTAGGCGCTCGTTTATTGCCCGCTGTTCTCCGATGAAACCCTCTATCCGTTCGCTGAATGCCTGTTGTTGTTGGATGAAAGTGTCAAACCGGGCGGGCAACTGCAGGAGTTCCTCGCCCAGGATCTGGGCACGGACTGCCGCCCGCCACTGGGGGTTGTCGGCGAGTGCCTGGAGGAAGTCATCTTGCGAGTTGATAGCGGTCATAAACGGTATTATACCCCCTTCTCAAGGGCGCTACAGGCGGCTGTACGCCCGGAATAGCGGCGACTGGATTCACGGGCCTGTGATCCCTTGATTGCTTCTATTTTGCAGCAGTGCTAGATTGGAAGCATCCATCTTTTGACCTTACTGGACCGCAACTATGGCCTCAGCTACCGACAATGGCAAGCGCGGCGTGATTTTCTCCGGGATGCGGCCCACCGGGCTGCTGCACCTCGGCAACTACGTGGGCGCCCTGCAGAACTGGGTGGACCTGCAGCAGGACTATGACTGCATCTATTGCGCCGTGGACGTCCACGCCCTCACCACCGTGGAGTCCCGCAGCGACACCGAGGTCATCCGGTCGAACATCGACGACATGGTCCTCGACTGGCTGGCCGCCGGCATCGACCCGGAACGGAGCCTCATCTTCGTCCAGTCCCACGTCCCCGAGGTTATGACCCTGCACACCCTCCTCAGCATGGTCACGCCCTTGGGCTGGCTGATGCGCGTGCCCACCTTTAAAGAAAAGGTGCGGCAGATGGACGAGACCGAGGAGACGGTCAACTACGGCCTGGTGGGCTACCCGGTCCTGCAGACCGCCGACATCATCCTCTACAAGGCCGACACCGTGCCGGTGGGCCAAGACCAGGTGCCGCACTTGGAGCTGGCCCGCGAAATCGTGCGCCGCTTCAACAACACCTTCGGCGACACCTTCCCCGAACCCCAGGCCAAGCTGACCGAAGCTCCCCTGCTGGTAGGCCTCGACGGGCAAGCCAAGATGTCCAAGACCCTGGACAACCATCTGGACTTGGCTGCCGCCCCCGAGGACACCGCCAAGCGGCTCATGACAGCCTACACCGACCCCCAGCGCACCACCCGCAACATCCCCGGACGGCCCGAAGTCTGCAACGTCTACTCGATGCACCGAATGTTCTCCGCCCCCGGCCAGGTAACTGCCGTCTACGACGAATGCACCACCGCCGCGCGGGGCTGCGTCGACTGCAAACGCGAGCTGGCCGCCAGCATCAACAGCTTCCTGGAGCCCATGCGAGAGCGTCGCCGCAACTACGAGTCCCGCCCCGGCTACGTCCGCGAAATCCTCCACGAGGGCGGCAAAAAAGCCAAAGCCATCGCCGTCCAAACAATAGAGGAAGTCTACCAAAAGATGGGACTCGCCTAGAGTTCCGCCCCCGGTGTTCTTCAAAAGCACCTGGATTTATGAGGTTGAGCTTGCCGCTCCAACCGGGATAGTCACTTGGCGCGTTCAATCCGCCGCCGTGCTTCATATCCGAATCAATCCCGATGCGCGGGACCCGTGGTATGGGACTTCTCCATTAGTCAACGCCGGAATCTCCGCAGACCTCTTGGGAAGGATTGAAGCAAAAACCGGTGAAGAGCTAAGGGCCCCGGTTGGTAGCCTCTTGCCGGTTCCAGCCGGGATGAAAGACGAACGCAAAAAAGAGCTGCGGACGGACTTGGGCGATTTGAAGGGGCGGACGGCTATCGTCGAAACAATGTCTGAGGGGATGGGGCAAGGGCGATTTGCCGCTCCGCACCAAGACTGGCAAGCCAAGCGCATGGGAGCCCAAATCCCGGAACCTCATATAGCCTTGCGCTCCGAAGTCGGGCGGGACGTTTGCTCCGCGTTGGGAATCCCGGGAGCCCTCTACTCCGGGACGGACGGCGGGTCAAGCCGGGAAGCTTACCGCCAGCTTTTGACGGCAACGCTCGAACCGTGGGCAGAGATTATCAAAGCCGAATTCCGGGAGAAGATCGGCTACCCGATAGAGTTCAATTTCAAGAAGTTGGCGGCGGCGGACATTGCGGCAAGGGCGCGGGCTTATGGGACTCTGGTAGCGGCTGGCGTAGACAAGGATGAGGCGGCGGCGGTCTCCGGGTTGGACCTGTGACCGCCGACGATTGGGAGTCTGGCGGTTGAGTGGCTTTAGAGCGACTGCCTGACACTAGACAACCCTTCAGAACTTAAGCCACTCAAATTCCCTGGCTTTGCGGAAGAACTCATCATAGATTTCTTGGCTAAAAAAACGGTCCGGTGGACGGATACCGATTACGCTATGTTCGTGGCGAAAGACCAATAGGTTTATGTCTTCGGTTTGTTGGTCAGAGAGATATTTTGACCATCTGGATATAGTAGATTGAACAGCTTTTATATTATAACTATGCATAATAAATTGAATTTGGACTTTAGATACCAAAACACCCGATGGGTTGTCTCCTAAATCAGCACTTGTATTGATAGCATCTTCCCATTGTCCGAAAAACCTACTTATGACCTTGGTTCCTCTTTTTCGTTGACCCCGTCCGTATAAAAACCTGAAGCTCAATTCAATTAGGATTACTATGCCACCGGCAAGGATGCCTCCTAATACGGGAAAGAAAATGGTCGAATTTACATCAAATGAATTCACTGGGCCCGCCCCCGTTCTTTTGCTGGTTCCAACAGTGTTATCAGGATACAAAGTTAGCAATCGCTCCGGTTACCGACGCCAGAATTGTCATAAATGCCACGGTCGCCGGAAACCAGTTTTGCTTGAACCAAAAGAGCGGCGTCGGGGTGTTGATTCTCTCCCAGTATTCCCGTCCATAGGCGGTTAGCCGAAACCCGCCTGAACTCACATCCTCAAAGGCGCCAATGTCCCTCAAATAATGCATTGCGTCGCGTTCCAAAGGGTCCGTCCCGAAAGTTGCCACAATGAAACTACCCGGCTTTGCGTTAACCAAATCCCCAAGAAGTTTGCGAATTTCCCTTCTCAGTTCCTTTGAGACTCCCTTAGCCATTCACCACCTCCCAACCCTAGCCATTCCCATCCTCTACCGTAGCACCGCCTTAGATTCAACGTCTACGGGCGACCGTCACTAACCCCAGACGCCAAAAGAGGCGGTTTCCCGCCCTCTTGCCGTTTTTGGATCCGCCCTATCCCGAAAAACGCCGCTCCGGGCGACTGGTGCCACCCCTAACCCGATATGAAGTCCGCCCATGCTTGCATAAGCTCCCGGCGTTGCTCCAACATGTTCGTTCTGGCGTAAGCTGATTCAACCGAGCTTCCCAACCGATGGGCTAACACCGTTTCCCCCAACGTCCAATCAGCATCGGTTTGTTCAATCGTCCAGTCCCGGATGCTGGCACGGAAACCATGAGGGACGCAAGGGATTTCCAGCCGTTGCAACAGGAGTTGGATTGTCCGGTTTGATAGAGGCTTGCCCTTCAGTCCGGGAAAGACCAGCCCATCGCCGGCGGTGCGCTCCCAAGCCTGTTTCAGCACGTCCAACGCTCCGGTGGACATGGAGAACGCAATGTTCCTTCGTTGCCTTCATTCGGGCGGCTGGCACTGTCCAGACCTTCGATTCCCAATCAATCTCACTCCAATCAAACGCCGGTTGCTTCGGTTATCCGGGCGGCGGTGAGAATTAGGAATTGCAACGCGCCCTTGCTGGACTCGTTGGCACTCGCAAGCCCTACCGTGGCGTAGGCTAGGGGAACGTCGCCATAAGGGTAATGATTCGTGGTGGTTGGTTTCTCTGGTGGACATTGGGAGTGCACTAAGTAACTATCTCAAATAGCGGTTTCAAATTGTAGTTAATGTGTGAAGGTAGTCGCTAGGATTATTCCAAAAGGTGGGTGGAGGTGAATCGTGCTGGAGGGGAAACCGTTACCTACGATTTGGGATGTTCCGGACGGCCTTTGGGAGCGAATCGAACCGGTGATACTGGAGTTGGACCCGCCCAAATCCAAGGGGCGCAAACGGGTGGACCAGCGGAAGATGCTGGAAGGCATTATCTTTCGGATGCGAAGCGGTTGCCAGTGGAACCACTTGCCCCAGGAGTTGGGAGACGATAGCACCATCCATCGGACCTTCCAGCGCTGGGTGGGGTGTGGAGCGCTGGCGGGCATCTGGGCTGTCCTGATAGAAGAATGCGGGGAGTTGGGAGGCGTGAACTGGGAATGGCAGTCGGCGGATTGCTCTATGGGCAAAGCGCGTTTTGGGGGGGTGCTATTGGACGCAACCCCACCGACCGGGGCAAAGCCGGGAGCAAGAAGAGCATCCTGGTCGACGCGGCAGGCGGACCCCTGAGCGTAGCGTTGGCTGGAGCCAACGTCCATGATACGAAACTCTTGAGACCGACCTTGGAGAGTATAGTGGTGGCGCGTCCGGAAGGCGCTCAAAACCTGTGCCTGGACAAAGGGTATGACAATCCCACAGGCCACGGGACCGTTGCCGCTTTCCAGTACTGTCCGCATATCCGGCGCATTGGGGAGGAGAAGCTGGATCAATGGGGCGGGAAAACCTTCCCCGCCCGGCGATGGGTGGTGGAACGCACCTTGGGCTGGCTGTCCAAGTGCCGGGCGATACTGGTGCGCTACGACAAGAAGCCCGCCAATTACCTGGGCCTGCTTCAATTGGCTTGTGCCCTCATCTGGTACCGCCGTCAACGCCGCCTCGCTATTTGAGATAGTTACTTAGAATATGTTTGCCCGCCGGGTTGTCTACCCGGTGTCCGCTGGTGATTGCCCAATTGAAAACATGTTCCAGCCGTTGCCGGGTGCGGCTGGCGGTGATTGGCGCAGAGGCCATAAGAGGCTCCAAGACCTCGAGGACGTCGGCAGTGGTGATTTCGGAGACCTTCCGGCAACCGAGCGGAGCGGCGGAATGGTGAAGGCTGGAAATCTATTCCGCGGCGTGTTTGTCGTTGCTCCAAGTGGGACGGCGCAACTCAATCACTTTATCGGCAGCTTCCCGGAACGTGGGTATGCCGCAAACCCTCCTAGCGTTTGCCTTAGCCGTCCGCTTGTCATCCAGAATGTCCCTACCCAGGTTTTCAAGGGCGATGTCCGTCTTTCCGGCGAAAGCCGGAATCTACGTCACCCACCAACCGCAACCCCCTCGAAGGTCCGGGCGGCAACCGAACCAATCCCAAAAATCACCCAAATCAAACGAATCACAGTTCAAGACCAAGCGCCCCCCACCAGCCACCACACAACCACCCCACCCGTCTTTCCAGCGAAAGCCGGAACCCGCGCCCCCTAACCACCTTCCGTATACCCACGAGTCGCCGTAGACGCCACGCCCCCCATCCGTCTTTCCGGCGAAAGCCGGAATCTACGTCACCCCCCGCCGCAACCCCCTCGAAGCTCCGGGCGGCAACCAAACCAGTCCCAAAAATCACCCAAATCAAACGAATCACAGTTCAAGACCAAGCGCCCCCCACCAGTCACCACACCACCACCCCCACCCGTCTTTCCAGCGAAACCCGGAACCCACGCCCCCTCCCCACCTTCCGTATACCCACGAGTCGCCGTAGACGCCACGCCCCCCATCCGTCTTTACTATGAAAATAGATGTCAGGCAGCTTCCAGGGTGACTTTGTGGCCGAGGCGTTGGAGTTGGCGGACGGAGCGGCGGGTGATGGCGGCCCGGTCCCGTTCCTCGAAGTAGTTTTGGCCCAGGTCGGCGTAGGGTTCCCCGGTCTTGATCACCCGGTGGAGGATGACGATGATGGAGTGGGCCACCGCCATCGCCGCCCGGTTGGCCCCGATGCGCCGGGCCAGGCGATGGTACTTGGCCCCCAGGAAGGTCTTGGTTCGGGAGGCCGCCCTGGCCGCTTCCACCAAGGCGGGCTTCAGCCAGTTGTTGCCCTTCCGGGTGGGGCTGCGCTTGTTCTTGTCGGCGCTCCGGTTGTTCCCCGGACAGACCCCGGCCCAGGAAGCCAGGTGGCCCGGGGTCGGGAACTGCGTCATATCGGTGCCCATCTCCGCCACGATGACCTCGGCGGTGCGCCGCCCGATCCCGGGGATGGTGTCCACCGCCGCCACCGTCTCCTCAAAAGGGTCCACCCGCCGGGCCACCTCCTGGTCCAGCCGCCCGACCTCCTCCTCCAAGTGACGGAGGTGCCGCAACTGGCTGGCCAGCAGGTAGCGCTGGTGCGGCCCCATCAGCCCGCTCAGGGCCTCCTCCAGCTCCTCCAGCTTCCCCCGGAGCCGCCCCCTGGCCAACTCCGCCAGCGCCTTCGGGTCCTCCTCCCCCTCGCACATCGCCTGAAGCATGGCCCGCCCCGAGGCCCCCAGCACGTTGCTGGCCACCGACCCCAGCTTGACGTTGGCCCCCTCCAGCAGCTTCTGTATCCGGTTGGCCGCCCGGCTGCGCTCCCCGGTCAGGCTGCGGGTCAGGCTGCGGGTCAGGCTGCGGCGGTAGCGGGTCAGTTCCCGCAACTCCCGCTGCGGGCGCTCCGGGATGAAGCTGGCCTGCAACAGGCCGCAACGCAGCAGGTCGGCGATCCACTCGGCGTCCCCGTATCCAGTACGGGGCAGGCTCTTCACGTCGGTCTTGCGCCCCGGCACCGCCTTCATGTGCCGGGCATTGACCACCATCACGCTGAACTCGTCCTCCAATATGTTGTAGACCGGCTTCCAGTAGACCCCGGTGCTCTCCATCGCCACCTGGGTTACCTGATGGCCCGCCAGCCAGTCGGCCAAGGCCAGCAGGTCCTTGGTCATGGCGGAAAAGCTGCGCACCTCCTGGCCCTCCGGGGTGATGACGCAGGCCGTCACCCTCTTCTGGTGCACGTCCAGCCCGCAGCACCTTTGGTAAACGGTATCCATCTCCCGGCTCCCTCCGTTGACGGCTGCCGGCCGGCCGGTGACCGCCGGACTCGAGACTTTACTATGCGTGCTCTCCGCCGGGGCGGGGCGACATTCTTAGGTGCCTGGAGGTCACCAAGGCAATTTCCGGCGCGGGCTCGAAGCGCCAATGACGGCCGCCCTTCGCGCCGGCCAGCGCCACCTCATTTTCATCCCCTTAGGTGGCCTTCACAAGGCCATGGTATTTCCGGCGAAAGCCGGAATCTACGTCACCCACCAACCGCAACCCCCTCGAAGCTCCGGGCGGCAACCAAACCAGTCCCAAAAATCACCCAAATCAAACGAATCACAGTTCAAGACCAAGCGCCCCCCACCAGCCACCACACAACCACCCCCACCCGTCTTTCCAGCGAAACCCGGAACCCACGCCCCCTCCCCACCTTCCGTATACCCACGAGTCGCCGTAGACGCCACGCCCCCCATCCGTCTTTCCGGCGAAAGCCGGAATCTACGTCACCCACCAACCGCAACCCCCTCGAAGCTCCGGGCGGCAACCAAACCAGTCCCAAAAATCACCCAAATCAAACGAATCACAGTTCAAGACCAAGCGCCCCCCACCAGCCACCACGCAACCACCCCCACCCGTCTTTCCAGCGAAACCCGGAACCCAATTCCACACTCCACACTCCGCACTCCCAATTCCGCACTCCGCACTCCGCACTCCCAATTCCAAATCCTCCCTGACACCCGCCACTTCCCAACCCGGAATACACCTCTCTACCATAATGACAGTCAGACCCGGAACATCCCTCCGGGACACGCAGACCAAATCCAACCCGCCACTGAGGCCATACGGTGTCCAGATGTCCGGAAACCGCGCCAAGACCAACCGCTCTCAACCTGCCCGCCAACCCGGTGAATCCACCCCGGAATCAGCCCCCAAACCGGCACCCAAACCGGCAAATGATCTAGCCAACGGGCCGGAATGGGGGGAAATGAGCGGGTAATCGAAAAATCCAACCTCACCTTTCGCCAGCGGTCGGCCCTCCCCATCATCGCCGCCTCCCCTACTATTGCTCAAGCCGCCCGCACGTCGGGCATCGGCGAGAGTACCCTGCGCCGTTGGCTCGAAGAAGATAGCTTCCGCGACGAGCTGACCCGCCTTCGCCAAGAGTCCTCCATCCTCGCCCGCCAAGAACTCCAGGGCCTCATGCTGCGCAGCGTCTCCGTCCTTGCCGAGGCTATGGACGACCCGGATGTGGTCGTACGCCTCCGCGCCTCCCGCTATGCGCTGTCTTTCGCCGTCCAGATTTGCGAGGCCGAAAAGCTCCGGTCCGATATCCAGGCCCTGGAAGAAGTCCTCCCGCTCTGGGCAGCCCACCACGCCCTAAAATAAACACCGCCAAGTAAGTATTGTGAGGTAAACCCGACAGATGTACGCCCTGAGATCTCGCGTCAATGCCCTCCGCCGCAAGATGGCCCTCGAACTCGCTGTCGTCCGGCTCCGCCGGTTGGCCCAGGAATATTGCGTCCAATGGACCGTGGCCGTGTCCGAACGCCGGGCCCCGCCCGAGCCCCATCCCTTTGTCAGACGGGTGGTCGACGCCGGATTCCGGCTCCCCACCTTCATGGCGGTCCATAACTATTTGAACAGTTGCCGCAGCCGAAACGCCATTCCCGAATGCGATGGACTCCTCCGGTCTCTCCTCCCTTGGTCCGCAACCCTCGGCCTCGTGGGAAAACTCGGGGATGCCGCGCCGCTGTGAAGTAAGCGGCGCGTATAATACGACCGCAACGGGTGGCCTGGCGCGGCCAGCGTCTTTCCAGCCCGCCCGCCGAGGAGAATATGAAGAGCCCCACAGTGCTTGTTGCCATTGTGTTCGTCGGCCTGCTGGCCGCCGCCATGCTCGCCTGCGAAACGCAGCCCGGCGCCCCCACTGACACCGCGACCCCCGCAGCCGCCACCGAAGAATCAACCCAAGCGCAGACCAGGACTGCGGAAACACCAACGCCGCCGTCTGCCGCAACTCTTCCGCCCACGATAACCCCAACCCCTCCCCCGCCAACGAGCGGAACGCCAACCCCGGCCGTTGCTCCAGCAGACCCACCCGCCACGGAATCGGCGCTATCCGGCTTTTCCTGGCGAAAGGACGGACTAACGGAGATGAGCCGGATGCCTTGAAAGCGCTCCAACATATCGAACGTGAACACCCCGCCGCAGCTGCGGTGGTCCTGAGCTACCCATGGGTCGCCGATGGCATCACCAAGAATGACTGGACGGCCCTTTCTTCCCTTCAGAGCATCTCTGAAAATAATGCCACCCTGCTTCAGCGTCTTGTGGCGTTCCCGTGGTTAGCCAACGGCATCGGCACCATATTTGAGATTTACGCGATTGCCTATCTCGCAAACATCAATCGGGCAGACCCCTCCCTGGCTACGCGCCTTGCTGGTTTTCAATGGATTGCCGACAACATCAGCGAGGAGGAAATGTTCGCTCTTGATCACTTTTCGCAAATCATCACAGAAGACGCCTCCCTGGCGCAGCAGGTTGTGGGCTTCCCTTGGGTCGCCGACGGAATAACGGATGCCGAACGGCATCGGCTTGGCCGAATTGTGAGCGACGCCGCACCGGCCGCGACTCCCACGCCAACTCCGGTCCCTGCGGCCACCCCCACGCCGGTGGCCACCCCCACGCCGGTGCCCACCCCTGCGGCCGCTCCCACGCCGATACCCACCCGTGCGGCTAGGCCCTCGCCGACGCCTGCCCCGTCGCCAGGGCAAAGACCCATCCAATCCCCCTTTGCATGGGCACGGGACGGGCTCACCGATATTGAGCGGGAGGCCCTGGGTTTCCTACAAGATATCGAGCGCCATTACCCGCGTGCCTACCAGGTTGTCCTGGATTCCGGGTGGATCTCCGACGGGATTACCGAGCCCGAAAGGCGGAACCTTTGCAGTATCATCACTGCGGGTGATTCAGAGCATGCCCACGATATTGCTCTAGGCAAGAGGGTCACTACGAACGAATGCCATGCGTCCGGGCCGCCCCTACAACGGAATCCGCAATATTCGACTTTCCTTGGGAAAAGGACGGCCTGACCTGGGAGGAACACAATGCTCTGCAATTTCTTCACACTATCGAACAGGAACACCCGGAAGTAGCCCACGCTATCCTCATTCGCTTCCCGTGGCTCGCCGACGGCATCATTAGAGGCGAACGTTTCGTGACTAATGGTGTCATGCACTTAGCCAGGAGAGACCCATCCTTGGCCCTGCTTTATATGGACCTCCCGTGGCTCGCTGACGGCATTTCCGACGATGACTATGACATGTATGGCAAGGTCCTTAGCCTCACATGGCTTTTCGCCGAAGATGACCTCTCCCTGGCCACGCGGTTGGTGAGCTTTCCCTGGATCGCCGACGGCATCAACGACAGGGAGCATGACGCGCTTGACAGTGTTGAAAAATTGATACTCGGTAGTCTTTCGCAACAGACAATGGGTGAACCACGAGACACCACTATCGCTCGGCGTCTTTTTGACTTCCCGTGGTTCGTCGACGGCATCGAAGGTTACGAAGGCGCTCCGATTTTGTTTCTCTCGGTATTTAGAGACTTCCTTGGAGGGTTGCAAGAAGAGGACTTGAACGCAATCTTGGACTCCTCCCTATTTGAGGCTCCGTTTACGCATGCGAAGGCCAACTCCCTTGGCGCCGTGGGATTTCTGCTCAAGGATGGGCGATGGGAGCAAGTCATTAGCCAGCCATGGTACCAGGACGGGGTGACGGACGCAGACTTTGTCCGTATAACTTTGATCACTGTCCAGAGTGAGGAGGATTTCCAGCGAATGCTCCAGGGCGACTACCTGGCGTCGGAAACTTATTCCTTGCCCTTGGCCGGCGAAGTAACGGCGTATGTGATCAGCAAGGACCCGTACGAACAGGAGGCCTTGTTCGGAGCCTTGGGCACCGGGATGAAGGCGATCGAAGATATCGTCGGTGCGCCATGGCCTGACCCCTACCCCGTAGTGCGCGTGATCTCGGAATCCTATGCCCCGTCGGGCTATTCCCTCCTCACGGGCGATATAGAGCTGCACCTCTCAGACATGACCACGGGAACCGTATACCATGAGTTGGCCCACCATTACTTCCATCTCTTCCCAGCCTGGATGAATGAAGGCGCGGCGGATTTTTTGGAGACGTACTCCTTGCATCTTGCGGGAGATGCAAGTCTCCAATCCACTTACGACTCGGTGGCTGGTGGGTGTAGCCCAATGTTCACGAGTGGCTCAAGGTTAGAGCCGGGAGAGAAAACTATCGACAATTATGCGACTACATCGTTGGACAGCGTTTTTGGTTGGGAATGTACCTGTCCCTGGGGCACGACGTGGTCTCTTCCCAATTGCGGGGGTTGTACAGGGCAATCCCCGCATCGGCAAAGGGGTCCCTGGTGGTGGCAGAACAGCTATGGCCCGAAGACACGATCTACCAGGTGTTGCTCTTGAACACCCCGCCGGAAAAGCAGGACGAGTTCCGTGACCTGTACCGCCGTCTCCACGGCGGCCCAATCCCCGATTCGGACGAATAGCAAGGAGGCGCCCATGAAAATCAGTATCCTCGTAATAGTAATTGGCGCGTGATTGCTCGCACTCTTGGCCTGCGGGACCGCCTCTGAGCCGGTGGAACAGGCCACGTCCACCTCGCAGGCCACGACCGGCCAGACACCGGAACGCGCCACCTCCACCTCGCAGGCCGCGACCGGACAAACCCCGGAACGGGCCGCGACCGGCCAGACACCGGAACCGGCCGCGACCGGCCAGACACCGGAACCGGCCGCGACCGGCCAGACGCCGGAACGGGCCGCGACCGACCAGACACCGGGAGCCACGCCCACGCCGGACCCGGGAGTAATTCACGGCGGCCCGTGGTTCTTTGAGGGAACACCGTCGCTCCTGCACCTGGCGGCGGTTTACGGCGAACCGGCGGAGCTCGATGAGCTGCTGACCCAGGGCGAGGACATCGACGCTCGGGTGGCGATTTGGAATAGCGAGCTGGACGTCCGTATTTCTACGGCCACGCCCCTCCATTTGGCGGCATTGTTCAACCCCGACCTTGCGGTCGCTACCCTGCTACTGGAATGGCAGGCAGACATCGCGGCTGATGGGGGACGCCTTGAGTCAGATTATTATGGGAACAATGTCTGGGTTCCCTGTAAATTCGACCGCGGCGTTCAATCCCGACCCGGCTGCAACCGCCCTGCTGCTGGAATGGACCCCGTCTCTGACTCCGCGAGGGTCGTTTGATCCCAATCGGGGGATGATTTTCGCGGCAGTGGCGTTTAATCCCAATCCGGCGGTGGCTCAGGTGCCGTTAGAGGTGTTGTTGTCAACACGTGACCTTGCACCCTACTTGGGAACGCCCTACCCCGGGCAGACGGAGGAAATGAGAGAGAAGCAGTGGAAAGAGAGGGTGATCTCGACGGTCTTGCTTCATGCGGCGTCGCTTAATCCCGATCCGGCGATGGTTGAGTTCCTACTCGACCAGGGTGGCGACATCAACACCGATACCTTGAATAGTGCCTTGGCGAGTGCAGCGTGGCGTAACCCCAATCCGGCGATTACTGAATTGATTCTGGACCGGGGTGCCGACGTCAACTTCAAGGATGAGGAGTTTTCTCACGGTTACACTCCTTTACATTTTGCGGCCCTACATAATCCCAATCCTATGATTGCCGCCGTGTTGATCGACCGGGGCGCCGACACAGAGAGGTCCGACAATAAGCACCGCGCTACGCCCTTGGTGCTAGCGGTATTGTGGGGTGAGGCGCCGGGGATGGTTAAGACCCTTCTGGACGGGGGCGCAGACCCCGATGCCCGCGCTACATGGTTGAATCCCTCCGGACATGCACTGCATGCTGCGGTATTGGTAAATAACTCGGAGGCAGTCATTGCGCTGCTGGACGCGGGCGCGGACGCCAAGATCCCGAATGACGGTGGTGATACGCCGTGCCGGTTGGCCCGGTATGAGGGCCATTTCGCTGACACCCCGCTGCTCATCCGCCTGTGCCGCCCGTAATGGGGCGGCGTTTGGCGGTGACTGTTCAGACTTCGTGACAATCTCAAAAGTCCCTTCCCCCTCAGGGGGAAGGTTAGGATGGGGGTGGGTCCCGCCGGGTCAACTGACGCCAAAACAGATGATTACGAAACGCGGCATCAGTCTAAGCCGGTCCTTTCGTCGTACCGGCGAAAGCCGGTATCCACCGGGGCGGGGCGGGGGCGTCTCCCCGGGACTGAACACTTACCGGCAACGCCGAGGAATTGGCAAGCCCGCCCACCGGGGAGAATATGAAGAGACCCACCGTGCTTGTTGCAGTCATGTTCATCGGCCTGCTGGCACCCGCGATGCTCGCGTGTGAAACGCAGACTGCCGCTCCCAGCGGGACTGAACCCCCCGCTCCCGGGGGGACTGCGACTGCCGCTCCCAGCGGCGGCGCCGCAACCCAAGCGCCTCCGAAGGCGCCTGAAACTCCTGCCCAATCGCCCATGCTGACACCCACCGCAACGCCAACCGTCGTTCCTGCGCCCACACCGGCGCCCGCTCCCACGGCGACACCGTTACCGGTGCCCGCTCCCACGGCCGCGCCAACCCCGTCTCCCACTGCGGTGCCTGTGCCCACGCCAAAGCCAACGGCCGTATCAACGGCGGCAGCCAAGCCAACCCCGCCCCTCGTTCCAACAATCGCTCCCACTGAAGCCTCCGGGACCGGCTTTCCCTGGGAGCAGGATGGGTTGACCGACCTTGAGCGGAAAGCCCTGGGTAGCTTTCAAAGACTCGAAGACGGAAATCCGGCTGTAGCCCAGGTTGTCCAGGGATTTCCATGGCTCGCCGACAGCATCACCGAAGACGAAGAGTTGGCGCTTGTCTATCTGGAAATCATCGTCCGCAACGCCAGATCTGCCACCGACATTCCTCGGACCCTGGCGGAAGCCCAGTGGCTCACCGACGGAATCGCCAGCGAGGACAGGCTGTTTGTTCAAGAAATCTCGACAATCGAGGAATCTTCCACCATCCAGGCTGTCCTTCTGGCAATGAGGCCCGGAGACCTCACTCCATCCACACCAACCCCCGTCCCCACGTCGAGACCCGACCCGTCCGACTTTCCTTGGGCCCAAGACGGGCTGACAGCAATTGAACGGGAGGCCCTGAATTACCTGCAACACATCGAACGCGAACACCCACCGGCGTTCGAGAACGTTATCGGCTACCGGTGGCTCGCCGACGGCATCAACGAAGGGGAAAGGCGCTTCCTTTGTAATGTCGCCCAGGTGGCGGAAACCAGCACAGCCGTGGCCGTGGTTCTATCGGTTTCGGCTACTGCGTCGCCTCCGGTTGATTACTTGGCAGATTGCCCGGCGAACACCCCTCCTCCTACGACGGTGCCGCGTCCGATAACTACGCCAACGCCGATGCCGCAACCCACGGCCACCCCGACACCAACACCGATGCCGCAACCCACATCGACGCCAGTCCTTCAACCGGCGCTTGATATAACCCCCTTGCGCGGCTCTCCGGGTGATGTGGTATCGGTGACCGGGACTAATTTCCCCGGACTTACCACTGTCTCCAGAATCGAGATTGGCGGCGTATCGGTTATCCCCGCTACCCCGCCTAGCACAACCGTAGACGGTGAGTTTGCCGTCGATGTCGTTGTGCCCGGGTTGGATGTGGGCACATACCATTTTGTTGTAGCCGTCGGCGACCGGAGAAGTACCGCGACATTTTCGGTGGTGGAATCAGCGACAACAGCCGGAGAACCCGTCGCCGCGGCCCTCGCTCCCTTGGGCGCCAATTTGCGGTGGGCGGCATATTATGACAATGCGACCAAGCAGTGGTCAGTCTACGACCCCAGCGGTGCTTTTTCCCCGGACTTGTTGCTGCTCCCGCCGGACCAATCGGTTCCAAGCCGTTCTTCAATCGGAGTCCTGACCCATTTGGTCCCTAGAACAGTCTACGGGGTGTATATAAGCCGCGACGAAACGGTCACGTTGAGAGGGACCGCCCGTAATCTGACCGCAGGCATCAACTCGGTGTCTTGGTAGTAGCCGGGCATGCTGACTCCTTCCACGTAAGGTCATTTAATTGTCGGAAAAAAATCCCATCGCCTTTCCGGCCGCAGCCGGAATCCAGACCCCAACTTTGGGTTAGAGACGTCTTGGGGAACCAAAACCGGCGCCGGGTCCTGGGTACCGGTTGCGACCGGGACGACGGAAGGGGGGCGGATTCAACAATTAAATGACCCTGGCCTTCCGCGGTGGCCTCGGCGCATCCCGGCAGCCCGCCGCGTATAATGGCGTACCGGCACTGACCGAAGTACACGTAAAGGACGATATGGCTGAAACTTCAAAATATTCTTTGCCCGCGACCTCCGCTGGCCGACCGGCTATGGACGTTATCATCGAGGCCGCCCGGACCGCCGGCAGGATCATCCAGGACGGCTGGAACGCCGACAAGCAGATCACCTTCAAGGGCCGGGCCGACATCGTTACCGACATCGACGTCGCCGCCGAGAAGGCGGTGCTCGAGATACTGACCGGCGCGTTCCCCGACTTCGGCATCCTCGCGGAGGAGTCCCAGCCGGTGGCTGGCGCCTCGTCCTATCGCTGGGTGGTGGACCCCCTGGACGGCACCCGCAACTATGCCCACGGCATCCCCCATTTTTGCACCATCGTCGCCTTGGCCGAAGGCGACGACATCGTCGCGGGGGTGATTTACGATCCGGTGCGCGACGAGATGTTCACCGCCGTTCTGGGCCAGGGCGCGTACCTGAACGGTGAGCGGATTGGGGTATCCGGGTCCCGGGAGCTTTCCCGCTGTCTGCTCAGCTTCGACCTCGGTTACGTGGACGAGAAGGCCGGGCTCGCCTTGGACATGGTTCGCTCGCTGTGGCCGGGAATGTACAGCATCCGGATGATGGGCACCGCTGGCTTGGGCTTGGCCTACGCCGCCTCAGGTCGCGTCGACCTGTTCTTCCATCATTCGCTGTCGCCTTGGGACTTGGCCACCGGCCTGCTTCTTATCCGGGAGGCCGGCGGAGTGGTGGTAGACCGACAAGGGGCCACAGCCGGGCTCTTCAGCCCCAGCGTCATATGCTCCAGCGCCCCCTTGGTCGAGGAGTTCCTGAGCGCCACCGACGGCCTCCCCTGGCGCACGGCGTCCTGAATCTCAGTGCTCTCTGTGCCCTCTTGTGCGCTCTGTCTTAATTCCCGTTTCCCGTAGCGGAGAAGGACTTTGAACGCCAACTACGACCTGGTTATTGTGGGCGGCGGTGTCGGGGGCGCGGCGTTGGCCGGCGCGATGGCCTCCGCCGGGGCCAGCGTGTTGGTGCTCGAGGCGGAGTCCCGCTTCCGCGACCGGGTGCGCGGCGAGGCCATCATGCCTTGGGGCGTGGCCGAGGTGAAGCTGCTGGGGCTGGAACACACGCTCATCCAGGCGGCGGCCAATCCCCTCCCCTTCTGGGATTCCTACGCCGGGGCCGACCGCTCCGGCCGCCGTGACCTGCGCCGCACCACCAGCGTCGAGGAGCCGGCCCTGGCCTGCTACCACCCCAAGCTGCAGGAGTCGCTGCTCCGCTGGGCCGAGGGTTGCGGGGCCGAAGTCCGGCGCGGCGTTCGCGTCACCAGCCTGGACACCAGCCGGAATAGCCCGACCCTCTCTGCCGGCACAGGAGGCGAAATTTCTGGGCGTCTCATAGTGGGTGCGGACGGACGCGGTTCCACAGTGCGGGCGGTGGCGGGCTTCCAGACCTTCCAGGACGCCGGGCAAAACCTGGTATCCGGGGTGCTGATGGAACGGGTGGCCCTCTCTGATGATGCCACCCATGCCTGGCTCGACACCTCGAAGGGCCATTTCATCCTTCATTTTCCGCAGGGGAGGGAACGCTTCAGGGTCTACCTTTGCTACCCTGCCGCCTCCGGCCGCCGTTTCAGCGGCGAGGCCGACGTCCCAGCCGTGCTCGACCACTGCGTGGCTTCGGGAGTGCCCCAAGAAATCTATGCCCATGCCGAGCCCGCCGGTCCGTTGGCCACGTTCGACGGGCGTTCCACCTGGGCGGACACGGCTTACCAAAACGGCGTGGTCTTGGTTGGCGACGCCGCCGCCAACTCCGACCCAACTTGGGGTCAAGGCCTGTCGATGGCATTGCGCGACGCCCGGGTGCTGAGAGACCGCCTGCTGGCCGATGAGGACTGGGGCTCCGCCGGACGGGCTTACGCCGAAGAGCGGAAGGGTTACTTCGACGTCGTGCACACGATGGAGCTCTGGCAGAACCGGCTGTTGATGACCGTTGGTCCTGAGTCCGATGCCGCCCGCCGTCAGGCCTTCGGCAAGTGGCGGGAAGACCGCACCCGCAACCCCGACACCTTCCTCAGCGGCCCCGGCGCACCGTTGGACGGAGATGCCCGCCGGAGGTTCTTCGGCGAGGACTAGGGGCGACCATCCGCCGTTCTAACGGCCCGCCAACCCTCTCCATTAGACCAAAGATTGGCCGTGCCTCCGGTGTATTCGGTTCGTAAATTGACCCTTTGATCACTTTTCTGCGGATGAGTCCGGCCAATTTATGATCAAGGACGCCGGGTTCGAGCTGAGTCAATGCTTCAATATTATCCAGTGTCCACCATTCCCATGTCTTGTTTGACAGCGCCAGCAGAATTTTTTTCTCGTCTGCGTCGAAATCATCAGCGTGGTTGCGCCATTTCAAGTTCCTGTCAATCGTGGTCATCAGCGCCTCCGAGAATCCTGAACTCATTCACCAGATCCTCGAGAACATTATCTCCTACCTGAAAAGGTGATGCGAAAGGTGGCGCCGGCCATCTCCGCTCATCTCTAGACAATACCCCTTCCAAATACAAGCTTAGTGTGTCGGGGTTGTCCCGCAACTCTTGAACGATACGTAAGTCCAACGATTGCTGACTGCTAAACGCCAAGAATGCAGGATCGCGGAAGTACATCGCTACCAGTGCCAACAATACCATTCCCAGGGACACGAGGGCAAAGATGGCGGCCAAAGTGCCGTTTGTTCCCACGAAACCGGCCAGCATTCCGAGAGTCGTCTCGGCGAATGCCAGACAGGAGCCCAGGAACAGCAGCGGCCGCGTGCTCGAATCTCTCATTGCCGCCGCCCTAGCGCCGTGCGCCGCTGCCCAGGTTCTCCATTACCACTCCGGAGTCCAGCAGCGCCGCGAGTTCCTCCCCGGAGAACCCGTGCTCCAGCAATATTTCTGACGTGTGTTCGCCCAAGGCCGGTGCCCGGCGGCGTATTCTGCCCGGTGTTTCGGAGAGTTTCACCGGCACCCCGATGTTGTGGATGGTGCCTATGTCCGGGTCTTCGATGTCGACCAGCATTTGCCGGGCCAGCACCTGCGGGTCCTGATAGACCTGCTCCATGTTGTAGATGGGGCCCGCCACCACCCCGGCCGCGTCCAGCTTTTCCAGCCAGTATGCGGTGGTCTCCAGTGAGAAGGTCTCCTCCAACAGCGCGGCCAGCTCTTCCTCTCGCGCCTTCCGGTCGCCGGGAATCCTGAACCGCGGGTCCTCTATCAGCTCCTCTTGTCCGATGGCCCGGCAGAGCTGCTCCCAAGTCGGTTGGGTGGCGGCCCCGATGTTAAGGTGGCCGTCTTTGGTCCGCAGCGCTTGGTAGGGCGCCGAGACCCGGTGGGCGGAGCCCAGCGGGCCGGGTATCTCTCCCTCGGCAAAGTAGACCGACGACTCCCACACTGTATAGGCGATGCCGGCTTCCATGAGGGAGGTGTCTACGTGCTGGCCCCGGCCGGTCTTGAGTGCGCGGATGTAGGCCGCCTGAACACCGTTGGCGGCGAACAGACCTGCGGTGAGGTCCGTAATGGGCACGCCGACCTTGGCGGGCGGCATGCCGGGGTGACCGGTAATGCTCATCAACCCGCTGACCCCTTGGGCCACCAGGTCGAACCCGCCGCGTTTGGCGTAGGGTCCAGTGTTTCCGAAGCCGGAGATGGAGCAGTAGACCAGCCGGAGATTGATGCCAGCCAGTTCCTGGTATCCCAGCCTCAAGCGTTCCATCACGCCCGGCCGGAAGTTCTCGATCACGGCGTCGGCATCGCCGGCCAACCGCTTGAACACGGTCTGGCCGGCCTCCCGCTGAAGGTCGACAACCAGGCTGCGCTTGTTGCGGTTGGCGGCCAGAAACCCCGCAGACCAGTCCTTGACGAAGGGCGGTCCCATCCGCCGGTTGTCATCGCCGCCGTTGGGCTTCTCCACCTTGATGACGTCCGCTCCCAGGTCCCCCAGCACCATTGTGCACATGGGCCCGGCCAGAATTTGGGTGAGATCGAGCACCACCATGCCGGTCAAGGGGCCGTCGACCTGGGGACCGTTAGAGAGACCGTCAGTCATTCTGCCTTCCACGGGTGCCGGATAAAGGACGCTCCACAGTATACTAGAACCCTCTAACCACGGGAGAAACCATTCCCGATCACTCCGGGGAAGGGAGAAGAGGCAGGATTTGGACTTAGCCAGTGAAGCCGTGGCAAAGGCATGTTGCGCCGACCTGTTCCAGTCGGACATGGCCCGGATGTTTATGGGCGACTCGCTCCATCCGGGAGGGTTGGCATTGACCCGCCGGTTGGGCCGGCTGGTGGATATTGCTCCGGGCGACCGCGTACTGGACCTTGCCAGTGCCCGTGGCGCCAGCGCGTTGGCGGTTTCCCGGGAATTCCGCTGCCAGGTGATCGGAGTCGAGTTCGGGAAGGCCGCCCTGGCTGAAGCCAACGCGGCCGTCGCCGCGGCTCCGGACCGCCCCAACGTGGCTTTCGTGAGAGGGGATGCGGAAAGTCCGCCCTTCCGGAGCGGGTCTTTCGATCATGCAATCTGCGAATGCTCCATGAGTCTGTTCTCGAAGAAGAGCTTGGCCATCACCGGAGTCGCCCGGTCGTTACGCGCCGGAGGCCGGCTGGGGCTCAGCGACGTCACGATCGAACCGGGGGTCCTGCCGGCAGAGCTCGCCGGACACATCGGGAACGTGCTCTGCCTCACCAACGCGCTGACCTTCGACGGCTACGCCTCGTTGATGAACGATGGTGGGTTCGATCTGGTAGAGACGCTCGACGCCTCGGACGAGATCATCAAAATACTGGACGGCATCCAGTCCCGGTTCGGCTTCCTAATGGCAGTTCAGGGCTTTCTCGGCGGTGGGGGCGGCCTGCTGGCCCAGGCGCCGAGGCTCATTCGCCTCGTCCGGGAACTAGTGGATGGAGGGCAATTGGGATACTGGTTGTTCGTGGGACAAAAACGGGAATGAGCCTTTGCCCAGCCTCCGCTCGGGCCAACTGGCGAATGCGGCTTCGCCTGGAATCGATGGGCTCAGTTTAGTATTCCCGCAAGTATTACCGCACCTCGCCACCTGTTATATTGGTTGATATGGCTGCTGGATGGTTTGAAATTCAAAATGCGGTAGCCGCCGTTGTGGCTGGTTACTTACTGGGGGCATTACCCTTCGCCCACTTGGGCGGCCGGATTAACGGGGTTGACGTTTTCTCCACGGGCAACACACTAGCTGGCACCGCCAACGTGTTCTGGAATGTTGGACGTCGTGCCGGGACCTTGGTGTTCGTGGGCGACGTCGCCAAGGGCGCGGCAGCGGTTATAGTAGCCGGCCTCCTCGACGTTTCGCCTCCGATAGTGCTCCTGGCGGGCGCCGCCGCCATCCTTGGCCACTGGAAATCGGTCTTCACCTCGTTCCGCGGCGGGGATGGGATGGCCCCCTTGATGGGAGTTGCGTTGGCCTTGGCGCCGCCACTGGCCGCAGTGGGCGCAGCCGTCGGAGTGGCCGCCATCGTATTGATGCGGAGGTCTGTCCTGCGGTCGACCTGGGGAATCTGCTCCTGCTTCCTGGTGATGCTGGCAGCCAGCCAAGTCTACCGGTTGGACCGGGAACTTGTATGGGGGTTAACAGCGCTGGCCGCCTTGGTCCTGCTGCGCAGTCTGATTACTCGCCGCCGCCGGGGACACATCATATTCATGGATCCCGCCGTAGGCCTCGACACCGAAGGAGGCGACCTGGACGCTGACCCAGAGCTGCCAAATCCGCTGCCCCGTGAAATTTAGGGAGGTCTAACTAACAGCGGTGCGGTTGGCTAGAAAATGCCGCCCAAGGGCGTGTCCCCGCCGGTCCCTTCCCTCATTCCTCTGATCCGGAGCGCCCAGCCCAGGTGTTCGTCCTGCGCCGCATCCTCGGCCAGTTCAGGCGCAAACTCCAACACGCGGTCCAAGTGTTTGAGGCAAGCCTCGACATCTCCGGCCTGAGAATAGACTCTGGCGGCGTTGTAGTGAGCGGAGGCGAGGCGTGGGTTAATTCCCAGTGCCGTGCGGTAGGCCCCAAGGGCTTCGGACAGTTCCCCTTGGGCCTCCAGCACCGCTCCCCGGTTGCTGTAGGCTTCGGCGAAGTCCGGCTTGATAGCCAAGGCCCGGTCATAGTCTTCCAACGCCTCGTCGTAGTCTCCCAGGGCGTCGAAGGCCAAGCCACGGTTGTTGAAGGCCTCGGCATCGCCGGGAGTCAGGCGCACCACCTCTGTGTAATCATCAAGGGACTCTTGGAGCATGCCCAGGTAGTAGTGGGTGCGGGCCCGGTTGAACCAGGCATGGGGGTTTTCGGGGTCCAACTCCGCCGCCCTGGAATAGCTGGAGATCGCCTCCTCATGCAGTCCCAGCTCGTCCATCGACACTCCCCGGTTCAGGAAGGCGTTGGATATCTGCGGATTCAACCCGATCACCTTATCGAACTGTACTACCGCCTCTTGATGGCGTCCAGCTTGCCCCAAAACCACGGCCCGGTTGTACATGGCCTGGAGATAACCGGGGTCCAGTTCCAAGGCCCGGCCGTAATCGGCCAGCGCCCGTTCCACTTCCCCCAAGTCATCATGGGCGTTGCCCCTCTGATAGTAAGCCTCCGGCAAATAGGGCTCGCGGACCAGCACTTCGGTAAACTCGGACACAGCGTCCGCTGGCTCACGCAACCGGAGGCACACCAGCCCAAGGTTGAAACGGGCAACGGAGTCAGCCGGGTCCGACGCGAGAATTTTGCGAAACACGGCCGAGGCCTCGTCGTGGCGGCCAAGGGAGTAGCAGGCGTTGCCATACGCCAAGGAACGCCCGGCGGCACCCTCGTTCGCCGCTTGCGCAACGGCGGTCTCCAACCGCGTCCGGGTCTCGCCAGCCAACCGCAACCCCCTTGGTCTGGGAGTAATGCGGCCCGAACCGATGCCCAACTCCTCCAACACCGCCGCCAGATCAGCCAGCGGACTTGCTTCCTTATGACCAGTATCCATTTTTCGAATCGCCCTATCCCGGATCGTACCGCCGATCCAAACCCTCGATGACTACAACCCTCCGAACGGTACGCCTACTAGCATAACACCCTGGCGGTCCCCAAGCTTCCCGGATGATGTCCGCCAGATTTTCGCTCCCGCTACTGGAAACCTTGGGCAAGGTGTCGGAATTTTCAGTTCCCCTCTCATTTCCTCTCATTTCCTCTCGTTTTCACGTCAGAGGCCGCGTCGGCAGGAGAGGTGAGGGTTTTTGCGGTCCCGTGCCATTTGGATTCGGAACAGGATTGCAGTACTCTGGAAAGGCACTATGGTGAAACATCGTTCCCAGCGTTGGAAAGGGCCAAGTGTCATAAAGGACCCGGGAGCTTATTTGTGCCGGGTGAACAGGCCTCTTCCGGAACCCTCATTTGAAGTACGTCCGCCGCCGTCTTACAATTGGGTTCAGAATGCACTAGCCGGACGCTCGGGTTCATACGCCACGGACCCTCCTGAGTCCGCCAAGTTGGAATAGGGGTAAACAAGTGCCTGAATCGAACACTCCATCGGTGACTCTCTACACCCACCCCGATTGCGCCTTCTCCGCCGCCGCCAAGATGGACTACCGGAAGCGAAAGGTGCCGTATGTCGACGTCGACCTCTCCAAACAGGCCGATCAGATTCCCGCGTTGCTGGAGTTGACCGGAGGAGAGCGGGTCACACCGGTAATCGTGGAAGACGGAACGGTAACCATCGGCTTCAAGGGCGGGACTTGAGAGTTTTAGGCCGGGCCAGTTGGTCCGGAGTTACGTCCCCCATCTGCATAAGTTTCCCTACATGTCCAAGCTCCGCCCCGCACCGCCCCGCGCCGTCAGGCGGGATTGTCCCCCGGCGTAAACGCCGCGAAACCAGGCTGACAGTTGTTGGTTGTTGGCCCTATAACCCTGTGTTAGGATGCGCCAAAAGCGGATTGACGATGGGTGAGGTCGGAAAGCATGGACGCAGCAAAGCAAACAGCACTGGACATCGCTCTTAGCTCCATCGAGAAGGACCACGGCAAGGGCGCCGTCATGCGCTTGGGGGAGATGTCCGCCAGCCTGGTCTCCGAAGCCATTCCCACCGGTTCTTTGTCGGTGGACATGGCCTTGGGCATCGGCGGGATTCCCAGGGGGCGGGTCACTGAAATTTTCGGGGCCGAGTCCGCGGGCAAGTCCACACTGGCCATCCACATCATGTCGGAAACCCAGAAGGCCGGGGGAGTTGCCGCCTACATCGACGTCGAGCACGCTTTGGACCCAGTCTACGCCGGGAATTGCGGGCTCGACCTGCAGGAACTACTCATCGCCCAACCGGACAGTGCCGAGCAGGCCCTGGACATCACCGAGCAGTTGGTTCGTAGCGGCGCGGTGGACTCGGTAGTCATCGACAGCGTCGCGGCGTTGGTGCCCCAAGCCGAAATCGAGGGCGACATGGGGGACACCCACGTTGGGCTGCAAGCCCGGCTGATGTCCCAAGCGCTGCGCAAGCTGACCGCCACCATTCACAAGTCCAAGACGGCCGTGTTGTTCATCAATCAGCTTCGGGAGAAGATCGGAGTGACGTACGGCAGTCCGGAGGTCACACCCGGAGGCCGGGCGCTCAAGTTTTACAGCTCGGTGCGAATCGACCTCCGCCGGGTCGAATCCATCAAGCAGGGTACGGAGATCACCGGGAACCGGGTCAGGGCCCGCATCGTCAAGAACAAGGTCGCCGCACCCTTCAGGGTTGCCGAGTTCGACATCATGTTCAACCAAGGCATCAGCAAGATGGGCGACCTGCTGGAAATCGGCGCCTCCCAAGGAATCATCAAGAAGTCGGGGGCTTTCTACTCCTACGGGGAAACGCGGTTGGGCCAAGGACGAGAGAACGCCAAAGAATTTCTGCAGCAGCACCCCGAGATTGCGGATTCGGTGGAAGGCCGGATTCGCGGTCTAGCCAAATCCCCTGGATCGCCCAGCGGCTCCGACACTCCGGCAGACCAACTGGAAGAGTCCGGCTTCGCCTCAGACTCGGGAGTGCCCTCCGTACAAAAGGGCCTGTAGACGACGGAACTGGTGCAAGAAACACTGTGGTTTAAATGCAGGAGAGCTTGATTGAGCCAACTCGCGCCAGGGTAGGAGTCCTGCCCTGGCGTCAATCGTTGTTCCTGACCATTGTTTTTCTTGGGGTCACAGTAGCCTGCGATTCAATAGAAACAAGGACCAAGGCTCCGGCATCTACTCTCGGTCCCACGGCAGTTGCCTGGTCCTCAGTCGCGATTTGCACCACCCGGGCGAACGGGTTGGGGTAGCTGTAAGCGAATTCGACAGCGGTGACCGTGTGATGTTTCTGATTGCAAAACGATGCCTGCCTCAGCCAAATCGGACTACGCCATATTTGATTCCAAGCCCATGCGCTACTCCACCCGTCCGAACCGGCTGGGATGCCCGTAGGCGAAGTCAATGCCGCCGACGGTGATGTTAATTTCCTTAGTTGTAAGGCCGCACATATCCGAGATACGTGAGGACACGTTCTCGCGCACCTGACTCACGATGTCCGGGATGGAATAACCGTAATAGACGTTCAACTCCATGTCGACGATGGCCTCTCGTCGGCCGGACACGACTCCTACGCCCCGTGCCCGCCGTTCACCGCCGCCCAGGCGTTCGGAAAGGATGCGGCGTACTGAACCTGAGCCCAGGCTGGACACTCCCTCAATCTCCCGAGCAGCAGTGTTTGCGATAGAGGCAATCACCTGATCGTCAATAATGGTCTGACCGGCGATTTCCTCTTGAGGAGCAGTGTTTTCTGATGTCATCTTCCCCCCCTCCCATCAACTAAACCAATTTGTATTTGCAGCTTGTAAAGCTACCATTTATCCGTCACCTTCCTCAGACACCCGAGGGACGGCCATACGGGTGGGCCGGCGTCATTGCGCACAATGAAAAGGGATTACCGCAAGGACCGTGCTAAGAACCGTCAGGAACGTAATCCGAGTATAGGGTCGGCGTTAGCGGCCAGTCCATGCTTTTATGGCTATTCTGTAGCGTAAAGCGGAGTATTTTGGAGACCCCAGCAGGGAATGCGAAATGTACGTTCGCTAATCCTGCCGGGCTGCTGGGGTTGGACCAAGCTGGGTATACCTCGCCCAACGGCGCAGCGCGTGGATGTTCTCATCCCAGCCGCGGTCCTTCACATGATGCAGGCCGTTCTCAACGCTCCAGTGGTTGAAGAATAACCTGTTAGAGTAGGTGACCCTCTAAGGAGGGATTCCGCCGGGCTACTTGACCTTCAACACGGCCATGTAGACGGCCACTCCGACACAGATCAAGCCTAAGAAGCTGACGCCAAAGGGGTTCGTCGTAAGGCTTATCAGGTAGGCCCCCGCCACCGCCGCAGCGGCGATCCAGGCCAGCCCGCGGCTGCGTTTGCGGTTTACCGACGCACTGATCAACTCCCCGGCCCCATAACCGACGGCCAGCGCGGCCAACGCCGAAACGTAGGGAACGCCGCCCACCAGCAAATTGAACAGCAACCAGACCAACCCGCCGCCGACGGAGATGGCGACGCCCACTCCCACCGCGCGAGCGTAGTAGTTGGGTTGCACGTCGAAGGTCGGCATCTTCTCCGGTCTGCCGCATTCACGGCACCGGATGCCCACAGGAGCCTGCACCAGACATTGGGTGCAGATGCTCTTGCCGCAGTGGCTGCAAGACAGCCGCGTTTCCACGGCGGGATGCCAAGCGCAATGGCCGACACCATGAGTGTCATCCACTTGTTGAGACTGTTCCATGACGCCCTCGCTCGGGTCGCCTCGGTGTTAAAACCACACCTGTGCTATGTATTCTACACCGTCGCAATATTCTACGGCGTGGCGCCCGGCATGCGGTTGACCCATTGAGTGCGGTCGTCCACATCCCGGTCCCGCACCAGCCGGTTGAACAGTACCTTCTTGCGCGGCAGGCCCTCGGGTAACGGCGCCCAGTTGGAGGACAACCGCTTCAAACTCACGATGCCCAGCACCCCCAAACCATACCAGACCACCGGGAGATCGCCACCGAACCAAACCACCGAGAATCCACCGGGGAAGAACAAGGCTCCGACCGGCAGTAACGCCAATGCGATCAAGACCCAGATCCCGGAGCTTTTAGTCAGTGCCCAGCCTCCGATAGCGATGAATGCGGCAATCGCCAACAACGGCGGTGAAAAGGCCAACAGCGCTCCCGCTGTCACCGCTATGCCGCGTCCTCCCTGCATTCGGAGGAACGGAGACCAGTTGTTGCCCGCCAGAGCAAGAAGAGGAGCCCCGATCAGCAGCGCCGAGGACCGTTCCAGGTCCAACAGGTACATCCCGGCCCAGATGGGCCCGCCGCCCTTCACGACCGCTTCCGAGAAGGCCATCGGAACGACCCACCGCTTTCCGACGTGCTCGAAGACGTTGGACCCGCCCACGTTGCCGCTTCCGAAACGCCGGATGTCCACGCCCTTCGCCAACCTGCCGATCAGGTACGCGGTGGGAATCGAACCCACTATGTAGTACGCGACATACAGGGCGGCGATTTCCATGTCTTCTAGCGGCGCTCCCCGGTTCCCCCATCAAAAGTTCCCGGGAACATCCCCGAAGTGGACTCGATCATGAGGTCAACTGGCTACGGCTCTCCACCGCAGCGGCGGCCAGCAAATCAACCGAGTCCATAGATGGACCATTCACTCCGGGCAGAGGCTCACCGGCGTTGCCCAGGCCATGATAGTCGCTTCCGCCGCACGGTATGAGGCGGTATTCCCGGGCCAAGCGGTCCAACTGCCGGATGGTGCCGTCGTTGTATTGGGCGTAGTGGACCTCCATACCGGAGAGCCCGCACTTGGACAGGTTTGCGACGCCGGCCTCCATGTCGTTCATGTAAGCGGGGTGGGCCAGAACGGCCACGCCGCCCACCGCCCGGATCATTCCCACCGCTTCTTCGGGGCTCAACTTCGGCCGCTCCACGTAGGCCAGGCCGTTGCGCCCCAAGTATTCCGGGAAGGCCTCCTTGGGCTCGTTGCAGTAACCGGCCTCCACCATGGCCAACGCGATGTGAGGACGACCGACCGCCCCGTCGCCGGCCATCGCCTGCACCCGCTCCCATTCCAGGTGAACACCCAGAGTGTCCAGCTTCTCGACCATCAACCTGGCGCGGTCTACCCGGCCGATCCTGAACTGCCGGAGTTGCTCCTGGAAGTCCGGGTCGCCGTAGTCAAGGTAATAACCCAGGACGTGGACTTCGTCCCCGGGGATATCGGCGCTGAGCTCGATACCCGGAATGATAGTTAGGTCCGGGAAGTCCCCGGCAGCCTCGTAGGCTTCGGCCAAGCCTTCGGTGGTGTCGTGGTCCGTGATGGCGACGCACTTCAGTCCCTGTCCGGCGGCCAGACGCACCAGTTCGGTGGGGGTGAGCCGGCCGTCGGAGGCCAGGGTGTGCAGATGCAGGTCAACGTCTACGGCCATGTCAATCAGCCATCCTGTCGATACGTTCCAGCGACCTGGCCGTGCCGGTCGCGTCGTCGACATCCACCAGGACCGAGTTCAGGGAGCAGGGGCCGTTGGCGACGGCCAATCGTTGGGGCATGGAGGTCAAGAACCGCTCCAGAACCGAGTTCTTGTCGCTGCCGATCACCGAGTCCACCGGACCGGTCATACCCACGTCGGTCAGGTAAGCGGTGCCCCTGGGCAGGATTCTGGCGTCCACCGTGCCCACGTGAGTGTGGGTGCCGAACACGCCGCTGACCCGGCCGTCCAGGTACCAGCCCATAGCCTGCTTTTCCGAAGTGGCCTCGGCGTGAAAGTCGACAATGATCATGTTGCCGGAGTCCTCCCGGCGCAACTCTTCGAGCAACCGGTCGGCGGTGCGGAAGGGGCAGTCTACCGCAGCCATAAAGACCCGTCCCATGAGGTTGATAACAGTCACTCCCTTTCGCCGGAGCAGTCCGATCCCCGGAGCTTCGGGATAATTGGCCGGGCGAAGAATCGGCAGACCTTCATCCTGGGCGTCATCCAGATACGGGATGATCTCTTTCTTGTCCCAAATGTGGTTGCCGGAGGTCAGCACGTCCACGCCGGAGTCCAGCAAGTCAGAGGCGGTCTCCATGGTGAGGCCGAACCCTCCGGCCGTGTTCTCCCCGTTGGCGATCACAAGGTCTATGGCCTGTTCGGAGCGAAGGTCCGGCACGATACGCCGGACGGCTTCCCGTCCCGGCCTGCCGATCACATCCCCTATCATCAATATTCGCACGAAGCGCCGTTCCTTATTATGCCGTTCGTTATCATGCCGTCCCCTATCGTTGTGACGGCAGCGGTGTTGGGCCGTCCTTCGGGTTGGCCCGGATATTAGAAGGGACCCAGCAGCCGGGTTTATGCCCGCTCCTGGGTCCCCATCGATCCCTCTGGGACCGGCGGCGCCGGGCGGAGCGGCTCGCCGGAACATCGAGATGTCTATTCGTCAGACGGTTAGCCAAACCGAAAAGCCGGCTGGGTACTCTTTTCCCCTGATCTTAAACGCGTGATCTTAACGCGCGTACTCGATATTTCGGGTCTCCCGGATTACAGTCACCTTAATCTGCCCCGGGAACACCAGGTCTTCTTCGACCTTCCTGGCTATATTCCGGGCCAACGTCGCCGACGTAATGTCGTCGATGTCGTCCGGTTTGACCATTACGCGGACTTCCCGGCCAGCCTGAATGGCGAAGGCGCGCTCCACGCCGGTAAAGCTGGTGGCTACCTCTTCCAACTCCCTCAGCCGCTTCACGTAGAGTTCCATGGACTCTTTGCGAGCGCCGGGACGGGCCGCGCTGATGGCATCGGCGGAAGCGACCAAGAACGACTCGATGGTCTCGTGTTCGTCCCAGTGGTGCTCCAGGATACCCCGGTAAGAGCTATGACCGATGCCGTGACGTTTTGCGATTTCAGCGCCGATCTCGGCGTGGGGGCCGGCGATCTCATGGGTCAACGCCTTGCCGATGTCGTGCAACAGACCGCCTACCTTGGCGACCTGCACGTTGGCTCCGGATTCGGCGGCCAACATGCCGGCGAGCAACGCCACTTCCACGGAGTGTTGAAGGACGTTCTCCCCATAGCTGTACCGGTACTTGAGTTGACCGAGCAGCCGGACCAATTCCGAGTCGAGGCCGCTGACACCCACGTCAAAGGTGGCCTGCTCACCGGCCTTCATGATTGTATTGTCGATTTCGACCTGGGCCCGGTTCACCATGTCTTCGATACGGGCGGGCTGAATGCGCCCGTCGGAAACCAGCTTCTCCAAGGCGAGCCGCGCTACTTCGCGCCGCACCGGGTCGAAGCAGGAAACCGTTACGGCTTCCGGGGTATCGTCGATGATAACGTCGACCCCGGTCAAAGCCTCCAGGGTCCTGATGTTGCGCCCTTCGCGGCCGATGAGACGACCCTTCATCTCATCGTTGGGCAGGGAAACTATGGAAGTGGTGGTTTCCGCAACTACGTCGGAAGCAAGACGGTTGATGGCGATGGTAATGATCCGGCGGGCGTTCTCATCGGCCCTTTCTTTTTGTTCCCTCTCCAACTCGTAGTAGCGCCGGGCCAAATCGTGCTGGGCTTCATCCTCACCCCGCTTTACGATCAGCTCCCGGGCCTCGTCTACGCTTAGTCCGGCTATTCTTTCCAGGACCTTGTGTTGCTCTGCCTTTTGCCCTTCAACATCCCGGAGAGCTTCGGCCACCTCGGCCTCTCTGCCGTTCAAGTCCAGTTGCCGTTGCTCTTGGGTCTCGATCTTGCGTTCCAGTTGCTCCTCCCGCTGCGAGTGCCTTCGTTCCATACGGGTGAGTTCCTGGCGTTGTTCCTTGATTTCCGTCTCTGCCGTGCTTCGTAGTTTTAGGACCTCTTCCTGTGCCGTCAGGAGGACTTTTCTGCTGTCCTCCTCGGCCTGAGTCATTACACCTGCGGCGCTCTCATTCGCGTTTTGTAGCCGCGAATCGTTGCTTTTAGATTTGAGAACCGACCAGGCTGAAACCCCTATCCCTGCGGCCGCCAGGACGGCTAGGATTACGATGATATATTCCACGGTATCACCTTTCCTTTTCCGCCTAGTATGCCCAGTTTGGGAGACTGATCTCCTTAATTCATCCTAACTAGGCAGCCAATGGGTGTCAAGGAGATTGAGTCCCGGCCGCCGTCACCCCCGGCCCGGGAAATTGCGGTCAACGGCCCGTTTCACGTTCCCGCTATTGAGGGCTCTGCCGGGCTGGACTATAATCAGTAATGCATGCGTTCCACGGCCCATCCGGTCCGTTACCGACCGGACCGGCGACCAACCCAAGTCGTTGACCGACAGAGCGGCATCTTGAAGAGTGATCGATAATGCCAGACCAGGACTACTACTCCATCCTCGGCGTAGCCAGAAACGTTAACGACGAGGAGATTCGAAAGGCCTTTCGGAAAAAGGCCATGGAATTTCATCCCGACCGCAACAAAAGCCCCAACGCCGAAGAAAAATTCAAGGAGATCAACGAAGCGTATCAAGTCCTGTCGGACACCAAGAAACGCGCCCAGTACGACAGGTTCGGCAAAGCCGGAGTTGGCGCCAACTCCGGTGGGGATCGCCCCTTTGACGGATTCGACGTTTTCGGCGGCTTTGGCGACATTTTCGATTCCTTCTTTGGAGACGCCTCGGGCCGGGCCCGCCAGGCCCAGCGAGGCGGAGACCTGCAACAGCGCGTGGTGTTGGCGTTCGAAGAGGCTGTATTCGGTGTCGAGAAAGAAATTGAAATCAACCGCCTTGAAAGCTGTGAGCGCTGCTCGGGCGCGGGCAACGAGCCGGGCACGTCCATAGACACCTGCGCCACTTGCCGGGGCAACGGACAGGTCCGGCGGGCCCAGCGCAGCGTTTTCGGCCAGTTCACCCAGGTCGTGGCCTGCTCCAGCTGCCAGGGCCGCGGCCGCACCATCAGCACACCATGTTCCGCCTGCCGCGGCTTCGGCCGGGAGCGGCGGAAACGCAAAATCGCCGTCAATATCCCCGGCGGAGTCGAGAGCGGAATGCAAGTCCGGCTCACCGGCGAAGGTGACGCGGGAAGCGAGGGCGGAGGGTTGGGCAATCTCTACGTGCATGTCGATGTATTGGAGCATCCCTTGTTCCTTCGCGAAGATTCCGACCTGCTCTACGAGCTTCCCGTCAACATGGCAGAGGCGGCGCTCGGGGTGGAAAAGTTCGTCCCTACCCTTGACGGGGAAGACGAAAGGTTGAAGCTGCCCCAAGGGACCCAGCCCGGGACCGAGTTCAGGATTCGGGGCAAGGGCGTACCCCGCCTCAATGGCAACCGCCGGGGCGACCTGAGGGTCGTGGTGGACGTGCGGGTACCCGGTTCCCTCGACGGTCACCAGAAGAAGCTGTTGGAGGAACTGGCCAAGTCGTTCAACGGGGACAAACGGTCCCGAAACGGGAGCGGGCCCGACGACGATGATGAAGAAGAACGAGACAAGGGTCTCTTCGACCGCATCAAAGAGGCACTGTAGCCTGCCGCCCCCAAACCTGGCGCCGCCGTCGCCGAGGTGGAGGGGCAATTCCATGCTCCCGCATGAGATGTAACAATGAAATGTACTGAATGGATACGGTAGTCGCACCGTTTTTCCAGTGAATATGGCTTGGAACGAACTTAGCCTCATAGTCCCCCACGAGTTTGTGGAACCCGTTTCCTACCTGTTCGGCCGATACGGAAAGGGTCTGAGCACCGAGCCGCAGGGCGGGGGCCGGGTGATGCTGCGCACCTATCTTGAGACTGGTTCCCGGCAGCGGCTGGCACGCATTGAGGTCGGCGTCAAGCTGATCAGCGCGGTGCAGGAACTGGACGAGCTGACGATTAGAGAGCTGCCCGACGATGAGGACTGGGCCAACACCTGGAAGTCATACTTCGGCATTCTCCCCGTGGGCCGCAGGCTGGTAATCAAACCCTCGTGGCTGGAACTGGACCCGACATCAGAAGGTGCGGAAGACCGGACCGTCATCGAATTGGACCCCGGCATCGCCTTTGGCACCGGTTACCACCCCACGACCTACACCTGCCTGGAAGCCCTGGAGGAGTTGGTGACCCCAGACATGGCCGTTCTGGACCTGGGGACCGGGTCCGGAATCTTGAGCATCGCCGCCGTCAAACTTGGGGCCGGGCGTGTGGCCGCCCTGGACATCGACTCCCAAGCCGTCACCGCCGCCCGCAGGAACATCCGAAGGCTTGGCCTGCAGAAGCAGGTCAGCCTGGCCAAGGGATCGGTCCCTCACCCAACAGCCTCCGGCGGGACCTTCGACCTGGCGGTGGCCAACATCTCGGCCCGCGGCGTGTGCGACCGCGCCCCCTTCATACTGGCGGCGCTCAAGCCCGAAGGCCTGTTCGTGGCCTCGGGCCTGCTGCAGTCACAGCAGCCAGAGGTCGACGAAACACTGGAGCCCCTGGGGTTTTCGTTAATCCGCAGTTGGCTGCGGGAAGACTGGGTGAGCCTGCTGTACCGGGCGCCCTCGAGCAGAGTGGAGGGTTAGGAAATTGGACCACGGCGACGGTCCCGAACGGCCGGCGGCCCGGTTGCAATTTGTGAGTCCAAGGCTTATTTTCGGTGCGGAACAAGCCTGCTTGGGAGCGAGTCTTGGTTGATCAGGTAGACCTCAGCCGGTATGAATTGACGGGCAGACTGGGCACCGGCGCCGACTACGAGGTCAGATCGGGCATCGACCGTGAGACCGGACAGCAGGTTGCTATCAAACGGCCTATGCCCCAAGCCATCAGCCGTAGACAACACGAAAACATCGAAGCGCGCACCGCCCGGATTGTCCAAGTCTATGAGGAAATAGGCCGGCAGACTGAATTGATCCCGCCGATCCTGGGATACACGGAAAGGGCCGCCCACGACGGCTTTTTCGGCGACGAGCTTGGTGAGACGTACACGGTGTTAGCGCAGGGCCGGGCCGCCGGCATACCGCTCCTCGGGGACATGATGTCCCGGATTACCGGGGTGCCGATAGCGGCAGGCCAGAACCTCTTCGCTCTTTTCCCCCTCGTCGAAAACCGGTCGGCACCGAAGTTCCCGATCCACAATCAGCTGTTGGAACTGCAACAGGTCCACCTGGAAGCGGGGTATGTCCTCTTGGACCTGCGGCCTCAGAATATCTTCTTCCAGCCGGGGTCGGCCAAGATCACCGTCATCGACACCGGAGCCTTGGCCGGACCAGGATCCGAAGCGCCCAGGGGCCGGCCGCCGTATGACGTGAACGACGCATGCTTGGAGTTGGTCAAGTTCTATACCACCCCGGAGGAACCGCCCCGCGAGGCCCACGGCTACCGGGACGCCCGGGGAATCCGTCCCATCGTCAGTTGGAGGGAGGAGGTCCAGGACTTGGACCGCAACTTGTCCCAGGCCGGCGGCGGGGTCGAGGCGTCGGGGCGAGTCATCTTGGAAAGGCTGAAGGACCGGTCTTACGACAACTGTGATCAATTCAAGCAAGACGTCAACACTTATCTCGACGAGGTGCTGTCGCGGGACCGGTCGCTCACCGGCTTCGCCTCGGCCCAGGAGGCCTGGACCGAAGCGCTGGGCTGGCTGAAAGAAGATTACTGGACCCGCTTTCTGTTCGATCCGGAAGCCGAGTTGGGCGCGTATGCCGCGTAAATGGCGGGGCGCCGGCGCCCTGGACAATCCGGCGGCACGAGCGTCGTCGGGCCAATGCACAAGTTCAGGCTCACAGCAATCCAGACATGATGAAGGGGGTTTGAGAGTTCACCATGGCCTCGAGTAGATTTTCAACCCTGAGGGACAATTCGGCACACGGAGAGGACAACCTCCTTACCCGTGATTTAGGGAACGACGATTTCTTGGACGTGGTGATGGACGGCGTGACCGGCCATGGCGGGAGCGAAGCCAGCCGTGAGTTGGGTGAGGCGCTGGAGCAAGGGAATGTCGACTCCGCGGACGACATCGTTGCCATCCTGACCGACGTCAACGATGAGTTTTTCCAGGTTGGCAACGGCCGGTTTCTCCTGACCACGGTATCAGCGGCACTGTACCGGGACGGCCGGCTCAGCGTGGTGGCAGCCGGCGACAGCCCGATATTCCTGGTGACGCAAGACTCCCACCAGCGCCTCTGCGGCCGCGCTGGCGGCTTCCTGCACGTTGGGGTGGCCCGGGCGATCGGAGCCGCCGCCGACCTGGGAGACCTCGCACGGGTCGAAATCAGCGTAAACCCCGGAGAACGCCTGGTGCTGGCCACCGACGGGGTTACCGACAATATGCAGGCCGATGAACTGGCGGAAATCGTTCGGGGTTCCGCCACTCCGGAAGAGGCGACCCAGCGCATCGAGGAGATCATTAGCGAGCGGCTGGTGGAAGGCCGGGTGCCCGAGACCCTGGGAGTGCGTTTCCGCTACGACGACCGTACCGCGATCATCCGGTTCTTCGACTAATTTTGCGAAGCAAAATCGTCGGACATTGCTGATGTCGCCGCGATCCGCCGGTCGCCTGCTTGAGACACCGAAGGCTAATTGTTAAAATCAGGCATCCTGTACCGTAGTCCGGTTAGTCTACGCCAGGTTTAAAGGAGCCCATAGAGTGGGGAAGATTAAGGTTGCCATCATCGGCGTAGGGAACTGCGCCTCCTCCCTGATCCAGGGAATCCACAAATACGTGGAGATTCCCGATGACGAGGCAGTCTCCGGGGTAATGCACAACAGGATCGGCGACTACCGGATCGAAGACATCGAGGTGGTCGCGGCGTTCGACATAGACGAAAACAAGGTCGGGAAGGACCTCTCCGAAGCGATCTTCACCGCTCCCAACAATACCTTGAAGTTCGCCGAAGTCCCTCACATCGGGGTCACCGTGGAACGGGGGATGACCCACGATGGCGTGGGCCGGTACGTGTCGCATCTTGTAAAGAAATCTCCCCATTCCACCTCCGACATCACCGGCATTCTCCAGGAACGGGAAGTCGACGTCGTTATCAACTACCTTCCTGTCGGCAGCGAACAGGCGACCAAATGGTATGTGGAGCAGATATTGAACGCCCGGTGCGGAATGGTGAACTGCATCCCGGTATTCCTGGCCCGTGAGGAATACTGGCGCCGGCGCTTCGAGGAGCGGGGCGTCCCCATCATCGGCGACGACATCAAGTCCCAGCTCGGCGCGACCATCACCCACCGTGTTTTGACCCGCCTGTTCGAAGACCGGGGCGTAACCATGGACAACACCTACCAGTTGAACTTCGGTGGCAACACCGACTTTCTCAATATGCTGGAACGCGAGCGACTCACCTCCAAGAAGATCTCCAAGACCGGGGCCGTGACCTCCCAACTGGACGAGGAGATAGACCCAGACAACATCCACATCGGCCCAAGCGACCACGTGCCCTGGCTGAAGGACCGCAAGTGGTGTTATATACGCATGGAGGGCCGGGTGTTCGGCGGCGCCCCCATCAACCTGGAAGTGAAGCTGGAGGTCTGGGACAGCCCGAATTCCGCAGGCGTAGTGGTCGACGCGATACGCTGCGCCAAGCTCGCCATGGACCGCGGCCAGTCCGGGGCCGTCTACGGGCCCAGCGCCTATTTCATGAAGTCGCCGCCCAAACAGTACACCGACAGCGTCGCGCGGGACATGGTGGACGCATTTATAACAGCCCAAGAGGAAACGGCCCAAGAATATACGGTCGGGGAACAAACGGGCCTGGAATAGGAGGCGGCGCATATCAATTCGTTTTATAGGCCATTGCACAGGAAATTAAGTTGAAGATCGCGATGGTGTCGCCATACGACTTCACTTGGCCAGGCGGGGTAACCGCCCACGTCTCCCAGCTTTCCCGGGAACTGGGCCGGTTGGGACATGAAGTCCAGGTATTGGCGCCACATTCCCCGTCCCGGGAATGCCAGGATGCGGACCTTCTGGTCCCGCTGGGCAGGTCGGTGCCCCTACCCAGCGGCGGGTCCATTGCGAGGGTCTCCCTTTCCTGGTGGCTCTACCGGAAGGTGAGGGCCCTGCTGAGAAGGGAGCAGTTCGACATCATCCACCTCCACGAACCGATGGCGCCCATCTTGCCACTGTGCGTACTGGAGTTTTCCCAGGCCGTCAACATCGGCACCTTCCACGCCTCCTACAGCCACGCTCACCTGTACCACATCGCCCATCCATTCATTAAACGTTGGCACCAGCGCCTTCACGGAAACATCGCGGTGTCACCGGCAGCCCGGCGTTATGTCAACTCATCCTTCCCGGGCGACTACGAGATTATTCCCAACGGTGTGGATGTCGAGCACTTCTCCCAGAAGGCGGCTCCTTGGCCGGAGTACCAGGACGGCAAGACCAACATCCTCTTCGTAGGCCGGTTGGAGCGGCGCAAAGGCCTTCGTTACCTGCTGGAAGCATTCAGCCTCCTGAAGTGGGAAATACCCGATATCCGCCTCTTGGTGGTCGGGCCGGGCAACCCTGACAAAGATAGCGAGCGGGTGCTCAGTTCCCGCAACCTTCAGGACGTGGTGTTTCTCGGTAGAGTCCCGTACGACGATTTGCCCCGCTACTACGCCTCGGCCGACATCTTCTGTTCTCCGGCCACCGGGGCCGAGAGCTTCGGCATTGTATTGCTGGAAGCCATGGCCGCCGGCAAGCCTGTGGTCGCTTCCGGCATCGAGGGCTACCGCGGTCTGATGACCGAGGGCCAAGAGGGCCTGTTCTTCCCCAAGAATGACAGCGAGGCCCTGTCCCTGGCATTGGAAACGCTGGTCAGGGACCCGGAGATGCGGAGGCGGATGGGCCGGAATGGCAGGGAGACTGCCCAGGAATACCGTTGGGAAGTCGTTGCCCGCAGTGTCGAGAAGTATTACGAGTTGTGCCACCAGGCGATCAATGGCCATTCCGGGCAGAGAGCAGCTTAGGGGGGCCGTCCTCCGGTATTTCGAGGTCCCGGGAGCCAAACTCTTCCGGTCCCTCGGCTTCAGTCCCAACGGGATCACCATCCTGGGCTTTCTCATCGCTGTAGTTTCCGCCTACCTGGTGGGCTCCGGATGGTTGCTGGCCGGGGGTATAGTGTTCCTCGCAGGCGGAGCTCTGGACCTGATGGACGGGGCGTTGGCACGCTTGACCGGACGGGTCAGCCCTTTCGGGGCGCTGCTGGACTCGGTGTTTGACCGGCTCAGCGAGGCCGCCCTGTTCGTTGGCCTTGCGGTATACGCCCTGCGCGCCGATATGACCGACAACTACCGCGTCTTCTTCATCACCGTATTGTTGCTGGCGCTGATATTCTCCCAAGGCGTCAGCTACCTCAGGGCACGGGGGGAAGGACTCGGGGTGTTCACCCGCGCCGGCATCATGACCCGCCCGGAGCGGGTGGTCCTGCTGGGTGTGGGACTTTTGGTCAACCAGATAGAATGGTTTCTCCTGGCGATAGCCGCCGTCTCCTGCGTCACTCTTTTCCAACGCATGTTCACGATTCGCGGCATGTTGGACAAGGGTGGATAACACCACGGTTCCCGTGTAAACTGAAATCCGTTCGCCGACAGAGTCCATTCACACTCTCCGAACTCCAACCCGGCGAGCGGCCTGCCAGGAGTCCCAATGGTGCAACAAGCGCTGATCCCCAACCCGGAAAGGGCCAGGCTCAAACGGACCTTCCGCAAGGACCTGAAAGCTGCGGTCGGCCTGCGCGTCTTCACTCAAAAAACGTCTCTCCTGTCCATCCCCGGCCGGGAATGCCGGTACTGCCCGCAGGCCCAGCAGCTTATGGAAGAACTGGCCGCCCTCTCCCCCAAGCTGAACCTGGAAATCGTGGACTTCTACGCCGATCAAGCGGCGGCCAAGGAGCAGGGAATCGCTCAAATTCCAGCCATCGTCTTGGGCACGGAATCGGGCTCGAGGGTGCGTTTCTTCGGCATGCCCATCGGCTACGGACTGGGGACGATTATCGAAGACATCATGACCATTTCCCGGAAGAACAGTCCTCTTTCCATGGACACCCGCAAGCGGCTGCGGTCCCTCGATCAACCGGTTCACATCCAGGTTTTCGTCACACCGGGCTCATTGAATTGCGCGCCTATGGCCCGGTTGGCCCACGCACTGGCCATCGAAAGCCAACATATCGCCGCCGACGTGATTGAAGCCGAGGAATTTCCCGCCCTGACCCGAAAATACAGCATCAGATCGGTGCCCTTCACAGTCATCAACGAGTTCATCCACGTCCCCGGGGCCGTGCCGGAACCGGAAGTGGTGGACAGAGTAGTTTGGGCCGGCGTTCGGAAAGACGAGGGCAGCCAGCAACCAAGCAATTGACGGCCTCAGACCCTGTTCCCAGTCCGGTCCGCCATACCGGCAATAATCTTAACCAATAATCCTATCCAGGAGAAACGGCAGTGCCCAACGAAGTTAAGGGCGACATGAACGGACACGGGCTGAGGATCGCCATCGCCGTAGCCCGGTTCAACGAAGTCGTCACCCAACGGTTGTTGGACGGGGCCCTTGGCGCCCTGGAGCGACATGGCGTCCGCGACTCGGACATCACCGTGGCCTGGGTGCCCGGTTCCTTCGAACTGCCGGTGGTCGCCAAGGGGTTCGCCAAGACCGGCCGTTACGACGCGGTTATCTGCTTGGGGGCTGTGATCCGAGGCGAGACCTCCCACTACGACATGGTTGCCGGGCAGGCTGCGGGAGGCGCAGGGTCCGTGAGCATGGACACGGGAGTACCCACCATTTTCGGTGTGTTGACCACAGAGAACATGGACCAAGCCCTGAACCGCGCCGGGGGGAAATCGGGCAACATGGGCGCCAGCTCGGCCGTCGCCGCGATCGAGACGGCCCGAGTGATCCAGGCCATTACCACCGCCTAGCCAGCCGCAGGGGGATTCGGTGCAATTCGGCGTTACGATTCCCAACAACTGGGGCGTGGAGGACCCGCAGGAGGTCCTGGCCTTGGGGCCGTTGGCCGAGTCCTTGGGCTATGACTCGGTGTGGACGATGGACCACCTTTTCAACACCGGTTACATCCTGGAGCGGTTGGAAGACCGTCCATACTACCACCCACTGGCCACCCTCTCGTACCTTGCGGCTACCACCAACCGCGTATCTCTGGCCACCTCGGTGCTCGTCCTCCCGTACCACAACCCCGTGGAGTTGGCCAAGTATGCCGCCACCCTGGACCAGATGTCCGGCGGGAGAGTCATCCTGGGAGTGGGCGTCGGGGCCATGACCGAAGAGTTCGAGGCGCTGGGAATTCCCCTGCGCCAACGTGGTTCCCTGACCGATGAATCGATAGCGATCATGAAGGAGTTGTGGACTAATCACAGCCCCAGCTACAGCAGCAACCGCTGGCAATTCTCCGGCCTTCGTTTCTCACCGAAACCGATGCAGGAACCCCACATACCACTCTGGATTGGCGGTTCCAGCCCGGGCGCCCTGCGACGGACAGCCACTGTGGGAGACGGCTGGCACCCGACGGGCCTCTCGGCCGAGGACTTCGCCTTGGGCCGCCAAGAGATTACGAGAATAGCCCGTGATTCAGGGCGAGACCCGGCTTCCATCGCCATGTCGGCCCGGGTGGAGGTCGAGGTACACGGCGGACCTTCCAGCGGCCGCGCCGTTGGCCGCGCCCGTATTCCCGGCGACGATCCGGGCGCCATGCGCGCTGGCATCGAAGCCTACCGGGCTGCCGGGGTCGACCACATCTTGCTGGCGCTGAACTCCGGCGATACCGGCCGACTGCGGGAGTTAATGGACACCATCGCCGGGCATGTAATCCCCCACTTCCGCTAGCCCCACGACGGCCGGAATGGGCGATGCGTCAATTGACAAGCGACAGGCGACACCATAGAATCCACTCGTGATCCTCTCTTTCCGGCACCGCGGGCTCAGGGACCTATTCGAGCGGCGGGAGTATGGACGTATAGCTCCGTCCCATCGACCGAAGGTGGACCGTATCCTTGGCGTGCTTAACGAAAGCACGACGGTTACTGAAATGGACCTGCCGGGATACCGGTTCCACCGGTTGACCGGCCAGTTACGAGGATTCTATTCGGTATCCGTATCAGAGAATTGGCGGATAATCTTTCGCTTCGAGGACGGCAACGCCTTTGACGTGGATTATGTAGACTATCACTAATTTGGAGTGAATGATGCGGATGTACAATCCCCCCCACCCAGGGGGCGTCGTGAAACATGAATGTCTCGAACCCCTCGGGTTGTCGGTTACCAGGGCGGCGGCGGGGCTGGGGGTTACTCGTCAGGCCCTGTCGGACGTAGTGAACGAGAAAAGCGCCATTTCGGTAGACATGGCATTCCGTTTATCCAAGGCGTTTGGTCCCAGCCCGGAGCTGTGGTTAAGAATGCAGATGGCCTACGACGTCTGGCACGCCAGGGAGCGCGCCGAAACGTTTGAAGTCGAACAATTCTGGGCGCCAGGCTCCGTTATCCACGATGAAGCCTTGGCCGAGACAAGCTAAACTCCGCCGCTTTTTGCTGGCAGTGGTCGACTTTGCCGCCGGGCCACGGCGGCGGACCACTTGAGTGGTAAGCGCCGCGCCGCCTCAGGAAGCGGCCTGCTGTTCCCGCAAGAAGGTATTCAACTCCCGCCAGGCTTCGCTCAACCGCTCCACTACTCCGGGCTCCAACTCCCAGTTGCCGTAGTGGTAGGCTTGGAAATCGTCGACGATGCGGCCCACCGGGTCGGCGGGCAAAAGTCCAACCAACGTACGCTGGTGTTCTCTGGGGGTCTGCCATTCCTCCCGGGGTTGTCCCACCCGCTCCGCCAGCCGCAGAAGGCCATGGTAGAACTCACGGGGATTGCCGGGGTCGCCTCGCCTCCTTCCGGTACCCGGCCTCACTGCCCAGAGATTTGCCCACCAGTCGCCCAAGAACCCGGTCACGTCGTCGTTCACCTGCTTCCAGCTAAAAGACGACTCACGGGTCTCGGTCACCGCTCCGGACCGGGCCAGGAAACGCCGGGCCCGGAACAACTTGTACAGCAGCCAGGCTGCCACCGTGGCAGTCACGAAGAAGGCCAGCCACTTGAGGGCGGTGAGCAATGCCACAGGCGGACCGCCGTCCTGGGCCTCTTCTTGAAGGCTTTGGTGGAACTCGGCCAATCGTTGTTGCGCCTCGACCAGTCCATCCAGGTTCCCGCCACCAAAGAAGCCGGACAACCAGTTGCCGATGGTGACTAACGCACTGGCGAACACGCCCAACAGCAGGAACACCGGTTTGAGGACCCACAGCCCCGCCTCTCCAATTGCGCTCACCAATTGTCTGGTTAAGTCGCCCAACCCGCCGACTCCGGCGGCGCTTACCGCCAACGCCAATGCCAGCACGCCTCCGACGGAGACGAAGACGGCTATGAACCAATCGGTGGACATGCCGGACCCATCTCCGCTTTCGAAGGAGAAACGGGCCAATGCCAAGCCGGCCAGACCCACGGCGAAATAGCCGACGACCAGGAAGCCGTTGACCACGGCCACCGGACTCAGACTGTCCACAACCACCGCAACGAACAGTACGATCAGCCCTATCAAAAACGCGGACCGGACCGATTCCAGGGATGCCTCGTCTCGCGAAACTTCCACGGCCCGCCACCAGATCGCCAGCAGGAAGAGGACCGACGCACCGAAGACCAGGGCGGTCTGCAGTCCACCCCAGGACAGGGCGCCAGCGGGGATCAGGCCGAGGCCGGTGTGGAATGCCGCTAATACCAGTATCGAGGGGATGCCGGCGGCGAGGCCGATGAGTCCCCGGATCCGAGGGGTCACATTCACTGTGGGCAGGTAGGAGGACAATGCGAACCCCCAGACCAAGGCCAGCAGCACCAGCCAGAAAGGGAGTTTGACGGCAGGCGCCTGGGTCACGGCGCTGATGGCGGCAAATGCCAGGTACAACGCGCACCCCTCCAGGAAAAGGAGCGACGCGGTGATCACGCCACTTCGCCAATAACGACTCATTGTTTCCTGCGGCCGGGTTCCGGGGGAGGCCCGGAGGCCGTTTCCGGGCTATCCGCGGCATCAAGTTCCCGGGCCACGGAAACCACCGGGGCGTCCGCCAAGGTTGAGGGCGGCGAACCGTCTCCCGAATACAATATCGAGACCTGAAAACCCCGGGACCGGATGTCGGCTATGGAGTCCGGCAGAGAGTCGGTTATGACACTGGTAATCAGCAGTACCGAGGACCCGGCAGGCAGCGATTCGCGCTCGGCCTGGAAGACATCGATGAGGGACGCGGCCACGTAAGGGGCGGCCATGGCCAGCCCTTCCAACACCAGGGTCATCTGCTTCGATGCCCCTCCGACCGGCACGTTCAACCATTTGCCGGAATAGCTGGCCACGGCGTTGCTGATGAGGCCGAAGCTGTACCCTCGCCGGTCGGCCAAGCCCGCTGCCGAAGCCGCCGCGGTGATGGCCCGTTCGAAGAGCCGCCGGTTGCTCCCCTGCCACACGTAGTCGCTGGTGGAGCCGTTGACGGCAATCAACATGTTCATGGAGACCGCCGGCTCGAACACCCTGGTCTGCAACTGCCCGGACCGCGCCGTGGCTTTCCAATCGATGTGCTTGAGGGGATCATCGGGCCGGTAGTCCCTTTGTCCCATGACGCGGTTGGGGTCATGATACAGCGGTCGCCGGCCCCGGGCCACGCCGAAAGGATGCTCGGGCGGGAACAGCACGTGTTCCAGGTCAAGCGCCCTCGGATAGACGAGAACGTGATCGACGGCTTCGAACCGCGCTTCACCGGAGGTGAATCCGAAGATATCGCCGCTGCGGATTCGCACCGGGCCGATGCGGTGATAGCCGCGCTCGCGGCATTCCAGCGTGTAGCTCCAGGACGCGCGCTGGTATGGGAGCAAGGAGGTCGAGATAGTGTGCTGCCGGTTGTCTTCCAACCCCGAGCCCCTCAGGACTCCGCCGGGAAGCCCGAGGCCGCCCGGAAACGAGTCTTGGATATCGACCCAGATCAGCGGCAGCACCTTGTCATTACTTAGAGTTACGGTGTAATCAAAACAGTCTCCAATAAAAGCGCGATGGTTGGCTATAGACCGGGTGTGGGTCACGGCCCTGAAGCCGTAACGGTCCCATAGGCGGACAACGGCCCAGACGACGATTACCAGGGCGCCCACAATCAACAGGAGCCCATCGCTGGCCAGCAGCCCGACAAAGAGCAACAGCCCGCTGACCAAGAGCCAAAGTTCGTTCAGCATGGTATTTCCCCGCACCGCCGCCCGTCTCTTTTAACCCGGGAAGCGGCGCGTGCCCCCGACCGAGGGTCCTCGGTATTCTTAGACCGGCACCCCCACTTGAGACAAGAGATCGGCGACTACGTCTTCGCTTCGGCGCTCCCGCAAACGGGCCTGAGACTTCAGGATTATCCGGTGGGACAGGGTGTAAGGAGCCAGGAGCTTTACGTCGTCGGGCGTTACGAACGCCCGACCGCGGATGGCAGCGAGGGCCTGAGAACACCGGAACAGTCCCAACGTGGCCCGAGGGCTGGCGCCGAGTTCGACGTCGTCGTGACGCCGGGTCGCTTGGACCAGTTGCACCATGTAGTTGCTGAGCACCGGATCGACGTACACTTCCCGCACCTGGTTCTGCAGTTCGACGATTTCAGCCCCGTCCGCCACGGGCTGGAGTTCAGCCATGGGGTTCGAACCGTTGAACCGGGCCAGCATCTCGCCTTCCTCTGACTCGTCCGGGTAGCCCATTCGCAGGCGCAGCAGAAACCGGTCCAACTGGGCTTCAGGCAAGGGGAAAGTGCCCTCCAATTCGACGGGGTTCTGAGTGGCAATGACCAGGAAAGGGGCCGGCAGCTCCATAGTCCGGTCGTCTACCGTAAGCTGCCCTTCTCCCATCGCCTCCAACAGGGCCGACTGGGTGCGGGGGGTAGCCCGGTTGATCTCATCGGCCAGCACGACCTGGGCCAGGATGGGCCCTGGGCGAAACTCGAACTCGCCAGACTTCTGGTTGTAGTAGTGCACTCCGGTGATATCGGAGGGCATCAGGTCGGGTGTGCATTGGATCCTTCGGAAGGAACACTTGAGGGACTCGGCCAAGCTGCGGGCCAAAGTAGTCTTGCCGATGCCGGGTACGTCTTCCACCAGGACGTGGCCCCCGCTGAGCACCGCCGCCAAGGTCAACTCGATCACCTCACCCTTGCCCACGAGCACCTTTTCGACGTTGGCCTTGATGCTGCCGGCCATCCGGGCCAAAGGGGATGCGGCCAGAGGGTTTCGAGTCTCGCTAAGGGCTATGTTCGTCTGCCGGGGTGTCAATGTTCTCTCAGGCGGCCTGGGGGCGGCTCATGTGCTCCTCTGCTTCCCGCAGGTCTTTGAAGGAATCGATACTGGTCCAAAAGGCCCTGGTCTTGAACGCGGCGATTCTGCCTTCTTGGGCCAACTGCGGAAAGGTCTCCACCTCGTGATCGCCCAAATCGGGGAAGCCGGAGAAAATAGCCCGGTCGAATACATAGACACCGCCGTTGATCCAATGAGGCAGTTCCACCTTTTCCCGGAAACCGGTCACCTCATCGGCGGCGTCGATATCGACCAGTCCGTAAGGGCTTACCATCGGCACAACCAGCAGGGTCGCAAGGAGGGAAGCATCCCGAGATTTCCGCTCCCGGTGCCGGGCTAGAATCGAGTCCAGCCTTTCGTCGGTGACGATGTCGCCGTTCAACACCACTACCGTCTCTTCGTCAGGGGGAACCAGTGCATAGCCCTTCTTGATGGCCCCGCCCCGGCCCAAGGGGGAGTCCTCCACGCTGTAGACAGCGTTGAAGCCGAAGCCGGAGCCGCGACCGAAGTAGTCCTGAATCGTGTCCCAGAGGTAACCGGCCAGGAAAACGACATCGGTAACCCCGCCATCCTTCAGCCATTCGATCTGGTGTTGCAGGATTGGCTTCCCGCACAAGGGCACCATGGGCTTGGGGACGTTGTCAGTCAGCGGCCTGAGCCGCTCTCCCTTGCCGCCAGCCAAAATCATCGCGTACATGGAGCGGGCCCCGCCTTCAATTGACTAATTCCCGGTTGGACCAATTGCCGGTTTCGCTAGTTTAGAACGGCGGCGCAGGCGTGTCCACAGCTTACTCCCTCGAGTTGGAGGCCAGAGCGTAGACAAAACGGTCGGACCCGCCGGCCTGCGGCGCCCCGCTAGCCGTCGCCGGGAAACAAACTTGAAAAAGCCCGCGGCGTACGGTCATGCCGGCAACGCTTAGTTCAGGCGCGATTGGGTTAGCCGCCCCGCCTATTCAGGCTGCGGCTCCGCCAACGGGGCCGGAGCTGCCCGACGCCTGCTGAACAGGTTGGGGATGCTTACGTGAAACAGGTAGTAGACAATGGGAACGACTATCAGCGTGAGTCCGGTCGAGCTGATCAAGCCGCCGATTACGACCGTGGCCAACTCGGCGCTGATGATGCCTCCTTCGCTGCCTGAAAAAGCCGCCAGGGGCAGCAGGGCGAAGCTGGTGGTCAGAGCGGTCATGAGGATGGGGCGCAAGCGCACCCGGCCCCCAGTCATCAGCGCTTCGAAGACCGACATTCCTCGTTCCCTGAGTTGCTCCACGAAGGCGATCAGCACTATGGCGTTGGTCACGACGATCCCGATAAGCAGCAGGATTCCCATCATGGACGGAAGGCCCAAGCTGCGGCCGGTAACGGCCAAAGCCACGAGCACCCCGATCAGGGCCAAGGGCAGGCTGGTGACGATGACAATCGGGTTCCGCAGGGAGCCAAGGCTCGCCACCATCACGAGGTACATCAGGACTATCCCGATTGCCATAGAGAGAAAGATCGCCTGGAAACCTTCGGCGATGTCAGCGAAGATTCCGCCGCTGGTCACGCTGACGCCCGGCGGCAGGGAAAGCGCGGCAATCTTCAGGTCGATCTCGCGGCCGACCGCTTGGGTGTCCTCAGCGGTGATGTCACCCGTGATGCTCGCGGAGCGTTGGCGGTCGGTGCGGCTGATGGTGACCGGACCCTCTCTGGTGACCACTTCGGCAAGCTCGTTCAGTGGGGCGGCGCCTCCTGGGCCGACGATTACCAGATTGCTTATTTTTTCGAGGCTGCTGACCGATTCGCGGCCGCCTGACAGGACCACGTCTGTAGACTCGCCGTCGATGTTGATAGTGGTCACGGTCCGGCCGACGAGGAACTGGCTCAACTGGAACCCGACCTGGCGGGTGGTCAGGCCGATCGCCGCGGCAGCCGCCGGGTCCACTTCTACGGCGACCTCCTCCCTGACCTGGGCCGCATCGGTTTCGAGGTTGATCACACCGTCCAGCAAAGTCAAAGACGCCATGAGTTCCTGGGTCACTGTGGCGATGCCATCATAGTTGGGGCCCGAAATGCTAATCTCTATGCCGGCTGTTGGCGGCCCTTCGGCCAGCTCGGTTACCCGGACGACCCGTTCCGGCTTCGCCAGGTCTTCCCTGAGAGTGCTGGCGAAGTCTTCAGGGGCGTCGGTCGCCAGAATCACCAATATGCTCGCTTGGTTGAAAGCGCCGGGCACGCCACCGAAACCGAGGCCGGTGATCCCGACCGTGGCGGTGTATATGTCCGCAACGCCGCGGATGTTACCCTCGATTTCTACGACCTCTTCCAATGTGCGGTCGGCAGGCGTCCCCGGCGGCATGGTCAATTCGATCTCGATCATACGCTCGCCGCCGGATGGGAAAAGGGTCACAGGAATCAGGGTCAGCAGGACCAGGCTGACCACGGTGACAGCCACCGCTCCTCCTAAAGTGACCGCCTTGTGGCCCAGCGTCCACCGGAGCACGGGGGTGTAGGCCCGCTGCATCCAGGTCTCATGCACGAAGGTTACGTCGTCGTCGCCTGCCGCTTCCGGCAAATCGCCCGGGCGGAGCAGGTACGCCCCGAGCACCGGCACCGCAGTCAGCGCCACCACCAGGGACGCAACCAACGCGAAGCAGACCGTCAGCGCGAAGGGCAGGAAAAATGCCCCAACGAGGCCCTCGATGAACCCAAGCGGAATAAACACCACGATGGTGGTCAGCGTCGAGGCGAAAATGGCGGGCCCTACTTCCACAGTGGCGTCCAGCGCCGCCCGCCAGCGTTCACGCCCTGCCTGTATGTGGCGGTAGACGTTTTCCAGCACCACAATCGCGTCGTCCACCACCCGGCCCACGGAAATCGCCAGGCCGCCCAAGGTCATGAAATTCAGCGTCATGTCCTGCCAGGCCATGAGCAGCACGCCGGTGAGAACGCTCAACGGAATGGCCAGTGCTATCACGGCAGTCGGGCGAAGGGTATTGAACATTCCGCGTATCGCTGTGGGCCGGAAGCTCAACATGAATACGAAGACGACCGCCACGGCGAACAGGAACCCGTAGGCCGCCTCGCTCAGCAGCGTGTTGATCTGTTCCTGTATTTCCGGGCCTTGGTCGGAAATGGTGACGATTTCAACGGAAGGGGGAAGCTCGGTGAGGCCGTCCAGCGCCTCCCGCACGCTGTCGGTCACTTCGATGGTGTTGGCCTCGGCGTCCTTTATGACGGATACGCCGATGGCTGGCTTGCCGTTAGTGCGGGAGATGCTGGTCGGCGTTCCTTCTCCGAGGACGATCCGGGCAACGTCGGACAGCATCACCGGCCCGGAAGGCGAAGAGCCCACAACCAGTTCCCGGAGGTCTTCAACCGAATCGAAGGTGTTGGTGGTCTTGACCGGGACCGACTGGCCTGCGCTGAAAATCAGGCCGGCCGGGACGGTCAGGTTGTTCTCGCTGAGAGCGGCGGCCACTTGGGGCAGTAAGACCCCTTCGGCCCGTAGGCGGGCTGCGTCCACCGTCACCTCGACCTGCCGCCGGACCTCTCCCGTGACCAGCACCCGCAGGATGCCGTCGGTATCGAAGAGCGCCGGGAGGACCTGCGACTCAACCACCGGCCACGCTACATCAAGACCCTCCTCCGAGACGACGCTAAACTGTATGACCGGAATCTGGTCCGGGCCGAAAAACCGCCCTACCTCGGGTTCTTCAACGCCGCTGGGAAAAGAGAGGCCGTTGATCGAGGTTTCCATGGAGCTCTGGGCTTTGGCCATGTCGGTGCCGAACTTGAAGGTCGCCAGCACGATGGAATTGCCCTCGAAGGAAGTGGACTGGACGGTCTCCAAGCCCTCCGTGCCCGAGATCGCCCGCTCAATCGGGGCGGTCACGTCCTGTACCACGCCTTCCGGGTCGACGGAGGGGTAGGAAGTGGTCACGGTCACCAAGGGAAACTCGATGTCGGGGAACAACTCGACTTGCAACGAGTTGTACGCAAAAACTCCCCCCACCAGAAGGATGACCACTGCCAGCATGGTTACCGTACGCCGGCTGATCGCGGCGGCGGTGATGAAGTGCATTTTCGCTCCGGGCTACTTGGTCTTTGACAGAAAAATAGCTCCCGGCGCACCGGCCAAGGAGCGTATTGTGGCTACCCCGCCTGGGTTCGAACCAGGGATTTCAGCTCCAAAGGCTGACGTGTTGCCACTACACTACGGGGCATCTGTTATTTAATTGTGATGTTCCCTTGGTAAGGCGTCAAGGCCCCGGAAGGCCCAGTGACGGCGGCCGTATGGTCGCACCGTGCGGGCGGCGGCTGGAGGAACAGCCAGCACCTCCAGGATTCTCCCGGACACTCAATGATATAATCCGAAAAAACATTCTGCGGGCATCTCCCTCAAGTGTTTTCCTAACCACTCGAATGGGGCAATGATTTGCGAATTTCTTTTCTTCACCTGGCGCCGGTAACCGGCGACGTCGGCCACAACCGCAAACTGGTGGAGCAAGGGGTGCAAGCGGCGGCCGAGGCCGGGGCCAAGTGGGCCATCACCCCGGAGTTGTGCATACCCGGCTACCTGTTTTTGGACCGGATTGGCACAGACTGGATACTGCCCCAACCCGACGATTGGATGCTGAGGTTCTGCCGGCAGGTCAAAGAATTGGAAATAACGGTGTTCCTGTCCCACCCGGAGCGCGATCCGGTGTCTGGCCGAATGTACAACACCGTCTTCGTTGTAGACTCCTCCGGGCGCATCGCGGGCAAGCACCGGAAAGTAAAGGCCCTGGGCGGCGCAGAACGGTGGTCCACCGGCGGTTGGAAGATCAGCCCTATCGAATGCGACGGCATCAAAGCCGGGGTCTTGATCTGCGCCGACGGCTACAAAAACGACATCGCCGAAGTGTTGAAGAAAAAAGGAGCCCAGGTGCTGGTTTCGCCGGTATCATGGGGCCCGGGAGGGTGCGGCCCCGACGGCGAGTGGGAAGCCCGCTCCTCAGATACTGGGCTGCCCATCATGGTCTGCAACCGCAGCGGCCTGGAACACGGGGAGATGGACTACAGCCGCGCCGAAAGCGTGGTGGCCCAGCAGGGTCGAAGATTGCTGGAGGCTACCTGCGAACGTTCCGTGGTGCTGACCTTCGACTGGGACATGGACACCATGCGCCTGGTCTCGGAGGACTTCCAGCGGACTTACCTGGACTAAGAAATTATCTCAAAAGTCCCTTCCCCCTCAGGGGGAAGGTTAGGATGGGGGTGGACCCCGCCGGGTAATTGACGCCAAAACAGATGATTATGAAAGGCGCCATCAGTTTTGAGATAGTTTCTAAGTCTCTGTATTCTCCGGGCTTTCCATCGTAAAATCTCCGGCGTCAAACCTCCGGCGTTAAACCTCCGGCTTTCTCCCAGAACCTGAGCAGTATCAGGACCGCGGCCGCCTCGTCTATCGCGCCCTTGTTCCTCGAAGGTTCGAGGCCGGCTTCCCGCAACAACGCCTCCGCTTCGAGGCTGGTGAAAGCCTCGTCTACTTCGTAGACCGGCAGAGGGACATCCTTCTTCAAGGCTTGCTTCAGGGCTTGGATAAAACCTTGCGCCATTCGGGCCTGGTGTCCTACCGCACCGGACAGCAAGTAGGGCACCCCCACGACGAATCCTTCGGCCTCGCGCTGCCGCGCCGCCTCGCGGACCAGCTGCAGGTCGGCACGCAGCTTGGTGCGTTGCAGGCGCCCGGCGGGGAACGCAGTCCCCAAGGAGGAGTCGCCCACCGCCAGGCCGATGCGGCGGTCTCCCAAGTCCAAAGCCAGCAAACGCATGGGGAATTTGGAATTACGAATTTGGAATTACGAATTTGGGCGAAAGAGTATCGGGTGTCAATTTCAGACCCGCTCGCTTGATTCGCAGTTCCTAATTCTCAATTCGTAATTCCGCCCGGACCAGAGCAGGCACACTCGCCAGGGCATCGTCCAGATTTTCGGGCTGGCGTCCGCCGGCTTGGGCCATGTCCGGCCTCCCGCCGCCACCGCCGCCCATCAATTTTGCGGCGTTGCTGGCCAGGCTGCCGGAATCGATGCCACGCTCCACCAAGTCGGCGGTCGCCATCGCCACCAGGATTGGGCCGCCCTCGCCCAGCGTCCCCAGCACCACCACGGCGCTGCGGAGCTTATCGCGCAGGAAGTCGCCCATCTCGCGCATCCCGTCCGGATTACCCGCCGAAGTCCGCCCAACGACAACATTGACGCCTTCTACGTCGGTCACGCGCTGTAGCAGCGCCTCGGCCTCGGCGCGCAGAGTGCTGCGTTCCATCGAGGCCAGCCTGCGCCGCAGTTCCTCGGTCTCTTCCATGAAATTGTCGAGGCGGGTCTCCAAGTCCACCACGGGCGTCTGCAGCCGCCGGGACAGCCTCTCCAAGCGACCGGCCTGCTCGACGAACAGTTGCTCGGCCGCACGTCCGGTCAGGGCCTCGATGCGGCGCATCCCGCCGCCGATGCTGGACTCGCCCAGTACCAGCAAAGTGCCCACCTGCCCGGTGGCCGCAACGTGGGTGCCGCCGCAGACCTCCATGCTGAACGCGCCGGCGCCGGCCCCGCCATTGTCGGACATGGTCACCACCCGCACAACGTCTCCGTAGCGGTCGCCGAAGAAGGCCAGCGCACCTTCCCTGACGGCTTCGGAATAGGTTGTCTCGTGGGCGATGACCGACAGGTTGGCCCTGACCCTGTCGTTGGCGAGGGACTGCACATCCGTAAGCTCGTCCCGGGTCAGTTGACTGACGTGGCTGAAGTCGAAGCGCAAGCGTTCCGGGGCCACCAACGACCCGGCCTGCCTCACGTGTGGTCCCAGTACGGAACGAAGGGCGGCGTGCAGAATGTGGGTGCCGCTGTGGTTGCGAGACGCGTCCGACCGCCGTTCCGGGTCCACCGCTGCCCGGACCGGGTCGCCCACGGCAATTTCGCCCTGCTCGACCACGCCTCGCTGGACGATCAATCCGGCGATGGGGCTCTGCGTGTCTTCCACCCGCACGACCCCGTTGGGGCCGCGGATGTAGCCCTGGTCGCCCAACTGGCCGCCACCCTCGGCGTAGAAGGGGGTACGGTTTATGACCACCTCGGCCTGCTGGCCCAAGGCCGCATGGCCCACCGAAACGCCGTCTACCAGCAGGGCGGCCACCACCGACTCCTGCTCGGTCAAGCCGTAGCCGGTGAACTCGCCGCGGCCCGCGCCCAGATTCTCGTAGGTGGTGAGCATTTCCATGCTGCCGGTAAAGGCCTGGGCGGCGCGGGACTGTTGACGTTGCGCCTCCATCTCCTGTTCGAAGCCGTCCATGTCGACATCCAAGCCGTGCTCCCGGGCGATTTCGGCCGTCAACTCCGGCGGGAACCCGTAGGTGTCGTAGAGGATGAAGGTGTCCCTTCCCGAAATCGCGCCGGTATCGGACACCTGGCTCGGACCATTCTGCCTGGCGGTGATCATGTCGAGGAGAATCTCGTTGCCGCGGCCGTAGGCCTCAGCGAAACGCTCCTCCTCCAACCTGACCACCCTTAGAATGAAATCGCGGTTTTCCGAAAGCTCCCGGTACACCGCCTGAAAGTGGGAGATAACCTCGCCGGCAACGTCAGCGAAAAACGCCGAGGTCAACCCCAACTGGCGCCCGTAGCGGATGCCCCGGCGGATGACCCGGCGCAGCACGTAGCCCCGGCCTTCGTTGCCAGGCACCACGCCGTCGCCGATCAGAAACGACGCGGCGCGGGCGTGTTCCGCCACCACCCGCATGGCGAAGTCGGTGTCCGCGTCCCGGCCGTAAGTCCGGCCGGACAGTTTCGAGACCCTGGCGATGATGGGCTCGAACAGGTCGGTCTCGTAGATGTTGTTCTTGTTCTGCAGGATGACCGCCGCCCGCTCCAACCCCATGCCGGTGTCGACGCTTGGGGCGGGCAGGGGCGTGCGGTTCCGCTCCGGGTCTTGGTAGAACTGCATGAAAACCAGGTTCCATAGCTCCACGAACCGCTCGCAGTCGCAGTTGGGGTGGCAGCCGGGCACGGGCCGGGGCGCAGCGCCGTCCCGTTCCTCCCGAAGCTGGGCAGTAAGAACGTCTACCGCCACCATCGGGCCGCAACCCTTCTCCGCGCCGCCGTCGTAGTGGATTTCGGAACAAGGGCCGGTGGGTCCCTCGGTCCCGGCGGGGCCCCACCAGTTGTCTTTATCGCCGTAGCGATAGATGCGGTCTTCGGGTACTCCCACCCGGTCGCGCCAGATGCCGTACGCTTCGTCGTCGTCCAGGTGTATGGTCACAAACAACCGGTCAGGGTCCAGCCCGAACTGCTGGGTAACCAGCTCCCAAGCGAAATCCACCGCCCCTTCTTTGAAATAGTCGCCGATGCTGAAATTCCCCAGCATCTCGAAGAAGGTCAGGTGCTTGTGATCGCCCACTTCGTCGATGTCGGTGGTCCGGAAACTCTTCTGGCTGCTGGTCAAGCGGCGCGAAGGAGGCGTCTGCTCTCCCATGAAGAAGGGCTTGAAGGGCACCATCCCGGCGCTGGTGAACAGCAGCGTCGGATCGCCCGCCGGAATCAGTGAAGCCGAGGGCATATGCTGGTGCCCTTTGCTCTCGAAATACTTGATGAATGAATCCCTGATCTGGTCGCCGTTCATGGGCATCAACTCGATTTTGACCCAGACTTCGCCGGGCCGCAGTGGAATTTTCGAAAACGCCCATCCCGCAACAATAGCGGGCAGAGGGAGTTGAAGACGCTTTTATTTTACCCCGGAATCGCAGTGAACGACCGGGCAAAGGGCCCGGTTTACGAAGTCTTGGGAGACTTTTTTACGCACGCGCAGCTTAAAATCGCCTTGTTTTTGCACCACGCCCAACGTACAATCAGGCGAGGGTGCCCAACGCCCAAAGGGCCGCTAGACCCCACCCAGATGAAAAGTGTAGGAGGTGAGGATGGACTCCAGCATGATCGGCAAGATAGAGAAGGCGAGAAGATACGCAGAGGAAAAAGACCGGGTGAGCATCAACCGGTTTTCGGCGACCTTCCAAGGCGATCACAACAGCTACGCGGTGACCTTCGACTCCGGGACCTGGCATTGTGAGTGCCATTTCTTCGCCACTCGAGCCGTGTGCAGCCACACGATGGCGCTGCAAAGAATGCTGGAAGACATGCTGGCCAGACAGCAACAGGAGCCGGTGGAAACCCGCTAACGCGGCGAAACCGCACCCTCCGTTATCCGATGGGGCCACGACGCGATCGCGGCCCCATTTTACTTCCGTTCGCGGGCCCGCCCGCCAAGCCAGGACCAGAACGCAATAACAAAATCAAAGTTGTATAATCCGGTCAGACCCGCATGGAGGTGAGGTTGTGGCCAGCATTACCATTCGAAACTTCGACGACGACCTGAAACAACTCCTCCGGGTGCGGGCCGCCAGAAACGGCCACAGCATGGAGCAGGAGGCCCGCGACATACTTCGTGCAGCGCTAACACAGCGACGTAAAAAGAACCCGGCACCTGCCAACAGCGTCGGCACTGCGCAAGGACAGAACCTAAACTCAACGCCCGCAAAAGGGCTCGGCACGGAACTCCACGAATTGTTCAAGCCCTTCGGCGGCGTCGAATTGGAACTCCTGCCGCGGGAGCCGATGCCCGAACCTCCGAAAAACTTGGCTGAAGCGATTCATGCCAGGTTCGCGAAGTATGGCGGGGTTGAATTGGAACTCCCATCTCGGGAACCTATGCGTGAACCACCCCAGTTCGATTAAGCGGTAGGAAAAATGATCGTTCTGGACACCGACACCGTGTCAGAATTGATGCTCGCCAGTCCTAATTCAAACGTCGTTAATTGGGTAGCCCAACAAAACACAGAAGACTTGTATATATCGGCCATCAGTGAAGCTGAGTTACGGTACGGTGCAGAAATCCTCCCAACCGGCCACCGCCGAAACAACTTGTTGGCCGATATTGAAGAAATGGTCTGGGAAGACTTCTCCGGTCGCATCCTTCCTTTCGACAGCAATGCCGCCCGAGCCTATGCAGTGATAGCCTCTACTCGCCGTGCTGCTGGCCAGCCGATCAGCTTCCCCGACTGCCAAATCGCAGCTATCGCCCGGTCCCTTGGATTCTCGGTCGCCACGAGAGACGCGAGGGATTTCGAGGGTTGCGGCATGAACGTGAGGTCCATGAACCAAGCCAAACGCAGGAACAAACTTCAAACAGGCAGGAGCGCGTCATGAAAATCGTAGCCGTTCTCTATCCGGGCGGTCCCGCGGCAGCCAGCACGCCGGAGCTTCTAGGCTGCGCCGAGAACGCTCTGGGACTGCGGCCGATGCTGGAGTCGGCGGGGCATGAACTGGTGGCCATCTCCGACGCCGGGGCCGGGCTGGAAAGCCACCTGCCCGACGCCGACGTGGTCATCGCCACCCCGTTCTGGCCGGCTTACATGACCAGAGAGCGGATCGCGATGGCTCCCAACCTGCGCCTGCTGTTGACCGCCGGAGTGGGTTCCGACCACTTCGACCTCGCCGCCGCCGCGGAACGTAACATCACCGTAGCCGAAATCACCGGCAGCAACGTAGTGAGCGTCGCGGAGCACGTAGTAATGCAGATCCTCACCCTGGTGCGCAACTACTTCCCGGCCTACCAGGAGGTGGTCGACGGCGGCTGGGACATCGGCAAAATAGCCGCACGCTCCCACGACCTCGAGGATAAAACCGTGGGTATAGTCGGTTTCGGCCGCATCGGGCAGCGCGTAGCCGCACGTCTCAAGCCATTCGACGTTTCGATTCGTTATTTCGACTACCGCCGCCTCAGCACCACCGAGGAACAGCTCTTGGGGGCCCGCTATTCCGCCCTGCGCCCGCTGGTGGAGGGAAGCGACGTGGTCAGCATCAACATTCCCCTGACCCCCACCACCCAGGGAATGTTCGACCACGACTTGCTCTACAGCATGAAGAAGGGCGCCTACCTGGTGAACACCGCGCGGGGCCGTATCGTGGACACCGACGCGCTGGTCGAGGTGATGGAGGCGGGCCACCTGGCGGGGTACGCCGGGGACGTTTGGTACCCGCAGCCGGCCCCCGCCGATCATCCGTGGCGGTCCATGCCCAACCACGCCATGACGCCCCACGTTTCGGGGACGTCGCTGGAGGCGCAGAAGCGTTACGCCGACGGGATACGGGACTGTTTGGACAATTTCATTGCCGGAACGCCCATCGACCGGGACTACATCATCGTCGAAGGCGGCCGCGTCACCAGCCCCAGCTACAGCTACGCCTACCAATAGGGCTAAGAGACTATCTCAAACTAATGGCGCCTTTCATAATCATCGGTTTTGGCGTCAATCACCTGGCGGGGTTCACGCCCATCCTAACCTTCCCCCTGAGGGGGAAGGGACTTTGAGATAGTTTCTAAGTTCGCGGACCCAAGGCTTGGCTGAGTTGGGTCAGGACCGACCGCGGGCTGGTGATGGCGAGAACGAACAGACCGGGATCGCGGTTCCTGGCCTGGGTGGAGACGTAACGCCGGTCGGCCTGGGACACGTCGGCCCCGATAAGCAGGGCGGCGTAGCCGGAAGAACCCACCATGTCGATGGCCATGCCGTCGTTAGTAGTGCTAGTGACGATGTAACCGGCCCCTTCCAGCAGGCGCGTGATGCCGTCGACGGAGGCCTGGCTCCGACCGACCATTACCAATCGGTTGTTAGTTGCCATCGGTTACCCCCCAAGCCGTCATGGGACGTCCATGCGGGTCAACCGGCGCACCGCGAGCCAGTAGAACACTCCCGTAACCAGGACCGCGCCCACAACAGCGGCCGGTAGGCCAATCACCCGGTCGCCTATCGCCTCGAACGCAGTTTCGTCCAACCCATGCATTATCGCCAGAGTATAGCCCCGAACGCTGAGATAGCCGACCCCGTCGACGAACGAGCCTATGATGCCCTCCCACAGCAATACGTAGAGGAGCGCGAACGCCAGCGCCCGGCCCGTCACGAGGCCGGTCCAAGTGAAAATCGCCGCGTATGCCGTGACGCCGAGAAGAAGCGCCACGCCCGCCGCCAAGGCCGGCTGTACTTCCACGCTGATGCCGATCAAGGCCGAAGCCACCCCGCTGATTACGATCAACGGTCCGCAAATGGCCAGCGTGGCCAGCAGCTTGGGCAGGGCGATGCGCCACCGGGCCAAGGGCATCAGGGCCAGATTGCTGAGGGTCCCGTCCTCCAGTTCGTTGCCGAAGGCCGCCGTCGAGGAGGTCATGGTAACTATCGGCAGGATACCGGCCACCAACAGCCCGTCCAGCAGGACCGTTACGAACTCATCTCGCTCGACCCCGTCATCGCCTGAAAACAGGCTGACAATCACAGCCAGAGCGACCGGCAGGGCGGAGAGGAAAACGATGAGGCCCAGCCGGAAGGGCCCGGTCAACTGCCGAATTGAAAGCCGAAAGACCGCCCACATCTAACGGTCGACCACGTAACCGAAGATGCTTTCCAACGATTCGTCCAGCGGCTCTATCCGAAAGAGGCGGGCCCCCAACTCGCGGGCCATCCTGGGGATGGACTCTTGCAGAACGGCGACATTGCAGCTCAGCACGATCAGATCACTGTCGGCGCCCAAGTTCACCGAGTCCACTTCCTCCAGCCGCACCAGCGCGGCCGCCAACCCCCGGGGGTCATCGGTTACGATGCGGACCTTGTAGGCCTGCTCGTCCAGCTTCTCCCGTATAGCCCGGATGTCGCCGGCCGCCGCCAGCTTGCCGCTGACCATCAAGACGATCCGGTCGGCCAGCAATTCGACTTCCTCCAGGATATGGGACGATACCAGGACGGTGCGGCCTTCTTGGGCCAATCGCACCATTGCGGCGTGGAATTGCAGCCGTTGCCGGGGGTCGGTGCCGCTGAGCGGTTCGTCGAGGACCAGGACCTCGGGATCGTGGACCAGGGCCGCCGCCAGCCGCATCCTCTGGCGCATGCCCCGGGAGTAGGTCCCGAGGCGCCTGTCCTGGGCATCGGCCATCCCCACGATTTCCACCGCCCGGTCGACTGCCGGCCCCACCGGCGATAGTCCCCGCATCATGGCCGTCGATTCGAGGAACTGCCTCCCGGAGTAGAAGCCGTAGACCGCCTCTTTCTCAGTCATCACGCCGACGCGGCGGTACAGATCAGGGTTGTTTCGGGACGGCTCCCCCAAGACCGTCACAGACCCTTCGGAGCAGGCGGCCAACCCGGAAATAAGGCGGAGCAACGTCGTCTTTCCGGCGCCGTTAGGCCCAAGCAGGCCGGTGATCCCGGGAAAAACCTGTACAGACACCCCGTTCACCGCCACCACGTCGCCGTACCACTTGGAGACGTTGTTGACGTCGATCACGGGCCCCGACGAGCTGTTGGTTGCCGATGTGCCAGTTGATGTACTCAAGTCGACCTGCTCAAGCGCTCATGTTGTTGTAACGCCGCCACAGCAGCAAAGCCGGCCCGGCGGTCAACAGCCCATACCAGAGGACGGGAACGGCCGAAGGCAGATCACCGGTAATGCCGCGGTCGTCCTTATCGAAGATAAGGTTGTTGACGTTGCTGGGCACGCTTCCCACGTCGATCAAGGACAGCCATCTGGCGGCGGAGCCGGTCAAACGCTCGCAACTGCTCTGGTCGCCACCCCCTCTGCAGCCGGTCAGTACCGAAGCGACCGTAACGGTGATGATGAACAGCCCGATCACGAAAGCCGCGGCGTAGGCCCGTCGGTCCGTGAACGCGGCCACCGCCAAAGGCACGGTGGCGACGAAGAGGGAGAGGACCAGTCCCGCCCCCAGAATGCGCGGGATGTGCAGCCAGTTCTCTCTCAGGTACTCCCCCGGATCGGACGAGGACAGGACCAACCCGGCCAGCAAGACCAACTGTCCGGAATAGGCCAGAATGATGGTCACGGTGAAGAAGGCCAGCCACCGTCCCGCGACGTAATCGGTTGGTGTCATGGGCCGTACCAGATAGAGGCTGATGACGCCGTTGCGCCGGTCGGGGCAGAGGAGCTCCGGGCCTATGATGGCCGCGAACAGGAACAGGATTATAGATATGATTTCGTAGTACTCGGCATGAGAGGGCAGTACATCGGTCAACGGGTCCGCCAAGGAAGCGATGACCGCGAAGATGACGGCAGGGGACATGGCCGCGACGAACATCAAGATGGGCAGGACCTTGGCCATGGGACCGCGCCCTATCCCCAAGGCCGTGCGCAGCCCGTTAACGTAGACGGCCCACCGCGCCCGGGAACGCCCTTCCCGAGGCCCTTCGTAGAACTGGTAACCAAGATCGAAGACTTCGGCGGTGTTCCGGCTCATCGGCCGGCCTTGAAAATCTCGGCGAGCTGATGCCTCTGCGGGCTCATCCGGCGCAAACGGGCTCCCGTCTCCGCCACGGCGTCGCGGATATGGTCGTACTGCTCTTCGGACTGCAGCTCGACGGTCAGGGAAGGGCCTTCAAGGCCGACGCTGACGCCGCGGGCGGCGAGCGCGGTGGCTACCTCTTCCCGTTTGTCGTACACCTCCAGCACGATCACCTGCGTCTCGGTGGTGAAACCGGCGACCGCCCCCTCCTCTACAACCTTCCCGCCCTCCAGCACGATGATGCGGTCGCAGGTGCTCTCCACGTCGCCCATCAGATGAGAGGAGAGAATAATGCTGATGCCGAACTCGCGTCCGGTGCGGCGCACCAGCGCCAGCATATCGTCCCTCCCCGAGGGGTCGAGGCCGGCGGTGGGCTCGTCCAGCAGGACCAGAGCGGGGTCGTGGACCAAAGCCTGGCCCAGCTTCACCCGCTGCTTCATGCCGGTGGAGTACTGTCCGATGGGCCGGTAACGCTCTTCTTCCAGACCGACGTGCCGCAGGATGTCGGCCGCGCGTGTCCGGGCTTGAGCGGGGGGTAGCCCGGACACCTGGGCCATGTGGGAGAGGAACTCGGCGGCAGTGATGCCTGGGGGCAGGCAGTCGTGCTCGGGCATGTACCCCAAACGCTCCCGGACCTCCGGCGAGTCGTAAGGCCGCCTCCCCATCACCTCCGCCGAACCGGCAGTCGGCCGGATCAACCCCAGAGCGAGCTTGATGGCCGTGCTCTTGCCGGCCCCGTTGGGCCCAAGCAGGCCGGTGATGCCGTCGGTAACCTGAAAGTCAACGTCATCCAGAGCAATGGTGGTCCCGTAACGCTTGGTAAGGCTATTCGCTTCCAGCAGTACTGCCATCGATCCAGTATACCCCGTACAGGAGGCTCATTACTCCGCTCACTGTCTGGCAGTTCGGGCGGAGACCCATTCTTCGATGTGTTCCAGGAAACCGGGAACGAACTCCGCTTCCAGCTCGCTGTACTCGCTAATACTGCCGGTGACAGCCGTTTGGAACAGATGGTTGGCGCCTGGGAAGACGAAAAGAGTGAAGTCGGGGTTGTCGACGGCCGAGAGGGCAGCCACCATTGCGGCGGCGTTCATCTCCGCAGGGACCTGGGTGTCGAGTTCGCCGAACAGGGCCAACACCGGGACACTCAGCCGCTCCAGGACCGGACCGGGGTCGTGCTCGAAGAACGACCTGTACCACGGGCTTTGCACCGTAGCTAGCTGTTGCTTGATGACGACGTCGACATAGGCGTCGATGTCGGTTATCACCGCCCTATCCCTTTCAGGGGCCGCCTCAATGCCCTTCAACAAAATCCGCCGGGTCTCCTGCTCGAACTCCTCCCATCCCTCGCCGGTGGTCAGTGCGCTAAAGAGCCGTTGCTGGTGGGCTCGGGATGTTTCGATTTCCTCCGCCGTAGCGCCTTGGTCCTCTAGGAGGAACTCCAGTTGGGCTTTCAGGATTTCATCCCCTCGAACTCCGGTACCGGCCAGAAGCACGATGAACGAGACGTCCTCCGTCTGGGTAGCCACCAAGGGCGCAACGATTCCGCCCTCGCTGTGGCCGATCAGGCCGATGCGGTCCGGGTCGATTTCAGCGTGTCGGAGCAGCAGGCCCACCGCCGCCAAAACGTTGCCGGTACGGTCGTGTATGGTCTCTTGGAGCACGTCGCCGGTGGAGCCTCCGACTCCCGGGTCGTCGTATCGCAGCACCGCTATTCCGTGGCGGGTGAGGTGGTCGGCGATGACTCCGAACATCGGAAAGCCAGCCACGTCTTCGTCCCGGTTTTGCCCGCCGCTGCCGGAGATCAAGACCGCAGCGGGATACGGCCCTGCCGACCCCGGAAGGGTCAAGGCGCCCGCCAAGGTGATTTCCCCGCTGGCAAACTCGACCTCTTGTTCGCGGTACCGCGGTTCTTCGTCCGATGCGTGTGCGTCGGCCGGGCCGGGGGTTGCGGCGAGGCTCGCCCGCTCCAACCGGAACGTGCCAGACACCCCGGCTTGGGAGAACTCACCCTCAATAGCGTCGCCGCGGAGTTGGCCTTCCCAGACCGCCACGTCGAAAGTGGTCTCGAACTCGAAGTGCAGCCGGCCGGACTCGAAGCTCACGTTTGACAGCGCCTGGCCGGAAAGTCCTTGGTCCGGGACGTCCAGCGCGCACTCCAGCCCGCCGTTGGTATCGCCGCAGGTCACTATGAATCCGAGTTCGTTGCCGCCGATGGTGGTTGCCCCTTCCCACCGTCCCAGGACAGCGGCGCCTCCCGGCTCCGGCAGGGAGACCGCAGGCTCGGGGAGCAGCGTGGAAGCCGGGGGCGTGGGAGTCGCGGTGGGCATAGGGACCGCGGCCGGCGTGGGGGCCGCCGTCGGCGTTGGCTTGGCGGCCGGGACTGCGGTGGACTTCTTCCGCGTCGGGGTGTTGTCGGGCCGAGCAGGAGGGGCGGGAGTAAAGACCGGCACGACCGTGGGGGCCGTAACGGCGGTTGGCGGCGGGGCGGCCGTTGGCGCCGGGGTGGAAGTAGGGGCGGGCGTCGAGCCAGAACAGGCTATAACCACGACGGCCAGCAGTCCCGCTATTAATAGTCGCCACATCGCCTCCGCATACTACCTCATTCGACATATGGGTCACAAAGAACGCAGACCTGGACTCTGTGAACTCTGCGGACTCTGTGGTTAAATTAGGCTCACTATGACGGACCAGTTGACGACGCCATTGGACGAAATCATAACCATCGACGGCCTCGACTTTCATTGCCAGGACTGGGGCGGCGCGGGCCGCCCCGTCGTACTGTTGCACGGGCTGGCCTCCACCTGCCACATCTGGCGCCTGACCGCGCCCATTCTGGCCAGAAACTTCTCAGTTATCGCCATGGACCAGCGAGGCCACGGCGACAGCGCCAAGCCGGACTACGGCTACGATTTCGCCAGCGTCGCCCGAGATGCCGCAGGCCTCATCAAAGCCAAGGGCCTGCAAAACCCCATCGTGATCGGCCACTCTTGGGGAGGAGACGTTGCGCTTGAACTGGCGGCGGCCCACCCGGAGTTGGTCGGCGGCCTCTGCTTTGTCGACGGCGGCATGATCGAACCTTCGACCCGCTATGCCAGTGCGGCGGAAGCCCGAGAGCAGATGGCGCCTCCGGTGTTCAGCGGCGTCACCATGGAGGATTTCCGCGAGCGGATACGGCCCCGGACCGAGGAACTGGGCGCGGGATTCGAGGCGATGGTGCTGGCCAATTTCGAGACGCTGGACGACGGCACAATCCGCTCGAAACTAAGTCGCGACAACCACCTGCGGATTGTCGACGCCCTCTGGGACCACCATCCGCCGGAACTGTTCCCCAAGGTGTCCTGCCCAGTGCTGATCATGCCAGCGCGGCAGCAAAGCGACGCGGACGGACAGCAGCGGGCGTTGTTGCGCGGCGAAACGGTGGCCGCAGCGGAGCGGTCGCTGCCGCGAGGCAAGACCGTGTGGTTGGAAGACAGCATCCACGACGTCCCGATACAGCGACCGGAGTTGGTGGCCTCGGTCATCAAGAGCCACATCGATTCAGGGTATTTCGACTCCCGCTCTAACCCTCCCCCTGGCCAGGGTTAGGGTGTGGGAGGGTTGAGCCAGATGCCCGCCGATTTCTCATTGTTGGACAGTCCGGCGATCTCGATGAACTCCTTCTACCCCAGGAAGGGGTGGACGCCGACGCCGACGGGGGCAGAAGACCTTACCATCCCGGTGGCCGACGGGATCACCCTGTCCGGCCGCTTCTTCCCCGCCGGGGCCGGGCAACCGACCATCCTCTTCTTCTACGGCAACGGCGAGACCTGCCCCGACTACGACAACATCGCCCCGCTGTACAACCGGATTGACGTGAACTTCCTGGTGGCCGACTACCGGGGCTACGGCCGCAGCGAGGGTTGGCCCTCGTTCAACTCCATGCTCTCCGATTCCAAGTCCGTCTTGGACTTCGCCTCGGCTTTGCTGGCGGAGCGGGGCTATGCCGACCGGGTCTTCGTTATGGGCCGTTCCATGGGCCGCCACTCAGCCTTCGAGCTCTCGGCCAACTGCGCCGACCGGCTGAAGGGCGTGATAATCGAAAGCGGCCGTCCCATTCTGGGCAACTTCACCCACGGGCTGGAGCCGGCGGCGGCCCAAGCATTGGAGGAATCGTACCGGGCCAAGGTCAACTCCATCAGCCTTCCCGCCCTCGTGATTCACGGCGAATTGGACACCTTGGCCCCGGTGGAGCAGGCTGTTGCTATGTACGACGGCTTTCCCAGCCCGGAGAAGCGTCTTTTGACCATCCCCGGCGCGGGCCACAACGACCTGCTGTACCGTGGCCTGAACGAATATTTCGCCGCGATCAAGGAGTTCGTCTCGTCGTGATTACGTTACAGGGCGATATTGGAAGCCGCTGCCCGAATTGCCCGGAGTCGTAGCATGCCTCGGATAGTACGGGCAGGACTGATTCAGGCTGGCATTGGCCGCGACGCCCCCCAAGGCGTCGAGGAGCTAAAGGACTTCATGCTGCGGAAGCACGTGGCCTTGATCGAAGAAGCCGCCGCCAAGGGCGTCGAAGTCCTGTGCCTTCAGGAATTGTTCTACGGGCCCTATTTTCCTGCCGAGCAGGACGCCAAGTGGCACAGGCTGGTAGAGCCGGTGCCCGGCGGGCCTACCGTTCGCTCGATGCAGGAGATGGCCCGTAAGCACCGCATGGTGATGGTCGTGCCGGTGTACGAGGAGGAGATGGCAGGAGTCTTCTACAACACCGCCGCCGTGCTGGACTCCGACGGCAGCTACTTGGGCAAGTACCGCAAGACCCACCTTCCCCACCTGCCACCGGGGTTTTGGGAGAAATTCTACTTCCGGCCGGGCAACCTGGGATACCCGGTGTTCGACACCACCAAAGGGAAAGTCGGCGTCTACATCTGCTACGACCGGCACTTCCCCGAAGGCGCCCGGGCACTGGGGCTGGCCGGGGCCGAGATAGTCTTCAACCCCTCGGCCACCGTGGCCGGACTCTCCGAGTACCTGTGGGAACTGGAGCAGCCGGCCCACGCCGTAGCCAACGGGTACTTCGTCGGGGCCATCAACCGCGTGGGCGTCGAACAACCGTGGGAGATCGGAGAATTCTACGGCAAGAGCTACTTCTGCGACCCCAAGGGTCAAATCGTCGCCCAAGGTTCAAGGGGCAACGACGAGGTGGTGGTCGCCGACCTAGACCTGGACGAAATCGCGGCGGTGCGCTCCACCTGGCAGTTTTACCGCGACCGCCGCCCCGACACCTACGATAGCTTGACCGCCCCATGAAGGTATCGGCTGTCCGTGAACTCCCCGTTCTGGGCACCTACTTCATGAGTGGTCTGTTGATCGGCACCTGCGACCGCAATTCGGACACCGCGACGCCCCTTCACGCACCCACAAATCTTCGGGAGGCGGACCGAAATGCTCGCTGTAAAGTGCTAATGTTTGATCGTAGGCAGTACCAAGAGCCTGGGCATCATCGTCCCCCCTCATACCGAAGTAGGGGTAGTGATGGAGAAAGTATCCAAAAGTCCTGTCACAATCTTCGGCGTAGGCCTGTGTGTCCAAAATATGGTAGTGCCAAAAGGTATCTACGGTTTTCGACGGCACGACTGCTTGGTTTGGATACATCTTGCTCAGGAACAAGTATCGACGGTATTCTAGTGCGACGCGGTCACAATACACCGTACTCCAATTTTCGCCTTCTTCCGCATCCATCAACTTCTTCTTTATCATCGTAAAATCGATGGCGTCAATCTCGCGCAATGAAGCGGCTGCCGGCCGATCTATCTGCTGCGTAGTCATCCTGCGCCTCCCGTCAGTTGGCTACCGGGGACGAATCCGTAGCCTGTACCGCCATTATACCGTCCCTGTAGGCCAAAAAGAACCTAACCGGGTCAGTATCGGGCAGGGGTCAAATGCAGACTGAATCAATCCAATTACTCGCCCATAGAATTGGTGAGGCAGAGAAAGATGGCCAATCACGGTTTGTCCTTTTCCTTGGCGCAGGCGCCTCCCGGTCTAGCGGTATCCCAATTACCGAGTCGCTTATCCTGGACATTCGGCGGAAGTTACGGGAGGTATGGACAAAAGAGGGTTCAACCCTTGAGTTCGACGCATGGGTTGAACAAAAACCTGGCTGGAATAAGAACCAGAACGCCTATGCCAAGCACCTCGAGGCTTATGAACCGACGGAGAACGGTCGGCGACGGTACCTAAACAAATGGATGGTAGGAGCGTCGCCAGCTTGGGGCTATTTCTGTCTAGCACAACTACTTGCCAGGTCGTACATAGAAACTATCGTCACGACCAATTTTGATGACCTCGTCTATGATTCCAGCAGTCAGTATTCCACGATGAGACCCCGTGTATATTCTACATTGACCTCAGGCACGTTTTCAGAACACCAACACGGGCGGAGCACTATTATAAAACTCCATGGCGACTACCTTTATTCGGAATTCAAGAACACCACTGGGGAGTTGCGGCAACTTGACGAAAACCTGATGGCATACGTGTCGGGTCTTTTTCGGTCGCACGAAATCATAGTCGTTGGGTACGGCGGCAATGACGAGCGTATTATGAACGACTTGTTCGCAAATGTGCCGACCTCCAATGCAGTCTATTGGTGCACCATCAAAGGCTCACCAGTACCGGAGCGGGTACGGAACATTGTTGAGGCCGACCATGGGTCACACTGGTTCGACGTCAGGATTGACGGGTTCGATGAGTTTATGGACGAGCTGGTTCATCAGCTTGACGTCACGTTCTCGAGCATCATGCGTCCGATACAGAACTTGATTGACGCTATCCCCGGTCGCATAGAGGGCTCACAGTCGAGATACGTTGACGCCTATTTGGCCGATGCAAAGAAGCAACTCGAAGCGGAGGAAGGGAAATGGGCGAACATCCAAGGTTCGAATGAACCTCGCCCGACGCCTCTCATATTGAGGCTTGATGCACTGGCTGCCAGACGGAAACGGGATTACGACCAAGCGATTGATATTTATTCTAGTCTGGTACGATTACCTAATCAGGCCACGTGTGAGGTACTGATCGAATACGCGGTGGCATTAGAGTTGACGGATAAATATGACGAAGCGATCTCCCAATTGGAAAATATCGAACGGAAACTGATCCACGACTCTGAAAATCTCGGCAATTTCGGATGGCTATTAGCTAAGCTCGGCCGCTATGAAGATGGGATTCGGCAGCTGAGGCGGGCAGCAGAAATAGCACCTGGACTGACGGAATGGCAATTAGCTTTGGCTCGCATTAACGCCGAAACCGGTCGGGTTGATGAAGCTAATGAACAGGCCGATATCCTCACGGAGCTGCACCCTGCCAATGTTCGGATGTGGGCATTGAGCAGCACGATTAAACGACTCGCCGGATTCGACATGACGACAACCCTAAAGTACGCCGAAAGGGCAGTGGAGATAACCCCTGGGGGGTTCGATGAGAATCTGGCATTGGCAACTCTTCTATTTGCCAATAACAACTACGCAGGGGCAGTCGAGGCGCTCCGACGAATCGACGACGATGAACTCGATGACGTTTTTTACATTCGTCTAGGACAGAGCCACATTCTTGGCGGTGACCTTGCCGCAGCGGTTGACGCGTTAAAAATGGCGATTGAATATCAAACTCCGGCCAAACGCCCTAAGACCCTAGCCCTTTACGGAATAGCTCTACAAGCGATGGGGCGCATCGGTGAGGCTACCGCAGCATTTCAATCAGCCATCAGTGCCCGTCATCCGAGTCGCGACTATAACGTCGAAGACCGAATCGCCTATGCATTGTGCGAAATTGGCGTCGGCAATGGGGAGTCAGCAGCGTCAACGATCAAAGATTTACTGGCTCAATATCCGCACATACCAGGGCTATTCTCCGAAGCATTAGAACTTCTCGATAGAATGGGGGATTCGAGTGTTCCAGGACTGGTGGCTCATATAAAAGACGCACTCGACAAAAACCTAACGGAGGATCCTCCTCCGGAACCCGGTAACGTCTAATGGCCCATACTCCCGATATGCGGTTGCCGCCGCAGGTGGACCGCGACGCGGTACTGGCCCGGCTCGACCGGGTCCTGGACCCTGAGTTGGACGAGTCGGTGTTGGCGCTGGGGTTCGTGGCCAGCGTTCACGGCGATTCGGACGGAGAACTCACCGTGGAACTACGCCTGCCCACCTACTGGTGCGCCGCCAACTTCTCCTATCTGATGGCGTCGGACGTCCAGAGAGAGCTGGGCCAGGTGGACGGAGTCAGCCGGGTGTCAGTACGGCTCCCGGAGCATTTCGCGGGCGATGCCATCGAGTCGGGCGCGGGACCCGGCAAGTCCTTCGCCGAGGCGTTCCCGGAGGGCGGGCCCGACACCCTGGAGCAGACCCGCCGGCTCTTCCTGCGCAAGGGCTTCTTCACCCGCCAAGAGAAGCTGCTCCGGGAACTGAAGCAAGCCGGTCTTTCCTTCCAGGAAATCGCGGGCCTGCGGGTGGGCAACATCACCGCGGGCGTCGATTCAAGGACCGCCGAGCGGTATTTGGAACGCCGCCGGGAACTGGGCCTGGACTGCTCGGACTCTTCGCACCTGATCGTCGACGTCAAGGGTGCGGTGATATCGCCGGAGGACCTCGAAACATACTACATCCGCGCCCGGACGACGCGTCTGTCCATGGAAGCCAGCGGTTCCCTCTGCTCGGCGCTGTTGGAGGCAAGGCAAACCAACCGGTCTCCGTCCCAATAATCCCCTCTCCCCGCGGGAGAGGGCTAGGGTGAGGGGCAACGGTCAAGGTGAAGGCACAACGGAGAAGAAGCTTTCCTGAGGAGGACAAACCATGTACTCGGTAAACGGCGAGGACATTTTCGTGGTGGACGGCCACATGCACTTCTGGGACGCGGGCCCCGACAATCACCGCAACGAGTACGGCAACGCGTGGATCAAGTGCTTCTACGACTACCACTCCGCCCTTAGCCCTGCCGAGCACGTGTGGAGCTTCGAGAAGTATTGCAACTACGGCGAAGAAGTCCTGATTAACGACCAGTTCATCGAAGGGTACGTGGATGTGGCCGTGCTGAACTCGACCTACCTCTATGAGTTCTTCAAGACCGGCTTCAACACCCATCAGAAGAACAACACGATCAAGCAGAAGCACCCCGACCGGTTCGTCCTCTGCGGCTCCTTCGATCCCCGGGAGGAAGAGGCCGGCCTCGATAGCTTTCGCCAGATGATGGCGGACTACCCCATCGGGGGCCTGAAGCTGTACACCGCCGAATGGCGCGGCGACTCCAAGGGCTGGAAGCTGAACGATCCGTGGGCCTACAAGTACTTTGAGTTGGCCCAGGAAATGGGCATCAAGAACGTCCATGTCCACAAAGGGCCGACCATCTATCCCCTGAGCAAGGACGCCTTCGACGTCAACGACGTCGATTATGCCGCCACCGACTTTCCGGGGCTGAATTTCATCGTCGAGCACGTCGGGCTGCCCCGGCTGGACGACTTCTGCTGGATCGCCACCCAAGAGCCCAACGTCTACGCGGGCACGTCGGTGGCCATGGCCTTCATCAACTCCCGTCCCAAGTACTTCGCCGAGATCATGGCCAACCTGCTGTTCTGGCTGGGTGAGGACCGCATCCTCTTCGGCAGCGACTATGCCATCTGGAGCCCCGGCTGGATAATCGAAAAGTTCATGGCCTTCGACCTGCCGGAGGACGTGCAAGCCGAGTTCGGCGTGCAGCTAACCCCGGCCATCAAGCGCAAAATCCTGGGCGAGAACGCCGCGCGCCTCTACGGCATCGACATCGAGTCCCACAAAGCCAAGCTGGCCGCCGACGAGATCGGGGCCCGGCTGGCGGGGGCGAAATAACTCACCAAAGAGCACGCAGAGGCCGCAGAGTGTTATGACAACCGAAAACCGCGCCCCGGTCCACGAGCTTGAGGGTAGCCTGGACCCCATCGAGGAATGCTACCGGCTGGGGTGGACCGACGGGTTGCCGGTGGCGCCGCCCACCGTGGAGAAGGTGGCGGCGATGCTGGAGTACGTCGGGCTGGCTCCGGGGGACTTGTTGGGGGAGGTGCCGGTGCGCCGCCGCTCCTTGACGGCGGAGCAGGCTGCGGCCAACGCGGTGATGGCGGGCTGCTTGCCCGAATATTTCCCGGTCGTCTTGGCCACAATGCGGGCACTGTTCCAGTACGACCCCAACTGCATCCACGAGGCCTCGGCCGCCACCAACTCGCCGGGCATCATTATGCTGGTCAACGGGCCCATCCGCTCAAAGATCGGCCTGAATTGCACCGGCAACCTTTTCAGTCCCGGCCACAGGGCCAATTCCACCATCGGCCGGGCGGTGCGGCTGATTCTGATCAACGTCTTCGAGCAGCGGGCCAACGTTCTGGACCGGGGCTGCTTGGGCTCGCTGGCCAAGTATGGCGTGTGTTTCGGCGAGGACGAGGAGAACAGCCCTTGGGAGCCCTTCCACGTCTCCCGGGGATTCGACGCAGGGCAGTCCACTGTCACCGTGGGCACGATCCAGGACCCGGAAATGCTGGGCAACCGCTACGGCGTTACCGCCGAGAGCGTCATGGACGCCACCGCCGACGCCATGTCCTCCCACGGCTTGGGCATCTACCTGAACGACGGCCCCTGGTTCTGGATCGTCGGCCACTGGCACGCCGAGATGCTGGGCCGCCAGGGCTGGGACCGCCCCGCCATTCAGCGGTACGTGTGGGAGAACGCTTGGCGCAGCCGAGCCCGCATGAAGCGGCTGGGGGCGGTCAACGGCGCGGTCGTGCCCGAGGACGAAACGACGCGCGTTCCAGCAGCGGCGAAACCCGAAGATATCCTGATCGTCAAAGCCGGGGGCGACAGCGGCATTTATAGCGAATTGATAATGAATTATCATGGGGTGCGGGCGGTCACCGTGCCCATCACGGAACCGTAACACCACCTTTGACAACCATAGCCAACCCCGTCGTCCCGGTCGCAACCGGGACCCAGGGCTCGGAGTCAAGTTTCGGCTCCCCATGACACCACTAAGAAACTATCTCGAAACTCGGTAGATTTGCTGAGAGACCGCCAATCGTCAGGCTAGCGCGTGGATTCCCGCTTTCGCGGGAAAGACGGGTAGGGCGGGCCGCCAGTTTTGAGGTAGTTTCTAAGCCGACTTTGGGGGTCTGGATTCCGGCTGCGGCCGGAATGACGGAGCGGGCGGTCCGTATCTACGGAGTGGGCGGTCCGGCTTTATTTGTTGGTAAGCGAATGACAAGGGGGACGACATGACCACGACCTCAATGAAACTGGTCGATCCCACCGGCGCCGACCCCGGCCTGGACTCTTGGTCCCTTGCGCCGCGCCCGGCGGACCTGCGGGGCAAGCGGGTGGGCCTGCTGGACAACTCCAAGGCCAACTCCGACGTGCTGCTGCGAGCCATCGCGGGCATCCTGGACAGCGAGTTTGAGTTCGCCGATGTCTTCTACGTGAAGAAACACTCGGCCTCGTTACCGCCCACCGCGGAGGTGATGGCCGACTTGCACCGCAACGCCGACCTGGTCATCACCGGCATCGGCGATTGAGGGGGCTGCTCGTCGGGCAGTTTGCACGACGGAATCACCCTCGAGCGCCAAGGCATCCCCACCGCCACCATCATCACCAGCGTGTTCGTCAACACGGCTCAAGCGTACACCCGCCTGATGGGAGTGCCGCAGTTTCCATACCTGGTCTGCCCGCACCCCATCACCAACGTAGGGGCGATGGGACTGGAGGAACGCTCAAGCCTGCTGGCCCCGCAGGTGGCGCGGCTGCTGCTGGAAGGGGCGTAGGGGTCAGTTTCACGCAGAGAGCGCAGAGAATACGCGGAGAACACAGAGGTCTATTTTTCTGGGAACTCTGGGTGAACCAAACAACCTGACAAGTAACCCGAGGAGTAACACATGACGTTGGAACATGGAAGCAGGCTCACCGGAAAGGTTGCCATAGTTACTGGCGCTGGGGCCACCGGCGGCGGGGATTTCGTCGGCATCGGGCAGGCCATTTCGATACTGTTCGCCCGGCAGGGGGCCAGTGTGTTGCTGGTGGACCGGGACGAGCGGAACGCCGAGACGACGCTGTCCATGATCCGGGAGGAAGGCGGCGAAGCATCGATCTTCGCCGGCGACGTCACCAGCAACGCCGACTGCCAAGGCATGGCCGATGCCGCCAAGGCCCGCTACGGCAACACCAACGTGCTTATCAACAACGTCGGCATCAGCGGACCGGGCTCGGTTACCGACGTTGACGAGGACTTCTGGGACACGGTGATGGACGTAAATCTGAAAAGCGTGATGCTCACCAGCAAGCACGCCATACCCCAGATGATCGAGGCGGGCGGCGGCTCCATCGTGAACCTGTCGTCCATCGTGGGCTTGAGGGCCGGGAGCGGCCGCGCCAGCCATCCATATGCCGCCTCCAAAGGCGGCATCATCGGCCTCAGCAACTCGATGGCCGTGCATTACGGCCGGGACAACGTGCGGGTAAACTGCATCGCGCCCGGCCACGTTCACAGTCCGATGGTCGCCCGGCATACGTCCCAAGAGATGCTGGACTTGCGTCGCAGGGCCGGACCTCTGGGCATCGAAGGCACACCTTGGGACGTGGCCTACGCGGCCCTGTTCCTCGCCTCCGAAGAGTCCCGCTGGGTCTCCGGCGTCACCCTCCCGGTAGACGCCGGCCTGCTGGCGGCGACGCCCCTCGCCATGTACCCCTACCTGCGCGATGCGGAGTGATTTCACCACAGAGAGCACAGAGATATCACGAGGATTTCGGTGGATTGGGAGAGGACGCCACGATGGAATCTGACCACGGGAATCAGGAAAAGCAGGACGACGCGGCAAAGCCGCGACTTGGGGGGCTCAGGTCTCGGTTCACCGAGGGTCTCGACCGCGGTCGGCAGGCGGCCGGCCAGGCTATCCAGCGGTCCGGGGACGCAGTTTCAGAATCGGCGGCGCAAGTCGACGAGGCGCTCACGAAGTCGGCCGACCGGGCCGGCTTGTCGGACCAGCTCGATGCGACGCGCCAAGGGGTGCGCCGCTCCGGTGAAGTTCTCGGTGGGGCCGACATCCGCAGGTTCGACGACTTCACCGACGCGGTAACCCGGGTGGCCGTCGGGCTTCACCGAGACCAGACAGAACTGGCTTCACGGCTGGCCCAATTGGAACAAACCATCGCCGACCTGCGCCAGGAGAATGCCGGAATGAGGGAGCGGATTGCGGAACTCGAAAACGCGGATACCGGTCAATCGGGCGACGGGCCCTGAGGCCGTAAGGGGACCGGTGATGGCATACAGTGAACTCGCCGCGTTAGCGGACCGCTATCCCCAGCAAGACCGGGCTGCCGTGGTGGCACTGGCGGAACGCTACCGCCGCCGCAACGAACGGGAGATTCTTGAACTGGCGGCAATTGCATCCGAGATTAGCCTTGACGAGATCACAACTTTCGGACTGGAGCCGGACGCCAACCCGCAACTGCAAGAAGCGTTCAAGTCACAATATCCGAACGTCGAACTGGACTCGTTGGTTGGGCGAAGCAACGAAGAGCTGGAAGGGTTCGCCAACGGCGTTAAAGGGAAGTACTTCGAGGTCTTGGTCAAGGACAAGTTGAACGCTGGTGAAACTCTCGGTGAATTGGAGCTGGTACCCGGCCAGGAGGCGGTCTTAGCCAAGTCGGCAACACAGCGGGGGTGGGACCTGGAAATTATCGACCATCAAGGGGAAACCGTCGAGCAGATTCAACTCAAGGCCACGGACAGTATGTCCTACATCCGGCATGCATTGGAAAAATACCCGGATGTCCGGGTAGCCGTGCCGGATAATCTGGAAGACTCATCCTCGGAGATTCTTGGCACCAGCATCTCTTGGAACAACTTAAACGAAGAGACCGAAAAACACATAGAGGAGTTTTCCGAAGGCCAGATCGAAAATGGACTCGAGGCCGCTGCCGAGTTCGGCGTGGACATGGTCCCTCTTGGGTCTGTTCTATTTGTCGGAATAATCGAGGGGCGGCGCTACCTGATGGGCCAGGCCACGCTCCGGGAGTCGATGCGCCGAGGGGGCAGGCAGCTACGTAGGCCGACAGTATACGGCGGAATTGGGACGGCCCTGGCAACCGCTGGACTGGGGTCAGCAGCGATTCCGCTGGTGATGGGCCTGAGAGTTGCCGAGTCGCACGTGTCAGCTCAGGTCCGGCTTGGCGATAACCTGGCGTCCCGGACCTCCGAGTTAGAGCAACTCGCGGCCCGTGCTTAGAAACTATCTCAAAAGCCGGCAGATTTGCTGAAAGGCCGCCAATCTTCCGGCTAGCGCGTGGATTCCCGCTTTCGCGGGAAAGACGGGTAGGGCCGGCCGACAGTTTTGAGATAGTTTCTTAGTCCCCGACCAAGAAATACATCCCCGACCTGATCGGTTTATTCAAAACAAAGAGCACAGAGTTTTTGGATCCCTACTCTGTGCTCTCTGCGTACTCTGCGGTTGAACCGGTCCTACGCTTGGTAGTAGGGGCCGCGGAGGACCTGGCCGGGGAGGGCCCCGGTGTGTTCGCCGTTCTCCAGCAGGACTTCGCCGTTGACGATGACGTAGTCGATTCCGGTTGCGCCCTGCTTTACGTGCATTTCGCCGCCGGGGAACTCGTACATCGGCTCGCGGGGCTTCATCCCAATGGTGTCGGGGTCGAAGATGGTGATGTCGGCCGCCTTGCCGGCCTGGATGAAGCCGCGGTCGTGCAGGTCGTGCATCAGCGCCGTCTTGCCGGTCATCCGGTAGACTGCGTCCTCCAGGGTCATCACGCCCTGTTCCCGGACCCAGTGGGACAGCAGGTAGGTGCTATAGGTCGTGCGGTCCCCCTTTTCGGGCCGGGCGCCGCCGTCGGTGGTGCCGATGACGGTGTAAGGCGACCCCAGTATCTCGCGCTGCGAATCGGCATCGCTGTTCCGGTCAATAACCTGGAAGCTGGTCCGCAGATCATCGTCCAGCACCAGGTCCAGGAAGGCGTCCATAATTCCCTTGTTCTGTTGCTGGGCAATTTCCTCGACGCTCATGCCGCTGTACCGCCGGTTGCGTTCTTCGTGGGCCATGTAGACCTGGACCAGGTCCCAGCGGCGGTTGAAGCTCATGGTGCGCGTGCCCCGGTTCATGCGATAGCGGTGGGCGCCCTCGGTCTCCACGCCCTCGACGCTCAACGCCCTGCGGATTTCGGTGTCGCGGAAGGAGCGTATCCGGTCTTCCACCGGCTGGGCCATGACCGAGTCCCAAGTGGGCATGCCCTGGAATACGGTGGTGGGGCTGATCATGTCCTCGTCTTCCAGACCGCCCAGCCCGGCTCGCAGGTCGAAGATGGGGCCCGCCGTGGCCGACAGGACGGAGGCATAGGCCCTGGCGCCGGACTTGAAAGCGTCCTCCACCATTTGGAGGTGCTCCTTCCATTCGTCGGGCCTGCTCATTTCTTGGGACAGGAGGTTGTAGATAGCGGGGCGCCCGGTGCGCCGGGACAGTTCTTGGGCGGTCCGGGCCGGCTCGATGTAGCCGCCAGCCGCGCCGCCGCTGACCTGGAAGACGCCGGTGCCCAACTCTCCGAGAACGTCGCCCAATGCGTAGCGTTCCTCATCGTTCGCCACCGACGACGGAACCTTGACGCCGAAGATCTCCTCGCCTTGGTCGGCGAAATTCCCGACGCTGAACCCCAGCGCGCCGGCCAGGACTCCCTTGCGGATTTCCGTTTTCATGGCCTCGATTTCCTCGGCGGTAGCCTCCCGCTCTTGGGCGGCTTGGCCCATCACGTAGCGCCTCACGCCGGAGTGGCCGACGAACGCGCCCACGTTGATGCCCCGCCGGCGTCCGATGGCGTCCAGGTACTCCGGAATGGACTCCCAAGCGAAGTCGACGCCGGCCCGCTGGGTCCGGATCGGGATTCCTTCCATTTTGTCGAACATTTCCAGGTACCATTCGCCGTCTCCGGGACGGACCGGCGCGATGACCGCCCCGCACTGGCCGACGATGATCGAAGTGTTGCCGTTGAGGGAGGTCGAGTTCACGATGGGGTCCCACATGCACTGGGAATCGAAGTGGGTATGGTGATCGATAAAGCCAGGGGCGACAACCCGGCCGTCGGCGTCAATTACGCGGGCGGCTGACTCGTTGAACCGTCCCACCCCCACGATCTTGCCGCCGCTCACCGCCACGTCGGCCCGGAACTCGGGCCCCCCGGACCCGTCTACCACCCGTCCGTTCTTTATGAGTAAATCAAAAGCCATCGCTCACCTTCCTTTTAGTCCGATTTCGAGACTCAGCTGGGGTGAACTCTACGATAGCCGAGAGCATACGTCAATTAGACATTCGCAGAGGTAAGTGTTCAGAGTTGATGGGTGTCCTTTCCCCCCGGCGCACTGGGGGGAAGGTTAGGAAGGGGGGAGGAGGGGACACTAACAAACGTCTGAACCGTTACTCCGCAGAGACCGCAATGGTTTGAATCAGGATTCGGGATTTACTTAATCGGGCGAATCCTTCAATCCTGGGAATCCTGATTCACAGGTCTCGGAACGGGGCCTTTTAGTTGTCGTCTACCCGGTTTCTCAAGTCCTCCAGGTCCTCGGCCAAGAACTGGAGTTCTCTGGTGTCGAATAGCCATTGCCACAGAGTAGGCCCCTTTACCGTTGGGTCGGGGTCTTCGCCGCGGAGTACCGGGCACGTTCCCACCAACACCGAATGAGCGGCCTGGCGAATCACCGTGGTGGAAAACGGGGAGCAGGACCGCGTTACCGGCGTCTCTTCCGGCTCCGTCAGCGGGCCTACCGGGTCATAATGGAAACTGTTCCATCGCTGCTCCAACTCATGGGCGTCGTTGCCGGCTGTCTCGGGGTCAGGGTAGAACAAGGCAACCACGGTTTCCTCCGCATCCTCGCGGAATCGATAGCCAAACAAAGCCAAGGAGTAGGGAGACAGCCGGCCCCATCGTCCAGCGCCGGTCGTGTAGCGGTCCAGGCGGTCGGCAGGCCTGGTGTTCACCGTATTCCAGTTTTCCACGATCCATCGAGGAGGCATATAGGCCCCGCCCAAGAGACCTTCCCCGACGGCCTCAGCCAGCGCCCGGTGGCCGTCATTGACCAAGATACTTGGCTTCTCGCCGCGTTGAACCTCTATCAGTCCGGCAATTGTTCCGGTGGAACGCGCCGCCGCCAGCCACGGGTCAAGCCAGGCCACCCGGTTCAGCGTAAGTCCCAACCCCCGCAGGGGATGAGCTATGGAGTAGCCGAAATCGTCGCCAAGCCGGTAGTAGTCCGCTCCCCCGTGACTGTCATTCGTATAATCAAGCTCCATGAGATTATCGATGACGTTCCCGATGTCGAATTTTCCTTGGATCAACAAGAAACCCGGAGCTTCATGCCTGGGCTCCGAAGACCAAATGCTCCGGTCAAAGGCGTAAACATCCAGCCCTACCCGGTCCTTAAGGGTGACGATGCTGGACCGGAATTCAGGATAAATTGCTACCCCCTCGTAAATGAGTTGGATTGCCCCAGGATTTTCCGCGGAGAAAACGTCGTCGATTCCTTGTACGTCTTCCAGACCGGTAGCCGCGCGAGAACCGGCGTAGTCGGCGAACACGATAACGCTATCGGCAAATTCGAGGGGCGTGACGGCCAGGGATTCCATTAAGGGTGACATCGGGGTGGGGGATTCCGGGGTGGGAGACTCCGGGGTGGCGGTCTGCTCCGGGACCGGCGTCGGGGTGGCCGCGGCACGAGTCCCGGAAGCCGGAGTGTTAGCGGGAACCGCTGTCGGAACTGACGTTGCTTGGGCGCGAGTCTCAGAAACCGAAGTATCTACGGAACCGGGCGCGGGGGTTGGCGATGCAGGGGCGCCTACGGCGGATACCGCCGCAAATGTAGGCGTTGGAGAGTCGGAGGAATCGCAGGCAACCACCGCCAATGTCGAGCACAATATCAAAGCGGCCAGCAGGACTCGGGTTGAAATCACAACTTCCAAAACTCGCTCCGGTAGACCGAAGACCATCGAACGCGGACGACGGTTCCCAACCGGCGGCCGAGCGAACGTATGATGGTTAGTCTACTATAATGAGGTGCGCCACGAGAATCGAACCAGGAGAAGAGAAATGGCGACAGAGAAAACCACCGACCTGAACGCCCGGTTGGACAAATTGGAGAGCAGGATTATGGACCTGGAGGCGGCCGACGAGATACGGAACCTCAAGGCAACCTACGCGGCCGCCTGCGACGACAACTACAACCCGGACGCAATCGCGGCATTGTTCGTGGAGGACGCCGTGTGGGAGAGCGACGGGTTGGGCAACTTCGAGGGGAGAGAGGCGATCCGGGAATTCTTCCGAGGTATCTCCAGCTATTTCACCTTCGCCCTCCATTACGGGTTAAACCCCAAAATTGAGGTCGCCGGCGACACCGCCCGCGCCCGCTGGTACCTGTTCATGCCCTGCACCGTCAGCGCCTCCTCTACCGATAACGAAGGCCGGGCCTTGTGGAGGGCCGGCATCGACGACGAAGAGTACGTGAGGGTCGATGGCCGGTGGATGTTCAAGCGCAAGAAATCGGCGACCATCTTCAGCACTCCCTTCGAAGAAGGCTGGGCCAAAACCCGCCTTTTTTAACCACAGAGAGCATAGAGTTCTGAATATTCTTGTCACGGCAGCGACGCGTAAGGCTGGTAAGATACCCGCAGCCAATAACCCGAGAGCCCTGCCTGGGCCTGCCTGGGTAACTGTTCAGTGTCCCCTCCCCTTGGCAGGGGGAGGGGACACTGAACAGTTACTGCCTGGAACCGGCATTGACAGTCGCATTGCCTGTTTGCTAAATTGCCAATAGATTCAAGGTATCAATAAGATATGGCGACACGCAGACGTAGTTCACAGCTAGCCGAGCAGATATTGGAAACCCTCGGAGAGCGGGGCTACCGGTCGACGGTCCCGCGGCGGTCGGTCATCCAGGCGGTGGCCGGGCAGAAACGCCATTTCACCGCCGAGGGGCTGTACCGCCAGTTGCCCGACCTGGGCCGGGCCACCATATACCGGTCCCTCAAGATCCTTATCGAGACCGGCGTCGTGTGCCGGGTGCTTCTGGAAGACGGCGAACTCCATTATCAGTTGAGCCACCGGGGCCATCATCACCATCTCCTTTGCGTGGAGTGCGGGGCCTCGCAGGACCTTTTGGGCTGCGACATCGAAGGCGTGCTGGAGAGTACCTCGGCACGCCACGGCTTCCAGATAACCGGGCACTGGCTGGAAGTGTACGGCAAATGCCGTAGCTGCAACGAAAAAGAACCGGCCGTCGTCTGATCTCTTTTTTTGACCGTAACTGATACAAAGGCTCGTTAGTTTGTATAAATGAGACCTGCTATCTATATCAGCTTCTATTGATACATTGTCCTATCTTCCATATGACTCCGGGAGGAGATGCCCCGAATATGAAACCCCGCCTGTCCAACCCAATCCTCGCCATGGCGATAACGTTCATCGTTATTCTCGCGATAGGCTGCGGACCGGACACAGCAACGGAGACCCCTGCTTCGAGGGCGGGCGGCGCGGTTACCGCCAGGCTTGCAGCCGGGTCACAGTTACCGGGCGAGCCGGCGGACAAGATCAACGTTGTCACCACCAGCAACATCGTGGCGGATTGGGTGCGGGCCGTCGGGCAGGACCGGGTGGAAGTCTTCTCCCTGCTGCCACCCGACACCGACGCGCACACCTTCCAACCGGGCGCGCGGGACATCAGCCGCGTGGCCGACGCCGAGCTGGTGTTCAGCATTGGTCTGTCCCTGGAGGCGGGCTGGCTGGACGAGCTTATTAAGAACGCCGCCCGCGACCCCGCTAGCATCGTGGCCTTGGGCAATGCCGTTGACCCCATCGACTTCGTGGAAATCTTCGAAGATGAAGACCACGGTGAAACCAAGGAAAGTGACGACGACCACGGCGAAGCCGACCAACAAGATGAAGACGACCACGGCGAGGCCGACCAAGATGAAGAAGACCACGGCGACGACCACGGCCCGCTTGACCCCCATTTCTGGTTCGATCCACTGCGGGTGCGGCAGGCGGTCGAGGCCATCTCGGCGCATTTGTCCACGTTGGACCCGGATGGAGCGAGCTTCTACCGGGGCAACGCTGACTCCTACAACCGGCAACTAGACGAACTGCATGACTGGATCCAGGCTCAGGTGTCCCTGCTTCCGGAAGAACACCGCCTGCTGGTAACGCTCCACGACAGCTTCCAGTATTTTGCCCAGCGGTACGGATTCAGGATAGTCGGATCGGTATTCCCCGTCACCACTGAGAGCGAACCCACGGCTCAGGACCTGGCGGAGCTCATCGAGACGATTGAACGTGAAGACGTACGGGCGGTATTCACCGAGAAGTCCCACAGCAAGCGGCTGGCGCGCCGCATCGCCGAAGGGACAGGCGCAAGGCACGTCGGCGGCCTTTACACCGGCTCCCTTGGCGCGCCGGGAGGCGAAGCCGGCACGTACCTGGACCTGATGCGCTATAACGTAGAAACCATAGTGGGGGCATTGAAATGACCATGTCAGCCATGTCGGCCGAACGCCCCGCAGCGCCGCTACGCGCCGAGGACCTGACGGTGGAATTGGGCGGAGTGCGAGTCCTGGACCAAGTATCTTTTTCCGCCGGGCCCGGCTGTCTAATGGGAGTCGTCGGGCCCAACGGCGCCGGCAAAAGCACGTTGTTCAACGCCATAGTCGCACTCCAGCCGGTGACTGCGGGACGAGTGCTGGTGCACGGCAAGTCCATCGCGGAAACACGAGGCCTGGTCGCCTACGTGCCGCAGCAGGGCAAGGTGAACTGGCGAATGCCGATGAGCGCCTGGGACGTGGTGATCCTGGGCCTGGCGCACCGGGTCGGCTGGTTCCGGCGTCCTGGGCGGGCCGAACGCACGTTGGCGGAGGACGCCCTGCGCCAGGTCGGCATGTGGGAGCGCCGGTCTCACTTGGTGAGCGAACTCTCCGGCGGGCAGCGCCAACGGGTGTTCGTCGCCCGCGCCTTGGCCCAGGGGGCGGACATCCTGCTGATGGACGAGGCTTTCAACGGCGTGGACATCGCCTCGCAGGAGGCCTTGGTGTCCGTGCTGCTGGAACTGAGGGACCAAGGAAAGACGATTCTGCTGTCCTCCCACGACATCAACCACCTGGCCCATTACTGTGACGAGTGTCTCTGCCTCAACTGCCACGTCTGCGCCTGCGGCGATCCCCGGGAAGTGCTTACGCCGGAGCTGCTGAGCGAGCTGTACGGGCCCTACGGGGCCGTTCCGGTGCATGGACCGGGGCACGAGACGGACGGAGGTGAACACCACCCTCACCCTTCACATGAAAGGGGCTTGCCTGAACATGGACATCATCACTGAAGCCCTGATCGGCCCGTTCCAATACGGCTTTATGACCCGTGCCCTGATCGTGTCGGTGCTGGTTGGGGTCATGTGCCCGGTGCTTGGAGCCTACGTGGTGACCCGCGGGATGGGATTCATGGGCGACGCGGTGGCCCATTCCATACTTCCCGGAATGGTCGCCGCGTTCATGATCGGCGTGAGCCCCTTCTTGGGGGCGGTGCCGCTGGCGGTGATTGTGGCGCTGGCGATAGGCTTCCTGGTGCGCCGGACCGGCATCAGCGAAGACACGTCCATCGGGGTCCTCTTCGCGGGGATGTTCGCGATGGGCCTGGCGATGCTAACCGTGGCCAAGGGATTGCCGGTGAACCTCGAAGACATTCTTCTGGGCCAGGTGCTGGGGGCGTCGCAGACCGACGTATTCATTACCCTCGGTCTGGCGGCCATCGTCCTGACCGTGATATGGGCGCTGCATAAAGAGTTGATGTTCGTGAGTTTCGACCCATCGGGCGCGTCGGTCATCGGCCTGCCCTCCGGGCTGCTGGACTACGTGCTCTTAGGCCTGCTGGCGGTCGTTATAGTCATTGCGCTACAGGCCGTGGGCGTCGTGCTGGTAATCTCGATGCTCATCACGCCAGCCGCCGCGGCCCTGCTGCTGGTGCGGAATTTCCCCCGGGCCATGGCCACGGGAGCCATCTTTGGGACCATCTCGGCGATTGCCGGGCTCTACATTTCGTTCCACTTCAATTTGCCTTCGGGCCCGGCCATGGCCCTGGTCGCCACAATCTTGTTCATCGCCGCCGCCGTCGCCAAGTCCCGGTGGGCGGAAATCGTCCGGCGGTCGTTGCGAGGACGCGAGTCCAGCGAACCGTCGACGCGTTAACCATATTTTTCACCACAGAGGGCACAGAGAACACAGAGAACACAGAGGCTTTAGGTTTTGTTTCTCTGTGGTTAATTTCTATTCCTGCAGGAACGATTTGATGATGGAGTAGCTTTCGTCTGGTAGTTCCTCTGGGATGTAGTGGCCGCAGGGGAGGGACTGGCCCCGCACGTTGGTGGCGTATTCCTGCCAGACCGCCAGCACGTCCTGGGTTCGCCCGACGTAGCCGGCCGCGCTCCATAAGGCCATCATGGGGCAGGTAACCTTGGTGTCGAAATCGGCGTCGTCGTGCACGAGGTCGATGCTGGCGCCCGCCCGGTAGTCCTCGCAGGTGGCGTGGATGGCCGCCGGGTCGCGGAAACAGCGAGCATACTCGTCCACCGCCTCTTCGGTAAAGGCAGTTTCAGTCCCGGGGCCGCGCTGAAAGCGCGTCCGCAGGAAGTAGTCGGCGTCGGCGCCGATGACCCGCTCCGGAAAGTCGTAGGGCTGAATCAGGAAGAACCAGTGGTAGGTGTTGGTGGCCATCTCCTTGTTGACGATCTGGAACATCTTGTGGGTGGGGATGATGTCCAGCGTCATCAGCTTCAGGACGCGCTGGGGGTGGTCCTTGGTGAGCCGGTGGGAGACCCGGGCCCCCCGATCATGCCCCACCAACAGAAACTCCTCGGGGCCCAGCGCCTGCATCACTTCTACCTGGTCCAGGGCCATGGCACGCTTGGAGTAGTTGGCGTGTTCCGGGTCGCCGTGGGGTTTGCCGCTGTCGCCATAACCCCGCAGGTCGGGGACCACAACGGTGAAATCCTCGGCCAGCATGGGGGCAATCTTATGCCACATCACGTGAGTCTGGGGATAGCCGTGGAGCAGCAGCAGGGGCGGGCCGCTGCCGCCGGTCACCAGGTTGATCGTCGTCCCACTGGTCTCGATCCGCCGTTGCTCAAATCCTTCGAACATCGTCGCGTCCTCTCGTTAGAAGTCCTGCGTTATACTACATCGGCTCCGAATTTTTTTCACCGCAGAGAACGCACGGCGGCGGGGAGAATGACGGGGCGCCGCTGGACCTGTGCTAGAAACAAGTTTTACTTGGTTTGGGAAAGAATCAAATCATGCTTGATTGCATCGACGGCGCGTGATGAAGACACCTATGGGAGCCAAGTCCTTCATTCTCAAATTGGAGGGGAGGGTAGGCCCTCCCCTAAAGTCTACGACTACACTGATAGGAATCGGATTGGTCGTAGTCATGACAGCTGGACTTGTCATATGGTGGGCAATCTCTTCATGGCAGGCAATGTCAGTGATTCCCGAAATGGAGAGTAGAATTTCATCCCAAATTGAATTTGTCAAAACCCTAGCGCAAATTACTTTAGGAACATTAGTGCTCGTGAGTCTCTATGTTGCCTGGCGGAGAGTTAAGGCAGCGGAATCGGCGGCGGAAGCAGCGCAGAAAACGATTGCGGTAGCCCAAGAGGGCCAAATTACCGAGCGGTTCACTCGTGCTATTGAGCAACTCGGAAGCGACAAGAGTGCAATACGCTTAGGTGGGATATACGCGTTGGAACGTATTGCAAAAGACTCAGAAAAAGACCGCCGACAAGTGATTGAAGTTTTGACGGCCTTTATACGGGAGAATTCTAAATGGGATGGACAACCAGAGGACGAGCAATCATTTCAACCAGTCTCTACTGATATCCAGGGTATTCTGACTATTCTGGGAGGACTCAATACTGAATATGAGGAACCAGAGCAAAGACTTAACTTGCACGGTACCAATCTCCAGGGGGCAGAGGCCATGCGTACTAAGCTCCAGTGGGCGATTCTTTCCAACGCTAACCTCCAAAGAGCAAATTTTAGCGGCTCTATCCTCCAAGGAGTAATACTCACATACTCCTGCCTACAAGGAGCAGACCTCAGCTTCGCCAACCTCTGGGGAGTAAACTTCGCTGGTGCCAAACTACAACATGCAGTCTTATTCAACGCCAACTTGGAGGCCGCATATTTCAAGGGAGCCGACCTACAAGATGCTGACATCAGAAACACTGACCTCCACGAGGTAATAGGACTTACCCAAGAACAGGTTGACTCCACCATTAGGGATGCAAATACCAAGCTCCCAGAATACTTGGCAGGAGCCCAGAATTCATGAACAAAACCCTGAATCTTCCGCTCTCACTGTCGACGTTGAGCTTGGCTGTGCTAATCATTGGAGGAGCTTTGGCTTGCGGGAATTCCTCAGAGGCCACACGCGCACTGCTACAAGAAGATTTCTGGCGCAATACTAGCGTGGAAGAAGTAAGTGCTAAACTGAACCAAGGTGCGGACCTCCACACTAAAGGCGATGGTGGCGGCTTGACAGCCCTGCATTTTGCGGCGGCAGTTAGCGAAGACCCATCGGTCATAGCGCTACTCCTAGACCGGGGCGCGGACATCGAGGCCAAAGACAATGCCGGCGGTACGCCGCTCCATCAGGCAGCGGCGGTTAATGAAGAGACGTCGATTACTGCATTGTTATTGGACCGCGGCGCAAACATCGACGCTAGGGACAGTAACGATGCTACACCTCTACATGGTGCAGCGTCGCTCAATCAGGAACCATCGGTTGTCGCGTTGTTAATAGAGCGAGGCGCAGACATCACCGCAAAGCATGCCTTCGGTTTTACGGCCTGTCAATTCGCTGAGGAGAATAATGCCCTCCGCGGCACGGAAGTTTTCCGGCGGTTGTGCCCCTAGCACTCAATCGGCTGTTTCTCTGATCACAATACCTTAACGAACACAGGACGATCCCCATAGATGAGTGACCCGTAGCTCTGAATGCCGGACAAGATGAGAAGAAGGTTCCAGCAGCCCTCTACTAAACATCGTGTCTTACTAGACGCAATGGAGTTCACCCATGAAAATAACCGGCGTTACGAGCGAGATTTTCGAGTGGGAGCGGCCCGGTATCTGGAACGGCGGCCACTTCTACGGGCCCGGCCGGCTGCACAAGGTAACCGTCAGCACCGACGAGGGCATTACCGGCTACGGCTGGAATGGGGGCACTGCGGCGGAGCGGCCGCTGGCCTTCTTCCCGCTTTATGTCGACTACTTCAGGCCTCTGCTGGTTGGGCGGGACCCGATGGATACCCGGGGCATCGCCACCGACTTGGGCGAGAAGCTGATCAAAATCCTGGGCCCCGCCGGGCTCAATACACAGGTGCTGGCCGCCATAAACATCGCTTGCTGGGACATCAAGGGGAAGGCTCTGGGCCAATCGGTTCATCAATTGCTGGGCGGCGCGCAGGACCGCATCCGCACCTACATTGCCGGGGGCTACTACGCCGAGGGCAAGGGACTGGAGGAGCTCCAAGACGAAGTCCGTTATAACATCGAGGAGCTTCACGCCTCGGCCGTGAAGATAAAAATTGGCGACCCCAAGGTGGGAGTGGCCGGCGACATGGAGCGCGTGGCGGCCTCCCGGGAAGCCATCGGGGATAGCGCGGTGCTGATGGTGGACGCCAACTGCGCCCTAGACCTGGCGACGGCGATGGAGTTCGCCCGCCAACTGCCCGCCTACAACGTCTACTGGTTCGAGGAGCCGCTGCCGATCCACGACTACGAGGGGCACCGGCGGCTGGCCGAAATGTCCGAAGTCAAAATTGCCACCGGCGAGAACGGCTACCACCTGGCCCACTTCCGCACCCTGCTGGACCACCAAGGCGCGTCCATCCTCAACGTGGACGCCACCATATGCCCTGGCTACGACGTGGCCAAGGACGTGGCCGACCTGGCGGCGGAACGCGGCGTGTCAATCGCGCCCCACGGCTGCCAGGAATTGCAACTGCCGCTGGCCGCCGGGGTGGCCCACGGCGAATTCCTGGAGTATTACCCGGCTGCCGTTGACCCGTTGCGCACCGAGATGTTTCAGCCCATCCTGAAACCCGACGCCGACGGCTACGTCACCGTACCAGACCGCCCCGGAATCGGCTACGAGCTGAACATGGACCTGCTAAACCGGTACCGGGTGGGGTAAGGCAAAGCGGACGCTGTCTGGTAAAATCCCGCGATGGAGCAAGCTAAAAGGATTCTCATCATCGCCGGCCCGAACGGGGCGGGCAAGACCACGTTCGCCCGATCATTCCTGCTGAACGAGGCCGACGTTTCTATCTTCATCAACGCCGACCTGATCGCCGCCGGGCTCAGCCCATTACAGCCGGAATCGGAGGCGATGCGGGCCGGGCGTATTATGCTAACCATGATCGACGACCACGTACGAAGGGGAGACAGCTTCGCCTTCGAGACTACCCTGAGCGGACGGGGCTATGCCCGTATGATTCCCGAGTGGAGGGAGTTGGGCTATCGTGTGGAGCTTCATTTCCTGCGGCTCCTGACGCCGGAAACCGCGATAGCTCGCGTCATGCAGCGCGTCACGGAGGGCGGCCACAGCGTACCGCCGGAAGTCATACGTCGCCGATTCCATGCCGGATGGTATAATTTCGAGACGATCTACCGGGATTTGGTAGACGATTGGGCAGTATGGACCACCCTGGGCAATAGAACGATTCTCTTGGAAAAGAGGGGCGACGATGGCGGTTGAGAGACGCGATGACCTGGATACAACACCGCCTGGCGGCAGTTCGCGTTTTGCCGGAGCGGAGGCGGCGTTGCACCGGGCCGCGATAAAGGCCCGGCACCGGGCTTTGCAGACAACGGGTTCGTATCCCATCTGGGAGAACGGCGAAATCGTCTACGTTACAGAGATCGTCGGGTATTCCGACGAGGAGATTCGGGAGGTGCTGGGCGAGTCCGCCGTTACGAACATCGGAGGTTACGTTCGTCCACCGAAGCCCATGTAGGCGAAGCTCGCCTCCAGGTTGTCGAAGACCTCCGCGTCAGGCGGGATTTCGAAGATGGCGGGGCCGTCGAAGCCCTTCGCTTCCAGGATTCGCCGCATTTCCAGACAGTCCAGATCGCCGTTGTCCACCGTGGGGTGGGCCTCTCCCCCCCGCATCTGCTTGAAATGAACGATCTTGATCATGTCCAGCGGCAGCGCGTCGAGGTCGTCCAGTGGCGACGACTCGGGGTAGCGGCGCAACTGGTTGGTCGGGTCGGGGCACAGGCCCCGGTATTCGCGGGCTTCGGGCTCCATCTTTTCACGTACCGCCGTTACCAGCAGGGCCATGCTGCCTATGGGCAGACCGGCGTTTTCCATCGATAGGACAACCCCCTGCCGCGCCGCCTCCGAGGCCAACCCGGCCAGCCCCCATGCCTCCACGGGGATGTCGTCGGGCGACTCCCACGGCGCGTCGAAAGGCGAGGGGTCGACGATGCGAAGTTGCGGCCGCCGGCCTCCCACCAGCTTCGCTCCGGCCAACGCCGCTTGGAACGCTTCCCCCTGAGGATCGGTCGGCCGCGTCAAACAGGGCCAAGCCATTGCCAGGTCGTAGGTGAGGTCGGGATAGGCGCCTGTCACCGCGTCCAGGCCAGTCAACACCGGACGCCAGTCCTGTCCGCTGCCCTGCTCGCAATCGCCGAGGCAAGTCTGCCGCAGTTCGATGTGTTTGGCCCCCTTTTCCCGGGCCAAGCCCACAAGGTCTATGAGCTCGCGGGTCTCCAACTGAAACCGCCACGAGTTGGTGATCGCGCCGTGTATCATCGCCCGCTCCATAACAGCCGGACCGGCAAAATATGATTACAATAGACAGCCTGGGGTAGCCGGGTTAATATGCACCTTGCCGCCCCCGGTGTCCAGCAGCCGCCAGGGACCATCAGGGTCATTCAATTGTCGGAAAATTCCCCCGTCCTTCCGGCCGCAGCCGGAATCCAGACCCGAATCTTGGGTTAGCGGCATTCGGGGGGAACCGAAATCGGCATCGGCGGCTGGGTCCCGGTTGCGACCGGGACGACGAGAGGGCGGCGGATTCAACAATTAAATGACCCTCCAAGGACCCCCGGCCAAAGAGAGGCGCCATGAACGAAGAACAAACGCTGGAGAAGCTGCCCGTCTTCCCTGACGTAGTCCCGGCCGCCGCGTGGCAGTCTTTGACCATTGACGGCCTGGTCTCGAAGCCATTGTCCTTGAGCGAGTCCGACCTCTCGGCTATTGCCCAAAGAAAATTCACCGGCGATTTTCGCTGCGTCGAAGGGTGGGTCGCACCGGACCAACGATGGGAGGGCATACCGTTGGCCGACCTGCTGACCATGGCCGGAGCCCTGCCCGAGGCTAGCTTCCTCGCCTGCTCCGCCGGTCCCTACACCGTGGGACTGCCCTTGGCCGAGGTTTGGGACGACGGGGCAATCGTGGCCCTGCGGTTGAACGACGAGCCCCTGCCGCCGGTCCACGGAGGCCCCTGCCGTTTGGTGGCCCTGGGAAAACAGTGCCACTTCAGCGTCAAGTGGCTGGACCGCATTCAAGTAGTCGGCTCTGCCCCGGAGGACACCGGGCTTCAAATCGTCGAAGTCCGCAACGCCAATCGGGACGGCTAGAACATCATCATCCGGACAGGAAGCCAAGATGCGCACTATCGACATCCACGCCCATATCACACCCGCCTCCTTCGTAGAGGCGTTCCGCAACGGCGAACCCTGGCACGGCATGTCGGCCGCCGAAGCCGGCAATCAGACCTATAATCCCAGGACCTCGTGGTCCCCTGAAGAGCGGTTGGTTGACATGGACTCCCTCGGCGTGGACGTTCAGGTCCTTTCCACCAACGCCTTTCTCTACAACTACGACAAAGACCCGGCTGCGGCGACCGAAATGGCCCGGGAATGCAACGACTACGTGGCCCAGTTGGTGGTCGGCCACCCCCGACGCTTCTCCGGCTTCACCACCCTTCCCATGCAGGACATACCGGCGGCCATCGCCGAGTTGGAGCGGGGGATGGCCATGGGCCTGAAGGGCGCCATGATCGGCGACCACGTGAACGGCAAGACCTTCGACGAGCCCGAGTTCCTTCCATTTTGGAAGGCCGCCGAGCAAGCCGGAGCCGTGATCCTGGTGCATCAAGGGGGCAGCACCGTTGTCACGCACCGCAGCGACCGCTACCACCTGCCCAACACCATCGGCAACCTGACCGACCGGGCCATCACCTTCGCGTCGTTCGTCTTCGGCGGCGTCATGGACGCCTGCCCGGACCTCAAAGTATGCCTCTGTCACGGCGGCGGGTACACCTGCTACGGCATCGGCCGGATGGACCGCGGCTGGCAGGTGCGCTCCGAAGCCAGGACTCACATCCAGCAGCCACCCAGCGCCTACCTCAATCGGTTCTATTACGATTGCCTGACCCACAGCGAGGAGGCCCTCCGTTACCTCATCGACTGCGTGGGCATCGAACGGGTTGTCTTCGGCACCGACTGGCCGTTCGACATGGCTATAGACTGGCCGGTTTCATGGATACTGAACATGGAAAGCCTGTCCCAAGACGAGAAGGAGGCGATTCTGTACAAGAACCTGGAGACGCTTTTGGGGATTTAGACCAAGAGGGAGGGACCATGAAATATGACGTCATTGTGATCGGAGCCGGCTCAGCCGGCTGCACCGTGGCTTCGCGCATAGCGGAGGACGCCAGCCTGTCGGTGTTGCTGCTGGAAGCGGGGCCGGACTATCCCGACTACGAATACTATCCCGACGACCTCAAGTACGGCTACAAGCCGGACGCGTCTACCCAAGGCGCTCCTCACAACTGGACATGGTGGGCCCAGGGTTCAGCCGACCAGACCGAAATGATACCGGCGCCCCGGGGAAAAGTGGTCGGCGGCACCAGCGCCATCAACGGCCAGGTCCTGTTGCGGGGAGTCCCCGAAGACTACGACAGTTGGGCATCCGAAGGAAACGACGAGTGGTCCTTCATAGACGTCCTCCCCTTCTTCCGCAAGATGGAAACGGACCTGGACATCACCGACGACTTCCACGGCAACGAAGGGCCCATCCCGGTGCGCCGCTACAAGCGGGAGGACTGGCTGCCTTTCCAGCAGGCTTTCGTGCAGGCCTTGCTGGCGGCCGGGTATCCCGAAGACTACGACATGAACGCCCCCGACTCCGGCGGGGTGGGCCCCATCCCCATGAACAATCCCGAGGGCGTCCGCATGAGCACCGCCCTCACCTTCCTGCGAGAGGTGCGCCACAAGCTGAATCTGACCATCCGCGCCAACGTGATGGTTCACCGTATACTATTCGAGGGAAAGAAGGCCGTTGGCGTGGAGGTGGAAAGCGGCGGAGAGGTCTACCGAATCGAGACGGAGCGGGTGGTCCTCAGCGCCGGTTCCATGGCTTCTCCCCAGTTGCTGATGCTTTCCGGCGTAGGCCCGGCGGACCACCTGATGGAGATGGGTATTCCGGTTGTGCACGACCTGCCTGGCGTCGGCCAGAACCTGCGAGACCACCCTGTGGTCGACGTCATCTGCGACGTGCGGGAGGACCACGAGCAGGACCCATTGGCGCCGCGGACCCAGACCGGACTGCGGTACACCGCCACCGGGTCTCCCGACCGCAACGACATGCAGATCATGGCGTCGTCATTCTCGACCCCCATCGGCGGCGCGGACCCCTTCGAGGCCGGCGGGGTGCGCATCCAGTGCATCCTGGAACTGGCCGACGGCGCGGGCGAGGTCCGGCTCTCAGCCAACGACCCCGGCGTCCAGCCGTCCCTGAACTACCGGTATCTGGAGCTGGAGCGGGACCGGGCGCGCCTGCGCGAGGCGGTGCGCATCAGCCTGGACCTGCTGGAACACGGGGCCTTCGGCTCGATAGTCGACAAGGTGGTCCAGCCGACCGAAGAGGACCTGGCGTCCGATGAAGCCCTGGACCGTTGGCTGCGCCGCACGGTTTTCAACACCACACACGCCTCGGGCACCTGCAAGATGGGCCCGTCCAGCGATCCGATGGCGGTCGTCGACCAGCACCTGAGCATCCACGGCCTGGAAAACATCAAGGTGGCCGACGCGTCGGTAATGCCCAACGTAATCCGGGCCAACACCAACTGCACCACCATCATGATCGGCGAACGCTGCGCCGATTGGGTCAAAACGAACGCGTAAGGGATTCACGAAGTACGCTTCAGGCCGGCGTCCGCATACGGACGGCGGCCTGAATTTTGCCGTAGTCCGTATTTGCGCCAATAGCCGGAACAACGTCTGTTACTGGCGTAATATCTGCCGCGAACGGCGATGACTCGAGCGGCGGTCAGCACCCTCCTCCTACTTCCGCGTGGCGCGGCCGTTGAGGGCGGCCATGGCCATGCCGATACTGACCACGGCGACACCCAGCATGGCCACCAGGCCGTAGACCATGGTCATAAGTTCCCAGCCTTCGGAAATGAGCGCCCTGAGGGCGGCCAGCAGGTAGGTCACCGGGTTGTAGTCGGCCACCGCAGCCATCCATCCGGTCATGGCTTCTTGGGGGACGAACAACGTGGTCATGAACAGGAAGGGAAAGAACAATAGGAAGCTAACGTTGACCGCGGCGGGATTCCCGGTCTTGAGAGCAATGGCGTACGGGAACCCGGAGAAGATCAGGCCCCACAAAGCGCTCAAGAACATGAACACCAGGATTCCGGGTGCGCCGGTGGCGAAGTGCACTCCCGCGATGAAGCCCATTATTATCACCGGGACCGTCAACGCCAACACCAGGGTGAAGTCGGCCACCATCAACCCCAATAACAACGCGAACCGGTTGACCGGAGAAATCACCAATCGGTCGAAGTAGCCGCTCTGAATGTCGGTCACCACCGTGATGGCCCGGGAGATGCCCGTTACCGCGAAAAGGACCGCGACCGGCAACTGGAAGGCCCTGTAGTCGATCCCAGGGATTCTCTCGGCTACGTCCTGCAATGCCCCGACGGTCATGACGTACATGAACACTGGAATCACCAACGCCGGCACCGTGACCTCGGGGTCACGCAGGATGGACCGTAATGCACGTTCCGAGACGCTTACTGTGTCTCTAATAAATCCGCGCCTTTTCGCCAGGGTAAACGTCGCGTTAGCCGCCGTCGCCATTGTTTCGTCCTTCGGTCTTTCTACGATAGTCCGTTGCCCGTAATACGTTGCCCTAATAGTCGGCTGCCGGGGCCGCCTGGGTTACTCGGCGGCCCCGGACCGGGCGTCCTCACTGTCTCGCAGCCGCCCGCCGGTCACTTGCAGGAATACGTCGTCCAGGGTCGGGGTGCGAAGGGTCAACTCCTGCACCGCGATACCCTGCTGGTCCAACGCCAGGGCCACGTTGCTGATCACGGCGGCCCCATTGGCGACGCTCACCGTCAGTTCTTGGCCGTGGGCCTCCACTTCGCTGACGCTGGGTATCTGCCGGACTGCGTTGGCCGCCGCTTCCGCATCGCCGTCCAACCTGACTACGATCAGGTCGGAACCGCGTGCCCGTTTCAGGTCGGCCGGGGCGCCTTGGGCAGCCAACGATCCGTGGTCGATGATTCCAACCCGGTGAGCCAAAGCGTCGGCCTCCTCCAGGTACTGGGTCGTGAGGAAGATTGTCACCCCCAACTCGTTGTTGATGGTGCGCACCTCGTCCCAGATGCGTACCCGGCTGATGGGGTCCAGGCCTGTAGTGGGTTCGTCGAGAAACAACACCAGTGGGTTGTGTATCAGGGCGGCGGCCAAGTCCAAGCGTCGCTTCATACCGCCCGAATAGGTGCCGACCAACCGGTCCATCGCATCTCCGATGTCCACCAAGCTGGAGAGTTCGGCAATGCGCCGGTCCACCTCTCTACCCGAGAGCCCATACAGCTTTCCCTGAAGGCGCAGGAGTTCCCGGCCCGTCTGCTTGTTGTCCAAGGCGGCCTCCTGCAAGGCCGCTCCGATGCGCAGGCGGACCTCGTTGGGCTCGCGGACGACGTCGTGGCCGGCCACCCTCACCTCGCCGGCAGTTGGGGCCAGCAGGGTGATCAGCATCCGGATAACCGTGGTCTTGCCAGCTCCATTCGGTCCAAGAAATCCGAACACCTCGCCTTGATGCACCCCGAGGTCGACGCCGTCGACGGCACGGACCGCGCCAAAATCCCGGACCAGTCCCTTGGTGTGAATGGCATAGCCGGATTGAGACACTTCAATCACTTCGTTGATAGAAGTTGGGGACGAACGCGGTGGGGTACTGACGGGCCCGGCCCCCGTCCGGCCTGAACGCCGTACTCCCCGGCCACAGAATGTCCATGCCGTGCCTTCGGTTGGGGGAGCAGACGCGAGGGCCTGGAGGTGGAAGCAAGTGGTCGTGATGGAGCCACGACGTGCGATATACAATATTGTATCCCCCGGCCACTCCGAAAGGAAAGCCCGGCCAGTCACGCCGGGCAGTGCGGTTGTCCCTTGGCCTGGCTAAGGAAAGAGGCCGTTCGTCTTTCCGGTTCACCGTCTTTCCCTATTACGAAGGGGCAGACCTGGTCCTCTTAAAGTGAGATTGCGGGTTTGTCCTTCGCGAGTTTCGCACTCCTCATTGAAATTGAAACCAGGTAAATTGAAAACAGGCCGGTTGAGGGAGAGGGAAGCAGGTGCTACAATTTCCGAGCGGTTTTCGGTAACGGGCGCCGGGAACTTCAACTGTTAAGCTCCAGCCCTCCCCATTGACGTTCCCCGATAGCTCAGCGGTAGAGCGGGCGGCTGTTAACCGCTAGGTCGTAGGTTCGAATCCTACTCGGGGAGCCAACAGCTACAAATTCGGCCTCCAGAGTCGGCAAACTATGGATGGATGTACCAGAGGCTATTTCCGGTCGCAAAGCTGGACCACGTTCAGCGATGACCGAGAGGCTACAAGAACTTCTCGATAGTTACCTGCGCTACCACCGAATCGAAGGCAGCACGGTGGCGACGGTCAAGTTCTATGCCAAGGAACTGGGACTCTTCCTTCGGGACCTTTCCCCAGACTGTAGGACTCTAGCGGACCTCACGTCCTTCGACATTCTGGACCATCTGGGCGGGATGAAGGATCGTGACTCGGCGCCCCGAACCATCCGCAGCCGGTGGCAGGCGATCACGACCTGGTTGAATTGGTGCGTTTTGTGGGGGTTGATCGAGTCCTCTCCGGGCAGTCAGATCAAAGCCCCGAAGGTGCCCAAGATTCGGAAGCCCTTTCTCTCGAAGGAACAGTTTGAGACGTTGCTCGACATCTGCCCCCTGAACACCCCGACCGGGGCCCGCAGACAGTCGATGCTGTGGCTGATGGTCACGAGTGGCATCAGAAGGAATGAAATGTGGATGTTGACGAAGGAAGACCTGGACTGGGGCCGATCGATGATCCGGGTGATCCACGGCAAGGGCCAGAAGGAGCGGCAGATTCCCTTCGACCGCCGGTGTCAGCGAGCGATGCTCCGTTACCTGCACCAGCGCTCTGACTCCCTCGACTGGTTGTGGGTGAGCGAAGAAGGATCGAGACTGGGTTATGACGGAATCTGGCAGGATATAAATCGTCTGGCCGAACGAGCGGGGATAACCTTGCAGGACGCTTGCCATATATTTCGCCGGACCTTCGCGGCAAATGCGGTCAGGCAAAACATCCCCAGGCCATACGTCCAAGCCGTAGCGGGTTGGTCAACTCCCCAAATGCTGGACTATTACGTGGCAGCCATGGAGGCGGAGCAGGGAGCGATAGAGGCTTTCCGGGAGTTCAAGCCATTCGGGGACTAACAGACATCCGAATCTTGGATGGGGTCACCGATCCGGCACGATCTGGTCGGCTGTCGCGACGTCCATCGGGAAGAGGCCCGTCCCTGACCGCTGGGTGAAGAGATGGCGCATCGTTTTCCGGTTGTCATAGTTAGAGAGGCAGTTGGCTCCACAAACGCGGTTCGAGTCCAGTTTAGTAGTAACTGTTCAGTCTTGAGGGGATTTATCGGCTCACCAGCCTGTTGAGACCGTAGGGCCAAATACGGAATAGCCGCCGCCGCTCCAGTTCAACACCCTAAGTCTGAACAGTTACGTTTAGTAGGCCGGACTTGACAAAATCAAGAACCTAGGCCGATTCTGACATCGCCAAGTCCGTTTCCTACCGGAATGAACCGGCCCCACTACTACCATCACGCCGGGCGACTCGGTCAGGGTGATAGCGAGGCGGTTGAATGCTACGCTCAATATGATCGGGCAACCGGCTTATGACTTCATTATCGCGTGGAAAACCGATGAGGGCACGGCCACCGCCCATTCCGATTTTGAGTACGTCGATTGGGCCACACAGAGCAACAACGACTTGGCAGCGTCGTATGCGCTTCCGCAGGCTGAAGTTTGACTCGGACACTTCCGGCGCAGCGGCAGTATTCGCCACCGTGAGGTCCGGCGGCGCCCGTCGCAACCAGGAGATCTGACAATGCGCACCCCTAATCACAGTAATCCCGATCATCACTCTTATCCTCTCAATTGCTGCCTGCCAGGGAGCCGGGCAGGGGCCTCCCGGGCCGCAGGGCTCCTCAGGCGCACCCGGACCAGCCGGACCTCCAGGGCCTGCGGGCGCACCCGCCCTCGTGGATGAGGCCACCGTCGCGTCTCTCATTGAGCAGATACAGGAGCAGTTGGACACGGGTTATGCCACGGCGACCGTACCTCCCAAGTCGACGCCCGCCGACTACACCAAGTTCCTAGTAAGAGACGCCATCAGCAGATACGAATCGGAAGGACTAGATAGGACCCCATCCTCTCATCGACGTACATGCGGAAGATGCGGCGGACGACCTCCGCCTGCTCCTCAACCACTTCGAACCTGCCGTCGTCCCCGATGCGGTATCCGTAGGGGACGCCGCCGGTGGGCACCCGTCCCTGCTTGGCCGTCCCACGCTTGCCCATAGTGGACCGCTCCCGGAAGTTGTCCAACTCTATCTTGCCGATGGCCGCCATGAGTCCGAAGGTCTTCATGTCGATGGCGTCCAGTACGACTTCCACCCGAATCTGGTGGGCCTCGACGACCTCCATGAGTGCGGCGGCGGGGTACATGCCCCTGCTGAGGCGGTCGGACTTCCAGCACACGATGGTGTCGAAGCGTCCGCGTCTGGCGTCGGCCAGCATCCGCTGGAACTCGGGTCGCTTCTTCGACCATCCCCGGCCCACCTCCTGGTAGCGGGCGGTGATGGTCAGCCCTTTGCTCTCGCAGTAAGCTTCCATGTCGCCTGTCTGCTCGGAGATGGAGGTCTTGTCCTCCCCATCCCGGCTCTTGTCCGAGACGCGGGCGTAGATGGCCGCCCGGTTCGCCTCCGTCTTCCTATCGGTGATTCTCGCCATGACTCCTCCTCTCTCGAATCCTCTGAAATCAAAAAGACCCGTGCGCTGGTTCCGTGACTTCGAGGTACTGAAGGGCGCCAACGCCTTTGAGCTGACTGAGCAGACTACCGAGGGCGAACTGGAGTCGACATACTACGCCTCCCTCTTCTCCCACTGGGTGGGGTCCATAATGGGCGTACCCAACGAAGCCCCCAACTACTGGCTCATATTCCAGTGGAACGGGTCGACGGAGCAGTGGGAGCCCCTGCCCGTTGGCGCAGACCTGTTCTCGCTGAAGGACGGCCACGTTTTGGCGTGGGCCTACACAGACACGAGCGTGGAACCCCAGCCGGTCCCGGCAGTGAATCCTTAAAGAGCAACCAAGGCCATACACGGTAACGGCGATGCTGCTCTCGCGGCATCGCCGTGCCTTAGTAGCCGAGAATCTGGCGCGTTCAGCGCTATGCTGAGGCCGCTACCTTCTGGCCGGAGTCAACAACAACTACGTCATGGGAGAGTCCGGCTGAATTGCCGGCGATGTCATAGAGGCCGCCACCATTGATCGTCAAGCTGTTGGCCCCAATACCGATGCCGTCGGCGTCCTCGTCACCCTGCTGCACCGTGTAATGGAACGCCAGCGAGTTGACGAAGCTGCGTTCAGGCACTGACTGGAGCGTCGCTTGGCGAGCCACAGCGCCAACGTCCAGGTCCAGTCCCATGTCTCCTCTGAGCGTCACCCCCTCGCTGAATTCGACCTCTACACGGACGACCTCACCGATAGCGTATGCTTGGCCGTTGGCTGGCCGGGATATGATGCTGACGGACGATACAGTCGGTGGTTCCGTATCGATCTTGTGCTCCGTGAAGCGCGCTGGACCGGGGAAATTCGGATTTATCTTGACATCCGTGCCCTTGGCCATGATAGCGCCGTCCACGCCGAAGCCTGTACTCTCGGTGCCGGTAGGGAGAGCAATGCCCATGGAGTCCATGTCTCCGGGGCGGACGGTATAGCCGAACACAAGCGTGTCGGCGCCGGAGCCGCGGAGGTAGCCCGCCTCTCTGAATCTGTCACGCCAGTTGAGGTCAAAGAGCCCGACAAACATCCCCACGTGGACGTCGCCTTCAACAACCACGTCTGTATTGAACCCAAAGGTGATCTCGATGACCTGGTTGGCACGATACGCTTCCCATCCATCGGGCGGCGAGGAGGTAACTGTGATGCCCTGCACGTACGGTCGCCCATCAACCTTCTGGTGCAGGTCGCCCTGGACACCCGGGTGACTGTACCCAATAGGTACGTCGGTTCCCATTGCGTAGATATTTCCACTGAAACCGTAGGCGGGATTCCCGTCATCGGCCGAGGCCGCCCTGCTCACCGTGATGCCGTCGGAGTCGCGGTCCTCCGGCTGCACGCGATACCTAAAAACGAGGGATCGGCTCCCGGAGCCACTATGGTACCTCGCGCCGCGCCAGGTGTTGTCACCTTCATCACCCATGTACAGGCTCAGTAGGGGAGTTCCCTTCACCTCCACCTTGGCGTCCACGTTCACCGTGACATCGATGCTCTCGCCGGCGCGATAGAGAAACCCGTCCACAGGCTTTGAGCTGATATCCACGTACGTGATCTCTGGGGTGTCGTCGTCTTCTATAGTGGCAACGCAGCCGTGCCACACACCCCCAACCCAGAAGCCAATGGAAAAGGTCTCGTCGTGCTCGACCTCTGTGTCCTCTAACGCGCCAACGGGTACCCAAACAGAATTCTCACCTGTTCTGGACTCCAGCCTCTCGCCGTGATACTCGTAGTAGTCGTTCGAACTCGCAGTGTAGTCGCCGTTATACGTAAAGACGGTCACATAGCGAATTTCATGATCGGGCTTCCGGACTCTCATCCAGCCCCAGTCGCCTTCCCGGATGGGCTCGGGGCAGACAACGTACATTGAGTCGTGGTCCGCGTAGGCCGCACGGGAGGCTAGGGGTGATATACCTGCCACAATCATCATTGCGACTGCGACTATGGCAAGTATGGAGGTCAGCCTGAGCAGCGATGATCCAAAGACAGTTCTTCCGGTATGCATCCGACACCTCCTTCTTTTGCTAGAAGCGCTGGTCTACGGCCACACTCCTAGCTCTACGATTTTAGACATTGTGATTTCGGTAACACTCTGTAGCAAGATTCTCAGAGTTGTAAATCGTAACTCTATAGCTCTATAGTACCATATTGCGCGGGGAGCCGGACAACCTGACCCCGTACGCAGACATAGCGCGGGAGGCACGCTGCCGCCTTGGGCTGAGCGTCGGGTGGGAGCAGTACACCATCGTCGACGGCAGCGTGCCTCCCTCCCAATGGCACATGGCCCGCGTCCTGGACGCCATAGACGCCGCGCTGGCCGACGGCAAAACCATCTACCTGCACTGCCTGGGCGGAGTGGGACGGACGGGCACGGTGGTCGGCTGCTGGCTAGTGAGGCATGGGCACACCGGGGACAGTATTGCTGAGATGTTCGGCGCATCGGGGTTAGCCACCAAGCACCACCACAGCTCGCCGGAGACACGGGAGCAGCGAGAGTACGTCCGCGGCTGGACAGAGCCGTCGGATGGTTAACGCCGTATTGGAGCGGGCAAAAGGCCACTCACTGAGGCTTACGTGACAACCATTAGGCCTATTGAAACAGGCCGTCTCATACTGCGCGAGTTCACAGTAGACGATTGGCCTGCCCCCCACCTGCACGGGTCGGACCCCGAGGTCATGACATGGCTGCATTTGCTTCCAAACTCTGAGGAGCGCTCGCGGGAAGTCGTAAATCAGTTCATCTCCTATCAGCACGAGGAGCCTCGGACAAGATATGAGCTTGCGATAACGTTGGCCTCTACCGGAGAACTCATCAGCGCCTCAGGGATCAGGATAGTGTGGCCCAGAAACAGAGAGGCCTCCATGGGTTACGTACTGCGCGGAGACTCATGGGGAAAGGGATACGCCACAGAGGCCGCTAGTGAGATTCTCCGGCTAGGCTTTGATCTGTTAGAGGCTCATAGGGTATTCGGAGACGTTGATACGGAGAACGTCGGCAGCATCAGAGTACTGGAGAAGCTTGGAATGCCCAGAGAGGGTATGTTCCGGCAAGGCTTTTGGTCGCCGGCGCACGGGAGTTGGCGGGACGTCTACCACTACGCAATCCTGGAAGACGAGTGACGCAGCGCTCATGAGTCGATGACGGCCTGAAGCCACATGAGGAGCTTAGATGAAGGCAGAATGCTTATGGATGTACACGTAGTTGAGGCACCTCTCGAGCAGAAACCGGTGTTGCATCGTCTCGTGCAGTTGTATCTTCACGACACCTCTGAATTCACCAGCGATGACGCCAGCCCGGACGGAGTGTTCACGTACCGTTATTTCGATGAGTATTGGCGTGAGCCTGACAGATTCCCGTTCCTGATCTACTGCGGCGCCAACCTTGCCGGATTCGTACTCGTCAACTCCTACACTGTGATCCTGGAACAGGGGGCGGGAAGGTCGATAGCCGAGTTCTTTGTCATGCGCAAATACCGGAGACAGGGAGTCGGCAGACGGGCCGCCTTCTACGCTTTTGACAGATTCCCGGGGTTATGGGAAGTTCGCGAGAATAGCAGTAACTTTGCCGGTCAGGAATTCTGGAGGACTATCATCGCGGAATACACCGGGGGACATTACTCGGAGAAAGTCCTGAATACACAAAGTTGGATTGGCCCTATCCAGACATTTGATAACTCGCGTAGGGTCTTAGGTTAGGCTTGATGATCACGCCAAAACTCCTGTTGGAAACTTCATACGACCTTAGCGACTCAGGTCGAATCCTGAGAACCCGAGAACCCATGCCGCGCCCTGGGCCGCGGTTTGTGCTGCAACGAAGCAGCTCGGATTGCGCCTGGGCGTTACGCAGCGATGTTCCGGAAGACCTTGCAGCAGAAGTTGATCGCCTCGCACAAGATGAGCCGCCGGCCAATGACTTTAGAGTCGCACCCATCCACGCAGAGGAGTATCTGTCGCTGCTCGGAGGTCAAGTTGACTGGGGGCCTACATTCCTGTTCCCCGCTGAGACGGAGAATCAACATGAGGGGGTTACTCCTATCGAAGATTCGAGCCTGCTTCAGCGCAACTTTTCTGGTTGGACCGCGGCAGAGATTCCACAGCGACTTCCAATCATGGCCGTTCTTCAAGGCGAGCACGCTGTGAGCGTGTGTTTCAGCGGCAGGCGGTCTCCGGTAGCGGCTGAGGCGGGCTTGGAGACTGCGGCTGCATTTCGCGGGCGTGGCCTTGGCCCCCAAGTCACCGCTGCATGGGCGGATGCGATACGGTCGTTAGGACTAATACCGCTATACAGCACTTCCTGGAGTAACTCTGCCTAGCTGTCGGTTGCCCGCAAGTTGAGATTGATAGAAGCTACCAGTGACTGGAGCCTGATAGATTAAGCCAAACTGCCCAGTTGACAGGGACCGAACCAGTCATAAGAGAGACGACTCATCTATCCCGGCTCTCTGGCTCAGCTTCGGATGGCCCAGCCGGGGGTCGGTGCCTAGGTTGCGCGCCACGCCCGTCCCAACGGCTCCACCCTCTCCGGCAGGCTGTTGTAGGGCACGCGATTGTCTAAGAGCCCCGCCCCGGCTTGAATGGACCCAACCCGACCGCCCACGAGTATCTGAGTTTTCCGTGTCTATTGATTCCAAAGAATGAAGGTTCTTGATTTTGACCAGCTAGGTGGGCCCGGCACGTACCGAATTGCGAACTTTTCGCTGATAAAAGGAGTCGGTCAACTCACCTCTGATAAGCCTCCACGAGCCTTCGGCCCTTCCAGTCGGAGGCTCTTCCACTTGGTCGGGCCAGTCACACCGCCCCAAACAGACATGAGAGGAATCCAGAACCCCTTATCCGAGATGTTCCTTCGTAAAGACAAGACCGACTATGGTGAAGTGGCGGACGTTCTTCGCAACGAGAACTCGAATAGGCACACGGATGCCTGTCACGCATCCGCCTGCTCCTGCATCTCCCCCCTTGCCATCCGGTAGCCGACGCGGGGTTCTGTGAAGATGTAGGCCGGGTTGTCGGCGGCGTCACCCAGCTTGCGGCGGAGCCTCTACACCACTTCGCGGACCAGCCAGGGTTGGCCCGTTTTCTCCGGACCCCAGACCCATTGCAGAAGTTGGTCGTGTTTCAACACCCGCCCTGCGTGGACTGGGGGCTCGTCGGGCCGTCTGCGCGCAATCTTGCCTTCTGTGTAAAGGATTGTACAGAGATTCGACTGGGGAATGGAGTTGACTGCTCCACACATCATATCCCTTATGCTGTAGAATGCGCGGAGTTCTGCGAGCCAGTTCTTTTGGAGGTACCTTGTTGGCATCCGATAAACGAAGGCTTGAACCGGCCTGTGCCGCACCGCCGAGTGCAATCGTGCTTTTGGCGGCAACCACTGTTTCATGTCCATCTACCCGGCTTGCCGCCTGGAGTAGTTGATCGTCAGACAAGCGCCGTTTACAGCCATCCGTTATCTTGAACCGATTTGGAGGTCGCCACGTTGATCACCGTCCCCAGGATTTTAACGTTGATGGCGGTGCTCATTCTGGTCGGATTGGTGCTGCTCGTAAGGCTGGAGGTGGCCTCCACCAACAGCGGAGAAGTGTGCGACCGGACCTCCCAGGTAGGTAATGCGATCGCGGCGGCCAGCGGAGTCGAAAGTTGTTCGGAAGTCTCTACGATTCATCTATCGGATGTTACCTCGCTGGACTTGAGCGAACAGGCCCTATTCGGGTCTCGACACTGATGACTTCGAAGGACTGGTCCGTCTCGAAACCCTGGACCTGTCCTACAACTCGCTCACAACCCTTCCTGCCGGCGTGTTCGATGACCTTTATCTCCTGAGGACTCTCCATCTGAACGACAACCTGCTGGCCACCTTGCCGGAGGACGTGTTCGACCAACTATTTCTCCTGGACTATCTGACTTTGGATGGCAATCCATCGCTCGAGTTGCCGGACGGCATGTTCCATGACTTCTCCCGATTCGACGGCATTCTGTCGAATGGAAACGTGACCACTGACACGGGGGACTACCCCCACATCGACCGTTTTCTAACGAAGCATGGCATAACGAGCCCGGAAGAGTTCATCGCCTCCCTCTCCCCGCTTTACAAGGAGCGTTTCACCGTCGTCTTCCGGTCTAAAGCGGCTGCACGGGACCATGTGTCCGGCGATTACCCTCGGATCATTTCCTTTGGCGCAGACGGACGGTTCACGTTTGCCTGGAACACCGACCCCGACGCACCGTCCACGTTCCGGGACTCTGTTGAATTCATCCGGCAGAATGACGACGACTGGTCGGCTGGTATCATCGACTTCTCAGGGAATAGTCCCTCCATCACGGAGCCCGCGTCGTGCGCGGTCTGCCACGGCACGCTGAACAAACCGCTGTGGGGCAAGTGGTACAGGTGGCTCGGAACTGAGAGCCCCTACTACAGCGCGGAAGAGAGAGAAACGGCATCACCAAGCGTGCAGCGGATGCTGGAGTCGTCCGATCCGCGGGTACAGCCCCTGGACTTTTCCGCGTCAGTCTTTCTCCGCGGGGACTACACGGCCCGGTTCCTCCGATCGCCCGGTCGTGAGGGTTATGTGTTCGCTACGGGGGAGGCTGGCGCCCTGTGGTCGTGGCGCCATGCGGAGGTGCTGTTCCACCGGCTAAAAACCCGCCATCGGGACTTCCGGCAATACGCGGAAGAGCTCACTTGCTCCAGCCCTACGGACGCCCTGATCTGGATGTTCAACGAGGAGTTCGACCAGCGCGAACACAACCTCTTCGTACCGGCGAACATCGACGAGAACATGATTCGAGACAATGGGATGTTCCGGGGCGACGCCTTTACCAGCCACAGCTACCATTACCAGTCTGATGGAAGCATCGCAGAGGCGGTAAGCTTTTTGGCTCTCGTTGAACTGTGGCAGCAGGAACCCATCGTCAGGAAACTGTACCGGGAAACGTCCAACGAGGACACGGTCCCCAGCCGCGTTAGTGAACCTTTCGTGGACGCTTACCTCCATTACGGCGAAGGGGAGGCAACGGCGGAGGACGAACTGATCCAAAAGATTCGTCTCCACTTCGGCTACGGCAGCAGGGCCGCCCTGGACGCTCGCGCCTCGCAAAATGAAGTATTGCCGGAAGGAACCGTGCTCAGCGCATCCTTCTGGGACGGTCACACTGAGGTCATGCGGTCTCGTGTGTGCGAGGCCCTCAGGGATGGAAAGCCAGGGAGCCTGCGGACTTCCGAAGACGGACGCAACGTTGTCCTAAACTGGGACGCGCCCGGGTACCTAACGGAGTCGGTGACCGGCTACCAGGTCCTCCGCAGCGTGAACGGAGCGGCCCCGGACGTTCATGTTGCCGACTCGGGTGCCACGGACACCGCATGGACCGACGAAAACCCGCCGACGGGCGATCCCGTCTACGTAGTGCGGGCGATTTACGATGACTACTACCTCGGTCCAACGTCGGTCCCGACCAACATCCGGGCACCCGGCGCACCCGGCATAGTGGGGACGGCACAGGCGGGAAGCACGTTGATGGCGGACACCTCCGGCATTGGCGACGCCAACGGGCTCACAGCCGTGTCGTACAGCTACCGGTGGATTTCCAATGATGGAACCTCGGACAGCCACATCGCGAACGCCGCCGGCTCCACCTACACTCTCGTGGCCGCCGATGAGGGCGAGACCATCAAGGTAAAGGTGTCCTTCACTGACGATGCCGGACATGACGAAACGCTGACCAGCGAGGCCACGGACCCAGTCGCGCCCCTTCCCAACAGTCCCGCCACGGGGGCGCCGGCCATCACCGGAACAGTCCAAGTGGGCGAGACTCTGACGGTGGATACCTCTGATATTGGCGACGACGACGGGCTCACAACCGTGTCGTACAGCTACCAGTGGATTTCCAATGATGGAACCTCAGACAGCGACATCGCGAACGCCGCCGGCTCCACCCACACTCTCGTGGCCGCCGACGGGGGGAAGACCATCAAGGTAAAGGTCTCCTTCACTGACGATGCCGGCCATGACGAAACGCTGACCAGCCCTACGACTGTCACTGTGGCGAGCCGGCCCAACCAGCCCGCCACGGGCTCGCCAACCATCAGCGGCACCATACGGGCCAGCGAAATTCTAACCGCGTCAACCTCGGGCATCGAGGATGCCGACGGGATGGACAACGTGGCCTACTCCTACCAGTGGCTGGCGGACGACACCGACATCCAGGACACCCCTTTCTCAACCTACATCCTCACGTCGGACGAAGAAGGCAAGACCCTCAAGGTCAAGGTGTCCTTCACCGACGACGCAGGCAACGAGGAGTCGCTGACCAGCCCCCCGCTCGACCCGTCCCGGCCCTATGGCCTGACCGCCACCGTCTCGGGAAGCGCGGTGGTCCTGAACTGGAGTCCGCCTGTGGGATTTTCCTACCTGTACGACTATCAGATCCTGCGCAACCGCCCCGAGCTTGGCGAGGCCGAGCCCCTGGTGTACGCCGACACCGGGAATGCGGAGACCACCTATACAGATACGGACGTAGAGCCTGGAGTGCTGTACGTGTACCGGGTGAAGGCGGCGAATTACTTCAACCGTCTGAGTCAGGCGTCGGAGCCTGTCGAGATTCGGACCCCGGAATCCCTGACCAGCGCCGTGACCGATCCAGTGGCATCCCCGCCGACCACTCTGACCGCCAGCATTCACGACGCGCCGGAAAGCCACGACGGGGAGAATTCCTTCACCTTCGAGCTGCGGTTCAGCGAGACGCCAGTCTCCGACCTCAGCTACAAAACGCTACGGGACCACGCTTTCACTGTGGCTGGCGGTGCGGTGACCAAAGCTCGGCGGATAGACCCTCCCGGGAACGTCCGGTGGGAAATTACGGTTGAGCCCTCATCGGACGCTGACGCGACCATCGTCCTTCCTGTGACCACTGACTGCGACGATCAGGGGGCCATCTGCACCGAGGACGGCAGGATGCTGTCCGCCGATGTGACACTCACTGTCGCCGGACCCGAAGAGGAGGAGGAGCAGACACCCCCGGAGAACAACCCGGCCACCGGAGCGCCATCCATCAGCGGCACGGTGCAGGTGGGCGAGACCCTCACGGCGGACGTCACCGGGATAGCCGACGAAGACGGGCTGGATAACGTGTCCTACGCCTACCAGTGGCTGGCCGACGACGCAGACATAGCTGGGGCCACGGGCGCAACCCATACCCTCACTTCCAGCGAGCAGGGCAAGGCCATCAAGGTGCGGGTGTCGTTCACCGACGACGGGGGCAATGATGAGTCCCTGACCAGCGCCGCGATCGATGCGGTGGCGTCCCCGCCGACCTCTCTGACCGCCAGCATTCACGACGCGCCGGAGAGCCACGACGGGGAGAATGCCTTCACCTTCGAGCTGAGGTTCAGCGAGACGCCAGTCTCCAACTTCAGCCACGAGGCGCTACGTGACCAAGCCTTTACTGCATCCGGCGGTACGGTAACCGACGTCCGGCGACTCGACCCTCCGGGCAACGCCCGGTGGGAAATTACGGTGGAGCCGTCATCAGACGCTGACGTGACCATCGTCCTTCCCGTGACCACTGACTGCGCTGGCCAGGGGGCCATCTGCACCGCTGACGGCAGGATGCTGTCAGCCGAGGTGACGCTGGTCGTCGCCGGCCTCAGCCTGGACGATTTCGATGCCGGCGACGACCAGGCTGTTCTAGCCAGCGCACTGATCCGGGTGGGCGACCGGGGACGGAAGAACAACGAGACCCAGGACCACGCCTGGTACGCATCGGAGACCTCTGCCTCGCACGCCTCCGGCCAATTGCGGGACGGGTCGCTTGCATGGAACGGCATGACGCTGAACCGGGTGGTCTATTTCTCGGAAACAGGTTCTTTCAGGTTCAACGAGGCCGACGACATCCACATCGGAGAGTCTTTCTCCGCAGGGGGCGTCAACCGCGAGCTGACGGTCTGGATTCAGACCCAGACGGAGGCGGTGTCGTTCTTGGCAAAGGACAACATACTGAACTCCGGCTCGGGCTATATCACCTTCGAGGCCCCAACGGCCATCAGGTCCGTGTTGGAAGGGGTGTCGGAGGGCGACCCAGTCATCATCGCCGTCTCGGCCCCAGCAAACTCCTAGGCTAGCCCAGCCCGTAACCGCCGGTTGGTCGACCGTAGAACTTACATTTGATCGTAATGGGGTGGAGCCAGGGGACTCCGATGTCGTGGGCTCCTTGGCTTTGGTACAGGCTCTGAGGGCTGGGCATGCCTGACAGATAGCACCTGCAGCCCGGTACCGTCGCAAAGGGACTCCGTTCACATGTTGTATGGGGACGAACGCAAGCGTTGGCCCCTGGGGACACCTGAAGCTGTCACTGTGCTGGTCATAAGTGAATCTGTCCTTGTGATATGGGTCTTTGAGAAACCGTTGGCGGGCCTCGGAGACCACCACCTGCTGACCGCGACGGTCGCACACCGCCAGGTGGCTGGCGGCGAAGTATCCGGCGTCGGCCAATGCCATCTGTGACTTCGTCCCCGTCGTCTCTAGTTGACCGCCTGCTGCGCTCACGGGGCATCGGCGAGTTCCCGTTCGGCTCGTGTGAGGGTGCTGCGCAGCCGGTAGTTCTGGTAGGCGGCCCACAGGATCATCGCCGGCGGCACAACCACGATGGCGGCGATCAGCGAGTAGGCTATGGTGATTGCCGTGACGATCCCGAACTGTTGAAACGGCGGCAGCGACGAGAAGATCAGCACCCCTAAGCCGAGCGCGGTGGTCAGCGCAGAGCCCAGCAAGGCCGAGCCCGTGGTCCTTAGGGTGCGCCGCGCGGCCGCCTCGGCGTCTCTGGAGTGGGCGAACTCCTCCTGATAGCGGTGGATGATGTGGATAGTGTAGTCCACCCCGATCCCGATGGACAGCGCGGTGATCAGCGCCGTTATCACGTTGTACGGAATACCCAACAGCGTCATGGTCCCCAGGACGCAGAAAAGGGCCATCACGATGGGAGCGACGGCTATGAAGCCGAGCGCGGGACGGCCCCCGGTGATCCAGAAGAACAGGCAGAGGATGACAAGCGCGGCGATGATGGTGATGATGATCCCGGTCGTCTGATTGCCGGTCAGCGCGTTGGCCACCTCGATCCCGACTATCTCGCCGGACGTCGGCGTCAGCTCCTCCTGCGGCCCGAACCACAGCCCGTCTATGTCGTCGACCATGCGCTGGGCCCGCTCCTTGTCGCCCGTGAGGGCCTTGAACTGGACCAGCAGAGTATCCGGCCCATTGGGGTCGTCGACCGCAACCTTCGCGAAACCCTCGGGGTCCAGCTCTTCCAGCCGGTCGATGACCGCTTGTATCGCCACGGGGTCGAGGCGGAAGTCATCCGCCGCCAGAGTCATCTCCCCCAGTTGGGAGTCGTAGTTGTCGCCTGGCGTGCCGTCGTCGACGAGCCAGTCGACCAGCAGGAGGCCGAGGGACGACTCGATACCGCCGACCACGCCCTCGGGCCGGCGCAGGTCGTCCGAGAACGCCACGCTGAAATCGAGAATGTTGCGGACGGTGCGGTCGTCGTGCGGTCGTCCGTGATCTCGGTCTCGATCAGCACCTTCACCGTGCCGGTGGAGCCGCCGAAGGCCGCGTTGATGGTCTCGATGTGGCGGATGGCTTCGCCCCCGGAGGGCAGGAAGTCGTTGGTGTCGAACTCCGTGACGATGCTGGTGGAGGCGACGCCCAACAGCAGGGTAGCGACGCCGATGACCAGCAGGAACGGCGTCGGCCTGCGGGCCAGCATGCCTCCCAGCGCCTCAATCGCCGGGCCCACACCGGGTATGGCGCCGGAGATCGGGCGGGCCGGGGGCAGTGAGCCTCGGCCCGCCCGCCAGCGATCAAGCAGCGCCCGCGACGACGAGAGCAGCGTCAGCATGACGACGAGGCCCACTCCCACCCCGATGCCCGCTACAACGCCGAAGTCGCCGTTGGCCGCGATCGGGGAGGTGAGGTTGGTCAGGAAAGAGACTATGGTGGTGACAGCGGCCAGCGAGAGGGGGATGATAACCGACCGCAGCCCCAGACGAGCGGCTGCCTCTACCTGATGCCCCTCGTCGCGCTGCTCGCGGTACCGCCCAACCGTCTGGATTGCGTAGTCCACCACCAGCCCGATGAGCATGATCGGCACCATGGTGGTCAAGATGTTGGGCGGGCCGATCACCCCTAGGCCGTTGGGTCCCAGCCAGCCCTGCGCACCCATCATCCACACGATGGTCAGCACCAGTCCCAGCAACGTCATCAACAGGTCGAAGAGGGAGCGGGTGAACAACAGCAGCAGCGCGGCTATCACCAGCAGGGCCAGTCCCATCAACAGGACCATCTGAGAGCCGGTGGCGCCCCCGGTCTCCTCGGAAACCGTGGCCGAAGACAGGCTGCCGCCTTCAAGCGGCCCCTCGCTCGCCTCCGCGATGTCCCGGATGGCGAGCTGGGCCTGGGTGAGAGCATCGGCGTCGTCCTCAGCGTCTCCGTCGCCGTCCGCGTCCGTGAGCAGACGCACCGTGGCTATCGCCACCTGGGCGCCGTCGGAGTCGGTCCCCACCAGCCGGTCTATAGGGACCTGCGACGCCGCCTGATCGATCTGCTGCTGCGACAGCGGGGCGAAGTCGTTGACGCCAAGGACGGAGGCCAGCATGTTGGTGGGACCGATGACCGGATTGGGAGGCGCCAACAGGGGCGCGACCCTGGGATCGGAAGCCACCCGGCTCAGCGCGCCGTCCATCTGGCTCAGACCCTCGGGCGTCAGGACCGCGTTCCCGCGAAAGAGCAGCGTTGCCGTTGTGGTGTCATCGGAGCCTCCGAACAGCGCCGCGATCTTGTCGGAGGCGGTTGCCGCCCTGCTGTCTGGGGGGAGGAACTCCGTCGCTTCGGCCTGGGGAGCGAGCCGGGTGAACCCCGCGCCAAGCGCGACGGTGACAGCCAGGAGCACGAGAAGCGTGGCAATGGGCTGAGCGGTTACCAGCCGACTCAGTGCGTCAAGAACCTTCGTCACGTTCGTACATCCTTCCACTCCTCGGCGGAGAGCGTACTCTCGGCCCCGCACATTCTAGAGATATTCAAGTTTCCAGGTAGGTGACTTTCCCCAAGTCTGCTATTCTCTTTCGCAGATACTATATTGCTGTTGCAACATATCTTCAACCGCAATATGCAATAGTAACTGTCTAGAGTTGATGTAAATCATCGACCAATCGTTCGGTAGGCTTTGTCATGGACTTCTCGGTTGGATTGGTGCTCCGGACTCAGGACTTCCGTTTAGCCCGAATCCACCGAAGGAGGGCGTCGGGTCAGCGTCCTGAAGTGGCGAAAGGGTGCTCCTCTGAATCTGGGATAATGGTTTTGTAACAGCAAACCGGTCCCGGAAAAGGAGCACCCAATAGATGCTGCCACGCCACCAACCCGACCGCATCCGCATCGCCTTCGACGATCACGGCTCGGTGGCCAATGCCGGGCTGATTCTTCCCGCCACCCTCGCCCTGCGCCTTGGCCTGCCCCAACTGGTTGACCGGCGGGCGCCCGTGGCTATCACCCGCTGCTGGCCATTGCCGCCGGAACCGGCGACGTGCTGCTGGCCCGGCTGCGCGAGGGCCGCGCCAACACCGCCCGCGGCGCCGCCCACTTCCTGCGTAAGACGGTGAGCCGGGTTCGCCACGGCGGGGCCAGGGACAACTCACGGTGCGGGCCGACAGCGGCTTCTATACCCACGCCGTGGTCGCCGTCTGCCGCCGGATGGATGCCCGCTTCTCCATCACCATTCGCCAGCGCGCCAGCCTGCGGGACCTGATCGAGGCGATACCAGAGGAGGACTGGACTCCCATTCCCTACTGGATGGACGGCGCCGCCGATGTCGCCGAGACGACTTACACCCCGTTCCAGACCGAGGCGGACGCCGCGCTGGTGCGGCTCATCGTCCGGCGGGTGAAGCCGACGCCCGGTTCCCAACTGGCCCTCTTCGCCACCTACAGCTATCACGGATTCATCACCGACCGGGACGGAGAGACCCTGGAACTGGAGGCTGATCATCGCCGCCACGCCGAGGTCGAGAACGCCATCCGAGACCTCAAGTACGGCGTCGGGCTGAACCATCTCCCCTCGGGGCGCTTCGCCGCCAACGGCGCCTGCCTCGCGGTACAGGCGATGGCCCACAACCTGGCCCGCTGGACAGCCCGCATCGGCCTGGGTGAGCAGATCGTCACCACCAAGACGCTCAGACGACGGGTCTTCGCCCTGGCCGGACGGCTCGCCCGCTCCGCACGCCGCCTCACCCTGCATCTGCCACAGCGGCGCTGGCCTTGGGAAACTCAGTTCAGTCGCGCCCTGGCCCGGCTGCGAGCCATTCCACTCCCAGCCTGACGGCGCCCGTCCGCCACTGACCCAACGTCCCCGCCAACTCGCGCCAGTCCGGTCCGCGAGCGCCTCTTGCCGTGTCCTATCCCGCCATCTCCCTCACCAGAGCCACTGTAGGCCGCCATCAGCGCCCCCCAAAAGCGCCTGCAGACCGCCGCCAACCTACCAGCGGGGGAGCTCCGGCTCATCGGATGAACAGTGAGTCAGAGAGGACACGTTCCCTCACGGCAGGACCTAGACTCAGATGCCCACACCGCTCCATGGACTCCGCCAGGTTGGGCAGCGCCGCCTTCAGCCGTTTGCCGCAGATCCGGTCGGTAGCCTCCCAGACCACGATCACCGCCTCGCGGACCGCCTCGTCGTAGATGCGTCGGCCCTGCACTACCGGTGATTTCCTTGCGTCGTAGCCGGTTGGCGCCAGCAACCTGATGCCATACTTGCGGTGGTGGCCGATCACTGCCATGAACTCGTCGAGAATCCGGCCTTTCTCTTTCTTGGACGATTCTTGGTACCGGTCCCGGATCGTCGCCACAGGTTCCTGCTTCGCCGTGCTGCTGATGCCTCCCCCCACGCGGTAGCCTCCCTGATTTTCGGTAACATGTTACTTGAGGCAACAACTGGTTGTGGGTAACGCTTTTATTGAGGCAATGCGCCTGCAAAGTTAATTGTTGTCGTTCACCAGGCCCGGCCCAGCGGTCCCAACCGTTCCAATGCCGCCCTGTGGCATAGTGGCGTTCGACCCCCAAGATGACTGGCTCAATATCATCCGGGGCGCGCAGACCCGCCAAACCGCGCAACCAACTCTATGAGCCACCTATGCCCCTCTCCAACCTCCTGAAATCGGCCGCCGGCACCTGCCTATTCTGTAACCAGAAGGCCGGCATACTCTCCCGCGAACACCCCGGTTGCGGCCGGACCTACCAAGCCGACTGGCAGGAGATGGTCGGGCTTCCCGCGGGCGCGCTAGGTCTCACGACTTCCAGCTAATACTCTCCAGATCGCCCTGGCAGAGATAGCCAAGAGGTCATTCGGGGACGGCTCCACCGTAAATCAGGCCCTGGAAGAGGGCTGGAAGCACCTTACCATTCCAGTTTTGGGGCTGTTACAATTAGCCCCGCAACCCCGAACTAACGAAACTTTTGGAGAGCAATCATGGCTGTTTCCGCCGGGATATCAAATGCGCTGGAACGTAACTGGGGTATGGTAGACCGCGCCATAGACGGGCTGAGTGATGAGACACTGGCGCGCCAGATATCCGACAGCGACAATTCCATCGGTTGGCTCCTCTTCCACATGAGCCGGGTGGTGGACGTTTTCATGAATGCCAGGTTCCAAGGCAAGCCTCAGATATGGATAGAGGACGGTTGGTGCGAGAAATTCGGCTTGGGCGACGACCCGGAGACGACCGGCCAAGGCTGGGACACGGTGCGCCTGGCCGCGTGGCCGCTTCCCTCCAAAGACGTCCTGGTAGGGTACTACGAGGCCATGAAGGCCTGCTGCCGGGACTATATGTCCTCCGTGACCGACGAGGAGTTGAGCGCCACCATGAGCCTGAGTCCCGGTTCGGACCCCGAGCCGAAAGAGACCATCATGGGTGTCTTGGTCTTTGACAACGTCGTCCACGGAGGTCAGATAGCCTTCATGCGTGGCCACTTGGAAGGCATGGGCTGGTTCGTCTAGCCCGAACGCGGGCTTCCCGGACAATTTCCACAGGTTTACCGAAGAGCACGGCGAACTCAAGCCCTGCTCTTCCCTAGCTCGGCTCCCGACTAACACGGTTTTTCAGTGGACGGCCGCCGTGTTGGGGGGCACGCCCGGAGCATCTGACATGGGCACCAGCTGGTAGCCCAGTTGGGATGCTCGCTGTTTTGCAGCGCGCAACGCCCGTTGTTGATATTAACTCTCTCGTAGTATTCGGCGCCAGCATCTACGTAGTCTTGGCCGTAGCGCAGCATGGAGTAGATGAGCCTCGCTAGCTTGTGCGCCGTGGCGGTGATGGCCTTGGGCGCTCCCAAGTGCGCTCTCTTCCGGCGCAGGAAGGCCCCCAAGTCGCTGTCGGAGCGGTGCAGCCCGTGGGCCGCCAGGCGTAATGCCGCTGCGGCCCGGTTGGCGCTGGGTTTGGTCCTTGAACTCATGACCTTGCCACCGGTGATACGGTTGCCGGGGCTCAGCCCCAGCCAGGACGCGAAGCACTTGGCAGTGGCCCATTTGGCCATGTCCGTGCCAATCTCGCTGATCACCTTCAACGCCGTGAAGCCCTCTATGCCATCGATCCGGGTCAGATCCACCCCTGAACAACGACAATTAACTTTGCCGGTAGCGACAACTAGTTTTGCCGGTCAATGAGGGTAATCATCCGGTACTGGAGGGGAGGTGCCGGAGTGGTTACAGACCAGCAAGTTGTTTTACTGAGGCAAAGACGAATGGAAGGACACAGCAGACATCGGCGGCCATGGCCGGGATGAGCGTACGGTCAGCGAGATTCAGATGCCGGGCAGCCTGGAGGTGATGGATGCCCTGATGGAGCAGTTGGACGGAGGGACCATCAGCGCCGCCGAGGCCCTGGTGCAGATCCTCTCAGCCCAGGTGTCCCTCCGACGGGAGCGCCGCATCATCTCGGCCATGCGCTCCTCACGCCTTCGCGGAGCCAAGACCCTGGACTCCTTCGACTTCTCCTTCCAGGCCTCCATCGACCGGGCCCAGATTATGAACCTGCACCAGCTGGGCTTCATCACCCGCAAGGAGAACGTCATCTTCCCGGGGCCGGCCGACGTGAGCAACACCCACTTGGCCATATCCTTGGCGATCACGGCTGCGGAGCGGGGGAGACGGGTATACTACGGCACCCTCTCCCCTGGTGGAAGCGGAACGGCAGGGCTCAGGGATCGGCTGGCGACCCTCAGGCAGCCGTCCTTGCTCACCGTGGACGAGATCGGCTACCTGCCCGTCGGCGCCAACGGGGCCAACCTCTTTTTCAACTGGTGAACGCCCGCTAGGAGAAGGCGTCGACCGTGCTGACCTCCAACGAGAGCTGCCAGGCTTTTGTTGACACTCGATTTGACCAATCCTAAGATGTCGTGAATGGGCGCTTGGCTTGTGCTTTGGGCTCGATAAACGGAGAGGTGGTAATGCCCTACCAAGAAGACATTCGATTGATGGCCCACCTGATGAGACGCGCGGGCTTCGGTGATCCCCGTGAGGAACTGGAGGAGCGTGTCTCCAAAGGCTACGAAGCCGTGGTCGAGGAGCTTCTGTATCCAGAGCGGCAGCCGGCCATAGACGACGAACTGCTGTACCGGTTCTTCCCGGGTTATGAGGGGGCCGGGGCGCCGCCAATCAATCAGGCCGATTGGGTTTTCCGGATGATCAACACCAAACGGCCTCTGGAAGAGAAGATGGCCCTCTTCTGGCATCAGTTGTTCGCCACCAGCAACTCCAAGGTGGACAATCCACCGGAGTTGACTCGCCAGATTGCCATGTTCCGTGAATACGGATTGGGTACTTACCGTGACCTGCTGGTAGAGGTTGCAAAGTCACCAGCCATGATCTTCTGGTTGGACAACCACGGAAATCATGCCGGCGCCATAAATGAAAACTGGGGGCGGGAGCTGTTGGAGCTTTTCTCCCTCGGAGTCGGAAACTACTCAGAGGATGATATCAAGGAAGCAGCCAGGGCCTTTACCGGATGGACGATTGCCCCCAAGATTCCCCGTAATCCTTTAGGCCGTTCCTACTGGCAATTCGAGTACAAACCTGAGGACCACGACGATCGGGAGAAGACCTTCCTAGGGTATACCGGGAACTTCAATGGCGAAGACATCGTGGACATTATTGTGGATCAGCCGGCTACGGCCCGGTTCTTGGCCCGCCACCTCTACAGATTCTTCGTCGCCGACGAGCCCCATATCGCCAGTTGGAACGTTACACCACCCATTGATCCTGAAGCGATCGAGTTGCTGGTGGATGCCTACAATGAATCCCGTGGTGACATCCGGTCTATTTTACGAGCATTGTTCAACTCAGAGTTCTTCAAGAATGCCCGCTTCGCCCGGGTGAAAAGCCCGGCTGAATTGATCGTTGGCACGGTGCGTATGGCGGGCAACTATAACGGCTTCAAGCCAGGATTCAACAATCTGGCGTTGGAGTGCGGTTGGCAGGGACAGGAGCTTCTCAATCCTCCCAGCGTGGAGGGTTGGCACACAGGCTCCGAATGGATCGACCCTGGCGTTTTGATGCGCCGGGTGAATTTTGCCGCGAGGATATTCGGAGACACCTCGCTACCAGGGGTGCAGGCTATCATCAAACGGGCGTTGGTGAATGTGCAAGGGGATCATTCCCCCCAGGCGATAGTGGCAGCTTGTCTTGATGCGATGGGACCGTTGGAAGTCAGTGAGGTGACCCACTCTGAATTGATGGTCTATGCCGAAAAATGTGGCGATCTGGCCTGGAGCACCAGAGAAGAACTCAGTGCTACATTTCGGAATGTGAGCAAGATTTTGACTTTGATCGCCGCCTCACGAGACTATCAGTTTGCCTAGGCAAGTGCTTACAACCAATGTAGAAGGATATGAAAATGGCATCAACCCATAAAGACCCCGTGTTGGTCGTATTAGAGCTTACCGGGGCCAACGATTACCTCAATACGATCGTTCCTTATAGCAATCCTCTGTATTGGGATAACCGGCCCAAGGTTCATATCGCTGAAGACCAATTACTGCCCATAGATGACGAACTGGCGTTCCGGTCTGATACGGAGCCGTTGAAAGATATCTACGACAAGGGCAACATGGCTATCATTCACGGAATCGGATTTGAAAACTCACCCCGGTCGCACTTTCGCGCCATGGACATCTGGCATACCTGCGAGCCGGATTCCATCGGGATTAACGGCTGGCTGGCCAAGGTCATCCGGGACTTGGATCCTGGCGGCGAGAACGTGCTAAAGGGAGTGAGCTTAGGCCAGGGTTTGCCCCGGGCGCTAACCATGAAGGGGGTTCCTGTTACTTCTGTCAACCACCTTCCTACATACGGCGTACTCTCATCAAATCCGGGAATCGCGTCCGAGCAGGAGCGGGTCCAGTTATTGGAGAGCTTCGCCCGCATGTACGCTCCCGCCATCGGCACCGGACCGACCATGGAATATCTGGGACAGGCAGGACGGGATGCGTTGAGAGGAGCCGACATCATCCGGGTTGCTCCCGAAACCTATTCTTCAAACGTAGAGTACGCCAATAATCCCATCGCGAGGCGCCTCAGAGACGTGGCCCAGGTGCATCTGGCTGGCCTGGGTACCCAGGTCTTTTACACGTCCTACGGGCCCTTCGACACCCACTATGACCAGATGGGATCACATACCAAACTTTGGATGGACGTTTCCGCTGCCATGCACGACTTCCTCGCCGACCTGCGTGAGCACGACGCCTCAGACGAGGTGGTTGTTATGTTGTTCAGCGAGTTTGGACGCCGCGTCCGCGATAATGGCACTGGTACCGACCACGGAGCGGCTGGGGTAGCGTTCGCCATCGGCGACCGGGTAAATGGTGGAATGTACGGGACCTATCCGTCGTTGAAACCGGGAGATCTCACTCAGGGAGACCTGGCGCCCAACTACGATTTCCGTGGCTTCTACTCCACTTTGGCGGAAAAATGGTTGGGACTCGACCCGGTACCTATCGTCGGCGGACACTTCGAGCAAATGTCCTTCGTGTAGCTTTAGGATCCCAAATTCGTTCACGGGAGAGCGGATATGCTGACCACCGTCGCTGCCGGTCGGGTGTATGACTATAGCTACTGCATAGGCATGTACAGTCAGTCCGGCCGGGGATTTTGGGCTCCCCAAGATTTTGTCCTGGGATCGAACGGTCGAATTTATGTGTTGAGCCGCGGTGTGGAACAATTCGGTCAGCGTGTCAGTAAGATCAACTTCGACCACGAGTTTCAAGGCCAGTTCGGCTCCGTCGGCGCGGAAGATGGGCGCTTTGTTTGGCCCCGGTCAATTGATTTAGACCGTCACGGACGAGTGTTCGTTTCGGACGAGTATGTCAACCGGATAACCATGTACGATGAAGAGGGTGCTTATCGGTATCATTGGGGCAGGTCCGGCAGCGAAGACGGGCAGCTAAACGGACCGTCAGGAATTGCTTTCGATTCCCGCGGAACCATTTGGGTGGTGGACAGCTTGAATCACCGGGTGCAAAGTTTCAGCCAGATCGGTGAGTTTCAGTCCAAGTTCGGGGAGCGAGGTGGCGGTGACGGAGATCTGGAGATGCCATGGGGCATCTGCACCGACCGTCAGGACAACATCTACGTCGCGGATTGGGGAAATAACCGGGTGCAAAAATTCGCCCCTACTGGAGAGTTGCTCGTTAAGTTCGAAAGCTCCAGCACCGGGATGGGCTCTCTCAAAGGGCCATCCGGTGTAGCTGTGGACTCAGATGGGGATGTATACGTAACTGACTGGGGGAACCACCGCGTCCAGATCTACGCCGCCGACGGCCAATATATTACGGCGCTGGTCGGTGACTCCCAAGAGCCTTCGCCATGGGCCCAGACCTACATCAACGCCAATCCGGATATCATCAAAGCCAGGCGGCGGACAGATCTGGAGCCTGAATGGCGGTTCCGGCGACCGGTGGCTGTCAACGTTGACGCCGACGACCGGATCATAGTTTTGGAGTCCTACCATCACCGGCTTCAAATCTATAACAAGCTAAAGGATTACGAAGAACCCTCAATGAACTTGTAGGGGCCTGCGCGCTTCCACATCTGCGCGCGTTGCCGGGCACTTTCCCACGATGTGGTGTGTCAGAGACGCCGGCGGGGCGCGGTGACGCCGAGGCGCATCTCTACGCTGGCAAGGAAGGCATCCAGGTTGACCTTCAAACCCCCGAGGGAAAAGAGGTCGTCCAGAAGCTCATCGCCAAGGCCGATGTTCTCTCGCGCAACTTCCGCCTCGGCGTTCCGAGAGGGACGCATCATCTCCTCCCAGGAGGCGCCGCCCAGTCCGGTATTTCTCCGAAACAGCCACGGCCATTCCGCTAGTGTTCCTGTCCCGCCCTCCGGCGTCAACGGCTTGGGCGAACACTGGACAGCGATTCTCGAACCGCTGGACTCAAGGGCAGAGGATGAGGGGGATCAAGTGGACATCACCGAAAGTTCGCCTGCCACCTCGACGCCCACAATCATCTCTCCGCGCAAGCCGACCTTCCTTCAGAGGGAGAGATGGAAGGCGGTTCAGAAAGCCCGCCGCAAGGGGATGTCGCTCCGTGCAATCGAGCGGGAATTGGGAATCCACAGAGCCACCATCAAGAAATACATGGACGCTGAGGGTCCTCCAACGCGACAATCCGGGTGGCTTCCTCAACGTCGTCATCTGATACCATCGAGGCTTAACCGAGTGACATTTTCGCTGAACACTTAACCGGATATTTCCCCTGAACTTCGACACCCTACTGGCCCAACATCCCGGCGCCCTTGACAACGTCGGGCTGGCCAGCCTGAATCTACCCCGGGAATTCTCCGCTAGGCTGGAATACCTGCAGCTCATTTCCGAGGAAATGCTGCCCCACTTGCAATGATGGAGAGCAGTGCCATGCTGCCGACATTTCTCCTTGAGGCTTTCGGTCAGCTTTCCCCGGGCTCGAAGCTGTCAGGTATCGATTCCGGGGAAGAAAGGGATGGCCTATTCCATCGCGTTTTCGAGGCGCGTGCGGAATTGATGAGCTGGTCCACTGGATGGGCCCTGAACCGACGCCCATTGCTCTGGAATATGTATGACGCGGGGCTGCCCGACGAAACGGACGCATCCCTGATCGGATGGGTGTATGGTGAACTGTCAAGCCTCGTCGATATAAACGAGGCAGTTCCGGATCTCAGGAATCTACCAAGGATTACGAAACCAGAAGAGAGGGAGCCGGAGGCGATTCCGGAGGGGATTAATGCGGGTTGGGCCACGGTCTCGATGCCGCCAAGGTACAACAAAACGACGGTCGAAATACCGTTGGCACTGCCGCCGCTGGTCCAGTGTTTCGACGACGCGCTCCGTCGCCTTGGGGCCGTCGAGGTGTCCGGGTTCCAGGCAACCTGGTACGGCGCGCACCTCGGGCCCAGCGATCGATCTTCTCAAGGGCACCCCGTCTCTGGGGTCAGTTGGTTTGATATCTCTCCACAAGCGACAGCAGACGCGCTCATCACCTTCGGCAGCAGGCTTCTCGGAGGCCACACCGAAGGGGATCTGGTGACCTGCATGCGGCGCTGGCGCACTGGAGCCTTTGAGTTCGGGCCGCCAGTGGCCGTGCCCGGGCAGCACCAGGTCAGGGTGCCCGATCCTTCGCCGAGGCCTGAAACTCCCCTTGAACCCTCAGGTCTCGGCATTCCGGTCAGGCTGCCGGAGTGGACTGGGAGCGCTGCGGGGTGGGCACTCGCAAGAGTCGTCTTCGCGGCGCGCGACCTTGCGCCGGATGTCGAAGACTTCGCTGTTCGTATAACGCGGGCTCAGTGACGGCAACCGCGGGCTGAAACAGGCAAGGGTGATTAACGACAATTAACTTTGCCGGTAGCGACAACTAGTTTTGCCGGTCAATGAAGGTGATCATCCGGTACTGGATGGGAGGTGCCGGAGTGGTTACAGACCAGCAAGTTGTTTTACTGAGGCAGAGACGGATGGAAAGAAAGACACAGCAGACATCGGCGGCCATGGCTGGGATGAGCGTGCGGTCAGCGCAGAAGTGGCAGTGTGGACCCTTGCCGTCGGAGACCGGGCAAGAGCGCTGGTGGCGAACCCGGACTGATCCCTTCGACGGAGTGTATGGGAGGAGGAGACCTTGCCCTTGCTCGAAGGCGAGGCCGCCGGCAGGCTCAGGGCAACGACAATTATCGAATGGCTGGAAGAGAAATTCCCCGGCCGCTTCAGCGCCTCCCAGCTCCGCACTTTGCAACGACGATTACAGGACTGGCGAGCTCTATCTACAAGGACTGGGACGTCAAGTACCCCCCTTCGCGTTCCAGACCTGGGAACCGCAGTCCTATGACGATGGCGTGGGCAACAGCATGACGAGGGCAGCCACCCCGGAATCCGCTCTGGATCAATTGATCCACTACATGACAGAAATGCAACGGCAGACAGATTCCCAGCGGATCAATCCGGAGGCTCGCAAGGGAATGGCCCAGTGGACACTTCACGAGTTCCTGGAGGCACTGCCCGACTCACTCGATCAATGACGTCCGTTGGAACAGAGCAATGAGTTACGTGGATTCGCCCTAGATGTCTCGCTTGTCACCGCTGGGCACACCTTCAAGTTGCCCGGAACCAGCGGCATCAACGGCCGCAGAGGAAACTGACGGGGAAGGAACTGCGTCGCAACACTGCTTGGTAGCGGCCCCTTTCACCAGCTAGGCTGCCCACAGTGGGGGCACGGCCGACGGACTGTCCTACGCCACTGGACGCCGCCCTTGGCGGTGAACATCTCCCGTCAGTGCAGGCACCGGCCCTGGTAGTCGTTGTCGTCAGCCAGGTCCTCGGCTACCAGCTCCAAGCGGTCCTCGCACCCCGCCACTGACTCCGGCTCGTCGCTGCAGTGCGCTCCCACGGGTTCCTCTCCGCGAGGGCGGAACTTCTGGGATTGATGCTACCAGGTCACGGAACGCCTGGTCTCTCTGCCATCTCCAGGGCATTAACCGGTAGGAGTCTCTTGGAGTGCGGGTCCACTGCCAGCATGGCGTCTTCCAGGGCCATGGCACCCAGGAGGCTCAGTTCCCCGTCCTCTCCAAAGGTTACCGGCGTGGGGAACTCCCTCCCTAGCAGCCGGATTATCGTCCTGCCCCGGGTACGTTCCACAAGGCTTCCGTCGGCGAGCTCGGCGGTGTAGGTGCTCTCCAGCGCTACACCGAGCCGTTCCAGCAGTTCTCTGGGGGCCTTGGTGAATGTGGCCCCGGTATCCACCAGCATCTCTACTGGTTCAAACTGCTGCCCGTTTGGGTCACCTATCTCAACTGTTATCCGGAAAGTTCCCATTCCTGTCCCTTGGAAAAATTCGTGGCCGTCCGCCTTGATTCTACTTGTTGGAGCAAGCTCTTAGCCACCTGAAGGTGGGCGGCAACTGTCTCTCACGTTTCCATTCCAGGTGCTCGTACCCCATATTCCGTCTCTACCCTCGACAGCATCATCACGGCGGCCGGCGGCCTGTTCATGGGAGCACTGGCTATAATCGACCTGGCCAAGGGTAAGTTGCCAGGCAGCGCGGCTGAACTAGATGACCCTGTCACCGCACCCTGGCGTGGGCTGGCTGTCTATCTCACCCGTCGCCCCAGGCAGCGGGGTCAACATCACGCGCCAACGGGGAGTTTCCTTGGACGCCTCGACCAGGAGTTCTCCCAGCGGGACATCGACTTCAATATCGTCGAATTCGAAGTTGAAGGCGGCCCTCACGTGGGCGGGGCACACGAGTCCCGCCGTAGCGTTGTTCTCGCGTCCCACCCGCCTCAGTTTCTCGCGTTCGGCGAGGGTCATCTTGAGCCGGCGGTGGCAGCCGGCAATGGCGCATTTGACCGGTACTTTTCTGGGCATTTCCCCAATATTACAACGACAGATCAAGGAGGGGGTTTCGCGCATGCGCGCAGAGTGGTCAGCCTCATCTACTTTTGCCCGCAAGGTCATTCGGCCCTGCCGCATGATCGCCGGGGCCGGAACGCCGGCCCGGGTCAGACCCATCCGGCCGTCGTGGCTGGAAACCCCCACTCCCCGTAGCTGAAAGGATGGCTGGGAAACCCAGTTGCAGAACCCTTGGCAGAAAGCCATACTTCAGGTATTCCAGCCAGGGGTGTGGAGAGATGGCGCTGTACGGCTAATGCCAGGGTCTCGGTCAGAGAGCCGGAGGACAAGAATCTGGACCTGCAGGTGGAGCGGCTGGTTCGCGCCGGCTGCGCTATGGGCAATATTCGAGCCGAGGAGGCCAGCGGGGCCAAGGACGACCGCAGCGGCCTCCTCGAACTGCTGGACCTGGTGGTCGAAGGGGACACCCTGGTGGTCACCCACATCGACCGGCTCTCCAGGGGGCTGGCCTACGGGCTGCAGGTGATCGAGGGGCTGCACCATGCGGGAGTGGAGTTCCGGTCCCTGGCGGAAGACTTTGACACTTCGACGCCCACCGGCAAGCTCCAGCTCTCGGGGGTGCTCGCCTTCAGCGAGTGGTGGCGGAACTCGATCAGGGAGCGCTCGGTCGCGGGCCAGGCGAAGGCGCGGACCGAAGGCCGGTTCCCCGGCCGTAGGCCCAGCCTGAACGAGCAGCAACGGGAGTACATTCAGGTGGAGCGGTCGAAGGGAGTGAGCCAGCGGGAACTGGCCAAGCTCCTGGAGGTCAGCCGTTGGACCATCCAGCAGGTGGACGGGTAGAGAGTCGGGTGGAAACTGCAGCCTCTACAGGGAGCATGTACTACGATGAGAGCTGGCCCGATAATATAGTCTTGTCACGAGCTTATGGGAGCCTCCGATGTCCTCAGACAGGGAAGAGGACCACCGGTCCGTTCTCGCCGCCATTGGCCAGCTCAGCGAAAGTTTGGTGCTCTCAGCCCGCGACCAGGAGGCGGCCCAGGCCGTCGCCGCAGGCCTGCGGGATGCGAAGGCCGCCAACACCAGACGGGTCTACGCCTCCGCATGGCACGAGTTCAACGTATGGGCCCTCGCAAATGGCCGTCAATCATTGCCCGCAGAACCCCAGACAGTCGCCCTCTACCTCGGCCGCTTGGCAGCTGACGGCAGGGCCATGGCTACCATCGACCAAGCCCGCGCCGCCATCTCCCACGCCCATGCCGCCGAGGGGACCGCGAAAAGGCGATAACCCCGCCCGCCATCCGGTCGTGGCCGGAAACGGTCAAGGGCTGGCGGAATCAGGCGCCAGCGCCCAAGCAGGCCAGCGCGCTGACCGCCGAGGCCTTGGCAAGCTAGAAACCGGAGTCGAGGAGTGCTTTGCATGAGAGTGTATTGGCGAAAGGTAAAAAGGGGAGAGAACCTGATTCTCAGTGACGAAAACGACGGCCATGAAGAGGAGCTTGGAGGGTTCCGAGACACCAAACGGGGCATCGACGCGTCGGCGAAGACTTTTAGCTACGACCCGAGCCGCTCCCGGAAGGGGTTCCCATCTATCGAAGAAGCCAAGGATTTCGTGGAGTCCTTCAGACCTTGGGAGCTGTTCGGTGCCCAGGGCGTTACTGTCGACCCTGAGGTTAGGCCCGCCCTAGATTCGGCCACAACCGTTTGATTGGCAGGAGGAGCGGAGGCCAATACGCAAAGAGATGCAGCAGCGATACCCGAAGGACTGGGCGCTACGCTCGAGGTTCGTAAGGTTCTACAGGGCTAGGAACCGTTGCGAGTGGTGTGGGGTCCACAACTACAGCCTCCGCGAAGACACCGGGGCGGTCGTGATTCTGACCGCCGCCCACGTGTACGACAAGCGGCCGGAGGCTTGCGGGCTGCTCAACGTGGCGGGCGGCGGCCCTCTGCCAGCGGTGTCACCTCCGCCACGACGCTAAGGACCGCGCCCAGGGCAAACGGGAAAGGGCCCGCGGCCCGCAGCTGGCGCTGGCGATCTGAAACGCCCGTTTGGTAAGCAGCCTGCGGGCCTAATATCGTGTCGCGACACGATAGAAAGATCTGATCGAAGCCGATATGCCTCAAAACGGATTGCGCCGCCGCGCCACGACCAAGCGGGAAACGCCCGTTTCCCGCCAGTGGCTATTTTGCTGATTATTCGAGGCAACGACTTGGGTGAGGCAATGCGTCCGTTATTCGTGCCCATGATCGCTGTCGTCGTACCCCAGCTCTCTGGCTCGTTGATAATCTTCGGCAGCACCAACCGCATCCCCCAGCCGGACAATGCAAGGGGCCTTCCTGACCTATTCCGGTTCACCCTCACGCGAGTGGGGACGCACTTTGGGGTCGGCCACCACGCGCAGCCAGGGCGGTTCACCCCCACGCGAGTGGGGACAGCGGAGAGCGGGGAGTTACCAACACTTTGGGCGAGGGCTCTACCTCAACCCGCCGGACCGGGCGTTGGTACTGTGCGTGGACGAAAAGTCCCAGATCCAAGCCCTGGACCGCACCAGGCCGCTCTTGCCTCTGCGCCCGGGCCAGGTGGAGCGGCGCACCCATGATTACGTGCGCCACGGCACCACGTCCCTCTTCGCCGCTTTGGACGCCAGGACCGGCCAGGTGATTGGCCAGTGCCACCGGCGCCACCGGGCCCTGGAGTTCCGCAAGTTTCTGGATACCATCGAGTCCGCGGTGCCCGCTGAGTTGGACGTGCACTTGATTGCGGACAACTACGCCACCCACAAGACGGCGCTGATCCGGAACTGGTTCGCCAAACGGCCCCGCTTCCATATTCATTTCACGCCCACCAGCGCCTCCTGGCTGAACCTGGTGGAGCGCTGGTTCGGGCTGCTCACCGAAAAGCAGTTGCGCCGTGGGGTGCACCAGAGCAGCGGCGAACTTGAGGCTGCCATCTACCGTTACCTGGACGTCACCAACGAAGATCCCAAGCCCTTAGTCTGGACCAAGACCGCCGATCAAATCCTGGCCAGCGTGGCCCACTTTTGCCAGCGTACTTTAAATACAGGACACTAGCCCGGAACCCCCCTCCAACCACCAAGCCCAAGAGGGCCTGACCTCCAGGCGCACAAACGCATAAACACTCGTGCGTCCATGCGCATGAACGCACGGATGCAAAAACAGCCGTACACATCAACAAGACCCCCAGGTGGGGCGCGCCGATTCGCCCCCCAATTCAGACTCTCCTCACGGCAGAAAGCCGGGCACGGAACAGGCCCGGCACGACCAGGGGGCAAGCCCCCACGGGCAATGACCCCCCGGTACAATCCAAGCCGCCAGAGGAGACACCCATGACCCAACGAGATTCCAACTCCAACTGCAGCCACCAGTACCACGTCGTCAGCGAGGACAAACAGCCCGGGGCCCCTCCGTCATCCGCAGGGTCCGGTGCACCAACTGCGGTCATCAGATCTTCGACCAGGTCGACAGCTAGACCCAGCACCGGCCCCATGCCCTATAATTGGCGGCGACGCCCGAACGCCTAGCCGCCAACCGAGGACAGCCATGACCAGCAAACTTGTGCCACAGACACCGTCCGCCGGGACGGAGGAAAAGTTCCCCGAGTTTCCGCCCAGGGACGATATGCAGAATATACTCCACCTCCACGAAAAGGGGCATTTAGGAACGATACGCAGGCACTTCGGGGCATCCAACTCGATCATCGTCCTAGGTGAACTTCCCCTCAGGTGGACCCCCAACCAGACAGAGGGACACCGCATACCGGACATGATGATTGCATTCAACGTCGACCGGCAACGAGCAGTGAGGCAAAACGGCTACTCCATCAACGAACAGGGCAAGCCGCCGGAATTCGTGCTGGAGATAGCCTCCGAGAACACAGGGAAGAGAGACTACATCGACAAGCGGCGAGACTATGCCAACTTCGGAGTACCGGAATACTGGCGCTTTGATTCCTCCGGAGGCAAGTACCACGACGCGGCCATGGCAGGAGACACCCTCGTAGGCAACATCTACCATGAAATCGAGATCGTCCATACGGACGCCGCCCACCACTGGGGCCACAGCGAAGTCCTGAACTTGGACCTATGCTGGGAGGACGGTGTACTCCGTTGGTGGGACCCAGTAGACAGGCGGTACTTGCGGACAGACGATGAAACGGACAACGACCGGATCATCGCCGAGGCCCAAGCTGAAAGCGAGCGACAGGAACGGCTACAAGCCCAAGCTGAGCGGGACACCGCCGAAGCCCGGGCGCAGACCGCCGAAGCCCGCACCCAAGAACTAGAAGAGGAACTCCGGCGCCAGCGGGACCAGTAGCCGGACACGCCCGAAACCCAAAAGGCTCCAACCCCAGGGCCGCCTATGGCGGCCCTCAAAGCACCCCACCCCCGGCCTCAGCACCATCCTCACCACTCTCACCTGGAGTAGCCATGCCTTCCAAGATTTCACCGTATCCCACGAGGGGAGCAGCACGCCGCCCGCGTCCCACGGGAACTGGTCCAGAACGCTTGGGACGAGACCCCTTAGGCCACTGTCTGTCGGATCGAAAACGGGGCACCAGTCACGAGCCGCCGGGAAATCGGGACTGCAAACCGGAAGCGGACCACCGACGTCCGGCAGCCCTAGCAGAGCTTGGAGTAGACCGGGGGACATCGCCGGAGACCCCTTGTCTCCGGCATCCTGCGCAACGCGACCGGCGGCAAGAGCGGCCTCACCGTCGCCGCCACAAACACTGGCGATGGGTCCATAGCGCCCGATCAATTTAACGTCCGGCTCGTGAACGTTCGGCTCAATGGCCCCCTGCTTCACAGTTCCCGCATGCGGCAATGGAAGCGGCCAAGCCCGGCTCGAGGAGCCGCTCTACGGATGTTTTTCGTGGGTGGTTCAAGGCCGGCGCGCACCGCCCCGCCCGTCAACCCGTCGGCTCAGCCGTTTTCCCCGCCTCCGCGTTCCACGGACGGAGCCCGCATTAACCCATCTGGCCCCACCAGCGGCCGGCAAGCCCTCCACCAATACCGAACCCACGGAGATGCCCATGAAGCAACGCGAGCCGGAATAGCACGGCCCGGCGGAAGAGCCTGGGCCGGGAGCGCTCCCGCCCCGGTTTCGGAGCTCTGGGTATGACTTTTGGATACCACAACATTTAGATACCACACAAGTAGATATGACTCATGGTTGACATGGAAAAGGACATGACGGAAGTTGTCCAGACGGTGACCCGGATGGTCGAGATCCTGAAGGACTACGAGGTGCTGTGGGCGCAGCTAAACAACGTGCTGGACCTGGTCCTGCCCGGGGACGGGCACGACCTTCTCCCCCCCACGGCCAGGACTGGCCCGCCCTCAAGGACCAGGTCATCGGGTGGATGGCTGAGGGATTGCAGGGGCAGCACGAGTACGACCGCGTTCTGCGTCAGACCATCGGGTCCGGCGCCGGGAGGGTGGACGTCGAGGTCGAGCACCTGCTCGACGATTACTGGTGGGTCACGGCCACCCGGGTGGCCGTGACCGACGCTAACGACGCCGCCATGGCCGTGCTCCGGATCAGGGACAGCAAACACCGCCTGCGCTACGGGGCGGGCTACTCCGTCCGTATCTCCTGACCGGACGTAGGGGGACTCGCCCGGCATCACTGACAGCGCCCGGTGGCTCCCCCGGCCCGGAGCCCGGTAGAATGCCCGGCACGGCGCACCACCGTCTACACCATCGAACAGAAGTTGGACGACGCCGTTACACTCCGGGTCCAACCCATCATACAGTGGGACAATACCCGGAAAATGAAAGACGAAGACTGACCCCGGCACCCATCTCAAACCCCCGGCTCCAGCCCCCGCCGGAACGCTCAGAACAACACCCCTCCGGCAGAGGAAGAAGACCTCTCCATACGCCACATCAAGTGCCGTCAGATCCGGTCCACCACCCCAGCCAGACCCCGACTACCGGCCCGTCAGGTCCGTTGGAACCCACGCCAATGGGCAGAGTTAGGCCCAGGTTGGGAACAGGATTGGAGCGCCCGGAAGAGCGGACACGGACGGCGGCACGGACCCCCAAGACCGCCGTAAAGACCCCCTCAGGGCCAGGCCGCAGGGGGCTCCGGTTTAGAACACATAATCGAAGTTCGCTGGCCAATGCGGCCAAAACGGCCAGTTAATCCGCGAACAACCAGCCAGCTATGTTTCAGCTATAAATTTACTATCAACCAGGGGGTAGAGGGGGGTCCGGCCCAAATCTGTTAATCTGCGGTCTCGGTCCAGATAGGGCCTTAGCTGTCAAAACTGCATTTCGGTTAGAACCAACGTCCGGTAATGAGATGTCGCGCGCCAACTACGGGGAAGCACCCCCCATGGAGGGGGGGTCCATGCCTCCGGCTCCGGCACCCGAACACCCGCCGGAAGCGGCCCTCTTTTTGATACAGGCCCGTAGCTGAGACCGACCGCCGGAGGGCCCAAAAAGCGCCGTTCCGGCTCTGCGTACTCCTCGTTTTCGCACCCTAAAACCCGCCTGTTTTTTCAGTTAATCAGATGTCGCGCCACAGCTACGGGGAAGACCCCCCATGAAGGGGGGTACCCGCATTTCAGTTAATATCACTACAATCAGACGGCCAAAATCAGGGCCTACCATCCGGGCCCCTTTTTGATACCGGTGCTCGACCAGGACCCCGAACGGGCGGCACAGCTGCCGACGTCCGGATGGAGACCAACTTCTCCGTCTTGGACAACGCGATCAGGTCCATGGGGCACGATGACCCGACCAGACCATGTTCCACATCGCCCGGGACAACGCCAAGGACAACGCCGAACTCATGGCCCACGCGGTCAGTCACGGCGTCGGCCCCGTCCACATGGACGGCTACCAGCAGCCGGACTTTCCGGCCGAGGGCTTCACCTCCCGGGACGATATCAACGGCTACGTCCAGCAGATCGAGAACATCCTCGAAAGGATGAATTTCGGCCAGACGGACGAGGTATACCAAGCCGCCGTCCCCAGCCTGAACGAGCAGCTCCGGGCTGGCGCCGACGCCATCGCGGACCAAGCGGCCACATGGGGCACCGGCGAAGCCAGCGGGCTCAGCCCCCAACAGACATCAGAACTTTACGAGTCCGCAACCAACATCGGCAAGGAGATCCACCACCTCCTGAAACCGGCCGTGGACTATGCCGGGGGTCCCGAGACAGACGCGTTCCAGGCCGCCGGGGCCCAGGCCGTGGCCACCATCGTCCAGGGGGCCCAGGCCCACGACCTGACCGGTTACGCCGACTTTCCGAACCCAGCGGACGCCCGGAACGATTTCGGCCGCGGCCAGACCGTCGCCTGGTTCAACAGCAACCATTTTGCTGACTTCGAACACCGGGAACTCGCCGCCCGGGACCAAGCCAAAGAGGCCTTCCAAGACCTCAGCGACATGGCCCGGCTTCTCTCCCACACAGCCTACGACGACATTCCATCCAGCATACGCAGCAACGCCGGGATGGTCGGTTACCAGAGCTTCCGCCCCTCCACCGACCGGGTGGACGACTACCAAGAGCAGTTCGCACAGGCCCTCGCCCACAGCGACGCAGACCCCACCCGGGCGGCCGGGGTCATGGCGGAAATCCGCCTGGAAGCCATCGATTACGTCGCCGCCGACGTGCACCACTACCGGAGGGACATCAACTTCCAGACCATCGACGACCTCCGCCAGTCCGGCCAGATGAACGACACCACAATCGAGCACCACATCCTCTGGAGAAGGTCTCCGGCCACTGGCACGCGGGCCGCGACGCCTTGAACGGATCCGGAAGAACAACGGCTACTACGCCCACGCCAACGACCGGGAGATCCGGGCCGACCGGATCGTCATGGAAGCCCATGCCCAAGAGTTCATGAGGGCGCTCGAAGCCCAGGACGTCCAGCGGTTCGCCCAAGCCGAGGACCACCTGAAAGCCTCTGCTTTCGACCACGCCTTCGGCCTCAGGAACAACGCCGGATTGGTCGACCAGGAAGGCTACCAACCGCCCGCCCTCGTCGAACAGTTCATCACCACCGACCAAGGACGGCTTTACATCCAGGAGGTCAGGGAGAGCTTGGAGCAGAACAACTGGAGCATCGACCCAGTGCACCAACGCGCCATCCACAACCTGATCGAGCAGGCGGAAAGAGGCCTAAACCAAAGCCAAGGTGGGATGTGCATTTGCCGGGTGCTGGGAATCGGGGCGGGAGTCTCGCGGGAGTGTTTCGGCCCTTGATTGCAGGACCGTCCGGCAGCGCCGTCTCACCTCGTCTTTCCGGCTGGACAGCCCGGCCAGGAATTTGCCGACCCTCTCCCGCACCGCCGCCCTGCTCCCCAGGCACAGATTGCCAGTGGCCTCCTCTCTCGCCCAGCCCCAGATAGCCTCATCGGCGTTGAAGTCCGGGCTGTAGCCCGGCAGGTTCACCAGCCTCAGCTCCAGCTCAGGCGTCCTGAGGTACTCCCGCATCGCCTCCCCTCGGTGGGCTGGCGCATTGTCCCAGATGACCCGCAGCGGCCCTGGATGCTTTTCCTTCAGTTGCGTCAGGAAGGCAACCGAGGTCCCGCTGTTGCTGTTGCCCTCCAGTTCCATCCATTCCACCTCGCCCGTCTCCAGGCACACCGCTGAATAGTAGCTGGCCTTCTCCCCATACCGCGGGCTATTGGAGTCCACCAACGCCGGCTTACCCTTCAGCACCCACTTGCCCCGCAATTCCGCGTCCGCCCGGAAGTGGGCCTCGTCAGCAAAGAATATTCTGGCTTCAGTCCGTTGGGCCTCCTCCCACAGGGCGGCGTACTCCGCCACGAAGGCCTCCCGCTTGGACTCATTCCCCTTGACCAGACGCTTCTTGGGGCGCTTGAAGGCAAACCCCAGCCGGTGAAGCCAGTTCAGGCAACTGCTGCGGCACAGGCTGATGCCAAACCGTTCTGAGACAAACTGCCGCACCACCTTCCAATACCAGTTGGCCAGTTGGATGCCCGCCGCAGCGGGCCGTTGCTCCACCGCCCCTTTCAACTCCTCCTGCTGCGCCTGGTCAAGGGCGGGGGGGAACCACCGGTCTGCTCGAATATCAGCGCCGCAGGCCCTCCCTCACCGAAGGCCGACGCCCAACGTCCGATAGTGTGGGGGTCCCGCTCCAGCGCCTCCGCCGTCGCCGCTGCCGTCAAGCCTTGAGCCAGCAGCAGGATGGCGTACCACCGCTCCCGCTCCCGGGGTGTGGGAGCCAGAATCATCCGCCGACGTAAATCCGTGGCATCCATCCGCCATTGTTCCAGAAACCGCTCTTTCTCCCTTACGCCCATCACCAACCCCTCCCTGACGACACCGAAAGCTAACCCAGCGACTCCCCAAATTTACCCCATCTTTCTGCGCTTTTCACCTTGGCTTTGGTTTAGTACTGGGCCAAATCAAGATTGACTGGGCTAGAGGCGATGGAGTTTGCGTCTGGCGTCTTGGGCAGTGAACCGCCAGTTGATGCTGGCCCCTGCCGCGTTCCGCTCTGACACGCAGGCGTTGACGGCGTTTTCCAAACTGTCCTCGTCGGCGTTGCGTCCGCGCAGGCAGGCCCGGGCCAGCACGCTGAACTCGATCTCCGCCATGTTGAGCCAGCTCCCGTGCTGGGCGTGTGGTCGAACTCCAGCCGCTTGGCATGCGCCGGGCCTCAGCAGCCGGAAAGGTCTCGTAAAGCGATGCCATCCGATGCGTGTTCAGATAGTCGAGAACCAGCCGAATCACCCGGACATCGGGGTAGGCCTCATCCACCATCCACCGCATCTGGTGAGCGAAGTCCTCACGCCTCGGCCTCCAGGGCTTTGCCGGCGGCGGTTCCCTGATGTCGGCCAGCAACTGGGTTGAGGTCTGGTCATAGCAGACCACCGGCCTCTGGGGATCGTAGGGCTCGGCGTAGAGATCCAGCACGTCCTCCATGGCCGCCACGAACTCTCCACCTACGCTTCAGCCAGGCAATACGGGTGGCGTGATAGACAACCTTGGGGATGCACCATTGTTTCTTGAGCCTTGGCTTGAGCGTGTTTGTTTCAGCCGCAGCCGGACCGTCTCGGGAGACAAAGACTCCACCAGTCCCAACTCCACCACCTTGCCTGCCAGGGCCCGCATGGTCCAGTGGTCATGGCCATCGGGCACCGGGCTGCAGGCCAGGGCTATCAGAGCCTGCCCCGTAATGGATACGGGGTGGGCCTCCACCCTTTCATCCACCTTTCCGGACCGGTTGACCTGATTATGGTGCCGCAGCACCCCGTCCAGTCCCTCCTCGGCATACCGCCGTTTGGTGCGGAACACGGTCCGCTCCGACACCTCCAGTGCAGCGGCCACCTGGGGGGCGGTCCAGCCCTCATCCATCTTCAGCAGGATGCGGGCCCGGGTGATGGCCTGTACAGAAGTCCTCCCAGCCCTGACCATCTGCCTGAGCCGTCCCTTTTCGTGTGTTGCCAGACGGACTCCGTATTTCTGCTGCACCATGACCACCTCACACGACCCAGCTTCCTTTCCCAAGGTAGCATCCCGGCTTTACCCTGCGTACTATCTGACAATCCGAGTTTGACCGAATACTAGCCCTACAGCCGCGGACTGAGGAAGCGTAGAATTGAGGAGGTGGCAGGTGTGGACGATGGGATCGTGTGAGTGTCGAGGTGGGCCAAGGGCATGGAGCGGGTGCATCAGTGCAATGCGGGACTGTTGTAGGGTCAAGAGCCGCACCCACGGGTATTGGACTATCTGAAGCGGCTGCTCAGCCCGGTGGCGCGCAGGTAGGGCTGGCAACTGGCGGAGCGGATGGGCGACGCTATTCCTTTCGGGCTGCTCCCCGCGTCGACACAATTACCCGGCTCACCCGAGTCAGTCGTCAACGTTAGATTCCAGGTGCCCGGATGACATTCGTCCCTCCGGGTCCGAATCATCTACCGGGAGTGAAACTTCAAGGTCACAATGGAACGACCCCTCTGGTGAACGAGGACTTGTTGACCGGGATGTCCAACACTCCTAAACTCCCGACTACCGACATTATTCTGACGTCAGCTTCGACTTGGTGGAGTAGATATGATCCAGCAGAGAATCGGCATGGTTGTAACGGGCGCCGACAGCAACGCCGCCCTGAAAGCGGTGGAGGACCTGGATAATCGCGGCATTGGCGCGGCCTGGATGACCAGCGGCAGCACCGGCGGGGGAGACAGCCTCAGCGTTTTCGCAGCCGCCGGACCCCGCACTCGGAGCATCATGTTCGGTACAGCCATAACCCAGACCTTTCCCCGCCATCCCGTCGCCGTTGCCCAGCAGGTCTTGACCCTGGCCCAGCTGGCTCCCAACCGGTTCCGGCTGGGGTTGGGCACCAGCGGTCAGGGAGGCGTGGAGCAGACCCTTGGCATCAACTTCCGGGCGCCTCTCGCCCACCTCAGGGAGTATGTGCGCATCCTGAAGGCATTGCTGCAAGAAGGTTCAGTGGACTACTCCGGGCGCTATTACCAAGCCCACACCAGTATCCCCGCCCCAGTGGACGTGCCGGTTATGGCCGCCGCCCTGGGGGAGAGCGCGTTCGAGATGTGCGGGGCCGAAACCGACGGCGCGATCAGCTGGGTGTGTCCCGGGGCCTACCTGCGGGATGTTGCCCTGCCGGCCATGCAGCGCGGGGCCGGGCAGGCCGGCCGCGCCACTCCTCCTCTGATAGCCCATGTGCCGGTGTGTGTCCACGACGACCGCGAGGAGGCCCGGGAAGCCATCGCAGAACAATTCAGAGGTTTTGCCAGGGCGCCCTTCTACCGAAACATGTTCAACAACGCCGGCTTTCCTGAAGTAACCGAGGGCGTGTGGAGCCCCGGAATGGTGGACGCCGTGGCGGTGTCCGGGAACGAGGAGCAGGTATCGGAGGGGCTGCGAGGACTTCTGGAAATGGGCGCGGCCGAACTCATGGCCTCTCCGGTGCCTGCAGGACCGGACCGGGAGGGATCGCTGGAGCGCACCACGGGACTTCTGGGACTGATTTCTCAGTCAGCGCCAGGGTAGGGAGGGAGAGCCGCGGCATCCCAATGAACTCCGCAGAACGGGTATTAGAGGGCCAGGATGCATGGATGAAGCAATGCAACAAGCCCTGGAACGTGGCCGCACCATCGACATCACCACCACCGGACGGAATACCGGGCAGCCCCGGCGCAAGGAGATCTGGTTCCATAACGTCGAAGGCCGGCTCCACATTACCGGCACGCCCGGTAGTCGCGATTGGTACGGCAACCTGGTGGCTAACGCCCAGTTCACTTTTCACCTCAAGCAGAGCGCTCAGGCCGACCTGGCCGCCCGGGCCACATCAATCAGGGACCGGGACCGGCGGCGGGACATCATTTCCCGAACTCACCAGAGAATTGGCGGCAACCGCGACCTGGAAGCCTGGGTTGAGGGCAGCCCCTTGGTGGAGGTGGAGTTGTTGCGGGTTAGCATAGCAGGTGGTACAGACTCTGGTGCAGGTCAACCTCATCTATCCCAACAGCCCCTACTCACCTTGCCACCAGTTGACTGTCCTAATTCTACCCGTCCTAAATCTGCGGCTGCGGTACTGGGGAAGGCAGAGGTATTTTCCGGCCCAGGAAAAGGTTTTGTTGGAACGTCGAGCGGGTTTGAATCAGACTTCTTTGTTGAGAGAGTCGATGCACGTTTCAACGACTCAAATAAGTGTGCCGGACGCAATGAGCATTCAGTGACGGACGACGCGGTTATCGCTGAGCTTTCCGACGGCAGGTCCATTTCCGTGCCACTGTGCTGGTATCCCCGACTGGCCCATGCCACACGAGAGGAACGCGACAACTGGGAGCTGATCGGGACCGGCGAGGGCATCCATTGGCCTGACCTGGACGAAGACCTAAGCATCGAGGGATTCCTGGCCGGCAGGAAGTCCGGCGAAAGCCAACGCTCCTTCAAGCGGTGGCTGGAGGCCAAGCAGGCTGGCCTTCCGGCGAATATCTACGAAATACGCCCAGCCGCCGCGGAAGACGCTTAGTGAAACCCCGGCTGCCAGCCAATCTGGCCCGACCAGCGCGGGAGATAGGGATACGCAGACGGCTGCCGCGCCCGTTAGATACCTCGTCAGCAAGGCCCCCTGCCGTCAGCGCTGTCAACGCCGGTGGGCTTGCTACGCCTGCCGCCCTTGGCCTTCGCCTCGGACTCCCGGGCCCTGGCCTGCTCTAGCGCCTCCTGCCAGGTTGGCCTCCCGCCGAATCGTCCCATTTGTACGAAATGGTCCCGCCCATACTTTGTCTTGAGGGCCAATCCCCCTTTGCGGGACCGCTCGATCCGCCGCCGCTTCCGCTCGACTTCATCCACGGGTTCTGTCATCATTCCTACCTGTCTGACATATTTGGAGGCGGGCCCGGGAGGATCGCGCCAGAGTCGGCATACTCCTTGGCTGCGCGGCCGCCCGGGCCCCATTGACAAACGTATCAAAAACGCAAATTTCGGCAGTTTGTCGTTAAGCGTACAGGTCCATCGCCGTCCGACGGCTAGAATCGGCACTACAGGAGGAAGCCGGCTCTGGGCAGCTTTTCGGCTACGCGGCTGTTAACCGCTAGGTCGTAGGTTCGAATCCTACTCGGGGAGCCAGAGTCGGCAAACTATGGATGGATGTAGGAGAGGTTATTCCCGGTCGCAAAGCTGGACCACGTTCAGCTATGGCCGAGAGGTTACAAGAAGTCCTCGATAGTTACCTGCGCTACCACCGAATCGAAGGTAGCACCACGGCGACGGTCAAGTTCTATGCAAAAGGAACGGGGACTCTTCTTCCGGGACCTTACCCCAGCCTGTAGGACTCTAGTCTCACTGGAAAGGACGGCAACGATGGAAACTTACATCGGGAAGACGATTTCCGATTTCACACTTCAGTCCAGCGATGGACAGACGATATCCCTTAGCAGTCTTCGCGGACAAAAGGTCCTGCTGTACTTCTTCACGAGTCCGGGCGGTGGTAATTGAACCCGCATGGCTCTTGGGTACCGAGAGCATGCTGCCGAGTTCACCGAGAAGAACGTCGTGCTGTTCGGAATCCATGACGGAAGTTTGGATGCTGCACGCCAGTGGGTCGAGAAAGAGCAGCTTCCGTTCGCGGTCCTGAACGACCCTGATCGACGAGTAGGCATTGAGCTAGGCATGTCCTCTCTCGATGGAGAGAGGTACGTCAAAGACCCGTCAGACGGGAAAAGGCCCGCAGTTGTCATCGACGAACACGGCGTGATCTGCGAGTGGGAACCCGACATGAACCACACCGATCAGATTGCAAAGTTGCTGGAGCGTCTGTAAGACGACCTCAACGGTGCGGGCTTTTCGACTGTTGCCCGCCCTGGTGCAGCCGGCAAAACGGGGTTCAGCCCGGACTGTGGCTTAGCGGCCGATGAAGAACATGTCGAGGGCGTGGTAGATGCGGACCAGCCCGGTGCCCAGGAGGCCAAAGCGCCGCCGTACCGAACAGAGGGCGTACAGGCGCCAGGTGGTGATCTGGATGCACCTTGACGGTCCGCCAGCGGATGATCTCTTAGGGCTCTTCGTCCCAGGGCAGAAGAGTGTGTTGCTCCCCCTCATTGAAGACAGCCAGGGGCTGTCGGGGAGCTTATACAAACCTCAACTGGCAGCTCCAGCCCGGATGTGGTCTCAAAGAGCACGACTGCGAACGCCAGATGCTCTACGAAACGCTGAACGATGACTAGAACATCGAGGTAGGCTGCGTTTGGGGCCCGGAAAATGTGTTCCGTTCCACCGCCAACCGGTGGGACAAGATGAGGCAGTACGACGGCATCGCCGTTGTAACTGAAAGCCGGGAAGCACCACTGCCGACGGGTGGAGAGTCTGCAACTGCGATGCCAGGGCGCTGACCCCGGCCTCGTCGCAGGCGACGGTTCAAGCGGGACCCTCAATATACAAGACCTCGGGGAAGACCCGTTGCGCCCGCCAGGATGCCGGCTTACACTGGCGGCGTTTTGAATTGGGACAAACACCTTTTGGAGGCACGCTATGAGCGAACTGGACGATCGCTACGAACGCGGACAGGAAACGCGGAGGATGTTTGGCGGCGGCCAAATTACCGGCGGGCCGTCGCCTGCATGGGACATTGCACCGGACCTGGAAAGGATCCTCGGCGAGGCGCTCTTCGGCACAATCTGGAAGCGGCCGGCACTGACCCCGGTGCAGCGGGAAATGGTCACGCTGTCGTGCCTCATTGTCATGAACCGCGAGGTACAGCTGAAGCGGCACTTGGGCAACGCGCTGAACGTGGGATTGACGCCTGACCAGGTCGTGGAGTTGATCATTCACGACACCTGGTACAGTGGAGCGCCGGCGGGCATTCAGGCGCTGACACTGTGCAAAGCGGTTTTTGAGGAGCGCGGAATAGACTTCACGCCGGCCCGCATCCACGATGCCAGCGAAGACCCCGACAGCCTGTTCCAGCGTGGGGACGAGTTCCGCCGGAACTACATGGGAACCACCTCCGGAGCACAGTCGGCGCCGCCGACGCAAGCGGAGACGGAGCTGGGGCGTACTACCGGAGAATACTACTGGGGAGCGACCTGGACGCGACCGGGGCTTGATCTTCCCAGCCGTTGCATCTGCACCATGACGTGCCTGGCGGCGTTGGGTCGCGAGGGGCCTCTGCGGAGCCACATCCGGGGCGCGCTGAACATCGGGTTCACGCAGGACCAGATCATCGAGGTGTTCGGCCACATGACGCTCTACGCCGGTATACCGTTCGCCCGGGGCGCGATGGACATAGCCAACGAGATTTTCGCCAGCGCGTGATTACGTTGCCGCTTGCGGAAGCTGGTTCAAGGGTCGATTTGTAACCCCCGGTTTGTTGATGTTCAGCGAACCCGTCCGCTGCTATCCACAGGCTTGAAGTCGAGCCTATGGATAGCGCGACGGATGTACAACATGGAAGTGCATCTGCAGGTCCGCAGTCCGGTAATGCGGCAATAATGGAAGGGATGAATATCCGGCAGGCCTCACGGGAGTTTGGGTTGCACCGGGAAATCGTGCTCAAAGTGCTGGTCGATTGAGTGTCGCCGGCCTAACGGCGACAGACCCCGGCGCGGCGTCCCAATTTGGAGCCCTTCACCGGGCGTCATTGACCGCATACTTCGGGTGATCCCGGGTGCTGTACTTCCAGTAACATTCCTTGATGAGGCAGAAACCCTCGACAATTACAACCGTGTTTAGGTGTCCGCTAGGCTTGGCTTGAACACCCCATAGTGACTACAATTGGGTTTCCCCAGTCAGCCGCAGGGAGGTCCTGATGAGCGTCTTGATCAAGAACGGGCACATCTTCACCGCCGTCGACAACTACGTGGCCGACATACTGGTGGACGACGGCAAAATCCGCACCATCGGCGTCGATATATCGGCGGACGCCGCAAAGACCATCGATGCCACCGGCAAGTTCGTGATTCCCGGCGGGATCGACCCCCACACCCACTTGGACTTTCCCTTCGGCGGCACCGTCTCTGCCGACGACTTCCGCACCGGCACGATCGCCGCGGCGGTCGGGGGCACCACCAGCATCGTGGACTTTGCCGTGCAACAGCGGGGCCAGTCTTTGAACGAGGCGCTGGAGATCTGGCACCAGAAGGCCGGAGGACAGGCCGTTGTCGACTACGGCTTCCACATGATCATCCAGGACCTGCCGGACGATCGCCTGCCCGACATGGACGAGATGGTCCGGCAAGGCGTCACCAGTTTCAAGATGTTCATGGCCTACCGCGGCGCCGTTATGGTTGACGACGACACCATCTTCAAAGCCATGGTCCAAGCGGCGGACAACGGGGCGATGATCTGCCTGCACGCCGAGCACGGGCACATGATCGACGTTCTGGTGCAGAGAGAGCTGGCCCAAGGCCACACGGCGCCCAAGTATCACGCCAGCACCCGGCCCCCGGTTACCGAGGCCGAAGCCACCCACCGGGCAGTCCGCATGGCGCAGGTCGCCGGCGCGCCGGTCTACTTCGTGCACCTGAGTTGCTCCGAGGCGCTGCAGGAGTTGCAGGCAGCCCGGGCTCAGCAGCAGCACGTCTACGCCGAGACCTGCCCCCACTATTTGACCCTGGACAATAGCATGTACGATCAAGAAGGATTCGAGGGGGCAAAGTACGTGTTGACACCGCCGCTCCGGGAAAAGTGGCACCAAGAAGAGCTCTGGAAGGGGCTGCGGCGCAATGACCTGCAAGTCGTCTCCACCGACCACTGCGCCTTCCGGTTCAGCGACCAAAAGACCTTGGGAGTGAACGACTTTTCGAAGATTCCCAACGGTGGGCCCGGAATCGAAAACCGCTTGAGCCTGCTTTACACCGAAGGCGTGGCCTCCGGGCTGTTGGATCTGAACCGGCTGGTGGAGATTTTCTCGACCGCTCCGGCCAAGCTGTTCGGGCTTTTCCCGCGCAAGGGCACCATTGCCGTGGGGAGCGACGCGGACATGGTGGTGTTCGACCCCGACGCCGAGACCGTAATCAGCGCCCAGACCCAGCATATGAACGTGGACTACAATCTCTACGAGGGACGGACGGTGAAAGGGGCGCCGGAGGCGGTGATCGTCAACGGTCGAGTGCTGGTGGAGGACGGACAGTACACCGGCCTCCCGGCAGAGGGCCGTTTCCTCAAGCGAAGCACGTTGTCGAGTGTCGCAGGTTAATGCAGGGAGTTTTGGGAAGATGGGGCCCACGGGCCGAAGGAGCCGCCATCGGTAGAGTAGGGTTGGTCTTCTTGGACTATGAGTAATCCCGGAGGTTGGGGGCAGGCCTACTGTTCCTTTCTCAAAGATGTCGTCTTTCCGGCGAAAGCCGGAATCCACGTAACCTCAACCCTGAGGAACATCAGGTTGACTCAAGCCCACGGGCAACGCCGGGGATAGCTGACGCCGTTTCATGGGAATCAATTAAACATATCCGGCTGTACGGTGTGCCTCTACGACAACTTGTGCGCATACAGACACCGGGGGGTGACGTGGATTCCGGCTTTCGCCGGAAAGACTGGGAGGGATGCCGTCATCTCGGCCGGTAGGGATGACGTTGCCGGCCTCCCGGATAGCTGGGCAACTCGTTCTTCTTCGTTCATCACCCCTGCAAGAAACTCCGGAATGACTCATGTTTCCCAAGCAACCAGACGCATCCTGCTGGCGATTCTCTGCCGCTGATGCCCGGCATAAGCTTCAGCGTATCAATCCATCGGTTGCAAGCTTACGATGTACCAGGCGACTCCCCTCTTTTCAGGCAAAACTCCACACTTCATTAAAGCTGGATCCGGGAATGATCTCGGTGGGTGAACAAGGGCAGCGGACGGCTCAAGCCTTGACACCATAGGACGGAAAAGTTAGCTTTTGCCTCGGAGAATTACGGTGAATTGAGTTTGACGGCACATAGCGCCCGAGAACCTGTCGCACTGGAGGACAACACCATGGCCTATCGATTAGGGGTGGATGTCGGTGGGACCTTCACTGACCTGCTACTGATGAACGAAGACACAGGCGACACTTACGAAGCCAAGGTCCACTCCACTCCCGAGGACTCTTCGGTCGGCGTATTCATGGGGATCGAACGAGTCTGCGCCAACGCCGGTGTGAATCCCTCTGAGATTGACCAGATCATGCACGGGACAACCGTAGCGACCAACGCCATCCTGCAAAGTCAGGGCGCGAAAATGGGCCTCGTTACGACCAAAGGCTATAGGCAGGTGTTGCAGATCGAACGGGCCTTCGTACCGGGCGGCCTCGCCGCTTTCATAGTCTGGAACATGCCTGATCCTCTTGTCGATCTGGAGCTTACCGTGGAGGCCGACGAACGAGTGGGCGCTCGCGGAGATGTAGTTTCTCCCCTCGACGAAAACGGGGTCCGCAAGGAGTTGAATTATCTCAAGGATAAGGGCATTGAGTCCCTTACCGTTTCGCTGGTCAACTCCTACGCGAATGGCGACCACGAGCGCCGCATTCGGGAGATAGCAAACGAGGTCATGCCGGGTGTTCCTGTCTCCATATCCTCGGAGATTCTCCCGGAAATGTATGAGTTTGAGCGTACGCTGACCACTGCGGCCAACGCTTACGTGGCCCCCGTAATCAACAGTTATCTCGTCAGAATACAAGAAGACTTGGGAAACCGCGGCATCAACGCTAACCTGCACATCCTGCGCTCCGACGGGGGCCTCGCGTCGGTTGACATGGTCCAAAACGCTCCGGTCAACGTGCTGATGAGCGGCCCGGCCGGCGGCGTCGCGGGCGCCGTATGGATAGCGGAGCAGGCGGGCTACAAGAACTTGCTTACCTTCGACATGGGTGGGACCTCGACCGACGTTTCCCTGATCGAGAACGGGGCGCCGCTCGTAAGGCGTGAGACCAGGGTGGGAGATGTGACAATCCGGGCTTCATCCCTGGATGTGCGCAGCGTCGGCGCCGGCGGCGGTTCGATAGCCCACGTGCCAGAGCTTACGAGGGCCTTGAGGGTCGGCCCTCAGAGCGCCGGGGCAAACCCCGGGCCCGCTGCGTATGGCAGGGGTGGAGAAAACCCCACGGTCACCGATGCCAACGTGGTGCTCGGTCGTCTGCCAACCGTTCTCGCCGACCAGACCCAGCTCGATAAGTCTCTCGCCGAAAAGGCGGTCCAGACAGTTGCCGACGGCCTTGGCCTCGACTTGAAACGTGGCGCCGAGGGTATCATCGACATAGTGAATGAAAACATGTATGGCGCCATGAGGCTGGTTTCCGTCGAGCAGGGCTACGACCCCCGGGATTTCGCCCTTATTGCTTTCGGCGGAGCGGGACCGCTGCACGCCAACGCCATCGGCAAACTCACCCAATCGTGGCCGGTGATAATTCCCCCGTCACCTGGAGTACTATGTGCCTATGGCGATGCCACCACGCGGCTCAGGAACGAAGCGTCCCAGACCTTGATCCGGAGATTTTCCGAGACCAGCAAAGAGGAGATCGGGGCGATTCTCACCGAGCTTGCCGGGCGGGCCGCCCAAGCGCTCGATGCGGAGAATGTGCCTCGCTCGGACCAGACGACCCAGTACCAGTTGGACTGCCGATACCGAGGTCAGGGCTTTGTGCTCACCACCGAAGTGGGCATGGAAGCATTGAGGGAAGGCGGTCTGGATATGGTCGGCCGCAGGTTCGCCGACATCCATACCCAGATGTTCACCTTTGCCCCGGAGGTAGAGCCCGAAGTGGTCAACCTCCGGGCAATCGCCCAAGGGAAGGCTACAATAGCCAAGGCCCGTGCTGTCGAGAGCGGCGGCGCCGATGCCTCCGGAGGGAAAGTAGGCGCCACCTCAATGTACGTGGACGGAGCAGAACGAGAGGCCGCGGTCTACGATCGTTCGAAGCTATTGGCCGGTAACCGTATCTTGGGGCCAGCCATGATAACCGAGATGGACTCCACTACGTTGATATTGCCGGAACATGTGGGTGAAGTAGATTCCTTAGGGAACATCCTCATCAACCCAGTAAGGTAAGCAGGGAGGCCGGACATGCCAGCAAACATTATTGAAGCGAATCCGCGAGACTTTCAGGATGTTGAAGTCGATCCCATCACCCTCGATATCATCGAGAGCGGCCTGAGGAATGCCCGCTGGGAAATGGACGCGGTGCTCTTGCGCACCGCCGTGTCCCCGGGGATCCGTGAGCAGGGCGACGAGTTTCCAATGATCGCCAACCGGAAGGGGTTGATGGTGGTGGGCCAGTTCGGGTCCTTCATTCCGCCCTTCGTTGAAATCTATGAGGGAGACGTCGAGGAAGGGGATATGTTCCTGACCTCCGACCCCTATTCGTGTGCCGCCGCCATCAGCCATGCCAACGACTGGCTGACCATGCACCCCGTCTATTACGAGGGCCGTCACATAGCCTGGATCGCTATGTTCGGACACATGACCGACGTGGGCGGCGCGGTACCCGGCAGCCTGCCCACCCAGGCGCGGCAGATCTACGAAGAGGGGATACTGATACCTCCGGTCAAGGTCTACAAGAGGGGCGAGCGTCAGGATGACCTGCTCAATTTGATCTTCCATCAGGTGCGCCAGCCCCATTTGAACCGTGCCGACCTGGACGGTATTTTCGCGGCGGTGCGAACAGCCGAAAGACGCATTCTCGACATGTGCGAAAGGTTTGGAGTCGACACGTACGTTAAAGCGGTGGACCTGTTGCTGGAGCGCAACCGCCGGGCCATGGAGCAGCTCATTGTGACCAGCGTGGCGGAGGAGAAGATCTACTTCGAAGACTACGTGTGTGATGACGGCCTCGGCATGGGCCCCTACAAGATAGCCTGCACCCTGTGGCGGGAGGGCAACAAGGCCATCTTTGACTTCGAAGGGACCGACCCCCAGTCGGAGGGTTCCATCAACTTCTTCCTGAGCGAAGCCATGTTCAAGATGTTCGTCGGAACCTACATGGTGAACGTGTTCGATCCGCAAATCCTCTTCAACGACGGCTTCTACGAGCATGTGGAGGTCCGAATTCCGGAAGGGACGCTCCTTAAGCCCGTCAAGCCAGCGGCTCTGTCCTGCCGTACCCACGCTTTGGGCCGGATCTTCGACGTGCTGGGAGGAACACTGGGCCAGCGGGCGCCCGACTTCCTCATCGCCGCCGGTTTTTCCGACAGCCCTCACCTGATGTACTCCGGTTATGACAAGAATGGCGAATGGTACCAGCTTTACCAGATCGGATTCGGCGGTATCCCCGGCAAGCCCTTCGGCGACGGGCCCGACGGCCACTCGCTGTGGCCGTCATTCACGAACATTCCCAACGAGTTTCTGGAGAATTACGTTCCGGTGCGGATGGAGATCAACGAGACCATCTCGGACTCCGGCGGCCCCGGCTTCTATCGCGGCGGCAACGGCTGCAAGCTCGGCTATCGGTTCCTCGAACCAGGAGAGATTTCCATTCACGACGACCGCTGGCTTACCTACCCATACGGAGTGAACGGTGGCTTGCCAGGCGGACGCAGTTGGAAAAAGCTAATCAGGAAAGACGGCACCACGGAGATGCTGCCGTCAAAGTGCGACCACGTAAGGGTGGAGGATGGAGACCTTTTCCTGTTTTGCACCTGGGGCGGGGGCGGCTGGGGCGACCCTTACAAACGGGAGGCCGACAAAGTCGCTCTGGAGGTCAGACGCGGCCTGGTAACCCGGGAAGGCGCCGAACGCTACGGTGTCTTGCTCAATGACGACATGACCGTGGATGTAGAGGCTACGGAAGAGCTCCGGGCCAAGTTGTCAGAAGAGCGGGGCGAGCCCCAGATGTTTAACCGCGGTTTCGATAGCATCGAGGAACTCAAGGCCCGCTGCTTCGAGGAAACCGGGCTTCCGGCGCCGACCGCGCCGGTGTTCCCGGAACACATCCTCCGCATGTACGAGAGGAAAGGACTGGAGGCCCCGATCGCTGCGGCTGCCGACGATTAGCAGGCGCGGCCAGAGGGACCGTTGCAGTTTATGGGATGGTTTCAACTAAAGGACCGGCTAAAGGACCAATGAACATGGCCCAAGAAAGCTTGGACAGAAACTATCAGGGTGTCTTTGATGGACGCATCGGCTACGGCCGAAAGCCCGCGGTGGCGGTAATTGACTTCATCAATGCCTACGTTACTCCCGGGTCCGCCCTGTACGCCCCTCCGGTGATTGAGGCCGTGAGGGAAACGGCGGACCTGCTTGACATCGCTCGCCAGAACGAAATTCCGGTAATCTTCACCCGGGTTGTCTACTCGCCCAACGGGCTGGATGGCGGCGTGTTTGTGAAAAAAGTCCCCGCGCTGCGGAAGATGATCGAAGGCGAGCCTCTGGGTGAAATTGTCCCTGAGTTGCCCCCCGCTTCTCAGGACGTGATCATCAATAAACAGTACGCCAGCGCGTTCTTCGGCACGTCTCTGGCGCCGCTGCTGACAAGCCAGGGTGTAGATACGTTGATCGTGACCGGCTGTTCGACCAGCGGCTGCGTACGCGCCACGGCGGTGGATGGCATGCAGTACGGATTCCGGGTCATAGTGCCCCGTGAGTGCGTGGGTGACCGGCACCCGGCGCCCCATGAAGCCAATCTCTTCGACATCGACAGCAAGTACGGGGATGTGGTGTCGAAGGCCGAGGTAATGGAGTACCTGGCTAGCTGCGTCAGCGTTTAACAACGAACAACGGGCATTGCCGCATCGTGGTCCGCCACGGGACACGCATTGCCGTCCGGGGCGGCCGGGAGCGACAGGTGCTACTCGGCCGCCAACAACTCCGCCAGGTCGCGAACGTCGGCGATATCGTCCAGTCCCTCTATCGCGGAAATGATCTGCTCCTGGCGCTTCTGAGAAATGACCGGCGCGGTAAGGCTGGCGAACTTGTTCTTCATTTCCTGCCAGGTCAGAGCGTTTTCCGGGTCGCCTTTTGGATACCCTGTATAGCTGCGCCGGGTAAGCCCGCCGGTCGTAGTCACTTCGGCCCAAGCGGGCCATTGTCCGGGGTACAGGGCATCCAACGCGGGGTCGATGACGCATTCCACCTTGGACATCAGCTCCCTGACCTCTGGGCGCTGGCCTACCTCCATGGTGAATTCGGAGAGTGACGCGCGCCCGTAGAGGAGGGCCACCGCCGCGGTATAAGGCATGCTGAATTGCATGTCCACCACCGAGTTCGGGTTACGCTTGTGCTCTTCGGGAGCGGCTATCGTGTTGAAGCCGGCGCTGAGGACGCCGATGGTCACTTTCTCCACCTCTTCGGCCTTTACACCCTGGCGTTCGCGGACGTCGATGAGACAGTCGACAGGGCCCTGGCTGTAGCGGCAACAGGCGTGGGGTTTTATGCCGGTGTCGGCAATCAGAAATCTATCTCCCAGGTCCTTCAGCACCAGGTCGGGGTCCGGATCGCCGGAGTAGCCATGGAGGAAGCCGTACCGGCCCTCGATGACAGTGGAGGGGCCCAGGAAGCCGGCCCGCGCCAGCAAAGCCGCCCAGATGCCCGCATTGGACACCCATCCTGGATGCAGCCGCTTGGTCCACGTTCCTTCGGCCAGGAACTCCAGGCTTCCTGCCGCTTGACTCCCGGCCACGCCCAAAGCCGCGGTCATGGAGTCGGTGTCCAGCCCCAGCAGCCGGGATGCGACCGTGGCCGCGCCAAATGCGCCGCAGGTGCCAGTGGGGTGAAATCCCCTCTTGTAATGTTCCGCCGGCTTCAGGGCCCGCCCCAAGCGGACCATGACTTCGTAGCCCGCCACCACCGACGTTATGAAGCTCTTTCCATCCACTGAAGCCACGTCGCCCATGGCCAGGGCGGTGGGATACGCCACCACGCCAAGGTGAATGGAGGACTCGTTGTTTATGTCGTCCAGCTCCAGGCTGTGGAAGGCGGTGCCGTTGGCCATGGCGGCGTATTCAGGCAGGGCACGCTTGGAAGTGCCAATGATGACCGAAGGGCCGGGCCGCTGCACACTTTCGATGGCTTGGACCACGGTCTTGGCCGACTTCGTGGTGGACCCGTTCAGAGACACTCCGGCGAAATCCAGGCACAGATATTTAGCCCAGTCCACCACCCCCGGAGAGAGGTCCTCATAAGTTAGCCGGGAGCAGAACCGGGCCAGGGTCTTGGCCATGGCGCCGTTGCCAACGTTGTTGATATCCGCCATGTCTGATCACTCCGTTCTGACAGCGTCCAAGCTTTGCTTTATAAGGCCCTAATGCCAATACCATGTTACACGTAAAAGAACGCGTTTTCATTCGGTTTCGGTTGTTACTACATTGAGGTGGACCCGGTTATATGGACAGAATTAGGGAGGTGGGCTGAGGTATCGGTCGATACTCCCGTTTCAATGCCCCAGCCATAGGAAGGTGTTACCTCGGTGGCGGCAACCATTCCCATTTTTTTCCGTAGTCACTTTGTGTTCTATTAGATGGGTCTCGCCCGAACTATCCGGCGCACCAAGCTATTACTGATCGGGTCTACCATTAGACCAAACGCCTCCAGGGTGGTAGCTCCCAAAAGGTATTCAACTTTGTCGCAAAAATAGACTGGGCATATCCAAGTAGCGCCTTGGCCTGCAATACCGATTGCGGCCTGACCAACACCCCATTGGATAGTTGTAGCGCCATCGCCTAGTTCAATTTCGACCGTCTCCTTTGGTTCCACATGGAGGTCGGCCAACAACTGTGCGGGCAAAACGGTATGGGATGCCGCGGTATCGACGAGGACGTCTGGTACGGATACCATGTCACCTCCACTCGGGTTTCCTACTTTCATGCCCACATAAACCATTCCCATTTTGTCTCCACGACTTGGAATATCGTCTTGAATGGAATAACGGTCAACGCCCATCGTCCGCGTCTTGTTGGCCGTAACGCGCCGCAGTTACAAGCCCGCCCCGTGAAGGAAGTCCCCCGACGGGAAATTCTTCAGCAGGTTACGCGCGATCACCACCTGCTGAATCTCGTTGGTCCCTTCTCCGATCATCATCAGCGGCGCATCCCTGAAATGCCGCTCTATGGTCATTTCCTGGGTGTAGCCGTACCCGCCGGCAATGCGCATGGAATCGATAGCCACCTGCATGCACATTTCGCTGGCGAAGAGCTTGGCCATACCCGCCTCCAGGTCCACCCTCTCGCCCTGGTCTTTCCTCTCCGCAGCGTGGCGCACCATGAGATGGGCGGCCTGCAGTTGGGTCGCGTTCTTGGCGATCATCATCTGAATTGCCTGATGCTCGGCGATGGGCTTACCGAAGGTCTCTCGCTGTTGAGAATACCTGATAGCCTCTTCGAGGGCGCCGCGGGCTATGCCGACGCATCGCGCCGCCACGTTGATGCGGCCGATCTCGAGGCCGCTCATGATTTGATAGAATCCTTGGCCTTCCCGGCCTCCCAGCAGGTTCGTTGCGGGAACGCGATAGTTGTCGAAGACCAGCTCGCAGGTGTCCAACCCTTTGTAGCCCAGCTTGGCTATGTCCCGGGACACATTGAAGCCCGGCCCCTTTTCGGCGATAAAGATGCTCATGCCCCGGCGGGGAGGGTCGGCGGCAGGGTCTGTCTTTACCACCAAGGCAAATGTATTTCCGTTGCGTCCGTTGGTGATAAGGGTCTTGGTCCCATTCACCACGTATTCGTCGCCGTCCCGCGTCGCCCGTGTCTGGATCGCTTGTACGTCACTTCCCGCGTTGGGCTCGGTAATGCAGATGCCGCCGCGCTTCTCTCCAGAGGCCATCAGGGGCAGGAACCGCTGTTTCTGCTCCTCGGTCCCGTTAGCGGCAACCATATGGGCCATGATGAGGTGGGAGTTCAGGATGCCGCTCAGGCTCATCCAGCCGCGGCAGATTTCCTCGATGATCAGCGCGTAGGTCGTCACATCCAGCCCTACCCCGCCGTACTCCTCGGGTATCAGGGCGCCGAAGAGGCCAAGTCCCTTCATTTTCTCCACGAGGTCAACTGGATACTCGTCCGCGTGCTCCATGCGTGAAGCGACGGGCATTACGTCCCGCTCCACAAAGTCGCGAATCGTGCTGACTATGCCGCTCTGTGCCTCCGTAACTGGCACGAAATCACTCCTCTTTGCCTGCGGACGGTTTCCAGTCACGGGATTCTATCATGAGCACAGATAGGGGACAAACTCGCCGGACTGGCATAAGTGCTCAGAGTTGATGAACGAGGGCACCCCCACCCTAAGCGCAGGGGAGAGGATATTTGTTGGACGACAGACGCCGCAGGCTACGATTGGCAAGCGGGGCAGAAGTAGGTGCCGCGTCCCCGCACCCGCGTCATCGCCATGGCGGTGTCGCACATGGGGCAGGCGGCTTTGGTGGTCCTGGGGTGAGTCCAGGCTGTCAGGGCTACCGGCGGGTCCGGCCAGTGCTGGTCCCGCGCCCGGTCGTAGACTCCGAAGGCGGCGGTCAGCGCCGAAATGATGGCGCTGCGGAGCCGGGCCACATCGTCAGCCGAAAGCCGGGAGGCGGGGCGTTCCGGGTGTATTCCAGCCAAGTACAACGACTCGTCGGTATACAGGTTGCCCAATCCGGCCGCCACCGACTGCTCCAGCAGCAATGCCTTTATCGGGGCGTTTCGGCCAACCAACGACGCGGCCAGCAGTTCGGTGGTGAAATCGGACTCCAACGGTTCAGGGCTGAGAGCCGGCAACACCTCGGACCGGTCGGCGGCCAGCCACATCTTTCCGAACTTGCGGCTGTCTACGAAACGCAGTTCGCGCTCGTCGTCCAACAGGAAGGCGTGGCGAGTCAAGGGATCGGGGCTTCGCGACCGCTCCTGCACTTCGAGACGGCCGGTCATGCCCAGATGGACGACGAAGACGCCGCCGTCTTGACCTGAAAGGGGAAAAACCAGGTATTTGCCCCGGCGCTCGACACTTTCGATGGTCCGGCCCGGCAGCGTCTCAACGAACTCGGCGGCCGAAGGCCGTTTAACGGTCTTGGCCCACCCCACCCGGGCGACCATGATGGTCCGCCCCGGCAGGCCCGCCCGGACAAGGGTGCGGCGAACGCCTTCGACTTCAGGAAGCTCCGGCATCTAACCCCAGGGCCTTTTAATTGTCCCCTCCCCCTCTGGGGGAGGGTTAGGGTGGGGGCGATCCCTAATGTGAGCGACCATCGTTATTGCCAGCATTTCACCCTCACCCCAGCCCTCTCCCTCAAGGGAGAGGGAGAATTAAAAAGACCCTGCATCTAACCCGACTACACCTGGACCCGCATCACTCCCAAGGTGATCTCTTGGCCTTCGATCTTGGCGGTCTCCGAAGCCGAACCCTCATCCGGGGCCCCGTTCACCAACCGGTCGCTGAGGGTCTCGTCCCGGATGTAGCCAGCGAACGCCCCCTCCAGCACCCGGGCGAATTCCCCGGGCGCCTGGTAGTAGGTGACGATGCGGTCGGTGACCTCGAAATTCGCCGAGCGGCGCATATTCTGAATGCGGTGCACCAACTCTCTTGCCAGGCCCTCTTCGGCCAACTCCGGCGTGAGTTGGCCGTCCACCGCCACCATGTAGCCTCCTTCCAAGGCCACGGTGTAGGGGCCGACGGATACGATGGCCTCCGTCTGTTCGCCAGCCTCGGCGCGGGCCTGCCGGAATAGGTCCGACTCGTCTTCCAACGCCTGGATGTCCTTGACGTTGAGTTCCTCCAGCACCTGGGGGGTAACCTGCCGCAGATAGTCCCGTTCGACCGGCGACCGGGTCTTCACCGCCACGCCGGCCAGAGGTTGGCGGACCTTGAGGCCGGCCTTAGAGCGGGCGCTGCGACCCATGCTGGATACCCGCATGGCCAGCCGCGTGGCCTCCATCAGCGACTCGTCCACCAGCGACTGGTCGGCGACCGGGAAATCGGCCAAGTGAACGCTGTCGGTGGCGTCCGGGTCAACGGAGCAGACCAGGTTCTGGTAGATTTCCTCGGACACGAAGGGGGCCAGCGGGGCCATCAGCTTGGCCACGGTGACCAGGCAGGTGTGCAGCGTGACGTAGCCCGACAGCTTGTCAGCGTCTCCTTCCTCGCTGCGCCAGAAGCGGCGGCGGCTGCGCCGCACATACCAGTTGGAAAGCCGGTCAACGAACTCCTGGATGCGCCGCGCCGCGTTGGTGGGGTCGTAGCCCTCCATGCAGCGGTCGACTTCGGCCACCAGTTCGTTGAGCTCCGAGAGCACCCAGCGGTCGAGCTCGTTCTCCGGCTTCCAGCCGGCGGGCTTCTGCGACGGGTCGAACCGGTCGATGGCGGCGTAGCTGGTGAAGAAAGAGTAGATGTTCCAGAGCGTGAGCAGCATCTGCCGCAGGGTCTGGTTGACCAGCCGGGATGAGAAGCGACGGGCTTCGCCGGGCTGTGACGCGGTGAACAGGTACCAACGCAGGGCGTCGGCCCCATGCTCGTCCAGCAGCGGCAGCGGCTCGACAACGTTGCCGGTGCGCTTGCTCATCTTGCGGCCGTGTTCGTCCAGAATCAGGCCCAGGCAGATGACGTTCTTGTAGGACGGCTCGCCCTTCAACAGCGTGGACAGGGCGTGCAGGCTGTAAAACCAGCCGCGGGTCTGGTCCACGGCCTCGCAGATGTAGTCGGCGGGGAACAGCCCCTCCTTCTCCATCTCCGGGTTCTCGAAGGGGTAGTGCATCTGGGCGAAGGGCATTGCGCCGGAGTCAAACCAGCAGTCCATCACCTCGGGGATACGTGACATCACGCCGTCGCATCCGGTGGCGTCGCACGGTAAGGTGATTTCGTCCACGTAGGGACGGTGCAGGTCCAGGCCGTCTACGGCTGCGCCGTCCGGCCCCAATTTTTCCTTAAGCTCTTCGCGCCCGCCGACGCACACCTGATTGTTGCACTGGCCGCATTGCCAGATGGGAATCGGCGTTCCCCAATAACGCTCGCGGGAGATGGCCCAATCGACGTTGTTGCGCAGCCACTCGCCGAAGCGCCCCTCCTTGATGTGGTCGGGATACCAGTTGATGCGGCTGTTGCCGTCCACGAGATCGTCCTTCAATGCCGAGGTACGGATGTACCACGAACTCTTGGCGTAGTAGAGCAGCGGCGTGTCGCAGCGCCAGCAGAAAGGGTAGGTGTGGCGGTAGATGTCGCGGCGATGGAGCAGGCCGCGCTCCTCGAGGTCGGCCATGATTTCCGGGTCGGCGTCCTTCACGAACTTGCCGGCGAAGGGGTAGTCGCCGGTGATGACGCCTTGCAGGTCCACGGGCTGCACGAAGTTCAACCCCTTCTCGCGGCCCAGCCCCAAGTCTTCGTCGCCGAAGGCCGGGGCGATGTGGACGATGCCGGTGCCGTCTTCCATCGAGACGAAATCGGCGGCGACTACTCGGGTCGAGACCCCGGAGCTCGGGTCCAGTGATGTAAATTCGCCGCCATCCAAAAGATTTCGGCGAGTAAACCGCCGGACTTCCGAGCCATATTCCACCGGATCATAAAGAGGCGAATAGCTAACGCCTTCAAGCTCCCTGCCTGGCACGGTGGCAATAAAACTGTAATCCTCCTGCTTGAGGTTGGCGTCCAACAACGCAGAAGCCAGGACCAACCGCTCCCGACCCCGGTCGCCTTCCAGCTCCACGACCGAATACTCGGCGCCGGCATCCACGGCGAGGGCGGTATTGCCGGGCAGCGTCCACGGCGTAGTGGTCCAAGCCAGCAGGTAGACCGGCGAGTCGCCCGCGTTCAGGGCATCCGGCAAAGATCGGCCGCCATCCGCCGCCGGGTCAACGCGGAACTTGACGAACACCGAGGGGTCGGGGGTGTCTTCCTGGTAGCCCAGGGCCAACTCGTGGGAGCTGAGACTGGTCACGCATCGCGGGCAGTGCGGGGTGCCGCGCATCCCCTGATAGAGCAGACCGCGGTCCCACAGCGTCTTGAGAATCCACCAGCCGGACTCGATGTAGTCGTTTTCCAGCGTGACGTAGGGATCGTCCATGTCGACCCAGAAGCCGATGCGGTCGGTCATGGTCTCCCACTCCTTGACGTAGCGGAAGACGCTTTCGCGGCATTTGCGGTTGAACTCTTCGATGCCGTACTCTTCGATTTCGCGCTTGCTGGAAAAGCCCAACTCCTGCTCGATTCCCAACTCTACGGGCAGGCCGTGGGTGTCCCAACCGCCCTTGCGCCATACCTGATAGCCCTTCATGGTGCGGTATCGGCAGATGACGTCCTTAAAGATGCGGGCCAGCACGTGGTGGATGCCAGGGCTGCCGTTGGCGGTGGGCGGCCCGTCGTAGAGCATAAAGCGCGAAGCGTCGGGGCGTTCCGACTGAGAGCGGCGAAAGACGTCGCGGTCCTTCCAATGCTGGAGGACCCTGGCATCTATCTCTGGAAAGCTAACACGGCTGGAAACGGACTTGAACATTTAACCTGACCATATAAGTGGACTGCACGAGCGCTTGATACGGGACGCACACCGCGAGGAACCCGGCAAACAGCCCGTTGAGGCCCCATTATAACGCAGCTTCCGACATGGCCGCCCGCGAGTCCGTAAACCACCAAGGTCATTCAATTGCCGGAAAATCCCCCGTCCTTCCGGCCGCAGCCGGAATCCAGACCCGAATCTTGGGTTAGCGGCATTCGGGGGAACCGAAACCGGCATCGGTCCGTGGGTCCCGGTTGCGACCGGGACGACGAGAGGGGGGCAGATTCGACAATAGCAAGCCCCTGCGGAGGCCCGGGCAAAACGGCGGTTATCGCATATTTTCTGATACCCATATTTTCTGATAACATTGGTGAGTCGAAATTCGACGCGATGGCAACGGTCTCGCAGGGCCCTTCATTCCCCCTCACTGGGGATTAGTCTAGCGGTAGGACGCCTGACTCTGGATCAGGTAGCGGAGGTTCGAATCCTCCATCCCCAGCCAATATTGAGTTTTTCGTTCCGGCTCGTATCGCGCGGCCTGTCGGCTCCATCCGCCGAAGAGAGCCGGCTTTTGCCCGCCCGAAGATTGGTGAGTTGACCGCCGACTTGAAACGGTCGGGTTTCGGCGACCGGGAAGGGCGGCACCCGACAATCAAATGAAAAGCACATGAAGAGTTTTTTCACAAAGGTAGCACGATAGGATCTCCAACCGGCAACTCTCCCAAGCCCGGCCGCCGCATCTTCTATGGATGGTTCATCGTCGGCGCGGCGGGCCTGGTCATATTCAGCAGCGGACCGGGCCAGTCCTTCGTTTTCTCGGTCTTCCTTGGTTCCATAATCGAAGACACGGGACTGTCCCTCACCGGAGCTACCTCCCTGTTAACGGCCAGCACCGTGGCGAGTGCCGTTCTGGTGACAGTCGTGAGCCGCCTGGCCGACCGGTACGGGCCGCGAATAATGCTGGTAGCCGGCGGGCTGGGTCTCGGCGCGGCGTGCTTCGGCATGGCCACAGCCACCAACCTTATCCTCTTTTTCTTCGCCTTCGCCGCGTTGCGTGCCTTGGGCCAAGGCTCGTTGATCATCAACTGCATCCTGCTGGTGAACCAGTGGTTCGTCTCGCGGCGAGGCCGGGCCGTCAGCATCATGACCTTGGGAGTGGTGCTCTCCACAGCCATCTACCCGCCGGTTGCCAGGTTTCTGATCGACACCATCGGCTGGCGCGAGGCTTATGCTGTACTCGGCGCGGTGGCGATTGGGCTGATCGTTCCGGCGGCCCTTTTCGTCGTCAAAAACCGGCCTGAAGAAGTAGGGTTGTTCCCGGACGGCTTCTCCCAGCCACCCGTTTCAGAGACCAGGCAAGCGATGGCGGGAGCCCGTAGGGATACCAGGGTTCTCACCTCCGCCACCTTCTGGGTACTGGCGTTGTCGCTGGGCTCGCCGGGCTTGGTTACCACGGGCCTGATCGTCCACCAGACATTCCTCTTCCAAGAGAACGGGCTGAGCGCAACCCTGGCAGCGGGAGTATTTCCGATTTACTCGGCCGCGTCTGCGATCAGCTCGCTGGCGTCCGGGTTCGTGATGGACCGCGTCGGCCCCAAGGCCCTTTTCCTTTTTTCCATGGCGACCCTGTTGGCGGCCTTGGCCCTGGCAGTGGTAATGGACTCGTTATTCGTGGCGGTGGTCTATGTTGTCGTGATGGGAGTCTCCCTGGGATCCTTTATCATCGTCCACGGCACAATCTGGGCGCATTACTACGGCCGTCACGGATTGGGCCGGGTGCAGGGCCCGTCGATGACCGTCTCCGTCTGTGCTTCGGCAATTGGACCCCTGCCCTTGGCGGTGTTCGAGGAGCAGACCGGGACCTACACCGTTGGCTTGATGGTGATGATGGCCCTGCCAGTGCTGGCGGCGGCCGGGCTGGTTTTCGCCCGCCCCGGCGGCACAAGCCGCCCGGAGGAGCTTCCGTCCAATGTACCTCGACCGTCGTAGGCGCGGCTGTTCCCTGGATTGGTCACCCGCCCGCTTCAACCCAGCCCAAACATGGCGCCTACGGTTAGCCGCGTCGGGTATCCAGCGCGCCTAACCCTCTTCCCCCGCCCATCGGTGGGGCAGGTCCCTCAGCCGGGCGAAGCCCAGGTCATCGCATAGCGGGAGGTATGAGTCCCGGATTACCCCCCGCCATTCCAGGGAGTCCGCGGTAACCGCGATGGGCACGTCGGCCCGGAGGGTGGCCAGGGTCCTGTAGAGAAACGCCTCTTCAGCGTTTTGGCGTAGCGTCGCGCTCAGGGCGGCAGCGCCCCGCACCGGAACGTCCCACTCCTTATGGTCGGCCGGGATGTTCTCGATGTGGGAATAGCGGGCCAGCACTTGGGCCGACGACTTGGCTCCCCAACGGGCCAACCCCGGTATGCCGTCGGCGGCGTCGCCGGTGAGAGCCAGCAGATCGGGTATCGACGCAGGCGGCACTCCGAATTTGGCGACAACGCCCGCTTCGTCGAAGGTCTGATTGCGCCGGCGGTCGAGGCAGACTATCCGTTGGCCTTCGACTAGCTGGGCCAGGTCTTTGTCGGGGGAGCAGACGACGATTCGGCCCACGGTGGGGTCGCCGCGCAACCGGGCGACCGCAGTGGCGATGGCGTCGTCGGCCTCGAATTCCTCCATCGGCCATGCCGTGATGCCCAAGGCGGCGACAGCCCGTTCCCCCAGCTCGAACTGCTCCAAGAGGTCCGGCGGTGTATCTCGCCCCGTCTTGTAGCCGGCAAACATGTCGTTGCGAAACGACTCGATGGTGTGGTCGAAGGCGCAGCCGACGTGGGTTACGGCGCTCTCACGCAACAGCAACAGCAGGCTCTGCACCAGCCCCAGCACCGCGCCGGCCGGCTTCCCGTCGGAAGCCGTCAACGGCGGCAGGGCGTGATAGGCCCGGAAAAGCTCGTAAGTGCCGTCGACTAGATAGATGACCAACGGTCGATATCCACGAGGACCACTACCCTAAGGTACGGCAGGAGAAGGTACGGCAGGAGTCGTCATTTTGAGAGGAGCGAAGAATCTCGTCTGTGGTGGTGAGGCCGATGGCGGCGGGGCGTCGTTGGGTTGATGTTCCCGCCCCGCCGTCGTTGTCATGCCGGCTCAGTTGACCTTGGCTTTGGCGAAGGCGGGGATTACCTCTTTGCCGAACAACTCTATGGACTCCATCACCTTCTCGTGGGGGATGGTCTCAGTCTGCATGATGAGCATGACCTGGTCGACGCCTATGTCGTCGTAGGTCTTGATGGTGTTGATGCAGCTTTCCGGGTTTCCGGCGATGATCACGCCGCGGTCGGACAGCGTGTTGGCGTCCAACTGGGCCACCGCCGCCCGTGCCGCGCCGGGTCCGGAATCCAGAGAGATACCGGCCTCGCTGGCTTGGGCCTGGTGAGCCTCGTCCGACTGGCGCAGCCAACGGCCGAAGTCGGCCTTGAGGTGTTCGGGCACGCCGCCCCAAGCCTCCAGCAGCTCCTCGTAGGCGTTGATACGGCCTTGAATGTAGGGCTTGTCCGGCCCGAAGAACGTCTTCATCGAGTCGGCGCACAGCTCCTTGGCCGCTTGGTCGTCCTTGGCGCAGAAGGAATGGACGTTGTTGCCCCAGAAGTCGTTGACCTCCGCGCCCACCGGGTCGGCGTCTTTGATCGCGTCGCGGTAGACCTTCACGTGCTCGGCCAGCACGTCGACGGCGTAGGATGCCGACGAGAGCACGCCGATGCCCTTCTGGGCGGCCAACCGGAAGCTTTCGGTCTGGGTACAGGCCAGGTACATGCGGGGGTGGGGCTTCTGGAAGGGCTTGGGCAGCACCCGGCGGGGCGGCACGTTCCAGAATTTCCCCTCGTAGGAGAACTCTCCTTCCGACTGCCAGATTTGCGGGATCATGGTGATGGACTCGTCCCACCGCTCCCTGGTCTCCCTGGGGTCTATGCCTTGGCCGAGCTGCTCGTAGGCGTTGGAACGGCCGGTGCCGAACTCCACCCGCCCGTGGGTGAGTTGGTCGACCATGGCGGCCCGCTCGGCCACCCGGACCGGGTGGTGGTTGGGCAGGATGGAGACGCCAAACCCAATGCGGATGTTCTTGGTGCGTTGCGAGAGGGCGCCGAACATTACCTCGGGGCAGGGGGAGCCGGAGAAGCCGTAGAGGAAGTGGTGCTCGACGAACCAGAGGTTATTGAAGCCGACTTTGTCCGCCAGCTCGCACTGTTCCAGCGTCTCCTCGTACAGCATGTGCCAATCGATCTCTTCGTCCCAAGGACGCTGCATCTCGTACAAAAGTCCAAATTGCATGGCAAAACCTCCGGTTTTGAATTGGGAATGTGGAATTCGGAGTGCGGAAAAAGGGTTTTCCAGTTGGATACGATGGCAGTACGGACGCAAGTATACTACGGAACTTGAGACACGGCGTGGGAAGTCGAATAGGACTGATTATTTTCGGTTGCCGGGCTTGGCGTTTCTTTTTGCGTTGCCGGATATGGCAGTCAGGATTGCAATCAATTGGTTGGCCTCATCGAGCAGGCACGCCAGTTGCTTTTCAGGCACGATCTCGGCGGCGGCCAGCAGCCTGAGCCAATAATGGGTTTCCCTGGCTTCTTTACAGGCGATGGAAAGTTTGTGAACAAAATCGTCGCGACTCTGGGCCGATTGTCCTTCTGCTACGTTAGCGCCGACGGAAGTGCCCGAACGCAGCAACTGGCTAACCAGCGGTCGGTTTACCTTGGAAGTCCGGTGCAACTCTTGGCAGAGCTTGACTACCCGAACCGCGAAAGCGAAAGACCGATCTTGAATAGGGAGTGCGGATTGCACGCTGGGGTTGGGATTGGGGTCCTGAGACGGAGAACTTCCTTTCATGTCCCCATCTTAAACTCGACCTCAAAGTAAGTCTTTTATCGTTTGTCAGCAAAACCCCCAACGAATTTCCGCACTCCCCATTCCGCATTCCTCACTCGAATATGTCCAGGGGAAGGAACGCCGAAACTACGAAGTTGGGGATGTCTACGACTTCGCTTACCTTCAGGTCTACTGCTACGCTGCAGATGCAGTAGGCTTGCTCGCGGCTCCAGCCGCGCTCCACCAGCAGGTGAATCATATTAAGCAGCGCTTGCTGGGAAGCCAGTGTGCCGTCCTCAGATTCGTTTTTACCGTTGGCGATGCACATGCCGGTCGAGGCAATGAAACGGCGCGGCGCGGCCATTTCCGGGCTCGTGAAATAGTCGTCCCGCTCGAAATAGGGGAAGTTGATGCCCCGTCCTGAGGCCTCACCCTTTCGCACTTGAAAGCTCACGTGCAGGGTGCAGTCCATCTCGATCGCGGTCCCGCAGCACTCCGAGTCGCCTTGAGCGTAGTGCGCGTCGCCTGCGGAGAAAAGCGCGCCCTCCGTAAAGACCGGGATCATCAACCGGGTGCCGGCGGTGAGTTGCTTTATGTCCACGTTGCCGCCGTGCTCCCGGGGCGGGATCGTCCGCAGCCCCTCGCTGGCGAAGGGTTCTTGGGCCGGGACCGCGCCGGCCGGCGTGGGACCTACCACCGCCCCGCCCCGGCGCAGCAATTCCTCTTCCCGCAGCAGGATCTCCTGCCGCAGAGCCCGCGACGGTGCGACGCCGATGGTGCCCATGAACGAGGCTTCAGGTACGCGCACGCCGGGCAATTGCGCCGATTGGGCGAATCCGTCCCGCATCTCCCAGTGGACGATGTACGGCTCGGTGTAAAAATCACGGAGGAAACCGAAGCCGGGAATGATGGTTGTGAACCCCCAGCTTGCGGGCTCGATGTTCAGGATATTGATCTCCAAGAGGTCCCCCGGCTCCGCCCCGTTCACGTAGACCGGGCCGGTAAGAGGATGGACCAGCGCCAAGTCGGTGTTGAGCAGGTCGGCGGGCTGGGTCGAAGGGTTGACCTGCATATCGAGAGCGTGGCGCGTCTGCATCACGACTTCTTCGCCCGGATCTGCGGAGACTACGGGGGGAATGTCCGGATGCCAGCGGTTGTGACCCTTGTCGGGTTCGCCGCCGCACTGCTTGGTGTAGTCCAACTCGATGGTCTTCACTCGACGCCTCCTCACGTTGCTGGTATTGCGGCCCCATTATAAACAACTGGAACGATCCGAGTCCTTCCCGCGTAATATCCGTTAGACGGCGCGGCGAGCCGATTATTGACGTACTTGGCTGAATCAGGATGGATTCCCAGGATGAGCCGTGAATACTTTAATCTTGAGAATCCCGATTCAGGCGAAGTCTGAGTTTGACCGCAGAGTACTGAATTATTACCATCAACGAGGCTCATAATGGGATGTTGGGGCATAGTGAACGACATGACGAGGTGTGGTCCGATAGGCGTTCCCGTTATTGGGATTCTATTCCTACTGGGGCTGTTGATTGCAGGGATTCTGGGCTGTGGCGGCTGGGAAGAAAGTCAGGACGCAACCACAGAAAGTTACGACCCCGCCGCCACTGCCGCACCGGCCGCCGCAGCCGCCCCCACCGCCGCTCCGGCGGCTACCTTCGCTCCGGCGCCTACCGGCACTCCCGCGCCCGCGTCCGCTGAAATGGCCGATGAGACCCGGGGGGCCGTCACGTCGACCGCGTTGAAGGTACAGGCGTCCCCAGCCACCCGGGACCGCATCATCGTTCACACCGGCAATATGCTCTTGGTGGTTGACGACGTGGCGGGTTCCGTCGACCGGATTACCGGCATGGCCCGGGAGTTCGGCGGCTGGGTCGTCAATTCGGACCGCTCGTCGCGGCACCGGGGATTCGTGGCCATTCGGGTGCCGGCCGAGTCATTGTCCGGCGTTATGGACCGCTTGGAAGGCACAGCCATAGACGTGAAGGCGCGTTCACTCACGAGCGAGGACGTGACCGACGAGTATGTGGACAGCCAGTCTCGGCTGGTCAGCCTGCGGGAGACCGAGCGGGTCCTGTTGGAGCTTCTGGGCCGGGCCGACGACGTGGAAGACGCCCTCAAGGTGCAACAAGAAATCACCCAATTGCAGGTACAGATCGAGGCGCTGCAAGGCCGAATCAATTTCTTGGAGGAGACGGCGGCGTATTCCTTGCTCATGGTCAGTTTGGAGCTGTCCACCCATTCCATGCCGGTTGACGTTGGCCCGGACGACGCCATCAGGGTGGGCGAGATAGTGCGCTTCCGCGCCACTTTCCGGCCCCCGGCCGGCATCGAAAACTTTACTTTCCAATGGGACTTCGGAGACGGTAACGGGGCCGCAGGCAGCGGCTCCGCGCCCAAGGCGGACGATCCCGGCAGCCGCGTCACCTCGTCGGTAAATCACGGCTATCATGAGGAGGGGGACTACGTCGCCAGGATAACCATCAACGGGGAAGGTGACGCCGGCTTGGCCGAAGGCACCGACGCGTTGGTGGCATCGGTCACGGTAGTCCCCTTCATCGAAGCCTTCGCCGGCGACAACCGGGTGGCGGAGGAGGGCGACGAGGTCGAATACCGGGGCTCGTTCACCAGGCCGGAGGGGCTTTGGGACTTCCAATTCCGGTGGGACTTCGGCGACGGCACGCCCACCGTCACCGGCAACCCCGACGAGGGGGCCACAAGGGTGGAGGCGGTCCACTCGTACACCGACCACCGCCCGCGGCCCTACGACGTCACCTTCACCGTGTCCGCCATGAGCGACGCCGGCAGGGTCAGCGCCTCCGACTCCTTCGGCGTCGAGGTCAAAGAGTCCAAGGGAATCGTCGTGGGCGGTTGGGACTTCGGGGCCACCGGCAAGGCGGCGGTACGGGCCTTGTCGGCGGTGGGCCGGGCGCTGGTGATAGTGCTCATCTGGGTGGGAATTTTCAGCCCGGTCTGGTTGATCATAGGTGGCATCTTCGTCTTTATGGCCAGGCGTAGGCGTCGCTGGGCCCGGCCGCCGGAAAGGGACCTGTCTCCGGAAACCGGCCCATCGACGCAGGAAGCGCCGTAGGGCTGCTGGCGATCAAACTCTCCGCCGGGCTCTATCGTGCGTTTGACTGCCCCCGGAGGCCGCCTATAATGGCGGCGGAGTAGAGTTATTCCCGCGGCCTCAGGTGCCGCAGGATATTGTTGGAGGTCAACCATGCGACTGGGCGCAATATTCCCTCAGACCGAGATCGGGTCCGACCCCGTGGCAGTCCGCGACTTCGCCCAGGCGGCCGAGGGTCTGGGCTACGAACACCTGCTGGTCTTCGACCACGTCCTGGGCGCAGATACCAGCGTGCGACAGGGTTGGGACCGGCCCTACAGCTCGGCGGATATGTTCCACGAACCCTTCGTTCTATTCGGCTACCTGGCCGGTCTTACCGAGACAATCGAAATGGTGACGGGCGTCCTGATCCTCGGCCAGCGGCAGACCAGCCTGGTGGCCAAACAAGCGGCCGAAGTCGACGTGCTCACCGGCGGCCGCCTGCGGCTGGGCATCGGCGTGGGCTGGAACGCGGTCGAATACGAGGGTCTGAGCGAAAGCTTCACCAACCGGGGCCGGCGCAGCGAGGAGCAGATAGAGCTGATGCGTCAGTTGTGGACCAACGAGGTGGTGGACTTCCACGGCCGGTACCACAACGTGACCCACGCCGGCATCAATCCCCTGCCGGTGCAGCGGCCCATACCCGTGTGGTTCGGCGGCGGAGCTCCCCAGGTGGTGAAGCGCATCGGACGAATGGGCGACGGCTGGTTCCCGCAATTCGAGCCCAATAGCGAGGGCGCCGAGCGCATTTCGGAAATGCGCGGTTACGCCACGGAAGCGGGACGGGACCCTTCAGCCATCGGGATCGAGGGCCGCATCGGCATCGCCACCGATGACCAAGCCAACTGGCAGAAACTGGCGGAGTCTTGGGCCGAGGTGGGAGCGACCCACCTCTCGGTGAACACCATGCGGGCCGGTCTGCAGGGGCCGGACCAGCACATCGAGGCCATCCGGCGTTTCAAGGAGACCGTCTCCTGAGTAGTTTTTTAACGCAGAGGGCGCAGAGTTAGACGCAAAGAGCGCAGATTTTTCCTCTGCGCTCTCTGTGCGTTCTCCGCGCCATCTGCGTTTAATCCGTTTCCTAAGACACAGGCAGAAGGCTTCTGGAGCTTCCTCCGGCGATAGCCACTACACCCGTGGCGTTCAGGCCGGCGATGGCGACGACGCCTACCGCGTTCACGCCGCCGATAGCAACAAGGCCCATTGCGTTCACGCCGCCGATGGCCACAAGGCCCATCGAGTTGACGGGACCGAAAGCGACCAAGCCCATCGCGTTCAGGAGGCTTAACGCCGCAATCCCGAAGGAGTTGAAGAGGCCGGCCGCAACAATCCCCACGGCATTTCTGCCCACCGCGACAATCCCGAAGTCGATGCCCATGATCTGCTTGGTCGTTGTATCCATCGGCCTCTCATTGCCTCCATCAACCTGCCGGGACGGTGTGCTCTTGGTCTGAACACTTTTTGAAGACCTTTGTTGTACGAACCTGCTATGGCGACTAGAATGTAACGGGGGAGTTGCCTAGCAGTCAATCCACCACTCTCCCTTGGCGGTAAGTTGCTTTGGGAAGTGGAACAGTGGCAACAGAGACTCATACGGTTGTAGGAATATTCGCCGACGCCAGATTCATGCACTCGGAGTCGCTGAGACTGTTGGAAGCCGGGGATCTGCGCGACGCTGCCGAGAAGGCGTGGTGTGCTACCAAACGGGCGACTGACGCCCTCATCTTGAGGTACACCGGACGGGAACCTAGAACCTCCGGTGTAACCTATCGGAACATTCGTGGTCTGCGCCACCAGAGCCCGGACTTGGAGAGTCTCGCCAACAGGTACAGCCAACGGATGCAGGACCTGCATGGTTCTTGCTTCTACGATGGCGTGTGCGAACCGGAGGAGCCCACAATCCAAGATATCCATGCCACCGCTGCCTACATCGACGACGCTGAGCGATTGGCGGGTGCGTAACAGCGCGGCAAAGGAATGGGGGCGGGTGGCCGAGTCGTGCGACTTTGAGTTCAGACTGAGGACTTTAAGTTCAAACGAGACTTAGAGTGCAAAGCTCCAATCGGGTTTCTCCCTCTGGTGACCGCATCCGACACTTCCATATCAGCCTCCTAACCCGCCTCTTCCCATTTGGCTTCCGGCATCGGAAATCTCAGTCCCGGAACAGCCTTAGCACCCGGTCAAGGATGCGGTTGCCCACTTCGTACTTGGTGAGCAGCGGTAATTCTTCGACGTTGAGGTCGCCGTCGATCAGGGTGACGCGGTTGGTGTCCGCGCCGAAGCCGCTGTCCTCGGCGGTGATGTCGTTGGCTGCGATCAGATCGAGGCCCTTGCTCCGCACCTTCAGCTTGGCGTTGACCACCAGGTTTTCACTCTCGGCGGCGAAGCCCACGCGCACGAAGCCGCCCTGCGCGGAGGCCAGGATGTCGGTGGTGGGGGCCAGCGGGATGTTGAGGTCGCCGTCGGTCTTCTTGATTTTCTGCTCGGAGGCCGACAGCGGCCGGTAGTCGGCGACTGCGGCGGCCATAATCAACGCGTCGGCGTCAGCCACGTGCTCGAGCACCGCGTCGCACATCTGCTGCGCGGTGCGCACCGCCGCCACTTCGACCAGCGGCGGATTGGGCAGGCCCCGGGCCGCCGAAACCAGCACCACACGAGCGCCGCGGTCCCGGGCGGCCTCGGCCAAGGCATAGCCCATCTTCCCCGAGGAATGGTTGGTGATCACCCGCACCGGGTCGATTGGCTCCATCGTTCCGCCGGCGCTCACCACGACTTTCCGCCCGGACAGGTCGCCGTCCCGGCCCAGTGCGTAGGCGATGTAGGCCAGCAGGTCCGGGGTTTCCAACAGACGTCCCACGCCGGTCAACCCCGAAGCCAGCCGGCCGGAACCGGGGCCCGCGATCACCGCGCCCCGTTCCCGCAACCGGGCCAGGTTCTCTTGAGTGGCCGGATGGTCGTACATGTTGCCGTCCATGGCCGGCGCCACCACCAAGGGGGCCTTGGAGGCCACGACCATCGTCGTGAGAGCGTCGTCCGCCAATCCCAAAGCCAGCTTGGCGACGCAATGCACCGTGGCCGGTGCGATGACCACGATGTCGGCCTGCTGCGCCAAGGCAATATGCTCGACGCTATATTCGGAATCGGGGTCGAAGGCGTCGGTGACGACGGCGCGGTGGGTGATGCTGCGAAAGGCCAAGGGCGTCACGAAACGGGTGGCGCCGTAGCTCATGATGGTGTCGACCAAGGCCCCGGCCTGCACCAGCTTGCTGGCCAGGTCCAAGGCCTTGTAGCAGGCGATGCTCCCGGTCACACCCAAGACTACCCTTTTGTTCGACAGCGGGCCGCTCATATCTTCACCCGGCCTCAGGGGTGTGGAATCCTGTCATCCTGGGGACTGCGAGAATGACAAAGGCCTTCGGTAGCCCTCGCCGAGTAATATACATGAGCAGCAACCAAAAGACCCTAACCCCGCGCCTGGTTCATTTCGTATATGTGGCGCAACCCCACCAGAGTCAGGTCTGGGTCGATCACGTCGAACACGTTGGCTTCCCGGGAGATGATGTTGGCCAGGCCTCCGGTTCCCACAACGGTCGCCGAGCCGCCCAGCTCTTCTTTGAAGCGGCCCACCAGGCCTTTCACCAGCTCGGCATAGCCCAGCACCAATCCGGCCTGGAGGGCCGCCGTGGTGTTCTGGCCGATGGCCGACTTGGGCGGGACCAATTCCACCCGGCGAAGCTGTGACGTATTGAGGAACAGCGCTTCGGCGGCCACGCTAATGCCTGGGGCGATTGCCCCGCCGAGGTACACGCCGTCCTTGGAGATGGCGTCAAACACCGTTGCGGTGCCGAAGTCCACGATGATGGCCGGTTGGCCGTAAAGCTCGCGGGCCGCCACGGCGTCGACGATCCGGTCGGCCCCCACATCCCGTGGGTTGTCGTAGGTTATCTTCAAGCCGGTCCGCACCCCGGCGGTCACGGTCAACGGCTTGACGTCGAAATAGGTCTCAGACACGGACTCGAACACGCCGGTCAGGGGCGGAACCACGCAGCACATGCAAACGTCGGTAACATCGGAGCGGCCGACGCCATTCAATTGCAACAGGTTCAGTAACGTCAGGCCGTATTCGTCCCCCGAGCGCCGCGAATCGGTGGCGATGCGGAGAGTTGTGACCAAGCGGGAATCATCGAACACTCCCATTGTCACCATAGTATTTCCTATGTCAACTGCCAACAACAATGCGCTTGTCCTGAGCGGCCGAAACGGGATGCGGTGATTATAGGCCACCCCCAACTAATTCACCACAGAGTAGGCAGAGAACGCATCGCCGGGCCCCTGTGCTCTCCGCGTACTCTGTGGTTAAATCTCGTGTGAGACCATGAGCAACGAAAGAGAGAGGAAACCGATGGCTACCGAGAGCAGGCCCAAGAAGCAGGACTCGGACTACGTTTTCTACGAGTTGACCCGGAGCATCTGCCCCCGGTGTCTGGAGCCCATCGACGCCCAGATACTGATCAAGGATGGCCGGGTGATCATGCGGAAGAGGTGCGCGGACCACGGGTGGTTCGAGTCCTTGATAAGCTCCGACGCCGAGATGTACCTCGGTTCGCTGCGCTACAACAAGCCCGGCACGATCCCCCTGGAATTCAGCACCGAGGTGGTCGACGGCTGTCCCAAGGACTGCGGGTTGTGCCCCGAGCACAAGCAGCACACCTGCCTGGCTCTTATCGAGGTCAACAGCCACTGCAACCTGGACTGTCCCATCTGTTTCGCCGACGCCCAACCGGGGTTCAGCCTGTCGATGGAACAAGTCGAGCGGATGCTGGACCGGTTCTCCAGTTGGAAGGCGAGCCGGAGGTAGTCCAGTTCAGCGGGGGCGAGCCCACCATTCACCCGGATATCCTGCCGATGCTGCGGATGGCATTCGACAAGGGCATCCCCGTCGTCATGCTCAACACCAACGGCATACGGATCGCCAGGGACGACGGCTTCCTGGCCGGCCTGGCCGACATCGGCCCCACGATCTACCTCCAGTTCGACGGCTTCTCGGCCCAGACCCACGAGTCCATACGAGGCAAGGACCTGCTGGAACTCAAGCTGAAAGCCCTCGACCGGCTGGCCCAAGCCAAACTCGACGTGGTCTTGGTTCCCGCCATCGAGAAAGGAGTGAACCACGACGAGATCGGCGATATCGTCCGGTTCGGCATAGAGCATCCGGCGGTACGCGGCATCGCCTTCCAGCCCGTTACCCATGCGGGCCGATATGTCGCGTTCGACGCCATGGACCGGGAAACCATCGCCGATGTCATCCACGGCATCGCCGAACAGACCGACGGTATGTTCGTGGAAAGCGATTTCATCCCGGTGCCCTGCTGCCACCCGACCTGCCGGTCAGCCACCTACGCCTACGTCGAGAATGGCGAGGTCACGCCGTTGCCCAGGGTGCTGGATGTGGACAAGTACCTCGATTACATCACCAACCGGGCCCTGCCCGAAATAAGGCCCGAGATTCTGCAGGCGCTGGAGGGTCTCTGGTCGGCGTCTTCCGTTCCGGGATCAGATGCGGCGGCCCGGCGCTTCGACTGTGCCGCGTGCAACTTGTCATTCTCCAACGAAAGGACCTACCTCAAGGACCACGTGTTCATGATTGTGGTGCAGGGATTCGCCGACGCCTACACCATGGACCTGAAAGCCTTGATGAAGTGTTGCATTGGAGAGTTGGTGCCCGACGGCCGCGTCATCCCCTTCTGCGCCTACAACAGCGCCGGATACCGGGAGCGGGTAAGAGCGGCGCTGACCGAAGGACGAATGAAGTGAGCGTCCCCGTTCCAACACAGTCCGCATCGTTTCATGCGAACGGGCCCCTGCGAGGGCGTCGAAGGAAATCTACTACATATATCACCCTTGCTATAATAGCCAGTCTAATTGTGGCGCATGGTTCGGGCACCATGTAGGGGGAGCGATGGCTAAAAAGATTGCTCTGTTCAACCATAAAGGCGGCGTGAGCAAGACAACCACGACGTTTCACTTGGGCTGGATGCTCGCCGCCAAAGGCAAAAAGGTGTTGATGGTCGACACAGACCCGCAGTGCAACTTGACGGGACTTGTGCTCGACTACAAAGGCGAGGCCGAGGTTGAACGCCTGTACGAAAGTGAGAAGGGACGCAACCTGAAGTCTGGATTAGCACCTGCGTTCGAGTCGAGGCCGAGCCCAATCGTACCGGTCGAATGCTTTCCGGTCAGCCAGCAGGAAGGATTGTTCCTCCTCCCAGGTCATATCGGGCTGTCCGAATATGAAGTCACTTTGGGCATCGCCCAAGAGCTTTCCGCCTCTATACAAACGCTGCAAAACCTGCCGGGGTCAATTGCTTGCCTTATAGAGCTGACGGCGAAAAAACATGAAGCAGATTACGTGTTAATCGACATGAACCCCAGCTTGAGTTCCTTTAACCAGAATCTGCTTATGACCAGCCACTTTTTTATCGTCCCGACAACCCCTGATTACTTCTCTTTAATGGCGATAGACTCTCTCGCCAACGTAATTCCTGACTGGCGCGCTTGGTCGGAGAAGGCGCGTTCTCTGCCCATCCTTCGGAACGCCGTCTATCCATTCCCGGATACGACCCCGAAGTTTCTTGGAACGGTGGTGCAGAACTATCGTCCACGAGGAGGAGTTCCTGCCAGCGGTTTCCAACAATGGATCGACAGGATTAACGAGACTGTATCTGAATCACTGGTCCCCAAACTAAGCAATATGAACATGATGCTGCATTCGGATTCTTATGCAAACCAACAAGTTGACAAGTATTGCTTAGCGACTATTCCAGACTTCAACTCACTTATCGCTAAGTCGCAAGAGGCCCGAGTTCCTGTTTTCTCTTTGAGTAGTGAGCAGATCGGACAAGGTGGGGCAATTTTAGACAGAACTATAGAGTCGCGTGACCGGTTCAAGGAGATTTTTTCGGAGCTTGCAGACAAGGTGATTGGATTAACCGGTTATGCAAGCGGCGATTGACCAGTTTCGCCGGAATATCCAGCGTGTGCGCAACCTTGGCGCCATTTATCAAGCCCTGAGCGTCCAGACGACACAGGCGTTAGACGTTTCCGACCTGCTGCGTTCCGAACTTGTGATGGCGGTCAGTGCGCTCGACCACTACATCCATGAGCTGGTCAGACTTGGGATGCTGGAAGCCTATCAAGGGAATCGTGTTCAGACTGACGCATTCCTGCGGTTTCAAATCACTCTGTCCGGTGCCCTTGAGGCCGTAAATGCTCAAGGAAATGACAGTTGGTTGGAAGACCAGATAAGATCCAGCCATAGCTACCGTAGCTTCCAGACCCCCGGACAATATCGCAGACGCCGTTCGCCTCGTTTCAGATGTGCAATTGTGGGACTCGGTCGCTACCCAGATGGGCGCCCCGCCTCAAAACATCCGGGCACAACTGAGACTAATCGTGAATCGCCGGAATCAAATTGCCCACGAAGCAGACATAGACCCCTCTTTAGGCGGCAGGTTGTGGCCGATCGACTTCACCGGAGCGGATGAAGTGGTCACGTTCACCGAGAGGCTGGCTGAGGCCATATATGCAATTATTATGTAGCGGGGTCGTCCGATCATGGATTGAACCCCGTGATTGCTTCTGACCAAGCACATAGAATATTGGGCCAGCCGATGGGTTATAATCAGCCGGGAAACCGCGCCAACCCGGCCCCAACCCGGCTAGAATCCCGAGGGGAGCCGGCGCCGGGGCGAATGGTTCTTTCCGCCATGTCCAGTCTCACAGATTCTAATTGCTCACGGGATAATCAGGCATGAGTAGTAAATTCTTGGACCGTTTGGATGAAATTCACGAGGGCGCACCGCCCCGGATGGGGTTCGGGCCAGCCCGTTCGTCGAAGGTGCCCGGCATGGCGTTGGTCCTGCGGGTCTCCGCCGACCATCAGGCGGGCGCCGCCGCTGCGGGAGGGTTGTCGCCCGACGGCGTCATCGTCTCGGGGATCAGCGGGCCGCAGCAGGCCGAAGACGTCAAGGGGCCTCTTGCCGAAATCCCTTGGGGCGTGCTGGGGGATACGCTGAGCACGGACGACGCCCAAGCCTACCGGGATCACGGCTGCGACCTGTTGGCCTTCCGGTTGCAGGGGACCGCCCTGGGGGCGGTGGACTCCGAGGATACGGCCCGGCTCTTGTGCGTCGACCCCGATGCTCCAGCCGAGGACTTGCGGGACATTAACGCCCTGCCGGTGGACATCGTACTGGTGCCTTTGACCGGCGCTCCGGCCGATTGGTCGCTGGAGGACCTGGCGAGGGTGGCGAAAGTCAGCGGCCGCATCAACAAGTACCTGCTGGCCGAAGTGTCCGAGGCCCCCAACTCCGATGCTCTCAAGGTGCTCCGGGGCTCGGGAATCAACGGCCTAGTGTTGAACGTTTCCGTGGGCGAGGAGGCGATAAAATCCCTCCAAGAGGCGTTGCTGGACATGCCCAAAGCAGGATCGGACCGGCGGGGCCGTTCCAACGCCATCCTGCCCGGGGCCGTGTACGCTCCCCCGTCCGGGCCGGGCCGGGAGCCAGAGGAACCGGACGAGGACGACTAGCACCCGGAGGGAATCCATGACCGGCGATCAGGCAGCAGGCCAGGAGCACCAGCACGAACACGATCATTACGGTATGCTGCCCGACGACGGCGTGGTCGACTTGACCGACAAGTTGACCGGTTACATGACCGAAATCGAATTGGGCGGACTCTCGGACATCATGGGCCAGGTCCTTGACGATTTCCTGGACCAGTCCGGCGGCATGCCTGAAGACCTCAAGGACCCAGACGCCTTCGACCAGATTTCCCGCAACCAGTTGGCCGTAACCCTCGCCTACCAGCTGGGGCGATTGGAGGGCCGGTCGCCTCAAGTGGTGGACGCGCTGGTTGAGCAGGCCATTGAGAAGTTCGGCTTCCTGCCGGTCGACGAGTCCCCGGAAATTACGGATGAAGACCTGGAAACACCCAAGCTGCAGGTATACCCGAGAATCCGACGGGTGCGTTTCCAAGCGCCCCAAGTCCTGCAAGTCCAGCGCCGGGACGACATCCCGGACGACAATCCGTCCGAGTAGGGCGATTCGTGAATCGCCCCTACGACTTATTTGTGAGGCACCGCTGATGACAACCGCAGCTCCCGAATACGACCTGGTGCTCACCGGCGGCACCCTGCTGGACCCGGCCCAAGACATCCACGACCGGCGAGACGTGGCGTTCAGCGGAGGGACGGTAGCCGCGGTCGCCGAGCACATTGATACGTCCAACTCAGCCGCGGCAGTGGACATATCGGGCAAGCTCATGACACCGGGACTGATTGACCTCCACGGCCATTTCTACCACGGCGGCAGCCCGACTTCGGTGCATCCGGACGAGATCTGCCTCTCCTCCGGAACGACCACCGGCGTCGACGCCGGCAGCGCTGGCTTTCTCACCTATCCGGCAATGCGGGACTACGTGTTTCCGGCCCACCGCACCCGGCTGCTGGCCTTCCTTCACGTGAGCGCGGTGGGGCTGGCCGCGAACAACGTGTTGGGAGGAGGCCTGCACGATCTTCGGGTGGTCGACGTGGACCAGACCTCAGACCACATCAAGAACAACCCGGGTTTCTGCTTCGGGGTCAAAGTCCGCATGCACGTGAACGCCGTCGCCTACTGGAACGCCCACGAGGCGATGCGTCTCGCCCGCGCCGTGGCCGACCAATCGGGGAGCCGGTTGATGGTCCACGTGAGCGGTACACCAATCCCCTTGCCCGACATTCTGGAGTTCCTTGGCCCCGGCGACATTGCCACCCACGCTTTCAACGGCAACCCGGAGAACATATTGGACCGCAACTTCAAGATACGTCCCGAGGTGCAGGCGGCCGCGGACCGCGGCGTGATCATGGATGTCGCCCACGCCGGGATTCATTGCGATACCGAGGTCAGCCGCACGGCCCTCCAGCAGGGCTTTGTCCCCCACACCATCAGCACCGATATACACAACCCGCCGCCGGACCGCACCGTCTACAAGATGAACGACCTGGTCAGCAAGTTCCACGCCATGGGGATGCCCTTGGACGCCGCCATCGCCGCCAGCACCAGTACCCCGGCCAAGGTCCTGGGTCTGGGAGAGAGCATCGGCTCCCTGGCCCCGGGAATGTCCGGCGACGCCGCCGTGTTCGACATGAGGGAAGGCCGGTTCGTCTGGATGGACTCCCTCGGCCAACGGCAGGAGGGGAGCGTCCGCCTGGACACCTTCCTTTCGGTGCGCGCCGGCCGTGTAGCCTGGCGTGAAGGCCGCCTCACCCAAATGGGGGAGTGTTAACGGCGCAATTCCCCGAAGTATGAGGCCATGTGAGGAGTAGTTGTATGGGGACGTTCAGCGTGGAAATCGGAATCGGCGACGGGCAACGGGAGCATTGGATAGCCCAGTATGCCACTGTCGACACGGGTGCATTCGTCACATCGGTCCCCGCGTCCCTGCTGCACGAGTTGGGCGTTGAGCCCGTTATGCGGCAAAACTTCCGGTTCGCGCACGGCGAAGTGAGGAATATGGAGATTGGCCGGACTTGGGTGCGAGTGCAAGGCCTGGAAATCGTCACCTACGTCTTGTTCAACGAAGAAGGCACGTCCCCGTTGCTGGGGTCCCTTGCGTTGGAGGAAGCATTTCTTGGCGTGGACCCGGTAGCCCAACGACTCGTTCCGCTGGAAAGCGTGCTGATATAGGGAGTCCTCAGTTAGGCATTGCCGAAACGGAGTGTATGAGTTCACCGTTCAGGCTGAAGACGAACTCCACCTCTTGCCCCAGCGGAAACAGGGCCCGCGGCACGGCCACCATGGTCATCGGAGCGAACAAGTAGGGGTATTCCCTGCCTTGGGGGTCGTCGGACAATTCCAACGCCACCACAGCCTTGTTTCCTTCAATGGTCAACTCGGCTACCGATAACGGGTCTCCCCGCACCGGCCGCCACACATAGTAGGCTGCCAGCAGCACCGAATCCTCGAATTCGATCCGCCCCAACGTCGTCGTGTTCCCCAGGGTGCGCTTGGCGATTGCGCTATCGTCGAACGCCTCCAACTGTTCCTGGTTAGTTATCACGAAGGCGTAGAGTTGGTCCACGTAGGGGTTCGCTCCGAAGTTCCCGACGGGGGACACCCAACCGCTGTTGACGTAACGGAACAGCGGCGTGCCCGTCCGCTCGGCTGGCGCGGTCGCCGCCGGCGAGACCAAGACAGCCGCGGCGATGATGCCGGCCAGCGCGATGACCGCAGCCGCCAATCTGAGCCGCACGGCCAATCGTCGCAGGGTCGTAGCGCTAGATGGCGTATTGATCAAAAAGACTTCCACACGTTGCATTTTTCACAAGGGTTATCCGTAAGGGAATTCCTAGCGTCCAGTTACAAGAATATAATAGCAACCACAGCCAGCGAAACGTGGTTTCTACACCAGTCCATTACAGGATGTTCGCGGCAGGCCTCCTGGTCAAGCAATGGTCAGACCTGGTCGCCGCGGTCACAAGACCCTTGTAAATCGCAAACCGCGATGTCACACTAGCTATATGCGCATAGGCGATTTTGAATTCCCGGAACCGCTCCCGGAACTGAAAGACCCCCACGTGTTGGCCGTGCTCCGGCCGTGGATTGACGTGGGCAACGTCGGGACTCTAAGCCTGAGCAGGGTCGAACGGCACCTGTCGGCCAAAGAGGTCGCCCGGCTCGTCCGCCCCGGCCGTTACTACGATTTCACCCGGTACCGGCCCAAGTCGGTGCTCCGTGAGGGAAAGCGGGAGTACTCTATCCCCTCCACCACCATCAGCGTGGCCGTGCGGGAGAATGGCCCGGACCTTATCACGATCCATCTCTTGGAACCCCACTCTTACGGGGAGGACTTCACCGATTCCGTGATTGAGATCCTCAAGCATTTTGGAGTCAAGCGCTACTCCATGATCGGAGCAATGTACGACATGGTGCCCCACACCCGCCCATTGCTGGTCTCGGGCGGAGCGATGGACAAAACCAACGAGGCCGAGTACCGCTTGTGCGGGGTTAAACCCAGCGATTACGAGGGGCCCACCACCATCACCCAGGTCATCTCACAGGCCGCAGAGGAGATGGGGATGGAAACCCGTATCTTCGTGGTCCACCTTCCCCAGTACTTTCAGGTAGAGGAAGATTTCACGGGCACCGGACGGCTGACCGGCATTCTCTGCAAGATCTACGGTCTTCCCAGCAGACTGGAAGACCGAGAGCGAGGCATTGACCAATACGCCTCCCTGCAGAACATGGTTGCCGACACTACGGAGGTTTCCAGCCTGTTGCAACGGCTGGAGGAGCGGTACGACCGGGAAAACAGCGGCCCGGCTGCCCCGCCGAACGAAACGCCGCCCCTTTCTCCCCAGGTCGAGGCGTTCCTCCACGGACTGGACCAGGACTTCGTCGCCAACCCGGACCCCATCCCTGAAGTAGACGCTGACGACGACCCCAACGACGAATAGCGTCCTCGTCATATTTCGGGCCACCCATACCTCGGCGGTCCGGAGCGGATGCCGGCGGCCGAATCCACGGACGCCAGGCTTTTCGCCGGTTCGTGTACACAGACCTACGGATACACGCTGATCAAGCTTGCCATTGTTCTCATTTCGTTGACGACGTTCATGGAGTCGACGAGCGGGCCCCGCCGGACGCCATACAGTCCGGTTACGGGGTAATCCGCAGGCCCCCGATTGAGCCTCCGGCAGCCTCGAGGGCCTGGTTTTTCGTTGACTGGCCGTGGGGCTTATGCTAGAGTGGCGGCTAATTAATCAGGCATTGCAGGCCCTAGGATCGTACACGTCAGGCGAGCCGGGCCGTATACTAAATGGGAGGCAGCCGAGTATCGCTAGGCAATATAGGGTCAACGAGCGGATCACCAGCCCCAAAGTTCGCGTCATTGGAGACAACGGCGACCAACTTGGTGTGATCGACATAGGCCGGGCGTTGCAAATGGCCCGCGACGCCGAGGTCGACCTGGTGGAGGTCGCTCCCAACTCGGACCCGCCGGTATGCCGGTTGCTCGACTACGGAAAGCTGCTGTATCTTTCCTCCAAGAAGGAACGGGAGTCCAAGAAGGGTCAGAAGAGCACGGACCAGAAAGAGGTCCGCTTCCGCCCCAATATCGGGACCCACGACCTCGACTCCAAGACGCGCAAGGTACGGGAATTCATCGAAGACGGGTCGAAGGTCAAGCTGACGGTCCGATTCCGTGGGCGTGAAGCAGCCCACCAGCAATTGGGACTCTCGGTGCTGAAACGGGTGGCCGACGAGCTGAAAGACGAGGTCCGCCTGGAACGGCCTCCCTCCATGGAAGGCAGGGCGCTGTCGATGGTGCTGATACCGGCGCTCCCGAAGGCGGAACATAAAAACGAGCAGAAGGCGCCCCGCCGGGAAGCGCCTGAAAAAGAAGCACCGGAAATAAAGGAACAGGTAGAAGAACTGGCCGATGCCAAAACTTAAGACACACAAAGGGGCCAAGGCCCGGATTCACATTACCGGCTCCGGCAAGTTGCTGCGCCGGAAGAGGATGAGCAGCCACCTTCGCCGGAAGAAGCCCAACAAGGTGACCCGTAAGTATTCCGACAAGATCGCCGTCTCGCCAAATGATCACGAGCGCATGCACCGGCTTCTGCCGTACGGCTAGCCGCTAACCCCACACCCCGGAGATTCACCTTTGGCTAGAATAAAGCGTGGCGTCACCAAGAGCCGGCGCCACAAAAAAGTGTTGAAAGCCGCCCGCGGTTTTCACGCGTCGTCTCACCGGAATTACAAGTGGGCCAAGGAAGCCCTGCTCCACGCATGGGCCTACTCCTACCGGCACCGGCGAGAGAGGAAGGGCGATTTCCGCCGTCTCTGGATCGTTCGTATCGGCGCGGCCACCCGCGAGGCCGGGATCTCTTACAGCCAGTTCATGCACGGCCTGAAGCTGGCGGAAGTCGAGTTGGACCGCAAGATACTCGCCGATCTCGCGGTATCGGACAAGAACGCGTTCGGCGAACTGGTGGACGTGGCTAAAGAGCAACTGGCCGCCGCCCGGTAGGGTCCGACAGCCGTCGTCCGTCAATCACGCAATCACGCGAATACCCAAGGGATATAGCTTCCGCCTCCATGGGTCGGGCTCAGGGCTGTGCCTTCGAAGCCACGCCCCCTTTTGTCACCCCAGGGGCCCCTTCCGTTCAGGACTCAGGGTCTGACGACCTCACGAAGCCGTAATAGGTATCCGCGTCCATCACCCGCAACAGGCGACGCTGGGTGATTACTATGGGACGGACGGGGGTGGCCCACCTCTCGGTGAGCTCGTAATGGATGTCCCGCAATGACATGGGCTTGTTGCCCGTGGCCAGCAGCGTGCGAAACACGATTTCCTGAATCGGCATCTCCGAGCGGATGAAACCCGGTTCGTCCGCGTGATGCTCCGCGATTTCGTCGACCAGGACCTGTGGGTCAGTCAACCCCGACTCCAATTGGGACCTGAACGGGCTGTCGGGCGCCAGACGGCCGGCGATCAGGTGTATCGCCGAGCGGTCCAACTGCTCCAACCGCTCTAATCCCACACTGAAGAATGGCATCGCCTCTTCGGGTTCCGGCTCGTCTGCCTCGTCCTCGGGTTGGCGTCCGGGCGCGAGTTGAACGGCCAGGTCCTCTTCCGGGAATGAGTCTTCGAATTCATCCTCAGGCATTTCTTCAGCCCTTTCCAGAGAATCGGATTCGGGAATGGTCATACGGCAACCTCCTCGTTCCAGTCCAGCATCAGAATACGCACCGTTTCCCCCGCGTCCTTGCGGGGCAGGTCTTCCGGGCAGATGGCCAGCCCATTGGCCCGGGACATTGACGTCAATATGTTTGAGCCCTGCGGGCCGGTGGGGCTGGCGTAGTAGACCCCATCCCGCCGCTCGACTTCGACCCGGGCGTAGACCCGCCGCCCGTCGTAATTGAAGATCGGGCCGGTCAAAACGCCCTCCACGGCCGGACGGGCCCGGGCGGGCAGACCAAGCATCATCCGAATGGCCGGGCGGGCGAACATCTCGAACGCCACCATAGCGCTTACCGGATTGCCGGGCAGGCCCAGCAATGGAATGTCCTTCCCGCCGTTGCCCGAAAGGTGTCCGAAGGCCAACGGTTTGGCCGGACGCATCCGGACCGACCAGAAATTCATGGACCCCAGCTGGTTCAGCACGTCTTTCACGATGTCGTAATCGCCCTTGGAGACGCCCGCGGAGGTGATTACCAAGTCGGAACCGGCCGTTTCCGCCAGCTTCTGGTGCAGGTGCTCCAGATTGTCTCGGGCGACCCCGAGCAGCCGTGGCGTCCCGCCGCTGGCCAGCACCGACGCCGCGACGCTGAAGCTGTTGCTGTCGTAAATTCGGCCGCCGGACAGGGCTGAGCCCGCAGTCTCCAATTCGTCGCCGGTGGCCAGGACCGACACAATGGGCCGCCGTACTACCCTCACCGAGTCCAGCCCCAAGGAGGCGATGACACCCACCTCGGCCGGGCGGACCGGCGTACCGGCCTCCAAGACGAGCTCTCCTTGGCTGATGTCCTCGCCAGCGGGCCGGACGTTGGCCCCCTTGGGAAGTTCGGAGAAAACGGCCACCTCGTCCATGGGACGGCCCTCGCGCTTGCGCTGTACTTCGTCGGTCTCCTCGAAGGGGACCACGGTGTCGGCGCCGTCGGGCACCGGCGCGCCGGTCATGATCCGTATTGCGACGCCGGGAGTGACGGCCCGGTCCGGCATTTGGCCAGCCTGCACGACCCCGATGACGTCAAGCCTTCGCGGCGCGTCGGCGGATGCCCCGGCGATATCGCCGGCCTGCAGCGCGTAGCCGTCCATGGCCGAGTTGGCCAAGGGCGGCAGCGCCAAGGGGGAGGTGATATCTTCCGCCAGCACCTGCCCCAGCGAGTCCATCAACGGCGCAGTCACCGCCTCAAGCGGCCGGAAGCTGGCCATGACCCGCTCCAATGCGTCCTCAACACTCAGCATGTCCTCGCCCGCGTGGCTATGGCCGTGGCTGTGGGCGGACTCGCCATGGCCATCGTGGCGCCGGTGTTGCCGTTGCATTATCTACCTCTCCAACCCGCTGTTTCACGCCGGGGCCCCGGGTAGTCTTCGCTAGTCTCTGTTTTGAAATAGACGCTAGAACCCTTTCCGTCATTCCGGCCGCAGCCGGAATCTAGACCCCACCGTTCGGATTCAGGCGGGCCGGGAACCGTACCCGGCCGTCGGGGTCTGGGCCCTGGTTGCGACCGGGGCGACGAACAGAGGGCATCCGCATTTTCACCCTTTTATGTGGCCTTCACAAGGCCATGTCCGTCGTGGCGCCAGTGTTGCCGTTGCATTATCTACTTCTCCAACCCGCTGTTTCACGCCGGGGCCCCGGGTAGTCTTCGCTAGTCTCTGTTTTGAAATAGACGCCAGAACCCTCTCCGTCATTCCGGCCGCAGCCGGAATCTAGACCCCACCGTTCGAATTCCGGCGCGGGCCGGGAACCGTACCCGGCCGTAGGGGTCTGGGCCACGGTTGCGACCGGGGCGACGAGCAGAGGGCATCCGCATTTTCACCCTCTTATGTGGCCTTCACAAGGCCATGGCAATTCCGGTTGGTACGGCTTGATGACTAGCCGCGCAGGGAAGCGCCCGCTTCCCGTTCCAACATCCGTAACAGGCCGTCCAACGAACGGTTGACCTCTTCATTGGTCAGGGTGCGGTCCGCAGCCCGAAAGTACACGTGGAACGCCAGGGACTTGAAGCCCTCCGGCAGGCTGTCTCCGGCGTAAACGTCAAACAGCTCGGCCCGCTCCACCATCCGGTGCCGCCGGATAATGTCGTTCACCCGGCCTCCCGGAACGTCATTGGGTACAACCAAGGCCAGGTCCCGTGTCGCGGCCGGATAACGGTAAAGGGCCGTGAATTGCCGGTCGGACTCCGGGAGAACCGCCAAGAGCCGCGCCAAGTCCAACTCAAAGGCCGCCACCGTGCCTTCCAGGCCGAAACGCCCGCGAATGTCCCCGTGCACCTCCCCCACGAACCCCAGCTTGATGTCGCCCACCTTGGTTTCCCCCGCCTTGATCACGGCGCAGCGGCCGGGGTGGAACAGTGGGTTGGCCGCCTGCTCATAAACCGGGAGGACACCCAGCCGTTGCAACACCGAGTCCACGACGCCCTTGGCGTCAAAGAAATCAAAGGAGTCGCCGCCGGTGAGCCACGAGGTCTCTTCGCGCCGTCCCGCCAGAACTCCGGTAACCATCTCCACCTCTTCCGGCAGGTCGGCGGAGCGGGGCAGGAACACCCGGCCCGCTTCGAAAAACCGGAAAGGCCCCACCCCATGCCCCTGGTTGGCGGCCAGCGTCCCCAAGATGCTGGCGTGAAGGGTGGGGCGCAGGTACTGGTGGGAAGCGCTCATCGGGTTGGCCACGGCCATGGGAGGCTGTTGGGGGTCCAATTCCCCGACACGTTCCAGTTCCGGGAGGGCCACCAGCGGATAGTTGATGACTTCCTGCATGCCGACGGCGGAGAGCAGGTCCTTGACTTGCTCCCGCAGTGCCGGGCCCGGCGACGGCGTCTGGAATGGTATCGGAGTCGACAGCATGGCGGTAGGCACGGTCTCGTAACCGGCAATCCTGATGACCTCTTCCACCAAGTCTTCCTCAATGGAAACGTCGTTCCTCCAATAGGGAACGGTGACCGCGAGACCATCGGAGCCGTCGGACTCCCAAGGGAAGCCCAAGGAGTCGAGAACTCCCTTGACCGTGTCAAAGCCGAATTCCATGCCCAGTACCTGCCGCAGACGGGCCGCCGTCAAGGGCACGGTGAGGGCGGGCGCGTTCGCTTCGGGGAAAACATCGATGATGCCGGGAGCAATCGTGCCGCCGGCCACCTGCTGAATCAGGGCGGTGGCCCGCCGCAGCGCTATCGGGGCGAGTTCCGTCCGCAGTCCCTTCTCGAACCGCAGGGTGGCCTCAGTTCGCAGCTCCAACGACCCGGCTGTAGCCCGGTTGTTGGGGCCGTCGAAAGTGGCCGATTCCAGAAGGACCGCAGTGGTGCCCTCTTCGATCTCGCTGTTGGCCCCGCCGATCACTCCGCCCAACCCGATGGGGTCGCGGGAGTCGGCAATGACAAGGTTCGACGCGGCGAGCCGCCGCTCCACGCCGTCCAGGGTTGTCAGGGTCTCCCCAGGCTTGGCCCGGCGGACGATAACCGTAGCGTCTTTGACACGGTCCATGTCGAAGGCGTGCAGCGGTTGGTTGTACTCCAGCATTACGAAATTGGTAACGTCCACCACGTTGTTGATGGGGCGAAGCCCGGCCCGCGCCAACCGGTCCTGAAGCCAGCCTGGCGACGGACCGATCCGCACCCCTTCGATGAGGCTGGCCGTATACCGGCGGCAGAGGTCGGGGTCGGATACGGAAATGCTCACCCGCTGGTCGATGGGCGCTCCCGCGGTCTCGTAATGCACGGCCGGCTCGGTCACGCGGCCACCGGTCAGGGCCGCCACCTCGTGGGCCACTCCCAGCATGGAGAGGCAATCGAGGCGATTGGGGGTAAGCTCGAGGTCCAGGATAGTGTCCCCCAGGTATTCGTTCAGGGGCGTGCCCAAGGGGGCCTCGTCCGGCAGCACCACGATGCCGCTGTGGTCGTCGCCCAACCCCAGTTCCAACTCGGAGCATATCATCCCTTGGGACTCGACGCCCCGGATGGTGGCGGCCGCCAGCGCTTCCCGCCTGCCGGAATGGGTGTTATAGAGATTGGCGCCGACCCGGCCGAAGCAAATCTTCTGGCCTTCGGCCACGTTCGGCGCGCCGCAGACGACCTGGGTCTCGTCCCCGCCGGTGCTGACGGTACACAGACGAAGGCGGTCGGCATTGGGATGGGGCCCGACGCGGGTGACCAGGCCCACATAGACCTCGCTCCACCCGCCGATCTCCTCGACGTCACCCACCTCGACGCCGGCCATGGTCAACCGGTGGGCCAATTCATGGGGATCGATGTCGACTTCGACGTACTGCCGAAGCCAACTGAAAGGTACTTTCATGAATTACGACTCGTCATGGCGGCAATCCGGCCGGCCTGAGAACGGCCCAGGCGGGCGGTCAAAACTGTTGCAAGAACCGGAGGTCGTTGGAATAGAAGTGGCGTATGTCGTCGATGCCGTACTTCAGCATTGCGATGCGTTCGGGGCCGAGTCCGAAAGCGAATCCCGTGTACTTCCGCGGGTCGTAGCCCACGCCGGCCAGCACGTTGGGGTGCACCATGCCAGCCCCCATAATCTCGATCCAACCGCTGTCCCGGCATATGCGGCAGCCTTGGCCTTGGCCGTCGCAGGCGAAACAGTCGATGGACATGTCGACGCCGGGTTCGACAAACGGGAAATAGTCGCAGCGGAAGCGCACCCGCCGCTCCTCCCCGAACAACCGGCGGGCGAACTCATAGAGGGTGCCCTTCAGGTTGGCGAAGGTGATTCCCTCGTCAACCGCTAGTCCTTCGACCTGATAGAAGTGCCATTCGTGGGTGGCGTCGGTAGCCTCGTACCGGTAGCATTTGCCAGGGACTATGACCCGGATGGGCGGCTCCCGGCCCTCCATTACCCTGGCCTGCATGGGCGAGGTGTGGGTCCGCAGAAGCATGGGGTATTCGCCCGCCTCGTTCTGGTAATCCACCCAAAGGGTGTTCCACATATCGCGGGCGGGGTGTCCCTTGGGGATGTTCAGCATTTCGAAGTTGTAGTGGTCCCACTCCACCTCGGGGCCCTCGACGATGCCGAAGCCCATCGCGCCGAACGCGGCGCAGATTTCCCGCACGATCTGAGTGGTGGGGTGCAAACGGCCGCCGGCCGGGGGACGGCCCGGCAGCGTGACGTCCAACCGGTCCCGTTCCGCAGCCTGCCGGAGGGCCGCCGCCCTCAACTGGGTGGACCGTTCTTCCAACCGTTGCTCCAGGGCGCTCTTGGCCTGGTTGGCCAGCGCCCCGATCCGCCGCCGGTCCTCCAGATCGAGACCGGTCAGATTTCGGAGAACGAAGGTGAGGCGGCCGCGGCGGCCCAGGTAAGCGACCCGCCATTCCTCCAGCGATTCGGCCGTTTCCAGGGCGGCAAGCTCCGTCACGGCGCCAGCCGTGAGGTCTTCAATACTCTGGGGCGTGGGAGCGCTCAACCTGAGTTCTTCCTATGACGCTTGCCCGGGACGTTTGCCTGTTGGACGGGGCTTGCATTGGCCAGTCCGCCGGACTCGTCCAGAATAAAGCGTCGAATTCCGGCGCACCATCCGGGCTACGGTAGCCAATTATAGGAACCGCCTATTCCACGGTCAAGAATGAGGGGGGCCCGTAAATGTTCAGTCCCGGTGAGGAACCCCGCCCCACCCGGTGAATACCGGCTTTCGCCGGTATGACGGAGGGCTGCGCTATTGACGGATTGTCCCGGAGTCTGAACACTTACTGGGGGCCGGTCCGATGGTCTAATAGCCTTTCGGTCGCAGCTCCCAACGGTAAGCAGGCGCCGTCACGCTGGGCGCGGGAGATGGTCACGGCCTTGGGTCAGTCAAGTTGGTTGCCGAACTCCTGCCAGGTTGCGATCCCGTCGCCATCGAAATCGACTTTCAGCACCGGGTAGCCGCCGGATGTGCCGAACTCCCAGAAGTCATCGATCCCGGTCATAGAGTTGCCGTCTCCATCAGCGTTGTCCAAGTCGATGTCCCAGCCGCGGTACACACCGGTATATCCGGTTGCCGACCGGAACTCGCTGATACTCCCGGTCCGCACTCCCTCGAGGTCCCCCGTGCCGGCCGGGCTGTCTTGGCTGGAGGCGACCGGGTCCCAGTAAGCGTCGAGTACGATCCCGGCATGCAGGCCGATCAGCCCCCCTGCGCCGTCGATGCCCGAAACCCGGCCGGTGCTGTAACTCATGATGAGTTCGCCGTTGTTCGTCCCCACGAGGCCGCCGACGACGTCGGCTCCCGATACCCGGCCGGTGCTGTAGCTGGCGACGATTCTACTGCCGAGAGGGACATTGCGGCCCAAGAGACCGCCGACCGATTCGTCTCCCGAGACGTCGCCGGTAGCGTAGCTGGCGGAGACCCTCACGTTCCCGCCGTAAGGAGAACCAACCAGCCCGCCCACCCACTTCTTGCCGGAGACGTCGCCGGTGGCGTAGCTGGCGGTGATCGGTCCATAATTTACCCCAATCAGCCCGCCGACGGCGTCCCCCGAAGCCGACACGCTGCCGGTAGCGTAGCTGGCAGTTACGGGGCCCGCGTTGAATCCGGCCAACCCGCCGACGTTGTCGCGGCCCGAGACGCTGCCTTCGGCGCGGCTGGCGCTGATAACGCCCCGGCTCTCGCCGATCAGCCCCCCAACGATGATACCGGACACATCTCCGGTGGCGTAGCTATAACCGACATCGCTCCGATTGTCGCCGACCAGCCCGCCTGCCATACCGTAACCGCCGGACACGCTGCCGGTGGCATAGCTGTCGCAAATCTCGCCGGTGTTGTCCGCAGCGAGTCCTCCCGCTCGCTCACCGCCCGAAACGCTACCGGTGGCGTAGCTGTGGTAGATGACCCCTATGTTCCAGGCGACGAGCCCGCCAGCAATTCGGTAGCCGTCCGGACCTTGCTCGCCGGTAACCACGCCCGTCGCGTAGCTTCCGGTAATGCTGCCGGAATTGTTCCCGACCAGACCGCCGGCATATTCTGTCCCCACCGTGGCGTTGGAATGGCTGTCGATGATCGTTCCCGAATTTACGCCCACCAGCCCGCCGGTTGGGTTACGGGATGACACGGTGCCAGTCGAATAGCTGAGGGCGATGGTCCCGCGGTTCCACCCGGCCAATGCGCCACCTCCATAGAGGTAGAAATCTCCGCCGACAATCGCGTTCACCAACCCGATATCGCGGATGACGCTGGACTCGCCAGTAATCCCGAAGAGACCCGCCGGGCGTCTGTTGGCTCGATCGCCGGGATGGTGTATGAACAGGTTGGAGATGGTGTGTCCGTTGCCTTCGAATACGGCGTTGAACCAGAAGCTCTCGAAGTTTCGGCCCTTGTCGGCTATGGGCGCCCAGCCCCTGCCGGTGGTCCAATCGGTGTTGACCGCATTGTCGCGGTAGCTTCGCGAATCCTGGAAGTCGAGGGAGCGGGTCAACTCGTAGCCGTTGCAGTTGGAGCCGCAGTCCGGGCGGCCGGGGAAGGCGCTGGCGTAGGCCGCATCGTCGGCACTGTCGTCCGCTATCCCGTCGCCGTTGGGGTCATAACGGATGGCGTACAATTGCTCTAGGTCAGACACCTTGATGAGGCCGCTGCCGCTTGACGCACGGTTTGGCGGAGGCGGGGTAAGCCGGGCCGACTCCTGGCATATCGTGACGCCTTCGGCAACCTTGAGGGCCGGGTATTGTCGGATGGCGCCGAAGCTCCAGTAGTCATCGGTCCCGGTGCCGCGAATGCCATCACCGTCGGCGTTATCCAGGTCAGTGTTCCAGTCGTCGTAAATGCCAGTGTACCCGGTGGGCGACTGCAGCTCGGCGGTGGTCTTGCCCTCCACCGCTTCGGAGGGCCCACGTCCAACTCCGCTCCGCAAGCCGGAAGCTTGGGTGTCCCAATAGCTGTCGGTGATACCTCCGTCAAACGCCGAAAGCTCCCCGACCAGCCCGCCGAGCCCATCGTCGCCCCGGACGCTGGCGGCCGCGTAGCTGGCAAATATCCAGCCGTCGGTCCAGCCGGCCAACCCTCCCGCGTTTTCGACCCCCGAGACATCGCCGATCGCGTGGCTGGCGATAACCTTGCCGCGACTGACCCCGACCAGACCGCCGACGGCAACCTGGCCCGAGATCCTGCCGGTGACGTAGCTGGCGATGACGGTGCCGCGATTTACCCCAACCAACCCGCCGACGTTATCGGCCCCGGCGACGTCGACATCGATCAATCCTACCTGACGGATGACCGCCCCCACACTGTTGGAACCGAAAAGGCCGACCGCGTTTCTGCTCAGGTCGATGTGCAGATTGCTGATGGTGTGCCCGTTGCCCTCGAATGTGGCGCTGAACTCCCGGTCAGGGTCGCCGATGGGCAACCAGCCGTCGCCGCTCGTCCACAAGGAGTTGACTGCGCCCGAGGCATAGCTATTCGCATCGTCGAAGTCCAGGGAGTCGGCGAGTTCGTAGCCGTCGCACCCGCGGCAGGTCTCCGCGTCGGGATATGCGGCGGTGTAGGCTTCCGCGTTGGACCTGATGTCCACTCGTCCGTCTCCGTCGAGATCGTAGCGGATGGCGTGCAACTGCTCCAGGTTGAAGACCCCGATGAGGCCGTCGTTATCGGTGTCGTAATGCCCGGCTGGAGACCGGAGATTGGCCGTCCCTGGCCGTGCGGCGACGGTGGGCGTCTCGGCCGGAGCGGGGACCAGGGTTGCGGCGGCTGCTGGCGCCGGTGTCGACGCGGAACCCGGACCGGGTGCCGGTGTAGCCACGGCGACCGGCGCCTCGGCGCCACAGAAGGGCAGGCCAAGGTCCTCGAACGCGGTGGGTACGCCTCGGAGGCCGTCGGGTATGCACCCGGTCAATTGGTTCCCCTGAAGGTCCAGCCCGGTCAGACTTCCGGAGAGCCCGGCCAGTTCCCTCGGTATCTGCCCGCTCAACCGGTTGTTGGAGAGTTCGAGCGATGCCAGCCTGGGAAGGCCGCCGAGTTCCGCCGGGATATCTCCGGTCAACCGGTTGTCAGAGAGGGCCAGTTGTCGCAGGTTGGAGAGGCGGCCAAGCTCCTCAGGGATCATCCCGCTCAGCCCATTGCCGCCGAGCCGCAACGACTGAACGCGTCCGCTGGCGTCGATGGCTACGCCGTACCACTGTTCGATGGGGGCATCGCTCAACCAGTTCGTGTTGTCCGTCCAATCGTCTCCGTTGGTGGCATTGTAGAAGGCGACCAGAATGGCCCGGTCGGCGGCGGAGCCGCTCGTAGACCCGGAGGGTTGTCCGGCGGACGCCGCCGTGCCGGCCTCTGCGGTGGCAGTGGGGTCCCGGCCCGCTCGGGTGCTATCCGGGTCGTCGCGCTCGCCGTTGTCGGAGCCGCCGGTGAAGGGTATTCGGTCCTCTATGACTTCCGGTAAGAAACCTTGCCAGTAGCCGACCGCGCCAACGATCACCACCGCGAGGAGCGCGAGGAGAAGGATGGCAAACCAGCATCCGCAGCCGCAGCCGCCACCTGCCGGCTCCGGGTCGGGCCCTTCGATCCGCTGTCCCGGAACGGTGGTCCGCAGCAGGTCCAACTCGCGGAGCATCCGTTGCCCTTCCGCGTCAACTCCGCCCCGCGCGGCTTCGCATACGGCGCAATCGCAATCAGGCGGGTGAGTGCGGTTATCGACTGCCATCGGCCTGCTTCCTTCTTACGCCCTTACGCCGTACGTGCCGTGACGTATACTAACCGACTCAATCCAAGAGTTCCAACGTGGCCCAAACACCGGGTGACCATCCACAGTTGCCGAATAGTACATTCGTTCTATATATTATGTAAGCCGACACGCGCTCCGATCACCTCGGCAAAACTCAATGTGGACCGACCGCAACAGGATTTGCTTTGACCTGGTTTCGTTTGGGAGCATGCTCCAAGTGCAGGGGAGACCTGGCCTACGACGACGGGGACTGGATCTGCCTGCAATGCGGCACATATTTCTACACCGGCCTCTACCGGCGGGAGGAGACCGCGCCTGACGACGAACGGTTCACGCGGCTGGCGGCTGCCGTTCTCGCCAGGCTGGCAGGACCCGGTCAACGTGCGGAGGATGGTACCGCCGGGCCTCACGCCAGCAAAGCGTCGTGAACGAGGAAAACGAGTCCTCGATGCTCTTGGCCTTGGACCCCGGTGTGCGCGAGAGCGGTTGGGCCGTGTTCCGCGGCCGGGCTGTCGCCGCCAGCGGCGTCGTTGGGTTAAAGACCAGTCAGAAGATGGACCCGGGTCTTCGCATTGACCACCTGCTGGGGTCGCTGGAAGTCCTGACCGCACAATGGCGACTTTCTACGGCGGTCCAATGCAAGCCGGGAGGAATGAATTTGCCGGCCCCCGCGCTGGAGCAACTGGAGCGGAGGCTGGACGTGTGGGCCGAAGGCCAAGGCATTTCGTTGACATCCTATTCCGCCAAGGAGGTGCGGCGGGCCGTCGCCGGTAACCTCAACGCCTCCAACGACCAGCTCGGCTACGCCGTCATGCTTCAGCTCGGGTTGATCGGGCAGGGCCGCAGCACCCGGGAGTGGGGAGCCATAGCCGTGGGCCACTATCACCTGACTCGCATCGCCTGACAGGGTCTTTTTGATTCTCCCTCTCCCTTGAGGGAGAGGGCTGGGGTGAGGGTGAAATGCTGGCAATAACGATGGTCGCTCACGTTAGAGAACTCCCCCGCCCTAACCCTCCCCCAAAGGGGGAGGGGACAATTGAATGACCCCGCATCACCTGATCGGCATTACCTGACCGGCATCACCTGACCGGCATCACCTGACCGGCATTACCTGACCGGACTCGGGCAGAGTGTATAATGTTTCCCGACGCTCCATAAGACCCCGACCAAGACCTTCGTGGGGAGGCGCCATGCCTGTTGTTCAGAGACCCTACGTACCGCCGGAAGACCAGCCGCCTCGGGAAGAGACCTTCGTCAGGCCCGGTGACAGGCCCGCTGACACCCAGGCGGACGAAGCGGGACCGCTGGAACCGATAACCTTCTACAGCGATTCCATGCACATCTTCAGCAGCCTCTATTCCGCAGTCCTCTTCTTCGGAGAACAGATGGAGGAACGGGAGCCCATACTCCGGGCCCGCATCAAAGTCAGCCCTCAGATGCTCAAGGCCCTGGCCATCCTGACCGCGAAGCATGTCCGGGAGTACGAAGACGCAGTGGGACCAATCAACCTCCCGGAACAGGTGTTCGCGGCTTGGGAAGTGGACGCCGACGGGGAGCCGCTGCATGCAGCCGGATGACCGCCCGTTGGCCGAGGACATTTCCATGCCCGTCGAAGTGGAGCCGGGGGTAGACCGTTCCGTACCCGGCGACTGGGTATGGAGAAGGGTCGATTCCAGCCAGCCCAACGCGGCCGCCTTTCACATCAGCCACTCCGAGGCCACCCGGGTCTTGGTGGACGTGCTGCGTCCTGAAGACTGCGCGCCCGACGCCAACTTCGTGCTCGCCCAAGAGCTTCCCATCGTGGTCTTGGACAGCCTGGACAAATTCTGGGCGGGGGAGTCGAAGACGCAATTGCCCCTGACCGGGATTCGCGTTCCGGTGGAGGCTGACACCGTGGCGGAGGCGAAGCGGGCCCTGGCCGATGACCTGGCGGCCCAACTACGGCTGCTGTTGCTCTTGTCCAGCTCCCATCAGAGGCAAATCGCCCCGGCCCTGCTGCACAACCTCGACTACCTCAGCCGCTTCCTGAAGCCGGGAACCGGCCCCGTTCGAGCAACGAGGAACACGGGCTGAAAGGCCGCCAGGCCCAAAGACCCTATCCAAAGACCGGTCCTCATCGAACAATCCTCTCACCCCTGGACCCGGCTATCGGTCGGACCTGGCGTTTGGGACCCTCTAGCCCGACCGGCCTCTGGGAATGGACCGCCGGCTGTGACACGCCCCAGCACACTTCACGGATGGGTTTGGTGCAACGCAGTACGCCGCCGTTGACGTAAGCCGGACCGGTTCGGGGATGGGTCGGGACCAGCGCGGTTTGCAATAAATCCGCGGTCTTCGGTAGGGACGTAATATCACCATTGAAGGCGCCGCGGGTCTATCGTCACTTCCTCTTTTCCAAGACTTGCAGCACTGAACGGAGGTACATGATGAGGATTGCCCTGTTGCTGACGGCGCTGCTTCTGACGGTCGTTCTGGCCGCCTGCGGCTCCGAGTCGCCTGCGGAAACGGCCGCGCCGACCCAGCGTCCCACGGATATGCCCGCGCCAACCCAGCGTCCTCCGGACACGCCCGCGCCAACGCCCGCGCCGGCTGCCGTATCCACGCCCACCGCCATGCCCATGCCCACGGCTGAACCGGAGCCTGATGAGGAGCAGCAAGGGGGAAACGTACCGCCCGCCGGGACCGTGCTCTCGGGCAATCCGATCGAGGGCGGGGTGCTGAAGTTGCTGGGCAACGATCCGCCCACCCTCGACCCGCACCTGACCGGCGACGTCACCTCGTCGAGGTACGTATTGGAGGTCTTCGGCGGGCTGCTCACCATCGATCCCAGCCTGGCCATCGTGCCCGACTTGGCGCGGGACTGGACGATTGATTCTTATGGCACGGGCTACACCTTTCGGCTGAATCCCGACGCCACCTTTCACGACGGGCGCAAGGTCACCGCCACCGACGTGCGGTGGTCCATGGAGCGGGCCGCCGACCCGGCTACCGAAGCCACCGCCGTGGACACATTCCTCGGCGACATCGTGGGCGTGCCGCAGAAGCTGAACGGCGAGGCGGATGCGGTGTCGGGCATCAGCATCATCGACGAAGAGACGCTGCGGGTGGAAATCGACGCTCCCAAAGCCTATTTCCTGTCCAAGCTCACCTATCCTTCGGCTTTCGTCGTTGACCAGGCCAACGTGGAGACCGGCCGGGACTGGATCAGGGCGCCCAACGGCACCGGCCCCTTCATGCTGGCGGAATACGAACCCGGCGTGCTGATGCGGCTGGAGCGTTTCGACGATTACCACCTCGGTCCGGCTAAAATTGACGCGGTGGAGTTCAACCTGGCGGGCGGCAACGGGATGTTGATGTACGAGAACGACGAGGTCCACGCCGGGGCCATTGGGGTGGCTGGGCTGGAAGCGCTGCGCGACCCCAACAACCCCCTGCACGACCAGTTCCACCGGGGGCCGCCGGAGTTCGACGTGGCGTATATCGGCATGAACGCCAACGAGCCGCCCTTTGACGACGTGAAAGTCCGCTTGGCGCTCAACTACGCCATAGACCGGGAAACTCTGGCCGATGTGCTGCTGGAAGACTCCTCCGTACCGGCCAAAGGCATACTGCCGCCGGGCTTCCCCGGCTACAATCCCAATCTGACGGGCTACGAGTACAACCCCGAGAAGGCACGGCGATTGTTGGCGGAGTCGAAGTACGGCAGCGACACCGCCAACTACCCGCCCATCACCATCACTCTTCCCGGCTCCTTCGGCTCTTCGGTCAGCCCGACCACGGAAGCCATCCTGAACACTTGGGAAGAGCAGTTGGGAATCACCATGGACCTGCTGCAAACCGAATGGGCCACCTACCTGCAAGACCTGCGCGACAGGCGCTTCCAGATTTTCGGAGGACTGGGCTGGATTGCCGACTACCCCGACCCGGAAAACTTCCTCGACGGCCTTTTCCACAGCGAGAGCAGCAACAACCACACGCACTACAGCAACCCCGAGCTGGACGCGCTGCTGGAGCGGGCTCGCGTCGAGCAGGACCAGGAAGCCCGCTTTGCCCTCTACCGCGAGGCCGAGCAGATGATTCTCGACGGGGCCCCTTGGGCCCCGCTCTGGCACTCCAACGGCGAGCATTACCTCATAAAGCCCAACGTAAAGGGCCTGCCGTTGTCGCCCTTGGTGATTCCCCAGTACCGCTTCGTCTACTTTGTAGAATAGCGCCAAGAACCACGAGTCATCCCGGAGCTTCCTGCAGGGATGATGAACGAGGAAGAACGAGTTGCCCACCTCTCCGGGAGGTGGGCAACGTCATCCCCGCCCTGTAAGGATGCCTTCATCCCTCCCGTTATTCCGCCCCCCTCCCGTCATTCCCCCCTCCCCACCCGTCTTTCCGGCGAACGCCGGAATCTACGTCCCCTCCCCGGTGTCGTATGCCCGCGAGTTGCCGTCAAGGCACACGGTAGGTCATCCCTCCCGTCTTTCCGACGAAAGCCGGAATCCACGTCGCCTCCTTGGTGTCGTATGCCCCCGAGTTGCCGTACAGGCACACGGTAGGTCATCCCTCCCGTCTTTCCGACGAAAGCCGGAATCTACGTCGCCTCCCCGGTGTCATATGCCCGTGAGTTGGCGCAGGAGTTTAACCCGTAGGCCGAAGTTAAACCTGCTGTCCCTAAGAGTTGGGGTTACGTGGATTCCGGCTTTCGCCGGAAAGACGACATGTCTGCAAAAGTAACGGTAGCCCTGCCCCCAAACTCCCGGATGACTCATGTATCCAGGCTTTCGAGGGACTGGCGGATGTCGCCGGACTGAACCTAGCGACGCCGGGTCCCGGCGCCGGCAGGACATGGCTGAGCGGCCCTGAATGCGTCCTCGACGCAGCTTCGTGTCCAGTCCGGTTCGCGGGCCTACCGGCGTCCGGCGAATTGTGGTACACCTGTAGGCGCACAACATAGGAGCCGCCAAGATGAATGTCATCTGGGTAGTTGCGGACACTTTTCGCCGGGACCACGTGGGCGCATATGGCAATCCGACGATTCGAACGCCTTCGCTCGATGCACTCGCGGCCCGGTCGGTCAGGTTCGACGGCCACTATGCCGCCGGATTCCCGACCATGCCCACCCGGGCAGACCATCAGACGGGGCGCTGGACGATGTCGTTCATGGGGTGGGAGCCGCTGCCGCCGGGAGTGACCACTCTGGCCGAGATATTGGCTGAACACGGCCTCCACACAGCGGCGTCAGTCGACACCCCCTACTATCTCAGGGACGGAATGAACTATGACCGGGGGTTCCAGTCCTTTTTCATGAACCGGGGGCAGGATACCCTGTGGTCCATGGTCCCCCAGCCCGGCTACCATCATGAGTCCCAGGACGTACGGGCGGCATGGCGCTACGAATCGGACCGGAACGCGCCTCGCACCTTCATGACTGCCATGCAGTGGCTGGAGCATCACTATAAGGACGACTTCTTCCTCTACATAGACACCTGGGACCCTCATGAACCTTGGGACGCTCCGTCCCACTACACCGAGCTCTACTGGCCGGAATACGATGGTGAGGTGGTGCTCCCGCTGTACGGAAACTGGCATGATGTGCAGGGATTTGACGAAGAGAGGCTCCGGAAAGGCCATGCCACCTACTGCGGGGAGGTCACGATGGTGGACACGTGGCTGGGTTTCCTGCTGAAGTCCGTCGAGAACATGGGCCTGATGGAGAAGACCGCGATCATCTTCACCACCGACCACGGTTTCTATTTTGGTGAGCACGGCGGACTCTTCGGCAAGATGACCTCGGGAACGTCCCCGGACGGAACGCTGCGCCCCTATGGCGAGCCGGGGTCAACGTGGAGCTACTCGCCCCTTTTCGAGGAACTCATCCACCTCCCGCTCCTGATTTACGTGCCCGGCATAACTCCCGGCGCATACAGGGGCCTCAGTTCCGCAGTCGATGTCATGCCGACCGTACTGGACCTTATGGGGGTGGAGATTCCGCCGTTCGTCCAAGGCAGGTCCTTGGCGGCCGGGATGCGGGATGCCTCCGTCGCCGGGCGGGAGTACGTGGTCAGCAGCATCCCCTTTGCCAATCCCGGCGATCCGGTCCATTCGGTCGACAACCTGCTGCGTCCTCTCTCGGACCATCCGGTCACCACCATAACCGCAGGCACGGCGGGGGAATGGAGTCTGCTTTACAGCCCTCAGGAGGGTCGATCGGAGCTGTACAATCTGGACTCCGATCCCAATCAGTTGAAGAACCTGATAGGGACGCACAGAGAGGAAGCCGCAGAGGTGCATCAGCTCCTGGTCAGGTTCATGCGTGAAACGAAAATTCCGGACCGTCTGCTGAAACCCCGATCAGAACTGCGTTTTTAGACCCCCAGCCTGTTCAGGGACGTCCTAGAAATGACTCAAAGGCCAGATTTTTCCGAGGACTTCTACCGGCGCCACGCACAGCGTTACGCCGAGGTGAGCCACGGCTTCGTCCAGTCCATATATATCAAGGCCTCCCATCCGGGACTCAAGGGCGACACGGACCTGATGGACCGCCTCCAGGAGCTGGTCCCCGCCGGGTCCCGGGGGCTGGATGCCGGCTGCGGGGCCGGCGCTCGCGACGTCTTCTTCTACTGGCAGAGGGGGTACGACATCTACGGAGTAGACTCCATAGATGAGAACATTCAAGAGGCGCGCAGCCTTCATCCGGAAATCGCCCCGAGGGTGTCCGTAACCGATCTTCGCGAGCCCCTCAGCTATCCAGACGCCTCCTTCGACTTCGTTCTATGCAATGCGGTCATCCAGCACATCGCCCCGGAAATAGTCTTGGGCGTCACCCTGCCGGAGCTCGCCAGGCTCCTCAAGCCCGAGGGTGTTCTCCAGCTCATGTTCAAGGTCGGAAGCGGAATCGAGACAGTCTACGACAGGGATTACGGTACGGACAGGACCTTCCAGCTCTATAGCTTGGACGAGGTGATGGGTTTCCTGGCAGACCATGGCTTGAGCGTGATTCCGGCGGAGGGAGAGAAGCTGGGGGGCGTTATGTATTTCACTGACCCAAAGCCGATGGAACACTGCGTCCTGTTCGCGCGCAAGGACGGCTGAATGGAGAGGCCCGTGGTCTCAGGACTGGAGGGGACCGGCCATGGGACCGGGATGACCAGTCCGGCAGTTCCCAAAGACCTCCAAGAGATTACCCCGGCCTGGTTGACCGAGGCGCTTCGTAGCAAGGAGACTTCGGGCTCCGCTTCCGTGGCCTGGCACTCGGCCGAGGCCGTGGCCAGCGGTAGTGGGTTTATGAACCAGGTGTTTCGGCTGAGGCTCCACTACGGCGATGATCCCTTGGACCTGCCGCGCAGCATCATAGTCAAGCTCCCCGCCGCAGACCCCGCATTGAAGACGGTCGCCGACAGGCTGGGACAGGACCGGCGCGAGGTCAGGTTTTATCAGGAAGTAGCGCCCGATAGCCCCCTGCCAACCCCGCATAGTTACTACTGCGCGACAGATTCAACAACCGGCGACACTATCCTGCTGTTGGAAGATGTGAGCGGCGCCCGCCAAGGCGATAGCGTGGCCGGATGCACCTTGGCCGAGGCCCGGCGTTCCATAGCGCTATTGGCTGGATTCCAGGCCTCTTGGTGGGATAGCCCCCGCTTGGACCGGTTGAAGTGGATGCCGTTGAAGGACGCCGAAACCGCAGCCTATCGGGAGATATACGCCGGCGCCTGGGAATCTCTCCTAAAGAAGGCCGGAGACGGAATGCCCCAGGGTCTGCGGCGGCTCGGAGACCGCCTGGACCTCGAAGTCCCAATGATAAAGTCGAAGCTCACCGAGTCTCCCCGGACGATTATCCATGGCGACTACCGCCTCGATAATTGCTTTTTCCATACGCCTGACGGACCGCGGTCGTTGGTGGTCTTTGACTGGGAGTTCTGCGCCCAAAGCAGGGGGACCTACGATGTTGCCACGTTCATCAGCGAGGCGTTTCCTCCGCAGCAACGAAGGAACGAAGAGTTGGGTCTTCTGCGCACGTACCATGCCATGCTGGTGAGCAACGGCGTAAATGACTACCCATTCGAAGAGTGCTTATCCGATTACCGGCTTTCGATGCTGGAAGTCTTTGTCTTCTGGATAATCACGGGCGGCTACAGTGATTTTAATGGCGAGCGGGCCACGGCATACCTCCACAACTCACTGGAGCGCATCGACGCGGCCATATCCGACCTCGCCTGCACCGACCTGCTTACGAGCTAGACAACGGCCAAGTCCGGTCTGGCCTGCGCACCGCTGCCACCGGACACATTTGTTCCGCCAGGCGAATGGGAAGGAGCGGTGTGTGCGCGGCTGTCCTTCCTTCTGACTAGGCGAACCAACTCCGTGCCTCCCTTTGTCCTCCTCCAAAGCGGTCAGTTACGCGCCCCGCTCCAGCATAATATATGAGTCTTATACCATCATGTTTAATTACGCATTACCAACAGCTACAATGATGTTCACAGTCAATGTTATTGATAGTTTGATTAGGGTCAAGTATAATATTTCCAAGCAAGTCTAATACATTATCAGGACCGCCGGGATTATGCCCAACTACTACGATACTCTCGGAATCAGCAAAGAGGCCTCCGAAAAGGACATACGGCAGGCCTTCCGCCGGTTGGCGCGCCAGCACCATCCCGACGTCAACCCGGACAACCCGTCGGCCGAGGACAGATTCAAGGAGATCAACGAGGCCTACACGGTCCTGAACGACCCGGAATCCCGCAAGAAGTACGACCGGTACGGCGACAACTGGAAGTACGCCGACCAGTACGAACAGGCCGGCCCAGGCTCCCGCCGGAGCTACCGGCGGTCCAGCCGGGACGGCGGCGACCCGTTTGGCGGGTCCGGAGCACACTCCAGCATCTTCGACCTGTTCGGCGGCGCCGGCGCCGGGTTTCGCAGCGGCGGCGGGACCGGTTTCCGTCCTCCCCCCGTCGAGCATCACGTGGACATTTCCTTGGAAGAGGCGTTCCAGGGCGCATCCCGTGTGCTGCAATTGCAAGACGGACGCAGGATCGAGGCAAAAATACCAGCCGGGGTCGACAACGGCTCCAAGGTGCATATCTCGCCCGACGGCAATCAGGGCGGCGATTTCTACCTGGTCGTCTCGGTGGTCTCCCACCCCAAGTTTCAACGCCAGGGCCGCGACCTCTACGTGGATGTGGACCTGGCATTGGACGACGCCATCCTGGGCGCCGAGACGGCGGTGCCCACCCTCACCGGGCAGTTGGCGTTGACCGTGCCGCCGGAAACCCCCAACGGCCGCCGCTTCCGGCTGTCGGGGCAGGGTATGCCTTCCTTGGGCGCGGGTCCGGCGGCATCCAGGGGCGACCTGTACGCCACCGTGAAAGTGGTCCTGCCCACGGGCCTTACCGAAGAAGAGAGGGAGTTCTTCCGCCAGCTCCGGGAGAAGCGCGCCAGCCAGCCCGATGATTGACGGCTGGCGCGTAAATGCCGGGAAAACAACCGCCGGAAGGGCTCGAACGTAAAGATATACAGGGCTCCATAGGAAAACCATCAAGCGAAGGGGAAAAACACTAAGTCAGGGACGGTAGACGTACATCATGGTATCCAGAGAAGATTCCTTCCAATACGAACCCTGCTTCGTCATCAGCGTTGCCGCCCGCATGGTGGGGGTCCACGCTCAAACCCTGCGCCACTACGAGCGGGTGGGCCTGATATGGCCCTCACGCACCGTGGGCCGGCAGCGGCTGTACTCAGTGGCCGACATCGAACGCCTGCGCCGCCTGAAGTCCCTTACCGAAGACATGGGGGTAAATCTGGCCGGAGCGGAAGTGGCGTTGAAGCTGATGGCCAGGATCGAGGAAATGGAGGCCGAGTTAAAGCGACTGGCCGGCGCCGTTGACGATTTGGAGGCAAAGCGGGATAGCAGCCGATGACTGCTGAAGGCCGGACAAAAAGCGCCCCGCAACATCGACCCCGGCCGAAATCCGACCAGAGGAGGTAGACCATGTCGCTAAGACCGGACAATTTCACCGAACAAGCCAGACAGGTGCTGCAGGACTCCCAAGAGTTGGTGCGGCGCTACCAGCACAGCCAATGGGACGTCGAACACATCCTATTGGCCCTGCTGGAGTTGGAACGGGGCCTCACAACGGACATTCTCGGCGAGGTCGCGGTCTCCCAGGAAGCGGTCAAAGCCTCGCTGCGCCGGTCGCTGGAGAAGGCCCCCAGAGTGGCATCGTCGGCCAACCAGCTATTCGCGACCCCTCGCGCCCTGCGGCTGTTGGACGAGGCCAAGCTCGAAGCCGACCGCATGAAGGACGAACTGGTCGCCGTTGAACACCTCTTCATCGCGGCCACGATGGAGTCCCAAGGAGAATCGGCCCGGGTGCTCCAGGAGTTCGGAATCGACCGGGAAAAGATGTACCAGGCATTGATGAAGATACGGGGCAGCCACCGGGTGGACGACCCGAGGGCCGAGAGCCGCTACCGCTCCCTGGAACGCTACAGCATCGACCTCACCCGGCTGGCCCGGGAGGGCAAGCTGGACCCGGTGGTGGGACGGGACGCCGAAATCCGGCAGGTGATGCAGACCCTGACCCGCCGGAAGAAGAACAACCCCGTGATCATCGGTGAGGCCGGCGTGGGCAAGACCGCCATCGTGGAGGGCCTGGCCGCCCGGATCGTCGCGGGCGACGTGCCCGCTTCGCTGCAGGACCGCCGGGTCCTGGCCTTGGACATGGGAGCGTTGGTCGCCGGCTCCAAGTTCCGGGGTGAGTTCGAAGAGCGGCTCAAGTCGGTCATGGACGAGGTGAAGGCGGCCGCGCGGGAGGTAATCCTGTTCCTGGATGAAATTCATACCATGGTGGGCGCCGGCGCCGCTGAAGGCGGTATCGACGCCAGCAACATGCTGAAACCGGCATTGGCCCGCGGCGAGCTGCAATGCGTGGGCGCCACCACCCTGGACGAATACCGCCGTTACATCGAGAAGGACACCGCTTTGGAACGCCGCTTCCAGGCCGTATACCTGGATGAGCCGTCGGTGGATGAAACGGTTGAGATCCTTCGGGTGCTTCGGCCCCGCTACGAGGCCCATCACAAGGTGGACATCACCGACGAGGCCTTGGTGGCCGCCGCCCGCCTCAGCGACCGCTACATCACGGGGCGGCAGATGCCCGACAAAGCGGTGGACTTCATCGACGAGGCCGCCAGCAAGGTGCGTATCGACGCCGAAAGCCTGCCCGCCGGCCTCAAGTCCATGGAGGAGCGCATCCACCGGTTGGCCGATCAGGAGGAGGCGGCGGCCCAGCGTTCGGACTACGAACGCGCCGCCGAGCTTCGCACCGAGCGGGTGAGGCTGGAGCAGGAGTACGAGACCGAAAGAAACGAATGGAGAGGAGCGAGACGTGAGAAGGAAGCCCCACGCTCCCCTGACTCCTCGACATCGCTCCTGGTCGTGGACGAGTTGGACATCGCTCAACTGGTTTCCAGTTGGACCGGCGTCCCCGCCGGGAGGCTGCTGGAGGGTGAGGGCCAACGCCTGGTGAACATGGAGGACGACCTGCACCGGCGGGTGATCGGCCAAGACGAGGCGGTTGTCGCGGTGGCGGAGGCCATTCGCCGCTCCCGCTCCGGGCTGAGCGACCCCAAGCGCCCCATCGGCAGCTTCATCTTCCTGGGGCCGACGGGTGTGGGCAAGACGGAACTGGCCCGGGCTTTGGCCGAGTTCATGTTCGACGACGAGACCAACATGGTCCGCATCGACATGTCCGAGTATATGGAGAAGCACACGGTCTCGCGGCTCATCGGCGCGCCGCCGGGCTACGTTGGCTACGACGAGGGCGGCCAGCTGACGGAGGCGGTGCGGCGCAGGCCCTACCGGGTGGTGCTTTTCGACGAAATCGAAAAGGCCCATCCCGACGTGTTCAACATCCTGTTGCAAGTCCTGGAGGACGGGCGGCTGACCGACGGCCACGGGCGGACCGTTGATTTCCGCAACACCGTAATTATAATGACCAGTAACTTGGGTACTGATGGCCCGCGCCGCCAGCCCTTCGGCTTCCGGCCCGACAGCCGGGACGCTGAAGACGAGATGCGGCAGTTGCGGGAGTCGGTCGACGCGGCGCTGAAACGCGCTTTCCGTCCGGAGTTCCTCAACCGCATCGACGAGACCATCGTGTTCCATCCATTGGCACAGGGCCAGATCGTACAGATCGTGGCCCTGATGACCAGGGAGGTGCAGGCGCGGCTAGAAGAACGGGAGATTACCTTCGAGCTGACCGCCGACGCCACCGTGTGGCTGGCCCGGGAAGGGTTCGATCCGGTATACGGGGCGCGGCCGCTGCGCCGGGCGGTGCAGCGGCAACTGGAAAACCCGCTGTCCCGGGCGGTGCTTTCCGGGGAATTCGCGGCCGGGGACCGGATTCTGGTGGACGCCGGCGACAACGGCCTCACGCTGACCAGGATGGAGGCGCTGGCCGCCGTCTGAGATAGACGCAGGATTCCGCATACGCGGCCTTCGCCAGGCCATCGGCAATTCTAAGCGGAACGAAGAATCTCATCCGCAGTGAGGAGACCCTTCGCTTCGGTCCGGGGTGACACATGAGAGACGGGGGAATGCAGCGGGCCGAAAGCAAGTCCGTAGAAATCTGGGGCGTCAACGTCAACTACGTTGAGGCCGGGGAAGGCCCGGCCGTGCTGCTCCTGCACGGCTTGGGCAGCTCCCTGATCACTTGGTATTGCAACGTTGACCACTTGGCGGAGGCCGGGTTCCGGGTTATAGCCCTCGACCTTCCCGGCTACGGGGACTCGGACAAGCCGGGCCACCTGACCTACGACGCGGCGTCGGCCGCACGATTCCTGTTCGACTTTACGGAAGCCCTGGGAACTGGGCCGCTTTCGGTGGTGGGAAGCTCGGCCGGCGGCCTGATCGTGGGGCTGTTCGCGCTGGAATACCCTGGCCGGGTGGCAAAGCTGGGGATGGTCGGTCCCGGGGGATTGGGGCGGCGGGTCTCATGGGTGCTGCGGCTGATGTCCATCCCCGGCATCGGCGAGCTGCTATTCAACCCCCGTCTCAACGCATGGTTCGGCATAGGCCAGCGAATGTTCTACCGGCTGCCCGACTGTTTCGACGAAGTCCTGCCGGAAATCATGCGAACAAGGCAATTGCCCGGAGCGCGTTCCGCCATGCTGCGTTCGCTCCGGTCCGGGATCAACATCTTCGGGCTCCGGCCCGGCAGCAACCTCTTGCCCCGGCTCCGGGAGTCCACGATCCCGATGATGCTGGTATGGGGCGAGAACGACCCGGTCATACCGGTTTCGGTGGCCCATGAAGCGCGCAGCGCCCTTCCCGAAGGAACGGTTTACACCGTGCCCGAGTGCGGCCACTGGCCCCACATGGAAAAGGCGGACTTCTTCAACGACATTCTCACCGGCTTCCTGAAGGCGGAGTCCCCGAAGGGCCTGGCCGCTCCAGGCTGATGAGGTTCCTGGGCCGCGAGTTCTCCCTGAGCGACACCAAGACCCGCCTGGCACGGCGCGACCCAGATACCCTCCGGCGCGTCGCCATCTTTGCAGCCGTCGTGGCTGCGGTCGCCTCTGCCGTCGTCTTCGGGGACGCCCTCATATCCCGCCAGGCCGGATACGGAGCGGTGGGCCTGATCGTGCTGGTGGGCAGCGCCGGGCTGGTGATACCGGTCCCGGCCCTCGCCGTTACCTGCACCACCGCGACGTTCCTGAACCCCGCCGCCGTAGCCGTCATCGCCGGACTGGCCGGGACGGTGGGAGAGTTGACCGGCTACTTCCTGGGCCGCAGCGGGCGCGGGCTGATAGACCAGAACCGCTTCTACCAGAAGGTGGAATACTGGATGAGAAAACGGGGCTGGCTGCTGCTGTTCGTCATATCCGCAGTGCCGAACCCGGTGTTCGACGTGGCCGGCATCGCCGCCGGCGCCTTGCGCTATCCCCTCTGGCGGTTCATGCTGGCGGTCGGCTTGGGCAAACAGGTCAAGTTCTTCATGATAGCCTACGCCTGTCACTACAGCCTGCAAGGGCTGAAAGGCGTTTTCAGCCTGTAGGGACGACATTTCCGCCAGCCGGGCCGCTGCCTGGGCCACTGCCTACGGCTCTGGCACGCCCGCCCAGCGGCGTGTATTCTTGAAGCCAAATTCGTGGCCCGGAGGTTCCCGGAAGTCCCAGAGTACCAAGGAGGTCCAGTTGATACGCGGACTTGACGGCAAGTTTCCCAAGATTCACCCTTCCGTATTCGTCAGCGAAGCCGCTTACATCGTGGGCGACGTCGCCATCGCCGAAAACACCAGCGTCTGGCCGGGAGCGGTAATCCGGGCCGATTACGGCGACATCGTCATCGGCAAGAATTGCTCGCTGCAGGACAATTGCGTTCTGCACACCGACGACCACCTGGAGTTGGGCGACAACGTGCTGCTGACCCACGGCGCGGTGGTGCACGGCGGCAAGGTAGGCAGCAACGTGCTCATCGGCGTCAACGCGGTGCTGCTGGAGGACGCCGACGTGGGCGACTACGTTTTCATCGGCGCTGGAGCCATCGTGCGCGGCCACGTGCCCGCCAACTCGTTGGTCATCGGCGTTCCGGGCCAGATTCGCCCCTTGAGTCCAGCCCAAGCGGAGCGGCTGAAGGACCCCACCGCAAACTACGTGCGCAACGCCAAGCGGTTCATCGAACAGGGCCTGGGCCTGCAGATTCCCAACGTCCCCGGCGTGAGCTGACCGGTGGCGGCCGGAACGGTTTCCCAGCCGTTGCCCGTTTCCCAGCCCTTGCCCTTGGAAGGGCTGCGGGTGCTGGACGTCACTCACATCGTCGCCGGGCCGTTCTGCTCGATGATACTGGCCGACATGGGCGCCGAGGTTATCAAGATCGAGCGACCCGGGAGCGGGGAGAGAGGGCGCGCCAACGGGCCATTCATCGAAGGCCCTGATGGCCAAAGGGTAAGCTCCCGCTACCTGGGCCTGAACCGCAACAAGAAGAGCGTGACCCTTGACCTGCGCGACCCCCGCTGCAAGGAGGCCTTCCAGCGAATGGCAGCCGAGTCGGACGTGCTTTTGGACAACTGGGGGCCAGGGGCGCTGCGGCGGTTGGGACTGGGTTACGATTTCTTAACCGGGATCAACCCCCGGATCATTTACGTCAGCCTCACCGGCTACGGCGACCCCGACGGACCGGCTCCGGGGCCTTATTCGCATTGGCCCGCCAACAACCCCTGCGTTCAAGGCATGGGCGGATGGATGGCTGTGACCGGCGGCCCCCCGGACCAGTTTGGAGACCAGGGCCCACAGATGGTGGGAGACAACATCGGAGACTCGGTCCCCGGCGTGTGGACCGCCCTCGCCATCATGATGGCCTTGGAGAGCCGCCACCGCACCGGGTCGGGCCAGTACGTGGACATGGCCATGTACGACTGCATGGCGGCCCACATGACCAGCACCTTCCCCTTCTACCAGGCAACGGGCCAGGTTGCGGGACGGGAGCGCGGCAACATGCTGAGCGCCCAGCTCGCCTTGGAGGCCAAAGACGGCTACGTGGTGTTGGCGGGCGCGGGCGGGGCGGAAAAGTGGGAGGCCCTCTGGCGCTTGATCGGCCGGGAGGACCTGATTGAGGACCGCCGGTTCTTGGGCGAAGGCATCAGCGGCGAGTTCTATATGTCCCAATTCGTACCCGCCATCGAGGAATGGTCGAAGCAGCTCCCCAAGGCCGAGGTCACCCGCCGGCTTATCGAAATCGGTTACTCCATGGGCATGGTGCAGGACCAGGCCGACCTCGACCAGTGTCCCCACCTGGAGGCGCGTGGAATGCTCGTCAACGGCGGCAACGACATGGGCGGAGTTTTCCGCACGATCAATACGCCCATCAGGCTGGCCGGTACGCCCGGAAACCCCAACCGCCAGCCGCCCCTGCTCGGGGAGCACAACACGGAGCTGCTGTGCACCATAGGCGGTATGTCCCCTGCGGAGCTGGAAGAGCTCGAGGGAGAGGGGTTGGCATAGCGTAACGGTACGCCGCGAGACCAGGGCGCGGTCAATGGGCGTGGGCGGGGTGAGGTACACATCACCTATGCCCCATTGCCGAAAACATTAGTGACCGGTATCATAGCAACTAGTAAAGAATTGGTGTCTTGCTGAATAAGCAAAACCGAGGATTCAACGAGACTATTCAATGGTCTCATTGTTTGGATCGCCAATTCTTTCTTCATTGGGTGCAACATCTCGGAACCGAAACCCCCTCCTTGGTTGCTCTCCAGTTTCTGTCAAACGGCGCCATTCCAATTCCCTGATTCTGTCGCAGTACGGCTTGATCTCGTTTCGGCCCAGATTCTGTTGCGCTAGTGCATACGCAAATACATCTGCGATTTGCAGACCCTTCGTCACCATTGAGCTTGCAAATATCGGCGTATCGGCTACATGGGCAATCATCCTTCCCTGGTGGGTCCCATACAAGTAATTACCGAACTCCAAGGCTCTTTCTTTGTCTTTACCGTCCTCTTGTGAGTCGAACACCATCACCGCGAGTTCGCTGCGGAAATTTTCGCTCATCATTGCATCCACACGATCCAGCAAATCACTGATCACTAAATAAGTATTCGGTTTATGCCAACCCTGCATCGTCGGTGTATGCGGATACCGGAGGCCCATCGCGAAAGCCACCACTTGGTTCAGCTTACAGAGCGAGAGGATCTCCTCGATGAATTCCCGTTTCTTGGGACTTGTTAATCCGTTCCGACTGAGGAGCAACCTCCCTTTTATTTCGAAATCGAAGGGCTCTTCCACTTTCCAGAACTTCTTTTCCAAGTTAAACAGATCACGGAAAAACTCTTTGCTACTGGCGCTGGGTATTGCCACAGCTGCCCATACGGTATACCCGCCCGGAGTTTTTGGTCTCGGCCATTCAGATTCATCCACATATATCATCATAACTAACTGATTATAAGCCTGACAGCTTTTGCTAAACCATCCACGCCTGTCCCGCTGATGACCCGTCTAGCAACGGGCCAAAGACAACCTGCCTGCCAATCCGGGGCGCTGCTCTGCCCACCAATTGCGACGCGCCGTCGCGAAACAGTATGATGGAAACTGAGGCTATTAGATCAGCCGTGGAGGGCACTTGACCGTTTTTCGCGCGCCACGGGGCACCGCTGACCGGCTGCCCGAAGAGCAGAAGTATTGGCGCTACATCGAGGCGAAGGCCAAGGATGTAGCCGACCGCTTCGGGTATGCCCGCATCGACACGCCCGCTTTTGAGGACTCCGACCTGTTCGTCCGCTCGGTGGGCGAAGGCACCGACATCGTCGAAAAGGAGATGTACACCTTCGAGGACCGGGGCGGCGACAGCATGACCCTCCGGCCCGAGGGGACGGCTCCCGTGTGCCGGGCCTACCTGGAGCACGGGATGCACAACCTGCCCCAGCCGGTCCGGATGTATTACTTCTGCCCAGTGTTCCGTTACGAACGGCCCCAAGCCGGGCGTTTTCGCCAACACCACCAGTTCGGCGTCGAAGTGTTGGGCGATGCCGACCCCTCGGTCGATGCCGAGGTCATTGAACTGGCTTGGGAGCTGATGGGGAGCCTAGGCCTGCGGGATGTCAACCTTCTGGTCAACAGCATCGGCGACGAAGAGTGCCGGCCAGCTTATGTAAACCGTCTGCTTGGTTACTACCAAGGGCACGCCGGCAAGCTGTGCCCCGACTGCCAAGGGCGGTTGGAACGCAACCCGTTGCGACTGCTGGACTGCAAGGTGGAGACCTGCCACGCCCTCGGGGACGAGGCCCCGCAGTCGGTGGACCATCTCTGCGAGGCGTGCCAGGCACACTGGTCGAAGTTACAGAGCTACCTGGATGTTATGAACTTGCCCTACCGGGTGGACCACCGGCTGGTGCGGGGATTGGACTATTACACCAGAACAGTCTTCGAAGTGCAGCCGGTTGAGGCCGGCGGCCAGTCGACCATCTGCGGCGGCGGACGCTACGACGGTCTGATCACCGGGTTGGGCGGTCGGCCCACCCCCGGAATCGGCTTCGCCACCGGCATCGAGCGGCTTACCCTCAACCTGCAAAGAGGGGAAGTCCCGGTGCCCGACGAGCCCTCCCCCCAATACTTGGTGGCCAACGTGGGCGACGCGGCCCGAGGCCCGGCGCTGGACCTCGCGGTCAAGCTGCGGCGCGCCGGGGTGGGAGCAATTCTCAGCAGCGGCTCCCGGGGGCTGCGGGGGCAAATGCGCCAGGCCAACGCCCTGGAAATCCCTTACGCTCTGATCCTCGGGGACGACGAAATAGAGAAGGGCGAAGTCGTGGTCAGGGACATGGTCTCCTCGCAGCAGGAATCGAAACCCATTGCCGACTTCCTTCGGGACGTCGCCGCCAGTTCACCCGGCCCCTGAGCCTTCGCCCCGCTTCGGCTAACGACTCACATCCGGCCATCCGGCAGCGTACCCCTGGCACCTGTATCGTCCATATTCTTCACTCGAAATCCAATCTAGTGCCGCACTCTCGGCTCCGACTAAAAAAGCGCGACCGGCCCCAAGAGTACCTAACAGCGGGGCTGGCAGAGATGGTGAGGTGAGCAAAGGTTCGTTATGGGGAATAAAAGTTGTTGCAAGCGACGCTAGACCTTGTCGATGACATCCTTGGTGTCCCAATTGAACCAACGGATGACATTAGCGTGGACGATTGGAAGAATGTTGCATTGTTCTATCTGTTTCTGTCACACGAGACGTTAAGGGCCATAAGGCTCATTTCAGCCGATGGAATGGATAATCCGTCGAAGGTGCTGGTGCGGCACCTATTCGAGCTTGCCGTGAGACTAAAGTACATGGAGACAAACCCCGAGAGCCTGGTGCCCAGTTTCCTGGAATACAGCCGCGTCATCGGTGAAGATGCTAGAAACACCGATGCAGAGATCCGGGATTTGTTGGAACGTGGCTCCTACGCCGAAGCATCCAAATTGTTGTTCCCACACTCTCGACCGTGGGAGAACTTGAAAGAGATGTCCGAGAAGCTTGGGTTGACGGATGATTACGACACGATGTACAGGCATGCATCAGAGAGTGCCCATGGCGGAGGCCATGGCATGTCGCAACTACTTTTGGAGCTGTCGGGTATTGAGAAAAGACCCGAGTGGATGCTGCCTGGAATTGTACTTAGCGCATTGGAATACTACTTCTTGGTCTTAAACGTCAGCCTCAAAGTATTTCCCGACCTAGAACCCGGCTTTGACAATCTCGTTGACAGCGGGTGGTGCGAGCGCTGGGCAATATTGAAGGATGACGTCCGACGAGCAGTCCGTTACAACACGTAGAGTCAACTATAGCCGACCTCAGAACCCTAACCCTTTCCTCTCTTTGCCGCGCCAACTGTTTCTACTCACTACTCCCTTGACTGGCCTTAAGGTAGTTCGCCATATCTGCCGTTTTCTTTTTCGTTACCCTGAGCCCGGTGCGGCGGATATTTGACATCGCAAATCAGTTGTGGCCTGCACCTCTTCCACTCAAAGGCAAGACACTTGTGTATAAGGTGTTGAAGGCGTCCTTGGACTGGGACCAATAACTACACGAGCCGAAGTGCTGGCTGGGGTTCTACGGCACCGGGAACAGCGGGCCGCCCCCGCCCAAGTCAAACTGGGCCACTGCCAAATCCGGTAACTGACAGTTGCCCGTTGACCGACCTCAAAGGGTGTTAGAACATATGTACATACTTTTACCGGTCCACCAGACGCAGGAGGGAGCCAACCATGAAGATTTACTACCGGGGATATGTTATCGACCGGGACGCTTGGGCCTTTGACTGCACCGTTTATGGCAAGAGACCGGAACGCCCCGAAATGGCCAGCCATCGGGACGCTCAGAGAGCGATGCAGTGGATCGACGCAGACGTCAAGGTCTCGGCGGTCGATCACGAATACTGGGCCGGCCGGTTGCCGCTGCCGGCGTAGCCTGTAGCGGCATGCCGCTTTTGCGGCGGGGAGCGGACGGCGGAGACGGGTGGTTCATCGGCGGGTAGGTTTGGGCTCCAACCGTCCGGTCCCAACAATAAGGCCGGGGCGGCGTACGCCACCCCGGCCTTATACTACTTCCCAAGCGTTACAGGACATCCCCCATTGCTGAAGGAGAACGGCGCGTTGGCAGACAAGGAGTCGACCCAAGCCCGAATCGAAGGACAACCGGGTCCCGGCGTCATTTCGTATTCGCGGGTGGTAGACCTTAGCTGGGCCATCACGCCCGACATTCCACGATGGCCCGGCGACCCGCCGGTCGAGACTGAGGTGGTTGCCGGGATAGAACGGGATGGCTATTTCCTTCGCCGGTTCTCCATGGGAGAGCATTCAGGCACTCATCTTACCGCTCCGGTCAGCTTCTTCGCCCGAGGGCCGGACACCGCCGCGTACCCGGTCGAGCGTTTGGTGGTTCCCGCCACCGTCATAGACGTCACTGCCCATTGCGAAAACCACTCCGACTACAGCCTTACGTTGGGGGAACTGGCCGGATGGGAACGAGAACACGGCGCGGTGGCGTCTGGAAGCCTGGTAATCCTGCGTACCGGTTGGAGCCGGCGCTGGCAAGACCCGGCCAGCTACTTGGGGAGCGGACCCGACGGGCGCCTTCACTTTCCCGGTTTCGGCGTCGACGCGGCCCGCATGCTGCTGGATCAACGGCAGGCCGCTGGGTTGGCCACGGATACCGCCGGCGTGGAGCCTGGGGCCGACCGGGAGTTTCTGGTCAGCCGGCTGGCTCTGGCCGAATCCCGGATCGTACTGGAGAACCTCGCCAACCTGGAGCAACTCCCCTCGACGGGCGCCACTCTGGTTATCGGACTGCTGAGATTGGCGGGAGGTAGCGGGGCCCCGGCCTCAGTGACCGCCTTCGTTCCCTGAGCCGGGCCCCCCCAACGATCTAATAACCAAATGACCGACCTACAGCAGGGCAACCCCGGCGGCCGCGCAATCCTCGTCCTCTTGGGCGGTGCCTCCGCCGACGCCGCAAGCGCCTTCCACCGCCCCATGGCGAATTATCGGCACCGCGCCCTGGCTGGCGATGCCGTGTCCGCCCTCGGCGGCAATGATTCCAGAGATGATAGGGCTTCCGGCCGCCCCTTGCAGTTCGCCGCTGGTGCGGCCGAATGCCGCAGACGCCACGGCCTTACCCTGGGACCCGTACACGCCGCCCCAGATTGCGCCGTCCATACGATTGAAGGCGACCAGCCTCCCCCCGGCGTCGCAGACCGCCACGTTGATTTGGATGTTGAGCTCCGCCGCCTTAGCCAAGGCTCCATGAATAATGCGGTTTGCCTCTTCCAGCGTGATAGCCATTAGTTTCCTCCAGCTTCAGAATGCGCCAATTCTACCCCAACGACCGGGCCAATCCAATGCGGCCCAATCCTGTAGAGAATAAGCAAATAGGCATGGTGATGGAGACCTCTTGATGGGGTGCGACCAGTGTTAGTGGTACCCAGACTCGCTGTCTAATCGGCGAAAGGAGACGAAATTACCGTTGGCCAATCAACATTCCGCCACGCGTCTCCATACAAAATACGTGGCGGTGTATACTTTTCGCTTGTACTGTTAAGCTTGGTTAACGAATGAATCGATAACAAAGGGCGCTTTCCGAATGCCGGAAAAAGAATCCAAGGAGGCTTCGTCCGATAGAGGCAACGAAGCAATCCGTGCTCTTGGCACTCTGTACTGTGGGGCTTACCTACTCTCCCTGATTGCTTGTGGATTGACTTCCTGGTTGTACTGGGATGCCTGGAAACTCGATAACAGCATAACTCGATTTGCTGAAATTTCCAGCGCGTCAATAGGGATAGCCCTGTTTGTGGCGCTTTTGCGTGAGGCCGCTCATCTAATCTGGTACGGCATCGAATTATTCTCCCAAAAGGTGCAAAAAGGGGTGTAGGTATGGTGTTGGCTAAGATGTGGCGTGAAAAACGGGAAAGAGCCGCACAGGAACGACGATATCAGGCGATGGTCATTGAAATGGGCAAGCGCATCGAAGAATTTAAGGAGATAATGTTGCCCCTCCACCAAGGCATCCATTCGGACCCGTTCCCATCCGGCACCCTTACCAGCGCGGAGGCGTTCGCCGGCCTGATTGCCGAGAATAACCTAGAGGTGGTCTGGCACTTCGACAACACCACCAAGGCCTGGTCCTTCTACGACCCCAGGCCGGAGGTCGCCGATGTATGCGACTTGGAAGAGGTTACGACTGGTTACAACATTTGGATACAAGTCCGGGCCAACCAAGAGTTCCAGGGCCAGACCCTGACAGCCGGTTGGAACTCAATTACCCTCAAGTAAGACCTCTTTGCGACAACCCCGTCCTCTACCCGCTCGGCCATAAGTCCCTACCCCTCTCGTAATCTCAATCTGTGCTACCCCAATGTTCCGTGTCGACGGGCCAGGTGCTTCCAGCCTCCACCAAGCACAGGATTTCGCAATTTTCTCCGCATACCCGGCGGGGGCCGCCGCCGCCCGGCGATGGTATACTTCGATGGCGGCGACGGCCCCCGCCGCGGACCATCCCCTGCCCGAGGCGTTCGTGCTCACCAAACGCATCATCCCCTGCCTTGACGTTGACGCGGGCCGCGTCGTAAAAGGGGTCAGTTTCGTCCAGCTTCGCGACGCCGGCGACCCGGCGGAATTGGCGTCCTTCTACGACGAACAGGGCGGCGACGAACTGGTTTTTCTCGACATTACCGCCAGCTCGGATTCCAGGGACACCTTGGTCGAGGTGGTGCGGAGGGTCTCGGAACAGGTCTTCATTCCATTGACCGTGGGCGGCGGACTCCGCAGCTCGGAGGACGTCCGCCGGATGCTGAACGCCGGAGCCGACAAGGTATCGCTGAACACTGCGGCGGTCACTGGCCCCGATTTGGTCGCGGAAACTTCGGCCCAGTTCGGCAACCAGTGTATCGTGGTGGCCATCGACGCCAAGCGGGTCGATCCTGGGGTCGATTCCCGGGTCGATTCGATCGGAGGGCAGCCTGCGGCCAGCGACGAAAGCCTGGGACTGGAAGACGGTTCCCGCTGGCAGGTGTTCACCCGGGGCGGGCGCACCCCCACCGGAATCGACGCGGTAAAGTGGGCCGTCCGGGCCGTCGAGCTGGGGGCCGGGGAGATCCTGCTCACCAGCATGGACGAAGACGGGCAGCAGACCGGCTACGACCTGGAATTGACTCGCGCGATATCGGAGTCGGTCCCCGTTCCGGTCATCGCCAGCGGCGGCGCGGGCACCTTGGACCACATGTACCAAGCGTTGGACCAAGGCAAGGCCGATGCCGTGCTGGCCGCCAGCATCTTTCACTTCGGGACCTATTCCATCGGGGAGGCCAAAGACTACCTCCGCAGCCGCGGCGTGCCGGTACGGCCCCTGCCCGGTCCCGCGCTTTAGGGTAAAAAAGCCTTGTCCACGTCAATCACCGCAGTCATCTTCGATATGTACGAAACCCTGGTGCGGGACCAGAACGACACTTGGCGCGGGAGCTTCTCGACAATCATCGAAGAGCAGGCCCTTCCCGTCACACCGGAGCGTCTGTGGGACCGTTGGCGACTGGCCGACGCGAACAACCGAAAAGCCCGCACCGATCCGTCCCGGCCATTTCGCACCTACCGGGAAGCTTGGGAAGGGGCTTTCCGCCAGTCCTTCGCCGAGCTTGGCATCGCCGGGAACCCCGCCGATGCGACCGACCGTTTTTTCATCGACCTGGCGCAGCGGCAACCCTACCCGGAAACCAACGAGGCGGTGCGGGCGATTCAAGGGGAATATCGCACCGCAGTGCTTTCCAATGCCGATAACGGGTACCTGATGCCCAACCTGGCCCGGTTGGACGTTGAGTTTGAAACGGTGCTTTCTTCGGAGACCGCCCGGGTCTACAAACCGCTTCCGGGACTGTTCGAGGCAATTCTCCGGCAGTTGGGCGTCACACCCGCGGAGGCAGTCTACGTTGGTGATCGTCAATACGAGGACGTTTTGGGGGCGACCCGGGTCGGCATGAACGCGGTCTGGATAAACCGGCGCCGCAACCCGCCGGACCCGGGCCTGCCGGCCCCGGACCACGAAATCTCGAGCCTGTCGGAGCTGCCGGCGCTCTTGGCCCGGGACCTTAACAACCGGTAAATCTCACGGACCCGCAAAACTCAGGTATTAAACTCGGGTATTGAGGAAGCATGGCCATGAAGGTGAAGCTGAACGAGCAGGGCCTGGTGCCCGCCATCGCCCAAGACATCAACACCAACCAAGTGCTGATGCTCGGATACATGAACCCCGGTTCCATCAAGCGGACCGTCGAAGGCATCCAGGTCTGGTTCTACAGCCGCAGCCGGGAGGACCTCTGGCACAAGGGGGAGGTTTCCGGGAATTACCTCAACCTGAAGGAGGCCTGGTTGGACTGCGACGGCGACACGCTATTGTTGAAGGTGGACCCTGACGGACCGGCCTGTCACACGGCCGAAACATCGTGCTTCTTCAACCCTCTGGAAGGCCTGCCCGAAGGTTACGAAGACACCGACACTGGCCCCGGCATACTGGCGGAGCTGTTCGCGTTGGTCCAAGACCGCCAGCGGGAGATGCCGGAGGGCAGCTACACCGTCAAGCTCCTGGAAGAAGGCGTGCCACGCATCGCCCAGAAGGTGATCGAAGAGGCCGGCGAGACCGCCATCGCCGCGGTTCACGGCGACATGGAACAGATTCCCTCGGAAATCGCCGACCTCCTCTATCACACCTTGGTCTTGATGGCGGCGTCAGGGGTGAAGCCCGAAGAGGTCTGGGCCGAGCTTCGAGAACGCCGGAAGTAGTATTCTTCCGGTGCCGCCGCCTTCCGAGTCCGGGACCCGGGATCAGGCCGACCAGTCCGCCAGGACCTCCGCGGAATCCAGCGAGCGTACGCCCATCAGGGGCATTACCGTGCTAGCGATCCAGCGAGCGTACTCCGAGTCCGACGCCATCATGCGTTCCGACGCCTTCTCGGGATCGTCGCCCTCGAGGTAGGCGATTAACACGTCGCCGTGGGCAGTGTGCTGGAGGCACACATACTCCCGGGTGACGCCCATGACGCCGCGGTTGGTGACGCACTGGTTTTCTCGCGAGCCGGACATTTCGACGAACGCCGCCTTCACCGCCTCGGTGTTTCCCTCGGGTACTGGAATTAACATCATCCTGCTTGCCATCGGTACTCCTAAATATTTTGGAATTATTGGTCCGCCTTAGTTTATCAACGAACTGGGCCTGGGTCACGGGCCCGGCTCAGAATCCGGCCGGCAAACGGTCCCCGGCATCGAATTGACCAAATTCGCCGGCTTGGTACACGGTCACGCGGCCGGAGCCGACCACCAGCCAATCACCGGGCGAACCCAGGCATCCGGTCCGGGCGTCGATCCCCAGGTAGACTATGCCATCCGGGGCGCCGGACCGCAATTCATTCGCGGTCGCGACCGGGTCTCTCCCTTCGTGATGGGGCAACACCGCAACGCCCGGAACGATACCCAGCCCGTCCACCCACCCGCCAGCGCTGGGGCGGCGCATCACGGAACCCATCACCATTGCCCCGGCGCTGGAGCCTCCCAGCACCTGTCCGGTTTCTTGGCCCGCCAGCAGTATTCGCAACAAAGCCGAGTCCCGAAGGGTTGCCAGCAGGTGGTCCGGGTTGCCCCCGGTAAAGTAGACAACATCGCCCTGGGAGGCGGGAGCCACGAAGTCCCCGTTATTGGCTTGGGCGGCGTCCAACACCATCAACTGGCTGGCGGCGCCGCCCAACGCGGCGAAATGAGTAACGCCGTCGTTGGCGGCCTTGGCTGGTCCCGTAACGGCGGCGGTTGGAATGATCAGGACGCTGGCAGGCTGCTTTCCCGAAACTGCCATCACGGCCCGGTCCATCTCTTCGCAGCCCGTCCTGAACTCCTCTCCACCAACCAGGGCTATCTTGCCCCGCATCTTTCCTCCTTCATCCTGTCGGTATCTTGCTTCATCCTGTCGGTATCTTGGCATCGCCTGGAAACGCTGGCTAGACCAGGAATTTGACGAAGGCCGCGGCCAGTCCCAAGAACAGCAAGAATCCTATCACATCGGTGAACGTGGTCACGAAGACTGCCGACGAGACTGCCGGGTCCAGCCTCATATGCCGAAGCAGCAAGGGCACGCCGGCGCCGGCCAGACCGGCCACCAGCATATTCCCCAGCATTGCACCGCCGAGGATCAGTCCCAGCACGGCGTTGCCCTTCCAGGCCACGGCGACACACGCTACCAACACCCCCAGGACCACGCCGTGCACCAGTCCCAACGTCAGTTCGCGGCGCAAGAGGCGCATGCCCTGACGCCGCGGCACCTCCCCCAGGGACATGCCGCGCACCACCAAGGTAACCGTCTGGGTACCGCCGATCCCTCCCTGGCTGGCCACCACCGGCAGGAACACAGCCAATGCCACCACCTTGATGATGGTGGACTCGAAGAGGCTTACCATCACGGCGGCCAGAAAAGCCGTGGCGAGGTTGATGGAGAGCCAGGGCAGCCGGCTGCGCAGGGAGTCGCGGAGGGGTCCCAACACCCGTTCCTCTCCAACGCCCGCGATGCGGAACATATCTTCGGTGGCCTCTTCCTCCATAACGTCGACAATATCTTCGGCCAGGATCACGCCGGTCAACCGCCCTTCCTGGTCCACCACCGGCAGCCGCGACAGGTTGTAGCGCTGCATCACCCGGGCGCACTCCTCTTGGTCGGTCTGGGAGGTGACCGACTGCACCGGGGAGTCCATGATGTCGCTGACGATCGAGGTCGGCCGCGCCAAGGCCAGCCGGACCAGGCTGACCGACCCCACCAGCCACCGGTCATCGTTCACTACCAACACCGAGTCGATGCTTTCGGCGTCGGGGCCCAGCAACCGCAACTGGTCCAGCGCGTTGGGAGTGGTTGTGGCCTCGGTAAACACTGGGAAGTCGAGGGTCATCAGACCGCCGGCAGTGTCGTCCCGGTACCGGAGGAGCTCTTCCACCTCCTCCGAACCCCGCATCTCCAGCAGGGTTTCCAATTGATGGGCTTCCGGGAACTGCTGGAGGACGTCGGCGGCCACGTCCGGACCGGTCAGGTCCAGCACCGCGGCCACGTGGGCGTCTCCGACATGCCGCAGCAGTACGGCCGACTCTTCGGGTTCGAGAAACTCCAGCAACGACGCCACCGTCGCCGGGTCCATTTCGGACAAGAGAGACCGTTGAAATTCCGGGGCGAGCCCGTCCAGAGCGTCGGCTTGATCGGCAGGGTGAAGAAGGGCGAAGCGGTCCCAAGCGGCCTCACGGTCGCCGCGGTCCAAGAATTCTTCTATGGCGGCCGCCGACTTTTGGACCTCCTCCTCATTGGAGAACGGCCGGTCCTCAGGTTGGGGCTCGGTGGATGTAGCCAAGGGCCGTTCCATAAGGCCATCAAGGCCGGAGTTTTGCCGGTTGAGGCGGTCGGATACCGGAATCCGTTGACGATGGTCCCGGTTTTCTGCTATTCCGGCTATCGTCTGATCATTGTATTTTAACAGCGCCTGTGTTGCGCCGCGGGTTCGCACGATGGCGCCGGCCAGAGTCATGCAATTGTCGGAAAATCCTCCCGTCCTTCCGGCCGCAGCCGGAATCCAGACCCGAAACTTGGGTTAGCGGCATTCGGGGGGACCGAATCCGGCATCGGTCCCTGGGTCCCGTTGCGACCGGGACGACGAGAGGGGTCGGACTCAACAGTTGAATGACCCTGGGGCGCGGGCATCTGCCTGACGCCGGTACATTTGCATAACGGGGCATAACGGCGGCTCTCCAAACGGAACGGGCACGCCGGTGGTTGTGGTAAAATCCCAAGGGCGGCCAAGGCCGCCTTTCCTTTTTCGGTATTACGACATTCGTATCGGGATGATGGGCAAATGGCCACTCCCCTGGTTATCGAGACCATCCGGCGTCTGATCAGCCAAGCCGTCGAGGCCGTGCGCCTGGACGGCGTCCTCCAATTGGACACTCTGCCTGAAATACAGGTGGAACGGCCGGGCAACTCCCAGCACGGGGACTTCTCCACCAACCTTCCCCTGCGATTGGCGCGGGCAACCAGGATCAATCCGTTGGAGTTGGCCCAGACCGTGGTGGACCGTATCCCCGGAGGGGGGCCGGTCGACCGGGTGGAAGCCGCCCCTCCCGGGTTCATCAACTTCTACCTGAAAGACCAGTGGTTGCAGGAGCAGGTGGACCTGGTGCGTGAGGCCGGCGGAGAATTCGGCAACGTAGACTTGGGACACGGCCGGCGCATTATGGTGGAGTTCGTCAGCGTGAACCCCACAGGCCCGGTGCACGTGGGCCACACCCGTGGGGCCGTGTTGGGCAGCACCCTCGCCAATGTTCTGGATGCCGCAGGCTACCAGGTCACGCGGGAGTATTACGTTAACGACGCCGGCAGCCAGATGGACGCCTTCTATCGGTCTGTCCTGACGCGCTACAAGGGAAGCCTCGGCGTCCCTGCCGAAATGCCGTCAAACGGCTACATGGGCGACTATGTGAACGAATTGGGACAAGAGATCGCCGATGCCGAAGGCGCCCGTTTCCTCGAAGGGAACGAAGACGAGGCACTGAAGTCCATTGGAGACTTGGGGCGGGAGAGGATGGTTACCCTCATCCGGGAAGACCTTTCCCGGATCGGCGTGGTCTTCGACAACTGGTTCAGCGAACGGACCCTTTACCAAGACGGCGAGTACGACCGGGCCCTCGAAGCTCTTCGGGAAAAGAATTATCTGTCACACCGGGAGGACGCCCTCTGGTTCAACTCCACCATGTTGGGCGACGATAAGGACAACGTGGTGGTCAGGTCGTCCGGGGAGCCCACTTACTTCGCTTCCGATATCGCCTACCACTACAACAAATTCATCGGAAGGGGCTTCGATGCCGTGGTGGACATCTGGGGGGCCGACCACCAAGGGCACGTTCCCCGCATGAAATCTGCGGTGGCCGCGTTGGGAATCGAACCGGAACGCCTTACCGTGCTCATTTCCCAGATGGTGACCCTGAAACGGGGCGAGGAAGTGGTACGGGCTTCCAAACGCACCGGGGATTTCGTCACCCTGCGAGAGTTGGCCGAGGAGGTGGGCAGCGACGCCTGCCGTTACTTCTTCCTGGCGCGGACGCCGTCCACCCAGATGGAGTTCGACCTGGAGCTGGCCAAGAAGGAATCTTCCGAGAACCCGGTCTATTACGTGCAATACGCCCACGCCAGGAACGCCGGCATACTCAGTCTGGCCCGCAGCCGCGACATAGACTGGAGCGGCGGCGACGTCGGACTGCTCCAGCACCCCAGCGAATTGGGGCTCATCAGGGCCATGCTGCGCCTGCCGGAGTTGGTGGAGCAGATGGCCACCACCCTGGAACCCCATCACCTGCCCCACTACACGATGGAACTTGCCACGGCGTTTCACTGGTTCTACGAGAACTGCCGCGTAATATCGGCCCACGCCGAAGACAACGATCTGACCCTCGCCCGGCTGAAGCTGGTGGAATCGGCCCAGATCGTTTTCCGCAGGTCCCTGGAGTTAATGGGGATGACCGCCCCGGAGCGAATGTAGCCTGTTGGATGCCAACTCGTAGAATTAACGTACGGCTAGAGGATCAGGAAAGCGCCAGAGGACAAAGGGCACAACATGGAACAGGAAGTCAAAGACAGAGTAAGCGCCATAGTACGCGATACCCTTACCGCGAGGTTCAAAGACGAGTTCAAATTTGAGCCCATAGCCGTAGTCGAGGATATCGACGAATTTATAGATGATGAACAAGAGTACATAGAGATCATTATCGTTTTCGATGGTGACCCGGCACGCCTGGACCCCGGCTGGACGTCGGGATTCATCAGGCGCATCCGCCCACAGCTCATAGAAGCAGGTGCGCCGCAGGCGCCAATCCCCTCGTTCGTTGAAAAGTCGGATTGGCTGCGCGCGTTCGACGATTTCCGCAGAGTCTATCCTGACCTGAACCGTGAGACCCCTTAACTTAATCCAAACAGCGAACGACCTGGCCGCCGCAAGGTCGACCGGACGTCCGAGGGACACCAACCTGCGAAGGGCGGTCAGCACCACTTACTTCGCCCTGTTCACCTGTCTGGCTAACGCCTGCGCCGACACCTTGGTGGGTGGCTCAAGCTCCGACCGGAGCGATAGGGCATGGACCCAAGTTTACCGTTCCTTACAACACCACCCCGCGCGCGACCGATGCAATTCAGCCTCCAAATTGGACTTCCCACCCGAGATTCAGGATTTCGCAGAGCTGTTCTCAATCGCGCAACATCTGCGCGAACGCGCCGACTACAACCCGGACGCCGTCTTTACGAAATCAAATGTGATCCGGCAAATCGCCGACGCCGAACGTGTGATTCGCGAGTTCAACCGTTGCCGAATCAAAGACCGCAGGGCATACGCAGTATACGTCCTCCTGCCAATGCGCCACTGACTACCACCGTCTCCGCCCAAGAGACGCTCCCAAAAATCCCCAGCAGGTGAAGTGAGGGCGGCACCACCACCAAGAGGATGGCGGGACCTAACCCCCTCTTGGCCCTTATCCAAGCGGTTGACCCAAGATCCCAATGGGTTGTTGCCGAAGAGGACGGTGAGGCCAGAGAATACCGGGGAGTTGCCTGTGAGTGAATCCCCGTGGATAATAATGCCGTCGAACACTCCAGCATGCGGGAGGTGTGTCCAATGGCCGAGACCGTGACGGTGTGTACTCACCTTGAGCCAGAGTTGAAAAGGCAGGCCGAGGCGCGGCTCTCGGAGGAGGGTATGACGTTAGCGGACGCAGTTGTACTCCTGTGTGAGCGGATAACCGGCGAGTGCGGTGACCCGCTCAACCCGCATATTCCCAACGCTGAGACTGCCGAGGTTCTGAGGCAAGCCCGGAATAAGGAAGGGCTCGTGGAGTATACCAGTTTGGACGAACTCAAGGCGGAGTTCGGCTAGAAGGCCTGTGCCCCTGTTTTACATTACAACGCGGTGCAGGCGCGATATTAGGCGTTTGCAGCGGCGCGGGCTGGATCTAAGCAGGCTGTGGGACACGGTGGACCGCGTCTTGGCAGCAAAGCCTCTGAGCCCTCGTAATCACCCTCACCGCTTAGGCGGGAGTTGGGCCGACTACTGGGAGTGCCACGTTGGGCCGGACTGGCTACTGGTCTGGAGGTGGGAAGGTGACCTTTTGGTAGTCGCACGCACCGGGACACACTCCGACCTGTTCGACTAAACGCCAGCCCTCATTAGCGTCTCCGCCCAATAATTCGGCTTGAATCCCAACCTATTTAGGTTTATGATACAAATCGTGCTCTAGAATCCTCTAAGTCTGCCGTAAAAATTGATTCCGCTCCCTCCACAGAGAGGGAACGCCGCCTCCAGGCCTTCAACTCACTCCCTCCCCCGGCAGCGTGTTGCCTCCCGGCGGCGCCCTCCGTGTCCGATGGCGCCGATGCTGAACGCGGCCGGTAGTTGAGCTTAATAAATAAATGCAAATCCTGATGCGCATAAACAGGATCACGTGGCAGTTTCGCACTCGCCTGATCGTGGCCTATTTTAGCCTCTTCGCCGCAATAGGTTTCTCTTTCTTCATCCCGTTCCTCTTCGGCAACGCCATCGACAGCATGGTCATTGTCAATGAAGAGAAGAAGATCATCGGAAGAGACGTCGCCACCAATACCCTGGTCTGGTTCGCCGTGGCATTGCTGGCGGCCAGCATTGCCCGGGGATTTTTCGATTTCGCCCGGACCTATATGACGGACTCCCTTTCCCAATTCGTGGCGTACGATCTGCGAAACCGGTTTTACGACAAGTTGCAGCACCTCTCATTCGCCTATCACGACCGGGAGCACACCGGCGATCTGATGTCCAAGGCCACCGCCGACGTGGAAGCGATCCGCCGTTACGTCAACATGGGACTGGTCCGTTCCTTGGAGGTGTTTGTCCGAATCATCGGATTGGTGGCCATCCTTAGCTACCTGAACTGGGAACTCACCCTGATCAGCCTGGCCTTCGTCCCCTTCGTGGTCGTGCGCTCCACGCTGGTCATGGGGCGGTTGCGCCGTATGTGGCTGCAAGTGCAACAGAAGATGGGCGAAACGGTCACCATCCTGCAGGAGAACCTGGTTGGAATACACGTGGTCAAGGCCTTCGCTTCCGAAGATTTCGAGAAGCGCAAGTACGCCCGCCAGGCCGCCGAGCTCCGGGAAGAGTACTTCGAGTCGGAGCGGTTGCAGGGGACCAACAGCGCGTGGATGACCATGTACTTCACCACCGCGCTGGGACTGATCCTGTGGTACGGCGGCTGGGAGGTCATCCGGGGAGACCTTACCGCCGGCGAGTTCACCATGTTCATCCTCTTCCTGAACCAACTGACCTTTCCCGTACGCATGTCCGCCTTCATCATCAACAGCTTCTCCAGGGCCATCTCCTCGGGCAGCCGTCTCTTCGACGTGTTGGACGCCGAGTCGCCGGTGTTGGAACGGGCCAACGCGCGGGACCTGGGCCGGGCCGACGGCCGGGTCAAATTCGACAACGTCTCCTTCGGCTACGACGGCCGTGACACCGCCCTGCGAAACGTCACCATAACCGCGGAGAAAAACCAGGTCACGGCCATTCTGGGAGCCCCGGGAAGCGGCAAGAGCACCATCGTGAACTTGCTGCCCCGTTTCTACGAGGTGACCGAGGGCCGCATTACCATCGACGACCGGGATATCCGCGACATCACTCTGGAGTCCCTTCGGCGCAACGTGGGAATAGTCCAGCAGGACGTGTTCCTCTTCAGCGCGACCATCAAGGACAACATCTCCTACGGCATAGCCAACGCCACGTTTGAAGACATAGTCCGTGCCGCCAGGGTGGCCCAACTCCACGACCATATCATGTCCCTGCCAGACGGTTACGACACCTGGGTGGGGGAACGGGGGACCACACTGTCGGGCGGTCAGCGGCAGCGCCTGTCCATTGCCCGCAGCATCCTTATCGACCCTCCGGTTTTGATACTCGACGACTCGACCTCGAGTGTGGACGTGGAAACCGAGCGCCAGATACACCAGGCCATGGTCGAGGTGATGAGAGGCCGCACCACCTTCGTGATCGCCCACCGGTTGAGTACGGTGCAGCAGGCAGACCACATCGTCGTGCTGGACAAGGGGCGAGTCGCCGAGCATGGGACCCACGGCCAGCTGTACGCCAATGCCGGAATATACCGGAATATCTTTGACCTGCAGTTACGTCCTCAAGAGGAACTGATGCTGGACGTGGCCTTGGCCACCGAAGTTGGAGGTGACTGCTGATGCGTGGCGGCGGTGGCGGCGGAGGAGGCGGATTCGGCGGGATGATGGGGGACATGCGCGGCCTCCAGTCCGGCGGCATCAACTCCCCCAATATGGACAACCTATCCGACGACAGGAAGATTGGCCGGGCCTATGACCACCGGGTGGTCACCCGGCTGATGACCTACATCCTCCCCTACAAACGCGACGCCCTCATAGCCATCGCCGCCGTGTTGGTATACACAGCGGCCAGCATTAGCATACCGTACCTGATTCTCAAGGGCACAGAGGCCTTGACCGATGGCGACCTAAGGCAGCTGCACATGGTCGGCATCGCCTTCCTGTGCATCACCGTCGTCCACTTCGGCTCCAATTACCTCCAGTTCGTTTACATTCCAAGGGTGGGGCAGGGGATTCTCTATTCCCTGCGCACCCAGATGTTCAACCATATCCAGGAGATGTCGCCGGCCTTCTTCCACCGGACGCCGGTGGGCCGTATCATGTCGCGCAGCCAGAGCGACGTCAATCAGCTTCAAGAGACCTTCGAGTTGATCGTACAGAGCCTGTCCGACATCTTCAGCCTGGTGGGCATCATAGCCTTCATGCTGTACATAGACTGGCAACTGGCCCTCGTTAGCCTAAGCATCGTTCCGGTGCTGTTCTTTATCCTGGGCTACTGGCAGAAGTTCGCCCGCCACTCGTTCATGCGGATTCGGCGGGCCATCGCAATGGTCAACGGCGAGTACAACCAGAACATCACCGGTATCCGGGTCGTGGAAAGCTTCAACCGCCAGGACGCCAACCTGGCCCATTTCGAAGAGTTGAACCGCGAACACCTCGACTCCAACCTGGAGGCCAGCCGCTTCTCCGGGGCGCTCCAACCGGTCGTCGAAATGCTGATCGGAATCGGCATGGGGTTCGGCGTGGTGTTGGCCGGCGGGCTCATGGCCAAGGGCGGACAGTTGGAGTGGGGGGTGCTGGTCGCCTTCGCCGTATTCATTCAACGCTTCTTCGAGCCCATCCGCCACCTGACCATGCAATACAGCCAGTTGCAGAGGGCAATGGCCGCCGGGGCCCGCATCTTCGAAGTCCTGGACCTCAAGCCGGATGTGGAAGACTCGCCGGACGCCAAGGAGTTGCCCCAGATCCAAGGCGAAATCAGGTTCGAGCAGGTCAGCTTCCACTACGTGCCCGGCATCGACGTCCTGAGAAACATCAATCTCCACGTGAACCCGGGAGAGAACGTGGCTTTGGTTGGGTCCACGGGCGCCGGCAAGAGCACCATGGTCACCCTTGTTCACCGCTTTGCCGACGTCACCGAGGGCCGCATCACGGTGGATGGCCACGACATTCGCAGCGTGACCCGCCAGTCTCTTGCGGGTCAAATGAGCATGGTCTTGCAGGAACCGTACCTGTTCTCGGGGACCGTGGCTGCCAACATCCGCTATTGCCACGACGACACCACCGATGAGGCGGTGGTGGAGGCTGCCCGGACCGTGGGCGCTCATGACTTCATCATGGGACTGGATAACGGCTACGACACGGTCCTGGCCGAGCGGGGAGTGAATCTGAGCGTGGGACAGCGGCAATTGATCAGCTTCGCCCGCGCCATCGTCGGCGATCCGAGAATCATCGTCTTGGACGAAGCGACCGCCAACATAGACACCTATACCGAGTTGTTGATACAACAGGCCCTGCAGAAGGTGCTCCAAGGCCGGACTTCGATAGTTATCGCCCACCGGCTATCGACGGTCAGGAATGCCGACAACATAGTGGTCTTGGACCAAGGGCGGCTGGTCGAATCAGGCAAGCACGAAGAGTTGCTGGCGCTCGGCGGCGTTTACGCCAGACTCTACGCGGTCAACTACGGCCTTGATGCCGGCTCACCCTCTGTTGCATCATCACCGTCCCGCCGCGCCCTTGCCCCCAACGCGGACGAAGACCCGGAGGCGCTGTCCGGAATGTCCCCCGTGCCGGCCCCGGCCGACGACTGACCCCCGTTTCCCGGGCCTCAGCAGCCAGGACCGGAGAGTGAACGCGTTCGGCGGGCCCCCTCACTGCGTTGGCCGGCAAACACCGGTTTCCCCTACGTCTACGGCGATTGTTACAATGTGGCTGGTTGCATATGTGCTTGGAGATGGCCGGTGCCGCGCCACGAACGGGCCGGCCCGCCGGACCTGCCAAAACTTGTCCCGGCCGTGCGCCCGGTCAATACGCGAGCCCGGAGGAATAGCGATGTACACTAGAATTGTAGTCCCCTTGGACGGCTCGTCCCTCAGCGAACAGGTTCTGCCCTACGTGCGTCAACTCGCGGCAGGCCTGTCGATACCCGTCACGCTGATTTCTGTGGTGGAACCGCCGCCGATCGGAGTCGCGCAGGGTTTGAACCCGCAACTCCACGAACACGAAACAGACCAACTCGCCAGCCGCGCCCGGTCATACCTTGATCCCGTGGCCGGCGTTCTCAGAGACGAGGGAATCGCGATCATGACCGCTACCCCAACCGGCATACCCGCCCAGGCGATCGTGGACGAGGCCGAAAAGGAACCGGACACCCTGATCGCAATGTCAGGCCACGGCCGTTCGGGTGTGGCGCGGTGGTGGCTGGGAAGCGTTGCCGACCGGGTGCTGCACCTGACCAACAGTCCCATGCTGATCGTCCGGTCTCACGGTCCGAAAGCCTTGACCCACGCCGACAGGTTCGACCGCGTGGTGGTGCCGGTGGACGGATCGGAATTGGCGGAACAAGTCCTTACCCATGTGGTCCCTATGGCCTGTGGGCTGGGCCTGACAGTGGAGCTGGTGAGTGTAATCTCCGCCCGGGCCGAGTTCCGCCAGATGGCCGTGCCCGAGGTCTACAATCCCGCTTACGAAGACATAGCCAAGCAGGCGGAGGAAGCCTCCTCCCGCTACTTGGCCCAACTCGCGGCCAGCCTCCGGGCACAGGGAGTTGCGGCGGTGGAGGAACGCTTGCTCCACGGCGACCCGACCGCTTGCATAATCGACGCGGCCAGCGAGACCCCTGACCGGCTGGTGGCCATGACCACCCACGGCCGTTCCGGAATCGGACGCTGGGTGTTGGGCAGCGTGGCGGATCGGGTAGTGCGCAACTCCGGCGACCCGGTGCTATTGGTCCGCGCCGCCCCGTAACGGGCGCATGGACGGCCCGACCTGGAGTCATTCCTGGCCTAGGTAACGCTCCATCGCCGTTTTGAAAATGTTGTAGGGGTGGGCGCCGGTGAACATCAGGTTTCCCACGAGGAAGGTGGGAATCCCGTTGATCCCATATTGGAGTGCCTCGCGGTATTGCTCCATCACCGCCGCCGCGTAGGTCTGTTGCTCCAGGCTTCGCACCATGTCCGCCCCGTCAAGACCGACCCCATTGGCGATAGTCTCCAGCACCTCCGGTTGGCCGATGTCCTGGCGGTCTTCCCAGAAGGACTTGTAGGCGGCGTGGTGAAACTCCATGAATTTGCCGTGTTGCTGGGCGTACTCGGTTGCTTCCAGAGAGTAGAGGGTGTTGGGTGTCCGTCCGGAAGGCCGCATTACGAGCCCCGCCTCGCTGGCCTGGCTCCTCAAAGGCTCCGATAACTCGTCATCAGTCTCACCGGCGCGGGGCGGGCGCTCGGCCCCTTCCTTGGGCGTATCGGGCCGGAGCAGGTATGCCCGGCCTTCCACAACGATATCGAACTCTTTTGCCAGCTTCTCGACCCGCTCCAGGCCGACGTAACACCAGGGTCAAATGTAGTCATACCATACGGCCACGCGGACCGGGGACTTGTCGCCGTTGCCGTTGTGCCGTTCTTCCGCCATGTCGATACTCCTTCGGGCTTTAGGTCTCCCGGTTGATTCAGTCAGGCTAAATGCCCGTCCAGCAATGGACCGAGCTCGATGAGGCTGGATATTTTGGGGCAGTCGTCAACGTGTCCGTGCCAGCCGCCCCGGTCGATGAGCACAGTCTGCATCCCCACAGCCCTGGCTCCGAGGACATCCGAACGGTACTGGTCCCCAACGTGAAGCGCCTCTTCGGCGGCGACGGCGCTGCGCTCCAGGGCTGCGTGGAAGATAGGAGCGTGGGGTTTTTCATAGCCGACCTGTTGGGGATTCACGCAGAAATCCAAGTATTCCGCTAGTCCCAAACGTTGGCAGAGCTCGTCAATGTCCCGCCGGAGATTGGATATCACGCCCAGGCAGTAGCCCCTTGCCCGCAAGTCCTGAAGCGCCGGCAGGGTATCTTCGAAGGGTGAGAAATCTTTCGGGGTGGTCATCGCCATATCCCAGATACGGCGGGCCAAGTCGGTGGAAACCTGGACTCCAGCGGTCTCCAGGATCATCTGCTCGTATCTGGTGAAAAACTCCCGCCGCGCTTCTTCGGAACGGAGGGCCAAGGGGCTCTCCTCATTCTCGCGGTTGAAGTAGACGTCGGCCTTGGAATAGCCTTGGCTGACGCCTTCCTTGGAGACGTTGATACCCAACTCCCAGCACGCCACCTGTTGAATTTCTTCCAGCCCCGGCCAGAATCTGACCAGAGTGTTGTAGAAATCGAAGGAAATCGCTTTAATCATCAGCAGATCGGTGCAGGCGGCCCGTCGTTACGAACACCATCAGGAACATTGGTGGGCCGAAGCGTCAGCATTCTAACATAGGCCGCACGGGCAGGAAAACACGGGCGCCGCAGGGGCCGACCCGGGCCCAAATCTTGCGCACCGGCATCGTGATGTTTATGCTGAAGGAACATACTAACGAGTGATTGGGGTTGGGGCGCATGAGGTTGGCCATAGGCGCAGACCACGCCGGTTATGATTTGAAGAGCCAAGTAGTCCCTTGGCTTGAAGCTTCGGGCCATGACGTAGTGGACCTGGGAGCGCACTTCGTTGATCCGCAGGACGATTACCCCGATTTCGCCGCTGCGGTCGCCCGGTCGTTGACTGCTGGCGAGGCCGAGCGCGGGGTCGTAATCTGCGGCAGCGGGGTCGGAGCCTCCATTACCGCCAACAAGGTCAAGGGCATTCGCGCCTCGGTGTGCCATGACACATTCACCGCCCGTCAAGGGGTGGAACACGACGCGATGAACGTCATCTGCGTGGGCGGCCGGGTCATCGGTCTGGAACTGGCCAAGGCGGTGTTGGGAGCCTTTCTCGATGCCAGTTTCGTTCCGGAGTCCCGATTTCAACGCCGCTTGGACAAGCTGAACGAGGTCGAGCGCCGGGGCGCTTGACCCCGCAACCGGGATGGCTAGCCGGACCGCAGCAACTCCAACACCTGGGCCACTTCGTCGGGCGATTCCAACCGGTGCCGTGCTTTCGTGCTGACCCGTGGCGGCCCCACGAAGACGGCCAACCCACCCTGTTCTTGGACCACGTCAAAACCGTCCTCGTCGGTCCGGTCATCTCCAAAGAACACAGGTAAGGGCTGGTCGGGGTAGGAATCCCGGATCATCGCGATTGCTTTCCCCTTGTCCCAATCGATGTTGGGACGGATTTCCAGCACTTTTTTGCCCCGGGTAATGCGCACCTCGTTTCGTTCCGCCAACGACCGGACCGTTTCCTCGGCGGCGGCCTCCACCTGCGGGGCAACGGCGTCGGCAACGGCCCGGAAGTGGACCGTCAGGCTCGCCCCCTTGTGCTCGACTCTCGCTCCGGGGAACCGCGCTACCGATGCGGTCAGGAGCCCAAATGCTTCGTCCAGGGTTCGAGAGGAGGCTGCTACGTCCGGATGCACGAATTCCAGGTCCGGTCCGCAGATTTCCAGCCCATGATTCCCGGCGTACACCAACCCCGTGATGGCCACCCGTTCCCGCAGGTCGGCCAAGCTTCGCCCGCTAACGATACCCGCGAGGTAGCCGTCCGTCGCAGCCAACTCCGCCAAGAGGCTTTTGACTCTGGGAGAGAGCACCGCCTCCTCGGGCCTGGGAACGATCGGCGTAAGCGTTCCGTCGTAATCAAACAGCAGCAACACCCGGCCGACCTCAGCCAGCCGCCGGCTAACCGAGGGCCAAACATTCAGAAGGTGGGGCATCGCGGCTCGATCACGTCCGGCGCAAATCCGGCGGGCCCGGACGCCGGCATTCGTACCGTATTCCGGGTATTCCGGGGGCCAGCCGAAGTGGTGCTGCGCTTAGAAGCTGCCGATAGGACGGCGGGCCCGGCGGCCGCCTTGCATCATGTCTACAATGGAGCGGGCGGCCCACTTGAAGATGTTGTTCTCTTGCACCACCGAACGCATTCCGGCCATGCGAGTCTGCCGCACTTCGCGCGGCATTTCCACCGCCTCCAAAATGGCGTCGGCGAACTGCTCCAACGCGTACGGGTTGACGATCACCGCTTCAGTCAACTCCAAGGCGGCGCCGGTGAAGGGACTCAGAACCAGCACGCCGTCGTTGTCGTACCGGCTGGCCACGTACTCTTTGGCCACCAGGTTCATCCCATCGTGCAACGAACTGACGACACAGAAGCGGGCCAGGCGGCGCAGCGCCATCAACGTGACGCCGGGCAGGTCGGTCGGCATATACAGGACAGGCTTCCAATTGTCGGTGGCAAACCGGTCGTTTGTCTGCTCCACCAGCACTTCGATCTGCTCCGCCAATTGCTGGTACGCACTGATGTTAGTGCGGCTCATCACGCCTGCCTGCACAAACACCATCTCTCCGATGTATTCGGGGTTTTTCTCCAGGAATCGGCCAATAGCGCGGATGCGATGAGGAATGCCCTTGGTGTAGTCAATGCGGTCGATCCCGAGCCCGACGATCTTGCCTTCCAGGTCCCATTCCGAGGAGATGCGGTCCATCTCATCGGCGACTGCGGCGCTGCGGGCCTCGGCCTCGATACCGTCGAAATCCACACTTATGGGGAAGGGACGCACCAGGGTCGGCTCGTCCCGGTGGTAGACCAGGCTGTAATCCTGGTCGACGGGAGAACCCAGTATTCGTGCCGCCGCTTCGATGAAGTTGTTGCAGTGGTCGCCGATGTGGAAGCCCAGCATGTCGTTGCCCAAGAGACCGTCCAGCAACTCGTCCTGCCAAGGACAGATACGGAAGATCTCGTAGGCCGGCCAAGGAATGTGCCAGAACTGGCCGGTGATGATGTCGGGGTCGGCGTCCCGGAGCAGCCGCGGCAACAGGCCCAGATGGTAGTCCTGAATAAAGACGGCGGCGGGGCCGCCGTTAATCTCGTCTAGGACGTGCCGAGCGAACTCCCCGTTGACTTTTCGGTAGGTGTTCCAGTCATTCTCATCGAAAGTAGGCTCGATGTAGGCGTTGTGGCACAGCGGCCATAGACCCTCGTTGGAGACTCCGTAGTAGTAGCCGCGTTCCTCTTCCTCGGTGAGCCAGACCAGGCGCAGGGTGTACGCGGGATTGTCCGGGGGCACCATCACCCGGTTGTTCTCGTCGACTGCGTGGGAGTCGCCGCTGCCGCTGCCGTGAGCGACCCAAGTCCCGGCGCACTCCTGCATCAACGGGTCGATGGCGGTTGTGACGCCTCCTGCGGGGGTGTTGCAGCGTAGCTTGCCTTCGACCAGTTCGTGAACGTAGGGTTGCCGGTTGGAAACGACAACAATGCGGTAATCTCCGATCTCCCTATGGACCAAACGGCGCAACCTGTCTCTGGTCCAGGTCGGCTCACGCATCATAAAACAGTCTCGGCAACTTCCCCCCAACCACGGCCGCTGAGAGACGGAAGAAGGATCCAGAATCAATTCTGGCATACCCCCGTGCAAAAGGTCAACGAAGATTACGTTAACGGATTGCGTTGCCGGGGCGGCTATACCATAATGCCAACAAACCCGACCCGCAGGAGGCACTGATGTTCGTCCGCCGCGACCTCACCGACAGCGTACCTACCCCCGAAGGCGACATGCACTTCGTCAAGAAGGGCGAAGGGTACCCAGTGGTGTTCTTACACCCGTTGGGCACCTCCGTCTGGACTTGGGAATACATCATCGATTCGGTGGCGCAGAACTACACCTGCTACGCCTTCGACATGCTGGGCCACGGCGACTCCGACAAGCCGGGCCGTCACTTCAACATGCCCGACTACGCCAACGCCTTGGACCAGGCCTGCCAGATTCTGAACATCCACCGCGCCCACGTGGTGGGAAACTCGGTGGGCGCGGTGCTGGCCACCGAGACCGCCGCCAGCTTCCCGGAGCGGGTGGACAAGCTGGTGCTGGTGGGTTGCCCGGTCTGGAGCCCGTTTACCGCTCCAGACCGCCTCAAGGACACCATGGCCCAGTACGACGAGAACGGCCTGCCCAAGACCCGCACGATGCAGGAATTGAAAGAGGGCACCACCTTCGCCGAACCGCAACAGGAATGGGTGGACCGGAACAACGCCAGCCGGGCCCAGGCCGGCCCTTGGGTGCGCAACCTGATGGAATCTCTGTCCTACTACGACCTGATGTCGCGGTTGCCCCTCATCAAAGCGTCGGCCACGATGGTGCTTTACGGTGAGATCGACCGGCTCCGGTGGGATGGCGAGGAGTTGCTCCACAACAACATCGTAAACGCCCGGAAAGTGGTGTTGCCCGGCATCGGTCACATCCCGCAGGTGGAAGACCCCGAAGGCTTCCTGGGCGCTCTGATGCCCTTCCTGGAGGAGTAACCGCCATGACTTCCGCCCAACGGCATCCGCTGCGATTGATGGAGACCTGGAGATCGGTGTTCTATACGCCTATCTACGTCTCGGTGGCCGGAGGATTCCTTGAGCGGGAGGGGTTGGACGTCACGTTCAGCACCTGTCCGCCGGAATTCTCCCATCCGCTCAGCGCATTGAATTACGACGCGGCCGACATCGCGCAGAGCGGCATCATGCGCTCCATCATCGCCTCCGACTGGGGGGCGGAAACGGTGCCGTTACACTTCGCCAAAATCAACTCCCGGGACGGCTTCTTTATTCTCGGCAGCCGGCCCCAGACGTTTAGCTGGGAGTCATTGCGCGGGGCAAGAGTCATACCTGTCGGATTCTCGGTCATGCCTTGGGCCTCTTTCCAATACGCCCTCCGCCGCCACGGCATTGAGACCTCGGAGTTGGACCTGTTGACCGGCCTGTCTCTTGACGACGCGGTGGCCGCGTTTCGGGAAGGGGACGCGGCGTACATCCACGTAGCCGAACCGGTGGTCGAACAGTTGATTGCCGATGGCGTGGGCCACCTGCTGGCCGCCCTCGGGCCCGAGAACGGCCACTTGGCCTATAGCTCCTTCGCCGCTACTCACAGCTTCCTTGAATCGCGGGCCGACACTGCGGCCCGGTTTACCCTTGGCTTTGCCCGTGCCCTCCAATGGCTTTCCTCCAGCGCGCCAGCGGATGCCGCCGAGGCCGTGGCGGAATTTTTCCCCGGCACGTCAAAGGAGGTATTGGCGGCGTCCATCGGCCGCTACAAGGAGCAGGACCAGTGGCCCGCCAGCCCGGTCCTGGGTCAACCGGAATACGAAAGCCTCCACGACGTTCTTCTGGCGGCCGGGCTATGCCAAGAGCGGCAGCCGTACTCTAAAGTGGTGCGGACCGACATCGCCGAAGCCGCCGTCGCCGCCCTATAAAGCCGGTCCCGTTAGGCCGGTCCCGTTGGACCGGCGCGGGGGCTTGGTTCGCGCGGCCGCCCCGCTTGTAATATAATCTCTCTTTGAGTCCGGTGATTGACCCTTGACGGTAGGGCCGACGTCGGGCCTTAGGAGGCATACCTTGCCAAGAATAACGATAATCGGCACCGGCCTCATCGGCACATCCATGGCCTTGGCGCTGAAGCAGTCCCAGTTGCGCGATTTGGATCTTGTCGGGACCGACTACGACGGCGCAGCCAGGGCCGGCGCCCAGAAACGAGGGGTTTTCTCCCGCGTGGAAACCCGCTTGGCCGCCGCCATCAACGGGGCCGACATCGTGGTGCTGGCGACCCCGGTTTTGGCGATGCGCGACCTGATGGAGGTCTTGGGGCCGGAACTTCAGGAGGACTGCGTCATTACCGATGTCGGCAGTTCCAAGACCACAGTCCTGGGATGGGCCGAGGAACTGCTCCCGAAGAAAGTCAGCTTCGTCGGCGGGCATCCAATGGCCGGCCGGGAGACCGCCGGTCCAGAGAACGCCGACGCCAATCTTTTCAAGGACAAGCCGTACTGCATCATCCCCCGGCCTTACACCAACCAGCAGGCCGTGTCCACCGTGGCCACGATGGCCGAGGCCATGGGCGCCAAGCCCTTCTTCATCAATCAAGAAGAGCACGATAGTTTCGTGGCGGCGGTGAGCCACCTGCCGTTTTTGATGTCCATCGCGCTGATGGAAACGGTCTCCAAGAGCGCCAACTGGGACGACATCGCCCAACTGGCGTCCTCGGGCTTTCGGGACGTTTCCAGACTGGCCTCCGGCGACACTGTAATGCACCGGGATATCTCCCTTAGCAATAAGGAGCCAATAGTCAGTTGGATCGACTCTTTCATCCGGGAGCTATACGAAATCCGCAACATGTTGAACGCCGAAGACGGGCCGAACCCGTTATCGGTTCAGCAGGTGTTCGAACACGCCTCCACCGAACGGAACCGCTGGCAGGCGGGGCTGATCTCACCGGCGTCCCGGATGTCCGTGCCCCGCGCCGAGATACCCTCCTTCGGCGAAAGCATGCAGGAAATGCTGCTGGGACGAAAGGGAATGGAAGTACAACGACGCTTCTTCCGCGGTCTTAAAGATGGCGGCCGCGACTCAAGGTAGGACCCTCCGCCGTCCCTCCACTCTTTCCGGGCAACTTGCCGTTCCCGGTGATAAGTCCATTTCCCACCGCTCATTGATCCTGAACGCGCTGGCCGAGGGACGCGCGCTGGTGCGCGGCCTCTCCCATGGCGAAGACGTGCTTTCCACCATGGCCTGCCTCCGCGGCATGGGTGTTCCCATCGAACCCGGAGAGTCCCCCGGGGAATATACCATCGAGGGCCGGAGCGCCTCACTGGAAGAGCCGGCCGACGTACTTGACGCCGGCAACAGCGGGACCTCCATGCGTCTTCTCTCCGGCCTTTTGGCATCCCAGGCCTTCGTCTCTGTCTTAACTGGAGACGAATCCCTGCGCTCCCGTCCCATGGGCCGTATCGTTGCTCCGTTGAAGGCAATGGGGGCCGAGGTCATGGGACGGCGCTCCGACTCGCTGGCGCCGCTGGTGATACGCGGCGGGTCTTTGAAGGGGATCGAATACGACCTGCCGGTGGCCAGCGCGCAGGTGAAATCGTGCATCATGCTGGCCGGACTGGCCGCCGACGGCGACACGGTCATTCACCAGCCGTCCCTGTCCCGCGACCACACGGAACGCATGGTCACGGCCATGGGCGCCAGCGTGGAGACCGACGGCCTCGACCTCGTGCTTCATCCCGGACCTTTGCGGGCGGTAGACGTTCTGGTGCCGGGTGACATCAGCTCGGCCGCCTTCTGGATGGTGGCCGGCCTGTGCCATCCCAACTCCAGGGTCTTGGTGCGGGGAGTCGGCCTCAACCCCAGCCGCACCGGCATAATGGACGCCCTGGTCGCCATGGGCGCCGGACCCGGGTTGCAGCTGGTGGAAGAACGGACCGAAGGCGGTGAGCCGGTCGCCGACTTGCTCCTGACGCCAACCGAACTCAAGGGCGCCGAAATCGCCGGAGACCTGATTCCCCGGATCCTGGACGAAATCCCGGTGTTGGCCGTTGCCGCCTGTTTCGCCAGCGGCGACACTGTCATCAGGGATGCCGTCGAATTGCGGGTCAAAGAATCGGACCGCATCGCCACCACTGTGGAGGAGCTTCGACGCCTGGGCGCCAAGATCGAGGCAAGAGACGACGGCATGGTGATACACGGCGCAGGAAGGCTCACCGGGGCCGGCGTATACAGCCACAGCGACCACCGGCTGGCGATGGCGCTTGCTGTGGCGGGGCTGTTGGCCGACGGCGAGACCACAGTGCACGGGGCGGGCGACGCCTCGGTGTCCTACCCGGAATTCTGGGACGACCTGGACTCTCTTGCTCAAGGCACGGCGCCGTCCCCTTAGGGCCAAGCGGCCCCGGAGCAGGACTGGCCGGAGTTGAATTTGGCGTCACAAATCCCCGAAGCCAACGAGGCCCCACCGCTGCTGGTGGTGCTGTCGGGACCCTCAGGGGTCGGCAAAGACGCCGCCTTGGCCGAGCTAAGAAAACTCGACCGTCCCTGGCGCTTCGCCGTTACCGCCACCACTCGCCCCATGCGACCGGGCGAACGGGACGGGGCCGATTACATCTTCCTGGACGAGGACGCGTTCCAGAAGATGCGGGAGCGTGACGAATTTCTGGAATGCGCCGAGGTCTACGGTCGCTGGTACGGAGTGCCTCGAAGCCAGGTTCGGTTGGGACTGCACTCGGGACGGGACGTGATCCTGAAGATTGACGTTCAAGGCGCGGCGACGGTGCGGGCAATAGCCCCGGAGGCGCTTTTCATCTTCATGCTGCCCGCGTCCATGGAAGAACTGCGCGGCCGTCTCCGGGACCGTATGACCGAATCGGCCCCGGACCTGGAAATGCGCCTTCAGACCGCCGTTGATGAGATGGCCCAAGTGAGGGATTTCAATTACCGGGTGGTGAACGCGACCGGCCGGTTGGAACGGGCTGTCGCGGACATAGACGCTATAATAGCCGCCGAGAAGTGCCGCATCGACCCGCGAATGGTCCAGTTGCTATAATCTATGCCTATGGCTGAATCGACGAACAATCCATCATCACCACCGGCTACGACCCAAGCCGCTTTGAGGCCTCGCTTGCCCGAGTGGCTCAAGGTCCAGATGCCCGGCAGTCCCCGTTATATCCAGCTCAAGGAGTTGATGCGCGGGCAGGAACTGCACACGGTCTGCGAGGAGGCCCACTGCCCCAACATCGGGGAGTGTTGGAGCCGGGGCACCGCCACTTTCATGGTCCTCGGGGATATCTGCACCCGCCGGTGTCACTACTGCGCCGTGACCACCGGCCGTCCCACGGGCATTGACCTGCAGGAGCCCAAGAGGTTGGCCGAGACGGTCCAAGCGATGGGCCTGCGCTACTGCGTCATCACTTCGGTCAATCGCGACGACCTCCCCGACGGCGGCGCTTATATTTTCGCCGCGTGCATCAACAGGATCAGGGAGGCAATGCCTGAGTGCCGGGTCGAAGTCCTGATTCCGGACTTCGCCGGATCATGGGACGCCCTCAAGCGGGTCATCGACGCGCGGCCCGCCGTGTTGAACCACAACATCGAGTCCACCGTCCGGGTGTTCCCCAGGGTGCGGCCCAAGGGCAATTACCGGCTGTCGCTGAACCTGCTGGCCAAGGCGAAGGAGATTGACGCGGCCACCGTGACCAAGTCCGGCATCATCGTGGGCATGGGCGAAACGGTGGAAGAGGTCCTGGAAACCATGGCCGACTTGCGGAGCGTGGACTGCGATCTGCTGACCATCGGGCAATACCTGCGTCCGTCGGCCAAACACATAGCCATCGACCGGTTCTACAAGCCGGATGAGTTCGAGCAATTGCGGCAGGCCGGTCTCGACATGGGTTTCAAGCACGTGGCATCCGGCCCCTTGGTACGCAGCTCCTACCACGCCGACGAGCAGCACGACGCCGCTTTCATAACGTAAACCGGGTCCATCACCTTCCCGCCAGCGTGACCCCCTGCCCCACGGCAGACCTCCGGTTGTCGTCTACGAGCCATTTTCTGGTATCGTGGGCCCATGTCGCCCCCAACCTTCCCCGACCTGTTATTGGTGAACGCTAGGGTGATTACCATGGACCCGGCCATGCCTGCGGCGCGGGCGGTGGCAGTCTCCGGGGATAAAATATTGTCGGTGGGCGACATCGACCAAGTCCGAAGTGCGGCCTCCGGAAATGCACGGGTCATTGATTGCGGGGACCGGGCCCTTTTGCCGGGGTTCATCGACGCTCATTGCCATCTGCTCGCCACGGCCCGGACTTTTCAGGACCTTGACTGCCGCTCCGGCAGGGCCGCGACAATCCCCGGTCTGAGAGAACTGGTGCGTTTCCGCGCCTTGGCGACGCCGTTGGGAGATTGGGTCAGGGGCTTCGGCTACGACGATCTGGCCCTTGCCGAAGAACGCCATCCAACCCGGTGGGACCTCGACGGGGCGGCGCCGGACCACCCGGTGCGTTTGGACCACCGGAGCGGACACGCCACTGTTCTCAACAGCCGGGCTCTTCGACTTGCGGGAATCGACAGGGACACTCCCGGTCCGGTTTCCGGCGTAATCGACCGCGACCAAAACTCCGGAGAACCGACCGGCCTGCTGTTGGACATGTCGGACTATCTGCGGGCCCAGCTGGGCAACACCCGGGACGGGACCGGCCTGGCAAATGCGGTGGCGGCGGCCTCGAACCGGCTGTTGAGCTACGGCATAACATCGGTTCAGGACGCCGGGGCCGAGAACGGCATGGAACGATGGACGACCCTGCGGCATCTCCAGGAGTCCCACGCCCTGCCCCTCCGGGTCACCATGTTCGCCGGACCATCAAAGATCAACGAGCTTGTCAAGGGCGGACTGGCCTGGGGCGCGGGGGACGCCCGGCTGCGGTTGGGCCACGTCAAGGTTATGTTGACTATGTCCACGGGCGACCTGTCTCCCCAACCCGAGGACCTGGACCAACTGGTGAGAAGGGCCCACCAAGCCGGATTCCCCGTCGCCATTCACTGCGTCGAGCAAGAGGCGGTCGCCGCAGCCGCCGAGGTCCTGTCCGAACACCGGAACGACGCCTTCGGGACGCCGGTCCGCGATCGCATCGAGCATTGCGCCGAGTGCCCTCCAGACTTGCTGGACGGCGTTCTTCGAAGCGGGGCGGCCGTGGTGACCCAGCCGGGCTTCATCTACTGGAATGGACCGGAATACCGGCAGAGAGTAGCGGATAATCTCCAGCCCCACCTGTACCCTGCGGCGGCGCTGCACCGCGCGGGCGTTCCGGTGGCGTTCGGCTCTGACGCGCCGGTCATCGACTCCAATCCTTGGCCGGCCATTTACAGCGCCGTCTCCGGCCACACCCGCGACGGGCGGCCCATCGCCGGCGACGGCGATTACAGGGGCGGGACTATGGCGGTCGCGACCGCGCTCCGTATGTACACGTTAGCGGCAGCCGAAGCAGACGGCGTCGCCGCCCACAAAGGCTCAATTACCCCCGGAAAGCTGGCCGACATGGTGCTGGTGGACGCTGATCCATTGACGATTGAGACAGAGACGCTCAAACACATTCGCCCGGTGCTGACGGTGTTGGGAGGGGAAGTGATGTGGGAGGCCGAATCGCCCGGCCTATAACACGACTTCCGTAGCCAGCTCTTTGTAGCGGCAGAAGGCGTTGGCCAGTTGCATCTGCCGCGGGGTGCGGCACTCGGGGGCGAACAGGGCGGGGGAGGCCACGAGGACGCATACGCAGCGCGCCCGGGACGTCGCAACGTTCAGGCGGTTCAGGCTGTACAAGAACTCCATGCCCCGGGGCGCTTCCTCAGGGGTCGACGTCGCCATCGAATAGATGACGACCGGCGCTTCCTGCCCTTGGAACCGGTCCACCGAGCCGATTCTCGCCCCCGGCATCCGGTCCAGCAGTTTGGCCACTTGGGCGTTGTAGGGGGCGATGATCAGCACGTCGTCGTTGGTGATCGGACGAGTCTCGCCCTTGTCGTCGACCCAGGCGGAACCGCCGCCGGTCAAACGCCGGTACAACTCTGCCACGCGATCGGCTTCTTCGGACGACGAGTTGCGGTTTCCTTCGTGTGGGACGCTCAGCAGCCGCAGTCCCGTGCCGGAAACGGGGCCGTCGGATATGACCCGCTGCCACTCCATTCCTTGGTGGGGGCTTAACTTGTCTTGATAAAAGACCTCGGAGGTGAATTCGCAGACATCGGGATGGAGCCGCCTCGTCTCCTCGAGGAACAGGCCGCGGTCTTCCTCGATGGTCTGGCGGCCGTCCAGAAGGTGGGCCAAGGCCGAGACGCCGGCGCCGTCGGGGTGGGAGCCCTTAGTGGGCTGCTCCAACTGTTGCGGGTCGCCCAGCAGCACCAGGCTGTCGGCGGCTTGGGAAACAGCCAGCACGTTGGCCAGGGACATCTGCGCCGCCTCGTCGACGAAGAGAACATCCACCGCCCCCGCCGCCTCCGGCGTGGTCCACAACCAAGCGGAGCCGCCGACCAGCTGAGTACCGTTGTCGAGGGCGTTGGAGACGGCGGGGTTGTCTTCGGCTAACGCAATCCGGCCTTGCCCCACCACGAAGTCTTCCGGTTGGCAACGCTGGATGGCTTTTATCGCGATTCCCCGCTCGTCGACGGCCTCTATTACCTCGTCCATCAGGTTGCGTATGACCTTGTGGCTGTTGGCGGTGATGCCGACGCGCTTTCCGCGGTGGACCAGGTCGGCGATCATCCTGCCGCCGGTGTAGGTCTTGCCGGAACCCGGCGGTCCCTGAATGGGCAGAACAGTGGACTGCAGCCAAGGGCCGATACGGAGGGCCGCCGCCAGCCCTGTCTCTCCAGCCGCCCGGATGGGATGGCCGCCCAGCCGGGGCGGCCGGCGCAACAGCAGATCGCGGGCCGCGCCGTAGGCCCCAGACCCGCCGATGCCGTTCCCGGCAACGTGCTCTCCCAGCCGCAGGAGGGAGTCTGCCAGCCCGTCGGTCGGGTACCTATCGAAGGCGTACGCCGCCTCGGGGTGGACTTCGGCGGTGTCTTGGCGCTTCTTGATGTCCACCGTGCGGGCCTGCAGGTCAATGTCTACCAGTGTGCCCAACGGGCTCCCGCCGTCGTTCCGGAGTGATGCGCCCCCTCTCAGGTCAGTCTCTTGGTCTTCATACCGGTAGCGGTGAATCGGGGCCCGGTCCGTGCCGCCCACCCGTTCCAGAAAGGCAAGATTCGCGACCGCCTGCCGCTCGTCCGCCAGGTCTTCAACCGATAACACGGACAGCCGGTAGTGTTCCCAATAATCTACTTTGTCTTCTCTCCAGTGCCAATCGAGCACGTTGGCCAGTACCCACCGGGCATGCTGCTCCTCGCTGCGCTCATCCCGGTCGGCTGGAACGCCCTGCGCGATGTGTTCGGCGAGGGCCTGGAACCTTTGCCGGCGTTCATTCAGCGGCTCCGACGGATCGCCGTCCTTGGAGGCGGGGCGTTCTATCTGCTCGCCTCCGTCTGTCAGCCCGGTCCGTATTCCCTCCAGCCAATCGCGCAACCGCAGGGTGGAGATACAGTCGTCCCGGTTGTAGCCCTCGACGGCCCTCTTGTCTTCTTCGGTGATGCCCGGTGCGTCGGCCAGTTCCAACGCCGATTCGACCTTGTACAGGGAATCGTTGGCGTCGTCCAGGTCCACAAAACGCTCATACTCGTAGAACGCTTCCAGCTTCTTGATGGAGTAACTCTCGACGCCGGCGAGGATGGCGTCCCGCACCACCCGGTACAGGTCGACGAACAGACCGGCCCGGAGCATCCGGTCTACTTCATCCTCGCGGGTGGCGTAACGCCCCATCAGCCGTTTCATCGCCGACGGTTCGTAGGGAGCGAAGTGGTAGACGTGCATGTCGGGATGGCGCCGCCACCGCTCCATCACCCAATCGACGAACTGCTGGAAGTTGGCCCTTTCCGCCTCCCGGTCGAGCGCCCACAGGCCGGTGTACTGCTGCTCGCCGGCGTCATCGTCATACACGTAGCCGAACAGGTACTCGAGTCCACCCTCGCCGGCAAAAGAGTCGCCCTCGAAGTCGAAGAACACGTCCCCCGGCGATGGCTCGGGCAGACGGGCCAGTCCGCGTTCCGGCTCCAACGGCAGCGTCTCGTGGACCGGCTTCTTTTGCTCACGTCCCTCGACCTGCACCCGTGCCTGCTCCCGGACCCGCTGGTAGCTCTGCGCCGCGCCGCGCTCCGGCTTCCAGCCAAGGGGCAGCGTTTCCACGGCGAGGGCGGCGGTGGAGCCTATGCCGCGGGACTGCAGCTCCCGCGTTTGCATCCCGGATATTCCGGCCACGAGGCAGAGATGGTCGTCGTCACGTCGGCGGGCGTCGCATTCCTGACGCCACCGGCAGACGTCGCAGTGGGGCTTGGGGTCGGGGTAGGTGCTAGCCCGAGCATCCTGGGCCAGCGAACGCTCCAAGTCTCGCCGCACCAGCCGGTAATAGGCCGCGTAGTCGTCTATCCGGAACTGCTGGGCTTGAAACTCGGACCAAGGCGGCACGACGTACATATGCTCGGGTGGACACCCTTGGACCGATGCGGCCAAGTCCGAATACAGCGAAAGCTGGAGGATGGTCCCGCCCTTGGTCTCGCGGGAGAGCTTGGTGTCGTAGACCTCGTATGACCAGGCCCCAAGACCGCTGGGCGCATCAACCCGGCGAAGGATGTCGGCGCGGCCGCTCCATCGCCCGTCGGTCAAGGCCCCTTGAACGATGACTTCGGCCCCGGCCCGCATCGCGGCGACCGTGTCGTCCACCGGCCCGGCCTGAATCCCCGCCCCATCGATGCGGGTCACCTGGAGCCCGGCCGCCTCCAGATGCTCGATGTAGCTTCGCTCGTGGGCCAGACCGCGCTCGACGAGCAGCTCCAGCATGCGGTCGTGCCGGAAGGGCGCTTTCCGCTCCCCCGCCGTGACCGACAGATTGAGCGCCGTCAGGTGGCGGCAAGCCAGGTGGTTGACCAGGTCGCTGGCGCTAAGCTGGAGTTCGCCGTTCGTCGTCCACATGCCTTGCTTCAATCGCTGGAAAATCAAAAGGGCGCCGACCTCGACCGTCCGGCACCCCTCAATCCGTCATTGCTGTCTCTGGTTCTAACCTTTGCCAAGCAACATAAGTTGGGTCCTATTCTTTGGAATCAGCCGAACCATCTTTCTCGGACGACTCCGCATCGACTGGCCATTTCCCCCCCGGCGGCTTCCCCGGCGCCCAAGCCTTGGGAGGTCTCACTCTCGGAGCCGGTTCCCTTCCCGGCAATGCCTTACGATTGATCGTACGCCTATCTTCGGAGGCCACCATTAATACTCCAGAGGGCGGTCGGAGAATCACTTCTGTTTGACTATATCATACACCGTAGTCGCGCTCCAGCCGTCTGCATGCGACAAATCGTTGGCATCATAAAAGTACGTATACATGATGACGGAACCGACATCCATCGACACGATAAATTCGCACGTCTCCAAGTGTGCCTCGCCCGGCTCTATGACCATCTTGTTTCCGCTCCAGGTCCGGCGGACCTCATCCAAGGTGGGCCATTGCAGAAAGTCGTTCTCGCCGCTTACAAACACCTGGACATAGAGACGTTCAGCATCTTCTTTGGCAATTGGCGCAACCTGCTGAAGCCTGAAGAAACCGTGGCGGAGGTCTATTTTCACTTTGGAGTTGTTGTGTAAGGTGGCAATCACGGAAATGTGTAGGTAACCGCCGCCGATTAGTCTATGTGACATCTCGTGAGCAATGCTGAGATGGGGCGCGAAGTCCCTGAATACCTGAAGCTTGTACGCCGCGTAAACTCCGCCCACCAAGACCGCGGCGGCCGTAACAACCGCCTGAAGGATACCGGCAAGGTCATTCGCCCGGCCGGCGTCATCAAATAGCCCGTCCAGTCCCCACCAGGCCGCAGACAAAATCCCAAACGCCAGGACAACAAGTAATGTCCCCGACCCTACCCGAGCAAACAAACTGCCACCCCTCCGCGCTGACCCCGCTTGCGCCATCGCGATAATGCCCGCCATTTCATCACAGACCGCGGGCATCGGGAAAGGAGCGAGTGTCATTGCCGGAGAGACCGGCGTTATCCTCCGATTCCCAGCTCGGCCTGCAGGTCGGCTACGGCCTGGTTGCGGGTCTTGCGCTGCCATTGGGGACGGGCGTTGATGGGCTCGTTGATGACCTCGGGGTCGATTTTCAGCGCCACGAACACCGGACCGGGCTGGCCCAGGATCCCTTCGATCTGGTTCGTGAAATCCTCCAGATTGTCGATGGAATAGGTGGACGGATAGCCGCAACCTTGGGCCACGACGTCGTAGGCCATGACCTCGGCGTTGGGCACCGGCTGGCCGCCGGTGGTGGCGTACACGCCGTTGTCCAGCATAAAGTGGTACAGGTTTCGGGGGGCTTTGTCCGCGATGGTGGGCAGCGCGCCCATCCCCATCAGCAGGTCGCCCTCCGAGTCGAACAGGACCACCCGCTGCTCGGGCAGCGCCAATGCCAGGCCCAAGGCGAAGGACGCGTGGCCGCCCATCGCCGGATCGCCCAATGGAACGTCCCGGTTGGGCTGGTCGCTCATTCCCACCCAATGCCGGCCGCCCCGGCCGGGTATCACGATGGCGTCGCCACGCAGCCGGTTGAAAACTTGCAGCATTTCGGCCGTCTTCATCATCGTTCATTCCTTGAAAATGTCCCCTCTCCCTCTGGGAGAGGGTTAGGGTGAGGGCTAGCGGCTCACGTTGAAGCCGTGGTACTCGTCGCCGACCAGCACGGCGACCGGGCGCTTCTCCCGGGCGGCCTCGGCGAAGGCCACCGAAATACGGTCGGCGTCTTCGTCCGACTCCACCAAGTAGTAGTTGACGTTGAAGGCGTGCAGGAAACGTTCGGTGTAGAAAGCTGCCGTGTCGGTGATGACTCCGTGGCGTGTCCATCCCCGGTAGCCCACCATCATTACCACAGGGGTGTTCATGCCGATGCCCCAGCCGCGCAACGAGTCGCCCGACTCCATCATGCCAGTGTTCTGGATGAGGATGACCGGTCTCTTGCCGCCAGCGGCCAAGCCGGCCGCCGTGGAGAACGCGTGGCCCTCCCGGCTGACGGGCACCAGGTCCAGGGTCGGGTCGTCGCGCATCAGCACGTACAGGAAATTGGTCTCGCTGTCGGGCAGCCAGACCACGTGGGTAACCCCGTTCTTCTTCAACTCTTCCAGAACGCGTGAAGGGCTCAGTTCGGCCATTTTTTCGTTTTCCCGCTCATTTCCGCTCATTTCCGCTCATTTCATCCCAATCCGGCCCGGCGGAGAGGTCTGGGTCTGAGGGGTTAATGGTAAAGGGGTGTACCCGGGGTTAGCAAGGGCGGGGTTGCCAACAACTCCGTCACCACTTCCTCTACCGCCTTCCCCTCCGCCGACTCGCGCAACCCCTTGCGCAACTCCCGCCGGGCAACGGTGACGGTCAGCTTGGGGCGTTCTTGCCGCAACTGTTCTAGCTGTGCCGATACGCCACCGGCCGCGGCCGTACCGTTCTGGTCGGAATGATGGGCTATTTTGGCGTTCTGGACCGTAATCCTCGGGGAACCCCCGTGTGCGCGCCCTACGGATTAAATGCCGACGCCTTACTAGCCGGTGGGAGCTTCACAAGGAGCAGTTCCACCTTTGGCCCGCTTGCTCGCTTCCTCTTTCCGGGTATGTCAATCGGTGGCGCAGCGGCGAAGCTGGATCAATCTGTTTCCCTGTACAGGTTGAAGTCTTCTATTCTTATGTGGTTGAAAAGATTGAGTTGCCTTTCTGAGTTGACGTAGTCTCCCATTCTCCGCGCCCCCTCTTCAAACCTCTGAAGGGTCGTAGTGATGGCGTGGTCGCTGTTGTCAACTCCTATCCATCTTCGGTTCAGCAGGAATGCTTGCTCCAGTGTGGTTCCTGACCCGGAGTAGCAGTCCATAACCATGTCACCTTCGTTTGATGATGCTTCGATGATCCTCTTCAAGAGGGCCGGGTTCTTCTCGGTCGGGTACCCGGTGACATAGTGGTTCTGGTTGAAGGCGTCCCGCATGTCGTTCCAAATGTCCTGAACTGGAATTCCTTCGGCTTCATCTAGGAATACCTTGCGTCGTGGGTTGCCGTTTGGGGACCAGTAGATCTCTCCCCTGGCATCCATATCGTCCAGTGTCTTGGGACGATATTGCCAATACTTACCGGGTGGGGGCATTTTACCCCTCCAAGGCTGCCCGGTTTCCCCGTTTCTTGTTTCGGGCGCATGAACCGGCACTTTTTTATACCTTCTCCCGTTTTCGTCGATGTATTGATACTCCTTCTTGCTGGTTTCATCGTCCCATGGTACGACGGGTCTGTTCCAAGTATATGTTCTGCCCTTTGTGTAGAAGAGGATGTAATCGGAGATGTTCCCGTAGGTCTTGCGAGTGTAGTTCTTAGGGTTGGATTTTCGTCTGGTTATGAAGTTTCGGAAATTCTGGTTTCCGAAGATTTCGTCGAGGATCATCTTCGTGTGGAATACCATCCTTTCGTCAAGATGAAGGTACAGCGACCCTTCGTCGGATAACAGACCGTGGATCAGTATCAGCCTTTTCCGAAGCTCCTCAATGTACTCCGGTCCCACTAGGTGGTCATCATAGGCATGCCCATTTTCCACTGATTCGAAGGCTGAGGCGGTTGCAAACGGCGGGTCAATGTACACGAGTTTGATTTGCTCTTTCAATTCTGGTTCTTGCAACAGGGATGCCAGAACTTGGAGATTCTCCGCGTGGTACAGCCTGTTCTCGCTCTCTCTGGGCTCCCTTAGTGGGAGGTACGTTCCGGGTCGAGTTGCCAGGATTTCCTCGCGGGAAGATTTTCCCGTGTAGGTCAGCCTGAATGTGCTAGTGCCGTTCCTCTTTTCGAGCATCTTTTTGGGCATGTCAGGATAACAACCATTCGGTGGTGATACGTTCGGGCACCATCCTGAGTGTTGCAACTTTCACGCGGTTGCCTATCAATTTTTCCAATCGGCCGTAATCGTCCCACATAGAGCCAGCCAAGAGCCCCGGCCCGTCGTTGACGAATATCACTTTCATTTTTGGCATATTGTGAGAGTCGCAGTATTCGATGATTTCCCGAGCGACTTCCCTGTATTGGCCGATCCTGTCGTCCTCTTGGGCTCCGCCCCGATCACTGTCGTACCTGGCTAGACCTACGGCCACTATCTGTTCGTTACTTTGATTATGAAGTCCACGGGCCGGCTTTCGGTGGGATAGTCGTCCCATACCTCTTTGAGTTGTATGTCTTGTCCAGCTCCCTCGGGACCGTCGATTTCCGATTGTTCGATGACCTCCCTTAGCATTTGGAACAGGTTTCCTGTCAGGTCATATCCGGGTTTCGCTCGGTCCTTGTATTCCCACATCAGGGCGCACAACACCTCATCCGGCTCGGGTCTCTGTAGGAAGGCGGCCTGTGCATCCGCTATCTTGCGGAACTGGGATTGAAATCCCTCAATGTTTGCATCGGTGCTCATCTTCTTCTTCAGCAGCTCGACTGGGGTGGTCGGGCTGATATATCTCTTGAACACCCGGCACAGTTGTATGCGCATCCAGCCATTGTTGCTGTTCATGATAGATCGATAGAGGATGGATGAACTCGCGGATGTGGTCAGCAGGATCCGGAATTCGACGAGGACGGGGCCGTAGTAGTTTCTTGCCATCACAAGATAGTCGGGATAGTATTCCGATGAGGATAGGGTTATCCAGCTATAATTGTCGCCTTTGTAATCGTCGAACGATTTTTCCGTCATTGTCCATCCCTGAGTTCTCGGAGATTGGCAACTATAAGCGGTAGGGTTTTCCAAATCAAGCTCGTCCTGACAGTTATCTTACCAAGTAAGGACCACGGTGTAGCAATGGCCGGTCCGCCTATATCTCAAATGAGCCGTGGGGAAATCATCCCGAATAGAACGGAACCGCCGCGGCTTCTACGTCCTTAGCGATGGCGGCGTGTAAAGGCTCGCTCGGATTGAACTCGAGAATCGAGGCTTCCACAATTGTTTTTGTACGTGCCGGGCACCGAATTGACCTTTGGGCATCAGGGGGGCCAACGACTGGTATAGCGTGTCGCTATCGACCGCAGTCACGACGGCGCTGGTGATGTTGGCTTCCGCCTCATTGTTGTTGTGGCGGGCCAGGATGTTGGCGGCGGACGCGGCGGACTTGGGCTCGCCGGGGTCGAGGTGGGCGGCGACGGTGGTTGTTTCTGCGGTCATTCTGGGATTGTAGCACGCCTTTTCTACTGGTAAATCTCTTCCCCGCGTTGCAGCCTCAGGGCTATCTGGTAGGTCTGGCCTTCGGCCCTCGGGGTGGGTGAGTGGGCCGCCAAGAAGCGGGAGAGGCCTATCATGACGTGGCGGCCGGACTCCGTGGCTTGGCGGGACTCGAACTGCCTGAAGGCGGCGTCGACGATTTGGAAGGAGTGGAATCCGGCGTCTTCCCGCAGCATCATGCGGCCCATGGTGGCCATGAGGTCCTGCCGGTCGCCGTCGCCGGCCAGGTAGCCGGAAACGGCTTGGGCCGATTCCTCCACCTGCTGGCGCAGGTTTACCATCTCCAGTAATTCCGAGAGCACGTCGGCGCCCCCACCCCGGCTGGACGCGGCGTCGGGCAAGCGTTGGGGCGGCATGTTGAGGAAGCGGTCCAAGTAGACGCTCATGGCGACGTCGAAGACGCCCCGCAGCAACTCTACGGTGGGGGCCCGGTCCAACGCCTGGTGCAGCGCGTTGGCGGCGGTCAGCGTGTTGTGCACCGTGTCCCAGTCCCGGAACTCGTTGGACGTGTGGAAGTGGGCCATGCGGAGGAAGGCCGCGTGGGCCACGGCGCCGCCCAACTGCTCGGGAGTGGCGCCGCCCGCTACGGCTTCCTTGATCGATGCGATGATTTCGCTTGGAGAATCTCCCAGCATGCTCGTCGCCAGCGCGTCGGCATCGTCCCATGTGTTGGGCCATTCACCGGCGCGTTCACGACCTTGCTGGTAGAGCTCCGGCAGCTCGGCCCTGGCCTGCCAGACCATGGAGGCGATGTCGATGGGATGCCGCCACTCGCTGAGCTCCTGGCTGCGGCGGGCCCCGGCCATTCCGTGGACCAGGCTCGGCAGCACCTGCCCGGCCATCTCCCAGCCCACGTGGTCGAGCAGCTCGAAAGCCTTGTTGGCTGAGTCAACCACATGTCCCGCGTCCAAGTAGATATGGTCGGTGCCGGCCGCGAACACCATATCGGCGATCTCCCGGGGAGAATGACCCAGTTCGATGGCTGTTACCAGACACCGCTCGGCCCCTTCGTCGTCCCGTACATCGATGAAGTTGCGGAACCAGCCAGCGAACACTTCGGGGCGGGTCTCGCCAGTGGGCAACGGGTCCACCGTGAACCTTGGGGCTTTGCCGTCGCACTCCCTGGCGACGTGGAGGAGACCGTGGTACAGGGCCCTTGTACGGTCCTCTTCATGCAACCGCGGCAGCATGTTGGCGGTGCAGGTCAGGATGCTCATGGCGGCGCCCCAGCCGTTGGCCGAGTAGGTCGTGCCGAAGTAGGCGCCGATTCTCAGCGGCTCCCGGTAGTCTCCGCCCGAAGCCTGCATCCCCAGCACCGCCTTGGCGATGACCAGCCGCAGATTGTGCTCCAGTCCGTCCTCCAGCCGGCCCCGCCAGTGGCTGGCTTCGTCCCGTACCGGCGGCTCCGGGTCCACCCACACTTCGCCGTCCACAACCTCTACCGGAAAGCCGCGAACGTCGTCGGCGAATGGGTTGAAGGTGCCGCCGCTGGAGAGGTCGAACCGGGCGTGGTGCCAGTGGCAGGTGAGGATGCCGTCTTTAACGCTGCCCCGGTCCAAGGGAAAGCCCATGTGTGGACAGCGGTTGTCCACCGCGTAGATGTTGCCTTCGTGGTAAAACACGGCGATGGCGTGGCCACTGCCAGTGACCACGGAGCATCCCCGTTCCTTGAGTTGGGCCAGCGGCCCGACACTGATACGCCCCTTAACTTGAGTCGCCATATTCAGCCTCCCCGTCTCCAGGAAATACAGAAAGGGCCCCCGTAGCAGGAGCCCTTTCGTTAGCGGCCGTATCCGGTTTTCTAATCCAGCCAGTGGACGAAATTACTCACTGGAGTCCGCGTCGACGGCGGGTCTTCGTCGGGGTAGCCGATGGACAGCATGGTCGCCAGCATCCACTCGTCTTCCGCCCCCAGCGTCTTGCCCAGGTCGGGGTGCCGGGTGGGTCCTCCCGTCTCCCAAGTGACGGCCAGACCCTCGGCCACGCCCGCCAAGGCCATGTTCTGGGCGGCGCAGCAGACCGAGGCATAGTTCTCCTTGGTGCCTTCCTCGTCCCGGCCGGGGGTGTAGTACAGGTACATGATTACCGGCGTGTCCATCATCGACTGCCGGGTGGCGTCGGCCCGTTGCTGGTTGCCTTGCATTTGCATCCTGAAATCGTGGGCCAGGCCGGCCGCCTTTTCCAGGGCCTCGCTCCCTTTCTCCAGGACGAAGACCCGCCAAGGCTCTGTGAGCCGGTGGTTGGGCGCCCAGACCGCCGTTTCCAGCAGCCGTTCCAACACTTCGCGAGGTACGGCTTCGTCCTTGAAGGACCAGGCCATCCGGCGTTGATACAGGGCCTCGTAGACGCTTACGTTGGTTTCCGGGACCGTGCATTCCCCAATTGTCAGCTTGGCGTTCATGCGCCCTCCTAGGCCATCTCGGCGAAATTAGCGTATTCGTTGGTGTTCGTATCGGCTTCTTGCCAGCCCTCTTTGGTGACCTCGAGGCTCTCTTGGGCCGCCAAGAGATCGCCGAGTCCCTGTTGGGCCCTGGCCATCCAGTAGTTGTCACGCGGCGACTCGCGCTTGGACAGGCGGTCTTGCAGCATTGCCGTAGCCTTGTCGAATTCCTCCGCCCGCAGGCAGGCTTCCAAGAGGGTATCTTCGAACACTAGGCGCTGGGCGTGGCTGCCGCCGACCCTGGTCAGTTGCGGAAACACCGGCTCCATCAGCCGCACGGCCTCGGCGTAGTCGCCTTGGCCGAAGGCCCCGATTCCCTTGACCAGCGGAAGTGTGGCTTCCAGGGCGCAGGCATCCCCGTTGTCGGCCATCGCCTGGAGCCCGTCGACCAGCTTGCCGAACGATTCCTCGTCACCCGCGGCCGTGAACGCCAATGCGGCGTGGGCGTCCCGGAAGGACGGCCCTGGCCGGACGGCGGCCGGCGCGGCCAGGTCGATGAGCTCCTTCCAAGGAGCGTTGGGCGCGTTGCCGTCATAAATACGCATCCGCCAGATCAATGACGCACTGTCGGCCAAGGCGGCGTACCGAAGGCCCTGGACCGACGGCCGGATGTCGTTCTCGTACCATCCGAGCGCCTGGTTGTAGCGGCCTCTGGCCAATTCGAACAGCGCCTGATGCCAGGAGAGGTGGACGCGATAGGTGGCGCGGCGGTCGAAGTCGTCGAGCCAGCCGCCAAGAAACGCCGCTCCTTCTTCGTCGCGGCTCAGCTCGTAGTAGACGTGCGCCACGGAGTGGGCGGCCACGGCGTTGTCCGGCTTCAGGTCGAGGGAGCGTTCGGCCAGCTCCAGACCCTCGGCCATTCGGCCCACTTCGTGGTTGGCCCAAGCGTATTGGCCCATGAAGGCCCAGTCATCTCCGTAGAAAGGCTCGACTCTCTTCATGAGTTCGAAGAACCGGGGTGGATAGTCCCGCACACCGGTTGCGCCGCAACCCTGGATATAAAGGCGTTGCGCCAACCGCAGCAACATCGCGTCCCCGGGAAACTCCTGGAGGTGTTCCAGCACGGCGTTGGTGGCGGCGTGGTTCTCGCCGTTGACGAACTTACCGACGATGTCGATATGCTGGCGCTCCCGAACCGAGAGGCCGGGGGCGAGTTCCTGGGCTTTCGCTATCCCGGCTTTTGCTTCCGGAACGGCGATGCGAATGAAGTCCATAAAGGCCAGGTCGGCGTGGGCCACGGCGAAACCTTCGTCGGCCTCGGTGGCTTTGGCGAAGGCCTCTTCCGCTCCGTAGTTCTGGGACAGGGCCAGGTCCAACCCCTCCTGGAAATGGACCAACGCGTCGCCGGAATTCGTGGAAACAGGCATTCCGTACCGGTCGGTGTGGTTTGCTTCAGCCGGCATGCGGCCTCCTAGGTCTCGGTGCAACTGTAGGGTTATCGGTGTTCGCCCGCAGCATCATCGATTGTGCCACGACCCGGCCCCTGAAGCAATACGGACTGCAATACGGGACTAATCGTATCGGCCAATCGATGCCGGGCTTTCCGTGCACCGGCGCAGCCGGCGTCCCAAAAAAACCAGGGTCATTTAATTGTCGGGAAAATCCCCCCGTCTTTCCGGCCGCAGCCGGAATCCAGGTCCCAACCTTGGGCTAGAGGCGTCTTGGGGAACCAAAATCGGCGTCGGTCCCTGGGTCCCGGTTGCGACCGGGACGACGGGAAAGGGGCGGATTCAACAATTAAATGACCCTGCCAAAAAAACTGCCGGTGAGGCGAGGAGGCCCGGAGTTTGATATACTGGCCGGGAAATTTCGGTAACTCCGGTTACTTCACTTAAGGAATGAGGGCTATGGTTACAGAAAACCAACGAAACAGGATTTCAATGCGGCAAATCAGCGGCTCCGCGAGGAACAAGAAAATCAGGGTGGACCTGGGCCCCGAGTCGGATTTCACCGATCTGCCGAAGCTAATAACGGTCGGGACCGCCAATTACTTTCTGGTACACAGCGGCGAGGGATACCGGTTGCTCTCAACCATGTGCCCCCATCAAGGCGGCGAGGTGGAGGACGTGGACGACGAGGTCTTCGTCTGCGATGGCCACGGCTGGGAGTACAACAAGACCGACGGCCGTTGCATCAACAACCCCGACTACCGGATGAAGGTGTTTCTGGTCACGTCCCAAGAGGGCCGCTTGGTGGCCCTGGCGCCCGACGAGTAGGCGGGTCCTTCTCCCCGGAAGAGTCCGGGAACCCGCACGAGTCGCGCTCGTAAGAGTCACCAAAAAAGAGGCCCCGCCTGTCCGGCGGGGCCTCTCTCTTACCGGTCCACTGCGACCCGACTACCCAACCTGGTCGTAGCTGCGCATCAGCGTGCCCGGAAGGGCCCCGGTGCACTCGTTCTCCTGGAAGGTAAGGGTGCCGTTTACCAGGATGTAACGCATGCCCGTGGGCATTTGAACAAGCCTCTTCTCCCCGCCGGGGAAGTCCGTGGCGAACTGGGGCTTGTCGTAGAGAAGTCCCAACTCGTCCATGTTGTAGACCATGATGTCGGCAAAGTCGCCAACCCTGAGGGTGCCCCGGTTCTTCATGTCGGAGAACCAGGCCGGGAGGGCGCTCATCTTTTGGTGGGCCTGCTCGATGGTCATCAGGTTTTCTTCCCGGATCCAGTGGGCCAGGAAGTATACCGGCCAAATGCTGCTGACCAAGAACCGGGTATGGGCGCCGCCGTCGGATACCGAGATGTGAGTGTACGGCTTAGAGATGGCCTTGCCTATCTCTTCTAAGGCCGTGTTCCCGGCCGGGTGGGCGAATTCGGTTTCCAAGTCCTCATCCAACGCCAGGTCCAAGAGGACATCGAGTCCATCTTTGCCCTCGGCTGCGGCGATGTCGGCGATGCTGAGGCCCTCATACTTGAGGTTGCGCTCGTGGGCTACCTCGACGACCTGCACCTGCTTCCAGTCGGTCCGCTGGTGAGGGCGCTCCTCTATGTCCCGCAACATGCTAACGCGGACGCCGTCTTCCGACAGCTTGGCGATGCGCTCTTCCTTGGTGCCGACCAGCGGCTGTACCCAGTTGGGCATGTAGTCAAACAGATTGTACTCCGAGAGCTTGAACTCTGAGATTAGAGGAAGTGAGGCCTCCTGGGCCACGATGGGAAGACCTTCGGCGCGCTTTTCTTCCACCCACTCGTAGCTGCCGGCATCGCTGCCGAGGGCCACGTGCAAGGGACGGCCGCTCATCCGGACCATTTCCTCCAGCATCGCCCGCTGGCCGGCCTGGTCGTCGGAAATGCCGATGGTCCAGCCCAAGTGGCCGACGCCGAATTGACCCATCACCTGGGACAGGGCCAAGAACTCTTCCTTTGAAGCGACGTGGCTGGGCAGCCAACTGCCGTCCTCGGGGCGGTCTTCCAGGTTCTTATCGGCAGACAGGCCGAAGGCCCCGGCCTTCATTGAATCATGGAGGATCTGCTTCATCTGGTTGAGCTCGGCCTCCGTCACCGAGGTCCGCTCCCGGGCCGGTATCATCCCCAGCACGTAGCCCCGCAGGGGAGAGAAGGGGACGAGACAGCCGACGTTGACGCCCAAGCCTTGGCGGTCCAAGCTGTCCATGTATTCGGGGAAGGTCTCCCAGTCCCAGCGCATTCCCTGGCGCATCGACTCCAAGGGGATGGCCTCGATGCGGTTCATCATCCGCATGTTGAGGTCCCGGTCTTCGGGGCGAGTGGGAGCAAAGCCGAAGCCGCACTGTCCCACCGTCAGGGAAGTCACGCCGAACTGGCCGGACATCGAGGCGTAGGGGTCCCAGTTGAGCTGGGCGTCGTAGTGGGTGTGAAGGTCGATCGCGCCAGGCGCGACGATGCAGCCGCTGGCGTCCAGCTCCTTGGCCCCGGCGCCGTTGATGCGGCCGCTGATCATTGCCACGCGGCCGTTTTTGACGCCAACATCGGCCCGGAACTTGGGGATGCCAGTGCCGTCGACCACCGTGCCTCCACGGATCACCAGATCGAATTCAGCCATACTGTTACCTCCCGAGAGTTTTTTTTGTTAGCAGAAGTGTAGTCCCATCGGCTTTCCAGTGTCAAACAATGCCGTGGCTCGAGCAAACGATCGTCAACGAATACCAGGCGGCCAGTCCGAGGTGGTGCCCAAGCCGAGGATGTTGGAGGACTCGTCGGCCGCCAAACTCCGCTCTATGGGCTACCCCGCCGTCCACATGAACGGGCGTGGGCCCGCAGGGAACGCGGGATTTCAGTTCAGGCTGGTCTATAAACTGCACTATTCGATACGCTATCGACTTAGCGGCCGTTCATCTATGAGAACGTTGCCGCCATCCCACACCTGAATCGTTACGGTGCTGTGTTCGAGTAATTCCGTTCCGATTATTGCTTCCTCATCGGTCTGTATGACTACTACTTCGACCGGTTGCCCGTGCCAAGAAACGACTCCTTTGTATGCCGGCATACGTACAGGCTGCCCGTCTACCTGAGTTATAATACGGTTGCCAAAGGATGTTAGTCCCAATCGCTGAATGGCTTCCGTCGGCAACGCCATTTCTCCATCGTATCCGGTATCCAGAATGCACTCGAACGATTGGAAGCCGCCTTGTGGATCCTGAAACCCGACAACCACGGTGGCTTCAAGATTGCTGTTGGTTCTTCCTCTTATCATGCTCTGGAGCGGACTTTCATTCCGATCATTCGATAGGGAGTTGGACGACCGACCCTAACAACATGAATAGCTGCGTTCGGCAGCCGGTCGACCAAATGTTGGCACGCCGCCAAGTCCCTCTTGTCGATTTCGTATTCGCCGGTATCAACGTCTATGGCGACGAATTTGCCTTTGTGGGCCGGGTCTACCAAACCCTTGATGCGGTTGTCGTAGATCGCCTGCCCGCGAGTGCAAATCTCTTCGGGAGATTCAGTTCGGGCGTCCATGTTCATCTCCTTGCTCAGGGCCGATATTCAGTCAGGCACGATTCCACGGGGAGCGAGCCGAGATACCCAGAGACCATGGGGTTGACCATGGGGTTAATGGAAACTCTGCGTTCTCGGCGGGTCTTGGCGCCTTCTGCGTGAACCTGCGCCCTGCTCAGTCCGGGGTTGACCCCAAGGCAGGGACGTTGGAGGACTCGTCGGCGGCCAGCCGGCGGTTGACGGCGCTGAGGTAGGCTTTGGCGCTGGCTACCACGATGTCGGTGTCGGCGCCGCGGCCAGTGTAGGTCTTGCCGTCCTGCTCGATGCGGATGGTGACCGTGCCCAGCGAGTCCCGGCCCTCGGTCGCCGCCTGCACATTGAAGTCCACCAGCTTGTTGGTGATGCCGATGGCCCGGTCGACGGCGTTGCAGATGGCGTTCACCGGGCCGTTGCCGGTGGCGGCGTCGGTGACGGCGTTATTCTCGGAGTCGGTCAGCCGCACCGTGGCCGTGGCGATGCCGTGATCGCCGCCGCTGAACTGCACCTGCTCCAAGACGTAGCTGATCGGCTCACTGGCTTCCCGCGACTCCTCGTCCATCAGGATTTCCAAGTCGCGGTCGGTGACCTCGCGCTTCTTGTCGGCCAGGTCTTTGAACGACTCGAACACGCGGGAAACCTCTTCACGGTTTAACTGATAGCCCAAGGCCTCCAAGCGGGCCTGCAGACCGGCGCGTCCGCTGAGCTTACCCAGCACCAGGCTGTTGCCCGGCACGCCCACCCGCTCCGGCTGCATCACCTCGTAGGTGGAGCGGTCTTTGATCACACCGTCTTGGTGGATGCCCGAGGCGTGGCGGAAGGCGTTCTCGCCCACCACCGCCTTGTTGGACTGCACCGACATTCCGGTGATTCGGCTGACCATCCGGCTGGACGGATAAATCTGGGTGGTGTCGATGCCGATGTCCATCCCGAAATGGTCCCTCCGGGTGTCCAGGGCCATGATTATTTCTTCCAGGGAGGCGTTGCCGGCGCGCTCGCCGATGCCGTTGATGCAGCCCTCGACCTGCCGCGCGCCGACTTCGATTGCGGTGAGGCTGTTGGCCACGGCCAAGCCCAGGTCGTTGTGGCAGTGGACGCTCAGGACCACGTTCTCGATGCCGGGGACGTTGGCCCTGATGTTCTGCAGCAGCGTGCCGAACCCGGTCGCCGAGGGGATGGCGTACCCGACCGTGTCGGCGATGTTGATGGTGGTGGCGCCGGCCCGGATCACCTCGGACAGCATCTGGTACAGGTACTCGGGGTTGGTGCGGGTGGCGTCCATGGGGGAGAACTCGACATCCGGGCAGTAGCCCTTGGCCCGCTCCACCATGGTCACGGCCATTTCCATAACCTCTTCGCGGTTCTTCCGGAGCTGGTGCATCTGGTGAATCTCCGAAGAGGAGAGGAACACATGGATGCGGGGCCGTTCAGAATGCTCGACCGCCCGCCAAGCCTGGTCGACGTCGTTGGGGTGGGCCCGGGCCAGCGAGGCGATGATGGGCCCTTTGACCTCCTTGGCGATGTTGGACACCGCCTCGAAGTCGCCGGGCGAACTGGCGGCGAACCCGGCCTCAATTATGTCTACCTGCATTTTTTGAAGCTGGCGGGCGATCTCCATCTTCTCAGAGCCGGTCATGCCGATCCCGGCCGACTGTTCGCCGTCGCGGAGGGTGGTGTCCAGAAGTAATACTCGTTCGTTAGCCATCTCTTTTCCTTATTCCCTTTCTGTGGATTTCTACAGTGCTGGGTACATGTGCCGCAAACTGCGGCGCTCAGAAAGGGGCTCCAGGGTCACGTAGTCCACCGCACCCAGCCCGGCCAGGACCAGCATGCGACGGTGAACTACACTCAACGTCTCCCGCTGCATATGATTTCGCTCCGATTCTGTCTTCACGGTCCTGTCTTCACGGTCCTGTCTTCACGGTCCTGTCTTCAGGGGATGCCTTACGCCTTGACCGCGTTGAACTGGGTGTGTTCTTGCACGCACCCGACGAACCGGCCCCCTTCCCTGTTGGAGACACTGGTGATCTCCCAGCCCAAGTGGTCGCCGGCCGCTATAGTTATGCGGCAGTCAATCAGTCCCTTCTTGCATCGGACGGATCTGATGACCTCATAGGGCAATTCGGCTAGGCGCAGTCCATCCCTGCCGTTGTAGACATAGATCAGGCGTCTGAGAGTTGCCGCGATGACACCCCATTGGCTCTCCATCCCTTCTATGTCTTCCTTCCAGTAGCCGTGAAGCAGGCACTCGATGTCCTCGCCATCCTCAAGGATTTCGCAGAGCTTCTCCTGCTCGTTCTTGAATAAGGAGGGATCCCAGCCGTTGGAACGCTCCTGCCACTCCTGGGCAACTCTTTGCCGTTTCGCCATCGCTTCTTGAAAGTCTCCACCCAAGAGCGAATCGGGCGCCTCTGGCAAGCTCGGAGGGTTCGCGGCCAGGCCCTGCACGCAATCGGTGAACCGTCTGCCGCTCTCGTTGTCAACGTTGGTGATCACCCAATCATTGCCTGCGCCGCCCGCCGCAATCGTCATGCGGCAGTCAATCAGTCCCTTCTTCATGTGGACCGAGCCGATGGCCCCGTAAGGGAGTTCGGCCGCGTTCGGTCCGGACATCCCGTTGTAGACGTAGACCACGCGGCGGTCCGTGGCGGCTATGACGCCCCACGACTCGACTGCGCCCTGGACGTCCTCCTTGTAGTAGCCTTCAATCAGGCACTCGATGTCTTCGTCATCGGCTAGGATTTCGCAGAGCATCGACATCTCGTTCTTAAACTGTGAAGCGTCCCAGTCGTCGGAGCGTTCCCGCCACTGTCGGGTAACTCGCCGGAGCTTTGCTTCCGGCGGCCGTTCGGTGTTCGCTGCCGAACCATCTGGTTGCGAGGACGATTCCGGGGCGGCGGTGTAGTGGGGTGAGTTTGCGGCCAGGCTCCGCAGGCGCGCCGCGAACACCTCCACTTGCCCCTTCTCCCGGGAATCGTGGCGGCTCATGTCGTCCAAACCGTTGATCTCGTACCCACCGTTGATCTCGTACCCGGAGTATTCCGGTGAAGCGTCGATGCGGAGTTCACCGCCGTCGCGGGATACACTGGCTACTCCATGGAGGGGCAACTCGGAGATGTGCTTGTCGTCCCAACTGTTGGACACGAACAGGAGCCGGCGGTCGGTAGCGGCGATGACACCGTTGTGAGAGTCCCTCGATCCCTGTCGCGGCCGGTACGTGCCCCAGAGCAGGGCCTCAAGATGTTCGCCGTTATCGAGAATCTCGCTGAGCTTATTACGTTCGTTTTCATGGTCGTCCCGGTAGCCCCATATCGGGTGTTGCAGGCGCCACCCGGCGAGAATCCTGGTTTGCCAGGGCGCCTGCTGCGTTGCGGCCGAGGAATGGTCCCGCATAATGCTGACGAAAGGCGAGGCATCGGCCTCCCGCAGGAAGTGGACCGCGTATACTTCGCGTCTCTGGTTCACGAACCTGACCTCTTGACCTTCCGTGTTGTCCATGTATTCCACTGCCTGGATGGTCGCGTGGGCGCAGCTCGCGATTACTTCCTCGTTCCGAGCATCAATGAGCAGTACACGGTGCTCGGTGGTTACAGCGAGCGCTGGCGAATCATCCCATAACGTACCCCAATATTCCGGAACGCCCCCCTGTGGGCCCCCGCTGCCAGGAGAATGAAAGACGGTCTCCTGCCCCGCTGAGCAGTGCGCCCAGTGCTGGACCTGCTCTCCAGCCTCCAGGACATGGGAAAAAGCCGCCGCGACCGACGCTTCGTCGCTCAACAGACGGCCTCTTACAAACCGGGAGAACTCGGCGGCTCCAAACTGCAAGCTCAGGTCAAAGGCGGGCGATTCAGCGACGGGTCCCGACCCGCTGACCCTGACCCTGCCGGGTTCCGGTTCCGTCACCTCGTCAATTTCCAGGTAACGCAGGTCAAAGCGGTTCTTGGACAACCGGCCCCGGTTCAGCAAGATTACCCGGCGCCCTGTGCCGACCACGACTCCCCGGTCATGGCGGGAGGCCCACACCACGTTCTTGGTCTCGAAGCTGCATACCTGCAGCAGTTCGACGTCCTCTCCGGGCTCCAGCAGGTCATAGAGCATCTTTCGCTCGCCCTCGTTGTCCTTGGGACCCCAAGCGGACTGCGCGCGCTGCCACTGCGCGTCGACGCGATTGATTTGCTCTCTATTCGCCATCTACGTGCGTGTCCTCCGTCTTCCGACGCTCAACTGGTTATGCGCCAGCCGGGTTGGCCGCCCCCCTGGCCCGTCGGAGCACGCATTCGAACAGCGGCCTGGCCCGGCTCCTGATGTTTTTCTTGCCGGAGTGGTCTAGGTAGAAAGCGTAGTCCTCGGTGGTGCTGCCGGAAAACTTCAGGCCCGAGGAGATCATCCCCTCGTTGTAGTCCACCTGCAGGCCCTCGTAGGGGACCTCCACGACGTCCTTCAATACCATGCCGGAGTTCAGCATGAGAATCCGCCGGTCGGTTGCCGCCACGACTCCGTTGTGGACGCCTAATTCAAGGGTCCTCACTCCAGCTACTGCGCGGATGATCGCATCTCCAAGGTTGTTGAATTCCGTGGCGTCACCCCAGCGGCCGCCCATCCAGTACTCGATGTTCTCGTCGTCTTCCAGTACCTCCTGGAGCATACGCAATTCGCCGGGATAGGCGGTGACGTTCTCTCCGCTGAAGCTGCTGAACAGCCCCGCTATCAGGCGCTCCGGAACGCTGGGGTTGTTCCGCCCCCACATGGTGGAGCGCTCCCGCCATTGGGCTTCGATCCGCTCCTCCTTGCTCATTCCGGCGTGGCTGACCGCAGAGGACCGCGTGAAGGGGGCGGAGGCGCCAGGCGATGGGGAAGACGATGGGGAAGACGATGCGGGCGCAACCGGCGGGGGCGGCGCGGCCTGAATTTCCCGCACCCGGTCGGAGAAATTCCGGGCGTAGCCGTCTTGTACGTCCCGAATCTTGAACGCGTTCGGGCTGCCGTGGCCGGCCCATTGGCTGTAGCTTCGCCCGGTAAGGGTCACCTCGCCTTCGCCGTCTACGTCGACCGATTCGATACTGTGGAGCGGCATTTCGGTGATGAGATCGTTCATGCCTTTCTTTTTTAGCAAGACCACCCGGCGTCCGGTTGCAACGGCTATGCCATCGTACCGCTTCATTCGGTCGAGCCGGCCGGCGCCGGCGCGGAACACGTAATCCGGGCCCCAAACGCAGCCCACGAGAGCATTGATGCTCTCGTCATCTTCCAGCGCCTCGTAAAGCATCTTTTGCTCGGCGCCGTGGTCTTTCGAACCCCAGCCCGGCTGCAACTCCTGCCACCGGGCATCAATCATGCTTCGCTTGTTCTGCCTAGCCATTTCGAGACCTCCAAAGTGGACTCCCTTCTATCCTCTAACGGCCACCGGCGCCGATCACCGGTCGCCGATCACCGGTCACTGCCGGCTACTTCGGGTCCATCCAGGGCATCATGGCCCGGAGCTCTTTGCCGATGCCTTCGATGGGGGCGTTTTGCGCGGCCTCCCGCATCGGAACGAACCGGGGGCGGCCCTCGTCGTTCTCGGCTATCCACTCGCGGGCGAAGGTCCCGTCCTGGATCTCTTTCAGGACCTCCCGCATGTTCTCGCGGACGTGCTCGTCGATGATCCGGTTCCGGCGGCTCAAGGAGCCGTACTCGGCCGTGTCGCTTACCGAGAAGTGCATGTAGTTGTGGCCGCCCTGGTACATCAGGTCCACAATCATCTTCAGTTCGTGCAGGCACTCGAAGTAGGCGATTTCTTGCGGGTAGCCAGCCTCCACCAGCGTTTCGAAGGCGGCGTTGACCAAGGCGGTGACCCCGCCGCAAAGAATCGACTGCTCTCCGAACAGGTCGCTCTCGGTCTCGTCCTTGATGGTGGTTTCCAGCACGCCGGCGCCAGTGCAGCCGATGCCCTTGGCGTAGGCCAGGCCGATGTCCTTGGCGTTTCCGGTGGCGTTCTGATGGACGGCCAGCAGGCTGGGCACGCCGACGCCCTCGACGAACAGCTCGCGCATCCGGTGGCCGGGGGCCTTGGGCGCGACCATCATCACGTCCATGTTGTCCGGCAGCACGATCTCCCCGTAGTGGATGCTGAACCCGTGGGCCACCATGAAAGCGCTGCCCGGCTTCAGGTTGGGGGCGATTTGCTCCCGGTAAATCCGGCCTTGCAGGTGGTCCGGGATCACCATCATTATCACGTCGGCTTCGGCCGCTACTTCGGGCACTTCCGCGACGCGCAGGCCGGCCGCCTCCGCAGTGGCGATGCTGGAGCTGCCGGGGTAAAGCCCGACGACCACGTTCTGCCCGTTGTCCTTGAGGTTCAGGGCGTGGGCGTGGCCTTGGCTGCCGTAACCGATGATGCCGATAGTCTTTTCCGCGATGTTGGCCAGGTCGGCGTCCTGATCGTAGTAAACGTTAACCATGCTCTTTCTTCCTCTCCAAATGTCCGGTCCAAATATCCGGGGCTAGATGTGCAGGGTCCCGGCCCCGTTCACGCTGCTTGGGGCGCCGTCGGTCTGTTGGGGCTGGGTCATACCGGTCTCGTCGCCGCGCACCATCGCCACCAAGCCCGTGCGTAGCATTTCGATGATGCCGAAGGGCTCCATCAGGCCGTGCAGGGCGTTGATCTTGTCCAAGCCGGCGGTTATCTCGATCACCATCGAGGACGGGCCAACGTCGATGATGTCGGCCCGGAACAGGTTGGCGATCTGGATGACCTCGCCCCGCGTGGCGGCCGTCACCCCGACCTTGATCAGGGCCAACTCCCGGGCGACCAACTTGTGGCCGGAGATGTCATACACCTGGACCACGTCGATCAGCTTGTCCAGTTGCCTGGTCACCTGGCTCACCGTGGCCTCGTCGGCGTTCACCACAAAGGTCATGCGCGACAGCCCCGGTGTTTCGCTGTGGCCCACGGCCAAGCTGGAAATGTTGAAGCCGCGGCGGCGGAACATGCTGGCCACCCGCGTCAAGACGCCGGGTTTGTCCTCCACCAAGGCGATAATAGTGTGCTGGCCCAAGTCGCTTCTCTCCAATTAGGAATTAGGAATTACGAATTCTCAATCGTAATTCGGTCTAGCCTCCGCCCCGAGGAGGTGCGGTTGGCGTCGCTGGCTGTTCTTCCATCATCTCTTGGACCGAGCCTCCGGCGGGGATCATCGGGTACACGTTTTCGGTGTCCTTCACCACGAAATCGATGATTACGGGGCCCGGCGTTTCCATCGCCTGCTGAATGGCGTCGGCCACTTCTTCCGGCTTGGTCACCCGGAGGCCGGGGATGCCGTAGGCGCCAGCCAGTTTGACGAAGTCGGGGTTCCCGGAGTATTCCGTGGCGAAGTAGTCCTTATCGTAGAACAGGTCCTGCCACTGGTGCACCATGCCCAGGTTCCCGTTGTTGAGAATGGCGAACTTGACGTCGATGTTGCTCTCCACCGCAGTGGCCAGGTCGCACATGGTCATCTGGAACCCGCCGTCGCCGGCCACCGACCAGACCGCCATGTCGGGGCGGCCCATCTTTGCGCCCAACGCCGCCGGGACCTCAAAGCCCATCGTGCCCAAGCCGCCGGAGGTAATCAGCGTATTGGGGGAATTGAACTTGCAGTGCTGTGCCGCCCACATCTGGTGCTGCCCAACGCCCGTCACCACGATGCAGTCGCCCTTGGTCACCTCCGAAAGGCGGTTCAGCACGTATTGGGGCAGCAGGTCTTCCGACTCCCTGATGTAGAGCGAGGGGTGCTGCGACTTGAGGTCGTCCAAATGCCGGCGCCAGTCTATGTGTATGTTCGGTTGCACCAAGGGCAGCAACTGGTCCAGTACGCATTTCAGGTCGCCGACCACAGGCGCGGTCGCCTTTACGTTTTTGTCCACCTCCGAGGCGTCCACGTCCACGTGGACCACCTTGGCGTTGGGGGCGAAGTCCCGGAGCCGTCCGGTAATCCGGTCGTCGAAGCGCATACCCAAGGCAATCAGCAGGTCGGCCTGATCGATGGCCAGGTTGTTGTAAGCCATCCCGTGCATTCCCGGCATACCCAGGTTGAGCTCGTGGTCGGTGGGTATGGAGCTTATGCCCAACAGGGTGGTGATTACGGGAATCTGGGCCTTTTCCGCCAGTTCGACCAGCCGGTCGTAGGCGTGAGAAATCAGGACGCCGTGGCCAGCCAGTATGATCGGCCGCTCGGCTTGGTTGATGAGCTCGGCGGCGCTGGCCACCTGCTCCTGTGGTGCGTCGCCCGGCGGGTTGTAACCGGGCAGGTTGGGCTGTTCCGGCCATACGAACTCAGCCCTCAGGTCTTGAAGCACGTCCTTGGGAATGTCGATCAACACCGGGCCGGGCCGGCCGGTGCGGGCGATGTGAAATGCCTCTTTGAAGGCGGGAGCGATGTCCTCCACCTCCATTACCAAGAAGTTGTGCTTGGTTATGGGCAGGGTAATGCCGGTTACGTCGGTCTCCTGGAAGGCGTCCCGGCCGATGGCCGGACGGGGCACCTGGCCGGTGATGGCGACGATGGGTATGGAGTCCATCTGCGCCGAGGCGATGCCCGTCACGAGGTTGGTCGCGCCGGGGCCGGAGGTGGCCACGCATACGCCCACCTTGCCGCTGGAGCGAGCGTAGCCGTCGGCCGCCATGGCGGCTGCCTGCTCGTGACGCACCAGGATGTGGCGCAACTGCGGGTACTTCGGCAGCGCGCCGTACAGGGGAAGCACCGCGCCGCCGGGCAGCCCGAACAGGATGTCCACACCCTCTTTGACCAGACTTTCGCAAACCAGTTCAGCGCCGCTCAGTTTCATCGCTCAATCCCGTCCTGAAAATCCCATAAAAAAACCCCGCCCCCTCTCAATGAAGGGACGGGACTGGGCTCCCGTGGTACCACCCTTCTGGCCTGGAGCCCGACTGCCGGTAGCTCCGAAGCAACTCGAAAACGTTTAACGGTGTCAACCGCCGCGCCTTACTGTATGGTTCAGGCGGGCCGCTCCCGGGCGAGTTTCCGGTCCTTCTGCCATCGGCTTGCACCAACCGCCGACTCTCTGAGACAGGGCGCCGGTATTACTCCCGTTCGTCGCGGAATTCGTAAATTGTAATAGGCAGATGGTATCAGCGCCTCAGGGTCATGTCAATGACGGTCGAGTCGGCGGGCACAAAAAGCGCGGCCGAGACTGCCGTCAAATCAGCACGTCTACCCTCATGCGATTCGCCGTTGGTGGGATCACCATTGAATCCCAATGCCTCCAGGGCGGTGACCCCCAAGATCTCCGGGTCCTCTTCGGCCCCGGACACCGCAGTCGTACTCGCGACCTCACCGCAGTAGTGAATATTGACGCCACCCAATCGCCCTTGTGTTTGTTTCCATAGACTCATTGATGGCAAGGACAGCCTCCCGGCTAGTAGGATACTATGACTAAGAAACTATCTCAAAACCGGCGGCCCGCTTCCGTCTTTCCCGCGAAAGCGGGAATCCACGCGCTAGCCTGACGATTGGCGGTCTTTCAGCAAATCTACCGGGTTTTGAGATAGTTTCTAAGCAAGACGTGGTCATTAGCGAGGAGATTGCGAGGAGATTGCGAGGAGATGTCAATGTATACATGCTACCGGGCGGGGTTGGCCGCGCTTCTTTTGCTGGTTGTCGCTGCCTTATCGGTTGCCTGCGGCGAAGGAGACGGGACACTCTCGCCCGGGGCGACGGGCGGCCTGACCGTCTCGGCCATCGGTTCGGTGACCGTGTCAGCTGACGAAGCCTACGTAGTCGTAGTCCAGGAACAGCGCTCCGGCTCTTCCGGTCCGGAGCAGATGTCCAGCGAGGACCAGACGGAAATTAGAGAAAATTTGGCCGCTTTGGGGATCGATGAAAGCGCCGTGGAATTCGAAAGCCTCAGGGTTTACGGCCTGGCCATCGTATCGGTGGAACTAGAGCCGGCGGAGGTGCTCGAAATGGGGCCTCAAGTAGTCGATGCCATCGAAGAAGTGGCGCCGAGTTCCGAAGTGGCGCGGAGTCCCGAGGTCCAGGGTGTCCGATACAAATTGTCAGAGGAAAGTTGCGACCATGCCCGTTCACTAGCCCGTCGAGAGGCTATACTGAGCGCCGAGAAGGCTGCGGCGGACCTGGCGGAGGCCTTCGGCGTGGGAGTAGGGAGCGTCACGGCCGTTCTGGAGGACCCGCTCACCAGCGTTACATTCAATTTACCCAGGTTTGACGCCGACTCCTGCGGCGCCGCGATGGCATCCCCTTACAGTAGTTTGGTTCCCTACGCCAGTGTGGTTCCCTTCGACTCCGAGCAGGAAGTGGAAGTATCCGTCGGCCTTGAGGTTACTTACAGCATTGAGTAAGGGACGGTTCTGCGGCGGGTCGTCGCCGTTTCCCCCGGCGGCGTGTTCGCGGACATAGAGTTCGTAGGAGGCGGCCTCGCCCATGCGGTCGTAGGCCGCCGTTATCGTGGTCGGGCCACTACCAAGCAGGTACGAGCTCACCGTGTAGTGGGCAAAGCAGGTCAGGAACAGGTACTCGCGGGAAAGGCCGCCCCTGGCTATCGCCCGGAAGTTGGACTTGGCGGTCTCGATGTATGGCGGCTCTATGGCATCCAGGGCGGACATCAGCAGGATCTCCACTACTGCCGGGTGGGGTAGCGTATCCTCCGGGGTTATGCCCAGCCAATAACGCACTGCGTCGGCCCTCTGGGAGGCGGTCCTGGCGATGCCCCGCCAGTCGCACCGGATGGAGTCCACATCCGGGGTCCCCTGAAACGCGACGTGGACGGGCGAAGCGTCCCCCTGCCTCAGGCCATGTTCGAGGATCTCCTCTACGATGGGAACATCCGGTTTGAAGAGCGCCATCGTACCGGAGACCTCTTCCGACGCCGTGCCGGCGGGGTCCCCGTGGACTGTCTGGGCCGCCAACGGCGAACCGGGCGTGTCCACATTGGGGATAAGGACCGCACCCGTCCGGTCGGGCGCGACGTCAGGTGAGGACGTCGACGGTCCTGGCGCCACCGGGTCGGGGACGACTACGTTGTCGGGGACGACTACGTTGTCGGGGATGACTACGTTGTCGGGGACGAGGACGCCTTTCTCCGCCGCGTCCGGCCCGTGCATCGGGCGTTGGAACTGCGCTGTGTCGGTGCTGCCGCCAGTACAGGCGACGGCCACCGACGTCAGCATGATCAGCACCAGCAGGCGCATCGTTCCGGTGGTGTCAACATTCATGGGTTTTGCTCCCCGGCAGGTTCACAATGATTTTCCGTATCCATAGGGGAGAAGTATTCGGGCCCCTGCGCGGGCAGGTTGCAGAGGCGGAATCCCCTGTCGGTGTTGTGGTCTCCGACCGCCAGTATCCGCCAGTGGTCTCCCTCTCGCGTCGCCGTGGCCAGAAGCAGGGCCCCGAAGATGGTACGTATTGCGAACCTTGACCCGTCCGGGGACCAGGCGAGGCCGTAAGCCCACGCCATGGAGTAGGAATTGTCGCCCGGCTGGTACAGGCTGCGGAAGGTCTGGCCGTCTGGGGTGACGGTCCACAACCCGCCCTTCGCCGTTCCTGCGGCTTCCGCCACCAGTATCTCCGAGCCGTCCGGGTGCCAGGCCATCTGGGAGATCCACCCGCCGGTTCCCGGCACAGCGACCTCGCCGCTGCCATCCCGGTTTACGATATAAACCGTGGACGTTTCCGCGTGGTCCTCGGCGGGATTCTCGGCGAACGCGAGTTGAGTTCCGTCGGGCGACCAGGTGGGGGAGATGCTCGTCTCACCGACCACGATGCTGGAGGACGAAGGGCTGTGGTCGTCCATGTCCACCACGTAAATGCTCCCGGGCCCGCCCACGGCGTCCACTACGACGGCGAGATGCCTGCCATCTGGAGACCAGACCGGTGCACGTCGACTGGGAGGGGGGATATTCAAGGCCCGGTGCTGATGGGCTTTCCCTGTCGGGTTTAGGGTCATAATCCGCACCGCACCGGCCCAAGGGCCGCGGGCAGAGTAGTGAATGTCGTACCTGTCCATGCCGATGTAGGCTATCCGGGACCCGTCCGGGGACCAAGCGGGGTAGTGATCCGCACCGGCGCTCTCCGTCAGGCGCTCCGGCTCGCCTCCGTCAATGCTGATGACCGCCAACTCGTAAACGGGCAACGGCTCGTCGGTCGAAGGTAGTGATTCCGCCTCTTTTTCATACTCGCAGGTGGAATAGACGAGGTGCTGGCCGTCCGGCGAGAGGTCGGCGTGGAATCCTAGTGGCGCCAGTCCGTCGGAACCGGCCTTCGGGTTCGCAACCCGCCGCGTGTAGGAGCCATCCGCTCCTATCTCCCAAATCGCCTGCTCGCTGTACTCTTCTCTGTCGAGGTCGAGAATCAGAGATGAGCCGTCCGGCGACCATTGCAAGAATCCCGTTTGACGGTCGCCGTCCGGGCGTCCATAGTGGTGGCTCAACCCGCATGGCGACTCGATCCAGCCGTCTACGATCGTGACCCGAGGCATGTAAACGGTGGGTGTAGGTTCCGGCGTTGGGGTCGGCGTCGACGACGCGCGGACGGTCGCCGACATTGAGGTCGGTGGTGAGGTCGGTGGTGAGGCCGTTGTCGCCTCCTGGTCGGACGCGCATCCGCCCAGCAGCAGAAAGAATATGAACAGCGGCGCAATCAGTCGCAACTTACCCATCTCTATCTGGTGTCAACGGTCTGGTAGATGGCGTAGATAGCCATGATGTCCAGCGGGAGGGGAATAATCACGCCCGCCAGTCGCACCGGATGGAGTCCATACCGGGAGTTCCCCGAAACGCGATGTGGACGGGCGAGGCGTCCGCCATCCTCAGGCCGTGCTCGAGGATGTCCTCTACGGTGGGAACATCCGGTTTGAAGAGCGCCATCGTACCGGAGACCTCTTCCGATGCCGTGCCGGCGGGGTCCCCGTGGACTGTCTGGGCCGCCAACGGCGAACCGGGCGTGTCCACATTGGGGATAAGGACCGCACCCGTCCCGTCGGGCGCGACGTCAGGTGAGGACGGCGACGGTCCTGGCGCCACCGGGTCGAGGACCATTACGTTGTCGGGGACGACTACGTTGTCGGGGACGGCGGCTTTCTCCAACGCGTCCGGCCCGTGCACCGGGCCTTGGAACTCCGTTGTGTCGGCGTCGTTGCCGGTACAGGCGACGACCGCAGCCGTCAGTATGATCAGCGCCAACAGGCGCATCGTTCCGGTGATGCCAGTATTCATGGGTTCTGCTCTCCGGCCGGTTTACAATGGTTCTCTACGTCCTCAAGAGAGGGATAATACGGACCCTGCGCTGGCAGGTTACAGAGGTCAGATTCCGGACCGGGGCCGCCTGCGATTAACAGTATCCGCCAGTCGTCCCCCTGTCGCGCCGCTGTGGCCACGACGAAGAGGCCGCCTCGGAGGATGCTTTGGAATTGAGCGCCTATGGCGAAATCCGACCCGTCCGGGGACCAGGCGAGGCCGAGGACCCTTTCCAACAAGTAGGGATACTCGCCGCTTGGGCGATACACATCGCGGAAGGTCTGCCCGTCGGGACTGACGGTCCACAGCCCGCCCGCTGCCCCTGTTTCCGCCACCAGTATCTCCGAGCCGTCCGGGTGCCAGTCCACATGGGTGACGGGGCCCTCGATACCGGTCACTTCAACCCCGCCTGTGCCGTCACGGTTGACGATATGGACCGTGGAGGTCTTCCTTTCGTTGTCGCCGGGGTTGTCGGCGAAGGCGAGGCGGGTTCCGTCCGGCGACCAGGTGGGGGAGATGTTCGTATACCCCACCATGATTCCAGTTGAGGAGGTGGAGTCGACGCCGACTACGTAGACGTTCCCGGACCCGCCCCACCCGTCCCCTGCGATGGCGAGATATTTGCCGTCGGGAGACCAGACCGGCGCGCGCTCAGCGGGGGCAGGGACTATGAGAGGCCGCGGTCGTAAGTTGCCCTCGACGTCATCCATCGGCATGATCCAGACCGCGCTACGCCAGCCATTGGGTCTGTAGTGCGTCTCGTACGAGCTGGTATAGGCTATCCGGGACCCGTCCGGGGACCATACGGGGTAGTTCTCTGCACCATCGGTTTGGGTCAGGCGCACCGTTGCGCCGTCGTCCATGTTGAGGACGGCCAATTCCAGCACGGGGAAATGCTCGGCGGGGTTATTCCCGTACTCGCAGGTGGCGTAGACCAGCCGCCGCCCGTCCGGCGAGAGGTCGGCATAGAGGAGAAATTCCGGCGTTTCCCGCGGGTCCGGCGTCAGACCCGCTATCTGCCGTATGTAGGAGCCATCCTTTCCCAGCTGCCAGACCAGTCCACTGTATGTGTCCCAATTTAGTACCATCGAGGAGCCGTCCAGGGACCATTCCAAGTGCCCGTCTTGATGGGTTTCGCTGGGCCTGTTAAGACTATACAAGCATGGAGTCGTGGGCCCGCCGTCCGGAGGAACGATGGTGGGCGATGGTTCCGGGGATGTCGGTGCCGGGGATGTCGGTGCCGGGGATGTCGGTGCCGGCGACGGTGTGACTTTCAACGTCACCACGGGGGTCGATGCCACGGGTCTCGGTGTCGGCGCCGGTGTGGCGGCCTGTGCCTGCTGCTGGTTGGATGTACATCCGACCAGCAGCAGGGCGGACATTACTAACAGTGCAATTAGTTGCATTTCGCTTCGTCTCTATCTGGTGTCAACGGTCTGGTAGATGGCGTAGATAGCCATGATGTCCAGCGGGTGGGGGAAGCAGCCCTGCTTTGCCCCGTAGCTCATGGTGCTCTCGCTTATGTACATGTTGGGGTGGTGGGCGTTCTGATCCTTTCCCGTTAGCCCGTGTCCAATGCCCAGGGCGTGGCCCGCCTCGTGGACTAGTACTCAGTCAACCGTAAAATCGGAAGGGTAAAGGCGGTGAAGTTTGGTTCGTGCGTCCCGGCCAACAATCAGGTGGCCGGGGGGGGGGTGGGGGTCGGTTGAGCACAATGGAAATGATGAGGAGCTTGAAGGCTGTTGTTCTCATAGTCTTGGCCGTGGGCATCCTCAGTTGCCGGGCCGAGACGGTGTTCGTGACGGCGACACCCGCACCCACGCCGAGTGTCGCCGACGCCCCCACTCTCTACCCAACATATACGCCGTACCCTACCTCGGCCGCCTCCCCGACCTACAAGCCCGCTCCAACGTCGACCTCCGCCCCTACGCCGACCGCAGCTCCAACACCGACCTCCGCCCCTACGCCAATCCCGACGTCTGAGTGCGTGAGTTCCTTCCGGCAGGCTCACTCCATTGAGGCGTTGATGGCGGAAACAGACGTTGTGTTCATTGGCGTCCCGACTGGGGCGACAGAAGAGATCCGAGTTGGGGGCCCAGATCTCTTCGGAATTGGAACTTTGCGCGAGTATAGGGTTGAGAGGTACCTGGATGGAGATGGGCCGGATCTGGTGAACGTCCTCCAGTACTATCACACCAGGGAATTCCGCGTCGATGGCGCTTCGCACCGTTGTGTCAGCTCCTCGGCAACGGATTACGCCCCGCCCGTCAAAGGAGAACGGTACCTGCTATACCTCAAGACGGACCCGCAGTTGCCGAATGTATTCTTTGCCTTCTATGAACCGTCACGATTTAGCCTGAAGAATGGCTCGGTCATTCCCGACTCTCCATGGGAACCGGCGAAGAGAGTGTTCCCGCCGGACGTCGAGCAGACAGTGCTTTCGAAGATAGCGGCAGTTCGCAACGACTAGTAGTCAGTCAACCTTGAAATCGAAAGGGTAAAAGCGGTGAAGTTTGGTTCGGGCGTCCTGGGTGTTGAACCTCCAGTGGATGGTGGCTTGGGCGGCGTTGCGTTCCTTGACCAGAGCCTGGACTTCCCGGTGGAGCGTTTCCTCGTCGGGGAGTCGCTGCTTCAGGCAGGAGCGGGATAGTACGCTGAACTCGATTTCAGCCATGTTCAACCAACTTCCGTGCTTGGGGGTGTAGTGGAACTCCAGCCGCTTCGCAATCCGCCGGGCCTCTGCCGCCGGGAACGACTCGTACAGGGACGCCGGACGGTGCGTGTTCAGAGCCTGCCCCGTACTCGATACGGGGTTGTCCATGACCACCCGCACCACCGGGGTCTCCGGATAAGCTTCGTCCACCAGCCAACGCATCTGATGGGCGAAGTCCTCCATCGTGCGCCGCTGGGTCACCGCCACGTGACGCCAGCCCGCCAGCGGCTCACAGGCCAGGAACAGGTTGCGGACGCCCTCCCTCCGGTACTCGTAGTCCTGCCGCAACGGAATTCCGGGCCGGGGCGGCAGAGATGGCCGCGTCTCAGCCAACAACTGGGTGGAGGTCTCGTCAAAGCAGACCACCGGCCGTCGGGGATCATAGGGTTCGGCGTAGAGGTCCAGCAGGTCCTCCATGTTGGCCACGAACTCCGCGCTCACCTTGGGAATGCACCACTCCTTCTTCTGCCACGGCTTGAGGGCGTTTTTTTGAGACGCTGGCGCACCCCCTCGTGGGACATGGAGGGCGTCAGCCCCAACTCCACCACCTTCCCGGCCAGCAGACGCAAGGTCCAGTGGTCATGCCCTTCCGGCGGCGGGCTGCAGGCCAAGGCAATCAGAGCCTGCCCCGTACTGGATACGGGGTGGGCTTCGCCCCGGTCGTCCAACTTCCGGGGGCGGTTGGCCTGGGGACGGTCCTGCAAGACACCCTCCAACCCTTCTTCGGCAAAGCGCTGCTTGACCCGGTATACGGTGCTCAGGGCCGCATCCAAAGCTTCGGCTACTTGGGGCGCCGCCCAACCGTCGTCGCTCTTTAGGAGAATCCGGGCTCTAGCGGTCACTCGAGCTGAGCTTTTGCCCACCCGGATCAGTCGCTGGAGCTCTTCCCGTTGTTCCGGTGCCAGCCGCACCGCGTATTTGTCCCTGACCATCACTGCCACCCCCGCCATCAACACTTCCCACAAGGCAGGATAGCTCAATTGGCCCCTTTCTTAAACAAATCTCAAAACCAAGTTGACTGACTACTAGTTACTCGTATGTCTTCTTCGTCTCGTCGCAGGAGTTGAACTGGACGTCGCCCCTTGTTGCGTTAACGTCTCCTCCGGGGAACAGGCTTGGCGAGAGGGGAATAATCACGTCCGTCCCGCCCACATTCTTGGTGAAGGCGTCGTTTATAGCGCGGAGTGACAATAGGATGTCGGTGGTGATGTCGCCGGCGGTGGATCCCACATTCGTGGTCGGCGCACAGGCAGGGTCGCAGTATCCGGGGCCTACCCTATCCGCTATTTCCTTGAACGTCCCAGAAATCCGTTGCCACGGCTGGACGTTGACGTCGTCCATCACCTCGACTTCGCTGTACCGTTCGTCCCTGTCCCTCTTGTTGTTTAGCCGGGCTTGCTTAAATCGGTCCAACAAAGCGGTCACCAGCGTCTCAATCGGGGCATGGGTCACGACGCCGAAGATTCCTTGCGCCGTGATCGCAGCGTCCACGTCGGCCACCACCTCATCCACGAATGCGGAGAAGTCCGTACACTTTGCTGGTTTCCCGCCTATGTGCGTTATCCGGGCGAACGTCACCAGGTCGTTAGTGGCGATTCTCCACTGCTGGAAAGCGTGGTTGACGAACCAGCCTCGCGCCACAGGGCGCAGCCGGTGACGCCGACAACCAGCGGCAGCGCCGTGTCCACGGCCGCCCAGATTACCCAGGCTTGGTGGTTGCCGTCCAGGCTGTCCGCGCCATTGGCCAGCAGCGAAAACCAGTTGTGCAGAAACAGAATCATCACCGCCGCCGTAAGGTAGAAGGCAACGTCGACCTCCAGGTAGCGGCAGGTGACCGGTTCGCTGGCCTCGCGCCGCCCGTCCTCCCTCCGCTTGCGAAGGAAGTTGAAGTTCAGCGCCAGCCCACTGAACATGACGGCGTCCAGCACGGACCAAACGTTCAACACGTCGAACGAGTCGACGAAGAACGTGTTGATGATAAACCACATCGCCACCACCACGGCGACGCCGATCATGTAGGCCCCAAGCAGCTTTTTTGACGCTATCCGTATGCCCCTCCATGGCACCTCCGTTGACCCTTATTCCCTGTTCCCGCGCTAACTCCGGCACCGGGCTCGGGGTATCGGCAGAGGGCCGGAATCCCGTGCTTTATGCCCACATTATGCCATTTCCTTATGCTAAAATATGGTTCCCGGACACCCCGGCGTATCGCTGAATTCCATCCCCGGCGCCTTCGGGCGAAATGGATTTACCCGTGGTTGAGCGCATTCTTGTGGCAGTTGCCTGGCCCTACGCCAACGGCCCGTTGCACTTGGGCCATGTGGCGGGCTGCTACCTGTCGGCCGACATATTCGCCCGGTACCACCGCCTCAAGGGTAACGAGGTCCTGATGGTATCCGGCAGCGATACCCACGGCACCCCCATCACCATCCGCGCCGACCAGGAAGGGGTCACGCCGAGGGAGGTGGTAGACCGTTACCACGCATTGTTTATGGAATCCTGGGAGAAACTGGGTATCTCCTTCGACCTTTTCACCCACACCGAGACCAAGAACCACGAAGCGGTAACCCACGATATATTCCGCGTGCTGCGGGAGCGGGGCTACATCTACACCGATGCCATGCTCCTTGCCTACTGTCCCCAGTGCGTCCGTTTCCTGCCGGACCGCTATGTGGAGGGCGCCTGCCCCCTGTGCGCCAACCCCCGGGCCCGCGGCGATCAGTGCGACGCTTGCGGACGCACTCTCGATCCCCGCGACCTGGTCGACCCGCGCTGCGCTTTGAGCGGCGACCCGCCTGAGTTCAGGGAGTCGGAGCACTTCTTCCTGAAACTGTCCGCCTTCCAAGAGCCGTTGCTGGAGTGGGTGAACCAGCAAACCCACTGGAGGGCCAACGTCCTGAACTTCACCCGGCGCTACCTGGAAGACGGCCTGAAAGACCGGGCCATCACCCGCGACCTGGAATGGGGCGTGTCCATTCCCATTGACGGGTACGACGACAAGCGCATTTACGTCTGGTTCGAGGCGGTTATTGGCTACCTGTCGGCGGCCGTCGAGTGGGCGCAGATTCAAGGCCGGCCGGAGTCTTGGGAAGATTTCTGGAAAGACCCGGACAGCCGGGCTTACTATTTCATCGGCAAGGACAATATTCCCTTCCACAGCATAATCTGGCCCGCCATGCTGATGGGTTACGGGAACGGTCTGAACCTGCCCTACGACGTTCCGGCCAACGAGTTCCTAAGCCTGGAAAACCAGAAGTTTTCCACCAGCCAGAACTGGGCGGTATGGGTGCCCGACTACCTCGAGCGTTACGACCCCGACCCGCTCCGCTACCTGCTGTCGGTCAATATGCCGGAGTCGGCCGACTCCGACTTCTCTTGGGGTGAGTTCGTCCGCCGCAACAACGATGAGTTGGTGGCCACCTACGGCAATCTCGTCAACCGGGTCTTGACCTTCGCCTACCGGAACTTCGAAGGCAAGGTCCCAACCCCTGGGCCGTTGGACGAGGTCGACGAAGGTTTGCTCCGCTCCGCCCGCGCGACGATGGACGAGGTCGACGCCAGTCTCCACAACTGCCGGTTCAAAGCGGCCATCACGCGGACCTTCGCGTTGGCCCAAGAAGCCAACCGCTATCTGGACACCAAGGCCCCGTGGCGGTCCATCAAGGAAAACCGGGCCGAGGCCGCCACCAGCCTCTGGGTCGGCATCTGCGCCATCAACACTCTGAAAACGCTGCTCTACCCATTCATGCCCTTCAGTTCCCAAAAACTCCACGAATTCCTGGGGTACGACGACCGGGTGGAAGAAGGCCGTTGGGACTTCGACACAGTGATGGAAGGGGTGATCGGCGGTGGGAATCTACGCCGCCCCTCCCCCCTGTACACCAAGCTGGAGCCCGAGGTGGTGGAACAAGAGGTCAACCGTTTGGGCGCAAGCGCGGCCTAGGGGAAGAATGCTCCACGGGTTAGACGACCGCGCGGCCTCTATCTACGCCCCGGTACAATCCGAGCTTCAGCAGGTAGAGCAAAAGCTCCTGAGCTTGGCCGACACCGAAGCCGCCCACCTGCGTCCCTTGTTGGACTACGTGACAGACTCCGGGGGAAAGCGGGTCAGGCCGGCCATCACGCTTCTGGCCTCCCATTTCTACCCCCACGACCCCGAAAAACCGGTGCTGATGGCCAGCGCGGTGGAGTTGCTTCACCTGGCGACGCTGATCCACGACGACACCGTGGATGACTCGCCGTTGCGCCGGGGCCGGGCTACCGTGGGCAATGTTTGGGGCCAGCACGTGGCCGTGCTGTTCGGCGACTTTGTCTTCGCAACATCGGCCACTTTCGTATGCGACACGCATAACATCCGGGTGATACGGCGTTTTTCCGAGACCATCATGGAACTGGCCAGCGGCGAGCTGCTGGAGTACTTCAACGCCTTTGATCCCGAAGGGGCCAGGGAACTCTACAACGAACGAATTTACCGCAAGACGGCTTCGCTCTTTTGCACTGCCGGGGAGTCGGGCGCGGTGCTGGGAGGCGCCCCCGAGCCCCAGGTACAGGCGATGCGCGAGTACGGGTACAACATCGGAATGGCCTTCCAAATCGCCGACGACCTCTTGGACGTTCTAGGCGACGCCGCCGATTTAGGGAAACCGGTTGGCACCGACCTGATTCATGGGGTATTGACCCTCCCGACCATCATGCTCCTCGAACGCTTCCCCGACGACAACCCGGTGGCCGCTCTGTTCCGTGACCCGAACCAGGACGGCAGGCTGCAGCAGGCCCTGGACATGATCAACAACTCGTCGATCGCCGGTGACTGCGAACAGGTGGTGCGCGACTACTGCGACAAGGCCTGCGCCACCCTGGAGGCGCTCCCCGAGGGCGAGGCCCGCCGCTCTCTCTCCGACCTGGCCGAATACGTCCGCGAACGCCGCCGGTAGAGGCACCGTCGCCGTGCACTGGTGGGCGATAGCCGAGGCCGGACGGGTGCGCATCTTGACATCAGGACAATTACGCATCATGATGCGTATATGAGAACTACACTAACTTTGGACGATGACATAGCCGACTACCTGAGGGAGCAGGCCCGCCTTCTCGACAAGCCGTTCAAGCAAGTGCTGAACGACACTTTGCGCCGCGGGATGGCTCCGGTCGTGGTTGCGCCGGTGCGGGAGTTTCGGTTGATACCGAATCCCAGTGGGCTCGCTCCCGGCATCGATCCACTGAAGTTGAACCAACTGAACGACCAACTCGAGGCTGAGGAATTCGGCGGTCCGAGTCCCCGGTGATAATCCCAGACATAAACCTGCTGGTTTATGCTTATAACGGCGGCGCGCCATATCACGACTCGGCCCGGGCTTGGTGGGAAGACCTGATGTACGGCATGGAGAGGGTAGGTATTCCGTGGGTCGTTTCAGTCGGATTCGTGAGATTGATAACTCACCCCAAAGTGATTGCGCGTCCATCAACCACTACGGAAGCGGTTGACTATGTGTTCGACTGGTTCCGGCTTCCTCACGTGACGACGGTCAATCCCGGAGCCGGGCATCTGACCTTTTTTCGTCGGAATCTTGTAGCCGCCGGCGTCGGTGGGAACCTCGTGACCGACGCTCACATTGCCGCCCTGGCGATGGAGTATCAAGCGGAGGTGCACTCCAACGACACCGACTTCAGCCGCTTCCCTGGCCTCCGCTGGCGTAATCCTCTCTGATCGGGCACAGCCTGCGCACTGTAATTTCCGCTCAGCCCGCGTCGCCTGCTGCTTCGCGGCAGTCGACCCGTAGTGGGCAATTTCCCAACTTGACTAGCCCTTGGTGGCTTGGCTACACTGCCTGCATTCCACCCGGAGCGGTTGCCTTTTTCTCTATCCCGTTCCGGCGTGATTTATGAGTGACGACAGCTTGTGCGGCGTTAGCGGTATCCTTCACAAGAACCAGTTCTCCCAAGACGGCCTTGCGCCCGTGGGCGACGAGTTGGTGCGCATGTTGGAGCCCCTTACCCACCGGGGTAAGGACTCCAGCGGTATCACCGTCGTCGGCGAGCGCCTCGAGGGCGACTTGGTAGTCCGCATCTGGACCGACGATGCGGCGGGCGCTCCGGATGTCTTGGCACGGGCCGAAGAGACGGTGCGGCGTTCCGGCGGGGTCGTACAGTCCAAGCGGCAGACGGGCCAGTTCCTTCGGTTAGTGATCAATTACGAAGGAGAGATGCCCAGCCTGGCGCGGGACCTGCTTAACACGGCCGGTGTCGCCCTCCACAGCATCGGCCGTTCCTCGGAGGTCGTCAAAGACGTCGGGACGCCAGCGGCTATGGACCAGAAGCACGGCTTGGCTGGCGTGCGGGGCACCCACGGCATCGGCCACGTTCGTATGGCGACCGAGAGCATCGTTGACGTGAACCATGCCCATCCCTTCTGGGCCTACCCCTTCCCCGACGTAACGGTGGTCCACAACGGCCAGTTGACCAACTTCCATAAGCTCAAGCGGATGTTCCAAGACCAGGGACACCACTTCCAGACCGGCAACGACTCCGAGCTTATCGCCGTTTATCTGGCCGACAAGCTGGCCTGCGGCGAAGGACTGGAAGACGCCCTTCGGGCATCCCTCCACGACTTGGACGGCACCTTCACCTACTTGGTCGCCACCCGCGAGGGCCTGGGCTACGCCAAGGACGAGTGGTCGGCCAAGCCATTGGTGACCATGGAGACGGACGACGTCATCGCCATCGCTTCCGAAGAAATAGCCCTCCGGGGGGTATTCTCGGAGGAAATAGAACGGGTGGAGCCGCAAAACAGCGAGGTCATGACCTGGTTACTCTAGACGCCTCCGCACTCACCACCCGCGAGATCAACCTCCGGCTCAAGGACCTTGCCGCCCGGGAGACCAGCATCACCCTGACAAACCCGGACGCGCGGCATAATCTCGCCGTCGCCATCTTCGAGGACTGCGATATCCGAATCGACGGCAGCGTCGGCTACTACGCCGCCAGCCTGCTCGACGGCCCGAGGGTCGCCATCGCCGGGAACGCCGGTTGGGCGGTGGGCGACAACATGATGTCGGGCCGTATCTCGGTAGCCAAGGACGCCGGAGCGTCGGCGGGCTCCACCATGCGGGGCGGCGAACTCTTCATTGGCGGAAACGCCGGGGCCCGGGCCGGCATATCAATGAAAGGCGGCACGATGGTAGTCGGCGGGAATACCGGGTTTCTCACTGGCTTCATGATGCAGAAGGGCCGCATCATCGTCTGCGGCGACGCCGGCGAAGCGTTGGGCGACTCCATGTACGAGGGCACAATCTACGTTGGCGGCAAGATCGGCTCCTTGGGCGCCGACGCCAAAGTCGAAGAGATCGGCGAAGACGAGTTGATCGACATCCTGGGAGTGCTGCGGGCCCACGGGATCGACGACAAACGTTCTTTCACCAAGGTGGTCTCAGCGAAGAAGCTGTACCACTACGATAACCTGGAGCGGCTGGAGAAGGCCGCGTTATAGGGATTGAGGATTATGAATATGGAATCACGAGAGTTCCCGATTCCTTCGTAACTCCTAACTCGTAACTCCGCATTCGAGCGTAGCGATGGTAATGGACAGCAGCCAAATCTGGTCTCCGTGGGTCATGGAAGACGTCCATGCCAAGGCCGAGCTTGGCCGCTACCGCATCCGCGGCTTTTCCTCCTTTCAGAAAGTAACCCACTTCGACGACCTGACCTTCCTCTCCACCGGCCTGACCCGGTTCCCCTTGGAGGGTTACAAAGAACGCTGCAACACCCGGACGGTCATCGGCGGGCTGAACGCCGAAAACCCCTTGGTGCTGGAAACGCCAGTCTACATCAGCGGCATGAGCTACGGCGCCCTCTCGGCCAACGCCAAGACCGCCTTGGGCAAGGCGGCCACCTTGGTCGGGTCGGCCAGTTGCACCGGCGACGGCGGGATGCTGCCGGCCGAAAGGGCCGCGTCTGAAAAGCTGATCTACCAGGTCCTGCCCAGCCGTTACGGGTTCAACCCTCATCACTTGACCGGGGCCCAAGCGATTGAAATCGTCGTGGGGCAGGGCGCCAAGCCCGGCACCGGCGGCATGCTGATGGGCGTCAAAGTGCAGGACGAAATCGCCGAGATGCGGGACCTGCCCTTGGGTATCGACCAGCGCAGCCCGGCCCGCCATCCCGACTGGCTGGGCCCCGATGACCTGGCCGTGAAGATCGAACAGCTACGGGAGGCCACCGACTGGCGGGTGCCGGTCCATGTGAAGCTGGGTGCTTGCCGGGTGGACGACGACGTCAAGCTGGCCGCCAAGGCCGGGGCCGATGCCATCGTCATCGACAGCATGATGGCGGGCACCGGCGCGTCGGCGGAAGTGCTCATCGAACACAGCGGGATACCCACCGTCCCGGCCATCGTCATGGCACGGGAGGCCTTGCGCGAGTTGGGGCTCTACGGCAAGGTCAGCCTCATCGCCTCGGGCGGCATCCGCCACGGGGCCGACGCCGCCAAGGCATTGGCGTTGGGGGCCGACGCCGTGGCCATCGGGATCGGCGCCCTCATCGCCCTCAACTGCAACAAGGAGATCCCGGAGAGCGACTTCGTCCAAGAAATCGGCGTCCCGGCCGGGTACTGCCATCACTGCCACACCGGCAAGTGCCCGGTGGGAATCACCACTCAGGACCCGTTGCTGACTGCGCGTCTGGACCCCGACGAAGGCGCGGAGCGAGTGGCCAACTTCATTAACTCGATGACCATGGAAATGGCCCTGCTCACGCGCTCATTGGGCAAGAGCGACGTTCACAGCCTGGAACCCGAGGACCTGGCGGCCCTCACCATCGAGGCGTCGGCCATGGCCCGGGTCCCGCTGGTGGGCACCAACAAGGTCTACTGACGTTAGGAGCGGCGGCATGACCACCAGAGAAGAAATCGCCGGGCGGATGAAGGACGACGACGTCGAGTTCCTGCTGGCCCAGTTCGTGGACCTGAACGGCTCTCCCAAGGTGAAGATGGTCCCGGTGGACCACTTCGAGGACGTGCTCGATGACGGGGCCGGATTCGCCGGAGCGGCCCTGCCCGGCATGGGCCAAGGGCCCCACTCCCATGACATGATGGCCCGCATCGACCTCGATTCCTACACTTACGTCCCTTGGGCCGAAGGGCTGGCCCGGTTTGCCAGCGACCTGTTTGTCGACGGCAGTCCCCACATGCACTGCCCCCGCCAGAACTTCAAGCGTGTGTTGAGGCAGGTGCGCCAGGAAGGTTACGTCTTCAACGTGGGTATTGAGCCCGAGCATTTTCTGGTCACCAAAAACGCCGACGGCTCGATTCAGGTCTGGGACCCTAACGACATCGACAGCCTGCGCAAGCCCTGTTACGACTTCAAGGGCATAGCCAACGCGATTGGTTACCTGCGCGACATGATGGACGCCATGCGCCGCGTCGGTTGGGACGCCTACCAGTCGGACCACGAGGACGCCAACGGGCAGTACGAAATCAACTTCCACTACTCCGACGCCCTCACCACCGCCGACCGCTACACTTTCTTCAAGATGATGACCAGCCAGTACGCCCAAAAACACGGGGCTATCGCGACCCACATGGCCAAGCCCTTCACCGACCGCACCGGCAGCGGCGGTCACATCCATTACCATTTGGCCGACGCCGAAACCCGAGATAACCTGTTCTTGGACGAGGAAGACCGCCGTGCGCTGGGCCTCTCCCAGATGGCCTACCATTTCATCGGCGGGATATTGGCCCACGCCCCGGCGCTCTGCGCCGTGATGTCGCCGACCGTAAATTGCTACAAGCGGCTGCAGGTCGGCCCGGCGCTCATGGGCTCCACTTCCGGGTTCCTCTGGACCCCGGCATTCGTGTCTTACGGCGACAACAACCGCACCCAGATGATACGCACCGCTGGCCCCGGGCACTTGGAAGACCGCACCATGTCATCGGCCTGCAACCCGTACCTGTCTTTCGGCGCTTACCTCATGGCCGGGCTTGACGGCATCAAACGCCAACTCGAGCCCGGCGAACCGCACTTGGGCAACCTGTACGATCTCGGTCTAGAAGAACTCCGCCGCCGCGGCGTCCGCATGCTGCCTCAATCCTTGGCCGAGGCCCTGCTGGAGCTGAAGCACGACGACGTAGTAAAAGACTCCTTAGGCGTAATCGCCGACGAGTTCATCGAACAAAAAGAAGGCGAGTGGCGCGAATACCACCGCCAAGTAACCCCTTGGGAGATCCAGCAGTACCTCACGCTGTTTTAGAAAGGTGGCTGCCAAGGTAATGAAAATCCCGAGGGAGTACGAATTGGGTAACCCTGTCGTGGAAGCCCTCCACTCACTTGGCGGAAGTGCCACTAAACGAGAAATTGCGGCGGCCGTCATCTCTCAGTTGCGATTGCCAGAAGATGCGGTCCGACAGCCTCACGGGACTAGTGGGCAAACCGAATTTGAATATCGTCTTGCCTGGGCACTGACCGTGCTTAAGACTTGCGGTCTAGTAGCCAACCCGAAGCGGGGCTTCTGGCTATTGACTCAGGTAGGTTCCCGACAACCGCCGTTCGACGCAGCCGAGATAAAACGCCAGTATTTCATCTATTTGGATCACGCCAGGTCGGCCTCGCCCGAGGCCGAAGCGTTGGAAGAAGAGGCTTGGCGTCGCCTCGGGCTCGAGCAGTTCTTCGCGGGATATTGTGAAGCTGACTCGGTATATGACAGCTTCAGATGAGGGAGGGTGATCTGTCCGGTGAAGTCGTGCTGGTAGACTTCCCTTTTACTGACAGGCGCGGATCGTCTCGGCGCCCCGGGCTGGTCCTGCTGGATACTGGAGATGCTGACATTGTAGTAGCTCGGGTGACCAGTCGCCTTGTTGGCGATGAGCACGACGTTCAATTATACGATTGGCGTTTGGCTAGTTTGGTCAGGCCTTCGATCGCTAGGCCCCACAAACTGTTGACTATAAGCAAGCGATTGATCGAGCAAAGAATAGGAGCCGTTAGCCAGTCCGACTGGTACCGAGTCAGGGAGTCTGCGCAACGCCTTTGGGCCATGAGATGGCTTCGGTGAAACCTGCTGATCGTCCAGGCCCGGTACCGTGAAGGCGCAATGTCCTTCCTCCTGATATGCCCCAACTGCGGTGAGCGCAGCGTCCAAGAGTTCCGTTTCGGCGGAGAGGCGACTTCGCGGCCGTCCCCGGACGCTTCGGCTGACCGCTGGGCCAGTTATTTCTACTTCCGGCCCAACGCCGCCGGGGTGCAGCGGGAGTGGTGGAACCACCGTTACGGCTGCCGCCGGTGGTTCTTCGCCAACCGGGACACCACCACTAATGAAGTGCAGGAAACCTTCTGGCCGGGGGCAGGCTGACCACCATGCCCAAGTCCGTCCCTATCCGCTTGAATACCCAGCCTGGAGAGGTCCTCGACCGCTCTGTTCCTGTCGAATTCGAATTTGACGGCCACGAGGTCCGGGGCTTCAAGGGCGACACCGTAGCCTCGGCCTTGTCTGCCGCCGGCGCTATCAAATTCAGCCGCAGCTTCAAGTACCACCGTCCCCGGGGTCTGCTGTGCTGCGCCGGCAATTGCCCCAACTGCTTGATGAACGTGGACGGCGAGCCCAACGTCCGCACCTGTACCCGCCCAATCGAACCGGGAATGAAGGTCGAGCACCAGAACGCCTGGCCCTCCTTGGGGTTGGACCTGCTTTCGGTGCTCGACCGGTTCCATTGGCTGATGCCGGTAGGCTTCTACTACAAAGCCCTGCACCGCCCCAAGGCCCTCTGGCTGCTGGCGCGGAACATCATCCGCCGTGTCGGCGGCTTGGGCCGAATCGACATCGCGGCGCAACACGAGGAACGCTACCGCCATCGCAACGAGCACGTGGAGGTGGCCGTCGTTGGCGGAGGTCCCGCCGGTATGGCGGCCGCCTTGGCCGCGGCCAAGGGCGGCGTTTCGGTGACGATAATCGATGACCAGCCCGAACTGGGCGGCCACCTGCGCTTCGGCGGACAGTCCATGGGCGCGGTCCTTGGCTACGCCCGGCAGAAGGGTTACGAACTGGCACGGGAGATGGCCGCGGCCGTTCACGGGTCTCCCGGCATCACGGTGATGACTCGCGCCACCGTTTTCGGGTTCTACCAAGACAACCTGCTGGGCATACTGACCGGCGACAGCATAGTCCGGCTCCGGGCCAAGAAAGTGGTGCTGGCCACCGGAGCGGCTGAAACTCCGCTCCTGTTCAAGGACAACGACCGCCCCGGCGTTATGTTGACCTCGGCTGCCCAGAGGCTCATCAATCTCTACGGCATACGCCCCGGAGCCACGGCCGTCGTCGCCACGGAGAATGGCCGTGGTTACACGGCGGCCCTAGACCTGATGGACGCTGGCGTGACAATCGCGGCGATTATAGACGGCGGACCCCCGAATGCCGATAACGAGGCCGCCCAGACCGTTCTCGACCGGGGCGTTCGTGTACTGTATGGCCACCGGGTCGTGAAGGCGTTGGGCCGGGGAGGCATCAAGGCTGCGGTGGTCGCGCCCATCGCTGGCGGGGGAAAATCCAGCAGCCGCATCAAGTGCGACTTGATCTGTATGTCGGGAGCGATGCAACCTTCCGATGCCTTGCTGCACCAGGCTGGCGGCTCGTCCTGGTTCATCGGCGATCAAGCTCAGCTCCACGCTCTGCCCAAGAACGTGTTGGTGGCGGGCCACCTCGCGGGCGCAACGAACGCGGGCAACGCCATCGGCCAAGGAGAACTGGCCGGCACGACTTCCGTGTCGGAACTAAACGGCGTCGGGGCCGGCCTTCAGGAAGCGCCAGCGGCGCCAGCGGCCGCCCAAAAAACGGCAGAAGCCGCCGCCCCGGCCGGCGCGGCGACCGGCTCCGAAAGCCGGAGCTTCGTTTGCTTCTGCGAAGACGTGACCGCTCACGACATCGAGCGGGCGATCGACGAAGGCTTCGAAGACATCCAGACTCTGAAGCGGTACACGACCGTCTCCATGGGCCCCTGCCAAGGCAAGATGTGCGGCAAGCGGCTGACCGCCCTCTGCGCAGAACGCACCGGGCGCGCCCCCGGCGAGATCGGCGTCACCACCGACCGGCCTCCCCTGCAACCGGTGCCGCTGGCCGCGCTGGCCGGTCCGTCCCACATGCCGGTCAAGCGCACCCCCCTGGACCACCTGCACCAAGAGTTGGGCGCGGCGATGGTCGACTCCGGCGGTTGGCGGCGGCCCCTGCACTACGGATCGCCCGACGAGGAATGCGTCGCGGTCCGGGAGCGGGTTGGAATCATCGACGTCAGCACGTTGGGCAAGCTGGACGTGGTAGGTTCGGACGCCGGGGCTCTGCTGGACCGCCTCTACACCCACAGGTTCTCCGATCTGCCGGTAGGCCGGATACGCTACGGCCTGATGTGTTCCGATAACGGGACGATAATGGACGACGGGACCGTCACCCGCACCGGCGAGGACTCCTATTTCGTCACGACCACCTCCGGCAACGCGGACGTTGTGGAGGAGTGGTTCAACTGGTGGCAGGCCGGTTCGGGATGGTGCGCCCACGTAACCAATATGACCTCTGGAGCGACTGCGATAAACGTCGCCGGTCCCCGGGCCCGGGAAACCCTCTCGAAAATCACCGGCATCGACCTGTCGCCCCAAGCGTTCCGGTACATGCGGTCCTTCCGAGGCGAAGTAGCCGGCGTCCCCTGCTTGCTGCTTCGCATAGGGTTCGTGGGGGAAACCGGCTGGGAGGTCCACTTCCCGTCCGAATATGGAGAATACATTTGGTCCGCTCTGATGCAAGCAGGCCAAGAGTTCGGGATTGCGCCCTTTGGCCTGGAAGCCCAGCGGATATTGCGCTTGGAAAAGGGGCACCTCATCGTTGGGCAGGATACCGACGCGGCGTCCAATCCCTTAGAGACCGGCTCCGAGTGGGTGGTCCGGTTCGACAAGGACGATTTCATCGGACGGGGCGGCCTGTCTGTGGCCAGCCAGCGGGGCCCCACCCAGAAGCTGGTGGGATTCATTATGGAGGACGGGGTGGTGCCTCGCGACGGCGTTCCGGTCGTGAGCGGCGGCCATCCCGTGGGCCGGGTCACCAGCGCCCGGCGCAGCCCCACCTTGGGGAAGGGGTTCGGACTGGCCTGGGTCCCCGTCGAGTTGGCCCGGGACGGAGCCCGCATCGAAGTGGTGGTCGATGACCGGCGGCTCCCTGCCCAGGTCACCCTCGAGCCGGTCTACGACCCGGAAGGCCTGCGGCTGCGGAGCTGATGCGCGGAGTTGATGCTATGAACGTCGCCGTCCCCGAACGCCGCACCGCGATGTATCACGCCCAGTTGCCGCTGGGGGCCGTCATGGCGCCCGCCGACGGGTGGCAGCTTCCCTCCAGTTACGGCGACGTTTCGCAAGAGGCGGCGTGGCTGCGGGACACGGTCGGAGTCTCCGACATCAGCCCTCTCGGCAAGCTCCGGGTCGTCGGCGCCGATGCCTCTGAGTTGGTCGGGGCGCTGGTGCCCCAAGCGGCAGGACTGGCCGTCGGTTCAGTGGGCGAGGCGGACTCGCCGCTGGAACGCGGCGGCAAGCTGCTGGCCGCAAGGCTTACCGCTGACGAGTTCCTGCTTCTCACCCCCACCGGCGTCGCCCCGGCGGCTATGGATGCGATGCTGGGCCACGACGTGTCCTGCGCCCATGTCGTCGACATCACCTCCGGTCTGTCCGGAGTCTCAATCATCGGCCCGGCCTCGCCGCGGCTGCTGAACGCAATCACCGAGCTCGACGTCTCGCCCCGCGCCATGCCCGACCTCACCTGCGCCCAAGCCCGCTTTGCCGAGATACAGGGCATCCTGCTCCGCCGCGACGCCCACGGCATCCCCATTTTCCAACTCTACACCGCCCGAGAATTCGGCGAATACCTGTGGGAAGCAATAGTCGCCGCCGCCAACCACGAAGGCGGCGGCCCCGCAGGCACCGAAGCCCTAGTCAGCCTAAAGGCCGTTTAACGCAGAGGGCGCAGAGATTTCACGGAGAACGCTGAGGAATATAGGATGGATGAACGGGAGGAGCTCGATTCGATTACCAAACAAGTAATCGGCGGGGCCATCGACGTGCATAGAGCGTTGGGGCCGGGGTTACTGGAGTCTGTGTACGAAACGTGCTTGGCATCCGAACTCATTGACCGGGGGATCAGAGTAGAGCGACAAAAGGGCCTCCCCGTTACCTACAAAGAATTGACCCTGGAATCAGGCTACCGTTTGGACTTGTTGGTCAATGGCAAGGTGATCGTGGAAATCAAGGCCGTAGAGCAGCTATCGCCCCTGCACAAGTCTCAACTGTTGACCTACTTGAAACTTTCAGGCCTCAGAGTAGGTCTCTTGATAAACTTTAATGTAACCGAGTTAAGGAAAGGCGTTCAAAGAATCGTAAATAAATATTAATTCTCCGCGTCCTCTGCGTTTTCTTTGTGCCCTCTGTGTGAAATATGTTTCAGTTGTTTAAGAAGGGACGGATGTGGGACAAGCGGCCCCTGCGGGACCGCTGCCACGTGGCGATTATCGGCGGGGGCGTTCACGGGCTGTCCACCGCCTACTACCTGACCAAGCTGGGCGTCCGCGACATCGCCGTTTTCGACAAAGGCTATCTGGGCGGCGGGGCCAGCGCCCGCACCACGGCCATCATCCGCTCCAACTACCTCACCACCGAGGGAATACCTTTCTTTAACGAAAGCGTCAAGCTCTACGAAGGGCTGGCCGCAGAGCTCAACTTCAACTTGCTGTTCAACCAGATGGGGCGCCTGGACTTAGGCCACACCGACGCCTCGGTCTACGGCCTGCGAATGCGGACCGAGTTCAACCGCATCCTCGGAGTCGACAGCCGGATGATCGGCCCCCAAGAGATCAAGGCATTGGTGCCGCCCATCGACCTCAGGGAAGGCAAATCGTTCCCCATCCTGGCGGCCCTTTACCACCCGCCCTGCGGAGTGATACGCCACGACGCCGTGGTCTGGGGATTCGCCCGGGCCGCCAACAAGGGCGGCGTGGACCTGCATCCCTTTACCGAGGTTACTGGGATCGACCGGACCAACGGCCGAGTGACCGGGGTCGAGACCAGCAAGGGCTTCGTTCAGGCCGACATCGTGCTGAGCGCCACCGCCGGCTGGAGCTCCACCATCGGGCGGATGGCCGGGGTCGACCTGCCCATCACCACCCATCCGTTGCAGGCGATGGTCACCGAACCCCTGAAGCCCTTCCTGGACAAGACCATTTCGTCGGCCAACCTTCACGCCTACGTCTACCAGACGGACCGGGGCGAAGTCGTGATCGGGGGCGGAGTCGACCCCTACCCGTCGTACAGCCAGCGGTCGTCGTTGATACCCATGGAGGAGCTGGCCGCCCACACCCTGGAGATGTTCCCCTGTCTGTCAAACGTCAAGATTCTGCGCCAGTGGGCCGGGCTCTGCGACATGACACCGGACTACGCGCCCATAATGGGCACGGTGGACGGTCTCGACGGCTTCATTCTTTCCTGCGGTTGGGGAAGCTGGGGATTCAAGGCCGCGCCGGCGGCCGGAAAGAACATCGCGAGCCTGATCGCCACCGGCCAGACCCCCGAGCTAATCCAGCCGTTCGCCCTTTCCCGCTTCCAGGAAGGAAAGCTCGTCAACGAACGCGCCGCAGCCCCCGCCGCCGCGATACATTAGACTCGTTTCGCAGACCTATTTTGGGGCCCCTCGGAAACAAATCGTCTTGCGACGCGTTGTGGCGATAAGATTACATAGCCTCCATGCGAGAGTTGTCCCTCGCCAGGACGCTTGGAGAGTTATGCCAGCAACCAGCGCCAAACTCGCGGCGGCCGTTGAGGGCTACTTCTCCGACCTGCGCCGCGTCCGCGCCTCCGGCGGGGCCACCGGCGAGCGGTCTTACTATCCGGCGTTGACCAACTTACTGAACGCGGTGGGCGGCGCTCTCAGCGAAAAATCATGAGAAGACTGCCTGAGTCCGGCTCCTTCTGGCTCGTTCTCTCAGCCGTATTGCTACTGTCTGGGATTGGTCTTACCATAGGGTTCTGGGGTTGGTTGCACCCCGAAGCGTCGCCCACGGCATCGAACATCGAAACGCTACGGAACGCGGGACTCCTGATCGGAGGCGTACTCGCACTCGTGTTCGGCGTGTGGCGCGGTTGGGTAGCGGACCGCCAAGCTAATGCGGCCCAGAGCCAAGCCGAGACCGCCCAGCAGACATTGTTGAACGAACGCTACCAACGCGGCATAGAGATGCTCTACAATCCGGCTCCCTCAGTGCGTTTGGGAGGTCTCCGCTTGCTCCAGGAACTCGTTGAAGATCGTCCAGACCCTTACCGTATCCGAGTCGAGCAACTGATCATTGATTCCGTAATGAACCCAACGGAGAACGAAGAGGGCTAGAACGGGCCAAAACCGGACGAGGAATTGCCTTGAACTATGACTGCCCAACGAGACTATGTTCAAGCGGCTATGAATGCCGTTGACAAACTTAGGAAAGACGGCCTTAACGACAAAAGGACCGCGATACCCCGATTGGACTTGCATGGCGCGGACCTGAGGAGCATATCCTTGGTTGGAATGAATCTGGTCCACGCCAATTTACGCGAAGCGAGGTTGGGCTTCGCTACTCTAAATGAAACAGACCTTTCCGGCGCAGATTTGGAGAGTGCGAACCTGCACCGTGCATTCTTACAAGACTCGAACTTATCTCGCGCCAACCTGCGATTAGCAATACTATCCGACACAAACTTGTCGGGCGCAAACCTGTCCCGTGCGGACCTCAGGGATGCAGACTTCACCTATGCGGAATTTGGCGCCGCAGATTTGTCGGATTCTCTCCTCAGGCATACGAACCTGTCCGGCGCACGTTTTAGACGAACTTCTCAGACCCGCGCTTCAGAACCCCAAGTACCGGGAACCCACTTCGCCCGGTTGACCCAAAGCCAACTCGACGAAGCCGTCGCCGACTCCTTCAACCATCCTATAATTGACGAGGGTGTCGTTGACTATGAGACCGGCAAGCAGTTGGTCTGGCGTGGCGCGGCCATTCACCGTTCACCGTAGTCTCGCCGTAATCGGGCAAGGGCCTGTAGTAACCCTAATGCCTGAACCCGCCGTTCCGAATCCTGGAGATTGGCCTGGCGGCCTACTGCGGCGGGACGCTTTCCGGTTCTTTCATCCGCAGCTTAGTAGCTACCCACGTATGTTCCGGCTGGACCGAAGCCGTGCTACTGCTAGCCTGGGAGCAGGCGCTTATGCTTCGTTGGTTCTCAGGTTCTGTCCGAAAGAATAACTTAGGCTGAGGTGGGCACATGAGTGACGAGATTATCTACACCGATGCCATTGAGCTGGCCGAGCGCATTCGGCTGCGTGAAGTGTCGCCGGTGGAGGTGGCGCAGGCGCACCTCAACCGCATTGAAGCCGTGAACCCAGCGTTGAACGCCTTGATCGCATTTCCCGATGGGGTGATGGACCGGGCCCGGGAGGCGGAGGCCGCTGTCCTGCGGGGCGACAACTGGGGGCCGCTCCACGGCGTGCCGTTTACGGTGAAAGACTGCGTAGACACCGCCGGCGTTCGCACTACCCGCGGCTCAAGGCTCTTCGAGGACCATGTCCCGACCGCCGACGCTACCGTGGTGCAAAGGCTCAAAGACGCCGGCGGTATCTTCATCGCCAAGTCCAACATGCCCGAGTTCGCCCTGTGGTGGGAGACCGACAACCTGGTCTACGGGCGCACCGAGAACCCGTGGATGGCTGGCCGCACCCCCGGCGGCTCCAGCGGCGGAGAGGCCTCGGCTATCGCCGCCGGCATGTCGCCCTTGGGCATCGGCAGCGATGTGGGCGGGTCCATCCGGGAACCGGCCAACTACTGCGGCATTGTCGGCCTGAAGGCCACCCACGGCCGCATCCCCTTGACCGGCCACTGGCCCGAGGCCCTGCTGCGGTTCATGCACGTGGGACCCTTGGCCCGCTCGGTGCGGGACGCCGCCTTGGGTTTCAACCTGATGGCCATATGCTATCCCGGTCCCGGTACCCGACGTTTCGGAGATAGCCCCGCCCGCCGGGTTGCGGGTGGCCTGGTGCCCAGAGGGGCCGTTCGCCCCCGTTGACCGGGAAGTACAGAATACCGTTGCCGCTGCCGCAGCGGCGCTGGGGGAATTGGGCTGCCTGGTCGAACCGGTGGGGTTGGAGGAGTGGGAGGACTGGCCGGCGCAGCAGATTTCCGCCCGCATATTCTCCGCCGAGGGGAGCCGGTACCTGGCGCCGATAATCGAGGGCCGCCAGGAACTGCTGGCCTTGTCGATGCAGCGCCGCCTGAGCATCCCGCTGCCAGCCTTCGATGAGTACTTGGAAGCGATGGAACAGGTGGAGTTGCTCCGGGCCGGCCTGGCGGCTTTGTTCACCCGTTTCGACGTGCTGCTGTGCCCCTCCGGGCCGGTAGCCGCCCATCCCCACGACACGCGCCGCCACGAAATCGGTGAGGAGACAGCGCCGCCGCGCCACGCCCTCACCTGCACCGTCCCGTTCGACCTGACCGGTTCGCCAGCCCTTTCCGTTCCATTCGGCGGAAGCCGGGAAGGTCTGCCCATCGGCGTGCAAATAGTGGGACGCCACTTCGAGGAGACCACGGTGCTCCGGGCCGGCGCGGCGCTGGAAGAATTGTATCGCCCGAACCGCCAAAGGCCGCCCCTCGGCTGAGAACCTGTCTCAAAGTTAATTCAACAACCCGGCAGTCCGTCGTCATCCCCGAGTTTGGCGGCAGGCCAACTGTTGCTTTCGCCCAGCTGTCGTCTTTCCGGCGAAAGCCGGAATCTACGTAACCCCCTCCCCATCCCATCCGTCTTTCCGGCGAAAGCCGGAATCTACGTAACCCCCTCCCCATCCCATCCGTCTTTCCGGCGAAAGCCGGAATCTACGTAACCCCCTCCCCATCCCATCCGTCTTTCCGGCGAAAGCCGGGATCTCCGTAACCCCTACTCGCCATCCCATCCGTCTTTCCGGCGAAAGCCGGAATCTACGTAACCCCCTCCCATCCCAACCGTCTTTCCGGCAAAAGCCGGAATCTACGTAACCCCCTCCCATCCCAACCGTCTTTCCGGCAAAAGCCGGAATCTACGTAACCCCCTCCCATCCCATCCGTCTTTCCGGCAAAAGCCGGAATCTACGTAACCCCAACTCTCAGGGACAGCAGGTTCAACTCCGGCCCACGGGCAACTCGCAAGGTCGCTGAAGCCTATTCACGCCACAAACACATCCCGCCATACAGTGTGCCTTTACGCCAACTCGCAGGCATACGACACCGGGGAGGCGACGTGGATTCCGGCTTTCGCCGGAAAGACGGAGGCATGCTGGAACGACGGGAGGGACGCCGGAACGACGGGAGGCATGCCAGAATGGGGGAGGGATACCGGATGACGGTAGGGATGCCAGCATCCCTACAGGGCCAGATGACGTTGCCCACCTCTCGGAGAGGTGGGCAACTCGTTCTTCCTCGTTCGTCATCCCTGCGGGAAACTCCGGGATGACTCATGTGGGTCTGGGCCGGGTTAGCGGGTGGGGGGCCAGGTTCAGCCCTTGAGGTTGGCGTCGAACCAAGCGATGGCTTTGCCCCAAGCGTCCTGCGCGGCTTCGGGCCGGTAGCTGCCCCGGACCTCGCAGTGGAAGCCGTGGCCGGCCCCGCCGTAGTTGTGGAAGTCGTGGGCCTTGCCCAGCCTGGTCAACTCGCCGTCGATTTTCGCAACGTCGTCGGGGGTCGGATTGGCGTCCTCTTCCCCGAACAGGCCCAAGATGGGGCAAGCGATATTCTCCGATTGGTCGTAGGGCGAAGCGCCATCGCCCAAGGACCCCATAATGTTGCCGCCGTAGAACACGACCGACGCCGAAAGGTCGGATATACTGGCCGCCGCTAAGTACGACACCCGCCCGCCGAAGCAGAACCCGACGATGCCGATTTTGTCGTTCACGAACGATTGCGCCTGGAGGTAGCCCACCGCGGCGCGAACGTCGGCGACTATCCCGGCGTCGGTGCATTGTTGCATCCAAGCGATGGCGGCCGGCAATTCCTCATGCAGGCCGGCGATCATGCGGCCTTGGCGGTGGAACATGGCGGGCGCGAGCCCAACGTACCCTTGGGCGGGCAGCCGGTCGGCCACGGACTGTATGTGGGAGTTCACCCCCCAGATTTCTTGGATTACGACGACTGCCGGGTGTGCACCGTCCTCCTCGGGCCGGGCCAGGTACCCCTCCATGCTGCTGCCGTCTACGTCAATGTCAACCCAGCTTGCTGGCATATGCTTTTCCTCCTGTTGGCCTAGATGGCGAAATTTTAACACGGGGACGGTGGTAGCCGGTTGGGGCAATCACCCTTCATCCTGCCTTCCTCCCCAGAAACGCGTTTGCTACACACCCTCTTGTCGAGAACGAGTTATTGATCCAGCACCGGCGGACGGCGGCCCCGCATCGCCGACACCTGCTCGTAGGCCGCGGCCACCTGGAACAGCAGGTCCTCCTCGTAACCCTTGGTAATGAACTGCACCCCGATAGGCAGGCCCGACTCGCTCAGGCCGCACGGCACGGAGATGGCGGGCAAGCCGGTGGAGTTGAATGGGCTCGTGCAACGGGATACCAGTCCGGAGCCGGGGCCGCGCACCCGGTGGGTCCCTCCGGCGTGCTCGATGTAGGGGGTGTCGATGCGCGGGGCGAACACGGGGGCGGTGGGCGTCACCATGAAGTCCACGTCCTGCATGACCTGGGCGTATTCTTCCTGAATCAGACGCTGCACTTTCATCGCCTTGGAATAGTGGTGGCCCATGACGAACTGCCCGCCAAGCGTGCGGTACAGCACGTCCGGCCCGTAGTCCTCCCGGTTCGAACGCAGCATGGCCTCGTGGGTAACGATGGCGTCGGACATGGCCGCGATCCGCAGGGCGCCGATGTACTTCATCATGGGCAGGTCGATCGGCACGGTCTCCGCGCCCAGCTCTTCAAGGGCGGCGATGGCCCGGCGCACCGAGGACTCGACCTCCGGGTCGAGCTCCTTGAAGTAGTAGCCTTCCGGCACTCCCATCCGCAGGCCCCGCACCCCCCGGTCAAGCCGGGCGGAATAGTCGGCCACCGGGACGGGCACGGTGCTGGGGTCAAGGGGGTCGTGCCCCGCCATCGCTTGAAGCATGATGGCGCTGTCTTCCACCGACCGGGTCATGGGCCCAATGTGATCGCCGTTGAAGCTGGTCACCAGCAGGCCCCGTTGCGAAACGCGTCCGAAGGTCTGTTTCAGCCCGACGACTCCGCAGAAGGTGCCGGGCAGACGCACCGAACCGCCGAGATCGGTGCCCAAGGAGGCAAAGGTTATTTCCGACGCCACGTTGGCGCCGCCCCCGCCACTGGAGCCGCCGGGTATGTGGTCCAGCCCCCAAGGGTTGTGCACCGGGCCGAAATGGGGGTTATTGGAGGTTGCGCCGGCGGCGAACTCCTCCAGGTTTTCCTTACCCAGGATGACGGCCCCGGCCCCGCGGCACCGCCGCACCACCTCGGCGTCCTCCTCCGGCACGTGGTCCGACAGCACCTTGCTGCCCAAGGTTGTGCGAATGCCCGCCGTGGCCAGGTTGTCTTTGAGGCCGATGGGGATGCCTTGAAGCGGGCCCTTGTATTCGCCGCGCGATATCGCTTCTTCCTCCTCGCGGGCTTGGGCCATCGCTTGGTCGCTGAGCAATGTAATGAAGGAATTGAGGGCCGGCTGGAGTGCGCCGGCCCGCTCCAATGCGGCAGCGGTCACCTCTACCGGCGACACTTCCCCGGCGCGTATTTTGGGCGCAAGCTCGGCAATGGTCATCTGCAGCAGGTCGCCGTCAGCCATCTTAGCTGCCTCCTTGTGAGTGGCCGGACGAGTAACGGGAGCGGGCGTTCTCCTCGTCCATCGCCGCCATGCGGATTAATCGGCTCGACATTACGTCCGACAAGTCAAGGTCGTCCAGCCGGGCCAACTCCGCCAGGTAGAAGTCAACTTCCGGCCGGACCAGGTCCAGTTCGTCGTCGGTCAGATCGAATCCCTGGTAGTCGCGGATGATAGCTTTCAACGTATCGTCGGGAACAGCCATCGGCGCCTCCTTAGAATGGCGGGAATCGCACGGAATCGCCGCGAATCTGGCCGAAGTGTATGCCAGCCGTCAACCGAAAGCAATCGAGGGGAATTTCCCGAATGAAGAGCCCATAAATTGACTGTTCAGAGTTGATGAGTGTCCCTTCCCCCCGGCGCATTGGGGGGAAGGTTAGGAAGGGAGGAGGTTGGCGTCGGAATTCCCCGAATCCAGCAGCCGCTTCCAACGAGGGCGCCCCCACCCTAACCCTCCCCCGTGCGCGGAGGAGGGGACACTAGCAAACGCCTGAACACTTACCCACCAAAAAGCTCTGTGTTCTCTGTGTTCTCTGTGGTTAAATAAAAGTATGCGAAACTTGGCAAATTTCCTGGTGCACCTGTTTGGCCGGGAGGGGGAATCCGGGCAGACCTACCTGTCGGTCATCCACGACCGTTGTCTCTACTGTGAGGAGTACATCAGCGACTCCGCCTCGTATTTGACCTACCGGGTGTGTCCGTTCTGTCGTTTCCATTACTCGGTAACGGCCCGGGAACGCATCGAGCAAATGGCGGACCCTGGCACCTTCAAGGAGACTCATAAGTACCTGAGTTCGGTTGCGCCGCTGTCCTTTTCGCCCCGAGGCCGCTACCAGAAGCTGAAGTCCCAAGACCAAAATCGCACCGGCCTCACCGAGGCAGCGGTAACAGGCCGCTGCCGGATCGACGAGACGGAAGTCGTGTTGATCGTGCTGGATTTCGGGTTCATGGGCGGCACCATGGGCAGCGTGGTGGGAGAGAAGGTGGCGACCGCCCTCGAATCGGCGGCCCGCCACGGCCTTCCGGCAGTCGCGGTGGTCTCCGGCGGGGGGATGCGGGCCCAAGAGGGGGTCCTCTCGCTGATGCAGATGGCCAAGACCGTGACCGCCGCCAACCGGTTGCGGGACGCGGAAGCGCCGTTCGTGGTGGTGTTGGCCAACCCGTCCACGGGCCAAGCCTACGCCAGCTTCGCCAACCTCGCCGACATTATCCTGGCGGAGCCCAGGTCGCTTATCGGTTTATCGCCGCTTCGGACTCTGCAGGAATTCTCCAAAATGCCCCTGCCATTGGACGCCCACACGGCCGAGGCTCACGTCAGCCATGGGCTTCTGGACAACGTGGTGGACCGTGAGGCGCTGCAGACGCGAGTGTCGCAACTCCTCAAAATTTTCTGGGCCGAGAAACAGGGCAAGACCAACGGCAAGGAACTTTCTAAAATCGAAACGGACGACTGCCCGTCGGTAGAGCCTTGGGAGGCTCTGGCGGTGGCCCGCCACTCGGAGCGCCCTGCCGCCCTCACCTATTTCCGCTCCATGCTGGACCCGTTTATCGAGTTGCGGGGCGACCGGCTGAATAGTGACGACCGCTCCATAATTTGCGGCGTCGGCTTTCTGTGCAGCCAGCCGGTGGCGGTGATCGGGCAACAACGCCGCCCCTTGGTGGAGGGCGAGCGGTATCACGTCTACCCCGACGGCCTGCGGAAGGCCCAGCGGGTGATCCGTTTGGCCTCCAGGTTCAAACTGCCGCTGATCACTCTGATCGACACGCAAGGGGCCGACCCCGGCCTGGAGGCCGAGGAACAGGGCATCGGCAACGCCATTGCCCGCACGCTCTCTGAGATGCTGGACGTTCCAACGCCCATAGTGTCCGTGGTCATTGGCGAAGGAGGCAGCGAAGGGGCGCTGGCCTTGGGGTTGGCCGACAGCATCCTGATGCAACAGTACGCCATCTATTCGCCAATATCGTTGAACCATAGCTTGGGCCACGACTACCACGATTACATGCTGGACCGGGAGGCCGCCGAGGCGTTGATGCTCACCGCCCACGATTGCCTCGACCTCGGAGTGGCCGACGAGATAGTCGCCGAGCCGGAAGGAGGCTCCCACAACGATCCCAGGGGGGCCGGGGCCGCGTTGCAGACGGCGATCCTGAAACAAATCAACCAGCTCTCCAAGATGTCGACGGGCAAGCTGCTGAAGAAGCGCTACCAGAAGTTCCGCCGGATGGGGGAGCGGAGCGACTACTCCCAGGAAGCCATGACCCGGGAAGTAGAGCTGCTGATGAGCATCAAGCCGGGGGATGCGCCGCTGGTCCGGACCCACCGCCAGAACCGGCGGCGGAGCCATCCGGAAAGAGAGGCGGCAGGACAGCCTGGGGAACCAGCGGAAGTCCCTGCCGCATCGGACGACTAGCGCCCAATCAGCAGGAAACCAACGGATAGAGCTTGCACCTGGCGTCCACCGTAGAAAACGTCCAGTTGGTATCTGCCGCAGTCTGGTTTAGTCCGTCTCCAGGCGCCAATTTCCCGTCTGGTCGATTTCCGCCACAATCACGGCCATGAACTGTTCGCCCTGCGGCATATCGGCGGCCAGGAGATCACCACAAACCTTGTCGGCAACGGCCGTTAGACCAAAGTTGTTTCTCCCAAACTGGTCGGCGCGTGAACCGATTGACAACTAACCGACAGTATAGTAGCGTCCGTCCGATGTATCGCGGTTACCGTGGCGCTCCGCCAACTAGGAGTAGAACCCCTCAATACCGGCCTCCAATACCATGCCCTGAGTCCTCGACACATACTGCTGGAACAGCGGAGATGAGTTCATGACTAAGCTACTGAGGGCGAGATTTGGATTGATCGGGCCAATGATGGCCGCGTTTCTACTGGTGATAGCCTTGGCCTGCGGGTCATCGGCTACTTCAGCCCCCGAACCTCAAGACTCGGCCACAGTGGCGGCGCCGGCGGCCACGACCGCGCCAGTCGCCGCACCTTCGGCCACTCCCGTGCCAGCGGCGGCTGCCACGACCGCGCCGACGGCTATGGCGCCGACCGGAGACGGACCCTCTGGGCAGCTTAACGTCGGCTTGAAAGCGTTGGGCGTCTATCACGCGCATCCCGGTCTGACCAGCTATCCAGAGTACGCGAATCTAGGCGTGGGCGCCATTGAATCGTTGTTCGGTCGCGACGCCCAGGGAACATTTTTCGGCAGGCTGGTCGAGTCCTGGTCTATCGCTGAAGATGACCTTACATGGACCTTCAATCTCAAGAAGGGGGTCCCATGGCACGTTGACGCTCTCGGTAATGAATGGGGAGAGTTTACTGCCGAGGATGTCGTATGGTCGTTTGGCGCAGCCGGGGCCGAGGCCTCGTTGAGCACGGCGCTTGGCCAGATTAGAAAAATATTTCTGAATGAAGAAGGCTATTTCAAAGCCTTGGACGATTACACCCTTGAGCTGAACACCGGCAAATCCGCGTGGTTTTTACAAGATTACGCCCTCACTCCTAGCGGGTCCGGAGCTTGGGTTACCAGCAAGAAGCAGTGGGACGAGCTGAGCACCACGATAGGAGAGGACGCGACCAACGCGATAATGGTCGGTACCGGTCCCTGGCGGATGGTGGAGACAAGCACCAGCGAGTGGTGGAAGTTCGAGGCACAGTTGGACCACTACACCAAGACACCTTATTTCCAGGACCTTACTCTCTTCGAAATACCCGAGGAATCCACTCTGTTGGCCAACTTCGAGACGGGTCACATAGATGTCTTCCAAGCACAACCGGACTCCCTACCCCGTCTTGCGGAGGTTGAGGGGACCAAGTTTATGTCCCAAGAAAACGGCACCCAGTCACACATAGGCCTCTATGGCAGTTGGTACGCTACCTCCGACGAAGCTAATTGTCCGGAGGGAGCCACCCACTGCCCGGCGCCCGGGTGGAACCCGGATGCAGCCTATGTATCCAGTAACCCCGATATTGACTCGCCCGAGTGGGAAGCGGCCCGGAAAGTGCGCCAGGCCATGGGGATAGCCATAGATAGAGAGAAGATAGTCGATGAGCTGCTCCGCGGTGAAGGAAAGCCCCAAGCAATGTGGGGATGGGCCCTTTCTGAGCACAGAGAGTTGCCCCATTGGAAGTGGGAATACAACCCGGAAAAGGCCAAGCAGTTGCTGGCCGAGGCCGGCTATCCTGACGGCTTCGAGTTGGATATCGTGCCCTCCATCCGGGGTGGTCCCGCAGAGACGGAGATCTGCGAGGCCATAGCCGACATGTGGGCGGATATAGGTATCACAGCTCACCTCAGCAAGCTTCCATTCAGTGCCGTCATTGATGGTCAGGTGGCCCGCACCAATCAGTACCTAGACTGCCACTCCGCATTCCCGTTCATTGAGCCTGCGTCGTTGTGGATCTTCATGTTTGACCCCACAGCGGGCTGGAGCGCCGGCGTTGATCACCCCTACATTACTCCGCGGTTATACGAGGTACTGGAGGAATTCGACTCCGAAAAGCGCTGGAAAATCCAAACGGAGCTAGCCGACTGGATCTGGGAACAGTCGCTGGATATCGGGTTATACACCACCAACACCGTATATCCCCTGGGCCCCAAGATTGATAGCTGGCAGGAACACATGGAGACCGGGGACCCACGGCGGATAAGCGGCCTCCAATGGGCGCCTCATCGGAATTAGGGGTGAAGGTAGCAAGAGGGTGAGACTAACAATCGTCATCCCTCCGGTCATTCCGGCACCCAGAGTTGCTAATGAGCATCAAGCCGGGAGACGCGCCGCTGGTTCGGACCCACCGCCAGCACCGGCGGCGGAGCCGGCCGGAAAGAGAGGCGGCAGGACAGCGGGAAAAACCCGCGGAGGACCTCGTCGGCATGACACCGACGGATAGACATGGGTTCACGGTAGAAAACGTCCAGTTGATGGTTGCTTCGGCGTGGTTTCGTTCGGTTTCCCCGTTTCCGATAGGCGCGTGAACCGATTGACAAGTAACCAACAGCATGGTAGCGTCGCACGTCACGTATCGGTTACCGTGACGCTACGCCAACTAGAAGTAGAACACCTCAATATCGGCCTCCAATAACATGCCTTGAGTCCTCGGCAAATGCTGCTATAACAGCGGAGATGAGTGGATGGCTAAGCTACTGAGGGCGAGGGTTGGATTGATCAGGCTAATGATGGCCGCGCTTCTACTGGTGATAGCCTTGGCCTGCGGGTCATCGGCTACTTCAACTCCCGGACCTCAAGTCTCGGCCACAGATGCGGCGCCTGCCGCCACGACCCCGGCGGTCGCCGCACCTGCGGCCACAACCGCGCCGGTCGCCGCATCTACGGCCACCCCCGTGCCAGCGACAGTTGCCACGACCGCGCCGACGGCTGTGGCGCCGACTGGAGACGAACCCGTTGGGCAGCTTAACGTCGGCTTGAAAGCGTTGGGCGTCTATCACGCACATCCGGGCATGACCAGCTTTCCCGAGTATTCGAATCTCGGCATTGCTGCGGTTGAAACCCTGTTCTTCCGCGACAATAAAGGGATATTTAAGGGCAGGCTGCTCGAGTCTTGGTCTGTGGCGGAAGATGATCTTACCTGGACATTTAACCTTAGAAAGCGAATCCCCTTCCACCGTGATGCCCTGGGTAATGACTGGGGAGACTTAACTGCTGAAGACGTCATTTGGTCGTTTGAGGAAGCCGGGGCCGAGGGATCCGTGAGTGCTGCGCTTGGCCAGGTTAGAAGAATATTTCTGAATGGAGAAGGATATTTCAAGGCCCTAGACGACTATACTATCGAGCTGAACACTGGCGTGCCTGCGTGGGACTTGCAGGGCTTCTCAACCACTCCCAGCGGCGCCGGAACGTGGGTTACCAGCAAGAAGCAGTGGGACGCGTTGAGCGCAACGATAGGAGAGGACGCGGCCAACTCTGTGATGGTCGGTACAGGGCCCTGGCAGTTGGTGGAATCGAGCAGCAATGAGTTTTGGAAGTTCAAAGCAGTGAACGACCACCACGAAAAGACCCCGTTTTTCGCTGAGTTGACCATCCTCGAAATACCCGAGGAATCCACGCTGGTAGCCAGTTTCGAGACGGGCAAGATAGATGTCTACCAGGCAGCCTACGACTCCCTGCCTTATCTGGCGGAGGTCGAGGGCACCAAGTTCATGGCCCAAGAAAACGCTACCGATTCGCACATAGGCCTTTATGGCAGTTGGTACGCTACCTACGATGGAGACAATTGCCCCGCGGGAGCCCCATATTGTCCTGCTGCCGGGTGGAACCCCGATGCGCCTTACGTATCCAGCAACCCCGACCTCGACTCTCCGGAGTGGCAAGCGGCCAGGAAAGTGCGGCAGGCAATGGGGATGGCTATAGATAGGGAGAAGATTGTGAAGGAGCTGCTGGGGGGTGAGGGGGCTCCCATTCCAATGTGGGGGTGGTCCCTCTTTCGGGACAGAATGCTGCCCCACTGGAAGTGGGAATATAATGTTGAGAAGGCTAAACAGTTGCTTGTCGAAGCGGGCTACCCTGATGGCTTCGAGTTGGATATCGTGCCGTCTATACGTGGCGCGGCTGCCGAGGTGGAGATCTGTGAGGCTATAGCCGACATGTGGGCGGATATTGGCATCACAGCCCACGTCAACAAGCTTCCTTTCAGCGCGGTCATTGATGGGCAGGTGGCGCGCACAAATAAGTATTTAGACTGCCACGCCGCAGCCCCATACATCGAGCCCGGGTCACTGTGGACCTTCCTCTGGGACCCCAAAGCGGGCTGGAGCGGCGGAGTAGACCATCCTTACATTACTCCGCTGTTATATGAGATCCTGGAAACATTCGACTCGGACGACCGCTGGAAGCTCCAAACGGAGCTAGCTGACTGGATCTGGGATCAAGCGCTGGACATTGGGTTGTATTCCACCAACAGCCTGTACGCCCTGGGCCCAAAGGTGGATAGCTGGGAGGAGCACATGGAGACAGGAGACTCGCGACGGATAAGCGGCCTTCATTGGGCACCTCATCGGAAGTAGGGGTGAAGGTAGCAAGAGTGTGAGACTAAGAGTGCTAGGGGTTGGCCCCTGGCACTCTTAAATCTCTCGGCAGCGGTTGCCCTGTGGCAAATATGCCCGAGGCGCGTAGTTGAGTAGTCCTCAAAGCTGTCTGGGCCCTTGTTGGGCGAACAGCACGGTGCTATTGGCCCTCTCCGGCGCCAGTGCTTTGGCCGTTTTGGCATATCTCAGGCCCCTCAGGGTGAAGAGCAGTAGAATCCGCCGGTCGAACGCTCTACGTTGCTGGTTCAAGCAAGGTTCCTTCTGGGTGGGGCTTTGAGGTCCTTTATCCTTAGACGCGTACCGTTCGCTGTCCTCATGGCGACAGGGCTTGGGAACAAGACCCTGAAGATGTGGTAACGAGTTATGCAAAGATACCTGGTACGGCGGCTTTTAATAACGCTGGTCACCATCCTGGCGGTGACGGTTATCGTCTTTATTATGGGCCGGGCCGCCGGGGACCCCAGGAATATGATGATAGGGGCGCTCCAAGCCGGTGATAACGACCAGTGGGAGGAGCTGGGGAAAAAGTTTGGGCTGGACAAGCCCTACTATCAGCAGTACGGCATATTCCTGAAAGATTTGGTGCAGGGCGACCTCGGTAGGTCGATTCTCGAAAGTCGGCCCACCACGGAGGTCATTGGTGAGCGCTTAGGCGCCACCTTTGAGCTTGGGCTAGCCGCCTTTTTGTTCGCGGCGGTTGTGGGAATACCCTTGGGTGTCCTCGGCGCAGTGAAACGTGGGGGAATCCTGGACCAGATAGGTAGGGTGCTGGCCCTGATCGGACAGTCAGCCCCCACTTTTTGGCTGGGCTTGATGCTCATGTTCATCTTTTCCGTGAGGCTGGATTACCTCCCTCCTTCCGGCCGGAACGAGTGGACCGGCGTCATTCTTCCCGCTGTGACCCTGGGCTGGTTTTTCATAGCGATCAACATGAGGCTCATCCGCTCGGCGATGCTGGATGTGCTGGACTCTGAATATATAAGGCTGGCTCGGGCCAAAGGCGTGCCAGGGATAGTCATCATCTGGAAACATGCCCTGAGAAATGCCTTGATCCCGGCATTCACCTTTGCTGGCGTTAACCTCGGGAACGTGGTGGCTGGGGCTCTGACGGTCGAGTTGGTCTTTGCCTGGCCCGGCTTGGGCCGGTTGGCAGTGATAGCAATGCTCAACAATGACTATCCTCTGCTCCAAGGGGTAGTTATCGTATACACCTTGCTGTTTGTAGGCGCCTCCTTGTTGGTGGACATTCTTTACGCCTACATTGATCCCAGAATCCGGCTTACCTGAGGGTTAGGGGGTAGAAGCCGATGGCAGCAGGTATTGCTAAGGCCGTTATATTAGCCCCACGGCGGGCTGGCCTTCGTAAAACGATCAGGACCTTGCGGCGTTATCCGCTATTGCCGCTGGCGCTGTTGTTGCTCGTGCTGGTGTCCGGTATTGGCGCCGACTGGCTTGCGCCACACGACCCTGAAAACGCAGGGGACCTGTCAGACAGAGTCCAGCCACCTTTTTGGGGAGCGGCGACCACTCGCGAAAAAGTGGTAGTGGAAAAAGTGGGTATAGGACGACGTTTCCAAGAGATCGATCTCGAGGAGGCACGGGCGGTAAAAGAAGATGCCGTCTTGGGCGACAAGTTGGACGTAGTAACCAGGCCGGCCGGTACCACCAAATTCCTGCTGGGCACAGACCACTTGGGCCGCGACATGTTAAGTCGGCTCATCTATGGCGCCCGCATCTCTCTGATAATTGCGGCGGTGACTCTGGGGGTCGGAGGCACTGTAGGCACTGTCGTTGGCTTGATGTCCGGTTGGTACGGCGGCTGGGTTGACGAACTGGTAATGCGCACGGTGGACGTCTTCCTGTCGGTGCCGCTTATCCTGGTGACCCTGGTCTTAGTGGCGGCATTCGGCCAGTCCCTTGAACTCATTATTTTGGTCCTGGCCTTGTGGATATGGCCCTACTTCGCACGAATGATAAGAGGGGACGTGCTCCAGATCAAAAACATGGATTACGTCGCCCTAGCCCGAGTGTCCGGCGCTTCTACCTGGCGGATAATGTTTCAGCACCTTTTCCCGGGCACCATAAATACGTTGATAGTGGTCGCCACCCTGCAGGTGGGCATAGTGATTCTAGTGGAGGCTACCTTGAGCTTTCTGGGTGCCGGCGTCCCGCCGCCCACGCCTGCGTGGGGCTCCATGGTGGCCGATGGCCGTGACCGGGTGGCCGATGGCTGGTGGATTGCCACGATGCCGGGAATCGCCGTTTTGCTCAGCGTGATGTCCCTGAACCTTGTCGGCGACTGGCTCAGAGATACCCTCGACCCACGGCTCCGCCAGCTAAGGTAGCCGGCTCCGGGCGTGAAGAATGGAGCTTAGCAGCTATTTCTGGAACAGACAGCAACGTGTTCCCAAGGTTAACGACCTCGGCGCCTGCTTCCATGTACTAATTGTCGGCGCGTGTTACGCAAAAAACCAGCAGGCGCTCCTCCAAGGGAGCGCCTGCTGTTGAGCACGGTAATGAGACCCTGCGGGGCTTCGGTAGCTAGTTCAGGTTGTACACCCGGGCCGCGTTCTCTCCCGTTATCTTGGCCTTTTCCTCCTCCGTACACTCCATCAGTATTTCGTCAATGATCTGACGGCTTCTGGGGAAGGTGGACTCCGGGTGGGGATAGTCCCCGCCCCACATCAGGCTGTCCACACCGATGAGGTCACGGAGCCTTATGCCCACCGCGTCTTCTTGGAACCCCAGGAATACGTTGCGGTGGAAATAGTCGCTGGGGAGCATGTCCTCCTTGAACCGGTACGGGGTGAACTCGACTTGCCTCTGGTTATAGGTGTAGTCGATCCGGTCCAGGAAATGGGGCACCCAAGACAGCTCCATCTCAACCGCCCCTATCTGTAGCTTCGGAAAGCGCTCGAATACACCGGTGAATATCATTTGTCCGATGGACTCCCGTACCCAGTGGTCTACGTTGCTTAAGAACCACGGGGGAACGGAGCGGAGATTCTGGAACTCCTGGCCTGGACCCGGACGGTTTGTGGCGATGTGCAGACTGAGCGGCATCTGCAGGTCTTGGGCCGCAGCCCACAGAGGGTCGTAAATCGGCAGACTGTACGGTCGCTCCTCGGGTGGGTACACGGAGGTCATGGCGCCCACAAAACCCAGCTTCGCGCACCGCTCCAGTTCCTTGATACCCTCATCCACATCGTCTACGTTGACCATCGCGATCGCCTTGAGCACCTTGGGGTACGCGCTGCAGAACTCGGCCACCCAGTCGTTGTAAATTTTGAAGATGTGGGTCAGAAGATCGCCGTCCGGAATGCTGTAGAGGAGGAGGCCGGTGCTCGGGTAGACAATACTCATATCGATCCCATCGATTTTCATGTCTTTGACATGTTCTTCCGGGATATATCCCCCAAGCCGTGTGCGGTCGATCGTATCCCGTTCCATCGACACTTCTTCCGGCGCCTCAAACCTCAAGCCGGCCTGCGTCCCAAGTTCAACCCCAACCACCGCGTAGCCATCGCAGTACCACCAGTCGGCGCCATGTTCCTCGCGGACGATCCGCGGCACTCTATCTTTGTACTTGCTATCAGCCCTGCTCGTCCACAGGTCTGCCGGCTCCACTACGTGATTGTCAGAGGATATGATCCTGTAGTCAGCCATTTTTCAGCCCCCTGCTCGTTATTTGGTGACCCTGGCGCCAGCGTGTTTTCCCTGGTATTACCTGTTTCACGCCGTCTCAGCCTGGTCCAATGACGTGGTTGGAGTATAGGCCAGCCCACAAACGACGGTCAACTGTCATGTACCGCGCCACAGGTACGATTTCATTGCTGCCGGGACCCCAATTAGTACGGCGCGTGAGCCAGGATTTGACCATGTTGGCCTGGTCGATTTCTGCTACAATCGCCGGGAATTAGTAGCAATCAATACACGGAGGCGATGCCATGATTGATCTCGTAATCAGGGGCGGGCAGGTGGTGACACCCTGGGGTGTAGGCGACTGGGACGTGGCCGTACAAGGAGACAAGATAATTGCGGTAGCGACTCCGGGCTCCTTAACGGACGAGGTCGGCCGCGTAGTCGACGCCTCGGGGAAAATCGTGGTGCCGGGCGGCATTGAGCCCCACGCCCACGTTTCCATGCCCATCTGGACGTCTGTCACCCAGCACCCCCATGTGGCGCCGGCCACGCCGATGCGCCCGCCCGCCGAGACGGCGCCTCCCGAGGAGGCCACCCGCTCCGCCTTATTCGGCGGCACGACCACCATCCTGGATTTCGCTCACGTCGAGCCCTCGAGCGACGTCTTCAGCGCTATCGAGGAAAAGAACGCGCTCTGGCGGGGCAACTCCTACTGTGACTATTCTTACCACTGCATGTTGTTGGGAAACATTCCAACCAACGTTGTGGACCAGGTGCCAGAGGCCATTCAGCAGGGCTTCCCTTCATTCAAAGTATTCACCACCGACATCATGCCCCCGTCTCGCATACCTGCGGGCGTGGGCTGGCAGATGCGCATGGGCCACATAACGTCGGTTATGGAACAGGTGGCCGCCAACGGCGGCCTCTTGACCGTTCACTCCGAAGACGACGACATGGTCAAATACAACTACGAGAAGCTGGACCGGGAGGAGCGGACCGAGTGGTTTAACATCCACGAAGTCCACACCAACATGGTGGAAGACGTATCCTTCCGCCGGATCCTGCGCATGGCCGAATGGACCGGCGCGGCGGTGTATTTCGTCCACGTGAGCGCCAGGGAAGGGGTGAACGCAATACGTGAGGCCAGAGGGCGGGGCCAGGCCGTGTATGGCGAGACCCTCCACAACTACGCCTGCTTTAACGCTGAGGACTACAAAAGGCCTGACGGGATGAAGTATCACACCTACCCGTCCCTCAAATCCGAGGCTGACCGGCAGTCCTTGTGGGCCGGGCTGCTCAATGGAGACCTCAACACCATGGCCACCGACGAGTTCTGCTCGACCTACTCGGTCAAGACCGAGGGCAGGACTATCAACGACATTACGGGGGGCCATAACGGGACTGAGGCCCGTATGGGAATCACCTACAGCGTCGGTGTGGGCGACCTCGGCATGTCGCTCCAACGTTTCGTGGACGTGACCTCGGCCAACGCCGCCAAGATCATGGGCCTCTACCCGCGCAAAGGCGCAATCGCCCCAGGCAGCGACGCCGACCTGGCCCTCATCGATCCCAGCATCCGTCGGAACCTGGACCTGAGCGACCTCCACATCAGCGACTACAGCATCTGGGAAGGCTGGCCCATCAACGGATGGCCAGTGACCACGATCGCCCGGGGCAAAGTGGTGGTGGAAAACGGCCAGTTCTTTGGTACTCTGGGATCGGGCCAGCTTGTCCCGCGTAAGATCGACCAGGACATCCTCAACCGGCCTGCCTGCTAACGCGGTTTCCCTTATCTCCGGAAAGCACCAGCCGCTCGCCTTTGGCGAACGGCCCTGAATATCGGGGTGTCGAAGGTTGATCTGCCGCCCGTCGACGGACTAGCGGGCGCGGCTCCTTCGGCATCCTTTGATAATGATCCAGCGTCGACCGTGTACGTCTGCGACAACGCCGCTGTCCATCGGTCTACTGGTCTCCTGTCTCTTGATCCGCCCTACCGTTGCGACGGTGGAGAAGATGCAGCCCAGACAGATCAAGCCGAGGGGCCGCCGTCGCCGTTAGCCGGTAAGTTATCGGTGAGTCCCTAAAAAGCAAAGGCGCACCCAAGGTGCTGCCTCGAAAGAGTCAAACCGAGGATTCGTTAGGTTAGAAAAGGTTTTTCGGCAGGCCCGACTGCCGAATGATCGCGCTCAATGTTCCTTTAGGAACGTCTTTTCCAAGCTGAGAAACGGATAAAGTTACCACCCACCGCTTGCCGGTCGAATCTATCCTCTCGTAAATCGTGTGCGATCCTGCTCCTTGGCGCTTATAGTCAAAACCATTGCCCTTCAAATATTTGAAGTAGGTCGCGGTATTTCAACGAAGGATTATACCAATGCGGGCTTGTTGATTTGCCGAGGATTTGACCCTGCTAGCCTTAGGGCTCTTCGCAACGAGGCGATTTGATACGCGACTTCCAAGCGCACACGCAAGCCAAAGGGAGATCTGCGGTTTAGCAAAGCAGACCTTTCTCTGTGTGGCAGTTCTGACACGTAGTCCACGTATGTGTCTACGGCGTCGTTAAGTTCCTGTATGACCTCTTCCAAGCTGCTACCCTGCGCTGCAATATCCAAGCTTGTGCAGATACCTTCCCATTGATTATCGATTCCCCATGCGTAGCACGTATATTTCCTCATCCTATGTCCTTCCGTGCCACGTATGTTGGCTACATTGATTCCGGTGTGGCGTAGAAGACCGAAAGCCCAATCCCATTTTCGGTGAGCAATTCCTCTACAGCTTGGGCAGGCCCGACCTTTCGGCCTGCACTGGATCTTGCCCCGTCATACGGGAAACCCGTTGTCTAAGATCATATTAGATAACCGCGGCATACCCCTACGGGAAACGCAGGATGGGTCGGCTTCAGGGACATATCGGTATGATATAGCCCTGACTTATCCTGAGACAAGTTGACCCAAAGAAAGTCAAGATGGGCGAGGTTCGGTGAAAGGGATGCATACCGGCCCTCACCCCGCACTCTCGCAAACTGCGGGCTGGGCATTACGGGAAATGGTCAATGGTTCGGTAATACCGTACGACGTTGAAACGCCCCTTGGGGCAAGGGCGATTGGCATCGCCCTTTAAAGGCGTGGTTGCATCTCCGTCCGGGGCTGACTTTGCATCACATCAACCCCCGTGTGGGACCTCCGGGCATCCTACCCTAAAACGCAACGGAGCCCGTAACGTTGGTTAAATCTGCCTCTGTTTGGGGTCCAGCCGGTCGCGCAGCCAGTCGCCGAAGAGGTTCATGGATATGACTACCAGCATGATGGCCACTCCAGGGAATAGGGCGACCCACCAAGCCGATACGATAAGGTCCCTGCCATCGGACACCATTAACCCCCAAGCCGGCGTCGGCCTGGGGATACCGGCGCCCAGGAAGCTGAGGGTAGACTCGAGGATAATCACGAATCCGACCTGAAGCGTAGCTATCACGACGAGGCTGTTGAATACATTGGGGAAGACGTGGCGGAGCATGATGCGCACATTGGAAGCCCCTGAAACCCTCGCTCGGGCAATATAGTCCTGCACCACGACGCTCATTGTCTCCGCTCTGGCCTGGCGGGCATAGGTCGCCCAAAGGAATAATATCAGTACTATGATGATGGTCTGAAAGCTGGCGCCCAGTACTACGACCAACACCAGGGCAATCAGAATTATTGGTATGGAAAAGGCGATATCCACCAGCCGCATAATCACGGCGTCCGCCCATCCCCCGAAGTAGCCGGCAGCGATGCCCATAACAGTTCCGGCGAAGCCGGAGACGAAAATCGCGATCCCCGCCACTACGACGGAAATCCTCGAGCCGTGGATTATTCGGCTTAAAATGTCTCTTCCGAGCTTGTCCGTGCCCAGCAAATACTTGCCTTGTCCACCGGGCTTGGTTATTACTTTGACCTGGTCGTCCAAGGCCAATGGTCTACCAGAGGCATCGGCCGTTATCAATTCGGCACCGCCGAACTCAAGCTCCGACTCCGCGTCGACTACCCTGATCTCGGTCGCCCCCCTGCCTGGGGTAACCCGCTCGACTACGGTCTTGACCGTAGTCACTTCCGTCACCCAAGCGGGCGGCAACAACCGCCGGTCCAGGTCTCCGTCCAGAGGGCCGTGAGGCGCGATAAAATCGGCAAAAATCGCAGGGATAATCAAAACCAGCATTATGACTAACCCGGGTAGGACCGGGTAACGGTTGACTTCAGACAGCCCCCTCCGGATCCGGGGAAGCGAATACCATGGCCGTTTCTCGATTACTGCTGCAGCCAACTCTCAACGCCTTTTAGGTCTGATGTGGCACGGCCTGAACAGTGACCAGCCACGCACGCGGCAAGGGTTTCGAAAATCTTGATTATATATCCCGTCTGTAAGCGCCGCCCGGATATATGGCGCTGGACCAAAACGCCGTTGGGATTGCGCCAACACGAGTTTATTCGATAACTAGAAAACCGAATTCAACCTAACAAACATTACGAATCCCTGTCAATACGAATCCCTGTCAAGCATCGGTTGCGGGCCCCTATCAGCTGGGCGCGGGGGTTGCACCGGGTGTTTCGCCTCCAAAAAGGGCGGGTTGTGTACGACGATGGTCCGGGGTAGCCGGACCCAATGCCTGCGGAGGTTGACAGCTACCAAGTGATTTGCTAGATTCATCCGGTCGTAAATAGTCGGCACCGGTGATTCTGTCGAATACGGTTAAAGAGGCGTCGAAACACGTAGCACTTGGATAAATACGAGACGACAAGTACAACCTCGCTACGAATGGCTTGGCTATCGGAGCTTGCTTAGAGGATGGATTGAAATGTCGCGACTGCTACACGGACCCCGTTTACTTATCTCTGCCCTTATCGTGCTGATTATGGTGATCGCTGTAGCCTGCGGCGACGACGAGGCAACCACCGCTCCAGCTCCGGCGGCCACGACAGCCGCAGCCCCGGCGGCCACGACTGCCCCGGTGCCGGCGGCCACGGCAGCCCCGACGACCGCGCCGGCAGACGCGCCCCGCGGCCAACCAAAGGTTGAAACGCTGGTTCTTGGGGTGGACCCCGGCGCCGGTGAGACCAACACCCCTTGGGCAGGAGTAGTTGACCACCACCAGCAGTTTGACCTGGTGATGGAGGTGCTGGTCGACATCGATCCATACACCGCCCTCTTCGTGCCGGAGCTGGCCAAGAGCTGGCAGTTGAGCGAAGACGGCACCGAGTGGCAGTTCCAGCTTGAAGAAGGCGTGCAGTGGCACAATAACTGGGGCGAGTTCACTGCAGACGATGTCTTCCATACCGTAGCCATGTGGCAGCGCGAGGACTCCCTCCTGGCCTTTTCCGGCGACTGGCGGGAGATCGACCTGGAACAGTCCACTATTCATAGCCCGTACGAGGTCACCCTCAAACTGAAGAACCCGAACCCCGACTACCTGTTCATCGTATCGCCCGGCGGCGGCGGCTTGGTGATGAGCAAGGCCCAGTGGGACGCCGAGGGTGACCCGGGCTACGAGCAGGATATGATCGGCACGGGACCGTACCGCTATGACGGCCGGACCTATGGCGTCGACATAAACTACGAACTTCTGCCGGACCACTGGCGGCGGAACAACCCTGCCCCCGACTTCCAGAAGGTTCAAGTCCAGTGGATCGCGGAACCGGCCACCCGGGCTGCGGGCCTCTTGGCCGGAGACATACACCTGACCGAGATCACCAAGGACCAGGCTAGGGCCGCAGTGGATAACGACGGGATGAAACTCCTCTCGAGCAACTTCCCGGGCAACGGCGCCTATGTCGTTTTCCAGGGCCTCTTTCCTGCGGAAGCAGGTAATTTCGACCCGCCTTGGGCGCACCCCGACTTGCCCTTTACCGACGTCAAGGTCAGGGAGGCCATGAACCGCGCCGTCGACAAGCACACCATCAATAGAAACCTTTTCGACGGCCGGGCAAATGTCGGCTTCACCAGCGGGTTCTGGAAGCAAATGTCGGGCTGGAGCGAGGACTGGGTGACCAACTTCGAGCGGGATTACGGGTACGATCCGGAGCGGGCCAAGGTACTTCTGGCCGAGGCCGGCTACCCCGACGGCTTCAAGATCAAGGGGTTCGCGATGAACTTCCCCGGATGGCCCGAGTATAACGATGTCATGGAAGCCATAGGGCTCGATTTCCAGAAGGTGGGCATCGAAATGACCCTGGAGACGTTCCTGTTTCCCAACTACCTCGCCGCCGTTCAGGTAAAAGACCCTGCTTCAAATGGCCTATGGATAATTCCGAATTCCCCCATCGACGTTCAGGCGCTTCTGACCATAGTAAGCTGGTCTCCCGGCTTCTTACACTCCTACGAGACCGAGGAGTTCGACAGGGTGTTGGGGCTGCTGAAAAAAGAGGGTGATGTGGACACGCGGCAGGAGCTGCTGGTGAATCTGGGCAATCAGTATTATAACGAATATGCCTACTTGAACCTTTTCCACACCTTTATCGAGTGGACGGCGAATCCCAATATTGTCGATAAGTGGCCCTTCCCCGGCAGCGACGGCGCCAACTATGGCCACTGGGACCTGATCACTGCCTGCTTCACAGAGGAGCCGTGTTTAAACTAGGCCGCCCCCCATATCTCAGGAGGCGCCAATAAGAGGGGCAGAAGGGGGCGCGGCATGCCGCGCCCCCTTGATTATTGCGGGACTTTTTATACAGCGAGCCTCAAACATTCCCCCGCCGGAAAGCTGAGAGGGATAGGCGGAGGAAACTCGTTTGCGGAGCTATTGACAGGTACCCCAGTAATTTGCTAGTTTCAGGGCGATTTTTGTAGCCATAGTTTATGCATTTGTCGAAAACCGGAGCAACAGAATAGATTCGAGACGACAAGTGTAACCTGGCTGCAAATGGCTTGGCTTCTCAAGTTCGCTTACGAGGGTTAAACGGAATGTTGCGACTGCTACACGGGCCTCGAGTATTTATCTCTGTACTAATCATGCTGGCCGCGATGATCGCTGTAGCCTGCGGCGGCGAGGATGCGACCACGGCGCCGGCGGCCACGTCAGCTCCGGCGGCAACAACGGCCCCGCAGCCGGCCGCCACTTCAGCCCCGGCAGCCACGTCAGTCCCGGCGCCTACTGTCGAGCCGGCAGCGCCGGTCGGCGCCCAACCAAAGGTCCAAACGCTGGTGCTGGGATTCGACCCCGCAGCCGGTGAGACTAACCTGCACTGGGCCGGAACAATTGACCACCACCAGCAGTTTGACCTCGTGAGCGAGGTGGTGGTCGACATTGACCCATTCACCGGGTCGAATTCGATATTCAACCCCGAGCTGGCCAAGAGTTGGGAGTTGAGCGAAGATGGAACGGAATGGCGGCTCCAGCTTGAAGAGGGGGTGCAATTCCACAATAACTGGGGCGAGTTCACCTCGGCCGACTTGCTCCACAGCGTAGCCATGATGCAGCGCGATGACTCACTCCTGGCCTTTTCCCCCGACTGGCGCGAGATTGACTTGGAGCAGACCCAAGCGGTGGGCCCCTACGAGGTTGTCCTCAAGCTCAAAAACGCGAACCCTGACTTCATGTTCTACCTCTCGCCCGGCGGCGGCGGCCTGATGATGAGCAAAGCCCAGTGGGACGCCGAAGGTGACGCGGGCTACGAGCAGGATATAATCGGCACCGGGCCGTACCGGTACACTGGCCGCACCTACGGCGTCGACACTCACTACGAACGCCTGCCGGACCACTGGCGCGTGAAAAACGACGCCGCCTTTGAGAAGGTCGAAATCCGTTGGATCCAGGAATTCGCTACCCGGAACGCCGGCCTTTTGGCGGGAGAAATACACATCACCGAGATCCCCCGGGATCTGGCCGCCAATGCTGTGGCCGACCATGGTATGAAAGTCATCGCGAGCCAACAAAACGCGTACTTGGTCTTTCTTGCTTACCAAGGCCAAGGTCCGGCGGAGCCAGGGGGCTTTGCTGCGGGTCACCAGTATCCCGACCATCCCTTTAACAACCTGAAGTTCAGAGAAGCGATGTCGAAAGCGATCGACCTCGACAAAATCAACAGAAACCTTTTCTACGGCAGTGCTAAACCCAACTTCACCGCCGCCTTTGCTACGACCCTGGCAGGCTGGGACCCCGCTTGGCAGACCAACTTCAAGACGGATTACGGGTACGATCCGGACCGGGCCCGGGAGCTTGTAATCGAGGCTGGGTACGAGGACGGCGCTGAGATCAAGGGGATCTCGATGAACTTCTTCGGATTCCCCGAGTACAACGACATGATGCAGGCCATCCAGCTTGATTTCCAAGCGGTCGGCATCGATATGCAGCTGGAGGAATGGCAGTTTAACAACTATATCGCCGCCGCGAGGGAGAACAAACCCGAGGCGACTGCCCTCTGGATAGTCCCGCATTCCGCCTTCTTGGCGCAGGCGGCGATTAACATCCACAACTACTCCCATGGCTTCCTACGCTTCTACCCGAACGAACAGATAGACGTACTGTACGAGCAGCTGATACAGACGGTCCCTGCGGATGAGCGGGAGCGGATACAGCGGGAGATAGGCCAAATCATCTACGACAACTATGGCGTAGGGTCGGTCTTCAACCTCTCTATCGAGTTTACGGTCAACCCTGAAATCGTCGACCAATGGCACTACCCCGGCGATGATGGCGCTAACTACGGTCATTTGGACCTGATAACCGCTTGCCTCACAGCGGAGCCTTGTTTAGAGTAGGCCGCCGCCCATAAACCAGCAGGCGCCGCAGGAGACATAGTCATCCCGGAGTTTCTAGCAGGGATGATGAAACAAGGAAGAACGAGTTGCCCACCTCCCCGGAGGTGGGCAACATCATCCGGCCCTGTATCGATGCCAGCATCCCCTCCGTAGTTCCACCATCCCCCCCGTCGTCCCAGCATCCCCTCCCCCCGTCATTCCGGCTTTCGCCGGAATCTACGTAACCCCAACTCTCAAGGACAGCAGGTTTGACTTCGGTCTACGGGTGACTACGGAGGTTGGTTACGCCCATTCCACACATACCGGGGTATCGGCGTGGTCTTGAACTGTGATTCGTTTGATTTGGGTGATTTTTGAGACTGGTTTGGTTGCCCTTAGGAGGGCGATGGCGGCGGGGACGCGTGGTTTCCGGCTTTCGCCGGAAAGACGCAAGAGGCGTTGCCGGAATGACAGAGGTTGCTGCCGGGGTGACGGTTGGGGGCCGGGGTGGCGTGGAACGCCCTTCCCGAACCCCCGTGTCCCTTCCCCCCCGCTGGGGGGAAGGTTAGGAAGGGGGCGCCCCCGCTGAGGTAAACGACGTCGGTCAGAGAGGGGATGATGAGAGGAGGCCAGGCCTCCCCTAGCTAGCAGAGGCGACGTAAATTCCGGCTTTCGCCGGAAAGACGACATCTCCGCAGGCAAGGGTTCAGGGTGTCGGGCAGTGGTAAGGATTTCGCCTCATCCTGGTCTTACCCGTATCCACAGGAAAGAAACTTATGGGACAGGCACGTCGCGGGAGAGGAGGACGAAGGTCGGATCCGGGGCGATACCGCCGCACCATCAGCAAAGCGCCCGCCCCCTGGGAAGTGTTCCTTCCCCTCCGCTCAAGCCGGCGGAACGAAAGCGCCGCCGGCAAGGTTCGGCCCTATGCGGTATGCGGTTGTCGGGTTACTGGTACCGGATGCGGGGGTCCAGGTAAGCGTACAGTACGTCCACGAACAGATTGACCGCGATGAATATGATGCTGAATACAAGCACCACCGCTTGGATCAATGGGTAGTCCCTGGCGGTTACCGCATCAAAGGCGAGGAATCCCAGCCCAGGCCAGGCGAAGACCGTTTCAGTGGCCACCGCGCCCAGCAGTACCGACCCCATGATAAGGCCGAACAACGTGAGCGGAGCGATAGCCGCGTTGCGAAGAACGTGTTTCCAAATAACCTTCCACTCGGCCAGCCCCTTGATGCGGGCCAGCTTGACGTACTCGCTATCCAGCACGTCGAGCATTGCCGACCGGGTAATGCGCATTATGGCCGCCGCATAAAACATGCCCTCGGTGATGGCAGGGAGGATGTAGGAGCTGAACCCTCCTTTACCTGAGGTCTGCACCAACTCCAACCTGACCGCGAAAATCATTATCAACACCAAGCCTACCCAGAACTGAGGCGCAGCTTGGCCGATGAGCGCGATGAGTTTACCAAGGTAATCCAGGGGGGTATCCCGCTTCACCGCCGACAAAACCCCCAGCGGCAAGGCGACCATCGTGGCCACCACCAAGGAAAGTCCCGCCAACTGCACGGTGTTCCACAACCTGTCATTGATCAGGTCCATAACCGGCAGCCGCCACTTGAAGGAAGTCCCAAAGTCTCCCTGGAATGCATTGCCAATGAACTTGAGGTATTGCTCAGGCAGCGGCCTGTCCAGCCCCCAGTACTTTGCTACCGCAGCCCTTTGCTCGGGGCCGGACTCGAAAGACAGCAACGTATCCAGAGGGTCGCCTGAAATACGGGCCAGGCTGAAGACAATGATGCTGACCGCGAACAAAGCGACTAAGGCCTGAACAAACCGGATCACAATGAATCTTTGCATTGCTGCCTCATTTGCGACTATGAAGCTATCCCGATACCATCAACCCCTCGGTGCAACCGGGATAATCACGCCAAGCGTACCTGCCGGACCGTCTTCGGCAGGTGGAATCGGCCGTCGCCGGCTGGGGGTGGGTTACGCGGCTTCCCTGCCGAATTCTTTGAGGCTCTTTTTCAAGGCCACAGCCACCCCGGTGTATTCGGCCTCGACCTCTTCGTCCAGTAGCGCCGTGGGCCGGGAATTGTCCCGGTAGGATGGCCGCAGAGCAAAGCTGCCCAGGAAGGGCGCCTCCACCTCTTTCGCCAAGGCGCTGGCGCCGCCCTCTCCGAATATGTCGCCGGTGTAGTTCTCGACCACTCCCAGAACGTTCAGGTTCAACTTGCGGATCATGTTGATGCAGCGTTTGGCGTCCAGGTTGGCCAGGTCCTGCGGGGTGCTTACCACCACGAATCCATCCATGGGCAGGCTTTGCATGACAGTGAGGGGTGAGTCGGAGGTGCCGGGGGGCATGTCTACTACCAGGTAGTCCAGGTCGTCCCATTGGGTCGTTTGCAGGAACTGGTTGATGGCGTTGTGAATCATTGGGCCGCGCCAGATGATGGCCTCCTCCTGGTTCTCTTGGAAGAAGGCCATGGAGACTACTTTGACGCCCCATTTCTCGGCGGGAATGATCTGGCCGTCAACGTAGTCGGGTTTCTCCGAAATCGCCAACACCTTGGTGACGTTGGGACAGTCGATGTCCACGTCCAAGAGGCCGACTCGGGCGCCTGCCTGGGCCAGGGTCACCGCTAGGTTGACCGCTACGGTGGTCTTGCCGACGCCTCCCTTGCCGCTGTAGACGCCGATCTTGGTCTTGATTCTTTCCAGTCGTTCGGTAATCTGGCGTTTCTGTTGCCAGTTACGCTTTATCTGCTCTAGGCGCGCGTTCTCCTGAGGCGTGGCCATTTGACTCTCCCGCCGGCTGAGGGTTGGGGGTGCTTCCCGGGGACGCCGCGCACCTCCGGGAAGCCCGGCGCGGCGCGGCTGTCAGGACGGACCGCTGGCTAGAGGCCCAGTTGGGCGCGGGCTTCTTCGCTAATGAGGTCGGGGGACCAAGGGGGATCGAAGACCATTTCGATCTGGACCTCCTCCACGCCGTCCAGTTCCTGGATGGCCCACTCGGCCTGCTGGCCGATGTAGGGCCCCATACCACAGCCCGGGAAGGTCAGTGTCATTTGCACGTAGACGTCAGAGTCGCTGACTTGAACATCGTATATCAGACCCAGATCGACGACATTCACCGGTATTTCCGGGTCATATACGGTCTTGAGCGCGCCAAGAACCTCGTCTTTGGTGACGGCGGTATCCGACATGGTTATCTCCTTCAGGTTCGCCTGCGAATTGATTATATATGAAAGTGGGCCGGGCCGTTCAACAATTCGGGCGCCCGTAGCCGGTTAATCGCGCCGGACCGGGTACCAGCCTCAGCCTTCAAATATCAATCATATTGACTTTTGGGGCGGTCAAGGTTACGTTCTGCACGTCCCCCTTAATACAAAGGAGGGCCCTTATGATACCGTCGCGATTCGAGTACCACGCGCCTTCAACCCTCGACGAAGCGATTTCCCTGCTCGACCACTACGGGCCCGAGGCCAGCGTCTTGGCCGGAGGCCAAAGCCTCATCCCCATGATGAAGTTCCAGTTGGCCCTGCCTGCCCACGTGGTGGATATCAACCGGATATCCGGTTTGGGCAGCATCCACGAGGAAAACGGCGTGCTTCACATCGGGAGCCTCACCCGGGAATCGGACTTGGACGCATCGGAAATGGTGCGCTCCCGGTACCCTATCCTCCATGACACCACCGCCGTAATCGCCGATCCCTTGGTACGCAACATGGCGACGGTGGGCGGCAACCTCGCCCACGGCGACCCGGCCAACGACCACCCGGCCACCATGATGGCCTTGGGGGCGGAAGTGGTGGCCAGGGGCCCCGGCGGAGAGCGGGTAATCCCGGTGATCGACTTTTTCCAGGGGCCGCTCACCACGGCCCTGACTCAAGGGGAAATCCTTACCGAGGTACGGGTTCCCACGCCCGCCGCCGGGAGCGGCAGCGCCTACCTCAAGCTGGAAAGGAAGGTCGGCGATTACGCCACCGCCGGAGTGGCCGTCGTGATCACCCTGAATGGAGGCGTCTGCCAGCGGGCGGGCATCGGCCTGACCAACGCCGGCCCGACGCCGGTGAAAGCCAGCGCCGCCGCGGACTTCCTGGCCGGCCGGCCGTTGGACGACGAGACCATTCGGGAGGCGGCCCGTTTGGCGGCCCAAGAAGCCCAACCTACCGCCGATCTCCGGGGCTCCGCAGAGTACAAACGGGACATGGTAAGGGTCTTGACGGGACGGGCTATTCGTCTGGCCTTGACGCGGGCCGGCTGACCGCCCTCCACACTTCCCACACCCATCGGTCCCAGAAGCCTGGCTCCGGGGCATTCGCCCGGAAAACGACCCTCAGACATATCTGAAGCCCGGTCCCGACGCATTGCGGGCCCCCGGGACAACGCCATAGTCGGATAGGTTATAATTTCAACCGTGACTTCCGTTAACGACATATCCGATTTCGCGCGTATCATTCGGGAACAACCCGAATGGGCCGACACCATCAGAAGCCTGCTCCTTGGACAGGAATTGCTTGAGTTGCCGGAACGCTTCGCCGAGTCCGTCCAATTGACAACCGAAAGCTTCAAACTGGTCAACCGGCGCATAGATGATCTGGAAACCAGAATGACCCAGGAATTCCAACTGGTCAACCGGCGCATAGATGATCTGGAAACCAGAATGACCCAGGAATTTCAACTGGTCAACCGGCGCATAGATGATCTGGAAACCAGAATGACCCAGGAATTTCAACTGGTCAACCGGCGCATCGACGGTCTGGAAATCAGGATGGACCGGCTCGAAGGCCGGTTTGGAAACTTCGAAGGCAGCGATTACGAGCGCAGAGTAAGGACCAAGATACTGTTCCGGGCCCGAAACCAGATGGGCCTGGAGCGCCCCTACCTGGCGCTCACTCAAGACGGCCTTGTGGCTCCGCAACTGGACAGAGTAATCGCGCAAGCCATCGATACCGGCTCCATTGACTTGGAGCAAAGCCAGGACCTACACGACGCGGACCTTATCATCATGGGCCAAAACAACCGTCACGCGGCGGTTGAAATTTCAATGACCGCCGACGGTGAAGACGTCACCCGGGCAAAACGCCGGGCGGCAGTCCTGAGCGCCGCAACCGGCGACGCAGTTACCGCTGCCATCATAACGGCGAATCTGCCCGACACAGAACGAGACGAAGCTGCCGCCAACGGAGTAATCCCGTTCATCATCCCGTACCCCTAAACCACCCTCCCGATATGAGGGCCATATCATAGGAGGATAGGATGACCACCGAAAGCCAGCCAACCCAGGTCCAAGTCAAACTGACCTTGAATGGAGCAGAGCGGGAGGCGGTTGTTGAACCCCGGCTCTTGCTGGTACATTTCATCCGGGAGACCATCGGCCTTACCGGGACCCACATCGGTTGCGACACCAGCCATTGCGGCGCGTGCACCATCCTTTTGGACGGCCGGCCCGTGAAGTCTTGCACCATGTTCGCCGTCCAGGCCAACGGGCGGGAAATAAGGACGGTCGAAGGGCTGGCGAAAGGGGGGAAACTCCACCCTATTCAACAGGCTTTCACCGAAGAACACGGACTGCAATGCGGCTTCTGCACGCCGGGGATGATGATGACCGGAGTCGCTTTCCTGGAGGACAATCCCGACCCGTCCGAAGCCGAAATCCGCCGGGCTATCTCCGGCAACCTTTGCCGCTGTACCGGGTACGTCAACATAGTCAAAGCCTACAAGTCCGCTGCGGCGAAATTAAGAATTACGGATTAGGAATTGCCAATCCGTGATTCGACATTCTCAATTGGCTTGGGGGTGCTTAAATGACACTGCGAACACCGCCGGAAATAGGCGGAATGGGACATTCCGTACCGCGTAAAGAGGACCCCCGGTTCATCCAGGGCAAGGGCAACTACGTGGACGACCTCAAGCTGCCGGGAATGCTCTACCTGGACATCGTGCGCAGCCCGCATGCCCACGCGCGGATCAAGAGCATCAACACCGAGAAAGCCTTGGCCATCCCTGGAGTCTTGGCGGTCATCACCGGCAAGGACCTGGAGCAGTACAACCTGGCCTGGATGCCCACCTTGATGAGCGACACCCAGATGGTGCTGCCGGTCGACACGGTCAAATTCGACGGTCAGGAAGTGGCTGCGGTGCTGGCGACCGACCGCTACACCGCCGCCGATGGCGTCAACGCGGTGGACGTGGAGTACGAGCCGATAACGCCGGTGGTCGACCCATTCAAGGCCCTGGAGGCCGACTCACCGATCGTCCGGGAGGACAAAGCGGAGCAGAGCAACCACATCTGGCACTGGGAGTCCGGGGACCGGGCTAGCACCGAACAGGCCTTTCGCCGCAGCGAAGTAACGGTCAAAGAGGACATCTACATCCCGCGCATCCACGTTTCTTCCATCGAGACCTGCGGCTGCGTGGCCCAATGGGACCCGGTGCAGGAAAAGCTGACGGTCTGGATGACTACCCAGGCGCCCCATGTCATCCGTACGGTGATCGCGTTGGTAGGCGCGCATCTGGGGTTGGCCGAACACAAGATACGGGTCATTTCCCCGGACATAGGCGGCGGTTTCGGAGGCAAGGTCCCGGTCTACCCCGGGTACGTGCTGGCCATCGCCGCGTCTTTCCTGACCGGGCAACCGGTCAAGTGGGTCGAGGACCGGATGGAAAACCTGATGTCCGCTTCCTTCGCCCGGGACTACCACATTTCCGCCGAGATCGCCGCCCGGCGGGACGGCACTATGGAGGCCCTGCGGGTCAAGACGGTAGCCGACCACGGCTACACCGACGCGGCCTGCAATCCCTCCCAGTTCCCCGCCGGTCTGTTCCACATCTGCACCGGCTCGTACGATTTCAAAAACGCCTTTGTCGAGGTCGACGGCGTATACACCAACAAACCGCCCGGCGGCATCGCTTACCGGTGTTCCTTCCGGGTAACCGAGGCCGTATATGCCGTCGAGCGAATGGCCGACATCGTGGCCCACCAATTGGGGATAGACCCGGCCGAGTTCCGCATCAAGAACTTCGTCAAGCCCGAAGCCTTCCCCTACCGCTCGGTGCTTGGCTGGGAATACGACAGCGGCGACTACCAAGGGGCCTTGGAAAAGGCCATGGACATCATCGGCTACCACGACTTGCGCCGGGAACAGGAGCAGAAGCGCGAGCAGGGCGAGTTGATGGGCATCGGCATATCCAGCTTCACCGAGATCGTGGGCGCCGGCCCGTCCCGTCACTTCGACATCCTCGGCATCAAGATGTTCGACAGCGCCGACATCCGCGTCCATCCCACCGGCAAGGCCATCGCCCGGTTCGGCACCCGCTCCCAAGGGCAGGGGCACGAGACCACCTACGCCCAGATTATCGCTGAGGAGTTGGGCATACCGGTGGCCGACATTGCGGTTGAAGAAGGCGACACCGACACGGCGCCCTACGGCCTCGGCACCTACGCCAGCCGGAGCACCCCCACCGCAGGAGCCGCCGGGGCCATCGCCGCCCGAAAGATTCGGGACAAAGCGCGGACCATCGCCAGCTATCTGCTCGACGTGAGCGAATCGGACTTGGACTGGGAGCCTGGCAGGTTCTTCGTCCGGGGTGCGCCGGACCGGGTCAAGACCATCCAGGAAATCGCCTTCGCCGCCTACACCGACCACCCGGCCGGCATGGAGGCTGGGCTGGAAGCCCATTCCTCCTACGACCCGCCCAACCTGACTTACCCCTTCGGCAGCTACATTTGCGTCGTGGACATCGACAAGGGCACCGGGGAAGTGAGCATACGCCGGTTTGTCGCCGTCGACGACTGCGGCAACATCATCAACCCTATGATCGTCGAGGGGCAGGTGCACGGAGGCCTGACGATGGGCCTCGCCCCCGCCCTGCTGGAGGAGATAGTCTACGACGAAAACGGCAACAACCTGACCGGGACGTTCATGGACTACCTCCTGCCCACCGCCGTTGAAACCCCGGCTTGGGAGACTGACAAGACCACGACCCCATCGCCCCATCACCCGCTGGGGGCGAAGGGAATCGGCGAATCGGCTACGGTCGGCGCGCCGGCGGCCATCGCCAACGCCGTGGTGGACGCGCTCTGGCACCTGGGAGTCCGCAACATCGACATCCCGATTACATCGGCCAAGGTCTGGAAGGTCCTGCGGGACGCTGGCATCGACGAGTGATGTTCGACGACCTGCTGGAGCAAGTCACGGCCCTGAAGGGCCGGAGCGAACCCTTCGTCCTGGCGACGGTGGTGGCTTGCAAACCTCCCACGTCGGCCAAACCGGGAGCCAAAGCCATTGTGCAGGCCGACGGGAGCTTTTACGGCTGGGTCGGCGGCAGTTGCGCCCAGCCCCTGGTCATTCAAGAATCTCTTAAAGCGTTACAGGACGGCCAAGCCCGGGTAGCCGTGCTCTCCCCTCACCCGGAAGAGGCCGACCTGGGGATCGAGGGTGTCGTCCCCATTCCCATGACCTGCCAGAGCGAAGGCACCTTGGCCATCTACCTGGAGCCCTTCCTGCCCAAGCCTCAACTGCTGGTAATCGGCCAGTCGCCGATGGCCCGCAGCCTGGTGTCCCTCGGCAGCAGCCTGGGTTTTCGGGTTTCCGCCTGCGACCCGGAGGCCAGTGAAGATTTATTCCCCGAGGCCGACAACCTGGTACGGGACCTCGCCGCCATCAAAGAAAACGTCGGCTCAGGGAGGCACGTTGTAATCGCCACGATGGGGCACTACGACGAGGAAGCCCTGGCGGCAGTGGCCGACGGGGTTGCCCCGGACCACCTGGGATACGTCGGCCTCGTGGCCAGTAGCCGCAGGGGACGCGCAGTCATCGAGTACGTCCAGTCCACCGGCGTTGCCCCGGAAACCCTGCGACAAGTCAAATACCCGGCCGGACTGGACATCGGGGCCGAGACCCCGGAAGAAATCGCCCTGAGCATACTGACCGAGATAGTCCAGCAGAGACGAGTGCGGAATGAAGAGTTACGAATGAGGAAAAAGGCCCAGCCCTCTCACTCCGCACTCCTAATTCCGCAATCCTCGGTCGACCCGGTCTGCAAAATGACCGTGAGCGTTGCAGACGCCCGTTATTCCTCCACCCACGATGGAGAAACCTTCTACTTCTGCTGCCTGCCCTGCAAGGGAGAATTCGACCGGGAACCGAGGCGCTACCTAGTCAATTAGGAATGTGGAATTACGAATGATGAATTGGCAGGTCTGTCTAACTCGTAATTCCCAATTCGTAATTCCCAATTTTGCCGCTCCTGACGGCCAATACCTCGGCTAAAATGGCCACCGCTAGTTCCTCCGGCGTTCGCGATCCGATGTCCAAGCCGATGGGCGCCCTGATGCGGGCCAGATCGGCGTCAGTGAACCCCTCCTCCCTGAGCTTCCGTTTGCGGGCCTCGTGTGTAACCCTGCCCCCCAACGCGCCGATGTAGCCCGCCGGCGACTGAAGGGCGCAGGCCAAAGCCGGCAGGTCGAACTTGGGGTCGTGGGTCAGGACCACCACCGCCGAGTGGACGCCCAGCGGCACTTGGGCCATCGCTTCCTCCGGCCACGCCCGGATCAGCCGGTTGGGTTCCGGGAACCGCTCCTCGGTAGCCAACACGCTGCGGGCGTCGACGATCGTCACTTGGAAACCCACCTCATTGGCCAAGCGGCTCAGGGAGATGGCTGTGTGGGTGGCGCCAACAATCACGAGGGCGGGCGGAGGCAAAAACGCTTCCAAGAACACCTGGGCCTCTTCGCCCCGCCACGGGAACGCCGCCAACTCGGTCCCGCCCGTCTGCAGCAGACGGCGGCCAACCCCGGCCAAGAGATCATCCAGCTCGGGGGCAATCGAGCCTGTTTTATGGAAACCGGGGAGGCCGGTCGGCCCTCCGGACGGCAGCATAGTCAGCTTGCGCCCCAGCAACGGCTCCGGGGCGAGGCCAACGGCATGCACAGCCGGCCGGCCGTCCTCCATCGCCTCGGCTAGCGTAAGCCACTCGCGGTCCGGTACGAACCGCTCGATCAGAACGTCGATGGAGCCGCCGCAGGTAAGCCCGACCGCAAAGCCCAACTCATCGGCGATACCATAATTGACCACAGCGGACATCCCGGTATCCAGCGTCTGCATTGCCCGCTCGAAAACGTCGGACTCCACGCAGCCCCCGCTAACCGAGCCGGCCATCCGGCCGCCGCGGGTGGCGGCCAGCCGGGCCCCGGGAAGCCGCGGCGCGGCCCGCTCCACCCGGAGCACCGTAGCCAAAGCAATCTCGTCCCCCCGGGCCTGCCATTTCTTCAAACTGGGCAGAATGTCCTTCACGCTGTGCTCGCCTCAAGGGAGATTTCGCTATCGATATACAAATTATCTCAAAAGTCCCTTCCCCCTCAGGGGGAAGGTTAGGATGGGGGTACCCCGGCGGGTAATTGAGGCCAAAACAGATGATTATGAAAGGCGCCATCAGTTTTGAGATAGTTTCTACACGCTGACTATCTTCATCGCCTCATCGCCCAGGTGATTGATTACCTTTACGGCGATGCGGCCCGATTCCGGGCGGGCGAAGGGGCGCGAGATGTCGCTGTTCAGGGTCTCCCATGCCTCCGGGTCAATCTCGGCTTTCAGCGTTGTTTTCAGGGCTTTGTAGGGGTCGCTGCCCAGGAAATAGGCTTGGCGGACGAAGAAACTCTCTTCGTTGTAGTCGGTATCAACAAACCAGCAGGCGATGCCGTCGGTGTCGTCGCTCCGGATTTGCCCGGTTGCCGGATGATAGATGTCGACCCCGTTGATTTTGACCCGCAGCATGTCGCCGCCGGCTTCCTCCACCTCGATGTCCGGCTCGCCGAATATGACGAACAGGTTGCCTTTGCTGTCTTTTTTCAGGGTGTCGGCCATGTGCAGGTCGGCGTTCATCCGCGCTTTCAGGATGGGCAGTGCGCCCAGCCGGTCCAGCTCACCGGCATAAGCGTCGTAGCTGAACGCGCAGGCGATGAGCAGGTCGAAGCCGGCCTCGGCGGCCTCGCGTCCGGCGGCGGTCAGGTCGGGGCGGGATACCGTGCCGAACTCCGGGCCGACGAAGATTCCCGCCCGCCGTTCGGTCTCTCCTTCCATGAACCGGCCCTCGGCGCAGACGTAATCGCCGGGCCAGCCGGAGACGGCAGAGAAGTCTATTTTGTCCGCTTTCTGCGCCTGCTGCACCCCGGAAGTTCGCAGGTTATCCAGTATCATCGCGCCGAAGTCCCGCTCCGGCGCCGTTCCTTCGTAGCGGTATCCCGGCCCGACATCGAACAAACCGGCGTCGCTCGCCGTTCCAGGCTGCCCGGCCCGGTCGTCCGCCGCCATGACCAGGTGGGGTGACAGACTTTCGACAGTAAAGGGCCCGGCCACACGCACCTTGCGGTTGTCGGTGTAAGGGCGGTCGAATAGGTACTCGAACTCGGCGTTGGCGGCGATGGAGGCGTCAATCTCGCGCTGGCGGGCGATGCGCTGTTCCCACCAAGCCGCGTGCACCTCCTTGGCCGCTTCCGGCCAGTCCTCCCCGGCGTCACGCGGTATCTCCCATTCCTGCCATGACTGGTTCAAGGCGTTATTGAGCTGTTCCCGGAGCGGTTCCAGCGTCTGCTGGTGAGTCTCCCAGATAACGTCGATCTCGGCGTTGTTGGCGATGTCCCGCAGCGTGATGTGCGGCACCCGCTCATAAACGAACCCCTGCCGGAGGTCCCCGTAGGTGGGGGCATCCGGCAACTCGCGGCGGCGAATTTCCGCCTCCTTGCGTTGCCCCTCCGGGCTGTCGGTCAGCAGGTAGTAGGGGTAGCGGGCGCCCATGATGCGGGCGCGGGCCAATGCCAGGGCGACGCGGGAGGTGTCGATAGTGATCCACCGCCGCCCCCACTGCTCGGCCGCGTAGGCGGTGGTGCCGCTACCGCAGGTGGGGTCCAACACCAGGTCGCCGGGGTCGCTGGTCATCAGGATGCAGCGTTCTATGACCTCGGTTGCCGTCTGCACCACGTACATCTTTGAAGAACCTGCGAAACCTCTCTCCCCCATACCTATCCAAACATTGTTAAGGGGGGTGCCAGCGGTTTCGTCAATATACCTTTTCCACTCAATCCGATTGCCACGGTCGATCAACCGATTTGCACGGTCAAGAGTTCGCAACCTAGTAGTGTCTCGACCAGTTGACCAATGGCGACCGGAGGGTGGGAAGTATTTCCTTCCTCGGAACACATAAGGTTCGTCATCGGCGGAGTCCTGGCTTACAAGTGGTTGGTCGTCAAAAAAACGATGGCCCTTCACCAGACCGTCCTTGATTTCATCTGGAGTACCGGCTCTCCAATATGTCTTCTCGTCGTTCTCAAGAAGGACATACCCGGTAGCTCCGGGCTCGCTAGGTTTTTTGGGGCGTTTCAAATCACGATATTTTGGAGTTCCGCTCTTGGAATACCACAGGAGGTAGTCGCTTACATTGCTGAGAGATGTATCGGTAAGTCCTTCAGTCTTTGTGAAAGTGATACATGAGACGAAGTTATCCTCCCCAAACACTTCATCCATCACGGCCCGCACCCGGTGGACGTTCTCGTCGCCAATCTGGACGAACACCGAGCCGCTGTCGGTCAGCAGGTCTCGGGCCACGGTGAGGCGGTCCCGCAGATAGGACAGGTAGGAGTGGATGCCCTCGCGCCAGGTGTCGCGGTAGGCTTTGACCTGCTCCGGCTCCCGGGTGAGGTGGTCGGCGTTGCCGTCGCGCACGTCGCGGCTGGTGGTCGACCACTGGAAGTTCGAGTTGAATTTTATGCCGTATGGCGGGTCGATGTAGATGCACTGCACCCTGCCGCGCAGTCCTTCCCGCTCGGACAGCGAGGCCATCACCTGCAGGCTGTCGCCCAGGATCATCCGGTTGGACCAGTTCAGTTCGTGCCGGTAGAACTCGGTGCGGGCGTTGGGGTCGTGCAGGCCGTTGAAGTCAGCGAACAGGTCCATCCGCGGCTGCCGCGCTTCGGGTTCCTTGCGAGAGAGTTGGACCAGGTCGTCGATAATGACTTTGGGATGCACTTTTTCCTGGATGAAAAGGGGCGGCGCGGGAACGACCAGGTCGTCCAGGTCCTGCTCGTCCTTGCCGCGCCAGACGAGTTGGGGGTCCAGGTCCCGGTTGCGCCGCTCATAGGCCATGAGGATGGGCTGACGCTCGGACATGGCCATCACCGGCTCCAGTTCGGCGGTGGGGATGTTGGAGCGGGCGTCCCCGGTGTGAGTGAGGGCGGTAACTTCGGTGTCCTGACGGACGCTGCGGCGCGGGCGGGGCATGACGGCTGGCCTCTCGCTTCGACTTGAGAATGGCTGAGCTCCCTTCGATTATACTCAATCCGCAAAGGGATTCAGTAGCTCTACACCCAAGCCCTGAACGTCTGAAATATTGCGCGTTACCAGAGTCAGGCCATGTGCTTCTGCGGTAGCGGCCAGCAGTCCGTCGATAATCGGGACATTGCGGATACCATACATCCGGCCCCAGATGTCGGCAATCTGGGCGGTGACGGGCAGGACACGGCCAGAGAACCGTCCCGCCAGAGATTGCAACCAGACCTCCAATACGTTCGCCTTTTGATGGTCGTTGCTGTTGCGGGCAAGTTCAATTCCCTTGCGAATCTCACCGAGGACCAGCGGGCTGATGAACAACTCGGTTTCCTGTACACCGGCATACCAGCTCGCGACTCCTCGGTTGCAACGCCGGTCCTTGCGCACTTCCGAGAGGACATTGGTGTCCGTCAGGAACATCAGAACTCGATGTCACGAGGGAACTCGCGGGATCGGGTCAGGTCGATCCCTTCGAGCGGTGCGACTGCCAGTAGCTCCTTGAAATCGAGGCTCATGTAGTATTCCCGCATAGCCTCCACGTAGGCTTGAACCATTTGACCAACAAAATCGTCAAACTCGGCCTGTATGTCATAGACCGAGGTGAACTCGTGGAACGCCCAGCGTCCGTAAGTGCCCAGGTTGTTGACGCCGGGTACCCAGTAAGAGCGCATCGTAGTGGCTTTGGCTATTGCGTCCTCGCCCCTGTAACCTTTGACCTCGGCGATCAGGTTTAGCGGGTCGTCCGGCCCGCGGCCGTCGTCAATTTGCACTATGAAGTCGGGGATGTAAGTCCGGGGATCGATACCCGCCCGGTAGGGAACTTCCAGTCCCAGTCCCAGGTTTTTCACGTAGGCCATCGTCCGGGGATGACTTTCCGCCACGCGGCAGAATTCGCTCTCCCAGTTGCGGTCGCAAATAGCCCAGTTGACGTGGCACTTTCGTGGGTCCGTCTGCCAGCGGAGCCGCCGGTGGGCCGGGAAATCGCCCGGCTGCCGGTAAACCGCGGCCGTAGTGGTGAAGTTGACGAAACGGGTCGAGCCGGTAGGCGTGTAAGGGTCGACGATGGCCTTGATACGCTTGGCCCCGTCCGGCAGGTCGTGCCGCATGGCGTCGGTAATGGCGGCCTTGATGCGGTCCGCCGCCGATTCACGCATCCTGGGGTAGAGGACCTGGGCCGGTTGGGTATCGCCGTGGCAGGTGAGATAGCCGTCCAGCCACTGCTTGACGATGCGTTGGACTTGCGGGAACAGGTGGATTCGGGGCGGCTCGCCGGGTTCGCGGAACTGGGTCTCCAATATGTGTCGGGTCAGTTCAAATACGATGGCTTGGGGGCGCGTAGCCAAGTGTTCCAGGTCCAGCACCGCCCCTTCGCCGACGATGCCCTGGTTGGTGGTAATGGACGGGCCGACCAACTCGGGGGTAAGTTCGAGTTTCGAATCCTCGCTAAAGCGGGCGGTAATGTGTTCGTCAGGAAGTTCGACACGGTACCCGGTAATGCGGGGAAATTGAATTTCCAGGTGGTCGCGCTCCGGGCTCACGGCGTGAACCCGGATTGTCGAGGCCGGCCGTTTGGGGGGCGCAACAACGGGGGCGGCGGTGAAGTCGAAAGGAATGCCCAACACGTCCGCGTACTCGACCTCAAAGCGCCTCTCCTGGTTGAGGTCGTAAGACTGGCGGCGCAAAGCGCGTCCGACGACCTGCTCGCAAAGCAGTTGGGTGCCGAAGGCGCGCACGCCGAGGATGTGAGTAACAGTGTTGGCGTCCCACCCTTCGGTGAGCATCGAGACGGATACCAGGCAGCGGATGCTTTCGCCCAAGCGGCCCGGCTTGCCCACGGTATTCATAACCTCGCGCAGCAGGTCTTGGTCGGATATGCCGCCGGCGTCGCTTTGTCCGGCCCCGCGTTGGCCTCGCTCCCGGCGAAAGCGCTCGATGGCGTCCTTTGCCATATCGCGGAAGTCGCCGGCAAGGGCATCACCGGATTCCAGTTGCTCGCTGTCGATAAGCATGGTGCGCGGAATAGACCGGCGAGCGCCGGTATCATCGTAGTTGGAGAACAGGTCGTACTTGCCCCGGAATGGCGGCTGGACGTTGCCCTGATCGTCGGGAGGCCGCTCAAAGCCGGATATGTAGTCATAGACCAGCTTTGAGGTAGCCGTGTTGTTGCACACTACTACAAAGACCGGCGGCACGTCGATGTCGGCATCGTCCCAGAGCGGGAAGGTCTTTTCGTAGTGGCCGTACAGGGCGTCCAGGGCCGACAACAGCTCGGAAGGCAGGCTGAGGGGGTCGAGGTCCGGACCGGCCCTGCGCCGCCCGGCCCTGGGCATTTCATTTCGAATGTGTTCCCATAGGTTGCGGAAGGTAGGCGAGTCGCTGCCTGGTGCGTTATCGGATACGGGCACGCGCGGTATTTTGACAATGCCCGATTCGATAGCGTCCATCAATGAAAAGTCGCAGACCGTCCAAGGGAACAGCGTACCTTCCGGATAGCCGGAACCGCGCAGAAAGAAGGGAGTGGCGGAAAGGTCAATGACGCCGGTAGTCCCTAACTTGCGTTTGACTGTTTCGACCCCTGTAATCCACAAGCGGGCGGCCTCGTTATTCTTCTGGGCCTCATTCCGTTCTTCCCGGTCCAAAGCGCTTTCGTCGGAGTCGCCCGGCTTCTGCCGGTAGCAGTGGTGACCTTCGTCGTTGAGCACCATCACGCCCTTGGTCTTGAGACCCATCAACCCCGGCATCACCCGTTGCAACATCTGCCCGTCAGATTCCAGGGTATTGAGCTCAGGCCCGCCGCGACCTTGCAAGGCAGCGCGTGTGACGGCCGGGATAGATTCCTTTTGCCTCAGCTTGAAGGCGTGGTAGTTGGTGATAACCACCCGGGCTTGACCGATGGTCCCAAGCATATCCTTGGGTACCAGGTCTCGATGCTGGTAATAGTTGTCCGGGTCGTTGGGCAGCAACACCCGCAGACGGTCCCTGATGGTGATGCCGGGGGTCACTATCAGGAAACCTTTAGTGAACTGACGGCTGTTGTGGTACCTCACAGCGTTCACGACCTGCCAGGCAATCAACATCGCCATCACGGTGGTCTTCCCGGCGCCGGTGGCCAGTTTCAGGGCCACGCGCAGGAGTTCCGGGTTTGCTCCATTATTGGCGCCTGCAAGATGGTCCCGTATTCCATCGAACTCCCGCCGCCCCCGCCTTGTTCCCTGGCGCAACGCCCCGGCCACTTCAGTAAGCCAGATGATTGTTTCGGCAGCTTCCACCTGGCAGAAGAAAGGACGAATGCCCTGGAAATCGTGCTGACGCCAGTGCCGCAGCAACCGCGCCGTCTCCGGAGTTACTCCCCATTCGTTCGGGTTGGGAATGCTGCGCCAAGCGTCCACGCGGCGGCGGATGTCGTTGATGATGGGCGTGGGGTCGTATTCCTGCTGTTCGGTGGACAGCCCGGCTACTCCCAGCACCATAGCGCTTTGGGCGCTCTGACGGCGCGGCGGCGGCACCGGCGTGATGTACTCCGACGGACGCCGCTGCTCTACGATACTATCCGTGGGTACGCCATTCTCCAGTTCCCAATGCCGTTCAGGGTATTCGTAGGGGGAGTTCAGGATTGGCTGTTCGAAAAAGCTGGGGCTCATCGGCGTCGGCCTGCCATCTTGATTGTCTGTGGGGTGCGTTTTCATATGTCTGAACTGTGATTCGCGTGATTAGGGGATTGGCATGATTAACACCGAACTATCATGGCAATCGCCGAATCCCAAAAATCACAGTTCACTACTACGGTATCAGCAGCACTTTGCCGGTGGTGGCCCGGCTTTCCAGTTGGCGGTGGGCTTCCGGGGCATCGGACAGGGCGAACTCATGGCCGATGCGAAGCTTCAGTTGACCCGAAGCCACCCAGCCCAGGACGTCGCCGGCCCGGCTTTCCAGTTCCGCCCGGTCCACTGTGTAATCGCCCAGTCCGGGGCGCGTCAGGTATAACGAACCTGCGGCGAACAGCCGGGGGTCTATGGGATCCGGGTTGCCGCTGGCCCCGCCGTACAGCGCCATCACGCCCCGGCGGCCCAGGCAGCTAACGCTCTGATGGAAGGTGGTCTTGCCCACGCCATCGTATACCACCCGCACGCCGTCGCCTCCGGTGGCTTTCTTGACCTCTTCGGCGAAGTCCTGTTCGGCGTAGTTGATCACGTGGTCCGCTCCGGCCTGCCGGGACAGCTCCGCCTTCTCGTCTGTGGAGACGGTGGTGAAGACGTAGCCGCCCAGGTTTTTGATCATCTGGGTCAGCACCAGCCCCATCCCGCCCGCGCCGGCGTGAACGATCACCGCGTCGCCCTTCTGGACCGGATAAGTGGAATGGCACAGGTAGTGGGCGGTCATTCCTTGAAGCATGGCGGCGGCCCCGGCCTTGGCGTCAACCCCGGAGGGCCGCTTGATCAAGCGCCAGGAAGGGACCAGCGCCTGCTCGGCATAGGACCCGTTGACACTGCAATAGACCACCTCGTCGCCAACGGCTACCTCGGTGACGCCTTCCCCAACCGACTTGACCACGCCAGCGCCCTCGACGCCGATGGTGCGGGGCAGGGGGGGGCCCGGGTTGATTCCGGCGCGGCTGTAAATGTCGGTGAAGTTGACCCCGGCGGCCTGAATCTCAACCACCGCTTCGCCGCTGCCGGGGGCCGGGTCGGCCACGTCCTGGTATCGCATGGCGTCGGCGCCGCCGAACTCGTTGATCTGTACTGCTTTCATCTGGATTCCTCCTTTCCTTTCGTCGGGGAAGACCCCGCGGAAATGCCAATTCGAGGGTATTTTTCCGGGAAAAACCGTCCGGGGGGTCCCGTACACGCTCGTTTCGGTCCGGGCGTAGTATACACCTGAAATTGCCATCAATTCCTGAAACTGCTATGATTGTTGGTGCCCTGAGAGACCGCTAGCGGCGGCCAGGTGCGCCCATGTATTTCGTAATTGCCGTCGGCGGCGTGATGGATTGGCCAACGCCATTTCGGACGATTACGCTGATTCGTTGTGAGGGGCCCAATGGTTGAACCTTTTCTGGACTTTGTGAAGGACCTCCCCCACCAGAGCAATGTACGCACGTTGAACCTGGAAGAGCTCGACCAGGAAGCCAGCGGATACGGAAGGATTACCAAGACCAACAGCCGGAGTTTTTATTCCAACGTCCGCAACCGCAGCGCCGGTCTCGCCGTGGTTTTCGGCAGCGACAAGGTGGCGTCGAATAATCTGAGCGAGCGGCAGCAGGCCATCAAAGACCGCAAGGACCAAACGCTCCAGGAAGTGCGAGAATACCTGAAGCGGGCGCCCTTGGTTCGGGTCCAGCGGACCATCGGGGACAACTCCGAGTTCAACCCCAAGTGCAACCTCTTCTTGTCGGTCCAACGGGCCGACAACGTTCGTCAGGCACATCTGTGGAGCCGCACCCTCCGCGAATATGACACGGGTTCGCCGGGCCCGGAACTCAATCTGGTGTGCATACCGGAGTGGCCGGAGAACGAACGGCAGGTGATGGTCTTCCCGGAAGATAACCTCACCGTGGTGCTGGGCATCGACTACGTGGGCGAAGTCAAGATGGGCTTCCTCCGGATGGCCATGTACGACGTGAAACAGGAAGGGCTGCTCAGCCTTCATGCGGGTTCCAAGACCGTCACCGCCAGCCAGCCCGACGGCGGCGCCAAGAAATACGGTATGTTGTTTTTCGGCCTGTCCGGCACGGGAAAGACCACCCACTCCTGCCACGCCCACGACCTGGACGCTCCGGGAGAGTCCATAGACATCCTCCAGGACGACATCGTATCCCTGGGAATGGACGGCCGGGCCTTGGGAGCCGAAAGGGGCTTCTATCTGAAGACCGAGGGCATGCACCCCGGGACCCAAAAGTTGATCTTCGAAGCCTTGCAGACGCCCGAAGCCCTGTTTGAGAACGTCATGCTGACCCATGAGGGGGAAATCGACTACACCGACCTGTCCTTGGGCGGCAACGGACGGGCCGTCATCCCCCGCGCCAGCCTTGGCCCCAACGTGGGAAGCGACATCAATCTGCCGCCGTTGGACCAACTCGACGGCATGATCATAGCTTTCATCACCCGCCGTATGACGGTGCTGCCGCCGGTGTCCAAGCTCACTCCGGAGCAGGCCGCCGCCGCCTTCATGCTGGGGGAGAGCGTCGAAACCACTGCGGGGGACCCGCGCCGCGCCGGCGAATCGGTCCGGGTGGTTGGCACTAATCCATTCATGATAGGTTCCGAAGCGGACGAAGGGAATTGGTTCTACGACTTCGTCAAGAAAAATGAAGACCGGGTGCAGTGTTACCTGCTCAACACTGGCGGCATCGGAGAGATATTAGAGCGGGACGATCAGGGACGGGCCGTTGTCAAACAGCGGGTTTCCCGCGTTCCCATCCCCGAAATGTCGGCCATAATCCGGGGCATCCTCCGGAACACCATCGAATGGAAGCCCGACCCACTTTTCGGTACCCTTGTTCCTGACAAGGTGGAGGGCATGGACCTCACCAAGTACGATTTGGCCAATTTCTACACCCCGGAACAGGTACAGGAATACGCCGACCGCTTGATCGGGGAACGGAAAGCGCATCTGGCAGGCTTTGCAGGACTGAACGAACAGGTGGTAAACGCTATCAATTAGCGCGGCGGCCAACCCGCCGGCGGAGGTGCGTATTGGTGACCCAGTCGAACCCTTCGATCTCTGAGGCGCTCACCCAATTCGTCGCGGCGAAGAAGAGCGCGAAAAGCGTGCAGCAGGGGCACCAGGAATTGGGCCGGTTCGTGGCATGGTGCGGAAGGGAGCGTCGTGTAGCCGAGCTATCCCCTTCGGAAGTGGCGGATTACGCTCAAAAAATCGGGCTGGGAGGCGCCGATTCAGCCCAACGATTGCAACCCGTGAAAGCCTTTTTGACCTACTGGAAGGACCAGGGTTGGATTCAAAACGGCCTCGCCACCCATCTGCGAGTGCCCCGGACTCGGCGCAACACCCTGGCGAAGTCGTCCTCCCGCGACGGTCAGAGTTACCGTTCCGTCAACAGCTCACAACTGAGCCAGGAAGGTTACGACCGTTTGGTGACCCAATTGGAGGACCTGAAGGGCGAACGGGTTGGGGTCGTAGAAGAGATCAAGCTGGCCATGGCCGACAAGGACTTCCGGGAAAACGCGCCGCTAGACGCCGCCAAAGACCATCAGGGCATCATCGAGTCCCGGATTCGGGTGTTGGAGACCAGCATCGCCAACGCCCAGATCCGGTCGGACACCGGTTCGGCCGCAGTCACTCGCTCCACCGTGGGCGCCCGCGTCACTCTGAAGGACGTGGGCTCCGGCCGGGTGGTCTCCTACACCCTGGTCGACATTCGGGAGGCCGACGCCGCCACGGGTAAGATTTCCACCCAGTCCCCCGTGGGCCATGCCCTCTTGGACAGGACGGTCGGTGAAGAGGTGACCATCAACGTCCCCAGAGGCACCCTTCAATACCTGGTGCAAAAGATCGTCGGTTCATAGGGCGGGCGCTGGCCTCAGTTCGCGGACTTCCAGAGGAGGATACCGGCCGGCGTGCAGGTGGTGTTCGACAGCGGAATTCTCCTCCCCGAACTGGACCTGTGGCTGGACTCCAGAAGAAAGCGGGAGTCCAGCCTCATATCCCACGCCCATTCCGACCACACCGGCCGCCATCTCAAGCCCGTGGTCACCCCCAACACCCTGTTGCTGCTCTCCGATTACCTGAAGAACGCCAGTCCTGTGGTCCTTCCCTACGGGGAGACCATGGATACCCCGGCCTATTCCCTGACCCTCCATCCCGCCGGACACTGTCTGGGCTCGGCCCAAGCGCTCATCGAGTCCAAGGCCACCGGCGAAAGGCTGCTCTACACCGGCGATATCAAGCTCCGCTCCAGCCCCACCAACGAACCTCTGGAAACGGTCCAAGCGGATACTCTGGTCATCGAGTCGACGTACGGGCGGCCGGACTATGTGTTTCCGTCTCAAGAGCGGGTGCTGGAGACGGCCTTCCGTACTCTGCGGGCTTGGCTCGACCGGGGCGAGCGCCCGGTGGTACAGGGCTGGAGGCTGGGTAAGGCGCAAGAGATGCTCCACCATCTGCTGGCCGAGGGCTTTGACGTAGTTATAGAGGAGGGAGTGTACCAGGGCGCCGAAGCCTATCAGCAGGCCGGGGTGGATTTTCCCGGCCGGGTATCGCTGTTCAACGGCGACTGGCCCGAGGGGACGATCGCGCTGTTCCCGCCGGGCAGCCGTTCGAAGGTATTGCGCGACTACCGGGGCAAGCGCACCATGGAGTTGACCGGCTGGGCCGCTTCGGACAATCGCCGCTGGCGCAGTTGGGCCGACGCCAGCTTGCCCTACAGCGATCATGCCGACTTCAACGAGCTGGTGGCGTACGTGGAAGCCGTGCAGCCCTCCTTGGTCTATACCGTCTTCGGCTTTCCCGATCTGGCCGCCAAGCTGCGCTCCCAAGGCTACCCCGCCGTCCACCTTGACCGCCACGGCGGCGCCCAAGACGCCGGCTTCCAGTTCAAGCTGATTTAGAAACTATCTCAAAAGTCCCGGTAGTGTCTCAGTTTGAAAGCACTATATCATGGCCTTAGCACAGGACACGACGATAGCTACGAGCAGGATCAACAGGCCAATGGACCATAGAAAAACCCGGAAGAACAACGGCGGTACAGCCCATCAGAGTGCATCGGAATCAAGCACTGGCCGGTAAGTGGAGACCCAGACCGAGACACGATCAACACTTCCTACGTTGAACGACATAACCTGACTATGCGGATGAGTGTGCGGCGGTTTACCCGGTTGACTAACGCGTTTTCCAAGAAGATCATCAATCACTCCTATGCGACCGGGCTGTATGGGACATGGTACAACTTCTGCCGCCCGCATAAGACGTTGGGGAGTCTCACCACGCCGGCGATGGCGGCAGGCCTGGCGGACGGGGTGCGGGATATGGAGTGGTTGATCGGGCCGGTGGACGCGAACGCGCCGGAGCCGGGTCCACGAGGGCCGTACAAGAGAAGATTGATAAACTGAATTTGTGAGATAAACTATTGATATGGAATTTCTGCTAGAGTGTGCGTCAGCAATCAGTTAGTGCCTCACAGGAGAGAGAAGGCTCCGCAAGGAGAAAGAATCATGACTACATTGAGGAGCGGAATTGCTGCTGATGTAATGCCGTGGCACTGATAGTATCCGGCCTATCGCAGTGGGCAATCAACCGTAATGGGAGAGTATCGAGGACGATGCCGCGTATCATCAAAATGCAAACGCTTATGCCAACGGGCCCTCAGGAATTCGATGCCTACGAGTTGACTTACGAGACTATCAAAGAGGACTGGAACCAGTATAGGCTGCCGGATGGCCGCTTGGTGCGGGTCAAGGTACTCGTATCTCGTATTGCGCAAGTCGTCGATGCGGACGGCAACGAGCAATTCAATCCCGATGGAAGCCCATTCCTTATCCTGAGCAACAGAGTAGAGGTTGTTGCCGAAATTTAGTGAAGGAGGAAAGCCCATGCGCACTACTTCAATAACTATGGCCTACGACACCATTACACCAGAAGTTTTGCCCACCTGCGTGAATGGAGTTCTGAGAGACAATAATTTGGTGGTCCTCTTTGCCTCTAGCGAGAGGAACCAAGAAACCCAGACAAGTTTCTGGGATTTTGGATCGAGCGCGGGGACACACCGAATATACTACTGCGGTAGTATTCTGGGGGGGGTAGCGTTCACAAACGACGATTATATTCTACCCAAGCGGCACGTGCAGACAATGGAGGAAGGGAAACTGATTCTTGATCCATCAGTTATGGAGGTGAATGCTCCGTACTGCTTGGATGTGTTTGGGGTGAGAATTTGGGCAATGAAAGACGATTCCGACGACGTTGTGTTTTTCGAACTTGGCGAGTGAGGATATGGAATGGATTTCCTTGGCCGGAATGCTCCTAAAAACAGCCAACATCCTTGGAAGAAAAAACGACATATCGCCATGCCATACGAGAATCCTCCGTCGCGGTCGAGGAGCACCTTGGAACCATCAAGTGGCAATACACACAACACTGGACGGGAAGGTCGAACTCATAAAAATCCCAGATTGACATTGTCGATAACACGAGAACCAGAAAGGCCCCTGATCACGGGGCCTTTCATTTTGCCTAAATTCAAACTGAGACACTACCAAAGTCCCTTCCCCCTTGACGGGGGAAGGTTGGGATAGGGGTGACAAGTAACCGGATGTCACCCTTGCCCACAACCATGATCTTCACCGCTGGTTTTCGAGATAGTCTCTTAGGGCTTGATTTCACGGGAGACGCCGGCGCCGGAGAAGCGGGCTTAGCGCAAATCCGCCCAGCCGCTGAGCACAGTCGTCAAACAGAAAAGAGGCCCCCGCAAGGGGGCCTCTTTCTAAACTCCCGGCTAAACCCCTGCGTTGGCGGCTAGCCGATCTGGTCGTAGCTGCGGAGCAGCGTGCCGGGCAAAGCGCCGGTGCACTCGTTCTCCTCGAACGTAACCGCGCCGTTGACCAGGATGTAGCGGATGCCGGTGGGCATCTGGACCAGCCGCTTCTCCCCGCCCGGGAAGTCGTTGGCGAACTGCGGCTTGTCGTAGAGCAGCCCCAACTCGTCCATGTTGTAGACCATGACGTCGGCAAAGTCGCCGACCCGGAGAGTTCCCCGGTTCTTCATGTCAGAGAACCAGGCCGGCAGGGCGCTCATCTTCTGGTGGGCCTGCTCCAGGGACATCAGTCCCTTTTCCCGAATCCAGTGGCCCAGGAAGTAGACCGGCCAGATGCTGTTGACCAAGAACCTGGTGTGGGCGCCTCCGTCGGAAACGGAAATGTGGGAGTAGGGGTTCAGAAGGTATTCTTCGTCGCCGTCCCCACGGCCGCCGGCCGGGTGGGCGAATTCCGTTTCCAGGTCCTCGTCCAAGGCGAGGTCGATAAAGGCGTCCAGCGGATGCTTGCCCTCGGCCTCGGCGATGTCGGCGATGCTCAGTCCCTCGTAGTGCAGGTTGCGCTCGTGGGCAACCTCCACCACCTGCACCTGCTTCCAATCGGTCCGGACGTTCGGGCGTTCGATTACGTCCTGTTTCATGCCGACCCGGACGCCGTCCTCGGACAGCTTGGCGATGCGCTCTTCCCTGGTGCCGACCAGCGGCTGCACCCAGTTGGGCAGGTAGTCGAAGAGGTTGTATTCTGAGAGCTTGAACTCGGATATGACAGGCACCGCGGCCTCTTGGGCTATCACCGGGAGTCCCTCTGCCCGGACTTCCTTCAGCCACTCGTACCCTTCTTCGTCGCCCAGTATCACGTGGAGCGGGCGGCCGCTCATCCGGACCATCTCCGCCAGCATGTCGCGCTGGGCGGCTTTGTCGTCGGAAATGCCGATGGTCCAACCGATGTGGCCCACGCCGAATTGCCCCAGCACTTGGGACAACGCCAAGAACTCTTCCTTGGAAGCGGCGTGGCTGGGCAACTGGCTCCCGTCCTCGGGGCGGTCTTCCAGGTTCTTGTCGGCAGACAGGCCGAAGGCCCCGGCCTTCATCGAATCGTACAGGATCTGCTTCATCTCGTTGAGCTCGGCCTCGGTGACGGAGGTGCGTTCCCGGGCCTCGATCATGCCCAAAACGTAGCCGCGGAGAGGGGAGAACGGGACCAAGGCCCCAACGTTGACGCCCAAGCCTTGGCGGTCCAGGCTGTCCATGTATTCGGGGAAAGTCTCCCAGTCCCAGCGCATTCCCTGGCGCATGGACTCCAACGGGATGGCCTCAATGCGGTTCATCATCCGCATGTTGAGGTCCCGGTCTTCCGGCCGGGTTGGCGCGAACCCGAAGCCGCACTGCCCCACGGTCAGCGAAGTCACGCCGAACTGGCCGGACAGGGAGGCGTAGGGGTCCCAGTTGAGTTGGGCGTCGTAGTGGGTGTGAAGGTCGATCGCGCCGGGCGCTACGATGCAACCGCTGGCGTCCAGCTCCTTGGCGCCGGCGCCGTTGATGCGCCCGCTGATCATGGCCACCCGGCCATCCTTGATGCCGAGGTCGGCGCGGAACTTGGGGATGCCCGTGCCGTCGACCACTGTGCCGCCGCGAATTACCAAGTCAAATTCAGCCATTACGTTTCCTCCTCGGTAAGTTTCTGGATCTCTCGATGTTTAGGCGCAAAGTTTAGCCCGGCGCCTTGAAAGTGTCAAATTGCGCGGCCTCTTGGCCAGGGTCATTCACCAGGGTCATTCAATTGCCGGAAAATCCCCTCGTCCTTCCGGCCCCAGCCGGAATCCAGACCCGAATATTGGGTTAGCGGCATACGGGGAGAACCGAAATCGGCATCGGTCCCTGGGTCCCGGTTGCGACCGGGACGACGAGAGGGGGCGGATTCAACAATTGGATGACCCTGGCCTTTTGGCCGTGAGTGGCAAGGGCCGTTCCCACGAAAAAGAGGCCCCCTTTCGGAGGCCTCTTTCTAAACTCCGGGCTGAACTCCCGGCTAGACTCCTGGATCGGCGGCTAGCCGACTTGATCGTAGCTGCGGAGCAGCTTGCCGGGCAGGGCGTTGGTGCACACGTTCTCCTGGAAGGTAACCGCGCCGTTGACCAGGATGTAGCGGATGCCCGTGGGCATCTGGACCAGCCGCTTCTCGCCGCCGGGGAAGTCGGTGGCGAACTCGGGCTTGTCGTTGAGGAGGCCCAACTCGTCCAGGTCGTAGACCATGACGTCGGCCCAGTCTCCAACCCGCAGGGTGCCACGGTTCTTCATGTCGGAAAACCACGCCGGCAGCGCGCTCATCTTTTGGTGGGCCTGCTCCAGGGTCATAAGCTCCTCGTCCCGGACCCAATGCCCAAGGAAGTAAACGGGCCAAACGCTGTCGAGCAGGAACCGGGTGTGGGCCCCTCCGTCGGAAACCGAGATGTGGACGTCGGGCCGGGAGATGACCCTCGCCATGGCCTCCGGGGACTTGGAGCCGGCCGGGTGGGCGAATTCGGTCTCAAGGTCCTCGTCCAGCGCGATATCGATGAAGGCGTCCAGCGGCTCCTTGCCTTCAGCTGCGGCGATGTCGGCGATGCTGAGTCCCTCGTACTTCAGGTTACGCTCGTGGGCGACTTCGATCACCTGCACCTGGGTCCAGTCGGTCCTGGGGTGGGGGCGCTCGATGATGTCCCGCTTCATCCCGACCCTGACGCCGTCCTCGGACAGCTTGGCGATGCGCTCTTCCTTGCTGCCCACCAGCGGCTGTACCCAGTTGGGCATGTAGTCAAAGAGGTTGTATTCCGAAAGCTTGAACTCGGCGATCACGGGCACCGCGACTTCTTGGGCGATAATGGGCAGGCCCTCGGCCCGCTTTTCGTCCAGCCACTTGTAACCCTCCTCGTCGCCGAGGAGCACGTGGAGGGGCCGACCGCTCATGCGGACCATTTCCTCCAGCATGTCGCGCTGGGCGGCTTTGTCGTCGGATATGCCGATGGTCCAGCCCAGATGCCCGACGCCGAACTGGGCCAACACCTGTGAGAGGGCCAGGAACTCTTCCTTTGAAGCAACATGGCTGGGCAGCCAGCTCCCGTCCTCGGGGCGGTCCTCCAGGTTCTTGTCCGCCGACAGTCCGAAGGCCCCGGCCTTCATCGAATCGTACAGGATCTGCTTCATCTGGTTGAGCTCGGCCTCGGTCACCGAGGTCCGTTCCCGGGCCGGTATCATCCCCAGTACGTAGCCCCGGAGCGGGGAGAAGGGCACCAGGCAGCCGACGTTCACGCCCAGGCCCTGGCGGTCCAGGCTGTCCATGTATTCGGGGAAGGTCTCCCAGTCCCAGCGCATGCCCTGACGCATCGACTCCAAGGGGATGGCCTCGATGCGGTTCATCATCCGCATGTTCAATTCACGGTCTTCCGGCCGGGTTGGCGCGAAACCGAAACCGCACTGGCCCACCGTCAGCGAAGTGACCCCGAACTGGCCGGACAGGGAGGCGTAGGGGTCCCAGTTGAGCTGGGCGTCGTAGTGGGTGTGGAGGTCGACCGCTCCTGGCGCGACGATGCAGCCGCTGGCGTCCAGCTCCTTGGCGCCGGCGCCGTTGATGCGCCCGCTGATCATCGCCACGCGGCCGTCTCTGATGCCCAGATCGGCGCGGAACTTGGGGATGCCCGTGCCGTCGACGATCGTGCCGCCGCGAATCACCAGGTCAAACTCAACCATTATGTCCTCCTCGGTCAGCTTCGGAATTTATAGGTTCGGAGTTTAGCCCCGATGCCTTTGCAGTGTCAAACCACGAGGTCCCTGGGCTGTGAGCAGGGCGGGCCGTTCCCACGAAACATGAGTCATCCCGGAGTTTGGGGGCAGGGCTATTGTTGCTTTTACAGGGATGCCGTCTTTACTATGAAAATAGATGTCAGGCAGCTTCCAGGGTGACTTTGTGGCCGAGGCGTTGGAGTTGGCGGACGGAGCGGCGGGTGATGGCGGCCCGGTCCCGTTCCTCGAAGTAGTTTTGGCCCAGGTCGGCGTAGGGTTCCCCGGTCTTGATCACCCGGTGGAGGATGACGATGATGGAGTGGGCCACCGCCATCGCCGCCCGGTTGGCCCCGATGCGCCGGGCCAGGCGATGGTACTTGGCCCCCAGGAAGGTCTTGGTTCGGGAGGCCGCCCTGGCCGCTTCCACCAAGGCGGGCTTCAGCCAGTTGTTGCCCTTCCGGGTGGGGCTGCGCTTGTTCTTGTCGGCGCTCCGGTTGTTCCCCGGACAGACCCCGGCCCAGGAAGCCAGGTGGCCCGGGGTCGGGAACTGCGTCATATCGGTGCCCATCTCCGCCACGATGACCTCGGCGGTGCGCCGCCCGATCCCGGGGATGGTGTCCACCGCCGCCACCGTCTCCTCAAAAGGGTCCACCCGCCGGGCCACCTCCTGGTCCAGCCGCCCGACCTCCTCCTCCAAGTGACGGAGGTGCCGCAACTGGCTGGCCAGCAGGTAGCGCTGGTGCGGCCCCATCAGCCCGCTCAGGGCCTCCTCCAGCTCCTCCAGCTTCCCCCGGAGCCGCCCCCTGGCCAACTCCGCCAGCGCCTTCGGGTCCTCCTCCCCCTCGCACATCGCCTGAAGCATGGCCCGCCCCGAGGCCCCCAGCACGTTGCTGGCCACCGACCCCAGCTTGACGTTGGCCCCCTCCAGCAGCTTCTGTATCCGGTTGGCCGCCCGGCTGCGCTCCCCGGTCAGGCTGCGGGTCAGGCTGCGGGTCAGGCTGCGGCGGTAGCGGGTCAGTTCCCGCAACTCCCGCTGCGGGCGCTCCGGGATGAAGCTGGCCTGCAACAGGCCGCAACGCAGCAGGTCGGCGATCCACTCGGCGTCCCCGTATCCAGTACGGGGCAGGCTCTTCACGTCGGTCTTGCGCCCCGGCACCGCCTTCATGTGCCGGGCATTGACCACCATCACGCTGAACTCGTCCTCCAATATGTTGTAGACCGGCTTCCAGTAGACCCCGGTGCTCTCCATCGCCACCTGGGTTACCTGATGGCCCGCCAGCCAGTCGGCCAAGGCCAGCAGGTCCTTGGTCATGGCGGAAAAGCTGCGCACCTCCTGGCCCTCCGGGGTGATGACGCAGGCCGTCACCCTCTTCTGGTGCACGTCCAGCCCGCAGCACCTTTGGTAAACGGTATCCATCTCCCGGCTCCCTCCGTTGACGGCTGCCGGCCGGCCGGTGACCACGGGACTCGAGACTTTACTATGCGTGCTCTCCGCCGGGGCGGGGCGACATTCTTAGGTGCCTGGAGGTCACCAAGGCAATTTCCGGCGCGGGCTCGAAGCGCCAATGACGGCCGCCCTTCGCGCCGGCCAGCGCCACCTCATTTTCATCCCCTTAGGTGGCCTTCACAAGGCCATGGTATTTCCGGCGAAAGCCGGAATCCACGTACCCCCAACCCTCAGGGACGGCAGGTCAATCCAGCCTACGGGCAACTCCCCAGATGTCGTCTTTCCGGCGAAAGCCGGAATCCACGTATCCCCAACCCTCAGGGACGGCAGGTCAATCCATCCTACGGGCAACTCCCCAGATGTCGTCTTCCGGCGAAAGCCGGAATCCACGTATCCCCAACCCTCAGGGACAGAAGGTTAACTCCAGCCTACGGGCAACTCCCCAGATGTCGTCTTTCCGGCGAAAGCCGGAATCCACGTACCCCCACCCTCAGGGACGGCAGGTCAATCCAGCCTACGGGCAACTCCCCAGATGTCGTCTTCCGGCAAAAGCCGGAATCCACGTACCCCCAACCCTGAGGTACGGCAGGTCAACGCCAGCCTACGGGCAACTCCTGAGGTAGCTGAAGCCCATTCACGCCAGTCCATCAAACGTATCCCGCCGCACAGTATGCCTTTGCGGCAACTCGCGGGCGTACAGACACGGGGGACGACGTAGATTCCGGCTTTCGCCGGAATGACGGGTGGGATGCCAGAATGACGGAAGGGATGCCGGCATTCCTACAGGGCCGGGATGACGTTGCCCACCTCTCCGTGAGGTGGGCAACTCGTTTGTCCTCCCTCCGAGAAACTCGGGGATGACTCATGTATAAACTCCCGGTGTCGACGGCTAGCCGATCTGATCGTAGCTGCGGAGCAGCTTCCCGGGCAGAGCTCCGGTGCAGTCGTTGCCTTCGAACGTAACAGCGCCGTTGACCAGGATGTAGCGCATTCCGGTGGGCTTTTGGACCAGCCGCTTCTCGCCGCCGGGGAAGTCGGTCTCGAACTTGGGCTTGTCGTACATCAGCCCCAGTTCGTCGAGGTTGTAGACCATGACGTCGGCCCAGTCGCCTACCCGGAGGGTGCCGCGGTTCTTCATGTCGGAAAACCACGCGGGAAGGGCGCTCATCTTGTTATGCGCCTGCTCCAAGGTCATTAGGTGCTCGTCGCGGACCCAGTGAGCCAGGAAATAGACCGGCCACACGCTGTTGACCAGGAACCTGGTATGCGCCCCGCCGTCGGACACCGAGATGTGAACGAAGGGGCTCTTCAGCCTTTGGCCTGTAACTTCGTCGCCCCGGTTGTTGGAGGGGTGGGCGAATTCGGTCTCCAGGTCCTCGTCGAGCGCGATGTCCAAGAAGGCGTCCAGCGGCTCTTTTCCTTCGGCCTCGGCGATTTCCGCGATGCTCAGCCCTTCGTATTTAATGTTTCGTTCTTGCGCCACCTCGACGACCTGCAGCCTGGTCCAGTCGGTCCGGGGGTGAGGGCGGTCGACGACATCTTGCTTCATGCCGACTCGGACCCCGTCCTCGGACAGCTTGGCTATCCGTTCTTCCTTGGAGCCGACCAGCGGCTGGACCCAGTTGGGCATATAGTCGAACAGGTTGTACTCAGAGAGCTTGAACTCGGAGATGGTGGGCACCGAACCCAGTTGGGCCACCACGGGCAGGCCCTCGCCGCGCATCTCTTCCAGCCAATCGTAACCCTCATCGTCGCCCAAAACGACATGGAGGGGGCGTCCGCTCATCCGGACCATCTCGGCCAGCATGTCCCGCTGGGCGGGGCGGTCGTCGGAGATGCCGATGGTCCAGCCTAAGTGTCCGACGCCGAATTGGGACATTACCTGCGACAAAGCCAGGAATTCCTCACGGGAGGCAACGTGGCTGGGCAGCCAACTGCCGTCCTCGGGGCGGTCTTCGAGGTTCTTGTCGGCTGAGATGCCGAAAGCGCCGGCCCGCATCGAATCGTAGAGGATCTGCTTCATCTGGTTTAGCTCGGCCTCGGTCACCGAGGTCCGCTCCCGCGCCGGGATCATCCCCAGCACGTAGCCGCGAAGAGGCGAGAAGGGGACCAGACAACCCACGTTCACGCCGAGACCCTGGCGGTCCAGGCTGTCCATGTATTCCGGGAAGGTCTCCCAGTCCCAGCGCATGCCCTGGCGCATGGACTCCAAGGGAATGGCCTCGATACGGTTCATCATCCGCATGTTGAGGTCGCGGTCCTCCGGGTGGGTGGGCGCGAAACCGAAGCCGCATTGGCCGACGGTCAGCGACGTTACGCCGAACCATCCGGACAAGGATGCGTACGGGTCCCAGTTGAGCTGGGCGTCGTAGTGGGTGTGCAGGTCCACCGCGCCGGGGGCCACGATGCAACCGCTGGCGTCGAGTTCCTTTGCGCCGCCGGCGCTGATGCGGCCGCTGATCATGGCGACCCGGCCGTCTTTGATGCCAACGTCAGCCCGGAACCGGGGAATCCCGGTGCCGTCCACCACGGTCCCGCCACGGATCACAACATCAAATTCAGGCATATCTACCTCTCATTCTTACTAAAAGTTATTTCCCGCCATCCAGAAGGGCCGGATTTCTCACCAGTCCGGCCCAAAGTTTAGCACACCCGGCGTAATATGCGCCGGAAAACCCGGCGTTAGTAACTGTTCAGTGTCCCCTCCCCTTGGCAGGGGGAGGGTTAGGGAGGGGGGCGTCCCTCCTCGCGTTTTCCTTCCTCCAACTACGCTGCGGCGCGGCGGGGTACCCTCTTCCTAGCCTGCCCCCTGCGGGGGGAAGCGACACCAGCAATTCTGAACAGTTACCGGCGTTTACACAGGGCCATTCAATTGTTGAATCCGCCCCCCTCCCGTCGTCCCGGTCGCTACCGGGACCCAGGACCCGGCGCCGATTTTGGTTCCCCTCCGAATGCCGCTAACCCGAGATCCGGGTCTGGATTCCGGCTGCGGCCGGAAGGACGGGGGTTTTCCGCCAATTGAGCAACCCTGGGCGTCTACATCACCGACCGCACAACGCCGCCGTCCACTAATATAGTCGTGCCGGTGACGTAGCTGTTCTTCTCCGATGCCAGGTAGGCAACGAAATCCCCCAGTTCCTCGGGCCGTCCGAAGCGGCCCACCGGGATGCTGGAAGCGCGGGCCTGGAGCACGGTTTCCAGGTCCTGGCCCGTTTCCTGGGAGCGGGTCTCGAAGATGTGCTGCATCCGGTCGGTCATCAGGAACCCGGGGGCGACGTTGTTCACCAGTATCCCGTCCCTCCCCACCTCGTCGGCCAGGCTCTTGGCGAAAGCGACGGCGCCCATGCGTGTAACCCCGGAGGTGACCAGGTTGTCGATCGGTTGGTACACCGTGCTGGCCAGGATGTTGACGATCCTCCCCCACGACTGCTGCCGCATGTGAGGCACTGTCTGCCGGCCCATCCTTATAAAGAAGTTCAAGGCCATCTGCACCGACCGGTCCCAAGTCTCCTCGTCGGTGGTCACAGCCCGCCCTTCCGGGGGGCCGCCGGAGTTGGCGACCACCACGTCCAGACGGCCGAAGTGGTCGACGGTCCGCCGAACTAAATTCTGAATATCTTCCAAGCGGGAGAGGTCCCCCGGGACCGCCAGCACGTCGACTCCGAAAGCGTCCCGTATCTCTTGGGCGGCGCCGTCCAGTTCTTCAGCGTTCCGGCTGCAGATGGCCAGCTTAGCTCCCTCCCGCGCCAACGAGTCTGCGCAAGCCCGGCCCAATCCCTTGCTTCCGCCGCCAACGATTGCAACCCGGTCGGTCAGTCCCAGGTCCATAGCTTCCTCCGTGCTGGAAAAGTGCCGGTATGCTACCACACGCCGGGATTAACCGCAGAAAACCCCAGCGGCATTTAATTGTCCCCTCCCTCTTTGGGGGAGGGTTAGGGTGGGGGCGTTCCCTATCGTAAGCGATCATCGTTGTTGCCAGCATTTCACCCTCACCCCAGCCCTCTCCCTCAAGGCCTTCAGTACGCACCTTCTTTCGGGCACTGAGGCCGGCCTTCAGTGGCAACGAATTCCACTCCAAATCAGGCGAATTCTTGCCGATTGCAGGCGACCGATTTTCAAATAAACTACCCTTGCGTGTGTGGTAAAGCTGCTTGACAGGCTATATAAGATGGCTTAACCTTGCCCACTAAGTTCAAGCGGCGGATGGTGCCTACCGTACGATGTGGGACCATTACAAAATCTTATGGTGATGGACGTACGTTTTTGAGGCATACGGGGAATCGCATACTGGACCGATGGGAAGGGGGTTATGCCCGTGTACCGAGTAATATCCTCGGATAACCACATCATGGAGCCCGGAGACCTGTGGACAGCCAGGGCCGAACCAAAATTCAAAGGCCGTGAGCCTCACATCATTCGACGCGACGACGGCAGCGATTGGTGGGTGTGCGATGGCAACCTTTTGGTCGGCGCGTTTGCCGGGTCCCAGACCGGTCTCCGCTTCGAAGAACCCGAAAAGCTATCGGTGCTCGATACAGTAGAAAACATCCGGCCGGGCGGCTACATCCCGGAAGAACACGTGAAAGACATGAACCTGGATGGCGTCGATGTCAGCATCGTGTTTCCGACCGTCGGTCTCCTGCTTTACGGCGTTCCCGACAGCGCCCTTCTCACCTCCCTCTTCAGGACGTACAACGATTGGGTCGCTGACTTTTGCAGCCAATCGCCCGATATTCTCAAGGGCATCGCGATGATCAATGTTGACGACGTGACGGATGGGGTAAAAGAGCTGGAACGTTGCGCCAAAATGGGGATGACGGGAGCCATGATCACCGTGTACCCACCTGAAACTATGTCCTACGATTACCCGGAGTACGATCCCCTTTGGGCCGCGGCCCAAGACCTGCAGATGCCCCTGAACCTGCATATCGGCACCAACAGGCCGCACGGCGGACAGGAATTCGTAGACTTCGAGGCCGCCAGCCGGACATTTTTCACCAATGTCGACCACTGGATCCGGATGTCCCTGGGCTACATGATCTTCAGTGGCGTATTCGAACGGTTCCCCAAGCTGCAGGTGGGGTCTGTGGAAATGGAGCTGTCCTGGGCCCCCCATTTCCTTGACCGGTTGGACTACACCTACACTCAGAGACCGCCGCGGGACCGGTCTCCCCGGGACAATTGGGGACAATTCAAAAATGATATGGTCCCCAGCGACTACTTCCATCGCAACGTGTTCCTGGGATTCCAGGAGGATATGCTGGGAGTGCAAATGCGAAATATCATCGGTGTTGACAACCTCCTCTGGGGTTCCGACTACCCCCACCAGGAATCTACCTTCCCGAGAAGTCACCAGATACTCGAGGAGATCCTGTCCGACTGTACCGAAGAAGAAAAAGCGAAGATCGCGGGTGGCAACGCCGCACGTATTTACAATCTCAACTAACCGGCTCGACCGGCCGGATTGGTGACGCCGGATATACCGGCCCTGCCGGCGCGAACAAATTTCCAAATACCAGAGGAGAGCCATGGCGATTCTTAAAGTACTGCGCCTGCATTTTGTTATTTTAGCCGCCTTGACCATAGCCTTGTTGGCTTTGATCGCGTGTGGCGAGGCCGCCCAGCCCGAGCCGGACGCCCCTGCCGCGACAACCGCACCCGCAGCCACGACCGCACCCGCAGCCACGACCGCACCCGCAGCCGCAGCCACCAGCGTGCCTGCCGCCACGGCCGAGCCGACCGCGATGCCGGATAGACCGGCTTCCGACGGAGAACCCGTATATGGCGGGACGCTTTTGGCCAGCGCCGCTGCCGGATATCCCAGCACCTGGGAGGTCCACGCGGCTGTTTACCTGGAAGACATTCAAATCATCGGGCCAATGTACCTGCAATTATTGGAGTACAACCCGCTGGTCCAGGACGCCTATACCGAAGGCGCCATCCTCGGCGACCTGGCCGAACGGTGGGAAGCCAGCGATGGCGGACTCACCTACACCTTCTATATGCGCCCCGGCGTCAAATGGTCCGATGGAACGGATATCACTGTCGACGACGTGGTGTGGAGCTTTAACAACATAATTGTTCCCGGCGCGCCTCGGCCCGCCACCGGGAAACTCCGGCAGTATATAGAGAGCGTCGAAAGGGTGGACGACTCGACCGTAAGGATGCGGCTGCTATACCCCTCCGCCGCCTTCATCTCCTTTATGGCAGTGGAATACATGAAGGTCCTCCCCAAGCACATCTTCGATACCGACATAGATAAGACTGATTTCGCCAGCCACACCGTGGGCGCCGGCCCCTTCCTGGCGGTGGACGATGAATTCGGCGTCAGCAGCAAATTCGAGAAGAACGACACCTACTGGAGGGAAGGCCGCCCGTTCTTTGACGGATACCAATCGTTTTACATTACAGACAAAGGCACCGAGATTGCCGCCTATCGGACCGAGAAGGTGTTCATGAGCATGGATTCCATCAACCACCTGGACGTTGAGGACTCCATAAGGCTGGAAGCCGATGCTGAGTTCATGAGCATACACGATATCTTCTGGATGGATGGGGCCGCAGCCTTCCACTGGGTGTTGAACACCGAGAAGCCCCCCTTCGATGATGCGAACCTGCGGAAGGCCGTGCACCTGCTCGTTGACCGGTGGGAGATGGTGGATGGCTTCGGCTTGGGTAAGTTCAGGGTTGGGGCGATATACGCGCCGAACAACCCGTATGCCATTTCGGAGTCCGAAATCGAAGGATACCCCGGGTTCAAGCGGCTGCCTGACGGCAGCAAGGACCCCGACGACATAGCCGAAGGGGTGAGGCTTCTGACCGAGGCCGGCTACGGGCCCGACAACCGCCTTACCGTAGACTTTGTGGCCTTGAACATCTTCTTCTGGGCGGACGGCGTCCAGGTGCTCAAGGAACAATTGAAGCCTTACGGGATTGACATTGACATCAGGCTGGTGGACTACGCCTCCGGGGTCCATGAAGCAGAAGCAGGAACTTTCGAAGCGGTCTCGCTGGGCCGGGCCAACATGATCCCCGACCCCGACGATTCCTTCCCCAGCGCCTACCTACCCGGTTCGAAGAACTGGGCCCGCTGGACCGATCCCCGGATAACCGACCTGTGGAACCAGCAGAGCCGGGAGGCAGACGAGGACAAACGGCGGGAACTCAACCACGAGATCCAACGGATCATTTACTCGGAGGCCAATTCCGGGTACGTAGAGTATATGTGGAACGCCTTTACCCAGATGGTCAACAAGCGGATCAAGACATACGACGGCGACAACGGGACCGTGGGCCCGTTCGTGCCCCACTTCAGCCTCTATACGTCGTTGAAGCACTGGCACGAGTTCCTGGACGATGACTATTAAAAGGCGGTCCGAATAGTCCCACCAACAGTTGATGGCGCCATCCGGTGAGGAAACCTATACCCAAACTTGGAAGCTGCCCGCAGTGGCGTACCGGGAAATATGTAGGAGCAGGGCGACGAGCCCTCGAAGCTAAATCCCGACTAAGCCCATAGAGACCGGGCAGCTTCTCGTACGTGAGTCACGTTGCAACAATACGTCATTAGAAGGCTCATCCTCTTTGTGCCCACCGTCTGGTTGGTTACGCTGGTGGTTTTCCTGTTTTTGCGTATCATACCGGGCGATCCGGCGCTGAACATCCTCTCCGGTGGTGGACAGGGTTCGGGCACTTTTACCCAAGAAGACCTGGAGGCGATGCGGGACAAGATGGGCATTAGCGGGCCCATCTACGAGCAATACGGGAATTGGTTATGGGGCCTGCTCCATGGAGACATGGGCCGGTCCTTCTACTACGGGACCGATATCAAAGAAATGGTGAAAACGCGGGTGTACCTGACCCTCGAGTTGACCGGTTTGGGAATAGCGATCAGCTTCTTCTTGGCGGTGCCCTTGGGAATCGTCTCCGCCCTCAACAGAAACTCCGTTATTGACTACGCCGCTCGAGTCTTCACCTTCTTGGGTCTGTCGATTCCGACCTTCGTCGTGGCGCTGGTTATCATATTTTTGCTGGTGCGTATTTTCAACTGGATCCCGCCGCTGGACTACTCTCACCCTTACGAAGACTTGGGCCGGAATTTAGAGCAACTGATCTTCCCGGCCATCTGTATCGCGTTATTCACCATGGCGTTCATAGCGCGGGTCACCCGGTCCTCTTTGCTGGAAACCTTACGGCAAGACTACGTCCGGACGGCCCGGTCGAAGGGGCTCAAGGAAAGAAACGTAGTCTTGGTCCACGCTCTCAAAAACTGTTTCCTGCCGATTCTGACCGTAACCGGGTGGTCTTTCGGGATCCTTCTGGCTGGCGAAGTGATAGTAGAGCAGATCTTTGTGTTGCCAGGGATGGGGCGGCTGCTGATAGTCTCCATACTTGACCGGGACTATCCGGTGGTCCAGGCATTAGTCTTTCTCATCGCCACCATGGTCCTGATACTGAACCTGATAATAGACCTCCTTTATGGTTATGTAGACCCACGGGTGCGTCTCGCTTAACAGCAGCGCGTTGACCTGCGCTTTGAGAGGAAGGGATTGGCCTCGACAGGAACTCCAAATACCCTCACCAGCGGTATTAGGGCATCGGGACTATTGACGGTTGCGTCCGTGCGACGGCCCATCGTCCGATTCGCAAAGCGGCAGCCGATTGGCGCCGTAGGCGGCGTGATACTGCTGATCACAGTGATAATCGCCATCATCGCTCCGTACGTTGCTCCCCACGATCCCTATAGCATCACGCTTACCAACCGGTATGCGCCTCCGGGCGACACCTACCGGGGGGAACAGCATCTTCTGGGCACCGACCAAGTGGGGCGGGACGTCCTGAGCAGGCTGCTTTATGGCGCCCGAATTTCCCTCACGGTAGCATTTGCCAGCGTGGGGATAGGGGTAACGCTGGGGGCGATACTCGGAATTGTTACCGCCTACGTCGGAGGACCGGTCGACCTCTTGGTCCAACGCGTTGTCGACTCATTCATGGCCTTCCCGGCGTTGATTCTGGCATTGGGGATTATGGCGTTCCTGGGGGCGTCCCTGAACAATGTAATCCTTACCCTGGTGGTCTTATTCTTGCCTGGGGCCTGCCGGATAGTGCGCTCTGAGGCGCTGAGCGTCAAAGAAGTAGGCTATATCGAGTCAGCGAGGGCCATCGGCAGCTCGGGAACGCGTATCGTTTTCCGCCATTTGCTGCCGAACTGTATGGCCCCATACATCGTCTTCGCCACCGCCAACCTTGGTTTCGCCATCGTCATTGAAGCCGCGCTCAGCTTTTTGGGTGTGGGCACGCCACCGGACGTTCCTTCCTGGGGCGCCATGTTGTCTGTGGCCGGTCAGAAATACATTGAGGTTTCACCGTGGCTCCTGATATTCCCCAGCCTGGCCATCAGCCTTGTCGTGTTCGGACTCAACCTGTTCGGGGATGCCCTGCGGGACACCCTGGACCCGCGGCTGCGTGGGTTGGAAGTCGGTTAACGATCTGAGCCCGTCGGCTCTACCCTTGGAATGACCGGGGGGCACGTTTGCTCAAGGAGATGCCGTCAGGCGGCACACTCCATTTTCCAAACGCCGGAGGTAATTTTCAATGCCGTCAGATTCAATCGCCGCCGAGATTATCTATACTTGGAAGTCGTTCAATCTCACCAAGATGGTCGAGTACGGAGTCGACTTTGAGACCCTGTTGGCCGATCAGTCGACCCTGCCTCCTGAGGGCGGCCGGTATGACGCCCACTTCGAGGGGGACATCGAGGGTCCCCGGTTGAAGGGCACTGTAAGTTGTACGGACTACATTCACGTGCGGGGCGATGGCCGCATTCAGCTCCACATCCATGGTGAAATCACCACCGACGACGGGGAAAAAATCGCCCTATTCGCGGATGGCATCTCCACTCATCGGGAAGGTACGAACTTCTACCACAATGAGAACGTTACGCTCTTGACCTCTTCACCCAAGTATTCCTGGGTGAACGAGCTTCAAATATGGGCCAACGGCTATGTCGACCCGGTCACGGGGAATGTCGACATCACCGGCTATGTTGGCTGACCCGCCGAGAGTATACAGGTGAAAGACAATCCGGCCCGGCAATTGGGGTTGTAAGGCTGTTTCAAGCTTCAGGACCGAACTTAAGGGAATCATACGGGATTTTAGCCAGAGGTCCCGGCTGAGGTAACCGGGGCCTCGTGGCATCCCTCGCACGTACCGTCTCGATATAAGGTATCGGGATAGCGCACCTCCCGCTAGCAGGCCACACAACGATAGACCTTCGGCTCGGCGACCACCACTCTCTGGGTGGAGCACGAAAGAACGCCTCCACCAGCTCGTCAACCATCGCATCTGTTCGCGGCGGATACCCCCGCGACGGTCTCCCGCGCTGTTTCTTGGCCCTCGGCATAGCTCACTCTCTCAGGTGCGTCTCGTCTATCCGAACTATGTCGGCCTGGATAACGGCGACCGCCTTCAACAGGCCGTTCATAGCCTGCTCACGGCGCTGGTCGTTGTCACCGAGCTGGGCCATGCTTTCGGTCAGCCGTCGAAGAACCTCATCGGTCTTCTTCCGGTCCTCTTCCATCAGCAAAATCATCTCAGTCGCGAACTTGGAGAACTCCTCAAAGGCTTTGAGCCGTTCCTGCATCGGGCCTCACACAGTTTGAGACTACCCATAGGTTGACAAGCACTCCCAAGTATAGCAAATTGAACTTGCCACGCAGACCCAATGGGAGCCCGCTTATCCTCAATCGACTGCCAACAGTTCCGCCTCGCAGGTCTCGTTGTCCACCCACCCTGTCGCCGTGCGCCGGACCATCCCGCCAAACGAGTTTCTTGCCCCAAAGTCCATGACCACTTCGTGCCTCCCCAGGGAATTGACCGGCCAGATTCTGGTCTCGTGGGTTTCCATGCTGGAGGGGTCCTTGAGTTGGTCCGGGACCAGGGCTTCCAGTCCATTAGTGCTGTTGGGAACCCCCGAATTTAATCCACACGACCGGCCCATCCCCGCCGCCGGGTGTGACCCAACCGGCGGTGCGGTACCCCACCACCCAGGCTACCCGCTCTCCCGCAATCAGCAACGGTACCCGGTCGCGCCAGTCTCGAGGCGTCTTGGAATCGACGAAAAAGTCTTGCAGCTTCTTATGGCCCGTCATCCCCAAGGGCTGAAACCGGTCCCCCGGACGGCGCGTTCTGACTACAAGAGGCCCTTCCCCCAAGGCCGGCCGGTCCAGGCAGGCGATGAACTCCCCGCCTTCGGCCTCATCCCACGGACAGGGGTCTCCGGCCATGCCGGATTTCGTGGCCACGGTCCAGTCCCCCATGGTTACCGTGGACTGCCCGTCGGGCAGGGCCGGCAGCGGCAGTGAATGGAGGCCGTGCAATTCTGGCCAACGCGTCTCCGGGACGGTTTCGCGGCCCATTTGAAGTTCGTCCCCGGTCCGGCTGGCCCTGACGCCCCGGGGAAGGTCTACGCTCCGCCCGCCGCGGCGTCCCTCCAATAACCTCAACACGGCCTCCAAATGACCGGCGCCCAGCCGGCGGACGTCGCCGCGGACCAAGGCGTATCCCCGGCGGAGGGCCAGCCGCTGTAGCGCGGGATGCAGGTCCGACAGGCCGCTAACGGCGAATGTCACCCGGCCAGCAGTCTCCTGCGCCACTTCCGGCCAAACGCGGTCCACCTGGGCCTCCAGGTAGTCGACATCGTCGGCCGCGCTACGGGCCAGCCGGACCAGCGCTTCCCGGACCCTAGGGTTGAATTCCGCAGCGAGCTGAGGCATCAACCGGTGGCGGACCTGGTTCCGGGCGAACCGCCACATGTAATTGCCGGAATCGTCGCGGTAGGGTTGGCCCAGCTCCAGGCAGTAGGCCCTTGTCTCGTCTTTGGTCATCTCCAATAACGGTCTGAATAGGAAAATTCCAGCCGTGTTAGGCGGCCAAGGCCAAGGGGCCGATTCGGTCATCCCGCGGAGCCCGTGGAGGCCGGAACCCCGCAGCACATGCAGCAGAACCGTTTCCGCCAGATCATCAGCGGTGTGGCCCGTTGCGACCGCCCTTGCGCCCACCGCCGCGGCCGTGCGGGCCAAGAAAGAGTAGCGCATCTCACGGGCGGCCTGTTCGAAGGATGAAACTCCCCGCCGGGCCTGGTATTCAACAGGGTCTTCCTTGGCCACCGTAAAGTCCAGCCCCAGTCCAACGGCCAGGTCCCTGGCGAAATCGGCGTCGGCATCGGCCTCCGCGCCGCGAAAATCGTGGTTGAGATGGGCGGCGTGCAGGGTCAGGGCATGGGACTCACTGAGCCCGTGCAGGCAACGGAGCAATGCTGTGGAATCGGGGCCGCCGGAAACGGCCACCACCAACGTGGCGCGTTTGCCGGAACAGCCGGCCCGCCCCAAGGCCGCGGCCACCCGCCTTTCGATAACGACGCCTACAGGGCCGGAGGGCATCGGCCGGGGCTACCGGTTTTCCGGGGAGAGGTGGCTGGTCGAGTTGTACGCCGTCAACCGGCGGCCTCTGACATCCTTCTCGAAGGTGCACAGGGAACCGAGACTCAATGACATGCGGTGGAAGTTGGCCAGCGGCGCTCCCACCAAGGCGCAGATGACGGTCCGGATAGCGAAATTGTGGGACACGACTACGATGGACTCATCGTCGCCGTGGGCTTCTTCGATCTCAACTATCGCCTCCCAAGCCCGCTCTTGGAGTTGGGCCAACGACTCGCCGTTCGGCATCGCGGTCCGCTCTGGACTGTCCCGCCAAGCCTCGTAGACTTCGGGCCATCCCCTGCGCATCTCCTCCCCGGTGACGCCCTCGAGGTCTCCCAGCGACAGCTCCATCAGGCCGGCCTTGGGGATCACCGGCGTCGAGGTCAAGCGCCCGATCTCCTCGGCGACCCGCATGGTGCGTCTGAGGGGACTGGAATAGATAGCCGAATACCCCCAATCCGCCGCAGCCTGCGCCGACTCCATGGCTTGGGAGATTCCGCGTTCGTTGAGTGTGACGTCCGTTACGCCCTGAAACTTCCCGAGCTTGTTCCACTCGGTCTCGCCGTGGCGCACCAGGTAGAATTTCAACGGGCGGCCCTTGTCGAAGCAGGTGGCGACATCTCGAGGTCCACGTCTTCGATGCGAACGCCGTCCATAGCCGTTACGGTGAGACTGAGGTTGCGGTACTCCACCACGTCCCCCTCTTGGGGAATGCGGCCCAAACGGTCCAACATGAAACCGGCCAAAGTCTGGTAATCCCCTTCCGGCAAGTCCAGGTTCATCTCTTCGTTGATCTCGGAAATGGCGACCCCGGCGTCCAACCGGAAGTTGTTTCGGCCCAAGTGAGTCACCACCTCTCTCGGTACCGCTCCATCCTCGCCCACCTGACCTACGATGATTTCCAACAACTGTTTCAAGGTGGCCAACCCGGCGATACCGCCGAATTCATCGAAGGTGAGAACCACGGTATGACCCTCACGGCGCATCTCCTCGAAGGTGTCGCTCACGCTCTTAGTTTCCGGCACCAGAAACGCCGGGCGGAGCAGTCCGGTTACGTCGTTTTCGAGCGCCTCCGGTCCGGAACTGAGCCCGGAGAGCACGTCCTTGACCGACAGCACTCCCACCACGTTTTCCATGGAACCTTCGTACACCGGGAAGCGGGTATGGCTGTGCTTATTGTAGACTGCCAGGAAGGATGCCAGGCTGATCCCCCGCTCCAGCCAGATGATTTCAGGCCGGGGGGTCATCACCTCCCGCATCTGGCGGTCTCCGAAACGGAACACTTTTTCCAGCAGGGCGGCCTCGTCGGCCTCCACCGTGCCGGTCTGTGCTCCGGCGGCGATGAGAGTGCGGATCTCTTCGTCCCCCACATCCTGAGGCATGGCGGTGATGCCAAGCGCGCGGTTGACCAAGGACGTAAAGACTTGGAGCAGCCGGACCGCCGGCGTTAGCATCAACCCCACCAGGCTCAAGGGCCGGGACACCGCGACGGCGACTGTTTCGGAGCGGTGCCAAGCGATATTCTTGGGCAGCGTTTCGCAGAAGAGGAGCAGGATTAGCCAGACGCCAAAGGTCGAAATCACCACCGCCACAGCATTGTTGCCAAGGAAGTTTAACGCCAGGGCTGTGGCCACGGCGGCGGCGGCCGTGTTTACCAGGTTGTTGCCAAGGAGTACAGTAGCCAAGAACTTTTCGGGGTGCTGCAGGAGGTTGGAAACGCGGTTTGCTCCGGGCCGGCCAACCCTGATCAGGTGCAGCAACCGGGCCCGTGGCAGGGCAATGAAGGCGGTCTCAGAGGCCGAAAAGAAGGCCGAGAGTATCAGGCATATGGCAAATAGACCCAATCTCCATGAGTCGCCGGCATCCATAAACCGGAGTCACCTCCAACGGGCCTCATGATCCGCCATTTGGCCCATCCCACCCTGTGGACGATGATAGCATCGGCCCCATTGGGTGTAAAGTTGGCACAAGCATGGCCGATTCTATGAAGAATACGTCAAACGGTTCCAGAATGGTTCCGAATGCCGTATATGGGGTATTCGATGGCGATAAAGGTCCTGGGTATAGAGACCTCCTGTGACGAGACCGCCGCCGGCGTCGTGGAAGGCGGGCGGCGCATGCTTTCCAACATAATTTCCTCCCAGGCCGACCTTCATTCCACCTACGGCGGCGTAGTCCCGGAGGTCGCCTCCCGGCAGCACGTCCAAGACCTGTTGCCGGTGTTGGAGCGGGCCATGGCCATCGCCGGAACTGCCTTAGACGATGTCGACGCCGTTGCCGTAACCTATGGGCCGGGCTTGGCCGGGTCGCTGATCACAGGTTTGAACGCCGCCAAGGCCATCGCCTACTCCTTGGACGTGCCCCTGATCGGAGTGAACCACTTGGAGGGTCACATCTACGCCTCTTGGCTCACTTCCACGGATCCGGAGAATGAGCCCGGCTTCCCGTTGGCCTGCCTCGTGGCTTCCGGGGGGCACACCGACCTGTTGCTGATGGAAGGCCACGGCGACTACAAGCTGGTGGGCCGCACGCGGGACGACGCGGCCGGGGAAGCCTTCGACAAGGCCGCCCGGATTCTGGGCCTGGGATTCCCGGGCGGGCCTGAGATACAGCGCGTGTCCCAAGGTTCGACCGGCGAGGTCAATCTGCCCCGGGCCTGGATGAGAGGCTCTCGGGACTTCAGCTTCAGCGGCCTGAAAACCGCCCTGCTCCACCAAGCCCAGGCCCAAGGCATTTACCCCGAACCACCCGCTGAAATGGACGAGGTCCAACTGGAGAAATTGGTGAGGGAACTTGCCGCGGGCTTCCAGGAATCGGTGGTCGACGTTGTATCAGCCAAGCTGGTGGACATGGCCCGTGACTACCGGGTGAAGGGGTTGGTGTTGGGCGGCGGCGTGACCGCCAACGCCCGCCTGCGGGAGGAGATCACCAAGCGTTCCCCATTTCCCGTGATTATCCCGCCGCCTGTCCTGTGCACCGACAACGGAGCGATGATCGCCGCCTGCGGCTACTACCAGTTCCGGCGAGGCGAAGAATGGCCGATGGAATTGGACATTGACCCGGGACTACTCTTGGGCTGAGGGACGCAACCCTTGAGGTTGCGCCTCCCCAGCGGCGCTCTCTCCGGCCCCGTCTTCTCGGGCCATAGCGGCGGGTTCGACGTCATCGCAGTCCACGGCGGCTTCGTCCACGGCGACATCGGGTTCGGCCCGTACTTCGCCAACGGCAGCGTCGGGTTCGGCCGGGTTCGAGAGCTTCAACCGCCGGGCCTCGAACGTCGTGTTAACCATGTCGAAGGCATGACGCTGGGCGGAAGAACCACGAAAGGGAAAGGTAAACTGGAGTCCTTCTCCTTGGAAAGTGATCGCCCCGTCCAGCCGGGCAAAGTAGACCTGGGCCAAAATCCCCATGCCTGAAACCACCAGCACCAAGGCGATGAGGGACGAAATGTCCATGTTCAATACGGGGATGGTGGGTCCGCCCAACTGGCCCGCCAACCAGTACCCCAAAGTCAGATAGATGAAAATCCCCGCAATCACCATCAGGATCCCTTGGGCGACGTTCGTTGCGCTACGGGACCCCGATTTCACCACGACGTGCTTGACTTCCGCCACCGGCACCAAGTAGGTCTCCCGCCGAGCGTCGGCGTGACAGAATGCGACGAGCCGCTCTTGGGTCAGCAGCAGCACCGGACCCGACGCCGGCACCATTTCGGTCAATCCGTCCGTGGGGCTGAAGACGTGGGTGATCTCTTCTTCCGGACGAAAGCTAACCCCGCGAATACTCGCTGCCTCGTCGCCAACGCCAACGGCAACGGCCCCGGCCCCGGCCCCGGCCCCGTTGGATTCTTCCTCGAGTAACAACCCGTCAAGTGGTAACCAGTGAGGCGCGGGAGGTCCATACACGACCTCTTCGAGTTGGTCGCCGGACACGAGGGATTCGCCATTCTCCGGCAGCCCGCCCGCTGGCTCGTCAGTTTCGCCTCCGGATGTTTCCGGCTCGTAAGGCGCGCTGAATACCGGGACCCAGGACGGAGATTTCCTGAGGCCGTCGACCAGGTTCCGACGCTCTTTCGGATGTTCGTTACTGTCCAATTATTCCGCCATCCAGATTCATACTAACATACGGCCCCGGCCCGGCCCCTGGGGCCAATACTTTCGGCATGAACGGCATCTTGATATTCGCCACATCTTCGCTCCCGCTCTGTTTAAAATACGCGACGAAAGTGCAATTCCAGGCGGTTCTAGAGACTGTGGCGGCGTTCGGTTGTGACAGCGGGGTTCCTGGCGATCCGAAGCTGCCCGACGGCTGGGACCAGGACAAGCTGGTTACGTGCGTCCGGAGAACCGAAAGGGGTAAGGCGAAAATGCCGGAGATGCTGATGAAGCTTGGGATTGCGAAGGACTTAAGTGTCGGCCTCAAGCTGTCTCACAGCAAGGGCACGGCCTTGGCAAACTCTCTCAAGGGCGCTGATGGCGAAAGGCAAACCCGCCAAAGCCTGGCGGCTACTGGTTACCGCCGCCCGAATCATAGACCTGCCAATACCGGGCTGACCGTGGGTTGTCTGCTAGGCAGTCCCCCCAAATGAATTAAAATACCGCTGTGGCAAGCTGCCATCTGGAGGGGGTGACGAACCAGCCTTCAGGGACTGCCTAGGAGACAACCCGACGTTCTTAGGAGCAGGCGGATATGGTGATTACCGACACGGTCAAGGGGATATTCGCCGACGCCAAATTCGTGCACTCCGAGGCACTGAAGCGGTTGGAGGCCGGCGACATACGCGACGCTTCGGAGAAGGCATGGTGTGCTACCAAGCGGGCCACCGACGCTCTCTTACTCAAGCACACTGGCATCATGCCGCTGAAAACACCTCATACTTCCCGAGAGCCGGACCGGCTGGCAAACCAGAATCCCGCCCTCAAAGGCCGATGTCCACACTCACGGCGAGGATGGGGAGGCCCAGGTTCACCCGGCCTGTCAGCTCTATGACGACTTTAGGTTCAACTAAGGCTTTAGGTGCAAAGCCATTCGGGGCAACAACTTGAACGGATACGACGTCAGCGCGGCCACTTTAACGGGGGAGTTGACTGGGGGACAACCCATCGTGAGTCCGTAGCATTTATCCACTACGTCCGCCCCGTAGTTGACGGAATGCCAAATTTGTCGTCGAGGGCAGCCTGCAAGATTAGGTGCCGCGCTGTCAGTTTTTCCATGAAGATTTTTGGTGCCCTCGTGCTTACTTTGCCCGCCTTGGTATACTTAGGCGATGAAGGCCATGGCTGGGGAACGACTTAGGAGGGAAATCGTCGGGCGAACGACCAGAGGAAGTCGTCCATTCCGATGATTGCCAGGGTCGTTCAATCCCATTGCCGTAGCCTGGTTAAACAGTGAGCGAAAGACATGGTGAGCGACAACGAACTTTGGATTCATCAAGAAAGTGTAGTTATTTCCGCCGAATCCCACGACGTATGGAGATTCACTCCAGAATTTCTCGTAGGATCTGAGATCGTACCAGAAGAATGGCCATGTAGACAGGCAACTCAGTCACCAGACGAAGTCACCATTCAATTTGGTCCTTCACGGTGGGTGATGACCCCGACAACCCTGTGGATTACGACACATCCAAACCGGTCACTGAAGGACGACGGTAGCGACGTTGAAGGGCCGATAGCCCCAATTCTCGCCACCAATTTCTTAGCAACTGTTCCGTATTTGCCGTCTCGGAGACTGTGGCTGTTCTGGCAGATTTCAGCGATCAACCCCGACAGAGACCGATGGATGTTGGAAACGTTCCTTAGCGGGGGCTGGCCAAGTGAATTGGGCACTGTGTCCCTCCAACCACGACTGACCGTCTTATGGGACGACTTCACAATCCAGGTCACGATCAGAAATGAGAATCCTCCCAGGCTGGGGGAGCCTCGCGGAGAATCTACCACCTTCGATTGTTACGTTTCGCGAGGATTAGACCAGACACCCGAAGATATGGTCTTGGACATAACCAAAAAGACGGAACGACTGCTAGCGGTGGAACGAACCATCAAACAACTCCTAGGAAATGGGAGCTAAAGATGATACAAATCAGCAAAAAGATAGGGGCGGCAGTAAAGGCACAAAGATCACTGCAGGCTACGCACAGATTTCACATTGCTTTCAGTAATCCGCCCGTGGTGTCCCACCAAGCCGGGATTAGGCGGCGCACTCCAACCGTAGAAGCCTTCTCAATACAAGGCTACGATCAACCATCTCGCCAGACTTCCACCATCAATATGCTTACAATGTCTAGCGCGGATCCAGAGCGCTACCGGCCAGTGGGCTTGATGGGAGACGACCCTGCAGCAACAAGAGTTCTCTACGCGGGAAGGTCGTGGGATTCGTTTCCCGGTCAGCCCGAAGGTATTCAAGAACAACATATGGCAATGGCTTCGTTCGATGCCGCCAGTCCCGGCTGGAACCTTACTCGGCGCGATTTCTTGAGAGAGCCTGACCTATCAGGCGAGCAAGCTACCGCCGTGATGACCCCTTACGGACTTCTAGGAGCAGGCCAAGGGAATGCTCTCGACATCGAGGAGTGGATTCAGGAACCCTTCGAGAATTCCCTTGCGTTGCCTAAACCAGAGCTCGATATGATGTCCACCTTTCCTGTCAGGCCCGTATCAAAGGAAGGCGGTGCAGTAAGCTCTGACACCTTTGGCCTCGCCTCGCCGGACCTAGACGTTGAAGGATGGATGGACCTTCCTGAGTCGGTAATTGAATTTCAACCTATGATTCCAGGGGGTGCGAGGGGATTCCTCGTAGGCGTTCTGATCGCCTCAACGCGAAAGGACATTCCAGATCGCATACAGCCAACTAAGGCACCCGGGGACGCTTTAGACATGGCAGTGCAGTTGGACACCCTCCGTACCCTGAAGAACGGATGGGCCGATGGTCTGCAACCCGCACAGGACTGGGGAAACGGCTACGGAACGGCTCCCAACCACGAGGGACTCGACTGGCTTGCTGGCCAGTTTGAGAGGTTCTATGCCAGTAGTCTGCCGCGCCCATACCTGTATCCAACTCCTCTGGGTGGGGTACAGGCTGAGTGGCTGGAAGAGCCGTACGATGCCAGTTTGGAAATCGACCTAGAATCCCATTCTGCTGAGTGGCATTGCCTCAACTTGGGCACGAAGATTTCCACGGTCGAGGACCTGAACTTGGATAAAGCAGAAGCATGGGAGTGGTTGTCTACGGAAGTTCAGAGCCTGGGATCAGCAACAGAGTGAATGCGGAAACACATCTCTGGCGCCAAGTCCACCCCGACTTCATACGGAAAAACCAAGTAACCTCCCAAGTCTTCACCCCTACCCCAAAGGACGAAGGGAAGCTCTCAGTCTATGACAGTGACCAGATAAGTGCCAAAGACTCATGGGTACACTATTCTACTCCCAGACCCGGAAAAGCATCCTACCGCTCGGTCGGAGTCGTGGCCGTTACCGTAGAGGAATGCGAAGTTCAAGAAACTTTGGTTTTCCCCGATCCTGACCGGTTCCAGGAGCATGTCCTTATAGACTTTTCGGAATTGCCCAAATCAAAGCACAAGACTGTTGCCAAAGAGCTATCCAGGATTGCACGAGACCGGGGCTGGATGTATCAACCACCTACTTCATCCACCTAGCCCCGATTCCACTCACAATGAGAGATCAAGGGAAGGCCCCCGTAGCTATATAAAGAGACGCACTTGGTGCAAAACGCCGCCACAGGTTGACACCGGCCTGCCGGTGTGCTAGCGTCACACGAAAGGCGTTGATGGAGACGAGTAGGTAGGGGTAGATGCCTAGCGAGCCTGGTACGGTGGAAGCAGGCGCATTGATCCTGACCGAAAATCCCTCTGGAGCCGCCAGCCGAATCCTTTGGCGATCGGAGTCCGATGGTCGAGGCAAGTAGGCCGGGCCGGGGTTCGTCACCCGTTAGCACAGACGGGGCATGTTGGTGTCCTGCTAGAGAGGTCCCGATGAATCGGGACAAATAGGGTGGTACCGCGGGAGTTAAATCGTCCCGTCCCTATAGGGGACGGGATTTTTTGTCGCCCAATTCCGGCCCTCCTCGGCAGGAGAAGCTCTGATTATCCGGAGGCCGGGAGGCTGCTTTGAAACTGAAAGGATCGGAGATCATCTGCCAGAGTCTCATCCGGGAAGGGGTCGACGTCATCTTCGGCCATCCCGGCGGTGCGATACTGCCATTTTACGACGCACTCTGGGCCTACCCACAATTGCGGCACATCCTGGTCCGTCACGAACAGGCGGCGGCCCACGCCGCCGACGGCTACTCCCGGGTCACCGGTAAGGTCGGAGTTTGTGTGGCCACATCCGGACCAGGCGCAACCAACCTGGTTACCGGCATCATGGGAGCCAAGGCCGATTCCGTGCCAATGGTGGCCATTACCGGCCAAGTGGCCCGGACCGCCCTCGGCACCGAGGCCTTCCAGGAATGCGACATCTGCTCCATCACCTCGTCCTGCACCAAGAAGAGCTTCATGGTGATGTCCGCCGCAGACCTTGCTTCCACCATCGGGGAGGCATTCTACATCGCCCAAGAAGGCCGCCCCGGACCCGTGCTGGTCGATGTCCCACGGGACGTCCAACTGGAAATGGCGGAGCCGGGATTCCCGGAAGTGCTGGGAGTACCCCGCCCGCAGGCCGAACCCGAGACCCTGGAACGGGTGCAAGACGCAGCCCGGCTGATTAACGAGGCCCAGCGGCCGGTCATCATCAGCGGCCACGGCATCCATTCCTCCGGGGCTTACGCCGAGTTGAAGGACTTGGCGGAATCAACGGGGATTCCGGTCATCACGACTCTGCTCGGACTCAGCGGTTTTCCCTCCGGGCATCCCCTCAGTCTCGGCATGCTGGGTATGCACGGGATGTATTGGGCCAACATAGCGGTCGACCAAGCCGACCTGATTGTCGGCGTGGGGATGCGGTTCGACGACCGGGTCACCGGCCGCGCCTCGACCTTTGCGCCTCACGCCCGGATCGTCCACATCGACATCGACCCGGAACAGATTGGACGCAACGTGCCCGTGGAGGTCCCCCTGCCCGGTGACGCCAAGGCGGTGCTTCAGGCCCTGCTGCCGCAAGTGTCCTACACGCCCCGGCCGGAATGGACGGACTACATCAACCAGTTGCGCCGGGAGCACCCCTCGCTGACGATTCCGCCGTCGGACCAGTTGCAGACCCAGCACGTATTGGCCGCCATGAACGAAGTGCTGCAGGAGGACGACGCCTCGCTGGTGGTGACCGGAGTCGGCCAGCACCAGATGTGGGCCGCCCAGTACCTCTCTTTCAACCGCCACAACACCTTCGTCTCCTCCGGTGGCCTGGGGGCCATGGGTTTCGAGTTGCCCGCCGCCTTGGGAATGCAGGCCGGGCGGCCGGAGTCCACAGTCTGGAGCATCGCCGGCGATGGCGGTTTCCAGATGACGCTGCAGGAATTGGTGACTGCGGCAGAGGAAAAGCTGCCGGTGAAGATTGCTTTGATCAACAACGGGCACCTGGGAATGGTGCGCCAGTGGCAGGAGATGTATTTCGACAACCACCTGAAGGCGGTGCCGGTGCCGGGCCCCGACTACCTGAAGTTGGCGGAAGCCTACGGCATCGGAGCGGTGCGAGTCAGGGACCAGGAAGACGTGCTGCCGGCCTTCCGCCGCGCCAAGGCCCACGACGGACCGTTCCTGATAGAATTCGTCGTAGACCAAGGCGCCAACGTTTACCCGATGGTTCCGCCCGGCGGCTCGCTGGCCGACACCATTGAGGACCCTGGGGTGGTCAACAGCGCCTAGACTTGAGGCGAGCCCGATGTTTTTGGAGACGGCCAAGACATGGAGAAGGTGACCATTCAAGAGGCGTCACGCCGGTTGAACGTGTCTCAGCGAGACATCCGGGAGTACATCCGCCAAGGGGAACTGAAAGCCGAGCGAGACCCCGGCTCGGCCACCGGACGTTGGCTGGTGGAACTTCCTGACGAGGGGTGGGAAGACCGGTTCAAGTCGTACCTGAACGAACTGTCGGACGCCCAACCCGTCTGGTGGTGGGCCTTCGAGACCAAGCGCGGGAAAATTCACTACCTGTACAACGTGGGTATCGAAGAGATTATGCCCGACTTCCTCTGCGGTCTACGTGGCGAGAACCTCTACCCCGCAGTGGACCACGACCCCAACGACCGCTGCCCCAACTGCGTCCGCATAGCCACCGAGCAGGGGCACTCTTTAGGGGCCGAGCGGCCCGGCACAGAAACCGACCGCTAGAGCAAGGCTGTGTTATCATAGCGCCAGAACGACCCCAAGATGGTGCGTCCTTGAGCCCGGAAATTTACTCGATAGTCGGCGTCGGCGTCGGTCTTGCGACGCTTAACGTGTCCGCATTCCTGTTTCTTTGGAACCAGATGAACGGCCGTTTCAATGATATGAACGGCCGTTTCAACGACATGAACGAGCGTTTCAACGATATGAACGGCCGTTTCAACGACATTTATCTTCGATTCGGTCAGGTAGAAGACCGTTTCGCCCATATGACCACCCAGATTCAACACCTGGCTTCCGAAATCTCTGGGTTGGCCCAGAGGGTGGCCAGGCTGGAGGGCCACCTCCGAATCCCCCAAGAACCCAACGGGCGCGGGGAGGACTAGCCAGCCCACGGCCAGTCACCCCCCGCCGCCGCCTGTGCTGACCCCCGGTTCCGTCATCGCTTCGGGTTCGAGAAGCTCGTCAAGCTCGGCGTCGGAAAGCTCCGTCTTCTCTTTGGCCATTTCCCTGATGGTGCTGCCGGTGGCAGCCGCCTCTTTGGCGATGGATGCCGCAGCGTCGTAGCCGATGGCCGGGGCCAGGGCCGTGCCCAGCATCAGCCCCCGTTCCACCATTTCGGGGCCGACGCGTGTGGCCTCGATGCCCTTGACGCACTGGTCGGCGAAGTTGTTGGCCGACGCCGCCAGAAGCGATATGGACTCCAGGATGTTGTGGGCCGCCACCGGCATCATGGTGTTCAATTCGAAGTAACCGCCCTGCCCGGCCAGAGTGACCGCAGCGTCGTTGCCCACCACTTGCGCCACCACCTGAATCACCGACTCGGCGATCACCGGGTTGATTTTACCGGGCATGATGGAGCTGCCCGGCTGGACTTCCGGGAGGCTGATCTCCCCCAACCCGGCGCGAGGGCCGGAGGCAATGAACCGGATGTCGTTGGCGATCTTGTGCAGGCTGATGGCGATGGTCTTCAATTCGCCGCTGGCCTCCACCAAGGCGTCCAGCGACGACTGGGCCTGGAAGTGGTTGCCGCTCTCCCGCATGGCGACGCCGGCGACTTCCGAGACGGTGGCGCAGGTGCGGCCCGAGAACTCGGGATGAGTGTTGACCCCGGTGCCGACGGCGGTGCCGCCCAAGGCGACCTCGGCCAAGGCTTCTTGGGCGCGCTCCAATCGCTTGATCCCGTTGCGGGCCTGTCCGGCGTACCCCAAGAACTCCTGGCCCAGCCGCACCGGGGTGGCGTCCTGCAGGTGGGTGCGTCCGGTCTTGATGATGGGCCAGAACTCGTTGGACTTCCGCTCCAACTCTTGGGCCAGGAATTCCAGCCCCGGAATCAGGTCCTCCTTAATGGAGAGAAGGGCCGCCAGGTGAATCGAAGTGGGAATGACGTCGTTGGACGACTGGCCCATGTTGACGTGGTCGTTGGGGTGCACCAGCCGGGAACCCAGATCGCCGCCAAGAAGCTGGCTGGCCCGGTTGGCGATGACCTCGTTGGCATTGGTGTTGGTGGAGGTGCCGGAGCCGGTCTGGAAGATATCCAGCACGAAATGCTGGTCTAGCCCGCCGTCGATAACCTCCTGAGCCGCCGCCACGATGGCGTTGCCAGCCCGTTCGTCCAGCAGCCCGAGGGACATATTGGTCTTGGCCGCCGACTGTTTGATCAGGCCGAGGGCGCGGATGAACGAACGAGGGAACCGCAGCCCGCTGATGGGGAAGTTGAGTACGGCCCGCATGGTGGAAGCGCCATAAAGCGCGTCGGCGGGCACCTCCATCTCGCCCATGGAGTCTCTTTCGATTCGAACGTTGGAACTGGAAACCATAACGGTACCTTCCCTAGAGCTAGTTTAGTATGGCGTCGGCCATCTGGTTAACTCTCCATCCCGTACACGCCCTGGCGTATCCGGCGCGCATGCTGGCGATGCCCGCTGCCGGTCAACCGGCTGAACTGCTCCCCGGTTAGACCGGCTATTTCAACGGCTCTGCCTAAAGTCAGCGGGTCCAGGTCGTGGCGTCAATGGTCGGGCAACGAGATGGAGATGCCCGGAAATTTCGGATGCACCAGCCGGAGATGTGAACCTTCCTGGATATCTTCCCGCCAACCCACCAGCTTGAACCTCGCCAACGCATCGGCAAAAGCTACTCCCCTAATGAATGGGGGCATCAGCCGTTACCCGGGACACGCTGACGGTAGCCGTCTTGACCGGAAACCCACCCGCACGATATTCGTCCAACCATTTTTGCTTGCGGCGCTCTCGATCCATCGCCTCCCCTTTCAGCCACCCGGTAATGGCTTCTTGGATGTTTTCCAGTGCTTCCGCCTCACTCTCGCCTTGCGAGACGCAACCGAGTAGGGCGGGGCACATTACCGCCCAGCCGTATCCGGACTCAACCAGCACTACCTCATAGGTTCCGGTTTCCGAGACTTCGATTGCCGCAGCTTTATCAATTCGCTTGTGGGCTGCCAAAGTGGAGGGTACCAACCGGAAACAGCGTGGTAGCCGGGGGTCTTCAGGCCTCGTTACAAACATTCTTACTGTTTGGCCAGACCCGAGAGCGTATTCCCCGCCATCAAGAGCGCCTAATCCTCGCCCTACCTTCACATTGCGGCCGCGGCCAGTCTCGTGAATTCCCATCAGCTTGGTCAACCGCGCCATTACATCCGGTGGAATGCGTCTGGTCAAAAACTCATTAAACCCGAATTCGGCGAACAGTATTTCGACCACTTCCCTACCGTCCATAAAGCCTCCAATGCATTAAAAAAGTCTATTTTACTCCCCCTGCTTTGCTCCGGTCGCTCACCCGCTCGCCGTTCATAATCCGCCATTAAATAAACCGCCGCCGGACGTACCGGCGACAGCGTGCCATATTATATACTTCGGATACCCGTTGTCTAAACCGGCCCCGCCCCTTCTCTCCCCGGAAGGAAAGCGTTAGGATGGGGGCGGTGCGGGAGGCAGTATGGTTAGCCAGAAACCCAAAAAAAAGCTCACCGTTGAGGACTACATGCAGACCTCCGAAGATGAGCGTTACGAGCTTATAGACGGGGAGTTGATACCAGTGGCCTCGCCGGGGAAGAAACACCAGAGGGTCTTGAAACGAATCGGCTTTCCCCTCAGCGCTTTTGTGGATGCTGGGCGGCTGGGTGAAGTTATCTTCGGACCTAGGGATGTCGTCTTTACTGACACATCTGTCTTCGTCCCGGACCTGTTGTTCATCTCCAGCGAGCGGGCCGAAATCGACACCGACACCGTGGTCCAGGGCGCGCCGGACTTGGTGGTGGAAATTCGCTCGCCGTCCACCGCCAACCGCGACTGGACCGACAAGCGCGAATTGTACGCTCAACACGGCGTCAAGGAATACTGGCTGGTCGACCCCGATGACGGAATCGTGTGGGTGCTTCTGCTGGTCGACGGCAGCTTCACGATTTTCGGGGTTTACGGAGCGGCCGATACGTTGACCTCCCCTACCCTGGAAGGATTCGCCCTCGACTTGGGACCGGTCTTCCAAGCGTAGCTCCGGGACACCGTGCGTCCAGAGGAACGACAATGACAGTAATGACCGGGGCGCAAGCATTGACCCGCTCCTTGGCCCGGGAGGGTGTGGAAGTAGTGTTCGCACTGCCCGGCGTCCAGATCATGGACGCTTTCGACGCCCTCTACCAAGAGCCGTCGATACGTGTGGTCCTGGTGCGCCACGAGCAGTCGGCGGCCTACATGGCCGACGGCTACGCTCGGACCACTGGCAAGCCGGGGGTGGCGCTGGTGGTGCCGGGTCCGGGAGCTCTCAACACCACCGCCGCGCTGGGGACCGCCTTCGCCACGTCTTCACCGGTGCTGCTGGTCTCGGGGCAAATCGAAAGCTACAACTTGGGGCAGAATCGGGGCTCTCTCCATGAAGTGGGAGAGCAGTTGGACGTTTTCAAACACCTGACCAAATGGTGTCAGCGGACCACCGACGGCACGGAGATTCCGGGCATGGTCCACCACGCCATGGAAGAGTTGACTACCGGGCGGCCCCGGCCGGTGGAAATCGAAATCCCTTGGGACGTTCTGCCCGCGCCCGTCGACGTGGAGTTGGCCGAGGGCGAAGTATTCCCCAAAGTCCGCCCAAGCCCTGAATCGGTAAGACAGGCCGCGGAATTGTTGGCCCACGCCCGCCGTCCCCTCATCTGGGCCGGCGGCGGCGTGCGAGAGGCGGAGTCTACGAACGAGCTGCTGGCGATCGCCGAGGCGCTGAACGCCCCGGTGATCGCCACCGCTCAAGGCAAGGGGGCCATACCGGAGGACCATCCCCTGAGCATCGGCTCTTTTTACTATGGCCACGGCCCCGCGCATCTGGCCATGCCCCAAGCCGACGTGGTGCTGGTGGTGGGGTCCCGGTTCAACTTGGGCGCAACCTTCGAGTGGGGCCTTCAACCCCACCAGAAGCTCATCCAGATAGACGCCGACCCCGAAGAAGTGGGCCGCAACGCCGAACCAACCGTCGGAATGGCGGCAGACGGGAAGCTGGCCTTGGAGGACTTGTTGGCGGAACTCGGCGGCAGGACCCCGGCAAGTCAATGGACCGGCCGGGAGCTTTCCGGCATCAGGGAACAAGCCTACCAAGAGATTAAAGACGCCGCACCCCTTCAGGTGGATATCATCGAGGCCATCCGGGCCGAGCTGGACGACGACGCCATAGTGGTAAGCGGCACCACCGAGATCGGCTATTGGAGTCACCTCGCCTTTCCCGTACTCGCCCCCAGGTCGTACATCACCTCGGGATATTTCGCCACCCTCGGGTTCGCTTTCCCCACCGCCTTGGGCGCCAAGGTGGGCAACCCCCACCGGCAGGCGGTGGCGATTATCGGCGACGGCGGCTTCGCCTACGGCTCCAGCGAGCTGGCCACCGCAGTCCAGGAGGGAATCAACACGGTGACCCTGGTATTCAATAACGAGTCGTTGGGAGCGTCGTTCGCCGACCAGCAGAACCGGTTCGGCGGACGGGTCATCGGAACCCGCCTCCACAACCCTGACTTCGTAAAGCTGGCCGAAGCCTACGGCGCACAGGGGACCAAGCTGGCCGGACACCGGGAATTGGGGCCGGCCCTCCGGGACGCCCTCAAGGCCGGCGCGCCCGTGGTCATCGAAGTGCCGCTGCCCAACTTGACGCCGCCCTTCCAGGTACAGCCGCCCGGCCTGGTCCCCCGGCGGTCCTAGCCTCCCGAGACTCATCCGCGATATCCGCCGTCAACGAAAGATCAAACTAAAGACCAAGCTAAAGATCGAACTATGGAACGACTGGGCGACCGAGAAACGAAGCGCCTCATCCGCTATCACGGCCAAAGCCTGCGCTTGCTCCAGGACTCCATGGACCTGGTCCGGGAGGGCCGCTGGCGGCGTTGCGAAGACCTTCTGTGGGGCAGCCTCACCCTGGCGGTGAAAGGCGTGGCCCTGAGCCGGGGAGACGAACCGGACGGCCGGCAGGCGGTGGAACGGTACGCGGTGATGCTGGGCAACGAGCACCGTGACCGGCGCATCAGGGACGCCTTCTCCAAGCTGGCGTCCTTCCCCGACGCCGTCGATCGGGTCAGCGAGTCCCGCTCCAGGGTCAATCACTTGGTGACGGTCTTGGAGGATGTGACCGGAGCGGTAGAACGGCTCTGGGAATTGCTGCCGGCCGTCGGGGAACCCGAAGAATTCGTCGACGAGGACGACGGGCCTCAGGGTATCGGTGGGAGTAGCCGCCGTGAACTCTGACGCCGGCTCCGGCGCCCAGGGTCCGCTCACAGTGGCCGTTCACACCCACGGTTGCAAGCTCAACCAGTCGGACAGCCAGGAACTGACCCGGCAGTTCGAGGCGGCAGGGTACCGGGTGGTCGAATCCCCCGGCGACGCCGACGTGGTGGTGTTGAATACCTGCACCGTTACGGCCACAGCCGACGCCAAGGCCCGCCAGTTCCTGCGGAGGGCCCACCGGAAGAACCCGCAATCCCTGGTCGTCGCCACCGGCTGCTACGCTCAGCGTTCGCCCCAAGCCTTGGAGACCGTTGCCGGCGTTTCCATAGTGGCGGGCAACACTGGGAAGACCGACCTGGTGGCCACGGTTTCGGCCGCCTTGGAAACGCTGCCACCCGGAGTGCCAATCGCAACAATCGCGCCGGGTGCGCCGCCGCCCGCCGCCTTCCCCGCCGCTTTCCCAGTCGCTTTAATAGAATCGGCTGTCGGTCCGGCCAGCCAAAAACCGGGTCGACACCGGGCGATGGTCAAAATCCAGGAAGGCTGCGACCAGGTCTGTGCCTATTGCATCGTGCCCCGGGTACGCGGACGCGAACGGAGCATACCTCCGGGACTCATTGTCGCCGAGATCGGGCGCCGGACGGAGGAGGGATGCCGGGAAGCCGTGCTGACCGGAACGCAATTGGGCACTTACGGTTTCGACATACCAGGGGCCGATCTGGCAGGACTGGTACGGAGCATACTGGACGACACATCCATCGATAGGCTTCGGGTGTCCTCACTGCAGGCACAAGAGATCACCCCGGAGCTCTTGGACTTGTGGTCGGACCCGCGGCTCTGCCCCCACTTCCACATCCCCCTCCAGAGCGGCAGCGACCCGGTTTTGCGGGCGATGCGCCGGCGGTACGACACCGATAGGTTCGCACGGACGCTGGACTTGGTCCGGGATGCCGTCCCCGGTGTTGGAGTCACCACCGACATCATCGTCGGTTTCCCCGGAGAGAGCGACGATAATTTCCGCGATGGCTGCGACTTCGCCGGACGCATGGAGTTCAGCGACATCCACGTTTTCCCCTACTCATCCCGCCCCGGCACCACCGCCGCTCATCTCAAAGATACGGTCGATGATGCCGCCAAAGGGGCGCGCATGGCGCAAATGCTGGAACTGGCGTCCCAAGGCCGCCGCCGCTTCCGTACCCGGCTGGCCGGGACGGTGCGCACAGTGCTCTGGGAGCCGCAGCGGCCCGGAGGAACCGGGGCTCAATGGAGCGGATTGACCGACAACTACGTGCGGGTCCGCACCAAGTGCGAACGGAATCTGGGCAACCGCATCACTATGGCGCAACTAACCGAGCCGGACGGCGATGTGCTACTGTGCACGGTAATCGCCTGAATCACAGTTGCAATCTGTAATCACTAGGGCCTCTCATTTCCGAAACCCGATTGACCATGGCCGAGCTGGCAATGTTGATGCAGACGAAATGCAAAAGATTATTGCTCATCAGCAATACCTGCACAATCTTGCCCGTGTGCTCATACTGGCTAAATTGGGTCTCCGTAACACCGATGCCAGAGGCAGTTTCCTTTCCCCAACATTCAAGAAAGCGCAGCCATGAACATCCTCCACGCCACCACCACCCCGGACCTGCTGACCCGCCGGCGGGAGATACTGGACAGTTCCGACCGGGCCGATTGCGCATCGGTTAAACTGGTTCAATCCAAACCAACGGTGAGGAAATTAATATGATTGCGAAAGCTAGGGCTAAATTTTACGGTGGGGCGCTCCATCCGCTGGAACCGCTTGACCTCGCGGAGGGCCAGGAGGTGCTGGTCAGCATCCAGGTGGTTCCGCCCGGAGATTCACTGGAAGTAGTTGCTCCCCATTGGCCCAAAACCGTCAAGGACGAACTCACGGTGGAGGAACAGATGAAACGGACTATGTCCTCTGCTGGGGCTTTGAAGGGCAAAATCGATGGAGAGGAGCTAAAACGGACGCTTTACGAGGCCCGCCGAACGGGTTCCCGGGAAATGCCGGATTCGTAACGCCATACAGTATCTGGTGGACACGGACTGGACCATAAACTACCTCAATGGAATCCAAATGGTAGTCCGGAAGCTCAATGGCTTTCTTCCTCAAGGTGTGGGTATTAGCGTGATATCCATCGCCGAACTTTATGACGGCATATCCGGCGAATTTCCACAAGGGGACATTGACCAGGAACTTGGCGACTTTCTGGCCTATATTGAAATCGTGCCGCTGGATGACGGTATCTGTCGGATTTTCGCTAGAGAACGACGGCGCCTAAGGGCCGCCGGGAACATTATCAGCGACTTTGACCTCTTGATAGGATCCACGGCCTTGCGCCACAACCTGACCCTGCTCACCAACAACCACAGGCATTTCCGGCGTATGCAGGGCCTGAACATCGTCTCGGAATAAACGCCCGACGACTCCGATCGTCGTCCACCGGCGCCAGAACCGCAAGTAGTACGCATAGTTTGCTCGGACGGGTTGTTGGATTAAGGCGAAACCCGGAGGGCACTTCGCCATAGAGTAGGAGTAGGAATACCAATGAGTGCCAACGAACCCATCACCATCACTGTCAAACTGTCGCGGGAAACCAAGAACACCTACCGCTCTGACACGGTTGACGAAGACGCGCCGGTGAGCAACATCTACATTCAGAAGAAGGCCCTGCCAAGCGGCGCCCCGCCGCAATTGGAGCTTCAGTTGACCGCGAAGTAACGCCGATAGGGGCGTTGCTCCTCGTGGCATTGTTTCAACAATACCACGAGCACACCCAGCGGTGGTCAGCAAACGGTCATCCCGCACAAGCTCGTGGGCAATCAGGCGGGGCAAACACCGGGACCGTGTTGGTTCTCGCCTTTCGGTATTGTGGCCCTAAATATCCACCGGTCTGAGAAACCCCATTTCCCCCCGCCGTTCCAGGTAGCCGGCCCGAATGTCGTAGCCGTGAGAGAATACCAACAGCCAACCCTGGCGTTCCGCCTGGCTCAGCAGGTCCTTCTTCTGGGCCAAGGTAACCTCCGGCGAGCCGTCGAAGGCGGAAATTGCCGCCAGGTTGAGGTGGTGCGGCGTTGGAACAATATCCCCAAGGTAGACCACCCGCTCGCCTCCGTGATTGAACATGACCATCTGGTGCCCTTTGGAATGTCCGTCTGTCACCATCACGTTGAGGCCGGGCAGAATCTCGGAATCGCCGTCCAATAGCTCGAGTTGGCCTCGGGCGTCAATGGGCAGGAAATTCTCGGACCGGTGGGAGCCGCCCGCCCGCTCGTTGGGATGGCACGCTTCGTTCCAGCACGAGCCCTGGACGTAGTAGCGGGCCTTGGAAAAGGTGGGCACTAGGTTGCCAGCCCGGTCGAGCCGGGTACAACCACCGGAGTGGTCGAAATGAAGGTGAGAAAGGACTACCGCGTGGATGTCCTTGGGAGTAAGGCCAACCGACTTCAAACCCTTGAGCAGTCGGCTGGGAACCAGTCCCAAGTCTTCCTTTTCGATGTCCATCTCCTTGGAACCGATACCAGTGTCTACCAGCACGTTGTGCCCGCAGACCTGTAGCAAGAGGCAATTCAGCCCCAGGGTCATACGGTTCTTGCGGTCGGTAGCCACGCTGTTCTCCCAGTAGCGCTTCGGCACCGGGCCGAACATCGAACCCCCGTCCATCTTGATGACCCCATCACTGATGATCTTCACAGCCGTAGACATCATCTTATACACCCCAAACCCTTATGCAAGATTGACTCACATACCCCGCGGAGGACGTCTTCGGGTGAAGAAAGCGAAGTCCTGTTAGGGTCTCGCCAGACGCTAACAGGAGATTGGAAATAGAGAGAATAGTGCTACAAGAACCAGCGCCGAGCGTCCAACGGGGTACCATTTTCTGTGGCCAGCGGCGGCCGGCGGCCGGCCGGCGGTTTGTGTTCTTCCGGGGCGCCTCCTTTGGTCCAAGTCCCTATATCGGATAACTGAATCATTGCAAGCCGGTTAAAAGTCAGGCTTACGGGATTAAATTTTTTTAATCTTTGTTATGGTCTCCACACCACCCGCACTCCACTCTCTCCTAGTGACCCACCAAGAAATAATCCAAGACATACCCGGATTTGTCAATAGGATTTACGGCCAATATTAAAATTAGTCTAAAATTACTTTATGAGTATTATGCCAAGTAAATCCTAACGGGAGTCCTCGCCGGGGCGAGGTGTTATACTTACCGCCACAGCAAAAAATCGCCTCGCGGCTCCGGCGATTACCTTCTATGTCCCCATTCTAGCCATAGAACGCTCCCAAGGACGTTCCCGCGCCAGCGGTACATACTCTTCGGCACAAACTCTGATAGAGGCGCTGCAACATGGTCGAAACCGCATTACCGGAAAATGCCGTCACTCAAGACGAAACGCCCCTGATGGCCCACTTGCTACGCCGGGCCGGGTTCGGGGCCACCCAGCAAGAGCTCGAGGCCTGCGTTGCCCAAGGCTATGAGGCCGTGGTCGATGGACTCCTCCACCCTGAAAACGCTCCCCGATGGAACGACGACCTTGTCCGCCGTTATCACGTCGACCAGAACAGCCTGATGCTCATCGAGAGCTCACAGTCTTACTGGATGTACCGGATGATAAACACCCGGAGGCCCTTGGAGGAGAAAATCGCGCTGTTCTGGCACGGTCTCTTCGCCACGGCCTACGGCAAGCTGAACCACGCCAAGGCCGTGTCCAACCAGGTCGACACGTTCCGCCGTCACGGGCTGGGCACGTTTCGCAACCTGTTGTCGGAGCTGTCCCGGGACCCGGCAATGGTCTTCTGGCTGGACAACAAAGACAACCATAAAGACGCGCCCAACGAGAACTTCGGCAGGGAGTTGCTGGAGCTGTTCTCCATGGGCATCGGGACCTATAACGAGGACGACGTGAAGGCCTGCGCCCGTGCGTTCACCGGTTGGACCATAGCCAACCAGGACTACATGAGCGTCCGAGCCTCCAGGGACTCCATCTGGCCCCACGGCCGCCTCGACTGGCAGTTCCAATACCGGCCCGAGGATCATGACGACGGCCCCAAGACGTTCCTGGGCCAGACCGGCCGGTTCAACGGAGAAGACATACTGGACATCATCTGCCAGCACCCGGCCAGCAGTTGGTTCGTCGCCGGCAAGCTCTATGCCTTCTTCGTATCCGATACCCCGAACGAAGCGGCGACCCAGGAAATAGCTGAGGATCTCAGAAAGACCGGCGGCGACATCCGGTCGGCCCTGCGGACGCTGTTGCTCTCGGATTCCTTCCGCTCCTCCGAGGCCCGGTACTCCAAAGTAAAGAGCCCCGCCGAACTGGTGGCTGGAACGGCCCGGCTTGCCGGCAGCTTCGCGTCCCCGGACTGGAGCATCGTCAACCTGGCCTTGGACGCCGGTTTCATGGGCCAAGAGATACTCAATCCTCCGACGGTGGAGGGTTGGCACACGGGAACGGAATGGGTCGACACCGGGACCTTGGTGGAACGGGTGAACTCCACCGCGCTGATGGTAGGCGACGCCCTCCAACCCGGTGTGGCAATGGCTGTGCACACGCTGCGCGGCCGGCAGAGCGTGTACTCCCCCGGCGAGCTGGTAGATGCCTGCCTGCTGTGGGCCGGCGCCTTGGAAATCTCCGAGGCCACCCGCCAAGAGCTGACCATATTCGTCGCCTCCCAAGGAGACCTCCGCTTCGAACCCGAGTCGGAAGCGGCCTGCGCCAAGGAACGAGTGGTGGAGTTGCTTCAACTGGTGCTATCCACCCGCGAATACCAGATGGCTTAGGCCGCGACCTCTTTCCTCCCGGACAGGACATGGGGTCTAAGGACACTTTACTTAATGGCACAAACGTCTCCGATGGAACCGTATGAGCAGGGTACCGACTCCGTGGTTGACTATCGCCAGCAGTCCAGGGTTTTCTTGGTCAAGAGCCGGGAGTATATGGCCGATGGCGACTTACATCGGGCATCAGAGAAGGGTTGGGGCGCCGCGTCTTGGATGGCCAAGGCCGTCGCGGAGGCCCAAGGCTGGAATTACTCGAGGCACGATGACTTCCTGACGGTAACGTACCAAGCTGCGGACCTGTCAGGCGATGTCCGGTTGCGTAACCTGCGACGCGTCGCCAACGAACTTCACGGGTTCTTTTACACTCGGAAGATGCTCCTGCGCCCCGATGCTATTCTCGAAGGGCTTGACGAGATTGAGACCATGCTGAGCATTCTGCAACCACTAACCGAGCCGGACTCAGCGGTTGCCGACTGATAGATATGACCACCACGACAACCGCTGCTAAAAGGAAGGACTATCGCATGCAAGTCAAGCAGAAGGAAATCCTGGATTTCATCGGGAAAAAAATAGAAACCGACGAAATGTGGGCCGAAGCCTTTGGCAAATTGATTACCTTGGATGAGCCGGACCAAAACGGGGCCGTTTGGGACATGCTCGAAAGCATCAACGATTCAATCCGGTGGGACGAGCTATTTACTCAGCACCCCGAGGTCTTGGACAAACTGGAGGAAGGAGCAAGGAAGTCCATAGAAGCCGGGCAGACGATCTCGCTGGAAGAGTTTCTCGCTATAGCAGACCAGTTCGACGAGGATATAAACGGTCGTGGTCCGGACGATAAACAGTGATTTCACGGCTGAGCGCCGAATTCCTCCAAGCCTACCGGACACTTGACCCAGAGATACGTGCCAAAGTAAAGCGGTCGTACGAATTGTTTATTACCAATCCCCGTCATGGGAGCTTGCGGTTCAAGCGAATCCGATCGAGGCGCAACACATACTCGGCCAGGGTAGACGACAATTATCGTGTCCTTGGCAGATTAGACGGCAACGTAATCACCTGGTATTGGGTTGGGCCGCATGATGAATACGAACGGTTGATTTCTTGAAATGACCACCACGACAACCGCCTTCTCTTACAGCCACACCGTAGGCTCCCTGTCCAATAACGGGCGGGGGATGCAGAACCCCGTGGACATGGCGCTGGACTCCCGGGGCGTGATGTACGTCATCAACCGGGCTGGCCCCGAACTGGCCCTTCGGCTTTCCTACAAACGGGTCACCATGTGTACCGTGGGACAGGAATTCCTCGGGGAGTTCGGTACCGGAGGCACGGGCCCCGGGGAGTTCTGGTGGCCCAGTTCTGTAGCCTTCGACAGCAGGGACCGGCTCTACGTCGCCGATGAGGCCCTGAACCGGATCACCGTCTTCAGCAACCAGGGGGAGTTGCTCCACGCCTTTGGAGAAGCGGGCGGCGGCCCCGGTCAACTCAACAAACCCTCCAGCCTCGCCTTCGACGATCAGGACCATCTTTTCTTGGCCGACAGCGCCAACCACCGGGTGCAGAAGCTTACTGCGGACGGGCGATTCGCGGCCTCTTGGGGAAGCCGCGGGAGCGGCCCCGGAGAGTTCGATTTCCCGTGGGGCCTGGCGCTGGACCATCTCGGCAACGTTTACGTATCCGATTGGGGGAACGACCGGGTCCAGAAGTTCGACCCCTACGGCGTGTTTTTGGACCAGTTTCCCGGAGAAACGCCAGAACCGCCGCAGGACCAGCGAATCAGCAGGCCGGCGGGCCTCGCGGTTGACAGGCAGGGTAATATCTACGTTGCCGATTGGGGAAACGAACGGGTCAGAGTCTGGGACCGTGAAGGCAACCACCTGGCCACCCTTCGGGGCGATTCGGAGACCCCGCCGTGGGCCGAGGACTATTTCTTGGCCAACCCCGAAGAAGGCGCTCTCCGCTTGGAGGCCGACTTGGAGCCGGCAATGGACCCGCCGGAATTCCGCGACCGGGAGGAGTCAGCCAACATCGAGAAGCTGTTCTGGGGGCCGACGGCCGTCAAGCTCGACGACAACGGTAATATCTTCGTCGTCGACAGTTGCCGTCACCGGGTGCAGGTGTACCGTAAAGCCTGATCGCCTCCTTCCTCAAGGGATAACCAGACGCCCCGTCAGAGCCAAATGACTAGAAAACATCTGAACGAGTCCCTTCCCCCCGATGGGGGAAGGTTAGGATGGGGGTGCCGGCGCTCATTTGATAGCTAATACCGTTAAGCTCTCCTCCGAGATTTCGGCTTTCGCCTCAATGACCATAACTCGTTCAGAGGTTCCCTAGAGCCCATTGATTACTCAGAGCCAAGCCAAACCGACCGGGATGTACTATGGCTGGTACGTAGTCATCACGGCTATGTTTATCGCCGCAGTCACGACTGGGGCCCGGAACGGCTTCGGGGTTTTCGTCATCCCGATGAGCGAGGCCTTCGACTGGAGCCGCACCACCATCTCCATTGCCGCCGCCATGGGCTGGCTGGTGAATGGAGTCACCCAGCCCTTGGTCGGCCATGTGTTCGACCGGTACAACTCCCGCCGGGTGATACTGGTCTCCCTTGTGGTGGCTGGCTTGTCCACTGCGGCGCTGGCCTTCACCTTCCACATCCTTTTCCTTGTGTTCATGTTCTCCTTCGTCCTGTCCGCCGCCATGAGCGGCGCGTCTATCGGCACGCTGGGGCCGCTACTGGCCCGGTGGTTCCAGCGCAAGCGGACGACGGTGCTGGGGCTGGTGGTGGCCGGATCGTCTATGGGCGGGCTCTTGCTGGTGCCTTTCAGCGCCTACTTGGTGGAGGTGACCAACTGGCGGACCTCATGGGCCGTCCTGGGACTCATCATCATCGCGGTGGCGTTGCCGCTGGCCTTCTTTTTCCTGAGGAGCCGCCCATCCGACCTGGGCTTGCAGCCCGACGGCGATCCGGACCCGGCGCAGAACGCGGCCTCGGAGCGGCGGCGAGGGCTGTTCGAAGTGGACCAGTGGTGGCGGTCCTTTAGCTCCCGCCCCATATGGCACCTCTCGGCATCTTATACCGTGTGCGGGGTGACCGTCGGCCTCATCTCCATCCATTTTGTGCCCTATGCGCAAGAACACGTAGGCATTTCCCCAACTACGGCCGGAATCATCTTCGGGTACATGATGGGTTTGAACGTATTGGGGGGCATCGGCGGCGGTATGCTGGCGGACCGTTTCGGGCGAAAGAACGTCCTTGCGGCCGTATATTTTGTACGATTCATCGCGTACGCCGCGTTGGTCGGCGGCTTGATAGTGGTCCAGCGGGACATCTCCATTCCGCTACTCCCAGGCCCTCCCGGCCTCATTAGCCTGTGGGTCTTCGCTACCCTGGCCGGCTTCTCCTGGATCGCCAGTGTGCCCGTCACCACGTCGTTGACTGCCGACGTCTACGGTCTGCGAGCCTTGGGGACGATATCCGGCATCTCTTTCCTGTGTCATCAGGTAGGGGCCTTCGCGAGCATCACCCTGGCGGGGGTGTTGTATGACAAGACCGGGTCCTACCTCATCCCATTCGTAATAGCCGGCGCCCTGCTGTTGCCGGCGTCTATTTCGGCGTTCACCATCAACGAAAAGAAATACTCCAACCGCTACCACTGAGCCGCCGCGCCGGCCGGCGGCGATTGACCTTCAACCAAAAAAGCCCCCGAAACGCACCCAATACAAAAAGCGCAGGGGACTCTAGCCCTTGCGCCCTTGTTGACCGCCGGTCCTAACGGACCGTCTCAACCCAAACCGAGCCCGCTGTCGAAGTGTAGACGGGCGAAGACCCCTTCGCCAAAGGGCGGTCGGAGGACTCGGCGGTGATTAACCCGTTAGTAACTATCTGAAAACTGGCGGCCCGCCCTACCCGTCTTTCCCGCGAAAGCGGGAATCCACGCGCTAGCCTGACGATTGGCGGTCGCTCAGCAAAATCTGCCGGGTTTCGAGATAGCTTCTTAGCTAGATACCCCGTACGAAACAGTGAAGCTATGAAAATACAGCCCCAGCGAATCCAATTAGCTCTGCTCATGATTTCTCTGCTGGCGATGGCGCTATCGTTGGCCTCCAGCCCAGTGGGATGTGACGGCGGCAACCGGGACGTGCCGACCGTCGCTGCACCCACGCCCACGCAGAACCCCACCATGCAGCTGCCCCCTCCGACAATCGGACCAACAACAGAATTCGAAGACCAGGAGAAACGGCCACCAGACACAGCAGAACCTCCGCACAGCACGGCAACCATGCCCCCGGCGACGACGAGACCGGAGGTCGACACGACCCCAAGGGACATAAGCGACCTGAAAGTAACGGCATCGAGCATCGCTGTAGCCGCAGGCCCCTCTAGCCCCGACACAAGAACAGTGGAAGAGCTCCTCGAAGAAGGCGACCACTGGACGGGACTGCACAGCACCCACATCGTACTGCGGGGAGTCGTCACCGCAGAGTCCATTCGATGCCACTGGACCGGCATGGCGATTCTCTCACTGGAGACTTCAAAGCTGTGGACATTCGTCACCGGCACGGAGGCCGCTGAGGAGACGCCAGCAAGGGAAGAGATAGAGAAGCTCCTGCAACCCCTCATCAACCCCACCGGCGAAGGACCGATCACCCGGGAAGGGGCGGTTATCAACCATCTGCTGAAAGGCGGCTACTCCGAAGACCTGATACAACTGCTCTGCTATGCCGATTACCACGTAAGCGAATACCTCTTGGGAACCGGACCGGAGAAGGTCACCGTAGCCTACGGTTCCATTTTCTTCACCGAAACCGGCTGGGACGTGATCAAGAAACCCACGGCCGTGGCGATGTATACGGACGAGAAGCCCATAGACAAGGAGCGATACGAACAAGAGCGTCTTCGCCCGCTAGAGGAAGTTCTCAGAACGCACCTGACACATGCACTGAGCAACAGAGAAACCATCGTCTTCCTTCACCCGGCCTCGGCACTGGGCGACCTGGCCATCGAGACCTGGAGCGGCCTGGCCCACTGGGACGTCCAGAAAGACCACACCGGCCAGCTCCTCGCGGTCAGGTACGGCACCAACCAATGGGACCCGGAACACGCGCAGACGGTCGACGAACTCAAAAAGCGCGTAACCTCCGCGGCAGCAACGGACGCCCTCGCCGGCAAGCGGCTCGCAAGTATCGATGACATCACCCAGCACTACCGGGAGATGGGAGCCTACGGCGACATCACCCCGCACGACGACTCCGACGAGACGTTACCCCGGCTAAGCCCAGGCCATCCTACGCCCCCGGCGAGAGAGAACCAGTTCCTACACCAACTCCCACACCTCGGCCTACGAAGGCAGTTACCCCGACGCCGATACCGACGCCGACTCCAGCAACAGCTCCAACGCCAAACCCGGAAGACCTTCGGTCACCGATCACGCTCACAGCAGAGCGAGCAGAGCGCAGACCAGTATCGGACCCTTCGGCCTACCAGGGTTGGAACCCATCATGCGAAAAAAGCGCGGCAGTGCCGGCCGACTGGGACAATACAGAACTCACCGAGGACTGCACCGCGCTCCTCACAGCCAAACCGACCCTGGACCCTTGGAACATTTTCAACTGGCACAGGGACGTAAATATCGGGACATGGCGGGGAGTCAAGGTTGAAGGGACACCGCAACGGGTCACGGAAATCAACCTCAAGGGCCCGAGGCTGTACGGCAGCATCCCCAAAGAGCTCGGCATACTGACCAAACTGAACGTCCTTATACTGGCGCACCTGGCCCTGGATGGAGAAATACCGGAAGAGATAACCAATCTCAGAGAGTTGGCGCTGTTGGTGCTGGGCTACAACGATCTGACGGGACAGGTGCCGAAGGCCTTAGGCAATTTGAAGAGGCTAGTCATCCTGGACATGGCACACAACCTGCTCACGGGAGGGATTCCGCCGGAACTGGGACAACTCGACCGTTTGCAGATGTTGGCCCTGAACAACAACAGTCTCACGGGGACGATCCCACCAGAGATAACAGCTATCAGGACATTGGGATCTCTGAGACTCTACGACAACCAGTTCACCGGCTGCGTCCCGCCGCGGCCCGACAACCCCTACGAAGTGTACGGAGTACCCTTATGCTCCGCTGGACAATGAGGTGCACAATAACCAACTGCGTTCGAATTTCGACGAGGCCCTTGCGGACGCCTACCTGTGCAGCATAGCCCACATTGCGGACGTAATCACGGCTGCAGGACTGGTCTTTCAGCAATAGCAACACCGAGTTGATAATTCCGTTCTCAAATTCAGCTTGGGTCCATTAGGATAGAAGATATAGACTGTGGCTGGACGTTGCGATTCTAAGATCGTCCGACGCACAAGGCGACCATCTGCGACTGTAGTATTAGCAAATACCTCAAACTGGGGGCCCACCCTACCGCACCGGCAACGGCCCGTCTTTCCCGCGAAAGCGGGAATCCACGCGCTACCTGACGATCGGTGGTCTCTCGGCAAAATCTGCCGGGTTTCGAGATAGCCTCTCAGTCTCACCGCCCAGCCCGGTCCAGGCGGGCCCAGGTGTCCCGCAGGGCCACGGTGCGGTTGAAAACCAGGGACCCCTCCGTCGAGTCCGGGTCCACGCAGAAGTAGCCCTGCCTCAGGAATTGGAAGCTCTCGCCGGACCTGCACGAGGCCAAGCCCGGCTCGACCTTGCAGGACTGCAGCGCCGTCAGCGAATCGGCGTTAATGTTGTCGGTGAAGTCCCCGCCCGGCGGGACATCGTCGGGGTCCTCCTTCGAGAACAGGTGATCGAAGAGCCGGACCTCCGCGTCCAGAGCATGTTCCGCCGACACCCAATGGGAGGTGCCGCGCACCCTGCGCCCGTCGCTGGAGGTGCCCCCCTTGGTGTCAGAGTCGTAGGTGCAGCGTAGCTCCACCACTTCGCCGGTGGCCTCGTCCTTGATCACGCCGGTACAGGTCACGTAGTAGGCGTCCTTGAGGCGGACCTCCCGTCCTGGAGAGAGCCGGTAAAACCGGGGCGGCGGGTCCTCCCTGAAATCGTCCCGTTCGATGTACAGAGTCCTGGAGAACGGAAGCAGCCGGCTTCCCATCCCAGGGTCTTCGGGATTGTTTTCCGACTCCATTTCTTCTACACGGCCCTCGGGGTAATTCTCGATTACAACCCGCAGCGGGTCCAGGACTGCCATCACCCGGGGAGTGCGCCGGTTCAGGTCTTCCCTGAGGGTGTGTTCCAGCAGAGCGATGTCCACCGTGTTGTCCCGCTTGGCCACCCCGATGCGCTCGCAGAAATCGCGTATGGCCTCGGGAGTGTATCCCCGGCGCCGCAGACCCGAGAGCGTCGGCATGCGAGGGTCGTCCCAACCGTTGACGTACTTTCCCTCCACCAATTGGACCAGTCTTCGTTTGCTCAACACCGTGTACGTCAGGTTCAGCCTGGCGAATTCGATCTGCTGCGGATGGTAGATTTCCAACTCGTCCAAGAACCAGTCGTAGAGGGGGCGATGGGCTTCGAACTCGAGGGTGCAAATGGAATGGGTTACCCCCTCGATGGAGTCCGATTGGCCGTGGGTGAAGTCGTACATGGGATAAATCGGCCATTCGTCCCCGGTGCGGTGGTGGGCGGCGTTGAGGACCCGGTAGATGACGGGGTCCCGCATATTCAGATTGGCGGAGGCCATGTCGATCTTGGCCCGCAAAACCCGGCTGCCCTCCGGGAATTCCCCGGCCCGCATTCGAGTGAACAGGTCGAGATTCTCTCCCACTGAACGTCCCCGGTACGGACTCTCCCTGCCGGGTTGGGTCAACGTGCCCCGGTATTCGCGTATCTCGTCGCCGCTCAGGTCGTCGACGTAAGCCTTGCCCCTGCGGACCAGGTCGACGGCGAATTGGTAGAGCTGCTCGAAATAGTCGGACGCGAAGAACAGGTTCTCCCCCCAGTCCCAGCCCAACCAGCGGACGTCCTCCAGGATGGACTCGACGTACTCCACCTCTTCCTTGGCGGGGTTGGTGTCGTCGAAGCGCATGTTGCACTGGCCGCCGTTTTCCGCAGCCAGCCCGAAATTGAGGCACGCCGATTTGGCGTGGCCGATGTGAAGGTAGCCGTTGGGCTCCGGAGGAAAGCGGGTAACCACCAGCCCGCCGTACTTGTTTGACCGCCGGTCGGCGGCGACGATGGTGCGGATGAAATCGGTGGAAGCGGGAGACTCGGACTGGGCCATTATCGATTCACCGGATGTAGCTGCAAGAAATCAACAAGCGAATGAATGCCGGTCAGGCGGCGCTATTGAGGCGTTCGACGGCTGACCGGAGACGGTGGACAATCTTGTCTTTACCCAGAATTTCCATGGTCTCGAACAGGGGAGGCGACACGGTGCGGCCGGTGGCGGCGACCCGTAACGCGCCAAAGAACTGGCGGCGGGACAAGGATAACTCCTCCCCGGCGTCGCCCATTGACTCTTCCAGCCGTTCGGAGTCGAATTCGTCAAGAGAGGAAATGCGGTCTAAGGCCCGTTGCAGGGCGGTCAGCGTCCCTTGGCGGTCCATACCCTTTTGGACGAGCCTGTCCGGTTCGTAGTCTTCATACTCCCCAAAGAAAATGGCGGTAAGCCCGGCCGAATCGTCCAAACGTTTGAGCCTTTCCTGGACCAACGGCGCGATCCGCTGCAGGTATTCCCGGTCTACCGGTGTGGAATCCTCCGGCAAGTCCCGCTCTATGAACGGCGCCATTCTTTCGGCCAGTTCCCCGGAGGTCAATTCCCTGATGTAGACGCCGTTCATCCACATCAGCTTGTCTTGGTCGAAGATGGCCGCAGACTTGGTGATGCGGTCCAGAGTAAAGTTATCGATGATGGTCTGCAAGGGAATGACGTCGGTGCTGCCGTCCAGCGACCAGCCCAACAGTACCATGAAGTTGATCAGCGCCTCGGGGAGGAACCCCTGCTCCTCGTACTCGTCGATGGCCGTGGCGCCGTGGCGCTTGGACAGCTTGGCGCGGTCCGGGCCCATTATCATGGGCAGGTGAGCGAATTCCGGCGGCTCGAATCCCAAGGCGTCATAGAGTTGCAGGTGCCGTGGAGTGCTGGGCAGCCACTCCTCCGCCCGCATCACGTGGCTGATTCGCATCAAGTGGTCGTCGGCCACCACCGCCAGGTGGTAGGTGGGGAATCCGTCGGACTTCAGGATGATGAAGTCCTCCAGCAACTCGTTCCGCCATTCCACGACGCCCCGCACCAAGTCGTGGACGGAGGTGACGCCCTCGGTGGGCATGGCGAAGCGGATAACCCCAGGTTCGGCGGAGGAGGCCCCGCGCGCCGCCCGGTCGTCGGGGCTTAGGTAGCGGCAATCGCAGAGGTTTCCACCGGCGTTGGGTCTTTCCCGGCGGGCCTGTTCCAGCTTCTCCCGGCTGCAGTAGCAATGGTACGCGTTGCCCTGTTCCACCAGCCGTGCGGCCAGGCCGTGGTAGACGTCCAGTCTTTGAGACTGGAGGTAAGGGCCGTAGGGGCCGTCCACCTCCGGGCCTTCGTCCCAATCGATGTTCAGCCAGCGTAGCCCATCCAGAATGGACTCCACCGCGCCGGGGACGAGGCGGGCCTGGTCGGTGTCTTCGATCCTCACGATGAACCGGCCCCCGTGGTGACGGGCAAACAGCCAGTTGAAGAGCGCCGTACGGATATTGCCAATGTGCGGCTGCCCCGTGGGGCTGGGAGCAAAACGGACGCGGACCTCGCCGGTCAAAACAGGACTCCAAACGAAACGAGACGATCTTATCAGGCTGCCGATAATTGTACCATGCGTCAGAATCGCCGGTTGAGGACCTCGCCGCCTGCCAGCCAAGGTCATTTAATTGTCGGAAAAAATCCCCTCGTCTTTCCGGCCGCAGCCGGAATCCAGACCCCAACTTTGGATTTAGAGACGCCTTGGGGAACCAAAATCGGCGCCGGATCCTGGGTCCCGGTTGCGACCGGGACGACGGAAGGGGAGCGGATTCAACAATTAAGAAACCTCTGACCGAGTCCCTTCCCCCTCGACGGGGGAAGGTTAGGATGGGGGTGCCGGCGTTCATTGCATAGCTGACCTCCCTAATCTACCCTCCGGGATTCCGGCTTTCGCCGCCATGTCGCTGACTTATTCAGAGGTTCCTTAAATAACCCTGGCCTGGCAGCGCGGGATGCCCGTTGGCTTCACCACCGCTGCCGCCCTGGTCCACGAGCCGATGGAGGCCAGAGATGAAACACGACTGCTCAACCTCCGGAGACAATTTTCCCGCCCCAGCGTAAGTGTTCAGACTCCGGGACAATCCGTCAATAAGCGCAGCCCTCCGTCATACCGGCGAAAGCCGGTATCCACCGGGTGGGGCGGGGTTCCTCACCGGGACCGAACATTTACGGGGGTTCTCCATTGGTCGACAGCAAAGCAATCGCCAGTTGCACTTCCCTCCATACCGGACACTTTTGATGACCCTGGGCCTTCTCGGCCGGAGTCTCAACACCTTAAAGGCCCCGGTAGTTGCTACCGGGGCCTCATCCTGTGGAGCGATCTATGACCCTCCGCTCACGTTCGCCGTGTACCGCCTGAGCAGCACGTAGTCGTCTCCGACGTATCTCCCAAGCTGAATGATCACTGTGCCCGCCTGGCAACCCACCAGCCTGACCGTCCAGCCGTCCCGCAACGTGTAGCCGGTGTAAGACGTGCTTTCGCAGGCTTCGCTAACGGATGGCGGAGAAGAACTGCCGGTCGACCCCACCGCGCCAGTGCTGCCAGGCCACACCTTCACCCCAAGGTCGATGCGGTCAACGCCAGTCCCACGCACCGTGAATTCCCGCCATTCGCTCCCGTCGAACGTCACCGTCTCCGGGTCTGGATCGAGCCAAGCGTCCCCTGGCACCGGCGTAGAGGTTGGAGGTGGGGTCGGGGTGGGCGGGGGCGTGGGCGTCGCCGTCGCCGTGGGTGCCGGCGTGGGGGTCGGGGTATCCGGGGGAGCCGGGACCGGCGCATCGTTGGCGTCCGTTACGGTGACGTGGACGGACGCCGTGGCGCTGTTGGTCCCGTCGCTCGCTCGGACCGTTAGGCTGTAGGAGCCGGTCGTCTCGAAGTCCAACGCGGCTGCCACCGCGATGGCCCCGGTGGCGCTCCCTATGGCAAACTTCCCCTCGCCGTTCCCCGCCGTGATGCTGTAGGTCAAAATGTCGTCGTCGGCGTCGGTGGCGGACACCGTTCCCACCGCTGCGCCCACCGCCGCGTCCTCGGCTATGGAGAAGCCGTAGGTGGCGTCGCCAAACACCGGTGGGTCTGCCGACAGGTCACGAAGCCGCAGCATCAGCAGGTCGCCGGCCGCCCACGGCGCATTCCCGACGCTCCACGTCCAGGTGACGTCGGCCTGGTCCACCATCGCCGCGCCTCCGTCCAGGGAGAGCGCCACCGTCCCATCCAGCGCTATGAAGTCCAGGACCCGGCCCGACAGGGACGCGGGGGTGCTGAGGGTCAGCGTCGCCGAACCGCCCTGCCACTTCAGGGACTGGAGATCAGTGCTCACTTGGCCCACCGAGAACGCCTTGGGATCCAGCACGCCGTCGGATGCGTCGGCGCCCACGCCGGAGCCGATGGCAACGGAATCGAAGAAGGCTTCGTGCACCGTGCCAGCAGGCGCAGTCACCGTGACGAACACCTCTTCTCGTTTCTTCTCCTCCTCGGGCTGCCCGTCGCAGATGATGTATTTCCGTGGCCGATAGCTATAGTAGAACTTGTACTCTCCCGCGGGCAGGGGGCGCACCGTGTCCGCCACTCCCGGCCACTTCGTGCTGAATTGCCCCGCATCCCTGCCCATAATCGGAAAGTCTCCCTCACCAGACGGAGCGGTATCCCCTTCACCCCCCAAAGGATCCGTGAACGCCCGGGTCCCGGCGGGCAGGCCGGAATTGATGGCAGCGTCATGGCAGATGTAGAAATAGTCGCGGTCATCTTCGAAAACTGTATAATTGTCCTTCATATAGTGGGCTTGCCGCGCCCACCGGTACTTCTCATAGAGGCAGTCCCGGTACTCTTCCGAGCCGCCCCCCACGGCGACCAGTTGCGCTATCTCCGTTATCTTTGCCTTCATGTCGGTCAAGGTGATAGCGCGGATAGGTGGATACTGCTCCCAACCAGTACCGATCCGCCTGCTGCGTGCTGGGAAGCCCCGGCACAGCGTCAAAGAGAAATAGAATCGCCTCCCGGCTGTCCCATTGGGTGTCCCGCCCGTCCCCGATTGTCCTGCCCCCGTCAATGGCTTTCCCGCTGCTGCCGTAGGGTATTCCAACATCATCGATTAAAGCCACCAACTCCCCTGCCCCGCTTCCCCGCAAATACTCCAGCACCTGGAACCGGAGTTCCACCGCACCGATGTAGCCCGAATGTTCTGGGATCCGCTCCGCCACTGGGGACGCGGAGAGAAACCGCGCCCGGACTATCGCATCGGCCCCCACTATCCGCTCCTCCAGTGTCGCTGGACCATAATAATTAGGCCCGCTGCTGCCAAGCCCGCCGCTCGGCGGCCTCTCCCTCCCCATATCAGAGGTGCACCCTACGTAGAACGTGAGACTGGCCAGGGCCAGCGCGAGCAGCAGCAATTTGCTCAGCATTTTGAAACTCCTACTCCCATCAGTGCGGCTCGGTGCCGTGCTCGTTGCGGTAGACTTGCTTCACATAGTCTATGTCCAACCGGGGGATGGGAGGGTGCAGGCTGGTCAACGGCGGACGGAGGTTACGCCACCAATACGAGTCATCCATCAAGTAGTCAGGCTTACAGTGTTCAGACTCCGGGACAATCCGTCAATGAGCGCAGCCCTTCGTCATACCGGCGAAAGCCGGTATCCACCGGGTGGGGCGGGGTTCCTCACCGGGACTGAACATTTACGGGGGTTCCCAAATCCACCACCTAAATAGTGTGGCGGGTTCTGGGGCTTGGGGCTTGGGGCTTGGGGGTTGGCTGGTGGGAGGCATTGGGAAGGGGTTTTGGGGTTGGGTATGACAGCCTGAGGGTACTTTTCCGAAGCAAGGGGCCTTCGGAGAGGCGGTCCCGGCCGGCGCGGGGCGCAGTCCCGCCGCGGTGCCCGGCTGGGGGCCCGGTGTTGGTGGCTTTTGGCGCCGTCCGGGCCGGCTCAGCCCGTCGGCGGCCCGTGGGCCAGGGCGAGGATGCTCCGCCGCGCCGCCACCAACACCGGGTATGAGGGATGACCCCCACTCAGATTGATGACCAGGGTCCTGGCGTGGCGCACCGCTTTCAGCCTTCGGCTCACCCACTCTTGACCCAAGGCCAACTGCTTCATCGCCGAGTTCAGGTTGAAGGCCAGCACCGTTATCGCCCACCAAGCGGCGTTGGCTCCGAACAGTCCCGAGGGCAGCCGGCCCCCAGCCAGGTCTTCCTTCAGCACGGAGTGCACCTCTTCCCCTTTCCCGCACCGCTGTCTGGATCACCAGACCAACTCCTCCGGCTCATCCTCCCGGTTGGTCACCATTCCAAAGACCTTGTACCACCCACCCTCTCCCATCTCCATGATGGCGGGCAGGTCCAACTGGCCGGCCAGCCCCGGCAGCGGCGGGTTCCGCAGCCGTTCCCGGATGGCGATGTACCGGTACTCCGGGCTGGTCTTGGAGTGCCCTATCCAGTTGGGCACGAAGTTCACTTCCGCGTATTGCTGCCCCGTTTCCACTCGCCGTCCGTCCACCTCCCGGCCCAACTCATGCCACTCCTCCTCACCCGTCCGGGCCGCCGCAGCCTTGAATCCCGGAGTCACGTCCACTCCCACGGCGAACTCAATCACCCCAAAGCGTTGGTCTTTGCCCTCGGCGCAGTAGCGCAAGAACTCCTGCTGGTAGCCCGCCGTGTCCGAGCGCACCAGCACTCGCTCCACCCCCGAAGGCAGGCGCTCCAACGACTCCCTGAGCACCCGCAGTTGCTGGTGGCCCGCCGGCACGTTTCCGTCCCGGAACTCCGAGTGCAAGACCAGCCCGGTTTCGGCCCAGTAGATGGTGAAGGGCTGGTACGCCTTGTGCTTCTTGTAGCAGTACAAAGCCTGCTCCTTGTGCGTCTCGATCAGGGTCGCGTCCATGTCCAGGGTGGCCTGCTCATGCCGAACCTGGCGTTGGACGAAGCCCGCCAAGTCGGCGTTGACCCGTCCCAGACCCAGGAGTCCGGCGGTGGCGGCAGGTATGAACGCGGTGTGGGCCTGCCTCCTGCTTTCCTCTTCCTCGTCGTGGAATCGGTTCAGGAACCGGAACACCGCCGAGGATGACGGCACACTGCGCCGGCGTTCCTTCCGCCACCTCCCCAGAAGCCCCCGGCGCTCCCGCCGGCCCATCCCCTGGGTCTCTGCCAGCCTCAACACCCGGCCCAAGCCCTCGTCCTTCTCCAACAGGCGCAGAGCCTGCCCCCGACTTGATCGGGGGTCCTCCACACACTCACCCCCCGCCAAGTTCAACAGCACCAGGGAGATCACCATCTGCTCGTCGGTCCAGCCCTGCCCCCCTTTGACGCCCAGATGCCGCCGGAGCGACTGGGGTAAACCGGCAACCTGCCACAGGTCCAAATAGGCCCCCAGTCCGGCGAGAGCGGTCATCCCCGTCGAACCCTTCTCCTGAGCGTACTGGAAAGGCAATGCTCCCTGGGGCATAATGGCTGCACCTCGTTGGTGATGGCTTTGTTTTGAGCACTTACCATCATAGCCGGCTTCCCAGCCGGCTCCAACGAGGTGGTTTCTTTAGGCTAGGTGGTGGATCTGGGCCCACCTGGTCCGGTAGCCAACCGGGGCGGCAGGCGTTAGAATTATCCCGCATTGCCCCCGCCGGACCTGGACGCTCCGGCGACTGAAACCTGTCCAGTAGAGCTAGGAGAAGTCAATGAGAATCGCCAGGTATGAAGCCCACGGACACGTTCACTACGGCGTAGTGGACGGCGACAACGTTACGGCGCTGAGCGCCAGCCCATTCGAAGAACACACCCTGACCGACCACGTTCACAAGCTCTCCGACGTCAAGCTGCTGGCTCCCGTAGTGCCGGGCAAAATCCTGGCCATGGGCCTTAACTACACCAGCCACGTCGGCGACCGGCCCGCCCCGGAATATCCGATGGTTTTCCACAAGACCCCCACCAGCGTCATCGGTCCGGAGGACGCCATCGTCCGCCCCAAAGAGGTGCAGCGGCTCGACGCGGAGGGCGAGATGGTGGTGGTAATCAAAGACACCTGCAGGAACGTCTCCAAGGAAGACGCCCTGAACCACGTTTTCGGCTACACCTGCGGCAACGACGTCTCGGCCCGCGACTGGCAACGGAAAGACCGCAACGAGAACAACTCGGACTGGTGGCGCGCCAAGTCGGCCGACACCTTCTCGCCCATGGGCCCGTGGATCGAGACCGAGGTCGACCCCCACGCGCAGCACCTGCGGACTCGGGTGAACGGTAACGAGGAGCAGAACGAGACCACCAACCACCTGCTTTTCGACGTGCCGACGATGATCGAGTTCATCACCCGCTACGTAACCCTGGAGCCCGGGGACTGCATCTTCACCGGCACTCCAGGCACCACGCAAGACATGACCGACGGTGCCGTCTGCGAGATCGACATCAGCGGCATCGGCGTCCTCCGCAATACCGTCAAGCTGGAGAGCTAGGGTCGAGGCCTTTAACGCAGAGACCACAGAGGAGACGCAGAGTCCGCGGAATCGTCCGCGTCCTCCGTGATTCTTTGCGTCCTCTGCGTTGAAAACCCTCTTTACAAAGTCACCCGCCGCAGGGTGTAGGCGTCACTGGCCATTATCTCGCCAATCCTCGGCCAGGGCATAGCCTCGGCTGTTGCGGCCACAATTACCGTACTCGCCACGCTGGAGGTCCTAGGCTATATGGTGTTGTTGGTTCCGAACAGAATTAGGGAATTGAAGGCGCAAGGCGCCCGGGAAGCTGATGCCAGATGGGAGGCATGGTTGAAACGGCGCGATGAAGCGCAGGCTAAGGGCGAAGAATTCAACGAGCCGACCCCATCTGGGCAGAACCAGACCCGGAAATAAACCTTAGCCAATTTGCGCTTCGCTTTCTACGGAAGCCCCACTCGACGCAGGGTGTAGGCGTCGCTGGCCATTATCTCGTCAATCCTCGGCGGCAGACCGTGAAAATCGTCGGTTGCCGCCGAGATTAGTCTTCCGCTCAGTGCGCCGCTTTCCTCTGAGGCCAGCCAGACCGCCAGTTCGGCGCATTCGTCGATCGAGGCCCCTCCTCCCGACGTGACTCGCAGCCCCGTTTCGTGGATGAACGTTGCCCCCACTTCGGCCGCCTCTTCGGTCATTTTGTCCCACATGGTGGTGTGCACCGAGCCGGGCCCCAAAGCGTTCACTGTAATCCCCTTGCCATCCAACTCCTGGGCCAGGACCTCGGTCAGGCGCACCACCGCTACCTTGCTGGAACAGTAGGCCGACATATTGCTCCAGGCGTTCGTCGCTCCCGCCCCGGAGAGGTTGATTATCCGGCCCGCCTCCTGCCGCAGCATCACGGGTATCGCCGCCCGGCAGCAAAGGAAGGTGCCGGTGAGGTTGACGTTGACCGTGTCCACCCAAGCCGCGACGTCGTTGGTCTCCAGCGGGCCCAGGGGGCCGGAGATACCGGCATTGTTGACCAGAACGTCGATCCGTCCGAACTGCTCCACGGCAGCATCCGCCAGCCGCTCGACCTGGGCTTGGTTGGTCACGTCGGTAGGGACGGCGATAGCCAGTCCGCCGGCTTCGGACACCACGGCAACGGTCTGCTCAAGTTCCGCCTCGTTGCGGGCCGCGACCACCACGCGTGCGCCTTCCCGGGCGAACGCGACGGCAATGACCCGGCCAATACCCCGTCCTGCGCCCGTAACCACCGCAACTTTGTCTTGCAATTTCATAAAACAGCCCTCGATTTCAGCCTGCTCGTCCCAAGAAGATATAGAACGTGGGCTCCATGTATTTGACGGCGCCAGCGTACCGGCGGCCGGAACAAGGCTAGCCAAGGGATAAGGGCAACCACCCGGTTCATGGGAGGGGCTCCTGGAGGAAGCAGAGACTTCGGGTGCTCAGGTTAATGGCTCAAGTTTGTTCAGCAAATCTTGAACGTCCTGAAGGCCTGATGCCACGCCGTTAGCCGTATCCCAATCTTCATAAAAGTTCGTGTGCAGGTTGCTGGCGATTTGGAACAACCGCCGGATATCGTTGTCGCCAGTTTCCTGCGCCAGACGATCGACAACGCGGTATAGCGCCCCATGAGTTCGGTGCGGCCACCTCTTTCGTGCCGCCACGGCTTTGACCATCTGGGCTGTTGCTCCCCAACCTTTCTCGGAGGCCTGCCGCACGTCTCCTTGGGCCAATTCCTGCGTCGCTTGTGAGAGTAGATGTCTGCTGCCGTTCTTGTATTTCTGTACCATAGCTTCTCAACCGGGCCGACACACCATTCCACCAGCCTACCGCCAGGGATATACCAACTCTCCCTGGGCTGATTCCGGCGGCCAGACTATCGCTTTGCGGCCATGTTGCCACTGCACCAACAGGGCTTGCCTGGCGGTCGGCCGCCCCGTTGCGTCGATTTTGAACCTTCCGTAGAACGTGGAAAAGTCCATGGCGGACGCAGTCCGGCGGAGGGCCAGGCTGTCGGTCGTACCCGCCTCTTCCAAGCAGCGCCGGGCCACGACGCCGACAGCGTAAGCCTGGGCCATCGGGTAGTCAACCGCGGTGTGGCCGGCGCGGCCCAAGGAGGCGATCACTTCGTTGGCCGTCGGGCCATGCTCGACCGTGCAACCGGCATGCGGCTCCCACTGGCTGGGGCCGATGAATCTCTCGGAGCGGGGCCCAAGCCGATCATGGAACTGCTGGACTCCGGCGGCGACCACGGCGACAGCGCCAACCCGCGCGTCGGAAGAGGTCAACTGGTCGGACAGCAACAGGTCGTTCTGGAATCTCCCGGCCACGATCAACACGTCGGGACCGGCCCTGTTCACCTCGGCCACGACGTGCCCGAAGTCTCGGGCAGCGGCGTCGAACTCGTTGGACAGGACAGTCCGGAAGCCAAGGCCGGACGCGCGTTTCAGGACGCCGGAGCAGATGTCTCTTGGGAACGCTCCCGTCTTCGCGCGAACCAGAGCCAGCGTTCGCGCCGTCGGACTGGACCGCCGGACCGACTCCAGCAGTCCCGCAAGGTAGTCGGTGGCCGGGGTCAGCACACCTACGATCCAAGGATTGCCGCGCCGGTAGACGTTGGGAGACGCCCCACCTTGGTTCCACATCAACTTGCGGTGTTCTCTGGCGACCTCGGCCGCAGCCGTTGTGAGCATTGACGAGTAGGGGCCGATCAGCAGGTCCACCCGGTCTTCCACGATCAGCCGCTTGGTGACGTCGCGAACAGTCGCGCGGTTGCTGGCATCGTCGTAAAAGACCAAACGCGTCGGACGAGGGGACACGTCTCCGATGGTCAGGCCGCCGCTGCGGTTAACATCTTCGGCCCAGGCCCGGATACCGGCCAGCGTCTGCCGGCCCTGCACCCCGAACTGGCCGGTGAGCGAAACCGGGATTCCTACTTTTACGGGGGTATTTGAACGCAGAGGCCGCAGAGAATTCGCAGAGCGCACGGAGAAACCCAAGTAACCTCCGCGGCGGGTGATTTGAGGTCGATACTCTGCGCCCTCGGCGTTAAAACTAGGCCTTGGGGCGAAAGAGGCCGAAGGAGCTGGTGTAGCCGTGCAGGAAGGTGGTGCCGCTCACCGGGCCGATTTCCCCGTTGCAAAAGAAGCCGCCCAAAGGCACCGGCCCCAGCTTCTCTTGGAAAATTTCAGTGTCGTGGTTGGGCCGCCCGTACAGGTACTGGCCCCGCCCCAAGCAGGAAAAGAGCAAAGCGCCCGGGACATCGTTTTCCCGGTTTTCGGAGGCGTAACGTTCCAGGACTACCTGCAAGTCTTGGGAAGAGGTCTCGGCGTCCCGCAGGTGGAACTGGACCAATTGGCCCTCCTTCAACAACTCGCCGATGGCCAGACTTCCTGTCTTCTGGTCCATGCCCACCACGTTGCGTATCAGGAAGTCTCCATGAACCGGGTTGTCCAGAAATTCGTCCATTACCACTCCCAGGAAAAGGGAGTGCCCCATCAGTTCCCGGTCCCGGTCCGGCATCGATTGAAACATGCCCCGTAGAATTTCCACCGGCGGCTTTTCGTCCAGCCCCATCAGCAGGTTCCGGTTGCAGGCCGTGATCCGCATCGGCTCCCCAACGGGACGGCAACCTTGGGCCACCACTGTGTCGACGGTTATGTTGCCGTGTAGGGCTAACCCTATCGCGCCACTGTTATGAACCTCGCCGTTCAGAAAAAGGGCGTTGCCATCCTGTTGTTGCGCGCCGCTGGCCAAGCCTCCGATCTTTGCGGCCCGCGAGTAGGCGAAGTCCAGTCCCATGATCAGGTTCTGGACCGGGAAGGAGTACGGGTCGGCCAAGAGAACGAACTGGGGCTCGTCCGAAGGCGCGACGCCCAACAGCTCCTCCCACTTGTCTGGTCCGGCGTCCATGTCCGGTAGCTGCTGGTCCTCTAGGTGGAAAGCCTCGATTTCGACCCCGGGCAGGGTCGCGGCGGTGATGGACACGGCGGCCCGCTGCTCCACTTCCTGGCCATTCCCGATGATTCCTCCACCAGAGCAACCGAAAACAGTCCGGGCCCCCAGGTTTTCGCCGATGGCCCGGCAGACGTTCTGGTAATCGCCCCGGTAGTGTGGCGACACGAAAGCCACCGCAAGGTCGGGGACCAAAGTTAGCTGCGACTTGAGGCTGGCGGCGCATTCGGCGATGGCGTCCTCCAAGCCGGTCTGCTCCGATATTGCTGAAGCCCATTGCATCGCAAACACCTCCAGTCTAACGAGGTTGAAAGTGCGCCAAGTATAGCATGGCGAATTCAACGGGCGGTGACTGCCTCAGCGAACTCCGGCGACTGCAACAATGCTCGGGCGACTGCCGCCGCGCCGTCCAGGAGCTCGGGCTGAACGAATTCCAGGGTGTTGTCGGCCGCGGTGTGAATCCTGGAAAGATCGGGGCCGAAAAACATCAACACCGGCACACCGGCATACTCGAAGGAAGTATGGTCGCTGGCGAACCCTCTCGGGAGGCCCTGACTCGCTTCCGCGACCACTGCCAGCCCCTCGGCCAGTTCCAGCGCCAAGCCTGTAAGGTCCCGCTGTCCCAACACCGCCAGCCGGAGACCTGTGCCCACCGAATCGAAATTAAGCATCGCACTTATCCGGTCCAAATCGGGGCCGGACAGCGACTCAACGTAGTGCCGGCTGCCGAACAGTCCCATTTCCTCGGCCCCAAAGAGAATGAATCTGACGTCGAACGGCAGTTCCCGGCCCGCCAGGGTCTCAGCCAGCGACAGCACGATGGCGGTACCCGAGCCGTTGTCATTGGCCCCGGCGACCCCCGGCACCGTGTCGTAGTGGGCGCCCACGATTATCACGTCATCTCCGGTACCCTCCAATTCGGCGATTACGTTACGGGACTCAAACTCATCCGCTTTTACCGTCACGGACACGGTTACCACCCCGTCCTCAAGGAGTGCCTTCAATAGTCCTTCTTCGTAATGAAAGACGGCCAGCACCGGTATTTCCGCTTCAACGGTCAGCCATTCCCCGGCGTTGAGGGCTTCGAGATTATAGAGGATGACGGCAGCGGCCCCTGCGGCGGCGAGGTTGTCAAGCTTCTCTTGAAGAGGGATCATTCCCGACTCGACCAGCGCCACTTTTCCCGCCGGGCCGTCCCCCGCCGTGTCTTCGGGCCTGGCCAGCCCCACCGGAAGCAACAGTCCCGAGGTGGACCCGGTCCCTGTTCGAGGCAGCGGGAAGGCGTAGACCTCTTGCGGGGCCGGCGAATCGATCGTTATCCCTGACTTCTCCCTCGAAGCACGTTGGAACGTGAACGGTCGAATTTGAGCCTCGTAACCGATCTCCTCGAATCGCTCTTTCAAGTACTCAGCGGCACGGAGCTCTTGGCCGGTGGCGCTCTGCCGGGGGCCCAGTTCTTCCAACAGAGTCTCCAAGACTGCAAACACCTCGCCCGAAGCGGGAGCCAGTCCGTCCGGCAGTGGGCGGTCGGACCTTGGTCCGGCCGTAGCTCCAACCGTTGGCGCTGGTGTTGCCGTGGTAGGCGTTACGGGGAGAGTTGTCGCCGGAGTGGGCTTCGGGGCAGAAGAAGGCACAGCCGTGGGAGTGGCCGCAAGGGGCGTTGCGGGGACAGTTGCGTCGGGAGCAGGCGCCCGGGTGGGAGACGGCACAACTGTGGGCGCCGCCGAAGGTTCCGGAGTGGGTATCACGGAGGAACAGGCAACAGCGGCGGCCGCGACGAGCAGGGCCGCGAAGATACCAAGACATCTTCCGGCTTGGCGGCGGACAGGCCGATATAACGGAACAGATTGGCGGACGGCAAGGGTCATATTTAGCGGCGTGACTTGCCGATGTACTTGTTGCCTTCTCTTGTTGGCTTCTGTCAAACCATGAGAGTGTACACCTCCGCCGATAGCGGCATGAAAATTCAAGGCCGCCGGGGCCCGCCATGTCCGCACACACGGAGCGCCTATGGACAGTCCAATAGCCCAAGGTTATATTGGGCCGGTAATCATCCCTGCCGACCGTGACTCAAGCCTGGATTCCATCACGCCTGCCTTGGAGGACCGGGCATGAATGCCCCTGACCTGTCTCCCGAACAGCGAGTCGAAGAACTGGCCCGTCTTTGCGGGATCAACATCGTTCCCGAAGAGGTGACCGAAGTGGCCAACCGGTTCTCCAGCCTGGTCCAAGAGCTGGACAAGCTGCTGGAACTGGACCTTTCGGACGTTCAGCCGGTGTTGATCTTTCCCGAACCGCCGGACCACGGCCAATAGGAGCCGGCGGATGCCACACGACGACATCGCCTTCTTGTCCGCTGCCGCCACCGCCGAAGCCATTCGAAACGGCAGCCTTACTCCGGTGGACGCTGTCCGTGCCTACCTGGACCGAATCGACAGCCTGAACTCCCGGCTTTCGGCATACATCACTGTAACCCGCGAAGAGGCCCTCGACGCGGCCGAGCAAGTGGGCCGGCGCTTAAGCGCCGGCGAGAGCCTGGGGCCTTTGGCGGGAGTGCCGGCGGCGGTCAAGGACCAGTTCTGGACCAAGGGCATCCTCACCACCAACGGTTCCCGGGTCTATCAGGACTTTGTGCCTTCCGAAGACGCGACTGTCATCAAGCGGCTCAAGGAGGCCGGCATGGTGCTGCTGGGCAAGCTCAACATGAGCGAACTCGCCATGGGCGGCACCCGGAACCCTCCTTGGGGAATTGCCGCCAACCCGTGGGACTTGGAGCGCACTCCGGGCGAGTCGAGCAGCGGCTCGGGCGTCGCCCTCTCGGCCCACCTCTGCGCCGCCTCCATCGGGGAAGACACCGGAGGCTCCGGGCGCGGTCCGGCAGCCTACTGCGGCGTGGTGGGGCTCCGGCCAACGTTTGCCAGGGTTTCACGCTACGGAATGTCCCACATGTGCTGGTTCATGGACGCGGCGGCCCCCATGACCAAGACAGTGGAGGACTGCGCGCTGGTGCTGGGCGCGATAGCCGGATACGATCCAAACGACCCTTACACCAGCAGGCTCCCGGTCCCCGACTACACCCGGGGCATGAAGGACGGGGTCCAGGGCCTCCGTGTAGGGCTGGTCCGGGAACTTCACAACAGCAGCGACATGCACCCGGAGGTGCGTTCGGCTATCGACGCTTCTCTGGAAGTCTTCAAAGACCTGGGAGCCGAGGTCAAAGACGTCTCCATACCTCTGGTGGAGTTGGCCGGCGCAATTTTCGTGGGCATAGCGGACACCGAGGGAGCCGGAGCCCGTGACGAGGTCCTGCGGACCCGCCCCCAAGACCTGGACCAAGCCAGCCGCACCCGCCTGCTGTCGGGGGCGTTGGTGCCGGCGAAACTATACAACCGCGCGGCGAAGGCCAGGGTATTGCTGCGCCGTCAGTTCATGGAAGCCCTCCAAGAGGTTGACGTATTGGTGTCGCCCACCTCTCCCTATCCGGCCCCCAAACATACCGCCCTGACCGCCCGCTTCGAGAGCGCCGAGGACGTCCGGGCCCGGTTCTTCTTCAGGCGGGCCTACACCGGTTGCTACGCCCTCACCGCTCTGCCGGCAATATCGCTGCCGGGCGGGTTCACCGGCGAAGGGCTGCCCATCGGGCTTCAGCTGGGAGCCGCGCCTTTCGCTGAAACAACCCTGTTCCGTGCGGCCTACGCTTACGAACAGGCAACCCCCTGGCACACCAGGGTGGCGCCCGCCGCCGTCAACTGACCGGTCCCCCCGCCAACACGGGGCCGCGCTTACATTTCACCTTGCGAGGGACGACAGTGGAAGAAAAGATACGAGTAGGCATCATCGGCGCCAACGCCAACTACGGATGGAGTAAACGGGCCCACCTTCCCGCCCTGCTGGCGATGCCCCAATTCGAGTTGGCGGCCGTCTGCACCTCCCGCTCGGAAACGGCCGAGGAGTCGGCCAGGTTCTACGGGGCGGGGCTGGCCTTCCACGATTATACCGAGATGGCCAACCACCCCAACGTGGACCTCGTGACCGTCTCGGTGAGCGTGCCCGCACACTACGGTATGGTCACCGCCGGGCTGCAGGCAGGTAAACACGTGTTTTGCGAATGGCCTCTGGGCGCCAATACGGCCGAGGCGGATGAATTGGCCGCTCTGGCCAGGTCCAAGGGGGTGCGCCACATGGTGGGGTTGCAGGCCCGGGGCGGCCCGGCCCTGCTTCGCGCCGCCGAATTGCTGGCGGAAGGCTACGTGGGGGAGATATTGGCCTGCAACATGACCATGTTTCTCCCAGGACTGTTGCAGCGGGGGGCGGACCGGGCGTGGATGGCCGACCGGACGAAGGGGGCCAACACGCTTACCATCGCCACCGGCCACTCGCTCGATATCTTCTGTATTTGCGTGGGGGAGTTTCGCGAGTTGTCGGCACGAGTCGGCGTACAGGTCCCGGAATGGCAAACGCCCAACGGACCGGTGCCGGTGGACGCATCCGACAGCGTGATGGTCCACGGAGTCCTTCAAAACGGGGCGGCGGCATCGCTGCACGTCGCCACCGTCCCTTGGAACGGCAGCGGATGGCGAATGGAAGTGTTCGGGCGAGAGGGCACCCTCACCGCCAGGTCTGAAGAGATGGTCCAATACGGCAACGTGCGGCTCTACGGTTCCCAAGGAAGTTCCGGCGCGCTGGAGGAATTGCCGGTGCCGGAGCGTTTATGCCTGGCTCCCGGAGACGTACCGGCCGGTGAGGCTTACAACGTCGCCCAGTTGTACCAGCTTCTAGGGGAGTCCATTCGCGGAGGGCCCGACGCTCAACCCGACTTCGACACAGCGGTCCAACGACACCGGCTGCTGGACGCCATTCAGGAATCGTCGGACAATCTTTCGACGGTAACGGTCTAGGTTTCCGGGAACATGATAGAACCTCCCGATGGGATAACCGGCCGGGGGATAACCGGCTGGACCTGGCTGTATGTCGCGGCGATAGTGCTGGCCCCCGGCCTGTCTTTGAAACGCTGGTTGCTGTTGGGGGCCATCGGACTCCTGGCGTTGGGCGCCGGGACCGTTTTCGCCTTGGACATACCCAAGGGCTCCGCCATCGTCTCCTTCCTGAGCCTCGGCGGCGAGTCCACTTGGGTCAGCGTCACAGTTTTCATAGGTGCGGGAGTGGCGGTGGCCTGCGTCGCCGTCGCCGGCCTCACCCGCTCGCTCATCGGCATCCGGCGCCGGAGCCGGCACGGCAACCTGCTGGACTCCCTGTACATCCAGCGGATGCTGGGGCCGGGGCCGCGAATCGTCATGATCGGCGGGGGCAGCGGGATGCCGGGGCTCCTCCGCGGAATCAAGGAGTACACCTCCAACATCACCGCCGTGGTGACAATGGCCGACGACGGCGGCAGTTCGGGCAGGCTCCGCGACGAATTGGGAATTCAACCGCCGGGAGACATTCGGAACTGCCTGGTGGCGCTGGCCGATTCCGAACCGGTCATGCAGCAGTTGATGGACTACCGCTTCTCGTCCAACGGTGACTTGGACGGTCACAGTTTCGGCAACATGTTCATCGCGGCGTTGGCCGGCATCGGGGGCGATTTCTACCGGGGCGTCGAGGTGGCCAGCGAATTGCTGGCAGTCCGGGGCCGGGTTGTCCCATCGACGACGACCGACGTTACGCTGGTGGGCAACACCGCCGCCGGTGAGGTCCTGGTGGGCGAGACTATGATCGCCGGGGCTTCCGACCGCCTCCGCTCCGTCTCCATGATACCGCCGGACCCCGCGGCCCACCCGGAGGCCGTAAAGGCCATCCGTGAGGCCGACATCATAGTCATAGGCCCGGGCAGCCTGTTTACCAGCATTGTGCCCAATTTGCTCATACGCGACATTACCGGAGCAATAGCGGCGTCCAAGGCCTACAAGATTTACGTCTGTAACGTGGCGGAGGAGCCCCGGCAGACCGTGGGGTTCTCGGTGCAGGACCACGTTGCCGTAGTGCGCCACTACGGCGGTCCCCATTGCGTCGACGCCGTGGTGGCCAACACCAACATCCCGCCGGGCCCGACCCCGGCAGGCCTCAGCTTCATCCGTCCTCAACCAACTTGGGACGACCCCGCCGCTATCACCTACAGCGACGTCATAGACGAGGCCAGCGCCGCCCGTCACCATTTCCAGAAATTGGCCAGGGCCGTTGCCGAGACCTACGGCAAACGCCGGGCCAAGAGACGGTGGCTGCCTTGGGCCGCGTGGGACGAGCCGTTGGCCAGGCCCGCCCCCGAAGATGAAGCGCCAAACCTGGCTCCGGGACGCTCCCAGGTCCCGGCAGGGCGGCCCTGACCCGTATATACTTATTGCATCACACCGTGTCCATCACCCCATGGCACTGGAGATTGGCCCAAAATGGCCGAGGCCGCCATAGAACGACGCGCCGGAAAGCTCCAGAAGGAGCTTAACTTCCACAACCACCGGTATTACGTCCTCGATGATCCGGTCATCACGGACCACGAGTACGACCTGTTGATCCGCGAGTTGCGGGAATTGGAAAATGAATATCCCCAACTCCAGACTCCGGACTCCCCGACCCAGCGCGCCGGGGCCGCTCCTTCGGCAGCCTTTTCCCAGGTGCAACACCGCCGTCCCATGCTGAGCCTGGCCAATGCCTTCGATTTCGACGGTCTGGAGCAATGGCGCCGGCGCACCAGGAACCTCACCGACGACGCCGATTTCAACCTGGTCTGTGAGCTGAAGATCGACGGCCTGGCCGTGACCCTGGCCTACGAAAACGGCGTATTCGTGCGAGGGGCCACCCGGGGCGACGGTATGGTCGGCGAGGACGTTACCGCCAACCTGCGCACCATTCGCACCATCCCAATCTCCCTTCTTGAGGACGCTCCCACCCTGCTGGAAGTGCGGGGCGAGGTCTATCTGCCGGTCGGGGAGTTCCGGCGCGTGAACGAGGAGCGGGCGGCCCGGGGCGAACAGCTCTACGCCAACCCCCGCAATACCGGGGCGGGCAGCGTCAGGCAGCTCGATCCAAAGGTTACGGCATCCCGGAACATGGAGATTTGGGTCTACTCCATGGGGGATGTCGAGGGCGACGAGATCGACGGAGCGGGGCCGCAGCAGTCCCATTGGGAGGCCTTGGGATGGCTTAAGGACCTTGGGTTCAGAGTCAATCCCAACAATCGTCTCTGCGGTACGCTGGACGAGGTCCACGATTACTATCAGTACTGGTTGGAACAGCGCCACGACTTGCCCTACGAAGCCGACGGCGTCGTGGTGAAAGTCGACCCGCTGGAGATACAGGAGTCCCTTGGGATAGTCGGACGGGAGCCGCGCTGGGCCATCGCCTACAAGTTCCCGGCGGAACAAGCGACGACGCGCCTGTGGCAAATCGGTATCAATGTCGGAAGGACCGGCAGCCTCAACCCCTACGCGATTCTGGAGCCGGTGGTCGTCAGCGGGGCCACGGTGCGGAACGCCTCTCTTCATAATGAGGAAGACATACACCGGAAGGACATACGCATCGGCGACTGGGTGGTGATCGAACGCGCCGGTGACGTTATCCCTCACGTGGTGGCCCCGGTGGCCGCCCGCCGAACCGGCGAGGAGCAGGTATTCCACATGCCGGAACGCTGTCCGGTCTGCGAAACCGCAGTGATCAAGGCCGATGACGACGCCATGCACCGGTGCCCCAACGCCTTGTGCCCCGTGCAGTTTTTCGAATTGCTCAAACACTTTGTGAGCAAAGGGGCGGCCAATATCGACGGCCTGGGAGAACAGTGGTGCCGCACGCTCATCGAAAACGGCCTGGTCTCGGACGTGGCCGACCTGTACTACCTCCGGAAAGAACAGCTCTTGGGACTGGAGCGCATGGGCGACAAGCTGGCTACCAAGATCATGGCAAACATCGAGGCCAGCAAGTCTCGTCCTTTGGCCCGATTGTTGTTCGCCTTGGGAATCCTTCACGTGGGCAGCGAGGTTGCCGAGTTGCTGGCCCAGAATTTCAACAGCGTAGACGCGATATCGCGGGCCTCCGAGGAGGAACTGACCGCGGTTCCCGGCATCGGTCCCAGAATCGCCGAAAGCATCGCGGCTTATTTCCAGGACTCCGCCAACCGGCAGGTCATCGCCAGGCTGCAGGGTAGCGGCGTCCGTCTGGAGCAAGAGCCGGCGGAGCTGGCCGGCGACGGGGACGCGCCTTTCGCCGGGCTCACCTTCGTGGTCACCGGCACCCTGGCTACCCTCTCCCGGAGCGAAGCCGGGTCTCGGATCAAGGCCATGGGCGGCAAAGTCACCGCCTCAGTCACACGCAACACCGACTACGTGGTTGTTGGCGCTTCTCCGGGCTCCAAGGCCGCCACTGCGGAGCGGTTGGGCACTCCCGTGCTCGACGAAGACGCTTTCCTGCAACTTCTGGAATCTCTCCCGGTGCGGTCTGCCGGGTGACGGCGGTCCGCGGCCAGACATGCTTATAGTCGTAGGCTTGGGGAACCCGGGTCCCCGTTTCAAGGACAGCCGGCACAACGTGGGTTTCCGCGTCGTCGATCTGATTTCCCGCGAGTGGGGGATCAGGCTCGGTGAGAGGAGGGCCAAGGCGGTGTTGGGCGAAGGCTATCACGGCGGCCAGCAGGTGATATTGGCCAAGCCGCGCACTTTCATGAACAATAGCGGCGAGGGCGTCGCGTACCTCCTTACGCGTTTCGGGGCCAAGCCGGGCAACTTGCTGGTGGTCTACGATGAGATGGCCTTGCCAACCGGCAAGCTGCGGCTCAGGCCTGAAGGCAGCGACGCCGGGCACAACGGTATGCGTTCGATCATCCAATCCGTAGGGACCACCGCCTTTCCCCGGTTGAGGGTCGGAATCGGTCCGCCGCAGGGCCCCGATTCCGTCTCCCACGTCTTGGGTCGTTTTTCGGACGAAGAGAAGGAGACCATCGACGAAGCGGTAAGGCAGGCGGTGGCGGCGACCGCCTGCATGGCGGAAGAGGACATAGACACCGCCATGAGCCGGTTCAACTAGGCCCCCGGAGCTACAGCATTGGCCCTCGCCAGATTCGCCGCGATTTTAACTGGGATGTTGACCGTGTTGTTGACTGGTTGCCTGTCGGAACAACCGCCCTCTGCCACTCCGCCGCTCTCGGCCACACCGCCGCCTTCCACCGCCGTGGCCGTCCCAGCCTCTGCTGTTCCCGCGACTCCGTCTCCATTAGCGTCTCCCACCACGCAGCCCGGCCCCACGACAGGCCAGCCGATTCCCGCTACCGGCCAGCCTGTCCCCGCGAACCAGTCCCGCCCGCCGGCTGCATCTTTCCCCGAACCGCCGGACCGTGACCTCTACCGGCTTGCCAAGGAGCTTCTTCCGACGTCGTTGCCCGAGGACAGACCAGTAAGCCGCGGCCCCACGGTGTACCGACCGGGTCGCAAGGACTCCTTTTGGCTGGTCGACGTTGTGCGGCTGGAAAAATATCAGAGCACCTTCAAACTCCAACTAATCACCGCTCACGCCTACTGGTATACGGAGGAGGGCCGGCAAGTCGACCACGAGGCGTTGAATGAGGCGGCGGCCGTATTCGAAGACAACATTTACCCCAATGTCACCGGGGCCTTCGGAACGGAATGGACTCCGGGCATAGACAACGACCCGCACCTGTTCATCATGAACGCCAGGCTGCCGGGCGTTGGAGGTTATTTCAGCTCCAGCGACGAGTACCCTCGTTCCGTAAGACCGTGGAGCAACGAGCACGAAGCGATCTACATCAACGTCGATGCTATTCCCGTGCACAGCCAGACGTATCTCGACGTTCTGGCCCATGAGTTCCAGCACGCCGTCCACTGGAACGCCGACCCTTCGGAGGACTCTTGGGTCAACGAGGGACTGTCCGAGCTGGCGGTCACGATTACCGGGAGCAGGCCGTCCAACATTGGCTGGTTTCTCAGCCAGTCGAGGCCGATTTCCCTCGTCCATTGGCCTTTGTCTCCTGTCGCCTCGGGCGTCAGTTACGGCTCGGCCGCTTTGTTCATGCACTACTTGACCCAGCACTACGGCGGACGACGCGACATCACGCCTCTTATCCGAGAGCAGGCCGACGGCATTATCGGTGTGGAAGCCTTCCTCCGGGAGGGTGGTTACGGCGTCGGCTTCCACGACGTGTTCCGGGACTGGGCGGTGGCCAACCTGCTCGATGAAGACGAAGGGCCCTTCGGGTACGCCGGCCTGGCCGCAACCGTGTCTCCTTCCAGATCGTTGTCGGCCGGAGACGGTCTGGAGTCCTCCATTCCTCAATACGCCACCGAATACGTCCGGCTGGCGCGGCCGGAGAGTCCTGCGACCCTGACCTTCCGGGGTAAGACCGAAACGGCCCTGCTGCCGGTGGACGTCGGCTCCGATGGTTGCTGGTGGGGGAACTCCGGCGACTCCATCGATTCCACCCTGTCCCTCCAGCTGGACCTCCGCGGCGCAGTGGCCCCCTCGTTGGAGTACCAGGTCTGGCACCGGGTGGAGGAGGGCTGGGACTACGGCTATTTGGAAGTCTCGGCCGACGGCGCTAATACCTGGTCCATAATCGAGACCGCCAATACCTCCTCCTACGACCCGGTGGGGAGCGCCTTTGGCCCAGGGTACACCGGCGACAGCGCCGGGTGGGTCGACGAATCGGTGAGCCTTGACCGTTTCGCCGGTCAGGAAATATTGGTGCGCTTCCAATACGTCACCGACGACGCAGTCAACAGTCATGGCATGTGCCTGCGTAACCTCGAAATCCGGGGTGCGGACACCGCCGTAAGCACCCAGGATTGGGTCCCCAACGGGTTCGTATTCGTGGACAACCGGGTCCGCCAGGACTATGCCGTCCAACTGGTGTTGGAGGCCGACGAGACCTTGGTGTTAGACATGGAGCTGGACGGCACCAACTCCGGACAGCTGACTGTCGAGAAGCCCAAGGAGAACCAACGGATAGTGGCCATCGTGCAGGCGATAGCGCCTCGCACTCGCCAGCCGGCGTCTTATACCCTGTCCTGGTCCCCCGCAAACTAACGGGAAGAAGAGTTCCGGCCACATACGGATGGTCCGGCGGGAGGGCTCTGGTGAAATTCGGTTTATGCGTCATCGGTTGCGGCGACTTTGCCCGGACCTTCGCCGACACGGTCCGTAGCGAGCGGAGCTGGCTCGACCTCTATTTCGCCAGCCGGGACGAGGCCCGAGCCCGCGCCTACGCGTCCGAATTCGGCGGGGCGGGATATTTCGGGTCCTACCAAGCAGCAGCAGCCGACCCCAAGATTGCGGCGCTGTACATCTGCACGCCTCACCACCTCCACCTGGAACACGCCCGGTTGGCGGCCGCCAACGGCAAGCACATCCTCCTAGAAAAGCCAATAGCTCTTACGGTAGGTGAAGGCGAGGAGATAGCTGCCTTGGCCCAACGGTCCGCGGTCACGTTGATGGTCGCCGAAAATTACCGTTTCCTGCCGCCGGTAGCCAAGGCCAAGGAACTGGTGGATGCCGGGGTGCTGGGCCAACTGCGGCTGGTGCAGCTCCAAGAGCAGTACCCGTATGGGCCGGGAGGATGGCGCAACAATGCCGAGCTCAACGGCGGAGGAGTGTACATCGATGGCGGGATACACAAGGCCAGCATACTGGCCTACCTGGCCGGGCCTCCCAACGAAATCTACGGCATAGCCGTGCCCCCGGGCCAGCCGGGGCTGGACGCGGAGGACGGGATCGTTGTCGTCAACCGCTACGATGACGGGCTGGTGGGCGTCATCAACCACTCTTGGGCCGTGGGCCAGCACACCGGACAATGGGTCTCCATTTCCGGGTCTGCCGGCAGCGCATATTTCGAGCTGGATGGGTCGTGGATAGAGCTAATCGACGGAACGGGGAAACACCGGCTGGAACTCACCCGGTCGGAACGTGGTCTGGGCCCGATGGTCCGGGAATTTTACGAAAGCATCCGGGAAGGCCGGGCCCCATCCATGACGGGACCGCAAGGCGTCCAAGACCTGGCAATGGTGCTCAAAGCCTACGAGTCTATGCGTGCGGGGACGCCGCTGCCCTTCCCGTGATTGCCGCGACAGAACTTGATGGTTTCTTCGGGCGTCATTTTCTCGCCTCGCCCATTCGGGGAGTACCTCTAAAAACAACAATCCATGCCCAAGGCCGTAGCCTCAGGCATGGATTTTAATGTCTCACAAGAGCCTTGCGGCGCTCAAGCCGCTGTGAAAACGTCGGTTATTTCCGGAGGAACTTCCGGGGCAGTAACACCCACAACCCGAACATTCCTACAAACACAGCTGCGGCAACAATTCCCAACATTGATTCAGTTCCTCCGTGTTCGCCGTCTTTAGATTAGTTATGGGTCAGATGTTACGGTTGATTTTCCATGTTGTTAAATCTTTGTTACATAGCCCCGCTTGCTCGCGGAGGAATTTCCAGGGCAGACACACCCACAACCCTAACAGTCCTACAAACGGGGCCGCGAGTTAGGGGGCAGGGCTGCCGTTGCTTTTACAGGGATTCCGTCTTTCCGGCGGAATGACGGAATCCACGTATCCCCAACCCTCAAGGACAGAAGGTTGACTCCAGCCTACGGGCAACTCCTTAGGTAGCTGAAGCCCATTCGCGCCAGTCCATCAAACGTATCCCGCCGTACAGTATGCCTTTACGGCAACTCGCGGACGTACAGACACGGCGGACGACGTGGATTCCGGCTTTCGCCGGAATGACGGGAGGGATGGCGTCATTCCTACGGGACCGGGATGACGTTGCCCACCTCTCGGTGAGGTGGGCAACTCGTTCTTCCCCGTTCATCATCCCGGCCAGAAATCCCTGCAGGAAGCTCCGGGATGACTCATGTGTTAGGCCCGCCCTTGGCCTGAATCGGTTGACCGGGAACTAGTCCTCCGAGGCGTAGGCTGGGGCCGGCAAGGGCGATGAAGCCGCCGATGGCGTGGACCACCCCGGAACCGGCGTAGTCGGCCGCAGCCGGGAGACCGATTACGTCCAAGTGGGCCATATCAGTGACCGCGTTTGTCCCGAGCCAGCCGCCGCCCAATACCCAATGGCCGAACAATGGATAGATCACCGCGCCGATTATGAAGCTGTAGGCCAGGTAGGCCTGTGTCTTGGTCCGCTCGGCGACCGCCCCGGCCACTATTGTGGCGGCGGTGGCGGCAAATACCATCTGGAAGACCCAGTCGACGTAAGTCTGCCCGTCGGCCCCATCGGTGAGGAAGAAGTTGGTGGTGCCGGCGATTCTCGCCGCCGAAGTCCCCCACATCAACGCGAAACCAAAGGCCCAGAAGGACAGCGACGCGATTCCGAAGTCCATGAAGCTCTTGGTCATGTAGTTGGTGGTGTTTTTGGAGCGGATCAGCCCCGTGCCCAAAAACGCGAAACCTGCTTGCATAAAGAAGACGAGAGAGGCGCCGACCATCAAGATCAGATTGCTTCCCTGATCGATCTTGTCGGCGTCCGAAGTGATTTCCTGGGCGAAGGCTATGTTGAACCCCACCATGATTCCCGCAGCCAATAAGCCGGCAATTGCGTATGGCAATACACGGCGCAGCACACGGGCGCCTTGGGTTTCCGGGACCGTTAGGGCAGCCATTGACTCCTCCTTTTCTATCGACAGGCAAGAGTTTAAACATAGTCCGTTAACGAGTGTAAAAACCGAATGTTGCCACCAGGTTTCGGAACTGTTTCCAGTTTGTAAAAGGTTAATTGACCATTTCCAAGGGAGCGGATGGCGAGTTTCAATGAAAAAGGCAGGCTAATCGCCTGCCTTTGTACAACCACTGTGGATTGATTACGGATTACCGCAGTAATGTCCGCTCAGCTTTTTTCCAATCTGCTTCCTCCGTTTTGTGTGCGCCAATCGCTGATGCTCGGCTGGCGTTCACCTGGCGCCTCGCCTAGCGTTCAATGGGCGCGCCCACGATACTGCCCCATTCGGTCCAGGAACCATCATAGTTCCTCACGTTTTCCAAGCCCAACAGCTGGGTCAACACGAACCAGGTGTGGGACGAGCGTTCACCGATCCGGCAGTAAGCGATAGTCTCTTTGTTGCCGTCGATGCCCTTCCCGCCGTACAGCTCCCGCAGGTCGTCGGCCGACTTGAACGTGCCGTCCTCGGCCACCGCCTGCCCCCAAGGGATGTTGGCGGCCCCCGGAATGTGGCCGCCGCGTTGAGAACCTTCCTGCGGCAGGTTCGCCGGGGCCAGCAACTCGCCGCTGTATTCCGCTGGGGCTCGAACGTCAACCAACGAGATCGTTCCGGCATTGACCAGGTTGAGCACCTGGTCCCGATAGGCCCGTATGCTCTGGTCGCCACTCCCGGCGGCGTAGGACGCGGCGGGATAGGAAGGGACGTCTTTGGTCATGGGTCTGCCTTCCGCCTCCCACTTCACCCGTCCGCCGTTCATAATACGTACGTCGCCGTGCCCGTAATACTTCAACTGCCAGAACGCCCAGGCCGCGAACCAGTTGTTGTTGTCTCCGTATACGACCACCGTCGTGTCGTTGCTGATCCCTGAGCCGCCCAGCAACGACTCCATGTCGTCTTTGCTGATCAGGTCCCGCCGCACCGATTGCTGGAGCTGGGACTGCCAGTTCCAGCCAACCGCGCCCGCGATGTGTCCTTGCTCGTAGGAAGCGGTATCAACGTCCACTTCCACCAGTCGAACGTTTTCGTCGTTTCCGTGTTCCGCCACCCAATCAGTGCCGACCAATGACTCGGGATGAGCGTAATCCGCCATGACTCTACCTCTCTGCAGTTATTGAAATCCGTTCTTTCGGTCACTCAAGTCTTTGTAAGATCGCACCTGTGATTCTACAATAGACTATCCGCCCCCGCAGCCCCGCCGGGGATTAGGCCACGCAGCCGCGGTTTTGCAATTTGGAGACTGCTCCGATAATATAAGGGTACAGTGGGCCGGCGGCGCATGCCCGGGAAGAGCAAGGTGTAAATATGGGAAGTAACCGGTGGCTTCGCAATAGCTTCGTGTACCTGATGATCATCATCGGCGTGATCGTGATCTTCTATACGCTATTGTCCAGCATCGGCGGCAGTGATGAGGAGCCGCTGACCTTCGTGGTCGCGGAGGCCAAGGCCGGGCGGATCCAGGAGATAGTAGTCGACGGAAAAAAGCTCACGGTCACCCCGGCAGCCCCCGGGGCCAATAGTTACACCAGCCGTATCGGCAACAACACCGACCTGGAAAACCTGCTGGCCGACCAAGGCGTGGAACTCGGCGGGCCCGTTGGCGTCCAGATCTCCTACAAAGGCTCCAGCGGCCTCAGCAGCTTCTTCGGCTTGATGCTGAACTTCCTGCCCCTTATTTTCTTCGGCGGGCTGATCCTGTTCATGATGCGTCAAGCCCAGGGGAGCAACAACCAGACCCTGAGCTTCGGTCGCAGCCGAGCCCGTATGATGCCTTTTAACCGGCCCACCGTGACGTTTACAGACGTAGCGGGAGTGGATGAAGCCAAGGTCGAACTCCAAGAGATCGTGGAGTTTCTCAAGTTCCCGGAGCGGTTTCTGTCTCTGGGGGCCCGCATCCCCAAAGGAGTACTGCTGGTGGGCCAGCCCGGCACCGGCAAGACCCTGCTGGCCAGGGCCGTCGCCGGTGAGGCGGGGGTCCCCTTCTTCCACATCAGCGGCTCCGAATTCGTGGAAATGTTCGTCGGCGTGGGCGCGGCCAGGGTTCGCGATCTGTTCGACCAAGCCAAGCGCAATGCTCCCTGCATCGTGTTCGTGGACGAAATCGACGCCGTAGGCCGCCACCGCGGAGCGGGGTTGGGCGGCGGCCACGACGAGCGCGAACAGACCCTGAACCAAATCCTGGTGGAGATGGACGGCTTCGAGACCAACACCAACATCATCGTCATCGCCGCCACCAACCGGCCTGACATCCTTGATCCGGCGTTGCTGCGCCCCGGACGGTTCGACCGCCGGGTGACCCTCGACCTGCCGGACATCGAAGGCCGCAAAGCCATTCTGAAAGTGCACGCCGCCGGAAAGCCGTTGGCGCCGGAGGTCACCCTCGACACGGTGGCCAAGGAGACCCCGGGCTTCAGCGGCGCGGACCTTTCCAACCTGGTGAACGAAGCGGCCATCTTGGCGGCGCGGGCCAACAAGAAGTCAATCTACATGGCCGAGTTCGAAGAGGCCGTGGACCGGATCGTCGCCGGCCCGGAGCGGAAGAGCCGGATCATCAGTCCCAGGGAGAAGGAGATGACCGCCTACCACGAGGCGGGACACGCCCTGGTAGCCTATATACTGCCCCACGCCGACCGGGTCCACAAGGTATCCATCGTCTCCCGCGGAGCTATGGGCGGCCACACTTCGTTGCTGCCGGACGAGGACCGGTACCTGTGGACCAAGAACCAGTTCAGCGACATGATGACCGTGACTATGGGCGGGCGCGTGGCCGAGGAGTTGATCTTCGACGAGGTCACCACCGGCGCGAGCAACGACTTGGAACGGGCCACCAAGATCGCCCTTGGCATGATAAAACGCTACGGAATGAGCGAGGGCTTGGGTCCCAGGACTTTCGGCAAACGAGAGGAGATGGTCTTCCTGGGCCGCGAAATCAGCGAGGAGCGAGACTACAGCGACAAGGTCGCCGAGGAAATCGACGACGAGGTCAAAAACCTGATCAATCACTCCTACAACCAGGCGGAGGAGCTGCTGGTCACCCACAAACCGAAACTCGTGCGCCTGGCCGAATACCTGATCGAAAACGAAACGATATCGGGAGCGTCCCTGAACGGTCTCTTTAATGTGGACGGTCTCGGCACCGACCCGGCAACCCCAGCCGTGCCGCCGGAACCGTCCCCATACAATCCACCGCCTCGGCCGCAACCAACCATACAACCGGCTCCGGTTCCAACCCTCCCTTCGTCGTCGGAGAGCGAAAGCTAGCCGACGGCCCCTACCGCGCCCCGGCGCCTTCGGAAGACGGGGCCTCGACTGGAGCTTCTTGCTCTTGGGGCGGTGGTAGTTGCCGGAAGTAAACGCCCCATTCGCGCATCAGCGATCCGACCCGGGGGTCCTTCAAGGCAACCAGTTCCCGGAAAAAGCCGGCCAAGGCGTGGGCGGGCATATATTCGGTGGTGCACACCCAGCTACGCTCCGCCGGCACTACGTAGATCAACCCCTGCTGGTGTTCACACACGGCCTGAATCCGGGTCATCTCGTTGCCCGGCTTTACCTCCAACCCTGTGGCAGCCATGACTTCCTCCCGCCTCTAGTCAATAGGTTTCCGCAGCCCATTATAACCGTACGCAGCGCGGCGGCCCATCGCGCCGGCGGCGGGCCTTTGGCAGCTTCGAAAGCGTTGCCATCCAGGCCAAGCCGCCGCTGTATCCTCCCTCCCCAACGCCGCCGGAGCCTCGAAGAGCGTGAATATCGGGTGACTGTTCGGCCTTTGGTGGTTGGAATGCTCCGCGGGTGTTAGAATCAATCCCGCTGTCGCCGTATTTCGCTACGGCGCCGGTTTACGAATGCCGGTCGGGACGAGCTAGGCACGCCGGCCCGCCAGCCTAAAGTTTACGCGGGGATAGTGAGAATGTACCAACCCGGAGGGGGAGGCCCCAGGCAGCCAGAGCTGGATTTAGAACAGATACTGGGCAACATCCGTAACACCCTGGGGCGTATCTCCCAACGGTTGGGAGGCGGCGGCGTCGGGTTGGCGGTGGCCCTTATAGTCGGCTTGATCATCGTCATTTGGGCCGGGACCGGGATTTACACCATCAGCCCTGGTGAGCAAGCCGCTCTCCGTTTCTTCGGGGAAGCACAAGCGGCGCCGGTCTCCGAGACGGGTCTACACTGGTGGTGGCCGTCGCCGGTAGGCAAGCGGGACGTTGTCCGGACCGACTTGACCCGTCGCTTGGAGTTGGGTTTCCGAGGCGCCGAGGGATCAGTCAACACCCCCGTGCCTGTAGAGGCGCAGATGATCAGCGGTGACCTGAACATCATTGACGTTCAAATTGTGGTGCAATACAACATCAAAGACCTGAATTCCTTCCTGTTCCGGGTCGACGATCCGGGTGAGGTCGACCGCGAAATCGACGCCGGCCGGCCTGACGGCCGCACACTCAAAGACGCTACCGAAGCCGCGCTTCGTCTGGTGGTCGGTCAACGCTCAATCGCTGAGGTCCTGGCTGAACAGCGCGTCGGTTTGCAGGATGACACCAAAGCCAAGCTGCAGGAGATAATCGACAGCTACGGCACGGGAATCAACATTGTTTCCATCGAGCTACAAAAGGTGGAAGCCCCCGAGGACGTGCGGGCCGCCTTCAACGACGTTTTGAACGCCCGTCAGGACAAGGAAACCGCCGTCAACCAGGCTCAGGCCTACGAAAACCAGGTAGTCCCGGAGGCCCGCGGACGCGCGGAACAGATCATACAACCGGCGCTGGCGTTCAAGGAGGCCAGGATCGAGCGGGCTAAGGGTGAATCCGACCAGTTCCTTTCGATCTTGGAGCAGTTCAATGATCGCTCGGTCCAACTCACCGGTGTCTTACAGGACACGGACAATGGCGATAACGACGACGACCCAACCACTGGAATCGGCCTCTCGGACGTTCTGGTGATCAGCGGGTCGAATCTGCTGGTAGCCGAGATCAACGTCATCGGCGCGCCCGACTGCGTATTTACCGAACGAGAGGTCCGAACCACCGATGCGACGCAGACCTGCACCTTCTCCGCGACAGTCGGGGCGCGCAACGGAGTCCTCACCCCAGGAGAGAGTTTCTCGGTCGCCTATCTGGGTAACGAAAACCTGGTGATCCCCCAGTTTGTTGGCTCAGGCCCCTTCAGCGTGAGGTTGAAAAACAAGGTCCTGGACCATGATAACGCGGACCAAGACAACGATTTGAACACCGGGGTAACCGGAGCGGACATAGAAGTCGTGGATGGCCCGGGAAGTCTGGAGGTAGCCGCCTTCGATCCGTACACCAACATCCTGACACTCGCAGTGGAAACGGGGACGGTCTTGCAAGCCGGTGATTTGTACTCGGTGCGATACCTCAACCAACAGGACACCGCAGTTCCAGCGACCGGTACCGTTACCCAAGAGCGTCTCTATCTTGAGGCAATGGAGGAGATACTTCCTGCCGTCAGCAAGATTATCGTGTCACCGGAAGCGGAGTCGGTGTTGATTCTGGGCGGTCAGGATGGCGTGCTGCCGGTCCCGGTGGGTCCCAGCCCCAGTCCTTAGTCCCGATCTCACCAGCGGACGATTCGCGTCCTTAGCCCCGGTTGATGGCAAGGCAACAGGCCCCGGAATTAGCGGAAATATCAAGGAAATGTGGTCTCAATGAGAAACCTGATCATAGCGGGCGTGGCCGTTATTCTGCTCATTATCCTGGTAACCACGGGACTTTACGTTGTGGACGAAACCGAACAGGTCGTAGTCACCCGTTTCGGTCAAGTCCGGGATGTCAGGACCGATCCGGGGCTATACGTCAAGGCCCCGTTCGGCGTAGACCGGGTCACGAACTACGACCGCAGGGTGCTGCGTATCGACGCAGCCGTCGACCGGTTCTTGGATGAGGACCAAAACTTCCTTCAAATCGATGTCTATGCCCGCTACCGGATCGTCGACCCCCGGGCATTCCTTCAGACACTGGTTACAGAAATTAACGCTCGAAGCATATTGGGTCAAAGGATCAACACCGCACTGAGGGACGAGGTGGCCGTCCGGAGCCGGGAAGAGGTAATCGGCGGCGACGTGGAGTTGACTGAGGCGGGCGAACCGGTCACCGACGAAGAAGGGAACTCGGTGGTGAGACCCACCAATACCAGAACGGAACTGCTGGAACGCGTTCTCGCGGCAGTACAGAGCAACCTGGCCCAAGAAAGCCCTCCATTCGGGGTCGAGATGATCGACATCCGGATCAAACGGGCCGACTTCCCGCAGGAGATCGCTGGCCGGATTTTCGAGCGCATGCGCTCCGACCGCGAGAAAATCGCCCGCCGGTTACGGGCCGAGGGCGAGGAGGAGTCCCGCACACGCCGCGCCTCCGCCGACCGGGAAGTGGAGGTGATCATCGCCGGCGCGGAAAGGGATGGCAACCGTCTCCGCGGTGAAGGCGAAGCGGAAGCTATTTCGATTCTGGCCGACGCCTTGAATCAAGACCCCGATTTCTTCTCGTTCCGGCGCAGCCTGGACGCCTACCGCAGTGTGTTGCCGCAGCAAAGCACCTTGATAATCTCGACCGATTCGCCGCTGCTGAAGTTCCTGCAGAGCCCCAGCGGGCCACCGGCGCCATAAGCGGACAGAGAGGGCGCCGCCGCCTCTAAGATCGGCGGCGGCGCACAATACCCGGTTACTGGTCAGTTGACTGAGACCGGATGCCGCTTGCGCCCTTTGGTATTCAGGAGGACCGGGGACGTTAACCCGGTTACGGGCGGCTCTTACCGCCCGGCGAGCCGGCGGCCTTCCTCCAGGCCTTGGGTAGTCTTCTCCGGCGAAGTGATTATGATGCGGAAGCCCTGCTCCAATCGCATCGGCACCTCGCTGGCAGTCGCGCCCGTAGCGCACGGTACCCCGAACTCTTTGCAGGCCTCGAGTATCGTCAACAGGTTGGCTTGCACGTCTGGATGGCCCGCGTTGCCTTTGTGGCCCATGGCCACCGACATATCTCCCGGGCCGGCCCAGATGGCCCCGATACCCTTTACCTCCCGCAGAATGTCCCGGATGTTCCGCACTCCGTGGGGTTCCTCAACAATCCCCATAAGCAGCATATTCCCGTCGGGGTCCAAAGGCCAAAGGTCTGCGGCGTCGTAGTATTCCGCCGGGGTGAGGCCCCAATAGCGGGGAGCGATGCGGTACCACCAGCCGCGCTCGCCCTCGGGTTCGAAATCTGCCGCGCCCGGAACTTGCGGGTAGCGCGCCGCAACCACTGCGGCCTGGGCGTCTTCCACAGTGTTGAGGTGGGGCAGCACCAACCCGTAGACCCCGGTATCCAGCGTCTGCTTGAGCACCCATTGGTTGCGCTCCCGGAAGTTGGGAGGGATGCGGACCAAGGGAACAGGGTCGGCCTGCAAGCCGCCGCCTTCGGAGATTTTCTTCCGGGACAGCAGGTACTGTAGCGAGGTGCGCAGAGTGGTGAAGTCGAAACCCTGATGCTCCATTTCTATGATGACCATGTCGTAGTCCGAGTCGGCCACGAAGGCCAGGTCGTCCAGGTTGCCGTTCCAGACCAACCCGGAGCAAAAGACCGGCTTGTCCTGCTCCAAGAGTTCGATCACCTTGCTGTAACGCGCCATGATCCCGCCTCCTGCTAATTCGGACTATCCTGGCTCAGCCTCGGCATGGCCGGTCAACAGCCGCCGGTCACGTCGAAACGGATTATGGGTTGGGAGTGGGCGTTTGTCCACAGGAGATGCGCGCTGCCGGGAGTTGCGTTGACTGCCGGCTGAAAATCCCCTACATTCTAATTGCCACGACACGAACGCACCGGGCCCAACCGCGCCCACCGGCAGGCTCCCGCCAGGCCTGAAGGACTGTGACCAGACGACTGTCATGAAAATTCATGAGTTCCAAGCCAAAGAGATCTTCGGCCGTTACGGTATCCCTGTGCCGAGAGGCGTCGTGGCTTCTTCGGCCGGGGAGGCGCGCCAAGCCGTGGAGTCCATGGGCGGCGAGGCCGTTTTGAAGGCCCAGATTCACGCCGGCGGCCGTGGAAAGTCGGGAGGCGTCCAAGTGGTGCGATCAGCCGACGACGCCGAAACCAAGGCCCTGCGGATGCTGGAAACCAACCTGGTGACCAACCAGACGGGGCCGGAAGGGGCCCCGGTAAACCAGGTATTGGTGGAAGAGTTGGCCGATATCAGCCAAGAGCTTTACCTGGCCCTCACCGTGGACCGGGTGGAACGAGTCCCGGTCATGCTGGCCAGCGCCTCGGGCGGCATGGATATCGAAGGAGTGGCAGCCGCCAACCCGGATGACATCCATACCGAGCCCATCGACCCTGTGCTGGGGTTCATGCCCTATCAGGCACGGCGGCTGGCGGCCCGGCTGGGGTTGGACCCTTCGCTAACCGGCGCCGCCGCGCAGACACTGAGCGCACTCTATGAAATTTTCATGGACAACGACTGCACCCTGGTGGAGGTCAACCCACTGATAGTGACCGGGGATGGCCGCCTGGTGGCCTTGGATGCCAAGATCAGCCTGGACGACGACGCTATGTTCCGGCACCCTGACCTCCGGGAGTTGCGCGACGCATCTCAAGAGGACGAGTTGGAGGCTGAGGCGGCCGATCTGGACATTGCTTACGTCAACCTGGACGGCGAGGTGGGATGTTTGGTAAACGGCGCGGGGCTGGCCATGGCCACGCTGGACGCCACCACCGCCGCCGGAGCGGCTCCAGCCAATTTCCTTGACGTGGGCGGCGGAGCCAACGACGAAAAGGTGGCCAGCGCCGTGCGCATCATCCTTTCCGACCCCAAGGTGCGAAGGGTGCTGGTGAACATCTTCGGCGGAATCCTGCGTTGCGATATTGCCGCCCGGGGAATCGTGGGAGCCTACCGGCAAACGGGCTCCACGCTGCCGTTGGTGGTGCGAATGCTGGGCACCAACGTGGAAGAGGGAAAGCAGGTGCTGGCTGATTCCGGCCTTTCGGTAGTGTTCGCCGATACGTTGACCGAAGCGGCCGACGCGATCAAACGCGCCGGATAACCGCAAACACCGTCCAGGCATCCGGCCGGCTGTCCATCAACCAAATACCGCCAATAGAGTTACCATCAAATAGAGTCACCATACAATAGATTTACCATCAATCGGAACTCTTGATCAACCGGAGAGATTCCTCCATGGGTGTACTGGTCGACGAAAATACCAGGGTCGTGGTGCAGGGCATCACCGGGCGGGAGGGCAGCTTTCACGCCCGCGCCTGCATGGCATACGGCGCCAACGTCGTGGCCGGGGTCACCCCGGGCCGGGGCGGACAGGCCTTTGAGGACACCGTGCCGGTCTTCGACTCGGTGGAGCAGGCCGTGGCCGAGACAGGCGCCAACCTGTCGCTGATTTTCGTTCCCCCGCCATTCGCTCCCGACGCCATGGTAGAATCCGCCGACGCCGGAGTGCCGCTCATCGCCTGCATCACAGAAGGCATACCGGCACTGGACATGGTGAAGGTTGCCCGGTATCTGGAGAGGAAGCCGGGGGTGCGGCTCATCGGTCCCAACTGTCCCGGGATCATCAACCCCGGGGCACGGTGCAAGGTCGGCATCATGCCCGGCGCGATTCATTTGCCCGGCCGCGCCGGCGTAGTGTCCCGCAGCGGCACCCTCACCTATGAGGCAGTCGGCCAGCTCACCGCACTCGGTATCGGGCAGTCCACTTGCGTGGGCATCGGGGGAGACCCGATCATCGGGACCAGCTTCGCCGGTGTGCTGAAGCTGTTCAAAGACGACCCGGACACCGACTTGGTGGTGTTCATCGGGGAAATCGGCGGCAGCATGGAGCAGGAGGCTGCGGAATATATCAAGAACGAGTTCACCAAACCCGTCGCCGCCCTCATCGTGGGCGCGTCGGCGCCTCCGGGAAAGCGAATGGGCCATGCCGGCGCAATCGTCACCGGCGAGAGCGCCACCGCCGAGGCCAAGGTTGCGGCCCTGCGTGACGCGGGGGTGGCTATCATACCAACTCCGGCCGACATCGGGTCCACGACCCAAGGCTTGATGCAGGCCCACGGACTTTCCGCATAGAGATTCACGGCAAAAGGCATCCCTGCCCGATTTAGAGGAGGATGAAATGCCCTACGCTGAAATCAACGGGATAAACATCCATTACGAAATCCGTGGGACTGGATCTCCCCTGCTCATGATGGCTCCGGGCGGTTTCGATTCCACCATAGAAAAGTGGACCAACTCCGGGATATGGGCCGGAATGAACCCGTTGGAGACTCTCACCAGCCGCTACACCTGCATCGCCTACGACCGCCGGGAGGCCGGTCTGTCGGGCGGTCGTGTGGAGCGGGTATCCTGGGCCACCTACGCCCACGAGGCGAAGGGCCTGTTGGACGCGGCCGGAATACCCCGGGCCTTCGTTTTGGGCGGCTGCATGGGCTGTTCCGCAGCCGCGGCATTCGCCGTCGCCTACCCGGAAGCCACTCTGGGCTTGTTGCTGCACTGGCCGGTGGGCGGAGTGCGCTGGCGCCAGACCGGCTTGGACCGGTTCCAGGCCCACGTGAACTTCGTCAAAGAAAAAGGACTGGCGGCGGTCGTGGACCGGGCCCGGGAAGGAGGCTCGTTCTGGGCCGAACCGCAAGCCGGACCGTGGGCCTCGACCATTGTAACCGACCCGGCGTTCGCCGAGAGTTTCGCCGCTCAGGACCTGAACCGGTATCTGGCGATGGTTGCCCTCATGGGGCAGGCCCTGTTCGACAGGGACACGGCCACCGGCCCCGAACCCGAGGAGTTGCTGGCCCTCCGGATGCCGTCGGTTATCATCCCCGGCGCCGACGCGGCCCACGCCACCTCGGCGGCCCGCTATCTCCAAGAATGCCTAGAGGGCTCCGTATACCACGACGTACCGGTGGAGGAGCAGACCCCGGAGCGGGTGCGGCAGTGGATTATAGAGTTTTTGGAGTCTCACAGCGAGGTTATAACGGGGTAACGGCCGTACCGCCGCCGTGACGAAGACATGGAATACGAAATCGTAATCGGTCTCGAGACCCACGTTCAACTACAAACGCAGAGCAAGATGTTCTGCGCCTGCCGGGCCGACTATCAGACCGCCCCCGTAAACAGCCGGGTCTGCCCGGTCTGCCTCGGGCTTCCGGGGACCCTGCCCGTCATCAACCGGAAGGCCGTTGAATACACCATAATGACCGGCCTGGCCCTCAACTGCGGCATTCCGGAGTCCACAAAGTTCGACCGTAAAAACTACCCGTATCCAGACCTGATGAAGGGCTACCAGGTCTCCCAGTATGACCTGCCTCTGGCAGTGAACGGGTACCTGGAGTTGACCGTCGGAGACGCCCCACGGAGGATCGGCATCGAGAGAGTCCACTTGGAAGAGGACGTCGCCAAGCTGCAACATCACGGGACGGCGCACGGTGAATCATACAGCCTGGTAGACGTCAACCGCTCGGGCGTGCCGCTGATGGAGGTGGTGAGCGCACCCGACCTTCGTTCGCCGGAAGAGGCCCGCACTTACCTGACGACTCTCCATTCCCTGCTCCAGTACCTGAACGTTTCGACAGGCAACATGCAGGACGGCAGCTTCCGCTGTGACGCCAACATCAGCCTGCGTCCTGTGGGCAGCGAGAAATTCGGTACGCGGACCGAAATTAAGAACATGAACAGCTTCCGCTCAGTGTTCATGGCCCTCAACACCGAAGTCGAGAGGCAGCGCCGGGTCTTGGACGAGGGAGGCCGGGTGGTGCAGGAAACCCGGGGTTGGGTGGAAACCAGGGAAGTGACCGTTTCTCAACGCAGCAAGGAAGAGGCCCACGACTACCGGTATTTCCCGGAACCCGACCTGCCGCCCCTGTTCATCGACAGGGCCTGGGTCGACGACATACGCTCTCGCGTTCCCGAATTGGCGCCCCAGCGCCGGCAGCGTTTCGCCGACGAATTCGCCCTCCCGGACTACGATGCCCGGCTGTTGACCAGTTCGAAGGCGATGGCTGATTTCTACGAGGCGGCTGCCGGCCGGAGCCGGCCGGAAGGGCCAGCCCGCTGGAAATACTATAAGGACGTGAGTAACTGGATGTTGGGGGACCTGAGCCGGTTGCTCAACTTACAGAATCTGGACATTGCCGAATCGCCTTTATCCGCCGAACATCTGGTAGAGTTGATAGAGTTGGTGGACACTGGGGCGGTCAGCGCAAGCTTGGCCAAAACGGTGCTGGAAGAGGCGTTCCAATCGGGTCACTCTCCGGCCCGAATCGTCGAGGAAAAGCAATACACCCAGATCAGCGACTCAGGGGCCATCGAGTGGGCGGTCCGTGAAGTATTGGAGTCCAACCCGAAAGCAGTTGACGACTACATGGACGGCAAGGAGTCGGCGGCCAAGTATCTGGTGGGGCAAGTGATGAAATCGACCCGCGGCCAAGCCAAGCCCGACTTGGTCAACCAGCTGGTGGCCGAATCTCTGGAGGCCCTGAAACAATCGGCGGGCTAAGCCGTTCGGGCGTCCAGAGCGCCTGCGATAGAGGAATGCACTTTTGAACGAATTGATGAACATCATCCAGATCGTGGTATCAGTGGTCTTGGCGCTGGTCATTCTCTCCCAGGTGAAGGAGGGCGGCGGCGGGTTGTTTGGCTCCGGCCAGTCCACCATTCGCACGAGGAGGGGCCTGGAGAAGACACTGTTCCAGATCACCATCGGCTTGGCCGTCATTTTCGTGCTCTTCTCCATCATCAGCGTCAGGGTAGGCTGACCCCGATGGCGGCTGCCGGGGACCTGTCGGAACAGCCCCACAGCCGCATGGACGCCCCGTTGCTGGTATTCACCACCGATTTCGGCACGGCAGACCCTTACGCCGGGATCATGCGCGGTGTCATCCTCGGCATCAACCCGCGGGCCCGCCTCATCGACCTGACTCATCAGATTAGTCCGCAGAACATAGCCCAGGCATCCTTCGTTCTGGGCAACTCGTACCGCTATTTCCCTCCCGAGGCCATTCACGTCGTGGTAGTCGACCCCGGTGTGGGCACGGGGCGGCGGCCGGTCTTGGTCTCCACTCCCCACGGCCGGTTCGTCGGCCCCGACAACGGGGTGTTGAGCCAGGTGCTTTCCGGCCTGATGGACGACGCGCCCGGGGCGCCCGGGACGGCTTCGCTCCCGGCGGAGGTAACCGCCGTTCACCTGACGAACTCCGCATTCTGGCGCCTGCCGGTGAGCCACACCTTCCACGGCCGCGACATCTTCGCCCCGGTGGCGGCCCACCTGTCCCTGGGGGTACTCCCCAACGAGATGGGCGAGTCCATCGACAGTCTGGCGTGGTTACCCATGCCGAAACCAACGGTCGTCGCCAGTGGAATAGAAGGCGAGATCGTCTACGAAGACTGGTACGGCAACCTCGTCTCCAACATTCCGCAGGACCTCCTGGCCGGGCCGTCATTCACGCGAGTCCACATCAAACACCGGAGGGTCGACGGTCTGTGCCGTACCTTCGGCGACGCCCCGCCGGGGCAAGAACTCATCGCCCTCATCGACAGCCATGGGTTCTTGGAAGTCGCCGTCCCCAACGGCAGCGCCGCCGGCCTGCTGGGGGTTAAGGCGGGTGAACGGATCGTAGTTGAGAACGGGCCGTAGTTGAGAACGGGCCGTAGTTGAGAACGGGCCATAGTCGAGAAGGGGTTATAGTCAACGGGGTAGACCCATAACCCTAATCCCGACGACCCCGACAGCGTCTGGACCATCTCCACCGGGGAGCGGGGACTTTCGGGCAACTTCCTTTGGGGCGCCTTCCCTGGCGATGGGGACGCGGCGATAGGCCCGTCCGTCAGGGCCGTGAACCATGTGCTCTACACCAGAATTGGGATGGCCTTCCAGCCCTGATACGGCTGGCTTGCCCCAGCTATGATTCCTATTGACATCCATTAGGCTCATGCTACCATTGGGGAAATTTGGGCCCCGACACCCTCAGGCGTGAACAGGAGGAAAAATGGACCTTGACCGGGACACCATGCTGAAACTGTACCGGACCATGACGACAATTCGCCAGTTCGAGGAGCGGGGCATACCGGAAACCGGGCAACGGGGGATGTCGGCCTCCGTCCACTCTTCCGCCGGACAAGAGGCGGTGCCCACTGGAATCTGCGCCAACCTGACCGACGACGACTACATCGGCAGCACCCACCGTGGCCACGGTCACTGCATCGCCAAGGGTGTGGAGCCCAGGGGAATGATGGCCGAGCTGTTCGGCAGGGCCACCGGTCCCAACAAGGGCAAGGGCGGCTCAATGCACATCGCCGACATGAGCAAGGGGATGCTGGGCACCAACGGCATCGTGGCCGGCAGTGTTCCCTTGGCTGTGGGGGCGGCCCTCACTTCCAAACTGCGCAATCTGGGGCGGGTAGCGGTTGCCTTTTTCGGCGACGGCGGCGCCAACCAGGGCGTGCTGCATGAGTGCATGAACCTTGCCTCGGTCTGGAAGCTCCCCGTTATTTTCTGCTGCGAAAACAACGGCTACGCCGAGTCCACTCCCGTCGAATACGCCCTGTCGGTGTCCAACGTGGCCGACCGGGCCCCCGGCTATAACATGCCGGGTGTCCATGTGGACGGCATGGACGTCTTCGCCGTTTATGACGCCGCCTACCAGGCAGTCGCCCGGGCGCGGGCCGGTGACGGACCGAGCCTGTTGGAATGCCGGACCTACCGCTACTACGGCCACACCGTTTTTGACAATCCCCTCTCCTACAGGACCCGTGAGGAAGAGGAGCACTGGCGGGGCCGCGACCCTTTGAAGCTGTTCCGGGAGACGGTCATCCCCCAAGGAGAGATCACTGCCGATGAGCTCGACGCCATCGAACAGGAGATCGGCGAGTTGATGGAAGAGGCGGTGAAATTCGCCGACGAGAGTCCCCTCCCCGAGGCGTCCGAACTCTACGAGGACGTTTACGTTAACTACCCCATTGACATGATGAGACGGGGCGCCAACATGCCTGCTTAGGCATGGCCGTCCCACCAACCCGGCAAATCCCGGACATGAGGAGCAACGGATGACGACCACAACCGCAACCAGAGAAATACAGTATCGTGAAGCGATCAACGAAGCCATCCGCCAAGAAATGGAGCGGGACGAGACCGTCATCATCATGGGCGAAGAGATCGCCGGCGGGGCGGGCCGGGAACACTTGGGTATCGTCGACGCTTGGGGCGGCCCATTCCGCACCACCGTTGGTCTGATCCAACAGTTCGGCAACCAGCGGGTGCTGGACACCCCGCTTTCGGAAGCGGCCTTTGTCGGCACCGCCATAGGCGCGGCCTCCACCGGGATGCGCACCATCGCCGAGCTGATGTTCGTGGACTTCATCGGCGTCTGCATGGACCAGATGCTGAACAACGCCGCCAAGATGCGCTACATGTTCGGCGGCCAAGTCAAAGTACCGTTCACTATGTTGACGAGGATCGGCGCCGGGTTCGGCAGTGCCGCCCAACACTCCGAGTCCTACTATTCCATCTTCAGCCACATCCCGGGCCTGAAGGGCGTCATCCCGTCGGACGCCTACACCGCCAAGGGACTGCTCACTGCGGCGATCAGGGATGACGATCCGGTGGTGTTCTTTGAGCACAAGGGCCTCTACACCACGACCGCCGCCGTCCCGGAAGAGCCATATGAGTTCCCCATTGGAAAGGCGCGAACTGTGCGTCAGGGCACCGACGTAACACTCGTTGGACTTTCCAGGATGACCTGGGTCTGTACTGCGGCCGCCGAGGAATTGGCCAAGGAAGGAATCAACGCCGAAGTGGTGGACCTGCTCAGTATCTCCCCGATTGACTACGACCACGTCTTGGAGTCGGTGCGGAAAACCCATCGGCTGGTCGTGGTAGACGAAGACACTCCCGTGTGCAGCCTGGCCTCTGAGATCTGCTCGCGTGTGGCCGAGGAAGGCTTCGATTATCTGGATGCCCCGCCGTCGCGAGTAACTTCACCACATACCCCCGTACCTTACAGCCGGGCCCTGGAAAACATATACCTGCCAAACGAGGCCCGGGTAATTTCCACAGTGAAGAAGCTCTTCGCCTAGACGCCCGCGGGCCAGTAAGACCAGGCGAGACGACCACCGGCTCCGGTAGACCGCATTACCGTGCCGGTGGTTTATTTTTTTTGGATACCGATGATGACAGGAAGCCAGAGAGTATGCCTCATATCGAGCGTGAGATTGTATATCCGACACCGGAGGAAGACGAGGCGATCCGAGCCGGCATCGCACTCGACCCGGACAACCCGGAGTTAACCGCCGAGCAGATTGCGCGGATGCGCCCGGCAATCGAGGTTGTCCCGCATCTTGTAGAAGAGTCTCTCAAAAGACGTTGCAGGGAACGTCCGCTGGCCAGGGAATATATCACCATCCCCATAGACAACGACCTGCTGAACCATTTCCTCGAAGCCGGCGGTCCCGACTGGCGCCAGCGGCTCAACGACACTCTACGGAAGGCTGTTTTCGGCCCTTAAGTCTTCGTATCGTTCCTAGTGGAACAGCAACCCGCCGTTGACGTTGTAGGCTTGGCCGGTCACGAAAGAGGCGTCGTCGCCAGCCAGGAAGGCCACCACGTTCGCCACGTCCTCGGGCTCCGCGATGCGGCCCAACGGAGTGGATCGGGCGCTGTCTTGCACCACTTGGCTGCGGAATTCCTCTTGAGTGATCCCTCGTTCCTGGGCTTGGTCCCGCTCCCAGTAACTCATGCGGTCGGTGTTGATAGGGCCCGGGCACACCGCGTTCACGGTGATTCCGTAGGGCGCCAGGTCCAATGCCGACGCTTGGGTAAGACCCAATACCGCGAACTTGGAGGCCGAATAAGCCGCGCCGGCGGCGCTGGCCTGCTTTGAGGCGTTGGAGGCGATGTTGATGATCCGCCCGCCGTTCCCGCCTTCGATCATGTGCCGCCCCACCGCCTTGGTCAAAAGGAACGGCGCTGTGGTGTTGATGGCCAGGAAGTGTTCCCAAACATCCTGCTCCAGCTCGGTTACCGGCACCTTGTCCCGGCCGATGATGGCCCGGGCGTTGTTCACGAGGATATCGATGCGGCCATAGTGGTCCATGACCTGCTCCACCAGCCGCTCGATCTGAGCGCTGTCCGAAAGGTCGCAATAGACCGGCAAGCTGCGCCGCCCTGCGGCCTTGACCTCGCCCGTTACCGTATCGATTCCGCCCCAACGGGTCCTGACCTCCGCCGGAGGCAGGTCTTCCGTTTCACGGTGAACGTCGGTCAGGGCGATGTCAGCTCCCAGCCCCGCCAGCTTCATCACCGTGGCACGGCCTACTCCACGCATACCGCCGGCCCCGGTTACCAGCGCCACTTTGTCCTCCAGTCCAGGCATATCTGACCTCCAACAGACGGCGGCAGTCCCGCCGATTCACGCCGGGAGTGTACGCCAGGCAGGACAAGGGCCGCAAATTTCCTTGACACTCCATTGGCCCGCTCAATATAGTCACGCCAACCCCATAATCACACTGACCGGAGCCATCCGGTGGAGGCAGCCATGGCGACTTCGTTGGTCCGGGGAAAGTATGTTGTCTGCGAGGCCGGAGAGGACGCCGGGTCCAGCCGCATCATCTCCGACGGGGCCGTGTTTCAAAGGGACGGCGTAATCGAAGCCGTAGGCCGGTATGATGACCTCAAGTCCCGTTACCAGGCCGATGAAGAGTTGGGCGGGACCGCCACGGTGGTTATCCCCGGCTTGGTGAATACCCATCACCATGGGCGCGGCGTCTCCACCTTCCAAATGGGGAGCACCGACGGGTGCCTGGAGACTTGGATACTCAGTGGTTGGGGACGCCGTCCCGCCGACCATTATCTGATGACGCTCTACACCGCTATACAGATGATCGAGTCGGGCACTACCACGGTGATGTACAACCACCCCTCGACTCCGGTGTCGGGGTTGGAGGACGAGGTAAACGAGGTGCTGAGAGGGTTCGCCGCAGCCGGTATGCGCACCGCCTTCTCCGTTTACTTTCGCGGACAGAACCGTGTGGTCTACGAAGGCGACGATCTGTTTATGTCCAGGCTTCCCGCAGACTTGGCCGAAGGTCTCAATAGTTACCTTGCTGCGGCGAGCCTGACCGAGACCGACTATTTCCAGCTCTTCGAGTCCCTCTCCGGGCGTTACGATTCGCGGCCGGATGCCCGTGTGTCGGTGTTGCTCAGCCCGAGCAACGTGCAATGGGTCTCCGACGAGTTCCTCTCGCGCACCAAAGAGTACGCCGCCCGGTATAAGGCTGCCGTGCATATGCATCTAGCGGAAAGCTGGTACCAGAAGGAATACGGAATTCGCACCTGGGGGCGCACCCCGGCCCAGCACTTGGCCGATATCGGGTTCCTGGGGCCCGAGCTTTCCTGCGCCCACTCGGTGTGGTTGACCGAAGAGGACATCCGCCTGATGGCGGAGGCAGGGTCGACGGTGTGTCACAACCCCAGTTCCAACCTGCGGCTCAAGAACGGCATCGCCCCGGTCAACGCCATGTTGGCCGCCGGGGTCAACGTGGCGGTGGGAACCGACAGCACGGCCATCAACGACGACGACGACATGATTCAAGAGATGCGCCTGCTATCCAAGTTGCACCGTCAACCGGGCCTGGAACATCCGGCGATTAACTCGCATCGAGTGCTCAGAATGGCTACGGCCGCCGCCGCCGCGCCCACCGGGTTCGCAGACAAGATAGGCGTCCTCGAACCCGGCCGCTGGGCGGACCTGGTGGTGATGGACCTCGACGCCATGGAGGAACCCTATATCGAACCGGGCACCAACGTCGTCGACACCATCCTCTACCGGGGCAAACAGGGCCATGTCGACACCGTGATGGTCCAAGGAGAAGTTGTAGTCCGGGGCGGCCGTTTCATCAAAATGGACAAGTCGGCAATCGTGGCGGAAATGCGGGAACACCTCGCAGGTCCGGTCGACGCCGGTACCGAGAAGAACCGGCAGTTGGCCCAACGCTTGATTCCTTTCGTGGAAGAATTTTACGGGGACTGGAGGTTCCCGGCGGACGGGCCCCAGTACCTCTACAACAGCAGGCTCTGACAGTTACTCGTCCCCAACCCTGTGGTGCGGGACAATGGGCCAGCGGGTAATTCCTATGATAGTATGAGTGGACTGGCCCCCCGGGGATTTTCAATCTGGAAATATTGAATAGCCGCAACGGGCAACCGCGAGAGGGAGGTAGCTGTAATGGCAACTGTGGGATCGGGCAAATACACTTACGAGGTCATTGAAGACTGGGCCAAACTCCCCGCCGGAATGGCCTTCGGCACCGTGAGCGCCGTGGCGGCCGACTCCCAAGATCGAGTCTACGCCTTCCAAAGGGCCGAACCGCCGGTCGTTATATTCGACCGGGACGGCAACTACGTAAGCTCCTGGGGTCAGGGGATGTTCGAGAACCCTCACGGCATTTACATCGCCGACGACATCGTCTACCTGACCGACCGGGAAGGCTCCATCGCGATGAAATGCACCCTCGATGGTCAGCCGCTGTTGACCATTGGGACAAAAGGGGAATTCTCGGACACGGGCTGCGAGGTGGCCGGGGAGGTCTGCCCTCGTGCGGCGGGTCCGTTCAACTACCTTACCGAGCTGGTGCCGGCGCCCAACGGCGACCTTTACGTTTCCGACGGCTACCGCAACGCCCGGGTCCATCGCTTCTCCGCCGCCGGAGACCTGATCTCCTCTTGGGGACAACCCGGCAAGGGCGGGCCCAACGAGTTCCACCTGCCCCACAGCATAATCGCGGGCCAGGATGGGCGTATTTATCTCTGTGACCGGGAAAACAGCCGCGTCCAGGTATTCTCCCCGGAAGGGGAATACATCACGATGTGGACAGACATGCAACGGCCGCTGGACATTTCTCAGGACAGCGAGGGGACTTTCTACACCAGCGAACGCCCCGAAGAAGGCAAGCCGCCCCAGATCAGCGTTCTGGACGGCGACGGCCATGTTCTGGAACGGTTCCCGTCTCGTTCGGCGCACGGCTCATGGGTCGATGCCCACGGCGACCTTTACCTGGCCCTCACAGCAGAACAGAGCATCGACAAGTACGTCAGAGTCGGATAACCCAAGGGATGGGCCCGGTGCCCGGCCCAAATCACGGTGCCCAAATCACGGTGTATGAGATGACAAGCAGCGACAGCGGCAAGGAGCAACAGGTCCGGTCCCTTTCAGGCTTGGATGTAAAACCGGTCTACGGACCAGCCGACGCCACGGCGTTCGACTTCGACCGGGACGTGGGCCGTCCGGGGGAGTACCCCTTCACCCGGGGCCCCTACCCAAATATGTATCGCGGCCGCCTCTGGACCCGGAGGCAGATCGCCGGGTTCGGCACCGCCCAAGCCACCAACGAGCGGTACCGGTTCCTGCTGGAGCACGGCCAGACCGGGATCAGCACCGATTTCGACCATCCCACGCTCACCGGCTATGATTCCGACCACGAGTTGGCGGAAGGCGAGGTTGGTCGACTGGGGGTCGCCATCGATTCCGTCAGGGACATGGACGACCTGTTCCAAGACATCCCCTTGGACCAGGTCAGCATCTCCCTGACCATCAACCATCCTGCCATCGTGTTGCTGAGCATGCTGCTGTCGGTCTCCCGGAAGCGGGGCATCGCTTGGGAACTGCTGCGGGGCACGGTGCAGAACGACTCCCTCAAGGAATTCCACGGCCAGAAGACCTTTGCTTTGGGGCCTGAGCCGTCCCTGAAACTGACCACGGACATCGTGGAGTTCTGCACCGCCAACGTGCCCAACTGGTACACCATTTCCATATCCGGGTATCACACCCGGGAGACCGGCTCCGACGCTGTGCAGGAGCTGGCCTTCACCATCGCTCAAGGAATGGCCTACGTAGAATCCGCCTTGGAGCGAGGGCTGCCGGTGGACAGCTTCGCCCCCCGGTTCTCCTTTTTCTTCGGCGTCCACAACGACGTGTTCGAGGAGATAGCCAAATTCCGGGCCGCCCGCCGCATGTGGGCCAAGGTGATGAAGGAACGGTATCGGGCCCAAAAGCCGGAGTCCATGCGCATGCGGTTCCATACCCAGACCCTCGGCTCCACCCTGATGCGCCAGGACCCGCAGAATAATATCGTTCGCGGAGCGCTCCAAGCCTTGGCCGCGGTCCTGGGTGGCACCCAGTCGTTGCACGTGAGCGGGTACGACGAGGCCTTCGACATCCCGTCGGAAGAGGCCATGCGAATGTCCTTGGCCACCCAACTCATACTGGCCCATGAATCGGGTGTGGCCAACACCGTTGACCCCTTGGGCGGTTCCATCTTCGTCGAGGACATGACCAGCCGCATCGAAGAGGCCGCCCTGGAGTACATCGGCAGGATTGAGGAGCTAGGCGGAGGGTCCATGCGCCAAGGGATGCTCCAAGCCATATCAACCGGTTACATAGAGCGGGAAATCGCCCGTTCGGCCTACGAGTACCAGCAGCGGATAGAAAGCAACGACCACGTCATCGTCGGTCTGAACCAATACCAGTCCAACGCCAACCAGAAGCTGGAGCTGTTCCAGTTCGACCCGGAAGAGGAGGAGTGGCAGAAAGCGCGGCTGGCCGAGACCCGCGGTCAACGCAGTCCGGCCGACGTAAAGTCCGCCCTCAGCGCCCTCAAGCAAGGGGCCGCGGAAGGCCAAAACCTGATGCCATCCATCTTGGAAGCAGTGGGGGCCTTGGCAACCGAGGGCGAGATGCTGGACACCATGCGTGACGTCTACGGGGAGTACGTAGACCCCGGCGTATTCTAGGTGTGCTTGTGTCTTCAACAAACGATAAGATGGACAAGGGGACAATTGGGTATTGAATAGGCAACTACCGGGTCGGCTGAGCATTGTAGCAGCCTGCCTGAGACGACTGAGCGAACCACTAGTGTCCCCAGTTATGGACATTGAGCTACTCACCCAGTTGATTTCGGGTAAGGATAATGTCCAGTTCGTTCCTGATGTCGTTCTGCTTGCCGTAACTGAATTCTCGTCCGAGAATGAAGCCAACCATATTTGGGAAAGGGTCGCGGATAACCTAATCGGACGTGGCGAAGGCCCCTCAAACGTCTGGCCTGAAGTGGATGGTATCTTTGAAGAGTTAGCCTTGAACGCAGCTCAGCACTCCCTTTCGTCTTGGGGATGCTGTGCAACGTTGGAGTGCTACACCTCTGCAAGGGAAATAGTTTATGTTATAGGTGTCGCCGATGCCGGAATCGGGATTCCCGTATCATTGCAAAGGAATCCAAAATACGCGCACATTTCGACCGACGAACAAGCCATTCTCCGTGCAACAGAGATGGACGTCACCGGGACTCTGGAACCACGCGGGGCTGGCTTGTGTCATGTCATGGAAACGGTTCGAGCGTATCTAGGCGAGTTGGTGATAATCTCCGACTCCGGATTCTTGGTCGTCGAGGGCGGTCAAGAACCCACTCTAGCAAATCTTAAGGAATTGAACCTCCCGTCGTTTGACGGAACGTTCGTGCTGGCAACATTGCCAATCCCCGGCAGTTGAGTATCGTCATGTGTACGATCGATTTGTTTGAGCAAACAGGGTTGAAAATGCTGGGAACCCGCCCGGCAGCGCGGGTTCTTGAGCCAGCTATGCGCAAGGCGGTAGGCAACGGTGAGATCACCTTAAACACCTCCGGGATCCAACGCATTGGAGTGTCTTTTTTTGACGAATCTCTTTTGATTCTGAGCGGCCTTATTGAGGAAACGGGCAACGATAGCTTGCGCTTAATTTTTCATAAGGCTCCTCCGCTGGATTCCCTACGGAACCTGGTTCCAAAGCGTGGCCTCATACTCCGTGAGGCCCCCTCGGGAGACTGGATTATTACTGCCGGGAGTTAACCGGAACCGGCACACCCGCCAACGTCCTGGTGGCCATGCTGGGGTTGGACGGGCACGACCGGGGCGTGAAGGTCAACCCGAAGCCCACGGAAGAACGCTGGTGGAGACTGAGGCCGGGGACTGGGAATTCAGGAAGGCTTGAGCGTTAAACTGGCAAAACAGGCCCAGAATGAGAGGTTTCTTGGGAACATTCAATGTTCCGTTTGAGATAAAGAATCTGAACGGCGGAGAGTTCGTCGGGGTTGAGGCGCTTGTCGATACCGGTTCCTCCTATACCGTTCTCGGCGAGGACTTGCTCGGCCTGTTGGGCATCCGGCCCACGGAACGGCAACAGTTCCAGTTGGGCGACAATAGCTTCGTAGAATATGAAATGGGGGAAGCCCGGTTGCGGTTAAACGGGTCGGAAATGACCACCCTCGTCGTATTTGGACCGGCTGGGGTTAGCCCACTGCTGGGAGCCACAACGCTGCAGCTGTTTCGATTGGCCGCCGACTCTGTGAATGAGCGGCTTATCCCGATGCCGCCAATTCGCGCCCGGCCTTTTTAGGCTTGGTGTTTCAATGAACCGCGATACCCAGACGCCGCCGAAGGTCCTCTTGGCAAAGCTGGGACTCGACGGCCACGACCGGGGCGTTAAGGTCATTGCGAGGGCGATGCGCGACGCGGGGATGGAGGTTGTGTACATGGGCATGCGCGTAACCCCCGACCAAGTGGCCCAAACGGCCCTGCAGGAGGATGTCGACGTCGTCGGCATCAGCATCCTTTCCGGCGCACATATGCGCTTGGTGCCGCGGCTTGCCAAGGCCCTTGAGGACCGCGGCCTGTTGGACGACGTATTGTTGCTGGTGGGAGGGACGATTCCGGAAGACGACGTGGAACCTCTTCAGCAACTGGGAGTCAACCGGGTTTTTCCGGTGGGTAGCTTCACGTCGGAAATGACCGCGTTCATCACCCAAAACGTCACGAGGGGCCCCTCGGCCCCGTCAAGCTAACCGCCCGCCCGGCGCCCCATCCAGCATCCCGGAATAAAGCAATGGACTGGCCTCCCAGATACTCAACGACCTACAGGCCCTACGCCGCTCAAGAGCATTGGTCTCCCGCCCTTGAGACTATGGACCCAGAGCAGCGGAACAGCCTGGTCTTCCAGAAGCTCCGCGAACAGATCCGCTACGCCTTAACCCAATCCGGCTTTTATCGGGATTTCTACGCCGGCGCACCGGTGGACGCGGCCAACCTGGCCGGCCTCGAGGAGTTCTCTCAACTTCCGGTGCTCACCAAGGAGGAGATCCGGCGGGAACAGGAAGAGTTTCCTCCCTACGGCCGATTCCTGTGCGTCCCGCCGGAGGACGTATTCCGGGTCCACGGCACCTCCGGCACCACTGGCCGCCCTACCGTGTTCGGCATCAGCAAAGACGACTGGGACCGCATTGGCGAAGCCCATGCCCGCATTCTCTGGGGAGCCGGCCTACGCCCCGGCGACATGGTCATGGTGGCGGCGGTGTTCAGCCTCTATGTGGGCAGTTGGGGGGCTCTGGTCGGCACGGAGCGGTTGGGCGCCACATCCTTTCCCTTCGGTGGAGGCGCGCCCGGCCAGACCGAGCGGGCCGCCGAATGGGCGGCTATGGTCCGTCCCTCCGCCCTGTACGGTACGCCATCCTATGCCCTTTACTTGGCCGAGACCGCCCGGCAAATGGGACTTGACCCCAAAGAGGACTTCAATTTCCGGTTCATGTTCTTCTCCGGAGAGCCCGGCGCCAGTGTGCCCGCCACCAGAAAGCTGATCGAAGAAACCTTCGGATGCTACGTGGTGGACCAAGGCACTATGGCCGAGATGACTCCTTGGATGAGCAACTCGGGGTGCCGCCATTTGGACGGCGGGATGCACCTGTGGCAGGACATCGTTTACACGGAGTTGGTCGACCCGGTTACGCGGCGGCCCTTGGCCTTCGGCGAAGAGGGCGTCCCGGTCTACTCCCACACCGAGCGGACGTCCCAGCCAATGATACGATATTGGTCGGGCGATATTGCCCGCTGGGACATGATCGATTGCCCCTGCGGCCGCACCTACCCAACGCTGACGCAGGGCATCTACGGCCGGGTGGACGACATGATAATCGTTCGCGGCCAGAACGTGTTCCCTTCCCGGATCGAAGACGTTCTTCGCAACCAGCCTTCCTTCGGCGGTGAGTTCCGCTTGTTGCTGGAACGGGAACCCGGCCAACTGGACCGGCTGACCGTCCAGACCGAAGTCTTGGCCAGCGAGTTCGCCGGCCGGGAGTTCGACCCCGACAGCCTGGAACCGGTCCGCGAAGGATTCTCTGCGGCGCTGCGGCGGGCCATCGGGGTCGGAGTGGCTGTCGAACTCCATCCGGAGGGGGAGTTCGAGCGCACCCAGTTCAAAGCCCGCCGGATAATAGACCGGCGCCTCCATTAAGCCGCCGCTTGGCCGGAACGGGAGGACCCATGACCGCCAGACATCCGGGTCACACCAGCCTGGACCACCAGTTGGGCGAAACCATCGACATCCTCCGGAGGACCGTCCGGCAGTTCACGGCCCGCGAAATCGCCCCACGGGCCGAAGACATAGACCAGACCAACGAGTTCCCGCGAGACCTCTGGCCCCGGCTGGGGGAGCTGGGGCTCTTGGGTATGACCGTCTCCGAGGAATACGGCGGTCCCGGCCTCGGCTACCTGGCCCACACCGTCGTCATGGAGGAAGTGTCCCGGGGCTCCGCCAGCGTTGGGCTCAGCTACGGCGCCCATTCCAACCTGTGCGTCAACCAGATATTCCGGAACGGGACCGACGAGCAGAAGCGGCGCTATCTACCCGCATTGATGAGCGGGGCCCACGTGGGCGCCCTTGCCATGAGCGAGCCCGATGCCGGGTCGGACGTGGTGAGCATGCGCTTGCGGGCGGACAAGAAAGGGGACCGTTACCTACTCAACGGCAGTAAGATGTGGATCACCAACGGGCCCGACGCCGATACCTTGGTGGTCTACGCCAAGACCGATCTCGAGGCCGGTTCCCGGGGTATCACCGCCTTCATCATTGAAAACGGGTTCCCAGGATTTGAGGCAGCCCAGAAGCTGGACAAGCTGGGGATGCGCGGCTCCAACACCAGCGAGTTGGTCTTTCAAGACTGTGAAGTACCGGCAGAGAACGTGCTGGGTGAGGTTGGCGGAGGGGTGCGCGTGTTGATGAGCGGCTTGGACTACGAGCGCTTGGTGCTTTCCGGCGGTCCCTTGGGGATCATGCAATCCTGCCTGGACGCGGTGCTGCCCTACGTCCACCAGCGGGAGCAGTTCGGCCAACCCATCGGCGAGTTCCAGTTGATTCAGGCGAAATTGGCCGACATGTACACCGCCCTTTCCGCCTCCCAAGCCTACGTCTACGCCGTGGGCCGCGCCGCCGACTGGGGGCAGACCAGCCGCAAAGACGCCGCCGGCTGCCTGCTGTTCTCGGCGGAGCGGGCCACCCAAGTCGCGCTGCAGGCCGTACAGACCCTGGGAGGCAACGGGTATATCAACGAGTTCCCGGTGGGTAGGCTGCTGCGAGACGCCAAGTTGTATGAAATCGGGGCTGGCACCAACGAGATACGCCGTATGCTCATCGGACGCGAACTCTTCCGCGAGTCCGAGTAAGCGGCGCCGGTACTTGGACCGGTCTGGGTCCCGGCAGTGGTTGAGCGATCCGAAACCGCCCACCACTCGTAATATATTGCGACCATCCCAGCCGCAGACTTTCAGCCGGACCCGTTCGCCTGCGTCCCTCCGAATCACCTCCTTCTAAAGGAGACCAAATCCATTGCCTTACGGACACCGACGGAAATTCTCGGCCTCGGTAATATTGTGTCTCTTGGCCTTCGCGTTGCTATTGACGGTGGCTTGCGACTCCGATAGCGCTCGTCCTGGAGAGGAGTCGCCTCCTACTGCCGGGCCAACCTCCGCACCCCCAACCGCCGCCACGGCGCCCGGTCCCACTACAGTGCCGCAGACTCTCGCCACGACCCTTGGTCCGACCGACCGGCCGCCGGAGTCCGTCTCCACCACTCCGCCGCTTCCGCCACCCTCAGCCCCCTCGACTCCCTCGGCTACTCCGCCGCTTCCGCCACCATCGGCCCCCGTGGCCACTAGGGAGCCAGAAGCCGCTCCGGAGGAAGCCGTGAACGAGACCGAAGAACCCAGCGACCTACCCGATGATCCCAGGGCGCTTATGTTCGCAACGCTGGACGGTCCCTTGACGCCAATCGCCCGAAAGATGGCCGAGTCCGGCAACCAGGCCTACATACCCGTCTTGGTGGAGTTTCTTCGCTTTCGGTCCGGCGAGGAAGGCATAAATTCCCTAGCATCATTTATCTCCAGGATCAAGGACAACGTGCCAATTGACGAGGCGATGGTCCTTCCTCCGGAGCAACGTCAATGGGATTGGTGGGTGGAATGGCTGGGCCAGCATCCCGAAGTGAGACCACCGGAGGGTTTCGCGGCCTGGAAGGGCCAGCTCTTCGGCTTCATCGACCCGGCTATGGGCGCCTTTTTTTACGAGGACGTCAAATCGGAGATACGAATCGAAGAGATCGTCTGGGGAGGCGTGCGCAAAGACGGCATTCCCGACCTGATCAACCCTCCGGTGGTGCCGGCAGATGAGGCGGACTATCTCAATTGGGACGATCGGGTGTTCGGAGTCTCCATCAACGGCGAGCACCGCGCCTATCCGTTGCGGATACTCAACCCGCATGAGATGGCCAACGACGTCGTCGGAGGCGTTCCCTTCGCCTTAGCCTATTGAACCCTCTGCGGTTCTGGAATCGTGTATTCCAGTGAAATCTACGGCGAAGCCACTGAGTTCGGCACATCAGGGATGCTGTACCGCAGCAACAAACTGATGTACGACCGCCGGACCCAGACTCTGTGGCACCAGTTCCGGGGTGAGCCGGTCGTGGGGCCCCTGGCGGGGAGCGGGATACGTCTGGAAGCGCTGCCCGTCGTGCTGACCACGTGGGGAGATTGGGTTGCCACACACCCCGGCACGACGGTGCTGGATATTTTCACCGGCGTCTACCCCCCTCGCGCCTACCGGCCGGAAAGCGACGCCAGTTCCACCTACTACTCCTACCGCAATGCCAAGGACACGATGTTCCCCGTCGCGTTGCGGGACCAGCGCCTGGCGGTCAAAGAGCAGGTGTTCGGCCTGGTCTTGAATGGGGCCGCCAAGGCCTATCCGCGGTATCTCCTCGGACAGACTCCGGTGCTGAACGACACGGTTGGGACCGATAGAGTGGTGATCGTTACTGCGGGGCCAGGCGCCGGGCCTCGGGCTTATCTCCGCGGCGGCAATGTGTTTCACGCCGCCGCGCCCCGTGCGGACGGCGGGCCGCCCGTGGTCTTGGACGAATCGGGAGCTGAATGGACCGTGTCGGAAGACGCGTTGGTCAACTCCCAAAACGACGGCCAACGCCTTCTTCGCCTGCCTGGAAAGGACTCGTTCTGGTTCGGCTGGTTCGCCTTCTACCCCGACACCGACCTTTATTTCCCCTAGTCGCCCGGAGACATGCCGGCCTCGTTTTCCACAGAACCGTGTATTTTAGCGACTATAATCGATTGACGTCAATTTCAAAATATCCTTAGAATAATCATAAATCGTTGATCAAGTTCATTGTACCGTCCGTCGCGGAGCAGGCTATTCGCACGGGCGGCATGCCAGCGTTGCCCACCTATGGCGACCCGGCACGTCGGCAGGACAGTGCGGTGGGAGAGGGGAGAGTATGGCGAGATCGCGGTTGTTGCCTACCTTGGCGTTGTTGGCGACGTTTCTCGCGTTCGCCGGCTTTCTCATCGCTGGCCAACCCCCCATTGCCGCCGCCGACGACCATGGTGACGTCCGGTCCGAGGCCACCAGCCTCCGGGTTGGACCCTACACCAGAAACGGCGTCATCGACCTATCCAATTCCTTGGACAAGGACTATTTTTCCTTTGCCGCCAAGAAGGGGGCCAATTATACGTTCGTAGTCGACGCCGTCAAAGTGGATAAGGTCCACGTGATGATCGTCGACCCGGAGCAGCTGCCGGCGCAGGAGTCGCGCGGCCAAGTCGTCACGTATTCCGGCACCAAGACGACTATCGAGTGGGTCGCCAGGACCGCCGACACTTACTTTGTTGAAGTCCGAGGGGTCGTCAATCCGGCCAACGGCCAATTCTTGCTGGGCGAATACACGATCCGTATGGCCGAGGACCTGAATTACCAGGATATCCATAGCGATCTTAGCCCCGGCGGCACATCCATCCTGGTCGACAACGTCTACCGGGGCTCCATCAGCCCTTGGGCCAACCTTCCCATCGTGGCCGATCAAACCGCCGGAGACGACGTGGACTTTTTCTCGTTCGACGCGGTCCGAGGCGTACGTTATACCGCGGAAGTCGAATTGGGCACCTCGGGAGGAGTTTCAATCGCGTTCGCCGAGTCCACCGATGACATCGAAAAAACCACCGACGGCATCGGCAATTCACTGAAATGGATTTCTCCTGCCGACAAGCGCTATCACGTACGGATCAGCGGCACGAAACGCGTACGAAACTCCCTTGGTTTCTACTCTCTCAAGCTAACTGCGGACACCTCGTTGCAAGACCTCCACTCGGAGGAAAGGAGCGGGGCAACAGCGGTCAATCTGGGCAGCGCTCACCAGGGCGCCATCAGCCCGGCTAGCGACACCGATTACTTCTCCCTCCCGGCCCAACGGGGTGTCAGGTACACCGTCAGCGCCGATCTTGGCTCCTCGGAAGGACTCAACATTGAGATACAGGACCGCTACGGCGCCCGCCAGGCGTCCAATTTCAGCGTGGGGACGACCCTGGAGTGGTTGTCCAACGGCGACGGTGAATTCTTAGTGGTGGTCTCGGCCTCCACACAGGTCCCCGACGTTATCGGCTCATATGCCTTGAAGGTAGAGGCCGACACCACAACGAAAGACCGGTATCACGACTCCGCCGACCGGGCCAGTCCGATCAGTTTCGGCACAGTGTATCAAGGCGCCATCAGCCCGGCATCAGACCTCGACTATCTCTCCTTTCCGGCTGAACGCGGCGCGGTGTACACCGTGCAATTGACGTACGGCACCGCCGAGGCGGTAGACATGGCCGTGAAGAGCCAGAATTCCGGCAACGAACCGCTGGCCAGGAACTTTGGGGCTTCGGACGCCGTCCGCTGGGTCTCCCCTGACGAAAATACCTATTATGTCGAGCTGTCCGCTTCGCCGAGGAACGAAGACCCGACCGGCACTTATTCGGTGAGGGTCGATCATGACCGGTCGCTGCGCGACCGGCACAGCGACGAGATTTCCACGGCCACCCGTATTGGATTGGGGAACACGTTCACCGGAGCCATCAGCCCATTGGACGACCGCGACTACTTCCACTTCGCGGCGGAAAGGGGCTTCACCTACACCGTCAGTGTTGCAGCCGGCACGACCGAAACGGTGGGGATTATTGTGGAAAACCCCCAGATTGGTTTCTCTATCTCCAACTTTGAGGGCGAAAATTGGGTCGAATGGACCGCTCCTCAGACGGGCGGCTACCTGTTCCTGATATCCGCAGCGGGCAGGACCGAAGAAGCGTTGGGAACATACCAGCTGACGGTGACCCGCAGCGCCCAGAGCCCGGTGGAGCAACCCACCGGGCAACCGGCGGCAGAGCCGATGATTCTTCCGGGCGATACGGCATTGACTTTGGATTCCCGGACCATCGCCCAAGGGCGCACCGTCCACTTGCCGATAATGTTACACAACACCCAATACCTGACCAGCCTGGGTTTCTCATTGAATTACGCTCCCGATACCTTGCGAGTGGCCAATGTCTACAACGGTCCGAAAGTGTCCGGCGACAGGTTCAGCTATAACGCCGATGTGCCAGGGGTCATCAGGTTCGGCTTCGCCCTGGCCGGGGCCAGGGCGGTCGCCGGCTCTGCGGCTGTGGTCGAGTTCGAGGCTATTGGCGACGAACAGAGTGTGAGCCCTCTCACGTTCACGGATGTGCTGGCCAGTCACTCTTCTCCAGACCAATTGCAAGTAAAGACGGCGACGGCTGACCTCACCGTCGGATTTTCGATCATTGGCGACGGCGACGGAGATGGGCGGCTAACCATCCTGGACGCCTTCATTGCCCTCAAGGAAGCGTCAAAGGCCCCCGAGCTGCAACACATGACCCTTGATATTAACGGTGACGGGCAAGTCACAGAGTTGGACGCCCGCTTGATCCTGGAATCGGCCCGTCCGGCTTAGAGCAATAAAACTCAAGGCATAGAGGTTATCGATGCGCCGGTTTATGGACTTGTATTTCATAGCCGTATCCGCGGGTTGGAAATGGATTCTCGGAGCGTTGATCGGGATCGCCGCCATCGTGGGAATTCTATTTGGCGTAGGCGTTATCGGGGGCGGATCGGACGACTCTGGTTCCCGGGTAATCGCACCAAAACCAACGCGCAGTGCGACACCCGCTTCGGCGGGCACTCCGACGCCGACACCCCGTGCCACGCGGTCGACGCCGGCCGCTTCGGTGCCGACCGCGCCGCCAGCGCCCACGGCCAGCGCCGTTGTCCCTCAGGCAACGCCCATTCCGGCGATAGCGAGGCCAGCGGCCACGGCGACACCGGAACCGCCGCCGATGTTGACCATGCAGGTTATGGCGGTAGCGGCGGATAACATCGGCGCACTGGAGTTTGTCCTGGTGTACGACCCGGCCCTCCTGGAATTGGCCGGCCTCCAAGCGGGCTCCTTGGCGTCGGACGCGCTCGTGGACTTGAGTTCCCCGACTCCGGGCCGGATTTGGGCGGGAATCGTGGCTGCGGAGGGAATCGACGGTAACGGCCCGTTGACGGAACTGACATTCAGGTGGCTCCAAGAGGCCGATGGGCCAGTGCCCCTGACTCTGGAGGCGGTGTCGGCCTACAACGCCGACACCCTGGTAGACGTAATTCCGGACATAGTACCGGGACAAGCCGAGCGGACAGGCGCCGTGGGCCCCGTCCTGCTGTTTCGCTAGGAACCCTTTCGACGGCGGACCGTCCCTCGCCTATCCACCGGCCCGTTTGTAACCTACAATACGGCTGGCAACAGAGAATTGGCTGACAATTGAGTTGGAGGAAATCGAATGCCTAGTCTGACCCTTGCGGAAGCGGAAACCATCCTGGCGGGCGCAAAGGCCAAGGTCTTGGCGATGGGCGTCAAGATGAGTATTTCGGTGGTGGACCCTAGGGGCGACCTGATTACAATGATGCGGACCGACGGCGCGTCGTGGCGGACACCGCCCATCTCCCGGGCCAAGGCGGTCGCGGCTTCGTGTTTCGGCAGGGCCAGCGGCGAGCTCACTGAAAACGCGTTGGCGCCGGTGTTTCGCGGCCTGATGGCGATGGAGGGCGGCCACATGATCCCCGGCCAAGGCGCACTGCCCGTGTTCAGAGACGGTGAGCTAATCGGCGCCGTCGGCGGCAGTGGCGGGACCGCCCAAGAAGATGAGGACGCGGCCCTCGCCGGGATTCAGGCGGCCGGGCTTTCGGCAACCGCGTAGGGGCCTTCGAAAATGTGAAGGGCAGGCCTAATTGCCTGCCCTTACGGAAAAACGGTCCGATGTAGGGGCAAGCTTGGCTTGCCCCTTAGTTTAACCGCTACCGTTTCCGGTAAACTTGGAACCGGTGCCGGTTCGTCTCCAAGACGTAAAGGCGTCCCTCCAAGTCCAAAGCCACCGCAACCGGCCCCCAGAAATAGGGCTCTGTCTGGGAAGACACATGATATGGCGTGTCCAGGTGGGACGGCAAGGTCGGCAGCAGGTTGGAGCGGTCCCGCTCCACCTTTTCTTCCGGATTGGAGTCGAAATATTCCTGGGCCCACTTGGAAACGGTAGCCTCTCCCCGCAGCAGCACCTGGAAGCCACCCTCGGAGTCCAAGACCTGCACACGCTCATTGCCCCAGTCGGCGACGTAGATGTAGCCTTCGCCATCCACCGCCACCTGCGTGGGCCTTTGAAACTGGCCTTCACCGTTGCCCGAAGAACCGAAGGCAGCCAGGAACTCGCCGTCAGGGGTGAACTTCTGGACGCGGTCGTTGCGCCAATCGGCGACGTAAACGTTCCCTTCGCCGTCGGTGGCAACTCCCCACGGTAGATTGAACTGCCCTTCTCCGCTGCCAAAGGAGCCCCACTTGCGGATAAAACTTCCATCTGTACCGAACTTCTGTACCCGTGAGTTGTGCTGGTCCACCACATAAACGGAATCATCTGGTCCGACGGCTATGCCAGCCGGGCCGTTGAACTCGCCGTCGCCTTGCCCCGGAGCGCCCCACTTGTCCAGGTAATTGCCTGAGGAGTCGAACACGCTGACCCGCTGGTTGTGCTCATCGGTAATATAAAAGCGCTCCCGGCTATCGAAGGCAACAGCCACCGGCCAGACAAATTGCCCGTCACCCGAGCCGCCGCCATTGCCGAATTCGCCCAAGTAGTCTTCGTCCAGGTTGCAGATGCCGATCCGGATACCGGCGGCGCGGGCGGGGTCCGCCCGGTTCAGCACGAAGATCCGCCCGTCCTTGGCGACCGCAAGGTCGTAGGGATTGGCGAACCCCCGGCCGTTCAGGCCGTTGCTGACGATACCGATGGTCTTGATGTAGTCCAGTACGATACTGGAGGTTTGTGTTTGAGTGGTCAATGCCCTCACCCTAACCCTCTCCCAGAGAGAGGGGATCTATCTGTGCCCTCGCCAAAGGCGGAGAGGAGGTTTATCTGTGCCCCCGCCAAAGGCGGAGAGGAGGTTTATCTGTGCCCCCGCCAAAGGCGGAGAGGAGGTTTACCTGTGCCCCGCCCAAGGCGGAGAGGAGGTTTATTAGGCGCCCTCTGCTTTAATGTTCCTTCACCTTTTAGGCCAGCTGGTACTCTTTGGTGGCGGCTATCAGGCGCAGCATTTGGCCTACACGTTGCTCGGCCTGGTCGCCGGGCTCCCGGTCTCGCAGGTCCAGGTCGCCATGGCGCGACGCGTAATCCACCAAAACGGAACGGGTCTCGTCGCTGACTTCGATGGGACCCAGCAGGTCCACGCAGCCGTCGGCCAATTCGGCCGGAGTGAGCACACCGTCGTTGTCGGATGCCAGACGGTTGATGATGGAGCGCACGCCAGGGCTGCTGACGTCGGCCAGTTCTTTACCGGCGAAATTCACCCGCTCGACCAGGCTGCCGCTGTCGATCCACTCCGCGCCTTCGTGCCAGCCTTCCACCGTGGGCGGTTGCAGCAGTCCCTGGCCCATATAAAGCATGTTGTTGGAGACTTTCTCGATGCCCAAGGTCGGCGTCTGGTAGCTCCCGGCCATCCGGATCGCGCCGACAACCATCTCCACCGGGCCCTTCACTCTGGCGAACCGGGCCTCCGGGGACTTGAAGTATTCGGAGTTGAACAGAGTCCGGAGCACGTCCCGGACCTGGTAGCCCGACTCGAAGTACGTTTCCATCATCGCGTCGACGGCCCGGCGTCCCTGCTCGGTGATCTCATCGGCGGCAAAGAACTTGAACAGTCTTGTGCAGACGAACTCGGCAGTGGCGTCCTGCTTGGCGATGATGTCGATAATGTCTTCACCGTTGAAGTCGCCGGTCTCGCCCAAGAAGGTTTTCTCGCCGTCGTCGTGGTCTTCTTGGCGGTAGTCAAAGTGCCAGGCGATGCGGCCGTAGGGCCAGATGGAGTCCTTGTAGGCCCGGACCGCCATGTACTCCGCGTTGGCCAGGGTCCAGCCGGTGAAGGCGCGGGCACATTCCTTGATGTCGTCCTCGGTATAGTTGCCGATGCCCATGGAGAAAAGCTCCAGCAACTCCCGGCCGTAATTCTCGTTGATGGCGTCGCCGTGGTTGTCGTTGTTGTCCAACCAGACCAGCATCGCCGGGTCTCGGGAAATCTCCAGCAGAAGCTCGTCGAAGCGCCCCAACCCGGAGCGGCGGAACATTTCGACCTGGTTGAGCTGGGAGCGGGCTTGGTTGAGCTTGGAGTAACCGGTAGCTAACAGGCCGTGCCAGAACAGGGCGACCTTTTCCTCCAGCGGGCACCGGGTGCTGATCATCCGATACATCCAGTAAGCTGCTGACCCGGCCAAGTCACGCAGTTCCGACTGCTCGACATGGTATCGCCGGATCAGGTCATCGGGCATGTTGTTGGCGTCGGCGGGCTCCAGCAGTTCTTCTACCGTGGCCTCGTACCCCTGCTCCAGGTAGCGTTCCAACTCGTCGCGATTCGCGCCGAAACCGGCGCGGCGCAACAGGTGGGCCATCAGGGCGGTGTCGTTGTTGCTCATTTCCTTCCTCGCTGTCAGGCTTTCTACGTCCTGTCCGGCGTAGCGTAGCGGTGTCCACACACCAACCGGCTTGGGCGCTACCGTGTCCTAATGCCCGGCGTTTGCTCGAATTGTTGAGAAGGCGGCGGCTCCGTGAACGGCTGGGTGTTGGCTTCCGCCTCCAAACGCCTCTGATTCCACGCTTCCCACCGGTCTCGCTCCCTGGCCTCGCCTCGGGCCTCGCCTTCTTTGTACTGCCGGTACTGCTCCTTTCGGTACTTTTCCAGCATTAGAGTGAATATCATGACCACCTCCACCAGAGCGATGCTTTCCGCAGCGATTGCCACTACTCCTGACCCTACGTCACGCCCAATGTCGAATATGGTTTCCGGCCATGGGCTCTCTGTTGTTGAGAATGCCTCGTACCAGACCGCCAAGCCCAGCACACAAAGGATTTGGGCCGAGAATATCGCAAAATACAGCCTCCGCCAATACTCCGGTACGCTCCATATCGATGTCCGCTGGTCCAGGTCAGAGCTTGTCACCGTTAGCTTAAGCGCGAAACAGGTCGAACCGCTCGAAGTTGCCGTTCACGATGGGGTCGGGGTCCAAGCCAAGCCATTTTTCCAGAATTGCAGAGTAGGTGCTGCGAAAGTCGTTGTTGGGACGGAGGTCTCCTTGAATCTGGTCGGCCTCTGACAAGGACGGGTACTCGCCGTACATGCCGCCGTTGACCGCGCCGCCGATCAGAAAGGCGACCCCGCCGGAGCCGTGATCGCTGCCGGTGCCGTTGTCTTTGATACGGCGGCCAAACTCGGAGAACACGAGAACGGCTGCATCGTCCTCTCGCCCGTGCTCCTTCAGGTCATCCATCAGGCTGCCCACGGCCCCGGCCACGTCGTCCCAGAGGGAGGCGTGGGTCGGCAGTTCCCCGGAGTGGGTGTCGAAACTGCCGTGCTGAGTGTAGTAAACACGCGTCCCAAGGCCGGCCAAGAACACTTGGGCGATGCTCCTCGCGTTCTGCGAAAGGGAGTCACCGCGGTACTCCACCGGCGAAGAGTACTGCGCGGGAGCGGTCCGGAGAATGTCCGCGCCCTCGTAGGCGTCGCGGCCGGTCTTGGCGAGCATGTCCATCACCGGGTCGCGGCCGGCGGCGGCTCCATACATCTTGGTGAAAGCCTCCAGGGTGAACATACGCAGTTCTTCGTCCTGAACGTCGGGGAACAGTCCATAAGTAGCCAGGTCGCCGACGGAGGCCACCGACACGCCGGGGCAGCCGAGAGCCCGCGGCAGGCCCCGGCCGAAGTTGATGCCGGTCAGCACGTTCTCGCCTTGGGGGTCGATGTCGCGGATGGCACGGCCCAGCCAGCCCTCGGTCCCGATGGCCTCGGGCTCAGCCGTGTGCCAGATGTCCATGGAGCGGAAGTGGGAGCGGTTGGGATTCTCGTAGCCGATCCCGTTGATGACCGCCACCTTCCCCTCGTCCCACAATGCCTTCATCGGCCCCATGCTGGGGTTGAATCCCACCTTGTCGTCCAAGGGCAAAACCCGGTCTTGCGGAATGTTGACCGTGGAGCGGAAGTCGTAGTATCGCCCGTCGCCATAGGGCACCACGGTGTTCAGGTAGTCGTTCCCTCCGGAAAGCTGGATGACTATCAGTCCCTTTTCGTGCTTGTTAGTAGTCATTTGCTGAGTCCTCTTGGTATCTGTCGATTTAATACAAATCTACTATGCTCAAGCTGAACGGGCAAGGGGCGTCGGATGCAGCTACGTCTGTGAATCACAAACTCATGCGGGATATCCTGGAATGCGTGAGTCGCCAAGGAATGGAAAATCCATCGGCGGTCCATACAGGCGCCGCGAGCTGTGAGGCGATGGCCATCGTCAGCGCCGCCGGCAATTCCTCGCTGAGAATACGTCATCGACGGAGCCGCCCGCCGGGCAGCGGGTCGCTCGGTTGCTGCCTGAAGCAGCTACTCCCCGGTGTACCTGGCGCCCTCTGCAGCGGGCTCGCCAACGGGCCGCCAAGCGAAGCGACCCGAGTAGGGGTTGGCTATTCCCTCCATCGCGTCGGCGGTCAGCCTTCCCAAAACCGGGGCGAACTTGAAAGCGTGCCCGCTTCCGCCGGTGGACACTGTCAGGCCTTCAATATCCGGGTGCCTTCCGATGAGGAAGTTTCCATCCCAAGTATCGCAGTAGACGCACATCTTGGAACCGGACAAGGGCATGTCGGCCAATTCCGGGAGAGAGCGGGCCAGGAAGTCGCGGCACCGGGCTTCGTCACCTTCTTGAAGGACCCGTGGAGCGTCCGGAGGCACCGAGTGTCCCGGCCCGTGGTTGGCTATCTTGAGCACCCCTTCCTCGTTCGCCGGAAATCCATACCAACCGGACCGAGGCATGTCCGCGCCCCAAGGAGGGAATTGTGGTCCCCGGAAACGCTCGGGATTGGGCGGCCTGAAATAGAGAATCGGCTGTCCTGAGGGTCTCATGAAACCGGAGAGTTCGGGCAGCAGCGTCGGCGTCCACACACCGGCCGAGACCACGACCCGGTCGGCGCGGACTTGAGAGCCGTCGGCGGCTGTCACGCCACGGACGGCGCCGTTCTCTTGAATCAAGGAGTTTGCCGAAAACCCGGTCCTGACGGCTATCCCGGCCGCCTCCGCGTCCCTGGCCAACAACGACGTAGCAGTTGCGGCCTCTGCCCAGCCTCCCCGGGGGTTCAGGTACCCGTCGACGTAGTAATCGGAGTTCCATCCGGGGAACCGTTGACCGACGGACTCGGCTGACAACCGTTGCAGCGCCCACCCCTGGCCGCTGAGGGTTTCGAAGGATTGTAGCTCGAACCCGCCCCGCTCCAATGGTTGGCTGCTCAGAAGCATGAAGCCGTCTTCGTGGTAAACGGCCCGGCCCCAGCGGGCATTCCATTGGTGCCAGCCGTCAATCGCCTCGGCCCCCAAGCGGCTGTACAGCGTGTCCGTGCCGTAATCCATACGGACCATGCGGCTGACGTCGTTCGACGCCGCCGAGGGATGGGGGACCGGGCCGGGGTCAACGACCGTCACGCGGTAACCCCGCTCCCGGAGAGCCAGCGCCCCGGTCAACCCGAAAACGCCTGCGCCCACAACGACTACTGCGGTATTCCGCGTCGCCATCTTACCCGGCCGCTTGGACCATGGCCCTCAGGTCGTCCACGCTCAGGTCTCCCCAGCGTTGCTCACCCCCGATGAGGTAGGTGGGAGTCCCGGTGATGTCCCGGGCCCGGGCAGCCTGGTATTCCTCCACCACCTGGGCCCGATAATACCCGGACTCCAGCAGGGGCCCCAGTGCCGCCCAGTCGAGACCGCTCTCTTCGGCGAGTGCTTTAATGACGGCGACATTCCCTAAATCGGCCCGGCGCTCCCAGAATGCTCCCGCAGCCACGTGATGGAAGCGGCCGTCCAATCCCTGCTCTTTGGCGTAGGCGGTAGCCTCGTGGGCCATCAACGTATTGGGCGACCAACTGGGCCGGTGCATGGTGAGTCCGACGCCCCGGGCCCGCTCTTGCATCGCCGGATTGAGCTCGGTCTCGGTCTCGCCGTCGAATATCCGGCGGGGTTCGCCCTCAGGAGGCCGGTCAGGCCCCAGCAGGTAGGGGCGGCGATGAATGGTAAGGCTGAACTCTTGGGCCAATATGTCGAGCCTGCCCAGGCCGACGTAGCAGAAGGGTCAAGTGTAGTCGTGCCAGATGGTGACTTCCACGGATTTGGTCGCAGCCATAATTCCTTCCTGTTCATCTTATTAGCGGTGGGCCAGATAGGGCGGCGCAGGCCCGAACCGTCCGCGATACGGGCCTGCCGGTAAGAGCGATTAGTCGCCGGCCGCGCTGGGGGCCGCTGCGCGGGCGAAGGCGTTGCCCAATGCGGCGTTGGCCTCGGCCATGGCATCGCCGCCCGCATCGACGACGCCCACCATGCCAAAGAAGCCGTGAATCATACCGTCGTACCGGGTGGCGGTTGTCTCCACCCCGGCTCCTTCGAGCCGGCAGGCGTAAGACTCTCCTTCATCCCGCAATGGGTCGAATTCAGCGGTAATCACCAACGCCGGGGGCTGGCCGGCGAGGCTCTGGGCCTGCATCGGGGCGGCGAATGGATTGGAGGCGTCGGCATCGTTTGCCAGGTACTGGTCCCAATACCAGACCATGCCGTCGCGCAGCAGCATGTACCCCTCGGCATTGTCATTGTAGGAGGGAGTCTCGAAGTTCCGGTCGGTGACCGGGTAGACCAGCAGTTGGAAGGCGATGTCCGGCCCGTTGCGGTCGGCGGCCATCAAGGAGATGGCGGCGGCCAGGTTGCCGCCGGCGCTGTCGCCCCCCACGGCGATGCGGGTGGCGTCGCCGTTTATGGACGCCGCGTTGTTCACCGCCCAGACGGTGGCGGCATAGCAGTCTTCCGCCGGGCCGGGGAACTTGGTCTCAGGGGCCAGCCGGTAGTCCACGGAGACTACCACGCATTCGGCGCCGACACAGAGGTGACGGGCCGATGCATCGGCCGATTCCAGGTCTCCAATCACCCAGCCGCCGCCGTGGAACCAGGCCAGTATAGGGAACGGCCCCGCCCCTTCCGGAGTGTAGATTCGCACGGGGACATCGCTGTCTGGACCGGGAATGGTCCGGTTTTCCACCTTGGCGACCTCGGGACCGACGGCACGGGGCCGGGTGCGGGCGTTGGCCCGGGCTTCCTCGGGGGTTACGGTATGCGCCGGGGGCAGGCCGAGGGCGTTAATCTGTTCTATTACCGCCTGTGCTTGCGGGTGTAGTGGCATCGTCGTCCTCCGAATATCGGTCCGGGGCTTCATAATTTGGAGCGCCCGACCTTACGTTAAAAGACCTTCTCTATCCTAGCGGCGTCGGGTGGCCGTGGCAAACGCTCCTGTCACTCTTCCGTGTACGGCGGACGCAACGCCGTCCCACTACCCGCTTGCCAAGTACCCCATCCACTCCAGTCGTTCTAGACGGCATGGAACCCGGCCGATAAACTGTCTCGTAACATCTCCTGCTGGAAATCATGCCGATAACTGACCGGAGGACGGTATGACCGGCGTCACAACCCGGCTGCATCCAGACCCTCGGGCCTGCGCCGTTGCCCGCGCCGTTGCCGACGCCGTCTACCCTGATACCGTCATCCTGTTCGGCTCCCGGGCCAGGGGAGACTTTACAACGGACTCCGACGTCGACCTGCTGATCGTCATGGGCGCCGAACACCTGACCCATGAGGAATTCATGCGCGGCAGCAAGGTCGCACACGATAAATCGGGAGAGGTCTACGGCCACCCGATGGGCGTAGACGTCGTGCACCTGAACGTAAACGACTTCAACGAAGGCCGTCGAGCCAGGAATCACGTGGCTGGCCAAGCCGTGCGGGACGGCGTCGACCCCAACGGAGAGAGAGTGGTCTACGACAACCCGGAGCCCACCAACTGGCCCGACATACAACAGCGCATTATCAACGCCAGGCGGGAAGTCCGTGTGTTGAAAGTCTTGGTAGAGGCTGATTCGGCCCCGGAGGCAATCGGCTTTCACGCGCAACAGGCGTTGGAAAACGTGCTGAAAGGCTGGATTTCGGCCTTGGACACAGACTACGGGAACACCCATAACTTGGGCGACCTGGCGGCGATAGTCAGGACCCATCCCGACGAAATGGCCACCCCCACCGGAGAAAGATTGTCTTGGCTGACCGCCTATGCCGTGAGATACCGCTACGTCGGGGTGCAGGTCGATTTGCGGGACCGGTTCGGTCTGCTGTCCTCAGTAACCGAAACCGTAGAGGCCATCATCGCCCGCATCGGCGCCTTGACGGAAAGCGGCGAGGAGTAACCCAGAACCGGAAAATCGCGGCAACTTAATCCCAAGCCGGAGTAACTCGAGGAGCAAGATCGTATGACCCAAGCCCGCCCCGCCATCATCGACACACTGGACGCCTTCTGCACCGATACTGACGCGTTTCTGGAAGGGACACCCGGCGGCCCGCTATCGGCCCTGACCTTCGCGGCGAAGGACATCTTTGACGTGGCCGGCCACGTCACGGGCGGAGGCAACCCCGATTGGAAGGCCACCCACGCTCCGGCGGAACGCACCGCGTGGGTCATTCAGACGCTGGTCGACGCCGGAGCCGACATGGTGGGCAAGACCCACACCGACGAACTCACCCGCGGCATCCTGGGGGTTAACGCCCATTACGGAACGCCAATCAACCCCAACGCGCCGGGCCGGGTGCCCGGTGGTTCATCCAGCGGGTCGGCAGCCGCCGTAGCCGGAGGCTTGGTGGACTTTGCCTTGGGATCGGACACCGGGGGATCGGTGAGGATACCGGCCAGCTTCTGCGGGCTCTACGGTCTCCGGCCCACCCACGGCAGGATACCCTTGGACGGCATCCTGCAACAGGCCCCAAGCTACGACACTATCGGATGGTTCGCACGGGACATCGAGACCTTTGCCCGGGTTGGGTCGGTGTTGTTTGGGGCGGACATCGCGGCCGGAAGGCCCAGGAAGCTGACCATCGCCGAGGACGCCTTCGCGGCGGCCGACGATTCCGTGGCTGCCGCCCTCAGGCCTGTGGCGGAACGACTTCGAGGACTTGCAGCCGACACCACGAGCGTTACCCTCGCCCCGAACGGCTTCGACGCTTGGGCGACCCAACAGAACGTCCTGCAGTCCCGCGAGGCTTGGCACACCCTGCGCGACTGGATCGACGAGGTCAATCCCCGTTTCAGCTATTGGGTGAGCGAGCGGTACAGCATGGCCGGAGCCATCACCGACGAGCAGATCGAAGAGGCCGCCGCAGTGCGGGATGCCGCCCGGGAGCGGATGAACGAGATTTTCGCCGGGGGCGGGATGGTGTGTCTGCCGACCTCTCCGGTGCCGGCTCCCCTTCGAGCAGAGAGACTCTCGGGACGCCGCGACGTCCAAGCCAACATGTTGCGCCTCACCTGTATGGGCGGAACGACGGGACGGCCCCAGTTATCGATACCCGTCGCCACGGTGGATGGGCTGCCGGTCGGGCTGTCTTTGATGGGCGAGCGGGGGGGCGATGAAGAGTTGATAGGATTCGCCATGGAGATCAAGAACGCCTTGGGAATCGGCCAATAGACGAGCCCCCCGGGCCGGACTGAGATTCGGCCGCCGACACGATTTGAGATGCGCGCCGGTTAACGTAGCGCGAGTAGAGGACATGCAATGGCACATCAGGTAGACGGAGTAATAGCCGGTTCCAAGGGCGCCCCCGTCAGGGTGGAAAGGATTCTGGTGCCCGACCCCGGCCCTGGGGAGGCGTTGGTGCGTGTAAAAGCCTGCGGGGTCTGCCACACGGACCTTCATTACCGGGATGGCGGCATTAACGACGATTTCCCTTTCCTGCTGGGACATGAAGCCGCCGGGACCGTGGAGAGCGTCGGCGACGGCGTCGCCAACGTTGCGCCCGGGGACTTCGTAATCATCGCTTGGCGTTCGCCCTGCGGCACGTGCCGGTCCTGCGTGCGGGGGCGGCCTTGGTACTGTTTCGGCAGCCGCAACGCGTCCCAGCCCATGACGCTGGCCGACGGCGCCCCGCTATCGCCCGCCCTGGGCATCGGCGCGTTCACCGAGTTGACCCTGGTGGACGCGGGACAGGCCGTCAAGGTGTCTCCCGAGGCCCGGCCGGAAGCCGCCGGGCTGGTGGGCTGCGGCATCATGGCTGGCTTGGGCGCGGCGGTCAATACGGGCGCGGTCGGACGCGGCGATTCCGTGGCCGTTTTCGGCTGCGGCGGCGTGGGAGACGCGGCCATCGCCGGCTCCCGCCTGGCCGGCGCCCACACCATCATTGCCATAGACATTGACGACCGTAAGCTGGAGTTGGCCCGGCAATTCGGCGCCACTCACACCATAAACGCCAGGTCCACAGACCCGGTCGAGGGCGTCCGTGCCCTGACCGGCGGCAACGGGGTGAACGTGGCCATTGAAGCCGTGGGCAATCCGGTGACCTTCGAGCAGGCATTCTACTCGCGGGACCACGCCGGGACGGTCGTCTTGGTCGGGGTGCCGACCCCGGAGATGAAAATAGAATTGCCGCTTTTGGAGGTGTTCGGCCGGGGCGGCAGCGTGAAGTCCTCCTGGTACGGCGACTGCCTCCCCTCCCGGGACTTCCCCATGTTCATCGACCTCTATCTTCAGGGCCGCCTTGACCTGGACCGTTTCGTGTCCGAGACCATCGGCATAGGAGACGTCGAGGAAGCCTTCCACAAGATGGAGCGTGGAGAGGTTTTGCGTTCGGTAGTGGTGTTCTAGCCGGGCTCGGCGTTCAAGTCGCGGATGTTTTCTGGTGCCGTCCTATGTAGCCGATGACAACCTTTCGCAGGTCGCGGTCCCAATCGAAAGCGATGCGGATGGTGCGACGGGGATCGAAGCTGGTGCCCTTCCCGATATGCTCTTCGAGCCAGATAATGCGGCCATTGACCCTCGTGGTGTACGAGTTGCGATACGTGGCCATAGTCGTGTCGTGCTGGCTCGTCTTGTACCACATTTCGCTGGCCTGCCGGCACGACCCGTCCAGATCAGTGTTCTTGGAAGAGCCGGTCCGGGCCTCATAGTAGATGGTGGCCAGCCACTCAAGCGCATTCCAGACTTTGTCCGGCCATTTGAACGGATTGCCCTCAACGCTGGAATTGGAATTAAGCTGGAACAGCAGCCGGTGGCTGAGCCGCTCCATAGCAAGGCCAACCGCGCCGCTCACGTCCTCTATCGCCGGTGCGTTTTCGCCGGTATCACCGTCCTGGGAACCCAGCGCCAACCTGAAGCCTTCCTCTTTGCTGCGGCTGTCGAATAGCTGCTCCTTGAGAATTCGGACTTCCTGCTCCAGGTCGTCGTTTTCCTGTTCAAGGTCCTGCCGTTCCAGACGCAACAGGAGGTAGTCCTCTATCTCGCAGGGCGGCACTTCGCTGAATTCCTCACCTGCCGGGACATGGTGTTCGCCCGTTGCCAGAGGCGAATATTCCGCCGGCAGGGACTCCGGCCGGCCGTAAATGTCGTCTCGTCGACGGCCTTCAGCGGTAACTCCATCGCCGTCCTCCGGGAGCAGGGAAGGCTCAGGCTCTTCATCTTCGTCGGGCTCGTCGCCCCCATCCATCGTGGCGTTCAGGGCGTTGCCGGCGTCCAGAATGCGAGGCAGCAACTCAGCCCGCCGCACCGAGCGGGACAATTCCTCGGCGACAAATGGCGCCCGATCGTGAATCGGAGCGTATTCGGCCAGCAGTCCCTGAATGTCCGTCGCCGCGTCGTGCGCTATCTCCAACCCCAAGTGGGGGTGGACGTTTGCGGAGGCCCAAGCACGAGGATGCCACTGGAAGAACGCAATCAGCTGCGGGAATTGGGCCCGGATGTCGGTAAGCAATTGATCGAGAGTCGCGGCCCGGCTGCGCTCCTGTTCTTTGGCTTCGATCAAGCTTGAGACACTCTTGACGAAATCCGGAATCGCCTGTTCCCATTCCGGCCCATGAGAAGGGGTCGTGACCAGCCGATTGAGAGTGTCGGCCAACAGAATTTCCAGGCTGATTTCTTCGTCCGCTTCGAATTCGTCGGCCTCTGCAATCACTGTTCCGGCGACGCAACAGACCATGAGCGCCACTTCGTCCTCGTTGGCCTCGGTGTGGCTTTCCAGAAAAGAAGCGCGGGCATCTTCCTGCGAGCCATTGTTCACGGCCAAGGCAATTGTGCTCCCGGCATAATCGCAACCCGTCGTGGCCATCCCGCGGCCTGCCAGGTGAGCGTCGACGGCTGACCGCAACGGTTCTTGTGACTCGACCCAGACCCTCAGCACCGCCCCGGCCAGGTTATCCTGCCGTTGTATTACCTCCGCCACCGGCTCGCGCAACCGGAAGGGTGGCGCCAGTCCGGCGTACCGGAATCCGGCCACCTCGACACAATCGTCGACCGCTCTCCGAATCGCCGCCCGCGCTTCCCCGGAGGATTGTTCCCGCCAATCAAGGGCCCGTTTGACGACCTCCTCACGGAATTCCTGGGACATCCGTCGAAAGAGAGAGCTCAATCCAGTTTCGGCTGAGTCCGGCGACCGGTCCTTGAGAGGCTCTGACATACCAAGTCCTTCCCATGCGGCCGATTGGGAGAAACGGCCTTATTGCCATCTATCTTATGGTCGGTCGAATGGAGACGCAATCCGTCTATGGATCAACCCTGTCGCCCTGCGGCGGAACGAAGGGTCATTCCACCACATACGAGACTCTTCGCTCCCCTTCAGATGATCGGTTCGGGCGATGCTATACTAGACGCTGAAACCGTGATTCGTGAGGTTAAACATGCAATACGGCGGAATGATGTTCGTCACCGACTATTCCATGCGCCCCGACGACCTGGGCCGGGCGCTCGAGGAGCGTGGATTTGAGTCCCTGTGGGTGCCGGAGCACACTCACATACCGAGCAGCCGCACAAGTCCTTGGCCCGGCGGGCCTGATCTGCCCCGCATGTACTGGCACACCTACGATCCCTTTGTGGCCCTCACCGCAGCGGCCGGGGCCACCACCAACCTGAAGCTGGCCACCGGCATCTGCCTGATAATTGAACGCGACCCAATCACCACGGCGAAGGAAATCGCCAGCCTGGACCAGATTTCCAACGGCCGCTTCATCTTTGGCATCGGAGGCGGCTGGAACGCCGAGGAGATGGAGGACCACGGCACCAACTTCCGACGCCGCTGGCGCGTCTTGCGGGAGAACATCCTCGCCATGAAGGCCATCTGGACCGAGGAGGAGCCCGAATTCCACGGACGGCACGTCAACTTCGACAAGATGTGGGCCTACCCCAAGCCAGTGCAAAAACCGCACCCGCCAATAATCATGGGCGGCGACGGCCCCACCACGTTCGACCGGGTGTTGGAGTACTGCGACGGTTGGCTGCCCATCAGCGGCCGGGCCGCCGAAGGGCCCAGTCTTCCCGAGAAAATCCAAGCCTTGAAGCGCCGCGCCGAGGACGTCGGCCGGGACCCCGACACCATCTCAATCTCCGTCTTCGGCGTCCGGCCCGACCCCGAGAATGTGGCAGGAATGGAGGACGCCGGGGTAGACCGGGTGATTTTCAGTTTGCCATCCGAAGAAGCTGATACCGTCACGCCGCTCTTGGACGAGTACGCCCGCTTGATTTCCTGACCGCCGGGCAATCCCGAACCCAACCAGGAGGGGACCGCAGCATGGAAAAGCAGGATATTCCCTTTCTAACGGTCACTGAGCTTTCCCGTCTCATCGAGGCCAGAGAGGTCTCACCCGTAGAAGCCACTGAAGCCTATCTGGACCGCATCGACGGCTTGGACTTCAAGTACAACGCCTACCTGACCGTTACCCGCCGTGACGCACTGCATGCCGCTCATGAAGCGGAACAGGCCATTGGCAGAGGCGGGTATCTGGGCCCGATGCACGGCATACCGGTGGCGGTGAAGGACCAATTCTGGACCCGGGGCGTCCGCACCACCGGCGGCACGCGGATTCTGGCCGACTTCATCCCTGGCGAGGACGCCACGGTGGTGGCTAATCTGAAACGGGCGGGCGCGGTCCTGCTGGGCAAGACCAACATGACGGAATTCGCCATGGGCGGCGGGTTCGAGCGTTTCAGCCCGCCCCGGAATCCATGGGACCTGGACATGCGGACCGGCGGCTCCAGCGGCGGTTCGGGCGCCGCCACTGCGGCCTACCTCTGCGCCACCTCGCTGGGTGAGGACACCGGCGGCTCCATACGCTTTCCCGCCACTTGGTGCGGCGTGGTCGGTCACCGGCCGACCTGGGGGCTGGTCAGCCGGTACGGGGTAATGACGGGGATCTGGTCCATGGACACTGCGGGTCCCATTTCCCGCACCGTGGAAGACGCGGCGATTACCCTCACCGCAATCGCCGGGCCGGACCCGCTTGACCCGTACACCCGGCAACAGCCGGTCCCCGACTTCCAGAAGGGCCTGAACGCGGACCTGCGGGGCATGAGAATAGGCATCATCGCGGAGCAACTGGAGGACGAGTGGGTCGAAGAGGAGACCAGGACGGCAGTCCTGCAAGCCATGGCCGTGTTGGGGGAGTTGGGCGCAACCGTGGAGCAGACTTCAGTCCCTTTGACCAAGCACAGCCCGCTGTTGACCCAGGTCCCGTTGATAACGGAACCCGCCGCAAACCACCGCGAGTGGGTCAGGGAGCGGCTGCGGGACTACGGCCACAACAATCGTATCGGCTTGCTCACCGGCAGCATCATGCCGGCCCACGCGTACAACAAGGCCCAGAAGCTGCGCACAATGTTGAGGGAGCAGGTGCTGGAGTCGTTGGAGCGGTACGACGTTCTGGTGACGCCGACCTCCGGCGTACCGGCACAGCCTATACTCGAGGACCGTATCCTGACCAGCAAGGAAGACGGCCTCCCCATGAGATACCTGCAAACACGGACCTTCAACCTGGCCAGCTCACCGGCGGTGTCGCTGCCCTGCGGCTTCAGTGACCGGGGGCTGCCCATTGGCCTGCAGATTGGCGGAAGGCCCGGCGCGGACCAAACGGTGCTGAACGTGGCCCATGCCTACGAGCAAGCCACCCCGTGGCACGAGCGGCGCCCGCCCCACGCCTGAACTTTCTGTTGCCCGCTTAGCGCGGCTAGGTGCCTATCCGTACCGGGTCTACCGCGTCTTTTACCGACCGGATTATCGACAATGCGGTCAGTCGTCCGGTCTTGGGGTTTTCGGAAGGGATGTTTTCGATATGCACCGAGAGGAAGCCGAAGTCTCCTTCGACCTCGATGTCGTGGCAGTTCCGCTTTAGTCCCGGCGCCGCTACCATCGTTACCGTGGTCTCGTCGGGACCGATGCCGGCCAAACTGACTGCGGCCGACACGTTGAGATTGGAAGGGAATCCGCAGCAGGCGGCCCGTGCCGAGCCCGAAAATAGCTCACGCTCGCGGTCCAACCCGGCCAGGCTAATGCCGTGTTCTACCAGGTAAGGCGCTCCCTCCAGCGCCTCGGGCGGTTTGCGGGAAACCATGGTCACCCGGTCAATGCGCCCCGCCGAAGCCGATTTGATGCCGTCTAAGCCGGCGATGGCTCCAGACGGCACAACCAAGCGGCAGCCGGTGTCCCTCGCCCTTTGGATGATCTCGGGGTGGTCGAGAAGCGCGCCGACACTGATGACCACGAGGCCTTTTCCGGCGTCGAAGGTCGATTCGGCCAGTTCGGGTACGACATGACTGCCGGCGGTCTCGACCAGAAGGTCCGATCGGGCGATCAGGTCGTCACGCTCCAAGTATGGAGGTGCGTCTCGGAGAGTTGACAGGAACTCCCGTGCGGGACCCTCGGTACGACTCGTGACCCCTGCTATCGCTACCGGGCCCAAGTCTCCGTCGTCGTCGGCTTTGAGCAGAGCCTTGCCAATCGCCCCGCAACCCACTATTCCCAAGGTAGTCGCCATACAACGCACTCCCTTATGGGGCGGACAGGTAGCGGGCGAAACCAACGCTAAAACGAAGAGCCGCCAAGGCGGCGGCTCTTCTACCAAGTCTGAGGGGGAGTACTAGCGCCTCATGGTGCTGAAACAATCGCTGCAGTACACCGGTCGGTCTCCCCGGGGTACGAAGGGCACCATGGTATCTATGCCGCACTGGGCACAGACGACGGGGTGCATCTCTCTGGGGGCGCCGCCGCCGAACCCGCCGCCGCTGCCGCCGCGCTGTTGGTTCTTCCGGGCGCTGCGGCACTCGGGGCACCGCTTGGGCTCATTAGTGTAACCACGGGAAGCGAAGAACTCCTGCTCTCCGCTGGTAAACGTGAAGGGCGCTCCGCACTCCACGCAGGTCAGACTTTTGTCTGCTAGGGCCATCGGGTAACCTCCGACTTATTTTGAATAGGCTCAGTCTAGGCTATCCGAGGCTGCAGGCAACTGATGGCAACCGGCACCGGGACACCTTAACTAGCACCGAGGCTTATTATATCACCAAAAGGGGGTATCCTGTTACCAATCCCGGAAATTCGACGAGATTTCATTCATCGTCGTCATTTCATGGCTACTCAACTCTATTATTGCTCTTCTATGGCTGCTTTTTTGCGGTTACTCTTTTGTGGATACGCTTTTGCGGTTACTCTTCGGGAGGCAAGTAGGCCACGGGCACAACCGCGCTGCCTTTACCGGCGCCGGTCGTGTCGCCGTTCTGGTTCTCGGCCTTGATGTCAACGGTCACCCGGTTGCCGTTGGCCTCCCGAGACATTTCGCTGATTGTGCCGGAGAAGGTGATGGTGTCTCCGGGCCGCACCGGCCGCAGGAACCTGAGGTCTACCATGCCGGTATGGTTGAAAACGTCGGCGCCGAAATACCGGCGCAGCATTTCGATGGCGAATGTGAGGGACATTCTGCCCGACGCGACCGTCCCCGAGGTGCCCAGGGTCTCCCGCGCCGCCTCTTCGTCGGTGAACTGGGAGGGGCCGGTCTCGCCCGAGCTCCCTTCAAACAGGTTGATGGCCTCCTGGGTCATGTGCTTCACCAAGGGATTGACCGGCGCGCCTGGTTCGTAGCTGCGTTCTACCCGCCCCACTTCTTGCCTACCTCCGAAGGCTGCTTGAGCTCGTGGGTGATCACCCGATCGATCAAGCGGCCGTCTTCGTCCACCGAAACGGCCTCGGTGACGATGTAGTTCTTGCCCCTCCGCAGATACTTGTCGGCGATCCAGGCGGTCACGGTCAGGCGCTTCCCGGCCAGCGGTGGGTTGTAGCAGTGGAAGGCGCACCGGGCGTTCACCGAACCGCTGTCAGTGTATCTGGCGTTATATTGGCGGACGTCGACTTTGTGGGAGATGGTCGGGAAGCTGGCCTCCGGGTCCATGACCCCCTCCCGGTACCCGTCGATCATCTCTTGGGTGAGGACGTAGTCGAACTTCTCGAACGTTTCCCCAACCTGGAGGGCATCCCAGTCCAACGGCAGCCGGGTGTCCATGTCGTTCTCTGCCAAAGCGTTCCCTCCTGGGAAATTCCTAATTCTTAATTCCTCATTCCCGATTTTAGCGGCCCTGCCACTCCGGCGGGCGTTTTTCACTGAAGGCCCGGGGACCTTCCTTGAAGTCTTCGGTGCGGGTCAGGGTGGAGAACAGGATGTTCTCGTAACGAAGGGCGTCCTCCAAGGCTCGGCCAAGGCTGCGCAACATCGACTCCTTGGCTGAGCGGACACCCAGGGGCCCGTTGGCGATGATGGTTTCGGCGTAGCGTTCGGCAGTCGGCATCAGGTCGGCCGCTGCCACCACATCCGTGACCAGACCGATACGCAGTGCTTCGCCGGCGTCGATCTGATCGCCGGTAAGCTGCATTTTGAGGGCGTTGCCCAACCCGACGATCAAGGGGAGTCTGACAGTGCCGCCGTCACAGTGGTGAAAGCCCCGCTTCACCTCGGAGCAGCCGAACCGGGCGTTTTCCGACGCTATTCGGATGTCGCAGGCCAAGGCCAGTTCCAGTCCGCCGGCCAAGGCGTAACCGTTGACGGCGGCGATTATCGGCTTCCAGATCTCCAGGCCTCGGGTGATCCCGCCGAAGCCGGGCCGGTGGGCGTCCTGTCTGAGGTCGTAGATGTCCCGTTTAGCGAGAACTGGGGTGTAGGTCTTGAGGTCGGCGCCAGCACAGAAGGCCCGTTCGCCCTCTCCGGTGACGATGGCGACCCAAGCATCCGGGTCGTCTCGAAAATCCTCCCAGACCGCCACCATTTCCGCCTGCTGCTCGGGCCCCAGTGCGTTCATGGCCTGAGGGCGGCAGATGGTGATGAAGGCAATCTGGCCCCGTTTCTCGTATTTGATGTCGGTCATGGTGCGGGGGACTCTGAACGCCCCGGCCCTCCAGCCTCTCGGATAGCCCAGTGGTGAGTTTAGGGTGAGTCTAGAAGGTGCTTCCCGGCGCGTCAACCGCAGTCGAATGGCGGCTGGTCGCAACGGTCGTTTTCGACCGCTGTAGTCCAAGTGACTTATTCCATTGCCGATGATTACCCCTGCCAGACGGAGGGGAGCACTTATCTATCCCCAGTTCTTTGACTTGGGAAGGTCGTAGACCGTCTTGATTCCTTCGATCCGGGTGGCCACTACGTTCATCGAGCCGTCGCGACGGGACACGAAACCTTCGACCTTCAACACCGGCTCCTTGATGGCCAAGCGAAAACGCTTGAAGACTTGCGGCCACACCACCAGCGGAGTGTGCCCGAACTCGTCCTCCAGGGTGATGAAAACGGCGTTGGAGTTGGGGTGCTGCCGGCGTATCACCAGCCCGGCAACGCTCACCTCCTTGCCGTCTTCCACCCCGGCCAACTGGTCGCTGGACAGTATGCCGGGGTCCATCAGCGGTCTGAGATGCGCCATGAAGTGTCCCTTGGGATGAAGCCCCATAACCCGGTATTCCGCCATCATGTTTTCCCACGGGGTCAGCGCCGGCAGGTCCGCCGAGTCCTGCTCCACCGGCAGAGGAAGAACCTGCTGGATGCCCACCGGACGGTAGCGCAGCCCCACCTCCCACACCGCCGCCCGGCGGTCGGGGGTGAAGGCGTCGAAGGCCCCGGCGGCCGCCAGGTTGTCCAGCATCTCCTGTTGCAGCCCGGTACGCTGCATCGCGTCGGCCAAGCTGTCGAAGGGCCCGCCCCGCTCCCGGGCCTCGACCACCGCCAAGGCCCCGGCCTGCCCGACGCCCTTCACATTGAGGAATCCCAACAACAGCGACTCGTCTTTGATCACGCATTTAATCCGGCTCTCGTTGATATTGGGGTTCAGGACATTCACGCCGTGCCGTCTGGCGTCCTCCTTCAGAGTCTCCAGGTTGTAGAAACCCATTGGCTGTTGGTTGAAGATGGCCACGAAGAACTCCAACGGATAGTAATACTTGAGCCAGGCCATCTGGTAAGCCGTGATCCCAAAGGCGTAGGCATGGGACTCGGGGAACATGTACTGGCCGGAGAATTTTTTGAATACCTTCACGGCCGTGGCTTCGGGAACACCCCGGCCGGCGCAGCCATCTTTGAATCTTTCCCAGTACATCTCCAGCAGGGTCCGGTTATTCCGGCGGCCGAAGGCCCTCCGCAGATCGTCCGCCTCCTTGGGGCTGAAGCCGGCGACGTCCGTCGCAAGTTGGTTTACCTGGTCCTGGAAGAGAATGATCCCTTTGGTACGGGCCAGCGCCCGTTCTTCCAACGGATGGTCGAACTCCCAAGGAACGCCGTGAACGTACCTTTCGATAAACTGGGTGACCCCGTCATTCACCCCAACCCCCGGGCGAACGGCGGAGACTTCATACGCCATTTCCACCAGGTTGCCGGGCTTGATGCGGGTTACTGTCTGCATCTGGGCCGCCGACTCCACCTGGAAAATCCCCACGGTGTCGGCCCGGTGAATGGAGCCGTAAACGTTCCGGTCTTCGAAATCGATCCGGGACAGGTCGATGTAGCGGCCCGTGCGTTCCTCGATCAAGCCCAGGGTTTCCTGCATTTGGGAAAGAGCGCCCAAGGCCAGGAAGTCGATCTTGACGAACCCGGCGTCATGAATGCTGTCCTTGTCCCAGTGGCATATGTAGCGGCCGTCTATGGCGGCTTGCTGTACCGGCACCACGCTGGTGAGGGGTGAAGAGCCGATTATCATACCCCCAGGATGCTGGCCGAGGTACTTGGGGAATCCCTCCAATTGGGGAGCCAAGCTCACCAGGTCCCTCCACACCGGCAGGCCCACCTTGTGCCGGAAGTCAGGCAGGGACAACATCTCCTCCTCCAGACCTTCGGCGTGGCGAACGTCCATCCTCTTGGCCAGCTTGTCCACGTCTTCGGAGGGAAGACCCAAGGCCTTGCCCACGTCGCGAACGGCGCCCTGCATCTTGTAGGTGGCGATCATGCCGGTAAGCACCGCGCGGTCCCATCCCCACTTTTCGTGCACCCGTTTGATCAGCTCCTCCCGGATGTTCCGGGGGAAATCCAGATCTATGTCCGGCACCGACCCCATCTCGTCGTTCAAGAAACGGTCAAGGGAGAGGTCGAACTGCAGGGGGTCGATGTGGGAGAGGCCAATCAGATAGCCCACCAGCAAAGCCACCGAAGAACCCCTTCCCCTACCTGGCGGCCTTTCCTCTATGGATATCTCCCGTTCGGTCAGACCCAGGGACACCATCACTTCATGGGCCAGTTGGATGATCTCGTAGTACACCAGGAAGAAGCCGGCAAGGTTGTGCTTTCGGATCAGCCGGAACTCCTCATCCAGCCGTTCCTGGACCCGGGGCGTTATGGCGCCGTACCGGCGTACCGCCGCCTCGCGGCACAGCTTTTCGAAATAGGTCTGGGGGTTGTAACCGTCGGGCACCGGATAGGACGGGAACTCGTAGCCGTGATTGCGGGTCAGGTCGAAGTCGCAGCGCTCAGCAATGCGGGTCGAGTTGTACAGGGCCTCCGGGATGCCTTTGAACAGCGCCGCCATCTCTGACGCCGGCTTGAGATAGAAGTTGGTGTTGGGCCGGCGCTCCCGGTGGGTCTCCTCCAGGGTCTTGTTGTGGCGAATAGCCACCAGGGTGTCCTGCAGCCGGCGCCGTTCCGGGACATGGTAGTGGACGTTGTTGGTGGCAACCACAGCCACGTCCAACTCGCGGCCCAATTGGAGCAGGCGCTTGTTCCGCAGGGTGTCCCCGTAAGCCAGGTTCTGCTGCAACTCGATGAAGACGTTGGCAGCCCCGAACCACTCCAGGTAGTCTCTCAGACGGGCCTCCCCCTCCTGTTGCCGGCCTTCAGCCGCCAGGCCGGGGACCTGGCCCTTCCCGCAGCCGGTCAGCAAAATGAGGCCCTCGGCGTGTTCCGGCAGCCGCCCGGGGTCCAGCTTGGGATCGCGCCGGTCTCCTCCGATGCGAGAGTGAGTGACGAGTTGACACAGGTTGCCGTACCCCACCGCAGTTTCCACCAGCAGGGTAAGGTGGGAGCCGTCGACAAGAGTAACCTCGGCCCCGATGACGGGCTGAACACCCACGGATTTCGCCGCACGGGCAAACTCCATGGCCCCGCAGAGGTTGTCATGGTCGGTCAAGGCCAGCGCAGGATGCTCCAGGGCCTTGGCCTGGACCAGGAGTTCGCCGATGGAGGACGCGCCCTCCTGGAAGGAGTAATTGCTGTGGCAGTGGAGCTCGCTGTAGCTGATGCTCATCGTCTGACCGGAGACTGCCTTCGACCTTTAGGAAACGTGGGCAGATGGTAATAAGCGCCATCCCGGTAGGCAAGGGGCTTATGTCACTGGCCGCAGGTATTACCCGACGGAGACGCGAGGCCGGACTGGAGAGATGTCCCCGCGTTACTCCAGCGCCAAGTCCCTTTCCTCCAATTCATGCCAGTAGACGGCGCCGGAGGTTATCTGCCAGCTTATGGAATCGTTGTTTCTGACGCTGGCGATGGCGGCGCGGGCGGGCAGGCCAGTTAACTCCGTCAAGAAACTGGCGTTGCGGAGGGCCCGGTTAGTATCGCGGGAACCACCAGTGAATGAGACTTCGACCGCGATGTACTGGACGGTTTCGCCGTCCGTCGCTTCGATTACGAGGTCGGCGCGCCGGAAGCTCTTGAGTTCGTTGGTGAGGGCCGTCCCCTCCGCCGCCTTCAGCGCCATCCGGTATAGGTCTTCACGGGGTATGGTCCGTATGTACTCCAGTCCCATGTCCATAGCGGTGGCCGCGGCTTCCCGGATGGCGACTTCCTGGGTAACGTAGCCCTTCAGCCAGCCGACGCTGTCATCTATTCCGTCCAAGCGTTTCCCTATACGCTCGTTTATCTCTTTTTGAACCGCGACGAACGATTTCATCTCGGCATTGAACTGTTTCTGCTCTGCGACGAACACAGACATCTGCTCGACGAAGGCGTCGAACTTGGCTGGCAACTGCAACAGTTCCTCACCGAGTATCTGGGCGCGGACCGCGGCTTTCCACTGGGGGTTTTCCGAGAGGGCCCGCAGGAAGTCATCCTGGCTGCCGATGGTGGTCATGGCTTTTCACTTGCCGGAAGTTACTTGTTAATTGTAACAGTACCGGTATTCAGTAGATTCTGACGTTCCGTCCAGATTTCCTCCGTCAGATTTTCGCGCCAGCAACTGGAAACCTTGGGTAACGCGCCGATTTTTTTAGTTTCCCTCTCATTTCCGCTCATTTCCGGTCATTTTCACCCCGGAGGCTGCGGCGGGGGGCGGGTGAGATTTTTGACGTCCGGCGTTATTTAGATTCAGAATCAGGATTGCGCTATTCCGGGAAGGCACCATGGTGACGCATCGTTACCGGCGTTGGAAAGGGACAAGTGTCACAAGGCCCCGCGGAACTATTTCTGTGGGTGAACAGGAAGCGGACCAGGCTTTAGCGTAGCAGAACGTGAAATTGCGCCGGGTCTTGACCGAACTCGGCAAGTAGTTGCCCACACAGACGAGCTATATCCTTCCCGGTATAGTTGGACTCTAGGTGCAGGCCATTTGACAACCGCTTGTCGTTTTTGAACCTTTGTCCCTGGGGATGAAGCGGCGTTGAGTGAATCAGATACCTCTTGCTCATATTTCCCACTGTAACTGGACATTTTGATCCGACGATGAGTCCTTCCCTTACCAACCAGTCAGCCGTTTCTGAAAGAAGAAAAGGCCAACTCTGAACGGATATTTCGATTCCCTTTGGGTCTCGAAAACGCAAAGGTTTAACGTGAGCGCCCGTGGTTGGCTCTATTCCTCCCCATTCGCCCATCTGAACAAATGTCAGCCACCGGTTATTGGCGACGATTTTCAAGCCGTTGGCTTCCATAGCCTGTATAACCTTGGCAGGGAATCCGGACTTGGGATTCTTCCGCCAACCTTTCCCCTTTGCCCAATGGTACATCCCCTTGATTTCGTCGGTGGCCTGGGATTCAACCATCGCGGACAGGCTCATATCAGCTACCGTGCCGTCCGGGTGCGTTACCTTGACACCGTACACGCTCCCGCCGGTGGCGATGAAGTCGACGCGGGCGCGTTCCCGTTTGCGTCCTTCTTTTTCTTGAGCCTTTTGAGCGGCCTTGGCTTCGCGTTCCGCTTTCTTATCTGCTGTGGCAGCACCGAAGTCTTCCGGAGTAGACACAACCGCTTCCTGAACGGGTTTTTGTGGAAGCAGCCCGGCTTCCCGCCCTTCCGCCTCCAGCAACTGCAACACGCGCTCTCTAGCGTTGTCGTAGATTAGCTGTCCGTCCACAACCCTGGCTTCCAACTTAGCCAGTTCGTCTTTCCAGTCCTCAAGCTCCCGCTTGATGCCATCTTCCCATGCGTTGTATAGCCGGTGCTTTTCGGGACCACTTTGCGGACGTTCCTGCAGCGGCAGATTGGCAATGTCCTGCTCGAATGCCTTTTCAAGCTCGTTATCGTCAGCCAACTCCGATTCCCTGGCAGAAATAAGGGAACGCAACTCGCGTTTCCGTTCGTCGTTCGCGCCGGTGACGCGCCGCCGTTCCTCGTCCAACAGGTCCCGAAGGAAAGAGTCCCTGTCCGGCTCCAGTTCGACGACCATCTCTTCTTCCTCGGAGTTGTCCAGTTCGGCTAATTCTCTCAATTCATCGGTGACAGGCAACTGCGCCTGGATATGGGCGTCATAGTGGCAAAGGTCGCAGACCAGTTCGTGGAGGTCGCCGCAGTGGTTTTCATAGCTCCAGCGTTCCCAAGCCCGCCACTTGCCGCAACGTGAACAGTCTTTGCCGAAAGGTGCGCCGCAATTAACGCAAACGTAGCTGGCGGCGGGGGAAACGCCATCGCATTTATCGCACCGGACGACCGGCGCCTCACCACCGGGATCGGTCCCCCGAGGCAGCAGAGACCACTCTCGCTCTTCCTCCGGCAGGCCGTGGATTCCTGCATTGCCCGCAAGGTCGAGAATCAGGCAGTCCTGGTAGCCACCGTCGGACTTTGGACGCAGGCCGCGGCCCACCATCTGCAAGTACAACGCAAGGCTCATGGTGGGGCGGGTGATGACCACGCAGGAAGCGTCGGGAAGGTCGAACCCCTCGGTGGCGACGGCTACGTTGACCAGCACCCGAATGGTCCCGTTGGCGAACGATTCGATGGCCCTGGACCGTTCTTCCAATGGTGTGTCGCTAAGCATTACGGCGGCAGGGATTCCGGCATCGTTGAATATCGCCGTCAGGTTGTTGGCATGGTCCTTGGAGACGGCATAGACGATGGTCGGACGTCCGGCGGTGTGGAATTGCCAGAAGCGGAGCGCGCCCGCGGTCATGACGTCGGGGCGGTCCTCATTGGCCCGCTCGATTCCCGATTCGTTGTAGTCGCCTGTAGCGGCAATCGCGCCGCCGCGTATCATTTCTTCCGACGTCGGCACAAGCACATTGGCTTTACACAGCCAGCCATCAGCCCGCAGTTGGCGGACCTGGGGGCCACAGTAAAGTTGGTCGAACAGATGGTTGAACCCTTCGGTCCTTGACAGCCGCCAAGGAGTGGCGGTCATGCCTAAAATCCGGCCCGGCCACTGTTTAATCGCCCGTTCCCAACCGTCGGCGGTTGCGTGATGAGCTTCGTCGATTACCAGCAGGTCGTCGCTATCATAGATGTCCCAGATTTTCCCGTTATTAGCGCGTCTACCAACGGTCTGGGCCATCAGGATAACCACACCATTACGAAGGTATGGCGCCTCGTCACCTACACGCCAAGCCAGATTGTTGATTACCGACACACGAGCATCATTCAACATCCGGCGGGTCTGCTCGGACAGTTCAGCCCGGTGGGTCAGCCAGACGGCCTTGCGGCCATCCCGTAACCAGCGGGCCAGCAGCGCCCCGGCAATGTGTGTCTTGCCGCCGCCAGTGGGCAGTTGCAGCATCACCCGCGATTTCGGGGCCCTCAGAGCAGCTTCCATCTGTTCCAAAAGTTTCTGTTGATAGTCGCGGAGTTCTGTCAACGGTATCCCTCTGTCACAGACGATTCGGGGTTGCCGTATCGTCAGAATCCAATGTTATCACGATAAAATAAAGAGGTGGCATCCGGACGTGGCATTTGCGTGTCACTGAGGCTTGCGTTGGAAAAGTCGGGCGGCAGGACTACAATGTATTGTGCGACTGAATGGAGGCTAGCTATGACTCAGACAAAGGCGTTGGAGACCTCGTTGGATTTCGGGATCTTCGACTGGATCGAGTGGGACAGCTCTCCGGCCCATGAAATCTACGAAAACCGGCTGCGAATGTTGGAATTCGCCGACCGGAACAACTTCTATTGCTATCACCTCGCGGAACACCACATGACACCCCTGAGCGTGTCGCCGTCGCCGGCTGTGTTCCTGGCGGCGGCGGCCCAACGCACCAGCCGCATCCGTCTGGGTCCGCTGGTATTCCTGCTGCCCTTTTACAACCCTATCAGACTCCTTCACGAAATCTGCATGCTCGACAACATCAGCAACGGCCGGCTGGACTTGGGAGTGGGAAGGGGCATCGTGCCCATGGAGGCCGAGAAGTTCGACGTCGACTTGGGGCAGAGCTGGGACATGTTCAACGAAGAGATGAACATCCTGCTCACCGGGTTCACCGACGGGACGATCAATCACAATGGAAAGCACTATAACTTCGAAGACGTGGAGCTATGGATCAAGCCGTACCAGAAGCCCTATCCGCCGCTATGGTACGCCAGCAACAATTTGGAAACGGTGCCGTGGATGGCCCAACACAATTTCAACACCAGCCATGTGTTCGCCACCAACGAGGTCACCAAGGCCCATTTCGACCTCTACAAGCAGGTATGGTCGGAACAGCGGAATGCCAACGGGATGAACTCCCACGTCGAAGTCCCCAAGCTGGGGCTCACCAGGCACGTTTACATCGCCGAGACCGACGAACAGGCGATGCGGGAATGCCGGGCCGCCTTCCAGGCCTGGTTCCACAACATCAATTTCCTCTGGAACAAAGCGGGCAGCGACTTCCTCAACTTCATCCGCGACTTCGACAGCCTGTTGGCCCAAGGAGTCTTCATCGCCGGGTCGCCGGCAACCGTCCGGGAGCAGGTGCAGCAGGCGGTGGATGAGACCGGGATCAACTATTTTTGCTCGATTTTCGCTTGGGGCGATCTCACCCCCCAACAAGTAAGCCAATCGATGGACTTGTTTGTTGGCGAGGTGAGGCCCCACATAACACCCTACTCCACTGCTTAAACGGGGTTCTCCCAAGGCTTTTTTCGGCCTTGGCCCAGGCTAATAAAGCGGGTGCGGCGGTCTATTCTATGCTGGCGGCGTCGACCCCGGTCTTGAGAATCTCCCGGAGCAGGGAGGTGGCGTACGCGCCGGCCGGCAGGGTGACATCCACCATGTAGCCGTCGGCGGCCGGAGTTAGAGACAAGCCCTCGGGCCGCACCCGGCTGATCCGCCAATCGCCGCGGGCGACGCTCCGAAGGTCGCCGCGGGTCAACCCGAAGTGGTCAAGGACCTCCTGCTCGACGGCTCCGGCCTCGCCGCCGTTTCCCCGGACCTTGCGTCCGTAAAGGGGCAGGACCGCGCTGATCTCCAAGCGCCGGGCGCGGTCCGACTCTACTTCCACCCGGGCGTCCTCCACCACGAACATTCCGCCGGTGTCGTGCTTTTTGGCCCGGTCGCCTCGGACGATGCGGTCGTGCATGCCACGCTCGATTCGCAGCTTCAGTATCCAGTTGAAGAGATGGGACTGCAGGGCCGAGAGGAAGAACCGGTGCAGGTTGCGGCCTCCGGGCACCCGCTCCCCTCGCAGCAACCGCATCGCGTCGATTACGTTGCTGTTGAAACGTCCGAACCTCTGGGGCCCAAAGTAGTTGGGCAGTCCTGCGGATTCCAGTAGCGTAATTATGGCCTCCGCACTGGACGCCCAACCTGGTTCGGGCCTGCGGACGGTGATCTGGAAGCGGTTGCCGCGAAGGCGGCCCGCGACGAGCGCCCTGTCGTGACGGGAGGTTTCCAGCACCCGGAGGCCGTCGACGTCGTCCAAGGATTCGAGGGCGGAAGCGGATTCTTCCGGCACGCTGAGCCATTGCCGGGTAACGGCGTGCTTGTCCTTACGACCGGCCACTCCGATGTCATTGAAGGCGACGCCGCGGTCGCGCAACATCGCCGCCAGGTCGTGGGTCGTCAGCCCCCGCTTTTCGATCAGGGCGTAGGCGAAATCTCCCTGCCCGGAGGGATAGAACGCCGGGATTTCGGTGACGACGAAATCGTCGACACAACTCCGGATAACGCCTCCCGTCCCCGGCAGGCCGGCCGAGACGGCGGGCAAGACCGACCAGTCGAAACGCAGGTCGGGGCTGCCGTCATTTGACGGCGAACTCTCCGGTTCCGCAGGTCCGGTGAGCGCCGGGGCGTTAAGCGCCCCGTTGCCGGAAGATTTCGTTGGCGAGGTCAATAGCGGCCCTGGTGAAGGGCAGTCCTCCGTAGAAGGTGGTGTGAATAAACACCTCTACGATTTTCTCCTGGCTCATGCCAATGTTGAGGCCGGCCTGGATGTGGCTGCGCAACGGCCCCTCCCGGCCCAGCGCAGTCAGGCAGGCCAGGGTGCAGATGCAGCGACTTTCCAGGTCCAGGCCCGGCCGGGTCCAAACAGCTCCCCAGTAGTACTCAGTGGTAAGGCGATTGAACTCTCGTTCGGCCTGGGTCACCGGTTCGGGCCCGGGGCCGCCGGGCGGGCTGCCCAAGTACTCCTGGCGGCGCTCCACACCCCGGTTGTACAGGTCTTCGGGCGTGTCGTTGGGGTCGAACACCAGTTGCGGCGAGAAATCGATGCCCTGCTCGTCGAACACCTTCTTGGCCACCCCCATGGCGTTGAAGGCCGTGGGGACCCCGCCGTAGAAAGCGGCGTGAATCATGACCTCGATTACCTGCTGGGGCGTCAGTCCCAGATTGACGGCGTTGCTCACATGGCGGGTCAGTTGGTTTTCCCGTTGCAAGACGGTAAGCACGGAAAGTGTAACCATCTCCCGGTGCTCGATTTTCAGCCCGGGACGCCGCCAGATGGAGCCGAACAGCGCCTCGTCGGCGATACGGTGCAGGTCAGGCGCCATTTCCCGGGACGCCGGGACCGAACCGGAGCTGGGGGAGCCCCCGCCGAACTTGGCACGGATTTCCGCGCCCCTCTGTTGCCGTTCGTTCAAACTCGTCATTTCACCCCTGAGGTCCGAATGGTCGAGTTGGATCCGCGGTTGTGCCCGGCTTCTACCCCAGGTGCTCGATCTTGGGCGCGACTTCCTCCATGAGCAGCCGCTGAGAGCGTTGCACCAGCGAATGATCGTCGGGGTCCATAGTCACGTTGAGCAGGTAGCCAAAGCCGCCGGTGTCTTCGTAGCTCTTTTCGACCTTTTCGGCGACTTCCGCCGGGTCCCCGACAATCCAGATGTTCTCCATCATGTAGTCGACGTCGACTTCCTCGTCAGTCATGGACTGATCGTTCTTCAGGTAGCCGAGGATGCCGCCGGCCTTGCGGTTTTTCCACTGGTGGTCCTCGAAGGGCTTACCCAAAACGACCCTGGCTTCCTCTCGGGCCGACTGGGGCGTTTCGCCGACATAGATGTCGCGGCCCAAGCGCAGATCGCTGCGTTTGGCCTCGCGGCCGGTGCTGGCGGCCCCTTCCTCCATGGTCTTCCACATGTCGGGGATGAACCGGTCGGGCAGGTTGCTCATCGGAATCCAACCCCGCGCCCCAGCCATCCGTATCGTGTCTGTGGTCGGGGTGGAGGCGGCTACGCCGATGGGAGGATGGGGGTCCTGGTACGGCTTGAAGTAGAGGCGGCGGCCCAGCTCGGACATGGCCTCGGGGGCGTGGACCTGGTAATACTTGCCTTCGAAACCGAACTTGCCTTCATCGGCGGCGGCCCAGAGCCCCAAGACCACTTCCAGCGCCTCTTTGCCCTGCTCACGGACATCGTCCATGCTGTCGAAGTTGACGCCGTAGAGTTGCAGGTCGGTGGGCAGCGAGCGGATCCCGATTCCCCAGTAGAACCGGCCCCGGGCCATGTGGTCGATCATGGCGATGCGGTGGGCGGTGTCCACCGGGTGGTGCAGGGGCAGCATGGTGACGCCGGTGCCCATAACGATGTTCTCGGTGAGCGCCAACGCTTGGGCGATCAGCAACTCGGGGACGGGCGCGTTTTCCCAGGTCTCGGTGATGTGCTCGCCGATCCAGGCCTCGTGGATGCCGAGGCGGTCGGCCTGCACGATGAGCTCTATGTCGCGGTCGTACGAATCGGACGGCGTCCGATGTGGGGGATGCAGGGGCATCATGAACAGCCCGAATTCCATATTCGTCCTCCTTGGTCCCTATCGCCGGTCCCTATTGCCGAAGAAGTTTAGTCGCTTCGCGTGCCCGGCGGCCGTGTATTAGCCCGGCCGGGGCGCCGGCACCGGCAGGCCCGGAACGTTTAGTTGGACCGACCAGAGTGTGTCCCAGGTCGTGAAATACAGGGTCTTCCAGTCTCCGCCGCCAAAGCCGAAGTTGGTGGTGATGGGCCGGTCGTGCTCGATGGTGCCCAGGTGATCTCCCGAAGGACCAATGATCCAGACGCCGCCGGAGCCGCCGACGTACACGTTGCCCTCCACGTCGACCTTCATGCCGTCAGGGAAGCCTGGGCGCTCGCCCAGGTTGTTGCTGAACACCCGGCTGGTCGCCACGGCCGGAAGTCCGTTGGGCAGCATGTCGAAGGCCCGCAGGTGGCCGCGCCGGGAGTCTATGATGTAGAGAATCGACTCGTCAGGCGAGAACGCCAGGCCGTTGGGGCCGACGAAATCGCGGGCGATGAGCGTGATGCTTCCCAGGTCCGCCGAGACCCGGTAGACGCCGGGAAAGCCGAGGTCCCATTGGGTCGGGTTGGCAATACCGGCACTGGGGTCGGTGAAGTAGATGGAGCCGTCGGATTTCACGACCACGTCGTTGGGCCGGTTGAGCTGGCGTCCCTGGAAGCTGTTGGCAATCACGGTGATGCTGCCGTCAGGCTCTTGGCGGGCGACCCGCCGGGCCTCGTGCTCGCACGCTACCAAGCGTCCTTGGGGGTCGCGGGTCAGACCATTGGCCTGATAGGTGCCTTCCGCGAAGACCGAGGCCCCCTCGCCGGGGGTGTACTTGATGCGGCGGCTGTTGTGAATGTCGCTGAAAAGAAGGTAACCGCCCTCCTGCCACCAGACCGGGCCTTCCGCAGGGCCCATCTCTCCGCCGTAACCGGTGGCCAACTCCTGAACGGCCTGGTCCGTGTCGATCAACCGGGCCAACGCCGGGTCCAACTGCGTGATTGGCATGAACGATTCCTCGCCGAAGTGGGTTGGCGCCAGTATAGCACTCGTGCCCACTGCGGACATCAGAGAAACGGGGATGAGGACGCGTGATGGCTGCTTCCAAGGCAGAGGCAAAGGGGCCCTCAGTTTGTATAGAGGACCCTTGTGTTACCTGCGGTCGTGACCCCGTCCCGCGGGCCTACCGGCTGTACCCCGAGGGCGTCGGCGGGAGCTTCCGGCCTCTTGCGGCGCCGGTGATTTCTCCGAGGACGAACCGGAAGTCTTGGTAGGCAATCAACCGCCCCAGGCTCCCCTCTAGCGACTCGAGCAGACGGGAGAGTGAGGCCAGTTCGGAGTGGATGTCCGGATAGTAATCGCCGCCGGCATGTTGCAGGCCGCTATAGCGGTCCGCCGACAACGCTACAATGGCGCCGAACTGCAACAACGAGGCGCCGGTCCGGAAGCGGTCGCCGGGACGGCCCGAGACTTCGGCGCGCTGACCCCGCGACTCACCGGAACCGGGCACGACCCAGCGCAGTTCCACGCCGCCCAGGTCGACCTCACCGCCCGGGCTCCACGCCTTGGGGTGCAACTCGAGCTCGTAGAAAACCGTGGTGGCCGCGCCGGAGGGTATCTCGGCGAACTCCTTCCGGTCTTGGACAAACGTCTCATCCGCAGTGACCCGGTTCTCGTACCCCACGATGCGCCAGGACCGTACAAGGTCCGGGTCCCAGGTGACTTGGGCGCGGGCCTGATCGGCGTATGGATTGGATAGCGCCAGCCAGTTCTCCCGGCTGAAGGTCATCCGGGCTTGGTCCGTAGTGTCCAGGTACCGGTACCAGCCGTTACCGTACTGGGCAAGTTGCTCCAACAGGTAGTCGTTGTAGTTCTCGACGCCCACGCCGATGGTAATCAGCCGCAGGGGGTTCCGGCCGTCCGGCCTGTCGTCCGGGTCGCGGGCCGTCTCCAGTATGGCGAAAGGATCGGTGGCGTCGACGTTGGCCACGCCGTCGGACATCAGAATCACGTAATTGTAGGCATCGGGACGGCGCCGCCGGGCCTCGTCGGCCAACCGGACCCCCAAGTCCAGGCCAGCCTGTACGTTGGTGCTGCCGTGGGGTTGCAGCGCGCTGATGGAATCCTCCACAAACCGGTCATCAGGGTCCCGGTGTTCCACGGTAAGGTGATTGAGAACGTAGTCGGTAAAATGCACGACGGCGATGCGGTCTTGGGACCGCAGGCTTTGACGGATGGTCTCGGCCGCCTGACGGGCGATGGCCACGCGGTTCCCGCTGGCCATAGACCCGGAGGCGTCCAATACCAACGTCACGTTCAACGGCGTGTGGTCGGGGACCTCGGCGGCTTGAAAAGCGATGCGCGCCAAGTGTTTTCCACCGTCCAAGGGGTGTTGGACCATGTCGCTGGTAATGGCGAACCCCCAATCGTCCGACGGCGGCCTGTAGCCGTAGTCGAAGGAGTTGACCCACTCCTCGGCCCGCACGGAATCGGGGGCGACCTCGTAGCCGGACCGGGCCCAGTTCAGGGCCAGTTGGAATGAAGTACGGTCCGTGTCCAGGCTGAAAGTGGAAACGGCGTCTTCGGCCGTGGGAACAAAAGGCAGCCGTCCGTAGTCCCTGAACGTCGTGGCGCCGGGCCTGTTGGGTTGAGGCTGAGCCGTCGGAGGCAAGTAACCATCCCCCCGTGGCGCCATCGTCGCTGCCGGCGCACTTTCAGCGGCCGCAGCCGCAGGGGTAGCGGCTGCGGCCCAAGGCGCTTGGGTCGGAGCCGGCTGAGGCGCGGCAGTCGGCATGGGCATAGCGGTAGCGCGGGGCTCGGCGGCCGGCGCTTCGGTGGGGGCGGGGGCGGCTATTGGAGTGGCGGCGGGCTGGAGGGCGGCAGCAGGCGCTTCCTCACGACCGGGCGAATCCGCTTGGTCGCGTTCGGACTCAACAGCGGCAGCCAGCGGAGCCGGCGTTTCCTGCGCCTTGGGAACGCCGGTGGCGGCGGGGAGCCCCGCAGGTCGGGACGCTGCGGCAGGCGGCGCCGCCGTCGCGTCTTGGCCCGATGCCATCGAGCCCGGTTCGCCGTCGCCGTCTCCGACGAACGTCCAGATGCCGGCGACAGCCACCACGGCGACCACAGTCACAACCGCTGCCGCCAGCGCGGGGGCCCATCGCCGTTGGCCGGTTCCGGTGAGCAGCCACAACCCCGGAAGCCGCCGGGTTGGCTTCTCCTCCATGCGGCCCTCCAACTGCTGCCACGGGTCGCCCGGGTGGACAAGGTCGCTGGCTTCAGACGCGAAATGGTCTCGAAGGACGCCTTCCATTTCCTGGTCGAATTCCCGGCCGGATTCCCGGTCGGATTCCTCGTTGGCCGAACCGTTAGCGGCCATTGCCTTTTACCTCCACGTCCATAAACTCGCGGAGTTCCTCCCGGAGTTGGCCCAACGCCCGGTGCAGGCGGGACTTGACCGTCCCCTCCCGCAACCCGATGGACCGGGCCAATTGAGGGACCGTGAGTTCGGCGAAATACCGCAGTACGACGACCTGCCGGTGTTCCGGGCTCAGTCTTTCCAGGGCCTGCCGGACCGTTTGCCGGCTCTCGTTTATCTCCAGCGACTCGGCGGGGCCGGCCGACTCGTCGGGCCGGTCCCATTCACCCAAGGGAGCGGTGACCACGGCTCGTTTCCGTTGATGGGAGAGGACGGCGTTTACCAGGACCCGCATCAGCCAGGGTTTGAAGGGGCGTCCGCGGCGGAAGCTCCGGATGCCTTTCCAGGCCGACAGCAATGCCTCCTGCACCTGTTCTTCCGCCAAGGCCCGGTCGCTCGTCATAAGAAACGCCGTGCCGAAGAGAACGTCCTTGTACCGTTCCACCAAGTAGCGGAAGGCATCGCGGTCGCCGTTCTGGCAACCGAGAACGGCTTCGTCGTCTGTCATCTGTAGCCCTCATGGGACTTCGAAATGGGTTACGCCGAATAATACGCGCCGAAGCGGCAAATCGTTCCGCCGTTTGCTCAACGGAAAATAAACGGCGGGTGTGAGCGGAGAGGTTGGACAATGACGAAGGCGCGTCAGGGTCCGAGGCAGACACGGCAAAAAATGATACCCCTTGGCGTTCGGCCAAGGGGTATGCGGGGACACAGAGCGTCTCAAGAAAATGCTCCTCATCCGTCGTCTTGAGGAGCGTGAACTGGATAAGCGGACTGGCGCGGCCTCCGCTCTCCCCAAAGCGGAAGCCGCGTTCGTCCCTCAATAATGGGCCCTGTCCACGGGCCCCGGTGATTGGCGTTAGTGGTTTACTGGCTGGCCTCGAGTACTTCCTCGACGGTCCCGCTCAGCTTGGCGTCACCGCCGAACACGGCGCCGGTCGTGCCATTCTGGAACTTGGCCAGTCCCAATTCGTAGACCCGGTCCTGGAAAGGTATGTAACCGGTCTCGTTGATGAGATTCCGGGAAGCGTTGTCGAGGTAGAATTTGATGAACTCCTTGATGTGGGGCTCGTCCAGAACATCGGCCCGGACGTAGATGAACAGCGGGCGGGACAACGGGCTGTACGTTCCGTTGTTGATCGTCTCTGAGGTAGGGATGATGCAGCCGTCTCCGCCGTCGATGCCGACGACCTTGAGGATGTCTCTGTTCTCTTCGTAGTAGGCGTAACCGAAATAGCCGAGGGCGCCGCGGTCGCGGGAGATTCCCGTGACCAGCACGTTGTCGTCTTCACTGAAGATGCCGTCGCCGCGGGAGGCTTGGGACTCGCCATTCACCGTCTCAGTGAAGTAGTCGAAGGTGCCGGAGTCGGTGCCCGGTGCGTAGAGCCTCAGGTCCTCATCGGGCCAGCCAGCCCGCACCTGGCTCCATTTCTTGACCACGTCTTCCGCTTCCGGGGCCCATACCGTATTAAGCTCGTCGACGGTCATGCAGTCGACGAAGTCGTTCTCGTTGTTCACCAGAACGCTGAGGCCGTCTATGGCTACCGGGATTTCCACGTAGTCGGTCCCGGCGTCGGCGCAGAGGTCGATCTCTGACTGTTGGATAGGCCTGGAAGCGTCGGAGATTACGGTCTCGCCGCCGCAGAACTTCTTGAAACCGCCGCCGGTTCCGGAGATGCCGACCACCACCCGGACATTGCCGTCGGTCATTTCGCCGAACACCTCGGCCATGGCTTCGGTGACGGGATACACCGTGCTGGAGCCGTCAATTTCGATAAGCCCCTCCAAGTCCGTCAGTTCCATCTTCGCTTCGGCCGGGGACTCGGCCGCTGCCGTGGGGGAAGCTTGACTGGCTTCGTCACCGCCGCAGGCGACCAAGGTCACGGCCAGCATTGCCAGCCCAACCAGTCCAGGTAAGAGCGGATTTCGTACCGGGAACGCGCTCATTCTTTACTCCTGTTTTTTACACATGATGAGGAATCAGCATCAGGGTATGCCGAGGCTTTGAATGGCGCGTTACCGAAATGTTAAAGAAGGATTAAGGCCGGGTTAGGCAGCGATTAATCGCCCAGCTCCCGGAGCGTACAGCCATGACGGTGAACGGAAAAATTGGTGAACGGCCGGTAAGAGGAGAGACCCGTGGAGCAGGACGGCCGTATTACGGGGCTTTGGGCACCTGGAACCGGAAGGTGCTGCCCACGTCTTCGCGGCTTTCCACTGTGACGGCGCCGCCGTGGGCCGTGACAATCTGCTTGACTATAGCCAACCCCAAGCCGGAGCCGCCGTCCTGGCGGGCCCGGTCCGCCTTGTAGAAACGCTCGAACAGACGGGGCAGATGGCGGCTGGCGACCCCGCACCCTGTATCGCTGACTTCCACCGCCGCGGAAGGGCCGTCATCGCCGACTTTCAGCGAGATGCGGTCGCCCGGTTGAGTGAACTTCAGAGCGTTTTCGACCAGGTTCACCAGCACTTGATGCAACCGGCGGCGGTCTCCCCAAGCTTGAGACGGGGTCGAAGAAGCATCCACCTCTACGGTCACGCTCTTGCGGCTCCCGATATCCGCAAACTGGGACTGCACGTCCTCAGCCAAGGAAAGCAGGTCGACCGGCGCCAAGTCCAACTGCGGTTGCCCTCCTTCGAGCCTGGAAAGGTCCAGCAGGTCGTCACCCAATACGGTCACCCGGTCTATCTCACGGTGCAGGCGCTGGAGGAAATCAGATGCGATGTCTGTCTCCTGTAACGCTCCATCCTCCAGGGTTTCCACCATCGCTTTCATGGCCGCCAAGGGGTTGCGAAGCTCGTGAGACACATTGCTGACCAATTCCTGCTGGCTGCGCTCGACCTGCCGGATGAGAGTCAGGTCGTGGAGGGTAAGCAGCACGCCGGGCGGATCGGCGCCACCCCCCAACGGAGTGGCCACGGCGCTGACTATCCTGTGGGGAAGGTAGAGTTCCAGGTCGGCGTGCTGCCGCTCCCGTTGCTCGAAGCATTCGGCTATGAGGCGTCTCAGGTCCGGATAGAGCGGCACCCACTTCAGGGAGATGCCGCTACTCTCCGCCAGCCATGCCCCGTCCATCAAATCTTCCGGGTTGACGCCGTTGGCCCCGGTGTCGGCCACACCCAGCAGTTCCCGGGCTGCGGGATTGAGGAAAGTGACCCTTCGGTCCGGACCGATCACCATGACCCCATCGGCCATGACTTCCAGCACGACCGACAGCTTGTTTCGTTCTTCGGTAAGGTTGCGGATGGAAGACTGGAGGGAGCTGGCCATGTAATTGAACGCTTCAGCCAGTTCCCTGGTCTCATCAGCCCCCGTAACATGCAGGGGAGGGTCGAGGTTGCCTTCGGCGAAACGGCGGGCGCCGGCAGCCACGTACCGGACGGAGCGTGATCCTCGCCGGGCGATGTAGAGGCCCATGCCGATCGCGATTGCGGCCACGACAAAGCCTCCCACCGAGACGGAGGCGATAACCCTGTCCAGGTTGGCGTCGATCCGGGAGGTGGGAACCCCGATTCGACCAACTCCCAAGAGCCGTTCCCCGCGGCGGATTGGCGACGCGGTGTACAGCAATTCTCCACTAGTGGGCGAATCGGCCCTGGCAACCCGGCCCAGTCCGGACCCCAGGGCTTCCCGCACCTCCGGCTGACCTGCCTGGTTGGCCAGGTCTTCGGGTGGCTGCCAGGTGTCCGCCAATACTTGGCCGTCGGCCCCAATGATGGTGACCCTGGCGTCGACGAGTTGACCGGCGCGGTCGGTGGCCGCCCGCAGACCGGGGAAGTCCGGGGGTTCTTCCAGATACCGGGCCGCCGCTTCGCCCACTAGCCCGGCTTCATGGGCCAAACGCTCTTCCAGGTCGGCCACGTAGGAGTCCTGGATGATATCCACCACGAAGAAGGCAACCACCGCCAGAGACACGAGGATAAGCACCGCGTAGGCCAGTGCAATTCGCCACTGTAATGACCTGGGGAACCTCATCCGTCCAACCGGTACCCGACACCTCTGATGGTGATGATCCGGGGCCCGACCGCGGGCCCCCGGTATAGCTTCTGCCGCAGCCACCGGACGTGAACGTCCACGGTCCGGGCGTCCCCGACGTAATCGTGCCCCCACACCCGCTCCAGTATCTGCTCTCGGGTGAAAGCCCGGCCCTTGTTGGCGGCCAGAAGCGTCAGGAGTTCAAATTCCCGTGGGCGTATCTCCAACTCTTCGCCGGCCAGGGTCACCACATGGCTGGCCTGGTCTACGGTGAGGTCTCCCACGGTCAGCCGGTCCGAAGTTTCGGTCCGGGGGGCGGGAATGCGGGCCCGGCGCAACAGGCTGTGAATCCGGGCTATCAGCTCTCGCATACTGAATGGCTTGGTCACATAATCGTCGGCGCCCACCTCGAGGCCGACGACGCGGTCGATCTCCTCCCCCTTGGCAGTCAGCATCAGAATCGGCACCTGAGTCTCTTGACGCAACAGACGGCACACTTCCACGCCGTCCATCTTGGGGAGAATAATGTCCAGCAACACCAGGTCCGGAGATTCCTGCCTCGCCTTCAGCAGGCCCTGTTCTCCGTCGCTGGCTACCATCACTTGGTATCCTTCCCGGGTCAGGCTGAAGCGGAGGGCTTCAACCAGGTTCTCTTCGTCTTCCACCAAGAGGATGTTTTCCCCGGACAATCCACCACCCCCTTACCGCGTCCGATTAGCGTCTCATGGGCGTCTTATCCGCGTTTTCGTCAATTTGCACCGGTCTTCACCGCAGCTTCGCAAGCAAGCCGGGTTTACAGGACGACGCGTCTAATAGCCAATCGGTATTATACCGGGCTGAAACAGCGACACAAAACCGCCGGCCTTTGCGGCCAGCGGTTTTAAGTTGTCACGCGGATGGCTCGTGCGGTCCCTCTAGCAGCGGTCCCTCTAATAGAGGTGGCAGGATACCAGGTGGTCGGCGCCCACGTTTTTTTGCACCGGAATTTCCACCGAGCACCGGTCCATGGCGAAGGGACAACGCGGGTGGAAACGGCACCCGGAGGGCGGGTTGATGGGGGAGGGGACCTCTCCGGTCAGCACTATCTCTTCCCGAACGACATCGGGATGGGACGGAAGGGCCGCCGAGAACAAGGCCTTGGTGTAGGGATGGAGCGGGTTTTCGTACAACTCTTCGGTTGGGCTGTACTCCACAATCTGGCCCAGATACATGACCGCAGTCTGGTGGGCCATATAGCGGACTGTCGCGAGGTTGTGGGCGACGAGCAGGTAGGCCACTCCGGTCTCCCGCTGCAAATCCACCAGCAGGTTCATCACTTGGGCCCGGATGGAAACATCCAAGGCCGAGACAGGCTCATCCAGAATGATCAGCTTGGGATATGACGCCAACGCGCTGGCAACCGCCACCCTTTGCCGTTGGCCGCCGCTGAACTCGTGGGGGTAAAGATCGGCTTGGGCCTTGTGCAGGCCCACCTGAGTCATTACCTCCTCCACCCGGTCGTCCCGTTCCTGGTTGGTGACGTCGCGGTTGACCACCAAGGCCTCGGAGACGATGTCCCTCACCCTCATGCGTGGGCTGAGAGACGACCAGGGGTCTTGGAAGACGGCCTGGACTTGAGTCCGAAATTCCTTGAGTTCCTGGCCCTTGAACCCCTGGATATCGTTCCCATCCAGCAGGATGCGGCCCCCGGTCGGTTCCTCCAACCGCAGAATCAGCTTGGAGGTGGTGGTCTTGCCGCAGCCGGACTCGCCCACCAGACCCAGGGTCTCGCCCTCGTTGACGACGAAGTTGATGCCGTCCACTGCCTGAACGTGCCCCACGGTCTTCATCATGATGAGACCCTTGGTGACGGGGAAGTACTTCCTCAGGTCTTCGATTCGCATTAATTCCTGTGCCACTCTGAACTCCTGGGTTCAAACGAATTGATAGCGCCTGATTTTGACGGCGCCTGTTTCCCGTTTAGCGCCTGTTTCCCTTTTAATGAATGGGATTGCCGCGCCTGGCTAACTGGCCGCCACCGGTTCGGCCCAAGCCGGGTCCAGCATCCAGCAGTCTGCCGTATGGCCCTCTTCCACCTGGGTGATCGGCGGGTATTCCCGGTGGCACAACTCCCGGGCGTTCTGGCACCGGTCCGCGAAGCGGCACCCGTCGGGGAGGTCATAGAGTGCGGGCGGTTGGCCTTCGATGGCGTACAGGCGATCTGTCCGTTCCATCTGCGGGACCGAGGCCATAAGCGTTTGAGTGTAGGGATGGTTGGGTTTGTTGAACAGGTCCCTTACGTTGGCGTGTTCCACGATCCGTCCGGCGTACATCACCGCAACCCGGTCGCACATACGGGCAACGATGCCGAAGTCGTGGGTGATGAAGATGATGGCCAAGCCGGTTTCCGCCTGAATGTCCTTCAGCAACCGGAGATATTGCAGTTGGATGGTCACGTCCAAGGCCGTGGTCGGCTCGTCGGCGATGATCACCTTGGGCTCGCAGGAAATGGCGATGGCGCCGATGACTCGCTGCTTCATGCCGCCGCTCATCTGGTGGGGGAAGTCATCAAGGCGGCGTTCCGGCGCCGCAACGCGCACGTTCTTCAAGGCGTCGACAGCCTTGCCGAGCATCTGCCGCCCGGTGCCCGACTGATGAATTCCCAGAGCCTCGCGCAACTGGTTCCCGATGGTGAACACCGGGTTCAGAGACGTCTGCGGGTCCTGCAGGATCATGGATATTTTGCGGCCGCGGATATCCCGCATCTCCCGGTCGCTCTTGGGGACGATGTCCTCCCCGTCCAGGATAATTTCCCCCGACACAATTCGGGCGGCGGGCTTGGGGATGAGCCGCAACAGGGATAGCGCGGTCATTGTTTTTCCGCATCCGGACTCCCCCACTATGCCCAGGGTCTCGCCTTGGCGAAGGGAAAAGTTTATCCCGTCTACGGCCTTGGTGGTGCCCCAGCGGTTGAAGAAGTAGGTGCGGAGGTCGCGCACCTCCAGAACAGTGTCGCCAAAATTCGTAGCGATGTTACACCTGCCTTTGTTTGGGCTCCAACCGGTCGCCCCAAAAGTTTATGTCGATAACGAACAAAGCGGCCGGGCCAGTAGTCTGGCATTCCGGCTTGGACTGGTACTCTACTAACATTGATAGGGCATGTCAACCGGAAAATACTGTTCCATAGACCCGCGTGAATGCCGTTAACAGTACGTTAACATTTCGTTGGATTCTGCGACGATATACTGTCTCGGAACAGTCCGTCTGTTACATGAAACCGTAGTTGCAGCCGGTTCAGGACTGATTACGAATCCCATCCCTGAAGGAGTGGACCGCATCGGTCTTGAATCAAACGGGATGGGCTGCCGGGATAAAGACCGCTTGATCAAGTTGCCGATACTGCCGGAGAAGGCCTGCTCATGAAGTTAAAATAGCGGAGCGTGGACAGACCGCCGCCCTTCGGGGCATACTTAAGGCAAATTCTCGAGAGAGTCCCATCAACACGGATAGGAGGACGATATGGCGACCGAGACTGACCGGATTACCTTGGTTCAAACCGACGCGTTGGTGAAAATCACTGAGATGGACCACATCGTATTGCGGAACAAGGATGTCGAAACCTCCCTCCGCTTCTACGTTGAGGTCTTGGGTCTCAAGCCGGAGCGGGTGGAGCAGTGGCTGGCGGGCGAAGTCCGGTTCCCCTCGGCCCGGCTCAATGACGACACGATCATCGATTTCTTCGGCAGCGACCAAGAACCCACCGGCAAAGATGGCGCGAAGAACCAGGACCACTTCTGCATGGTTATCGAGCCCACTGATATGGAAGAGCTCAAGTCCAGGTTCGAGGCCTTGGGAGTCGGGATTCAAGCGGGGCCCGGCAAGCGCTGGGGTTCCCACGGCGACGGGATCTCCCTCTACGTCTACGACCCCGACGACAACGTTGTCGAGCTGCGCTACTACTAGGGAAGATTGCGCTCGCCCCGCCTCTCCCTTATGAACGGCTCCTTTGTTCACGCGAGGGAGGACCGTAATCTCACCGTTGTTCAGGGCAGCTCCGTTGCCGCCTTTGTTCTCGCGAGGAAGAACCCGCCAGCGAATGCGGACGGCAGGCGACCCCATAGGTGATTAACGCAGGCGCTATGAACGAGTCGGTTATCCAGACCAACGGGCTGACGAAGCACTACGGCCGAATACGAGCGGTGGACGGGCTGTCCCTGAATGTTCCGCATGGACGCATCTTCGGGTTGCTGGGGCCCAACGGCTCCGGCAAGACCACGCTGATGAGTATGCTGCTGGGGCTGGTGCGGCCCACGGCGGGCAGCTTCACCCTGTTCGGCGCCGCGCCGGAGCGGGGCGGCCTGGAGCGGCAGTTGCACCGGATCGGGGCCATTATCGAGACGCCCTCCTTCTACCCGTACCTCTCGGGACGCAACAACCTGGCCTACTTCCAAGGCATTTCCGGGCGCGGCCATTCCGGCGAACTGGATAGCCTGCTGGAGCGGGTCGGGCTGGGCGGGCGCGGCGGCGACAAGTTTCAGACCTACTCGCTGGGGATGAAGCAAAGGCTGGGACTGGCCTACTCGCTGCTGGGCGACCCGGAACTGCTGGTGCTGGACGAGCCGACCAACGGCATGGACCCCGCAGGCATGGCCGAGGTGCGGGAGCTGATTCGCGGCATGGGCGACGGCGGGCGCACCGTCATCCTCTCCAGCCACCTGTTGAACGAGGTGGAGCAGGTGTGTGACAGCGTGGCCATCCTGTCCCACGGCCGGCTGATCGCCCAGGGGGACGTGTCCGAACTGCTGCGGGAGCGGGGGCAGGGACAGTTACGCCTCCGCACCACCGACGATATCAAAGCGCGGGAAATCCTGTCGGCCCTGGCCTGGGTGGACAGCATGGGCGCCGACAACGGCTACCTGGTCGCCGGGGTGGACGCGGCCCGCTCTTGGGAGATAACCGCCGCCCTCAGCCGCAACGAGGTTTACGTCGCGGAAATGACGCCCTCACAGATGTCGTTGGAGCAGTACTTCCTCGATGTTACCGACGAAAATTCCGGCCGCGGCGACGTGACCTGATGGCGATGGCGATTCAGGTGGCCCTGCTGACCCGGTGGGAGTGGTTCAAGCTGCGCCGCCGCTGGGTACCGTGGATACTGCTGGGCTTCGTCCTGGTGATAGAGCAACTTATATTCTGGCTGGTGGTCACTCTTGGCGACGACGTATCCTACCGGTCGACGTCCGAGAATATCGCCAACGGCTTGGGATTTTCCGCCTTTTTCGGTCCGTTCATCGCGGTGATCCTGGCCGCCGTGGTCGTGGGCGGGGAATACGGATGGGGCACGCTGCGCCCGGTGCTCAGCCTCGGGGCCGGACGGTGGCCGTTCCTGGCCTCAAAAGTGACGACGGTGGTGCTGGTCACTGGCGCCATCCTGCTCATCCTGTCCGTAACCGTGGCGATCAGCGGCTTCATCGCCGAGGCGGCCCTCGCCGCCCCGGAAGCCGAATCCTACGGCAACATTTCGTGGCTTAACCTGCTGGCGCTCTACTGCCGGATGATTTACGGGTTCCTGCCCTACATCGCGCTGGCGCTGTTCGTCGTAGTCCTGACCGGCTCTAACGGGGTTGGCATCAGCCTTTCTTTGGGCTACTACATCGCCGAGACGGTCATACTCGTCCCCATCCTGAGCAACTTCGACTGGTCCGAGCGGGTCTTTGCCTTTGTGCTTGGCCCCAACGTCGGCGCGTGGCAGGCGGTGGAAGGGGGTGGCAACAACGCCACTATCGCCACCATCGGCGGGATGCCCGAAATGGCCCACGGCGTCATCTTCGTGACCATTTATGCCGTAGTCCTGGCTGCTGCCGCCCTGGCCCTCTTCCTGCGCCGCGACATCGCCGGCGCCAAGGGCGGGTAGAAGCAAAGCAGCCCGGCAGCCCTCTCCTTTTTCTGACTACGGAGAACCAGGAAGCCCCGAGTTGAACAGCGTCAACTGTCCGGTTAAGGCAGACTCCCTTATGACTTCCTGCCGGAGACGACGCATTTCGTCGGAGGTGGACCGACGGTGGGGGATCAGTAACGACTGTATATCTTATCCGGGGTTATGGTAACCAGGATCCGGGGCTGTTCCTTCCATCGCTCGATGTAGTCGTCCACTTGGTCTTCGGCGACGTAGCGCTCAACCACCAGCCTGGCGCGGTCCCAGAAGTCCTGGTCCTCAATCGCGGCGCTTCCTTGGACCACCAGATAGTCGGAAGCCAGGGGTGGCTCGTAGACGCACACCGCCATGCGGGGATCGCGGCGCAGGTTGAAGTACTTCAGCCGCTCCTTGGTGGTGACGAAGCTAAGGCGGCTGCCGTCATAATGATACCAGTTGGGGCTCAGTTGCGGCGAACCGTCACGGTTGATGGTGGCCATCACCGCTATTTTCGTTCCCGCCAGAAATTCCTCGATCTCTTGCTGGTCCAACTCGACCACCTCGTACTGAAATCCGGGGCGAAGTCTGGGGTTGCGTGTAGGCCAGGGTCTAAGCCGTCTGGGTCTTGATCCACTCGGCCACCCGCTCGCCGATCGTTATGGTGGTGAGGTTGGTGTTGGCGCGAATGACGTCGGGCATGATGGAGGCGTCGGCCACTCTGAGGTTCTCCATGCCATGCACCCGGCCGTACTGGTCTACCACAGCCGTCGGGTCGGAGGCCGGACCCATCTTGCAGGTGCCCGACAGGTGCTGGCCGATGTCCACGTTCTCCAGCATCCATGCATCCAGGGCGTCGTCGGAGGCTAGGTCCGATTCCTTGGGCTCTATCAACCCGTCAACGATGTCCCGGAACGACTCATGCTCCATGAATTTGGCCGACATGCGGACCGCTTCCCTCAACCGCTCCCGGTCCCAGGGGTCATCCAGATAGTGGCAGTTGATGCTGGGCTGCTCGTCGGGGTCGGTGGAATTGAGATAGACCTCTCCCTGGCTCTTGGCCAGCTCCAGGATGCAGGTGAACCGGATACCCTCTTCGGCGTAGGGGTCGCCGCCCAAGGGAGTGGAGAAGGACGACGGCAGTATCTGCATGTCGTTGCGCAGGTCGGAACCGGTGGCGGTGTAGCGCAGCACCGTCTGGATTCGTGGCGCGTCCGGGTCCAAAGGAAAGTCCGCCTTGGTCCTCACCCTGACGGGCACCAGAGGATGGTCCCTCAGGTTCTGCCCCACTCCGGGCAGGTCCTTGACCACCGGGACCCCCAATGACCGCAGGTGCGCCGCCGGGCCTACGCCCGAAAGCAATAACAGGTGCGGTGAGGCAATGGCGCCCGCCGACAGCACGATGAGGCCGGCTTCGGCCGTAAAGGTCTCACCGCCGCTGCTGACCTCCACCCCCGTGGCCCTCTGGCCGTCGAACAGGACCCGCCTGACCTGGATGTTGCCCCGGATAGTGAGGTTAAGCCGGTGGCGGTTGGGGTTGATGTAGGTCAGCGCCGTGCTCATCCGGACGCCGTTGGGGTTGTTCATGGGCAACGGCCCCACACCTGAGGAGTCGGGATGGTTGTGGTCGTACACTTCGGCGTAGCCATCGGCGGTGCAGGCCGAGTAGAAGGCGTGCTGCAGGGGGAGCCACGCCTCCGGTTTGTGGCGCCGTACCGGGACCGGGCCATCGAAACCGTGGAAGTCGTCCCGGATGTCCGTGTCGGTCTCCAGCTTCCGGAAATACGGGAGAACGTCGATGTACCGCCATTCGTCGTTGCCCCATTCGGCCCAGCGGTCGTAGTCCTCAGGGACGCCCCTCAAGAAGACCTGCCCGTTGATGGCGCTGGTGCCGCCCACCACACGGCCCCGGGGCACGGCGACTTCGGTGGACCGGGTGGCGCTGCCCTTGCCGGTGAATGACCAGTTGTGGGGCGCACCCGTCTCCGACGCCCGGGGCGAGTACCCGAATTTAAGGTCGTCCGGCAACTGTTCCAAGTCAGGATAATCGGGGCCGGCCTCCAGCAACAGCACTGAACGTTCCGGGTCTTCGGACAAGCGGGTGGCCAGAGAGCCGCCAGCCGAACCGGCGCCGATTACTATCACGTCGTATTTCATGCCTATCTCCTTATCAGGTACTGCGATGCTCGCTGTTCCAGACCGGTCTGGCGGCCCGGGGAAGCTAGGGAACCTCTGAATAAGTCAGCGACATGGCGGCGAAAGCCGGAATCCCGGAGGGTAGATTAGGGAGGTCAGCTATGCAATGAACGCCGGCACCCCCATCCTAACCTTCCCCCGTCGAGGGGGAAGGGACTTGTTCAGAGGTTCCCTAGTCGCCCACCGGCTGAGTTTCCTCAACGCGGCCCCGTAGCAAATCGTAATGCTCGGCAGCCTGGGCAGCGACTCCCTCCAGGTCCTCTTTCAGCAGGTAGCCGTCCTCGATCAACCGGAGCGAAGCCTCGTTGACCAGGTCCAGGTAGTGTTCCCTGGAGTCGTACCGCTCTTCGATGGAGGAACGAGGGTCCCCGGATGCCTCCCTCAATTCCCGGGTGGCGGCAAAAGGAATGGTGGACCCACGCAGGGTCCCGCCGGAAGCGCCGCCCGTGGACAGCGCGTGCCCTCCGCCGCCAGTGGACGGATGACGGGTGTTCCACCCCGTATGGGTCGCTACCGGGACCGATACGAAAGGCAGCACAATCCCCGCTATTTCATTGCCATCGCTGTCGACGGCGGAAACCAGCGCGGGAAAGACCGCGCCGATCTTTCCCGGGACGACCGTTGGCGTCCCGGGGTCCGGTCCGAAGTCCAGCCGGGTAAACCTCCGCGCGGGGACGGGGATGGCGACGCCCGGAATCGCCTCCAGTGTCTGCCCGGCCTCCGCCATCGTCACCGCGGTCCCGTCGGCGATCCGAGGGTACCGGCTGAGAGGGGGCGCGACGCCGTCGGTTACCCACCGGTCGAGATTGGTTAGAGCGGCACGCAGCAACGGACGGTAGTCCAATCCGTTAAAGCAGTGCCGACCCCGGTAACCGTCCACCGGATCGGTATCGGTCAGGGGGAAGGACCCCAAGCCGTGTTGGGCGCTCGCGAACACGTAAATTCGGACCTCTTCGGGCGGCTCCAGGTCGGCCTTTCCGTCCAGGGTAGTGTGGGGCAGAGAGCCGTGGCCGGCCCAATACTCGGACGGCGTATAGGTGTACATGATCTTGGGCAGCGTCCCCTGCGCCGCCAGCCGAGAGAGCAGCCCGTCGGTCAGTCCGGTCTCCGGGTCGGTCTGCTCGCCGTCGCTGAACGGGAACAGGCTGTTGGTGCTGCGGCTGGCCTGGCTGGAGGGCTGGGCGAACCGCTGGTTGAACTCGCCCCGTTTTCCTCCGGCCACGTGGGGGATGAAACCGTCGAAGACCGTCCGGCCGGCTTCATCCAGGTTGAGGCCTTGGTACAGGAACTGGCGCAGGAAACGTCCGCTCTGGGAGACCCCGAAGGCATAGACTTTTTCGACTTCGCGCCCCGCCTCATTTCCGGCTTCGGGACCGCCGGACCTCAGGTGCGAAGCAATGTCCCTGGTCGCCAACAGCCCAAGTCCGGCCACCGGAGCACCGGTGGTGGTGTAGACCACCTGGTACACCTTGCCGGGCTGGAACCCCGAAGGCAGATAGACGTGGGTGGCGTCCGGAATGCGCCGGCCGTCTTCGAGGCGCGAGAAAAACCACTCCCGGCGGGGTATGACATCTTCCGGAGCGTCCTCGTGCTCCTGGACCGTCAGCACCGACTCCCAGTCCTCCAGGTTGTTGGCGGCGTAAGCCCGGTGCATCCGGTCGGACAGGTACTGCACCTGGGTGGGGCTATTGGTCTGGAAGGTGACGACGATCCTGCCTGAAACCGGGCCGTCCCCGGTATTGGCCTCCGGCAGATAGATGCGCATCAGCCCCGGCGTGTCGGGAACGTCATGCTGCCAGCCGCACCAGGCCACGGTGTAGCCTTCACGCATCAGGAAGCCGTTGCCCGCGTCCATCGGGGCGTCCGGCGCAACCTCGGGGGCGCTGTTGATGTTCCTCAAGGCCAAGGGTTTGCCCCGGTTCAGGACATCAAGCACCACCCGTCCATTCCCGCGGGTCGGGTCGACGGGCCGCAGGAGTCTGAAATCCGAAGAAAACTCCACCAGGCCGTCAGCGTTCTGCGGGGCCAAGCCGATGTCGGTGACCGTCTCGTTGGCGTTATTAGCGGGATCGACAGCGAAGTGGACAGTGCCGTCCAATTGCTCGTAGGGGCCCACGTCGCCGAAGGAGCGGCCTCCGGCGAAAGCCTGCCGGGAAGCAATCTCCATCTTCGTAACCGGCATACAACCCTCCACTTTCTCAACGCAGCGGACGCCGCGAGAAAATCAAAGAATTCTGCGTTGTTCTCTGGTCTTTGGGGTCGGATCACCCACGCAGCGGGCGGAAGAACTCCCGCACTTCATGGGCCAAAAGTTCCGGCTCCTCCAAGGCGGCGAAGTGACCTCCCCGGGGCATCTCCTGCCAGCGCCGGACGTCATACGAACGCTCGGCCCATTCCCGGGGCGGCCGGGCGATTTCTTGGGGGAACAAGGCCATTCCCGCCGGGGCCGGAACAATTTCATCCGGCTCCATCGTCCAGAGATGGCTCTGGTTTTCTTTGTACATGCGGACCGAAGAACCGATGGTGCCAGTAACCCAGTAGATGGTGACGGTGGTGAGCAGCTCGTCCTTGGTGTAGCTGCTTTCCACGTCGCCGTGGCAGTCGCTCCAAGTCCGGTACTTCTCCACGATCCAAGCCGCCAGCCCCGCCGGAGAGTCGTTCAAGCCGTAGGAAAGGGTCTGGGGCTTGGTTCCTTGTATGTGGTTGTACCCTCCCTCGTCTTGGAACCACTGGTCCCGCTGTGCCATGTGGGCGGTTTCTTCCTCGGTCAGCGAGCGGGCGCCCGGACCCAGGTAGGGCGTGGGCCGGGTAACGGAGGTCAGGTGGACGCCGTACAGCTTGTCGTGGTGGGCGTAGCCCAAGCGTGAGGTGACTCCGGCGCCAATGTCGCCGCCTTGGGCGGCGAACTTCGGATATCCCAGGTTCTCGGTCATCAGCTTGGCCCACAGATCGGCTACTTTCTGCATCTGCATTCCGCGTTCGCTGGTGGCTTGGGAAAAGCCGAAGCCGGGCAGAGATGGGGCCACCACGTCGAAAGAGTCGGCCGGATCGGCCCCGTGGGAGCCGGGATCGGCCAGCAGCGGGATGATCTTGGTCATTTCGAAGAAGGTGCTGGGCCAGCCGTGGGTGATTACCAAGGGGATGGGATTGGGGCCCGTGCCCCGCTCGTGGATGAAGTGGATATCCAGCCCCTCGACTTCGCTCTTGAAGTGGTGGAAGGCGTTGAGCTTCTTCTCTTGGGCCCGCCAATCGAATTCAGTGCGCCAGTAATCCACCAACTCCTTGATGTAGTCCAGGTTACTGCCGTAGTCCCACTCCGCGCCGGGGATTTCGTCGGGCCAGCGGGTGTGGGTCAGACGCACCTGCAGGTCGTCCAAGACCGACTGGTCTACCGCGATCTCAAAGGGTCTCACTTCCATGACGCGACTCCTCGACGCAACTCCTTGGCCGTCTACACGTCGATGCTGTAGACGCGGGCGGCGGTATCGTGGAACAGGGCGGCCCTTTCCGACGGGGAATAGCCATGGGAGAGCCGCTTGAAGGCGTTGTACATCACGTTGTACGAGAAGGAGACCTTGTCGACCGGAAAGTTGCTTTCAAACATGCACCGGTCGGGACCGAACTTCTCAATGCAGTAGTTCATCCACGGTCCGATGGACTCGGCCAACTCCTCGGAGCCGATGGGCTTCTCACGGGTGTGCCAGTCGAAACCGATGCGCGGCATTCCGACGCCGCCCAGCTTCATCACAATGTTGGGACATTCTCCGCACGCGTCTATCCCGGCCCGCCAGGCCGGGATGACTTCGTCGTCGCGCCCGCCATAGGGGCCGATCCGCATCATCCCTCCTATGTGATTGAGGACGATGGTCAGGTCGGGCATTTGCTTCGCAAAAGCGGCCAAGTCCGCCATCTGGGGGAAATAGAGGGAGTTTTCCAGGACGAGCCCCATGTCGACCAGAACTTGGGCGCCGGCCCGGAAGTCGTCCCTGGAGAGGCAGCCCTCCACCTCGCGGTCCTCGACGTCCGGATGGGGGTCCCACCCCACGGAGTGCCGGATGCCGCGGAACCGGTTGGGACTGGCAGCCTGGAGGGCCTCGAGCACGGGCCGCGCCCCGTCGCCCAGCTTCAGGTCGGTCCGGCCGATAATGCCGGCGGCGGCCTGTCCCGGGCCGTACTCGCCAGTGGCGCTGGCGTCGGCTATGGCCTGCACGAACTCCACCTCGCCGACCGACCGCATCTCCTCCGGGCCATCGGTGCGGTAGCTGGACCGGGCTTCGACGAACACAGTGGAACGCACGTTATGTCCACTTGTAATGTCGGCTGCCAGGTCGAGAAGCAGGTATTGTTGGTAATCCAGCGGTTCCGGCCGCTGCACCCAGAAATGGTGGTGCGGGTCGCAGATGGTCAACTCGGCTTCCAGGGCCGGTTCCGGGGTCAACGCCAGCCATTCATTTCCTGTTGGTGGCATAGTCAAGGCTCCATTTGGGTGATTGGCGCCGTCTTGGGCGGCCCAATAATAGCATACGCAAAAGGTGTAAAATCGGAGCGTGGAGAAACTTGGCTTCAAATTGAGCATCCTCGACCAGAGTCCGGTAAATGAACCGGAGACGGCTACGGATGCGTTCGCCAACACCGTGGAGCTGGCCCGCAAGGCCGAGGAATGGGGCTACCACCGGTTCTGGGTCGCCGAGCACCACGGGTCCAACCGGGTAATGGGCTCTTCGCCCGAAGTGCTGATGGCGCACCTGCTGGCCAAGACGGCCCGCATCCGTATCGGCTCCGGCGGCGTGATGTTGCAGCATTACAGCCCGTACAAGGTCGCCGAGAACTTCAACGTGCTGGCGTCACTGGCCCCTGGCCGGGTGGACCTGGGAATCGGCCGGGGGCCCGGCGGCCTGCCCCAGTCCACCAAGGCGCTGCAACGGGACGCGGTAAACGGGACGATGCCCGTTTCGGAAAAGGTGGCGGAGCTCCAACGGTTTCTTTGCAACGAGTTGGAAGAAGACCACCCGCTGTACGGCCTGCAGGCCAGCCCTCTCCCTCCGCAGCCGCCTGAGCTTTTCATGCTGGGGACGAATCCCTCCAGCGCCGAGTTCGCCGCCGGACTCAGGATGCCCTACGTCTTCGCCCTGTTCCTGCACAACGACGAAGACGTGATGCTGCAGGCAATCAAGACCTACCGGGCCCTGTTTCCTTCCGCCGGCGGTTGCCGGCCCCGGGCGATGCTGGCGTTGCCGGTCATCGTTGCCGAGACCGACGAAGAGGCCGCCGGATACGCCGCTCGGGTCAAGGTGGTGCGCATCCGGCTGGCCAGCGGGCGAACGCTCACCGTGGGCAGCGTCGAAGCCGGTGAGGAGTTCGGCCGGCAGTCTGGAGAGGAATACACCCTGAGCGTCAAGGACGCCAGCGTAGTGCACGGCTCTCCCGGGACCGCTCTGGCCAAGCTGCTGGAAGTCCGGGACGTGTACCAAGCCGACGAAATTTTCGCCGTGACCGCAATCGACAGTTTCGAAAAACGGTTGCGCTCCTACCAACTGCTGGCCCAAGCCTATTATCGAAGCGTCGAAAGCTGATTCAGAGGACCGCAGAAATATGGCGACAGAACGGAAAATGCGCCTGGGTACATTTCTCGCCGGGACCGGGAGCAACATGGCATCCTGGCGTCACCCCAACGCGGTGCCCGACGCCGCCATCAATCTTGAGTACTACCGCTGGCTGACCCGGCGGGCCGAGGAGGCCAAGCTGGACTTCGCCTTTTTCGGCGACGGCCTTTACATCAGCGAGAAGTCCCATCCCAACTTCCTGAACCGTTTCGAGCCGCTCACCCTGCTGGCGGCCTTGGCTATGGACACCACCCACATCGGCCTCGCCGCCACCTTGTCGACCACCTACAGCGACCCGTTCACCGTCGCCCGCCAATTCTCGTCCATAGACCACTTGAGCGACGGACGGGCCGGATGGAACATCGTCACCTCTCCCCTCGAAGGCTCGGCCCTGAACTACGGCAAGCCGGAGCACCCGGCCCACGACCTACGCTACCGCATGGCAGACGAGTTCATCCAGGTGACCAAGGGGTTGTGGGACTCTTGGGAGGACGGAGCGTTCGTCCGGAACAAGGAGACTGGCCAGTTCATAGACCCTGAAAAGTTGCACCGGGTAGACTACAAAGGGGAGTTCTTCTCGGTGCAAGGGCCTCTCAACATCTCCAGGTCGCGCCAAGGACGACCCGTGCTGATCCAGGCCGGTTCCTCCGAGGCCGGCAAGAGCTTCGCCGCCAAGGTAGCCGACGCGGTGTTCACCGGGCAGGCCAACCGCTCCGACGCAGTCATGTTCTCTAAAGACGTCAAGGGGCGGGCTGCGGCGGTAGGCCGGGACCCGGCCGAAGTCCTTGTCCTCCCCGGCTGTTCCCCCATCGTCGGACGGACGGCTGCCGAGGCGGAAGCGAAATACCGGGAAATCGCCGACCTCGTGGTGATGAACGACGCCCTGAACTACTTGGGCCGGTTTTTCAATGATATCGATTTCACCCAGTTCGAGTTGGACGCTCCGTTTCCTGATCTCGGCGACTTCGGCCGCAACGGCTGGGAGAGTACCACCGACCACATCAAACAGGCGGCCCGGGAAGAAGGGTTAACGCTGAGGGACGTGGCCCTGCGGTCCACCACACCCAGGCACGAGTTCATTGGCACGCCGTCCCAGGTGGCGGACAGAATGCAGGAGTGGTTCGAGTCGGGCGCGGCCGACGGTTTCATGCTCAGCGGCTCGGTGCTTCCCGACGGTTTCATCGACTTCATAGACCACGTCCTGCCCATACTTAAAGAACGCGGACTGTTCCGCACCGAATACGAGGCCGATACCCTCCGGGGCAATTTGGGGCTGCCCAAACCCGAGAACCAGTTCGCCGCAGCCAAGACGTCCGCGGTCCTGCCTTAGATACCCGTTAAGCGGATAACCCGGGAGGTCTCGATTTGGCCACGTTACTCGCTATCCACGGTACTGTGACTCGACCGGGGCGGTTGCATCAGGCGTTGCAGGCTGCCTTGGAGGGAGTTGAAGGCCATCCGGGAGTCAGCACCAGCCTGCTCGACCTCGGGCAATACCGGGTGTCCTTCGCCGACGGGCGTCCGCTGACCGGTTACTCCGACGATACGCAGGCTGTGGTGGAGAAGGTGACGGCGGCGGACATGTACCTGATCGGCACCCCGATTTACCGGGCGTCGTTCACTGCGGCCCTGAAGAATATCCTGGACCTGACACCCGTCGACGGCCTGATGGGTAAGCCGTGCGGGCTGGTGGGAATGGGCGCCACAGACCACCACTACCTCGCCCTGGACGCCCAACTCCGTCCAGTGCTGGCCTGGTTCGGCGCCCGGGTGCTTGCGGTCCCGGTCTACCTCCAGTCGCGCCACTTCCAGGATGGCCAATTGTCCGACCCTCAGGCGGTGGAAGACCTTCAGTCCCTGGCCCGGGCGGTAGTCGCCGCTCGCGAGGCGCGGGCCCATGAGAGACCGACGCCGCTGGCAGCCCGTTACTGACTGCCGGCCTTCTTCCCTCTACGCCGGAGCGCCTTGTTCCACTGGCTCCCGGACACTTTCACCCGGCCTCCGGTCGCCTATCGACAGCACCAGAATGGCCGCCACCGCCAGCAGGACGATGTTGGACCAGATGGCGACCTCGTAGTTGCCCCGTTCGTCGTACAGGACACCGCTGAGGTATGCGCCGATTCCGGACCCGATGGGCATCACGGCGAACATGGTCCCGTATATCTTCCCCAAGTTGCGGAGGCCGAAACCGTCGGAGGCGTAGGCTGCCGTGATACCCACCACGGCGTTCCACGAGAACCCCACGAGCAGTACGCCGATCAAGAGGGGCGCGAGGCCAAAGGCCGGGAGCCCGGCAAAAGAGACGCCCATCGACAGCAAGACCACGACGAATCCCACCAACCTGAGCTGGTAGGAGATGGCCAACCACCGCCGCCGCCCTCGGTTGTCGGACATGTTCCCCAAGTATAGTGCGCCGATGATGGCGGTGGCGCCGATGAGGCTGAACGCCCCGGCGGCGACCATTGGATGATATCCCAGGTCTCTCGCATAGGTTACGAAATGAGCATTCACGAAGCTCATTGAGTAGCCTCAAACGAAATACCCGAAAGTCAACCTCTGGAACATCGGGGTCCGTATCGCTTCGCCGAATGTGGAATCGCGGAACGCCGCGGCGGTGCTGTCGGACTTTTCATCGCCGGCCTGCGAACCGGACATCGGACGTTCCCCGTAAGCCTGCAGGCCCATGTCCTCGGGACGGTTCCGGATCAACCAGACGCCGATTGGAAGAATCAGCACCATCAATAACAGCCCCAGGAACAAGTATGCCTGCTGCCAGGTGAACAACACCAAAAAGGCGGACGTGGCGGGCACCAAAAACATCGCTCCAAAGGACCCGGCCCCGCCCACCAGGCCGAAGGTGACGCCCCGCCGCGACAAGAACCATTCGGCGACGATCTTGATGAGGATAGGGCCGGTGCCCAAGGTGACCCCGATGCTCATCACGCCGAACACCAGGTAGAGCTGCCACAGGTTGTTGACCAACGGCAGCATGAGCAGCATCCAGCCCATGATTGCCACGCCCGCCAGCGCGGACCACTTGGCGCTGTAACGGTCCGCCAAGTAGCCGGCCACAGGCCGCAGCAGCCCCGAAAGCACGTAGGTGATGGCGAACGCCAAGGAAAGTGTGCCGCGGCTCCAGTCGAACTCCTCGGTCATCGGCTTCAGGAAGACGCCAAAGGAAAACTGCCCCCCGGCCACACCGAAGACAATCAGGGCGCACCCAACGACAACCCACCAACCGTAGAAGGTGTTTCTAAAAAGAGAAGGCATTTCCTGCTCCCGGGACCGGCTCCGGTCGTAAGCGAATATTAACGGCGGGTTAACGCCTTGTCCACGCACTATGCCCCGGTTTCGCCGAGGCCTGCTGCCATGCCCGATTCCTAGTGCCGGTGATGAACCCGGCGTAGCCCTCGTGGAAGATGTACAAGGCGGAGCAGCCTTGATCCTTGTTGCCGTCTTCGCCGTGTATCGCCCGCCGGTAGTCGTTGGGAATGGCGGCGCACTCGTGGGTTATGACCCCGGGGTTAAGACGCCTGATTAATTCCAAGCGCCAGCCGGTCAGGCTGAGTCACCGTCACCCATCGGATGGGTTTGCTCAGACTTTCCGGCAATCCGGTGTAAGTGTTCAGACTTGATGAGTGTCCCTTCCCCCCGGCGCACTGGGGGGAAGGTTAGGAAGGGGGGAGGTTGGCGTTGGAACTCCTCCACCCTAACCCTCTCCCGTGTGCAGAGGAGGGGACACTCATCTACTCTGAACAGTTACAATCCGGTGAATCCCTTGAAATAATTGTCCCCTATCGAAGACAATACAGTGGTGGAAATCACCTATACCGAAGTCTTCGAGAAGTGGCTTAACGGACTACGTGACCAACGGGCGAAGGTCTTTATCCTCACTCGGATTGAGCGCATCGAGGACGGGAACTTCGGCGATTACAGGTCGGTTGGCAACGGTGTTAGTGAACTCCGCATCAACGCCGGTCAAGGCTACCGGGTTTACTATACGATTCGCCGAAGTACAGTAGTGATTCTGCTCTGCGGAGGCGACAAGTCGAGCCAAAGGCGAGATGTAAGACTCGCTCAACGGATGGCTGGTGAAATCTAGGGAGGTACGATGGATCTCAAGAAATTGAATCTCAAGAAATTCGACGTGATTGACTTTCTTGACAGCGATGAAGCGATGGTCGAGTACCTCAATGTGGCCTTGGCGGAGAACGACCCGAAATATTTCGCCAAAGCCCTCGGCAACGTCGCACGCGCCAAAGGGATGACCTCTGTCTCCGAGGCAAGCGGCTTGGGCCGTCAAGCCCTGTACCGGGCGCTATCCGACGAGGGGAACCCGCGTATTGACACTTTGTTCAGGGTTTTGGAAAGCCTGAACATCCGGCTTGCTATCACCCGGTAGAATGTTCACGCCACCCTGAAGCTAGGCCCATATCGCGGAAGGGGGCGACATCGGGACAGTCTCGCTTTAAGATAGTCCCTTAATCGAGCTGTAGCCGGAATGAATCTCAAGCCGGTCAGGCGTTGGGCGGCAAGGTGGACCGATGAAGGCTTCGTACCTGGGAGCGATGGGTTACGCGCACCGCAGCGATTTCCCTCCCACTTGGCCAACGCCGCCGGCGTACAACGATCCCGAGACTTCGGTCCGGAGCTATCAGGACGGGATCGAAGAGTGCGAGTTCGCCGAGGAATCGGGATTCGAGTGGATCAGCTTTTCCGAACACCACTATTCCGGCCGCATCGCCACCGGGGCGCCCTCGGTGGTGGCGGCCGCAGTGGCCGAGCGCTGCCGCAGGGTCAAGATAGCCATGCTGGGGCACCTCCTGCCGCTGAACAACCCGGTCCGGGCGGCGGAGGAGCTCGGACTGCTCGACAATCTGACCAACGGCCGGTTGGTCATGGGATTCCTGCGGGGCACCCCGAACGAGGACCAGACCTACAACGTCAACCCGGCGGAGGGGCGGGGCCGGATGTTGGAAGCCATGGACCTCATTCTGAAAGCCATGACCGAGCCGCAGCCGTTCTCTTGGGAGGGGCGATACTACCAGTTTCGCACGGTCTCGGTCTGGCCGCGCCCGGTGCAGCAACCCTTCCCGCCGGCCATCGTGGCGACCCGCAGCGACGACGCGGTGGAGTACGCCGCCCGCCACCGGCTCGGCTTGGGGGTGTCGTTCCTGCCAGTCGACGACGTGGGCCGGATCGTCGATAAGTACCTTCGCTGGTGCGACGACGCGGGCTGGCAGCCTGGGCCCGACCAGATGGTGTTCCGCGGCAGCATCTACCTCGCCGAAACAGACCGGCAGGCCCAAGCCTGGTTCGATCAGCAGACCGACCAAGGCAGGGCTCGGGGGATGGCGTTGCGTTCGAGCGTGTCCCAAGTAATTCAGGCGGCCCGGGTGGGCGATACGGTGGACTACCGCAATGTTTTCGCAGGCAGCGCTTCGGGGGACATTGTGGGCGGCGCTCCCGGCCTGACCTTCGTCGGCGGGCCGGACTCCATCTTCGAGCAGATCAAGGCATACCACGACCGTTGCGGGATCGGAGTCATCGACCTCTTCTTCCAGCAACCCAGCCTCACCCACAAAGACGTCATCGCGGAGATCGATCTGTTCGGCCGGGAAATCTTGCCCCGGCTCAAAGAGTTGTAGTCCCGTGGGGCGGAGCCGCTGGTGAGCTACCCAGCCACCTTCAACGAAGGCCGCGTTGAGGTCGAAGGGGTCACCGTCCGTTACCGCGAGGCGGGGAGCGGGGACCCGGTGGTGGTGCTGGACGGATGGCCTTGGCGGTTCCCAGCCCTTCAAGAGGCGCTGGCCGGAAGCTACCGGGTCCTGGAAATTGAGATTCCGGGAGACGTCGCGGCGGACACAGCCGGGCCCTCTGACCTCTCGCATATTACCGGGCCGGCCGCGTCCTCGTTGGTGGAAGGACCTTACACGCTGATCGGGACGTCCGTGGGCGCTTCGGCGGCCCTGTGGCAGACGCTGCTGTACCCGGACGCGGTATCAACCCTGGTCCTCATTTCGCCCTTGGCGTTGCGGCCCGCTGGGTATGGATATTCGGGCATCGACGCCGCATTCGCCCATCCCCAAGCGGTGGAGTTCCCGAGAGCCGACGACCGTCGGGAGGAATCGGCGCTGTCCCTCATTCGCTCGGCGAGCCACGACGACGGGCTGGAATCGCGGTTGGGGGAAATACCATGCCCAACCCTGGCGGTATTCGGCCAAGAAGACCGGCTGGTGGCCGCCGAGGCGCCCCGTATCTACCGGGAGAAAATCCCCAACTGCAACATCTCCTTCGTTTACGACGCGGGGCACGTAATTGCGGCGGAGCGCCCGGAGGCGCTCACTAGCCTCGTCGCTGACTTCATTCAACGCCGGGAGACCTTCATCGTCGACCGAGGCAGCGGAATCATCAACCCGTAGGCCGTCCACGCCCAGGTACATTCGGGAGAGGGGCAAAATGGGAGCAACTCACGTAACCGTAGCCATACGGAACCTGGCAGAACCGGACCAAGTCTGGGAGGGACTCTTCCTGGTCGACACCGGAGCAACCGATTGTCTTGTACCCAGACGGTACCTGGAAACCATTGGCATAGCGCCCCAAGGACAACGGACCTACAGCATGGCCGACGGCAGGGAAATCAGGATGGACATCGCTGCCGCACAGGTAGAGTTCATGGGTGAAATCGTCGGGGCAACCATTGTGTTTGGGGACCCGGACGCCGAGCCCCTGCTGGGCGTAACTGCCCTGGAATCAGTCGGCATTGAAGTTGATCCCCATAACCAGACACTTAGAAGGATGCCTTCAACCCGCCTCAGGGGTTTCGAAGCGGAGGATAACGTCATAACGTCCACGTTTGTTGAGGTTGCGGCGGCTCTATGATATTTTCGGAGTGATATCCAGAAACAATCAAGGGAGTGCTGACAATATGGCGACCAAACGACCGGGCGAAAAATACCTTGGGGATGCCCTGCACGTGCCCATCTCATCCGACGGGCAGGTTACCGCATACGTGTGGCCTGTACGGGTGCTGACCATCAGCGGCCACGGGTGCGGCGGGCCGACTATTGGAGTTGACGTGGGCAACGAAGAGGTGCTGCGGTTCGATTGTCACGACAACCGCGGCCACTGGCACGGGGGCGGGTATGACCGCTCCGGTATGCCGGGCAACTCCCACCGGGATTTCCCAGCCGGCTTGACCGGGGTGGACAGCCAACTCTCTTGGTCGTTGCAACAGCTCGGCGACAAGGCCCCGGAGCTGCTGGAAGAGGCGCAACACGGACCCGCAGCCCAGTTGGTGGAACCCGCGATGCTTGAATCGGCGCTTGCGGCAATACGGTCCCACCTGCAAGGGCAGGGCGACCTCCGGGGACAGGCGATCAAGGAGAACTTGATCGAATCTCCCTGATCGTATCGAACAGACACCGGGGAGGTTACGTAGATTCCGGCTTTTGCCGGAATGACGGGAGGGGTGCTGGCATCTACGCAACCCACGGGCTTCCAGACATTGGGGACGCGACGTGGATTCCGGCTTTCGCCGGAATGACGGGTGGGATGCTGGCATCCCAACCCTGTAGGGATGACTCATGTCTTCCGGCTCCGGGCGGGCCTTAAATCCCCAGAGCCGCTACTCCCGCCTTGGCGATGGCCTCGTCGTCAAGGCCGCTGGGGAGCCCACCGACTCCGATGGCCCCGACCACCGCTCCTTGGTGAAAAACGGTGACCCCGCCCGGAATTGAGACCAACTGCGGGTCTCCGAAAGACTCTATCGTCCGGCCCGAGGAACTCAGTTGCTCGGCGAATGCCAGAGTGTCCATGGAGCGCATCGCCGCAGTATAGGCCTTGCGTATGGCGTAGGTGGGTCTCAGACACCGGTCCATACGGGCGTAGGCCAGCAGGTTGCCGGCGTCGTCTACGACCGCCATGTCCACTTTCCGCCGGTCGGGGTCTCTGTTGAAATCGGCGATCATCGCTGTAATCGCGTTCTGGGCCTGTTCCAAACTGATCATCGGTTTGTCGTACAAGTCGTCAACCTCCGTGAAGAGTTATTTGGGAAACGTGCCGGCTCAACTTTGTCCTGCCGTTCGTTGCTGTTCCTGAAGTTCGTCTATCCGCTCCCGGGTCCTGCCATAGATCTGCGGGACGTCCCAGCCTTGCAGGCCGGCGTAGGTGTCGATCTGCGACCGGTGGTGCACTTCGTGCTCCAGCAGCATCATCAGGACCCGCCAGCCGCTGAGAGCGCCGTCGGTGTCGATCATCTTGATCCGGCGGTCCAGCCACTCCGCAGGGGTGCCGTCGATTCGCCGGCGGAACTCCGCCGCCGATTCCTCCAAGGCAGGCGCCCAGTCAGTCCGGGACTCGGTGCTGGGCACCGGCCAATCATAGACCCAACCTTCATTTCGATACGCTCGGGCGAAGTACATGCGGGACTCGGCGATATGGTGGACGATCTGGTTGATGCTCCAGGACTTTTCGCCCTCGCCGACCGGCGGGGCCCACGACTCGGCGGGCTCCGGCAGGGCCTGTACGTCCCGGAGGGTGCGCCGGTGAATGGAATCGAAGTAACGCAGGTACGCCTGCGGATCGGTAATCATCGTTCGGCTGCCTCCACCCTAGATTTCGGCAGTAGGGGGTCTCATGGTATGCCAGGGCGTGTTCTGCTCGTAGGCGTGGGCCAGCCTGAACACCATTTCCTCTCCGCCGGGCGGCCCGGCAATTTGCAGGCCCACGGGCAGCCCAAGTCCACCGAACCCGCAGGGCACCGAAATGGCTGGCACGCTGGAGAGATTGAAGGTGTTGGTGCGCATGAAGGGCAGCCGGGACGCGGTCTCCTTGCTGGTCACCGGCGGGTCTTCCTGGAGCCGGACCGCCTGCCGCCCAGAGGTCGGCATCACCAGCACGTCGTAGGTCCGTAAGGCCGCCAGGACTTCCTCCCGCAGGAGGCTGCGAAGCTTCTGGGCCTTGTAGTACGCCTGGGCAGGGACCAGGCTACCGGTGAGCAGTCCGATACGATTGTCGTGGCCGTAATCGTGGATTCGTTCCCGGACCCATTCCTTCATGTTGAATGCCGGCTCGACCGCCAGCAACGTACCGCCGATGGTGTTCGCGTGGGCCGCCAACGGAATTGAGACCTCCTCCACGTCGGCGCCCAGTTCGGCAAGCGTGGCAGCGGCGGCGCTGACGGCCGTGGCTACGTCGGGCTCCACCAGGTCGCTGTGGAGCAACTCCGTAACGATTCCCACCCGCCGGCCCTTGATGTCGCCGTCCAACGCCTGGCGGTAATCGGGCGCCGGTTTGGTCCAGGTAGTCGGGTCCTTCGGGTCGTGGCCAGCGATGGCCGACAGGGTGATGGCCGCGTCTTCGACCGTGCGGGAGATCGGCCCGATGGTGTCCATCGACCACACGCCCCGCATCAGCCCGTAACGGCTCACCCGGCCCCAGCCGGGCCTCAGGCCGACTATTCCGCACCAGGCCGCCGGGCGGCGAATAGATCCGCCGGTATCCTCTCCCAGGGAGGTGGCACAGAGAAAGGCGGCCGTGGCCGCTCCGGAACCCCCGCTGGAGCCGCCGGCCGATATGTCCAGGTCCCAAGGGTTCCGGGGCGTGCTGAACCGGTGGGTGAACCCGGTGATGGCAAACTCGCTGAGGTTGGTCTTGCCCAAGAGAATGGCGCCGGCGTTCTTGAGGTTGGAGATTACAGTGGCGTCGTCATCCGGGACGAAGTCGGCCAGGATGCGCGTACCCCCGGTGGTGCGTATGCCCTTGGTCCAGATCTGGTCTTTGACCCCCACCGGGATGCCGTGCATCGGGCCGCGGTAACCGCCGGCCAGTATTTCCTGCTCGGCCTGCCGCGCTTCTTCCAAGGCCCGCTGCCGGAGCACGGTGATAAAGGAGTTGAACTTGAAGTCAAGGTCGTCGATCCGTTGCAGGTAGGCCTCGACCACCTCCACCGGAGACGCCTCTTTGTTCTGGATGAGGCTGGCGAGCGCCGCCACGGAGTGGAGAGGAAGTTCGTTCCGGACCATTTCGGCCTCCAACGGTTGCCCGCCCCCGGTTCCCACCACGGGGCTGGTTGCCATGATAGGCGTCAGGCTCAAGGCAGTCAACGCGGAGCGGTCTGCCGGGGTCTGCCGGTTGACTGTTCAGTTTATGGGGAGGGTAGGACCGTTCATGGCGAGCACTCCATAAGGGGTTTGGCACTGGTTTGGCGGAATCGAGGCTGAAGTTTTTAATTCTTGGGCCATTCTGAGCCAAAGTGCGCCATCAAGCGGTTTGGCGGAATCGATGCAGGAGCTTTGCAGAACAATGCTCTTTTAATTCCTATTTGTTGTGCAGAATTTTCATAAATGCGCGGTCTCTTGGCCTGTTTGTCGTCTGGGGCCTCTCTTGGGCCAATTCGTCAGCTTATCTTTCTACCTCTTCGACGCCAGCATGAGTGCAGAGGTGCTGCCTGCCGGCCCGAACGGCGCACATGGTCACCACGCGGTCTTCGGGGACATCAACGGCCACAAAGTCGGGTTCGTCCAGCATATCGAGGCTATGGCGTTCCCAGGAGACGTTCCAGCACTTGATCAGGCGGTCGGTTCCAAGTACGCAGGCCCGCCGTCCGCTGGTGCTGATGTCCGTGGCTGCCTCGACCACCTGCTGCTGACGCGGCGGGTCGGGGTGATCGTCGGGTCCGCTTAGTTCACCATCTGGCAGGGAGCGTGTAGGGCCATGTGGTTGAAGGAGCGCAGTGAGCAGTCACTACCGGCGCCCTAGACGCAGGGTCCTTTGTGTCCGTTGTGCATCTTCGAGGGAGTGGACAGGCTTATTCCCGGGAGGCTGGGGATGCCGTGAGCATGTCGCAGTAATGGAGCCCGACGCTCGCTAGGTCGTTGATGGTCACGTCCCTGAAGGCGGCGGGAATACAGCCACTGATGGAATTGCCCGACAGTTTCACAGTAGTGAGATTCGGCAGCTGGCCCAGCGAGGCGGGTATCGTGCCCGTCAGAGAGTTGCCGCTCAGGTCCAGAGCTGTCAACGCCCATAGGATCTCCAGCTTGTACGGAATGCTCCCGCTGAGACCGCTGGAGGACAGATTGATCCCCGTTACACGCTGGGGTGTTCCGCTGACAGTTATGCCGGTCCAACTGTCAATGGGAAGGTCGGCACTCCAGTTCAATGTGGCTGTTCCCGCCAAGGCGTCCCTTGCATCCAACAGAGCAATACAGTCGCGGAGCAGGGCCCGGTTAGCGGCCTTATTCCGCACCGCATCTCCCTGGGCGCAGGCTGGCACCGGCGGCGGTTGTGTTGGGCGCCCGTCAGGGTGCTCGTAGGCCCCCGTGTCTAGGTAGAACTGGGCCAGACGGTTGGCGTCGGTGATCAGCATCGGTAGCTCTATACCATCTGCTCGGCCTTCAATGCCATCCGAGGCTATGCGGCCACCATACTGTGTTACCCGGGACTGGTGGGCTGTGTTAACCGCTTCGGTGAAGGTCGGCAGGTCCATCTCCAGGGCGCCACGGTGGGTCTGGTACTCGTCCGGTCTGTTGGCCCTCCAGAAGTTTCTATTTGGATGCACCGCGATGACCGTCCCATCGTCCTGACGCTGTACGGCCCATGTGAGGAAGACCTCCCACACCTCGGTCGGGTGGTAATGCCGTGGACCGATGAACAGAAGGTACTCTCTGCCGTAGATTCCTTCACCATCCCTGGCTGGTGAACTACTTATTGGACTATAGCCATCCACAAGTATTGTTTCTTGGATCCGTCTAATCCGGTCTACAAGTTCCTCCTCCGTCAGTACTTCCTCTACATTCCTGCCAGTCCGAGCGGCGGCAGCCTCTACATCAAAAGATCCTTCGAAGTAGCGACTAGTCGCCACCAGGACGGTCAACCGGGGTGGGCCGCTGCTCAGAATGTAAGCGTTTGCCCTCACCTCTGCGTAGCACTGGATGAGCCTTGTGCTCTCTATGGAAATGTAGTAGTCAGGATCCCCGTATGACGGTATGCGGAGTGGAATTGCCGACACGCATCGCGCTTTCTCGGGGATGTACGTACCTCGTACAACGATGTGTGGGATCAATTTGAATGAACGACCGTCCATATGTTGCCGTATGGTCTGGGGTTGTTCCCCCCCAATCGGCGCCAAAGCCCCGTTCTCCAGTCACGGCAGCCATCCAATTTGTATCGACGTCACAGGGGTCACGGTTGGAGCCTCCAATGGGAGTGCATGGCGGTATCTCATCTGCCAGGTACTCCTGTCCCTGTTTAGTGACGACTGTCGGGGCTACGATCACGGGGGTGGCAGCCCCGGAGGCGGGCATAGGCGCTGCGGTCGCGGACGCGGGGGGCGGTAGGGCTGCAGGCCTGGTGGGCATCTCATTCGAACCACCGGGCGGCTTCGTGGGCGGAGTTACGGGTACGTTGGCCCGGGGCGTGTGCGTGGGGGAGTCGATGACTTGCGTCTCCACTGTGCCGTCATCGCCACAGGCCCCGGCGTCATTGAGAGTCCCATTGCCATCAGGAAAATCAGCAGCAGGGCCGGTCGAATTCGTGAGGTCGGCCTTCTCATTACTTCACCGTCTGGCGCGGGGTGGTTCCTGACGCTCGAAGGGGCTTTGGTAGTTGGTTCTTGAAGAGGTCCAATTCTATCAGGTCTGCCAGTTTGCCCAGTTCCGCCGGTATTTCTCCGGTTAACTGGTTTTGATAGAGACTCAGGATCTTCAGGTTGGAGAGTTGCCCGAGTTGGGGCGGTATCCGGCCCTCCAGCCGGTTTTCACCCCGATTGAAGTGCGACAAGATTCGACAGTTGCCCGAGTTCCGGTTGTATTTCTCCGGCCAGGTTTCCGTCGTACAGATTTATGCGTGTGCCCCGACTGGGCGAGCCTTCAATGATGATACCGCGCCACCGATAAATGGAGACGTCGGGGGGCCAGTTGAGTGAAGTGCTTGGGGGGTGATTGTGGCCGGTCACTGCCGTCCAAGGTGTCCTTGGCTGCCAGGGTGGGGTTGACGGACTGGGGGTCGCAGCGGGCGTCTGCGCCTGCTCCACGGTGTGGAGTTGATCCTCACCGCAGGTAATGAGCGAAGTCATGGCGACCGCCATTATGAACAACGCGTTGATGTTCTCCAATTCATTGTGCAAAGCACGAGGCAGGATTTTCTAATTCCTGGGCCATTCTGAGCCAAAGTGCGCCATTAAGCGGTTGGCGGGTGATTGGGATTGGGACAGGAGCGATTTTTCACAATGAATATGGTAAGGGGCGGCGACCGCAGGCGGGAAGGGCAGCATGTCAGTGGGGGAGGGGTGCTGCTTGAACGTACGTGGATACCGGCTTTCGCCGATAATACGGGCAGTAATGGGAACAAAAGCCCGGCTCCGGCAGTAACTGTTCAGGTTCGACGATGGGATTGGTGAAGGGTTTCAACTGTTCCCCAATCCCAACCTAAACCTTTCCCTGACGCGGATTCAGTCCGATCTTAACGGTTGCGGCCATAAACCGCGTTTGGCCTGGACTGTGAGGCCGTTGTAAAATGCCCCGGGCGGCTGAGGAGTTGGTGATTACTGATTCTCGATTGTTCAGGTACAGGGAGCCGGAAATGAAGTACGACGTTATTGTGATCGGCGGCGGTTCGGCAGGCTCGGTGGTGGCCGGCAGGCTCGCCGAGGACGCCAACCGATCGGTCCTGTTGCTGGAGGCGGGTACCGATTATCCAGACCCGGAATTCCTGCCCGAGGCGGTGCGAAACGGTCATTCCAGCGCTGGTGAGGCCATCGGCTCGCCCGTCTCTTGGTCGCTCCGGGGCGTGATCAACGATCAGCAGGGCGAGATCAACATCGCTCAGGGCAAGGTCATCGGCGGTTCCGGGTCAATCAACGGCCAAGTGTTCCTCAGGGGACTGCCCGAGGACTTCGACAGCTGGTCATCACTGGGCAACGAGGAATGGACCTACCTCAAGGTGCTGCCCTACTACCGCCGGGCTGAAACCGACCTGGACATCCGGGACGATTTTCACGGCTCCGACGGCCCCATCCCAATCGTACGCCGCGAAAACGAGCCGTGGCCCGACGTCCAACGCGCTTTCCACGCTGCTTGTATGGAGGCCGGCTACTCCACCACCGAGGACCTGAACGGCCCGAACTCCTCCGGGATCGGCTCCATCCCCATGAACAACAGCGGCGGCGTGCGAATGAGTACGGCCATAACCCACCTCAACCCCATGCGCCACCGCCTGAACCTGACGGTCAAGGGCAACGTCTTTGTGCGGCGGGTGCTCATCCAAGACGGGAGGGTCGCCGGCGTGGAGGCCGAGAGCGGCGGAGAGATTTTCCGGGTGGAGGCCGACCGGGTGGTGTTGAGCGCCGGGGCGTTGAAATCGCCCCATATCCTGATGTTGTCGGGAGTGGGCCCGCGGGAGCAGTTGGAGGAATTCGGCGTGCCGGTGGTGCGGGAATCGCCTGGGGTGGGCCGCAACCTTTTCAACCACCCCATGGGGTCTGTGACCTTCCGGGTCAAGGACCACGTCAGCCTGCACTCCAACGCCGGGGCGCTCCGTTTCGGGCTCCGGGTTACCTCTGAGCCGCCATCCTACCCCAACGACGTAATGCTCCACTCCTTGGGGGTGTTCAACGTCATGACCGGAGAGGTGCTTCCCGAGCGGACCGCCCGCATCGCCTGCGCCCTGGAGCTGCCCGACGGGACCGGCTGGGTCCGGCTGGCCTCGGCGGACCCTGCGGTCCAACCTTCCATCGATTACCGTTACCTCAGCCACGAAAACGACATACGGAGGATGCGGAACGCCGTCCGTCTGGCGTCCCGGATACTGGAGTCCGACGCCTACCGGGGCGTCTCCGACGGCCGGACCACCCCGACGGACGAGGTCTTAAGCGACGACCCGGCTTTGGACCTGTGGGTCCGTCAGACGGTCGGAACGTCGCGCCACGTTTCCGGCACCTGCAAGATCGGCCCGGACAGCGACCCCTTGGCCGTGGTGGACCAAGAGTGCCGGGTCAAAGGCGTTACCGGCCTCTGGGTAGCCGACTCTTCAGTGATGCCCCACGTCGTCCGGGCCAACACCAACGCTACCGCCATCATGATCGGGGAACGGGTGGCCGACTGGGTGGGCAACAGCTAGATGTTGGGCCTCCAACGTGACCGGGTGTCACATAATCTTTGCTGAGGTATCAACGTGGGGGGACGGGAGATGTTGTCAAATAGACGAAGAGAACGGCAGAAGGAAATCCGACCTAATTGCCCACCGGCAGGTAAGCTTGGGTTTGTGGGCGCTTACACAGCACAAATCTCGGCCAAATCGGATAGACTGCCTTGGATTGATTTGTGTCCGCCGGTGAAGTGCCAGGCATAGCTGTTAGGGGATTTGACTATCCTGAACAGTTTTTGACGGTGCCTTTCGAATTCAGCACGGTCCCTATTTTGCCGTGGCTTCAACATCCACAGTGCCGATTCTATCCGGCGACACCTTGCGTACCAATCGGAGTCTGTTTGCATAGTAGCATCCGCCAGAGCCAATTCTACAATCCCGAGTGTATGAACGCATCGCGAGCTTAATCCGAGCGTGAATACCCTATCGACCAACTTTATCCAATCAAATATATCACACCACCCGACTCGCTTATCTATTACTCCTTCCCGATAGAGCGATTTGAAGCGCCGGAGCACATTCAATTGAGGTCTGTCTTCTTTACTGACCATACCGATTCGGGTCAGACCGCTGATTATCCCGGAATTCGAAAACGCGTATATGCCATTGTCCGCAAGGTTTGCCACAGCGAGTGAACGAAACCCAACCGATAGGACATCCAAAGTCCACATCGGACCAGCGTCGCATTGAGGTAAATGTTGCATTAGATTCCCAACCATTGAGGCGGCACCATCCCGCTCGTGCTTGTAGCTTGTCTTAGTTGAATACTGGGCCAAGAGATGGGCCAAACGATCCGAAGGGTCGGATAGAACTTTTGATTCTTGCTTCAAGTGCTGCACAAATAGGGACCCTTGGTCAGCTGCGCGTTGTAACCGGCTCCAAGAATAGGCGGTGCAAGACCAACCGATGGAATCATATTTGGACTTCATCTCATGTAAAATGGCTTCATCGTCCGAGACTATGAGCAGGTCCCGATCGCTAAAGATATCATTGTCTCCACGAGCCGCGGAACCGAATAAGGCAAATGCGTCTTCTCGTGAATGGATTATCATCGGAGTGCTCGCTTGACTAACCAAGTGGCGAATAAAGAGATGATAACTAATCCGAAAAATGCCTCGCCCATAAATATTAACCTGCCCGCGTCGGATGCTGGAGTAAAGTCACCGACTCCGGCGGGAATTGTTACCGTGTAGTAGAGAACTTCAATGAATTCTCTTTCTGTCGCGGGGCCGTCCCTTCCGACTACGCCCAAAGAGTCCCAGCAGAGAAAATTGACACCCACCGATACGACTCCAGCAACAAGCGCCCATCCGGCCACGAACTTGGAGCGTATTCCATATCCCGCGGAGATATAGAAAAAATAGTTTGTTAACCATCCCATGATGTACCGGGGATCCTTCTTCCTCAATCCGCGATACTTGTAATTTAAGACATAGCGGTTCCATTTATATCGATTGAATTCGGCTGAATTGGCGAATTCCCGATGATTCATTTCCATCGCGTTCTTGTAGAGTTGCTGAAACAAGTGTATTCCAATATTCGAGTATTTGACCGGATGGAGCATCCCCTCGAACACCGAAGGGTCAATGTAAGTGCTTTCAAACACCACTTTGTGTGGATTGCAACCTGTGAAAGTACAGTCATGAAATTCGCAATTGACAAAGTGAGTTCCTATAAACAGACAATCTTCAAAAGTACATTTTCTAAAGGTGATATTCGTGATTTGTGTCTTGGCAAAGCTCACGTTATTGAAAGTCTTATCGGTAAACAGATTTCGCGAGCGACCCAAGTCCTCCAGCGAAAGAGTGCTCGGCTGGAATTGTACGTTTCGAAGATCGTTCGAATTAACTAGACGTTCCACCAGTTCCTGGGGAGAGTCAAGTTCTTTGAATGTGGAGTTGGAGTTGAGTTTGAAGAAATTTGCAAGCATTAGCCCATTGCGCTAGTGGGTGATTAGTGGTTAGGCGTCAGTATACCGCTGGCAACAGCTAGATGTTGGGCCTCAGGCTCTGCCATCCCGCCGCCTTTTCGTAGGCGTCTCCCACTTGGCACAGCAGCGGTTCGCTCAAGTGCCGCCCCACGAACTGGATACCCAGGGGCAGGCCCTCGTCGTTCAATCCGCAGGGCAGAGATATGGTCGGGGCGCCGTTGAAATCGTAAGGGATGGTGAACCGGCCCCAGGTCCATATCTCCTCCTCCATGGGACCGTACAGCTCCTCGGGGGTCACCGGGAAAGCAGCGCTGGTCATGGAGGGACAGACCAAGACGTCAATGTCCTCAAATACCCCGGCCAGAATTCCGTTGCAGGCCAACCGGACGTAGCTGGCGGCGGCGTAGTCCGCAGCCGAATGCCGGGAACCTTGTTCCAGCCAGCCCCTGAACCACGGCCCGTACTCGTCGCTCCGGGAAGGGAAGGTATCGCGGTGGGCCGCCGCCGCTTCGGCCGAACACAACACTCCCCACGCCCGGGAAAACTCCTCGGTATCCGGCATCGTCACCGGTACTATTCGCGCCCCCAACTCCTCCAGGACCCGGGCCCCGGCGATGACGGCCTCCGCCAATTGGGGGTCAACCTCGTCGCTGACGTACCGTTCGTCCAGTCCAATCCGCAGGCCGCGGACTCTTTGGCCCAAACCGGCCGACATGTCCGGCACCGGTGCGGTCAGCGAAGTCGGGTCGTTGGTGTCGCGTCCGGCGATTGCCTGCAGGATGGTCCCGGCGTCGGCGGCGCTGCGGGTCATCGGCCCCACATGGTCCAACGATTCCGCCAAGGCGAGTACTCCGTATCGGCTCACCCGACCCCAGGTGGGCTTGATGCCAACGATGCCGCAGGCAGCCGAGGGGAACCTGATGGAGCCGCCGGTGTCGCTGCCCAGCGAGCCGTAGCAGAGCCCGGCTGCCGTGGCGGCTCCCGACCCGCTGGAGGAGGCCCCCGACCAGCGCTGGGGGTCCCAGGGATTCAGCGGTATTTGGAACTCGGGATTGTACCCGGCCATCGCCCCCTCGGTGAGGTTCAGCTTACCCACGATGACGGCCCCGGCCGCGTTGAACTTCTGCACCACCGTACAATCGAAATCGGGAATATTGTCGCGCAACACCTGGGCTCCCCCCATGGTCGCCACGCCCTTGGTGAAGCAAAGGTCCTTCACCGCGATGGGAACACCGTGGAGCGGCCCCCGGTACTGCCCGGCGGCGATCTCGGACTCCGCCGTGCGGGCAGCGGCCATAGCTTGGTCCGCCATCACGGTCGCGTAGCTCTTCAGACCGCCGTCCAAGGCTTCGATCCGGTCCAGAATAGCCCGGGTCAACTCCACCGGGGAAAGCCGGCGGGACTCGATTTGTGCGGCGACTTCGGTGATGGTCTGGTAATGCAGGGGCGTTTCGGGCATGATTTCGGCTCCTTGGGGCAAAATTTGGAGACAAATTCCCCGCCAGCCAACGGTCGGTCCAGACGGGAGTATTGGGTTGATTCATTCGTGGTCCCGGAAAGAGCGGTCAGCCAGCCGGTTGGACGAGTTCGATGAGGACGTCGTCGGGACCTTCAATATACGCCAACCGGGTCCCGGTGGAGACTTGGGTGAGAGGAAGCACGACCCGGACGCCGTCCTGTTCCAAACGGGCGAGCTCCGACTCCAGGTCGTCAACGTCGAACCCGAAATGCTCCAGCCCCAACCGGTTGAGTTCGGCCTCGCTGCGTTCGTCGGAGGAACCGGGCGGCTTCGAGGAGATGTTCAAGCGCACCGGCCCGTCGACCTCCATGCTGATGGTGACGGTGTTGGGCATCACTTCCCTGGCAAACAGGAGTTTGGCCCCGAAGTGCTTCTCGTACCAGTCCGCCGACGCGTGGGGATCGGAAGACCTGATGTGAACGTGGTTGATCCGGTATCCCATTGAGGCGCCTCCAGTGAACATTAGGTTGAGCCCTGCGGCGGGCTACCGGTTTCCTGGCTACCGGTGTTCTCCCCGCCGGTGTTCTTACGGTGATCATACTTCAATGGGCCCGATAGGTGAACCGGCAAAGCTGCGGTGTTAGACTTGACCGCAAGCCCGACCTCATTTTTTTGGAGAAGATCCCTTGCGTATCGCAGTGCCTGACCTCATTTCGAACTCCTATTTTCCCGCCGTCGCTGCCGTCGAATTGGGATTCTTCGAGGCGGAAGGCCTGGAAATGAGTCTGGAGACGGCCTTTCCAATCCCCCGCGCCATGGCGTCGTTGCGGGAAGGGGAGTTTGATTTCGTAGCGGGCCCGGCCCACGCCACCCTCTCCGCCTTCCCGGACTGGCAGGGCGCGAAACTCTTGGCGGCGCTGGCCCAACACACCTTCTGGGTCTTGGTTATGCGCACCGACCTGGGAATCGAGCGCGGCGACGTGACCGCCGTGAAAGGAAGTCGGATCGGCGCGGCCCCGGGACCGGAGGCGGCGTTCCGACGCCTGTTGGTGGACGCTGGCATCGAACCGGACCGTGATCGTGTGGAAATCGGGCCGGTGCCGGGAGCGGACGGTCCCGGCGTGTCCTTCGGGGTGCATGCCGCCCAAGCACTGGAGAGCGGGGCTGTCGACGGGTTCTGGGCGAACTCCATGGGCGCCGAAGTCGCCCTTCGCAGCGGCGCGGGCACGATGGTACTGGACGTGAGGCGCGGCGACGGACCGCCGGCGGCCAAGCATTACACCTTCCCGGCTCTGGTCTCGACCGAAGGACTGGTCCAACGAACGCCTGAAGTTGCCGCCGCGGCGGTCCGGGCAATCGTCAAGGCACAAGAAGCCCTGCGGTCCGACCCAAACCTGGCAACCAAAGCCGCAGGCCGTATCTTCCCTGCGGAAGAAACCGCGATGATCGCCGAGCTGATCGCGCGGGACGCTCCCTACTACGACGCCGCCATTTCCGAAGAAACAGTGGCCGGAATGAACCGCTTCGCTAGGGACACCGGCGTCTTGTCCGGCGATGTAGCCTACGACCGGGTGGTCGCGACTCAATTCGCCGGCCTGTGGTCGCCCTCAGCCGCCTGAACGGGTTGCCAACGGTCAAGCTCGACGGCTGTGAGAAATGCGCCCCCGCCCAGAACGGTGACGTTTCGTCTCAACCTTTTCTTCGAGGGCTCTGAGGCCAAATGACTCAGGTTGTTGGGGTTTTTCGGTTTTTGCATGAAGGTTGATATTCGGGTCCCGGTCGGTCTTCCGGTGCTGGAAACGGCGGAGTTCATTTCCGAATGTGAGAAGGCCGGGTTTTCGGGCGTAGGGGTCCACGACCACCAACACAGCGGCCGCGACGTGTTTTTGACGCTGGCAATGGCCGCCGGCAAGACCGAGAGGTTGACCCTGTACCCCGCCACCAGCAACCCGGTCACACGCCACCCGATGGTGTTGGCGTCTCTGGCCCACACCTTGGAAGAGATCGCTCCAGGCCGGGTGCGGCTGACGGTAGGGCCGGGATACCTGGCGGTGGGCAACATCGGCAGGCGCCGGGCCTCACTGGAGGTGATGCGCCGGTCCATCCTGGACATCCGGCGTCTGCTTCGCGGCGAGCGGGTGGAATTCAACGGGGTGGAGACCCGCTTGCGAAACGTCAGTGAGGCCCCGACGCCCGTCTTCATGACTGCGGCCGGGCCCCGGATGGTGGAATTGGCCGGGGAGGTGGCCGACGGCGCTCTCCTGCTGGTGGGGCTGCACCCGGATGCGGTGCGAGCCGCCCGGCGGAGGCTGGAAACCGGCGCGGCGCGGGCCGGGCGGGACCTGGATGCCTTCCAGACGGTCCACATCACCCCGGCCACCATCGCCGAAGACGGGGACGCAGCCCGCCGCTGGCCGCAGCTATGGTTCAGGCCCGGCCAGCCCTACCTCAAGTACCCCAGCGACTCCAACCTGGTGTGGCTGCGGGAAGCCGGTATCGATTTACCGGACAGTTTTGTGCCCGAGCAAATTTCCGACTCCCAGGCCGCCGACATTTGCGACGCATTCGGGTTGTTCGGCACCGCCGAGGAATCACTGCGCCGGCTCAGAAGGGCACGGGACGAATCGGGCATCGATCACGTATTTATTTTCCCTACCCACACCCAGGAAGGCGGCTACGACATGCCGCTCAGGGAACTGGAAGCTTTCCGCGACGTGATAATACCGGGCATCAAAGCCGCGCCCTGAACCTGAGCCGGGCCTTCTGTTGCCGCCGTCCAACGGCGTTGCTACACTGGCGGCGGCCATTCAATACAAAGGAAGGGCGACGGGAGGGCAACGAAAGGCCAACCGCAGGACCAAACGGGTACGCCTGATGTACCAGGCGCATGGGCGAGGAGAGAAAATGATCTACGAAGTACGCACTTACGACTTGAAGCCGGGCTCGGTCCCCCAGGCCGAGGAGGCTTTTGCCGAAGCCCTGCCCCACCGGGAGAAGTATTCCCCACTGGCGGCGTTCTGGCACACTGAAATAGGTCCGTTGAACCAGATCATCCACGTCTGGGGCTATGAAAACCTGGAGGAGCGGGCCCGCATCCGTGACCAAGCCGCAAAGGACCCCAATTGGCCCCCCAAGATCACCCCGGGCAACATCCTCAATATGAACGCCGAAGTGTGGACTCCGGCCCCCTTCATGCGGCCCATGGGAGGCGACCAGGCCTTGGGCAACGTCTACGAGATGCGCATCTACACCTACCAGCCGGGCTCCATACCGGAGTTGCTGCGCCGCTGGGCCGAGGCCATTCCCTACCGGGAGGAGTTCTCTCCACTGGCAGCCGGTATGCACACAGAGTTCGGCGGGCTGAACCGTTGGATGCACGTCTGGCCCTACAAAGACCTGAACCAACGCGCCGAGGTGCGGGCCGCGGCCAGCAAAATACCGCAGTGGCCTTCCGGAGCTCCCGGAAGAGTCAGCCAAGAAAACAAGATTATGGTTCCGGCCAGCTTCTCGCCTATGCACTAGAACTCGGCAACAGGAGGGGACCAGATGAAACTTTTGACCTACGATCCCGGCACGGGACCCCGCTGCGGCGTCCTTGACGGCGACGCCGTGGTGGACGTTGCCGCCCTTTTGGGGTCTCCCCAGCCGCTGCGGGATGTTCGCGCCCTGCTGGAGTTGGCAGACCCCCCCGTCGACCGGGTCGGCGACGCCTTGGCCGGCAACGTTCCCGCGCCGAGGGTGGCGCTGGCCGACGTTCGCCTGCGTTCTCCCGTGCTCCAACCGCCCACGATCCGGGACTGCATCGTCTACGAAGAACACGCCACGTCCCAAGGGACCCGGGAGATAGACGAGGTGTGGTACCGCATGCCCGTCTTTTACTTCTCCAATCCCTTGGTCGTCTACGGACCGGAGGATTCGGTGCCCTACCCCTCGGCTTCCGACCAACTGGACTACGAGTTGGAAATCGGTTGCGTGGTGGGGCGCGGCGGGACCGACGTTCCGGAGTCCGAGGGACTGCACTACATCGCCGGCTTCTGCATCTTCAACGACTGGAGCGCCCGAGACCTCCAGTTCGACGAGATGACCTTCGGACTCGGCCCGGCCAAGGGGAAGGACTCCGCCCAGTCCTTGGGACCGTGGGTGGTGACCACCGACGAGATCGCCTCAAACATCAAGGACGGCCGGCTGGACCTGAAATGCCAGGTCAGGGTCAACGGCGACGTGTGGCTGAAGGACTCCGAGGCCGGGGCCGCCTACTATTCTTGGGGCGAGATCATAGAGCGAGCCACCAAGGACAGCCGGATAGCGCCGGGCGACATTATTGGCAGCGGCACGGTCGGCGGGGGCTCGATCAGAGAGTCGATTCGCAAGGGCTACGAGACCGCCCGGTGGTTGGAACCCGGAGACGTGGTGGAGTTGGAGGTGGAAAACATCGGCGTATTGCGGAACAGCCTCGCGCCCAAACGCAACGTCGATCCCAATTACCGGTACGGCCCCAAGAATCCCACGGCCACCCCGGAGCGGGGCACCGCGAGGGACTACCGCTACCAGCGTTCACGATAACCGCCGGCCTCCCCCGGCGGAACCATAAACGGAGGGATTGTACCGTGGCAGAATCACCACAATTGGGCCCGGATGCCGACACCTTGCGTATCTCCATGGACCGCTTGGGCGTGGGGCAATTGGATGAAGCCTGGCTGGACCGGTTTGCTCTGGAGCTGCAGGCCTTGGTGGAAATGGGCCGGAAGCTGGACGAGATGGACCTGAGCAACGAGGAACCAGCGAATGTCTTCATCAACAAGGGAGGTTAGAACGGATGGCTACTCAAGACTTGACCAGGCTATCCATCGCCCAAGTTTCCGATTTGATCAAGTCGTCGCAAATTTCGCCTGTGGACCTGGTGGAGACGACGGTGGCCCGAATCGACGAACTTGACGGCGCCATCAATTCCTACATCACGGTGATGGAAGACCAGGCTCTGCAATCCGCGCGAGAAGCGGAGCGGCGTATCCGGGCCGGTGAGTATTTGGGGCCGTTACACGGTATCCCCATCGGTCTCAAAGACATTATCGACACCAAGGACGTCCTGACCACGAATGGCTCGAAAGTGGACGCGAATCATGTCCCCGACCAGGACGCCACGGTAACGCAACGCCTGACCGACGCCGGCGCGGTGATCGTGGGCAAGCACGGCTGCTACGAGTACGCCTGCTCGCCTCCCAATCCCCTTTACGGCCCATCCCGCAACCCTTGGAACACCACGCGGGACACCGGGGGTTCCAGCTCCGGGACCGGGGCCGCCATCGCCGCCTACATGTGCTACGGAGGCATCGGCACCGACACCGGAGGCTCCATCCGCAACCCGTCGGGCGTCTGCGGGATCGTTGGGCTCAAGCAGACTTACGGCCGGGCCAGCCGGAGGGGAGTATTCCCGCTGTGCTGGTCACTCGACCACGCCGGGCCCATGGCCAGGACGGTCGAAGACTGCGCCATTATTCTGCAGGCAATCGCCGGCCACGATCCCGGCGATCCGACTACCGTCGACTTGCCGGTCCCAGACTATCGCCAGGCGCTTACGGGCGACGTGCGGGGGCTGCGGGCGGGAATCCCGCGAAATTACTTCTTTGACGGCGTTCAACCGGAGGTCGAGCAGTCGGTAAGGCAAGCGATTACAGCCCTAGAAGGGGCGGGGATGATCCTGGAGGAAGTGACCATTCCCCACGGTGACTACATCATGCCGGCGTGGTGGACCATCTTTTCCTCCGAGTCCGCCGCCGTTCATGCGCCGTTGATTCAGAAAAAATCGGCCGACTACGCTACGGGAGTATTGAACACGGTGGCGCCCGGCTCCTTCCTCAGCAGCAGCGTCCTCTTCAAGGGACAGCAGGCCCGCCGGGCCATCACGCGGGGCATGAACGAGGTGCTGCAACAGGTGGACGTGGTCCTCACACCGGCGGTGCCCATGGTGGCTTGGTCGCTGGGAGGTATGCATGAACTGGGCACCACGGTGGTTGAGGCGTTGACGAATCTGGCCTTCACCACGGCCGCCTTCAACCTCACCGGGCATCCGGCGATCTCGGTGCCTTGCGGGCTGAACTCCGAAGGGCTGCCCATCGGGCTTCAGATTGCGGGAAGAGCCTTCGACGAAGAGACAGTGCTCCGTGTGGCCCATGTGTACGAATCGGTGGGCCCGCAACTCTCGGCTCCTATATAAGCGCACAAGCCAGCACGCCGGAAAGAGTCGGAGGGCCTCCACGTAAACATGAGCCATTTCGGAGTTCCCCCCGGTCTTTCCGGCGTTCCCCACCCGCCTTTCCGGCGAAAGCCGGAACCCACGTCTCCCCGGTTCCCGTACGCCCACGTTGCCATACACACCGCCACCCCACCCGTCTGTCCGGCGAAAGCCGGAACCCACGTCGCGCCAACCTCCGGGATGACACGTGCCGTGTCGGCGGATTTGCGCGCTGACGGCTATTTGCCTTCTTTTATGAAGTCGGATATCCGCTCGGCGATCATGATGGTGCTCACGTTGGTGTTGGCCCGGGGGGCATCGGGCATGACGGAGGCGTCGGCCACCCGCAGACCGTCGATCCCATGTACCTTGCCGTACTGGTCAACGACGGCCATCGGGTCGGACGCCGGGCCCATCTTACAGGTGCCGACCAAGTGCTGGGAAGTCCGGACCGTACGGTACAGCCAAGCGTCCAACGCCTCGTCGGTTTCCAGGTCAGCGTCAGTGGGATCCAACCGCTCCTTCATGATGCCTCGGTAGTACTCGCTCTCCGACAGCCGGACTATCAGCCGGATTCCATCGCGCAGCCGGTCCACGTCGGCCTGTTCCCCCAAGAAATGGTATTCCAGGAGGGGCTGCTCGTGCGGGTCGGACGACGCCAGGGTCACCTGACCCGAACCCTCGGCCAGGTTGAGGAGGACCGACATTCGGAAGTCTTCTTCGGGGCCGGTGAGATCACCCATCGGGGTGGAGAAGGTGCTCGGGAAAAGCACCATGTCGTTGCGCAGGCCGGACCCCGTCGCGGTGTAGCGCAGGGCCAACTGGGTGCTGGGCGCCTCGAAGTTTACCGAGAAATCGTCTCGGGCGCTGAACGTCACGCCGACCTGGGGATGGTCGCGGTAGTTTTGGCCCACGCCCGGCAGGTCGTTCACCACCGGCACTCCCATACTGGACAGGTGGTCCCGGGGCCCGACGCCGGACACCATCAGCAGGTGCGGTGAGGCGATAGAGCCGGTGGACAGAACGATCAATTCCCCATCCACAGTAAAGGTCTCGCCGCCGCTTTCCACTTGTACGCCAACGGCCCGGTTGCCTTCGAAGAGGACGCGGGTGGTGAGCGCGTTGGGACGGATGGTCAGGTTCAACCGGTGGCGCACCGGATTGATGTAGGACAGGGCGGTGCTGAGACGGACGCCGTCCACGTTGTTCATGGGCAGCGCCGCGACGCCGGTGGAGTCGGGGTTGTTCATGTCCTGCCCGTTGGGGTAGCCTTCGGCCACACAGGCGTCGCGAAAGGCGAACATCAACGGTACCCAAGCCTCTTCCTTGTGCCGCCGCACCCTCATGGGGCCGTCATTGCCGTGGAAGTCGTCGCGAATGTCCAGGTCGGCCTCCATGCGGCGGAAGAAGGGCAGCAGCTTCACGTAGCCCCACTCGTCGTTGCCTTCGGCGGCCCAAGAGTCGTAGTCCTCGGGCAAGCCGCGGAGAAACACTTGGCCGTTGATGGCGCTGGTGCCGCCGACCACCTTGCCCCGGGGAGCGTACATGTCGTTGGGGCGGTCCGAGGTGGGCTTGCCGACAAACGACCAGTTGTGGGGAGCGTTGTGCAGGGAGGCCACCTCCGAGTGGTAGCCGTTCTTGAGGTCCTCGGGCAAATACTCGATGTCGGGATAATCGGGCCCGGCCTCCAGCAGCAACACCGACCGCTCCGGGTCCTCCGACAGCCGGGCGGCCATAGCGCACCCAGCCGACCCGGCGCCAACAACAATAACATCGTATTTCATCTTCACACCTGTTTCACAGATTGGGCACAGACAGGAAGCACATCCTAGGATACGGCTACGGCGGGGGAGTGGGCAACCGGTGGTGAGGTTTCCGGTGGGGGTCGGATTCCTAAGGACACTGGGCTTTCGACTCTAGCTACCTCTGGAAAATCTGCTCTCTGTGATAGGCGAGAAACTCCCTTTCTGGCGAAAACTTCTGAGGAAGGAAAATCGGCCGACCGTCGTAATGCTCGATTGATGCCGAAAAGAATTGATCGTTCTGGGCAGTCTGCTTGTGGGACACTTGGACGGTCATGTCGTCTCTTATCGTGATAAGCCCGGCATCGAATGCCTTATCGTGGAGCGCCGACAGCAATAACCCGTTTCTCGGGTTAACTCGGTTACTGCCGTCGTGGCTCCACGGGACGATGTGGCTGGCCACCAACAGACTCGGTAACGACAAGCCAGTAATGCAGCACCGTTCGTTGTAGGCGCTCAGAACTGCGGAGCGGAAGAAACCCTGACCGACGCGCACAGTGGTTTGTGCGACGCGGTCTTCCCCAAAGCGGTGTATATCTTCACCATGGGCTGCTTCGTCTTCACTTCCCGTCGTCACTCCTACTTCTAATTCGGCCTGATGGGACTCGACTGCGAAGCGTCCCCAATCGCTGTGCATTTCGTCCCACATCGCCCGGTCGTTGGCCGATGCTTTCCTTAGACCACTCCGGCCAGTAGACGTAATTGCCGGGTCTAGGCTTGCGATATTGGTGAGCTTCATCGCCAGTGCCGATGGCGACCGCTCGATCATTCCAGCGACGGTTACGATCTCGGGATTTCCGTGATGTAGCCGGCCAAAGGGCAGTCGAGAATACAAGGCGACCGCGACCAGCAACTGTTGGCGAGTCCAGCCAGTCCGTTCGGGCACGATCAGCGTTCCTCGCGGGACCGGTTAAAGTCCATTGCACTCTGGGCAAGTCCAGCAAGGGGCTTCCGGGACCCAGGAAGGTCCGGTTTCCCAGTAGCAAGTATATTTGTCATCGAGCTCGACATAGCTGGAATCTGCCTCGGTGTATGGCGGCCCCCAACCTGCTTCGTTAGTGAGGATCAACGAGCCGTCCGGGCCGATGTGCACCAAAGCGGTATCATCATATTTCCGGTTATCTACTCCCAAGCGGCTTCGTTCTACGATTTCCCGCAGACGGTTATTGGCACCGGGCATACATCCATCGGGAGTGACAAATTCGTCTGGAAACAGGTCGCAATGGAACGTCAAGGCGATTTTAGAGGTTGGGCGGAGTTCATATAGGGGGATTTGGAGCACGCCGCTTTCGTCGAAACCGTATTTGGCCCGGTAGTAGGTCTGCTCCGCCCATGTAAAGTCTCTCCATCGGTCAATGACAGACCTTATGGCAATGGGTTCGCCAGTATCGTTTTCGTGGATAATGGTCCAGCCCCGCACCGCAAATTCTGCAATGGTCATTTTGTAGACCGACTTGGGCATAGTACTTTTCCTTTTTGCGGAAACTCCACTTTTCTAGGCAATTCCATTCCAACAGCCACCGTCGCGTAATACAAGGGCTGAGTATCACGAAATCAGTCCGGCCACCAAAGAGAGGGAATGAAATTGCGACACAACGGGGTTGGGCACATAAGACCCACGCAGGTTTTCGCAATAGTACAGACCTCCACTTGCTCTGCCGAGCTTGCAACACTCTCAAAGAAAAACGCTCCTTGGAGGACTTCCAAAAGGCCCAGCAAGAGTGGCAAGCTCAACTCCAAAAACACCAAAACGAACGGCCAGACTTCATCTGCAAGCAAACCGGCCTATCGGTCAGAGGCAGAAGTTGGAAGGAAGCGGGATGCTTATCTCCCGACTTGTGTTTGTCCTGCAAGGATGCGACAACGGAGGTTACGCGTATGACCAAGACGCAATACCAGAGACTGCACCATGAATCGCCCAAACTCTAGAACCGACGGAACGGGTGGAACTGATACTTACATTATGGCGCATTGGTGGAATGGAACGACGAAGAGGTCCCGGAGTTTCCGGGGCCTCTTCGGGTGCTGACGGATATGCGACGGCGGTCCTTCGCCTAGGCCAAAACAAACTCAGGTATCACTCTCTGGGCGGAGATTCCTTCAGGGCGATGCCCTTCTCGCGTGCGAAATGCTCCACACGCGCTTCAAATTCCGAGTCCTCCGTGGCCCTCGCTTCAGTGCGCAAAGCCGTCAGCAACGCACCCTGAGCCTCGGCGCGAATTTCAGCCTCCCGCTGAGCCATCTGCCGCTCTCGTTCTTCCTTTCGTTTCCGCCTTTGTTCAAGCGCCCAAAACATTACTGCCTGTCCTCGTCTTTCGGAAGCAGTTCGGCGATGTCGATACCCTTCTCTTGGGCAAGACGGACCAACCGTTCCCTTTCTACTGCCTGTCCTTCGGCCCGCCCCTCGGCCCGCCCCTCGGCCCGCCCCTCGGCCCGCCCTTGGGCCCGCAATTCCTCTCGCCACTTCCGCCTTTGTTCGAGCGCCCAAAACACCATCACACCTCCTCGTTCAACCAGTACGGCAACCATGGCGTATATTACTGCGCCCAAGTCCACCATTGTTGCCGTCAATTGTAAGCTCTCCCGCCCTTCCCACTGCTCCGTGATATACACCGGCAGCGCCGTTACAGCGAATATCCCGAAAGGCGCGACTAATGCGTGTCGCCATAACCATTTACTTCCCGGCGACTCGCCGATTACACCACTTCCCACTGCAACATTATAGCAGTACAAAAAAGAGGCCCCGGAAGTTCCGGGGCCTCTCGTGTTCCGCGAGGTTTCGGCTTTCGTTTAGCCGATGCCGTTCCTGAGGAGGCGTCCGGGGAAGGCACCGGTGGGCTCGCCGTCTTCGAAGGTGATCTCGCCGTTCACCAGCGTCCAGCGGTAGCCTTTGGCCTTCTGGATCCGCCGCCATTCACCGCCGGGCAGGTCCTCGGCGACCTCGGAGGGCAGCAATTCCAGCTTCTGCAGGTCGTAGACTACGACGTCGGCCGGAGCGCCTTCCTTGATGGCGCCGCGGTCCCGGAACCCGCCGAAGTGGGCCGGCAGGTACGACAGCTTGAAGTGGGCGTCCTCCAGGGTGATGACCTTCTCGTCCCGGACCAGCCAGGTCAGCATGTCCGTCGGGTAGACACCGGCGGTCAGGAACTTGACGTGAGCGCCGCCGTCGGAGACGCCCGCCACGATGTGGTTGGAGTCCAGCACCTCGGCGGTGTACTGGGCTTGATCGCGGCCTTGGGTGTCGCCGTAGAACTCGGTGGCCAGGTCGTCTTCGACGCAGAGGTCCAGCAGCGCGTCGACAACGTGCTTGCCCTGTTCGTCGGCGATGTCCTGAACGGTCTGTCCGGCCTGGGGGCTGGCGGCCTCGTTCTCGTCCGGCGCCAAGGCGATCATCCGCCCATCGACGACGTTGACGACAAAGGACTTCAAGCGCAGGTCGGGATTGGTGATGCAGCGCCCGCCGTCGTGTTCGTACTCATAACCGTGGGTGTCGCAGACGAACTGGCCGCCCTCATTGTCGACGGTCCCGCCTTGATGGGCGCAGACCACGGACAGCAGCTTGTAGCCGTCGCGGGTGTTGACCAAGAAGTAGTCGGCTCCAGCGACGTTTACCTTTGCGGGCATACGGGTGAAGTCGGACTCAGCGCCAATGTCGATCTTGACCTTGCGGGTCAATACCTGCAGGCTGCCCACGGAGCCGGGGAGCACCTGGGTGGGCCTAATTCCCGAGTCCCATTCCTCTTTCAACTGGCGGCGTATTTCCGGGTCCTGCATTTTGGCCTTGCGTACGGCCTTGTCGCCCAGAGTGACTTCCCGCCACATGGGGGTGTCGTCGAAGAGGTTCCAGTCCTCGAAGGTCAGTTCGAAGCCGCCGCGGCGGGTGGCGCCTTGGCCGTAAACTCTCAGGCCGCGCTCGGCGCAACTCTCGAGCCAGCGAATGCGCTCGCGGTGCTGTTCGGGATGAACCGCGTTGGGGGTGACCGCTTGGTAGAGGACCGGGCGGCCGGCGGTCTCCGCGACCCGTTCGAAGAAGTTCCGGGTTTCCTCGCCGAGGGGGCGACCTTCCTCGCCAGTCTCTTGGTAAGCCAGTTCGATGAAGCCTTCGTCGCGGTCGCGGAGGACCTGGGCGAAGGTGAGAACTTCATGTTCGGACAGCATGTCGGTGATCATCGGGGTGCCGTCGTAGTCGCGTTGCACCGAGGTCGAGCCGAGTATCTGGGCCGACCAGCCGCAGGCGCCGTGATCCATGGCCTCGTTGATCAGCCGTGCCATCTCCTTCAACTCTTCTTCGGTTGGGCGGCGATTCTTCGCCTCGTCCCAACCCATTACCCAAGCGTACAGCGGCGTCAGCGGAACATAGGTCAGGCAGTTGACGCCCTTGGGGGTGGTTGACAGGCTGTCGATGAAATCGGGGAAGGTCACCCAGTCCCACGGCATGCCCTCTTTCATCGCGGCGTAGGGGATGGCCTCGTTGCGGGTCATGCTCAGCATCGACCGTTCTTGGTCTTCGACGCGGGAAGGCGCGAAGCCGAAACCGCAGTTGCCCAACGCCACCGATGTCACACCGTGCCAGCCGGACAGGGTGCAGTAGGGGTCCCAGAAAATCTGCGCGTCGTAGTGGGTGTGCAGGTCGACGAAACCGGGGGCGACGATCAAGCCTTTGGCGTTCAACTCACGTTCGGCAGTGCCGCCGTTGAGTCCGCCAATCTTCGTAATCTTGCCGTCCTTGATCCCTATGTCGCTCACGAATCGCGGAGTCCGGGTGCCGTCGACGATGGTGCCGGCCCTTATGATAATGTCATAGTCCGCCATAAACCGCTCCTTCAATTTCGGTTGCTTCGGTTATCCGCGATTTTAAGCGAGCACGACTACCAGTGTCAATTATTTATCATCGCAAGGCCGAATAGATGCTTGCAAAGTTGCGCCTGTGAACACATTGGCTACGAGTTTCGTCGGCAAGGCATCGAGAGCACAGAGCTTCTGCATACTCTGTGTTCTCTGTGGTTAAATAGCAAAGGTCGCGATGTTTGATTCGAGGGGGAGTTGTTATGGACGTTAACGACGCGGTGGCCCGGGTCTTGAAGACCGAGGGAGTGGAATGGGTGGGCTGCTTTCCCTCCAATAACCTGATCGAGTCGGTGGCCAAAGAAGGCATTCGTACCATAATGTTCCGGCAGGAACGGGGCGCTCTCATGGCCGCCGACGGCTACAGCCGGATGAACGACCGCCGCAAATTCGGCGTGGCCATCACCCAAGGCGGGCCCGGTTCCGAGAACTCCCACGGAGGCATCGCCCAAGCCTTCTCCGACAATGTCCCGATCCTGTACTTGGCCGGAGGGCCGGCCTTGGGCCAGTATGCCGTCCGGCCCAACTTCTCCCCGGCCCGTTCCTACCAGTCAGTGTCGACCCACGCTGAGGTCATCACCGCGCCCGGCCAAGTGGCCGCAGTGATGCGCCGCGCGTTCCACCGTCTTCGCAACGGCCGCCCGGGACCCGTAATTGTGGAAATCCCCGCTGACGTGGCCAATCAGGAAGTTCCCGAATCCGTGTTGAACTACCAACCGCCGAAACGCCTGCTCCAGTCGCCCTCCAAAGGAGACGTGGCCGACGCGGCCCGGCTGTTGCTGAACGCTAAAAAGCCGGTCATTTGGTCGGGAATGGGAGTCCTCTTCTCCTCGGCCACCGCCGAGCTGCGGGAATTGGTCGAACTCACCCAGATCCCCGTCTACACCACCACCCCAGGCAAGTCCTCCTTCGACGAGCGTCACCCCCTCTCCTTGGGCGCGGGCAGCAGCGCGACATCCCTTCCCGCCCGGAAGTGGCTACAGGAGTCGGACGTGCTGTTCGCCGTGGGGTCGAGTATGACTCGCACCAGCTACGGACAACCGGTCCCCGATGGCAAGGTGATAATCCAAAACGTCGAGAGCATCGAGGACATCAACAAGGACTTCTCCATAGACGTTGGTCTGCCCGGCGACGCCAGACTGACCTTGCAGGCGGTCATTGACGAAGTGAAAGCCCAGATCGGAGCCGGAGGGAGACCCGCCAACGGTGTCGCCGAGGAGATTGCCGAGGTACGCAAGGGTTGGCTGGCCGACTGGACGCCGCTTCTGGAGACCGACGAGGTACCCATCGGCACCTACCGCGTGATTAACGAGTTGGAGCGAACCTTAGACCGGGAGAACAGCGTGGTCACCCACGACGCCGGGGCGCCTAGAGACTCGATCATACCGTTCTACACCGCTACCACTCCCCACAGCTACATCGGTTGGGGGAAGACCACCCACTTGGGCTACGGAATACCGTTGATAATCGGGGCCAAGCTCGCCGACCCAAACCGGTTCTGCCTGAATTTCATGGGTGACGGGGCCTTCGGCATGTCGGGGTTGGACATCGAGACCTCGGTGCGGTCGGGAACGCCCATCACCACCATCGTGCTGAACAACGGCGGCATGGCCACCTACCCCGGCGGTTACCCGGCGGCCAACGAGCTATTCGGCCTGACCCGCATGGGCGGCGACTACGCCAAGATCGCCGAAGGGATGGGCGCAGTTGGCATAACCATAACCCAGCCGTCGGACGTGGGGCCGGCCTTGGTGCGGGCCCAGCAGCTCAACCGGGAAGGCCGGACAGTGCTTCTGGACATCCACACCAACATGGAAGGCCGCAAGTCGACCTTCGGGTAGTCATCTCGACCGCACCGTTGCGATTGAAACTCTCATGGACCGACCCGCGGTGAACGGCTAGCCGCCCAAGGCGACCGTCAGCACCGACATGGGACGCTGGCCCACCGGATAAGTCGCCAAGGCCGTGAGTTCTCCGGTATCCCCGTTAATCCGGTACGAGGCCAGGATCCCGGTGGACGAGCCCGCGGCGTAAACGAACCGGCCGTGAGGGTCCAGGCTGAAGGCGCTGGGGACCGATTCGGTCGGCGCGTGTCCCGCCGGCGTCAACTGGCCGTCCGCATCCACCGCGAAACTGGCGATACTGTTGTGCCCCCGGTTGGGAACGAACAAGAGGCCGCCGTCCGGAGACATCTGGATCTGGGAGCAGGTGTTCCGCACGGTGACGCCTTCGGGGAGGGACGCCGCCGTCTGCAGGCGCGACAGGGCGCCCGACGGGTCTATGCGATAGCTGGTGACGCTACAGCCCTGCTCGTCGGAGAAATAGACGATGTCCAGGCTGGGATGGAAAGTGAAATGGCGTGGCCCCAGGCCCTCGGTCATCTTCAACTCCGACGGTGAGTTGAGGGTCAGCGCACCGGTGTCTACATCGAACTTGAGCTGGTAAATGGTGTTTGGTCCCGGCAGGTTCTTGGGCGGCTCCAACACGTTGTCTTGCAACCGGTCGATGTGGGGCACGAAGGCAAAGCGGTTGGAGCGGTCCGTCTGTATCGCGTGGGCCCCGACGTCGGTGCTCAGCCATGCGGTGGGCGGAGCGCCCACGGAGCCGTCTTCGCCCAGCGGATGCACGCCAACGCAGCCATCCGGGTAGTAAGAAGACAGCAGGAACCTGCCGGTGCGGTCGGTGGCCAGGAAGCCGGGCTGCCCTTCCGGCGTCACAGACCCGTTCGGGGTGAGTTCGCCGGTTTCCGGGTCAATGGCGTGGCTGGTGATTTCGGCCGGCTCCCGGTGTGCCACGTACATGACGTCCCGGCCGGGAGATATGGCCAGCGGGGACGGCCCTCCGGACATCGGGATCTCGGAGCGGAGAGTAAGCGCCCCACTATCGGCGTCGATGGTGAAAACGGACACCTTGTTGTCATCCTGGGCCGCGACGTACGCGTAGTCAGCCATAACCATATCTCCTATTCGCCAATTTTCCGGGCCGGTCGGCAGATATCTGGGCCGGTTGCGGCAAGTGTAACGCACCGGGCCGGGCTTCGCCAGAAACGGAATGCCCACCGAGGGAATTAACACGAGTCATCCATCCCGGAGTTTGGGGGCAGGGGATGCCGTCTTTCCGGCGAAAGCCGGAATCCACGTATCCCCGACCCTCAGGGACAGCAGGTTAACTTCAGCCTACGGCCAACTCCTGAGAAGCTGAAGCCCATTCACGCCAGTCCACCAACCGTATCCCGCCGTACCGTATGCCTTTACGCCACCTCGCGGGCGTACAGACACGGGAGCGACGTGGATTCCGGCTTTCGCCGGAAAGACGGAAGGGATGCCGTACAGCGTGCCTTTACGCTAACTCGTGGGCATACAGCCACCGGGAGGCGACGTGGATTCCGGCTTTCGCCGGAAAGACGGAAGGGATGACGTACAGTGTGCCTTTACGCTAACTCGCGGGCGTACAGACACGGGAGCGACGTGGATTCCGGCGAAAGCCGGAATGACGGGAAGGGATGCCGTACAGCGTGCCTTTACGCTAACTCGTGGGCAACAGCCACCGGGAGGCGACGTGGATTCCGGCTTTCGCCGGAATGACGGAAGCGATGACGTACAGTGTGCCTTTACGCCTGCTCGCGGGCATACAGACGCCGGGGGGCGACGTGGATTCCGGCTTTCGCCGGAATGGCGGAAGCGATGACGGCATCCCTGCAGAGCCGTTGCATGGCGCCGTTGGACGCAGGCGTTAGATTTGTCGGAGCTTGGGGTCCAAGCGGTCCCGGAGCCAGTCGCCCAACAGGTTCAACGATAGCACCGTCAGCATTATGGCCAAACCCGGAAACAGGGAAACCCACCAATACGTCACGATCACCTCCCGGCCGTCGGCGACCATCAGCCCCCACGCCGGGGAGGGGCGCTGAATTCCTACGCCCAGAAAGCTCAACGACGCTTCGAGGAGTATCACGAAGCCGATTTGCAAGGTGGCCAGCACGATGATGGTATTGATTACGTTGGGCAGCACGTGCCGGGTGACAATGCGCCAGTTCGACGCCCCCGTAACCCTTGCCCGGGCGATGAAGTCCTGCGCCCGGATGCCCAGCACCTCTCCCCTCACCTGCCGTGCGTAATACGCCCAGAGGATGTAGCCGATCACGATCAAAACGGTGGTTAAACTCGCCCCGATGGCGGCGGCCAAGACCAACGCGAACAGGATGCTGGGAATGGAGAGGGTGATGTCGACCAGGCGCATCACCAACATATCGAGCTTGCCGCCCAGGTAACCGGCCATCAGGCCGAGCGATATCCCGATTAACCCCCCGAGAGCGATCCCGATCAGCGACACCTTGACCGAAACACGGGAGCCATGAATTATTCTGCTGAGAACGTCCCGTCCCAAGCGGTCGGTACCGAGGATATGTTCGCTGGTGCCGCCGTTCCATACCGGGGGTTTGTAACGGTTGGAAAGCCCGCCGTCCTTGGGGCCGTGCGGGGCGATCTGGTCGGCAAACACGGCAGGAATAACCAGCAACACGAGGATCAACGCGATCGGGAACAGGGGCAGACGCCGCACCAGGGCCAGGGTCGTCAGCAACCTGCCGGGGGAATACCAGGGCGATTTGGTGGTTAGGATTGCTTCCATAGATAGAGCTATTCCTTTAGCAGGCTCCAGCCCTGACTACCGCTAACTCTGATAGCGAATTCTAGGGTCCAGGTAGGCATAGAGGATATCCACAATTAGATTACACGCAATGAAAATGCCGGCGAAGACAATGATCACCGCCTGTAAGACCGGGAAGTCCCGGTTACGCACCGCCTCGATGGCCAACAGGCCGGTCCCGGGCCACTGGAACACCTGTTCCGTGATTACCGACCCCGTCAGCAGAATTCCGGCGATGACGCCGTAGTAGGTCAACGGGCCGATGGCGGCGTTTCGCAAGCAATGTTTCCAGACCACCCGGCCTTCCGGGAGGCCCTTGATCCTGGCCAATTTCACGTATTCGGAGTCCAGGACGTCCAACATCGACGAACGCAACAGGCGCATTACCGCCGCAACCTGGAACCAACCAAGGGCAATAGCCGGCATGATGATGTGTTTAAAGGACCCCGTCCCGGATGCCGGCAGCCATCCCAACAGCACGGCAAACACCCACATCAGCATGAGCCCCAGCCAGAACGAGGGGACTGACTGTCCCAAGAGAGCGATGATCTTGCCGAAGTAGTCCAGCGGCGTATCTCTCTTGACCGCGGCCAGCACCCCTATAGGCACGGCAATGGCCGTGCTTATCGCCAACGAAAACACCGCTAGTTGGAACGTAGCAGGCAGCCGTTCAGCCACCAACCCCATAGCCGTATCAGGCTTCACCAACGAGTCGCCGAGGTCTCCCTGCACCGCGTTCGTGATGAACTTCCAGTATTGGTAAACGATCGGCCTGTCCAGACCCCATCGTTGGTTCAGCCGGTCGTATTGTTCCTGGGTCGCATCTTCGGGCAGCAGGACGTCCAATGGATTGCCGGAGAGCCGGCCCATGCCAAAGACCAAGAAGCTCACCACCAGCAGGGTAATGAGGCTGTGGAAGACCCGAATCAGGAGGTACCGCTGCATTTCCCCTCCGGGGATGTGGCGTCAGAAACCAGGGATAGACAGGGCCGCCAGCGCTGTTCGCAGCGCTGGCGGCAAATGGATGCCAGCCATTCAGGGCAGTTGGTGGATTGTTACTCTCGCACCGCCCTGATGAGATGGATATGGTCCAAGGATGTTGGGGTCTGCCCGGAGAACACGTAGTCCTCCACGATTTCGGGGTCGACCGTGAGCTCATAGAAGATTTGGGCGATGGGTATGCTGATGTAGTTGTCGAACGCGAAGTTGCCCATCCGGCGGGCTATTTCGTCCCGTTCCGCAAGATCGACGGTCGATTTCAACTCGTTGTACATGGCCTCGAGCTCGTCATACATCGCCGCGTGGCTGACCCCCTCGTCGGCGTAGAAGACCCTTACCGCCTCCTGCGTGGTCCGGATGGGCAGGTTCCGGCTCATCCATATCTTGTCCCAAGCCTGCTTGGCGACCAGGTCCGGCCTCAGGGCGGTGTATTCCATCTCTTGGAGATTAATCGTAATCCCGACTTTATCGAGGTCCAACTGGATGGACTCAGCGATCTGTGAGAGCTCCGGATTACCGGAGAAGTTCATCGTCGGGAAGTCGAACTCGATCTCTCCGGGTTCGTAGCCCGCATCGGCTATAAGCTGCCGGGCTTTGTCGGGATCGTAGCCATAATTGGCTTCGAATTCAGTCTGGAACCTGGGGTCCCATCCTTCGTGGCCCGGAGTCCAGCCGTAAACGTATACCGGGGTAGCACTCCCCTTGTAGATGAATTCCATTATGTCGGCGCGGTTGATGGCCCGGTTGATCGCCTCGCGGACCATGACGTTCCCAACCGGTTGGTCCGCCCGGTACGATTCGTCACCCGTCAGGAAGTATTGGCCCAACATGAGGGCCACTGTCTGAATGGTCGGCTGCTGGGAACTGATAACGCGCATGCCGCGGTTCACGGCCTCCGCCTGGAGGTCGCGGCTCAAGTTGGCGATGTGGGCATCACCGGCCAACAATACGGCCATGCGGGTGGCGTCCTCGGTGATGAAACTCAGCCCGAACTCCGGGAAGTCTGGAGTCAGGCCGTCCCAGTGTTCCGTTTCGGCCTGCTCGTAAGTCACCCCGAGTCCGGAGCGCCGCTCCAAGTAACGGTAGTGACCGGTCCCGGCAGGCTGGTCATCGATCCCGGCTTCTCCTTCGGCGTCAAACTGGACCTTGCTCAAAATGTAGAGGTCACCGGCGGTCCGGGAGAACAGCCGCAAACCGTCAAGGTAGGGGTCTTCGAACTTGAACGACACTTCGTAGTCGCCGACGGCCGTGGCCCCGGTCTTGCGCCAGACCGGGCTCATGGTCGAAACCGAATCGTCCGACGAGAGCTGATTGTACATCCAGACCACGTCGGCGGAGGTGAACTCCCCGTTTCCGAAATGGAACTGGACGCCCTCGCGAAGGTTGAAATTCCATTCCGTGAAGTCATCACTGAAGGACCATGTCGTGGCCAGTCCGGGTCCGGCTTCTCCGGTCTTGGGGTCGTTCCGCAGCAGTGTATCGGCGAAGGGAACGTGCTGTTGAAGAAGGGACCAAGGGCCCTCCCAGATGCGGTTGGTCTCTTGCAAAACCGGCATCGCCGCTATGACGCGCTGCACCTTGATCTGGCCAACCGGCTCCGGCCTCGGAGTGGCGGTGGGCACCGGTGTGTTCGTTGCGGCAGGCGCCGCCGACCCACCCTCGGGGGTGGCCGTGGGCCTGAAGGAACTCAGCGTAGCTCGGGGTGTCGGGGGCGCATCCGGCATCGCGGTCGGAGCGGGCGCATCCGGCATCGCGGTCGGAGCGGGCGCATCCGGCATCGCGGTAGCCGCCGGCATGGCGGTCGCGTCTGCCATTTCGGTCGTGTCATCCCCGCCGCACGCGACAGCCACGACGAACACCGCTATCAACGTAAGGAACAGTAGTGTGGGCACCTTCGAAATCCTGGGTACCATCGAGCAATCCTCCTTGCGGTTCTTTCTCCTAAAGTGGCAACCGTAGCCGTGAGTCGGCAACCGGTGCTGTCCCTATTCGAATGCGCCGGTTACCGCCAAACCCAAATACGCTAACAAAACCGACGCCAACCTGTCAATCTGCCATCCGTGTGCGGACGGTAAACGATACGCAAAGAACGTCCAGATACAAGCATGGCCCGGGTCAGGTGTATCGCGTCAGGTGTACAACGAAGAGGGGGGCGTGGCGCCCATCAATATGCTGCCGCCGAACTCGAAGTTGAGGGGCCGCGCGGACATGTGATGCGAGTGTACGTGCAGGTCCCGGAAAAAGCGTTCGAGGCCAACGGAGTCGTGTATGGCGTTGGTGCCGGCGGCGTCGAACAACTTGTCGACCGCGGCCACCGACTGCTGGATGGCGTGGGTAATGGCCAGCCTTGTACGCATCGAACGCTCGGCGAGTTCCGGCTTCTTCTTTACCTGGGCTTCCCACATCGATCCCACGGAGTCAAGCAAGTAACTCCTGGCGCTGCCGATCATTGCCTCGCATTCTCCGACCACTATCTTTATGGGGGGCCGGTCACGCAACAGCGTGGTGGAATCGGTCGAGCCGGAAGCAGTGGCCAGGTCGACGAACGTATTCATCGCCCCGCGGGCCATGCCGAGGGTATTGGCGGCCGACAGGACCCAACTGAGAACGTTTGCCGATTGCGGCGGCGTGTACAGTGGGCCGTCGTAGTGTGCCGGATCGCCGCGGGCAAAGGTGTGGTCGGCAGGCACGAAAACATCGGAAAACTCCGCGTCGTTGCTGGCGGTTCCCCTCATGCCCATGGTGGTCCAGGTGTCGAGGACTTCTCCCGCCGCCACGGGCACGACCGCCGTGCGGGTGAGGGGGACGCCGTCCTCGCTCATAACCGGGCCGTCGTCGTCGATCACCCGGCAGGACAGGAAAAGGCCGATAGAGTGGTCGATGCCGCTCAGGAAATTCCATCTGCCCGTGACGATATAACCGTCCCCGGTGCGTTTGGCGGTGCCCCCGGCCCGGGCGGACCCGGAGCCGAGCAGGACGGGCGGGTCGCCGAAAACCTCCTTGGCTGCCCGAGGGGACAGGCGGGCCATGGCCGACGTTACGGCGCTGCCATTGAAAACGCACCACCCTGCGGAACCGTCGGCTTGGGCGATCTCCTCGACCACCCGAAAAGCGGTGATCGGGTCCGCCTCCGGGCCCCCCAGTTCCTTGGGGGCGTAGAGGCTGAAGAGCTGCTTCTCGGCCATGGCCGACGCCAAATCGGAAGGAAGCTGACGCTCAGAGTCGATGCGGTCCAGACTCGAGAGAATCATCGGCACCATGCTTTTGGCGTCGTCCACGAGGTGTTCGGCCATATATCAACTCCATGGATCGAAATTTGGGGCGAATCTGGATTGGGGCGAATCTGGAATGGAATTCGACCCGGCTATTATAGCGGAGTCGCGGGAAAGCTTGAGCGAAATTCATCTTAGTGCTACGATTCACGGTAGTAGTCAACGCCCTTAGATAAAGGAGGACTATCCATGGCAGACCATGACCACGATATTGGCCTGATGGCCCACCTCATGCGGCGAGCCGGTTTCAGCGCCCAGTATGATGAGTTGGAAGCCCGCGCGGCCAAGGGATACGAAGCAACGGTCGAGGAATTGCTTCATCCGGAGGACAACCCCCACGGTATGGACCTGGACCTGGCGGAACGCTACTTCATTGAATGGAATCACTTTACCAGGGGTGTTCCGGAGTATATCGCGTTTCGCATGATCAACTCCCGGTGCCAGTTGGAAGAGAAAATGGTCCTCTTCTGGCACGGAATCATGTGTACCGCCGACAGTAAGGTGCAGAGCTACCCGACCTCCTACCTCGAAATTGAGATGTTCCGCAAGTATGGAATGGGAAGTTTCAGGGACATGTTGCTTGAGGTTTCGCGCAATCCGGCAATGGTGTTCTACCTGGACAACTGCCTGAGCCACAAAGGCGCGATAAACGAGAACTACGGCCGGGAGTTGCTGGAGCTGTTCTCCTTGGGCGTCGGCAAAGACGGTGAATTCAACTATACGGAGGACGACGTCAAAGAAGCCTCCCGCGCTTTCACCGGCTGGACCCTTGCCAACAACATTCCGGGCCAGCCCTACGGCCGTTACTCCGCCAAGTTCGTCTTCAACCAGGAAGACCACGACCAAGGCGATAAGACATTTCTTGGAGAGACGGGCAACTTCGACGGCGAAGATGTCATTGACATCATCTGCAAGCAGCCTGCGGCGGCCCGTTTCGTATCCCGCCACCTCTACAGCTACTTCGTGGCCGACGAGGCCCAGGTGCCGGCTTGGATGGACACGCCTCCCCAGGACCCCGACACCATCAAGATGCTGGAAGACGAATACTACCGCTCCGGCTACAACATCCGCTCCATGCTCCAGGTGCTGTTTCACTCGGACGCCTTCAAGAACTCCCGCTTCGCCAGGGTCAAGAGCCCGGTGGAAACTGTGATAGGCACACTGAGAATGGTCGGCGACTGGACCGAGCCCAAGCCGGGGTTCGAATTCATCTTCGACGAGATGAAGTACATGGGCCAAGAACTCTTGAACCCGCCTTCGGTGGAGGGTTGGCACACCGGCCGGGAGTGGATTGACGGCGGCACGCTGGTGCATCGTATCAACTTCACCTCCGACTTCATCAGCGATACCAACCAACCCGGCGTCCGTGAGATAATCGATAAACTGACGGCCCAAGGTGAAGTGATCTCCGAGGAGGCAATGGTCGACGGCTGTTTGCGGCTGCTGGGCCACTACGAGTTGGCCGAAGGCACCCGCCAAGCGATGATCGCCCACATTGAGAAGTCCGGAACGATTCGCACCGGCACCCCGGAATTCGACCAGCGGGTCACCGAGTTGCTCCAGTTGATCGTGGCTACCAAAGAGTACCTCTACGCCTAGCTTAAGACTGGAACAGCAGGCGAAAAACGGCGACAATCCACCACAACAACGTCAACCGGCAAGGAGGAACAATCGTGACTTCAAACAGGAAAGACCCGGTCTTGGTGGTCCTGCAAATGTCCGGCGCCTACGACGCCGTAAACACCATCATCCCTTACAACGACCCGCATTACATGGACTACCGCCAGGAACTGGGGCTAACCCCGGACCAGGTGCTGCCCATCGATGACAAGGTCGCCTTCCATCCGGCCATGGCGCCGCTCAAAGATATGTACGATGACGGGAAGTTGGCGGTCATCCAGGGTATCGGCTACCCCAACCCCATCCGTTCCCACTTCCGCTCAATGGATATCTGGCATACCGCCGAACCGGCCAAGATGGGCACGGAAGGCTGGCTGGGCAAAGCCATCCGGGACTTGGACCCCAATAGCGAGAACGTCCTCACTGCGGTGAGCTTCGGCCGCGGCCTGCCGCGAGCGCTGGCGCTTCCCGGAGTTTCGGTGGCCTCAGTCGGCGACCTCGACACCTACGGAGTGCTGACCGGGATCGACGGCGAAGACCAGCGGATGGAAGCCCTGGACATTTTCGCCCGGATGTATTCGCCCCTCATCGGGACCGGTCCGGCCAACGACTACGTTTCGCAGACCGGCCTCGACGCCCTGAAGGGCGCCGATATCCTGACCACCGCCCCCCAGATGTACTCTTCGTCCATAGAGTATGGCGGCAGTCCCTTCTCCCAGTGGGTGAAGAACATCGCCCAGGTGCATCTGGCGGAGTTCGGGACCCGGGTCCTCTACACCGGCTTGAACCCGGGAGCCTTCGACACCCACGCCAACCAGAACACCGCCTTCCCCAAGCTGTGGGCCGAGGTATCCAACGCGGCGAGCGACCTCTACCACGACCTGAAGGAACACGACTCCAGTCAGGAAGTCGTGATCTTGATGTTCACCGAGTTCGGCCGCCGGGTGCAGGAGAACGGCTCCGGGACCGACCACGGTTCGGGCAGCGTGGCATTCGTGATGGGCGACGCGGTGAAGGGCGGCCTCTACGGCGAATACCCGTCGATCGAGCCCAACAAGCTGGACGAGGGCGACCTGCGGTGGAACAACGACTTCCGCAACACCTACGCCACCATCCTTGACAAGTGGCTCGGTCTGGACGACCAGGAGATCCTTGGCGGGAAGTACGAGCAGTTCGACTTCATAAAGTAAATGGCTTCCGCCGGCCGGAAATTCAGAATCCTTTGTGAGGAGCAATGGTAACTCAAGTCGCGCCAATAAGTTTTCAATACAGCCATACCATCGGCCGGCAGGAAGTCCGGAGCGGCGATGGGTTCTTCCAGCCTGTCGCCATCGCCCGGGACCCGGAGGGACTACTGTACGTGCTGAGCCGCGGCACGGAGACCCCGGTGTTTTTTCCCTGCAAGCGGGTTACCGTGTTCAATCTGGACGAGGAGTTCATTACCGACTTCGGCCAGAAGATACCGCCGGAAGAGGCCGACGCCTCGGCCCCCAACGGGTCCTTCATGTGGCCGACATCGGTAACCTTGGACAGCGAAGGCGCGGTCTACGTAGCCGATGAGTGGTTGAACCGCATCTCAATTTACAAGAACGGCGCTTGGACCGGCATGTGGGGGACACCCGGCTCCGGTGACGGCGAGATCAACCGTCCCTCCGGCCTCGCCTTCGACAAGGATGATAACCTTTACGTGGTCGACAGCATGAACTTCCGGGTTCAGGTGTTCACCAAAGACGGCAAGTTCCTCCGCAAGTGGGGCGAGAAGGGTGACGGCGACGGCCAATTCAACATCCCTTGGGGCATCGACATCGACCAGAACGGCGACGTGTATGTTGTCGACTGGCGAAACGACCGCATCCAGAAGTTCGGGCCAGACGGCGCCTTCCTGATGAAGATCGGCTCGACAGGGATCGGGGAAGGAGAGTTCAACCGGCCCACCGGCGTTGCGGTGGACAAAGAAGGCATCATATACGTTACCGACTACAAGAACGACCGGCTCCAGGTGTTCGCCCCCGATGGTGAGTTCATCACCCAATTGGCTGGCGAAGGCGGCTTGTCCAAGTGGGCTTCGGAGCGGGTCACCTACGACCCGATCACTGCCCGGGGCAGGCAGAAGGCCCTGAACCTGGAGGAGCGGGAGCGGCCGTTCCAAGGCCCCATCGCGGTGGAGGTGGACGACGAGGGCAGGGTATTCGTGGTAGAGACGTCCCGCCACCGGCTGCAGGTCTTCACCAAGCAGTCTACCCTCTTCTCCGGCGACCCGCTGTAACCGACGCGATAAAAACCCACCGGTAATAGAGGAGCCCCGGTCAGCCGGGGCTCCTTTTCGAGACTGTGGTTGACTCACGACCAGGATACATTGATACGGATCGGACAAAGGTGATCGAATGCTAGGGTCAATGCCGGAGAGAATGGTCGGCGCGGCGCTTTTGAAAGTGGACACTTTCGAGGATGTGGAACACGACCGGAGCGCAACACTGCAGGCAGCCCTGGTAGTAGTTCTGTCGGCCATATCCGGTGGTGTCGGCAGCCTGATATCATCCCAAACCAGCGTGGTGGACGCGTTGCTATTCGGCATATTAGGCGGCGTGCTTTCCTGGGCGGTGTGGGCGTTGGTGACTTGGGTGATTGGGACGACAATCCTGAAAACTGCGGAAACCCAAGCCGACTGGGGACAAATGGCGCGAGGTACCGGGTTCGCCCAAACCCCGGGAATCCTGAACATCCTGGTCGCCATTCCGAGCGTGGGAATAATTATCTTCTATGTGTTACTCGTTTGGAAATTGGCGGCGATGGTAGTTGCTGTCCGCCAGAGCCTGGACTACACCTCCACCTGGAGAGCTTTCTTTGTGGTCCTCATAGGCTTCATCATAGTCGCCATCATACTTGGCGTGCTCTATTCCGTGCTGGGCATCGGGGGAGGCTCAACAAGCTGACGGGTGGACCTAGGATTACCGCGAGGGAAACCACCCCTAAAAAGAGCCCCGGCCGGCCGGGGCTCTTTTTTCGGGATTGTTTGACTCACAGCCGGTGAGCCAAACATACTCCAGATATATCCGAAATTCTGAGTTTCGACCGGGGGGTCGGGAGCCGTACCGGCGGGGCTGATTTGAAGACTTTCCCGTGAACCAACACGAGTCATCCCAGTGTTTTGAAGGCAGGGCTACTGTTACGTCTTTCCGGCGAAAGCCGGAATCCACGTACCCTCGACCCTAGGGACAGCAGGTCAACTCAGTCTACGGGCTACTCCTGAGGTAGCTGAAGCCCATTCACGCCAATACACCAAACATGAACTCCCGGGCACAAAGACACCGGGGAGGCGACGTGGATTCCGGCGTCCGCCGGAATGACGGAAGGGATGACGTAAAGTGTGCCTTTGCGGCAACTCGCGGACGTACAGGCACGGGGAGGCAACGTGGATTCCGGCGTCCGCCGGAATGACGGAAGGGATACAGTCATCCCTCCAAGAAACTCCGGGATGACTCATGTTTCGGTCTCCGGGGAAGCTTGGTACGTGCTAACGCAGCAGCGCTTCGGCCATCCGCTCCAGTTCGTTGCTCATCTGCTCTTCCGTATCGCAGTGGGGCGGCCAGACAGACACCTCCACCGCTCCCGCGCTCAAGAATGAATCGACCTCTTCCCTGGTGGTCTCCGTGGGCTGGCCGAAAACCGAAATGGTCAGAGAGGCCGGGTCCCGACCGCGCTCGGCGCCCAAGGTATCAAGTACCCTTCGGGCTTCTTCGACGGCCCCCGGATTGGTGCTGGTGGGCAGCCAGCCGTCGCCCCATCGCACAACCCGCTGCAACACGTTGGGGGCGTGACCACCCAACAGCACCGGAGGATGGGGTTTCTGCACGGGCTTGGGATAGCTATAGACCGGAGGGAAATCGTAATAGCGGCCGTGGAATTCCGCCTCGTCCTTGGTCCACAGTTCCTTGAGGGCCGCAACCGCCTCCCTGGTCTGAGTCCAGCGGTGATCGAAATCCCCGCCCATCATGGTCGTCTCTTCCCGGTTCCATCCGGCGCCCACACCGAAAACAAACCGGCCGTTGCTGTGGCGGTCCAGAACGGCGACTTCCTTGGCCAGAATCAGCGGGTTGCGTTCCGGGACCAGGGTGATGCCGGTGCCCAACTTGATTCTGCTGGTCACCGCGCAGGCCATGGCCAAAGCGATATACGGCTCCGTGAAGTGCCCGTAGGTCCAAGGGATCTCACCGCCGGTCAACGGAAAGACGCTCGTACTGTGTACCGGCAGTACGGGGTGCTCATGATACCAGAGGGAGTCGAAGCCCAAGTCCTCGACCTTCTTGGCGATAAACGCCGGGTCAAGGGTGTAGGCTGGCAAGGGAACGACGATACCGACGGACATATTGCTCCTCCTTCGTTTTTGACCACAGCCACCGCAGCGGCGCGGCGATCAGGTCTATCGGAGTACGAAACCTTCGTAGCCTTTGGCGGCCACTTCGGCGCACCGGGCCCTGTAGGCCGGGGCGCTGTCGGGATAGAGCAGCAGCACCCGCGCCTTGCCGGGAATGTTGGCTCCGACGAACCAGGAATCGGTCTTGGTGCGGATGGAGCCCTCGGCCAATTCGTTCACGTGCCGTACCCAGGCCTCTTCGGCCTCCGGGGTCGCCTCGATGGAAGCGTAGCCGTTGTCCCGCAGGTAGGCGATGCAATCGCTGGTCCATTCAACGATAGCTTCGGCGCACCGGGGGAAGTTGCAGGTCGCCGCCGCGTTCAACGCGAACAGGTTGGGGAAACCGGCGCTATGAATTCCCAGATGGGCCCTCGGCCCGTCGGCCCATTTGTCCTTGATCGTCTGCCCGTTGCGGCCGCGGACGTCGATTCTGGTCAACGCCCCGGTGATCGCGTCATAGCCGGTGGCGAAGATGATGACGTCCAGCTCGTACTCGGCGCCGTTTTCGAGTCTGAGGCCGGCCGGGGTAATCCGCTCTATGGGAGCCTTCCGCACGTCAACCAGTTGGACGTTTTCCCGGTTGTAGACCTCGTAGTAGCCGGTCTCACACGGTATGCGCTTGGAGCCGAAAGGATGGTCTTGCGGCACCAGCATTTCGGCCACCACCGGGTCGTGGATGCGCTCGCGGATTTTGTTGCGGACGAACTCGGCGTATTCCTCGTTGAGTTCTTCGTTGGTCATGATGTCCCGGAAATTGCTCAACCACTTCTTGAACCCGGGCTCCGCCCACAATTCCTCGTACAACTCCCGACGCTCTTCCGCCGAGACCTCCAGTCCAGACCGGGAGTCGCCAACGTGAAGGAACGCGCCGGGTGTCTCGCGGCACCGCTCGAAAATATCCTGGTAGTTCGCCTTGATCCGGTGCTGTGTTTCCGGATCGATCTCGGAATTGTGCAATGGCGCACAGTAGTTCGGGGTGCGTTGGAAGACGGTCAAGTGCGCTACTTCATCCACGATCTCCGGGATTAGCTGTACCGCAGTCGCCCCGGTGCCGATTACTCCCACGCGCTTGCCGGCCAGGCCCATGCCTTCTTTCGGCCAACGGCCGGTATGGCACCAAGAGCCCTGGTAGCTATCGAGGCCCGGGAAGTCGGGGATGTAATGCGCGGAGAGGATACCGACCGCGGTTATCAGGAAACGTCCTCGCGCCCGGCGGCCGTCTTCCGTTTCGACCAGCCAGAGGTTTTCGCCCTCGTCGTAGACGGCCGAATCGATCCGGGCGTTGAACTCGATGTCCCGGCGCAGATCGAACTTGTCGGCCACGTAATTAAGATAGCGCTCGTTCTCCGGCTGGCCGGAATAATGCTCTTTCCAGTCCCATTCCTGCAGCAGTTCCTCGGAGAAGGAGTACCCGTAGGTATAGCTTTCGGAGTCGAAGCGGGCACCGGGGTAGCGGTTCCAGTACCAAGTGCCGCCGACCCCGGAACCATCTTCGAAGATGCGCACCGCAAGACCGAGCTGGCGCAGCCGGTAGAGCTGGTAGAGTCCGGTTACTCCGGCGCCGATGATGATGGCGTCGAAATATTGTGTTTCCCCGGCGGTTGCCGTGGCGCCTGCCGGGGTTGGCTGTCCTGCCGGGGTTGGCTGTAATGAATCACTCATATCGGTACACCGTCAATCCGGGACGTTCTGGTATGGGCTTTTGGCCTTAGCGCACCGGTATTCTCCCATGCGGCCAAAAGACGGTCAACAAAAGGGCCCGGCCCACCAGGGCACCCCCCGTGGTAAGTGTTCAGAATTGCTGGTGTCCCTTCCCCCCGGAGGGGGAAGGCTAGGAAGGGGGTACCCCGCCGCGCCGTAGCGTAGTTGGAGGAAGGAAAACGCGAGGAGGGGACGACCCCCTCCCTAACCCTCCCCCTGCCAAGGGGAGGGGACACTGAACAGTTACGCCGACGGCTATTCGTTGACAACGATTCGCCGGTATCTGTAGCATCAATCATTCCGAGATCAATCGCGATCAGGAGGTTCCCATGTCACTTCGAATGCCTTCGGATGAGGATTTGCGGGTCCTCGCCCAAACGAATCACTTCAACCTCAACGATGAGGAGTTGGCGGCTTTCCGGACATTGACGCCAGGGTTTTTTGAACTCTACGAGCAACTCTATCAGATGCCGGAGGACCGGCAGCCGATCAAATACCCTGACCGAGACCCCGGACACAGGCCGTCACGTGCTGAAGACCCGTATAACGCTATCCTCTACCGTTGCACGCTGCGGGGAACCTCCTCCGGGAAACTGGCCGGCAAGAGGATCGGCCTGAAAAACAACGTCTCCGTGGCGGGAATGCCCATGACCTGCGGCACACTGTTGTTGCGGGACTACATGGCGGATACCGACGCCACTATCGTTACCCGGATGCTCGATGAAGGGGCGGAGATAACCGCGCTCCTCAATCTGGAGAACTTCTGCTTTTCCGGGGCGGGAGACACCAGCACCTTCGGAGCAGTGTTGAATCCCTACGATACCAATCACCTGGCCGGCGGCTCTTCCGGCGGCTCAGGGGCCGCCTTATTTTATGACGACATAGACATTACCATTGGGGGCGACCAAGGCGGATCGATTCGTATACCCGCCTCTTGGTGCGGGGTGGTTGGGCTGAAGCCCACTCACGGCCTGGTCCCCTACACCGGGATCGTTGGGATAGACAACACCTGCGACCACACGGGGCCGATGGCCCGTACCGTGGCCGATGTCGCCCTCGCCATGGAGGCCATCGCCGGCAAAGACACGATGGACCCGCGGCAAGCGGGCGAAGTTCCGGTTGAACCGTACACCGAACTATTGGGCCGAGGGATTGCCGGCCTCCGTATCGGCGTGTTGACCGAAGGCTTCGGGACTCCGCAGTCGGAACCCGACGTCGACGAATCGGTCAGGAAGGCGGTGGGCATCCTCAGCGAGTTGGGGGCGAACGTCGGCGAGGTGTCCGTGCCGGTCCATCGGGAAGCGCCCGCCATCGTTCAGAGCCTGATTCTGGAGGGCGCAACGGCGTTGATCCGAAGCAACGGCATGGGGCACCACTGGGAAGGCCTATACATGCCTAATCTCGCCGAATCGTTGGGCAAGGCTATTCTGGCCCAAGGCGACGACCTGCCGCCGACGGTGAAGCTCTTCCTCATGATCGGCACCTACATGCACGAACGCTACCATGGGCGCATGTACGCCAAAGCGCAAAACCTTCGCCCCAGGCTCCGGGCGGGCTACGACGAGGCGTTCGAACAATTCGACCTCCTGGTGATGCCCACTGTGCCGGCTAAAGCCTATAGGAACGATCCCGACATAGATGTTCTCGGCATCGTTGCCCACTCATTGGACATGAATGGGAACACCGCGCCGTTCAACCTGACCGGCCATCCGGCTATTACCGTCCCTTGCGGCAAGTCCAACGGCCTTCCCATCGGTCTAATGTTGGTCGGCCGCCGTTTCGAAGACGGTACTGTCATGCGTGCGGCGCATGCGTTCGAGCAACAAGTAGACTGGGAAACCCTCTGACCGTCGTTAGGGTTTCTGACACTCGGGCAGTGGTAAAACCGAATCCAAGAAGGGACCGGCGCCCGGCAAGTCAGGGGCCGCCCTTCTTGGATGGCTTGCCGGGCCCGCCGAAACAGCAGGTTCAAATAGGAAGCGCGCGTCCCGTTTCCCTCAGGAGTTTCCGCCGCCGTTCGATGTCCGGCAGCACCTCGCCCACCAATTTCCAGAACTTGGCCGAGTGGTTTTTGACCCTCAGATGGGCCAGTTCATGCACCACGACGCATTCGATCAGCGAGGGCTCAAGCATCATCAAGCGCCAATTGAAACGCAGGGTGCCATCGGAGGAGCAGCTTCCCCAGAGACTGCGTTGGTCGCCGATCCGCACCCGCGGTTGTTCGTGGCAACCGAACCTGGCCCGCCACCGGTCCGTTTCCGCCGGCAATCGTTCCGCCGCGCGAGCCCGGTACCAGTCAACGATGGCTTTGCGGATTAGCTCGTAGCTGCGGTTTTCATCGATCGCCCTTGGAGAATCGATCCGGAATCGCCCGTGGTCGAAGCGAACAACCGGAGAAACGACGTCGGCCGGCTCCACTACCAAGCTAACATCGCGGCCCAGATACGGGAGAACATCCCCGCTTGCGAACCGCTTGGGTGGAGACAAAACGGGCGCCTCGGGCTTGTGAGCGATGATCCAGGGAGCCTTCTTTCGGACAACGTCCCGCAGTTTCTCGTCGGGCATGGCGAAAGGCGCGGCTACGCGTACACCGTTGCCGTCCAGAGTTATCTGAACAGTCTTTTTGCGGCGGGAACTTCGGCGGACTTCGTACTCAATTACCGTGTCCTCAACGCGGACGCAGTCCCGGCTCGTGACAATCCTGGATTTCATGCCGCTAGGTCCAAAGGGTTTTTCGTTCAGCCCGTTGGGCACCCACAAGGGGCGCCCCTACCATGATGTCACCACCCATGGCCGCTCCCACCCCAGCCTGTTGGGCGCCCACAAGGGGCGCTACCACGATTCTTCTGTGAGGGTGGTTATTTGCGCCCTGGATTTGGGCTTGATGGCATCGGGTTCTCGTAATCGAAGGGCCATTGCGACGGGTTGTCTACAATATACTGGCGGATTCTTCCCATAGGCTCGGCGTCCCGTACAATATGCTCGTAGTAATTCCGTTGCCACAAGCGTCCCTGAAACGGCGGCCAATTCAGAGTCTTCACACCCCGCACGCATCCCACAGTTGTCAACGATTTAGACACACCAATAACCGTGAGTATATACAATAATAAACGAACGACCCGTGATGCGGTAGCAGCGCTACCTCGACCGGACCGGAGTCCTCCTCGCAGATGGTCTCTTGGAATATTGGACGGTCTTGAAAATCGCAATGTCCAGCTATGACCTGAATTTCCTCGCCAGATGCAAGGGTATTGAGTGGACGCCACAAGCATATAGCGACTTCCGCAAACGGTGTGCATCAGCACTGGCGCACCCCGCAACCATCGCCTCCCTCGCGATACTGCTGCTGAACGACGTGGCGTTCAAGGCCATGTGGCCCGACTCGTGGGTCACTGGCAAGCTCAGCGACTTGGCATGGATGGTGTTCGCACCGCCTCTGCTGGCCTTCCTGTTGTCGTTTCCAGCAGGAAGGAGCGCATTTGGACAGAGAGCAACCGTCTTCATATCCTTTGTCGCGCTGCCCCTGCTGTATGCGGCATACAATTCGTTCGAGACTTTGCACAATGTGATTCTACAGGGATTGTCTATTGCCTCCGGCGGGGTCGCAAGCTCTCCCCTTGATGTTACCGACTCCCTCGTCATCCCTTTTGGCGTGGGAATCGCTCTATGGGTGTGGCGGCTAAACGCACCCAGCGCCGACAGCCTGCGCCTGCGGTGTGGCCTGCTAGTGGCCGGAGTTGCCGCACTGGCCAGTGTGGCGACCAGTTATCCGGAACGTGACTTTGGCATCGCGGGCCTCGGGATATCAGAAAATGGAACGATACACAGTGGTCACGGTATACATGGGGGACGCAGCCCGTATCGAAGCAGCGATGGCGGACTGAGTTGGGCCAGCTCGTCAGGCGATCCGGGACAAATCGAGTGGGGTGAGGAGAGCGTACAGACGCCGAGGGGCATGTACGTGATCCAAGGAACAGACATTGTAATATTGGACGCCGACGGCTTGCCGCAAGTGGCTTACTCGACAGCGTTCATGCAGGAAAACCGCAACGTATGGGCACAGGAACACGCGACGACGCGGCTGGATGCGAGGAAGATCACAACCATGCCGCTCAGCATCGTGTACGACGAGCGCAGCGGCAATCTTATCGCAGCTATGGGCATCCAGGGAGTCGTAGTGGGTGCCCCTGATGGAGTTTGGACCCCGTACGCAGTGGGACGCTACTCTCCGGTGGACTTCTCTTTCTCCGGAAAGACAAGTCTGCTTCTGTCCAACGGCGTCTTCTGGGCAATGGCGGTCGCACTCTCTGTATCAATGTGTGGAATCGTACTCGTCGCGTCCCAGTATCGGAGGAGCGAAATGCCGATGCTGGCCAGCACTGCTCTGATTGCTCTTGCCCTGTTGGTCGGCTTGCCAGCCCTCTTGGTGGCGACCGGCCAAGAAAGCGTTTTTGATCGGATTGTAAACCTGTTCGGCGGTGCAAGTTCCCCTGCTGTCCTACTCGTCCTGCTAGTCGGAGGGGTCATCGGCATTGGTTTCTTGCCCAAGGAGAGTGCTCTGCGGAAGAACGCCGTGCTGGTCTTGGGAATCCTTGCGTTGCTGGCGTCCGTCGCCCTGGTTTTGATATTTGGAGGATCTAACGCCGATCCCACTAGCCTCTATCCTCTTTGGCCAATCGTACTTGCCATAGCGGCATACGTTCTGGAGCTATCGGTTTTGGCGATCTCAAGACGAGAATTAAGGCGTTGGCGACCAGTCCTTCCAACCTTTCTGGGAATGATCCTCCTGATTGTCCTCACGTTCATGATGTGGTTGCATCTGGGTATTCCCATGACGTTGGCAAAGGCGTCGGCAATCGCTCTGGTATGCCTTGCTGCCGTTGTACTGTTCGGCTACATCAAGGGGAATGAGGAAACCAGCTAACATACCGTCGCGTCAATCCAGAACTGACTAAGCCCCCGTTGCTCACTCAGCCGGACTTCGGAATCGCCGCCTCGATGTACATCAAGGTCATCCCGGACCATGAATCAGGCGCCCCAATGGTCGCCCTTCCAGCTCCCAGGGTGGGTCATGGACCGTGTCAATCAGGGGTCAATAATCCTGGCAATCTACACCGCCAGTCCAGAGGCAGGCGCCCCCCCGTGAGAGGGTCGGACCTCCCCCGCACCGCTATGGCAAACGCAATACTACACGCGGTATACGTGAACCCGGGAGAGAGAAAATCGTGGGTCTCGCGCCGAAGGAGACTGTCCTGGCAATGGCTCAACGGGCTGGTGTGGCCGTATTGGACGGGTAGCAGAAATATTCTAGAAGGAGTTGGTGGAGACGGGGGAGAGTTGAACTCCCCGTCCAGAAGAGCCCATAGACGGATCTACTACAAGCTTGTCCGGTGGCTTGTTTCTTGTCTTCCAAAGGCGCCACCGACGGAGCCTCCGGATGACCAGCCGGTTGTTCTTTGGCCGCCGTTACCGGCGTGGAGCTGGCCGCATCCCGGACTTATGGCGCCCGGTTCCCCCCCTCCGGGAATAGCGGGGAGCGGACGTAGCCGCTGTTAGGCGGCTAGAGCGAATTCACGTTCGCCAGTTGTTTTTGCCATCTGATTAACGAGGGCGATGGCGCCTCGGCTTGCAATCCGTTACGGAACGCCCCTGTCGAACCCGCGCGTCCCCAACTGTTTTGATATCTTCTCACGTCCGAACGACTTGGTCAACGGACGAAACGGAGGTGACCGCGGACCATCCGTAGACCGGCCCCTAATTGGAAGCCAAAAGTCTCCGCCAAAAAATGGCAACAAAAAAGCCCCGGCAGCACCGGAGCCCTCGTTCGCTTGATTAATACAAATGACAGTATACCACGGATATTCAAAACGCGTCAAGCTTTCGTGCCTGAACTCGCCAGAAGCGCCTGACCACAATCGAGGACTATCGGCCCTGCCGCCGCCGGTATACTTGCTCCCCCGGCGCAATGAATTTCCTGTTATCCTACGTCAAACGGTCTCGAAGGAGTGACGTATGCCGGACTTAGACCCGATGGCCGCCGCAGTTGGCGCATTGCTTAAAGAGACCCAACAAAGCATTGCCGTGGCTGAGTCGGCCTGCGGAGGGCTGATCTCAGCCACGCTGGTAGCCGTGCCCGGAGCCTCGGCCTACTACGTCGGCGGCTCGGTCATATACACCCGGGTCTCCCAGAAAGGGCTGCTGCAGGTACCCGACGAAGCCATGGCCGACATGCGGGCCAGCTCCGAACCCTACGCCCTGCTGAACGCCCGCACGGTCCGCGAGGCCCTGGGGACCGTTTGGGGACTGGCCGAGACCGGGGCCAGCGGGCCCACCGGCAACCGTTACGGCGACTCGGCCGGTCACGCCTGCGTAGCCGTCACAGGGCCCGTCGAGAAGGTGATTACCATCGAGACGGGGGACGACAACAGGGAGGCCAATATGTGGGTGTTCGCCGCCCGGGCGTTGGCTCTGCTCGAGGAGTGCATCAAGGAGTCGAGGTAACATACTGCCGGTTTAACGCCATCCCGTCTTAAAGCATCGGGTCGTAAAGCAGCGGGCGGAAAACAGGTCCGGGAGAGGGATCAATGTCTCAAGTTGAAGCCAGGCTGGTGGAACTGGGCCATCAGTTGCCGCCGCCGCCGGAACCGGCGGGCAACTACCTGCCCGTGACACGCAGCGGCAACCTCATGTGGATGGCCGGAGTGGGTTCCCGCACCCTTGGCGGAGACCGGATCGCGGGCAGGCTGGGAGAGGACCTTACCCTGGAGCAGGGCTATGCCGCCGCCCGCCTGTGCGCCCTGAACCTCCTGTCCCGTATGAAAGCCGAACTGGGCGACCTCGACCACGTGAGCCGGATACTGAAGGTCGTCGGTATGGTCAACAGCGCTCCCGGATTCACCGGGCAGGCCCAAGTAGTCGACGGCGCGTCCGACCTGTTCATCGCCCTCTATGGGGACCGCGGTTGGCACAGCCGCTCGGCCCCCGGCATCGCGGCCGCGCCCGGCAACATAGCTGTAATCGTAGATTGCGTCGTCGAAGTATCGGCCGACGCTCCCCCGCCCAACCCGTAATTCCCCGATAACGGACCCAAGCCCTGATGGAAACCCAAATGGAACGGCTCCGGCTGTATAACGACCTGGCCTACCTGTGGCCGGTTATCAGCCCGGCGGAGGACTATGGCGACGAGGCAGTCCACTGGCTGCGCGCCATTGAAACAAAACTCGGAGCCGGCCCGCATAACCTTTTGGAATTGGGGGTCGGGGGTGGGCACCACCTTTCCCACTTGACCGGTCACCACCGGGCGACGGCGGTGGACGTCTCCCCACAAATGCTGGACCTTTCGCGCCGCCTGAACCCGGGCGTCGGCCACCATCTGGGCGACATGCGGACCGTGCGGTTGGAGCGGCGGTTCGACGCGGTGCTGGTCCACGACGCGATTTCTTACATGTTGACTGAGGACGATCTGCTGGCCGCCTTCAATACGGCGAGGGCGCACCTGCGTCCGGGCGGCTTGTTGCTGATTGCGCCGGACATCGTGGCGGAGGCGTTCCGGGATGGAGCCGTGATCCGCTGGAGCACATCCAACGGTCCGGTTTCGGTGGTCACCGAAGAGCGTCTCCACGATCCGGACCCTTCGGACACCCAGATCGAGTCCTGGTTTACCTATGAAATCACGGAGAATGGTTCGCGCCGGATGGAACGGGACCGGCACGTCACCGGGTTGTTCCCTGTCAGCGCTTGGATGCGCCTCTTGGAAGAGGCCGGATTCGACGCCGGTATGGTCCCGCTGCCCGGAGACGACGGGTTAGGGGAATGGCTTTTCAGCGGTGTCTTGAAGGGTTCGCAGGCCAGGGGCCGGAGTCTCAAATCGTTGCCCCTAGAACGACCAGTATGACACCGCCGACGCTCAGAAGTGTCCCCAGCGCCAGGATAACTCCGATGGTCTCTAAGCGGCGCAGGAACAGCCAAGCCAGCAGGAGGGCAATAATTGGTTGACTGGCGTAGATAGGGGTGACCACCGTCACGGGAGCGCGGCTGACCGCTTGGAACAGACACGCCACGGCCAGTCCCTGTAGCAAGCCGGCGAGGCAGCAGATGCCAACGTAGCGGAGCGGCAGGTTGCGAATGCTGGCTACGACGCCCCGGTGGGTGAAGGCGAAAAGAACGGCGCCCCCGATGGCCAAGGCAAACCCCGAAGCGACGAAGGGCGGCAATAGTCCCATGATTCCCACCACGTGACGGCTTATCGAGTCGCGGCTGGCGAAGGCAAGGGATCCGCCCACGGCCAATAGGTAGCCCAATTTTCGGACACTGGCCGCCGACCCGGTGTTCTTGGCATTGGGGCGGGGCATCACCACAATCAGCAACCCGACTACGATGATTGGGGTCCCCAGCGTCACCAGCAGGTTGGGGCGTTCGCCCAACCAGAGGACGCCGAGAGCAAACGCCAACAGGGGTTGCAGAGAGATCATGGGCACCGCACGGGCCGCGCCCACCATGGAGATGGCCGAATTCTGCAACACACGGGCCACGGGGTAGGCCAGGACGCCCATTATGGCGACCCAGCCGTAGGCGACCGGAGGCAGGGCCTTGATCTCGTCGAAATTCACCGCAAATGCGATACCGCACACCAATACCGCCCCCACGAGTACCGTAAAGAAGGTCGCGGTGGGCGGCGAGACGTGCTGCGTCCCGATCCGCATGAGTATGCTTCCGCTGGCGAACCCGCAGGCGGCGAGGAAGGCTAGGACGACGGCTAGCGTCAAATCAGGTCAGGCGGCCCATTCGGCCACCCTTTCCTGACGGTGCGCGGCGGCCAAGGGATTCCAGTAGTTCGTCGGTCTCCGATGTCGCCGCGCGCCAAGTTTTGTCTCTACAGGGCGGCCAGGAATTGGTCTGTGGTCATCACCGTCCCCTGCCGGGGATAGACCTTCTCGGTGAGAACCCGGTGTACCTCCGGATCTGGGTCCGAACAGGCGTCAGAGACCACGATGAACTTGTAATTGACATCGACCGCCCAGCGAACGGTGGAGAGAACGCAACCGCTGGTGGCCACGCCCATAACGACCAAGGTATCCACACCCATTTCCCGCAGGGTCACGTCCAAGGCCGTCGTCGAGAACGGGCCCGCCCGGTACTTGGTGATGACCATTTCGCCCTCGACGGGCGCTATTGCCTCATGGAGTTCCACGTCTGGAGCATACTCGGCCAAGGGGACTCCCCGGTGCACAACATAGATCACCGGAACACCAGCCCGCCGGGCGCCGGCCAGCGCTCTAGCGGCGTTCTCCACCACTGCCGCCGGTTCCGAAGCAAAGTTGGCGACGATCCGCTGTTGGAAGTCCTCTATCAGTACCGCAGTCTTATCGGGGTCAATCCCGGTAGTCGGCTGTGTCATGCCAGTCCCTCCTTAGATGCAGTCTATCTTGCTCCGGCCTGTCTTCTTGTCGCAGGCCCGATTCACCACAGAGAACACATGGGTTTACAACCTAGCCCGCCTGCCCGTTCACCCAAGACCGGATCAGGTGATAGGCAATCGCTATGGAGCCGGGAATCGCCAGGACATCGCTCTTTTCTTCGAGCGCCAGGCGCACCTCCTCCCGGTCGAACCACCTGACGTCGGCCATCTCTTCGTCGTCGAAGGCGATGTCGGTGGTGGCGGCTTCGGCGTGGCAACCGATCATCAGCGAGGAAGGGAAGGGCCATGGTTGAGAAGAATGGTACTGGACCCGTCCCACCTGAATGCCCGCCTCTTCCATCACCTCCCTGGCCACGGCTTCTTCGATGGACTCTCCTTGGTCCATGAAACCGGCCAATGCGGAGTACCGCTGCATCTGGACCAAGCGGCCTCGTGACTGCCCCAGCAAGCAACGTTCTCCGTCGTGCACCACCGTGATGATCACAGGATCAGTCCGGGGGTAATGCTCCGTATCACACTGGGGACACCGGCGCACCTGCCCACCCCGGGCGATTGTCGTCGGATGTCCGCACACCGAGCAGAACCCGTGCCGGTTGTGCCAGCTGAGCTGGGCCCTGGCTTGGGCGATGATCCCCGAGTCCGGACCGCTGACGTACTCGGTGGCGGCCCTGGCGTCTTCGAAGGTCAATCGCCCGCTGTCCTGTAGCGCGGCGGCGGCCGGCGCGTTGCCGGAGACGTCCACAACGAAATGGGCCGCGCCGTCCATCAATCCGAGAAAAACGGGCTCATTGTCGACTCCGAGGCGTTCCAGGGTCTGAGGGTCAAGCCAGACGAGCCCGTGGTCCGGAGCCGGCGCGATGGGGACGTTCAGGTCGTTCATGGGGAGCAATCTGCTGCAGGGGTTCTTCCCCATCCGGGTAATCCACTCCTCGTCGCGGCGCTCTCGCTCACCCCGGTCCAACGGGTTGGCCGCATACACATGCGGGACGTCCATTCGTTCGTTCATTGCCTCACCATTCATCAAGCTCGCGACCCGTGCCGCGCCATCAAATCATATTGTGGTATGGAATCCCGGATTCGTCCACCCGGCGGCCAATAACAGGAATGGTTACAATGCTTTGAATGCAATCGGGGGTTGGATGAACCTGGAATCCATTTTTCTAGTTGGAGCGGGCGGGTTCCTGGGCGCGATTGCCCGGTACTTGCTGAACCTGGGAGTCGAGCAACTCCTGCCGCCAACCACGGTGTTTCCCTACGGTGTGCTGGCAATCAACGTCGCCGGATGCCTGGTGATCGGCCTGCTGGGCGGCCTGGCAACCTCCCACGGAGTGTTCAGCACAGGGACCGGCTCCCGTGTGTTCCTGTTCGTCGGGGTGCTGGGCGGGTTCACCACCTTCTCCGCCTTCGGCTACGACACGCTGATACTGGCCCGCGACGGATATGCCCTGCTGGCCTTGGGCAACGTGGCCCTGCAAATCGTTCTAGGCTTGGGAGCGGTGTGGGTGGGGTACAAGCTGGCCGTCCTGACGTAGAGGGCGAGTCGCGGGTCACGACCACGCCGGGAGTTCGTGGGGCCTCGAAAGACTACCGGAAACCGGGGCTGTCTCCAAAACGAAGGCCGATGCCCAAGCGGGCATCGGCCAATGCTTCCCCTGTCAGCGATTCCTGCCGCGAGGGCTTGGTTACAGGTTCAGAGGGTGTTCTTCGTAGTCCTTGACCTTCTCGTAGACCTGGATGCGGTGGCGGGCGGATTCCAGGACAAAGATGCGGTCTTGCTGGTCCACCCGGACAGCGACGGGACGACGGAAACGCCATTCCGGCTCCAGGTCCACCCGTCGGCGGGCTTTGATGATGTCGGGGTTGGCGTCGATGTAGGTCTGGGTCCAAGGGGACGGTTGCTGGGCGTCGCCGACCAGGGTGGTAATGAACCGGCCGTCGCTGGCGTAGACCTGCAGCCGGTGGTTACCCCAGTCGGTGACGTAAACGTCGCCTTCCGAGTCCACGGCTACGCCGGTCGGCCCGTACAGGTCGCCGAGGCCAGTGGCGGAGGCCTCGAAACTGAGCAGGAACTTGCCCTGCGAGTCGAACTTCTGCACCCGGTTGTTCTTCCAGTCGGCGACGTAGACGGAGCCCGATCCGTCCACACAGATACCCCAAGGCAGATTGAACTGGCCATCGCCGTCTCCGTGCTGGCCGAAGCTGCCCAGGAACGCGCCGTCTTTGGTGAACTTTTGGACGCGGTGGTTCATGCTGTCGACCACCATGATATGTTCGTCAGCATCAAACGCCAGCCCGGCGGGGCCGGCCAGTTGGCCTTCGCCGCTGCCGGGGCTGCCCCAACTGGAGACGAACGTTCCGTCGGCTTCGAACACCGTTATGCGGTTCAGGAAGTCGTCGGACGTGTAGACCTTCCCGGCGCGGTCCAGAACGATGCTCCGGGGCCAGATGAACTGCCCGTCGCCCTGCCCGTAGCCTCCGAACTGGTCGAGGAACTCGTGGTCCAGCGTCACCTTGCTGACGCGCTGGCCCAATTCCTCAGCCCCACGGTTGAGGATGAAGACCGTCCCGTCCGCCGCAATGTCGAAGTCCTGGGGCGTCCAGAAACCCTGCCCCGACATGCCGTACATTCCCAAGCAGAAGCTGTAGTCGAATACCCGGCCTGCGGCAACTGTCGTTAGCATTTGGCCGACCTCCTTATCGTTTGACCCCAGAGAACACAGAGGCCACCGGGATTAAATAAAGTCGAGCTGCTCGTACTTGCCGCCCACGATGGGCACAGGGTCCAAGCCCAGCCAGCGGTCGATCACCGTGGAGTAGAAGCCGCGGAAATCGTAGTTGGGGGCCAGGTCGCCTTGGGTCAGGTCCTCGGGATTGAGGGAAGGATAGGCGCTGTACATGCCGCCCTTGACCTGGTTGCCGATTACGAACGCCACGCCGCCCGCGCCGTGGTCGGTGCCCGTGCCGTTGTCTTTCACGCGGCGGCCGAACTCGGTGAACAACATCATGATCAGATTGTCGCCGGCGTCGTGCTCCTTCAGGTCGTCGAAGAAGTCCCCGATGGCGCGGGACATATCGACCCACAGCTTGGTGTGCGCCGGCGGCTGGTTGAAATGGGTGTCGAAGCTGCCGTGCTGGGTGTAGAAAAGCTGGGTTCCGAGATCGGCCAGGTAGACTTGGGCGATGTCCCGCAGGTACTTGGCGATCGGGGTCTCGGCGTACTCGACAGTCGAGGAATACCCCTCGGGGGCCGAGCGAATGATGTCCGCGCCCTGCAGCGCGTCGCGGCCGGTCTGTCCCAGGTAGTCCATCACCGGGCCGGTGCCGACGGCCGGAGCGTACATACGGGCGAATCGCTCCAGGATTTGCTCCCGCTCCGCTTCCGCGCCCACGCCGGGGACGCTGGACAGCACCCCGTAGGACTCCAGGCTGGAAACCGACGTGACCGGGACCCCGCGCAGGGCCAACGCCCGGGGCAGGCCCTGACCGAAGTTGACGCCTTTGAGGACGTTCTCGGCGCCGGGATCGAGGTCGCGTATGACCTGCCCAGCCCAGCCTTCCGTGCCAACGATGTCGGGCTCACAGGTGTGCCAGATGTCCATGGACCGGAAATGGGACCGGGGGGAGTTTTCGTAACCTATCCCGTGAATGACGGCCATCTTCCCTTCATCGTAGAGCTTCTTCACCGGGCCCATGTTGGGGTTGAAGCCCAGTTCGCCGTCGATTGGCAGCACCTGGTCTTCGGGGATGCCGACCCTTGGCCGGGCGTCCCGGTAGTGCGGATTGTTGTAGGGGATGATGGTGTTGAGGTAGTCGTTGGCCCCGGTGAGTTGAAGGACTACCAGCACCGGGTCTTTCCTGGTTGTAGCCATTGCGCTCCTCCCTGGTATTTTCTGCCCTCATCCCAACTCCGACGGATCGGATCCGCGGCAGAGCCGGGGCACTCTCCTTCGGGGAGAGGATAACGTCCTGGTCCGCTTCGGGCGGCGAGGGGAATTTTTAGGCGAACTGGAAGTCCCGTGACGCGGCGATCAGGGCCAGCATTACCCCGACTCGCTTTTCCGACTCGGCGGCATCCGCAGCGGTGTCCCACCGGACGTCGCCAGCGGCGCGGGCGTGTTCCAGCAACTCGGCCCGGGTTGCCTCGCCGATTTCCATCGGGCCGACCATTTCCAAGCAACTTTCTATCAGTTCTTCCGGCGTCAGCCTGCCGCGTCCACGGAGATTGTTCACTATGGCCTGGACTCCCGGCAGGGAGGTGTCGCCGAGCAGGCTGGCGGCGAAGTTGACCCGCCGCACCAACGCGCCCCCGTCAATCCACTCGGCGCCGGTGTGCCAGCTTTCCACGCTTGGGGGGTTCAGCAGCTCCTGCCCTTGATAGGCGCACTCGAAGGCCAATTGGTTGAAGCCGGGGCGCGGGCCCTCGTAGTTGCCGGCCAAGCGGGCCGCTCCGATGACCAGTTCCGCCGGGCTCTTCACCCGGGAGTAGCGGGCCTGCTTGAAAAAGTCGGAGTTGAACAACACCCGCAGCATCGCCCGGACGTCGCCCCCGGACTCGTCGTAGGCCGCGACCAACTGGTCGACGGCGTCGGGGTCGTTTGGCGGCGTGATGTTCCAACTGGGCACCTGGGGCTCGTCGGCCACGAAGAAGTTGTAGAGGTGGCGTGAGAGGAAACGGGCGGTGGCGGGTTGATTTACCACGATGTCGATGATGTCCTGCCCGTTCAGGTTCCCGGTGTTCCCCAGAAAGGTCTTTTCGCCGTCGTCATGGTCTTCGGGACGGTATTCGAAGTTCCAGTAGAAGCGTCCCAAGGGGTTGCGCGGAATCTTCGGGCCGATGGTCCAGCCGGTGAAAGCCCGTGAAGCCTCCTTGATGTCGTCCTCGGAGTAATTGCCGACGCCCATCGAGAACAGCTCCAGCAACTCCCGGCCCCAGTTCTCGTTGATGGCGCCCATGTGGTTGCCGTTGTTGTCCAGCCAGAAAATCATGGCCGGGTTCTTGGCCAGGTCAACCAGCAGTTCCCGGAAGCTGCCCAAGCCGTTGCGCCGGAACATCTCGATCTGCTGGGTCAGTTCGGGCGGGTTGTCCACCTTGGAGTTGCCGGTGGCGAAAAGCTGGTGCCAGAAGAGGGCCATCTTCTCTTCCAGCGGGCGCAGGGTGTTGATCATCCGGTAAACCCACTCGCCCTGGTTCAGGGGAGGGCCGAGAGCGCCCTCGTAACCGGGCATGAAGCGGTAGAGCAGGTCGTTGTCGATCGGCTCGAACCGCTCCGGATGGAGCAGGTCTTCCACGGTGGCCTCGTAGCCGTCGGCGGCCTTGGCCTCCAGTTCCTCGTATGACGCCCCGAAGCCGGCCCGGCGCATCAAGTGGCCCATTTGAGCGATTTGTTCTTGGTCTGCCATATGTCTCCCTCCTTAGAAAGGGTCCGGGGAGTGCTTTAGGACATTATATAGTATATTGACGGTACTTTGAGTCCCCGCAGGATTTCACGGCAAAGGGAGGCCATTCATGACGACTTACGCTGGCCAATCAATCAGGCGGTTTGAGGACCACCGCCTGTTGACGGGGTTCTCGTCGTATGTCGACGATATGCAACTGCCGGGGATGCTGCACGCCCTGGTGTTGCGCAGTCCACATGCCCATGCCGCGCTGCGCTCCATCGATACGACCGCGGCGGCCGCCATGCCGGGCGTGGCGGCGGTCGTAACCGCCAGCGACCTTTCGGGTTTGGCCGCCCAACTGCCGACACGTTTGTCCAACGAAGTCGATGATATTGCCCCGCCCCGGCACCCGGTATTGGCCGAAGGCAAGGTCTGCTACGTGGGCCAGGCCGTCGCCATCGTCGTCGCCGAAGACATTTACACAGCCGCCGACGCGTTGGAGCGGATCGTAGTCGACTACGAGTTGTTGCCCGCGATCGTTGATCCTTCGCAAGCCTTGGAAGCAGGCGCGCCGGTGGTGCACGAGTACCTGGGCAGCAACGTCTGCCTACGGACGGTGAACTCCGGGGGAGACATCGACGCGGCCTTCGCCTCCGCCGACCGGGTTGTCAGCCAGCAATACCGGGTGCAGCGTCTCGCCCCGGCCCCGATGGAACCCCGGGGCTTGCTGGCCAGCTACGACCGCGATAACGACCTGCTTAGCGTATGGGACTCGACCCAGCATCCCCACGAAGTGCGCGAGCACTTGGTCGACATCCTGGGCCGCACCGAAGAGAGCGTGCGGGTTGCCGCACCCGACGTCGGCGGCGGGTTCGGGGAAAAGGGCTGTCTTTTCTCCGAGGAGGTGGCGGTCCCCTACCTGTGTATGCAACTGGGCCGCCCCATCAAGTGGGTGGAAAGCCGGCAAGAGAACATGCTCTGCTTCCACGGCCGCGGCTTCGACCTCGCAATGTCGGCGGCGGTGAAGAACGACGGGACCGTGTTGGGCATCCGGGTCCGCGTTGTAGCCGACCTGGGAGCGTTTTTCTTCCTCTCCACGCCGACCATCCCGGTCCTGACCAGCCACCGGCTTACCGGCCCCTACCGGACGCCGGCGATGCGCGTCGATGTCGAAGGGGTGGTGACAAACAAGCCGCCCACCGGAGCATATCGGGGAGCGGGGGGTCCGGAGGCCGCCTTCTGCATGGAACGCACCATTGACCTGGTAGCCGGCGAACTTGGCATCGACCCGGCGGAGGTGCGGCGGCGCAACTTCATCCCGCCCGACGCCTTCCCCCACGAGACGCCGACCGGGATCACCTACGACTCCGGGAACTACGCCGCCGCCTTCGACCGTTCGCTGGAAATGGCCGGCTACGCCGGTTGGCAGGAGAGGTCCCAGGATTCCCGCGACTCGGGCGGCCCGCTCATCGGAGTGGGGCTGGCCACCGTGGTGAAGGGGTCCGGGGCCAAAACCACCGTGCTCACCGACCATGCCAGGGTGATCGTCGGCGAGTCCGGCCAGGTGACCGTTCACACCGGGGTCTCCCCTCACGGGCAAGGCACGGAGACTACCTTCGCGCAGATGACTGCCGACGAGTTGGGCATCGCCCCCGGCGACGTGCGGGTGTTGCACAGCGACACCGACGTGCTGCCCGCCGGGGGCGGCACATCGGCCAGCCGCGGCCTCATCGCCGGCGGCACCGCGCTCCACGTCGTCTTGCAAGAGGCCAAAGAGAAGCTGGCCTACATCGCCTCCCACCTGCTGGACTGCCCTCTGGAAGACGTCGTGTTGACGGGCGGGCAAGCCGTCAACCGTTACCGGCCCAACGGCGGCGTGTCCTTCGCTCAAGTGGCGGGCGCGGCCTACAACGAAGAGTTGCTGCCCCAAGGGGCGGAGCCCGGCCTTGACTTCAAAGGGACCAACACATTGGACCGCAGCCCCTACTCCTTCGGTTCCCACGTGGCGGTGGTGGAGGTCTCGAGGGAAAACGGAGCGATCAAAATCCTGCAGTACGTGGCGGTCCACGACTCGGGGAAGATCATCAACCCGATGCTGGCCGACGGGCAGGTCCACGGGGCCATCGCCCAAGGAATCGGCGAAGCGTTGTTGGAGGGGATGGTCTACAGCCAAGACGGCCAGCCCTTAAGCGGCAGCCTGATGGACTACGCGCTGCCCAAGACCATAGACTTGCCCGACTTTGAGCTGGATACCATGGAAACGCTGTCGCCGATCACCGCCTTGGGAGTCAAAGGCATCGGCGAACTCCCCACGCTGGCCGCTCCGGTGGCGATTGCCAACGCGGTGATGAACGCACTGTCCGGCGCGGGCGTCCGACACATCAACACCCCGCTGACTCCACAGAAGGTCTGGGAGGCGCTGCAGGGCCTCAATTAATCACAGGGCGCCCGGGCCGCACCCGGAGAGCGCACAGAGACGACTGAGAAATGCTCTGTGGCCTCCGGTCAAGTCCTCGCGGGTTCGACCTTGAGGGCGTCTTCGACGAAGCCGGCAAGTTGGGTCCAGCGCACGTTGTCCGAATCGGTGGTCAGTTCCAGACTCTCGCCGTCGGAGTTTTCCAGCCCCAACGGATGGTACACCAGTTCGATGAGATTGCCGTCGGGGTCGCTGATGTAGGTGTAGTGCTCGTTGGTGTCCTCGCGGCGGCCTTGGTACGGGTCTTCACCGCCCGTGCCGGTGAAAGCGCCGCCTGCGGAGCGGCTGCAGGGCACACCTTGAGCATCCAGGTGAGCGAGCATCTCGGCCCAGTCCTCGACCTCGATGGCGAAGTGAACACGGGTGACCGGGATTACCTCGTCAACGTCGCTGGTATGAATCTCCCCGCTGCCGATGCGTAACTGAAGCTGCCGCCTGTTCAGCGCCGGCCCCCGGTCCAGGAACTGCGCCCCCAACACCCGCTCGTACCACTCCCGGGTGCGCTGGCGGTCGGTAATCTGGATATTGATGTGGTGAATCATGCTGATTCTGGACACTGGTTTCCTCCTGCAATGGGGTGTGGGAGGCCGAAGAATTACGGCCCATTATCGATCAGGGAGCGCGTTATCACAACCGCGGTGAGTCAGCCTCCGGCATCACCGCCAGCCGTGAAACGGCCGTTACAGCCATTTGTTTCCACTGACAGAAGCAAGTAGCGCCATTTATTATTTGATGGCACATTAGAGTGGTACAGGTAAGTTATGCCCTCCCAAATCGAATGGACGGATGAAACTTGGAACCCTGTTACAGGGTGTTCACGCGTATCTCCCGGTTGTGATCACTGTTATATGTTCACCCTTTACCCGCGTCTCAAGCAGATGGGGGTTGCCGGTTACGAGACTGCTCCCGGAAACGTACGCTTGCTGCCGGAGCGTCTGCCGATTCCTCTCGGATGGAAAAAACCAAGGCGCGTGTTCGTTAACAGCATGGCGGACGTATTTCATCCGGCTGTTCCCTTCGGATTCGTTCTGGAGATGTTCAAGGTAATGGAGGAAGCTGCTCAGGAACGTGGTCACGTCTTCCAAGTGTTGACCAAGCGGCCAGGCCGGGCTGTAGCTTGGTGGAATCGCCACGCTCGGAGTTTTCACGACGGCTGGCCTCCCAACATATGGATGGGGACTTCCGTGGAGAGTCAAAAATACGCACCGCGATTGACCGTATTGGACCGGGTGCCCGCGCCAATACGGTTCGTTTCGGCAGAGCCGCTCCTTGGTCACCTCGATCTAACACCTTGGCTGGAGGCCAGTACAGTGCAATGGGTGATAGCCGGGGGGGAAAGTGGCCCCGAAGCAAGGCCCATGGAATTGAATTGGGTCCGAGCACTCCGGGACCAGGCGACGAAAGCCGGTGTAGCATTTTTCCTAAAGCAGCTTGGAGGGGTCCGCAAGAAACGCGGCGGCGATGCCGCAGTCCTCGATGGTCAGCTATGGCGTCAAATGCCTGCGGGAGGTTGAGAACTCAGTGGCACACACTTCCTTTGGCGGGCCCTGGACTCAAGCGAAGCTGGAAATCCTTCGCCTTTACCTGGATGCTTACACCACAGCTTTGAAGCCCACACGGTTTCGTCTTGTGTATGTGGATGCCTTTGCCGGAGAGGGATCATGGGCTCCCAACGAAGCGTACGACAACTATGACTATGCAGACTTTCGAGAATTGCACGCGGGCTCGCCGGTTATCGCCCTCGAGATAAAAGACAAACCATTCGACCGTTTGATCTTCATCGAAAAGAACCCCGACCGCAGTGCCGCCCTCCATAATCTGGATATAGAGTTCCCGGATCGGGATATAACAGTAATCAATGACGACGCCAACCTGACTCTTCCGGCAATATGCAGCAGCCTGGCCGCCTTCGACCGTGCTGTCATGTTCTTGGACCCGTTTGCGACTGAGGTCAGCTGGGAGTCGGTCTCGGCGATTGCTGGAACACAAAAGGTGGATTGTTGGATCCTATTCCCGCTTATGGCGATCGCTCGCATGATGCCCGGTAATTCCGAACCGAACGAACCTCTGGCGCGTCACCTGGACCGAATTTTCGGGGCGCGCGACTATTGGGAAGGCGTTTATCAGCCGTCCGCTCAACTGAGCCTATTCGGCGAACAGCACCTGGAACGGCCCCAGGGTAGCGACCATATCGCTCTGCTTTATCGAGAGAGGCTGGAATCAGTGTTCCAGGAAGTAGCTCCCACACGGAGAGTTTTCAGAAACTCCAGGAATTCTCCGATGTTCGAACTCTTTTTCGCCGCCAGCAATCCAAGGGGCGCCCGAATCGCCGTCAATATTGCCGACCATATTCTGAGGAATTGGTAGTCTCTGGAAATCAGGCGCCCCGAAGCGTGGCCACGCTGAAGACTACGGCGAAGGGTTTGCAGTAGATGACGACGCTCTTGATTACGGACAGGTCTACGTCCGCCGGAATTGTGTAGTTCTGGTTGCCGCGGTTGCCCTTGAGGTCGCCCAGGTCGGCGTAGCCTTCCAGCAGCACTTCGTTGGAGCGGGTTGGGTCCTCGTGGGGCGACAGGACCACGTGCAGGGCGGGGCCGTTGGTCACTTCGAGGTTTTCCAGCCGCAGCAGGTGACCACCTTCGGGAGTGGTGTAAATGATGGCTTGGCCGCTGCCCCGGTGGAAGCTGTCGGCGTCCTTGAAGTCGCCCTGCTTCACGGCCCGGACCTCGCTCTCCGGAGCAACCACCGCCATGACCACCGGCTCCAACATTTGAGCCCCTTTCTCAACCATTTCCGCGTCCATCCCAGCGTCTTCCGAGTCCACCCCGGCGTCGGCTACCATCTCGTACCCTTCAGCCAGGGCTTTGATTTCCTCGGCAGTCATCACCACCACCGCGTTTCCAGAGCTCATGGCGGAGGCGGCGTCGATCGCGGACGAGCGAGGCATGGCTTCTTCCATAATCGGGTCGTCGACCATCGCCATGCCGGCCATCGCCATCTCGACGTCCTCCCGCTCCATTCCCTCGGGCACTACGGCGTCCAGGGCGAAGGGAAACTGTTCCTCCACCGTAACGTTGGTGAACAATGGGGAGCCCAGAGACCAGCCCAGCCAGATTGTGATGGCCAGCAGCGGGACGGCCGCGACTCCAAAGCCGACCTTGTGCCGCATGATAATCCGGTGCCAGCCCCGCCAGTAAGCAAAAGCAAGGACGGCGGCGATGAACACCAGGGTTGCGGCGCCAATGGCCCAGCGATACTCGTAAACGCTGGCGAAGGTACGTTCGATATCACCAAAGGTCGACATTGCTAGCCCCTTTCAGGATTATGGACCGCCGGTTGAGGCCGGTCTGGTAATCGGGTCTTTACACTTATACATACGCTGGGGATGGGGAACGGATTCCTATTGCCGTGCGGTAAACTGCTTCCAAGGGCACTCGCCCAATAATCGCTCCACCTCTCGCACCGAACGAATGGGCGCCAGGCACATGCCGTTCATGCAGGCGTAGAGCGCGGGTTCCGCCTCCAGTGGAAAGCCGAGAGACTCGATCCGCTCCCGGTCGGTCTCCGGGTCCAGCCTCTGGAGCACACGGTGCGGCAGGTATGCCCTCAGACCGGCGGCCATAAGGCTTTGAGCGGTCGGATTCCCGGAAGCGCCAACAACCACGAGGTGTACCGGCCCCTCCGCCAACATTTGCCGGGCGCGGGCCCAAGCCGAACCGGCCGGGAGAAACAGCGCCTCTTCGTCTTCCTCAACCCGGCGCGACGGCCTGTCGCCCAAGAAGCTGCTATCCGGGACTATCGTTTCGAACGCGCTTAATGCAAGCGCTGGCCGCTCTTGGTAGGCGGCGTCGCCGGTCAGACACGCCAAGACCGCTAAAGCCTCGGCGAGGAGCGAGTTTTCCAGCACCGGCCGGTCTCCAGCGAGGGGCGCATCGGCAGACGGAGCGCCGGCTGCGGCAACGTCGAGATAACCGCCCTCCGCAGGCCCGAAGAGCCGGTCGATTACTGCGGCGACCTGGACGGCGCGTTCCAGATGGATTGGGTCGCCTTTAGCTTGGAAGAGTTCCAAGGATGCCCGCAGGAACGCAACGTGGTCGTCCAGCATCCTGGGCTGCTTGGGTGAGCCGCCGGCGGTGTGCTGGAATCCCAACTCGCCTTCCCACAGGTCCGACCAGAGGACTTCCAGTGTCCTTGCCGCGGTCTTCAAATGCCGGGGAGCGCCGAGCACGGCCCCGGCCTTGATGAACGCGCTGGCCGCGCAGGCGTTCCATCCGGTGTAGGCTGTCTTGTCGACCGTTGGCCGTTCCGCAGCGTCGCGGTCCTTCCAAGGCAGGCGGTAGAAGTCCTCCCAAGCGTCCTGGCTAGAATGGAACAGGCCCGATTCGTCATCGTACAGGGTGTCCATCAGGTACCGGAGCGCTCCGGCGGCTGCTTCTTCGTAAGCCGCGTTGCCAGTGACTTGGCATGCCTCCAGCAGCAGGGAGGCCAGGCTGGCGTTGGTGAGCAGCATCTTTTCGTAGTGGGGTACTTTCCAGTCCCTGGTCACGGAGTACCTGAAGAATCCCCGATCTTTCTGGTCGTACAGTCCGCCGATGATACCGTCCAAGGAGTCGGTCACCATCGTAAGATACGGTTCCTCGCCGTAGCGTCCGTACAGCTCCAGGAGGAAGCGCAGTCCTTCCCACGGAGGCTGCTTGGGCTCAGAGCCGAAGCCGCCGCACCGAGGGTCGTAGTGGTCCATCAACCACCGCCGGACTCGTTCATCGGGCGACTGGCTGGCGCCGGAGGCCGGGCGGCTAGCGGCGGCGCCTTGCCGGGGTGCGGCTGGGACCGGGGCCGGAAAATGCTCGGAGACCTGTGCCAGCAGCGTTAGCATCTCGTCGGGAGGCATGTAAATCCGGCCGGCCAACAACTCCCCGCCGCCGTCCAACACCGCCACCGAAGGATAGCCGCCCTGGTTGTAGCGGCGGGAGATATCGGGCCTCCGGTCAACGTCAACCCTGACCGGGATGAAGCCGTAGTTGATGCGCTCGATCACCCTGGGGTCGGAATACGAGGTTTCGTCCATCACGTGGCACCAGTGGCACCAGGTCGCGGTCAGGGTGAGCAAAAGGGGCTTGCCTTCCTGGCGGCTGGCGGCGAAAGCGTCGTCACCCCACTCCAGCCAACGAATACTGTCCTCGCCGTTCTGGTCTGTCACTGTCATCCTCTAGGGCGTCGGGCTGGGGAGTCTCGTCCAAAAGTCATTATAATCGAGGACAGCGACCAAAGGTTGCGCCCTGTCCCGCCTCGGCATTACCCGTCTGGACATTCCGCTCGAACTAAGCGGGTGTCGCGCGCCATACATGGGGCGGCGGAAGAGGCCTGGCGGTTCCGCCGGAGACTGAGTCTTTGACGCCGGTGCGACACGCCTTGACACTATTGGCGGGCCGTTCGTAACATGGTTTCAGGCCCTCCCTCGGTGATCGAGGCAAACGGCCGTCTCGAAACGTCCCAGTAGCTCAGAGGATAGAGCGGCTGCCTTCTAAGCAGCGGGTCGCGGGTTCGAATCCTGCCTGGGACGCCATTACCGGCCCTTTTTAGCTACGGATCGGGCGGTTCTGGCGGGCCATTATTACTCACGCTCTTACTCGCCAACTCACCAATCCATTTTCGCATCGTCCGGGCACCCACCCCCGTGGTGGGGCCGGCACAAAACGCGCGCCGCTGCTGTAGTGACTCGCGGGCCGCATCGTTCACTATCTCGCTGGCAACCGCCCATATCCCGCCCTGGCCGGTTGCCCCGCTCCATAGCCGGCTTACCATCCACATAGCCGCCAGGCAATTGAGATCGTCCGTTGTGAGATCAGACAGCAGCCGGCGTAAGCGCTTCAACGCTGTGCGGCCCGTTTAACAGGCCGGTTGCGGCCTAAATCGCCCTCTGTGGCCGCTGTGCGGGCTGCCCTCAGTATGGCCTTGCCGGTGGGATCGTCGGCGTCAATGATCGCCATACGAAGATCACCGCTGCGGTCGTGTCTAATCATTCATTCAACCCGGCCAACGTCTCCAGTCGGGCCAGGTCCGGCGCTTCCCCGCCGGCTTGGGTGTAACCCTGGACCAGACTGCCAAACGCGCGGGCCCGGGCCGCAATGTCCGCAGCAGCTAAACGACGGAAGTTGAAACGGACTGCGGGGATCTCCAACTTGCGTTCCAACTCTTCCGATACCAGTACAGACAATGGTTGGAGCGTCGCGGTCAACAACTGCCGGTAGGATTCCCGCATGGTCCCGCCGTCGCTGCCGATGTACATCGCCGGCGGTATCCCCATCGAGCTGACCACGTCGGCTCCAACCTGGCGCCGCAGGTTGACGTTGCCTTCCGGGAACTCTGCGCCAAGGCGTTTCAATCGCCAGTCAGAAGCGGGCGCCGCCGCCCGCCCTTGCCCGTGTCCGGCCGCCTGCGATTCTACCAGGGCGATTTTCCCCTTAAGGGCGGCCAGGTCTCCTTTCAGGGCGGTTACCGATTCCTCCGGTGTGCCGTCCGGTACGGGCAGCAGATAGCCGGAACTCGCGTTGCTCTCTTCGCCGGTCCGTTGCTCCAGGCGGGCCAAGATACGGGCGGTGAGTCCGGCATTTTCCAACGGGCTGCAACCTTTCCACGGCCGCGACGGGTCCGCCCCTATGCGGACGTGTATCACGCCCTCAGCAGGCAGCCGCCGACGTTCGGGGCGAGTGGGGCCGGGTAGGTCCAGGTAATAGCGCCAGGTCGATTCATCCGGGCCGCCCGCTATGTCGTGCGAGCTGGCAGGCAGGAGGCGGATTGCGCCCAACCTGGAGACCTCAATAGCGTAGACCACTTCCCCGCGGATCAGCAGCCGCCGCGCCAGGTCCGCCCGGGCTTGGGCCGGTAGCGTGGGCGTGAGCACGTCCGGATCAATCACCGCAGCAGCGAAGCACCGGGACAGCAGCCCTATCCCGTACTCAGCCGCCGCCGTCTGCTCTGCCACCGATGCGGCGTTGCCCGTCGCGGCGTCCAGTGCGGCGTCGGTGTACGAACCGGCCGCCCGCGTCTCGGGCCGGAAACGGGCCGCCAGAGAATGAAGAAAGCCCATTCTGTCAGCCCCCTCACAGATAAGCGGCCCATATCGTCACCCGGACGGTGACAGTGGCACTAGGGCCGGCGATCAGAATCTCGCCGGCCGCGTTGCATCCGACAACGTAGCCCGGCGACGTATCGACGGCCGCACCGGCGACGGCGGCCGTCGCCGGTGCGGCCGGTAGCAAAGCGCCCCGCGGTTGCCACACGGCGGCGCTTATTTCCCCATCGGCGGCGAGCTGATAAAGCCACCAGGGACTATCCGGTTTGAATAGGCCGGTCCCGATCCATATCCCGGACCGGTCTATTTCGATCTCCGCTTCACCGTGAGCCCGCAGCCCGCTTGACGGTGGCTGCGCTCCGCCCCCGATCGGCGTTGCTCGCTGGATTCGATATGACGATAGGACCGCTGTTGCGCCCGATTGGATCATAGGGTTTTGCCACTGCCGCGATCCGCTGGGCGGCGTGTCGTAGAGAAAACCGGCCAGGCGCGTTGCGCCCTCGTTGTGAATGCTGTCCGGGGCCAGCGGCGCATAGCGCACGACCAGGGCGGTAGCTGCGGCCAAGATCGCAGTCACAACGCCAAGCTGCGGCTCTTCGAGGGCCGTCGACGTGTCGGCTACCAGCCTCATCCGGTAGGCGAGTTGCCTGGCCGTCAGTGTTACAGCCATAGTCGTTTCCGCTTGGGGACCACCAGGCCGGCCGGCGTCTCTTCTATGGCGTCGTCATCGTCGGCCCGCGTGTTGACCTCGCCCGGGTTGCCGCGTGGGGCCCGGAACATGATTGCGAGGCCGGTTAGAACGGCGGCCGCAACGACGTGGCGGTAAACGCCCGGGTTGCCCTCTTCCTCTTCGTCGCGCTCGGCGTCGGCAACACCAGCCGCAATCAGGAAAAAAGGCACGATCCCGGGAATGATCGCCCGGGCCCGCAGCAGCGCCAGGAAGTCGACGGCATAAGACGTTTGCGGTAGGCGCCGCACGCTGAAATTCAGGGCGTCCGGCGTGTCCTGGAGCTGAAGCGTGCCCGCCATTTTTGACGCCAGCGGCCGTTCAGGACTGCCCAGCAAAAGGTTAATCTCACGGTCCGGCTGCCTTATGGCGAACTCGAATGCGCCGGGCTCAATCCGTTGCTTACGCCGCCGCCCGGTGTCAGCAATGACGGAATCTTGGTTGTAGGGAAACATCCCGGTCAACCCTTCGCCGTCCTGTCTCACCAGTGGGATTGACTGCGGATAGGCCGGGCGGTCCACCAGGCCAACGCCAGACAGCAGGGCCGAATGAATGCGCCTCAGATCGCCCTCTTGGGATTCCCGCTGCGGATCAAATTCTATGGACCATCCCCGCAGAACGCCGGTTTTCACCAGCTCCAAGGCGTCGTCAGCATCCCGTGTAGTAGGGAGCTCCGCGCGGATCGCCAGGCGGTCCGGGCTGTCAGTCAACACCAGCCCGCCGCCGCCGGTCCGGGCAAGTGGGCGCTGGCGGTTGTGTTGGATGTTGGCAATCACATCCAGCGCCGCGACGTCGCCGAACGGCTGCGGATCAAACGTTTCCCGCCCAAAGCGTAGCCGGGCAACGTCGCCATATTCCAGGGCCGCGCCGGTGATAATCCTACCATCGGCCCGGCATTCCAAGAATCGTGATTCCACGGTTAGGCCGTTTTGAACGATAGTTGGGCGTACATATCATCCCGGATCATCAGGCCGCCCGTCAGCATTTGGAGCGTCAAGGCAATCTGCCCCTCACTCGCCCCGGTGTAGGGATCCCGGATTGCTTGGATTCCGCGCCAGACGGGATTCACATAGCCCATTCCGTTACCCATCGCAAACGCTATGGCCGCGTTTACGTTGGAGGCGCCAGCGGGCATGTTGGCGGACGCCCTAAAGCGTCCAGCGGGCAGCAGGGACCGCAGCAGCCCGGCCCGGCCCTCCGTTCCGGCGGGCAAGTCCCAAGCGTGTTTGAACACTTCAGGATTCACCAGCAACCGGACGTTGCTGCCGTCCTGGGAATACTTGCCGTCAACCTGGGCCGTGTACGCGCCAAGGTAGTCATCCCATTCCGCAAGCGTGGCGGCCGGCATCGGATCGGTCAAGGCGCTCAGAATCCCCTCGAAAGCCGGTGACACGTCGTTGACCGCCGCTTGCCCGCTGATAACCAGGGCGTCCAGTTTGTCGCCCATTACGGCCCGGATATCGGCGGCTAGCGCCTCCTCATATCCCCGCACAAGGGCGGCGTTTTCCACATTCCAAAGATAGCGGGCCGTCGCCCGAACGGGATTCACACTCTTGACGGTGAGTGTCGCCGCGCCGGCGTCAATAGCAACGCCAGGGCTGCGAACGTCGCCAGTCGTACCGGCCGAAAGGATCGGATAGTTGGATTGACCAACGCCAACGGTGGGCATCGCCGCGCCAACGTAGGCCGCAGCCGTCGCCGCGAACACCCGGGCAATGATTCCCGCTTGATTTTCTTGAAGGGCCGTCGCCTGGACGCTGGCAACGTCCGCGCGGTCCTCTGTGCGCTCTTCGGGCAACAGCATGTCGACGGGAAAGTGATTTGGAAAGTCGGCGAGCCCAACGGCGGCCCGCAATTCATTTTCCGGACCTTTGGAGTCGGATTCTTCCGCAGCGCCGATAAGGAACGTCGCCAGGCTTGCCCGGCGAATCAGGCCGCGAATTTCGGCGGGCTGGCCGTCCTCGGGCGGATCCAGGGCGGCCGCTTGGCCCTCAGCAATCAGGGCCGCCCTGTAGGCCGCCTCTATGCGCTGGTAACGGGCCGTGAGTCCGTTCAACGTTTCGGCGTCGGCATCGTCAGGTAGGCCGTTCAATTCTTCCCGGATTTGCGACATTTCCACCAAGGCGCTTTGAGACTTGAGCATTAGATCATCTCCGATTTAGATTCCGACTTCCCGGCGGGCGTTGCGGACCGCCCAAGGGATCAGATCCGGCAAGCTATCCCTAACAATTTGACGGTGGCGTTCCTGGAGGCCGTCTTGGAACTGCCAGTAAAAACCTTCACGCCCCCAGTAGAACGATCCGCCCCCTGGAATCCGCCGGAACTGGCGGGCGCCCCGTAGCCGCCCCGTGCGAACGGGCGTTGCGTCCCGCAGCTTGGGAAGAACAAACCGTTCAAGTCCCATTTGTGCCCAGCGGAGTATTGCCGCCTTGAAGCGTTCCAGCCGTTCGCCCACGTCCTGGAGGCCCTCCAGGGCGTCGGAAACGTCGATTCTGATACTGGCGGCCACTCTATCCTTGCACAGCCCGCGATAGGTCGAATTCGAGATATCGCCGGTCCCCGATTGTCCGGCTGCCCCGTATTCCCCAGGTCCGATTCAGATCGTCCCGAAGTTGCATCCCTATCGCCAGGTCCGGGTGATAGCGGACCGTGGCTAGCGCTTCCTCTTGGGCGCCCGTGGTTACGGGCTCATCTTCGGTAGTAATTGAGATTACGCCCAAGACGGCGCCCCGTTCCGCCAACTCGCCCCACACTGGCAGATTCGTTGTGCCGGTGATCGATTGCTCGGATGTATGGCGTTCGAAAAGGATCTGGGCAAAGGTATCTTGCGCCAGGGCGAAATCTGCCCCGACTAACAGGGGATTTTCCACACTCAATGTCACCTCGTCGGCGTGGGTTGTGACGAATGTGACGTCATATTGAACGTAGCTTTCGCCAGCGTCCGGCGTGGTGATCCTCACCCAATGGCCCTCATCTTGAATGGACAGCAGGGAAGGCAGGGCGGTCACTCCGTCTTGCATCGATCCATCGGCGTTGACCGTGGGATTCTCGATATTAAGCACGGTTACAAGGAACGCCACCAAATCGCTGGCCAGGGCTGCGGAGTCGGGTAAGGCATTGAAAAAGGCGCCCGCCGCGTACCATTCGCCCTGTGCTTGCGAAAAGCCGTCAGCCTGCCGGTTGTTCACCCCGTACCGGATCGGCGCCCGGACCGTTCGTGTCGAACTGCCGGTGACGGTAAAGACACGATTCAGCCGGGGAGTGGTCATAGCGCCGCCGCCAGCTGGTCCCAATCGGACCGGGCCGAACTAACGGGCTTGCGGTGAATCGCTAAGTGACAAGCGATACACAGGGATTCGAGATTCGGGAGACTATTATCGCCGCCGTCAATCAGGCGTCGCAGGTGGTGGACCTCCAGGCGGCCGGCCTTTCCGCAGCGACAGCAACGCCAGCCGTCGCGGTCCAACGCCTGCCGGCGTATGCGTTCCCAATTTGATATTTTCGCAGCTAATCCCATAGCCGCATTCTACCAAATTGGTGCTATGGGAACCACGTTATTCGTAGCGTATTCCTAGCGTGGCGCGAGTTGCCGCCCATGCCAACCGCGTAATACGTCAAGCCACCCCGAGATAGCCCCGGCGTTTTGGCTTGGCTGCATCCCGCGCGTGTGCGCCAGCGGCCAGCGCCAGGGCTGCGGCAACGTCATCCCGCGCGGTATTGTTCTGGGATTTCACCAGGCGGAAACTCCCTTGGTCGTCGTTTTTGATCGTAGACACGGCAAGAGACGCGGCCACCAACACCCGGTCATCCGTGGCGACGGCCAACGGCCCATCCTTGGCCCCTTTGCGGAGCGCCCGAATGTCAAATGCCGCTTCACTCCAGCGGGCCAGCCGTGGTTCAACTTGACATGCGCCATGAAGCGCGTCAAGCAATTCAGGCAAGCGAAATCTATCGCACACAATCCGGGAAGGGACGCCCCAGCGGTCCCTAATCGAATCCCATAGCGTCGCGGGCGGTTGGACTCGCAAGCCCTCGGCAATTTGCAGCAATCCCTTTTCCCATAGTCGCCGGTACGTGCCCGAAGAGACACGATCCCGGCGCTCTTGGGCGTCCAGGTCCGGGATACCAGGCGCGACGGCCGTCGCCTCAATGCGGCCACCAGTCCAGACGGCCACCGCAGCACTCCAAGCCCGGCCACCGCCAAGGTCGACGGCCACCACGGGCCGCCCGTCGCGGTCCGGCGTCGTTCGGCCTTCCATCCGTTGAAAGTCCTCAACCGTCAGCAGCATTTCGGATTCGTCGGGCGTCGGAACGTTCAACCTGTACGAAAGGAATCGTGCCTTGAGTCGAGTATCCAGCCGGGCGGCGTCGCGTTCTTCAAGCAACTTCCGCCGGAAGTCTGCGGAGATGGCGGTAAGCGGATTGCAGCGCCGGATTTCAGGCCACAAGTCCCAACGGCCGCGGGCGCCCTGTAGCGCTTGAATGTAGGTCGATCCGTGGCTTTGGTCCTCAATGAGATTGAGCCACCAGCCGTCACGGGCAGGGGCAAGCGTTCCGATGTAAACAACCCTCATAGGGCTGCCCGGCTTGCCTTGCGCCGTCTGTATGGCGTCGTGCATAAGCTGGCCGCCGTTCACTTCCCAGCTTCCCGGTTCATCGGCCACCAGGACCGGGCAACCCACGATCCCCATTGCCGTCTTTCCGTTGGAAGACAGGACGCGGAGCCTCGTATTGGTGCGGACGTGGTTGATCCCGATCCGCGTACTGGCGTCCAGGAATCGATAGGCGCCGGAAGGTTCGAGCTCTTGCCGGATGAAACGGAAGCACAGCCGGGCTTGCTCAATGCTGGCCGCACATAGCAGGTATTCCGCGCCCGCCTCAAACAGGGAGTCTCCAGGCGTCAAACACCTGGAGAGTATATGGGAGGCCAGCCAGGTTTTACCGTTCCCACGTGGGAGACTCAGGGCGGCCGTGTCGACTCCCTGGCATAGGGCGCCCCGGATGAACTGGCGTTGAAACGGCCTCAATCTGTCCATGCTTACACGGAAGAGTCCCTCTACGGTTCCCAAGGGGAGATTAGCATTTCGGCTCAGGGTTCCCTAGGACCAGCAGATACCGGGAATAGCGACAACCCTCACAGTCGCAATTTTCTTCTAGAGCCTGGATGCCCTCTACAGGTAGATCGTCCAGCGTCTCAGGTTGTCGGGATTCAACTAGATTTGCCCATTCGCGTAGTCCGTTACAACCGAGGCAAGAACAATCCCCGGCTTTGTCACGCAACCGGTCGAGAAAAGTCATGACTTCCGAATCCATTTTCAAACTCCCTATCTTGCAGGTGAATTCTCGCAGCTCTTCATTTGACCCATAATTAGTCATCGATGGTTCAGCCAAAACGCCGCAGCGTTCAGATGGATAGTCAGCACTCGTACATCTTCAGAATTCACGGGTGTTCGGTTCCTCACGTCGTTGGCAACGCTTACGGTTCTACTGAGTATCCCGTGTAAAGCTCCAAGAAACGCCGACAGGTTGGAAAAATCTGTGTCGTTTCCCTCCTCTTCCTCAGCTTCTGCCAAGTCATGCAACAAGCCTTCTAATGTCGAGATCGGATCATCCAACTCAATTGCCAAGACTCGCAACGTCTCAGACAAGTCAACCATTCTCTAACCTCCACTAGTTACTAGTAACTAGTAACTAGTAACTAGTAACGTCGTTAAGGCGTTACTAAACGTTAGGAAACCCTGAGCATATCTCGTATCTTTGGGCACGGAAGGCCCTTCCCGTCCAGAAACGGGTTGGACCTTCCGTGGAGCCACCATCGCATAGAGCCATGTAGCGCCCCATCGCCAATAAAGCAGGTGTGGCTGTACTGGTTGCTTCTCTGCCTCCGCACACCCGGCCATGAGCCTTCGAAAAGCCTTGGTCTGAACTGGCGGTTCGCTCATCTTCCCCCGGTGCCGCCGTCCCCACTCGCCCCGTCCCCGGTGCCTTCAGGTGTTTCCCTATCGCGTCGGACTAAGGGCATTGGCGGCCCTGGGGATTGGTTGACGTGGGCGGCAAGGTGCGAGAAAATACAAACACGCCGCCCCCCCTGGGCCGCTGGCCGCCGTGTAGTTTGTGAGAGACTCTTAACGGCGGCCCTTCTGTCGCTTCGCTTTAACTGCGTCGGCCCTCCAACCAAAGGTCGACGTCGGACCTCTTCCAGCGGACCGTACCCGGGCCGAGTCGTATACCAGACGGAAAACGGCCCTCTCGGAGCATGATGTAAAAAGTGCCTTGGGAGATCCCCAAGTATTTTGCAACTTCGCGCCCCTTCAAGAGCTGATCGGTTGCTGCGGTCGTCGTCATCTTCTCCTCCATTCAAATGATGCTGGTTAAAATGCTACGATTCCCTACTATCCGCCGTCAAGCGTTGTATTTGTAATAGTGATAATCAGTATTCGACTGGTTGACGTGGGCGGAAATCTACGCCAGATAGTCCGCCCACGCTTGCATTGCGCCCCGCCGCAGCTCGAACATATCGGAGCGGAGATAGGCCGTCTCCGTCGCATCGCCGACACTGTGGGCTAGGGCCGATTCCGCCGTCTGCCGGTCAATGTTGGCCTCAGCGCACCAATCCCGGAAGCTACTGCGGAAACCATGCGGGACAGCCGCTATCACATTCTCCCGCAGCAGCTTGGAGATCGTCGAATCGGTGAGCGCCCGCCCGTTGGATGACGGGAACACCAGCCCCGCGCCGTCTGATAGTTCCTGTGCCCGGTCCAGGACCGCCAGCGCCGCGCCGGACAGCGGTATTCGATGTTCGCGCCCGGACTTCATTCGGCCCGCAGGGATAGTCCAGGTGGCGGCGTCCAGGTCGATTTCCTTCCATTCGGCCAAGCGGATTTCACTGGACCGGCCCGCCGTCAGCACAAGAAATTGAAACGCCAGCTTTGTACCGATCCACGCGCCCGAGTCGCGTATGACGTTGACCGCGCCCGCAACTTCGGCAAAGGGCAACGCCCGGTGATGCTCTTTCGTTTGGAGCTTCGGCAGTGCTTGATTGATGTTCCTGTCTGCGGGATTGTCGGGGCGTAGGCCCTGGGCAATCGCCCACTGGAAGACCTGGCCCATACGCGCCTTGACCTTGGCTCCGGTTGCTGCCTTGTCGATGGCCAGGGGCGCGAGAAAGTCCAGCAAATCGGCTGGCGTAATGGCGCCGATTGGGCGCTTGCCGATATGGGGCAACACGTACTCAGACAGCAGGTAGCGCATTTGGGGCTCTGCCTTTCCGCCCTCTTTCCAGCCGGGCCGCAACACGTCAATGCAGCGCTCCATTGCTTCGGCGAACGTGATGGGCTCTTCCTCTTTCGACTTCCTGGGATCGTTGCCAGCTTCCACGCTGCGGGCGTTCTCCAACGCCTTATCGCGGGCCCGGCCCAGGCTAACGATGGGGAAGCTGCCCAAGCCCAGCATAAAGGGCTGGCCGTCGATTCTCAGGCGTTGGGTCCAGGACTTAGTAAGCCGCCCGCTACCCGATTCCCTTACCAGAAGGCTTAGGCCGAAGCCGCCCCGCCCGTCGCCATAGTAGCCCGGCGCGTTGACGGTCTTGACAAAGTTGGCTGATAACCGCGTTGGCTTAGCCATTTATGTATTACTCCCGTTATTACTTTCAGGGAATAATACAACATACTAAGCCATAGCACAATAGACTAATCTTGTGGAATGCACGTTGCTGATAAGTACATGATAGTAATTGTTAGGGGATTGCAGCCGGTAATGGCGTTTGCCTGGGACGCCACATTAGCTACGAATCAGGCTCTATGCGAGGCTGAAAAGCCTCCATCAAGGGGCTTTTTCTTTGCCGCAAACCCCTATCCGACTCGCTGGCCGGATCGCCTCCTGTATGCTGTGGGAATATAATCCATTGACGGTTCTAGTGCCGCCCTGCGGAGGACCGGGAGCGTAGCTACTACCCACGCCTATGGGCACTTAAGAGGTTGGACAAAGATGAAGGCGAAAGGACTGACAGAGGATAGCAATGCCCGATTACAGTAGCTACCAAGACTTGGTCATCGAAAAGCAGGACGGCGTGGCGCTGCTCAAAATGAACCGCCCTGAGGTGTTCAATGCCACCGGCTTCACGCTGCACAACGAGTTGAGCCGGGTGTGGCTGGACTTGGGCCAAGACCCGGAGGTGCGGGTGGCGGTGATCACCGGAGCAGGCAACGCGTTTTCTGCCGGCGGCGATTTCGACATGCTCGAAAAGACCATCGGCAACGCGGAAGTGATCGCTGTCGGGATGCAGGAAGCCCGCGATATGGTCCACAACATGATCAACCTCGACAAGCCAGTGATCTCCGCCATCAACGGGGTCGCCGTTGGGGCTGGCTTGGCGGTTGCCCTGCTGGCCGACATCTCCATCGCCTCGGACCGCGCCCGCTTCACCGACGGCCACGCGCGCCTGGGAGTCGCGGCCGGTGACCACGCCGCCGCGATCTGGCCGTTGCTCATTGGTATGGCCAAGGCCAAGTACTATCTGCTGACCTGCGAGTTCCTCGACGGCGCAGAAGCGGAGCGGCTTGGGTTGGTGAGCTTGGTGGTGCCCCACGACGAGCTGATGGAACGTGCGATGAGCGTGGCTCACAAGCTGGCGGCCGGCTCCCAACCGGCTCTGCGCTACACCAAACGCTCGATCAACCAGTGGCTGCGCATGGCGGAGCATACCGCCTTCGATTATTCGCTGGCCTTAGAGATGCTGGGCTTCTTCGGTAGCGACGTCCGGGAAGGCCTGGACTCGGTGCGGCAAAAGCGGGACCCGGACTTCCCCTCAGCAAGATGACAAAAACCGGGCAGCGCGGGTCATGTCTCTCTATATAACGGGGCACGCCTCCGGACGTTGTCCAGCAGCCCCAGGTCGAATGGTTTCATCGGATAGCCGCGGGGCTGGGGCGGACGAGCCTCGTGCCCGATCCGGCTGAGGACCGCCGGTTGGGTGTAATAGCCGTTGTAGGTGTGTTGGACCAAGGCGTCAAAGAAGTCGGGCTGCCCCTGTTCCAGGCGGATGAGTATCTCGTCCTGCTGTTCCGGCGACAGGGCGCCAAAGTCCCGATTCGTTCTCTCGTGGGCGGTTATTTCGAGATGGTCCAGCACGCTCAGGAAGACCCGGGTTAAGGCTGGCGACTCCGCCGCCACGGAATCGAGGTACGACGCCAGTCCCAAGTCACCGGCCCCGAGCAAATCGTCCTCGGCGGGGACTATGCGATTCAACGCTGCCTTCAGCAACTCTTCCTGGTATTCGGTGAACACCCGGTTACCCTCGACCATATCCCCCTCCAGATGGCCTCAAGCCCGGCCGGCTAGCTGACCGTCGACTTGCTTCCGGTTGCCAGGTTCCGGCCCTCACGCGTGAGATATTCCGCCGTCCGCAAGGCCAGGGCCTGGATGGTTGGAGTTGGATTGACGCCGGCGGCGGTGACGAAAACGCTGCCGTCCACCAAGAAGAGGTTCGGCACGTCATGGGCCGCCCCCCAGCGGTCAACGACAGAAGTCGCGGGGTCGGTACCCATGCGGGCGGTGCCCATCAGGTGCCAGGCCTCGACCTGAAACATGCTCGCCGTTTCCGCTGTCCGCGCTCCCGCAGCTTCTAGGACCTCAGTCGCTCTAGCGACGCCGTGGTGCAGCATTTTGTAGCTGTTATCGCTGATTTTGTACTTCACCCTGGGTATGGGCATCCCATGGCTATCGGTCAGGTCCGGGTCTAGAACAACCTGGTTGGTTTCCTCTGGCAGGTCCTCGGCCAATATGACGAAGTTTGCGTTGTGTCCATAGCGCTTGCGGAACTCCCGGTGATGCCCCGCCCCCCACGGGACCCGGCCGCCGGCTGGTCCGCCGTTGGCGATCGACACGGGGCCCGAAAAGCCCCTGACGCCCAGCATGCTGTAGCCCCGTACAAAGTCTCGTCCGGGGTCGGTCTCATAAAACTCATGGCTTCGAATCGTAGTGTGATGGGGACCCTTTTGGGTGTCCAGTTCCTCGTCGAAAATTCCGGTGACCAACGCCGACGGGTGCAGCATCAGGTTCTTACCCAATAGCCCGCTGCTATTGGCCAAGCCGTCGGGGAAGAAACGGGACTTGGAGTTGAGCAACAACCGGGGCGTCCCAATCCCGTTGCATCCAACGACCACCACCCGGGCCCGTTGCTCCTGCACCACGCCGTTGGAGTCATAGTAGACCGCTCCCCGGGCCAGCCCGGTCTGGTCCACCGTTATCTCCCGGACCCGGGTTTGCGTCTTGAGAGTGGCGCCCATCTGAATGGCTTTGGGCCAGTAGGTCACGTCGGCGCTGGCTTTGGCCTTGGGAATGCATCCCAGGTCACAGGGCCCGCAATAGTTGCAAGCGCCGCGCCCGTCGTAGGCTCGGGATGCTATCGCGTTTTCCGAACTCCACCAGTGCCAGCCCAGCTTTTCGAACCCTCGGACCAACGTTTCGCCAAATTCGCCTATCCCCAGCGGCGGCATGGGAAATTCGGGCCTGGGAGGATTGGCCGGGTCCCCGTTGACTCCGGAGAGCCCCATAACCCGGTCGCTGACCTCGTAATAAGGTTCGAGGTCCCGGTAGTCAATAGGCCAATCGTGCCCCACACCGTCCAACGTGCGTACCCGGAAGTCAGAGGGATGGAACCGGGGCGAATGTGCACCCCAGTGGACCGTGCTGCCTCCCACCGCGTTATACATCAAAGGGACGAGGTCCGATTCTTCGTTGTTAACGCCGTAGTCTTCGGGAAACCGCCTGTAATTGGGGTCGGGGTTCCAGTCGGTTTGCCGGTGAATTTCGTAGTCCAAGTCTTTGGTGGCGTAGGTGGAGGGGTCTACCCAGCCGCCCTGCTCGAGGCAGACCACGTTAATACCGGCCTCGCTGAGTCGCCAGGTGAGGGCCGCCCCCGAAGCGCCTGCGCCAATAACGAGGACATCCGCGACGTTGTCGGTACTTGGCACGTCGACCTCCTTGGATGTTGGGCCGTTAGCGGGTCGTTAGCCGTCCGTTAGCGATAGACAAACCACCGGGCCGCGTCCGCAACCGCAATTATAGCGGTCATGCCGTCTTCAGACCCAGCGGCGATTTGGTCGTGACAGGGCCTTTTAATTGTTGAATCCGCCCCTCCCCCGTCGTCCCGGGACCCAGGACCCCGCGCCGATTTTGGTTCCCCAAGACGCCTCTAACTCAAGGTTGGGGTCTGGATTCCGGCTGCGGCCGGAAAGACGGAGGGATTTTTCCGACAATGAAAAGGCCCTGCTTACCGGATGACTGGCGTTTGACCTTCACCCCATCAGCGGTTAGATTCTCTTATGCCGTGAGATACACCGTGAGATACAATAGCGGAGCGGAAGCCCGGTGCGACCGGCCCAATCTCAGAGAGGTATTGCTGTCATGTTGAAACTACTCTACAGCGCGATCTTTCTGGCCCTGGCGGCGATGTTAGCCTGTGCATCAGCCGAAGATGAGTCATTCAAAATCGGTGTGATGGAATCGGTTACCGGCCCAGGAGAGACCTACGGCAACGTGGCTGTTCGGGCCAAGCAGATGGCGGTGGACGAGATTAACGCCGCGGGCGGCGTTAACGGCCGCATGATTGAGTTAATCGTGGAAGACTCGAAATGCAGCGCCCAGGACTCCATTACCGCCTATAGAAAACTCACCGACGTGGACGAGGTGAAGATTATCCTGGGCACGTCTTGCAGCGGGGCCATGCTGGGCGCGGCGCCCTTGGCCGAGGCAGACGGAGTGGTGCTGTTCTCCGGGTTGGCCACCAATCCGGACATCGCTAACGCCGGGGATTACATCTTCCGCACTGCCATGAGCGACCTGCAACTGGGCATCGACACCGGGAACGTGCTGTGGGCCGACGGCATCCGCAGTCTTGCCACCATCACGGAGGCCACCGACTACGCCGAAGGTGTGAGGCGCACGACGGTGGACCAGTTCACAAAGCGCGGAGGCGAGTTGGCTGCGGAAGAGCGGTATTCTTCCGATGTCACTGATTTCAGGAGCCAGCTCACCAAGCTGTTTGAGGAAGACCCCGGCGCCCTTCATATCGCCGCCCAGTCCGAGGCCAGCGGCGGTACAATCATCAAGCAGGCGCGGGAACTGGGTTACGACGGCGCCATATACTCGGAAGTCGTGCCCGTCGGCGCCACGGCCCTGGACATAGCCGGCGACGCCGCCACCGGGTTGAAGGCCGTCATCGCCGACCTGGACCCGGCCAACCCCAAGGCCCGGCAGGTCCTTTCCGACTTCAGTACCCGGTACGAGTACATCACGCTTCCCTGGTATCTGGGTTCGGCCTACGACGATGTTTACATCGCCGCCGAGTGCCTCAAACAGACAGACGACGACCAGGACGCTGACGGCTTACGGGACTGCCTCTATGACATCGAATGGAGCGGTACTATCGGGGATAACTACAGCTTCGACGAGAATGGCGAGGTTGTCGGTCTGGCCAACGTGGTGGTAGAGGTGTTGCCACAGGCCGAGCGGACTCCCGGCAATCAAGGTTACAGGGTGCTGGGTCCCGCTCCTTCGGAGTAGCCGCCGCTGCGTCATCCTCCTGGCAGGAGGCCCGGTAAATGCACGTTGAGGGAAACCGTCAGGGCCGCCCGTGGTTGGCCGCGACCCGTATAGCAGGGGTTCTCGTTGCTTAAACGCCGCGCCGGCGAGGGCCGGTTTACCCTGCCGCGCCTTTCCCAGTTCCTGGCCGTGGCGCTGGCGGTTGCGGTCACCGGCTATATCGCGTGGAAGGTCAACCAGTCCGGTGAGCAGGCGCTCCAATTCGCCTTCAACGGCCTGTCGGTGGGCGCGGTGTACGCCCTGCTGGCCATCGGCTTCACCCTGGTCTACAGCACAGTCTGGTTCTTCGACCTCTATTACGGCGCCGCCGCCGCCCTGGGCGCCTACGGCGTGTTCTACCTGAGGTCGCAAGGGGACGCTTACGAGTTCCAGTCCAACGACCTCTACGTCAATATTATCTTCGCTGCGGTCGCCGCCGGAGTAGCCGCCTGGGTCATCCACGAGGCGTTCCACCGACGGCTGCGGACCCGTGTTCCCCTCCTTGTCCTGCGAACTTTCGAAGGCGTTGTGGCGGCTGGCGCCGGGGTCTTCGTGGGTTTCGTGCTGGCCTATCCCGGCTTGCTGAACGTCATCCTCAGCCCCGTTGTGGGAGCGGCTGCGGCCGTCGCCTCCGGCTGGGCGCTCTACGCTGGCTGGCGGCGCATCGGGGCCAGAGGCGGGCGTACGCCGTTTCTTGCCCTGGCGGCGCTGGCGGCGGCGTTGGGGGCGTATTGCGGTCTTTTGGTGGCCGGCTCGCCTGGGGCGAGCCTGTATCTGAGTTGGGGAGTCTCCTGCCTGCTGGCGGGGACGGTCGGTCTGGCCCTGTACCGGGGCCTCTACGTGTACATGCGCCAGCGGGCCAACTCGCCCCTCATCATGCTGGTGGCTTCCTTGGGCATCCTGCTGGCCATCACCGCCTTCATTACCATAGTCTTCAGGAGCGCGCCGCGCCCGCTCCCGGAAGCATTCGGCAGCGACCCCTGGACCATCGCCGGAGCCAATATCAAGGGATTCAACGTCTTCGCCATCGCCGTAGCCGTCACCGGCTTCGCGGGGCTGCTGCTCTTGCTCAAGAAGACCGCCTTCGGGAAAGCGGTACGGGCCATCGGCGATGACGAAGAGGTGTCGAAAGTGGTGGGGATAAACACCACCGTGGTCATCGCTATAGTATTCTTCATCGGCGCTGTCTACGCCGCCATGGCTGGCCTGTTAAGCGGCCACGACACTGCGATTCAGCCCCGGATGGGCCTTCTGCTTCTACTGAAGGGCTGGATTGCCTCCGTGGTGGGCGGTATGGGCAACCTCTATGGCGCCATCGTAGGCGGGTTCACCTTGGGCATGGTGGAACAGTTCGGCATCTGGGACCTGGCCGGTGAATGGAAGGATGCGATTTCCTTCATCCTGCTGATCCTGTTTCTGTCGTTTTGGCCCAAGGGCCTGTTGCCGAGGAAGTAGCCATGCTGAAACGTCTATACGGCGACAGGGAGCCGGGCCCCGGGGGCCCGGCGCGATACCGGAAAGGACTAATGCATCTCGCCAAGGGCAACTTGGAACTGTGGGTTAACCTCTTCGTCATCGGCTGGGCATTGGCCTTTATGCTATGGCAGGGCGTCGGCTTTACGGTGACGGTAGGCACCGTCTTCGCCATCTGGGCGATACTGACGGTCAGCTTGAACCTGGTGGTGGGATTTACCGGGCTGCTGTCGGTGGGACACGTGGCCTTCTTCGGTATAGGCGCCTACGCCACGGCCATCCTCACCTCGAATGCCGCCTACGATCAGCTCCGCACCGAGGCCATCCCGACCTTTGGCTGGCCCTTCTTCGCCGCTCTGCCCGTAAGTATGGCGCTGGCCGGTCTGGTGGCCTTGGTGGTGGGCGTGGTCTTCAACCGCTTCAGAGACGACATATTCGTGCTCGTTTCGTTTGGGTTCGCCATCATCGGATTCAACGTCTTCCTCAACTGGCGCGGCCTTACGAGAGGCGCGTTTGGCATTCACGACATACCCAGGCCTGAGATTGCCGGGTGGGTGTTCGATGGCGAAGTGGAATTCCTGTTGCTGGCCCTGGCATTCCTGGTGTTGGTCATGCTGGCAGCCTGGTTCATAGTGACCTCATCCTTCGGGCGAGTGCTGACCGCGATCCGCGAAGACGAGCAGGCCATAGAGGTATTCGGCTACCGGGCGACGCACTACAAACTCGGCATCTGGACCATATCCGCCATGATGGCGGGGTTGGCGGGCAGCCTGTTCAGCAGTTGGACCACCTTCATCGACCCCAATTCGTTCATCCTCCTCGAATCGGTCCTCTTGGTGGCAATCGTGATTTTGGGCGGGCTGGCCACTATCTGGGGTTCCCTCCTCGGCGCGATGGTTTTCGTGCTGCTGGAGGAAGGGATGCGCTTTCTGCCCCTGGTTCCCGCCGAGTACACTGGCCAGGCCCGCCAGATCGTTCTGGGCGTCCTCCTGGTGCTGCTCATGCTGTTCCGGCCCCAAGGACTGGTCGGGAGGTACAGGTTGTGAGCACACCGAACACGGAAGCGGGCGGGCTTCCCGCCTTGGAAACGGACCGGATTTCCAAGCACTTCGGCGCCGTCACGGCGGTGGACCAGCTCAGTATCTCCATCCCACGGGAGGGCGTGACCAGCATAGTCGGGCCCAACGGCTCCGGGAAATCCACCCTGGTGAACCTGCTGAGCGGGACGGTGCCGCTGGACGGAGGAATGGTAATTATCGACGGGGCTGGCCTCAAGGTGGTGAAGGCCTACGAGACCCCCGGTCATGGCCTGACCCGCACCTTTCAGGAAGTGAGGCTTTTCGACCAGATTAGCGTCTGGGACAACATTATGGTGGTGTTGACCGACCGCCGTCTGTTTTCCGCTCTGTTGCAGCGCACCCGGTCCGTCCATCGAGACAAGGCCCGGAGCGTGCTGGAAGACGTGGGCATGTGGGAAAAGCGCGACTCGCTGGCCATGAACCTGTCCTACGGTCAGAGAAAGCTCCTGGAAATCGGGCGCGCCATGGCGCTGAACGTCAACACCTACCTGCTGGACGAGCCATTCGCCGGCCTTTTCCCGCAGATGGTGGAGCGGGTCAAGGAAATAATAAAGACTATGCGGGCCGAGGGGCGCACCATCATTTTCATCTCCCACAACATGGATATTGTCCGGGAGTTGTCCGACCACATCATCGTGCTCGAAGGCGGCGCCCTGCTGGCCCGCGGGGACGTTGGAGAGGTCCTCAGCAGCGAAGCGGTGATTGACGCTTACCTTGGCGTATAGGCTCAAGGGCGTATAGGCTTGAGGGCGTATAAGCTTAAGACTCTTCGCGATCTCAATCCGGAGATGAGCCGGATGGCTACCGTAGATACGGCCAACAATGGGGCCGCGCTTCTCGAATTGGTCAACGTGTCCGTGAACTACGGAGCCGTGACCGCTCTGGAAGAGGTTTCGATGGGGGTGCGGAAGGGCGAGGTGGTGGCGGTAATGGGCCCAAACGGGGCCGGGAAGTCCACCGTTCTGAAGGCCGTCATGGGACTGGCCCCGGTGAGCGGTGGCAGCGTCTACTGGCGACAGAAGCCGCTGGTGGCGGCCACCCATGAGGTTGTGAAGGAGGGAATCGCCTTCGTGCCTCAAGGCAGGCGGGTCTTCACTCACCTCACCATCCAGGAGAACCTGGAAATGGGTTGCCTGCACCTCAACGACAGGGTGGAAAAGGAACGCCGCTTGGACTCGGTCATGGAACTCTTCCCCATCCTGCAACAAAAGCGCCGCGACCTGGCCAGCCAGATGTCCGGCGGACAGCAGCAGATGCTGGCCTTGGGCCGCGGCCTCATGGCCGGCCCGGAAATGCTGCTGCTCGACGAACCCACGCTGGGCCTCGCGCCCATCGTGGTCAAAGAGGTGTTTCAGAAAATCGCGGACATCAGCGAGAGGCTCGATACTACGATCGTCGTCGTTGAGCACAACATCAAGGGCGTCCTGAACATCGTCGACCGGGCTTACGTCCTGGAAAACGGCCGGGTGGTGCATGACGGCACCCCCCAATCGGTCCTGGACACCGACATATTGACCCAGGTCTTCTTGGGCAGAGTCGAGTCTGATTCCTCCTGAGTCTCCGCCCGGACCAATTTCCCGGTTCTCCCTGAGCCGGTAGAAGGGCCGTTCCGTCCCTTCGTTTTTCCGCAGCCAGACCGGATATCCCCGCAGTCTGCGGTGATAGCATATTCCGGACACGACCTGATCGAGGTGTGAGTGTTGGCCACGGAATACTCAAACGAGAACGTCCGCTACGAACCGGATGAGAAGCCCCCGCATCCGGTGACCATCGGCTCGGGCTTTCAGGCAGCCATGGTCATTGTGGCGCCGGTGGTCTTGACCGTGGTCATCGTGGCCCGGATTGCCGAGCAGGCAGACAACTACATATCTTGGGCCGTCTTTGCCGCGCTGCTGATCAGCGGAGCAACCACCATCCTCCAGGCCGTCCGGCTCGGGCGAATCGGGGCCGGGCACGTGCTCATCATGGGCACGTCGGGGGCTTTCATCGCTGTCTGCGTCGCAGCCCTGGTGACCGGCGGCCCGTCCACCATGGCGAGCCTTATCATCATATCGTCGCTGTTTCAGTTCGCTCTGGCGGCACGGCTCTCGCTGCTGCGCCGGATATTCACGCCGGTCGTCTCCGGCACGGTGATCATGTTGATAGCGGCCACGGTCATGCCGCTCGTATTCGACACGATGCGAGACGTGCCCGAAGGCACACCGTCGGTCGCCGCGCCTGCGGCGGTGTTGGCTACCATCGTCATCGTCGCGGCCCTCGTATTGCGCGCCCCGGCGGCATGGCGGCTATGGTCTCCGGTCGTCGGGATAGTGGTGGGCTGCGCGGTCGCCGCGCCCTTCGGCCTGTACGACACTCGACAGGTGTTGGACGCTCCCTGGGTCGGCGTTCCCTTCGGTTCTTGGCCGGGATTGGACCTGACGCCGAATGCCGAGTTCTGGGCGCTCCTGCCGGCGTTTGTTGTCGTTACCATGGTCGGCGCCATCGAGACCGTCGGCGACGGAGTAGCCATTCAACGGGTCTCCCAACGCAGGCCCCGGGCCACGGATTTCCGTGTGGTGCAGGGTGCCCTCAACGCTGACGGCGTGGGCAACCTGCTCTCCGGTTTCGCGGGGACGGTGCCCAACACGACCTACTCATCCAGTGTCTCGCTGGCCGAAGTCACCGGAATCGCGGCACGAAGAGTGGGCGTCGTAATCGGTGTCATCTTCATTCTGCTGGCGTTTTTTCCCAAGGTCACGGCCTTGGTGATCGCCATACCCGGTCCGGTGGCAGCCGCCTACGTCACCGTTCTTCTGGGAATGCTCTTCGTCCAGGGCATGAGAATCGTCATCCAGGACGGTGTCGATCACCGCAAGGCGGTCATCGTGGGGTTGTCGTTCTGGTTAGGCACGGCCTTCCAGAACGGGTGGGTCTTTCCGGACCTGCTGGGAGAGGGATCCCTCGGAGTGCTGCTGGGCAACGGCATGACCTCGGGCGCGATCGTCGCAATCATGATGATGGTGTTCATGGAGCTGACGAGCCCGCGGCGCAGGCGCATGACGGCTGCCTTAGACATCGCCGCCCTGCCGGAACTGGCGGAATTCCTTCGCGGGATCGCGTCGAAGGCGGGATGGAACCCGGAATCCACCGAGCGTCTGGTCTTGGTGGGAGAGGAGACCCTGTCGACCCTGTTATCGGAAGAAGACGGCGACTCACCGGGGGGTGAAGCGCGGCGGCTGGTGGTCACCGCCCGCACCGAGGGCGGCGGCGCGGAGTTGGAGTTCCTGTCGGCGCATGAGGGGGAGAATATCGAGGACCGGCTGGCGTATATGGGGGAGACGCCGGACATAAGGGACGGGCGGGAAATATCTTTCCGGCTGCTGCGTCACTACGCGTCGTCGGTCCGCCACCAGAAGTATCACGGCGTAGACATCGTTACGGTGAACGTCGACGGGCCACGTTAAACGCCGCCCGGCTGCGCCACGGCCCCTGCTAAAAAACAGTAAGTGTTCAGTCCCGGTGAGACGCCCCCGCCCCTCCCCTGTGGATACCGGCTTTCGCCGGTATGACGGGGGACTGGGCACCTCTGAAGAAGCCTGGCATTACGCCGGAATGGCCATGGCCTTGTGAAGGCCACCTAAGGGGATGAAAATGCGGATGTCCCTCCGCGTCGCCCCGGTCGCAACCGGGGCCCAGACCCCGACGCCGGGGTTCGGTTCTCGCCCCGCGCACGGACCCTACAGTGGGGTCTGGATTCCGGTTGCGGCCGGAATGACAGGATTGGGGTTGCGGCGGCTATTTTCATAGTAAAGTGTCCAATAGTCGCCTGCATTATGCGAATGGCGCAACAGGTTGAGCATGTTAGGCTGACTGCACGGCCTTGAGGGCGCAAGCCGGCAGGGCCCACAAGTGACGGTCCGGGAGACATCGTCCGCCTCCGCTCCCCGCCGGACGAACTGGGTTGGGGACCGGATTTCTCCCATGGGGCCGCCGGGAAGGGTGGGGAGTGGGTACGCATCGTCGAACAGCGCCTGTCGGAAGAATTGCCCTGCTGGGCTTCGTCGCCCTTGCCGTCCTGTTGGCGGCCCTCGCGTTCCGTCCTCTGTCGCTTCAAACGGCTCATGCCCAAGCCAACAGCTCTCCGGAGTTCCCGTCCGAAACCGCCACCCGCGCCGTGGACGAGAACACGCCTCCGAACGCCAACATCGGCAGTCCGGTGGCGGCCGACGACGACGACAACGACACGCTGACCTACTCACTGGAAAACGCCGGCGTATCGCACTTCGGCGTTGACAGCTCGACCGGCCAGTTGCTGGTGGGGAGCCCTCTGGACCACGAGACCGGGGCCTCCTACACGGTGAAGGTAATCGCCACCGACCCGTCGGACCGCTCCGACAGCATCACGGTGACCATCACGATCAACGACGTGGATGAGCCGGGAACGGTGTCCCTGTCGTGGCGGTGGCCACAGGTAGGCACGGCGATAACCGCCACCGACCCGACCGACCCTGACGGCGGTGTTTCGGGGGTCGGCTGGACTTGGGAGAGGTCTGACCCGCACACATCGTCCACGGGTTGGTCTCCCATTTCCGGGGAAACTTCATCCTCCTACACACCCGTTGCCGCGGACGAGCACAGATTCCTGCGGGCCACGGCGTCCTACACGGACCAACTGGGGTCCGGCGAGACGGCGCAGGCAGTATCGGACAAAAAAACGCGGACCGCGCCGGAAACCAACGGCCCGCCGGTTTTCCCGGCCCCGGAGGATATCAGTGGCGGTTATGGTTGTTCCGGCAGTGAACCTGACCGGGGTGTCTGCATGTACGTCAAGAGGAGCACGCCGGTCGACGCCCAAATCTACCAACCGGTGAGGGCCGAGGACCCGGACGGCGACGAGGTCCGCTACTCGCTGGAAGGGCCGGATGCTGAGTCCTTCGACATCGTGGCGTCGACCGGCTATCTGCTGACAAAACAACTTTTCAGGGATGTAGATAAAGGGGCCTACGCGGTTACGATAAGGGCCAGCGACCCGTCCGGCGCGTCCGACACGATTGCGGCGACCATCACGCCCTCCGGCAGCAAAGGGGCACCGGTGGTAGTGGGTCCCGATGAGATCAGATACCCCGAGAACGGGACCTGGCGGGTGGCCGCCTACACCGCCCACAACAAGCTCGGCGCCATCGAGGGCTGGATAGTCAGTGTCGAACCCGGCGGCGGCGACGGCGACTATTTCGACATCGATGATGACGGCGTGCTTACCTTCAATGATCCGCCCGACTACGAAGACCCGGCTGACGAGAACCGTGACAACGAGTATTCGTTCTCCATAATGTCCTACGACTCCAATCCTCCCAATGGGGATAGTCCCGGCCAGACTTTCTTCAGCGTCACAGTCATCGTAAACGACCTGGAAGACCCGGACCCATTGGAGATAACGGGACCGGACAGCGTCAACTACTCCGAAGGCAGCACCGACTCCGTGGCCACGTATGAGGTGGCCAACGAGGGGAACAACCCTGTCGACTGGACGCTTTCGGGAAGCGACGCAGACGATTTTTCCATCAGCGACGGCGTGTTGACCTTCAACACGCAGCCGGACCGCGAAGCGCCTATCGACGCAGACACGGACAACGAATACCTGGTCACGGTGAAAGCCTCCGCCGGAGGGGTTACTGCCGAGTTGGAGGTGACGGTCACGGTCACAGAGGTCAATGAAGCCCCGGCTTTCCCGGATGGTTTGGGGACCCGCAGCATCCCCGAAAACACTCAGTCAGATCAGCCCATCGGGGAGCCCGTTACCGCCAACGACCCGGAGGGCGACAATCTGAAATACTCGCTTGGCGGCCAGGATGCCGATTCCTTCAAAATCGACCCGTCAACCGGACAGTTAATGACCAAAGCCCCGCTGGACCATGAGGAACAAGAATCCTACACCGTGGAAGTGTCGGTCACAGAGGACGATGGGGACTCCGGTCAGAAGGGCGCCCGGGGCCTCAAGAGCCTCCGGGGTGTCCTGGGGGCCCGGTCCCCTGACCCCCAGGCGGCTGACACCACCACGATTACCATCAACGTCGAAGATCGAAACGAACCGCCGGAAGTCTCGGGTCTGACCAGTGTGAGCTATGCCGAGAATGACACGGCAGCAGTGGAGACCTACACCGCGCCCGATCCGGAAGGGGCCGAAATTACCTGGTCGCTGTTGGGCGACGATGCTGGAGTGTTCTCACTAGAGGACGGAGTGCTAAGGTTCACCGATCCCCCGAACTATGAGGCGCCGGGAGACACCGGCAACATATACCGGGTAACTATAGAGGCCTCCGACGGGACGAATCCCGATGAGCTGGAGGTGACGGTAACCGTCACTGATGTAAACGAGCCGCCGGAGTTCGACGTGGAGCCGCCCATCTCCCTCTCCATCGACGAAAATACGGGGCCGGGACAGGACATCGGCGCGCCCATCACCGCCAGCGACCCGGATGCCGACGCGACGCTGACCTACACGCTAGGAGTCGACGGCGCGTCCTTCGAAATCAATGAATCATCGGGGCAGCTACAGACCAAGACCGCCCTGGACTATGAGACCAAGGACAGCTACACGGTAACGGTCTCGGTACGGGACAGCAAAGACGCCGTCGGCAACCCCGATACTGCGGACGATCACGCAATAACGGTAACCATTGACGTAACAAACGTCGACGAAGATGGGGAAGTAACCTTTTCCTCAACCCAGCCCCAGGTCGATACCGCGTTGATCGCGACCCTGACCGACCCAGACGATAGCCTTTCCGACATCGCTTGGACTTGGGAGAGTTCTTCCGACCAGACTGCTTGGGACCCGATCAGCACTGCCACGTCAGACTCCTATACGCCGCTAGAAGACGATGTAGACAAGTACCTGAGGGCGACAGCGTCCTACACGGATGGAGAAGCGTCCGGCAAAAGCGCCCAGGCCAAATCTACTAATCCGGTGCAGGCCGTGCCAGTGACTAACGAAGCGCCGGAGTTCTCCTCCAGCGAGACTTCGGAGCGGAGCGTGGCCGAGAACACGGCTGCTGGCGTGGACATCGGTGCCCCGGTGGTTGCAACGGACGCCGATAACGACGATCTCAACTACTCGCTGAGCGGCGACGATTCCGCGTCTTTCGATATTGTCGCAACGTCCGGCCAGTTGCAGACCAAAGCTACCTTGGACCACGAGGGCAAGGGCAGCTACGCCGTAACGGTTACCGCCGCCGACCCGTCCACCGAATCCGACAGTATCGACGTAACCATCACCGTCGCCGATGAGCTGGAACCGCCTCCCGCTCCCGCCACGCCGGCGGTTGTGGCGGCTGCCACCAACGGGCACAACACGCTAGACGTGAGTTGGGACACGCCCGATGTCACTGGCAAACCTGAGATCAGCGTCTATAAAGTCCAGTACCGGCAGCAGAATACACCCGATTGGAGTGCGGCCGACGCCACCAACATCACCGTTACCGGCACCACCGCTACGATCACAGGCCTAACGCCCGGTACCACCTACGAGGTACATGTAATGGCCGAAAACGACGAAGGAGAAAGCGAATGGTCGGAACCGGGTGCCGGCACCACGGCCTCGCTGACCGTGGCCTACAGTCAGGCCAACTACTCCGTGAACGAGGGCCGGAGCGTTGAAATAACGGTCACCCTGTCCCCGGCAGCCACCGAGGCCCTAGAAATACCGATTGTCGTAGAGGAAGGAGGAACTGCTGAACCGAGCGATTACCAGATGTCCAGGCTAACCGACGGCGACCTCGCCTTCGATCAGGACGATACGTCGAAGACTTTCACAATTATCGCCAAGGAGGACGGGGGCTGGAGGGACGAGAAGCTGAACCTTGGATTCGGCCCACTTCCGCCTGGCGTCACGGCGGGAAGCCCGGAGACGGCGACCTTGACCATCGACGATGACGAAACCCAACCCAGCAGCGGCGGCAACACTGGCAGCGGCAACTCAGGCAGCGGCAACTCAGGCAGCGGCAACTCAGGCAGCGGCAACTCAGGCAGCGGCAACTCAGGTGGAGGTAATTCCGGCAGTTCCAGCAACAACGGCGGCAACACCCCCGATCAGGATGATGACGATACCCTGGTCATCCGCGCTGATGAGGAACCCCCCGAGGAAACCCCCGTCGAAGAGGAAGTGGACGGCGGCGGCGACAACGATGTGGTGGACGACGGCTCCGGTGGCGCCGCCGAGGCCAACCAGGCCCCGGTGTTCGCCGAAGGCGACCGGACGGAGCGGACGGTGGCCGAACAGGCCGCCAGGGGCACGAAGATCGGTGTTCCGGTCACCGCCACCGACGCCGACGGCGATGCGCTTACATACACCCGCGGCGGCGTCGACGCGGCATTCTTCGCCATCGACAACACTTCCGGGCAGTTGGCCGCCAACGCGGAGCTGGACTTCGAGGTCAGGCCCGCCTACACCTTCGTGATGGAAGTCTCCGACGGCCGCGGGGGCGCCGATTTCACCGTGGTGACCATCCAGGTTACCGACATTGACGAGGTCCCCATCGACAACCCGGCAACGCAAGCGGCCGGCACAGTCTACCCGGACAGCCAGACCACCGTCGAGACCCCGGACGGCGTCGCATCGATCACGTTCCCCGCCGGGTCCCGGGATGCCCCATACCACGTCCGGGTGGACTCCGACCCCAACAACTGCGCCGGGGATTCCGCCGGACATCAGCTCCAGGTCTGCCTGACCGTGGACATCTTCGACAGCCAAGGCAACCCCGAGCCGGACGCGGTCCTTAACTTGCCGGCGTCCATCTGGATGAAGCTGGACGCGGACGGGTTGGGCGGCGCTGACGCGGTGCTGGCGGCCTACGGGCAGGGCGGCGTGAGTCTCCGCAGCCGCAGCGCCTTGGGCGGCGAATGGATAGACCTGGATTCCACGCTGGAGGCCGACGGCCAGGGTGTGGCCGCTATCACCGCCTACGGCATATACCGGTTCGGCAGCTTCGGCTCCTCCACCGACCCGGCGGTCTTCGAGCAAGTGCTGCGGCCCCCCGAGCCGGACCCGACTCCGACGCCGCAGCCTACGCCACGGCCCACCGCCACGCCTACTCCACAGCCCACGAACACGCCTGCCCCGCAGCCCACGGCCACGCCTACCCCGCAACCCACGCCAACGCCGACATTGGCCCCGTCTCCCACGGCGCCGCCCACGCCTACGGCGACGCCGCTGCCTGCGGCGGCCCCGGCGTACACTCCGGTCCCGACGGCGCCGGCGCCCACGGAGACGCCCGAGCCGGTCATCGAGGAAACCCCGCCCGCCGCCGTGCCGGAGGAACCCGAGAGTCTGCCGTGGTGGCCGATCCTGTTGATGGTAGTCGGAGCGGTGATATCGGCAACCGGCGGGGGCCTGTATACCGCGGCCCGGAAGGGCTGGTTCGGCGATTAGCCGAGTTGCTAAGGCCCGGAGTGGGGATGTAGGATGTTTTCCGGGTGCCTCTTCCTGAGGCGCCGCCCACGGGTTCCCCGATTACACCAAAGGCCGCTTCGGGCATTCCATCGGACTGTACTTCGGACTGTACTTCCGGGTGGCGGAGCCGTGGGGCACTAGACTAGTGTGGCTCCGAAGGGGGCGTCATGGCACAGGTCTTCGATGGCATCACCGTCCTCGACCTCACCAGCGGCAGGGCTGGCGGCGTCGCCACCATGGTGATGTCCGACTTCGGTGCTGAAGTGATCAAGGTGGAGCCTCCGGGCGGAGAGAAATTCAGGAATTCGCCCGGGGCCATCCAATGGAATCGCGGCAAGAAAAGCGTCGTCCTGGACCTGAAGACGCCCGACGGCCAGGACAAGGCCCGGCGGTTGGCGCAACTTTCCGACGTCGTCGTCGAGGGTTTCCGGCCCGGCGTCGCCGAACGGCTGGGCGTCGACTACGCCACCATCCGGGCCGGTCATCCCGAGCTGGTGTACGCCACGCTGACCAGCTTCGGACCCGATGGGCCCTACGCCCACTACAAGGGTTACGACGCGGTGGTCGCCGCCAAGAGCGGCCGGATGATGATGTTCGCCGGGCAGAACCCCCGGGAAGGCCCCAACTACGTCGTCGTGCAGGGCGTGTGTCACGCCGCGGCCACCGCCCTTATTCGCGGCATCACGGCCGCTCTATACGTGCGCGACAGGACCGGCCGGGGGCAGCGGGTGGAGACCAGTATGCTCAAGGCCGTGACCACCTATGATCACGTCTCCTGGGTCCACGGCCAGATGATCGAGAAGCGCCCGGAGTCCTATCCGCCCGACCCCAGGGTTGGCATAGGCCGTCCCAATCCCACCGGATACCTCCCCGCCCGTACCAAGGATGGCCAATGGGTCCAGCTCGGGAACGTGGTGGAGCGGCTGTTCCGTTCCATGATGCACTCGCTGGACATGGACTTCATCTACGAAGACCCGCGGTACAGGAACGCCCCCTTCCTGGATGAAAAAGACGTTGCCTCCTTGGAACGAATCATGCTGGAAAAAGTCCATGAGAAGACCCTGGACGAGTGGATGGCCGTACTCGTTGGAGAAGCGGGCAATGTGGCGGCGGAGCCCTACCTGACCTCCGAACAGGCTTTGGACCATCCTCAAATCGTCCATAACGGCAACGTGCAAAGCCTCGACGACCCCGGCGTGGGCAGCACCCGGCAGCTTGGCCCGATGGTCAACATGAAGGAGACCCCGGCCAGCAGCAAGGGGCCGGCCCCGGCGCTGGGCCAGCACACTGCGGAGGTCCTCGGCCGCCTCGAAGGCGCGGCTAACAGGCGTTCCAACAGCGTCGAAGGCCCGATGCCAAAGCATCCTCTGGCAGGAATAACCCTTCTTGACCTGGGAACTGTGATCAACGGACCGCTCGGTTGCGCCTTGGTGGCCGAACTCGGCGCAAGGGTAATCCGCATCGAGGCCCCCGGCGGCGACTGGGGCAGGCAAGGCCATAGCGTGTCGGTACACCGGACCATGGCCGGCTCCGAGGGAATCTGCCTGGACCTCAAGACCCTGGAAGGCCAAGAGATCATGCACAAGCTGGCGGCCAAGGCCGATCTCCTGCTGCACAGCATGCGCCCCGGCGCACCCGAACGCACGGGTATCGGCTACGAGCAGCTATCCAAGGTCAACCCAAACCTGGTCTACCTCTACGCTGGCGGCTACGGCTCCACGGGCCCTTACTCCCACCGGCCCTCGATGGCCCCGATCGCCGGCGCCGTCTCCGGAGGCGGCGTGGCCCAGATGGGGAGAGCGGCCTTCCCTTCGCCGGAGCAGGCCATGTCCATCGACGACATTGCCGCAGTGGCCAAGCAGCTCAAACGGGCCAACGACGGCACCGCCGACCATAGCACCGCCATGGTCAACGCCGTCGGCCTGGTGCTTGGCCTCTACGCCCGCGAGCGCACCGGCCGGGCGCAATACGTCGAGTCCACCATGATAGCCGCCAACGCCTACGCCAATGCCGACGACTTCTACTGGCACGAGGGCAAGCAGCCTCGTCCCCTGCCGGACCGTGACGGATACGGCCTGCACGCCCTCTACCGCCTGTATCGCGCCAAGACCGGGTGGGTGTTCCTCGGTTGTCCCTTCGAGGAGGAATGGGCAGCCCTGTGCCAGGCCATTGACCGGCCTGATCTCAGGGACGACCCACGGTTCGCCACTCCCCTGGAGCGAGAGAAGCACGACGACGCCCTCGCGGACGAGTTGGGCCGGGTTTTCGCTACAGGAGAGCCGCTGTATTGGGAGGGACTGCTCACGGCGGCCGACGTAGCCTGTGTCAAGGCCGAGGACCGGGGAATGTACTTCTTCTTCAATGAAGACCCGCACGTGCGCGAAAACGGACTGCTGACCCAAGTGGAGGCGCCCCGCTATGGCGAGTTCTGGCGCTACTCCCCCGTGGTCGGCTTCTCGGAGTCCTCGGGCCGCGCGGGCCCGGGCCCGCTCAAGGGCCAACACACCCGGCCTATCCTCAGGGAGCTGGGTTATACTGACGAAGAGATCTACGACTTGAAACAACGGAAAGTGGTTGACTGGGAGGAGGAATAGACGGCCGTGGCACAGACGATCATACCGGCGGAGACCAACGGCATAAGGGACAAGGCGGCAATCGTAGGCATAGGCGAAACGGAGTTCTCTTGGAACTCGGGCCGCAGTGAGATACAGCTGGCCGCCGAGGCAATCAAGGCGGCCTGCGACGACGCCGGTATCGCTCCGCAGGATATCGACGGCCTGGTGCGTTATGAAATGGACTCCAACCATGAGACCCTGCTGGTCCAGACGTTGGGCATCAAGAACCTGCGCCACTGGGAGTCGGTAGCCTACGGCGGGGGCGCCGGCAACGCCGTGGTAGGCCATGCCGCCGCCGCTATCTCCGCCGGGTTCTGCAACTACGTTGTGTGCTTTCGCGCCGCCAACCTCCGCTCCGGGTTACGCTTGGGCCAGGCCAGGGGCCCCGAGCGGATTGCCGGTGGTGAGACGAGCTTCGCCGCGCCTTGGGGCAGCATGGCCCCGGCGCACAGCTTCGGCATGTTCGTCCGCCGCTACATGCACCAATACGGCGCCACCAGCCGCCACTTCGGTTGGGTCGCGGTGACCCTGAGGGAGCACGCCTCAAGGAATCCCCGCGCCCTCCGGAAAGACCCCATTACCATCGACGATCACCAGAATTCCCGCATGGTGGTGGACCCGCTGCACGTCCTGGACTTTTGCCAAGAAAACGATGGCGCGGCCGCGATTATCATGACCACCCCGGAACGCGCCAAGGAATTGCGGCACTCCGACACCCTCACCCTGGTTGAGGCGGCCGCCCAAGGCTCCGGCCCCCGGAACTCCGGGATCATGTACCGTCCCGACCTGACCGTGGCCGAGTCGACGAACACCGCCCGCGACTTGTGGAGCCGGGCCGGTCTGGAAGCGAGGGATATGGACGCCTGGATGTTCTACGACCATTTCACCCCTTTCTGCCTGTTCAGCCTGGAAGCCTACGGCTTTGTGCCCCGCGGCGAGGCCAAGGACTTCGTGGAAGGGGGACAAAACCTCCGGTTCGATGGTCAGCTGCCGACTAATACTCACGGCGGCAATCACTCCGAGGCTTATATTCATGGCCTCACCCATCCCCAGGAGGCCGTCCGGCTTATCCGGGGCGTGTCCACGGCCCAGCCTCCCCACAAGACCATCAACCGGGTCCTCTCCTGTAGCAGCACCGCCCAGCTCAGCGCCGCCGTGATAATCCGCCGGGGATAACCCGGGATAACGAGGAAAAACGATGACCCAGGAACAAGACCGGGCCGCCAGGTCGAGGCCGATGGCCGCGCCCTTGGAAGGCATACCCCTTCCCGACTTGGAACACCTGCCGGACTACGAGCGGGGATTCTGGGAGGGCCCCCGGAACGGCGAGCTTCGCATCCAGCAATGTTCCGAGTGCCGGTTGTTTCGGCACCTGCCCGCGCCCATGTGTCCCCAATGCTCGTCGCTGGACTATGACTGGGCCGGGGTCAGCGGCCGCGGCGTCGTCTACTCCTACGTCATAGTCCGCCACCCGGTGCACCCGGCGATCTATGAGAAGGAACAGACGCCCTACAACCTCTGCATGATCGAGCTGGAAGAACAGGAAGGGCTGCGAATTTGCAGCAACGTCCTGAACGTGTCCCCTGACGACGTCCGCATTGACATGCCGGTCCGGGTAACCTTCATTCCCACAGTCGACGAGCCGGACATAGTGCTGCCGGTATTCCTGCCGGCCTCGGAGCAATAAGCCGCAAGCCCAAAAGCCCTTGGCGCTTAGGCGCCTTCGAGGTCCATCGCCTCCAGGCCCACCAGCGCCATGTCGTGGTCGCCGGGACCGTAGGGCAGTCCGGACACTCCGATGCCTCCCAAGATGGAGTTGTCGGCCGGGTCGCGGACGCATATTCCCCCTGAGATCACCATCAACATCGGGTCGCCCCACTCCGATAGCTGCCAGTCGTGTCCCGCTAGACTCGCGGCGAAGTCCGTCTCGCCGGGACGCAGTTCCCCGAACACCTTGGTGCTGGAGCCGGTCATCGCCGAGGTGTAGGCCTTTTTGACGCAGTTCCGTCCCAGCATGGGACCGGCGCCGTCGGAGCGGGTGAAGGCCATGAGGTCACCCGCGTCGTCCACGATAGCCATCGTCCACGCCGGGCTGCCGGGCAGCTTCTTGAACTCGGCAGTCACGGCGGCGATGGCCGCCTGGCACTGGTCCTGGCTCAGGGCTCGCTTGGTATACATGTTCGACACCTCACCATCAATACCGCATCAATACCGCTGTCGGACGCCCTAACTTCCGGCTGGCCGGCGGACCGACTCAAAAACTATCTCAAAACCGGCGTCCCGTCCACCCGTCTGTAATCCGGCGTCCCGCCCTACCCGTCATCCCGGCGAAAGCCGGAAACCACGTCGCCCCTCACCGGAAATCAATTCCACACTCCGCACTCCCAATTCCAAATTCCCCCCACCGTCTACCGGGTTGTGAGACAGTTCCCTAGTCTTGGGGTCCGACGAAGGTCAGGATGCGCTTTGGGTTTCCCACCATCATCATTTGAATGTGCTCTTCGGAGACCCCGCGCGAACGCATTTCGGGCAGGAACTTCTCCACTATGAATGGGTAGCCCGTTCCACCGTACCGCTTTAGCTGCATCTTGGTGCACACGTCTTGGGACAGCAGGACCCGGTCGGAGTAGCCGGCTTCTATGAGCTTCGGTATCGCCTCGGCGACCGCCGCCGTGCCGGCGCTGGTGAGGAACATACCGAGGTCGTCTACGGCCGGCACGAATCTCAACGGCACGCCCACCCGCCCCAGCAGGTCGAACTGGATGTAGACGCCATGGCTCAGCAGTTCCAGCATCAGGTCCAGGTCCCCGGAGATGAAGTCGCTGTGACCGAAGATCACGCGCGACATGTCGGTCCCTTCTTCTCCCAGTATGCGGACCACCTCCAGCCTCTCCCGTCCGATCCCGCCCCGGTGGAAGGAAACGGGGGCGCCGGTGGCGCGGCTGGCCCGGGCCGAGGCCCTTATGCTCTTGACTTCGTTTTCCGTAATTGGGTTGCCTTCGATACCCACTTCTCCGATGATCCCCGACCGGATAGCGGTGCCGCCAACGCCTACCGTAACGTCCCGGACAATCTCGCCGGTCAGGTCCTCGACAGTCCGCCGATCCATGTCGGCGGGATGGTACAGCTTCTGGTACCATCCCGCGCCCATCACCACGTTGAGGCCAGTGGCCTGGGATACCCGCGATATGGCCAGCGGGTCCCGGCGGAGGCCGATGCTGGTAACTTCGACAATGGTGCCGCCGCCGTGATACCGGAACTCCATGGCCTCGTCGATGGCGGTCTTCTCGTCCACCAGAATCCAGTTGTCCCGGATGGGCTTCAAGTCCCAGGCCAGGTCCAGCTTGTCGATGGTCAACTCCTGGTCCCACAAGCACCAGTCGGTGGCTGGCGTGTAATCGTCCGGTGCCAATCCTTTATGAAGAGCGATGAACAGGTGCTCGTGCATCAACGTGGGACCCAGTTCGTCCGGGTCGATCGGGCCCCGGACCGTCATCACCTTCCCGGCCATATCGGGCACGTTCGCGCTCACTGGTCCCTCCTCGCCGCCATGCACTCCGGCACGATGGCGATGATAGTAATTGATACCGGCCACGAAATCAAAGAACAGAAACGCCCAGTCCGTTTCTGGGCCTCGAAGGGCACAATAAAGACCCGGAGACGGTGATAATGACGGTGCCGCTGGGGATTGCGCAGGGTCATTCAACCGTCGGTCCAAGGCAACCACAAGGGCCGGGCTATTGCTACAGAGGTGTCGTCATTTCGGCTTTTCGCCGGAATCTACGTCACCCCAAACCTCAGAGACAACGGTTAAGTCCTGGCTACGGGCAACACTTGCATACGGACCTCCGGGAAGCGACGTGCGTTCCGGCTTTCGCCGGAATCACGCTTCAGGCCCTCAATCCGAAACTGGACGCTAGGGGAAACGGTATTAGCCCATCGGCTAGAAAGCTCGGTTGAATCAGCTTGTGCCCGGACTGATATGTTGGAGCAACGCTAGGCATTGAAATAACAATGGGCGGACTACATCGCGGATGACTCTTTCGGACCAAACTCACAAATAGCAGGGGCGGGTTGATGCCCGCCCCTTTGCTCTTGTCTTGTTAGGCGAGTGGTAGGCTACCAGAGTAAGAAACTGTACTTGGGGAGGGAATTAATGGCTAGTGCAAAGGCGCGGGTGAAGGTAAGAAAGAAATTCATAAACCGGAATATCAGGGAGGTTCTTGATGAGGTTATAAGCCTTCGACCCGGAGATGGATTTGTTCCCATTCTCGAATACGGACACCCGCAAAGTGAGGCAATTGACCATTTGGTTCAGTTGGGCGTTTTGACACCGGTGACCATAGGTGCTGAATCACATAAACAGTATGTTGAAATCACTGTCGGAGGATGGGACTACTACGAGCAGATTACAACGTTTCCACCGTGGTACTGGTTTAAGCAAAACTCGTTTCCGGCGACCGTGGCATTTATGACAATTCTGGTGTCGGTAACCGGAGCGATTGCTAACTTTGTATAACACCGTTGGAACCAGCCCGTAGCTCGACGCCGGATTTTGATTCCACCCTTGCCAAGAGGTCGGCACTGATACCCGCATTGACCATGGCGAGTCCCATACCACGGGTCCCGGCTGTCAGGGTTGATTCGGATATGAAGCACGCCGACACTCTGGACACGCCGGCTATGCCGCCCGGAGGGGCGGAAAAGGCGTCTGGGTGGCACCGTCGGAGCAAAATGGCCGCTTGACCTTGCTTGAACCAGTGCTAGGCTGAGGTCATCGGAATCCTCCCGACCAGGAGATGAGGACAGCTTTGGAGGGTTCCGTTTGCTTGCAGGTGATGGAGGTCAATCAGATGCCGGATTTCTCGTCGGTTCAAAGTAACAAGCACCTTAAGTATGCGTCTGCCAGCCTGGTTGTTGCACTGATTCTTGTATCGGGAAGTTGCACCACTCAAAATCCGGCACCGTCTCCGAAGGCTACACCAATCTCGTTTGAAGAGGCTAGTAACGCGAAATTCACTGAAATGATGGTTGGAGCTATAAACCGGATCGCTTTGGAATATGAAGTTGAACTGGACGAAATCGCCCTTCGAGAACTACTGGCAGACAGTCCTGACTTGGAACTCACCGGTACCCAGCAGTTTGGTATTTGGGTCAGCGACTTGTGGATGGATGAGGGAGATTATGCTAATGAACTCAAGGAGTCCATTCTGGACTCTGGTGTTAGCCCTCGAGTATGGGTGCAGGAGTTGGCTGATCGCCTTGAGCCATAAGCCATCCCTACAAGCAAACGGGCACTATCCGTAACCCGTCTGGCAGGCGAGGGAGACATCGTGGGGCGTGGCCACCGTAGAGGATAGTAGACATTCGGGTTATGATGAAGGGACTGACAGTCGGGAATACGAAGCAGGAGCGAACCATGACCGAGTACATGCCGTCAACCACCGATTGGGTGCGGGAGCAAGTGGAAGTCTACGAGGGCAGCGGGGGCGCGGACGGAACGACCCTGCGCGATACCGGGCTGCCCGTCATCATCGTGACGAACCGGGGAAACCAGACCGGGGCAACCCGAAAGACGCCGCTGATGCGGGTGAAGGACGGTGACAACTACGTCCTGGTGGGGTCCAAGGGCGGCGCGCCGAAGAACCCGGTGTGGGTGTATAACCTTCGAGCGGACACCAGCGTCGAGGTCCGGGACGAGACCCATGTGTACCCAATGCGGGTCCGCGAGATCGAGGAAGGGGAGGAACGGGCCCGGTTGTGGGATTTGGCGGTGGCGGCGTTCCCGCCCTACGAGGAGTATCAGGACCGGACGACTCGGAGGATTCCGGTGTTTGTCGCGGAGCCAGCGTAACGGCCGTAACGGCTTCAACAGCAGGTGATGAGTAAGGTCCCGCGGCCCTCACAGCAGGATTCGGCCGCGGGACCAGAGTTGCTGACAAGCAACTGCTCCCAAAGCAGCCAAGCCCGTACACTGATGGGCCGGAAGAGCGAAGGCCCCGTTTCCGGTCGCGTTGGTCTTCGGCTTGGTGCTGCCGTTGTACGCCGCGTCGTGTAACATCGACCGCATGGCTCGGACTCCGCATACCGCCCCTGCATGGGCGTTTCCGTTCCAGTCCCGCGACTTCCGGTTGCTTTCGGTATCCATCCTGTTCTACTCCGTTGGCAACGGCATGGAGCAGGTTGCCGTGGGCTGGCTGGTTTTCGAGCTGACCGGCTCGTCTTTCATGATCGGGGTCGCCGCAGCGGCCCGGATGGCGCCGTTCTTCTTCTTGGGGATTCTGTCGGGCACGTTGAGCGACCGGCTGGAGCGCAAGGCCTTTCTGCGGTTGGTAACCCTCTTGGCCGGGGGCGTTGCCGCCGGGATGGCCCTGCTGATCTTGGCTGCCGACCCTGAGGTCTGGACAATCATAGCCTTGGTGGCTGCCCAAGGTTCCGCATTTGCCTTTGCTTTGACCATCCGCCAAGCCTACACCGTTGACATCGTTGGAACGCGGCAGGCGTTGAACGGTCTGGCGTTGACCTCCATCTGTATGCAGGCTGGCGGCATCGCTGGCGCTTTGGCGTCGGGCGCGTTGATCGAGGCGTTGGGACCGGGATGGCAGTACGTGGGGGTCGCCGCCTGTTACGCGGCGTCGGGCCTGGTCCTGTTCGCGGTGCGCACGTCCCAACCGGCCATGCAGGAGATGCGGGAGTCGGTGTTGAGGAACCTGGCCGGTTCCATTCAATTGTTGCGGCGGAACCGCAGTCTTCTGGTCCTGATGGGTCTGGCGTCGGTCACCGAGGTCTTCGGATTCACCCACATGACTCTGCTGCCCGTCTTCGCGAAGGACGTTATCGGCGTGGGGCCGGCCGGACTGGGCGTCATGACGGCGGTGCGGCAAGGCGGCGGTCTGATAGGCTTGGGGCTGCTGGCCAGCTTGAGGGATTACCGCAGGAAGGGTCTGCTGATGTTCCTGACGGCCGGGCTGTTCGGGTTGGGACAGATGGCGTTTTCCCTGTCAACGAATCTGTACGTCTTCTTGGTGGTGCTGGCCGTGGTCAATGCTTCCGCTCACGCCGTCGACACTCTTTACAAGACCCTTATGCAGACGGTGGTTTCCGAAGGGCAACGGGGCCGGGCGATGGGGTCCTGGGTGTTGAGTATCGGGACCGCTCCCGTGGGCCATTTGGGAATAGGCGGCCTCGCCGGCGCGTTGGGGGCGCAGGGAGCGTTGCTGGTAAACGGCGCGGTACTGGTTTTTGTCAGCCTGTCGGCTGGCGCCAGTTTGAAGGAGACGCGACGCCTGGAGTGATTGGCGTTCGACCGTTCTTGGCCAAAGTGCTGCCAAGCTGACCGGGTTCGCAGGAGAAACCAGGCGCCCCTCCCCGGCATCACGGCGCGGCAACCCGTTCACGGGGTGTAGGTACGATAGTAGGGACAGCCGGAATAGGTCGCGCGTAACGCCTTGCCCGATGCCATTGCATCGAACCGGAGGGTTTCCGGCGAGCGCGGGTCTTCGCCAATGCGGAACAGGCCGTCTCCCAAGGGGGCTAACGGCTCGTTTCCGCCCGTCGGGTAAAGCAACAACAGTGTTCCTTTCCGGAGCACGATGCGGAAATTCGTCAGGCCGAAATTGTATGTCCGGTAGTGCCCAAGGAAGCTCTCCCACTCCTCCGGGTAGTCGAAGTTCTTCGGGCCGGAATAACCCTCGCCGGTATACCAACCAGGACCGTGAAACACCTCCACGACCCTGTCTCCATCGCGCCCGAACTCCAGCAGGAATAGCTCCAGGTCGGGGTGAGGCACGTAGAAGCGGTCCTCGCCGCGCCGCTGCAGGACCACATCCTGACCCCGCCATTGGAGCGCCAGCCGGCCGGCCTGAGCGGTGAGGACGAGGTCGTGGTCCCCGCCGGCGCTATAGGAGCCAGCATAATCGGCCGCGTTGCTCACCAAGGCCGGGTCGGCAACGGGCGGCAGCGGGACCATTTCCTGCTGGCCCAACCCGGCCCGCAACAGTCGGAGCAAGTGCATTGCCATCTCTATGGAGCCGTAGGACTCGACGTACCCGTTGACCAGGACCACCGCGCCGATTCCGTCGTCCAAGTCCGCGATCATCGCCGCCACGAAACCGGGAGTGCTGCCGCCATGGCCCAGGTATTCATGGCCGTCGACATCGGCCAAAGTGAGCCCGTACCCGTAATGGGCGCCTCCCCACTGCGGGGTCGTCGTTGCCCGCTGGGTCATCAGGCGGAAGCTCTCCTCGGATATGACCCGGCCTGACGGCCCGGAACCCCGGTTCATCAGCATCCTCAAATAGACGGCCATATCCTCAGCGGTGGATGCCGGGCTGCCGTCTCCCACACCGTATTCGGTCCATAGCGCCGGCGCCAGCCCATGGTCCCGATGCTCCGGCCGGTCGTCATAGAAGCTCCGGTAGCCTACCGCCTCCCGCTTCCGCGTCTCGAATCCAATCACCGGGTGAGAATCGCGCATACCCAGCGGGTCGAGCACCCGCGCCTGGACAGCCTCCTGGTACGGCCTTCCGTCCACTTCTTCCAGCAGGAAGCCCAAAGTCTTGTAGCCGATGTTAGAGTAACGAAAGTACTCTCCCGGAGGCGCTCCGGTCCGGCTCTCCCGCAAGGCCCAGGACTCGTAAAGGCCATGCGGTCCAATATCGGTGCCGGCTGCCAGGCCGGAGGTATGAGTCATCAGGTGATGAGCGGTGATGGGTGCGTAGTCGGACTGCACTTCGAACCAAGGCAGGTAGCGCGACACCGGCGCCTGCGGGTCCAAGAGCCCTTCATCGCAAAGCTGCATCAAGGCGACGTTTGTGAAGGACTTGCCGATGGAGCCGATCTCGAACATAGAGCCGGGCTGGACCGGAGTGCCCGCGGCCAGGTCGGCATAGCCGAAGGTGGCTACCCGGAGCAACTTCTCCCGGTCGGTAACCGCCAGGGCCATACCCGGCATGTTGACCTCGCTGATGCGACGCTCCACGTACCGGTCGATTTCCTCAAAGGCTCTCTCAAGGCTCGTCATTGGTCACTCCTCCAAGGAATACCGGCAAGGAATACCGGACTTGATAACACGGAGCCGGCGTACGCCGGCCGGACCGCATTTTGGCGCCACTCCCTAACAGCAGGCCGGGAACTCACTGGCGGTGAGTTCCCGGCACGAATCAGGTCGAGGGTCTTGCCCAATAGCCGCTTTGTGGCTGGCTGAAATCCTCGGCCAATCCTAATTGGGGACCCAGGCCATGGCCCCTACTTCGCTAAACTCTCTCTTCAGCTTCTGCCAGGAGTCGCCGGCATCGCTGCTGGAATAGACCTCGCCCAAAAGGCTGGCGGCAAGGACGAAGTCAGGGTCGGCGGGATGTGTGGCGATCGACCAGATGTTGGAATTGGGCTCCACCGGCAGGGGCCGCGTCTCCCAGGTCTTGCCAGCGTCTTTGGACCGTTGAATCGCCCCGGTGCTGCCGATGGCCGTGTCGCCGACAGCGGCGAAGATTACGTTGGGATCATCGGGCTTGATAGCGATGCCCCGGCTGTAGGGCAGGACAAACCGGTCGGTCGTGACCACAGACTGCCAGCTTTCGCCCATGTCGGTAGTGGCGAAGATTTCACGAGGAGTGCTGGCCAGGACCGTGTTCGGTTCCCCGGGGCGGATGGCCATGCCGTGGATGTCAGGGTTCACGCCGCCTTCGATATGGGTCCACGTGTCCCCGCCATCCAGACTGCGGTACACGCCATCCACCTCGACTCCAGCCCAAACGGTGCGGTGGTCCTTCGGGTCGACCATCAACATGGTCACCATAGGAGGACCAATATGGCACTCCTGGGCCATTTGTACAGACAGCTTGGTCCAGCTATCGCCGCCATCCCTGGACCGGAAAAGGGCGGCGGGTTTGATTCCAACGAAGATAGTCTGAGTGTCCTCCGGATCGATGGCGATCGACCAGATTGGCGTTCCATCCATCGGCGACCACAGCTTTTCCCATGTGGCCCCCCTATCTTCACTGCGATACATGCCGTAATCGGACCCGGCCAGGATCCGGTTGGAGTCGTCGGGGTAGACCGCCATGGCCCTAACTTGGCTACCCAAGGGAAAGGGGTCTCTGATCCGGTTCCAGCTCTCTCCTGCGTCCGGGCTGTGCCAAATTCCGCCCCCAAAGCCCACGGCTCCTACGCAGATGCTATAGTCCTTTCCCATAGCCATTGCCCCCTCAGCATAGATTTGCCTTTCGGCCGACAGCATGAACTTCTATCGCGGAGTATACCGGTTTTGACGTTCGAAACCCATCATTCCATTCAGGCTTACCCCATCAGAGGGATGCCGTTCTGCGGGGCCGCCGGTCCGGCAACACTGTTGGAGAGGTCAACGATCAGGCCGGACGGCGCCAAGCGCAGAAGCGGTATACTTCATTTCGATACGGCAACTGTTCACGGTTGATACTGGAGGAGGATATTGGAAACTGGAGAAACGACACGGAAACTCTTGGCGGCCAAGAAGGCCGCAGGACTGACCTTCGACGATTTGGGACAAGATATCGGCAGGGACGAAGTCTGGGTGGCGGCCCTGATCTATCGCCAAGCAAGCGCGCTGCAAGATGAAGCCCTCAAGCTGGTCGAGACGCTGGGACTCAGTTCCGATGTTGCTGAGGAGCTCACGGAACCGCCGCTGAAGGGGCTGGGCCCCGTGGTCCCCACGGACCCCCTGATTTACAGGCTTTACGAGATCATGCAGGTCTACGGGATGCCGTTAAAGGAAATCATCCACGAGAAGTTCGGCGACGGCATCATGAGCGCAATCGACTTCTCGATGAACGTAGACAGAGAGGAAGACCCTTACGGCGACCGGGTCAAGGTCACAATGTCGGGCAAATTCCTGCCCTACAAGAGGTGGTAGGGCTATTCCGGCGAAGTTGTTATCCGACGACTGCTGATTGGAACTCCCGCCAGCAACTGTAAATGCCGTTGGCGGCGCCTGGATTTCCCGTAGTCAGGCTTACTGTCGAGACGGAGACGGCAACGGCTCCTCCAAGCCATCATCCTTGGGAAGCAATATCCCCGAAAGCAGCAGCCACCAGGCGAGGACCGCGAATATCAGGAAGCCCGGCACGAAAGAGCCGGTCAGGTCCCTCAGGCCGCCGACTACTATCGGGGAGATCGCCATCCCTATTCCGGAAAATGTGACCAAGGCCCCCCAAACCACCGCCAACCGGTGTGGCGTCATCCCAGGCAGCTCCATGGGTAGTGTCACCAGAGTCGGTGTAAAGGCCCAGGAGCCGATTCCAAGCATGATAATTGCGATGTAAATAGCGGTGTAGCTTTCCATAAGGACGACACCCAATCCTCCCACCCCAACAAGCAAGCCGGGTACGATCAGAAAGAAACGCCGAGACCGAATCTTTAAGGTCAGAATGCCGCCCGCCATGACTGCCGCTACCCCCACAAGGGGGAGCAATCCGGTGACGAAGCCCGCCTGGTTCAAGGACATCCCTCGGACCTCGTTATAGAAGGTAGGCAGCCAACTGGTAATGGCTTGGTATTGGCTGAAAACCGCCACGTCGGCCACAATCACAAGCACCAACGTTTTGTGGCGCAACGTGTCCCAGATGTCACGGGCGGATATTCCGGAGGACCGCGGGGCTTCGCCGGGGGCGCTCCTGGCAAGCACACCCCAGACTATCGCCCCCACAAAGGCGAATCCGCCGAATATTCCCAGGGCGTTCCGCCAGCCTACCAGGTCCGCCAAGGGCGCCGCGGTTGTTACCGAAAGGGCCACCCCAAGACCGAAGACCGCGATATTGAGGCCGCTAAGCACCCGGATTTCATTAGGTTGGAACCAAGCCATCAATAGCGGTCCGGTTGCCGGAAACTGGAGTCCGAAGCCCACGCCGTAGGCCAGCCTCAACACCAATAACACCCAGAAGTTGGGAGCAAGGGGTGAAAGCGCCAAGATTCCAACCAAGAGCCAGCTGAACAGCAACACCCGCCGGGCTTCCCAACGCCCACCGATAATCCCTCCCGGCAGGCCGACCGAAGCGTTGATCAGTGACACCAGCGACACCAGCAGGCTGACAACGGCCCGAGTCATCCCGTACTCGGCGATTATCAGCGGGAACAGCGGCGAAACGACTGCGAAGTTAAGTCCACCGGAGAAGTAGCACAACAACAACAGGCCCGCGATGACATACCTGTAAGGGGTTTGGGTCGCTCTATTCAACAATACAGCGCCCGTTTCGGAGGGTGAACAACGTATCCGCCTCTTCCAGACATCGTCCCGGAGACTGGCCGGCATTCGTCAGGCCAGACATCAGCAGCCTCCGGCGGTCGACCGGAAATGACGCGGCAGAATGTTCCACAAGTGGGTCAAGGCGATTAGAACAGGCCGAGCGGCCGGAAATAGAGATATTCTGGCAGCCGTTCCGCCCAGGGGTGCGTTTGAGAGCTCCAATTGCAGCTACGTTTGCCGTTTCGGGGGCCGCCCCAACTAAGCTTGGGGCGGCCTCTCCGTCGTCAGCGCACCCCTTCCCAAAGGCGTCTAACGCCCGGAAGGGGGAGGGGATACGGGAAAGGCGCCGCCTGAGAATCGCCATCGGCTACAGTGTCTCCCAGTCCACGTGCTGCTCGAAAGCGTGGGAGGCCTGGAACAGGGTGGCGTCTTCGAAATGTCGTCCGACCAGCATCAGGCCTACCGGCAAGCCCTCAGACTTGGCACAAGGGATGGTAATGGCCGGGTGGCCGGTCATGTCGAATGGGGCCGTGTTGTCCAGCATGTTCCATCCGTGGCTGACGGTGCCGTGGGTCCCCAAATTGGGAACGTACCGGTGGGCTTTCATCGGGGTCGTCGGCATCACCAGGACGTCGACCTGTGACAGCGCCCGGTCATAGCTGGCCCTCAACGCACGGCGAATGTTCTGGGCCTTGGCATACATCTTCCCGTAGTATTTCTCGCTCATATAGCTGCCAACCAGCAACATCAACTTGGCTGTCGGGGGCAGGTCGTTGCTCTGAGCCTGCCGCGCTTTACCCAGCGCCTCCGCCAAACCGGGGTTGTAGAGTCCCTGCCAATGGTGCCCGGCGCCGTTGCTTTGCAGGTAGGCGGTCCCGCCCTCGGCCAAGAGGCCCCATACTACCGCCCCTGCGGTCAGGTGGTCCGGAATCGAAACCTCACTGGTTTCAGCGCCAAGCTCGCTAAAAACCTCCACGGACCTGCGGACTGCTAGGTCCACATCGGCTTGAGAATTGCTGTGGCCAAAGCCCTCGGTCAATACCCCAATGCGCAGACCCCTCACGCCTCTGCCAAGCGCCTCCGTGTAGGCTTCGACCGGGACTTCCCGTTGCCGGGGGTCCAATGGGTCCTTGCCGGCGATGACTTCCATGGTCAGGGCAGCGTCTTCCACGGTCCTGGTCATCGGGCCGACGTGGTCGAACGTGGCGTCGATTCCGCCTATCCCGGTATAGGGGACAAGACTATGGGTGGGCTTGAGGCCCACAACCCCGCACCATGAAGCGGGAATGCGTATTGACCCCCCTTGGTCGCCGCCGATGGTGATATCGATATCGTCGTAATACAGCGCCGCGCCGGAGCCGCCCGAAGAGCCGCCGGCGAGATGGTCTGGATTGTGAGGGTTGCGGACTGGTCCTCGAGCACTGGTGTCGCCTGCGCCGGACAAGGCGAAATTCTCCAAATTGAGCAATGCCGTGATCTCGGCCCCTTCGTCCAACATCCGGGTTACGATTGTTGCGTCGGTATCAGGAACATAGCCTTCGAGCAACAACGAACCCAGTTCCATCGGCATACCGGCTACGTTGACGTTGTTCTTCAATCCAATTCGTTTGCCGGCCAGCTTTCCTGAAGACGCGCCCTTCAACATGCACCGGCGCACGATGGCGTTGAGCGGGTCGTCTTCGGGCCGCGGCCGCACCCCCGGGTCGCGGTCCGGATACTTCAGAGGTTCGACCGGTTGGGGCATCTGGTCGAGGGCCTCATAGGACGCAAACATGGCGGGGATCAACCCGTGGAAAGCCTCCAGTTCTTCCTCATTGAGCTCAAAATGATTGGCTGCGGCCATACGTTCGAGGTCGCTCTTGGACGGGATTCTCAGCGGCATTGTGGTTCTCCTTCTCCCTCGGGCAATATTGGGACAATTTGGCGACTAACCACGGTCCCGTGTCCCAGAAAAGGGTCCGGTTTCAGAGGCGGCCCACGTTTTCAGCATCACCCCCACTCCGACTGTTACAGGGCACTCTGCAGTGCGCCTTCCATAATACCCTCTTCGCCGTTGGCGGCGTACAAATGACACGCCACCGAACGGCCCCCGCCTGCGGGCAATAGTTCAGGGACGTCAACAGAGATCGTGGGAGATGAAAATGTAGGTCAGTCCCAAGCCTTTTTCAAGTCGACCAACAAGTTCAGGACCTGGGCTTGTACGGACTTGTCCAGAGACGAAACAGGTTCATCCAATATCACCAGTTTAGGGTTGAAAACCAGAGCACGGGCGACGTTAATCCGTTGCCGCTGTCCCGTACTTCTAGGAAAGGCATCGAGCAGACCCCAGATCGCCTACAACGCCGAACGCTGCTTTGCGTGATTTCAGCCGATAATAGAGAATGCCTAACCGGAAGTCAAATTCTGGTCCAAATTCTGGTCCAATGAAGTGCCGGATGACCGGCAAACCGTAACCGCCATAACGATATTGGATGCTCATCCACAAATTATTGGAGCTTGCAATATCGCGGACGACCCGAATTCGGATTCCGTTGTGGCGGCTTTTTCTATCGGATTCTTTACAGTGTTTCCCAATCGATGTGCTGTTCAAAGGCATGGGCTGCCTGAAAGAGCGTGGCGTCTTCAAAGTGGCGCCCTACGAGCATGAGCCCGACAGGCAGGCCGTTGGACTTGGCGCATGGGATGCTGAGCGCCGGGTGACCGGTCAGGTCGAACGCTCCAGTATTGTCCACCGCGGCCCAGCCGTGGGTGATCATGTCCGCTACGCCGCGTCCGGGGACATGCCGGTGGGCCTTCATGGGTGTCGTGGGCATCGCGATGATGTCCACGTCCTGGAACACGCTGTCGTAAGCGGCGCGCAATTCCCGGCGCAAGTTCTGGCTCTTGGCGTAGATGCGGCCGTGATAGTTTTCTTTGACGTAAGTCCCGCACAGGAGGATCAGTTTGGCGGTAGGCGGCAAATCGTTGGACTGGACTTGCTGCGCTTTGCCCAATGCGGTGGCAAGGTCCGTGTTGTAGAGACCTTCCCAGCCGTGACCGGTCCCGTTGCTTCGCAGCAAGGCGGTGGCGCCTTCGGCAATCATGCTCCACATGAGGTCACCAGACCCTATGTGAGGCGGGACTGAAACCTCGACGGTCTCGGCTCCCAGTTCGTTAAATATGGTGAGCGCCTGACGGACCGATTGATCGACATCGTCTTCAGAGCGCGGCAGTCCAAACCCTTCCTTTAACACTCCGATGCGCAGCCCCCGCGCGCCTAGTCCCAGCGCCTCGGTATACGGTTGCACCCGCACATCCTGCTGGCGCGGGTCCATCGGGTCTGGGCCGGCGATCACCTCCAACGTCAGGGCGGCATCGGCCACCGTGCGGGCCATTGGTCCGACGTGGTCCAACGAGTGGTCGGCTCCAACAATTCCAGTGTAAGGGACCAAGCTGAAGGTCGGTTTGTGCCCGACTACGCCGCACCAAGAGGCGGGCATTCGAATAGAGCCGCCTTGGTCTGCGCCGATGGTGATATCTATATCGTCGTAGTACAAGGAGGCCGCCGAGCCGCCGGAAGAGCCGCTCGCCAAGTATTCAGGGTTATGTGGATTCAGTACCGGACCGAAAGCGCTGGTATCTCCGCCCGCAGACATTGACAAATCCTCGAGGTTGAGCAACGCCACGATCTCGGCCCCTTCATCCAATAACCGGCCGACGATGGTGGCGTCGATATCGGCCACGTAGTCTTGCAACAGAGCGGAGCCGCTGCTCATTGGCATCCCAGCGACACAAATGTTGTTCTTGAGCCCGAACCGCTTGCCGGCCAATTTACCCGTGGAGGCGCCCTTGACCCGGCAACGCCGCAGGATCGCGTTGAAAGGGTCATCCTCACGTGAAGGCCGGGCCCCCAACTCTCGGTCACGGTATTTCAGGGGTTCCCTGGGTTCGGTCATCTGCTCCAGCAGCTCGTAGTTCGCGAACAGCCCTGGGATCAAGTCCTGGAATGCGGCCAACTCTTCCTCGTTGAGTTCGAAATAATTGGCCCGGGCCAGACGTTGAAGGTCATCTCCGGTAGGAAGTCGCAGAGCCATGGCATTCCCCCTTATTCTTGGTCCCAAGATTGAGTTTGGCTGGCGCCGTTGCCGGTTCCGTCGCTGCCCCGGCGAGTGCAGACTGGGCCTTATGCCCCGTCGACGCCAGCCCGAGGACGCCTTAAGACAGCACCGGCGCCTTGTTTTTTTGGTAGACCTGGATACGGTTTTTTGCCGAAAGTCGGCCAGACAAAACCGCCGTTGCCGTCATCGTAAGCCCCGAACTGGCTTATGAAATCTTCGGCCAACGTACACACGGTGATCCGGACCCCCTCCGTGCGGGCCGCAGACGTCCTGTTGACAACGTACACGGCGTCGTCGCCCAGCGCCAAGCGACGGGCATTCTGCCGACAAGCGTATTAAGTATGGCAATGCCCGTTGGCATGAGCTGAGGGAGGAACGTCCAAAGCCGGGTTCTGATCGAAGAACCCAACGGGCATTAGCTTGAACCCCGTATACATTACTGGCATTACTGGCCAGTCCTCGGGCCGGGGAACGTGGTGAGTACCGAAGTTATACCAAACGACGATATCCGTGTTCTCGACGTTCCTATTCGCTTTGGTCCATTCCGGCAGGCCCGCGCCGCCCGGGTGTTGGTTCGGGTAAGGTCCGGTGGGAGCCATCTCATCGGGACTGTACGGGGTCACCCAGAGGTGCTTGTTAATGAATGCCGCCCGCTTCGATACGCTGGACCCAGGATGGGCGAAAGGCAGAACGTTCTCACCCGGAACCAGCTTGTAGCTCACCGGCTGCCCGAGATAGTTGTTCATTGATGGGTTTGTAATCAGCCAGTACCGGCCGGTCAAGGGGTCGACAGTACGCTGGGCTTCGGACTCGGTCGCCAGCAGAGTCTTTTCGGCGAAAAACGCATTGCCCTGCGGGTTGCCGGGGCCCATCGGTTCGGCTTTGGTATTCACCTCATAGACCGAGTTATTAGTGCCGTCCACCCCCATGTCCAAGCGGACACTGAAGAAATGCTGGTGGATATGGCCCCCCAGTTGCGGTGCGATCAATGAGCCGTATTTGGGGGATTCGCCCGGCGCCATGGCCATATTGTTTACGATGCCGGTGAGCTTCACCTGAAACTCAATCGTGCCGTCTTGGTACAGGTGCCAGAAAAAGCCGTACTCGTAGTTACCGACGGTAGCGATGAATGAGATGACCAAGCGGCGGGAACGACGTACTTCGGCCTGTCCCGTGCGCCAGTCGGTATGCTTCCAAAGGATGCCGAAGTCTTCCTCGTGAAGGCAGACGGCATTGGGGATTTCCACCGGTTCGCCGCGGCTATTATTCAAGACGGCGTCGAAATAGTAGATCTGGCCGAGGCAATCGCATCCCAAAGTCAACGAGTTGGCCAGGCTGCCGATGCCGGCCTCACCAACATCAAAGGCGTTTTTACGGAAATTCTGTTCCGCCGGGTCCCCATAGGGGACCACCAGCTCAGCCAAGGAAGCCCGGTAGATGATGGGACGCTTCCTTCCTTGGTCCTGGTAGCTGATGGCGTGCAGGACCAGTCCTTCGCGCCGGGTAAAGCCGACCCGGAAGTTCCACTTTTGCCAAGAGACTTCGTTCCCATCGACCTTGAAGCTCGGGCCCTCGGGTTGGACGATATCCAGCGGCTTCAGGTCGGTCCGGAAGTCTCGAACGAACTCCGCCGCATAGTTGCCGTCATTGGGCGGCATGGGGACCACACCATGGTCCTCCACATTGATAACCTGCATCTTATTGAGGTCGACCACCGCGATGACGCCCTCAATAGGGCGGGCGTACCCATTGTCGGTCGGGCTAGTTCGGAGCCAACTGCGAGCGAAGGAAAGACGCAGCCCCTTTTCTTCTTCAACGCCGTAACTGCCGGCCGGCCATGGATCGACCATTACGAGGTCGGTTTCGGTAATACCCCGTTTTCGTAACGCAGCCTGGAACTCGGGACAGTCCTTCACGGCTTGCTCACACTCGAAGAACTCATCCATCATCAATCTCGGTTGCACGCCGGGGATGTGAATCCACGACGTTACCTTCCCCTCGGTCAAGGAAACCACGGCTTCGTGGGTGGCTCCCGTATCGTTATCCAGCAGGATGATGAACGCCTCCCGCCCGACTGCCGCACTGCCATTCGGACTCAGGACACTCTCTTTCGCTGGCTCGTTCAGTACGACCGACTCGAATCTGACCTTCTCTCCCAGTGTTCGCTGGGCGCGGAGAATGGCGACCGCACTGTCGATCTCGCTCGAACTCAGCGGATCAAGTGGGTGCGCGGTCTCGGCGGGCGAAGTTTGGACCTGACTGGACTGGCCTGCGGTTACCTCTGTTGGTGTCGCCATATAAGAAACCTCCTACTTCCCGGCCTGGCAGACCGGCCCGTATCGAGTAGTCGCCGGCGGGCCTGCAAAAACCGCCTGGAACAGTATAGATTGGCCTCGCCGAGCGGGAAACCCTCGAAAACGCGGTTTTAACTATCCGAGGAAGGGAGGCAGGCGGGACCTAACCGACCTCCCCGGATTTTTCCCGGCGCACCAGGTCCCAGTCGATTTCGTAGCCCAGGCCAGGGGCCTCCGGCGCGTAAATAAGGCCCTGGCTGTCAACCTCCACATCCTCAACGAGGCCGAACTTGTTAGCGCCGCTGGAAGGAAATACTTCGTAGTAGTCGCAATTATTGACGGCCAGGATCACATGGAGGTTGGCGACGTTGTTAAGCGAGTTGCCGCCATGGTGGACTTCGCATTTCATGCGGAAGGCCTCGGCAAGATGGGCGATTTTAATCAGAGGGGTGATGCCGCCGGACACCGCCACGTCTCCGCGAAGCATGTCGGTGGCCCCCTGCTGGATCCACTGGGCCATCCCATAGAGCCGTCCGGGTGCGTACTCAGTCGACATTATGGGAATGTCCAGCTTGCTTTTCAGCTTTACGTAGTTGTAGATGTCTTCTTCCGCCAGCGGGTCCTCGTACCAGAGGTAGTCCAATTCCTCGATGGCCCGGCCCACTCTAAGGGCGTCTTCGTAGCCGTAGGCCCACATCGAATCCAGCATCAGGTCCAGCCGGCCGCCCACCGCGTTGCGCGTCGCCCGGCAAATCTCGATGTCTTCTTGGGGAATGGCATGGGGATGAATCTTGTAAGCGGGCCAGCCCAAGTCTAAGAAGTACCGGGCTTCTTCGGCGTATTCCTCTGCGGTGGCCAGGTAGCCGGAACTGGCGTAGGCGGGCACCCTGTCGCGGCACGAACCGAGGAGACGGTGAATGGGGAGCCCGGCGACCTTGCCGGCAATGTCCCAAAGAGCGACGTCGACAGCTCCGATGGCGTTGGTGGACACGTTCCGGTTATTCTTCCACATCCAGGCCCAAATCGCTCCGATGTCCAAGGGGTTACGGCCCAGCAGGGCCGGCTTGATGAACTCCATCAGCGGGCCCACGTAGGCGTCGGCTCCTTGTCTGGATGAGCCCAGGAACGCGTATCCGTCCACCCCTTCGTCGGTGGACACGGTCACCACGCCAAGCTGACGGCTACCGCCGAAGGAAGCGGTAGCCGTAGCCCACGGCCCGGAATTCCAGTTCACCATCGTCACCTTCAGATCGGTAACCTTCACGTTGACGACACCTCGGCAGTTGGCGTGGCCCACGGCCCGCAGGTACTATACCATCCCCCACACGCTATCCCCACTCGATTGAAAGCGCGTATAAGGAACGACGTCGCAACTGCCGCGCCTCTGGCTGCCGTCCATGACGGCTGGAATTTGCGATTAGGAAGCTCCTTTGGCAGAATAGGGTTGTGGTAGTTTGAACGATGGCGGCGGAGGAGTTTGGCAATGGCCGACGAGCAATTGATCCTCGACCCCTCTCCAGGCGCCAAGTACCTGCTTTGCGGCTGGCGCAGGCAATGGTCCGACGGCGGCGAGATCTCCAGCGGATTGCCCCGCTATTTAATTGAAAAACGCCAGGCCCGGCGCATCGGCGAGATGGGCCCGGAGATCTCCAGACTTTGTTACCCCTTCCAGGTGCCCGGCACTCACGATACCTACAGGCCCAGAGTAGCCTACCGGGACGGGTTGCCCAGCCGGCAAATGCAGCGGGAGAACTATTTCTTCGACGCAGGAAACGGCCTTGTCATCTTCTTGGGCGAGGAGCCCTGGTTCCGTCTCGACGTCTACGCGGCCGCCTTCTTCCGGGCGGTGCGAGAGTTGGGGGTGCTCCAAACGGTGGCTGTGGAGGGCTACAACGGCGCGGCCCCGCCCGAAATGGAACGTAGTGTGAGTTGCATTTACAGCCAGTCCCGCATGAGGCAGGTATTGCAGAGGTTCGGCCTGCGGTTCTCCAACTACGGTACGCAGGGGCGCAACGGCCCCACCATCGGCATGGCGTTGATTACAGTGGCCCACTTCGACCACCCGGACCTGGAGATGTTCCGCATGGGGGCTATGGCTCCCATGTTCCCATTCCTTACCCAGAACAACGACCCGGTGGGCATCAGCCGGGACCACCGGGCTTTCTATGATATTCTGCGGCGGTTGAATTCCATGCTGAAGCTGGACCTGGACCTCTCCGAGCTGCTGTCGTTGGGCGAGGCCGAGTCCCAGGAATTGAGGGACAACCTGGAGAAGATCGGCTCCACAAATCCCGCCGCCAAGGAGCTGATCGACCGGGCCCGCAACGATTTCAACTACGTGCCCTTCGAGGAAACGGTGGAACTCGACCCGGCGTTGGACCGGACGCTGGAGGATATACTACGCAACATCCCCGGCCCTGACGACGAAAACTAGCCGCGCTGTCGAAACGACGCCCGCGACACGGGCTGGCTGGAAGCCGTTGGGACTAGACCAACCCCTCCGACTCCGCCGCCGCCTCGATCATCTCCCAGCCGTGGTCTATTCCCGGGACGAAGCCGCCGCAGGCCTCTCCTTCAAGGACTGCTCGCTCCACCTCGTCGGAGCCGGTGACCGACAGAAAGGCAGACTCGATCTCTCCGGCCAGTTGTGGTTCCATGTCTCTTTGGGCGGTGAAGCAACAGTGGCTGTAGCCGGGACTGGACCAGAATATGCGGATCCGGTCCACCGCCAGAGTGCCGTCTTCCGCCATGGTTTCGATGGTCCCCTGGCTGACGGCTCCGGCATCGAACTCCCCGGAAGTGACCCTCTCGACTACGTCCCGCTCGTCGGACCGGGTCTGGGAGCGGCGTTCTTCGAAGAAACTACTGGCCGCCAGATCCTTCCGAGGGTTCAACCCCGCTTGTTTCAGTAGGTAATAGGGGACCAAGCCGGCCTGTTCCGAGCTTCGGCGGCCGAAGGCGAACCGCTTGCCGTACAGGTCTTCGACGGTCTCGATCCGGGAACCGGCGCGGGCGATAAAGTGGGTGGTAAAGTTGATGTCCACGTCCCGCATGGCGATCACCCGACACGGTTCCCCCAGCAGACGTTTTAGCTTCACGTAACCCAGTGGGCCGTTCCAAGCGATATCGATATCGCCCTTGACGAAGGCGTCGGCCATCATGTCGTAATCGGAGTAGAGGACCCAGTCCAAGTCGATGCCACGCCGCTGGAACAACACCTCAAGTCCCTGGAATACCTCGAAGTGAGAAATGGTAGCCGTGCCGCCAAGCCTGACCATGGCTTTCCTCCACAGGAAGGAGTTTGAAACGCCGGAGAGATTGTGTTTTAGGCTATTAGCCCTCGAACGGAAATAAGGCGCTGGGCTACAGGATCGATTCCCAGAAACAAGCCTTCAAGGGCGAGCGCGCCCAATAGGGGAAGAGTTCCCTCATCGTTAAACAGGACGTGGGTGATGATCTCGCGCCCGTCGATTCTCAGCCAAGTCTGGCCTACATTCATAGTACGGACCTCACCCTGGCCGAATTCGAACGCCTGCTGCATTATCGGCGCGACGCCGTACCCGCGGAGCAGGGAGCCGGGTACCGACGTTATGGATGCCCCGGAATCCACCAGTGCATCCAAAGCTGTCCAGCGTTCCCGCTGCGGGTCTCCGATGGCGATCGGTACATTGAACGTCCCCATGTTCGCATTCTACCATCCGGGCCGCCGAACCGCGCCGTGGGGCAGTCTGCCGCGGTCAGGCAATCACCCTACCTAGGGAAGCAGGGTAAACGAATAACGCCCCCGATGCTTTGGGGGCGTTATTCGCGTTGGTACCGTTGATGGGACGCGACAGCGGAGAATTTTACTCTAATGCGAACCCTTGGTAGCCGTTGGCCGCAACCTCGGCCCGCCGGGCCCGCATGGCCGGGGCGCTGTCGGGAGCGGTCAGCAGGGCGCGGGCCTTGCCCGGAATGTTGGCGCCCACGAACCAAGAGTCAGCCTGGGTCCGGAGAAGTTTGGCCCCCTCTTCGTTGACGTGCCTCACCCACTCGTCCTCAGCTTCCACGGTAGGGGAGATGCGGGCGTACTCGTTATCGCGCACGTAACGGATGGTCTCACACACCCAGTCGACCAGCGGCTCGGCAGCCCGCACGAAGTTGCCCACCGAGGCGGAGTTGACGGTGAACAGGTTGGGGAAGCCGTGGCTGGAAATACCCATGTAGGTACGGGGGCCACCGGCATACTTGTCTTTCAACGACTCCCCGCCGACGCCGCGAATGTCGATCCGGTTCAACGACCCGGTGACCGCATCGTAGCCAGTGGCGAATATGATGACGTCGAAATCGAACTGAGAACCGTCCTCCAGTCGCAGTCCCGTCGGTGTGAAACGCTCGATGGGCGCCTTGCGTACGTCGACCAGCAGGACGTTGTCCTGATTGTAGACCTCGTAGTACCCGCTCTCGCAGGGCAGGCGCTTGGAACCGAACATGTGGTCCTTGGGCGTCAGCATCTCGGCTACCGCCGGGTCGTGGACTCGCTCCCGTATCTTGTTGCGGACGAATTCCGCGTAGTCCTCATTCGCCTCGCCGGGAAGCAAGACGTCGTAGAAGTTGGACAACCATTTCTTGAAACCCGGTTCCGCCCACAGGTCCTCGTACCGCTCCAAACGTTCTTCAGGCGACACTTCCAAGGCCGAGCGGGTGTCGAACTCGTGCATGAACGAGCCCGGAGTCTCCATACACTTCTTGAAGATCTCCGGATAGTTGGCTTTGATCTCGGCCTGCATCTCGTCGTCGATCTCGCGGTTGCGCAGGGGCGCGCAATAGTTCGCGGTGCGCTGGAAGACGGTCAAATGGCCGACTTCCTTGGCGATTTCGGTGATCAGTTGCACGGCGGTTGCCCCGGTGCCGATGACGCCCACACGCTTGCCCACCAAGTCCATGCCTTCCTTGGGCCAACGGCCGGTGTGGCACCAGGCGCCCTGATAGCTGTCGAGCCCCTCGAATTCAGGCACATAATGGGCCGATAGCAGGCCCACCGCAGTGATAAGGAACTGCCCCTTGGCCTGACGGCCGTCCGTAGTCTTGATGTGCCAGAGGTTTTCTTCCTCCAGGAAATGGGCCGATTCGATGCGAGCGTCGAACTCTATGTCGCGGCGCAGGTCGAACTTGTCGGCCACGTAGTTGAGGTAGCGTTCGTTCTCCGGCTGGCCTGAGTAGAGCTCTTTCCAGTCCCACTCCTGCAGAAGCTCCTCCGAGAAGGAGTAGCCGTAGGTGTAGCTCTCAGAGTCGAAGCGGGCCCCGGGGTAGCGGTTCCAGTACCAGGTGCCGCCCACCCCGCTTGCGTCCTCAAAGGCCCGGACCGAGAACCCTAACTCCCGGAACCGGTACAATGAGTAGAGCCCTGTAACCCCGGCGCCGATAACGATTACATCGAACCGTTCGATTTCCTCGGGCGTGGCGCCATTCCCGGACGTTTGCTGCAGAGCGCTGGTCATATAGCTCTCCTTAATAAATACGTTTCATGGGTTCCGATTAGGGAAACGCGGATTCCTTCGGGATACCCTATTCTACCCGCATTTTTTGTTTAATTCACGTTCAGGCCGCGATGTTCGCTGGCTGGCGCGGCAAATCGTGTTCCGCTTCGATCAATTCGGCAACGCCCTAGATGACGTTGTTGACCTCTGGTCGCGAAGGACGTGATTCATCTGCCCGGCGCCGGATATTGTCAACCTTTAGACTCCGCGCCGGCCGCAACAAAGCTTCATTCTTGTCTCGCCGCTTGGTATGATGGACTTGGCTGTCAAACCGTTTTTCCGCACAGGGAGGAGATTATGGGTTACAAGCCGAAACAGCTAGGGCACGTCAACATCTACGTCCGTAACGCGGAGCGGGCCCGGGACTGGTACGAGGACCTCTTGGGGCTGCAAACATACGGGTTCATGCCAGGGCAAGCCGCCTTCATGACGGCGGACCCGGGCAACTCCCACGAAATCGCCTTGATGGAAGTGGGTGAGGAGGCGCCCGGCCCTCAAAAGGGGCAGGTGGGGTTGAACCACATGGCCTGGTACATGGACAGCCTCGATGACCTGAAGGAGCTTTACTACCGGATCAAAGACAGGGGCATCGAGATCGAGTCGGTGTCAGACCACGGCCACGCCGTGGGCATCTACATCCGCGACCCGGACGGCAATGGGATCGAGGTGTCCTACGAGATGCCCCGCGACGAGTGGGGCCACGACGAAAGCCAGTACATGATCGGCGGCACGGCGAGGGGCCGATTGCCCGGCCCGTGGGACGAAGAACCGGCCAGGGCTCACTAGAACACAGAGCACGGCCCTCTCGCGGTTTTAAGGAGAGGGCCTAAAATGTGAAGGCAGAACCAAAACCCGCATCTTCCAAAAGGGAGACGGAATATGACGACGGCCAAGAGCGGCCTACTGACCGCCGACGACCTGTTGCGGCTGGACAGCCAAGGGGTGAAAGGCGAACTGATACGCGGGGTGCTTCACGAAACGATGTCCGTAGGCGGGCGACATGGCGAGATTGGCGGGGCTTTGATATCCGAGATTCGTCCATTTGTGCGGTCCCGCCGCCTGGGGCGGGTGGGAGGTACCGACGCCGGTGTACTGCTGGAACGCAACCCGGATACGGTGCGTGAGCCTGATGTTCTTTTTATTTCCGCTGAGAAGCTGCCGCTTGATGTCGAGGTCACCGGATACTACGAAGTCGTGCCGGACTTAGTGGCCGAAGTAAGGTCTCCCAGCGACACATTGACGGAATTCAACGCCAAGATTGTAATGTGGTTGGACTTCGGTGTACGGCTGGTTCTAGCGATTTTTCCGGCAACCCGGACAGTAACAGTACACCAGCCGGACCGTCCTCCTACCAACCTTACTTACGACGACACGTTGGACGGCGGGGACGTATTGCCTGGGTTTAGGTGTCGGTTAAGGGACGTTTTCGACCTTTAGGCGAACCGCCCCATAGCCGCGTCCAGGATGTCAGCGGCTTGGTCCATCTGGGACTCGGTGGTGGTGAACGGCGGTACAAAGCGGAAGACGGAGCCGCCGCGGCGCACGCTCAAGATCAGGCCGTTCTCCAAGCAATCGCGCCCGATTTGACGGCCTTCTTCCAACGCCGGTTCTCTGGTGGTGCGGTCCCGCACCAGTTCGATGCCTTGCAGCAGGCCCCGGCCCCGGATGTCGCCGATGATCTCGTGTCGTTGACCGAGCCTCTCCAGGTGTTCGCGCCAATAGCTCCCGATGCGCTGGGCAACGTCCACCAGGACTTCTTCCAGGATGATGTCGATGCTGGCAATGGCGGCGTTGCAGGGCAGGGGGTCGTTGGAGTGGGAGTGGCCCACCACCAGCCCCGTCTCCGACGCCTTTTCCTCAATTTCGTCGGTGGTAATGGCCGCACTGATGGCCACGCCGCCGCCGAAGTGCTTGGAGATGGTGAAGATGTCGGGGACCACCCCCTCCTGCTCGAAGGCCCACATGGCGCCCAGCTTCGCCAGACCGGTCTGGGCCTCGTCCACAATCAGTAGGGCGCCCCGGGCTTCGCAGCGTTTCTTCAGCTCCTTGAGCCACCCTTCGGGCAGGTCTATCACGCCCCCGGCGCTGAAGAGGGGCTCGGTGATCACCCCCGCCAGCGGCCCGTCGGCTTGGGCGTCCAGAAGCTCGAAGCTGGTGTCCAGACAGGAGTAGTCGCAGGCCGGCTGGTCCTTGCAGAACTTGCAGCGGTACCGATAGGGGGCGATGATCGGGTAGTGCCCGGGAGCGTAGGGACCATAACCCTCGTGCCAGCCGGAAAAAGTCACGGCGCGAGTGGAGTCGTTCATGCCGTGGAAGCTGACCGCCGGACTGGCGAACTCGTAGCCGCCGGTGAAACGCTTGGCGATGGCCATGGCAGCCTCGTTGGAATCGCTGCCCGAGGTCAGGAACATGGAGCGGTTCATACCCTTTGGAGCGATCTCGGCCAGACGGGCCGCCAGGATGATCTCCCGGTCGTTGAACATGCTCATGTGACTGTGGATCAGGGTCTCCGAACTCTCCTGAAGCGCCTGCGCGATGCGCGGGTGGTTATGTCCCAAAGCGGCGCACATCTGGCCAGAGTTGAAATCCAGGTATTCCTTGCCATTAACGTCCCGGACCACCGAGCCCCGACCCCATACCATGATGGGCCCGGTGACCACGTTTTTGTCGATGCGGCTCCTGAAGCTGTATTTACGGGCCAAATCCAGCAGCTCGGCCTCGGTGAATAGCTGAGGCATCGGACTTACCCCTGGCCCTTGAATTTGGGCATCACGTCTTTCCCGAAGGCGTCCAGTTGCTCCAGCACCACGCTCTGGGGCGTGCCGATCACCGACCCAACGTTAATCTGCTCCAGGCCGGGGTACCGGTCCTGGATCCCCATCAGCTTCTCGGTGACCATTTCGGGCGGGCCGCAGAGCCAGGAGCCTGCCCTGATGCCGTCTTCCAATGTCGGGAGGCCGGCGGCGCGGGCCCGGCGAGGGTCGCCGACGGCGTCGATCTGATCGTTGCTCAGGCCCCCGACGAAGCCCAAGGGGGCGAACATTTTCATGTTCTCTTCAAAGAAGCTCCGCGCTTCGGATACCGCCTTGTCTTCGGTCTCCGCGATGTGGATGGTGTAGCCGACGGCCAGGTCCGTCCCCAGTTCCGTTTCCCGGCCGTTCTTGGCCAAGGTATCGCGCCACTGGCCCATCACGGCTTCGGCCGCGCCTCCGGCCGCCGCTCCCCCGCCGATGATGCCCTTGATGTCGTGCTTGGCCATGAAGTCCATCGCCCGCTGGCTGGCGCTGACCACCGGCTGCCAGGTCTCCACCGGCAGGGTCTTGGGGCGTGGCACCAGGGTGATTTCCTTCAGGGTATAGCCCCGGTAGGGGACTTCCGGCGGGATGGTATAGAATTTCCCTTCGAAGGAAAAGGAATCCTCATTGAACGCCTTCATGATGATCTCCACCTGCTCCTCGAACATCTCCCGGTTGGCCTCGTTGTCGGAGAGGGTGCTGGGCACACCGAACGTATCCACCTCGCGGGAGTGGTAGCCTCTGCCCACGCCGAAAATCACCCGGCCGTTGGTCAGGATGTCGGCGGTGGCGTAGTCCTCAGCCAATCGCAACGGGTGCCACATCGGGTTGATGTTGAAGCCGCAGCCGAATTTCAAGTTCTTGGTGATATGGGCCAAGTGGACGTAGAGGAGCAACAGGTTGGGGATGCACTCGTAGCCCTCCCGCTGGAAATGGTGTTCCGCCGACCAGAAGGTATCGTAGCCCAGTTCCTCCATCTTGAGGACGATGGCCTCGGTCTTGTCGAAGACGGTGGCCAGGTGGCCGTCAGAGAGCCAGCGGTCGTTGACCGGGGTGCCTTCGAATCCAAGATTGTCGAGGTCTACGTGCCCTGCGAACAAACTGCCGAACTTGGTGATCATGGGCGAAACTCCTGCAATGCCTGGTGGATTTTGCTAATTTACCACAGAGAGCACCGGGAACGCAGAGAATACCAGTCTCCCCGCTCGTTCTCCGTGGTTTTCCCGCTTTGTTAGAATACAGGATATTGGACCGCGTCTTGGTGACAGGGTGCAGATGGTTAGCGGTGGACGAAGAATACTCATAGTAGACGACGAAGCCGAGTCGGCCATACTGAAGGCGGTCCGCCGGAGATTGGAAGACGAGGGCTGGCAGCTTACCGTAGTGGAGGCCGAGGACGGCTATTCCGTCGGCGACGAGTTCGAGGCGGCGGCGTTGTGGTCGCTTGAAGAATACCAACCTGACGCCGTTCTGCTGGACGTACGCTTCGGCGACCACCGCGACGACCGTTTCAAGGGTCTTACCATCCTGGGGGAGATCGTCCAGCGTTGGCCCAAGCTACCGGTGTTGATGTTCACCCAGTACGCGCAGGGCCCGGAGCGGGAAACGGCGGTGCGCGGCTCCCTCCAGTGGGACGCCCAGATCGACTTCATCGACAAGCTGGCCAGCCCCGAAGAGGTGGTGCTGCGGTTGCGCCGGCTCATCGGCCGGTCGCCCGAGGCCATCACCATAAACAGCCGGTTGGTCCTTGACGTCAACGCCCGTTTGGTCTACTGCGGCCCCGCCGAGCAACGGGAACCGGTGCTGGACATCCAGGGAATGAAGTTCGAAATCCTGCGGGAATTGGCGTCGGCCTGGTACCGCAGCCCAGGGGAACTGGTGCCCTTCGCGCGTCTGGAGCGGTACTCGGAAGGGGATGACCCGCGCGCCTCCCTGCGGGTGCGCATCAGGGAGATTAAGGACTCTGTGGGGCGGGCAATGGGCGTCCGTTACGGCCCCGGCGAGTTGATCCGGAACGTCCGAGACCAAGGGTACCGCCTGGTCCCGCCCCGGCCGTAACTCCTATGCTTGGGCCCCTCGGAAGCCATCTCGGACCGGTATTGCCCCAGACGCATCCTCCTTTTGCGAAAGTAGGGGTGTTCTCGTGTTCCGGCGGGCCGCCTGATTTGCTTCGAGATAGATTTTTGGCGTTATGCGCGTTATGCGATTGAACCCGTCGCCGCGGTCCCTGCTGCCGACCCAGGTGGCCGCGGGAGTTATCGCCTTGGCCGGGGTGGTCTGCGTGGCGCTGGCGCCGTTCATCGGGAGCGCCATCTTCGACAATCTCTGGGGAATCGAACCACTAACCTACATCGGAGGCCTGCTGCTAATCGCCGGGCTGTCCGTCGCCGCTCTTGGCTACCTCATAGCGCCGCGGCGCCCGGAGGCCAGCCCCTCACTCGAAGCAGCCGGCGGAGACAGCGAAGGCCGCAGATGGAGCCGCACTACGCAACAGTACTTCGAGCTATTCGACCACGACTTGGGACGGCCTCTACGAAGGATCGCCGGAAAGGAACGGGAATTACGCGCCGTTCTGGACTCCACGGGAGAGAAGGTCAGCCCAGCGGTAACAGACCTTTTGGACGAAATCGAACGGCAGACGCCCAACTTCCGGTTGATGCTGGCCAACATCCAGGTATTGGTGCAACTGGAGTCTCCCGACCCTCCCCAGGAGCCGGCGCCGGTGGAGCCCTCCGAAGTAGTCCGACGGATCGCTGGCCGTTACACCCCGGTGGCCTCCGAAACCGGCAAGGAAGTCAGCTGGTGGGCCGAGCCCGCCGAGTTTGGGATCGTCTACACCGACACCAACGCAATGGAACACGTTGTGACCAACCTCGTCGATAACGCGGTGCGTTTCGCCTCCCACCACGTCGAAGTCAGGCTCTCCCGCAACCCCAGCCATTTTTTCGTGCGGGTCTGGGACGACGGCCCCGGCATCGGCTCTCAATATCTGCCTCACCTGTTTGACCGTGGTTGGACCCCCGAGGTGGCCCGCCGTGAGGAAAAGACCAGCTCCGGGCTGGGGCTTTTCATCGCTCGGACTCTGGCGCGAAAGTCCGGCGGCGACCTGACCGTGGATTCAGCCGTTGGGGCCAATGGGGACCACCACACTGCTTTTCTGCTCAGCTTGCCCCTGAACGCCCATCGGGCCCCGGTTGCTTAGCCGCAGACCGGCCGGTTGGAGGACCAACGGGAATGACCTGAAAACTCTCAACGGCGCATCCCATTCCCAGGCCGGTTCTCCTACACGGCGGGCGAGTCGAGCGCCGGGCGCAGCTCTAGCCTTCGTAACTCTAGCTATATCTATGCTGGTCGCCCTGTCCTGTGTCACCCAGGTGCCGCGCAATGGGGGACCTGCCCCGTCCGTTCCACCGGCCACCGTTACCCAGCCTGCCGTTACCCCGGCACAACCTCCCACCACCGTTCCGCCGCCCACCGCAGCGCCTACGGCGACCATGCCCCCAACGGCGACCAGACGCCCGGCGGTGACCACGCCCCCAGTTACGACCGCGCCCGCGGCGTCAGCCACACCCGCGCCGACGGTCCCCTCCCCGACGACCCCTCCCACGAACCAAACGCCGTCCGGCCCGTCGCCCAACCCGTCTCCGGGACCAACCGAGGCGGCCGAACTGTTTCTCAGCGTGTTGGCGCCCCAGGACGGCTCGACTGTCCCCGGCAGCGCGGTGGTTGCCTACGGTCTGACGCTGCCTGAGGCATCGGTCACCGTGAACGGGGTTCCCGCGACTGTGGACGTTAACGGCGGGTTCAGGGCCGAAACCGACTTGAATCCCGGGATCAACATTGTGGAAATAGTAGCCACCACCGGGGCCGGGGACAACGTGGTGGTAAGGCGCACCGTCGACTCCCTGTCGCTGCCGCCTCAGCCGTTCCTGCTGGTAATTGACGAACCACCGCCACAGAGCATTGTGACCCAGCCCCGGCAGAGGTTGGCTGGGCATACGAGCCCGCAGGCAGTGGTCAGCGTCAACGGCGTTTCGGTGGCCGTGAATCCTTTCGGCGCATTCGACACGACCGTCGCCCTGGAACCGGGTCCGAACATCATCGAAGTCGTGTCAACCAACCAGGACGGACAGGTGTTGAGCGCGATAGTCCCAGTGATCTATCGGCCTCCGGAGAGATGAGTATATGCCCGCGCTGGCGGCTGGCTTAACTGGTAAGACATTGGCCGTACCACCCTGGCCGTAACACATTGGTAATTGTGAAAATGACAAACTGCAATTTGGGGATTCACGTCATGCAGGAACGGTATATTGGCTATCCATCGCATTAGCCTCAAACTCGGCCGTTTGAGTATCGGTGCGGCCGGATTGATGGCGCTAGCCGTGGGTTGGCTGCTGCTGACCGCCGGGCTGGCGTCGGCGCAGCCCGACGTTGCTTGGAGTTTGACGCTGGGCGGCAGCGGCGACGATTTCGCCCACGCCGTCATCGAAACCTCCGACGGCGGTTTCCTGGTGGCCGGGGAGACCGGTTCGTCGGGTGCGGGCGGGCAGGACGTTTGGCTCGTGAAGCTGGGACCTGAAGGAGGCCGTGAATGGGACCGCACTTTCGGCGGACCGGAGGACGATGTCGGCTATGACGTGCAACAGAGCGGTGATGGAGGGTACATCATCGCCGCCGAAACCCATTCCTTCGGCGCCGGGTCGGCCGCCAAGAGCGATTACTGGCTGATCAAGACCGACTCCATGGGCCATATGGAATGGCAACGCACCTTCGGAAACCTGGAACTTGCCGGCGCCCTGGACTTCGCCACCAATGACGTGCCTCAAACCGTCAAGCAGACCGCCGATCTCGGCTACATCATAGCCGGTTTCACTCGTGACCGCCGCCAAGAGGACGTCTGGCTGGTGAAGACCGATTCCTCCGGCGAACCGGAGTGGTCGAGCCAGCTTGGCGGCCGCGGCGACGACCGGGCTTACGAAATCCTCCAAACCGGCGACGGCGGTTTCGTCGCCGCCGGCAAGACCGAATCCTTTGGGGCCGGGGGCAGCGATTTCTGGCTAGTAAAGACAGGACCCTCAGGGGAAACGGAGTGGGCCCGGACCTACGGTGGGAAATACAACGACGAGGCCAGAGGACTGGTGGCGACCCTCGACGGAGGGTACGCCCTGGGAGGCTTCAGTTGGTCCTTCGGAGCGGGGCTCTCCGACTACTGGCTGGTGAAGACCGACGGAGCAGGCGACCTGAAGTGGGACAGGACTTTCGGCGGCGTACCCAGGGATGCCGCCCACGGGCTGGAACAGGCCCCTGACGGAGGCCTGGTGCTGGCCGGCTGGTCCGAGTCGTTCGCCGGCGGAGACGGTGTCTGGCTCGTCAAGACCGACCTGTTCGGCAACCGTCGCTGGGACAAGGCCTACGGAGGCTCTTCGGGGGCCCGCTCGGTGGTACGGACAGACGGAGGCGGCTACGTAGTGGCCGGATGGACCGGACCGTTGGAAGGAGTGCGGGACATCTGGGTGATGCGGACCTCCGGGGACGGGCCGGAAACTCCGGAACGCCGGGGACCGGTTGCCGTGCTGGTGAACGAGGGCACCGCCCCGATCACCGCAGCCGCCGTTGGCTTCAACGCACCCGGAAGCACCGGCCCGAATCCGTTCCATTTCAACGGCCTGCCGCTGGGGAACGGCAATCCCCTTCCTACGGGGTCCCTGGCATGTACCAACCCCTTGGAAGGGATAGAGTCCGGGTCGCGCTTGATCACAGACCAAATGCGGTCGCTTGATCGGGTGTTTATCGACGAATTAACCAGCAGCCTCGAGTCTCTTGGGGTGGTCATCAATTCGTCCCGCTTCTCATTCGAGTTTCTCACCGGAGAGTTCGAAACCGATGGAAACGAGGAGGAGCGGGTTGCCGGGGCCTACAGCATAGTGTCCGAATCGCCATGTGAACCGGTGCGGGCCTCCATCGGCCCACCCGCGCCGACCGGCCTGAGGGCCACTGGATCGCGCACCGGCTCCGGCGCCGTGGAACTGGCATGGGTGGACCGTCAGGAGGCCGAGGCGGAAGGTTACAGGATCTATGTAAGCCCGAACGAGACAGGGCCCTACGTGCGGACCGGACCGGAAACGCTCGCTTCCAGGTACACTGACACCGGGCTCATCAATGGCGTCTCCTACTATTACGCCGTTACTGCGGTCGACTCGGCCGGCCGGGAAACTCCAATGTCGCGGGTGGCCAAAGGAACGCCCTTAGACCTGACGCCTCCGGCTCCTCCGACCGGGCTGACCGTCCTCAGCCTCGACCGGGAATCGGGTGTCGCCGGCCTTGCCTGGTCCACAAGCCCCGAGGAAGACATCAGAGGATACAAAGTCTACCGAAGCCTGAATGAGGGCCCGTGGACCCCCATCACGGTGGTGGGGCAAGGCCAGGTCTACACCGATCGAACTGTGCCGGCGGAAGGCAGAGTGACCTACGTGGTCACGGCCTATGACCGTGCAGGCAACGAGTCGCTCCAGTCGAATATCGCCCCCCCTGAATTGGACTTCTTTGGGACCATTGCCGACGTCCAGCCGGATGGCGGCGTGGATGGCTCGCTGGTGATCGATACCATCCGCGGACGGGTCCAAATCAGGGCGGACGCCGCGACCTCCATTCAGCTACCTCAAAACAGCGACGCTTCGCTTTCAGATCTGGCGCCCGGCGACGTCGTGGCAGTGTCACTGCACAGTTCCATGGACCCAGCGATCGCCGACGTAGTCCGTCTGATTTCAGGGATGACCGTCAACCGTCATGTTTCGGGGGTAGTGACATACGTAAGTTCGACCGCCTTGGTCGTCCGCGCCTTGGGCCCGAGCCTGGAGACCATTACCTTCCAATTGTTGCCGTCGGTCCAGGTCAATTATCACCATGGAATGACCCATCTCGCCCCTGGCGCCTTTGTCATCATATCCGTCGTGGCCGACCCCGGAACGGGCGTGATTTCCCCCTTGGCGAAGGAGGTGAACGTTGCGCCGGTGCCACGCGAGACCAGCGATGGGCAACGGCCTCCGGCTTCCACAGTCACCTCGGTTATCCGGGGCGTGTTTCTGGGGATAGACTCCAATACCGGCGACATGATTCTTTCCGGCACCAATATAGCCTTGGACCCCGACACCGAAATTGCCGAAGGGCTCGGGGCTGGCGACGAGATCAGAATAGAGGCCATCGTTAAGCCCGGTGGTGTGGTGTTGGCCCGCAGAGTGGAAAGGGTCCAGGTGGGCCCGGCTCCATCGGAACAGACGTTGTTGGAGGGGCTGTTTCAGAGATTCGGCCTTTCCAGCGGCCAATGGATTGTCGGCGGCGTCCGGCTGACCGTCGACCACCGCACTCTTACCGATGGTCTGCCCGAGCCGGGACAACCGGTCCGGGTGAAGGCCCTGCTTCAGGCGGACGGGAGGCTGCTGGCCCGGGAGACCAGGATCCAGTCCGGCCGGCCTGGGAATGGAATGGACCCCAACCGGCTGATGATGGAGGGCACGCTGTCGCCTGTGAGCGGCGACGGAGATTGGACGGTTTCCGGATTGCCATTAATCGTCGGCCCCACGACACGGCTGGGGGGCGCCGTATCGGTGGGGGGGCGGGTAGCGGTTGAGGCGACATCCCAAGACGGGCGCTTGCTGGCGCAGAAGGTCCATTCGGTCGAGGGCGGGCAGACCGGCGGCGTCAAGTGGGTTACCGTCCGCGGGATCGTAGACGCCGTTCAGGACGGCGGCCCCCTCGTGGTAAACGGTGTTTCAGTGACCCTTAGCCTCCTTACTGAAATGCCCTTTGCGCCTGAAGTCGGGGATGCGGTGGAGATCCGGGCGTTGATCAACTCCAGCGGGGCCTTGGTTGCCGACCAGGTCAATCTTCAAGAGGGCGAGACCGGTGAGACACGGGCCTACTTGGTGGACATCTATGGCGTAATCGACGGCGCCGTTGACGGCGGATCGGAACAAGATGAGGGCCTGAGAATCAACGGCCTTCCTTTGTCATTGAGTCCCCTCTCCCAGATCGGCGGTGGTCTCGAACCCGGCAGCAATGTTCGGGTCCTTGGGGTCTTACAAAGCACCGGCGAAATCCTGGTGCGGGAGGTACTGGACCAGAGACGGCGAATCGGACTCACCGAGACTTCGGCCCGGCTGCGAGGCCTGGTCCCCATCGTGTCTTACGATTCTCAAGGTAACGTTGTCAGCTTTGTGGTCGCCGGCATCAAAGTGACAATGGACGACCTCACCCGGTCCGATGTGGAACTGGCGCCTGGATCCGAAGTGAACGTGTTAAGCGTGGTCAAGGACGGCGTATTCTTGGCTGCAGCCGTCGAACCCCATGCCGCCGGCGTCGACGAGGAATCGCCGGCAGCGTCGTTGGAAGGAACGGTCCAGAGCGTCGACCGGGACTCTGAAGGCATCGCAACGGCAATCGCCATAGGCGGCCTGAAAGTAACGATCGGACCGGAGTCCATCGTTCATGGAAGACTGGTAGCCGGCATAGCCGTCCGGTTGGTAATTTCAGTCTCGGGCGGCCTTGCCACGGCCGCCGAAGTCTGGAGTGAGGACGGCGGGTCCGATCAGGAACAGTTGGCTAAATTCAAGATAGAAGGACATATCGAGCAGGTGCATCGTAACGAGGCCGGAGATGTGGTCGGGATCACCGTAGACGGCGATGAGCTCACGATCGAACCCCTGACGGTCATCCAAGCAGCGCTGGCGCCGGGGACGCCGGTGGTAGCCGAGGGGGTAGTCCACGAAGGCAGGCTGCTGGCCGCGACTATTACCCATAACACAGGAGAGCAGCCGGAAGAATAGCAAGGCGGGGAACCGGCAGTGCGCTAAAAGGCCGGCTTCCACCCTGATTGACCCGAACGAGTGCGTGAGCTTGACACCAAATTTTCAAAGTCCTACACTCGAAGGACCGGGCCGCGATGGCCCGGTCATGGTAAGGCCCGGTGGTGTAGCGGTTTAACATACTGGCCTGTCACGCCAGAGATCGTGGGTTCGAATCCCATCCGGGTCGCCAAATTGCCCTTCCTGTAACGCTTCACCGCATGTGTTGGGCTTCGACTTGAATGCCGCCCTTCAAAGTGTATCCAGTGACGGAGGCCAGGGGTACATCCGGCAACCATCCCCGGCAATTCATGTGAACTCTAAAGCCACGCTCTTGTACGACGGCCAGTACCCTCTATGCTCGGCGTACGGTCGCTACGTGGCCGCCCACCGCACCGGTGCTATTGAATTGCTGGACGCCCGGAATCAGCCGGAAATGGCCCGGGAGCTCCGCGACAAGGGGTTCGATATCAACCGTGGAATGGTCTTGTTGACTGCCGACGGGACGTTCCAAGGAAGGCGGGCAGTTCAAGCCATTAGTCCCATGATCAGCTATCGGGGGCCGCCAGGAGCGGCGCTCCGACTCTTGACCCGGATACCCGGCCTGGCAACAATCATTTATCCGACAATCAAATGGCTGCGGTTAATATCCCTCAGGCTGTTGAGACGGGACCCCGTTATCCATTTTTGAGCGGGCCCTTGGCCGGTCCGGCGCGGGTTAAAGTTGCGACCGTGTCAGCCGGATTCCCCGCCGGGGGCGCGGCGCATTCGGACCAGCATCTCTTTCCCCAAGTCTATGGCCGGCGTCCGGGAAGGATCGATTCCCCGTAGCAACGCCATATAGTAGCTGACCCAGTCGCCCAACGACAGCATGCACAGCACTTGGGCCAATGGCGGCCCGTCCACGGCTTCCAATACCCGGTGGGGCAACCCGCACCGCTTCAGCATTTCAGACACTATCGTCAGGCGCTCCAGCATTTCGGGGTTCCCGGAACGTGGCAGCAGCAGCAGCAGCGTGGCCATGCCCTGCTCGCCGCCGGCCCGGTTCCCGAAGGCCTCCACGGTATTGTGAAGCAACTCGGGGACCTCCTCGAAGAATGCCCAGGCCTTGGCGTTTTCGTTCAGTTGGGACTTCCACCTCCGCCCCACTCCGGAGAAGGTACCGCCGCCGCAAACGATTACCGTTTTGTCGGCCAGTTCCGTTGCCAACCGTTTGGCCGGGTTATCGACCGTGGGGACATCCTCGGCCAACCGGGCATTCTGCCGGTCCAATGCCGCCACGGCCTGGGCGACCTCCTGGCTCCTCGTGACGGCCAGTCCCAACCCGTTCATTGCGCCCAGAAGAAGCATCATGTTATAACCCACCGCGCTCCGGGGCTCGCCTGGGGCGTTGATGTCGAGTGCCGGGATGCCGGCGGCTGACGCCTCCTCGAGGAGTTTCCCGCCCGCTGTCACTACCAGGATCCGCGCTGCGGTTTGACGGGCTTCCCGGTACAGCGAAAGAGTCTCCTCAGTGTTGCCGGAATAGCTGCAAAGCACCGCCAGGCTCCGAGCATCCAGCCGGTCCGGAAACTCGAAGCCCCGGACCACGGCCATCGACACGCCCGCCCGCCGTACCGAGCCGCCCGGTTGGGCCGCCAGGTCGACCACCAGGTCGCCGGCTATAGCGGAGCCGCCCATTCCACCGAACACGACGCGTTCGATGGACTCACCGTCCCAAGGAGCGGCGAAGCCCGCGACGCGCCGCCATGCGTCCTCGCAATGACGTGGCAGCAAGCGTATACGGTGGCGCAGCTCACTTGGGTCCAACGACTGATAAGTGTCCGCCAGGTCTAAATCAACCATCACCGCCCCAAGCGCCGCCCTTGGAAATCATCTCAAACCCAAATACCCGCCGAATCCTCCCCTCTTTGCGAAAGCGGAGGCGCCCGTCCAACTGGTGCTTCAGCGGCGCGGCGCATTGTCTTAAGACTGGTTTTCGTCCCGCCTCGGCCGGCAGGATTGTCATACAACCGGGGGGCTGGGAAAAACCCCTCCAGGCATTCAACCACGCTTTGGGCGCCCATATTTTAGCCGATGCTAATGGAAGGAGTTTGACTGGGCCAAGCCGGTTCTCCCAGTTTGGTGCGGATTTTTGTGTGGTAATATCCCGTTGGCTTCATCCCTGCCGTGACGACATGAATTTCGCGGAGCTCTATGCTTGAACCGCAGGTAATAAAACGTGGCGACGATTCCGGGAACCGCATGCTGGTCAGGTTTGATTCTCCGTCGGGAGCGAGAGTCCATGGCATGGGAATCCCTCAGGCGTGGGAAACTCCTTTGGGCCCCACTTGGTGCTACGTGGTAGAGGGGGACCACCTCACGCTGATCGATCCGGGATGTTACGGCCCGTTGGAGTACATTGAAGAGGGATTGGCCCATATCGGGTATTCTCTACAAGCAATCAGCCGCGTGGTCATCACCCATGGGCACATGGACCACGACGGCAATTGCCTGAGCGTGGTGGAACGGAGCGGGGCCGAGCTCTGGGCCCACGAAGTTTATCCCAGCCTGTTGCGGGCGGACCGGTGGGAGCGGGAGACCGCATGGCGGCAAAACGTCGCCGGTTTCGACGCCTTCCAAGACTCCGACGTGGTCGAACGAGTGAAAGAACACCACCGCCGCTCCGAAGGCCTTACCGTGAGCCGGCCGGTCACCGACGGCGTATCCGATGAGGGTCTCACCTATTTTTACACCCCGGGTCACTCGCCCGATGAGTTGTGCATTCAATTCGGCGGATTTATGTTTACCGGCGACCATGTGTTGCCCCAGATTACACCCCATCCGTCGGTGGCTCGCAGCTACGCCAGCTTCCGGACCGCTCTCCCGGAGGCCTACCGTGCCTCCAACGAGATCTACGGTCTCAAGGCGTTGTTGCGGTCTTTGAAACGGGTGGCCGGCATGGGCGACGATATACAGGTGCTCCCAGCCCACCGCACCTACCACCGTGGGCAGTTCAATTTGGTGGGACTGGAACGGGCCGGCGAAATCGTCGACCACCACCGCGAACGGTGCGCCGATCTCATTGATATTCTGAGACGTCAGCCCCGAGACCTCCCGTCCCTGACCCGCGACCACTTCTCACACCGGGAACTGGGAGACGGGAACTTCTTCTTGGCGCTCACTGAAGTCATGAGCCACGTGGAGTTCTTGATGGAAACGGGAGATGTTTCAATCAACGGCGGAGGGGGCGCTGGGGAATTGGGAGGCGAGGTCGAGTGGAACGGCACAGAGGCGTTCCCTGAGTTTATTGACGAGTTGGACTGGTCCGGTCCGCCTGACCAGCCTTGGAAACAACAGGTCCCAAATTGACACCCGGTTGCCCACCGATATAATGGGGCAACCATCGTCCCCGAAGGGCGGCCTTGCACCGAACGAATCGTGCGAACGAATGGTAAGTCTTCTCCCTTGCCGCGATTGACGGAGAACGGCGCCGAAACCACTCCCCCGACAGGTCCCATTTTTTGAATGACAGGAGGGCCGGCCGAGATGCCGCAAAAGGAAATCATCACCACGGACCGGGTGACCGCAGGGGCGGCCCCGCTGTCCCAAGCGACCCGATTCGGCAACCTGGTATTCGTCCAGGGATGTACCGGACGTCATCCGACGTCGGACCACGTGAGTGAGGGGATCAAAGAGCAGACCAGGCACGCCCTCCAACGCATATCGGCAATCCTCGAGGCGTCGGGTTCTTCATTGGACCAGGTCCTCACCAACACCTGTTACGTGACGAAGCGAGAAGACCTGCCAGGGTTCAACGAAGTCTACGCGGAGTTTTTCCCCGCCGACCGGCCGGCCCGGACCACTGTGGTCGTAAACTTCGGTTCGGCGGACAACTTGGTGGAGATCACCAGCACTGCGGGAATACCGGACTAGGTCCCACGGGCACGAGCTAGTCCGGTACGGGTCGTCGGATACGGAGCGTGCAACCGGACCATCGGGGCGATTGGAGGTGACTACGTGGCAGCCAAAGCCTATATTCTGATCGAGACCCAGGTCGGCAGGTCCCGCGAAGTAGTCGTAGCGCTCCGAGGTTTGACAGGGGTAACCTCGGCGGAAATCGTTACTGGTACGGTTGACGTCATCGCGCTGGTCGAAGCCGAAGACATGGTCACTGTCGCTGACCTCGTTACCGGGAGGGTGCAGGGGGTAGCCGGCGTAATGCGGACCATTACCTGTGTGGCGGCCGGGTGAGGCCGCCTGCGGGCCTTATATGAGAGACAACCGGTCTCAACCGCGAATCTTATCTCAACCGGAGGAGAACTCCATGATTTATCAACTTCGTACTTATACCGTGAACCGCGGCATGATGGACCAATGGGTCGACGTATTCAACGACAAATTGGTGGGGATCCAGGCCCAGTACGGGATCACCGTGGACGCCGCATGGGTCAACGAAGATGCGAATCTGTTCATCTGGATCCGCTCCTTCGCCGACGCTGAAGAGGTGACGAGAAACGAAGCCGCATTCTACGCGTCCCCAGAATGGAACGAGATCGTCGATCACGCGAGGAGTCACTTGGCCAGGATCCAGGTCGAAACCATGACCTCGGTCCTCAAGGTGGCCGCCGGCCGGTAGACGACACTCCTCGGGCCTTTCTGCGGCCTGATTGACCCAGGGAAGGTCACGGCGGTAGAATCGTGGCCTCAGCGACCGGGCGCGGGCCGCTCCTTCAGCGGCCCCCCTGCTTCGGCAGACCGGTCGCTCCTCTGTGCCTTGGCCTGTCTCCGAAGCCGCCGCCGCTCCAGCCCGGCAGGAAATAGCGGAAGAGCCGGAATCAGACTCTGTTGTCCCGGTTTGAAGCAGCCACTGGCTCCCCCTCAGTAAGTCAGGTCGGTGCTGGTCCCTTCGGGCAGGTCTACTTCCAGGGCCTGCAGGCAGTGGGCCAGGGTGTGGTAATAGCCGGTAACCACCAGCAAGTCAACGACGCCCGAGTCGCCCAACGCCTCTCGCATTGCGGCGAAGGTCTTGTCGGAGACCCGGTGCTGGCGCAGCAACTCCAAGACGAACTGGACTACGGAGGCGTCTGCGGCGTCGAACCCGGCGGGGGCCCGATATTCCCGGATAGCACTGATTATCTCTTCGGATAGTCCGGCCGCCCGTGCGGCCGGTTGGTTTACCGTCCAGACGTAGTGCCCATGGGCTTCTCTGGCGGCGGTCAGGACCGCCAGGGCCTTGACCCGGTGGTCCAAGGGCGTTTCGTACCGGGCATACCCGCCCAGATGGGCCATGCTGCCGGCCGCTTGGGGATTGTTCAAGAGAGCGGCGTAGTTCCTGGCCACCCCGCCCCTGCTGGTCTCGATATCATCCCAAATCGCCTGTCCGGCGGCGTCCATGCTTTCTCGGTTGGCGTAGGGGACCCTCGTCATTGCATTCCTCCTCGAATCTTAAGGGACTGGCTGCCATCGCCGGTCCCGGATTGTTGGCTCCGGATCGTTGGAAAGAATAAGGCCAGGCCTATAAAGACCTGGCCTTTTCCGGGGTTTCGGGCCCGGTGTCTCGGGTGGGTCGTCGGCTATAGCCCGGCCGGCGCTCCGTCCCTGGCCCAGAGGGCTTCCAGGATAGCGTCAGGCGACATTGGGAGTTGGTCCATCCTGATGCCAATCGCGTCGTGGATGGCGTTGGCCATTGCGGCCATTGGAGGCACTATGGGCACCTCGCCCACGCCCCTGACGCCGTAGGGGTGGCCCGGGTTCGCCACTTCCACGATGACCGTGCTGATCATTGGGAGGTCGAGGCTGGTGGGCATTCGGTAGTCCAAAAAGCTGGAGTTTTCCATCTGCCCGCTGTTGCCGAACCGGTACTCTTCGTTGAGGGCCCAGCCGATTCCCTGTACGACTCCGCCCTGGATCTGTCCTTCCACGTAGCTGGGATGGATGGCCTTGCCGACGTCCTGGACAGCGGTATAGTTCAAGACGGTTACCTTCCCCGTATCGGGATCGACCTCGACGTCCACGATGTGGGTGGCGAAGGCCGGGCCGGCCCCCCGCGGGTCTACGCTGACCTGGCTGGAGATCGGGCCGCCGGTGCCGTTGAGTTGCCGGGCCAAGTCTTTGAACGGAAGCTGGAGGTCCGTGTCCGACTTGTGCCTGAAGACGCCGTCGGTCAACTCCACGTCGTCGGCCGGAACGTCCCAGATCTCGGCAGCCCGGTCGATCATCTGCCGTTTGACGTCTTGGGCACAGTCGTAGGCGGCCCAGCCGGTGGCGAAGGTGGTCCGGCTACCGCCGGTCAGGAATGTGTAACCCACGGACTCGGTATCAGCGACGGTCGGGCGCACGTCCTCCGCCGGAATTCCCAGCACTTCCGCCGCCTGCATGGCGATGGACGCCCTGGTGCCACCGATGTCGGTCGAGCCCTCCACCAGATTGATGGTGCCGTCGGCGTTGACGCTGATGGCGACGCTGGACTGGAGGCCGATGTTGAACCAGAACCCGGAAGCGATGCCGCGGCCCTGGTTAGGTCCGGTGAGTTCAGACTGCATGTGCTCCGAGTCACGGGCCGCTTCCAGGGTTTCCAGGTTGCCCATCTTGGGGAACACCGGACCGTCAACCCGGCGGTTCCCCTCTTTGGAGGCGTTGCGCATGCGGAATTCCAGAGGGTCGATACCCAACTTCTCCGCCAATTCGTCGACGATGGACTCACAGGCGAAGGCCGCAATCGGCGCGCCGGGGGCGCGGTAGGCCGCCACCGCCGGTTTGTTGACCACCACGTCGTAGCCGTCGATCCGGGCGTTTTCTATATCGTAGCAGGAGAACATGCACTGGGCGCCGGCGGTCACTGGCGAGCCCGGAAAAGCGCCGGCGTCGAAGGCCAGGTAGGCGTCGGCGGCGACAAGCTTGCCGGAGTTGTCGGCTCCCATCTTCACCTTCATGTAAGAACCTGAGGTGGGCCCGGTGCCCTCGAACACCTCGGTCCGGCTCATGGCGCCCTTGACGGTCATACCGGTCTTCTTGGATAGAAGGGCGGCCAGCGGCTCCAGGTAGATAGGAATCTTGCCTCCGAAGCCGCCGCCGATTTCCATGGGGACGACCCTTATCATGGAGACGGGCAGGTCGAGGACGCCAGCCATGGAGTCCCTGACGGCGAAGGCGCCCTGGGTGCTGGTCCAAACGGTCACCTGGCCGTCGGAGTTCCAGAAGGCCGCGCCATTCTGTGGCTCGATGTAGCCTTGGTGTACGGTTGCCGTCGTGTATTCTCGTTCTACGATGACGTCGGCAGCGGCAAACCCCTTATCCACGTCGCCCTGCTCGTACCGAAAGTGGGTGGCGACGTTGCTGTGCTTGTCGGTCTGTTCCCCCAACTCCTCGGTGGTCTGGTCTTCCTGGATCAGCGGAGCGTTTTCGCGCATGGCGGCGCGCACTTCGGTCAGCGCCTCCAGCACCTCGTATTCCACCTCGATCAGCGCCAAGGCGTTTTCCGCGATGTGGCCGCTCACAGCGGCGACGGCAGCCACGGGGTGACCCTTGTACAGGACTTTGTCCTTGGCCAATACCTTGCGGCTGGCGGCGTTGTCCACCGGCATGTCAGCGGCGGTGACCACAGCCCTCACGCCGGTCAGGGCCTCCGCCTTGCTGGTGTCGATGGACTTGATGCGGGCGTGGGCGTGGGGGCTACGCAGCACTTTGGCCTGCAGCATGGCCGATGCCTGGAAGTCCGCCCCGTACTTGGCTCGGCCAGTAACCTTGTCGGTACCGTCGTGCCGGATGGGCCGTGTTCCGACAACCTTAAAGTCGGTGTTGGACAATACAACATTAGAAGCCATTCAGTTTCCACCTCACATAGGGTTTTTATAGCCGGTAGGCAACTGCTGGAATTGTACCATAGCGCGCTGATTCTGTGAGAGAATGACCGTCGGAACGGACGTGTTCCAGTCCAAGCTCTAACCCCCCCGGGAAAGACTGGAACAGCCCGAATCCCGCCGCGCTACGGAGGCCCGTCATGGAGCCATTGAAAGGGGTCCGTGTATTGACAGTCACGGTATACCTTGCCGGGCCCTTCGCCGCCATGAACCTGGCCCGGTTGGGCGCCGAGGTCATCAAGGTGGAGATTCCCGGAAGAGGGGACCCCGTGCGGGGCAACGGCCCCTTCGCCGGCCCGGAGGGGACCCACGCTCAACCAACGTCCGAGGACGACATTTCCACCAGGTTCCTCAAGCGCACCCAAGGGGTCAAGAGCATTACCCTCGATCTGAAGAATCCCACCGGAAGGGAGCTGTTCCTGAGGTTGGCCGAGGAAAGCGACGTCGTTTTGGAAAACCTGGCTCCGGGCTCTTTGCGGCGTTTGGGACTGGGCTACGAAGAGGTGGCCAGGGTCAACCCGGGAATCGTTTACGCCTCCATTTCCGGTTACGGCCAGACCGGGCCGTACGCCGCCAAACCGGCCCACGACCCCCAGATCCAAGGCATGAGCGGCCTGATGGACATCAACGGCGACGCCGGCGGCCCGCCCGTCAAGGTGGGGTTCTACATCGGCGATTTAGTGACTCCGATGTTCGCGTGCTACTCGATCCTGGCGGCGCTGCGGGAGAAGGACCGCACCGGCGAAGGACAGTACCTGGACGTTTCGATGATGGACACCCTGGTCTCCCTGATGTTCATGGAGAACCTGGAAGAAACCATCGAAGACGGCCTGCCCCTGCGCACCGGCAACATCAGCCGGAGCGGGCCCACCGGACTCTATTCGGCCGCCGACGGCGACGTGTCCATCACCATGACCAGCGACGATCAGTGGCGCCGGTTCGCCCAGGCGATGAACGCCCCGGCCCTTCTGGACGACCCGCGTTTCGCCACTTATGTTTCACGCACGGTGAACGTGGAGAGCGCCCGGCAGGAAGTGCAGAGCCTGATCGGCCGGCTCAGCCTGGCGGAAGCCCTGGAACGCTTGGAAGAGCACGACGTCCCCTGCGCCCCGGTGCGGACGGCCGAACAGGTGATGAACGACCAGCACTTTTGGGAACGGGGCAGCCTTATGCCAATGCGCCACGCCGGGCTGACCGAGCCGGTAAAAGGCGTGGTCTCAGGGTTCCCGGTACGGTTCTCCGGCGGTGAGTTGCCCCAATTGCCCGGCGCGCCGACTCTGGGAATGCACAATGAGGAGATTTTCGGGCAGGTCCTGGGGCTGGGGAAAGCCGACCTGGCCGACCTGGCCGACCAAGGCGTTATCTAGGAGGTCCCGGAGTGCCATTCCAAGCCAAGCCGGTCCGAACCGAGATGTTCGTTCCCGGCAACAAAGAAGACTGGATGCGGAAGGCTCCCCGGTACGGGGCCGACGCCCTGATCCTGGACTTGGAAGACTCGGTCCCGCCGGAACACAAGCCGGAGGCCCGCGGATTGGTCAGCAAGATGTTGACCGAGTTGGGAGAGGCGGGCCAGACTCTGGTGGTCAGGGTAAACCGGCTGGAGACGGGCTTGACCGGCGAAGACCTGGAGGCGATCACCGGCCCCCACCTCTATTGCGTCATGCTGCCCAAGGTCCAGAGTCCCGAAGACGTGGTCGAAGTCGACACCCTGCTCCGGCATTTCGAGCGCCGGGCGGGGGTTGAACCCGGCCGGATATTCATAGACCCGGCCCTGGAAACGGCCCAAGGCGTACGGCAGGCCTACGAAATCGCCATCTCGTCTCCGCGGGTCGCCCACATGGGGGCCAGCGGCGGCAAGGGCGGGGACACCGCCCGCTCAATTGGCTTCCAATGGACGCCCGAAGGGATGGAAACCCTGTTCCTCCGGTCCAAGGTGTTGGTGGACGTGCGGGCCGCCGGAATTCAATATCCCATGAGCGGCGGATGGATGGACATCCACGATTTGGAGGGCTTGCGCCAAGCGGCACGGCAAGCGAAGCAACTGGGCTATACCGGCATGCACCTCATCCATCCCTCCCACGTTCCGGTGGTCAACGAAGTGTTTACCCCCACGCCGCAGGAGGTCGAACAATGGCGGGGGTTGATACAGGCCATGGAGGAAAGCCGGGACCAAGGGGGAGCGGCGGTAACCTACGACGGCGACATGGTGGACATCGCCCACGAAGAGACCGCCCGGGCAATGCTGGCCATGGCCCGGGAGATGGGCGTGGCCGGGGCCTGAGCCTGATATTCCGCAGCGGCGGCAATCTGACCAAACGAACGGAGAATGGACCCCTTCGATTATGACCGAGCAATCATCCCGTTTAGCGCCCCGCCGTTTCGTGCCCTTTCAGGGTTGCGTGAACTTCAGGGACCTGGGAGGTTACCCCACCGGAGACGGCCGCACTGTTAGTTGGAACAAGCTCTACCGGAGCGACGCCCTCAACGAACTGACGGCGGAGGACGTGGCCCGCGCCGTGGGCGAGTTGGGGATTCAGACCATGGTCGACCTGCGCAACCACGACGAAGTGCGCCGTGACGGGGCCGGAGTTCTGGCGAACAGCGGCCCAGACTATCACCACTTCCCGCTTCTGGAGAAAAGAGGTGAAATCCCGCCCATCGGAGGGGCCGATGTGGCCGAGCGGCTGGCGGTCACGTACCAGTGGATTATCGAGAACTCCGGGGGGCTGATTGCCGAAGCCGTCACGACCATCGCCCGCAAGAAGGGGAGGGCGGCCGTCTTTCATTGCAGCGCCGGAAAAGACCGCACCGGCATCATCGCGGCCATGGTGCTGGGCGTCCTGGGCGTGAACCGGGAGATTGTGATGGCCGACTACCTGCTGACTAACGAGGTCGTGGTTGACATCGCGGGCCGGGTAACCCGCATGCAACCCCAGTCCGATTTCAACGCCGAAACCCTGCGCGCCCAGCCCTTGGCCATGGAGCGGGTCTTGACCACCGTGCATTGTACCTACGGCGGCCCCGAAGAGTACCTTCGCCGCCACGGCGTGCCCGGCGCGGTGTTTCAGTCCCTCAGGGCGGGCCTCTTGGACCCCTAAGGCCTCCGGTGACGTATTCGATGTTGGACGGCCTGCGAGTCGTGGAATTGGGGGAGTGGGTCTCCGCTCCCTACTGCGGCAAGTTGCTGGCCGACCTCGGGGCCGAGGTGGTCAAGGTGGAGCGAGCGGCCGTCGGGGACCCCGCCCGGGAGTACGGCCCCTACCCTGCGGACGACCCCCATCCCGAACGTAGCGGGTTGTTCCTCTACCTGAACTCCAACAAGAAGGGAACAACCCTCAATCTGGACACCCCCACCGGAAAGGACCTCCTGGCGGGACTGGTAAGCCAGTCCGACGTTCTGGTCCACAACCTGCATCCCATGGAAATGGACCGCCTGGGCGTGAACTACGCCAACTTTCAGACCCGCAATCCCGGATTGGTGATGGCGTCCATAACTCCGTTCGGCCTCACGGGTCCTTACCGCAACTACAAGGCATACGACATCAACCTGGCCGCCGGCGGCGGGATTTGTGAAGGGCTGGGCAGCCCCGGCCGCGAACCGTTGACCTTCGGCACGCCCCAGGTGGGCTACTTCGCCGGGGCGGCTGCGGCGTCGTCCATTATCATAGCGTTATTGGCCCGCACTCCCATTGACCCCCCGCCTGAGAGAGGTGCATCGGGGGAGCCGGGACAGCACATCGACATCGCCGAAATTGAGTCCATGGCGGGTATCTATAACGGGCCCGAAGCGCTGATGGCGGTCTACCAGTGGCGGGTGACCCGCCGTACGGGCCACCACGCTATGGACTTTCCTTACCCCAACTGCATTCTGCGCTGCAAAGACGGCTACATCTTCGTCGGCGCTCCCGAAGGCCGTCAGTGGCGCACCCTCCTGGGGTTGATGGGAAACCCCGAATGGGCTCAGGAGCAGAGGTTCCGCAACCGCACTGTGATGAACAACGAGTACGCCGACGAAGTGGACGGCTACGTCGAGGAGTGGCTGTTGCATTACACCAAGGCCGAGCTCTTGAAAATGGCGCTGGAACACCGGGTGCCGCTGGCCCCGGTGCGAGGGTTCGACGAAGTGCGACACGACCCGGGCCTGGCCAGCCAATTCATGGAGTTGGAACGCGACGACACCGGCCGTTACTCGGTCCCCGGACCGCCCTATGTGATGCCGGGGCTCGATTGGGCCCCGGTGGCGCCGGCGCCGGCGTTCGGAGAGCACAATCATGAAATTTATTGCGGACTTCTGGGCTACACTGGAGAGCAATTGGTTAAACTGTACCAGACGGGCATTATCTGACCCGGCCCCGGCACAGTCTCCCAAGCGAAAGGAGAACCATGGTCACTTCATACGACTACCCTGTCGCGGTTGAAGGGGAATATCAGGAACGGATAAACCGTTTTCTTTGGTTAATAAAATGGATTTTGGTCATCCCGAACTGGTTCGTTCTGTGGATATTTTCGATACCCGGTATTGTCACCTACCCGGCGGCCTGGCTAATCATCGTCATTACGGGCCGATATCCCCGGTGGCTGTGGGACTATCACTTCGGCCTGTTACGGTGGAGTTGGCGGCTGGGTTTCTACTCCTATTCCGTGGGAGCTACCGACCAGTACCCGCCGTTCTCGCTTGGGGCCGCGGACTACCCGGCCGTCCTGGAAATCGACTACCCCGAGCGGTCCTCGCGGCTGACAGCCTTGTTCCGGTGGCTGCTCGCCATACCCCAATGGATCATTAGCTACTTCCTGGAGTACCTACTTTATTTCCCCGTGCTGTTCGGTCTGGTGGCCTTGTTGATAACCGGTCGGTACCCCCAGAGCCTGTTCGAATTCAACCTGGGCATAAACCGGTGGCGATACCGGGTGAGCGCCTACACCATGTTTCTGCGAGACGAATATCCTCCCTTCCGGTTCGAGCCGTAACCAACGGCCCACTCCCGGGAACGTACGGCAGGTCACAGACGAGATATGACCGGGCAACATCCGGACGGAGCAGTCAGCGGACCTTTGGCCGGCTACCGCGTTCTGGACTTCGGCTGGGTGTTGGCGGGCGCCATTCCGGGGATGGTGCTGGCCGACATGGGCGCCGAGGTGATCAAGGTGGAGACCCGTCAGCGCCTGGACTACATGCGCCTGGGCCGCCCGATCATAGGGGACGTCCCCGACCCCGAACAAAACCCTATGTTTCACAACGTGAACCGGGGCAAGTTGAGCGTAACCCTGAACACGACCAAGCCGGAGGCCTTGGACCTGGCCAAACGGCTGGCCGCCCGGTGCGACATTGTAATAGAGAACTTCTCTCCCGGTGTCATGGAACGCTTGGGTTTGGACTACGCCGCGCTGAGCGCCGACAATCCGGGACTGGTCATGGCGTCTATATCATCCAACGGGCAGACCGGCCCGTTACGCGACCTCCGAGCCTACGCTCCATCGGTAAGCGCGCTTGCCGGGCTGGACAGCGCCTTGGGTTACGAGGGTGAGCGCCCATTGGGGCTGAAGCACGCCTACGCCGACATTTGCGGCGCGCTTCACGCCGTCACGGCCATCGCGGCGGCGCTCTACCGCCGGAAGCGCACCGGCGCCGGTCAATACATTGACGTGTCGATGCTCCGGGCGACCGTCGCGACAATGGGCGCGGGGTTGATGGAATACGAACTGACCGGCAGGGCGATGGCCCCCCGGGGCAACTACGACCCCACAATGGCGCCATACGGCAATTTCCCCTGCCAGGGCGACGACCGCTGGGTCTCCATCGCGGTGCGGACCGACGAGGAGTGGGAGGGCCTGAAGTCGGCCATGGGCGACCCGCCGTGGTGCGGGGACCCGGTATTCGTCAGCCGTTACGCCCGGTTGCAAAACCGCCGTGAATTGGAACGGAACATCGCCGACTGGACCCGAACAAGGACAGCGGAAGAGGTCACGGAATCGTTGCAAGGGCACGGTGTGGCCGCCTTCCCGGTGATGGGAGCCGAGGAACGCCTCTTCGATACCCATTTCCGGGAACGGGGTTTATACTCGGACATCGACCATCCGTCCCTCGGGTCGGAACCCATCTTCAACCTGATGTGGAAGCTCAGCAGCGACCCGCCTGCGATACGCCGCCACGCACCCCTGTTGGGAGAGCACAACTCTGAGGTCCTGGGCTCATTGCTGGGGATGCCCGAGGCGGAAGTCCGGAGGCTGGAAGAAGAACAGGTCGTCTGGTAACCCCCGGCAGGGCAGGCACCAAGTGTCCCTTCCCCCGGCGGGGGAAGGCTAGGAAGGGGGCCACCCCAGGCAACGCGGCGGTGACCGAAGGGGGCCACCGCAAAGAGGTGAACATGACGCGCCAAGACGAGCAGCAGCGAGTAACGGAGACACTGCCCGAGGTGGAGGGCATCTCCGCCGACGCCATCGCCCGGGCCAAGGCGATGATCGGGAGCCGGTTGCGCACCGAGAACTTCGTGCGGGACGCTTCTTTGGGCGCGCTGCTCAACTTCGTCAACGGCATCGGCGACACCAACCCCATTTTTCGGGACCAAGAGTACTCCGCCTACTCCAAGTATGGCTCCATCGTCGGCCATCCCTGCGCCCCCTACATGCGCCACTGGTCGGGGCGCACCCGCTGGGGACTGCCAGGGGTCCACGGTTTCTTCGCCGGCAACGACTGGGAATTCTTCCGGCACCTGCGCCCCGGCGACGCCGTCAATTGCGTGGAACGGGTCCTGGACGTCCAGGAAAAGCAGAGCCAATACTCGGCCACCCTCGTAATTCAATACGTGGAGACCATCTATACCAACCAGCGGGACGAACTGGTGGCCCGGGTCGTCGGCTGGTGTACCAGGCATCAGCGGCGGGCATCCCGGGAGCGTGGCAAGTACGCAGACGTGCCGAAACGTCACGAGTACAACCCCGACGAACTGGAAGCAATCGACCAGCAGGTGCTCAACGAGAAAGCCAGGGGCGGCGCCGCGAGGTACTACGAAGACACCAACGTCGGCGACGAGCTTGAGCCCATCGTCAGGGGACCTCTATCCCTCCAAGACGTGAGCGCGTTCCTGGTGGGCACCGGCCGCTCCAGCGCCCACGGGGTGTTGTTGCGGGAGGCGCTGCGCCATCCCGACCATTTCTTTCGCAACCCAGAGTCCGGGGGCGGGCTGGAATACACCGGCATCGGCCATCTGCGGGACTCGGTGGCCGAGGCGGTGGGTGTGCCCGGGGCGTACGATTACGGCCCCCAACGAGTGTCCTGGATGGGCACGCTGCTCACCAACTGGATGGGCGACGACGCCTTCCTCAAGCGGCTGCGCGTCGAATGCCGCCGTTTCAACGTATACGGGGACACCCAGTGGTGCAAGGGCCGTGTGGTGGGCAAACGGGTCCACGAAGGAGCCCCGCTGGTCGACGTTGAGATCTGGGCCGAGAACCAGCGGGGCGAAGTGACAGCGCCCGGCCAGGCAACCGTCATGCTCCCCTCCCGGGACCCCCGCCTGCCCTGGTTCACCGACGGCCGGGACGTGAGCCTACGGCGCGCGCCTCAAGCCGAAGGGATTCCTCCCATCCTGCCGGAGTAGGGGAGGGGCTGCTCCCGGATGCCCGACTATTTCCCGTGCCCTTACCTCAACAGCGCTGTTGAGCTTACGGATGAACGGTATACGCACATTGAGAAAGCCCACTCGGGTCTGGTGTCCGAACATCGGAGCCGGATAGCCGAAGCTCTCTTTGCTCCCGACCGGGTCCTTTTCAGAAGCCTTCCACACGAAACAACCGTATTCGTCCGGTGGTACGATGATATAGGCAAATATATGACGGCCATCGTTGTTCGAGACCCCGGCGGACGAAACTGGCTGATCACCGCGCATATATCCAGGGGGCATCCACGAGGTGAAATAACATGGGAGCCGAACTGACAATAGAGTATTACGGCGACGCCGACATTCTGACATTGTCCAAATGCCAGTCTTACCGGGAGCAGGAAACGGAGGAAATCGACGATTCGGTCACAGCCAGAATGAATCCCGATACGGGAGAAATTGAATACGTGGAGATCCTGTTCTTCAAGGCCCGCCTGGAGCAAGATGGAGAAATACGCCTCCCAATCGACGCCATTCTTCGCTCCGCCGAGCCGGTAGTTTCGGCCGATTAGGGTTATGTGCATTCGAACGGAGTAAGAGCCGTGGCGACGACTTCTTCCGGCCCACCCACCGCTCTCGCCGGCCTGCGGGTGTTGGAGGTCGCCGGCATGGTGGCCGCCCCGTTTTGCGGCAAGCTGCTGGCGTCTCTGGGGGCCGACGTGCTGAAAATCGAACCGCCGCGCACGGGAGACCCTTCCCGCCGCCGTGGTCCCTTTCCTCAAGACGTTCCCCATCCGGAACGCAGCGGCCTCTACCTGTACGTGAACACCGGCAAACGCGGCATAACGCTGGACCTCGAAGACCCGCAGGGGCGGCAAGTCTTTTCAGAGCTGTCCAAAGAGGCGGACGTAGTGCTCCACGATCTGCCGCCAGAGCCGGCCCATCGATTGGGCCTCTCCACCGACTCGATCTCCTCGCCTAACTCCGAACTGATCGTCGCAGCCATCACTCCCTTCGGCAGGTCTGGGCCCCACTCCGCGTTCAACGCCTACGACATCAACGTGTTCCACGCCGGCGGGGAGGGCAACCTGCTGCCCAACGGGCTGGCGTTGGACCATTTTCCCGACCGGGCGCCAATTACCGCCGGGAGCTTCATGGCCTCGTACCAGGGTGGGGTTACCGCAGCCGTCGCGGTGACGTCTGCGGTGTTCGCCTGGTTGGGTGGAGCGGGGGGGCAGTTCGTCGATTGTTCCTTGCAGGAAGCCCAACTGGCAATCGGCTATCTTCCGGTGCAGCGGTTGGAGGCCGAGGGGTTCGTCGAGACCCGTTTCTCCCGGTACTTCCGCATCGGCGGCGTTATGCCGACGCGGGACGGTTATGTCGAGCTGCTGACCTTGGAACCGAAGCAGTGGGAGAGTTTGGACCGGTTCACAGGGTCGCCGGAGTGGACTTCCGCCGAGATGTTCCAAGACCCGGCGACCCACGGCGCAATGGTCAACCGGAACTTGCGTGCTTGGACCAGCGGCCACGACAAAGAATGGCTGTACCAGGAGGGCCAGCGTGAGGGAGTGCCTTTCGCCCCCTACTACACCCCGAGAGAGGTGTTCGAAAGCCCGCAGCAACGCGACCGCGAGTACTTCGTCCCGGTGGACCACCCAAAAGCGGGCCTCTACGACTACCCCGGCCTGCCCTGGCGGATGACGGAGACGCCGCCGCGATTGGGGCGGGCCCCTCTTCTGGGGGAACACAACTCGCCGGTGCTGCGTTCCTTGGGTTACTCTCAGGAAGACATCGTGGCCTTGGCCCGTGTCGGGGTGATCTAGTGGGGTGGCAGCGATGGTGACCCAAACAGGGCAGGGACCGGGCGGGCCGCTGGCCGGGGTCCGCGTCGCCGACTTCTCGGTCCACGCCGCAGGGCCGTTTGCGGGCCTCATGTTGGCCGAACTTGGGGCGCAGGTTATCAAAATCGAAAGCTCGGCGCGCCTCGACATCACCCGACGGCCCCATACCATGTACGGCAAGCCTCCCTCCAGCTTCGAGCAGATCAACGCCAACAAGCTGTCGGTCTGCCTGAACCTCAAGGAAACCAGGGCCGTGGAACTGGCCTTGGAATTGGTGAGGGTGTCCGACCTGGCCCTAGAGAACTTCCGTCCCGGCGTGCTGACCCGGCTGGGCTTGGGATACGAAGCCATGCGGGAGGTCCGGCCCGATATCATACTCGTCTCGCTATCTTCCAACGGGCAGACGGGCCCCGAACGGGACTATGCCGGCTATGCCCCGATGTTTGCGGCGCTGGGCGGGCTGGGGCACCTCACCGGCTACGCCGACGGCCCGCCGGTGGAGTTGCGTCACGCCATGGACCACACCGGCGGCATGCTGGCCGCCTTCGCCGCGGCCGCCGCCCTGTGCGCCAAGCGGAACACCAATTTGGGCCAGCACGTCGACGTCTCGGTCCGGGATATGGGGGCCTCTTTCATCGGCCCGGCCCTGTTGGAATACGCAATGAACGGCCGGGAGGCCCACCGCCAAGGCAACCGTGACGACGCCGCTGCGCCTCAAGGCGTGTACCGCTGCCTCGGCGACGACGCCTGGGTCAGCCTGTCGGTGGCCACCGACGAGGAGTGGGAGGACCTGGTGGAAGCGCTGGACCGCCCCGGTTGGGCGGCGGGAGACCGTTTCGGGGATGGCTACCGGCGTTGGCTCCACCACGACGAACTGGACCAGTTGTTGGAGGAATGGACCGTTTCCCGGCCCCCTTGGGAGGTCGCCGAACGCCTGCAGGCCCACGGCGTGGCCGCCTTTCCGTCCCTGGCTCCCAACGACCTGATGTTGGACGAACACCTGCTGGAGCGGGGCGTCTTTCCAACTGTATTTCACGAGGAAAAAGGGAGCCAACGAGCGGTCGCACCGCCTTGGCGGTTTTCGTCCACCCCGGCGGCCATCGACCGTTGGACCCCCGATTTAGGAGAGAACAATCTCGAAGTGTTCCACGGTATCCTGGGCCGGACCCAGGCCGAGGTCCAAGCCTTGGAGGCCGCCCGCGTAATCTGGTAGCCAATGGCCAATGTCGGGCCCTTTGGTTATCATATTGCCACGAAAATCACCGAGACAACCAAGTGAACAGGAGGAAGACCAATGGCGAACAAAAAAGGCGCCGGCCTGATGATCGTATGGGCCGACATTCCGGCCGACAAAGAGGACGACTTCAATCGTTGGTATAACGAGGAGCATCTGGCCGAACTCCTGTCCGTCCCCGGCGTGTTGAGCGCGGCGCGGTACGAGGCGACGAAGAGTGGTCCCAAGCACATGGCGGTCTATGAACTGGAGAGCCCTGCGGTTGTCGAGTCCGATGCCTTCACGAGCCGCCCCAGGACCGACTGGGGCAGCCGGGTCAGCCCCAGTCTTATTGGGACCAACTTCATCAACAACATCTACGAGATGATTCACCCGGGCGAGCTCACGGACGAGATCGCTGGCAGCGGAATGGCACCGGCGCTACAGATCGGCCGGATGAACGTTCCCGCCGAGCAAGATAGCGAGTGGAACGAGTGGTACAACGGCGTTTACGTCCCCAACTACGAGAAAGTGCCGGGCTGCATCCGCGGGCGGCGCTGGAGGGCCGTGCGCGGCGAGCCGGTGTACGCCACCGTCTACGAACTGGCGGACGAGCTCGTCTCGGAAACCGCCGAGTGGTTGCGGCAGCGGGACATCAACCCTGACAACGACCGGATGCGGGATATTATGACCCACGCCGCCGGCTCCCCCGGCGTCTGGAAGAAGACATTCCAGCCGTAAGGCGCGACGCCGCGGCCACGACACGTGATGCCAGAGCATAGGTCGCGTATCTGCCGCCGCTCTTAGGGTACAATTGGTGTATGCGCTACCGTTGTCCTTCGTTTTCCGCCCCTAGCCGGGTCATCGCGGTTACTGTCGCCGCTGCCTTTCTACTATGGATGACTCTGGGGGTTGCCCGTCTCGCTTCGGGCCAGGAAAGCCCCGACGAGGTCCGAATCGACTCGGGCCCGTATGATATTCGTGCGCTTCTGGTCAACTCCAATCTGGCGGTCGGGTTCCTCCAGCTTTCGGTACTGGTACGCAACGCCGTCACCGGGGAGCCCGTACCCGACGCGCGGGTGGTATTGATTACCCGGCACCCGAAGGACGATTACGAGGGGTGGGCCACCGCATTGAACTCGCCGGTGTTGCCGGAGCAATATGACGTTCGCCTCAACCTGGACTCCACCGGGATATGGGTCATAAGCGTAGTCGTTGAGAGTCCCTTGGGCCAAGCCGGGGGCGAGATAACGACCGTGGAAGTGCCCGCTCTAAAGCGCAACAGCAGCGGCAGCCTGGTCTTCTTTGGAGTGTTTGCCGTTCTGGTGGGCGGCGTCGCCTATGTGTGGTGGAGCGTCCGCCGTGACCGGCGGCGGCAGGCGGCCCGGGAATGAGCCGGAGATTAGCCGGTCGTCCGGTCCTCGCTCCGGAGGCCGGCCGGCGGGTGATGGTGATTCCGGCCATTGTGCTGGGCGCGGTCCTCTTCCTGCTGGCGGCGCCTGCGGCGATGGCCCACGGCGGCATAGAATCGGGCCAGAGCCCGTGGACGGCCTGGAACACTAACCCGTTGCCCACCATCATGCTCTTGGTGGCCGCCTATCTCTACATGAACGGGCTGGCCAATTGGGACCGGCCGAGCCATCCGGTGAACAACTGGCAGAAGCTGTCCTTCTTCTCCGGCCTCTTCCTGATATTCATCGCCCTCCAATCGCCGGTGGACCCCATTGCCGACCACATGCTGTCGGTCCACCAGGTCCAGCACTTTCTGCTGCGAATGATGGCCCCGCTGCTGATATTGTTGGGAGCCCCGCTGACCCCGATGTTGCGGGGACTGCCGCCTTGGGCCCTCAAACGAATCGTGAAGCCGTTGGTCCGCCACCCCAGGGTGCGGCGGGCGTACTTCTTGTTGACCAACCCCATAGTCACCACCGGCCTTTTCATGGGGAGCCTGTATCTATGGCAGTTCCCCGGCGCATTCAACCTCGCCCTTCAGAATGACGTCGTACACGCCCTGATGCACCTGACCATGAGCGGGTCCGGCTTCTTGTTCTGGTGGATAGTGATCGACCCCAAGCCGCACCACTCCCGCCTTCATTACGGGCTGCGGGTACTTTACCTGGGACTCATAGTCCTGCCCAACACCATCCTGGGTGCGGCCATCACCTTCTCCGATAGCCTGCTTTACTCGGCCTATGCGGATGTCAGGCAGCCCTTCGGCGTTTCCCTGCTAACCGACCAGCAAATGGGCGGACTCATGTTGTGGGTCCCGGGCGACATGATGAGCGTGGTCGCGGCCGGAGTGGTGATGGTGATGTGGTACAACAAAGAAGAAGGGCAAAACAACGCAGAATCTCCAACACGTTAGGGTGCGATGAAGCCCCGGGAGGCCCCCTTGGACGCTCCGGTAGACTCGGAACAACTCAAATTCAGTTGGTTCATACCCATTGATGGCGACGGCTCAAGGGCGGGAACCCTGCGGGCCGAGCGCCCACCCGATTTCGACTACCTGAGGAAGGTGGTGGAAACCGCCGAGGACTGCGGCTTCTATTCCCTGCTGATCCCCACCCGGTTCGCCAACGGCCTGTTCGCCGAGGACGCCCCCCTTGCCGAGACCTGGACAACCGCCACGGCGTTGGCCGCCGTGACCAAACGCATCCGGTTCCTCATCGCGGTGCGGCCCGGGTTCATATCCTTGGGGCTGTTCGCCCAGATGGCGGCGGCCCTCCACCATATTTCCGGCGGCCGCATCGACATCAACGTCGTGCCGGGAGGCATTCAGAACGATTTCGAACGGGTGGGAGAGACCAGCGACCACGCCACCCGGTACGAAAGGGCAGAGGAGTTCATCGCCGCTTGCCGGCTCTTGTGGACTCGGCCCGGCCCGGTGGAGTTCGCCGGGGAGCATTACAAGCTCCGTGACGCCTACTGCACACCGCTGCCCGGCGAAAACTCGCCTCGCTTCTACCTCGGAGGAGTGTCATCCAGGGCCATGGGCTTGTCCGGCCGCCAGGCGGACGTCCACCTGAGTTGGATCGAACCCTTGGCCGAAACAAGGGCCCGCATCGACTCACTCCTGGAGGCGTGCCGAAAGGCCGGGCGCAACCCGAGGCTTGGACTACGGACTCACTTGGTGGTGCGGGATACCGAGTCCGAGGCGAGAGCGGCCGCCGACGAGCTCATCGCCCACGCAGACCCGGCGGTCAAGGCGCAGCGCCGCTCCGCCATCGAAGGCACGCCGATGGTGGGCCAGCAGGCGCAAGCCCGCCAGGCCGACGGTCACTGGGTCGCGCCTCACCTGTGGAATGGGCTTTCAGAGGTCCGGGTCAACTGCGGAACGGCCGTGGTCGGCACTCCCGAGCAGGCGGCCGACGTACTGCTGGGCTACTGGAAGCTGGGCTTCGGTGAATTCATCCTCTCCGGCTTCCCTCATGTCGAGGAATGCCGGAGAGTTTCCACTCAGGTGCTCCCTCTGCTGCGGGAGAAGATCGCGGCGGCCTCCGGTCACCGACCGGCCTAACCGGCCGGCCCGCGCTCCCTAGCTTACCGCAGGCCTCCGGTCCGCCCACGGCCTGATCTGCTCGAAAGCCGCCGATGCCTGGAGCACTTTGGCTTCAGACCCCCGGGGACCGATGATGTGCAGTCCGATGGGCATACCGTCCTGGGAAAAGCCGCAAGGGACGTTGGACGCCGTTTGACCGGTCATGTTAATGGGATAGGTGAAGGGGAGGTACCCCCAAAAAGCCTCCACCTGCTTCCCGCCGATCATGGTCGGGCGCTGTTCGATGGGGAACGCCGGCACGGCCATGGTCGGCGAGACCAGCAGGTCATAATTGTCGAAGAAGTCCTCCAGTTGACGCCCCAGCCGGTCGACCCATAACAAGGCCCTGGACAGATCGGCGCCGGTAACCTCCGCCCCGTGTTCGATGGAACGAAGGCCGTAGTAAGTGAAATCGTCCCGGTGTTCCTCCAACAGGTGCCCGTAGGACGTATAGGCCGCTGTGGCGAAAACGTCCCAGAAGGCGGGGAATGGGTCCTCCATCGCCAGGTCGGGCTCTTCCACACTGGCCCCCAGCTCTTCGAACAGCCGGGCCGCGCCCGCCGTGATGCTGGCCACCTCTGGGTCCACTGCCGCATAGCCGAAGTCGGGGCTCCACGCGATCCGCATGCCGCTGACGCCCTCGTTGAGTCCGGCGCTGAAGTCGGGAGGAGCCTGGCGTATCGAGTTCGCGTCCCGGGAGTCCGGCCCCGCCATTACCTGTAGCAACAGGGCGCAATCGGCCACGGTCCGGGTCATTGGGCCCGATTGGGAGAAGTGGTTGGCCGCCGGGCGGCCATACCCGCCGTAACGCGGCACCCGGCCTTGGGACGGTTTGATGCCGAAAATGCCGTTGAAGCTGGCAGGAATGCGCACCGAACCCCCGCCGTCGCTTCCGGTGGCTATGGTGCAAAGGCCCGCCGCCACCGCCGCCCCGGCCCCGCCGGAGGAGCCGCCGGAGGTCCGTTCCGTGTTCCACGGGTTGCGACAGGGTTCCCCTAGCTTATTCTCGGTTGTCCCGGACTGACCGAACTCGGGGGTATTGGTCTTTCCCAACACCACCGCGCCCGCCGCCTTCACCCGTTCCACCACGATCGAGTCGACATCGGGCACCCGTCCCCGGAAGAGCGCCGAGCCCAAGGTGGTGGGAACTCCCTTCGTCATTTCCAGGTCTTTGATGGATATGGGGATGCCGTGGAGCTGGCCGGTGGCGTCTCCCCGGCGCACGGCCTCGTCGGCGGCCCTGGCGTCGGCAAGGGCTTGGTCCTGACACAGGGCCAAGTAGGAGTTGAGCTGCGGGTCCAACCGTTCGATCCGTTGGAAAAAGTTTTCGGTAGCCTCCACGGAGGAAACTTCCCCGCTCCGGATGGCGGCTCCAAGTTCAATAGCGTTCATGAAAGCCAGGTCTGCGCTCATTTTGTTCTCCTTCTTGGCGTTTGGCTGGGCGTTTGGCTGGGCGTTTGGCTCGAGGTTTGCAGACGACGGTCCGTCCGTAGCCACAGTGTTCAACGGACTCCTGATGCTATAATCGGGCCTGGCATCTGCGGGAGCATCATCAGGTACGTCGAAATCCCTTGAATTGGGGCATTATACCGGGATTTGCCTCTGAAGGAGTGTTTCTGTGGCCCTTGTGGGAATTATCGCCAATCCGGCGGCCAGCAAAGACATTCGCCGGCTCGTAGCCCAAGGCAGGGTGGTGCCGGACTGGGAAAAGGTCAACACCATCCGCCGGATGATGCTGGGCATGCAATCAGTGGGTGTGACAAACATCATCGCCATGCCGGACAGCTCCCATCTGGTGCAACGCGCCGCCGACGACCCTCACTTGGCGCTGGACCTGCAGCTGCTGCAGATGTCGGCGCTCTACAACGAGGGCGATACCGTCCGGGCCGCGGCGGCCATGGGCGAAATGGGTGTTGATTGCGTGATCACCCTGGGCGGCGACGGCACGAACCGCGCGGTCGTAAAAGGGTGCCGCACCATGCCGATGATCGCCATTTCCACCGGCACCAACAACGTCTTCCCAGTCCTCGTCGAAGGCACCATGGCCGGACTCGCTGCGGCGCTGGTCGCCCGCGGCGACGTTTCGATCGAGGATGCGGCTATACGCAGCAAGCTGCTGGAGATTTACATCGACGGACAGGCCGAGGACATCGCCCTCGTTGACGTCGCCCTGTCTAAAGAGCGGTTCGTGGCCACCCGGGCCATATGGGACATGAACACCCTCTACGAAGTGTTCCTGACCCGGGCCGAACCCGCGTCCTTGGGACTGTCGTCCATCGGCGCCCGGTTGCAGCCTGTCTCATTGACCGACGAGGGCGGCCTGCAGTACAGCCTCAAAGACGATGCCGGTCCCAGCAATAGCGGCGAACGGGAGGATACCGACACCTACATCCGGGCCCCCATAGCGCCGGGAATGGTTCCCACGGTCGCCATATCATCTTGGCGGCGGCTGGCCGAAGGAGAAAAGGTGGCGGTGGAGCGCCGACATTGCACGGTGGCGCTGGATGGCGAACGGGCCTTCACCGTGAACCCCAACCAGCAATTGGAGATTCAGGTCCGCCGCGACGGCCCACCCGTGATCGACGTGGGTACGGTCCTGCGGCATGCCGCGACCCGCCACCTGTTCGACGTTTAATACCCAGACTCCAGACTTGCTTCTCTCCCCCCAACTCCCTCTGGCTGCCCGGAGATCGTGCTAGTCGGCCCCGAGCTCGTATTCGGTCTGCTGATTGTCGCCGCCGGCGCGGTAGCGATGGGGACCGTCGGCTTCGGTCTGGGTATGGTGGCGACACCTGTATTGCTGCTGTTCCTGGACGTAAAGTCGGCCGTGGTCGTGGTCAACTTCTTGATCGCCCTATTGCTGGCGATGGTGTTGATCCGTACCTGGCGTCACCTGAACCTCAAGCTGAGCGGCGGACTGGTGTTGGGCGGGGTCGCGGCGACCCCGGTTGGGGTGTTGGCGCTGACCGTCGCCGATGCCAGCATCCTGAAGCTGGCCATTGTGGGAGCGGTGATTACTCTGGGCCTTTTCAGCCTGACCGGTCTTCAACTTCCTTTGGCCAATCACCGTTTGTCCGGGCCGGTATTTGGATTCGTCACCTGCCTGGCGATAACCTCCATCAGCATTGGCGGCCCATTGGCCGGCCTGTACGCCATCACTCAACGGTGGCCCACCCAGACGGTGCGAGCGTCTTTGGCCCTGCTGTTCATCGTGTCCTCGACGGCTGCCGTTGCTCAATACGCCGCCGCAGGACTGCTGGACCGGACGGATCTGGCCAACGTGGGCCTGCTGGTCCCGGGGCTGATCGCGGGTTTCGCGATAGCCAGTATGGTGGTCAACCGGCTGGACGAGCGAGCGTTTCGTTACGTGGCCGTTGGTATAACGTTGATGGGCGGGGCGGTCTTGCTGACCCGGGAACTTTCGGCGTCGTAGCCCTTCGTTTGCTCCTTCCGACGGTTACCGAGGCCGCCGATTGCCGAAGCCGACAATTACTGACGCCGCCTATGGCGGCCCCCTCCTTCCTGACCCCTTCCCCAAAGGAGAAGGTACACGGATTTCGGAGGGGAAGGACACTGTGAACGGAACGCGGATGGCGACTAGGCGTTCAGGTCGTGGTAGGCGGCCAGCGCCGCAGTGATGCCGTCGCCGACAGCCGCGCCCAACTGACGAGTCGAATCAGCCCGGGCGTCGCCGCAGGCGTATACGCCGGAGATGCCCGTCCGCATGTGGATGTCGGTATACACGTGGCCCAGCGCGTCCATCTCCAACAATCCCTTCAGGTATTCCGTGTTGGGATGGAAGCCGACGTAAATAAACGCGGCGGCGGCCGGGTAGTCGTAGATCTCTTCTGTCTTCAGGTTCTTGACCCTGGCGTGCTCCAACACCTCGTTGCCGGTGAACTCCTCCACAACGTGGCTCCACAGGAATTTCACCTTTTCGTTGTTGAAGGCCCGTTCCTGAAGGACCCTGGTGGCCCTGAGCTCGTCACGGCGGTGTACGTAAGTAACGGAGTTGACTATTCCCGTCAGGTAGTGGCCTTCGTCCATGGCGGCGTCTCCCCCGCCCACAACCACCACATCCTGCCCGCGGAAGAAATTACCGTCGCAGACGGCGCAGTAGGATACGCCCCGTCCGGCATACGCGTCCTCCCCGGCCACTCCCAGCTTGTTGTGAGAGCCGCCGGTAGCGATTATCAGGGACTTGGCGGTGTAGTCGCGGTCGTCGGTGTGGACCGTCTTTACGGGTTTATCGACGTCGTCCAACCCCTGGACTTCCGTGTATTCGATGTCAGCGCCGAACCGGGTGGTCTGTTGCTCCATCATCATGGCCAGTTCCTGGCCCTTGACCCCTTCGGGGAACCCCGGGTAATTGTCGATTTCGTCGGTAATAAGCAGTTGACCCCCGGGGCCCAACTGCTCGATGAGCAGGGTCTTCATCATCGCCCGGGTGGTGTATAGTCCGGCCGCGAGCCCCGCCGCTCCGGCCCCGAGGATGATGGCATCGTAGTCTGTATCCACTGTATCCAAACCCCCTAACGGACCGGGTTTCCGGTCCCGGCCGATTGTATCTGGTCCCGGAAGAATTCCACAGTCTCGGCCAGACCCGCTTCCAGGCCGGTCCTGGGCTTCCAGCCCAGTTCCGCTGCGGCGCGGGAACAGTCGAGACTGATGCGGTAAACATCGCCGGGCCGGCCCGGCCCATGGAGAGCGTTCCACCGGTACCCGGTCACGCTCTTCAGTATCTCGAACACCCGGTTGACGCTGATGGCCTCGCCCGAGGCAATGTTCATTTCAGCGCCGTCGCCCCGGTCTATGGCGGCAATATTAGCGTCTACGACGTCGAACACGGAAACGAAGTCCCGCATCTGGGTTCCGTCGCCGAAGATCTGGGGCTGTTTACCCTCGAGCATCGCGGCGGCAAAGATGGCGATTACCCCGGCCTCTCCGTTGGGGTCCTGGCGAGGCCCGTATACGTTGCCGTAGCGGAGGCAGGTGTAGTTCAGCCGGTGCTGGCGGTAGTAGTAACGCAGATACTGCTCCGCCAGGTACTTGGACATCCCGTAAGGGGAGATCGGCTCCACCGGAGCATCGTCCCGGCAGGGAATGGTCTCGGGATCGCCGTAGAGCGCGCCTCCGGTTGAAGAAAATATAATTTTCTCCACATTACTCCGGCGGGCGGCTTCCAGCAAACGCAGGGTGCCCAGCACGTTTACATTGGAGTCGAAGAACGGCTCCTTGGTGGACCGGGAAACGCTGGTCTGCGCCGCCAAGTGAAATATCAGGTCGGGTTGTTCCTTCCCCAGTATTTCTACTATGGAAGCCTGCGTGATGTCGGCGTGATAGAAGGTGGCCCGGGGGTTGAGGTTCTTGATTTTGCCGCTGCTGAGGTCGTCGATGATGGCTACCCGGTATTCCAGATCCAGCAGCCGGTCCACCAAGTGGGAGCCGATGAACCCGGCTCCTCCCGTCACCAGTGCGGTTGTTTCATCCGGCATTACAAACCCCAACGCAGGAGGGACTCGGCACGCCGCCGGTCTCAAAAAATTCCCCGGCCGACACCGGGGAAGACTCTAACATGATAAACCCAACAACACGCCAGCACAACGACGACTCACACGCTGGCCCGGTTTGGAGGCACAGTCAATCTATGTTACATTCTGTTGACTCGTTGGGCTATCAACGGGGAAGATCCGGCAGGTTCACCGATACGTTCACCGGTACGTTTCACCATTAACGAGGAGGCCGAAGGATGGCCGAAAAGATAGGGTTCATCGGGCTGGGGATCATGGGCAAACCCATGGCCCGCAACTTGCTCAAGGCAGGATACGAACTCACCGTCTACGACATCGTGGGAGACGCCGTGGAAGAGGTCGTGGGCGACGGCGCGACCGGGGCTTCGTCGTGCGCCGAAGTCGCAGCCGCCACGGATAAAATAATCACCATGCTCCCCGATTCCGCCGACTCGGAAAGGGCGATCCTCGGCGCGGGAGGGGTACTGGAGGGGGCCAAAACCGGCTCTCTGGTCATCGACATGAGCTCCATCGCCCCGTCGGTTTCCCAGCGGATAGCCGCAGAATGCGCCGAGAAGGGTGTCGACATGCTGGACGCGCCGGTCAGTGGCGGGGAACCCGGCGCCGTGGCGGGCACACTGGCGATCATGGTAGGGGGAAAGCAGGAACAGTTCGACCAGAGCGTGGACCTCCTGAAGGTCATGGGCGCCAACGTGGTCCGGACCGGCGACATCGGGGCCGGCGGCGTTACCAAGCTGGCCAACCAGATCATCGTGGCGGCCAACATCGAAGCCTTGGCCGAGGCCCTGGTATTGGCCCAAAAGGCAGGCGTGGACCCGGAGAACGTTCTGAACGCCATCCGGGGCGGTCTGGCCGGGAGCGCGGTGTTGGAGGCCAAGGGCCCCATGATGCTCAACCGCAACTTCAGGGCCGGCTTCCGCGTCAGGCTCCATCAGAAAGACCTTCGGAACGTGCTGCAAACAGCCCAAGAACTGAATATACCGCTGCCGGTCACTTCCTTGCTGCAACAGATGCTTGGGGCTTTGATGAACGAGGGAGAGGCGGAATCAGACCATTCGGCGATCCTGAAATTCGTCGAGAACCTGTCGAAAGTGGAGGTCAAGGCCGGCGGTTAGCCCTCAGGGTCTGCCGGTACGGCCAGCCCCGGTCAGTCCAATTCTCGAAAGCGGGCGTCCCGCCAATTCAGGGCCGCCCGCAGACCTTTTTCGGCGCTGATTGCGTTGAACTCTTCCTGCTCCGGGCTCGTGCTGGTGTCGAAGATCGTCATCAGCTCCACGTTGGTCTTCACCGCGTCCAGGAAGCCCATGCTCTCCAACGCCCGGTTGGCGGCCTGTTTGGTCAGCTTGACACCCAATTGGGGCAACAGGCACATCTTGCGCGCGACCCGTTCGCATTCCGCCATAAGGTCGTCGTGGGGAACCACGCGGTTCACCAACCCTATCCGGGCGGCCTCGTAGGCGTCCACGGTGTCGCCGGTCAGCAGCAACTCCTTGGCGTTGGCCAAGTTCACGCTGTACGGCGTTATGAGCAAGGGCGGCCCGAATCCCGCCCGTATCTCCGGCTCTCCCAACACCGCACGGTCCGACGCTATTTTCACGTCGCACACCTGCACCAGCTCGCAGGCGCCGCCCAATGCGTAGCCGTTGACGGCGGCGATCACCGGCTTGCCCAGGTTCCACACCATCATGAGGGCGTCGACGAGTCCCAGCAGGTGGGTCCGCCAAGCGTCGGGAGGTCCGCTAAGGGGATCAGGGGAACCGGGAGCCCGCTGTATGTCGAAGCCCGCCGAAAAGGCGCGTCCCGCCCCGGTGACGATTGCCACCCTGACTTCGGGATCGGCTTCGACCACCTCCAACGCCTCCCGGAACTCGGCCATCAGGTCCGCGTTGAGGGCGTTCAGCTTACCCGGCCGGTTCAGGGTGACGAACGCTATTGAGTCGCGCCGTTCGTAGATTATGTTGTGGAATACCACGGCTGCCCCCCGAAGGTTATCTATCGAGGTTGTCTATCACCGTGGTGTCGACCGTATGTCGATCCCCTCGATCATCACCGGCTGCTGGGGCCGGTCCACGGCGTTGGCGCTCACCCTGGAGATGGAGTCGACCACGTCTTGGCCCGAGGTGACTTGCCCGAATATCGTATGGTTTCCGTCGAGGTGGGGAGTCGGCACCGTGGTGATGAAAAACTGGCTTCCGTTGGTGCCGGTCCCGGCCCCGGCGTTGGCCATTGCCAGCTTCCCGGGCACATCGAAAAAGAGGCCGGGGGATATTTCGTCGTGGAACCGGTAGCCGGGTCCGCCGGTGCCGTTGCCTGAGGGATCGCCGCCCTGGACCATGAAATCCTCGATGACCCTGTGGAAGATGAGGCCGTCATAGAACCCGTTCTCTGCGAGGAAGACGAAGTTGTTGACGGTGACAGGCGCCTGACCGGGGAACAGTTCTACGACTATGCTCCCCATGTTGGTGCGAATGGTGGCCGCGTACTCTGCGGAGACATCTATGGTTTGAGGAGGAAGGCTGGAGTACTGCCGGTTGGCCGCCCGGAGAGGGGTCGGAGACGCGGCAGAAACCCCGGCCGACGAAGTTGCCGACGGCAGGGTCGCCTGAGCCTCGCGGGTCGGCGAGGTTGCCGCCGGCAGGGTCGCCTGAGCTTGAGCCGGAGCACCGTTTCCGGCCGCAGCCGGCGAGGTTGTTCCAGCCGGTGTCGGGGTGCCAAGGATACAACCGGTCAAGGCCAACGATACGGCGGCCAAAATGAACAAGAAACCGAAAAATGCCCCGGTTTTATTGGATGGCCCTAATTTTGTCATAGTGTCCTTCGCAGGTAGCGGGTTGAGTCTCTCGACCCGGCACTGGTCTAAATCTCCCAGAACGCCGGGCGGAAGTGGAGGATGTCGGTCAGGGCTCCGGTCCTTTCCTCCGACCATTCGGGCTCGACAGCCATCCCGATTTCAGCGTCATCCGGGGCGATGCCGGACAGCCGGTGAATGATCCCTCCCCGGGCTTCCGGCCAAGTCACGAGGACCACGATCTGGGGGCGGTCCAAAGGCTGCTCCTCCAAATCGTAATGCAACACGGTGAAGCTCTGCACGAACCCCGGCCCTTCCACCGGAGCCCAGTCGTCGCCGGTCTCTTCGAAGCACCGTTCGCAATACATCCTCGCCGGGAGGAGGCGGTCCTGGCACTTGGGACAAGGAGAGGTCAGAATCAGCCGCTCGTCTCGCAGGGCCTTGAAAAAACGCTCTCCGGCCACCCCCAGGGTGTAGCGATGGCTTATTGGGATGGTCCCCGCCACCTGTTGCATGTCGCGGGAATGGCCTACTTTGTTGAGCATCCGGTGGTCTCCTGGGCTGCAATGGTCTGACGCCCGGCCTAATCGACGGGCCGGAAATATTCGATGTCAGTAATGGAGCCTTCGCGTTGCCCGGCGGGTTTCCATACCGCCTGCACCGGTGCGCCCAGCCGTAGGCGGCCCCGGACTTCCTCCAGCGTCTCCCCCACTTCACCCATCTTGTGCAGGATGCACATACCGGGGCTGGCGCCGTCGATCTCCACCACAACGGGTATTTCGGGAGTCTGCCGCCGGGAGGCGTCCCAGTTGACGAAGGAAACCGAAAATGTGTTGATCCTGCCGGTGTCAGGCAGGTCGACCCATTCGTCTATGGGCCGGAAACACAATTCGCAAAACGCGCGAGGCGGGACCATGGTGCGGCGGCACTGGCGGCAACGAACACCTTTGACCGTTCCGGCCTTCAGCCCTTCCAGGTAGCGGCTCATGGCCAAGCCGGCGTCCCAATGGTAAGCGGACTTCACTTGCCAGGTGGTAACCAGCACCTCGCCGGCGGTGAGGGCATGATCGGTGAGGGAAGTACCCCGGAAATTTTTCATGGAATCTCTTTCAAGGTTATTTCCCCATCACGACTACGGTGCCGACCTGCATCAGGTCGCCCCAGGCCTGGGCCACGCCGCGGCGGACTTCACGCTTCACCTGGCGGGGGCCAGCCTCTCCCTGTAGCTGCCAGTAGACCTCGGCGCATTTCATCATGCCAGCGGCGGCGATGGGGTTTCCCACGCCCAACAGGCCTCCCGAGGGACTGGCTGGGATGCCGGTCAGGGTGTCCCGGTCCCAGAAGCCCTCCTCCAGCAGGCGGGGGGCCTGGCCCTTGTCAGCCAGCATCAACCCTTCCAGGTGGTGCAGCTCTTTGTAGGCGAAGGGGTCGTAGGGTTCGGCCACGTGGATGTCGCGGCGGGGGTCGCTGATGCCCGCCATTTCGTAGGCCATCCGGGCGGCCTTCTCCACGTACCGCGGATAGTAGAGGTCCCGGTTGGTCCAGTATGAGGTGTCCAGGTTCCAGCCGACCCCTTCGATCCAGACCGGCGGCTTGCTCATGCGCCGGGCGAACCGCTCCGAAGCCAGCACCATGGCCCCGCCTCCGTCGCTTATGGGGGAAACCATGAGGCGCTGCACCGGCCAAGCCATGACCTCGGAGGCCATGATGTCTTCGATTTCGAAGTCCCCCGCCACCCCGGCCTGGGCCGACGGATGGTCGAGCCCGTTGCGTTTGTTCTTCTGGGCGACCCTGGCGAAGGTCTCCATAGGCACGCCGTAGGTCTGCATGTAGCGGTTCATTTCGAGGGAGAAGATCCAGAGCAGGTTCACGCCCAAGGGCCGCTCGGTGAACTGGTCGTATATGGCATTGAAGGCCCCCTGCGGGTGGGGCAATGCGGGAGACATCTTCTCTTCGGCGACAACCAGGCAGGTGTCGAAGTGACCGCTGGCGATGTGGTACCAGCCGGTAACCAGACCGAACACTCCGGAGCCGCCGCCGACGTAGGTACGCATGTAGGGTTTGCGCCAAGCGCCCGAACCGTCGGCTAAATACTCTCCTTTCATGTGAACGCCGTCGAAGGCTTCGGGAGCCGTAACGGATACGACGCAGTCGATGTCGTCGATAGTGAGGCCGGCGTCGTCCAAGGCGGCCTTGGCGCCCTCAAATGCCAACTCCGGTGAGGTTTCCAGCGCCCGGCGCATGAACTTGGTGAGGCCGGCGCCCAGCACCGCAACCCTGTTTTTATAGGGCATCTGCTGCGACCTCCGCCAACCTAGTCGACCCCCAGAATCGCCACGCCGCCGGTGGCCGTGGGGATGCCGCGCCACGACTGGGCCAGCCCCCGTTTAACGCCGGGGAGTTGCCGCTCACCGGCATGGCCCCGCAATTGCAGCACAACTTCGAGAACGCTGCGGAGCCCCGAGAGGTCGTAGGCCGCGCCACAGCCCAGGTTTCCGCCGGAGACGTTGACCGGCAGGCTGCCGCCAGCGTGAAAGACGCCCCGTTCAAGCATACGTCCGGACTCCCCAATGGGGGCCAACCGTACGGACTCCAGGTGTTGAAGCTCTTTGTAGGAGAAGGTGTCGTCCACTTCGGCGAAATCGATCTCCGATCCGGGATCGCGGATGCCGGCCATGCGGTAGGCCCGTTCGGCCGCCAGGCTGGCGTAGGCCGCAGTGTGAAAGTCCCGTTCAGCGATGTTGGGACTGTCCTGGCTCCAGCCGATTCCGTTGATGAAGACCGGCGTTCCCTTGACCCGCGACAGCATGGATTCCCGGGCCAGCACCAAGACAATTGCGCCATCGGCCAGACCGGCGGCGTCCTCCCGCTTCAGGGGCTCGGCGGACGGAGGAGAGGCCATGACGTCGGATATCGTGAGGTTGGCCGGATAAGCGGCGATGGGATTGGATAGAGCGGCCCGGCGATTTTTGACCACCACCGCAGCCGCCTGCTCTACCGTGTTGCCGGTGTCCTCCAAGAACGCCCGCATCTCGAGACCCGCCACATACTTGGGATGAAACCCCAAGGGGCGTGCGTAGATGGGGTCCAGCGCGAAGGCCTCTATATGGGCGGGGAAGTCGATGTTGGACGCCTTGCTGTGTCCTTCGATTACCGCCAGGTCCAGTTGCTCGGTCTCGAGCTGCATGACGATAGACGCCAACCCGGTGATTCCATCGGCCGTTACCGTGTGGACCGGCTTCAATACGGCGCCCAACTGGTCGGGCACGTACTCGTCGGCGATGGCCGTGCCCTCAGTGTAGTCCTCGGTTACGGAAACGAAAGTGCTCACGTCGTCGGGGCGGATTCCGGCGTCGTCGTAAGCCTTGACGGCGACTTCGAAGACCATCTCCCGGAACGATACATCGGGAGTGACCGACCGGAAGGGGGTATACCCGACGCCGACTATGGCTACTCGTTCAAACATATGCCCTTTTGCTCACCTCGATGCCCCATCATCAGGCACGGGCAAGAGCATAACAGAAAGTGGTTTCCCGGTGAAGATTGGTGCTCCCTCGGGGTGACCAAACAGCCGGGGACTGGTCAGGGATGCTGGTCAGGAATAATTGTCCCAAGGCTTGGTTTCCAGGTCCGCCTGCGGGACCGGTCGGAGCCAGCGATAGACGGCCCGTACCGACACCACCACTATGACCGCCAAGGCTGCTCCGATAATGATCCAGCTATCAGCGAAGGCGAACGGCGAGGGGCCGCCGGCCGGGCCCGGCCCCGGCGGCTCGGGCACCGTTTCCGGCGACTGGGGCCGGGCAGGGCGTTCCTGAGACGGCGTAGCTGCCAGTCCGGCCCAATGGAGGTCCAAGCCGTCGACGTCGAAACCGTAGACCGTCTCCAACGATTCGTCGATGGTCTTGTTAGCCCTCAGTCCGGCCATAAACGACCGGAATTTCGTCTCTCCATGCTCATCAATGAGATAGGTGACCACACTACGGGCTTTCTGGTAGAAGGTACGGATGGCGGCGGGGCGTCCGGTGACGGTGTTCATCGACGACAAGGGCAATGACCGTTCGTAGAGGACCCTCCCGTCGGCCACGCTGCGCCCCGGTTCGAAATAGCTGGCGAGGCCTTCGTTCAACCACGCCGGGAGGTCCTGAATCCGGCTCTCCAACGCTTGGTCCACCAGCAGGTGGGCCGACTCGTGAACGATAATGCGCCGGTCCAGTCCCTGGCCCACGAATACCCCTTGCTCCGCCAATGCGAACCCGGCGAAAACCGCCTGGTCCGACGTCGTCTGGCTCTGCCGGGGAAAGGCGTCCTGTGCATCGGACTCGCGTAGATAGACCACACCCTTGATGGCCTGGGGCGTCTCCAAGTCAAGCAAGCCGGTGATCCGGGCCAGGTCGGCTTCGAGTTCCGGAGCGATGGCATCGACCCGGGACTCGGGCAGACCATGATAAAGCAGGGTCAAAGGACCGATGCGGGAACGTTGCCAATCGAACCGGCGGTCCAGGTACTCTATCTGAGAGGGTTCCGTCTTCAGAACATTGCCCTCAGAGTCCCGGATCTCGTAGTAATATTCGACGTCGGCCCCCGGCGCCAGGTATGAGTCGCTGCCGGCGGGCAACGCCTGGCGGGTGCTTATGGTAGTGTCCGGCTCGAAAGCAGGGTAGGCGTAGCCCCACGCCCGGGCGTTCAGCGGCCGGTAATAGACCCGGACCTGCACGATGTCCGAATCCGATTCGGCGGTTAGACTCAGGTTGACCGCACCCGGCGCACTCACCTCGGCGCTGCTGTCCACCACCACGATGGGACCGCCGCCAGCCCACAGCGGCCCAGCCAAGAACGCCAGCCCGGCGCAGACCAAGAAAAGGAGAGCGGCTGAGGCCAGCAGGACGGTCCTCAGCCGGTATGTCGCCAGGGCGTCAGTCATTCGGTCCGTACCGCAAACCTTCTTCTCTATTCGATTATACGACCGGACCTATACGCCCGGATCGTGTCCTCCCGATTCCTCTTGGTTTCCGGCCAGCGCCGTCCGGCGTTCAAGGGCCAGCAACGCCTCTTTCCGGGAAAGCCCCCAGCGATAGCCTGCCAGTCCGCCGTCCTTCCGGCGAGCACGGTGGCAGGGGACGATCAACGATACCGGGTTGGAGGCGCAGGCCCGGCCGACGGCGCGGGCGGCTTTGGCGCCCAAGCCCAGCTCGAGGGACATATCCTGGTAGGTCCTGGTCTCCCCGTAAGGAATGGCCTGCAGCAACTGCCAGACCCGCCACTGGAAGGCGGTGGCTCGAACGTCCAATGGCAAATCTAGGCCCCGTTGAGACCCGTCCAGGTAACTCAATATTTCATCGACCCAGGCCTTCAAACGCCCATCATCCTGCTGGTGCAGGGCGGCGGGAAACTCCCGGCGCAACTCAGCCGACAGTTCCGAGGGGTCGTCTCCCAGCTTGGTGGAGCAAACTCCACGTTCGGTTGCCCCTACCAGCAACCACCCCAAGCGGCACTTGGACACAGTGTGGAAGATGACGGCCCCTGCTCCCCCCTTGCGGTACCGGCCCGGGCTCATGCCCAGGTGGGCCCCCGAGTTTTCGTACAGCCGGCTGGCCGAACCGTACCCGGCGTCGTACATTGCGGCGGCCACGTCATTTGAGTTCCTGACCAGGCCCTTGAACCGCTCCAACCTCTTGGCGTGGGCGTATTGCCGGGGGGTGAGGCCGGCTTCCTCCTTGAAAACCCGCCGCAAACGAGAAGGAGTGACTCCTACGGCCAAGCAGATGTCGGAGACGGTGGGCAACCCGCCGGAGCGGATTTCCATTGATTCCCTTCCGGCAACTGGAGACTTCTCTCCAACAGCATGGTCTCTGATGGCTTGGTCAATGTAATTGCAGGCCCGTTGCACCAAGGCGCTTCGGTCCGATTCCCCTGCCGGACGGTCCGGCAGGCAACGGCGGCAGGCGCGAAACCCCGCCGATTGGGCCTCGGCGGGGCCGGTGAAGAACCGTACCTGTTCGGGCTGGGGCCGCCGGCTGGGACAGGAGGGGTTGCAGTAGACCCCGGTGGACTTCACTGCGTAGACAAAGCGGCCGTCGAAACGGCGGTCACGGGTCTGGACCGCTTGCCACGACTGTTGAATGTCCATGTCACGTTCCTGAACTGTCGTCATCGTATTTTGCTCCCCGGGTTGTGCCCAAGTCGGATTTCCCAAGTTGGATTTAATCAGGGCCGGATTGGACCACCGGCCAGTCTGTTTTCCGGTCTGTTTTGATGACGCCAGGTTAAACCAAAGGCTCAAAGCCATTCTATCCGTTTCCTGTCGTCAAAGTGGTCCTGTGAAACGATGACGAGCGCCCCTTGATAGGCAGTACATCCGTTCTATACAATCCCAGCCCACGCTCGGATACCCCCTGAATTACCTGGGAATAATCTGGTCTGCAGGCCCAAAAAGGACGGCAAGGGACAGGGATGATAAAGAACGACACCGGGAAGAACGACACCGGGAACATTGCCTGCGTGCTGATAACCCACCTTCCGGTCAAGGCCGAACTGAAGCGGTACCCTGAGCTTCGGGGAAGGCCGGTGGTCATCACCCAAAGCCACGGCTCCAAAGAGTTGGTGCTGGACAACTCCCCTCAGGCCCGGGGCGTTGGGCCGGGCATGCCCCTTCAGGAGGCCATGTCCTTGTGCAAGGAAGCAGTCCTGTTGCAAGCCGACGGGCCTTACTACAACGACGCCTTCGATAGCTTGACGAGCTCGTTAGAGATGCGGAGCCCATTGGTGGAAAGGGCGGGCATGGGCTGCGTCTACGTGGGACTGGAGGGGCTGGAGCTGATGTACGGGGATGAGGCCAGGGTCATCACCTCCCTCATCCAGGCAGCGCCCCAGGAATTCAACCCCAGAGTGGGGGTGGCTACGGGCAAGTTCCCAGCCTACGTGGCCGCCGTTGTCACCGAGGGGGGCCGGGCCACCAGGGCGCCCCGGGACGCCGCCGGATTCCTGAGGGACCGGTCCATCAACCTGCTCCCACTGTCTTGGGAGAAGAAGAGCCGGTTGCAGCGTTTCGGCATCTACACCCTGGGACAGCTGGCGGACCTGCCCATGGGGGCGGTGCAGGCCCAGTTGGGCGTCGAAGGCGGAAAGGCTTGGGAATTGGCTGGAGGAAGGGACAACAGCCCGCTGGTGGCCCACCATTCCGAACCCACGGTGGAGGAGTCCCTTTCCTTCCCCTCGCCCTACTCCACCTGGCGCCCGATCCTAACCGCCTTGGGCATTCTGCTGGGCCGGGCCTTCTCCCGTCCGGAGGTGAACGGCCGGTACGTCCGCACCGCCACCCTGGAGAGCCACGTGTTCCGCCGGCCGCCCTGGGTGAGGCGGTTCACCTTCAAAGAAGCCCTGGGAGGCAAGGAGAAGGCCCTCTCGACTCTGAAAAGCCGCATGACAGCCAAAGAGCTGCCGGGACCCTTGGAAGACCTCAAATTGACCCTGGCCGGATTTACCGGAGAGTCCGGGATACAGACCGGTCTTTTCTCCGACATCCGCAAGCAGGAGCAGCTCAGGGAGATGATGCGGCAGTTGGAGGTGCATCTGGGAGGCAAGCCACCCATCTACCGGATGAAGGAGATAGAACCATGGTCGCGAATTCCCGAACGCCGTCAGGCACTGGTCCCCTTCGACCCCTAAAAAGGGGCCCATGAAAAAGCGGCAACCCGCAAGCCGTCAGCCAATAAGCTACCGGTCACTGAATTATCCGGCGCCGGTGACGGTGGCCGAGGACGGCGAAGCCCGTCCTCTGTCCATCAGCCTGCCCCCTGCTTCTCCCCGGACCCAGGCCAGAAGAGACCGGTCTCAAGCTCAAACCCTCATGATAAATTCCATAGAAGACGTATGGCAGGTTGACGACGAATGGTGGAGAGAGAAACCCATTTCCAGGAAATATTACCGGGTCGTCACCGAAAACGATCGCCATTTCACCATCTTTCGTGACCAGACCAATGGCGCCTGGTACCGCCAACAGGGATAGGGCTGACGGGTCGTCCCCGGGCTGGCCCCGGTGACTTTGCAGTAACTCTGTGGCGACTCCACCGACTTCAAGGCTGAGTGCTAGAATAGGCGTATATTGTCGTACCGGAGGACTCGCTATGGACAACCACTTGGTGATTTCGTCGGACTCCCACGTTTTCGAACCGCCGGACCTATGGACGCAGCGGATCGACGCCCCATTCCGCAACCGCGCCCCTCGCATGGTCCGGGCCGGAGAAGTCGACCAACTGGTCGTCGAGCAGGACCAGGTGATCGCTGGCATCGGCCTGATTTCCAACGCTGGCGCACGGTTCGAAAACCCGGAGCAAATCTCCGCCCAAGGCCGCTTCGACGATGTCCACGTGGGCGGGTACGACCCCGACCAGCACATCAAGGACATGAAAATCGACGGCGTAGCGGGAGAAGTGCTTTATCCTTCCCAGGGCCTCTTCTACTTCAAAGTCGCCGATACCAAGTTGATGTCAGCCATCTTTCGGGCATATAACGACTGGCTGGCCGACTTCTGCGCCACCAATCCTCACCGCCTCAAGGGCATTGCGATGGTCAACCTGGACGACGTGGCGGAGGGCGTGGCCGAGCTGGAACGCACCGCCCGCATGGGGATGGCTGGGGCCATGATCACCGAGTACCCCCCGGACGACAGGCGTTACGACAGCCCGGAATACGAGCCTTTGTGGGCGGCGGCCCAAGACCTGAACATGCCCCTCAGCCTGCACACCGCCACGCGCCGCGAGGGCCGCAACATCGGCACCGAGATCGGCAGCGTCCGGGACGCCAGCAACCGGGCCACCAAAGTGTTCTACCCGGCCACTTCCATGTGCGACATGATTTTCTCCGGGGTCTTCGAGCGTTACCCCGGCCTGAAGCTGGTCATCGTGGAGTTCGAGCTCTCTTGGGTCCCCTACTTGCTGGACTCCATGGAATACACCTACGCCGAACGCCACGAAGAAGCCCTCTACCGCTTCAAAGGCGGCGCCCTGCCCAGCGATTTCTTCCACAACAACGTCTACCTCAGCTTCCAGGAAGACGGAGTTGGGGTCCGTCTCCGGGACATTATCGGCGTGGACAACCTGATGTGGGGGTCAGACTACCCGCACTCCGAGTCCACGTTCCCAAAGTCCAGGGAGATTCTGGCGGAAATACTCAGCGGCGTTCCGGCGGACGAACAGGCCAAGATCGTCGGGGCAACGGCTGCCTCTCTCTACTCCTTCAACCTCGAGGAAGTGTCCCAAGAGATCCCGTAACGGAAGTCCGGAGACCCTCGACCCGAGGACCGGCCCACTAGAAATCAACCGGCAAGGAGTCAAACGATGCTGGACATGGTAATCAAGGGCGGCCAGGTTGTGACCCCATCCGGAGTCGGCATCCGTGACATCGGCGTGGAGGGAGAGCGGATTGTCGCCGTGGCCCTGCCTGGGGTGCTCCCCGATGACGTGGGCCGGACCATCGACGCGACCGGAAAGATCGTAGTGCCCGGCGGGGTCGAGGCCCACGCCCACGCCGCCGCCAACGTGCAGCCCGGGGCCGGAGAGTCGGTGCCGGGCACCCCCAACGCCGGACCGGCGGTCCACTCTTTGGGCGCCATCTGGGGCGGCACCACGACGGTGGTTGACTTTGCTCCGGTCCCCAACGAGGGCGACCTCGCCGCAGGGGTGCACGACTTCATAAGCGTCTGGCAGGGCAACGCCTACACTGACTACGCCACCCACTGTATTTACCGGAACGCGAACACCCCGGACTCCATCGCCCGGTACCACGAGCTGGTGGAAGCCGGGTTTCCCAGCGTCAAAATCTTCACCACCAACATCCGCCCGCCGGGGGCTGCGGGCGCGAGCCTCACGCCCATCGGCAAGATCGACACCGGCCGGCTGGCCGACCTGATGGAGCAGATTGGCCGCCACGGCGGCGTATTGGCGGTCCACGGCGAGGACGATGAGTTGGTCATGTACAACTATCTGCTGGCCCAGCAGCGCGGGTTGTGGGACTGGTTCAACGTCCATCTCATCCACTCCAAGACCGTAGAAGACCTGGCCTTCCGCCACGTGGTCCGCTTGGCCCAACGCACCGGGGTCGGCATGTATTTCGTACACGTCACCGCCCAAGACGGCCTCGACGTGATATCCGAGGCCCGGGCCGCCGGTATGCCGGTCTACGGCGAGGTGCTCACGCTGGCGCTGTCGTTCCAAGCGGAGCAGTACAAAGAGAGCGACGGTATGAAATACCACACCTACCCGTCTCTCAAATTCGAAGAAGACCGGCAAGGCCTGTGGGACGGCATCATGAAGGGTGACCTCTCGTTCACCGCCACCGACAGCAGCTTTACCACCTACCTCGACAAAATCGCCGGCACCAACGTCCAGGACATCCGCGGCGGCAACGTGGGGATCGAGATACGCATGGGGGTCAACTACACGGAAGCGGTGGTGAAACGCGGCATGTCGTTGGAGCGGTACGTCGACGTCACCTCGGCCAACGCCGCCAAACTCCTGGGCCTCTATCCCCGCAAGGGGGCAATCGCCATTGGGAGCGACGCCGACATCGCAATCATCGATCCATCGGTGAAGAAGGCCCTGTCCATGGCCGACCTGCACGTTCGCGATTACAGCCCTTGGGAGGGCTGGGACGTCGAGGGTTGGCCCACCACCGTGGTCCTGAGGGGCAAGGTGATGGTGGACGGCGGTCAACTCCTGGGCGGCCCGGACGACGGAAGGTTGCTCCTTCGCAAAGTAGACCAGTCCGTGCTCCAACGGCCAGCATTCTAGAGTCAAGCGGTCTTCAAACTTCCTTAATGGCCACCGGCTAGACTGGTCCTGAACCATCCCGATGCTGGTACGACATGAGTCATCCCGGAGTTTCCTGCAGGGATGATCAACGAGGAAGAACGAATTGCCCACCTCTCCGGGAGGTGGGCAACGTCATACCCGCCCTTTAGAAATGACGTCATCCCTTCCGTCTTTCCGGCGAAGGCCGGAATCCACGTCGGCCCCCGTTTCTGTACACCCGCGAGTTGCCATAAAGCCATACTGTACGGCGGGATGTGTCTGATGGACTGGCGTGAATAGGCCTCAGCTACCTCAGGAGTTGCCCGTAGGCCGGAGTTAACCTGCTGTCCCTCAGAGTTGGGGTTACGTGGATTCCGGCTTTCGCCGGAAAGACGACATCTCTGCAAGCAACAGTAGCCCTGCCCCCAGACTCCGGGATGACTCATGTTGGCGTGTTATTTGTTGATTTTGCCGGCGGATATTCCGTTGATTCATCGCAGACCGAAATCCATGTTCCGGGAAGGAAATCTTGGGGACCGCCTCGACGATATTGGTCGTCGAACTCTGCCGCCTCTACCCGGTGTTGGTAGACGACCGGCAGGTGGGGGCGTTGTCCATAAATCCTGAGACCGGACCTCCCGGACTGGCTGCTCCCACTGCCAACAGTGTGGTGTCAGCGGTGAACGAGTCGCTCATATGGACCGGCATCGCTGCGGCCGTGCTGGGTACGTTGCTCATGGCCCTGTTATCCGGCCGCATGCTGTCCCCGGTACAGAACCTCGGGACTGCCGCCCTTCGCTTGGGCCGGGGCGACCTCAGCCAACGAGCGCCGGCGTCGGGACCCGAAGAAATCAAACGGCTTGCCGCCAGCTTCAACGCCATGGCATCCAACCTGGAGGAGGCGGAGCAGCACCGGCGGGCTTTGCCAAGACCTGTTGATACGCCCTCGCGGTCAAGGTTCGCCAGTTAAGCGCGTTCTATCCTCGTGGGTTTTCGCGTTTTCGGGTTGTATAATCAGGCATCCCTATTTTTGAGTCGATAGCCGGGAGAAACCGCAATGCCTGAACCAGGTGAAGTCACTATGGAAGAGTTCAAGCTGATGGCCGACCGGGCCGGGCTGGGGATGGGCCAGCAGGAGTTGGAAGACCTCAAGCCCGTCTATGACCTTTATGCCGCCTACGCCCAGCAACTCCACACCATCAGTTTCGGGGCCGAAGAAATGGTGGTGGAGTTCCACCCCGACTGGCCGGAAGGTTAACCCACCTCTCGCTGGAGAAGGTTGGATCCCGAAAGAAAGGAGGTTCCCATGGCCGTTTCCAACACCGAGTTGCATTTTCTGACCATTCATCAAGCCGGCGAGTTGATGCGCGCGGGCGAGCTTTCGCCGGTGGAATTGACCCGGGCCTGCCTGGACCGCATCGCCACTACCGATGACCGCCTGCATTCGTTCATCCTGCTGATGGCGGACGAGGCACTGGAGCAGGCGCGGACCGCCGAATCGGAGATCCTCCGGGGCCGGTATAAGGGGCCGATGCACGGCATCCCCTTCGCCTTGAAGGACCTGTACGACACCGCCGGCATCCGCACCACTTCCGGGTCGTACATCGACATTGACCGGGTCCCCACCGAGGACGCCACCACCACGGCCCGGCTCAAGGCCGCCGGAGGTATCTTGCTGGGTAAGCTCGCCATGCACGAATTCGCCCTGGGCGGGCCGGATTGGACGACCCCCTTCGAGCCGGCCCGCAACCCTTGGAACCTGGACCACATCACCGGCGGCTCCAGCAGCGGCTCCGGTTCGGCCGTGGCTTCCGGACAGGCCTTGGGCGCGCTCGGCTCATGCACCGGCGGCTCCATCCGGGGTCCGGCCTCCCTCTGCGGCATCGTCGGCCTCAAGGCCACCTACGGCCGCGTGAGCCGCTATGGCGTCGTGACCCTCAGTTGGTCCCAAGACCATGCCGGGCCCATGACCTGGACGGTGGAAGACACCGCCCACATGTTACAGGCCATCGCCGGCCACGACCCCAAAGACCCCACCTCCAGTCGTGCGCCGGTGCCCGACTACTCCCTTTCGTTGAAGGAAGAGATCCGCGGCGTGAAAATCGGCTTGCCGCGTCACTACTTCTTCGACGAAGACCCCAGCGTCAACCCCGAGGTGGTCGCGACCGTGGAAAAGGCGGTCACGGTGTTGCAGGAGTTGGGCGCCCACGTCGAAGAGGTGTCATTGCCCAGCCTGGAGTACGTGAGGGCGGCCAACTCGGTGATCATGGTCACCGAGGCCTATGCCTACCACGAACCAAACCTCAAGTCGCGGCCCCAAGAATTCGGTGAAATCGTCCGGGGCAGGTTCCGCATCGGCGGCATGATGAGCGCCGCGGACTACCTGCAGGCGCAGCGGGTGCGTACCTGGGCCCGCCGGGAGTTCGCCGAGGTGTTGAAGAAGGTCGACTTCATGGTTACGCCCACCATGACCCAGCCGGCCGCGGCCTTCGAGGGTTACGACCCCGTCAGCACCGTCGGCGGCCGAAGCTTCACGGCCCCCTTCAACGTCACCGGCCTGCCAGCCATCTCGGTGCCCTGCGGCTTCACCGGAGGCGGGCTGCCTATAGGGATGCAGATAGCGGGCAAGCCCTTCGACGAACCGGGAGTAATCCAGGCCGCCTACACCTACCAGCAACAGGCCCGCTGGTACGAGACCCGTCCTGCCATATGACCACCGCCGCGCGGCAATATGCCGAGCAGTACGACGCGGTATGGGAGCAGTGGCGCCGGCTATTTGGCCCGCCCGCTGCCGACATGTGGGCCGGCCCGGCCGCCGCACAGTTCCGGTTTGACCCGCGCCGGGAACTCGACGCCAACCTGGCGGCCCTGGCTTCCTACGTCGAGCCCGGCGACGTGCTGGTGGACGTTGGCGGCGGGGCCGGCCGGGTGTCGCTGCCCCTGGCCCTGCGTTGCCGGGAAGTGGTGACCGTAGAGCCCTCGCCGGCCATGGCAGAGGAATACGCGGGGTCGGTCCGAGAAGCGGGAATCACCAACGCGCGTTTGTTGCCCGTCGACTGGATGGAGGCGGATGGGGTGGCGGGAGATGTTGCTGTTACGTGCGACGTTACCTATTTCGTAAGGGACATCGTCCCGTTCGTCCGGCGGATGGAAGCCGCCGCCCGCCGGAGGGTGATGATCACGGTGTGGAGCGAACCGCCGCCCAACCGGGGAGCGGACCTGTTCCGCCGGGTCTACGGCGAGCCTCAGGCCCCGATGTGCGGCCACCGGCAATTGCTCCCGGTGCTGTGGGAGATGGGTGTCCTGCCCGAAGTCCGTGTGCTCCCAGACCCGTCGTGGTGGGAGACGTGGCATTTCCCAACGAGAGATGAAGCCGTTGAGTCGGTCCTGTTCGGCCGCTGGTCCCGGGAGCCAGACCGAGAGCGGGCGCGGGAGATCTTCGAAGAGCAGTTCGACGAGATCTTCCGCCCCGACGGCGAAGGCTACCGGGCCATATGGCGCGCGCCCATGCGCGAACTGCTGATAACGTGGGAGACGAAGCAGAGGTAGGGGCAGGTCAGATCAGGATTGGTCATCGGAGCCACCTATTTCCGCGACTGTGACCCTGTAACCGGGATCGTCTACGTGGATTTGGTCCACAACCACATTGGCTTTTTCGAGCATCCCACGGCAGTTCTGGCTCAGGTGCAAGAGATACAGCCGTTTCCCCGCACGGTCGTAGCGCCTGGAGAGGTCGACGATAGCTTCTATAGCCGAGTGGTCCCACACGCGTGCGTTTTGAAAGTCGATTATTATCTCGTCAGGGTCGAGCGCCGGTATAAACAAATCTCTAAAGGAGTTGACGGAAGCGAAACAAAGTTGCCCCTGGAGTGAATAGACCCGCCGGTCGGCGGTGGTCTCGTCGCTTACTACAACGGTGAGGTGCAGAGCGGTTTTCCAGGCAAATACCAAGGCTGACACGATCACTCCGACGACGACCGCGACCGCCAGATTAGTAACCACCGTAACCGCCGATACGAGGATCATCACCACCGCGTCTGAAACAGGCACTTTCTGGATAATTCGCAGGCTGGACCAAGAGAAGGTGCCGATCACCACTACGAACATCACCCCAACGAGAGCAGCCATCGGAATCTGTTCAATCAATGATGACGCAAATACGATAAACAGCAGTAAAAGTAGCGCTGACAAGACGCCCGCCAGCCGCCACCTTGAACCGGCTTTTATATTGATCATGCTCTGGCCGATCATGGCGCAACCGCCCATGCCGCCAAAGAACCCCGTCACCACGTTCGCTACCCCTTGCGACACGCACTCACGATTTTTCTGGCCTCTCGTCTCCGTCAATCCGTCAATCAACGAAAGGGTGAGCAGCGATTCGATCAGCCCTATTCCGGCCAGGATGAAGGCGAACGGCAGGATGATCCGTAGGGTTTCGAAGTTGAACGGCACATCAGGCACTCCAAACGTCGGGAACCCACCCGCGATACTCGAGAGGTCGCCGACCGTCCGAGTATCGATGTTCGCGAAGATCACTAATACCGAGACTACAAGTATCCCTGCCAGCGCGGCAGGAAACCGTTTGGTGAACCGCGGCACTATGTAAATCACCGCCATCGTCAAGGCCACCAAGCCCAGCATAATCGCCAGATCAGGTACAGGCAGCCACGAGTGGGTCCCGTCGGGGCCTTCAGTTTTGAAACTCTCTAACTGCGACAGGAAAATGACGATGGCTAGCCCATTTACGAAGCCGAGCATCACCGGAAACGGCACCATGCGGATCAGGTTTCCTAATTTCAGCACCCCCACGACGATCTGGATCAACCCCATCAGAACCACAGTGATGAACAGATATTCGACCCCATGGTTGGCTACCAGCGTGACCATCACCACGGCGAGGGCTCCCGTGGCGCCGGAGATCATACCTGGCCGTCCGCCGGTCAAGGATGTGATGAACCCGACGATGAACGCGGCATACATGCCGACTAGAGGATCAACTCCGGCTACGAAAGCAAATGCCACCGCCTCCGGGACGAGCGCCAGCGACACGGTGAGTCCTGCCAAGGATTCCGTACGAATCCTGTCCAGATGGGAGGACAGGTCTCGCATTGACAGACGAGAAGAGAGGTCTCGCATTGACAGTCCTGCAGAAAGTGAATTTACAGGCGGAAGATCACAGCCGCGCGTTCATGGGGCGTCATGAATCGCAACAGGCCTGTGGAATCGACCTTGGAGATTGCGCGTAATCAATCGGTCTGAAGAGATAGCCGAGTTGTTCTTTGCTAAAGCCTGCTTTCGGGCAATCCTTCGAATGCGTCAGGCATTCAGCGCCCCAGCTACTTATGAAACTGGGGCAGCAACTCCTCGCCCAGGATGTCCAGTTGCTCCATTGTCTCGTCTGCGGGGCATAGGGGACGGACTACGAACTTGGATGCTCCTGATTCGACATAGCTGTGGATGTACTCGGCAATCCGGTCCACCGGGCCGACCGCGGTGAATTCGGTGAAGTGGGCGTCGGGGCGCTGGCGGGTTACGAACTGGTTGGCCTTGATGGTGGCCTCTTCCACATCGGAACTGACGTAGTAGCCCAGCAGCACGCCTATGTGGTCCTCTTCGATCTCACGGTTGAACTCGGTTGCTGTATCGAAGACGATGTCCCGCCCCTCTTTCACCTCGGTTGGGGTGGCGCTGGAGACGAGCCAGCCGTCGCCAACCCGACCCACGCGGCGGGCGGCAGCCGGGGTTCGGCCGCCGATCCAGACCGGAGTCGACGGTTGGAGAAACGGTTTGGGCGTGACCGAAACGTTATGGCAACTGTAGAATTCGCCCTCGTGGGTAACGTTGTCTTCCTCCCACAGGCGGCGCATCAGCTGGATGGCTTCGTCGGTGCGGGGCCCCCGGCGTTCCTTGGTGACGCCGCAGGCCTCGTACTCCTCGGGCTCTTCCTGCCCCAGGCCCACCGCCGGGAAAAACCGTCCTTGAGAGAGGTAGTCCAACGTGGCGATCTGTTTGGCCAGCACCACCGGATTGCGCAGGGGCATGGCCAGCACGCTGGTGCCGAACTTCATTCGTTCCGAGTAAGCGGCCACCATTGCCAGCGCCATCATCGGTTCCAGGCTGAACTTATCGCTGACGATGCGGTCGCTCAGCCAGATGGAGTCGTAACCGTGCTTGTCACCCGCCTCCACCAATTCGCGGAGGTAGTTGGGGTTCTCCCCGCCCTCGCCGAATGCGCCCGGCATGTAACCGATGGCAATACTCATTTGAGCCCTCGAAAGAGTGAATTACCGAATTATAACCTACCCGGTGATTGAGTCCATTCCGGCCTCGGCCCGGGCGTCGTTTATGTGGTCGAGCACCCGCCGCCTCAAAGGGGCTATTTCGTAGCCGATGTCGGCCAGCATCCTGCTGTTGTCGACCAGGTAAACGTGGGGCACCTTCTGGTCTCCGGTGGTGATTTGAGCGTCGGGTATGATGCTCCGGACCGTCTCTGCCATGTCCTTGATCGTCGCCAGATTGCCGCCGCTGATGTAGACCCGGTGGTTCAACTGCCCGGCCAGCGCGGCCCGCACGAAAATCTCGGCGGCGTCCTCGGCATGGATCATCGGGGAAAGCTCCGCCTCATCGAACGGCATCGCCACCGGTTGGCCGATGGCTGGCAGCGAGACCATCAGGCCGCCGATCATGCCGGTCATCCCGGTAACCCGCCCGTGACCGAAGACGGTACAGATTCGAATCCCACGCAGGTCGAGGCCGTACCGGTCGGCGTACCGCTTGGCTGAGAAGTCGTTGACCGACTTGGTCATGCCGTAGACGTTGATGGGGTCGTTAAGGTCATCCTCATTGATCGGGCGTTCGCCGAAGGTGTCCTGCACCCCGTAGACCGCAATGGAGCTGGCGTAGACCACCCGTTCGATTCCGGTCCAGCGGGCGGCTTCGAATACGTTGTTGGCGCCGCCGATGTTGACCTGCATGGCGTAATGGGGGCGATCCTCCGTGTCCGGCGGCAGGAGGGCCGCCATGTGGATGATCTTGTGCACCTGGTGGGTGTTGATCGCTTCCAGTAGATGGGGCAACTGGGTCACGTCGCCCCGGTACATCCGGATGCGGTCCAAATAGGGGGCGAGGTTGGACCGGGGAGGCGCCAGGTCGAAGCACACCACTTCCTCGCCTCGCTCTATCAGCTTGCGAATGATCCTGTTGCCAATGAACCCGGTCCCACCGGTAACCATTACCGACATGGATCGCCTCTCCGCCCGAAAAATAGACCACGAACGAGATCGGGAGTACGGGTGCCTGCCAAGCTACGGGAGCCCCGTAATCATAATGGCGGCTGTGGGGCCAAGCAACACGCGCCGCCAGTGGTCAGAGGGGCCGTTTGGCCGGGATTCCGGTCCGCCGCGGATACCGGTCAGGCGTGGCAGTTACCTTCCTGATAGCCGCCACGACACGGTGGTCCTGCAGTCCTTTCAGTTCCACGGGGAAAACTCCCGTCACCTCTCCGCCCAGTTCGCCCAAGGCCCGGGCCGCTCCCTGTAACTCCGCGTCCAGGCCGCCGTGCTTCAACGCCACCACCGACCCTCCCACTCGGCAGAACGGCAGCGCGTACTCCAACAGCAAGGGCAACCGGGCCACTCCCCGTATCAACGCCAGGTCGAAACCGTCCCTCAAGGCTGGCTCGCGGCCCAGCGCCTCGGCCCTGCCCGTGTGAACAACGACGCCCTCGAGGCCCAAGACCCCTACGACGTGTTCGAGAAACGCCGTCTTTTTGCCCACCGAGTCCACGAGCTCCATCGCCAGTTGTGGGAAGGCAATCTTCAGGGGCAGGCCGGGAAACCCCGCCCCGCTGCCCACGTCGATGGTCCGGGCCGGGACCGCCAGACCCTCCCGTACGGCCAAGCAAACCGTGAGGGAGTCCAAGAAGTGTTTTGTCTGGACCTCTTCGCGCCCGGTGATGGAGGTCAGATTGGCCCGAAGGTTCCAGTCCGCCAATTCCCGGTAGAACGTCCGGAATTGCTCCAGTTGTTCCGAAGAAAGCTCGATACCGAGTTCCCGGGCCCCCTCGGCCAGCAGGTCCATAGGTCTGCTCATGCGGCTATTATAGCCAGCCCACCGAAGGGGCGGTCTCAATTGACACTGCCGGAAGCCGGGCCGTAGAATGGGCCCCAATCGCACGGGATGAAGTGTTCGCCGGGTACCCGGTAACCGCAAAAACAACAAAGGCGAAAGGCGGATTATGGCAACTAAAGCATACCTGTTGATTGAAACCGCAGTCGGAAAGACTCGGGAGGTGGCCAGCACCCTGACCGGGCTGACCGGGATCGCAACGGTGGACGTGGTGACGGGCCCTTACGATATCATCGCCCTGATTAACGGCGACGATATTTCGGTGGTCGGCGACCTTGTAACCGGCCGGATTCACACGGTGCCGGGGGTCGTGCGAACCGTGACCTGCGTGGCCGTTACCGGTTAGCGGCCGCCACCGGTCTTCCAAACTTCCAGGGCCGTTCCTTGCCAACGGACCGTTCCAACCCAGCCTTGCCGACCCAGCTTGCCAACCCAATCTTTCAGGGAGTAGCGCATTTTGGAGTTCAAGTTCACTGCTGAAGACGAGTCCTTTCGCAACGAGCTTCGGTCGTTCATTGACGCCGAGTTGCCGTCGGACTGGGAGGGCGGCGGGCGCTATCCCGAGGAAGACGACTGGAACCTGACCCGGTTGGTCCGCCAGCGTATGGCGGAGAAGGGTTGGCTTACGATGCACTGGCCCGAGGAGTACGGGGGCCAGAACGCCTCTCCAGTGAAGTCGGCGATTTTCAACGAAGAGATCGCCTACCAGCGGGCGCCGGGCCGCGACATCTTCGGGGTGCGGATGCTCGGCCCCACGCTGATGATCCACGGCTCCGACGAGCAGAAAATGGCCCACCTGCCTCCCGTAGCCAGGGGCGAAGTACAGTGGTGCCAAGGCTACAGCGAGCCGGAGTCCGGCTCCGACCTGGCCTCCCTCAGCACACGGGCCGTGCGAGACGGCGACGACCTGGTGATCAACGGGGCCAAGATATGGACCACGCTGGCCCACCGGGCCGACTGGATCATGCTGCTCACCCGCACCGACCCCGACGCCCCCAAGCACCGGGGTATCAGCTTCGTGTTAGTGGACATGAAAACGCCGGGAGTGTCCGTGCGCCCCATTGTCAACATGGCCGGGGGCCACGAGTTCAACCAAGTGATTTTCGACAACGTCCGCGTCCCCAGGGCCAACGTTGTGGGCGAAGAAGACCGTGGCTGGTACGTGGCGGTGACCCTGCTGGACTTCGAGCGCTCGGGCATCGACTACTCGGCCAACGCCCGCAGGCTGTTGGACGACGTTCGGGAGTACGCGACCGAAACCAAACGGAACGGCCAACCGATTGTGGACATACCTTGGGTCCGCAATCTCATGGCCGACCGGTACATTGACTGCGAGGTCGCCCGGTTGATCGCCTACAACGTGGCCTACCTGCAGTCCCAGGGTCTGGTGCCGACCAAAGAGGCCTCCATGAGCAAGGTCTTCGGCAGCGAAACGGTGCGGCGGACCACCGAGGCCGCCATGGACGTGCTGGGCCTGTACGGCACGCTGGGCCGTGAAGAGAAGTGGGCCCCGCTGCGGGGCCGGGTGCAGGAGCATTGGATGCTCAGCTTCTCCGGCACCATCGCCGCCGGCACCTCCGAAGTGCAGCGCAACATCATCGCCGGCCGTGGCTTGGGTCTGCCCAGGGGTTGAACGACACGGTTTAAACGCAGAGAGCGCAGAGGACTAAAAAACCTCTGCGCTCTCCGTGCCCTCTGCCGTGAATAATCAGGCTGCGAATAGCAGCAGTTCCTCGCGCTCCAGTTCCATCGACGCCTCACGGCACCGCTGTATGATCCGGAAGATGGTCCGTGCGGTGACCGAGAAACGCTCCGCCGCCGCCTCCACTGTCAGGTTCTCCCGCTCGATGGCCGTCCACACCTTGAAGTCCCGGGCCAAACGCCGGTTCCGTTGGTACCATACCGGATCGTCATACTTGCACCGGGACAATGGGCAGTCCAGGCAAGAGGATGACACTTCGCAACCCGTATCCTCGTAATGATAGAATTCCGGTACCACATCCACAACCGGCGCGGCTGCCGCCGTGCTGGTGGACGGTCCAAGAGCCTGCGGACTGGTGGCTAGTTGATAGACCATTGCTTCCCCTCCTGAAACAAGTGTTCTAATCCCGCAGCCGCAGTATAGAACTACCGTTCGGAATAAGTCAATGGTTTTCCCATCAATATAGAAATATATGTTCTATTTATTATCGGCCGTAAGGAGTGTCTGATGCCTGAAGCTGCCCAGCCCGAAGTTGCCAGGACCGAAGTTGCCAGGACCGAATACGAGACCATGGTCTACGAACGAAAGGAGAGGACCGGTTATATCATGTTCAACCGGCCCCAAGTGCTGAACGCAGTCAACGACCAGTTCGAACAGGACCTCCACGACGCGCTGCTCGAGTTCGATACCGACGATGAGGCCTGGGTGGCCATCATCCACGGCGCGGGCCGGAGCTTCTGCGCCGGGGCCGACATCAAGCAGCGCTTTGTCGAAATGACTCCCCAGCAAAGCGCCCGGAGAGAGCGAGGGCCTAACCCGGAAGGTTACTTGGGAAGGGCCATCAACTGGAAGCCGGTCATAGCGGCCGTACACGGCTACGCCCTGGGTGCGGGCATCGTGATCGCGGCCGAGTCCGACATGATAGTGGCATCGGAGGAAGCCAGGTTCGGCATCACCGAGACTCGACGCGGCCTGGCCGGCGGCCGCATCTGGGCCAAGGTCAACGCCTTCATGCCCTCCAAGATTGCCAGCGAGATGGTAATTACCGGGGAGCCGGTGGAGGCGGCTGAGCTTTACCGCCTGGGGCTGATCAACCGCTTGGTGCCCACTGGCGAACACCTGAATGCCGCCGAAGAGCTGGCCGGGAAGGTTCTGAAAACCCCGCCCTTGGCAGCCAGGGCCGGGGTGAAGGTGAGCCGCCGACAGTGGGTGCAGACCGGCGCGGAGACCGACATGCAATTGCTGCCCCTGAAGCTGCACATGAGCGAGGACTTTAAAGAGGCCAGCCGGTCCTTCGTGGAAAAAAGGGCGCCAGTCTACCAGGCGCGCTAGAGTTCCCGGCGGCCCAGCACCAAGCCGTTCTCCAGCTCGATTTCCGCCCTGAGGTTCCTGAAGAACAGAAATTTCCTGAGGTCGACGTTCACGCTGGTCGCGTGCTCGATCAGGGGCGGCAGAAGAAGCAATTCGACTCCGTCGTGGCCGACGGCCTGGTAGTCGCTCAGGTCCCTACGGAAGACTCGGGTATCGACCGATACCTCAGTGGCATTCCCCCCTCAAGTGGAGAAGCAAAGCAGGTCGATGGCGGCCCGGCCGCCCCGGCTCCTGATGTGTTCCGCCGCCCGCGATGTCAGTGTTATTTCCATTCAACCAACTCTATACGGCAAGCAACAATTGACATTCCTACTTTTCGGCAAGAGCATTATATATACTCCGATGAAACCGCACACGAAGCAATTAAAGGGCTCTGGAACATTCTACGTCACTATTGGAGTCGGCCATCCTGAAGGCGGCGACTTGACCGAGGTATCGGCGATGGTTGATACCGGGGCTACCCACACAATGCTCCCCGAATCCCTGCTGGAGCAACTACACATACAGCCCCTCGTGCGACGAAGATTCGGCATTGCCGACAGCAATGAAAGGCTATGGGGTGTAGGCCAGGCACGTATAGCTTATCAAGACGAAGAATGGACTTGCCCGATTATTTTCGGCCCTGAAGGGCTGTATCTGCTAGGGGCGACCACGCTGGAGGCCTTCGATCTGGTGGTAGACCCCAGCGGCAAGGAACTGGTTCCGGCTGAACACGTGGCAAGACCATTCTAGCCGGGATTTAACGAACGACCGCTCCGCCCACATCCACCAGCAGCGCGTTGATCGTCTCTAGGCTTAGGGGATGCACCGGTTCACGGCGCCGGAGGCGTCCCTCCGACTCGCGGCAGAGGAACTCCAACAGTGCGACGTCCAGGTCCTCTTCCGCCATCCGGCGGAGTTCCGTTTGATACGGATAGGATCCTGATTTTCGAGGGTCCAGCTTATCGGCGATGAAGATTACCTTGCCCAACGGTCCCAACTCCGGATGGCCGGTGGAATGCCACCGTACTGCTTCCAGCAACTCTTCGTCGTCTATATCGTCTTCGCGTCGGAGGCTCTCTGCGCCAACCGGGCCGTGGAGCAGGACCGGGGCGCGGCGTTCCAGCTTCCCCGCCGTGATGCCGGCGGCGACCGCCCGTCGCAGCAACTCCTCCCCTTTCATGGCCCGGGCAACATCGTGGCCCAACGCGGCCAGTTCAGTCCGCTGGATGTCAACGTGATGGCGGGACGACAACTCGAAGGCGATGTCCCGGACCCGGTAGATATGGGCCTGCAGACCCTCGGGCAGTAAACCCACCCTGTCCTGAAGACGCTGGAGGCAGACCCCCGAGGTGGTCAACGCGACCCCTAGCCCATGTCGCCGAGCTTACGGCCGCCCAGCAGGTGGATGTGGGGATGCACGATCTCTTGGCCGGAGTCGGCGCCCTGGTTGAGCACCAACCGGTAGCCGCTGAGGGTCACTCCCTCGCGGCGGGCCATCTCCTCCGCCACAACGAAGAGGTGGCCCATGATGGGCACTTGGCCAGGGCCGACGTAGGCCAGGGAAGCGATGTGCATGTTGGGAATCACCAGCAGGTGCACCGGCGCTTTGGGATTGATGTCCCGCACCACGAACGAGCGTTCGTCCCGGTAGATGGGCGCTTCGTGGGCCGGGTCCCGGGCCATGGTGCAAAAGATGCAGTTGCTGGTTGTCATCGGCGGTCGTCTCCCTGACCTCGCTCCCTGGCCGAGACCAGGAAGTTAATGAGGCGGCAGTTGATGGATCAGGGGTTATCGATATTGGCGAGGGCCAACTCTTTGTGGTGGTTGGCGTCCCCGTAGCTAAGCTCGTGCACCTTGGCGCGGCGTGTGTAAAGCTGCAGGTTATGTTCCTTGGTGAAACCGATGGCCCCGTGACACTGGTGGGCGGTGGAGCAAACCCTGCGGTAGGCCTGGCTGACCCAGGCTTTGGCCATGGAGATCTCCCTCTGGGCCGGCAGGTCCTGGGCCAGCCGCCACGCCGCCTGGTAGGCGACGCCCCGGCAGCCCTCGACGTCGGTGGCCATCTCGGCGCAGTGGTGCTGCACTGCCTGGAAACTGCCCACAGCGCGTCCGAATTGGGTCCGTTGCTTGACGTACTCCACCGTCATGTCCAGCACCGCAGTTGCCCCGCCCAGCATCTCGATGCACCGTCCGGCCGTCGCCCGCTGCACCGCCCGTTCGGCCACCGGCCAGCCCTCGCCGGCCCTGCCGAGTATCGAGCCCGGTACGGCGGCGTTCTCCAACCTGACCTCGAATTGCCGTTCGGAGCCGATGGTATTCACCGCTTCCACCGTTACGCCCGGCGTTCCGGCCGGGACCAAGAACAGGGTGATGCCTTGGGCCGCGTCGGCAGACGGCGACGTCCTGGCGGCCACGATAATAATGTCAGCTACGTGGGCGTCGGGAACGAAAAGCTTGACCCCGTTCAACACGTAGCCGTCGCCCTGCCGTTCCGCAGTGGCCTCCACTCCCCACGGTTCGTAGGTGGCGCTGGCTTCGGTGAGGGCCAGCGTCATGAGCAGTGACCCATCGCAGATGCGGGTTACCAAGTCGGCCTTTTGTCCGTCGGAACCGCCGTCCATCACGGTCATGCCGCCAAGCACGACGGTCGAGAAGTATGGCGCTGGCGCCAGCGCCCGGCCCATCTCTTCCAGCAGCACCGCCAGGTCAAGGAAATCGCCGCCCGTGCCGCCGTATTGTTCCGGGAACGGGACTCCGGTCCAGCCCAGATTAATCATTTGTCGCCAGAGGCCGTTCGGATACCCTCGCTCGTCCTCCTCCATCTCCCGGACCAAGGTGGCCGGGCATTCACGGGACAGGAACTCTAGGGCGCTGGTTTTCAGCATCTGCTGGATTTCGCTGAGACCGAGGTCCATGGCGTTAGCCTCTTCGACAATTGAGTGGTAATGAGTCAAAGTCCGGCGGGTCGGGGAGCGCCGCTAGTATAGCCCATCGTTCCTACCGGCTCAATAATCATGGCTGGAACTCAAACCCGGCGCAACCAATACTGAATTCTCACTCAGGGCAATCTCGCTTTGTATAATATATGGGTCGAGCCCACGATTTGACGCGGATCGAACAGCCCGGACAGAAAACAGCATTGAATTGCGCTAACTGCGGCAGCGAGACCTCTCAAGACGACAGATTTTGTAATGAATGCGGCAACTCCTGCAGCGCCGCGGGCAGCAGCAACTGCTGGTTGGGATCGCAGGGAAGATAAGTCTTGCCCATTGACCGCCTCGCTCGTCTGATCTCCGTCCCATCATATTCCCAACGGCTCACCAACCCTGTTGCTCGGACGAACTGCTAGGTTGAAGATGCTATGGCTACCGGGTGGCGGAAGGTGCCGCTGAAGAGGTGGACTGATGACTTGAACTACACACCATTATTACCACCCTCCCCGGCTTCGCCATCACCGACGCCGAATGTCTGGTTCCAACGCGGGCAGTAGCTCCGCTAGTTTCCGCCGCATCGCCCGATCAGCCACTGTATAATCGCCGTGCCCTGGGTGGCGGGACCGGCCAAGGTGCCGCGATTCGCCGACTACCCGGGCGAAACGAACATTGGAGCCATGGCGCTGGTGCGAACCCTAATCCTGTCGGACATCCACGCCAACCTGGAGGCCCTGGAAACTGTGCTAGCAGGCTGCTGAAAAACCCGGCGTGGCCCGACAGCGGAGAGAGAAGAGGTTAAAATAGGACAACCCTGGACGCAACCCCTGGGCGGAGGTTGAGCCGATGCGCGGGAGACAAGATCCACAGGTGACCCTGCTGGCCTTCATTGACTTGGAAACGCGGGTGCCATCGGACCATCCCCTGCGTGTTGTCAAGAGGCTGGCGGACCAAGCCCTGAAGGCGCTGTCCCCGGACTTGGACCGGATGTACGCCAATGTGGGCCGGCCGTCGATCCCGCCGGAGCGGTTGCTGAAGTCTTCATTGCTGATTGCCCTGTACTCGGTGCGCAGTGAGCGGGCATTCTGTGAGCAGTTGGACTACAACCTCCTCTTCCGGTGGTTTCTGGATATGAACGTTATTGAACCCAGCTTCGATGCCACCACCTTCACCAAGAACCGGGAGCGGCTGCTCCGGCATGGAGTGGGCCAGGCTTTGTTCGGAGAAGTGGTGCTGGAAGCGGACCGGCAGGGCCTGCTGTCGGATGAGCACTTCACGGTGGATGGAACCCTGATTGAGGCGGCAGCCAGCCTGAAGAGCTTCAAATCCAAGGAGGGCGACCCGCCCCGGACAACCGACGCTGACCCGGGCAACCCCTCGGTTGACTTCCATGGGGAACGGCGCGGCAATGCCACCCATCAGAGCACAACGGACCCGGAGGCCCGGTTGCTGCGCAAGGGTAAAGGCAAGGAAGCCAGGCTGGTCTTCATGGCCCACGCCTTGATGGAAAACCGGCATGGAATGCTGGTGGACTTTCAGACCACCCAAGCGACGGGCACGGCGGAGCGGGATATTGTGCCGGAGTTGTTGGGCCAAGCCCGGGAACGGGGCTTTCATCCCCAAACGCTGGGCGGGGACAAGGGCTACGACACCCGGGACTGCGTGGCAGACCTGCGCCGGCGCCGTGTGACGCCTCACGTCGCGCAGAACACCAAGGGGCGGTCCAGCGCCATTGACGGCCGGACCACCCGGCATCCGGGGTACGCGCTCAGCCAGCGGATTCGGAAACGGGTTGAGGAGATCTTTGGGTGGATGAAGACGGTGGGCGGGTTCCGGCGGACCCGTTACCGGGGACTGGACCGGACTGGTCTGGCGGGGCACTTGGTGGCCACGGCCTACAACTTGGTTCGGATGGCCAAGCTGCTGGGTCAGGCAACGACAACTCCGAAAGCCCGGATGGCATGACCTGACAATGGGCTAGCTATGCCCGGTGCCCCAAAAGGGCCGGTCCGCAAAAGCCGAAGGGGCTGAAAGTCCCGTGTGAACGGCACAATTCCCTCCAACAGGACCCAGGCTCCAACGACTTGAACCGTATATTCCCGACCTGAACACATTTGTTCAGCAGCCTGCTAGAGGACGCCGCCCTCCGAGGCGGTTTCGATCAGGTCTGGTGCCTGGGCGATTCCGTAGGCTACGGCCCCGACCCCGGCCCCTGCCTGGAACTGCTCCGCAACCATGATCTGGTGGCCGTGGCCGGAAACCACGATCAGGCAGCGGCCGGGACGCGCGGCGTGGACGATTTCAACCCCGCCGCAGGGGCTGCAGCTCGATGGACTGCCCGGCAGCTTCCGGATAGCGACGCCGCGTTCCTCGCCGCACTGCCGCTGACCGAAAAGCGCGGACCCTTCACCCTCGTTCACGGCAGCCTGAGGCGTCCCACCGAGGAGTACCTGCTGGACAACGAGGCCGCCAGGGCCACCCTGGCCCTGTTGCGGGGTCGCTACTGTCTTGTGGGCCACTCCCATCTACCCTTTGTCTGCAGCGAAAACGGAGGCGACCCCCGGTTTGAATGGTTTACCAACGATAAGGCGTACCGACTAACGGACGAACGCCTTATCCTCAACCCAGGCAGTGTCGGCCAGCCCCGGGACCGGAACCCGTGCGCCGGCTATGCCGTCTACGACGGTGCCCGGCAGACCGTGGAGTGGCGCCGGGTGAGATACGACATAGCGAAGACGCAACGGAAGATGCGAGACGCCGGACTTCCCGACAGCCTCATCGACCGTCTCGATCACGGAATATGAACTGGTTTCCGTTGGCAGCGCCCACCAACGAACTCGGCTCGTCGTGCACGTTCACCCTGGTGGGAAGGCTTACGTGGTGGAATTCATGGCGCTGGATGGGGACACAATAGCCATTGCCACCGTTCTACCATCTCAGGCGCGGTCGGTGACCAGCCGAGACCTTACTCACACCCGCCACGTGGAGACTGCTGTTTGAAAGCCATACATATCCTATACGTCTTAGACAACCAGAATCACCGCGCGACCGACCTCTCCGGCTGTATTCTGGCAGGGCATAGCCTCAGGAAAGCTAACGACAGGGAGATAGCACGATATGAACGCGAACAGGCCTAGGCTCGTGCGCAACACCCCCGAGGAAGAGGCAGAGATAGCCAAGCAGATCGCCGAAAACCCCGACGAGGCGGAGTGGACCGACGAGGACTGGGCCAACTCCATGACCAGCGAACAACTATCCCCTGAGTTCGCCATGTGGGCTAAGGAAAGACAAGCCGCCCTCAAGGCCGGGCTGCTCGAGCATGTCACCATTCATCCTCGACCGTGACACCATCAACTGGTTCAAGGCCCAGACGGGCGAGGACGGAGACACCGGTGGAACAAAGTGGATGACTCTGGCGGAGAAGACGCTTCAAGAGCATGCCCGACGGGAAGCCAAGGTCTGACAGAAAAGCAGACGACCGGCAGCGTCACTCTCCACCGAATGCACACCTGACTCCCCGAATTAAAACACATTCTGTACAATGAATCGGAATTAAAAAGGATTCATTGTGCAAAGCCTTGCGGTGGGTTGAACTATCCGAAATGCGGGAAATCGGCGTCCCATCCCGTCCGGCTTTACAAGGAGCCACCACTGGCATAAGAACGACGGGAATCTGTTGAACGCTGAGACCCTGGCGGGTCAACCCTTGCTTCCTGTTCAGACTGACAGTAGGCTTCGCCGCGACCGTGAAGGTGGCGGTTCTGTGAATTTCCTCGTAGCTGCCACCGTTACCAGCACAGTTTCCGCCTGCCGCATGTCTCTGGCAAGACCCGCTCCATCTCCTGGCGCCCCTGCCAAAACGCAGGCCCGCTGTCTTCTTCTCAACTCTTTTCGCGCCCGAAACTCACTCAATGCGCTGGCCGGGCGGCGTGGCCCTCAAGAGCGACGACGCCGCGGCCCGCATGGACGCGCTGCTGGCACAGTTGCGCTATGGCCGGTAGGATGGAAGTACCATGCCGGATGTGTTGAGGGAAGGGCCCTACCGGGGCTTTGCACAATAATGTTTTTTTAATTCAGATTTATTGTGCAGGATTTCTTGAAATTCATGAATCGTGTATGTAGGCGGGTCGAGGATTGTTTGGCCGACTGGCCGGGGTACCTGCCGGGGCCTCCGGTCAAGCCGGTAGGGGGCAGGCGGTTTCCGGGTACGCGGCTAAAACCTTCTCCGGCTTCTCCGGAACATCAGCATACCGGCCACTAACAGGCCGGCAACTGCCACTCCAGCCCCAAAGCCCGCGACAAACCAGACCACATTGGACATTATGGGGCTGGGCTCCTCGTCTTCAATCACTGGAATGGCCGGAGGCGGCGTTGGCATCGGCGTGGCCGTCGGCTCCGGCGTGGGTGTGGCGGTCGGTTCAGGTGTGGGCGTGAGTGTCGGCTCCGGGGTTGAAGTGGCCGTCGGCACGGGCGTGGGCGTAGGTTGCGGTGTGGGCGTGAGTGTCGGCTCCGGCGTGGGTGTGGGCGTGGCCGTCGGTTCAGGTGTGGGCGTCGGCTCGGGCGTGGCCGTTGGTTGCGGTGTTGGTGTGAGCGTCGGCTCCGGCGTGGGTGTGGGCGTGGCCGTCGGTCTCGGAGTGCGGGTGGGCCCTGGCGTCGGACGGGGGCCGACCCTGATTGTATCGGCGCCGCCTACCATCCGTTCAACTTGGTTATGTCGGTCAGCGTCCCGAAAAATGTGTACGTGCCCTCTTGGCTGGGGGCGACCATGGTGTAGGTGACGCCGGTCTCACCGAGGAGTATGACGGTCAAAGTCTGGCCGCTGAAGGTTGCCGCGCTTCCCAGGTCCGAACCGACATACCGGAACCCAGGGGGCAGGGTCTCCACGATCTGCCCCAGACCGCCGAAGTTGGTGGCCCGGACTGTCACCCGCACCTGTCCCTCCGGCTCGACCCAGGGTGAAGAAAGGCTGCGCTGGGCGTCGGGCGTCTGCGCCTGTGCCGGTCCCGACAGCACCAGCGCCGCCAGGCCGAGCGCCACCCCCGATGCCGTCAGGACCGCCAGCACCTTCCTCAACACCCCTTTCATCTGCTATCCACGCTCCATTGCTATCCAGGCGTCACGGGTTCCTTGCGGCAAAATCAGCCGATGAAGTATAGCCTGACTATCTTCAAGACGTCTTCCAGACTGATGAGTCCCGTGAAATAGTCCCTCACGGCTTCCAGGGCCTCGTCGAGATCTATGGACAGGCTGTTGTCCGCGTCGTATTCGAGGGCCCGGCTGTCGGCGAAGGCCGCAGGGGCCACGTTGACAGAGACGTACACCCGCTGCGGCGGGTTCCTGAACCCGGTCCCGGCGATGACCACCTGGGCCCGGTGACTGCCCGGTGACAGGTCCGACGCGTCCACGCTCACCATCAGGGACAGCCGGTTGCCGGGACCGGCGGAAAAGCCGGACACGGGAGCGACGGACAGCCAGGGGGCGCTTCCGGACACGTTGAAGTTCATGCGCCGTGATACGGGGCTCCACAGTTGCAGCGGCCGCGCCGGGGGATTCTCCCCTCCGGCGTAAGCGGTGAAGCGGAGGATTCGCGGCGACACGCCGGCCAGCGGCAGGAGCACGGGCGCCGGGGACACGCCCCCACCGCCCCCACCGCCCCCACCGCCGCCGCCGCCGGTGGACGGCGGGGTAGCCGTCGTTTCCTCCCTTTCCTCCGGAGGAGGAGGCAGGGGCGGCGGAGGAGGGGGCGGCGGAACGTAGCCCGGCCTGCCAGTGCGTGACGGCGACCATTCGCCGTATTGACCGTTAACGTTGTTCATCGCCCTGACCTGCACCTCGTAGGTGGTGTCCTTTGTCAGGTTCTCGACGGTGTGGGAGCGGTCCGTTCCGCTGACAGTCTCGGGAATCCAACTTGCACTGCTATTCGACACCCGGAATTGCAGGTCGTAGCCGGTAATGGATGTGCCCGAGGGAGTGCGGGGGGTCGACCAAGTGACGCGAAGGCTGGTGTCGGATGCCGAGGTTACTCCGGGCCTGCCGGGGGCGCAGGGCGGCTCGCCGGCGGTGCGGCACTCGTCCGTAACGGTGACGGTCACGGTTATTGTGGCCGTTTGACTGTCGGGAGCCGTGGCCGTGATCAACACCTCCGCTTCAGGTCCTGGTTGGGTCTCGTAGTCCAGTCCGGTGTCGCTGGTAAGCAGTTGGCCATTTGTGTCGTTGATGGTGAAGTAAGTGGTGTCGCCTCCTGTCAGGGAGTAGGTCAGATTGACGTTGTCGGGGTGGCTGGCCGTGAACCGAGAGCCGACATTCTGATTCTCGGCGGTGTTCTCCCGAATGCTGCGGGTGTCAGTGTCCGTGGGGAAGTAAGGTCGCAGCTCTACGGCTCTGGAAAACTCGTAAGTCTCCGTCTTGCCGGATCCCTCCCGGTCGCGGTAAATCGCGACCACTCGCAGTTCCTTGCCGTTGTCGTCCCTGGTGGGAGTGTAGGAACGGGACGTGGCCCCAGGAATAGGGCCCCAAGCGGTTCCTCCATCTGAAGAACTCTCCCACTTCCATTCGATCGATCCCACACCGCCGTCGGGGTCCTCCACCGTGGCCGTCAGCCTTTGGCCAACACGCGGCTCGCTGACCGGGACCTCCACCACGCCAGGCTCGTCCACGTTGCTGACGCGGACGGTGACGCTCAGGCGGTCGACGCTGGTGCCGGGACTCTGCTCCCGGGCCTCGATGGTGACCCGGTAGCTGTTCTTCTCCTCGTAGTCGGGAACGGCATTGAAGGTCAGAGTGCCGCCGGACAGGGTGAATGCGTCACTGTCGGTGCCGGTGAGGCCCCAGTCGATTCCAGTGTCGTCCGGGTCGGTGGCCGTGTAGGTCGCGACGTTGGTGCCACCGTTCTCGGCGACCTCCGGGTTGTTGGGACCGGAGATCTCCGGCGTCTCGTCCACGTCCTCGACGGTGATGGTTACGGGGACGGTGTCTGACCGATTGGAAGGGTCGCTGGCTGTGACTGTTACTGTGTGGGTGGCTTGGTCCTCGTGGTCGAGCGCGGCCTTGGTGCGTATCTGGCCGGTGGAGTCTACGATCTCGAAGTAGTCCGATGCAGGGATGCTGTAGGTCAGCCGGTCGTTGGTTGGGTCGGTGGCCCGGACGGGCAGGCCGACACTTCGCCCCGCCGGTTGGTTCTCCCGGATGGTGCGGTTGTAGTCGCGGCCCATTGGAAACTCCGGCGGCTGGTTCTGCGGAGGCACTTCTTGAACCTGGTTGGAGCTGACGGCAACGGCGGATTTGCCGTCTCCGTGGCCGTCGTCATAGGAGGCGACGACGCGAAGGAATCTGCCTACGTCATCGGCCAGGGGCGTGTAGGTTGCGGATACGGCATTGGTGATGGCCGTACCCGAGCTGCCGCGGCTGGAGGCGCGGTACCATTGCCACGTTGTACCGGTGGGGATGTCATCGTCCTCCAGCGTGGCCGTCAGCGGCGTTTCGGCCTGGGGTTGCACCGTAGACAGGGTCACCGTTCCGGTTTCTTCAAGGTTCTGGATGTTGACCGTTACGGTCCTGGTCGCGCTATTGGTAATGTCTGTGGTGCCGGTGCCGACCTTGGCCCTGACGGTGAAGCTGTAGCTGCTCCGTTCCTCGTAGTCCGGCGATTCCTCTAAGGTAACGACGCCGTTGCTGGCGAGGTTAAAGTCGTCGCTGTCCGTTCCGGTCAGCGACAAGGTGACCGTGGCGCCCTCGGGGTCGGTGGCGGCGTAGCGGGCGACCTGCCGGTTGGTAGCGGAGTTCTCCGGGAAGTCGTCAACGGGGTCCGGGCCGGTGATTTCCGGCGGTTCATCCACGTTCTGGACGATCACGTCGACGTGCAGCTCGCCCTGCTTGTTGTTGGAATCTGCCGTTTGCACGGTGATATCGTAGACGTTGTTGCGGCCCGAGTCCGCCGGGCGCTCGTAGTCCGGCGCATCCTTGAAGGTGAGCACGCCCGAGTTGCTGATATCGAAATCTCCTCTGTCAGCACCGGCCAAAGTCCACGTAACCTGATCGTCATTGCTGTTGCCCGGGGTCTCAGGGTCGTCGGCAGCGTAGTCTGCCACATCGCCGGTGCCGTTCTCGTCGTAGTCGTCGATGGTGTTAAGACCGGTAACGACGGGCGGCTCGTCGACGTTGGTGACAGTCACGGTCACGTCTAACATCCCGGCCATCGTTCCGAGCGGAGATGCCGTGCCGTCCCCGAGATTTCCATCGTCCGTGGCGACCACCAGAAAGTCGTACACGTTGTCCCCGCCGGAGTCGGTCGGGACCTCATGGTCTGGCTCCCCGTCGAAATACAGGTTGCCGGAGGAGTCGATACGGAATTCATCCTTGTCCGTTCCGTCCAGCGACCAGGTGACCGCCCTCTTCTCGGGGTCAGTGGCGGTGTAGCGGTCGAGCACCCTTGCGGTGGCCGTGTTCTCCTGGAATGAAAGGGTGTCGGCTCCAGAGATGGATGGAGGCTCATTCAGGTCCTTGACGGTTACGGTGACATCGAAGCGTCCCGTCTTGGCCGGAGTTCCATCGTCGGTGGCGCGCACCTGCACGTTGTAGACGTTGTTGCGGCCCGAATCTGCGGGCGACTCGAAGTTTGGGGTGTCCTTGAATGTAAGTTCGCCGCCAGTGCTGATGTCGAAATCGCCGCTGTCCGTTTCGGACAGGCTCCAGGTGAAGGTGGTGGTCGCTCCCTCCGGGTCACTGGCAGCATAGGAAGCAACAGGATGATCGGCATTCTCATCATAGTTGATGGTGGTGTCTCCGGTGATCTCCGGCGGCTCGTTAACGTCTGTTACGGTCACGGTGACTTCGAGTTCGGCCCTCTCAGTGGGGGTTCCGTCGTCGGTGGCGACGATGGTGATGCTGTGGCTGGACTTCGTCTCGTGGTCGGGCTGGCTGGCGAACCGCAGGTTGCCGCTGGTGTCTATGGTGAAATCGCCTCCGTCGGTTCCCTCCACCGACCAGGTGATGGAACCCTTCTCCGGGTCGGTGGCTCTGTAGCGATGCAGCACCCTGGTTGTGGCGGTGGCCTCCGGGTAGGACAGCGCGTCATCACCGTCGGTGCGGGTGATGACGGGCGGCTCGTTTACGTTGGTGACCAGCACTTTGACCTCGATCTTGTCTTCCAGGCCGTCGGTGGTCCGGTCGCTGACCTCAACATCCATGGTGTATTCCTGGGTACCGGTCTCGTAGTCGAAGGGGTGGGCGACAGGCGGGTCGGTAGCGGATACCGAGATCTGGCCGTTGCTGTCGATCTCGAAGAGCCCGCTGGGGTCGTCCAGCGTGTAGGTCAGGATGTCTCCGGTGTCCAGGTCGGTGGCCGTTATCGGGCTGCCGACGGTGGCACCCTGGGCGGCGGTTTCCGGGAGGTCGCGCGTGGTCTCCAAGCCGTCCTCGAAGTACGGCGCGCGGTTATCGTCGGTTACTGTAACTTTTACGGAGGCCCAGGAAACCTCCTGACCGTCGAAGGTAGTTCGGTGCCGGATGTGCGCCACGTCGTCGAACGTGTCGTCGTCGGCCACACTTGTCACGGTCACCGTCAGGGGCGTATTCCAGTTCCCGCTCGTGCCCACGGTGAATGTGTGATTCGACGGGGCAACGGTTACTGAATCCACATCGCTGCTGAGGATGCGGATTGCCAGGTTTGAGGCGGGTTCAGTTGCGGGAACGATGGTGTAGGTTGCCGTGCTCCCTTCACTGTCAATGGTAATCTCCTCGACGTCGACGCTGTTCTGCTGGTAGGTCAACGCGGGCAGGCCCGTGTCTTGGATGAGGGCGCGCACCCGGCCCAGCACGTAGTCCTTTCCGTTTATCCTCGTCTCGTGGGAGACGATCTCGATCTCGATCTCGATTCCGGCATCGGAGTCCGACACCGCCGTCAGGGTGACGGTCTGGGCATCGTCCCACTCGTACTTGTCGGAGGCGGATGCCTCATCCGTCTTGGTGAACGTTATCGAACTCGGTGAGACAGTCAGGGCACCCGTATCCGAGCTGTCCAGGTCGATGGTAACGTCGCCCTCCGGCTCGCTGGCCATCTGTACGGTGTAAGTTGCGGTGTCGCCCTCGTTGAATCGATTGGCCTCGTCGGCGCCGAAGAGCCCGTCGAAGAAGTGCCCAACGGAAGCGTCGGTGGGAAAGTCGGCCGTGGCGTGGGTGCTGGCCAGCGTCAGCCCCGGCGCGTCGTCGTCGGTTACCTCTACGGGAATGACCGCTGTCATGTACTCGTTCCCGCCGATGGAGATCAGGTGGCGTATCGTCGTCGCCTCGTGGTCCGCATCGTCGTCGGAAACTCCGGTCACCGTTATAGTTTCGGAGAAATCTGAATTGGTGAAGGTTGTCTCCGTCGGGGAGACGGTAGCCACGTCCGTATCGTCGGATGACAGTTTGACCGTCATGTCGGAGGAGGGAGCGGAAGACAAGCCAACCGTGTACGTGGCTGCTGTGGCCGCATCCTCCGTCGCCGCAACCGAATCAACGGAAATATCCAGCTCGGGCAAATCCACTCGGGCCACGCACGGGGCGAACTCTGAGGTGGACCGCACATCCGTGTCGGTGGATGTGGCGGTTACGTGCGTGGCCGTGGTTCCGCTGAATTCGCGAAATTGCCCCAGGAGGGTACTGGCGGTGAGTGTTGCCGAGCCCGTGACGTCAAGCGAACCCGAGGTGAAGCCCAGCCCGGTCTGGCCCTCGCCGCTGGTGGACGAGTCACAGGCGTAGAAATCGATGACGTAAGTGCGGTTCGACGTAACATCCAGGGTGAAACGCACCGAGACGTCGTCGCCACGGGTGGCGAAGGTGATGTTGGACGGGTAGTTTTGCAGGTGGTTGGGGCCGCTGTCGCGGTCGCGCTCGTCGTTGGCGGTGACGCCGTCGTCGCCAAGGTCGATGCCGTGGCCGTCGTTGTCGTGGATGGAGTTCTCCCAGATCGTGTTGCCCAGCGAGTTGTTGCCCGTGATGGTCACGCCGTCGAGGCTGTTGTGCGCGATGACGTTGCCCTCCACCGTGTTGTCGTCGGGGCCTCCGCTGATGTGTACGCCGGAACCGCCGTTGCCCAGGTCAGCGCCGCTGGCGTTGGCGCCGATCCAGTTTTCGGCGATCAGGTTGTCCTGGACGTGCGTGCCGGACAGTCTTACGCCGTGGGAGCCATTGCCGCCGATGACGTTCTTGGCGACCAGGTTGTTCTTGGGGTCTCCGTCGAAGAAGATGCCGGAGCCGGTGTTGGCCAGGGCGGCCGTCCCGGCGTCGTTGGTGCCTATGCGGTTGTTCTCGATTACCGCGTCCTCGGTCACTTTGTTGTCTAGGTGGACGCCGTGGCTGTCGTTGCCGGAGATTACGTTGTCCTGCATCACGACCTGCCGCGTCGAGATGTAGGCGCCCACCCCGGAATTGCCGACGTCGGCGGTTCCCGCAGCGTTGGCGCCGACCTTGTTGCCGTAGAAATGTAGCCTGCCGCCAATGTTGGTGGCGACGCCGTGGCCGTCGTTGCCGGATATGACGTTGTCCCGCAGCAGCACATCTTCTGAGCGACTGATGTGCACGCCACTCGAACCGTTGCCCTCGTCGGTTGAGCCGGCGGCGTCGGTTCCGACCATGTTGCCGACGAGGACATTGTTGCGGCTCGAGCTGATTGCGATGCCGTACCGGCTGAAGCTGTTGACCGCCAGCCCCCGCACGTAGTTGCCGTTGCCCTGGAGCATCAGACCGTCCACGCTGCTTCCCGCGTTGGTGCCGTCGATCTCGATGAGCACGGCGCCGGCGCTGGCCCCAGGCTGGCTGTAGCCGTCGATGAACACCGGCTTGGTGATGGCTGGCAGGGCCGATGCCGGGCTGATGGTCTGCACGCCGCTGCCGGAGATGTCGAACTTGATGGCCGCGCCGGTCCCCGCGTTGGTCTGCTGGATGGCGGCCCGCAGGGTGCAGTTGGTGGAGCCGTCCACCGTCCCGTCGTCGCAGACGCCGTCGGTGGTGTCGTCGTCGGCGCCGTCGCCGTTGGAGTTGACCGTGTGGGTGTCCGCGTACGAGGTCAGCGAGTACAACTCCAGCGCATCGTTGGATGAGTCACCGGCCAGGGACGTGATGGCGGCCCAGGCGTCGGCGCGGCCATAGCCGAAGGTGTTGTCGTGGCCGGTCTCGCCCAAGTCGATGGCGGTGTCCTTCAGCTTCTGCGTGACGGCGTCGGCGACCGCCTTTTTGCCCATGGCCGGGTCGGCCTTGCGCTGGGCCTCCATTACCAGCGCGGCGATGCCCGCCACGTGGGGAGCAGCGGCGGAAGTGCCGAGAAACAAACTGAACGGAGAAACGGGATTCACTATGCCGAATCCCCCTGCGCCGGTGATCATCACGCCGTCGATGCCCATAAGGTCGGGCTTGTTCCGGGTCTCCCGGTGTGGGAAGTAGATTTCAATAGGACCCCGGTCACTGAAGAACTGCGGCTCGTCGTTGCCGGGGTCGGCGGCATATATGGCGCCGATAGACAGCAACCCCGGCACGGCTGGATGTCCGATAATGCCGCCCTCTGTGACTCCGTGCTCCAGGACTTCGCCGTGAGTAACGAACAGCTTCAGTTGCCGCGGGTTGCCGGAGAATTTCCGAATGTATACGTCCGCTGTCGAGTAATCGAGCGAAGAGGTGTAAATGCTCTCGTAGGGGTTGTCGTCGCCATCCTGCTCCCGGTCGCTTTTGTCGCACACATCGTTCTGTAGGTTGAACTTGACTGGCTTCAGACCTGGCGGACAGACAAAGAGATCGTAGTCATTACCGGAGGACCCGAACTGGTCGTTCCACTGGAGATGAAGCTTGAAGCCGAGCGCGACTCTCAGCGCGATGTCCGTCTCGCTGGAATCGTCGAAGTCGTGGTAGTCGTCGCCACCGTCTATGAACTGCCCCGTGTAGTGACTTACGGCGTTGTTGCCGGCGGCGGAGGTGAACACAACGCCGCCGGTCACGGCGTCCTCCGCCGCCAGCGCAATCAATCCGTCCTCGAAATAAGGTTCAGTGTAGTGGCCAATGTCGTCGACGATGATGTCGGCGCCCTCGCCGTCGAAGGCCTCGGTGGCCAGCCAGAGAATGGACTCCACCATGTCCAGGGAGGTCTCCGGCCCAGAGAAGGCCAGCTGGGCGCTGGGGGCCAGGTCGTGGATGATTTCCAGCAGCGCCGTCCCCTCGTCACCCGACCCGCGATTGTCCGGGTCAATCTCGATGCTGTCAGGGAGGTCGTTGCTGCTCTGTGCGGTGCCTCGGGCATCAACGCCGTCGGAGATGGCCCCGACCTTGACGCCCCTGCCGCTGAGGCCGCTGAAGGCGCGCACCAGGTCGGCGCGGTGGATGCCGTCGCCCTCGGTGACAATTCGCCCCGCCTTGGTCTGGCCGTAGTCGGGGGCCGTAATCTCCTCAACCGCATCCAGCGCCGCGATATCGTCGAGGGCCGTGGTGGGCACCCAGGCCTGGACCACGTTAGCATCGGAGTTGGCGATCTCGATGTCGGCGCCCAGGTCCCGGAGTTCCTGCAGCGTGTCGTTGTCCGTGTTCTCCAGGTGAATGTACACCTGCACGTTGCCCGAGGAGTCGAACCGTACCGGGTCGTCCGTCGCGCCCGATTTTGACGGCGCGGCGGCCGCCGCAAGCGCGTCCTTGGTGGTCAGGCCGCCGGAAAGAGAGCGGGTGAACTCACCGCTATCCCGCTGCGATGCCCCCTGTGCCGCTGGGGACTCGAGTTGCTCGATGAATTGCTGGAGCAGCGGGCTGACGACTGAGTCCTGCTTGCCCGCGCCGTACGGCGGGTCGTCGGCGAACGCCGGCGTGCCGAAAAGCACCAGACAGGCCAAGGCTACCAGGGCCCCGAGTGTTGCAATTCTCATTTCAGGACTTGAAAACGGACTCCGAAAATGCGGGACCATTATTGCAACCGCCAGGGTGCGGTGTGAACCGCATTGAGGCGGAGCAAAGGGTCCATTTGCCTGGAACAGCCAGTGGCGATCAAGGGTCCAGCACCCGTCCAACGAACAGCACAGTGTCTGTCGCGTGGTGGCGGATGATGAGCAGGAACGGCCTGTCCACCACCACCTCGATGGGATCGGGTTCAACGCCAACAGCCCTCGTTACGCCGACAATTACCGCAGTGGCTGCGGCGGCCTCGGTGCCTGCCTCGTCGACGGAGACGAAGGCCTGGTGCAGCACGTCTGAGATGAGCAGGCAGATGTCGCCCCTGGCCCGGCAGAGTTGCCCGTCCATTCCAGAGAAGTTGGCGGCCTGATCGTCGAAGGCGTCGGGCATTCCCATGGCCTTCAGCGTATCAGACAGGCTGAAGCCGGATTCCATCTCGAACTTGGGCATGGTCAGGCGGACGAGTTCGGATTCAAGGCTTTCCACAATGTCCCGAACTGACTGGCCGCTCAGGGAACCCTCGAACTCTTCGAACTTGCCGGATTCCGGCAGTAGGATGGTCATGGCTACATCCCCGCCTTTGTAGGGCAGTTCAACCGCCTGGAACCCGTCGCCGATGGCATAGCGCAGGTTTTCCTGCTGCCACATCATGGCCACATCACGTTGACTGCCGTCGAGCAGGTGGAAGGGACGGTCCTTGGTGACCCTTTCGTCGAAAGCGTGGAGCCATGCGGCGTTGAAATAAATGGCGTTGGCCAGCACCAGCCTGGTGAGGGGCGTGAGCGTTCCCTGGGGTATCAAGTTCCTGATCCTTTCCTCCGTTTCGTCGGCGACCCAGCCGTTGATGCGGACTCTGGCGTCCTCCGGGTCGCGCCGGAAGTCCGCCGCCCTTACATCCTCGCCGTAGTTCACAGCCAGGGAGTCCAGGAACTCCGGCAGAAAGCTGTAGTCCCGCTGTCCCCAAAGGGAATTGGCCACGTTCAGACGAAACGCATCGTCTCCCCCCTTCGGAAGGGAGGCCAGCAAGAGATCAAGGGCGTTGAAGGCCGGATGCAACCTGTTCTGGGGCAGCTTGAAGCCGAGGGAATCAGCCATCTGCCGTTCGGTCTCTCCCCTGGCCCCGGCGTACGCCATGGCCATGCCGAGGGAAATGCTGTAAGGCGAAAAGAACAGGTTGCCTTCGGAGCCGGAAAGTTTCCGGTAGAGTTCCAGGCCAAAGGTGATATTGCCGTCCACCAACGTGTCCAGTTCTTCTGCGGAAGCGTTGAGAGAGGTCACTCGCGGCTTCCGGGAGCCTACCGTCTCCGCAGGCGGCTGGGTCGGCTTGGCGGAAGTGGCCGAAGCGATTGTGGGCGGCAATCGCGGCGCGAGTGCGGTTGCGGCCGCGCCCTGTCCCGGGGTGCCCGGGATTACCGTAGGAGTTGGGATGGGGTTACGGTCGGCCCTTTGTTGCCCGTTACCTTCCCTTGGGTTATCGGTCTTGGCCGGCGTGCTGGTTGCCGGAGAAAGAGGGGTGGCAGGGATGGCGGAAGTCGGCGTCTCCTCTCTTCTTTCGAATGCCGAAACAGGCGTCGATGAGCTGGCCGCAGTACCGCCTGGTGATGGCGACGCGGGTTGCGACTCGCACGCGGCGAGTCCGCCCAACAGTAACAGGACCAACGCGCCAGGCAACAGCAATTTGATCAACGATACAGCCGTTTCGCTCGAGAATTGACAGTCGAACCCGCAACAGGTCCAATAGTCGTCTGAGTCCCTTTGCCTTAAAACCAATTTCGAATCGAATTATAATAGTTCCTATTTTTTTTGTCCTTGGAACTCCCGCCCCAACCAGGGCAATCGCATCTTAATTGGCCTCAGCCTTGGCACAGGTCACGATGCCGCCGTGGGGAACCACCCAAAGTCCCTTCCCCCCTTGAGGGGGAAGGTTAGGATGGGAGTGCCCAGCATGAACGACGACAAGGAACTTCAAGAACTTCCGGCCTTCGGCCCTTGGTCAAGCCCACCCATCAAACATTCCCCCATCTCACCCTGCCCCCACCCTAACCCTCCCCCACGGGGGGAGGGGATTTGGTTCCCCCTCCCTCTTCGGGGAATGCTCTCAAAAATTAAGATGCGATTGCCCTGCCGCCTCAACTCGTTGCCGCCATCTCGTAGATGTCCTGAATCAAGACGCCAAGGTTGTGGACTAGCAGTTTAGCTGGAACTTCGTTCTCCTGGACACTCGAATCCGACCCCCGGACGGTGCCACCGACTTTTCTGTGATCGCGGGAAACGCTGCTTCCACGTTACCGGGCTTAACGGCCAGGTGACAACGCGGCTTGCGGCTATTCGTACCAGCCTGACGCGAAGATCAACCCGTCATGGCGCACTGCCCAGGTGTGCTTCTGCCGATCGTCGCCCGTTTCGGGGTTCACCAGCACGTAGTCGACCCAGCGTCCCGACTCGGTGGCGTCCAGCAAGTCGTCCCCGTAAAAATGTCCTGTGGCGTCAACACGAAGGCTCGGGTCCCGGCCTCGAAACATCGGGTTGTGGTGCGCTATGGTATAGCCGTCTTCGTCGACGATGAAGACGTACCACTGGCCGTCAATGCTCTCCCCGGTGTTGTAGTGGGTGACGGTGGCATCGAGACCCTCTGAGTCGTGTTTACTGATGGCCCCTTTGACGAAGTGTTTGGTGTACTCGGCGGATTCCCACTTGGGGGGTATGGACACTGATTTGGTGCTGGTGGCGGTCCTCGCCTCTGCGACGGCGTCCATGATGCTGGAAAGCACCACGATGCCTTCCATCAATTCAACGGTCTGTACCGTTTCCTGGTCGGGAGCGGCGGCGGCTCCAGACTCAAAAACCCTGTGGATCTCGCTGTCCAGGCTGCTCAGATGCTCCTTGAAGGCCGGGTTCCGGGTGTTTTCGATGATGAGATGGACTAAGAAACTATCTCAAAACTGCCGGCCGGCCCTACCCGTCTTTCCCGCGAAAGCGGGAATCCACGCGCTAGCCGGAAGATTGGCGGCCTTTCAGCAAATCTGCCGGCTTTTGAGATAGTTTCTAAGTTGTCCAGCCGCTCGGAGTCCTGTCTCCGAGCTGTGGACAAGTCGGTGTCCGACAGCTCTTGCAACTGCTCAGCGATGGAGGCAATCGTGGCGTCATCCATAGAGGGGGAGTCGCCCGCAGGCCCGGTAGGCCCTCGTTCCCCCGCAGGCCCCGCAGGCCCGGTAAAAGGGCCTACCGGGCCTGCGGGGCCTGCGGGGGAACACACTATCGCTCCCATTAGGGTGCGCACTGTCATACCCCTGTCGCGTTGTGGTGGCACATTACCTGCCCCACTAGTTGTATCACCCGCTATGTTACTCCAACAAGCACCGGAACAGAGCCGGCAGGACGGTTTCCGGCGTTTGCGGTCTGTATGCCAGTGAACTGTGGAGCCATAGCTAAGAAACTATCTCAAAAGTCCCTTCCCCCCAGTGGGGGAAGGTTAGGATGGGGGTGGCGACTAGGAAAATGTCACCGCTGGGTACAAATGGGGCTGACCTAGGCTGGGGTGTTCGACCCAGCAGTGGGTCAAGGGAGGCCAAAGCGACCCTTGCTAGCAGCTGGGCAGGCTTAAGCGCCGCCCCCGCCGGTCATTCCGGGTTGTGAAGGAATGCACTATTAGGACCCCGTATTCTTGCTTCCGCAGGAGACAGGATTCTCGCGTCCGTCACTGCGCTGTCCGGAAGTAACCGAGGTTACCCCCGCTGGTCTGAATGAGGTTGAACCGCTAGCCGAAGAGCTCGTCTCCCTGCTGGACGCACACCGGGCTTGCCGCGACCGTCTCACCGGGGACGGAACGAATATCTCCTGGTTCAACACCTCCGCAAATGCCGCCGATATCGACCGGCTGCGGGCCGCGCTTGGCTATGGGCGGCGGAACATCGATCACGGACCGGCGTTACATCGTCCGGGCCGAAACCGGCCCATGGGCCGAAGGCGATATGTTCACGGATGATGAGGGGGCCGTCCGGGTTGTCCGGGGCGTTGCTGAGTTTGGGCCGATGCGAGGGCGATTCCTGGAGCTGCTGGCCCGAAGGGTTGGATAACGCTGATTCCCTAGCCGGGTAGGGCCGGTGTCTGAAGCGCCAGCTTACATTTGCCGAATTGGGGATGCTGGTCCCATTCTTGAGAGAGTCAGAATACCTAACGTCCCGATCGCCGCCCATACCGCATACGTCGTGTATGCCGGAATTGGGTCCGGCGCTCCGGCTAACTGCAACATCCCTCCCGGAATGAGAGTCGCCAATACAAACACGAAAGCGTTATCTAGTAATCCCACTGTCTTACGCTCCCAACGTACCAGGGGCTAATGACTATCTAAACGCTAGTCATATAAGAAGTGATAACAGATTACCAAGGATACGTACTACATAGCTTCTTCTCCTTTCTCTTCTCTTTCCCTTGCCGCTGTAGGCTTTCCTCCGAAGTAGCAGATGCTGTAGGTCTTCGGCTCGGGCAGGACTGCGTCCGTCTCAGGCCAAACCATTGCCGGTGTGGAAGGCAGGGATCTCCCTCCATTGGGCAGGAGCAAACCCCACGAAATCCTCGCGGTCGTCCTCCAGCACCCGGCCTTCTTGCCGGCTGATCGCATCCTTGCAGAAAGCCCTAATATCTTGCACATAGGCGTCTTTTGTGCCGGATTATCAGGTCCACCGCATCCTTGTGCCGGTGGTATATCGCAGCAGCCATTTTCCTCAGTGCCGTTTCCTTGGCCTTCAGCTCCCTCGAATGCCTCCTCCACGAGACGCAATATCATGCTGTAGTTCGCCGCAGACCAGCATTCCCGGTCGGCGGAGCGAACGGGAGCTGAGCCGTGTGCGTTCCCGGGACGACCGGGGAATCGGTAATCTCCCCGCCGCCGGGAGTGATGCCTGGGAGTTGGGCCTATCGTATAGGAAACAGGCTACTCGGTACAGGCGGGCGGAGCGATGGCTTTCAACGACCCGCAGGGCCGCCGGGGTGCTCCGGCACGTGCCCGCCGCTTCGTCCTACTCGGACCGTTGAACCGGTGACGCGATCGTCGATGTTGGGGAAGCCGGGCGCGGCGAGTTGATCGTCCAGCCGGTTGCTTCCCCCCGCCGTGGCAGGCCACGGGGATTTCCAGGGTGTCGAGAGCTTCCCCGTGGTTCCGGGGCGTTGCCTCAGGGCCGGGGCGGCGTCTGGCAAAGAACTTCGCCATGATGACGATTCCTTTCCCGGTATAGACCGCTGCCACCGCCAGCACCGCGGAGGAGACCGCCATCCGGCCCGCGCCGGTGAGAACGGCGTGGACCGTTTCCGGCGCGGTGTCCGAGGTGTTGATGAAGACCTCGTCCCAGAGGACCAGGGCTCCCCAGCTCAAGGCGAAGAAAAGGATGAACAACAGGACGCAGAGGGCCAGCTCACCATGCTCGTCCCTGAGCCGCTGGAAGATCCGCTGGGCTGTGTGGCGCTGCTTCCTGGGACGCCTGAGGTCGTCTACCAAGATTTGGTCGATGATGCCGGTGAAGGGCTCCAGCTTGGGACGCCCGGACGGAGTCTGTCGCTGGTAGCTCGGCGGGACCGAGTAGGCCAGCATCTTGCGTACGGTGTCCCGGTGCAGGCCGATCGTCCGGGCTGCTTCTCGGATGCTCATCCCATCCACCATCACCGCTCGTCGGACCCGTAGATACACGTCCACCTGGTACATCCATCCCACCACCCATAAGCACGACTTCGAACCTATGGATGGCGGCGGACGGTACATTTTTCAACCGCCACAAGTCAGGCAGTCAATCCGCCCAGGTCGTCCACTTTACCTCCGCCTTTTACACGGAGGGAGGGCGTCCGCAACCTGTTCCTGGCCTGTGAGCCGTTGGCGGGCTGGCGGCAGGTGGCGGTGACCCAGCGGCGCACCACGGAAGACTTCGCCCGTCAGATGCGTTGGCTGGTGGACGAAGCTTATCCGGATACACCGGTGGTTCGGGTGGTCATGGACAACCTGAACACGCACCGTCCGGCGTCCCTGTACGAGACGTTCCCGGCTCATCCACATGGAGAGCTCCAGAGCTGACCAGACTCTAGTCCGAAGACCGCCCGGCCCAGATGTCTACTCTGGGGCAGGCTAACAGGATTCAACCGCCATATGTCAGGGATCTTCCGCCCACGCGGCCCACTTTATCTCCGCCATTTCCATGTGGTGAGGTCAGGTCCTGTTCCAGAGTCAGCGTCGAACACTTCCTGGGAAGGTCTTCAGGAGTACAACAGCCCCTCATCGTCAAGTAGCTTGGTCGCTATTGGTAAAATGGCATCCCTGAATCTTTGAGCTTGATCAAGCAAGTCCGGCGCATCAGCATAATCCGGCACCCTCAATACGCCGTTACGCACCAATTCGAACATGATCTGGCTAAATCTGCCACGAAAATCCTCAGGATGTTCCCTTAAGCTATCCAGCAAATGTTGCACTTCCATTCCTTGCCGCTGACGCCTACGGATGGTTTTCATGTACTGGCCAACCTTTCCAGTTGTCCAGAAATCGTCGGGTGATTCACCCTGACTCAATGCTTCCGATGCAATGATGGACAAATACATACATACCAGATAGTGGTCGGAAACAGGGCTATGCTTGTTGAACAATGTCACCAAGCTGTCATACCACTCGTCATGTCTCAAGTCCTTAAAGCGCTGGCGCCCCTTCCCTGCGGCTGGTACTACGTCCCAATAGAGCGGTGCCGGTGAATTGTGACGCAGAAGTTCCATTATGCCAGCAGGCGGGTCAATCCATTGACCCGTAGGTTCATGAGACAACAACAGTCGCTTCGGGGGATATTCTTCGTAGAAGTCTAGATGTGGCTGTGCTAAGGTCTGAGCGTAATCGATCTGTACTAGCCACACCATCCCTTCTGTGATGACCGGTCGCGCTGAGTCGAAGTATTCAACAACCAATTTAGGGTCCGCTTGGGAAATTTGCGCTATGTCGCGAACCACCTTTTCTATTTCATCTTTGGAGCAATGGGGAGGGACAAAAACATAGGCCTCATTGTTCTGTGCTTTCTCCAACCACGCTCGTACCATGTAGCAGCCGAGTAGGAAAGTGTTCGTTCCCTCGTCCGACATTAAATGGAATTGGCACGGTTCTTGGTCTTGTTGAGACCATTGGTCCAAGATGGCTTGGGCCAAAGGCTCTAACGGACTGTTATCTCGCTGCGTTTGATAGCTTGTTGGGCCCTGGCATCCCCAACTTGGTCCATTGGCACGTTCCAACAACAATGCCTCGTAAAGTACCCTCCAGCAGGACGCCGCAATGCCAGCGGACCGGGCAGCTTGGTGCGACACCTCGCGTTTGTGTTCATCTCCCCTTTGCTTGAACATTTGTCGAATGGTTCGCCAACTTCCTCCCAGCATCTCAAATGTCGCTTGCGCTCTTACCGCCATTTCAAGCTTTTTATTCATTTCCGTTTCAGCGATGGAAATGAGAGTAATCTTGTCTTCTATGAAGTCCAGAAGGTGCACGACTTGGGTTAGGGCCGATGCTATCAGCCCGTCACCTTCATTTCCCTCGCTCAAACCCAAGGCGCCCTGATCGACGGCCCGATTGGAATTGTGTATAGCCGCGAAGTGGTTCCACATCAGACGACCCGGAGTGGTGATTCCTTCGTTCTCGTTTGACTCATCAGGGCTAACTAGGTGGCTGATTAAGCACAAATAAGCCCTTGACCGAATCGCTTCTTGGAGCAAATTGCCAAGGAAATCGTCAATGCTGGACGAGACCATTCTTTCCCCCATAGTGTGCAAGGTCGGATTCCACAAGATACATCGCCCGATTTCGCGTCTTCGTGGGACCTGCCGGTTCTGCTATGGTTCGGTTTGCCAGACAGGGCGAACGGTCAACCTCGGGTGATGGTCAAGCGCATTCATTGCTTGGAGCATCGCAATGCGCTCAACCACGTGTCGTTCCACTGAATGCGCCGATGCATGTTGGTAGAAATGTCTTTAAATTCACCACTTCGACAGGGCGAAGGCTGACACATGAAAATCGGTCCCACGGGGATGATTTCGGGCGGCGAGCGCCGCAGGGCCGTGAACAGCCGGTCAAATCCAACATCGCCGTCCGCCGTGGTCAGCCAGTGCCAGGACGCCAGCAGGTCTGCGGATGTCACGCTCAGGGCCCTCTGCTGATTTTCGAACACCTCCAGCGCCAGCCTGGCATCCAGCTCTGGGTCGTTGACCCGCTCCCGCTTCAGCTGCCCGTCTTGGTAGTGCTTCACGAGGTAGTGACGGGTTCTTCGGAAAGGCCAGCGGGTTGAGCCTGAGGGTGTCCACCGCAGGCAACTGCAACAGCCGCAACTGCGGACTGGCCGCCTGCGGGTGCGGCAGGTCGAATCCGATCAGGTTGTGGCCCAGCACGAAGTCTGCGCCGTCGGAAAGCTCGTCCAGCTTGGCCAGCGCCGCCGAAAGGGTGGCGCGCCGAGCCGGAAAAGTCAGAACTCTGTCCAGGTCCGGCCGCACTCCGGCGAAGGAGTGGATGCGGCCATCCAGTTTGCCCACCTCAAGGTCCAGGGACAGGCAGCGCGGCAGAGGGCCACCGGCATGGCCCGGCGCGGCAACGACATTCCCCCTTCCCGGTTCCACGGTCCCTGTCGTCATGTCACTCCCGACGGTCCGTCATCCGTAATACCGGTTCCCGCCTCAGTGATTATCCAATCGCAGCCACGCCACGCCGTCCACGGCCTCAAAGTGGCGGTCCGCAGACACGAGGTCGGCTCCCGTTTCCATGGCGTGGGCCGCAATCCACACGTCGTTGGTCGGGATGGGACTGCCCTTGGCCCTGAGAGCCGCCGCTATCCTGGAATAGCGGTCAGCGGTTATGGGGCCAACAGGCACCAAGGAAGCGTGGGGATTGTCCAGGAAGGACCGCAGGTCGGCGGCGTTTCTGTCAAACCGCGAGCCGTTCCTGAATCCGTAGAGCAATTCGCCGATGACCACGGCCGACATCAGGATATCGGTGGCCCCGCGCACCACCGCCGCCGTCTGATCGTCGCCCCGCATCAGCCGCGAGTAGGCATTGGAGTCCAGAAGGATCCTCATCGCCAGGCCGCCTTGTCAATCACCTCAAATTCCTCAAGGGCGGCATCGACTTCGGCTGCTTCGTCATCGCTCCAACTGCCGATCAGATGGTCCAGCGACGATCCAACGGTGTCCGGCCCCTGGCCTGGACCAGCCACCCCGGCTCCCTTGCGCAGCAGTTTCAGGGCAGCCTGGTTAAGCGATGTGCCATCCCGTTTCGCCAGGAGGCGGATGCGGTCCGCTAGTTGGTCGTCGAAACCCCGGATCGTCAGTTGATTCACCTCGCCAACCCCCGGTGATGCAATATATGAGTCATTATGGTGCACCATGTTAGACAATCGCCACGGCCGGGTCAAGGGCCCGGGTCGATGACGGCTGAGTCCTGCGTACCGGTTTCGTTACCGTAAGCAGCGGAGCCGACCCGGACCACGTGGGTGGATTGACCGTGCCGTTTCTGCCGGCTGGATGGCCAGGATATTTTCTCTGGACGTCAACAACACGGTGGTGCCATCCACCTCCCCTGATCTTCGCCTCGAGGAATGGGACGGCGGCAATCTGGATGCGCCGCCGCCGGAGACTCTTGGCGTCCGTTATCCGGCGCAACGCGACCGGTGGCAAGAGCAACCTCACCGTCGCCGCCACGAACATTGGCGATGCGCCTAAAGCGCCCGATCCATTTAACGTCCGGCTCATGAACATTCGGGTAAATTGCCGCCCTCTCTTCAGTTCCCGCATGCGGCGATGAAAGCGGCCAGGCCCGGCTCGAACAGCCACTCTACGGATGTTTTCGTGGGTGGTCCAAGGCCGGCGCGCAGCGCGCCGCCCGGCAACCCGTCGGCCCAGCCGTTTCCCCCGCCTCCGCGTTCCACGGACGGAGCCCACATTGACCCATGTAGCCCAACCGGCGGCCGGCAGGCCCTCCATGAATACCAGACCGAAGGAGATGCCCATGAAGCAACGCGATCCGGCTAGACACGGCCCGGCGGCTCCGGGCCACAGGACCCACGAACCAGCAGGCCGGGCGAACAACCCGGCCTGACTTTTGGATACCACACAAGGAGATATGACTCATGGTCGACATGGAAAAGGACATGACCGAAGCCCTCCAGACCTTTACCTTGGGGTTGGAGACACTGAAGGTCTACGAGGTAATGCGGTCGCAGCTAAACAACGTGCTGGACCTGCTCCTGCCCGGGGACGGGCACGACCTTCTCCCCCTCCGCGGCCAGGACTGGCCCGCCCTCAAGGACCAGGTCACCGGGTGGATGGCGGACCAATTGCAGGGGATGGCGTACGGGCGCCGTTCTGCGGCAGACCTTCGGGTCCGGCGCCGGGAGGGTGGACGTCGAGGCCGAGCACCTGCTCGACGACTACTGGTGGGTCACGGCCACCCCGGCCGGGACCGACCCGGACGACGCCGCCATGGCCGTGGTCCGGATCCAGGGCAGCAAGCACCCCCTGCGCTACGGGGCGGGCTACTCGGCCCGCATCTCCTGACCGGACGGAGAGGGAGAGCCACCCAGCGTCACTGACAGGTCCCGGTGGCTCCCCCAATCCGCAGTCAGGCAGGAAAACCCGTACCGGCCATACCCCGCCGCTTCGACGAAGACCGCAGGAACAAATACGCCCGGTCGGCCCAGGCCTGGCTGGCCCTCGTCGCACACGCGGCGCACCGCCGGACCGTCACCTACGACGCCCTGGGAGTGCTGCTCCTCAGCCACCCCATGACGCTCCGCTCCGACCTCGACCCCATCGACGACTGCAAACGAGCACGGGCTCCCGCCCCTGGCCGTGGTCTGCGTAGACCAGGAAACAGGAGAGCCCAGCCGGGGCAACGTGGGCGTCTTCCGGCTGGACCAGAACCGGGAACGGGTCTTCAACTACGACTGGTTCGCCCTGGCGCCCCCGACACCCGAGGAAATCAGGGAGGCCCACCTCGCCCGGAACCCGGTCCCAACCACCAAGCTCAGGGAACCCGGACCGTTGCCAGACCCGCCGCAACGGAGCTGACCCTTAGACCGACCCATGCGTATCCCATAAGCGCATAAACGCATAAACGCTCATGCACCCGGGTGTACAAACACATCAACCGAATAGCGTACCCGCCGAACGACTATGCGGAGAGGCGGAACGACTACGCGGCCTTCGGCATACCCGAGTACTGGAGGTTTGATCCCACCGGCGGCCAATACTATGAGACAGGCTTGGCCGGAGACCGCCTGGTGGACGGGGTGTACCGGCCGGTCACCATCGTCCATACCGACGCAACCCACCACTGGGGCCACAACGAAGTCCTCAACCTGGGCATCTGCTGGGAAGACGAACAGCTGCGCTTTTGGGACCCGGTGGAGAAGCGATACCTACGCACACACCAAGAAGAGAAGCACGACCGAATCACCGCAGAAGCTCAGGCAGACGCCGCCGAAGCCCGTATGAAAGAACTGGAAGAGGAGCTCCGGCGCAGCCGGGAACAGTAACCCGGAGACCTCCTCCACCCCGCCGGACACCGCAACCCCACGGCCGCTATGAGCGGCCCATAAAACACCCCGACCCGTGCCTCAGCACCATCCCCATCATTCCTGCCTGGAGTAACCATGCCTTCCAAGGAACGATTTACCGTGTCCCACTAGGGGATGCGGGAGCAGCTCGCCGGCCGCGCCCCATGGTAGCTGGTCCAGAACGCTTGGGACGAGGCGCACAACACCACCAGGGCGAACCGGTCTGCCGAGCAGGCGCTCCGAATCCGGCGACCGCGAGGTGATCCGGTTCCACTCGCCTTTCAGGCCATCGTGCCTCAGGAGGGATGGGAGGAGGTCCAGCGGCCGAGGGCCCGCAGCCGGGAACGGCCAAGACGGTCTCTCTCTCGGCGGACCGTCTTCCAGCGGGGACCGCCAGTCCCCCCGTGTCCGGGGAGCTGGTTACCTTCGAACGGCACGTCGGAGCAGAGTCCCGACCCGCCTCAAGGCCCGGCGAAACCCCCGGTCCACGGCGGACAGAAGCCCCAGCCGGGAAGGGCGAGCGCCTTTGGGCCGGTTCACAGGGGCCTGGACCACGGGCGAGACCGCCTCCGGCGTCCGGAGCAATGCCCTGCCTCCGAGGAGCCTGAACTCGAAAACCGAGTTGAGGCCCTGACTGGGCCCCCGCCTCGCCACCAATTCCACTCCGGCGGCGCTTTGGAATATGCGGGTCTCCAGGACCTGGCATATGTCGATGAAGGCGTTCCTGTGGTCCAGCTCCAAGGCCTCGCGTACGTCTCCGGCACGCACGGTTACCCCGGTTTCGCCCGCGGCCCGGGCGTCGTCGACCAATCCGACGGCGTAGGCGCGAATTCTCGCCGCGTCTCCCCTGGGCATATCCCGCTCGACTCCTCGTTCCGGCGGTAAGGACATGACCTCGCTGCGGACCGTGGCTGACAACATCAAAGCACCCTGGGCCGCATCATGCAAGCCGTCATAGGAGGCCGCCGCTCTTGCCCGTTCCCGTCCCCGGTCCGGCCAAAAGGCGGCCGCCGCAGAAGCCCGCAGAGACCCGTACCTCGACGCCGGGCGAGAACGCCACCGCCGGGGTTCAGCCGGCAACGGCGTCGTACGCGCCCGGGGACAAGAAGCCCGTCCCCACGTCCGGGCACCAGCAGCTGGCGCTTCCAGCCACCCAACAACGGCCAACCTACCACGCCTTGCACCAAAAGGAGGTTCCCATGCGACGAGACGGACCCGAAGGACCGGGACTCCCCTGCGGGCGGCGCCAGCCGGAGAAAGAGGAGCTGGTGCCCCTCGGGCCCCCGGGGCCGGGTGAGCTGGCCCTCTGCATCCTGTTGTTCATCCTTTTCTTCGCCTTGAGCTGGGGAGGCCTGGTCCTCTGGGACGAGGTCTTCATCAACACCTCGGACACCGCGCCGGAAACGGTCCACGCTGTCCTCACCGGCGCGGGCCGGATGGCGGTCTCCTCCGCGGTGCTGGCGGTGGCGGCGGTCTATATCGGGAAAGGGATCGTCATCATGGCGAAATTCTTCGCCAGACGCCGGCCCCGGCCCTGAGGCAAACGCTCCGGAAGCAGTCCCGCCCGTCAGGAACCCAGATGCGGCGTCGCCAAGGCGGTCTTTACACTATTTATCGGGGAGCTGACGGCGTTTATCACGGCCCCAGTCGCCAAGATGGGCGGCAACATAGTCCTTGCGTATGGAATCAGCTGACAGCGCGCCGTGAAGCGGCCGCCGCGCTAGCGACAGCGGTTCTGTGTTCAGGACCGACATGGCACCCACTCCACAAGCCGAGAACGAATACGTACCACGACTTCCTTGAGCTCGACGATGCGGAACGAGTATTTGCTAACAGACTGTAATGCCGATGTTGGTGCAGTGGTGAAACGGCTAGTAAGGCTTGGCCGCCGGGCGGCCAGCCTCTGAGTACTTAACGAGAGCCGAATTGTTGGTTGGGTAACCACAGGGCGATTTCCGGGAAGGCGATGATAATAGCAATCACGGCGGCCATTACGAACATGAAGGGAAGCACACCGACATAAACGTCGGCGATGGTGCCTGTTTTCGGCGCGACGCCCTCGGCCGCGGCCGCTTCTTCATCCACGTCCTTGCGAATACCATGAAGGATGTAAAGCTGTATCCCCTCTGGCGGGCTAATGAGGGCCGCTTCTACCAGGATGACCATTATTACCCCGAACCACACCAAGTCGACGCCGGTGGCAATGAGGACCGGAGCAAGAATAGGCACGGTGGTCACCAGCATGGACACGCTTTCCATGAAAGTCCCCAGAGCCAGGTAGAAGACCACCAGGATGATGACCAACTCCACAGCGCTGAGGTTTAGGCCGACGACCCACTCGGAGAGATCGTGGGCAATGCCGAGGCTGGCGAAGGTGAAGCTCAAGGTGAAGGCGGCGAAAACGATCAGCATCACCATCGATGATGTGCGGACCGTGGAAAGCGTCGCCAGACGCAGCATGGTCATGTTGACTTCTATCGATTCTTTCACCCTCTCTGAGCCGACCGGTACCGCCGCCGCCGCCCGGAGCCGTTGCCTGGTCGAGGCGGGCAGGAGGGAGGTGAGGCCCGGAATTCCGAGGAGCCGGGCCAACAGCGGGCCCCAGACCGGTTGAGAATTATTCCAGACGGCCAGTACCAGCGCGCCCGAGACTCCGAAGGCGGCGGCCTCGGTGGGAGTGGCGATTCCCCTGTAGATGCTGCCCAGCACGATGAGGATTATCGCCACTATTGGTATCAACGAAACCAATCCGGTTATCCGAGAGCGCAGGTCGGCCATGCGCTCCCGCGGCGCGGTGTTCCGCCAAATGAGAGACACGACGATGATCATCGCCATAAACGAAACCGTAAGCAGAATGCCCGGAAAGAGGCCGGCGAGATAAAGACGGCCGATGGACTCTTCCACCAGCACTCCATAAAGAATCAGGCCGATGCTGGGCGGAATCAGGATTCCCAGGGTACCGCCAGCGGCAAGAGAACCGATCACTAGCCGCTCGTTGTATCCTCTGGCCCTGAAGGCGGGCAGCCCCACCCGGCTGATGGTGGCGGCGGTGGCCACGCTGGAGCCGGAGCAGGCCGCGAAAATGGCGCACGATAGGATATTGGTGTGTATCAAGCCTCCCGGAATGGGGCCCAACCAGCGAGAGAGCCCCTCGTACATACGCTCACCGAAGCCGCTGCGCAGCATGAGCTCGCCCATCAATATGAACAGGGGCACCGCCACCAGTATGAAATTGAGTGAGATGACCTCCCACAACTTGTTGCCCAGGATGTTCCACGGAGCAGCGTCGGCAAAGAACCACAGCAGGACGAGGGAGATGCCGCCCAGGGCACCGGCCACGTAAAGGCCGCCCATGAAGAAGGCTCCCATCAAGCCAAAGGCTACACCAATCGCCATAGTCTCAATGGCCTCCTACAACATCGGACCGGACGGAGCCTCCGCCTGGGGAGATCCTGTCTACCCCGCCGTTTTATGCGTTCTTTCCTGGGGGGACTGGGTTGGGGGGTGAACGGTTGCGCGAATTCTAGCTGGTCATGCGATTGACGGGGCCTCTGGTGGACCCTCGGTTCGAGCCGTTTCCTCCGGCGCCTCTGATGGGGCTTCGACTCCGGTCAGAAGCTTGTGCAGTTTGGGAAGGGCCGCTTCCGCCACCATACTGACCATCATCTGAAGGGCAGAGAATGCCAGCAGGCTGATCCCGATCGCCAGGACGGTCTGCGGGATCCACAGGTCGGTGCGAGGGTAAGAGAGGGACATGGACTGAATGTCGTAGGATATAACGACGTCAACCCAGACCCGCCAGGCCGTAATACAAGCAAGGGCCGCGATGGACCCCAGGGCCAGCCAGTCGGCCAGCCATCGGACGCGTTTGGGCATGAAGGGTAGCAGTACGTCGATGCGCACGTGTCCCCCGGTCCTAAGGGCGTAAGAAAAACCCCAGGTGATAGCAAAAGCCATCACGTACCCGCTGTTCTGGTCGGTGCCCAAGGCCATGATGATGCCGGTTTTGCGGGCTATCACCTGGTAAGTGATGAACAGCGCCAGGAGCAGAAGCAGTGCGCCACAGACGTAAGCAGATCCGGTGTAAAACCGGTCTGTGAAGTTGTTGAAGGCGCGAATACCGCTCAACAATGTTAGGGCCGGGGAGAGCGTCCCCGGGCCCTTTCCTTTACCGGCCGGTACGGTTACCTCGCTCAATTCATAACTCCCATGGCCCAGCCAGCTTGTCTAAGTCGTTTGAGAGAGGCGCCCCGGCCGCTTTTCTTAGGACTCGAGGCGCCTCTGAGGGTTGCCTATCGGGAACCTACCCCCTTGGGTGCTAGTCAATGAGTTCGGCCGTTCCTTCAGGTGTGACCCTGATACCTACGATGGGCGCAACCTTCTCGTTGAAGATCCGGACCGCCTCGGTATCGTACCCGCCGGCCCGGCTCACCCAGTTGGGAAGAATGATGTCGACGGCGGCCTGCTGGATGGCCTCCTTCATCCTCGGCGTGAAGTCGCTGACTACTATCCCTTCCTGTTCCATGAGGTCGTAACCTTCCTCAACCCAGACATCCAAACTGGCCAGGTTTTCGGCGTCGGTCCGCTCACCCTCTTCCCTCAGGATGGCCTGGAAATCGGGAGGAAGCTCATCCCACCGCTTTTGGTTCATCGTTATCAGTGTGTGGACGGCGGCGGGCATGGGGCCGATGACATAATTGGTCAACTCATGCCACTTTTGGGAATGGCCCGAAGTGAGATTAGTAACCCCAGCGTCCAGGATGCCCCGCTCCAGGGCAGTGTACACCTCGGCAAAGGGAACCACCTGGCCGTCCGCCCCCAGGCCTCTGGCCAGGTCGGCGAGGGCAGTACTATGAGCCCTGGTCTTGAGGCCTTGGAAGTCCTCGAGCTTTTCGATGGGGTCCTTGGTCCAGAAGAACTGGTCCTCGTAATAGACGTAGAAGAGTACCACACCACCGAAGTTTTCCTTAATCAGCCTGATTTCATCCTCCCGAATGGCCTTCAGGACCTGCTTCTGGGTCGCGGAGTCGGGGAACAGACCCAGAAGCTCACCCATCTCCACCATGGGGAAGTCACTACCGATATAGCCGCTGTACATCTCAGCGAATCCCAGCGTTCCACTCCCCACGAGCCGCAGGGCGTCGGCTCCCCCGATGCCCAGCTCCGGGTAGGAAGTCATCTGGATCTCTATCTGCCCGTTGGTGCGCTCACCAACTCGCTCGGCGAACTCCGCCATCAGCCCGCAGGGCTTCACCGTGCGGCTGATACACACCAGCTGAAACTCGAACTTCTCACCGGTGGTGGCGGGCGCGGCGCTGGCCGCAGCAGCAGTCGGAGCGGCCGTGGGCGGAGCGGCCGTGGGCGGAGCGGCCGTGGGCGGAGCGGCCGTGGGCGGAGCGGCCGTGGGCGGAGCGGCCGTGGGCGGAGCGGCCGTGGGCGGAGCGGCCGTGGGCGGAGCGGCCTCCGGCGCTCGCGTAGGGTCGCTACTTCCGCAGGCAGCAAAGATCAGGATTATGAGTCCCACCAAGCCTGGCAATAAGACCTTGTTCATTCCACTCCTCCTTCGAATAGGGGATTCAAGGAGACCGGCTTCGCGCTATTTTTTAAATAACCGACGATTTACGAATATCAAATGGCTTGGACTTAACCGCCTCTTGGGATGAAAGTGCGTTATTGTAGTATTCAATAACATATATAGTCAAGAGTTAATCTCAGATCGTAAAACCATCGGAGGCCCGGGCGAAGTGGTGCTCTATCTCGGGTGGTCTTTACTCGAATCAGCCACGCCGTAGACCCGGGAGGTTCCTAGGTGGGGAGAAAGGTCGGGGATTCCTCCCTAGACGGTCACATTTTGGTCACATACACGACCATGGACCGGCTCAGCAACCCCGGCAAAGGAATTGGGTCGGACGTGCTACTTATCGCCAAGAAGAATGCTGGGGACCCCGCTTGGCGACGGGATAGGCCAGAGGAGATAGCTGGTGCGGCCCTCGCTGTCATCAACGGAATGCTTGCCCTGAAGGCCGAATCTCGGGAGCGTAGGTTAAAGGAGCTGGAAGCTGAAAAGTCGACCCTGCCGCTCGCATCTGATGTCGCCGTCATCAATAAGGCAGCCGAGCGCCTCATCCTTTTCGTGTGTGGTACCTTCCACGCTCCGTAACAACTCGGTGTGACTGATGCCGGGCTTGGCCAGGACCGGCTGGATAATCCGTGATTTTGCCCGCAATAGCGCGCCTTCGAGTTCCTTCTCTCGGGTAAGGCCCGACATTTCCCGTATCGTTGACTCTATACTCTCGGCCCATCTGTGAGTCTCGATGAAATCGGACTTGTCGAACCACCATTGCGCCACAAACGAGATCCTTCGACAGGTCCGACTGCGTCGAGACTCTCGATGAAATCGGAGCTCAGGATGACCGGTTGATTGACTGTTAAGGATGACCGTTGATTGGCTGGTCAGGGCGACGGAATAATTTCGAGTGAGTTCATCAAACCGATATTGTTATGGCTAAGAATTCCGAGCTTTTAACTCCCTGACTTTCTCTTCCAGCAGTTTGCGGTCCACCCCCAACTGCACCGCGATATCGATGTCCCTTTGTGCCTCTTGGTGCTTTTGTTGGATGGTGAGCGCGAACGCTCGATTGGCGTAGGCCACGGCCAACGAAGAGTCTAACTTGATCGCTTGTTCCAAATCGAGTATCGCCTGGTCGACCTGGCCCATCTCCATGTAAGTGTCGGCCCGGTTGTTGTAGGCGACGGCAAAACGCGGGTCGACCCGAATAGCCTGGGTAAAGTCGTCGATGCCAGCCTGGTGCCGTCCGGCGGCTTTGTGCGCGATCCCCCGCCCGCTGTACGCGTCGGCGAATTTGGGGTTCAGACGAATCGCCTCGTTCAGGTCCCGCACCGCCCGGTCCAGCTGCCCTAGGGAGGTGTGTGCCATTCCTCGGGTGCTGTGTGCTACAGCCAGATTCGGCCTCAGCTTTATTGCTTCGTCCAAATCAGGAATGGCCAGCTCGGGCTTCCCCAGGTTGATGTTGGCGGCACCGCGATTATTGTAGGCCTGCACCAGGCCAGGGTCGAAGCGAATGGCCTCGGTGTAGGCCTGGACCGCCTCGTCTAACTGGCCGCGCCGCTGTAGCCCTACGCCGTGGTCGTACCATTGCTGTGCCTCGGATTTGCCGATGGAGCCGTGGAGAAACCGGCCAACTAAACGTAATACCATCTCGTATTCCCAAGGCCGTCCGCCGGACGGGTTTGATCCGGGTGGCCATGGACTAGCCGACCCGCGCTTTCATTGCCTCAATCTGCCGTTCCAACGTCGTCCGGTCGGCACCCAAAGCCACCGCCCGCTCGATGTCTGGAAGGGCGTCTTCGTGGCGACCGATTAGAGTGTACATCATACTCCGGTTCATGTAGGCCTCAAGGTACCGGGGGTTGTTCTCGATGGCCGCGTCAAAATCAATGATGGCCCTTTCCGGAGCACCGAGGACGATAACGAGTACGCCTCGTTGGTAAAAAATTTGGGCGTCCTTGGTTTGCAACTTGGCGGCGCGTTTGAAGTACCATAGCGCCCGGTGTGGCCGGCCCCATCGGGCGTAAGCCATTCCCCAATTGTAGTAAAAATCGCTGAACAACAGCTTGAGCCCGTGGTAGGAACTGGAGAGCATGGGAACGGCCAAGAAGGTGCCCGACTAAGTACACGTTGACATCCCGGTTACGATGTGCCACGGAATCAGGCCCACCGCTGCGGGTGCCCTGCGCCATCCCTTAACCGAGGAGCAATTCAACCCGCTTATGGGAATCGCGGCGGATATGGGGTTCCAGTCGATTAACTATCACCAGTTGGCGGCATGGCGCGACGGATCCGGCACACTGCCGGAACGGCCGATCATGATCGACTTCGACCACCCTGTGGTGTCGATGCGGCGGGAGGTGTTTCAGACGCTGGAACGGTACGGATTCAAGGGGAACCTGTTCATCTACACCTCCCCCTACGATCCGGAATATCCCCGCCCGCTGGCGCTGGCCCAGGTGCCGGAACACATGCCATGGTCGGAGATACGGGAGCTCCGGGAGCTTGGCTGGCACATCGGCGCCCATACCGTCAGCCATCCCAACCTCTCAAACCTGGCCGCAGAGGACACGGACGGAGAGGTGATACGGGAGGAGTTGGACCGGTGCGACCGCGTGATCGAGGAGAACATGGACTTCGTGCCTCAGGACTTTGCCTTCACCGGCACCAGCTGGAGCAGCGCTGCCGAGGCAGAGGTCAGGAAGAGGTACCGCTTCGGCAGGCTGTGGGTCGTAGGGTCGGAATACGAGGCCGACGGCAAGCCCATCCGCTATGCGGAACTGGCAGGCTCAGACGAACCGGACGAGGCCGATGGCGGGCCGCCCAACAGCAGCAGGTACATCACCGAGCACACCGACCTCCACCGCCTGCCGTCCATGGAGTTGCAGGCCCTGATCAATGACCCCGGAGCTTTCCGCTCGTACCTGGAGGGAGCGCTTGACGGGTAGGATGGCAATCCGATCCGAAACGCGAAAGGGAGGGTGACCCATGACGCCCGGACGATTCAGCCTCGCCAGTCAGGCGGGGCGCGTTCCATCCATGACCGTGCCGCTGGACGCGCGGCAGGAAAGCAGGTTCCAGCGCCTGATGGAAGAGTCGGTCATGATCGACCTCCACCAGCACCCCATGGTCATGCCCGATGACTTCACCCAGTACTGGGACTACCTGCGCAGCGACGACTACGTCTGGGGCTATGACGCGGTTCGGGAAGGGGGCTTCACCGCCGTCGGGACGGCAAACGTCTTTCGCGGCATGCTGAACACCAACGAGATGTCCTTCATTCGTTTTTCCGACCTGCTGGACGAGATCAGCATAATGATTTCGGACATCTCGCGGCATGAGGACGTCGTGCAGGTCGGCAGCGCCGCCGAGATAGAGGCGGCAAAGCAGCGGGACAAGGTGGGTTTCCTGCCCACGGTGGAGCACCTAGCGATAGGCAACGAGCTGAACCGGGTTGACGTGCTCTACAACGCCGGGATACGGCTGGCCGGCCTGACCTACAGCCGCAAGGCCTACATCGGCGACGGTATCTTCGAGCGCAACGACGGTGGGCTCAGCGAGTTCGGCGTGGAGGTCGTTCGGCGCATGAACGAACTGGGGATGGTGGTCGACGTTTCTCATGCGTCTTACCTCACCGCCATGGACGCCATCGAGGCGTCTGAGTCGCCGGTGACCTTCAGCCACGACGGCTCTTACACACTGGCCAGCGAAAGCCTCCAGTCCCGCCGGCTGCGCAAGGACGAGGAATTGCTGGCCTGCGCGGCGTCATCGGCATCACTGCCGTGCCCAACCGGCTCAGCAACGACCCGGAGCAGAGCATCGAGTGCGTGCTGGACCACTACGACTACATGGTGCAGCTGGTCGGCGTGGACCACGTGGCCATCGGCACCGACGCCAGCATCGGAGACATGGTCGAGATCAGCCGGGTGATGCTGGGCCGCACTGGCCCCGCTCCTGCGCCATACCTGAACGGCCTGGAGTCGCCTGCCGACGGCAAGAACATCATCCGCGGCCTCATAGCCAGGGGTTACTCCGACGAGGACGTGAAGAAGATCGCGGGAGCCAACGTGCTGGCGTTTTTCAGGCGAATAATGGCGTAAACGAGCGCCTCGTTCTGAGCCACCTGGCAGACTTTTCATAGCATCCCCTCCCCAGCTGGAAGCCGCAGGCAGGACAGGCCGATCCAGTAACGAGCGTGCTGCCTTGTTTTGGAAGCACCCGACTACAGAACGATGCTAAATTACACACGGCAGTCTCGCCATTGGTTTCCTGGATGATTAAAATCAGGGTTCCTCAGTCACCCCCGAGGAGGACGGCATGAGCGTCCTGATCAAGAACGGGCACATCTTCACTGCGGTGGACAACTACGTGGCCGACATCCTGGTGGACGACGGAAAAATACGTACCATCGGTATTGACCTGACGGCCGACGGCGAGAAGACAATCGACGCCACCGGCAAGTACGTAATTCCCGGAGGCATCGATCCCCATACGCATCTGGACTTTCCCTTTGGCGGCACCGTTTCCTCCGACGACTTCAGTACCGGCACCATTGCAGCGGCGGTGGGCAGCACCACCAGCATCGTCGATTTTGTCGTGCAGCAACGGGGCCAGTCCCGGACCGAGGCGCTGGAAATCTGGCACCAAAAGGCCGAGGGCCAGGCTGCCATCGACTATGGTTTCCACATGATCGTCCAGGACCTGCCAGACAGCCGTCTGCCCGAGATGGATGAGATGGTCAGGCAGGGAGTCACCAGCTTCAAGATGTTCATGGCCTACCGAGGCGTGGTGATGGTGGACGACGACACCATCTTCAAGGCCATGGTCTGGGCGGCGGACAACGGAGCCCTGATCTGCCTGCACGCAGAGCACGGGCACATGATCGATGTTCTGGTGCAAGGGGCCCTGGCCCAGGGACACACGGAACCCAGGTTCCACGCCAGCACCCGCCCGCCGGTGACAGAGGCGGAAGCCACCCACCGGGCGATACGGATGTCCCAGATCGCCGGGGCGCCGGTCTACTTCGTCCATCTGAGCTGCGCCGAGGCCCTGGAGCAGGTGCAGGCCGCCCGTGCCCGGCAGAATTACGTTTACGCCGAGACCGGCCCCACTACCTGACTCTGGACAACAGCGTGTATGACCAGGAAGGGTTCGAGGGAGCCAAGTATGTGCTCACTCCGCCCCTGCGGGACAAGTGGCACCAGGAGGAGCTGTGGAAGGGGCTGCGACGCAACGATCTCCAGGTGGTATCCACCGACCACTGCGCCTTCCGGTTCAGTGACCAGAAGACCCTGGGCGTCGATGACTTCTCCAAGATTCCCAACGGTGGACCAGGTATCGAGAACCGCCTAAGCCTGCTCTATACCCACGGTGTGGCCTCTGGGTTGATGGACCTCAACCGGCTTGTGGAGCTGTTCTCTACTAATCCGGCCAGGCTCTTCGGTCTTTTCCCTCTCAAGGGCACCATCGCCGTCGGAAGCGACGCCGACATTGTGGTGTTCGATCCCGATGCGGAGACGGTGATCAGCGCCCGGCCCATCTCTTCCAGCAGCACCGCCAGGTCAAGGAAATCGCCGCCCGTGCCGCCGTATTGTTCCGGGAACGGGACTCCGGTCCAGCCTAGATTAATCATTTGTCGCCAGAGGCCGTTCGGATACCCTCGCTCATCCTCCTCCATCTCCCGGACCAAGGTGGCCGGGCATTCACGGGACAGGAACTCTAGGGCGCTGGTTTTCAGCATCTGCTGGATTTCGCTGAGACCGAGGTCCATGGCGTTAGCCTCTTCGACAATTGAGTGGTAATGAGTCAAAGTCCGGCGGGTCGGGGAGCGCCGCTAGTATAGCCCATCGTTCCTACCGGCTCAATAATCATGCCTGGAACTCAAACCCGGCGCAACCAATACTGAATTCTCACTCAGGGCAATCTTGCTTTGTATAATATATGAGTCTGGCCCGAGATTTGACGCGGCTCGAACGGCCCGGACAGAAACAGCATTGAATTGCGCTAACTGCGGCAACGAGACCTCTCAAGACGACAGATTTTGTAGCGAATGCGGCACACCGCTGACCCAACAGCCCGGTGCGCCGCTTGGCCCCGGCGAAGGGACGGCGAACGAAGACGCCGACCGCCAGCCTGAAACCTCCGGAACAGCCGCAGCCCAGGCCGGGCCGCCCAGCCTGCAAGAGCAGATACAGACGCTCCAGACAACCCTCGACGGACTGCGGGGCGAGGTCCGGCGCAATGCCGAGCGTCTCAGAGTCTTGGAGCGGATGTTCGGGGTACCCGACGGCCTTCCGGCGCCACAGCAACCAGCCCAACCCCAGCCAACGGCATCCCAACCTGCTGCCACTCAAGCAGCGGGCCAGCCGGTAACCACCTCGGAGGCCCTACCGGCGGTCCAGCACGTCGTAACCGCCGCGACCCCGCCGCTTGCACCGGCCTCCCAGCAGGCCGCGTCCGGCTGGGCCGGGCCGACTGGTCCGTGGCAGCGGGTCCAGAGTCTGGACTGGGAATGGCTGTTCGGCGGGAACTGGCTGGCTAGAATCGGGGTTGTGGCCCTGATTGTCGGCGTGGGTTTCTTCCTCAAGCTGGCCTTCGACAATCAATGGATCGGCGAAATCGGCCGTGTGGTCCTGGGTATCATCGGTGGTCTGGCGCTCTTGGGACTCGGGGAGTTCTGGCGGCGGCGATACCCCGTTTTGGCCCAACCCGTTACCGGAGGCGGCCTGGCGATACTCTACCTCGCCGTCTACGCGGCCTTCTCCCTATACGAATTGATTCCGCCCCTGCCGGCCCTTGGGTTCTTCTTCCTGGTTACGCTTGCCGCAGCGGGACTTGCCCTGCGCTACGAAGCCGTGGCCATAGCCGTCATCGGCATTCTCTCCGGATTCGCGACGCCGTTACTGATGGCCGACCAACAACTCTCTGACCAGCGGGTGCTGTTGCCCTACGTCCTGGTCTTGGACTTGGGGGTGCTGGCCTTGGCCACCTTCCGCAACTGGCGTTGGTTCACCCTGCTGGGCCTCATCGGGTCGCTGCTGCTGTTCCAGTTCTGGCGGGAGGAGTTGGACCCCGGCCTTCTGTTGGCTGAGGTGGGTCTAACCGTTATCTTCCTGATTTTCGTCGGGTCAACAACGCTGTTCCATCTGCTCTGGCGGCGGACGCCCGGCAGATTCGACCAATCGCTGGTGATGCTCAACGGGATGGCCTATTTCCTGTGGAGCCTCGATGTGATGTCCGACGATTTGGGAGAGTGGATGGGCGGATTCGCCGTTATCCTTGCCCTGTTCTACGGCCTTCTGGGATACGGCATCTTGCTTCGGCACCGGGAGCAGGTACTCCATTCGCTGTTTGCCATCGGTTTGGCTCTTGTGTTCCTTACGGTTGCGGTGCCCCTCCAACTCGACGGCCCGTGGGTGGGTGTCGCCTGGGCAGTCGAGGGGACTGTGCTGATTTGGGTCTCCAACCTTGTTGGAATTTCACAATTCCGCCTGTTCGCCGCAGGGGCCTTCGCCGTACTGATCGTCCGGGTGCTGATTATCGACTCCATGCAGGTTTTTGACGAAGCCGGTCTTCGGCCCTTCCTGAACTATTACACCGTCACCTACGCGGCAGCCATCGCGTCCTGCTACGTTGGCGCCTACTTATTGTACCGGGAGGGCATGCACCGGCGAGGGCCGGAAGAGGACCGGCCGGCACTGGAATCCTTGCAGTCGTTCCTGTTCCCGGTCCTTTTGGTGGCGGGGACTGTCATCCTGACCGTCGGCATACCGGGGCAGTCCAACGGGGTTTGGACTTCTATAACCTGGGCTGTGGAGGGTGTGGCCCTGATAGGACTGTCGTTGAGGCTGGGCCTGGTCGAACTGAGGTTATTCGGCCTCGGAGTTTTAGCCGTTACGGTGGTCCGGTTGCTGGCGTTCGATACCTTCGATGTCGATTACATGCTTTTCCGGCCTATCATCAATGAACGGTTCTTGGCCTTTGCGGTGGGTATTGCCGCGTTTTACCTGTCCGCGTACGCCCTCTGGCGATTGCCGCAAAGGCACGTCGACCCGCGGGAGCGGTTCTTGGCCCCGGTCATGCTGATCGCCGCTAGTTTCCTCACCTTGTGGGTCCTGAGCGCGGAGGTAATCGCCTCGGTCGACAGCAACTATTTCGACGTTCCAGCCCGAATAGCGGACAACGTCATCAGCTTGTCCATCAGCATTCTCTGGGCCGTCTATGCCGGCGTTCTTCTGGTGGCCGGCATCAGATTGCGAAACCGCTGGGTGAGACTGGCCGGACTGGGCCTGCTGGCCATTCCCATTATCAAGCTTTTCGTATTCGACACCTTCGATCTGGAGAGGGAATACCGAGTGGCGGCTTACCTCGGGTTGGGAGCCATACTGGTGGTTGGCGGTTTTCTCTACCAGCGCTACAGCCGGGTCATCCGGGGGTTCCTTCTTGAGTAAAGTCCGAAGGTTGCTTCTATGGGCCTTCATACCGGCGGCGCTGGGGACGCTTCTGCTTTCTGTTGCCCGTGCGGACTTTGCCCTTGAGGACTGGCTTTATTTCAAGGCCATTCAGACCTCTGCTGCGCTGGACGGAGAGGAATTGGCGGAGCTGGCTTTGGACCGGGAGGTTTTCCAACAATCGGCTTCCGGACAGCGCGACTTGAGAGTTGTCGCCGGAGACGAGACCGGAGAGGTGGCCTATCAGCTTGTGACCGAGACCGGCCGCCGAGAGCGGACGATGGTGGGAGGAAAGGTGCGGGATTTGTCCCATGTCCCCAACCGGCATTCCAGCTTCGTAGTAGACTTGGCGCAAGCGGGTATACTGCACAACCAGGTAGAGGTTTTGACTAGCTCCCAGAACTTCCAAAGAAACGTGGCAGTCGAAGCCAGCCCCGATGGGCAGTCTTGGTCGCTGGTGCAGGAAAGCAGCCAAATCTTCGACTTCACCGTCGAGGAGCGGGGCTTCACCGCCAAACACACGCGTATTTCCTACCCGGAGAGCAGCCACCGCTACCTCCGCGTTAGCGTGATCAACAACGATGAGGCTCCTTTGGCGATTACCGGCGCGGCGGTCTCTTCGGTGCGTGAGTCACCCGCATCCGAAACCCGATATCCCGGGTCCATCATTGGGCGTTCGGAGGACCGTGAGGCGCTTACCAGCATTATGGAAATGGACCTGGGCGGCGAAGGGCTCCCTATCAACCGGTTAATTCTTCACACTTCCGCAGTCAATTTCCATCGGGATGTCTCGGTTATGGGGAGTAACGACCTGGAGACATGGAGCACTCTGGCGAGCGGCGTTGCGGTCTACTCCTTTCAGACCCCCAAGTTCGTTGGAGACAGTCTGGAAGTGGCGTTTCCCGAGAGCGCCCACCGGTACTTCCGCTTGGTCATTCAAAACCGGGACGACCCGCCTTTAACCGTGGACGAGATGGCTTTCAGCGGGATCGACCGGAAAGTGCTGTTCTTGGCCCAGCCGGGGACATCCTACGTCCTGTACTACGGCAACGAGGCCGCCCGGGCGCCCTCTTACGATTTAGCGCGCCTCCTGCCCTATCTGGACACCGAGAGCCCTGCGGCCGCAACCCTTGGCCCGCACCAGGCGAACCCCGAGTACGCCGGGCCGCAGCCTCCGGCCAGCGAGCAATACCCGTGGCTTATCACAGTGGCGGTGGCAGCGGCAGCCGTGGTTGTTGCCGCTATCCTGTTCGGCGTCTTCCGGCAGGTCCGCAAGGCGTTGCCGCCGCCGGACCCGGCGGAGCAGTAGGTCTCATGCGATTCGGCAAGCCGGTCGAGGTCGCCGATGGCCTATTCCAAGTCCGGGCCTTGGGCGCGAGGGTCACCGTCGTCGTCGAGGACCAGGAAGTCCTCTTGGTGGATGCCGGTGCGAGGGGCAGCTTGGCCGCGATCCAGGATGGCCTGAAGGCGTTGCGCCTGTCTGTCGATCAAGTAGCCCGGGTGGCGGTTACTCACCACCACCCGGACCACGCGGGCGGTCTCGGCGAGTTAGTCGACGGCAGGGATATTGCGGTGGCCGCCCACTCCAGCGAGGCCGCGATCATCGAAGGGCGGGAACGCGCGCCCAACCCGCTCCGACACAAACTGCTGGCCGCAGTCGCCCAGCCCCTGATCTCCCGCATGTCGGGCCAACCCGTTCCGGTGGATGAGACCCTGAGCGATTACGACACCGTTCCTTTTGGGGCGGAGGTGCGAGTCGTCCATTTACCGGGGCACACCGCCGGCAGTATCGCCTTCTACCTGCCCGCCAAGAAGGCCGTCATCATTGGCGACGCCCTCCAGTATAAATTCGGACGGAAGCTCGGCCCACCGGCGCCGGGAGTGACCTGGCAGCCCGACCAAGCGTTGAAATCCCTGGAAAGGCTGCTTGATCTGGACTTCGATATAATCTGCTTTAGTCATTTCCCTCCGGTGAAAGGCGGCGGACGCGAGGCCTTGCGGAGGTTTCTCAACCAGTAGTATGGCGATTCAACGTATGCCGGATTCCAGAGAACGGGGATGACGCCGATGCAATCTACGAAGAATGGCGGGCCTATGGGAACGACCCTGGCCGATTTTCTGCGCGACGCGAAGGACAAGAACCGGTCTCGCGACGCGCTGCTGTTCAAGCCGGGTCTCCGATATCAACGCTGGACATACCAACGGCTGTGGGACGAGTCCGGCCAGGTCGCCGCGTTGCTGCAGGCCAAAGGCCTGGCCAAGGGTGACCAGGTGGTCCTCTGGGGGCCCAACTGCCCGCAATGGGTACTGGCCTTCTTCGGTTGCATCAGGGCCGGAATTGTAGTGGTGCCCCTCGACCTACGGAGCGCCCCCGACTACGTCGAACGGGTGCTTTCCCGAATTACACCCAAGCTGGCGTTCACCTCCCGCCTCACCCCCAAGGGCGGCTTGGACCTCGGTGTGCCGGAAATCACCTTCGAGGAATTGGAGTCCGCCATCGTCGACCTTCCCGAGCCGCATCCCGTGGTGATCGAACCCCAGGACCTGGCCGAGATAATGTTCACCTCGGGCACCACCGGCGACCCCAAGGGAGTGATGCTCACCCACCGCAATCTGACGGCCAACATCGAGGGGGTATCCGAATACATCGTCTGCGAAAACTCCAGCCGGTTGATGTCGATTCTGCCATTGAGCCATATGTACGAGCAGATGGGCGGGCTGTTCCTGGTGCTGCGCTCCGGGGCCAGCGTAACCTACCCCACCAGCCGCCAACCAACCGTCCTCGCCCGCACAATGCGTGAGCGCAGGATCACAACCCTGCTGCTGGTGCCCCAGGGCCTGGAACTGTTGATGAGCGGGATAGAGCGAGAGATAGCGAGGCAGGGGAAGGCGGCCCTGTGGTCGAAGCTCCTCAAGATAGCCGAGAAGACCCCCTTCCGCCTGCGGCGTTTGCTGTTCCGGAGGGTCCATAAGCAGTTTGGCGGCAAGCTCGACTTCGTGGTGTCCGGCGGCGCGGCCCTCGACCCCGACCTGGGCAGGAAGTGGGAGCTGCTGGGTGTCAAGATAATCCAGGGTTACGGCGCAACCGAGGCCTCCCCGGTTATCAGCAATCACACGCTGGAAGAGCGCCGCCCGGATTCCACCGGCCGACCGTTGCCCAACGTCGAAGTGAGAATCGCCGGCGACGGAGAAATCCAGGCGAGGGGGGAAAGTATTACCCCAGGCTACTGGAACGCTCCCGAGGAAACGGCAGCCGCCTTTGACGGCGATTGGTACAAGACCGGTGACCTTGGGTTCTTCGATGACGATGGATTCCTGCACATTCAAGGCCGCAAGAAGGACATGATCGTTCTGTCCAGCGGCCAGAACGTGTTCCCCGATGACGTCCAGGCCGTGTTGAACCGCCACCCGGCCGTCACAGACTCGGCGGTGGTGGGCCTGGCCAGCGGCGGCGGCGTCGAAGTGCACGCAGTTCTGGTAACGGAAGACGACAACGCGGCGCGGGAGGCCGTTGCTTGGGCCAACGGTCAATTGGCCGAATTCCAGAGGGTCAGAGGATTCACTATCTGGCCCGAGGAAGACTTTCCCCGCACCCACACTCTCAAGATCAAGAAGCAGGTCGTGATCGACGCGATTCGGAGCGACGGCCCGGCGGAGCGTCCCGCCGCAGCCCCGGCCAACGGGGCCGCGCCAGCAGGCCAACGAGGACTGCTGCAAATCATCGGAGAGGTGGCCCGGACCGACGCGTCGGGAATCGAGGGCGGGATGGCCCTTGGCGACGACCTGGCCTTGGACTCCTTGGGGAGAATTGAGTTGCTTTCGGCCATCGAAAGCGACCTGGGAGTGTATCTGGACGAAAGCTTGGTGGGGCCGGGGACCACTGTCGAACAACTAAACGGGCTGGTCGAGGAGGGAGCCAGAAATCCGGCGGTAATGGCGTTCCCCAACTGGGGCCGGCACTGGTGGTGCCGGATGGTGCGCGGGTTCCTCCAACGCTCCTTCATCTTCCCGGCCGTCAGTTGGCCGTACGGCCTGAAAGTGACCGGCCGGGAGAACCTGGCAGGTATCGATGCCCCGGTGTTGTTCGTCTCCAATCACCACTTGGGATTGGACAACCCTTTGATCATCAAGGCAGTCCCGCCTGGGCATCGCCGCCGCATGGCGATCGCCGGGGCCGCCAATCTCTGGAAGAACCCCGTCTGGTGGGTTATCAACCCGTTACTGGCCAACGCCTTCCCGGTGGCCAAGGAGGGCGCGGTCCGGCCCAGCCTGGAAAACATGGGGAAGATTATCGACGACGGCTGGTCGGTGCTGATTTACCCCGAGGGCGGCCTGACCGTGGGCGGACCGGTGCAGCCCTTTATGAACGGCATAGGCCTGGTGGCGGTGGAAACACGAGTCCCGGTGGTGCCGATGCGCCTCCACATAGACAACGCCGGTTATCCCGCCAAGTTCCCGGCGCTCAGACGCGGCCGGATCGAGATTCGCATCGGCAAGCCCTTGGAATTCTCATCGTCTGCCGATTACCAAGAAGCAACGCTGGACATCGAGAACGCCGTCAGGTCGTTGTGACCGGGCGCCATCGTAATCTTGCGACGAGACCGGTTGCCAAGGGACGCCTTCCCGCTCCAAGTCTGCGTTGGCGCCTCAGGAAGAGATCAGTCCCTCTTGGGGCTGTGTCAAGGTAGATTGTAGACAAACGCAATCTGCGGGGCGCGTGGTATCGGCATCTCTGCAAAGGGCACGTCGATAACCACCGGTGCCTGGCGTTCCAGCGCAAGGGGGATCAGCTTTTCCAGGTCCGTGGGGTCGTCTGCCCTCATGCCGACTGCGCGAATTTAACGAAGTCCGGATTGTGCAGGTCGGTCCCGTAAGCTCCTTCGAACATGTCGTTCAGGTCGCGGGCAACGTTCCCGTAGGAGTCGTTTCTGAAGACGACTGTCACCACATTGATCCCGTATTTGACGGCGGTCGAAAGCTCAGATGCGTTGAACATGAACCCGCCGTCTCCGGACATGCAAATCACGGGACGGTCGGGCTGTGCGACCTTCACGCCCAAGGCAGTCGGGAACGCGTAGCCGAGGTTGAACGAGTAGCCGAATGCCCGTTTGTAGGGCCACGTCGTCTTACTACTCTCGTAAGGTGGCCGGGGTGCAACCCCACCAGGACCGCTCGTTCGTCTGCGAAGGCAAAGGCGCGTTTCGCTGGGACTGGAGTCCAGGCTATCCCCATGTACAAATCGGCGACCGTCCGAGGTCTGACTTCGCCAAAGTGCCCGTCTCTCTAAACTTCTACGACGATCTCAGTGGGGGTGTTTCGGGCGACAATGATTTCCAGGGCTTCATCGCCGTCGTTTACCGGCTGGTGCACCGCCTCGGCGGGCACGTAAATAAAATCGCCGGGCCCGATGGAGAGAGGCTGGTCCAGGTTGTTTCCGACGATGAACCGGCCATGGCCCTTCACCACGTAGATGGCCGATTCGCAATTGACGTGGTAGTGGGGGCTGGAAGCGCAGTGAGGCGGGATCGTGGCGACCGCCAAGTGAATCCCGGTGGACCCCACCAAATTCTCCGACACGCCCGCCAAACGGGTCATCGCTCCGGACTGTATCTCCACCTCCAGGCCATCGGGGTGGACCACCCGGCATTCCGTCATGTTGGACCTCCTAGATGCTGCGTACGAAACGGTCCAACTGGTCGATGGCCCGCTTGATGTTTTCTCGGGAGTTGGCGTAGGAGAGGCGCACGTACCCCTCGCCGTACTCGCCGAAGGCGCTCCCGGACAGCAGAGCGACTCCAGCTTCGGCCATGGCCCGCTCCTCGAATTCCCGGCTGGTGAGCCCGGTGCCGTGAATGCTTGGAAAGGCGTAGAAAGCGCCCTCCGGCTCGGGGCAGTTGATACCGGGGATGCTGCGCAGGCCGTCGGTGATCAACCGCCGCCGCGCCTCGAACTCGGCTACCATCGCCACCACTTGGTCTCGCGGCCCTTCCAGGGCGGCGATGCCAGCTTTCTGGGTGAACGTGGCGGCGCAGGAAACACTGTTGACCGCCAGCTTCACCACATGGGGCACAAGGTCTTCCGGCATTATCCCGTAGCCCAACCGCCAGCCGGTCATGGCGTAGCTTTTGGAAAAGCCGTCCAGAATAATCGTCCGCTCTTCCATGTCGGGAAGAGAAGCGATGCTGTAGTGCTCGCCGGTATACAGGATATCCTTGTAAATCTCGTCGGCTAACACGTAGAGACCCGGGTGCTCTTTAACTATCCCGGCGATACGCACCATCTCTTCCCGGGAGAGAGCCGAACCGCAGGGGTTTTCCGGGGAGTTGAGGATGATGAGCCGGGTCTTGTCAGTGATTTGGGCAGCCAGGGTGTCCAGGTCCGGGTGGTAGTTTTTCTCCTCGATCAGCCGCATGGGCACCGGTGTGCAGCCAGTGAAACGGATCATCGACTCGTAAATCGGGAAGCCCGGGTTGGGGTAGATTACCTCGACGCCGGGCTCGCCCAAGGCCAGCAGCACGTAGAACATGATTGGCTTGGCGCCCGGAGTCACCACCACGTTGGCCGGGTCAGTGTTGATGCCCCGCACCTCGCGGCTGTTGCGGGCGATGGCCTCCCGCAATTCGGGGAGCCCTGCGGTGGGGCCGTAGTGGGTGAACCCGTCGCTGATGGCCTGCATCCCCGCCTCGATGACGTGACGGGGAGTGTCGAAGTCGGGCTCGCCGATCTCCATGTGAATAATCTCTTTGCCTTGGGCTTCGAGGGCCCGAGCCCGGGCCAGCACCTCAAAGGCGCTCTCGGTGCCGAGGTCGTGCATACGGGCGGCGACGTTCATAGGTCCTCCTGCGGTGCTTCACGGGAGTCGCGGCGCGGCGGTATTTTGGATTGCGCCAACGAGACAATCCGATTGGCGTGGTCCAACGCTGCCCGAGCTTCTGCCGGTTCCCTGTCCTGGAAAAAGAAGCCGTTGCCTTCTGTTGCATAGCGAGTGTCAATGTAGTAAGCGGTCAACACTCCGGCGGCTTCGGTGCAGCTGTCGAAGTCAGGGGCTTCCCGGACGCACTGAGCGGCAAGGCTCTGCAGCGAGTGGGTGTAATCCAACGGTACTCCCCGAAAGAGCAAAAAAGCTTTCAATGCGATTTCGGCCGCCTGCTGGCAATGGAAACATATTCCCGATGCGAAATCATCGGCGCTTGGCATCAACGCTTCGGCAATCTTCAGTTGATTCTGGGCACGCTCCATCCATACCTGGCCGTTTCTTAAACGTGATTCCATGGTTGGTTCCTTGATACGGGAACGCAGATTGCCCGCCGAGGCGGACGGGTCGCGGTTGTAGACCACTACCCCGTCAGTAAACGCCGCAGCGACGAATGGGCTTCGGGCCTCAAGACTCCGCTCGAGTTCAGCGGGCGTGTAGACAAAAATGTCTACGTCGACTCCTAACATTGACGGCACATGGGCCCGGCATTCAATCATGCGTTCTCGACGAGGGACGTCGGTTTCCTTTACGACGATCAGATCGATATCGCTGAATTCGCCCGCGTCACCCCGGGCCAAGGACCCGTACAGGATAATCTGCTCCGGCTCGTAGCCTCTGAGGGCGTCAACAACCTCATCCAAGACAGCGGTTAGACGCGGGGTCTCCGAAGACCGAAGCATCATTCGCCCTGCGCTTGATTCTGGGTGCGCACCGGCAGGCCGTAGATCTTGATGAAGCCCTCGGCGGCGGTGTGGTCGAACTGGTCCTGGCGGTCGTAGGTGGCCAGACCATGCTGGTAGAGGGCCCGAGGCGCCTGCCTGCCTACTACCGTGCAGGACCCTTTGTGCAACCGCACGCGGATGTCGCCCGTAACGAAGCGCTGCGTGCTCTGCACGTAGGCGTCGAGATCAGCGCGGTGGGCGGTATACCAGAGGCCGTTGTAAATCACGTCCGAATATTCCTGCGCGATGCGGGCCTTGGTCCGGGCCTGCTCTTTGGAGAGAGTCATAGTCTCCAAGGCCTTGTGTGCCGCGTGGAGCACCACCGCCGCCGGGCACTCGTATATCTCCCGGGACTTGATCCCCACCAGCCGGTTCTCCACGTGGTCTATGCGGCCCACGCCGTGGCCGCCGGCCAGAGCGTTCAGGTGGCGGATCAGGTCCACCCCTGACATCGACTCGCCATCGACGGCCGTGGGGACTCCCGACTCGAAATGCAGCTCAACGTAGGCCGGTTCGTCCGGCGCGCTGGACACCGGATTGGTCCACGCGTAAGCGTCTTCCGGGGGCTCGAGCCAAGGGTCTTCCAGCTCTCCGGCCTCGACGCTGCGGCCCCACAGGTTGTCGTCGGTGGAGAACCGGCTGTTGCGCACGCTGATGGGCAGGTTGCGGGCCTGGGCGTATTCGATCTCGTCTTCACGGCTCATGGCCCAGTCGCGGATGGGGGCAATCACCTGCAATTCCGGGGCCAGAGCCGCCACGCCTACTTCGAGACGGACTTGGTCGTTGCCCTTGCCGGTGCAACCGTGGGCCACGGCGTAGGCGTCGTATTGCCTCGCGACCTCCACCAGATATCGAGCAATGAGGGGCCGGCCCAAAGCGGTCGCCAGCGGGTACTGCTCCTCATAAACCGTCCCGGCCTGCAGGCTGGGGATGAGGAATTCATCGACCAGCGCCTCTTTGCCGTCGACGGCCACCGCGTCGGTCGCGCCGATGGAGAGGGCCCGCTGGCGGATGGATTCCAAGTCGACCATCCCCAGATCCGCAGTCAGCGTGATTATCGCAGCGCCATACTTTTCCTTGAGCCAAGGAACGGCCACTGTGGTGTCCAGACCCCCGCTATAAGCGAGGACGATTCTGTTCTGTGTCATTGTGTTTGCGGACTCCGGCTAAGCGTCCATTAGGGCATCCATAAACTGCTGTCGAGCAAGCCGGGCGTCGCGGATGATCGCCCGAACAATGCCTCGTCCCAAATCTCTCCCAGAGAGAGAGGGCCTCCTTTGGGCCCTTAAATCTTTGCCAGCGCGGTGCTCAGACGCTCCGCCGCCTCGTCGATTTCTTCCTTGGTGACCGTAAGCGGGGGCATGAACCGCACGGTGTGGGGCCGCGGGCCGTTGAGCAGGAGCCCGGCCTCGTTGGCGTTGGTCAGCACCAGCCCGGATATGTTGTCGTCGAAGTCCATAGCAGCCAGCAGCCCTTTGCCACGCACCTCGGAAACGAAAGAGAACCGGCCCTTGATGTCGTTGAGGGCCCCCAACAGGTGACCCTCCATCTCCTTGGCTCGGCCGGGGATGTCGTGTTCGATCAGGTACTGCGTACCGGCGAAAGCGGCGGCCGTGGTCAGCGCGTTGCCCCCGAAGGTGGAGCCGTGGTCCCCCGGCACCAACGCCTGGCAATGGGCCTTGGACAAGAACGCGCCGATGGGTACGCCATAGCCCAACCCCTTGGCCAGGGTCATAACGTCCGGTTCGACCCCGTACTCCTGGTATCCGAACAGGCTGCCCAACCGGCCCATGCCGGTCTGGACCTCGTCCAGGATGAGCAGGATTCCTTGGCTGTCGCACCACTGGCGAAGGCGTTGGAGGTAGTCGTCGTCGGGGATTATCACCCCGGCCTCGCCCTGCACCGGCTCGACCATCACTGCCGCCGTCCGGTCGGTGGTGGCGTTCATCACGGCTTCGACGTCGTTATAGTCAACGTGGACGAAGCCGGGAAGCAGGGGCGCGAAGTTCTCTTGGTAGTGGGGCTGCCCGGTGGCCGCCACCGTAGCCTGCGTCCGCCCGTGGAACGAGTTCAGGGCCGTTACGATCTCATAGGCCCCGTCGCGGTTCAGCTTGCCGTAGCGGCGGGCCAGTTTCATGGCGCCTTCTACGGCTTCGGCCCCGCTGTTGCCGAAGAACACCAGGTCAAGGCAGCTATTCTCTATCAGTGTTTCAGCCAAACGGAGTTGGGGGACGGTGTAAAACTGGTTGGACGTTTGGATCAGGGTCCCGGCCTGTTCGGTAATAGCCTGGGTGATCACCGGGTGGCTGTGGCCCAGTTGGTTTACCGCCCAGCCGGCGACAAAGTCGAGGTACTGCTTGCCGTCCGCGTCCCAGACCTCGGTGCCGTCGCCCCGGACGATGACCACGGGTTGGCGGCGTACCGTCTGCGCGTAATACTTCTTCTCGACATCAATCCAGTCGCTGCTGTTACTCATGGTGAGACTCCTTCCAAATCTTCAGGACGAATATTGGCGTAGACGGTTTAAAGCCCCCAACCGGAGCACTCCATAGATTAGCGCATCGGCCAAAGTATGACCAGTGGGGAGACGCCGGCCGGGGGTGCCGGGACGGTATGGCGGAGGGGCTAGCGGTCTTGGGGGCCGGCGCCCAGGTTGCCAACTATCGTCGTGCCGGTGGAGCGGCCTTGGATGCATTCGAGGAGGGAGCCGGGTTGGCGGCCGTCTATGATGTCGGCCACAGGTGACCGTTCCAAGGCCCGCAGGCAAGCCGAAAGCTTTGGTATCATCCCGCCTTGGATGACGCCCGATCCGAAGAGAATATTGGCGCGGCGACGGTCCAGGCGAGAGATGACCCGGCCTCCCCCGTCCATGACCCCGGTGACGTCGGTCAGGAATATCAGCCGTTCTGCCGCCAAGGCCCGGGCCAACTCTCCGGCGACGGTGTCGCCGTTGATGTTCAGCGCACAGCCGGCGTTCTCCGACCCGTCCTCAAGGTGGCGGCCCAGCGGCGCGATCATGGGGATGTAGCCGGCGTCCAAGAGAGTGCGAATGGGGCGGCAGTTCACCGAGGCGACCTCACCGACGAATCCCAACTGCGGATCGGCGATCTTGCATTCCAGCATACAGCCATCGATGCCGCTGAGGCCGATGGCGCTGCCGCCAAGCTGCTGTATTTGGGAAACCAGCTCTTTGTTGATGAGTCCCGTCAAGACGGCGACGACGATATCCAGGCTGGCTGAGTCGGTCACCCGAAGACCGCCGACGAACCGGGGCGGTATCCCATGGCGTTGCATCCATTGGGAAATCACGTTGCCGCCGCCGTGGACTACCACCACCTCCGCACCTTCCCGTTGCAGCGTTACCAGGTCTCTCAGACTGGTGTCGTGGCTTCCCAGGGTGCTGCCACCGATTTTCACTACGATTGGCATTTGAGTTAGTGGTCAGTAGTTAGTAGTTAGTGGGATTGCGAAACAGCGAGGCATCATTCGAATCGGCTATTCACTGGTCACTAGCCACTGGCCATCAGGTCGTGTAGGCGCTGTTGATGACCACGTATTCCTCGGTGAGGTCGCAACCCCAAGCGGTGGCCTGCGCCTCTCCAAGATTCAGGTCTATTCGGAAGGTCACTTCGTCGCCGCGCATCAGCGCGACCACGGCGTCGCGATGGAAGGGGACCGGCCGTCCCGCCTCCATGATACAAACGCCGTTGATGTAAAGGTCGATCTTGCTTTCCACCGCTTGGGCCTGGCTGCGGCCCAATGCAGCCAGCAGACGACCCCAGTTGGGGTCGGCGCCGTAGACCGCCGACTTCACCAGCAACGAAGAACAGATGGTGCGGGCGGCCGTCCGGGCATCATCGGAGTTCGCGGCATTTACCACTTCCACAACAAGCAGGTGGGTGGCACCCTCGCCGTCTCGCGCCAAAAGGCGGGTCAATTGGACGCATACCTCCAGCAGACCTGCCTTGAAGGCCTCGGCCTCAGGCGTGCCGGCGGTTATCGGGGCGTTCCCGGCCGCTCCGTTAGCCAGCACCACCAGCGAATCGTTAGTGCTGCTGTCGCCGTCGACGGTGAGCATATTCAAGGAAAAATCGGCGACTTCCGGCAATACCGAACGCAGGAAATCTCGATCGACGGCAGCGTCGGTGGCCACGAACGACAGCATGGTGGCCATGTTGGGATGGATCATCCCGGAACCCTTGGCCACTCCGCCGATGCGTACCTCCGTCCCCCCGATGTCCACGGTCACGCCGACTTCCTTGGGGTGAGTGTCGGTGGTCATCATCGCCCGGGCCAAGTCATTACCGCCCTGGCCGGACAACGCGATTTGCTCCACTCCCTTCTTGATCAGCGTCATAGGCAGTTCCACGCCGATGATGCCGGTGCTGAACACCAGCATTTCTTCGGGCTTCACCCCTACCGCTTCAGCCCCCAAGGCCGCCATGCCCTTCGCGTCGATGTAACCCTGCTCGCCGACGCCGGCGTTGGCGATGCCGGAGTTGACGACCAGCCCGCGCAACAGGTGGCCGGCCGCCAGGGTTTCCCGGTTCGCTGTGACCGTGGGCGACACGATGCTGCTCTTGGTGAAGACACCGGCGGCGGTGCACGGCCGGTCCGAAACCAGCATACCTACATCCATTTTGTCTTCGGAGTAGGTCTTGATCCCGGCGTATGTGCCACCGGCGGTGAAGCCGTGGGCGATCGTGACTGTGCCTTCGTCAACATGGTTTATGGACGCGGCCATGAGCGATTTTCCCCTTCAAAAATTGGTCTGGTGCGGCTCGGCTGGGCAGGGTCGCAGTATACCATATGACAGCTATGGTCCTTGGCGCCGGCAGCCTACTTCTCCGACAGCATACCAAGCCGTATACTGGTTAGACAGGATCGGGCAGGGCGCCGATCGACTGACCGGAGGATTGGAACCGATGGTTGAGCAGAAGAGAGAAGTGAGGAAAATCCCGGTGCGAAAGGTCTCCTCCGAAGACCTGAGGGCGGAACTGGACGCCAAAATCCGCGAGTTTGAGCATCGCTACGAACGCCAATCTGAGCGGATGCTCCAGTTGCTCACCTGGGGCGAAGTAAAAGAAACGGCGGAGATTCTCGAGTGGATGCAGGCCTATCACGTTCGTCGCTACCTCAAGGAGAAGGAGACCCTCACGACTGGAATTCCTACGACCACTATCGAACGATCCACGAAATCCGAATAGACCAGCATCCTTTTGTTGACAATGAACGCCCTAACACCATCGTTTTTGATGACACCGAGGCCGATGACGTAATCACCCAACACGGCCGTGTGTATTGCCTACGTGGCGTCGTCCTGGAAATCGAGAAGAGATTGAGAATCAGTTACTTCGGAGGCCAGCGTAGGGTACGAGGGTTCTCGTACCGCTATGCGGCTTGGGTGCAGAATTTGGGGCCGGTGCTCAGGTATCACAACCTCCACGCTAACCAGGATGAATACCACCATCGTGTCTTGAACCCGCAGACAGGGGATGAGGTCTTCTACGAACGGTTGCAACGGCATCAATTCCCCACCTTCAGCGAAGTACTGGATGAACTGGAATTGGTTACTCGCTCGTTGGACTCATAACCTGACGCCTTCGTTCGGCCTCTGACTTGGCCCAGGAATAGGCAAGGTGAACCATGGCAGCAGTTCGTCCGTTTAGGGGATGGCGCTACAACCCGGAGCTGGTGGGCGACATCGCTTCGGTATTGTGCCCCCCCTATGACTTGATCACCCCTGAAATACAGGAGTCCCTGAAGCGGCGGAACCCGTACAACGTCATCCATCTGGAGGCTGGCCAAGGGCTCGACTGGTCCGCGTTGGTGGAAGGCCAGTACGACGGCGCCGCAAGCCTTTTCGCCGCCTGGATGCGAGATGGGATCCTTCGCCAGGACCCTGAGCCCTGCTACTATCTCCTCCGCCATTCTTTCCCCATAGGGGGTGAGATGAGGACCCGTTTGGGGCTCGTCGCGTGCGTGGGTCTCGACGACCACCGGAACCTACAGGTGCTGCCGCATGAATACACCGAGGCGCCCGCTATCCGTGACCGGGTCGCCCTGATGAAGTCGGTCAGCGCCAATATCAGCCCCATTATGTCCGTCTACCGGGACGCCGAAAGGGAGTTGGACGTTGTTTTCCAGGCAGTGATGGCCAGACCCCCGGACGTCGACGCCAGCGACGACTACGGCGGCGCAACAACCCTGTGGAGGATCGGCTCTCCCGGCGAACAAGAGGGCATCCAACGGTTCTTCCACAACCGGCCGGTGTATCTGGCCGACGGTCACCACCGCTACGAGGCGTCCCGCCAGTACCAACTGGACCGGCAGGCCGAGGACCCGGCCGCCGACGCCAGTGAGCTGGCCTGCAACTACGCCCTAATGACTCTCATTTCCTTCGATGATCCGGGGCTGGTGGTGCTGCCATACCACAGAAACCTGCGAGGGCTGGCCGACGAGGCTCTTGCCAGAGTGGTCGCCCGGCTGAACGATGTTTTCCGGTCGGAACCGATGACAGTCACGGCTCCCGGCACCATCGTGGCGGAGGTCGAACGGCTGGGCCGGGACCGGCAGGTCATGGCTACTATCGGGCCCGGCGGCACGGGAGCCAGGTTCTGGACTCTGGAAAACTCGGCCGTGGGACCGGACTGGGGTCCTCTTTCCGTGTCGGAAGGCTGGGTGCTCGAAGAGAAAGTCCTGCGGCCCGAGCTGGGAGACGCCACCCTGGAGCACTTGGGGTTTCTTCACGACCACGATGAGGCTGCCGAAGGCGTAGCCAGCGGCGAACTCCAAATGGCCTTCCTGATGAAGCCGTTTCCCATGGCCGCCTTCGAAGGCATCGTGGGCGGCGGCCAACGCCTGCCCCGAAAGTCCACCTTCTTCTACCCCAAGCTGCCTACCGGGCTGGTAATCAACCGTCTGGACGGGAAGCTGTAGCCCACGCCGGCGGGCTCTAGGGCCGGCCTGATTCCCGTTCGTCGTGGTAGCGCTCGGTTATCGATTGCTCGGCGCGTTTGCTGTTGACGGCGATGAATTCTTCCAGGCGCCGGATCTCCGCCGCGGTTTCTTGGCCTCCGTCCGCCAGGTGCCGCTTCAAATCGGACAGGGTGGTGCGGGCCTCGTCCACTTGCTTCAAGACGACCAGCGCCTCCAACTCCTGGGACGCGGTACTCTTGATCCGGATCAACCGCCCACGGACGGCTTCGGCGTCTGCCAGCCGCTCTTCGATCTCCCCCATGGCAGCCAAGGACGTCTCCAACCCGGCCTGACCGTAGACCGCTTGGCGGGGCACCCGCCGCAACTGCTGGCGAAACTGGCTGACCTGGGCGTCCAATTGGCGTTCCCGGTCTTCGATCTCGGCCAGCCTGATACGGAGATTGGTCATAGCCAGGTCTAGCTGCGATACGGACAACTTATCACCCCTGTCCGGCCGTTATCCGCTGAACCCCACCCGGGGAAGAAGCTCGGCCAAGGCCTCCATAACCTCCTCGATGTCCTCCTCGGACACATGCCCAAGGTGCCCTATACGGAAGATGCTGCCGCTCAATTTGCCTTGGCCGCCGGCCAACACCACGTTTTTCTCTGTCCTGAGCAGGCCCATCAACCTCTGCCCGTCCACCCCCTCCGGGACCTTTACGGCGGTGACGGTGTCGGAAGCGTAACGTTCATCATCGACCAGCAGTTCCAAGCCCAGCCGACGGACACCGTCCCTGGTGATACGAGCGATGTTGGCGTGCCGGCCGAAGACGCCTTCCATGCCCTCCTCCAGCAGCTTGTCCAGCGCCAGGCTCAAGCCGTACATGGCGGCCACGTTGGGAGTGAAGGGGGTCTGTCCCCGTTCCAGCATCCGCCTTGCCGCTTCCAGGTCGAAATAGAACCGGGGCATTTTGGCAGTCTTCTGCTCCTCCCAGCCTCGTTCACTGACGCTTATAAACGCGAGGCCGGGGGGGATCATGAAACCCTTCTGGGAGGCGGTGCCGACCAGGTCGCAGTCCCAGGCGTCTACCGGCAGGGGGATGCAGCCCAGACTGCTGACAGCGTCCACCAAGAACAGCTTGTCGAACTCCTGTTTGACCACCCGGGCGATCTCCTCCACCGGATGGGTAATCCCGGTGGACGTTTCGTTGTGGGTGACCATCACCGCCTTGATCTCGGGGTCCGCTTGCAGCGCCTCACGTATGGCGGCGGGTTGTACGGGCGCGCCCCATTCGAACTCCAGCCGCTGCACGTCCGCGCCGAAGGCGTCGGCCATGTCGGTGAACCGGTCGCCGAAAGAACCGGCGGTGGCGGAGAGTACGCGGTCGCCGGGGGAGAGGGTGTTCACGAGGGCCGCTTCCAACGCGCCGGTGCCCGACGCTGTCAGAATCAAAACGTCGTTGCTGGTCATGAAGACCTGTTGCAACTGCTCGGTTGTCTTGGTGATAAGTTCGTCGAACTCCGGCCCCCGGTGGTTGATCATCGGGTTGGTCATCGCGTCGACGATGTCGTCCGGGATGGGAGTCGGGCCGGGAGTCCTCAAGTTCTGGGGCGAGTTTCTCAGCATTCTTCGGTCCTTCTCGGTTGAGCGTGAACCCAGCACCGATGAAGCCCGCATCCTCTTGACTGACTTTGGCCGGACACAAGGGTGTACAACGGCGCTGGAGGGAAACGCGATTATTTTAACATATGTCCCAACCGTGACGGGCATTCCCCAAAGCAATGAGGAACCCGGAGGGCGCACCCTTGGCGGCTGCGATATACTACCCGCGGCCTGGCATACGAATGGGCCACGGGGACTGGCCGGAAGACAAATACCGCACTGAATCAAGGTTGGACTAAGGTTGGACTAGGGAAAGAGGCCTCAAATGGCGCTTGAGTTAAACCCCCACCACACGGCCCTCTTGGCTATGGACTTCGAAAACGACATCGTCCACGAAGAAGGCGCCTTCAAGGACTTCGGTTTCGCCCGGATGGTCAAGGACAACGACGTCCTGGAGAAAACCGGAAGGTTATTGGCCGCCGCCCGGAACGCCGGCATGTTGACCATCCACGTCTCGGTCAAGTTCCGGCCCGGCTACCCGGAACGCCCGGCCAACGCCGGGTTGTGGCAGGGGCTCCACGCCGCCAATGCCCTCATCGAAGGCACTTGGGGCGCGTCGATTCACGACGCCGTGACTCCCATGGAAGGCGAGCCGGTGGTGACCAAGCGAGGCGTTTCGGCGTTCACCGCCTCGGACTTGGAGCCCATATTGAAGAACAAGCGCATCGGCACCGTGCTGCTGGCTGGAGTGGCCACCAACTTCGTGGTCGAAGGCACCGCCCGGGAGGCCTGCGACCGCGGTTACAACGTGGTGGTGGTAGGCGACTGTTGCGCCTCGGTGAACCAGGAGGCCCACGACGCGGCTCTCACCGTTGCCCTGCCCTTCCTCTCTACCATTTCCAACCTGGACGAGGTAGTGGCCGCCTTGGCTTGATTTATTCACCTCGATATATTCAACAAATGGACCCGGAGAACTCCTGGATTTTTGCACTAACTAAAAAACTCTGCGATCTCTGCGGTTAAAGAAGACGGAGGCGTTTATGGCCCTTATTACTTACTTGAATTTTGGCGGCAATTGCCGGGAGGCGTTCGATTTTTACTGCTCCATTTTTGGAGGGGAGTACCTGGAGGCGCACACCTTCGGCGAAGGGCCACCGGACATGGGGGTCCCCGAATCGGAGCATAACAACCTCATGCACGCCGCCATCTCCGTCGGCGACGGCGTGATTATGGGGAGCGATATGCCGTCGAATTTCGGGCCTGCGCCCGTGGTCGGCAACAACTTTTCCATCAGCTACTCTCCCAAGAATCGGGAAGAAGCCGACGAACTGTTCGGCAAAATCTCTGAGGGCGGTTCCGTAACCATGCCTTTGGGCGACCAGTTCTGGGGCGCATACTTCGGCGCCTGCACCGACAAGTTTGGCATCAACTGGATGCTGAACGTCGAAACTTCCGGGGAGTAGTTTAAACGCCGCGCATTCAGAGACCGTCCGATTTTCAGATTTCGGGAGCAACCCAAGAGTCTCTGGTTGCCCGGCCCTCTCGGCGTTTAATGAGATATAATTCCGATATGACCAACGGGGCGGACGTACTGGAGGGGTTGAATCCGGCTCAGAGAGAGGCCGTCGAGACCGTCGACGGCCCTTTGCTTATTGTCGCCGGACCGGGCAGCGGCAAGACCCGCGTTATCACCCACCGCATCGCCTACCTCGTGCGGGTCTGCGGGGTGAGCCCACACAGCATCCTCGCCATGACTTTCACAAACAAAGCCGCCAGGGAGATGCGCGACCGCCTGGAGCGTTTGGTCGGCCAGCGGAGCAGCGGACTGACCGTCGGCACGTTCCATGCTTTCTGCGCCCTGCTGTTGCGGCGGGACGGCCACCATCTGGGCCTGCCCCACAACTACTCGATTTACGACGCGGACGACCAGACCGCAGCCATCAAGCAGGCCATGGAGTTGGCGGAGCTGGACCCCAAGTCCTATCCCATCAACGTGGTCCGCGGGGTCATCTCCCGCGCCAAGAGCATCCTGCGGGACTCTTACGCCTTGGCCCGCAACGCCGACGACTACTTCGAGGAAAGCTGTGCCCGGGTATACCGGCACTACGAGGAAATCCTGACCCGCAACAATGCCGTCGATTTCGACGACCTCCTGCTGAAGTCGGTCCAACTATTGCAAGGCTTCCCGGAGGTGCTGAAACGATACCAGGACCGCTACACCTATGTCCTGGTGGACGAGTTCCAAGACACCAATGTCGCCCAGTACCAGCTGGCCCGGCTGCTGGCGGAAGGTCAGCGCAACATCTGCGTCGTGGGCGACCCGGACCAGTCCATCTACTCTTGGCGCAGCGCAGATATACGCAATATTCTTAGCTTCCAGCAAGATTACCCCAACGCCAAGACCATCTCCTTGGAGCAGAACTACCGGTCCACCTCCACCATCCTGAACGCGGCCAAGAATTTGATCGCGGCCAACGGCCAGCGGATTCGGAAGGACCTTTTCACCGACAACGTCAAGGGCGAGCCCGTATCCATCCACGAGGCCTACGACGACAATGAAGAGGCCGCGTACGTGGTTTCCCAGATCAACCGGCTGGTACGGGAAGAGGGGTTTAGCTTGGGCGAGTGTGCGGTAATGTACCGGGTTAACGCCCAATCGAGGGCCTTGGAAGAGGCCTGCTTGCACCAAGGGATGAAATACCGTTTGGTCGGGGGAGTCCGGTTCTATCAGCGCCGGGAGATCAAGGACCTGACCTCCTACCTTCGGCTGGTCTTCAACCCCCAGGACGACGTCAACCTGGCCCGGGTCATCAATGTCCCGCCCCGCGGGATCGGCGCGAAATCGATGCGGGAACTGGGCGCTTGGGCTGGGGGGGAAGGCATCTCCTTGTTTCAAGCGCTGACCCGGGTGGGCGCGGCCCGCAACGAAGGGCAGGCCTGTCCCATACAAGTGACCCCGAGGGCCGCCGCCGCCATGGCGGATTTCGCCGACCGGATCAATCGCTTGGTACGTCTCAGCCAGGAGGCTCCAGTGGTGAGACTGGTGGACCTTGTGTTGGAGGAGACCGGCTTCAAGAAATTCATCCAGGACAGCGACGACCGACCCGAGGAACGGTGGCAAAACATCCTGGAGTTCCGGGACACCGCCCAGGAATTCAACGCCGAACCGCCGCCCGGCGGCTTGGCCACCCTTTTGGAGCGGACCGCCCTGGTGGCCGACGTCGATCGCTACGAGGACGCCAACGACTCGATAACCCTCATCACCCTGCACCAAGCCAAGGGACTGGAGTTCCCGGTGGTGTTCATGGTGGGTTTGGAAGAAGGCCTGCTGCCCCACAGCCGGTCGATGGACAACGAGGACCAGTTGGAGGAAGAACGCCGGCTCTGCTACGTGGGAATGACCAGGGCCGAAAAGCGACTGTACCTGCTGCGCGCGTTCCGTCGCGGATTCCAGGGCGGCAGGCAGTCAGGGGCCGCTTCGCGCTTCCTTCGTGACATACCGGCGGAACTGGTGGCGTCGGGACGGCTTCCCGACGCACCGGCGCCCCGCCGTTCGGCATGGGCCGATTGGCAGACCGTGGCCGCCGCTGCCGTCCCTCTCAAGAGACCTGCTCTCACGGTCGGCGACGGAGTCCGCCACTCCACCTTCGGAGAGGGGGTAGTCATGGCCGTCGACGCCTCGGTTGCCGACACCGAGGTCACGGTGGAATTCGCCGGCGGCGTCGGAGTCAAGCGCCTGCTCCTCAGCTTCGCTCCGCTAGAGAGACTCGTCGAATAGGCAGGAGATTTTCCCGAATTGAATATCCGGCATATGCGAGAGTCCATTCACCGGACCGTATACGCGCCTGCATTCGAATTCACGGTCATCGCCATTATCGTAGGTAACGGCATACTGCTGGGTCTGGAGACTTCGCCCGCTTTATCCGACCGGTACGGGGAATGGTTCCACCTCATTCACCAAGCGACGCTCGGCGTGTTCATCGTCGAGGCCGTCCTTAAGATGCTGGCCGTCTCCCCGCGGGTCGATCGGTATTTCCGCGATGGGTGGAACGTCTTCGACTTCTCGATAATCGTTTTTTCACTGGTCCCGGCAACGGGCGGCTTTGCCGTAATTGCCCGGATGGCCCGCTTGCTGCGGCTTCTCCGGCTGATTTCCACTGTCAGGGAACTGCGCTTGATCGTCTCCACACTGGTGCGGTCCATACCCAGCATGGTGCATATCGTGGTCCTGATGGGCATCATGGTCTACATCTACGCAATCATCGGGTACCAACTCTTTCACGAACACGACCCGGCACACTGGCGTAACCTCGGAATCTCCGTGCTGTCGCTGTTTCAAGTGGTGACATTAGAGGGTTGGGTCGAAATCATGGACAAGGCCATGGAGCTTCATCCGCTGGCCTGGATTTATTTCGTCAGTTTCGTGGTGCTTGGTACGTTCGTAGTCGTCAACCTCTTCATTGCGGTGGTGATCAACAACCTCGACGAGGCCAAGCAGGAACGCATCCGCTCGTTGGACCAACCGGAATCGCGGGAGGAAATCCTCCGCGAGCTCCGTTCGACCCAAAGGGCGCTGCGACGGTTGGAAGAACAGCTTGATCCCCCACCCGACTAGACGCCTGCTTCAATACGGACCGATAGAGACGAACCGATAGAGACGAACCAATCGGGGTCACCGGTAGTCAGCGCCCCTCCCGGCAGGCAGTCTTGCTGTCCGCTACCTCGATGATCCTCCGCTCTACCACCGTCTGCAACTGGCTTCCTTCCGTGTAGTTCGCCGGCACCACCTGGTGCACCCGGCCGTCGCGGCGGAACTGTTCGGCCTTGGCGGAAGCGTCTGGCGTGGCGGGGTCGAAGACGGCGATTGACAAGCCGCCCTGGTCTGTCACGACCCGGAAACAGGGCACGTCGGTCGAGCCGTCGCCAATGTAGACCATGTTCTCGAAGGGTATGGGCCGCTCGTGTCCGGGAACGACCGCGTTGATTCTCGTGTTGTCGCTCAGGTCGTGGGCGCCTTTGTTGATGCGGAACAGGTACTGGGTCTTGTTGGTGTAGTTGATGGCCAAGGCCGGCCAATTGGCGACGCCGTTCTCGTCGAACATGAACTTCGACGCGTAGATTGCTTTGAACGCCCCGGCAATGGGCGAGCCCTCGATAATCTCGGCGTTGCCCGAGGACACCAGGTAGTGTTCGACAGCCACGCCCGTTCGCCGCCCATACTCGCTAACGCGGTCGAACCATCCCGTGACTCCGGGGAAAAGCCTGATGCCTTCTCCCCGCTTGCGGAAATCGCCCCGGCGGACGGGCACACCGGCGGCCCGGGCCTTCTGCAACATGAGGTACATATACATCAATATACCGTCGGCTTGGTGGCGCCTGGACAACTGGTTTACTTCCCGCCAAAACTCCGGCGGTTCCATCCCGATGTCCGGGATAAACTGGTGTTCCTGCATGTTGCCAGGCGCGAGGGTGCCATCGAAGTCGTAAACGATGGCCATGGTTGCCTGTCGCCGTTGCATCATACGGTCCTTTTTCACCGCGGAGGGCACGGAGGTCCCAGAGGATAGCCGTGAATCCCTGCGCTCTCTGTGCTCCCCGTGGCGAATGATGTATTATAGGCCACGATTTACCGGTATAGGAGACGACTCGTGAAAGCCGCTGTCCTCTATGAAACAAAACAACCTCTGGTGCTGGAAGACGTGGAGCTCGACGATCCCAAGGAGGGAGAGGTCTTGGTCAAGATCGGCGCCGCCGGCATATGCCGCAGCGACCGCCATTTCATGCACGGCGACGCACCCATCGCACTGCCTGTGGTGCTTGGGCACGAAGGCGCCGGAACCGTCGAGAGGGTGGGTCCCGGCGTCACGACGGTGCGGCCGGGCGAGCAGGTGATCCTCTCCTTCGTACCCGCCTGCGGCCGTTGCCATTCCTGCCTGGAGGGCAACTCCCAAGTCTGCGACACCCACATGGCTACGGGGCCCAATATGCTGGACGGCACCTGCCGCCTGCACATAGGCGACCAGTACATCCATCATATGGGCAAGGTCGCCTGCTTCGCCGAATACGCCGTGGTCCCCGAAATGGGCTGCGTATCCGTAGAATGGCCTATTCCCATGGACAAGGCCGCCCTCATCGGTTGTTGCGTGCCCACAGGTGTCGGCGCCGTGGTGAACAGCGCCCGGGTCCGCCCCGGCAGCAGCGTGGCAGTCGTCGGCTGCGGCGGGGTCGGCCTCAACGTTATCATGGGCGCCGCTTTGGCCAACGCCAGCAAGATCATTGCCGTAGACCTGAGAGAGAGCCAGTTGGAATTCGCCATGAAGTTCGGCGCGACCCACATGGTGAACGCCTCCGACCGCGACCCGGTGGAGCAGGTGAGGGAGATCACCGGAGGCCGCGGCGCGGATTATACCTTCGAAGTAGTCGGGGCTTCCTCGACGATCAAAGCCGCCTACGACATGGCCGGGAAGAGCGCCACGGTCACCCTGGTCGGCATTGCCCCCTTCGGCGCCGAGGCGCCCCTGGACGCCGTGGACATGGTGCGGAACGAGAAGACGGTCCGGGGCACTTACTACGGCTCGACCCACGCCAAGGTCGACATGCCCAAGTTCGCCGAGCTCTACCGGTTGGGCAAGCTCAACTTGGACGACCTGGTGGTGCGGCGCTACTCTCTGGACCAAGTGAACGAGGCTTACGACGACATGGACGCCGGCGAGATCGGCCGGGGCGTCATCGTCTTCTAAGGAATCCCCTCTCCCTCTGGGAGAGGGTTAGGGTAAGAGCGTCCCCGTCCCCAAAAACTCCTCCCCTCGGAGGGAGGGTTAGAGTGGGGGTGAAACGCTGCCCTCAAACGCCGTTGAGGTTACCGCCGCGGGAATGACAAAATGAGCAATATAACCGTAAAACTGGTGGAAACGGAAGAAGACATGGAAGCGGCGGTTGGAATCCGCTTCCGTGTCTTCGTAGACGAGCAGGCCGTCCCGCCCGAGATCGAACTGGACGAGTACGACGCCCAAGCTACCCACGCCATCGCGGTGGAAGACGGAGACGCCATGGGCACCGGACGAATGTTCTCGGAAGATGGTGCAGCCCGCATCGGCCGCATGGCCGTGGACATCGCGCATCGTCGTCGCGGAGTAGGCGGTCTGATCCTGCGTTTCCTCGAAGATGAAGCTAAGATTCAGGGCGCGACCGAAATCGTCCTCCACGCCCAGGACTACGTCAAAGCCTTCTACGCCGCCCACGGGTACACCGAGCACGGCGGGATGTTCATGGAGGCCGGCATCCTGCACGTCGAGATGCGGAAGGGGCTTTAGGGGGTGTCCTAAGTGCCATCGCGTTCGGGTCGAGATACACCCGTCATTCCTGCAAAAACCGGAATCAAAGAACTCTGCCAATGGAAAATTACATTACCCGAGGGATTCTGGGCTCGGGGTTTCGTGGGAATTACGCATTGCGGGCATATTCCACTGTGTGCAAAGATTCTGCGACCGTCCTGCTTCAGAACCGCTACTTCCACGGATAGTAGACTGGGCAGTTAAGCAATTCGAGGGTCTCCAACTCCCCGTCGAATGCTCGTCTCTTACCCCATACGTCGACTTCGATTTCCACCAGATGCCCGACGGCGGTGAAGTGTAGGTTACGCCCCGCACCTCCCTCTGCCAATGCTTCCGCGTATTTTTGCCACCGGTCCAACTCCCTGCTTAAGTCTCCGAGGTCGACATGTGAAACTTCGTCAAACATGCGTTCCCAAGTCGGCCTCGCGCATTGCGGCAATGTCCACTCAGGGTTATGACCGAAGAAGGCCGATTGTTCCGGCTGCAGTTATTCGAGTTCCTTTTCAACCTGCGCACTTTTGGATAGAAGAGACTCCCACGCCTCAGCATCCGGGTTCCCACAAGCGGTGGTTAGTCCGAGTGCCGCGAGGCACACAGTGAGCAGCGCTACGAGGCGGATTGTAGCCACTTTAAGAACAGTCCTGGGCCCACGTAGTAACACTTCCGACCGTCGGGTGCGTCGTGCTCCGGAAGGTCATCTTCAACGTCCCTGACGTCGAACGCACGTAGGCCGGCTCGGGAAGGACATTGCGTCTTCGCCGGACGATTGGGAAATCTCGTCCTTTCTGTAATGTGGTGTTCTCCGTGTGAACCAACACTCTGGATTCGTTTCTGGTTTCCTAATGCCATCCCGGTGGAGTGTAGCAGCTCGGGTGCCACCCTCGGGGCCGCCTATTTAAGCAGGCCGTTCACTGGCACTAGCCGCTGATTGTATGGGTCAACTCCCAGGAACAGCCCTTCCAGCGTGTAGGCGCCCAGCAGCGGGGACATCCCTTCTTCGCCGAAGATGACCCAAGTGATGGTTTTCCGCCCTTCCGCTTGGGCTGTTGCCTGCGCCATGTCGAGCCGCGCCTGCTGGCCGCTGGCGTATTCGAAGGTTTCCTGGCGTGTGGGGCTGATGCCCAGACCATTCAGTAGCGTCCGGGGTATGACCGTTGTTGTCGCCCCGGTATCAGCCATCGCCTCGACTTCCTCGAAGCGCGTTCGGCCCAAGTCTCCGATACGGATGATTACGCTGAAAGTTCCCATGGGGGTCGTCTCCACTGCCTTGAACGATGCCGCCAGGTTGGGGTTAGAGAATATGCGGAAAGTTTCTGCCCTCGGAGGGAACTTTCCGCACAACTTTCGTAATATAGCCGGGCTAACCTGCAACAGCGGCAGGCTCCAGCACGGTCTCGATTACCTTTACTTCGATTTTTGCAATGTGGCTGGTTGGCCGGTCACCCAGGGCTTTGCGCTCGTCGGAGGCGAAGTAGGCCGCCTCTTTCTCGGGAATTTCCTCGGCGCTGTTGAAGCTGCGAATCCAGATGAACTCGTTTCGGTCGGCGTTGACCCAAGTGGCGGAGATGGGCATCCCGATCTTGTCGTGAATCGGGCGTATCTCCTCGTCGAACACCTTCAGCCATGAGTCCATCATTCCCCGGTTGATGGTGTAAGTCCGTAGCTGCGAAACCATTAGCTGCCTCCCAGAATCACCGAATCAGCAATAATCTCCGCGTCCTTCGTGTCTTCCGAGTACTCTGGGGTGAATCAGGACACGGCGTAGCGGTCCAACGCTCCCTGATCGAACGCCAATCCCAAGCCCGGTTTGTCCGGCACTTCGAGGTTGCCGTCGGCTAATCGAGGCGTCTCCTCGAAGAGCTCCAGAGTCCAGGGCATGTACTCGACCGTCAGGCCGTTGGGTATAGCGGCCATCAGTTGGATGTGTATTTCCGGCACAAGGTGGCTCACCACGGGCATGTTGAACGCTTCGGCCATGGCTGCGACCTTGCGCCACGGCGTGATCCCGCCGACTCGAAGCAGGTCGATCATGACGATGTCGACAGAGCCGTTCTGGATTAACTGGCGGAAGGGGTTGACGCCGTAGACGTACTCCCCGGCGCAGATGGGAGTGTAGAGGGCGTCGGCCACCTTGGCCATGCCTTGGTAGTCGTCGTGGGCCACCACATCCTCCAGCCAGAACAGGTGGTAGTCCTCCACTTGATGGCCGATGTCAATGGCTTGGTTCACGCTCCAGAGCTGATTGATGTCGCACATCAGGTCGATGTCGTCGCCCACGGAGTCCCTCAGCACCCGGATGCGCTCCACCTCCCGGCCGGCGGTGGGTTCGGCCCCCATCTGGGTCTTCATCTGCCGGAACCCTTGGTCCACCAGCATGGGCCCTATCTCGGCCAGGCGTTCCACGTTCACCGGGCGCATGAGGGCGCCGCTGGCGTAAGTGGGCACCCGCTTCCGGTAGCCCCCGAGAAGCGTCGAAACCGTCTGGCCCAAGGCCTTGCCCTTGATGTCCCAGAGGGCGATGTCGACAGCGGCCAACGCCAGGCTCAACACACCGCCGGGCCCCGAGCCGGTGGTGGCGTCCTTGAGGCCCTCGACGATTCCCTCGATTTCCATAGGGTCTTGGCCAATGGTCAACTCGGCCAAGGAGTCGACGGCCGATTTGAGAGCGGGGAGCAGCGGGCTGAGGCCCAGTGCCGGAATGAAGGTGAGGCCGATGCCGTCGATCCCTTCGTCGGTGGTCATTTCCAGGGTGACGAACCCTCGTTGGGCGCCGGTGTCCGGGAGGCTGTCGGCCAGCGGGTCTCTGGCGGGGGTACGGAGGACCCGGGTCTTGTAACCGGAAATTTTCATGAGCCTTCATCCGTAAGCGAATTGCCGTAAGCGAGTTGCCTGGAACGGCCCTAATTCTACCATGTCCGGTACAGAGGGTTGACTGGCCGGTTGCTTGACCATACAATACTAAACACGGTTTAGTGTACGGGGTTTAGCATGGCCGGCATGGAGCATGAGGTGTACTGGGAGAACTTGGTCAAGAGGAGCATCTGCCGGTTCTTGCTGCTCTCCGAACTGGCGAAGGGGCCAGTCCACGGCTACAGGGTCAACCAGGCAATGAAGGAAGCCTGCCAAGGATGCTGCGAACCTACCGAGGCTATGGTGTACTCCACCATGAAGGAACTTCAAGACGACGGCTACGTGGAATTCCGCATGGAGGAACACCAAGGTCGCAACCGGCGTATTTGCTGGCTGACCCCGTCCGGTACCGAGGCGTTCCAAGCGGCCGCCAGGGTATGGCAGAAGATGCTGCCGGCGGTGCAGGGCTGCGTGGCGCAGGCCCTGCCGGAAATTAACAAGGGGGAATCCCAATGGCTACCAATCAAGACGAAATAAAAGAACTGGTCAAGGAGACCTACGGCGCCCGGGCCCTGCGAGTGATCGAGTTGTTGCCGGTCTCGCAGGCAGGGGACCACGACCACTCCAATGGCTGCGGTTGCGAGACTGCCGCCTGCTGCGGCATCGAAGACCTCGACCACGCCATGCGGCTGTACACCGGTGGCCAGCTGGCCGGGCTGCCCACCGAGTCCATCGCCGCATCCGCGGGTTGCGGCAACCCGACGGCGCTAGCCGGACTCAAGCCTGGCGAGCGAGTGCTGGACCTGGGTTCCGGCGGCGGCATCGACTGTTTCCTGGCGGCCCGGGAGGTAGGCGAGACCGGCCGCGTCACCGGCTTGGATATGACCCCCGCCATGCTGGAACTGGCCCGAAAGAACCAGGCCGACCTCGGTCTGATCAACGTGGAGTTCGTTCAGGGAGAGATGGAGGCGATGCCGCTGCCTGAGGACTCCTACGACGTCATCATTTCCAACTGCGTAGTCTGCTTGTCTCCCGACAAGGACGCCGTGTTCAGCGAGAGCTTCCGGGTGCTGGCGCCCGGCGGAAGGATTCACTTGTCCGACGTGATGGCCTTGACCCCCGAAGGACCCGCCGTCACCGACGCCGAAGCCTGGGTGTCTTGCACGGCTGGCGCGGAATATACCGAGGTGTACCTGGGCCGGCTGGAGAAAGCCGGCTTCCGGGACATCGAGATAACAGGCCAAGACTACGAATTCCGGACCGAGAACGAGGAGATGCCGCCGACCAATACGGTGAGCTGCAAAGTCGTGGCCTACAAGCCGGGGTAGCGGCCGGCCGTCCGCCAACGCGGTGCGGCCGGCGCCATCAGCATCCACACGCCAGGCACGTCAGTAAGAAAGAGCTGTTCGTGTGAAACTATCTCAAAACTGCCGGCCGGCCCTACCCGTCTTTCCCGCGAAAGCGGGAATCCACGCGCTAGCCGGAAGATTGGCGGCCTTACAGCAAATCTGCCGGCTTTTGAGATAGTTTCTTAAAGGGGAGATGAAACAAGTACATCGGAGGTAGGTTGCCGGACCAGTAGAGGACCGCTACCCGGGTCATGGCAATGCATGTTAATCGGTGATGTACGGGTGGGTGATAACCTCCCAAAGGTGGCCGTTCTCGCAGTCGAAGTAGAACCCACGTCCTTGGTGCTCGTAGTTGATCTCGCCGTCTGCCTGCGAACGTGGCCCGCTCCCGAACGGTATACCCTCGTCCTTTACGCGCTGTAGCACCGCATCGAACTCCTCGTCCGAGGCCAGGAAGGCGTAGTGATTGGAGCGTGGATTGTCCGAGTCATCGAAGTCGAGCGTCAACGTGTCGTTGACCTTAACAGGCGCAAAGTGACCCCAGGCCCCCTCGTACTTGAGCCCGAATATGCGGGCGATGAGCTCTGCCGACTTCACCTTGTCGTAAGCGGGCACGATTGTGTGGTCCAGCTGCAAAGGCATAGTGGTCCCCCCTCTAATCAAAATAATATGCCGAGCTTGTTTCAAGTGTTGTGGCAATCGACTTCCGGGCCACAGATCGATCACCCCGCCTTGGCACTCTTCTCTAGGGCGCGGCTGGAGCGGCGACCCGGCCTCGAAATGCGCTCCATCCGCCACCAGGTAAATCAGGTCCTGCCCCCATCCAACGGAACCCAGCATTATTCCAGCCTCAGGGGCACATTGTACACGGGTGATGAGCACCAGTAAGTCCGCCGCAGGCCGTTCAGATGATGGGCCAGACTGGGCAAAATCGAGGACCGAGGCCGATTCCGACGTCACCCTGTCCGACGGCATGGGATAGTGTACGTCAGCACGGCCTTGTCCTCCATGATTTCAATGCCCTGTACGAAGTTGCGGATAAGCGCCTTCCGCTCTGGAAACGTACCTTCCTGGAGGAACTCACGGAAGTCCGCCACGTACCCCTTGATCTCCCTCGTCGAGGGCAACTCCGCCCTGCGCTGCTCCAACTGGCCCTTCGACTCCCCTCGCCCCGCCGTTAGCTGGTCCTGGCGTGCCTTCAGGGACAGGATGCGGTGCGACAGTACACAATGGGCAACCGCTTGGTCTCAAGGGCCCGGTAGAGGTTCTCCAAGCGGCCGTCCACGCCGGCAAGAAAGGCGGGAACTCTACACCCCGCTGGAGGTCGTGAGGCTGATTGTGGAATTGCTCGAACCCCGTGAAGGAATGCGCATCTACGACGCCGCCTCCGGTTCTGCCGGAATGATGATCTACACCGCCCAGTACGTACGTGAGCAGGGAGGCGATGCCCGTAACCTAGTCCTGCACGGCCAGGAGCGGAGCCTGGGGACTCTGGCCATCGGCAAGCTGAACCTGCTGCTCCACGACCTGCGGTCCGCCCTCATGGCACTGCGTGGACACCACCGAGCCGGTGGAGGTAATGCCGGTGGAGGTGGCCCTGACCCAACTGCGGGAGGCAGGGGGGCGTCGGGACGAGGCGGTGGTCCGTATGGACCAACTGCTGGCGGCGATGGGGTATGCCCGGTAGGCTATGACCATAGTCGTGACTATGGTAACATACCCATCAGCATTGCGAATAAGGAGTACCGGGATGGCAGCCGAAATGGACAAACCCAACGGTCCGCGTACCATCAAGGCCTCGGAGTTCAAGGCCAAGTGCCTGAAGTTGATGGACGAGGTTGCAGAAACCGGCGAGGAAATTGTCATTACCAAGAACGGCAAGGCTGTGGCCAAGCTGTCGCCCTGCCGTCAAAAACCCGATGTTATCTTTGGCATCGACCGGGACATCATTCAAATCCATGGAGACATTGTATCGCCCATGCCCGCGGAATGGTTCGAGGATCCCGAAGAAAAGGGCAATGAACTCTTTTGATACTCCTCGATACCCACATTCTCCTTTGGCAGAGATGGGGAGATCAACGGTTAGGCGTTCAAAACCGTGATTTGTTGCAGCATTCCCTGCATAAAGAGGAAGCAGCGGTCTCGGCAATCAGCTTTTGGGAAGTGGCGATGCGGATTCAGAAGGGTCAGATTAACTTTGACCTTGATCTCTATGAATGGAGAAGTATGCTGATCAGCCAAGGTCTCATTGAAATTCCCGTTGACGGCGCCATCGCTGCCCGCGCCGGCCTGCTTGCTGACATTCATGGCGATCCGGCCGACCGCATCATTGTCGCTACCGCGTTGGGCGGCCACAGACTGGTAACCGCCGACGAGCGAATCCTTGGCTGGAGCGGCAACCTGGACCGGCTGGATGCGAGGCAGTGATGCAAATGTTCAGGGCAATGACCATTGAAGTAACCGAAGACGCCGAGCTTTCCGATGTCCGGCCATATCCGTCCCACTTTCCTATTATCTCCTTATCTCCGCCCGGTCCACGCCACCCCCGAGGAAAGCGACAACTGGGAACTGATTAGCACGGGCCAGGACATCCATTGGCCCAACCTGGACGAACAGCTGAGCGTTGAGGTGGACCCGTCGTCCGATGACCAAGCACCTATGGATAAAGTGGCTAACAACCATAACTACCTGATTCGTGGGCCGAGTCCTATTACTCGTTTTAATCGTTCTAGCTCTGCCACCCTCTTCCGTGATCTCTGGTTCTGTTGCGAGCGAATGGCTTCCGAGCGTTGTTGGGCGGAGTCCCATCCCGTCGTACAAAGGCCCGGTGGATCCATTCTGCTATCTTGGCTGGCGTCCAGGGATTCGGCCAATGGTATATGAGCGAGTAAGAATCAACCTCCGTCCAATTGTCCGCCAGGCGCGGAGGAATCAGATGTAGGTCAAGTTCTCTCTTGCGGTAGCCGGGATGATTCGGAAGTACGATGCCTAACAATCCACATCTGGGATTCCTCTTGGTCTTGCGAATGCTGGAGCCTATCTCCCAATCCACGTGTTTTCGCTGCCATGTGCGAGGGCCTATCAGGACAATGGTAACGGTGGTGTCTCTGATGTACTCGTCCCGAATCTTCTGGCGCACCGTTGCCGTCTTCAGGCCAGTGTCATCAATGTTTCCGGTGTCAACTGACCTGTCCACGATGCGCTTTCCCATCCGGCGGACGAACTCTTCCTTGTACTCGATGTCCTGTTCGTGAAAGCTGATGAAAACCTTATGCCTAGGTATGTTGGAAGCCATAGGTGTGCCTTCGATTAGAGTATCAGCTGCCACGCCAGCATCACCGTTGCGACTACCACAAAGTAGAACGGCAACACCGAAAAAGACATGAACATCGCCCAAAGGGTTCCCTGTGGTATCGAACCTATGAAGTCCACGGTGAAAAGATCATGCGAAGAGACCCTTCCCTCATGGAGTCGGCGGACAAAGCTGTCGAATGACCGACGAAACCCTCGTTCCAGTGCCAGGTAGTAGGAATCCAATACGTAAAACAGGACCGTCGGGCCTAACGCTATAAGCGCATGGTTTGCCTCTCCGGTTCGAGCTACCAGCACCAGGACAGCTGCAACGAGGGTGACGCACCAGACCTTGCAGGAACGGCTGTTCTCTCCCATGCGCATAATGACGTTTTGATTTATCTCCAAGTGCTTTTGGACCCCTGAAGAATCGTAGTCTAAGCCCGATTGCCCGTTCATATTGCCCCCTGCACAGTGGTCGCTAAGGAGGTTCAGCGTTGACCAGATTACATAGCGTCCAACTTGGCGTTGATGGCCTTCCATCTCCACGAGATGGGTTCCCCAAGTCTGGTAAGTCCCTGGTAGGGCTGCCCTTGCGGTCTGACCTGAATGATCGGCTTGTTAAGGCTGCGTGCCATGTCCGTTTCCACTATGACGCCGGGGGCATTGTGCGTGTCTTGACCAATAAGGACAACAACCACGTCACATCGGCTTATGGCGTTCCTCGCTTTGTTCTTCCATGCCTCGTCGGGATAAGATTCATGGAGCGAGCGATCGCGAATTCGATGATTGGTCTCTTGCTTGGCCTGCCGGTAAAAGTTGTTCTGGAGGTCCTTGTCCTTGTCGAACTCGAAACTCACGAAGATATTAAGGGTGGGCATAGATTCTCCGCTATCGGATTGGCTTGCCATTACCTTGCTCGCATTACAACCGACCCAAGATTCGGGGGCAGCTCACGTTGGCCCCTTAGAACTCCGCTATCGCGCGGCGCTCGTATGTAATCATGTCCACGACGTCAGCGTGGAATTGCCTACCTTCAATGCGGAGGTCGCCTGCCATACAAGCCATTTAGCCATTACCGCTGGGAGTGACGCTCCGGCCGCATTCGATGCCCTGGAGCTATGGGCCGATACAGGTGTTCATAGCCTTGTCGAGCCGTTGAGAATTCGGCGCTAGCGGTGGGACAGTATGCTGGACTTACTCTGCAAATATCCGGTCTCACTAACCTATCATACCTTTGACCTACGAGATGAGCGAAGGGCAGAAGGGCAGCCGTCGAAGTCCAAACGACAAGGATGCATGAGATGAGCACTGCACAGCGACTCGGGCTCGGGGGGACGGTCATCACGTTTGGGGTAGTGATGGCCCTGGCAGTGATCGGCCTAGTCCCAACCGTCATAGCCCAGAGCCAGAACAACGACGCCACCGTCATCGGCCTGGCGTTGAGCGACATAGATTCCGGCACATCCGCATCCGGCACAACTACCTATACAGCCAGTGCCGCGAATCGCGTTAGGGAGACCACTGTCACTCCCACCCCGAACCATTCCGGAGCGAGCTTTGTGGTAAAGCTCGGCGGTGTTGAGGACGCCGCCGGTTTGGCTTCGCTGAGTGTCGGACCCAACGTCATCACGGCAGAGGTCACTGCCGAAGATGGACAGACCACCGAGACATGCTCCGAGACGGTGACCCGCGCCGGGAACACGCCCGCGACGGGCACGCCGACCATAAGCGGCACGGCCGAAGTGCCGGTGGAGCCGCCGAAGGCCGCGTCGAGGGTCTCGATGTGGCGGATGGTTTCGCCCCCGGAGGGCAGGAAGTCGTTGGTGTTGAACACCGTGACGATGCGAGTGGAGGCGACGCCCAACAGCAGGGTAACGACGCCGTACAACCCATCTTCATCACGCCGTCGATGCCGTTCTCTCCTGACATCGGCAGGTCCAACGGAAGTGCTGCCTTCAGCGTGACCGAATCCTCGGAGATGCCGGAGGCGGTTTTCCGTCGGGAAGTTCCGCTTTTTCCTATTTCGCGGAAGGGTCATCGGACGCCTGATCTGCGTCCGGGTCTTCTGCGGACGGCTTCCACCACCGATTGACTGGCAGGGGCATGCCATTCCACTGGGCAAGGAGTTATGGGAACGTCCTCGCCCGGCTCAATAACTCGGTCCATTTAGCTCACGGTCTTGTAGAGCTTGTAGGCCCAGCGGGAGAGGGTGGAGAAGGCGTTGGCAGGGGTGTAGAAGGGGCGGGGCGTGGGGAGGAATTCGCCGGCTTCGAGGTCTTCTATGGCGGCGAGTGTCTTGCGGAGGCCGTTTTCGGCGAGGGCGCGGCCGTGCTCGTTGGAGTGGTCCAGGCCGCCGCAGATGAAGACGGGGGCGAGGAGGCGGCCGAGCATGTTCTGCCGGTAGAGGCGCCAGCAGGCTTCGAAGGAGAATTCCTTGACGCCCGCGCCGCAGAGGACATCGTGGTATTCCCGTAGAGTCTCGCGCTCGATCTTGCGGCGGGTCTCAGTCGACACGCTGTCGCTCATGAAGGAGGCGACGTCGTACAGGCCGCAGCTGATGCCGCTGACCTGCCAGTCGATGACGGCGAGGTCATCGGACCCGTCCGGGCCGAAGAACATGTTGTCGAGCAGGAAGTCGCCGTGGCCGAACGTGAGGGGCTGGGCGGCGACGTCGGCCATGTGGTCAGCGATTCTGGGGCCGTAATCCTCGGCAAGGCGGCGCATGTCCCCGGAGAAGAGGCCGCCAAAATTCTTGAGGGTGGGGACAAGGCAGCGCAGATAGGACAACTGGACCAGAGGCCGGTGCTTGGGGTGGAGGGAATAGTGCAGGCCGGCGACAGGGGGCCGGTCCACCTTGTTCCAGTATCGGCCGTGGAGCCTGGCTATGGCGCGAATGGCGACCTTGGCCTGGCGTTCGGTGGCGCCCTCCAACCGGTTGCCGGTCTCCATGCCGCGCAGTTCTTCCAGGACCAGGACGAAACGGTGGCCCCTCTCCTCGAAATCTCCGTAGTAGAGGGCCGCAACGTGAATGGGGACGTGAGGCGCGAGGCGGATGTAGAAGAAATATTCCCGCTTGTAAAGCTGTAGCAGTTTGCTCATCTTCAGGTTCCTGGGGTGAGAGCTTGGCAGCTTTACGATAACGGAGCCGGGGGCGGAGGGAGCGTCGTCCTCGTAGGTGAGGCGGCAGCGAAGGACCTCCCCCATGAGGCCAACCCCCGCCCCGACCACATCCACGTTGACTTCCTTCAAGGCGGGAAGTAAGGCGGGAAGGTCCGACGCGACGCCCGCCGACAGGGCCTGGTTAAGCCAGGAGGTTGTTATGGAGGTTGGCCCATCGGGGATCGGGGGCTTGCCCATCGTAGCTAGACTCATGGCTCCGGTACAACTTCAGAGCCCGAACAACTATCGGTTACGGTCCTGCCGGTTACGGCCCTGCCGGCCATGGCGCCGCCTATCCTTCCTTGACGCTGCCTCCTCGATGCGCCTCGACCCGCTAGGTCTTTGCCATGCGGTAGCCGACGCGGGGCTCGGTGAAGATGTAGGTGGGGCTGTCGGCGTCGTCCTTCAGCTTGCGGCGAAGCTTCTTGACGAAGGAACGCAGGAGCCGTGAGTCGCCGGAGTAATCCGGTCCCCAGATCCGCCGCAGCAACTGGTCTTGGGTCAACACCTGTCCGGCGTTGACCGAAAGCTCGAAGAGCAGGTTGTACTCGGTCGCGGTCAGCTGCACCGTACATCCCGCCACCGTCACTCGGCGTTCGGCGTAGTTGATGGTCAGGTCGCCCAGCGCATAGGGTTCCTGCGTCCTGCTCCGGTCGGACGTCTCACGCCGGCGCAGCACCGCCTCGATTCTGGCCACCAGCTCGGTTGGCGAGAAGGGCTTGACGATGTAGTCGTCGGCTCCCGTCTCGAAGGCCCTCACGACATCCCGCTCTTCGTCGCGGCCGGACAGGAAGATGACCGGAGCGTCGGTAATCCGGAAGATGGGTTTCAGCAGCTCGATTCCGTCGACGCCGGGCAGCATCAGGTCCAGCAGAATGAGGTCTGGCTTCTCCACCTCGATGAGCCGGAGCGCCTCATCCGGATCGCCGGTCACGATGGGGGTGTAGCCTGAGTCCGACAGGGTGTTGCGGACGAGCCGCAGCATCTGCGGCTCGTCATCCAACGCGAGAACACGCACCGGGCCCCTCGCCACCGGTCCCGGGCTGGGCGCCGGGCCGTCGGCGGTCTCGGGGACCACTGGAATCGTGAAGATGAACCGCGTACCGAGTTCCCGTCCGCCGCTCTCGGCCCAGATGCGGCCCCCGTGGGCCTCCACTATTCCCTTGCAGATCGCCAGGCCCAGGCCCTCGCCCTCTATACGCTGGTTCAGGTCCTCGCTGTCCAGCCGGGAGAACTTTCTGAAGAGGTATGGCAGGCGCTCTGCGGATACGCCTCTACCCTCGTCCAAGACGGAGATGGCGACGTACACGTCCTGCACCGACGCGCTCACCCTGATGGTCGACCAGTCGGGCGAGTATTTGGAGGCGTTGGAGAAGAGGTTGTTGAAGACCTGGGTCAAGCGCTGTCTATCCACCCTGATCCGGGGCAGGTCCGGCGGGAGGTCCATCTCGACGCTGTTCCTGGCGCCGCCGCGCAGGAACGCCTCTCTTGCCTCGTCCACCAGCGCCGCCACATCCGTGGGTTCGGGTGCGACCGACAGCATGCCCGCCTCGATCCGCGTCGCGTCGAGAAGGTCGCTGATCAGGCCGCGCATGTGATCGGCCTGCTCGTCGATGATCCGGAAGAACTGGCGCATCTCGGCGGTATCGACGGCAGACGGAGCGCCCAGCACGGTGGCCGCGGAGCCCTTGATGGTGGTGAGCGGTGTCCGCAGCTCGTGGCTCACCATGCCCAGGAACTCGGCCCGCTGCCGCTCCAGCTCTTCCAGAGGCGTCATGTCCTGCACGGTGGCGACGACGGACACGATCTCACCCACGTCCGAGAAGATTGGCGTGGCGTTGACGACAGTGGTGATCGCCAGGCCGTCCGGGAGCTCTATGATGATCTCCTCGGCGCGCACGGTCTCGCCGTCTTTCAGCGCCCGTTCCGTCGGCATCTGGTCCAGCGGAATTTCACGTCCATCCGGACGCCGGAAGGTCAACACACTGAGGATCTCCGCCTGGCTGCGACCCGGTGCGCGGAACCCGCGAACAATCCGCCTCGACTCCTGATTGAGCAACACCAGGTCCCGCGTCTTCGCGTCAAAGACCAGGACCCCCACGGGCGAGATGTCGACCAGGGCCTCCAGGTCGGCCCTGGCCCGGTGTTCGTCGCTGTATCTGCGGGCATTGACGACGGCCATTCCCGCCTGGGTGGCGAACGTGACGAAGGTCTCTTCGTCCTCCGGGGTGAACTCCCGTCCGCCTTCCTTCTCGGTCAGGTAGATGTTGCCGAGGCGCTCGCCTGAATGAAGGACCGGGGTCCCCAGGAAGGTTTTCATCGGCGGGTGGCCCCCTGGGAAGCCGACCGACCTGTGGTGGCTGGAGATATCCGCCAGTCGCAGCGGTCCCTCGATCTCGTTCAGGTACTGGAGGAGCCCCAGGCCCTTGGGCAAGTCCCCGAACCGCGGGCGTTCTTCGGCGGTGATGCCGGAGGTGATGATGGTCTCTATGCCCCCGGAGTCGTCGAAGGCCACCAGCGCGCCATAGCGGGCCCCGGTCAGCGAACGGGCGCCGTCTATGACCCCTTGCAGGACGGTGCCCAGGTCGAGGCTCCGGCTGATGCGAAGGCTGGCCTCGCTCAGCCCGGAGAGTCGCTCCCGCAGCGCCTCGTTTTCTCGCCGCAGGCTGTTGGCTTCTTCGAGCGTGACGCCCGGCCTGCGGAGCGCCTGCGATTCCGCGATGTCCAGATTCATGGGGCCGATTGTACCACGCGACTCCCGAAAACGTCACAAAAAGGGCATAGTTTCGGGGTTACAGGTCACAGCAAGTACACACGCGTCCTGTACATTATGTCGCCGGGAAACAATTGCCAACGATTGTCAACGATTGTCAACGATTGCCAACAATTGCAAGGAGGCCCGCTGCCGTGGCCGGGTCGTTTAATTGTCGGAAAGAATCCCCCCGTCTTTCCGGCCGCAGCCGGAATCCAGACCCCAACTTTGGGTTAGAGGCGTCTTGGGAACCAAAACAGGCGACGAGTCCTGGGTCCCGGTTGCGACCGGGACGACGGGAGGGGGCGGATTCAACAATCAAGAGACCCTGGCCGCCGTGGACCCGGAAACGCCTCGCCAGCGAGCTGTTGGAATGTCGCCGGAAAAGGGGCGAACGAGGATGCCGCGCCGCGCATTGGGCATCCCGGCGCCCGCGCCCGGCCCTGACGCTCGCCGCGAGAGGATGAAACCAATGACTGATTGCTGGTGTAGACGGGGCCTACCTCTCCTTGTGAGGCCGGCCCTTTTAGTCCCGCTCCTCCTGGCCCTGTTGCTGGCCGGGGCGCTATCACTATTCCCCTCGGGTCCGGCCCACGCTCAGGAGGTGGTCCAGCCGCTGCTGCCGAGCGTTACCGTTGAGGCCAAAATGCCGTCCGGGAAGAGCGACATTCCCAAGGGCGCCACTGCCACCTTTGTCTTCACGCGCTCCGGCGACACCTCCGCGGAAATGGAGGTTTTTCTAGAGACCCGGGAACCCAATCGCTTTGTCCAGAACCGCATCCGCCCAAACAATGCATGGCATTTCCTGAAGTTCGGGCCAGGCCAAGCGGTGATCGAGGTGACGGCTCCCGTCCTCGGAAGCGAAAATCTTTCCGACAGCCTTGCTGAGCAATATCCCCAGACCATAGTTGGCGAGGTCAGGCTCAGCGGGGAGGTCTCCCGACTAACAAGGTTGTTCACACGGCGGCGGCCGTCGGGTTGAGAGGCGGACTGGGATCCTGGTGCTCACCATCGGACATGGGCACCAGCTGGTAGCCCAGGTGGGCCGCCCGACGCTTTGCCGCACGCAACGCCCGTTGCTGATACTGACTTTCGTAGTATTCGGCGCCGGCATCCACGTACTCCTGGCCGTACCTCAGCATGGAATAGATGAGCCTCGCCAGCTTGTGGGCCGTGGCGGTGATGGCCTTTGGCGCTCCCAGATGGGCTTTCTTGCGGCGCAGGAAGGCACCCAGAGCACTGTCGGAGCGGTGCAGCGCGTTGGCCGCCAGACGCAGCGCCGCCGCGCCCCGGTTGGCGCTGGGCTTGGTCTTGGAGCTGATCACCCTCCCACCGGTGATGCGGTTGTTGGGACTCAGCCCCAGCCAGGACGCGAAGTGCTTGGCGCTGGGCCATTTGGTCATGTCGGTGCCAATCTCGCTGATCACCTTCAGGGCTGTGTACGCGTCCACGCCGTCGATCCGGGTCAGGTCCACCCCGGTCATCCGGTACAGTTGGCCCTGGACATCGAAGCGGGGCGCGTTCTTCTGATTGCGCTTCTTGCCATTGGGGGCCGGAGGCTCGCCGTCGCTGCGGTTTTCAAACCGCTCCAACTGGGCTTCAATCTCCCGGTCGCACTCGGTAATCCTGGCCTGATACGCCCGGTACAGTTCCAGGGCCTGGGTTAGCTCGAAGATGTGTTCCTCCCGCCAGTGGCCCCGCAACGACTTGGCGATGGTCGCCTCGTCGGCCTTGATTCTGGGGTCGCGCAGTTGCGCCAGCTTCACTGGATCCCGTTGGCCACCCACAATGGCCTCGATGATTTCCATGCCGGTCTTGCCAGTGATGTCTGCGATGACGTGCTGGAGCTTTACGTTCATCTGGGTCAAGGCCTTCTGCATATGCTGGATGTGGTGGGAAGCGTACTCCACCAGCATGGCCCGCTGCCGCAGGTAGCTGCGTAGGCGGCGTATGTCCCCGTCAGGCCGGAAGGCTCCCGACAGCAGTCCGTAGGTGTGGAGTTGCTGGAGCCACTGGCAGTCCAGCACGTCAGTCTTGCGACCGGGCACGTTCTTGATGCGCCGCGGGTCCACCAGCATCACCTCAAATCCGCGCTCTTCCAGCACACCGAACAGAGGTATCCAGTACACCCCGGTGGATTCCATGACCACGGTCTGCACTCCGCACTCCGCGAGCCAATCCGCCAGGCGATACAGGTCCGCCGTGTAGGCGGCGAACTCTCGCACCGGCTGCTCCGCGTGGTTTGCGGGAACCGCGACGAAATGGCTGGTGGCGCCCACGTCGATACCCGCGGCGTTCAGGTTCAGCTGGGACAGCCCCGCCGGTTTTGCGCTGCTCTGGCCTGTGCTCATCATTCCCTCCACGATTACCGTGTAGGCGTGTCGCCGGAGGGAGTCCCTGACAACGTACAGTCTCCCGAACAGGATCGCCCGGGTCGGGGCGTCACCAATGATGCAGTCGTAAGACTCCCGGACCACGCTACCAAACGGGCAATACGCACCAGTGTCCTCTCGGTCTTGGTCCGGACGACACGCCTCGTCAAGAGCTTACACGTAGGTCCCAACTTCAACAGTTAGTCGCCTCTGCACGGCCCGGATACGAGCATAAATCTGCTACCAACTAGGCGATCCGTACTTGGCAAGCATCCCGATACGCGACGCCACCGACGACGACGTAATCGTATCCATCGCCGCGTCGGTGAGCAGCATTGCCGAGGGCGACAACGCCGTGTTCACCCTCACCCGCACGGGCGACACTGCCTCAACCCTCACCGCCACGGTGCGCGTGGTAGACCCCGACCAGGTCATGCGGGGCAACCACTGGGACCCCGCCCTTCCGGCGGAGGACTTCACCAAGAGCGTGACCTTCGCCGCGGGCGCGGAGACTGCCACCGTTTCTTTTCCAACCAGGCCCAACGTGCGCGACACGGACGATCTGACCCTGACGGCCGAGGTGCGGCAGGACGAGGGCTACAACTACTGGGTCGGCGCCACATTCGCCGCCGACGTGACCGTGACGGACGACGACACCGCCCCGGAGTTCTCGCTCAGCGTTAGCCCCGCCGCGATAAACGAGGGCGAAGACGTCACCTTCACCCTGACGCGCCACGGCGATGTTTCCCAGGCGCTGGAGGAGGTCCCGTTCGTCCTGAGAATAGGGGCCGACCACAGGCGCTTCCTGTGGCCCGATTGGGTAGAGCCCCAGGACTACGGGGCAGCCATGGACGCGGGCCGGAGCGCCCGGGACTACAGCTTCACCGTCCATCAGGACGGCAGTTACAACGACCACGGTAGTAACTTTCGGTATGAGGCTGAATTCAAGCCTGCGGATGGGATCCCCGATGCGCACCTGGCTGAGTACTTCACTGTTCGGGGCGAGCGCAAGGTCGGAGCGTCTGTGCGCAATGTGAGCCGGCAGCAAGTCTGGATCGCGTCGATCGGCGACGATACTTTTGAGCCAAACGACGAGGGCGGGTGGATTAGCCACGAAAACTACACAGAAGGTCAGGAGGTGCCCTTCGTAATTGGGCGAAGCGGGAGCGCCGAGCAGATCGCCGAGGAGCTTGTGGTCCAGTTCCGCTACTTCGAGATTGACCACCCTTACCACCGGGGGTCCTATGTCCGCCCGGGCACCTACTACAACCCGAGCGACCAGCGATTTTTCATGACTTTCCCGGCGGGAGAGACCCGCGTTGGCGGGTCCTTCGTCATCTATGTGGATGACCTTGCCGAGACAACTCGTACCAACTATTTCCTTGTCTATTTTCCGCGAGTTCCATATGTTGACTACTGGAGCTACCAAAAATTGTCCTATGATGGTCACGGAGGGCCATTCCGGGACAACCCCCGGGGGATTTCCATAGCGCTGGCGGAGGATGATTCGAACACCATCGAGGAGGGCGAGACGGCCGAGTTCGTCCTGACGCGCGGGGGCTCGACGGACCGGTCCCTGACCCTCGACGTCGCCATAGACGACCCCGGCGACTTCCGGCGCGGCAACCACTGGATGAACACGCCGGACCGCACCGTGGCGGTGACCTTCGATGCCGGATCGGACACCGCCGCACTTTCGGTGCCCACCAGCGACGACTGGCGGGACATCCCAAACAACACCATCACGGCTACCATCCCGCCCAGCCAGGACGGCAGCTACCGCCCCGCCTACGAGACCGAAGGCGAGACCTCCGCCTCCGTGACGGTGGAGGACAACGACGTGGCGCCGAATATAACGCTGACCGCCTCCGCTACAACGGTGGTAGAGGGTACGGCGGCCACCTTCACCCTGACCCGAAACGACACCGATAACCGGCTCGTTATGCGTTTCCTGTTCGGGGTCCAGGGGGAGGAGCAGTACCAGACCTACATCTGGGACGAGACCAAGTCCCGGATCACCGTGGACGTGGACACTGAGGAGGACGACTACGACGACCCCGACGAAATAGTCTATGTGTTGAGCATGCTCCCACTCACCGACGTACCCCAGGACGAGCTAGACCAGTACTGGACCGTCGAGGGGCCAAGCTCCGCCACGATTACCGTCACCGACAACGACCTTCCCCTGGTGGGAGTGGATGAGGTGGAACAGTCCTACCAGGAGAGGGGGTATGGCCACGTCCGGTTCGTCCGCGACGGCCAGACCGGGGACGTACTGCCCGTGAAGTACATAATCACCCAGGATGGAAACTCGCTTTTCGTGACAGATCGGATCGGAGTCGAGCAAACCATCGAGATCCTGGCCGGCGAAGAAAGCAGCCTCACCACCCACTTGCTCTCCTGGAGCGATGGGGACGAGGACGATACCACCCTGACCATAACGGCGGTGGCCGACACGGAGCAGTATCGCATCGACCCGGAACGCGCCTCGGCGACTTTCACCGTCACCGACAGGGACCCGCTGCCGGTCCTTTCCATATCCGACGCCACCGCCTCCGAGGGCGATGGAACTATCGACTTCCAGGTTTCCGTCACCTCCTCCGTATATCCGCCGTCCCGCCGGGAAATTTCGGTGGTCCACTACACCCAGAGCGGTTCAGCGGAGCCCGGCGAGGACTACACCGCCACGGCTGCGTTTCTGATCATACCGCCCCTTGCCACCAGCGCCGTCATCTCCATACCCGTGCTGGACGACGCGCTGGCGGAGGAGGAGGAGTCCTTCACTCTGATCCTGAATTTCCCCCAAAACGCCGAACTGCAGGATGGCCAGGGGACGCTCAGGGCAACCGGGACCATCACCGACGACGAGCCGACCGTTTCGGTGAGCGCAGTCAGCGATGAGGTGGATGAGGGCGACACGGCGGTCTTGGAGTTTGTCCGCACCGGCACCACGACGGAAGCATTGACCGTCTATTACGCGCGTACTGATGAGCTTTTGTTCCCGGCAGGCGCCAGAGTGGTTCGCGCCACACAGTCACTAGAAATAGCGGCGGGCAATACCTCGGCCCAATTGAGCATTGAAACGGAAGACGACAGATGGGACACGGTGGATAGGCTATTCGGCATCAGCGTCGTTTCGCCGACCGGTGAGGGGCTGACCCGGTACTACGGGCATGAGCCGACCACCGCCTGGGTCACGGTCAAGGACGACGACCTCCCGTCGGTGTCCGTCGTGGCGGAGAGCGAGGGTGTGCACGAGAGCTACGACGCCGACTTCACCCTGAGCCGACTGGGACGTATTGACATTCCCCTCACGGTGAACATTACGGTCACACGAGAGGGCAGCTTCTTCCCCAACGGAGACCCGCCCTCCACCGTCACCTTCACCGAGGGCTCCTCCACCGCCACCCTGACGCTCGCCACCGTCGGCGACTCCACGCTGGAGGACCACGGCTCGGTCAAGGTTGCCATTGCGGAGGGAGACGACTACAAGGTGGGGTTGCCCGACAACGCCACCACTGCAATCGCCGACAACGACCGCAGCGGCGTTTCCGTGTCCATCGCGGGGGAGAACGCGGCGGTGGATGAGGGCGAGAACGTGGTCTTCACCGTGACCAGGACCGGCGGCAAAGACCTGGACGCCTTCACCGTCCGGGTGAACGTTTACGAGGTGAGGGACAGTTTCCCTTGGTCGGGTAATGAAGAGAAACTGGCTGAATTCGTCGATGTCGACGATGGTTTCGGGTTGGAAGACAGTGACGGGAATCGCAGCCTGTACTCAGAGAACCAGTACGACGTCGAGTTCGCAGCCGGGTCCGCCACCGCCACCATCACCATCCCCACGGAAGACGAGATCTACAACGACGGCAACAGCTACTTCAGGGCGGACATACCCCTGAGCGGCAGCTACCAGGTGGACCCCTTCCCCGGCAGGGCCGAGGTGTGGGTGCGGGATGACGACATTCCCACCGTTCACGTCACTCCGGAGAATTACACGGTCGTGGAAGACGGGGTCTACCGGACGGCACACACCTTCCATCGCACCGGCGATACGTCCACGCGGTTGTGGGTAAATTTCGGAAATTACGAACTGGTACGTTCTGTGCATGGACACGACCGGTTTCCCGATAGCGGGCTATTGCCCGTCAGAAGACCAATTCTAGGCGGCTCTGTTTCTTCGCGTCCGTACATAACAATTCGCTTTTTCTTTGCTCCGATAGATGGAATGGAGGCCTATGTTCTCCTTCAACCCCACTACTGCGAGACGGTTCCCGGGGATTGCGGGACCGCCCCCCAGTATCGTGTGGGAAGTCCCAGCTCGTCGTTCATCACTATTTTGAACGACGCACAGGGAGTGCGTATCGAGGCGGACCGGGAGTCGGTGACCGAGGGCGAGGCCGCAACCTTCACCCTGACCCGGCACGGTAGTACGACCAACGCACGTATTTACCCTCTCGGCGTGCGCGTGGGAGTCACCCAGGACGGCCAGTTCATTGACGGCGTTCCTCCCCAAACGGTCACGTTCGACGGCCATCCGAACCCGACTTCCCTGACCGCAACCGTGAGCATCCCCACCCTGGATGACGACGTCTACGAGGCGGGCGGCTCGATTGAAGTGGCTGTACTTCCCTCCACTGGGATTCCCCTGATATCAGACTTCATCTACGAGGTTTCCTCGCCCGCCAGCGCCAGCGTCACCGTGGCAGACAACGACCCGCCGGCATTCGCCATCTCCGACGCCTCGGCATCCGAGGACGCCGGCACAATGCAGTTCACCGTCAGCGTGCCCGCCGCCTACGGGAGGCTCACGGTGGACTGGGAGACGTCCGACGGGAGCGGGGACGATGCCGCCACGGCGGGGTCCGACTACGAGGCGGCCAGCGGCCAGGTGGTCTTCAACGACGGAGAAGCCGAGCGGACCATCAGCGTGAATATCACCGACGACAGCGACGAGGAGGGCAACGAGACCTTCACCCTGACCCTGAAGAACCCGGTGGGTTTGGTGCTGCCCGCGGACCCCACCGCCACCGGGACCATACTGGACGACGACGGGAGCGCCGGCGGCCCTATGATCGGCGAATTGCCGTCGGGCGTCGACGTGACCATCACCGCGGCGGAAAGCAGCGTGGAGGAGGGAGCGGCCGCTACCTTCACCATCACCAGGGCGCAGGGAAGCGGCGCCCAGTCCGACAGCTGGAGCAGCGACCCGCTGAGCGTCAGCCTGGCGTTGAGCCAGGAGGGCGATTTCTTCTCGCCTTCCTCGAAGAACTTCAGTGGCGCCGCGGTGAGCTACGACATTGCGTCCGCAACGGCCGACGTCACCATCCCGGCGGGCCAACTGTCGGTCACGTTGGACCTCGCCACGGACGACGACGACGTCGCCGAGGCCGACGGCTCCATCACGCTGACGGTGGCCGAAGGCACGGGCTACGAGGTGGGATTCCCGGCTATCGCCACCACCAACGTCACCGACAACGACGTGGGCATCTCCATTTCCGGCGTCACTCAGGGCGAGGACAAGGCCGAAATGACCTTCACGGTCAGCCTGTCCAGGTCCGCGGGTGAGGCGGTAACGGTCGTGGCGTCCACCATGGACGGCACGGCGACCTCCGACGCCGCCGTCACGGCAACCAGCCTCGGCAAGGACTTCGAGGCGAAGACGGAAACGCTGACCATCAGCGCCGGCGACACCGAGGCGAATTTCACCGTCACGCTGTTGGACGACACCATCGACGAGCACGCCGAGGAGTTCACCGTCGCGCTGAGCAGCCCGTCCGATAACGCGGTGCTGCTGGACGAGTCAGCCACCGGCGCTATAGAGGACAACGATGACCCGATGATGGTGGGCGTGCACCGGGTGGGCCGGACCGTCAATGAGAACGCCGAAGGACCGGTGGTATTCCGCTTCCAGACGGCGCCCCAGGCAGACAGCGCGACCACAGCCACCGAGCGGGCTATCACGGTCCGCTGGACCGTCCTGCCGGGCACCGCAACCGCAGGCGAAGACTATGTGGCGGTGGCGGATCCCGAGGAGACGGAGATTCCCGTCGGCCTGACAACCAGGTCCGTAGAGGTGACCCTGACGGACGACTCCCTGTTCGAGGCAATCGAAGAGACCTTCACTTTCGAGATCAAAGGCGCGGTCAACGCGGTGAAGAACACGGACCACGAGTCCATCGAGATGTCGATCCGGGACGACGAGGGCATGAGAGCGGACGTGCTTCCTGTATCGCCGGTGGTGGCCGAAGGCGAGGACGCTGTCTTCATCGTGTTGCTGAGCGAGTCGGTAAGCATTGCGCCGGTGGAGATTACCTATTCCGTGGTCGGAACGGCGGGACCTTCCGACTACGTTGCGCCATCGGGGACGCTGATCATCCCGGTCGGTGCAACGTCGGGAGCTATCACCATTGCCACGGTCGCGGACGAAATAGCGGACGGGGACGAAACGCTGGGAGTCCTGTTGACCAGGGCCACGACGAAGGCGCGTGAGGTATTCACACCCGAAGAGCAACTCCTTGTAACGGTCCTGGACGCGAACACCCTGTCGGCGTCATTCGTTTCCGGCGCGTCTGCGGAAGAAGGCAAGGTCGTGGTGTTCATCGTCCGTCTCTCCATCGCCTCCGATCAGACGGTCCGGGTCACCTGGGAAACGGAAGACGTTAAGGGGCGGGAGGCGACGGCGACGGCGACGGCGAACGTGGACTACACCAGCTCAACCGGCGTGGTGGAGATCCTCGCGGGTGATACGTCCGCCGCCTTCACTGTCGGAACCACCCAGGACAGTCTCTACGAAGGCGACGAAGTCTTCGGCGCCAAGCTGATCGATGCCCTGCGAGTGGAGAACGACGACTCGGTGGTCGAAATCCCCCTTGGAACTTCGCACGTGGTTGGCGCCATTCTCGACGACGACGCGCAGCCCACTGACATCAAGCTGACGGCCACGCCGGCAACGGTCAACGAGGGGGCCGGGGAGACGGAGTTCACCGTCACCGGCACACTCACCGGCTCAACCCGGTTGACCGGTGACGTGGAGATTACCCTGAATCTCGAGGGCAGCGTTTCCGAGGATGAAGACGTCGACGATACAGAACCCGCAACGTTGACCATCTCCGCGGGCCAGGCCAGCGGCACAACGACCATTGCCGCGACTCCGCTGGACGATGAGGTCGACGATGACGGAGCAAGCATCAGAATAACGGGGACATCCGACGGTTTCGATGTGGCGCAGGCAGTAGTAACCGTCACCGACGACGATGGTCCTCCCACCGGCGTGACGCTGTCGCTGTCTCAGAGCACGATAGGAGAGGGCGACGGCGAAACTGAGCTGACGGTGACGGCCACCCTGACCGGCGGCGGGCTCAGGACAGAGGATACCCAGGTCGTGTTGTCCGTGGAAGGCGTGAGCATCCCGTCGACAGTAGAGGGCGAAGATCCATCGGTCGCGGCCGGCAGCAACGACTTCACCGCGCCGGACGTGACGCTGACCATTCCCGCGAGAGAACGAAGCGGGACTGCGATCGTCACGATTACGCCCGTGGACGACAACTTAACTGAGGGTTCCGAGACAGCGCAGATATCGGGAGAAAACGACGATCTGGACGTGACGCCGGCACGGCTGACGATAGAGGACAACGATCAGGACGCGACCGGCATCCGCCTGTCGGTTTCTCCGGCCAGCATCACCGAGAAGGATGGCGCCGAGGAGATTGAAGTCACGGCGACGTTGACCGGCGGCGGGGTCAGAATGACCGCCACCACCGTGGTCCTGACCGTGGCGGATGTTTCGGCCATAACAGGCATAGATTATACGGCCGCCACGACGAACCTGGTCATACCGGGTGGTCAGCTTAGCGGCGTCGCGAATGTCTCCATCAACTTGATTGACGATGATCTGGACGAACCAATTAAGCGAGTTGCCATTCGAGGCACCAATGACGATCCGGGTCTGCCGGTTAGGGGTGCGCGCGTCTCCATCCTCGACGACGACTTGCCGCCCACGGGGATAGTCCTGTCTGTCAACAGAAGTACGGTTCAGGAGAACCTGGGGGGTCAGGCCCTGCAGGTAACCGCGGAGATCCAGGGCAACAGACGGTCCACTAAGACAGTGGTGAGTTTGGCTACCGCCAACGGGACCGCCCACTCTACCGACTACCGCCCATCCCAAGGCCTGTTGACGATTCCCGCAGGGGCGCGTACAGGCTCCGCTCCCTTCTTGGTCGAACCCATTGACGACCAATTGGATGAGGATGATGAGACCCTGAGTATAGGCGGCTCCCCCTCCTTGCGAAGTCTGAATGTGCAGTCCGCGGTGATCACCATCACCGACGACGACACCGCCGGCGTCGCCATCACGCCCAACGCCTTGACCATAGCTGAGGGCAATAGCGGCTCGTATAGGGTGGCGCTGCAGACGCAGCCCTCCGAGACGGTCACGGTGACGGTGACGGGACAGGCCGGCACCGACCTGACGCTAGACAAGACCACGCTGACGTTCACGGACTCGAACTGGGGCACACCCCAAGCCCTGACGGTGACGGCGGGAGACGACGCCGACGGGGCGAATGACTCCGTCACGCTGACGCACACGGCCGCGGGCGGTGAGTACGAGGACTTAGCGGCCGACCTGTCGGTGACGGTGGTTGACAACGACACAGCGTCGGTGGTGCTCAGCGAGACGACCCTCAGCGTCGACGAGGGGGACGATACGGGGGTCACCTACACGGTGAAGCTGGCGACGCAGCCCAGCGCGGAAGTCACCGTGACGGTGACGGGCCAAGCCAACACCGACCTGAGCATCACCGGCCTCAGCGGGACAGGTACGCTCACCTTCACGACGGAGAACTGGGACACCGCGCAGACGGTGACGGTGACCGCCGCAGAAGACGCAGACGGGGCCGACGACTCCGTCACCCTGACGCACACCGCCGCGGGCGGGAACTACGCCGGCGAGACGGCCGACCTGGCGGTGACGGTGGTGGATGACGACACGGCGTCGGTTGTGCTCACTCCGACAACCCTGAGCGTAGACGAGGGGAACTCGGCAGGGGCCAGCTACACGGTGGAGCTGGCGACGCAGCCCAGCGCGGAAGTCACGGTCACGGTGACGGGCCAAGCGAACACCGATCTCACCCTCACCGGCCTCAGCGGGACAGGCACGCTCACCTTCACCGCCTCCACCTGGGACACCGCGCAGACGGTGACGGTGACGGCGGGCCACGACGACGACGGGGCCGACGATGGAGCGACCCTGACGCACACGGCCGCCGGAGGCGAGTACGCGGACGTAGCGGCCGATCTGGCGGTGACGGTGGTGGACGACGACCGGGCCATCGTGCTGACCCCTACGACCCTGAGCGTCGGCGAGGGGGACGATACGGGCGCGACCTACACGGTCAAGCTGGCGACGCAGCCCAGCGAGGAAGTCACCGTCACGGTGACGGGCCATTCGGGGTCGGACCTGACCCTCACGGGCCTCAGTGCGACCGATGCGCTCACCTTCACGACGGACAACTGGGACACCGCCCAGACGGTGACGGTGACCGCAGGCCACGACGACGACGGGGCCGACGACTCCGAGACGCTGACGCACACGGCCGCAGGAGGCGAGTACGCCGGTGAGACGGCCACGCTCCCCGTGACGGTGGTGGACGACGACCGTGCCATCGTGCTGAGCCCGAAAACGTCGCTCAGCGTAGACGAGGGGGACGATACGGGGGCCACCTACACGGTGAAGCTGGCAACCCAGCCCAGCGCGGAAGTCACCGTGACGGTGACGGGCCAGGCCAGCACGGACCTCACCCTCACCGGCCTCAGCGGGACAGGTACGCTCATCTTCACGACGGACAACTGGAACACCGCCCAGACGGTGACGGTGAAGGCGGGCCAGGACGCAGACGGTGTCGACGACGCGGTCACGCTTACACACACGGCGACAGGGGGGAACTACGCCGGCGAGACGGCCACGCTGGCGGTGACGGTCGATGACGACGAGACGGTGTCAGTGGTGCTGAGCAAGACGGCCCTCTCCGTCGACGAGGGAGACGATACGGCGGCCACCTACACGGTCAAGCTGGCGACGCAGCCCTCCGAGACCGTCACCGTCACGGTGACGGGCCAGACCAACACCGACCTCACCCTCACCGGCCTCAGCGGGACAGGTACGCTCACCTTCACGACGGAGAACTGGGACACCGCGCAGACGGTGACGGTGACAGCGGGCCACGACGCCGACGGGGCCGACGACTCGGTGACGCTCACTCACACGGCGGCGGGGGGCGAGTACGCCTCGGTTGCGGCCACGCTCCCCGTGACGGTGGTCGACGACGACCGGGGCATCGTGCTGAGCAGGACGTCGCTGAGCGTGGATGAGGGGGGCGCTACGGGGGCCACCTACACGGTGAAGCTGGCGACGCAGCCCAGCGCGGAGGTCATCGTCGCGGTGACTGGCCAGGCCAACACTGACCTCAACCTGACCGGCCTCAGCGGGACAAGCACGCTCACCTTCACCACTGACAACTGGGACACCGCGCAGACGGTGACGGTGACGGCGGGCCAGGACGCAGACGGCGCCGACGACGCGGTCACGCTTACACACACGGCTACAGGCGGCAACTACGCCGGCGAGACGGCGGATCTGACGGTCACGGTGGATGACGACGAGACGGTGTCGGTCGTGTTGAGCGAGACGGCCCTGAGCGTGGACGAGGGAGACGATACGGGCGCCTCCTACACGGTCAAGCTGTCCCATCTGCCGTCGGAGCAGGTGACGGTAACGGTTACGGGCCATGCGAACACCGATCTGACGCTGAACAAGACGACTCTGACCTTCACTACGTCTAACTGGAACACTGCGCAGACGGTGACGGTGAAGGCGCAAGATGACACGGACGGCGACGACGACTCCGTCACCCTCACGCACACGGCGGCGGGAGGGGAGTATGCATCGGTCACCGCCACCCTGCCGGTGATGGTGGTGGACGACGACAAGACCTTGATCATCGTTCCCACGGCCCTGACCGTGCAGGCGGGTGGCAGCAACTCCTATACCGTCGTCCTGGGTTCGCAGCTCGCCGGGGACGTCACTGTTAGCGTTTCAGGCCACTCGGGCACAGACCTCACACTCGACAAGACCGCTCTGACATTCACCATCTCGAACTGGAACACCGCACAGACGGTTAGCGTGACAGGCGACGCCAATGCCTCTAAGGCAAAGGTCACCCTGTCGCACGAAACGAGCAGCGACGCAGACCCCGGATACCATGCCATCTCCGTCTCGGATGTCGAGGTGTCCCTGCTGGCCAAAGGAGACAAAGCCCAGATCCAGATTGGCGTGGACGCGTCTTCGCGGACCCTCACTGTGGCCGAGGGCGGCAGCAATACTTACTCGCTGGTGCTTAGCCACCTTCCCGGTGATGATGTGTCGGTCGTCGTCAACGACCCCACTGACAACTCCGACGTAACAACCTCTCCTGCCAGCCTGACTTTTACGACCTCCAACTGGAACATTTTGCAGACGGTGACAGTCAGTGCGGAGCACGACGCCGACGGGGCCGATGATTTAGCGACGGTGACCCACAGCGTCAGTGGCGGTGGCTACGACGGTATAACGAGCCCAGACGTATCCGTGACGGTGGTTGACGACGACCGCGCCATCGTGCTCAGCAAGACGGCCCTCAGCGTGGCCGAGGGTAGCGCTGCGGGGGCCACCTACACGGTCAAGCTGGCGACGCAGCCTTCCGAGACCGTTACCGTGGCGGTGACAGGTCACACGGGCACCGACGTTTCCGTGAACAAGGCCTCTCTGACGTTCACGACAGATGACTGGAGCACGGCGCAGACGGTGACGGTGACCGTCGCAGAGGACGCCGACGGGTCGGACGACACGGTGACGCTGACGCACACGGCCACCGGCGGGAACTACGCCGGCGAGACGGCCAAGCTTAGTGTGACGGTCGATGACGACGAGACGGTGTCTGTGGTGCTGAGCGAGGCGGCCCTCTCCGTGGACGAGGGGGGCGCTGCGGGCGCCACCTACACGGTGAAGCTGTCCCATCTGCCGTCGGAGCAGGTGACGGTGACGGTTACCGGCCATGCGGGTACCGATCTGACGTTGAACAAGACGACTCTGACGTTCACTACGTCTAACTGGAACACCGCGCAGACGGTGACGGTGACCGCGGCCCACGACGATGACGGCGCCGACGACGCGGTGACTCTGACGCACACGGCTACGGGCGGAGAGTACGCGGGCGCGACGGCGGACCTCCCCGTGACGGTGGTTGACGACGACCGTGGCATCGTACTGACTCCGACAACCCTGAGCGTGGCTGAGGGGGACGCGACGGGCGCGACCTACACGGTGAAGCTGGCGACCCAACCCAGCACGCAAGTCACCGTGGCGATCTCCGGGCACACGGGCACCGACGTATCCGTGGACACGGCCTCTCTGACGTTCACAACAGATGACTGGAGCACCGCGCAGACGGTGAAGGTGACCGCCGCAGAAGACGACGACGGGGCGGACGACTCGGTCACGCTCACCCACACGGCGACAGGGGGCAACTACGCCGGCGAGACGGCCACGCTTGCGGTCACGGTCGATGACGACGAGACGGTGTCTGTGGTGCTGAGCGAGGCGGCCCTCTCCGTCGACGAGGGGGACGATACGGAGTCCACCTACACGGTGAAGCTGGCGACCCAGCCCAGCGCGCAAGTCACCGTGGCGGTGACGGGCCATTCAGGCACAGACGTGTCCGTGGACAAGGCCTCCCTCACCTTCACTACGGGTAACTGGGACACCGCGCAGACGGTGAAGGTGACCGCCGCAGAAGACGCCGACGGGGCGGACGACTCCGTCACCCTGACGCACACGGCCACAGGCGGGGACTACGCCGGCGAGACGGCCACGCTTGCGGTGACGGTCGATGACGACGAGACGGTGTCGGTGGTGCTGAGCAAGACGGCCCTCTCCGTCGGCGAAGGGGACGCGACGGGATCGGACTACACGGTCAAACTCTCCCACCAGCCCTCCGAGAACGTAACCGTGACGGTGACGGGCCATACGAGCACCGACCTGGGGCTGGACAAGACGACGCTGACCTTCACCACCTCCAACTGGGACACGGCGCAGACGGTGACGGTGACCGGGGGCCAGGACGACGACGGGGCGGACGACACGGAGACGCTGACGCATACGGCCGCCGGGGGCGAGTACGCCTTGGTGACAGCCGATCTGCCGGTAACGGTGGTGGACGACGACAAGTCGCCACAAATATCGGCGACCGTCAGCTTTGCGGACACCAATATTTCTGTTGCGGAGGGCGCCACGACCACTGTCTCGGTGCAGCTGAGCCCAAGTTTGAGCGAAGCCATCACCGTTGGCCTCACTACCACTAACCAGAGCGGGGCCACCAATGCCGATTACTCCGGCGTTCCTGCAACACTGGCGTTTGCCAGCGGGGATACGACAAAAAGCTTCACATTCATTGCCGAGACCGACTTGGTTGACGAATTAGATGAAGTCGTTGTAATAGGCTTTGGGACTCTGCCGGAGGGCCTGGGTGCAGGCTCCGACAACCAGGCTACCATCACCATCAGGGACGCAACGTCCATATCCATCTCCTTTGACTCCGCCGCCTATAGCGCCACCGAGGGCGGCAGCGACGCCACGGTGACCGTCGAGTTGAGCGCAGCACCCGCGCAGCAGGTGGAAATCACACTGACGGCGTCGGGACACGACGGGGCTACATCCGGCGACTGGTCCGGGGTCCCGTCCTCGCTGACCTTCGGGTCCGGGGAAACCTCCAAGTCTTTCACGGTTACGGCGGTCGATGACACTGTGGAGGATGACGGCGAGATGGTGGAACTGGGCTTCGGCTCCCTGCCGGAAGGATTCGTCTCCGGCGCCCATGCTACGGCTCGGGTGACCCTGATGAACGACGACCGGCAGGACCAGGAAGAAACGGATACGGAACAGCCAGCGGTGACCTGCGACGACGCGGACCGGTATACAGAAGCGGATATAGTAGTCGACAACAACGGCAAAGAGTTGCCCGATCAGGCGGACAACACTAGAGGCTATGTCCCTGTTCTGGAAGTCGGCCATACGCTCGAAGGATACATAGCCCCTTGTGACGACTGGGACATGTTCGCCTTCGAGTTGGAGGAGGGCAAGTACTACCGCCTCGACTACCTCGGCGCTTCTTCCTCGGACGGCACACTCAGCACTCCGAATATCCTCGGCTTGTTTACCGACGGGCCTGATTCGAGCCGGTACGGGACCGAGGCTGAACCGGTCTGGTATCGATACAGTGACGGCAAGCGACCTTTCACCGTGTACGGTGCCGATAATCGTGGTGTAGACACAGTCTGGGTTGACCCCGGCGCCGAGCGCCAGAACAATTGGAGCCCCCTGACACAGGGAAATTCCTTCGGTGGACTGGGAGACAATGCCTGCCAGTATCTGATGCACTTTCCGGCAGGTACATACTACGCACTCCTGATCGGGGGGCAATACAGTATCGGTACATACCGCATCCGCCTCACGGAGGTGTCCGACGACGACAGTGGCATACGGACCCTCACTCTGGGGAACCAGGCTACCGGGAGTCTGGATTATGTCGGTGACGAGGATGTCTTCGAGTTGGATCTCGTTGCCGGGAAGACCTATAAGATTACTATCCAGAAAAAAGGGCCGAGTTGGAAGGATTCTTCCACTTCCCCCTTCTTCAGCACGGTGGAAGATGTGGATGCCTCTACGGTAACGAGTTTTCCGTTCCTTGGCGTTACGTCAATGCGGGAGATTTCTTTCACTGCGGCGACGACCGGCGTCCATCGTTTCACGATAGAAGGCCATACAGCCGGCACCAGCACCTATTTCGCCGACGGTGAGTACGGACTGACGGTGACCGAACTCATCCCAGTGCCATCGGCCCCGCAGAATCTGACGGTCTCTTCACTGACCCACGACAGCGTCACATTGACCTGGGAAGCCCCTGAGGACAGCGTTGTTGAGAGTTACCAGATTCTTCGGCGCTTCCTTGACGATCGGGAGTATGGAGACCACTACGGATCTACAAAGTTTGTTGTGATCGCCGACGAAATAGGCTCAGGGGAGACAAGTTACACTGACACCTCCGTTGAGCCGAGAACCCGATACGTCTACAGGATGAAGGCGAGGAACGAGCGAGGCCTGGGCGAGAGGTCCAACTACGCCAACGCAGACACTCCCACCGAGAACAGTGCCGCGACTGGCGCACCCACCATCAGCGGCACGGCCCAGGTGGGACAGACGCTGGCGGCGGATGTAACGGGCATCGCCGACGAGGACGGGCTGGACGACGCCAGCTTCGCCTACCAGTGGGTCGGGAGCGACGAGGAGGACATCCAGGACGCCACCAACGCCAGCTACATGCTGGGCGCAAGCGACCAAGGCAAGAGCATCAAGGTTCGGGTGGACTTCACCGACGACGCGGGGCATCAGGAAAGCCTGACAAGTGAACCGGTGGGCCCGGTGGACCACCAGACCAGCCAGCAGCGAATCAACAGTCCACCGACCGGCGCACCCACCATCAGCGGTACGGTGCAGGTGGAAGAGACGCTGACGGCGGACGTAACAGGCATCGCCGACGAGGACGGGCTGGACGACGCCAGCTTCGCCTACCAGTGGGTCAGGAGCGATGGGAGCGACGAGGAGGACATCCAGGACGCTACCGGCTCCACCTACCACCTGACCGAGGACGACTTGGGCAAGACCATCAAGGTGCGGGTGTCCTTCACTGACGACGCGGGCAGCGAAGAGTCGCTGACCAGTGCTCCGACGGCGACGGTGATTGCCGCAGTTCCCGGAGCGCCGCAATCGTTGGTTGTTCAGCCCTCGGCCACGGGCCAATTGGCTGCGTCCTGGCAAGCGCCTGCCTCTGACGGTGGCGCGGAGATCACAGGATACACCGTACAGTGGAAGGTGGCCACAAACAGCTGGGACACCGCAGAGGACGTTTCTTCAGCAGCGACAACGGAGACCTCATTCACCATCACCAGTCTGTCACTGGGGACAGAGTACTCTGTCCGTGTAATCGCTGCCAACTCAGTCGGCGACGGCGAGGCATCCGAGGAAGTCATCGAGACAGCGGTCGCCCTGACCTCTGAGCAGCAGGAGGCCGCACAGAACAACCCGGCGACGGGTATGCCCACCATCAGGGGGACGGCGCAGGTTGGGGAGACGCTGACTGCGGACACGTCGGGCATTTCCGACGAGGACGGACTGACCAACCCGACATTCAGTTATCAGTGGGTTCGGAACGATGGCAGCACCGACACCGGCATCCGGGACGCCACTTTCTCAACCTACACCCTCACGCCGGACGAAGAAGGCAAGACCCTCAAGGTCAAGGTGTCCTTCACGGACGACGCGGGCAACGAGGAGACGCTGACCAGCGCGGCGACGGCGCCGTTAGCGGCAGCGGCCGCGCCGAACTCCGCGGCCACGGGCCAGCCGCAGGTCGTGGGCAGCGCCCTGGTCGGCGCAAGTCTCAGCGTGGACACGAGCGGGATCGCGGACGCCGACGGCCTGAGCGGCGCGCAATACCGCTACCAGTGGCTGACCAGCGAGGACGGCGCGAACACCGAGATCGCCGACGCGACGGGTTCCAGCTACCGGCTGACCTGGCGAGAGGACGGCAAATCGATCAAGGTCCGGGTCAGCTTCACCGACGACGCGGGATACGACGAATCGCTGACCAGTCCCGCGCTGCATCCGGTCCGGCCGACCGGGCTCAGGGCCACGGTCTCGGGCCAGACGATCGTTCTCAACTGGGAGGCGCCGAGCGGCTTCGCCCTGCTCTTCGACTACCGGATCGTGCGCGAGGCGCCCAAGCCGCGGCTGACGATCGACACGCGCAGCCAGGAGACCAGCTACACCGACAGCGACGTGGAGCCGGGCGTGCTCTACCGCTACCGGGTCCAGGCCGCGAACTATTGGAACCAGCTCAGCCCGGCGTCCGAGGCGGTGGAGATTCTCATGCCCCAGGCGGAGGCGGTTGCCAACACACCCGCCACCGGCCAACCCACCATCAGCGGAACCCCGCAGGTGGGGCAGACCCTGGCGGCGGGCGCCGGCGGCATCTCCGACGAAAACGGACTGGATGACGTGTCCTACGCCTACCAGTGGCTGGCCGACGACGTTGGGATCGCCGGCGCCACCAACGCAAGCTACACCCTCACGTCCAGCGAGGAAGGCAAAACGATCAAAGTGCGGGTGGACTTTACCGACGACGGCGGCAACGGGGAATCGCTCACCAGCGGGGCGACGGATGCGGTGGAATCCGCCGGACCCACCGAACCGCCACCGGCGCCTCAAGATCTCACCGCTACAGTCAACGAGGACGGTTCGATCACGCTGAGCTGGAGCGCTTCGAACGACGATTCGGCGACGGGATACCAGATAATGCGGCGGCGCCCCAGAGAGGGTGAAAACACCCTGCTGGTGTACGTGGCGAACACTGGCGGCACGGCGACCACCTTCACCGACACCAATGTTGAAGCCGGCAAGCTGTATGTGTACCGGGTGAAGGCCATCAACGAGGCAGGAGTGGGCGAACAGTCCCCATACGTCAACGTTGAAACGTAGGGCGCGTCAGGGACCGTCCCCGCCGGCGGCGTCCAGCGTGTTGCCGGGCTTTATGGACGTCCCGGAAAGGCGGCTGGGGTTCACGGGCGACGCGGTGTACGTTCCCCCGTTGCGGGAAGGCGTTCAGGCGTTCAGGCGTTGAGGTGGGGATTGCGTCCGGTCGCGGTGGAGTCCGGCCGGGGCATGCTGTAGCCCCTGCCGCGGCTGTTGAAGATGTAGGCGGGGTTTGCGGGATCGTCATCCAGTTTGCGCCGGATGGCGCTCACCATGGTCCGTACGGGCCGCGCGTCACCCTTGTAGTCCTCGTCCCAGACCCTTCTGACCAGTTGCTCGTAGGTCAGCACTCCTCCGGCGTTGGCCGAGAGCTCTGCGAGCAACCGGTACTGGACCGCCGTCAGGGTCACGGGCTCGCCACGGAGGCTCACCCGACGTTGGCTGTAGTCAATAACGAGGTCTCCTGCCACATAGGGCGCGCCGGGCTCCGAGGCGGTGCGGCGGCGCAGGGCCGCACTGACCCGGGCGACCAGTTCGGTAGGGGAGAAGGGCTTGACGACGTAGTCGTCCGCTCCCATCCGGAAGGCTCGTGCTATGAGCCGGTCCTGGCCGTAGGCGGACACGAAAATCACCGGCACGTCCCTTGCGCCTTTGATCTCGGTCATCAGGTCGATGCCGCCGGTTCCCGGCAACATCAGGTCAAGCAGGACCAGATGGGGCCTTTCCTGCTCCACCAGTCGTAGTGCGTCGTCCGGGTCGCTGGTGGCAATGCACTGGTAGCTGGAGCTGGGCAGTGCGTCGATAATGTTCCTGATCGCTTGGGGGTCGTCGTCCACGATCACGACCCGGAACTGTTCCGTCCGGCGGCCGCGCTCCGGTGGGACGGCGACCTGTGAAGGTAGCGGTGGAGACACGGACCCGGCCTCTTCCGCCGTTGGAATGGTGAAGATGAAGCGGGCGCCCAGGCCGGGTCCGTCGCTTTCGGCCCAGATCCGGCCGCCTTGGGCTTCGACTATTCCCTTGCAGACCGCCAGGCCCAGCCCGGTGTCGCCGACGCGGTCGTCCCTGTCAAAACTGGCGAATTTCCGGAACAGGTTGGCGAGACTCTCGGCGTCGATGCCCTTGCCTTGGTCGGAGACCGACAACGAGACGTGGCGTTCACCCAGGGCGGCGGCGACCCTGATGGTGGCCGTCTCCGGCGAGTGCCTGGCCGCGTTGGACAGCAGGTTGCCCAGCACCTGGGCCATGCGGGACCGGTCCGCCATGACCCAGGGCAAATCCCGGGGAATGTCCACTTGGAGGTTGTGCCGGTGTCCGCTGGTCCGGAAGGCGTTGGCGGCCTCGGCGGTCAGGACCGCCAGGTCCATGGGCTCCAGAGTGACCGGCAGGGGGCCGGTCTCGATGCGGGACACGTCGAGCAGGTCCGTGATGAGCGCCCTCATGCGCTCGCTCTGGGCGTTGATGATCTGGTAGAACTGCCGAACCTCCGCCGGGGCCAGGGAGTGGCTGTGCTCCAGCAGGGTTGACACTGAGCCCTTCACCGCGGCCAGGGGTGTGCGCAGCTCGTGGCTCACCATGGCGAGGAACTCGGCGCGCATTCGCTCCAGTTCCTCCAAGGGGGACATGTCCTGCAGGGTAACGACGTAGGTCTCGATGTCGCCCGCGTCGGAACGGACGGGAGTGGCGTTCATCAGGGTCGCCAGGTTCCGGCCGTCCGGCATCTCGAACACCACCTCTTCGGCCCGAATCGTCTCGCCGGAGCTCAACGCTTCGGGCAGTGACAGCTCCTGCAGGGAAACCTCCCGCCCGTCGGCGCGGCGGACGGTCACCGACTCCAGCAGCTGTTCCACCGGCTGGTCGGGGCCTGCAAGGGCGCCCATGATCCGCGCCGCCTCCTGATTGAACGTGACCGGACGCCCGGTCACGGCATCGCAGACCACCACTCCCACTGGCGACGTGTTGATCAGCGTCTCGAGGCCGCCCCTGGCGCGCTGCTCTTCCCGGTACCTGCGTGCGTTGGCGATCACCAACGCCGCCTGGGAGGCGAACATCATCAGTATTTCCTCGTCCTCCCGGGGGAACTCCTGCCCGTGGTCCTCGCGGGCGAGAAAGAAGTTGCCCACGCGCTCGTCCCGGTGGACGACGGGGGCGGACAGGAAGGGCAGGACCGACCCGGCCTCGATGGGCGCTTGGAACTCGCCGAGGCCCAGCGATCTCAAATGGCCGAACAGGTCCGGGATTCTCAACGGCTCCCGGAAGGCGTTGAGGTAGCCGAAGAACTGCAATCCTTCGGGCACTTCCCAGAGGCGCTCCGTCTCTTGGGCGGTGAAGCCGGAGGATAGACAGTCCTCGATCCGTCCCGATCCGTCCAGCAGCGTAACGACCCCGTAGCGGGCGCCGGTCAGGGTGCGGGCCGAGTCGAGCATTCCCTGGAGCACCGCGTCGAAATCGAGGCTCTGGGTGATGCGCAGACTGGCCTCGCTCAGCTTGGACAACCGTTCCCGCAGGGTTTGGTTCTGCGTCAAAAGTTCTTCTTCTCGGTTCATTATAATTTCCGTGGTTCGAGTCTGGCTCGCCGTGTTGAGTCGGGTAAGGCGCCCCAGTCTAACGGAAAATGGAGCGTCGCCACAATTGGCTATGCCGCCGGTAACTGTTCAGTGTCCCCTCCCATTGGCAGGGGGAGGGTTAGGGAGGGGGTCGTCCCCCCCTCGCGTTTTCCTTCCTCCAACTACGCTGCGGCGCGGCGGGGTACCCCCTTCCTAGCCTTCCCCCTGCGGGGGGAAGGGACACCAGCAAGTCTGAACAATTACTGCCGCCGCAGCGGGCAAACCTCGCATCGAGGCGGCCCGCAGGATGGAACGCCGGTGCAAGCGTGACCCCTGCGGAGGACGGCGGAGGATACCGTTCGAATCATTACGCTTGTCGGACAATCTCACACAAACCTGACACTAAGGTCTGACACCGGCTGGCGCAAAACTCGGAAACTTCTGAACAAGTCCCTTCCCCCTCGACGGGGGAAGGTTAGGATGGGGGTGCCGGCGTTCATTGCATAGCTGACCTCCCTCTCACTTTCGGCGCGTAGCATAAGGGTGCCCCAATTACGGATCAGTCCTCTTTGTTTCGTATCTTCTGAGCCGCTAGAATGGCATCGTTGCCACGTAAGTAGAGGTTGGGAAAATGTCGGTCTCGATTTGGCTTCCCATGTTTCGGGCGGCCACGGCCCGCGTGAACCTTCGCCGTCCGGCGGGAGCGCTGGTCATCGCGGCGCTCACCGCCGCGGCGCTGCTCTGGGCCGGTCCGCCCGCGCCGGCCGGCGCCCAGGACCAATCTTCGGACACCAGCCTGAGTGGGATCACCGTAGACGGAAACGACGCCATTAAGGTCGGAGTCGATTACCACTATGGCGTGCCTGCGGACACCACGCAGGTCACGGTCGCCGTCATGACTACGCACACGGAGGCCACTGCCGCCTTCATCGCACCAGCAACAGACGCGGACGCGAATGTCGCAGGCCACCAGGTAAACCTTTCGGGTACCAGAGTCTTGGTGTCCATTCGCGTCACCGCCCAGAACGGCACAGACACCGACTTTCATTCTCTCGCTGTTAACCGGGAAGGGACCACCGCATTCTCCCGGAAGGTGGTCGATGATCTCACGACCCTGGCCGAGGCGGGCAACGAAAACCCCTCCGGCCTCTGGTCGGATGGGACTACCGTCTGGGTCGGCGACGGCGACGACAACAAGCTGTACGCCTACCAGCTTGACGGCGGCGCCCGGGACCAGCCCAAGGACTTCGACAGCCTGGACGCGGCGGGCAACGACGATGCTAACGGCCTCTGGTCGGACGGCGAGACCATGTGGGTGAGCGACACCGGCGACGACAAGCTCTACGCCTACCGGATGTCGGACCGAGCCCGCGATCAGGGCAAGGATTTTGACACGCTGAGCGCGGCTGGAAACAACAGCCCCCACGGCCTGTGGTCCGACGGCGAGACCATGTGGGTGGCCGACAGCGTACAGGACAAGATCTTCGCGTACTCCCTTTCCGATAAACGCCGCAGACCGGATAGGGACTTCAACACACTCCAAGCAGCCGGAAACACCGATCCCTGGGGCATCTGGTCGGACGGGATCACCATGTGGGTGAGCGACACCATGGACGACAGACTCTTCGCCTACCGGATGTCCGACCGATCCCGCGATTCGGGCAAGGAATTCGACACGCTCAGGGATCCGAGAAACTTCTCACCAAGGGGCCTCTGGTCGGACGGCGAGACCATGTGGGTGGCAGACTCGTCCTTTGACTGGATTTTCTCCTACAACCTGGCTGCCCCGGGCGCCCTGGACCTGAGTGCGCTCAGCTTCAACGGTCAGGCGGTCTCGGGTTTCGACGCGGCCCAGCGGTCCTACACGATCAGCGGCGAAGTCGCGCTCACCGCCGACGTCACGATGGCGGCCACGGCCGCCGACACCGGCGCTACGCTCAGTTACACCCACGAGGATGTCTTCACGGACACCACGGGGCGCCAGGTGGCCCTGGACGAGGGCGCCAACCTGATCCGCATCACGGTCTCAAAAACGGGCCAGCCCACGGTCAAAACCTACGAACTGCACGTCACCGCCGGGGACGCGCCCAACGACTCGACCAGCAGGGCATTTCTCCAGGTTGACGAGGAAGAGGGACCCCGCGCGATCCAGTTCCGGGGCGCGATCGAGGGGTCCGAAGACGCCCGCGACATCGACTGGATCAACGTCACGCTGGAGGCCGACCAGCTCTACGCGATCGTCCTCAAGGGGGGGAGGTACGGCGATACCGATCGCACCCTGCACGTGCCCTTCGTGGGCGGGGTGCTCTCGATGGGCGTGCTCCAGGACGGCACCGACGCCCTGGGGGTGTATGTCTCCAGCGGCATCGACGGCCGGGCCCGGGCCTTGTTCAAGCCGACCACCGCCGGCGACTACCAAGTGGTGGTGGCCGGCGCCCTGGTGGACCAGACCGGCATCTACGACCTCCGCGTGCGGCGCTACGAGGACGACCACTTTCCCAACGGGATCGAGACCGGCTCAACGATCAGCTTCCCGACGGACAATTCGCTGGCGCACTACCCCAGCGCCGCCGTGACGGGCCAGTTCAACTATGAATTCGACGACGATTGGTTTCAGGCCTCCGGCCTTGCGCCCGGCCACAGATACGTAATCGAAGCCCGGCACGGGATTGGGGACGAACCCCGACGCGGGCGGCGCTACCTGTTCATCAAGGTCTATGACGCCGAGGGCGAGCCGGTCGAGGTCGAACCGGACCTGAACCGGTACATCTTTACGTCCCAGTCGGCTCAGGACTACTACATTCGCGTTTACAGTCACAGGCGCGACCGTTCGCGCTACACCCTCTACCTGCACCCGACGCTCTCCCTGACGGGCAACACGCTGGTGGGGGACAGTCTCTCGGTTGATCCCGCGGACATCTATGACCCGGACGGGACCGAGCGGGTGACGCGCAACGATTCGTGGCGCTACACCTGGCGGCGGACCGATGCGTCCGGCAACGTAGAGCGGATCCGCGGAGCGCGCGGGAGCAGTTACCAACTTACGGACGACGACGCCGGCCACACGATCACCGGGCGGGTCTGCTACAAGGCCGACAGCTTTTACAGGGTGTACAACTGCCGCTACTACAGCCGCAGTCAACCGGTGCGCGCGGTACACACGGTTCCCTCGGACTGGGCCCGCGTCCCCAGCGGTCTCGACGGCGGCGACCGGTTCCGCCTGCTATTGGTGTCCGAGGACAAGCGGACCGCCACGGAAACCGACATCGCCGCGTACAACACGTGGGCGCAGGGCCAGGTTACCGGCGGCCACGCGGACATCCAGGAGTACGCGGACCACTTCGCCGTGCTGGGCAGCACGTCGGCAGTCTCCGCCCGAGCCAACACCGGGACCGACTTCACGGACGACAACCAGGGCATCCCCATCTACTGGCTGGGCGGCCAGAAAGCGGCCGACCACTACGACGACTTCTGGGACGGCTCCTGGGGCCACCTGAACCCGGGCACCCTGTCCGACGGCAGCTCGATTACGTTCACCGAGTCGGATTTCATCTGGACCGGCACCAGCCGCTCCGGTTACGAAGAAACGGACAGCGATAACGGCCACGTTAGTCGCGTCGGACTGGGAAACTCATCGGTCATGCTAGGCCAGCCATACCTCTTATCCATCAGAGTTCTGTCCTACACCGCCACCAGCGCAACAGGCCAATACCGTATGTACATACTGTCCCACCCATTCCAAGTGGAGGAGAGCACCGCCACGCAACAGGGCAACCAGCCCGCCACCGGCCGGCCCGTCATCAGCGGCGCCCACAACGTCGGGGACACGGTGACCGCCGACGTGACGGGCATCGCCGACGCGGACGGGCTCACCGGCGTCGCCTTCTCCTACCAGTGGCTATCCGGCGACAGCGAGCTGACCGGCGAGACCAATTCCAGCTACACGCTGGCCAGCACCGACTTCGGCCAGGCCGTCGCCGTGCGGGTCACGTTCACCGACGACGCCGGCAATGAGGAGGTCCTGACCAGCGAGGGCATCTATCCCATCATGACGGCGACGGAGAATACTCCGGCCACGGGGCAGCCCACCATCAGCGGAACCGCGCTGGTTGGTCAGACGCTGGCTGCCGGCGTGACCGGGATCGCCGACGCCGACGGGCTGGAGGACGTGTCCTACAGCTACCAGTGGTTGGCCGGTTCCGACCCGATCGCGGACGCGACCAGCGACACGTACACTTTGACCGCTGCCGAGCTGAGCAAGGCGATCACGGTGCGGGTCCGCTTCACCGACAACGGCGGCAACGAGGAGACCCTGACCAGCGCAGCCACGACCGCCGTGACGGCCGCGCCAAACTCCGCGGCCACGGGCCAGCCGCAGGTCGTGGGCACCGCCCTGGTCGGCGCGAGACTCAGCGTGGACACGAGCGGGATCGCGGACGCCGACGGCCTGAGCGGCGCGCAGTACCGCTACCAGTGGCTGACCAGCGAGGACGGCGCGAACACCGAGATCGCCGGCGCGACCGGCTCCAGCTACCGGCTGACCTGGCGAGAGGACGGCAAATCGATCGAGGTCCGGGTCAGCTTCACCGACGACGGCGGCAATGAGGAGTCGCTGACCAGTCCGGCGCTGCATCCGGTCCGGCCCTCGGGACTTGCGGCCGCGGTGTCGGGCGAGACGGTGGTCCTGAGCTGGGAGCCACCAACGGGATTCGCTTTGCTGTTCGATTACCGGATACTGCGCGAGGCGCCCGAACTCGGCGGGAACGCGCCCGTGGTCTCGACCGACACGGGCAACTCGGCGACCAGCTACACCGACCGCGACGTGGAGCCGGACGTACTCTACCGCTACCGGGTCAAGGCCGCGAACTACTGGAACCAGCTCAGCCCGGCATCCGACGCGGTGGAGATTCGCATGCCCCAGGCGGAGCCGGCTGCCAACACACCTGCCACCGGCCTGCCCACCATCAGCGGAATCCCGCAGGTGGGGCAGACCCTGACCGCCAGCGTCACCTCAATCGCCGACCAGGACGGGCTGGATGACGTGTCCTACGCCTATCAGTGACTGGCCGACGACGTTGGGATAGCTGGCGCCACCGCCGCAAGCTACACCCTCACATCCAGCGAGGAGGGCAAGGCCATCAAGGTGCGGGTGTCGTTCACCGACGACTCCGGCAATGCGGAAAGCCTGACCAGCGCCGCCACCGATGCGGTGGCGGCCCCGCCGACCACTCTGACCGCCAGCATTCACGACGCGCCGGAGAGCCACGACGGGGAGAATTCCTTCACCTTCGAGCTGCGGTTCAGCGAGACGCCCGACCCCAACTTCAGCTACGAAACGCTGCGGGACCAAGCCCTTACTGCATCCGGCGGTACGGTGACCAACGCCCGGCGACTCGACCCTCCAGGCAACGTCCGGTGGGAGATTACCGTGGAGCCATCTTCGGACGCTGAAGTATCCATCGTGCTGCCTGAAACGACGGACTGCGCCGATCAAGGGGCCGTCTGCACCGAGGACGGCAGGATGCTGTCCGCCGAGGCGGCGCTGACCGTCGCCGGACCCGAAGAAGAGGAAGAGCAGACGCCCCCGCAGAACAACCCGGCCACCGGAACGCCCGCCATCACCGGCACGGCCCAGGTCGGCCAGACCCTCACGGCGGGCACCGGCGGCATATCCGACGAAAACGGACTGGATGACGTGTCCTACGCCTATCGGTGGCTGGCCGACGGGGTTGGCATAGCCGGCGCCACCGCCGCAAGCTACACCCTCACGTCCAGCGAGGAGGGCAAGGCCATCAAGGTCCAAGTCTCCTTCACCGACGATGCAGGTAACGAAGAATCCCTGACCAGCGCCGCGACCGATGCGGTGGCGTCCCCGCCGACCTCGCTCACCGCCAGCATTCACGAAGCGCCGGAGAGCCACGACGGGGAGAATTCCTTCACCTTCGAGCTGCGGTTCAGCGAGACGCCTGTTTCCGACTTCAGCTACAAGACACTACGGGACCACTCCTTCACGGTTACCGGCGGTACGGTGACCAAAGCTCAGCGGCTAGACCCTCCCGGCAACGTCCGCTGGGAGATTACCGTGGAGCCATCTTCGGACGCTGGAGTATCCATCGTGCTGCCTGAAACGACGGACTGCGACGACCAGGGGGCCGTCTGCACTGGGGACGGCAGGATGCTGTCCGTCGAGGTGGCGCTGACCGTCGCCGGACCCGAAGAATAGGAAGAGCAGACGCCCCCGCAGAACAACCCGCCGCCGGAGCGCCCGCCATCAGCGGCACGGCGCAGGCAGGTGAGCCATTGACGGCGGACCCCTCCGGCATCGCCGACGCCGACGGGCTGGACAACGCGACGTTCACCTACCAATGGCTGGCCGACAACGTCGACATCTCAGGGGCCACCGGCGACAGCTACACGCTCACGGACTCCGAGGAAAGCAAAGCCGTCAAGGTCACGGTGTCCTTCACCGACGCCGCGGGAAACGAGGAATCGCTGACCAGCGCGGCCACTGAAGCCGCGGACTTGAGAAGGCCCTGAAGACTACCGCATGTCCCACCCCCTGTGCGGGTAGAAGTTTGAGACAGTAGGGCCGGATTCACTATACCTCATAGAGCCTCACAATAAATCCACCCAATTCTTACGTCCCGTTTATACCACGCCCTCTATAATAGGGAACTACTGAACCTGCCGGCCGGGGCCCTTGGCTCGGCGCGAGACAGACGTTAGTTCGGAACCCGGGAAGCGGGACGTTGGTACTGACGTATCGATTAGCCCGTCTGGGGTTGATTCCAATGCTGTTGTGCCGCCCCGCTCGTAACTCTGACCTCCGCGCGTCCTGATCAGTGGTAAAGGACAGGAATATGTCGATACCTCGATTCGCTTCCCCGCGCAAAATGCCGAAAATCTTCATTAGTGTGCTGACGGTGGCGGGGATTGTGCTTTTCCTTGCCACGACTGCGGGCGCATACGCTCAAGGTGGCGGGACGGAGGGTGTCCCGGCCCAGCCGAACCAGCCCACGGGGACAGCGATCTGGATGGGGATGATGGACGTTGAGTGGAATGAGGCGCCAGGGGCGGAGACGTATGAGGTCCAGTACTTCAACATGTCGGACTGGGTGGACTTGCCGGGAAACGGCATAAGAATCGCGTTCTACGGCGCAGGCGCGGTCGTCAGGGGACTGAGTCACAGCAGGTCCTATACCTTCCGGGTTCGGGCTGTTAACTCCCACGGAGCGTCCGAGTGGTCGGAATACGGTTGGGTACCCCAAACCGACGGTCCTCGCGCGTGGGTGGATATACCGGAACCCACAAACGTCCCTGCAACGGGCAAACCAAGGTTCAACGGCTCATTGACAGTCGGTGACCTCGGCACGGTAGACACGTCAAGCATATCCGACGAGAACGGCCTGGGTCGGGTGAGATTCTACTATCAGTGGATTTCGAGTGACGGAACAACGGACACCGACATAGCGGGAGCTACGGGGCGTAGCTATACCCTCACAGAGGCCGATGAAGGCAGAACCCTCAAGGTGCGGGTGTGGTTTACGGACAGGCACGGTTTCCCCGAATCGCTGATCAAGACGGCGAAGTCGAACCACTTTGCAACAGGGGTTCCCACCATCAACGGTGAGGCGTGGGTGGGGGAAACCTTAACGGCAGACACGGCGGACCTTCAAGACGAGGACGGGTTGACTGACGTGGAGTACGAATACTAGTGGGTCTTCGTCGGCAGAAGAGGTAATGAGAATATCGAGGGAGCGACGAATGCCACCTATACCCTGACCGAGCCGTACTTGAGCAAGGCCATCAGGGTGCGGGTGACCTTCACGGACGACATTGGCAATGCGGAGTCGCTGATCAGCGAGGGCACGGCGGAGGTGACATGGAGACCGGACAACCCGGCAACCGGGGCTCCAACCATCGGAGGCACTCCGGAGGTCTTGCAGGAGCTGACGGCGCATACTTCGAGCATAGGGGACGAGGACGGCCTGGACAATGTGTCCTTCGAATACCAGTGGGTAGCAATCCACGGCGGCGGCGAGACGGACATTCCGGGAGCTACGAAAGCTAACTACACCCTGGTGTCTGCGGACCGGTACAAGACCATCAAGGTGCGGGTCAGCTTCACAGACGATGGAGGCCACGGGGAGTCTTTGACCAGCGCTGCGACGGAATTGGTGACATGCCCCAGCCGACCGACGCCAACGGATATCGCCGTGACAGCCGTGCCAATTGTGGTGACGTCGTCAGAGGAGGAATACTTCGTCCTCTACGCCAGCCACGAGGTGAACGGCTCGACATCGGAGTACCCGGTCCTGGTGAAGTTGGGCGAAGACGGGTCTACCACCTTGACCGAGTACGTGCAGGCGTTGCCCGCTGACCGCTACCGGGTGGAGAAGTACCTTGTCGCAAACCCCGGCGACGTCGACGGGGACTGCGTGGACGACATCACCGAACTCGGAGACCCGGCGGGCATGAACCCGGTGAATCCCGCCGGCGCAGTGGACCTCAGTAACGGCGCCGTGGCCATCCCTGACCGGGAGACATTTGAGACTCTCGCTTTTGCTCCGGTTGGCAGCAGACCGCGAATCAAATTTGCTCTGGCAAATATGGACGCTGACCGGCCGAGCCTGTATTTCTCGAACACCGACAAGCACCGGGTGCATCCAAGCCTTGTGAATTCCCTCGGCATCAGCGGGCGGGGTGTCATATACGGCACGCTCGTGTACGAACCGGAGGTCCTTGCTCCCGGCGGGACTCCTGGAGTGTATCGATACTGGATTCGCCAACATTCAATCAGCTCGTTCAGCGTGACGGAGCGTGTTCACACTCTCCTCGCGGCCAGCCTGCCTGTCCTGGAGGACAACCTGGCCCTGTGGATAAATAATGCGACGCTTCCGGGCCTACAGGCCGAGTTGCCGCTGTATCGGGCATCCAGAGTCGCACTAGTGTTCGACGACGATATCTACAGTGGCACCACCTACCAGGCGTTGAACCAGGGGGAAGGGTATGGCCTGCTGCGCCAGATGGACCCGGATGATCGTCCCCGCTCCCGCGACGTGGTGATCTACGAGGCGCTGCCCAACGAGCTGCCCCGCGTCGCCGGGCTCATCAGCACCGTGCCCCAGACACCACTGTCCCACGTCAATCTGCGGGCGCTGCAGGACAGCATACCCAACGCATTCATCGCCGATGCACTCGAGGACGATACCGTCAGCGGTCTCATCGGCAGCCACATCTATTACGCAGTAACTGATTCGGGTTACACAGTTCGGGCCGCCACCCAGGCGGAGGTGGAGGCACACTACGCCTCATCCCGGCCGGTAGAGACTCAAACCCCCGAACGCGACCTGACAGTGACCACGATCACACCTCTCAGCGATATCGACTTCGACGACTGGGACGTCTTCGGGGTAAAAGCGGCCAACGTCGCCGTGCTGGGGACACTGGGGTTCCCTTTCGGCACCGTTCCGGACGGGTTCGCTGTGCCCTTTTACTTCTATGACGAGTTCATGAAGCACAACGGGTTCTATGACGACATCGAGGAAATGCTGGCGGACCAGGACTTCCAGACCGACTACGACACCAAGGTGGACGAGCTGAAGAAGCTCCGTAAGAAGATCAAGAAGGGTGACACCCCCCAGTGGATGGAAGACGCACTGACCACCATGCACGCCACGTACCCCGAGGAGCAGTCGCTGCGTTACAGGTCCAGCACCAACAACGAGGACTTACCCGGATTTAACGGCGCTGGGTTGTACGACTCGAAGACGCAGCATCCGGAGGAGACCGAAGAGGACGGCATCTCCAAGTCACTGAAGCAGGTGTACGCCAGCCTGTGGAATTTCGGCGCATTCATCGAGAGGGACTTTCACCGCATCGACCACATGGCTGCCGCGATGGGCGTTCTGGTGCATCCGAACTACTCTGACGAGCAGGTGAACGGCGTTGCCGTCAGCGTCGATCCGGCCTACGGCACGGAAGGGGCCTACGTGAACTCGCAGATTGGCGAGGATCTGGTGACCAATCCGGAAGCCCACTCGGTGCCTGAAGAAGTCCTGCTGAACTCTGATGGTACTTACACAGTTGTTGCGCTCTCCAACCAGGTACCGAGAGGGCAACTGCTGATGACCGAAGATCAGCTAAGTCAACTGCGTCGCCATCTTGAAACGATCCATGAACGATTCACAGAGCTGTACGGCGTCGAAGACGAGGAACAGTTTGCCATCGAGATCGAGTTCAAGATCACCAACCAAGGCTCACTGGCGATCAAGCAGGCTCGCCCCTGGATCTTCAGCGAGCCTCTATCCGGGATTGACACCGATCACAGGACGGACGGAGACACTTCGCTGACAGGTAGGTTCGAATCCGCGCCTGCAACGCATAGCGGCAGGCCCTTCACAGTGAGGCTACGATTCAGCGAAGGAATAACTTCGCCCTATCTAGATTTGATGGACCACGGTGTTAAGGTGACGAATGGCGACGTGACTAAGGCTGGCCGGGAGGACTCCCGCGACGACCTATGGGAGATCACCATTGACCCGGACCCCAGCGCCGATGTAACGCTTGTCCTGGTCAACAATATTCCTTGTACAGTTCAAGGGGCCATCTGCACCTATGACGGGCGGCGACTATCCAACCGACTCGAACACACTGTGGAAAGCCAGTTGTTGGCCTGCACTCGTCGCAGCGGCCCAAATGTGAAGTGGCCAATCGATCCCCCGGCCGTCCCGTGCCAGACCAGAGGGACTGCTCTATGGGCAGGCATTGTCGACCTTGAGTGGGACGAAGTTCCGGGAGCCGACGGCTATGAGGTGCAATACTATCGCTCCTCGACATGGATAGACCTACCTGGCGAAGACATAGAAATCACCTATTACGGGGCTGGCGCCGTTGTGAAGGGACTGCCACACAGCACGTCCTACGAATTCAGAGTGCGGGCAGCGAATTCCCATGGAGAGTCAGAGTGGTCCGGCTCATGGTCTTTGCCCCAGACCGGCAACCTCGGATCCTGGGCAGGCGTGCCCGAACCGGTGAACTCTGCCGCCACAGGTACACCCACCATAGGCGGGACGTTCCAAGTCGGCGAGACGTTGACGGCGGACGTGTCCGGCATTTCAGATGAGAATGGCTTGGAGCGAGTAAAGTTCCACTACCAGTGGATCTCAAGTGACGGAACGACGGACACCGACATAAACGGAGCCACGGAAGCGAGCTATACGCTCCTGGGAGACGAGGCCGGCGACACCATTAAGGTGCGCGTGTCTTTCGTGGACAGGCACGGATTCTCGGAGTCGCTGATCAGCGACCCGGTCGGAACTGTTGTCCGCATGCCGGCAACCGGCGCCCCGACCATCACCGGCATAGTGCGGATAGGAGAAACGCTGATTGTCGACACTTCGAACATCGCGGACGAGGACGGATTGGACAACGCCACCTTCAGCTATCATTGGATACGGAACGACGGAACCACTGACTCCGACATCGCCAACGCCACTTCCTCAACCTACACTCTGTCGGACGACGACGAGGGCAAGACCATCAAGGTGCGTGTCTCCTTAACTGACGACGCGGGCAACGAGGAGACGCTTACCAGTGAGGCGACGGCCTTGGTTGAGGCCAGGGCAAACAACTCGTCCACCGGCGCTCCGACCGTCAGCGGCACGCTGCGGGTGGGAGAATCGCTGACGGCGGACACTTCCGGCATTGCGGACGAGGACGGGCTAGAGAGCGTCACCTTCTCCTATCAGTGGCTGGCCGGCGATGGCGCATCAGAGACTGACATCGCTGGCGCCACGAGTGTTACGCACACCCTGTCGGACGACGACAAGGGCAAGACCGTCAAGGTGCGTGTCTCCTTCAACGATGACGCGGGGAACGAGGAGACGCTTGCCAGTGGGGCGACGGCCGCGGTAGGCGCCGCAGCCGAGGAGGTTGTCTGGGAGAGCGAACTCACGGTCGGAAGGGTCCCCAATGCCTTCCCGGACGCTCTCGGCTATTCGTCCTCCGGAGACCTCGGCGGAACCCTGTCCCCTGACCATTTCGAGATTGACGGTTCGGTCTACAGCGTACAGTTCCTGTTGCGCTTCGCCGGGGGTCTCTGGCTGGGTATTGACCGGGAGCTTCCGGTGGAGTTCACGCTGTTGGCAGGCGAATCGATCTATGAGGGCAGTCAGAGCAGGGCGCCGGTAACGGGGAGTGGTTCCGGCGGATATTGGTGGCCATCGTCGATTTCAGAATGGTCTGTAGATGAGTCGGTGCAGGTGAACCTGAGCATTCAGCCCCAGGAGCCGGTGGGTAGTCGTGAGAAGGCGCCGTTGATCGTCAACCTCCGCGACATTCCCTCTGGGCATGACGGGCAGAGCACGTTCACCTTCGAGCTGCGGTTCAGCGAGGAACCGGAACCCGATTTCAGCTACAAGACCCTGCGGGACTCCGCCTTCACCGTGACCGGTGGGAGCGTGGAGAATGCCCGCCGGTTGAACAAGCCAAGCAACATCCGCTGGGAGATCACGGTGAGGCCCGATGGGAACGGCGAGGTCGCCATCATCCTGCCCGCCACCACGGACTGCGAAGCCGGGGGGGCAATCTGCACTGAGGACGGCAGGATGCTCTTCAACCGGATTGAGCTGACTGTCGGCGGGCCGGGCGGGTAGTCCCTGCGGGGTTCGCCGTCTTAACAACTGGTGCCGGTCACCAATGTATCCGCATGGCTGATCGCGCTGGCCAATGTCCCCGTGCATCCGGCACCAGCCCAACCCTTGGCCCAAGGGCCTCTTGGCCTTTGGTGTTTAGGCTGTTCCGGTTGACCCTGACGGGCTCCGGCTCGACCCTCTGTCCGGCACGGGGACGGCTCACTATAAGCATCCAGCCGTCCTATGACCCGGCGGGGGAGTTCGAGTCTCTTCAGGTCTTAGCTATGAAATGGTGGGCCTGCACGTACCGAATTGCGAACTTTTCGCTGGGAGGTCCGAATTTGAGGAGTCCAGGTTGGTGGAAGATTATACGGTTTTCCAGGTACCAGGCAAAGCTTACGGGTAGTATTGCCAGCCTCGGTCGCGGGCATATCGTGTGAGTCTTTTTGCCAAGGCATTCGTCTGATTTCCAGAAAATGCCCTAAAATCAAGCAGGACGTGTTCTTGAAATTCTTTCGGATCAGGGGTAACTGGTATCCGGTGGCCTCGGCATTCATGAAATGTGACAGCCATTACGCCGGCCGACTTGTACCCGAGTTGATTCGAAAAGTGATTCCACGAAGCCTCTGCAGTTATCCTGTCTCCGTCGTAAACCGAAACCATTCCTTTGTCTTTAGGGGTCGGCCTAAAAAGCTGGGAAGTAACTCGGTCGTGGTGAATCCAACTTGGATGTACCTGCCGCAATAGCAGGGTCTCGCTATTCACGCTTACTTTGAATTCAGCCGTTGAATTTGGTCTGCCAACCAATTCCAGGCATTGGGGGTGTTCAAGTCCAAATTCATGGCCTCCGTTGCATCCGTAGTCAAGTCAAGGCAATGCCACATACCAGTGTGGCTACTCAGGTCTATTTCGAGGCTTATCTCGCGTGGACCCAACGACCACTCAAATTGCACTCCACCTTCGGGGGTAGGATAGGTGTAGGGGAGTTGCCCGGAGGCGGGATAATGAGACGCGAAGGTGTTGGCCAGCCAGTCCAAGCCCGCATGGTTAGGAGCTAACCCGCCGCCGTCAAGCCATTCGTCTTCCATCAACCGGAATTCGTCCAATCGAGCTGATATATCCAGCCGATCCAATGTGATTACTTGCCCAGGTGATTCCTGAGAGACCAGCCGGTTTTGATGGCCGTATGTCCCGGTGATAGCATTGATTATGCCCTCTACGTTCCAACTAACTATCGCATCCGCGCAACGATGCAAGGCCTCAGGCAATCCACGATCTGCGTCACCTTTTTCTAATACTCCAACGATTCTCTTTCCCAGATTCTCCGCGTACTCAACCTCCCAGTCGACCCAGTCGCTCGTTTCCCTATTCTCGGAAATGTAAACTACCAAGCAGCTAGACTGGCGTATGCGAGGTTCAAGTACTTCTCTCTTAATGTACTCCTCGTTGTGAGCGTTGTTAGGATTATCAGATGCGATTGAGTAGTCTCGCCATGTCATGCCATGTTGTTCAACCAACTGCTTCAGATCACGCAGCCCTTCGTGGTCTTCGTGCTTGTGGCTGATGAATACGTTCCTGATGGCTCCAACCATTGCCTAACTCCCTCCCAACTGACCTGCCGTCGTCTCGCTAAACTCGCGGTGCCTCTATCAAGTTGGTCCTAAGCCTGCCAACCCCTTAGACAATCACCGGTCCAGTTCCTACCAAACGGGTGGCGACTGATGTCCGGCTCGGGTTGATTTCTTCTCCTTAAGAACGCCTGGTGAATCCAACCGCGTATCACGGTCGCGTCGCTCGACCAATCATATATGCACGCAAAAGCATTGTCTCCGCGGCAATTGTCCGCCAACCTGGGAGGGATTAACCGGGGATTGTACTGGCGCCTTTCAAAATCCGTATGGCTGGGCAACAAAATACCCAACAGGCCACATCTCGGGTTCATCGTCGTGTCCCTCAGACTGGCGCCAATCTCCCAATCCACGTATTTGCGTTGCCATGTGCAACGGCCAATTAACACTACAGTAACTGATACTTGAGTTATGTATTCTTCACGGATTCTTTGGAGTACTGCCTCGGTAGGGAGATTGGTGTCAATTATGCTTCCCAGATTGACGGATTTATCAACGATGTTGCTTCCCATCATCTGGACAAAGCTGTCTTTATACCCTTGGTCCTGCTGGCGGTGGTAGCTGATGAAGACATTATGGCGAGGTGGGAGCGTCACTTTTCCCCTTTTCATCCTATTCAAAATAGGTTGTGCCTTCAACGCCGGCGATTTCGAGATGATTCATGGGCACCGGACCTGGAATTTCATCCCAAAGAGAACCGCTCAAATCGGGCGGATACCCAGACAGAATGTTCGCGGGAAATAATATCCTCTACTTGTCCTACGTAATCCCCCAGCTTTCGTCGTTGTTAGCTGAATCGATGGTCGCGCCGACGGACGCAAGGGCACTCTGACAGCGCAATTCCCCACCGACGAATAGTCCGCCTTGGTTCATTGCCTGTTGATCTCCTTCCTCTTGGAACGTACCGACACGGATAGCATGGTGTACCCATTCAAACATCTCTCAGCGTATGGCAGGCCGTCTTTTCTATGCCTCTGTAGGATATTGTAGTCCACAAAGGTCCAGTTTGCCTGTCAAGCGGTGGGCGCGAAAATCCCCTCAATTTCATCAGCCAGTTGGCTGTCCTGGAGCTTGCTCGCGATCTGCCCTGCCTGGAGGGCTGTCGAGGCATACTGCCATGGATCAGCTTCAAACGCGACCATACAACGGTACTGGTCGAGAGCTAAGTCGCGATGACCCAAATACAGGTTGGCTTCTGCCTGTGTCGCAACACTCCAGGCGTCTACATTAGCAATGGCGGCGTTCTCAACGGCTAACTCCGCCATCTCCCGAGCTCGCTCGACGCGACCGAACGCAACGAATTCGAGAAACGCGATGTTGATTGAGTGGTAATAGATCTGACTCACGTCTCCCTTATTACGCGCCACATCCAGTGCTCCCTCGTATAGTGCCAGGGAATGTTGCGCGAGATCTTGGTCCTCATCTTCGAGCCACATGCGTTTAATGCGACCTGCCAAAGTGCCTTGGACATCGGTTCCAAGTGCCTGGTATCGCTGCAACAGCGCCATTGCTTCGTCACGCCTGCCGTTTCGCTCTAGCGCAAGAGCAGAGCGCACGACGTCCTGCTGAGACATATCGTCGCCACGTGCTTCGATTAGTCTTGCAGCCGCAGGGTCTGCTATCTGCGCTGCGAGTACTAGCGGGGTGATCGTCTCATCAGGAACAGGGACATCTGACAACGCCGACTTCAGTAACCGCACGGTTGGGGAATCGGTATCAACCACCCGCACCATTGAGAGGTGATCGCCGGGTACGACATGATGAAACTTGCGCGGGAACGGGCCGAGGCTGGATTTGGGAGGCACGAACTGATCTTGCTCGCCTGCAACAATCCTGAGGTCAAAGTCCGGCTCAGGTTCGAATCTGGCAGCCCAATCCCGTCTGAGTGACTCAATAAAGTCGCTGCCTTCCGCCATGTTCTTCAGCTGTCGCTTCCAGAAGACCAACCAAACTACCTTGCGGAGGCCTGCACTTGGCGTGCCGAACAAGATTACTTTGTCCGTCCGATCAGCCAAATCAGGATCATCGACCAACGCACGCTGTACGATGAGCCCTCCCATGCTGTGCGCCACAAACGCAAGGGACCTGTAGCGCTTTAGGGGTTCCATGTTCGTCTGCGTCGTCATCATGGTTGTGAGAATAGGGAGGTCGGGGTCGGCTGACCAAACTCCAACAAAATCTGGGAGGAATGTAGATGCATAGCCCAGCGTATAAATGTCCCAATCTGCAACAGCGGTACCGAGCAGACCTGGTAGGCGATCCCATGTATTATCCCGGTCGCCTGAAAAGCCGTGCAAGAAGACGACCGCACGTTGGCAATCCGGCCGACTGCGAATCGCGTTGAGGGCTTGCCGTTGATACGCGGTCATCGTCTCAGCAGTCGCTGCGGTTCGGGACGATTTCGTAACCGAGCAGGAGGATTGACTTCAGCGTCTCAAGGACGGAGGTACGATCATAATCCTTTTCAACCTCAGAGAGGTCTCCATATGGCACCAGGTCAGGATGGGTCTTGAGTAAATCATCCCTCTGTGGTCCGTAGGACCACCCGCAATCAATGCGCTGGCGTGCCCAGTGGTCGTGATTGTTTTCGGCAAGTTTCTCGACGAGGGCATTGAGTTCCTGCGGAAGCGAGACTCTTTCCGTGGATATGGGTGTCGGAACGTATGGAGTCATATCCGTTGATGCTCCTTCGGCTTCGCGACGGGCGACATTGGTCCAGCCTGGCAAAATACTGAGAAACGATCCTCTGAGGTAGGATACCACCGCCGGGCCGCAAGGGTTTCTCACTGATGGTGGTAGACGGCGTCCGCAAGGGATAATGCCGAGAATTCTCTCGGGGTCACGGCTGTCCAGTTCGACCAGAGTCCTGGCACTCGGATCTGACCGTGGTTACGATCGACGATAGGAGTGCTTTCATCTCCTCCCTTTCACTCCACCGCGGGAAGAGACCGAATTAGGAGATTGCGGTCCCATGCTGGTCTCGAATAAAACTCTATGTGTCGGCAACCCTTGGCTTGCTTTAACCTGACTGATACCGGGGATCAAGGGTTAATTGTGGAGCCTTTAGACACGGCATTGAGAATTGCCGTGGTGTCCGCTTACGGAACAAGACAACCCACTTGACAACCCCATGCAATGTGAGTAAGAATAACTTACCGTATGTAAGGAGCAGCCCATGGATAGGGACACCATAGTGCATCAGGTCATGGAGGCAATAGTTCAGGTCCAAGAGGCCAGTGGTCGGAGTAGCCAGGGATTCGGACCGAGTACCCGCCCATTCAAGGATGTTGAGGGGTTCGATAGCCTGAGCGGAGTGGAAGCAACGGTTTTGCTGTCTGAGGCTCTGGGGCGGGACCTTCCAGACAGCGTGTTCGTTCCTGAGCAAGGCAGCCGGGCGCTTTCGGTCAACGAAGTCGCTGACAAGGTACTTAGTTGCACGAGCGCACTGAAGGTGACGGGATGAACGAGCAGGAAATCACTCGCATGGGGATAGCGAGCCGTCTGAAGCTCGCCAGGGAGATGGCCGGCCTCACTCAAGGTCAAGTGGCCAGTCGCTTGGGTTGGCATAGGCCTACCGTGTCCGAGATCGAAGCCGGACGTAGGAGAGTCCTCGCGGAGGAACTAAGGAGTCTCTCAGAGCTTTACGGGGTAAACACCCCGTGGCTGATTGGCGAGGCGGAGGAAGATGGCATAAGTGACCGAGCCACACTCGCTGCTCGACAGTTGGGCAATCTAAGCGATGAAGACCTTGATCGCCTTCTGCTTTTGATCCGCTCCCTCAAATCATCGGATGGTAGCTAAGGTTTGACCGAACTGAAGAAAATGGCCAAGGGTGCCTTCGCAGCGGCACTCAGAATGCGAAGGGACGCCGGTTACGGGTTGGACGAAGCTATTTGCGTATTTGACCTTGCGGAACAACTTGGCATCGAGGTTCGGTTTACTGATATTCCTTCCATGGAGGGAATGCTGTATTGCAACCCTGAACCGGTCATCATCGTGACCTCCCTCCGCCCTTTGGGACGGCGATCATTTACCTGTGCGCATGAACTTGGTCATATCCACTATGGGCACGGAACGATCACAGACGAGTTGGTGGGTAAATCCCCCAGAGTCGGATTTGACCCCACGGAATTTGCCGCTGACTGTTTCGCCGGTGCTCTGTTGATGCCCAAAATGGCTATCGAGCGAGCATTTTCCCTTCGGAACTGGTCAATCAAGTGTCCCACTCCAGGTCAAATCTACACCATTTCGAATTACTTCGGAGTCGGTTACTCAACGTTGATTCACCACCTGTCCAAGGGCCTCTATCTCTTGCCACACTCCAGCGCAGAGAAACTATTGAAGGTGAGACCGGGGAGAGCGCAAGCCCAAGCGATCGGTTGGGAATCGGAAGACAAAGTGTGGGTGGTGGACCCGCACTGGAGAGGTCGAGCAGTCGATGTAGAGGTGGGGGACCTCGTACTGACGGCAGGGGAGACCGACTATGAAGGAATTTGCCTAGAAGGCGTTGAAGGTTTTAGAGATAGACGGCTGTTTCGTGCCTGCCGCCCAGGGTTAGGAAAGATTAGCAACACCGAGGGATGGTCGGCGTTCGTCAGAATTTCCCGGCGCGCATTCGTTGGCCGAAGCATTTTTCGCCATCTGGCGGAAGAGGATGGTGAACGCTGACATGCTGGTTGAAGATAACAACCTGTCAGTAGCTTGGGCAAAGGTTTTTCTGCGGGTTTTTCAAGAGGGCGAAATATCGCCCGTAGTGGTCGTCGTAACAGACATCGGTGATGATGGTCCCGAAGAGAACCTTCAGATTCGCAGCACACTTGACCAGCTTCTGGAAGAGGACGGGAAGGGTCTCTCGTGCAATACCGTTGCTAACACAATCTTCCCATCAATCTGGAATCCTAATGCGAACCGGCAAGAACTTTACGATCGCTACCGCCGTATCTTGCCAAGGCTCAGGAAAGACCGTAGGAACAGGTACGGACTATATTTCCAGCGCCTCATTTCCTATGGTGGTAGCGGCGACGGAAACAACGGCGTAAATCAACTGGAACACATCATTCAGACATGGCACAAAGGCAATCATCGCCGGACAGCGTTACAGGCTGGTCTATTCGACCCTTTGAAGGACCATACCGACCAGCCGGTTCGTGGATTTCCTTGCTTACAACAGGTTTCTTTTGCCCGTTATGGCGATGATGGACTATCAATTACCGGTTACTATGCTACTCAATTCGTTGTAGAGAGGGCGTACGGTAACTACCTCGGGTTGTGCCGACTCGGCAGGTTCATGGCCCATGAGATGGGGCTTAGATTCGGTCAGATGACCTGCATTGCGACCCCAGTAATGCTGTACCGCACAAAAAAGTCCGTCAAAGGACTTGCGGAGCAGATTCAGCAAGCTTTGGTAGATTTGGAAACCGAGGCCCTAGATGCCTAGGTCCGGAGCCAGTGGAAAGAAGAGCCCCACAAATTCACACGGGCAGCTAGCTCTATCCCTCAATGATGGGAAGGCATCCCCAGTATTCAGCAGCCTTTCTCCTGCACGTCCAACGGTTGTTTACGATACTTACTGGAAGTTCGCCGTTGAAAGGCAGGAGGTGTTCTTCCGTAAGCTAGAGGGTGGCCTGCCACCCTGGACGGATGACCCAGTTATTGCGCGGCACAAATTCACTAACGCGTACAGGGCGGCCGACCGCGTCAGCCAATTCCTGATTCGCCACGTCATCTACGAGGGCGACCAATCTGCTCCAGAGGTTTTCTTTCGGACGGTCCTCTTCAAGCTCTTCAACAAGATAGAGACCTGGGAATTGCTAAAGTTCAAACTGGGTGAGATTTCGTGGGCAAGTTATTCCTTCGACCAGTTCGATGACGTGTTGACCAGCGCCCTTGCCTCCAAGACGCGGATATACTCGGCAGCCTACATTATGCCCTCGGGGGGTAGCGCTTTCGGGTATCGTGAGAAACATAGAAACCACCTGAAGCTTCTTGAACAGATGATGGAGTATGAAGCGCCTTACCGGATTGCTGCAGCGCCAACTATGCGGCACGCTTTCGAGACTTTGCGGTCATACGCTACAATCGGCGATTTTCTGGCGTACCAATTCATTACCGACCTGAATTACAGCGAGATATGCCATTTCTCAGAAATGGAGTTCGTAGTACCAGGACCAGGAGCGAGAGACGGGATTCACAAGTGCTTCAGCAGCCTCGGTGGGCTCGGCGAGTCAGACATTATCAGGCTGGTCACCGACCGTCAGGAGAACGAGTTTGAACGGCTAGGATTGGAGTTTCGGTCGTTGTGGGGCAGGCGATTGCAGTTGATAGACTGTCAGAATCTATTCTGCGAAGTATCCAAGTACGCGCGAGTCACGCACCCTGACGTGACAGGAGTGAATGTCCGCTCACGCATCAAGCAAATTTATCGCGCGTCGGCAAACCCATTGGAGTTCTGGTTTCCTCCGAAGTGGGGGATTAACAACCTGTTGCCGACAACCCAAGAAACTGCTGGGTAGGCGGTGACAAGTCCAAAAAGGGGAACTGCAAAGTGATTCTCGGTCACAATGAAATTCACAACAAGCTTTCGAAGGGTGAAGTATTCAGGAGAGGCACCTGGGATTCAGGTAGCGTTAAAGAGGCTTCTTATGCGCTCAGAGTTGCCTCCGATGGATTGATTCTAGAGGGCAAACCATTCAAGCCGGGTGAACGGCATGTTGAAGGAAACATCGTAATCAAACCCGGCAAGATTGCGGTCCTTTCTACTATGGAAAGGTTGACTATGCCTGGGGATTTGGTTGGCAAAATAGGGATTAGGTTCGAGTATGCTTCCCAAGGCTTGGTTGGATTGATGGGCATTCAAGTAGATCCCTATTATGGCCGAAATCAAGAAGACGAGCGACTATACATTAGGGTTGCTAACATTGGAAATGATGACATTTCCATACCCGTTGGTGAAGAAGTATTCACTTTTGAACTCCACTCCTTGTTGGGCTACGTCCCATCTCGCCCCCAGCCGAGGGTACCTATGTGGCTTCGTCTTCAAGAAACTCTAGCTCAACGGACCTTCTCCGGTGCCAGCAATATCACTCAGGTCAATACCGACTTAATGGTGTTGAGTAGGCAATTACGGTCTGATATCAGTGGGATTCGCGGTTATTTGCAACCCCTCGTCATGTTTGGAATTTTTCTAATAGCAGTTACAATACTCGGCGTGGTGCTAATGGTAATCGTTACCGGCAGCGATATGCCTGAGAAAGAAGTTCCAATGTGGGTTAGATCCTGGGGTTGGAAAGTGTTGCTAGGTACCATCAGTTTTGCAGCGTTTGCCACTGGAATGGTTGGAGTCATGACGGTGGCAGATGTCTTTATGCGAACATTTAGGCGGTAGTCAACAACCAAGGCAAGGGAACAAGGTTACCTTTCCATCTCGAAATTTACCCGACCAGTTCGATAGTTCCTTTCTCCAGATCGGCACGAATCTTCCCTTTACCTTTGGCTTTCACTTGCCTCCAGATGTCGAACCCCGTCATGATTGCGCGCTCCCAGTCGCCTTCAGTACGGGCGCTCACTTCCAGATGGGAGGTCATGTCCTTTATTGTGCGCAAAAGGTCATAATTGACGCCTTCGGCTCCGTCAAGGAAGTTCCGGCGTTCCGCATAGCTGAACACCATGGCGGAGATTCCCTCCTCGATCACAATAGCCCGACCACCGTCTTCTACCTCGTCAACCTTTGGGTTGCTCTTCCTCTTGCGTCGCAGCAAGGCCCTTAGCGTCGGCGACCAACCAAGGATACTGGCGTAGGACAGATGGGATATGTCGTGGAATCGGTATCCATCGTCTTCGTAGCGGTTATCCGTGAGTGGGTCCCCGTACTTAGCTCCGTCGATAGTTGTAATAGCTATACCAGCTTCTTCCTCTATAGAGATGTCCATCTGTCTGGGTAAACGCTCGGACAGTGGGAAATCCTCATCAAACAGCCTTTGGTGTGATTTGTCTGCGGCCAGGGCCTGCCACCGCCTCCCGGTCTTGTCGAGGTTGTATGACGCTACCTCCTCCAGCGTCAGGCCGTGCTTGGTCGCGACGTTGGACAAATACCACAGGAGGTCCCCAAGTTCTTCCTTGACACGTTCGGGAAACAGCTTGTACGAATCGCCGTCCCGGAGCCATTTCTTATGCTCACCCAACAATTCCCCCACTTCTCCGGCCATACCCAAAAGCGGTACCAAGATACTGCGGGGATTGGCTTTGAAGGCTCCCGTTTCGGGCTGTTGATCTGTCTGCTTTGCCAGATGCTGGTATTCGTTCAGTTCCATCGTCCGTACTTCCTCACATCCATCTCCCGTTCGGTTCCCTTAAGTGCCTCTGCCTACAAATCGAAAACACATCCCCTTTTGCTTTCAGCTCACCCAACGTACGCGTTTGTCAACTTTAAGAGCCAGCGTTGCGGGTGATTTGCATGATTTCCCAACGATTAATTTCATTGTACTTCATTAAGCTAGCATCGACGATATGATCTGGGCCGTTCGGAGTAGCCTTGGAGACCTGGATCGAGTTGGCGCGGAATCAAGTAGAGCACTTCCACGTTCACCCATCAATGCCAAGGAAGGCCCTATGTGATCAATACGTGATCAGCACGAAGAAGTTGGCCGGAAAAACGCACTCTTTCCGTGAAGGCGTACACCATCCGGGGTAGGTCTGATAAAATGAGATGAGGTTCATATGCCGAATAAATCGGCCCTGAATTCGTAGGCCATTCCGATTGCGCAGGGCGGATTATCCAGAAATTGACGAGCACTCAACCTCCACTATTTGACGATGCCGCACCCCTCTCAGCGAACCTGCCGGTTCTCTGGGAGGAATCTGCTTCACCTTACCCCAGTGAGCCTGTAATCCCACCAGCCGCTCCGTGGACCACATTGGAGGTGGACACGCCAGCAACCGGATACCTTTCGGTGTACCTTTCCGAAGACTTGAGCGGATTGCCGATACGGGCAATAACCCTTCCCAATGACAACAAGAGCGACCCCAACATCGAAACCGGGACCTATGGGTTGTTCTCCACTTGCGAAAGGGGGATGCGAGCCGGCATTGTCAACAATAAAGCCCAGTTCATCATTTTTCTCAGCAAGAGAGGTGAGGAACGTGTTGTTGCAGGATATTATCGCCTAGCTTGGAAAACCGAGGGGATTTGGCATGCAACGAAGCGCGACTACGCCCTCGCGGCCGACTACGTCCACTTTGTCGCCGAGCCCATCCCGGTCTCTCATCTGCCGGAACCGGTCAGGGCGGCAGCCGAGAGGAAGTTCAGATTGTCAAAACGCCTGAATGCCGTCGAAACCCAAACGATCATAGCGGCATTGGATTCGCGGCCAAACGCCTTGGAGGATTATCTCAGCGAAATTGACCGGATTGAACGATTCCAGACATATCACTCAGGCTATCGCTATGTGTCCTGGCAGCAAAAGGAACCCTTCGGTTGGGAGTTGGCTCGTCAGTACCTCGTAGAGCCAAACGTGCCAGGAACTGGCATCAACCAATCTCCGACAGGGTTCTGGCAATGCACGAACTCGGAATGTGGAAAATTCATCAACAACTGGTCTCTGCTCAGGAGATGCCCATTTTGCAGTGCTATGGGGACATTGCAGGTCGTGGCTAACCTTGACGGGCCGTTTCAATAGGAGATACATATGGCGCGCCGAATATTCATCAGCTGTCAATATGAGGACCAAATGAAGGCCAAGGGGTTCAACCTATTGAGGTGGAACAAGAACGTCCCTGTTGAATTCGTTGGCCGCCACCTCCTCGACCCCGTCGATAGCACCAACTGGGATTACATTTCACGGAAAATCCGGGAGCAATTGACAGGGACCTCGGTCACGGTCGTTCTTATCGGCGACACGACATGGCAGAGTGATGCGGTGGCCTACGAGGTTCAGCAAAGCCTGAAAAAAGGCACCCCCAACGGGATCTTAGGCATACGCCTACATGACGGGGTCAAGATACCTGATTCATTGCGAGACTGCGGCGCTGAAATCATTGACTGGAAGCCAGATGAATTCGAAGGTGCCATTGATCGAGCGGCTCTAGCTGCAGGACGTGCAAAGGTAGCTGCCGCTGGCCCAGGCGGTGGTTCGCGGTGCATAAGGTAAATTCCGAAAATCTCGCCCCAACAAACCGTGTGCTCAGATATATTCAGTAGTGCCGATGCAGCCGCCAATCCGGCAACGAAATGGTGTTTCTTATTGTCCGACCTTCAGTAATCCACCCGGAGGAGAGGAATGACCAAACAACCACGGAAAACCGGCTCGGGAGCCAAGGAACGTCGCCCGGTGTTTCTTTCCTTCGAGTTCGAAAAGGACGCCGGACGTCGTGGGACTTTCATTGGTCTGGCAAGAAAACATTGCGAGTTTGCCATCATCGACAAATCTTTACCAAGCGCCCAGCACGACCAGAGATGGAGGCAGACGGCCAAAGAAAGAATAGGATCGTCCCACGTTGTCATCGTCCTGCTAGGGCCGGACACCCAAAACGCCCCTGGCGTCAAGGACGAACTTAGCCTTGCCGGCGAAGTCGGCTGTCCGGTCGTCCAGTTAATGCCGCAAGATAGGAACTATGGCCTGGTCGCCAAGAACGGGGCGGTCTGCGAATACAAGTGGGACACCATCAATCGGATGCTGCGAGACCCAAGGAGGTTTTCCAGTGCCTCGGAGAACCGAGAGAAGTGACCACTCTGGCGCCATATGCGAGAAGTTATGAATTCAGGACGTCATGGCCGGAAAAGTGCACCCCGTTATTTGGACAGAATCAGGGAAGAATTAAGCGAGAGCCCAGCTGCTCAAACCAACGGCACGAACAACTGTTCCGGTGGGCCGTGTGGGGATCGAACCCACGACACCCGGATTAAAAGTCCGGTGCTCTGCCGGCTGAGCTAACGGCCCGTGGCGGATGCCCGTTGGGTGGTGCGCTAGGGACGGAGGCGCCGGCCACTGGTGGCCGCGAACAGGATGGCCGCCGGTGATCCGAGGACTACGGGTGATTATTGTATCATCGGGCCCGGTCGCAAGTCGCATCTGATGACGGCCGGCCCATGCCGGCAGAGCGTCCCATCACCCGCCCTTTGCGTTGTGGCCGTCGGCCTCCTTGCGCCGTTCGCTCCCGATATGGTAGTTTTGGCGACGTAAGTCAATGTGTTTATGGAGGCGAACGATGGGTTTTACGCCGAGTTACTTGGGCCACGTCAACATTTACGTCCGAAACGCCGAGGCCGCCCGCCAGTGGTATGAGGACGTACTGGGTCTGCACACCTATGACTTCAAGGCCGGCCGCGCGGCTTTCATGTCGGCCAACCTGAACGAGTCTCACGAGATCGCGCTGATGGAGGTTGGCGAGAACGCCGACGGACCCCGGGCAGGCCAGGTGGGCCTGAACCACATGGCTTGGCGGATGGCCAGCCTGGAAGACCTGGCCGATTTCTACAACAACTTGAAGGAAAAAGACATCAACATCCACCGGGTGTCGGACCACGGCCTTTCCTTGGGCATCTATCTGCAAGACCCCGACGGCAACGGGATCGAGGTCTACTACGAGACCCCAAGGGCCGAATGGCACCGCGAGGACAACATTTTCATGGGCGGCGACCGGCCCCAAGGCAACTTCCCCGGCCCGTGGGAAGCCGACCTCGTCCCCGACGGTGTAGCCGCCGCCCAATCGTCTTCCTAGGCGGTTGACCGCTCCGGCGGAGCGCCGGTACACCACAAACACGAAGACGCCGCCATATATGGCGGCGTCTTTATGGTGCTAGGGCGCCCCGAATAAGGACCGGGCACTACTGGATGACGGCTATCGCCTCTATCTCGATCAGCATATCCGGGTCCACCAACGAGCTGATTTCCACCAGGGTGCTGGCGGGGTAGTCGGACTTGAAGAACTCTTTTCGGACCTCGTGGATGTCGGCGAAGTGTTCCGACAAGCTGGTCACGAACACCGTCACTTTGACTACGTCGTCCATCGTGGCGCCGCCTTCGGCCAACACCGCTTGCAGGTTTTCCAGGGTCTTCCGGGTCTGGGCCCGGATGTCCCCACGGCCTACCAACGAGCCGTCAACGTCCCGGGCCACTTGGCCCGAGGCGAACACCATCCGCCCCGCCGGGACCGCAATCCCTTGGGACATGATCCCACGGGGAGTGGCCACGCTGGAGCTTTGCAAGACTGTCTTCGACATGGCTAGACCTCTTTCTTACTGCGGAAGGCGCAAAGAGCGCCGGGTATTCTGGAAGAATTGGTCCAAGCAACCTTGGCGTTCTCTGCGCCCTCGCGGTGAATTGGACCTACTTCCACTCGCTGTCGGGCGGCCAAACGTTGGCGCTGCCGAAGGTCGCTCCTTTGAGGCCACCGGCTTCATCCATCAGGCCGCCGAGAACGGGAACGGCCTTCAGGTAATGCTCCGACTCGGTGTGGGCTTGGAAGGCGGCCTCGTCGATGTAGACCTCGTAGACCCACACCCGGTTGGGGTCGCCGGCGTCTTGAATGACGTCAAACCGCAGGCAGCCGGGCTCGGTGTTGGCGGCCGCTTGGGCGTTGGGCAGCAACGCCTCCAGGAATTGCTCTTTCGCTCCATCCTTGATCTGCAACGGCGCAATGATTAGGTACATCAGGTTGCCTCCCTCGTCGTACTGGCTAGACGTTTTATTTATTCACCGCAGAGAACGCAGGGTAATTAAAGAGACCGCTGCCCTCTGTGGCGAACCAAATCGACCTACTTCCACTCGCCGTCCGTGGGCCAGATGTTGCTGCTGCCCCGGGCCGCTCCCTGTATGCCCTCCACGCGGATGTCCTGGGTCGCGTCCCGGAACTTGATGAAGTGGGGCGCTTCGGTGTGAGCTTGGAAGGCCGCCTCGTCGTCGTAGACCTCGTAGAGCCAGACGCGGTTGGGGTCGCCGGCGTCTTGGGTGACGTCGAAGCGCCGGCAACCCGGTTCGTCGTTAACCGATCCTTTCGCGTCCTCGATGATGGCTTCCATGAACTCTGCGATGTGTCCTTCCTTGACCTGAATGGGAGCGATAATAACGTACATTGATCAATCTCCGTCGGTGTTGGATTTCTCGTTTTGGCGGGGCCCGCCGGGGCATCGTACATTTTTCAGGACTCTATGGCAACGACTCTGCGGCTCACGACAGCGGAAGCGTGGTCTGCGCGCGGGGCCGTGCGGGATGTAGTAATTCGGGCGGTGGACTGCGCGTAGGAAGGTACGCTTGCTGGGGTGTGGGCCACCGCCTATAATGCCGCAATACAGCAGGCTGTCCGGACGTGTCTGAGCTCAGGGGACCGATCGCAACAAGGCGAGGAAGGATAACGCGATGATCGGCGACGCATTTGTATTCGACGCGGTGACCCACCTCTACAACATGGATGCCGCCAATGTGAAAAACTCCGGCGGGGAGCTATTCAACAACCACCTGTACGGCTTCCACGCAGCGTTGACTCCTTCGGGAGAGCGTGTCCTCTCACGAGATGAGTTTTTGCTGAACTGGGACATTGACAGGATAGCCAATGTCGTCTTCTCCGAAAGCGACACGGATATGTTGGTGGCGCAACCGTTGCCCCTGACCGACTTCTTCCATGACGGACTCTCGGACTGGGAGCGATGCGCTGAGATGGCCCAGCGGTATCCCGACAGGGTAATCACTTGGGGCACGGTGAACCCGCTCGAGGGCGGCAAAGCCCTTGACTTGATGGAGCTCCAGGTCAAGGAGTTCGGGGTCAAGGCATTCAAGTTCTATAACATACGGTATGACTTTGGATCGCCGTTCCCTTGGCGAATGGATGACCCCAGGGTCGCGTTCCCGGTGTATGAAAAAGCCAGGGAGCTGGGCATTGACCTGATCGCCGTCCACAAGGGAGTCCCGCTAGGCCCCCAGCCCATCGAGGGTACCCAGGTTTTCGACATCGACCAGGCTGCCGCTTCCTTCCCTGACCTTAATTTCGTCATCTTCCATCCCGGCCTTCCATTCATCGACGAGATTTGCTGGCAAATCGTGAGGTTCCCCAACATCTATGTTTCGTTGGCGGCAACCCTGAACTTCATCGGCAAAGCACCCAGGTGGTTCGCCGAGATACTGGGGAAACTGTTGTTCTGGGGTGGGCCGGACAAAATCATATCCGGGTCTGAGGTCCCACTATGGCACCCGCAATGGGCGCTGCAAGCCTTCTCGGACTTCCAGATGCCGCAAGACTTGACGGATGGATATGGCTACCCTCAACTCACTCCGGAGATTAAGCAGAAGATTCTCGGCGGCAACCTGGCCCGGCTGCACGGAATGGACATCGAGGCCGCCAAACAGAAGATCAGCAACGATGAGTTCGCCAAGCGCCGGGTCAACGGACTGGCGGCGCCCTGGTCCTCATAATAGAGGTAACGCTTCGGTAGTCCCCGGAGGAAGGGCGAAGCAATTGGGTCGTTCGAAGGCACAATTGACGCAGAAAGTGGTGGAGGCCCTGAAAGGGGTCGGTTGCTGTGATTTCCGGTTCAGCGTCGGGCAACTTGGCCTGATCTCCGACGTACAAGTGACCGACGGCGGAGGGGTGTCGGTGAAGGTCCTCCCTTGTTGCATCTTCGGCATGACCCGGCTCGTGACATCGGTAAAGGAAGGCTTGGCCGAGGTCGATGGCCTGACCGAGGTCGAGGTCGAGGTGGCATGGGACCAACTGGGTGAACGAGGATCGACGCCCCCGGCGGTGCTGAGTCCGCTTCAGTTGAATTTGGAGACAATGGCCAAAGAGCAAGGTCTGAAAGCCTGGGGCGACACGCCTCGGAATTGATTCCCCATCGGGGCCAATGGTCCCGGCGCTCCTTCGCCTTTCCAGCACCTGCCTACGAGACCTCGCCAGACCCGGATCTCTTCTTGGGCCCCAGGCTGCCCGCGATGTCTCATCCCATTCTTGGAGCAAGAATAGGGCCGTTCACCACGAGAGCCCAGAGAATAACTCAGAATGACTCTGTGCTCTCTGCGTTCTCTGCGGTTAATACAAACGAAGGGGGTAGTTTATGCCGTCGCCACGAATTATCCGGGGAAGCGAAGTCGAACACCTGCAAAGGGCGCCGGGCGTCACGGTGGCGGGCTTTGTCACGAAAGAGGTGGGCGCCACCGAAATCTCCAGCGGCATCACCAGCTTCGAACCCGGCTGCTCCAACACCACCCACTACCACAACGCCGAGGAGTCGGTGATTGTCATAGAGGGCGGGGGCATCCTGATGATCAACGGGGAAGAAAACCAGGTAACGGTCAACGACGCCGCGTTCATCACCCCCGGCACCCACCACCGCTTGATCAACACCGGCGAAACCCCCTTCCGCATCGCATGGTCCTACGCCACGGTGGACGTGAGCAGGACGCTGGTGGAGGACTAGCTGGGGCGTGGCCAGCTATGCGGCGTCATTAGCAAGTCGGGCGCTCACCAAGCGATTCAAGCTCACGCCTTCCTCCGCTGCCCGCATCGCAAGAGCGCGGTGCGTTGCCGGAGGCACGCGCACCATGAATTTACCGCTGTAAGTACGATCACCCATTGGCTCCGGCACGGACTCATGGTTAGCCCGCAAATCCGCAACGCAGTCGACAACTAACTGCCGGATTCCGGAAAAGGCTCCTTCCTGAGTAGACGCCAACCAGCTCAACGAAGGGAATTCGGTGCACAGCCCAACGTATTCTTGGTCCGCTGAGGACCAGGTAACTCTGTATGTGTAAGGGTCATCCATCACGCTCTTCTAATTATTCAAGGGTATCGCTTTAGGCGCCTCTCGCCAAGCTCTCCCGTCCCAATGGGGACCAATAATAACAGGCGCCCGCTACCGGCGGATGTCTCGGATTCTTTACTTGTGCTATCCTTTGACCAAAAGTGAGAGCTTACCCATGCGAGTCAAGCTGACCTCCAAGAACCAGTTGACCCTCCCGGAAGAAGTCGTAGCGGCATTCCCGGGCACGGAGTTTTTCGACCTGAGCAACGAGGACGGGCGAATCGTGCTCGCTCCGGTGTTGCCTTCCGGCGATGAAATTCGGAAGAAACTGGCCGAGCGCGGGATTACTGACGCAGACATCGCCGATGCTGTAGCGTGGGTCCGCAAACGACGTCACAGCGAGTAGTCCTAGACACCAACGTTCTGGTCTCGACACTGGTCCTCTCTCACAATCTTTCGATTGGCTCCGAGAGGCATGGCAGACTGCTGTCATTTTCCCGTTAGCCAATGAAGAGACGGCAAGGGAGTTGATGGAAGTCTTGGGCTACTCGAGATTCGGCCTCACCCTCATCGAACAGGCAGGGCTAATGGCAGAATACTTGGCGTGGTGCGAAATTGTTACCGACGCAGTTCTTCCGTCGGTCCCGTACTGCCGTGACCCTGACGACCTTCCCTTCCTGCAACTTGCCTTAGCCGGATCGGCCGACTTTCTGGTAACCGGCGATCGCGATCTATTGGCCTTAGCGCCCGAATGTCCGGTCCCGATCGTCACGCCCGCAGCCTTTAGACAGATTATGCATCCCTAATCCCCCGTGGCGGGTTCTTCCTGCGGTTGTTGGGCTGGCTGTCGGACCGCCAAGGGCCGCCGTCCCTGCAGGAACGACACCGTCGCCGAGCACACTACCAATACAGTCATCACGTAGAACGCGTAGCGCATGCCCACGGTGAAGGCGTTTTTCACTCCCTCCACGGTGTCCCCCCGCACCGCCTCCAGGCTGGGTTCGAAACCCATGGAGCCCATGGTGCCGGCAACGATACTGGTGGCGATGGCCAGGCTGACCACGTTGGCCGAGTTCCGCACCAGGTTCAGGAACCCCGACACCACACCGTAGCTTTCGCGCCCGACCGCGCTTAACACCGAGCTGGTATTGGGCGAGTAGAACGTCCCCATGCCGGTGTTCATCAATATCAAGGCCGGGGTCACCAGCCACAGCGACGACGTTTCCGTCACCCGGCTCAGCACCAGCAGGCCCGCCGTCGAACACAACATGCCACCCACCGTGAACCAGCGCCAGCCGAACCGGTCGGAAAGCACCCCGGCGACTGACCCCATTACGGCCATGCACAAGGCTCCAGGCACGATAACCAGTCCGGCGACCTTCGGGCTGTAGCCAAGTACATTCTGGAGGTAGAATGGCATCAGGAACAACACCGCCGACGAACCGAGGAAGGTCAGGAAGGCCGCCGACACTCCGAAGGAAAACACCCGGAACCGGAAGAACCGCAAGTCCAGCATCGGCGACGGGCACCGCAGCTCCCACCATATGAAAGTAAGGAACAGTGCGCCCGACAGCACCAGCGTCAGGACGATTGTTGGAGAGTCCCAGCCCGTCTTGTGGGCGGTGGTCAGGCCCAGCAGCAACGAGACCAGCGTTCCCGTAGACAGGGCCGCTCCCACCCAGTCGAAGGAACTGCCCTTCGGGGCCCGGTCCGACTCCCATCCGCGCAACACCGCCGCCGTTGCGCCAATGCCGACGACTACCAACGGAATGTTCAAGAAGAACACGGCCCGCCAGCCGAGCCAATCAACCATCACGCCGCCGATGGCCGGCCCCGCAACCGCTCCCACGCCGACGGTGGTCATGAGGAGGCCGATGGCCCGGCCCCGTTCCTGCGGTGGAAAGACCTGGGTCATGATGGCCATGCCGGTGCCTTGGGTCATAGCGGCGCCGCACCCTTGGACCAAGCGGGCGGCAAGCAGAACGACGAGGTCCGGGGCGAACCCTGCCCCCAACGCTCCGAGAATCATCACCAGCGAGCCCAGGATGTAGACTCGCTTGCGGCCGATAAGATCGGAGAGCCGCCCCATAGGCAGTAGGAGGGCGCTGATAACCAAGGAATACCCGATTACCACCCACTGAACGCCGGGCAGGTCAATGCGCAGTGCGGACGCGATGGACGGCAGGGCGATGTTTACGCTGCCGTGGTCGACTACCGAGGCAAAGAGCCCAATCGCCAATGCAAAAAAGACCCAGTACTTGTAACTGCGTCTTTCAGTTATGGATGTCAGACCAAGCATGGATTAGCGGGTACCACAGTCTGATAGCATACGCCACCGTTCAGCCCGGCGCCAGTTGACGAGTATTTTCTTTACGGGCGCTCAGGCTGACGGCCGAAAGGCCCGGAACGCCGACCTGCCTATCCAACAGCGGTCTGTTTGGCAGGGTAATCTCCGGAGATTACACCGAGGCTGCGCCGCCTGGACTGCCCGGAGCGGAACCACGAAGCCGTCCGCGTATTCAACGAGCACGTTGGCGCATACATCGGTCTGAGAATCGAGGCCGACGGCTCGGTGGCGAGGACGGAAATCACCAAAGGTCCGCAGGCTGATAGAGAAGACAAGTCCCGGCGTCGGCTAGGAACGCTTGGCCCACCGGGCCAGCGCCTTCTCCGGCGAGGTTATCTCGTCCACCGACTTGTAGAAGTAGTCCTGCCAGCCTTCCTCCGGTATCCCGGTGAATAGCATCAGATTCAAGGGATAGTGGTCGCTGTCGCACACGCGACGGAAATCGTCTCGGAACAGGAATGTGGGCTTCTTCAACGCAATCGCCATCCCGAGCTCAATCATTACGCCCTCGTCGGGAGGGACGCCGTTGGCCACCGCAAAGATAGCGTCCGACGAGACCACGTCACGGAAATCACTTTGGCCAATCCGGTACGCCCATCCCGCCTGTAGGAAGTCGACCTGGTTGTTCCTGGCGAACGGCTCCCAGACTTCCAAGCCAAGCTCCTCCAGCGCCGCCGCTATCGGCGGCAGCAGCAGCGCCTTCTGCTGGGCGGAAAACCCGTAAGGATTAGCCAAGTAGATGGTCTTCGTCATCTCGGCCTCATCGGATTTCCCACGCCGTGCTATCGGTCCGTCCGGTACAGGTAGCGGATATCCCAGAACGCATACAGTGTGGGCGTGAGATTGCCAAAGACGTTTCGGACTGCGCTTAGCCGCTCGGAGAGTGTAGTGTAGATGACAGGCACGTTCTCGGCGGCGACTTCTTGGGCGCGCCGGTAGTATCCCACGCGCTTGTCATGGTCCAGTTCCTGGCTGCCCATGATGTACAGCTCATCGATTTCGGCCTCCCATTCCGTCGCCGGACTGGGCTGGTTTGGATACCACAGGTGCAGGCCCTCGCTGGTGTGCCAGAAGCTGATGCCGCCGTAGGGGTCCGTACCACCGGTGAAGCCGATGATCATGGCACCGCACGTCCGCGCGCAGGTTGAACGTCCACGTCAGGCCGTCCTCCGAGCGCTCCCAGGACTCCGCCAGCGACGGCTCCACCGCGTCGGTCAGCCAAGAGGTCTCAGTCAGACCGTCAAAGAGGTATCCCAGAACACCGGACGACGAGGCATCGTTGGCAATGGCAAGGTTGAGGGTAAGCGGCTCGGAAATGGTCGCGAAGGTCAGGGCGCCTCCCGGCTTTCCGATAGAGTACTCGAACACCTCGGCATTCCGTTTAAGCTGGGCGACCACTGTGGGTCGGGCGTCTGGCGTAGGCCCAGTCGTGGGCAGAGGTTGAGCGGTTGCCCGAGTGGTGGGTGTGGGCTGAGTTGTCGGCGCGGGCCGAGCGGTGGGTGTCGGCTGAGTCGTTGCCGTGGGCCGAGCAGTGGGTGTCGGTTGAGTCGTGGCCGCCGGCCGAGCGGTGGGTGTGAGCTGTATTGTTGCCGTGGGCCGGGCAGTGGGGGCGAGTTGAATCGTGGCCGTCGGTGCAAGGGTTGGTGTAGCACGAGTGGCAGGCGTGGGTTGAGCGCCGGGGGTGGGCTCAACAGTGGCTGTGGACTCAGCTTCGTCTGAGCAGGCAGCCGCTATAAGCATGGAAGAGACTAAGAGAAGGCCGATAATCCACCGGAGCGGGAACTTATAGGTCATATGTATGATGGTCTCTCAAATGAATTGGGCCCAGGATGTCCCTTTCTCCGACTAGGAAGCCTCGGACCGAGGCTGGCCCCGACGACGGAATGCAGGTCGAAATATCAGATACCGGGCTGACACTTGACCCCACTATCGCCAAGGAACCGGAGTCTATGTGCGGCGTGCGAATGGTGTCAAGGCGGCGACGCTCTCCTGATCGGCTACGCAATGCTCACCCACGGAAGTCTCAAAAGTTACCCGGCCGCTTTTGATGGTATTTTCGTTTCAAACCGGCTAGAATCGTTACGAATCAAGTTGGCAAAATGATGGTACGCCAAGCCCGGCCCGCCCCGCCCCATCGAGCGTTTCGATATTGATTTACGGGACAAAGATATTGGGGTAGCGCCTTCCACAGCCGTCACCACCCTGGTCGAGCGGGTATCTTCTTACCTGCCTGAACCTGCAAGCGACATTGTCGGGCAGGCATATCTCTACGCCGACCACTGCCACCGTGGCCAGAAGCGGAAGTCCGGCGAACCATATATCGCCCATCCTCTGCAGACGGCCCTGTTTTTGGCCGATCTTCACCTGGATGATCAGACCATCATCGCCGCCCTCCTCCATGACGTCGTCGAAGACTGCGGCGTTTCCTTGGCGGAGATCGACGAGCGCTTCGGGCCTGAAGTCACCAAGCTGGTGGACGGTGTCACCAAGCTTACCCGAATGGACACCCGCCTTCACGACCCCGAAGACGGCGTGTTGGAAAGCCTTGACGACCCCGACAGCCTGTATGCCGAAAGCCTCCGCAAGATGCTGGTTTCCATGGCGGAAGACATCCGGGTCGTGCTGATCAAGCTGGCCGACCGCCTCCACAACATGCAGACGCTGGACGCCCTGCCACCGGAAAAACGCCGGCGCATCTCCCAAGAAACGTTGGACATTTACTCCCCGTTGGCCCACCGCCTGGGCATCTGGGAGATCAAATGGCGCTTGGACGACCTTGCATTCCGGCACCTGCACGAAACTAAGTACCGGGAAATTTCCAAAATGCTGGCCGCCAAGCGCCATGAGCGAGAGGACTACGTCGACCGAATCGCGGGGCTCCTCCGTGTCGAGTTGGAGCGCACCGGCGTCGATGGCGATGTGGTCGGCCGTCCCAAGAGCATCTACAGCACCTACCGCAAGATGCAAAAATACGAGGCCCAAGGCAAGGAGCTGCGGGATATCTACGACCTCTTCGCCCTCAGGGTGTTGGTGGATAGCAACGCTGACTGTTACCGGGCGTTGGGGCAGGTCCACGAGATGTGGCATCCGATCCCCGGGCAGTTCGATGACTATATTGCCAATCCGAAAGAGAACATGTACCAGGCCCTCCACACGACGGTCATCTGCGAAGGCGGCACACCGCTGGAAATTCAGATCAAGACCTTCGACATGCATCAGATCGCCGAATACGGCGTCGCCGCCCACTGGCGGTACAAGGAGGGCAAGTCCAGCGACCTCAAGTTCGAAGAGAAAATGACCTGGTTGCGCCAACTCCTGGAATGGCAGCGAGACGTTGCCGGCACCGCCGATTTCATCGAGTCGGTAACACAGGACATCTTCAGTGACCAGGTGTTCGTCTACACCCCCAAGGGGCATATCGTAGAGCTGACCTCAGGCTCCACTCCGGTGGACTTCGCCTACAAGATTCACACCGAGTTGGGACACCGTTGTGTCGGCGCCAAGGTCAACGGCAAGATGGTTTCCTTGGACACGCCCCTGCAGAGTGGCGATACGGTGGAAATATTCAGGGCAAAGGCTAATCGAGGACCCAGCCTGGACTGGCTGAACCCCAACCGGGGTTACGTGCAATCGGCCAGCGCCCGCCAGAGCGTGAGGCAATGGTTCCGACGGCAGGAGCGGGGCACCAACATCCAGCGGGGCCGGGAAATGCTTCGCCGCGAACTCCGGCGCTTGGACCAGAAGTTCGAAGACAATGAGATCCGTTCCCTCTTCAAAGCGGACTCAATGGACGACCTGCTGGCCAACCTCGGCTCCGGGGGCTTGACCGAAAGCCAGTTGGCACATCGGCTGGCCCAAGCCAGGCAGGCCCCAACACCCCCGTTGGCCCAAAAACGGACCGACCTACCCCTGTCCAGCCCCAGTTCCGGTATCACGGTCTTGGGTGTTGGGGACCTGCTGACCCGCATGGGCCGGTGCTGCAGCCCGATTCCCGGAGACCAAATCGTGGGGTTCGTCACCCGGTCCCGGGGCGTCACCGTTCACAAGCAGGACTGCCCCAGCGTGAAACACGAAGACGACCGGGACCGTTTTATCCGGGTGGACTGGGGCGAAGCCAAGGAGCTCTATCCGGTCCGGGTAATCATGAGGGCCTACGACCGGGTGGGGTTGCTGCGCGACCTGACGGCATTGGTCTCGGCCGAAGGGGTGAACATCGCTTCGGTAATCACCCAGGAGTTCACCGACGGCACCGTGACCATGGCTCTCACGGTTCACACCACCGGTTTGGAGCAGTTGGGAAAGCTGTTCTCCAAGCTCGAGGGGGTTCGTGGGAGCATCTCGGTCAGCCGTGACCGCTCCGGGCTCCCCGTCGGCGGCGCCAGCTAATCCTCCGCATGCCCGGTAATTGGCCGCGCCGGTGTTTTACACCGCCTGTTCCTATTTCACTCGACTGTTACCCTTTCGAATACGGTCTTGGGGAACATCGCCAAAAGAGCGGCATTGGAGCCGGAACGGTTGACGAACCCGTGCTTGACTCCGGCGGGGGCCAATACCGTGTCGCCCGGTCCCAGAATGATCGTTTCGTCACCCAAGACCGCCTCCAGTTCGCCTTCGACGATCGTCATCGCCTCTTCAGTGTCCGGGTGAATGTGGGTCGTAATGGTGGCTCCGGGGACGACCTCCAAGTGGCCTATCCATAGCGATTTAGACCCGTGGCTGGCGTCCACCAACACTGTTCGCGGTACTCCGGGGTATCCTTCTTCGGTTACGGCGGCGTCCCGGTTGATGATCGGCATGGTCTGCTCCTGCTGGCTACTCTCATTTACTCTACTTTTACACAAGCAATGGTGTTGAGACAAGGATTTGCCGAACGCGGGTCACCGAACGCCTCTGAGATTGACGCCGGCGAGGAAAAGAGCGCCAGGACCGAGCTCTTCTGACCGGCACGTTCGGCCGTTCTGTCCCGGGCATTGCGGCATTCACCGCTGCGGCGTCCTGCGGTTCTCGCGCCGTGGCCCCATCAACCAAGAAGGGGCCAGGGTTCTATGTTATTATTTCACCGTCTCAGGCACAGACCGTTCCTGGTTCGGAAGTTGAAGGAGGACGTCATGCTGGAAAAGCCTTTACTGATGGAGATGCTCCGGCGAATGCTGCGCATCCGGCACTTCGAAGAACGAGTCATCCAGATGGTTGAACGTGGTGAAATCGTAGGGGCGGCCCACTCCTACATCGGGGAGGAGGCCGTGGCCGTGGGCGCTTGTCTGGCCCTGCGTGACGACGACTGGATGACCGGCAATCACCGGTCTCACGGGCACCCTATCGCCAAGGGCGGCGACGTCAAAAAGGCGATGGCCGAGTTGCTGGGCAAGAGCACCGGCTTCTGTAAGGGCAAGGGCGGTTCCATGCACCTGGCCGACTTCAGTGTCGGAATTTTGGGCGAGTCGGGTATTCTTGGTTCCTCCATCCCCACGGCGGTGGGCGCGGCCTTGGGCAGCCGGTTGCAGGGCAACGACCGGGTGGCGGTGCCCTTCTTCGGCGACGGGGCCAGCAACGAAGGCGCGTTCCACGAGTCCATCAACCTGGCGGCCGTTTGGAAGCTGCCGGTGGTGTTTCTCTGCGAGAACAACCAGTACGCCGTAACCAGCAGTTTCAAAAAGATGGTCGCGGTGGAAAACATCGCCGACCGTTCGGCGGCCTACAACATTCCGGGAGTGCTGGTGGACGGACAGGACGCCATCGCCATGTACGAGGCGGTGTCGGCGGCGGTCGCCCGGGCGCGGGCCGGGCAGGGCCCTTCCCTCATCGAAGGCCGCACCTACCGGTACTACGATCATTCTCTGGGTCTCAGCCGCATTGTCCGCGACCCCTACCGCCAAGACGAGGAAGTGGAGGAGTGGAAGAAGAGGGACCCCATCGGCATCCACAAGGAACGGCTGCTCTCCCAAGACATCGCCACCCAAGCCGAGATTGACGCGATGGAAGCCGAGGTGTTGGCGGAAATCGACGAGGCAGTCGAATTCGCCCGGCAAAGCCCTTATCCGGAGCCTGCGGCCCTGTTCGAAGACATGTTCGCCGACGCGATTCCGCTGGAATAGCTCAAACAACCCGTAGGGGCTATACGAAAACAACCCTTGTGGGCGCCCTTACAGAATCTGAACAGAGGAGGAACACCATGACACAGACGCAAGCTCCCACCCGTCAGATCACCTTGACCCAGGCCTTGAACGAGGCGATGCGCGACGAGATGCGCTCCGACGAGCGGGTGTTCATCATGGGCGAGGACATCCAGAGCGGGGTGTACGGGGCCTCGGGCGGTCTCTACGAAGAGTTCGGCGGCGAGCGGGTCAGGGACTGTCCGCTGTCCGAAAACGCCTTTATGGGCGCGGCAGTAGGCGCGGCCGCCGTCGGTATGCGGCCCATCGTGGAAAGCTCCTTCTGCTTTATGTGGGTGGCCATGGACTCACTGGTCAGCCAGGCTGCCAAGATGCGCTATATGTTCGGGGGACAGGTGAGTCTGCCCATCGTCTACCGGTCGGCCATGTACTACGACGGCAGCATGGCTGCCCACCACTCGGACCGGTCCTACCCCATCTTCATGCACATTCCAGGGTTCAAAGTAGTGTTCCCCAGCAACGCCTATGACGGCAAGGGACTCCTGAAGACCGCCATACGGGACAACGATCCGGTGGTGTTCTGCGAAGACCGCACCATCCTGGGCGCGAGGGCGCTGGTGCCTGCAGACGACTACGCCATCCCCTTCGGTGTGGCGGACGTGAAGCGGCAGGGCACCGACGTGACAGTCGTCGCCATCGGCGGCATGGTGCCGCGGGCATTGGATGCCGCCGCGACCCTGGAAGCCGAAGGGATTTCCATAGAAGTAGTGGACCCGCGCACCCTGGTGCCGCTGGACAAGCAGGCCATTCTCGACTCGGTGGCCAAGACGGGACGCTTGGTGACGGTGGACATGGCCCATAAGACCTGCAGCGCCGCCAGCGAAATTGCATCGATGGTAGCTATGGAAGGCTTTTGGTCGCTCCAGGCGCCCATTCAGCGCATCGGCGCCCCCAACGTCCACATACCATTCAGCCCGGCATTGGAGCCGTTGTGCTACCCGACCGCCGAGTCCATCGCCCAAGCGGTGCGGACAACCCTGGAATAACAATCACGGGAATAACAATCACGAATTAGGAATTTTGAATTGAGAACCAGGCGGCGCCAATCGGCAATTCCTGGTTCTTGGTTCAGCAATTGGAGTGCGCCATGGCCTCCGAGATCGTTCTTCCCCAGTGGGGAATGGAGATGCAGGACGGCGTCATCGTCCGGTGGCTCAAGAATGAGGGTGACGCGGTCCAGGAAGGCGAGCCTCTCGTCGAGATCGAGACCGCCAAGATGCAGACGGAGCTCGAATCGACCGTGTCCGGGGTCTTGGACCGCATCGTAGCCCAAGAAGGGGATATAGTCCCCATCCGCGGCGTGTTGTGCGTCATCGCCGATCCCGGCGAAGTCACGGAACGCCCGGCGGGCGCCCCATCTGCCGTTACCGCCGCTGGCGCCACTGGCGCCGCGCCCTCGCCGGCGCGGTCGGTCGTTGCAACCGGCACACCCGGCCTCCAAGTACAGGTGGTGCCGGCGGCCCGTCGCTTGGCCCGAGACAACAACGTCGATCTGGGACAGGTTGGAGGCAGCGGGCCCCAAGGCCGGATACTGGTCCAAGACGTGGAGAACGCTATCCGGGCCAGAACGGAGACACCGGCGGGAGCCCCCGACGGCCGTGTGCCAGTGGTGCCCGCCGCCCGTCGACTCGCCCGGGAGCACGGAATTGACTTGGCCCAGGTGCCAGGGTCCGGACCCCAAGGCCGAATCCTCATTGAGGACGTTGAGAAGGCCGTGGCCCAAGCGGCCGATGGTATTCGGGACTCGGAGGAACCGGCCCGATACGAGACTGCCCCGGCGCCCGATGGTCAAACGGTCAAGTTGACGGGCATCCGAGGCGTCATCGCCACCCGAATGCTGCAGAGTTTGCAGACGATGGCCCAAGTGACGTTGACCACCGAGGCCGACGTCACTGAAGCGACACTGCTGCGCCGGGGACTGTCCCGCAATCAGTCCGAAGGAAGCATCAGTCCCCTGCATCTTGTGATCAAGGCCACTGCGGAGGGCCTGAAACGGCATGCCCGGATGAACGCGCTTCAGTCCGAAGACCAAGTACAGCTGATGGACGAAATCAACATAGGGGTAGCAGTGGCATTGGACGAGGGCCTGGTGACCCCCGTCATCCGCGACGCGGGTTCAAAATCGCTGGCCGAACTTTCCGTCGAAGGCCGCGACCTGGCGGCGCGTACTCGCCAAGGGGGCATCCGCCCCGACGAAATCAGCGGCGGCACGTTTACCATCACCAACCTTGGGGCCAACGACATCGACGGGTTCACGCCCATCATCAACCCGCCGCAAGTCGGCATCCTGGGCGTGGGCCGGGTCGTAGAGAAGCCGGTTATCCGGGACGGCCAAATCGCCAAGGGCTCCACGATGTACCTGAGCCTGACATTCGACCACCGTGTCGTCGACGGCGCACCCGCCGCCGAATTCCTCCAGACCGTCAAGGGACTGCTGGAAGACCCTTGGTGGATGGTGGGGTAGTTCGGTAGGGGCGATTCGCGAATCGCCCCTACCGAATGAACTCCTTGGCTAAAGCTCGGTGATCAGCACCCACATGGGCGCTTTGCCTATGGGGTAGACCTCCAACGGCTCCAGCCCCCCGGTGTCCTGGTTTACACGGTACGAGGCCAAGCGGCCCGACTCCAGCCCTGCGGCATAGAGGAAGTTGCCCGTGGGATCCAGGCTGAAGGCCCGGGGCACCGCCTCGGTGGCGACGTGGCCGATGGGGGTCAGGCTGCCGTCGGACCGGTCCACCGCAAAACCCGCGATGCTGTTGTGTCCGCGGTTCGGCGCGTAGAGAAACCTGCCCGAGGGCGTGACCTGTATTTGGGAACACGAGTTCCGCCCGTCGTAACCTTCCGGCAGGGTGGGCACGGTCTGAAAGGGTGTGAGGGCGCCTTGGGCGCGGTCGAAACTATAGGCGGTAACACTGCATCCCTGTTCGTTGGAGGAGTAGACGACGTCAAGGTTCGGGTTGAAGCAGATGTGCCTCGGGCCTTCCGGCGCGTCCGGCACGACCCGGTCGGGCGCGTTGGCGGTAAGACTGCCCGATGTCTCATCGAACTTGAACTGGAAGATTGCGTTCAGCCCGGTGTGTGAGCCCTCGGCTATGTGGGGCACGAACGCGTAGCGGTTCGATGGGTCGGTCTGGATGTAGTGTGCCCCGATGCCCGTTTCCAGCCACTCGGCGGGTGAGGCGTCAAGCTCACCGTCGGCGTTGAAGCGGTGCACTCCGGCGCGAGCCTGGTAGTAATAAGCCGAAAGCAGGTAGTTGCCGATGCGGTCGGTGGAGATGTGGACCGGGTCGCCTTCCAGGCCGACGCTATTCCGAAGGGCCAAACGCCCGGTGCCGCGGTCGATGCTAAAGCTGGACAAACCGAACTCGCCGGGCTGGCGCCTCCCAACAAAGAGGAAGCGCTTCAGCGGGTCGACCGCCATCGGCGCGGGCATCCCCGGTAGCGGGAATTCGGTCCTCCGCCGCAACGCACCCGTTTCCGGGTCCACCACGTAGAGAGAGATCCGGTCTTCCTGCTGTAAGGATATGTACATATAAGTCGCCACTTCTACAACTCCCTGCCGGGCTGCTTTTCGCCCATCGTAACGTGCTTCGAACGCTGGTCTGTAACGGCAAGCCGTCGGGCGCTGGCGGTTTGAATTCCTGGGCCCGTCATCTATCTCGAACGGACCGAATCGACCGCCCGATTCGGTCCGAGATTGTTTCTCAGCCTTGGGACAGCGAAACGTCGACCGCCGCCAGCCCTTCGATCGCCAGTCCATAGCCTAGAACATCCTGCATTTGCCGTTTCAGTTGCAGGGTGAGGGCAACCCGGGTGTAGCGAAGGGTCAGCGGGGGCCGCTCCGCCAACTGGCGAGCAAGCTCCCAAGCGCGGGGCAGCAACCGGTCGCCGGGAAGCACTTCACTGACCACCCCCAAGTCCATGGCCTCTTGGGCCGACAGAGTCTGGCCGGTCAGCAGGAAGTACCGTCCCCGGTTCTGTCCCAAAAGCAGGGGCCACACGACGTGCACTCCATCGCCGGGCACCACTCCCCGCGGGAAGTGGGGAGCGTCTTGGAAGGTGGCCGTCTCCGACGCCAGCACGATGTCCGACATCACGGGAATCTCAGCGTGAATCGTCGCCGGGCCGTTGACTGCTCCGATAACCGGTACTTCGATCTCCAGCAGGTTCGTCAACAACCGTTTTCCTTCCCAGTAGGTCTTGTCCCAGTCCTTGGGCATTCGCCGGGTGGGCCGGTTGGGCTCGAAATCAGCGCAGTAGTCGTCGCCGGTGCCGGTCAAGATGACAACCTTGTTGTCCGGGTCGGCCCCGATGTCGGCGAAAGCGTAGCCCAACTCCCGGTGGGCGGCCTCGCCCCACAACAGGCTCCCATCGCCGGTGTGGAATGTTACTTGCAGGATTCCGTCTTCCCGTTGCACGCTGACCGTCTCATACTTGCTGGCATAGTCCGCTAACTCCGTCATCGATATTCCTCCCTTATTTTGCATTGGGCCGGTCCGCCACAGAGAGTGCAGAGAACACAGAGGCATTAAACCCGTTGCGCCGCGACGCCGCAACCCGATAAAATGGCTGAAACCCGCCGCAACCGACGGCGAGAGGGAGTAAAGCCCTGTATGGACGCTAACAGCATTAGGAACGTAGCCCTGCTTTCACATTCGGGGGCCGGCAAGACGTCGCTAAGCGAGGCTGTCCTGTTCAACACCAAGGCGGTTACCCGCTTGGGCAAGATCGAGGATGGCAACACGGTGTCCGACTTCGAGCCTGAAGAGATAAGGCGTGGCAGCAGTATCCAGACGACTCTGGTCGCCGCCTCCACCGAGGGATTCAAGCTAAATCTCCTCGACACACCCGGGTACGACGATTTCTTGGGCGAGGTAATCAGCGCCCTGCGGGTAGTCGAAGGCGCCGCGATCCTGGTTGCCGCTCCGTCCGGCGTAGACGTCGGCACCGAACGGTCTTGGGACATGTGCGAGTCCTCCCGTCTGCCCCGGGTCATAGTGGTCAACAAGATGGACCGGGAGAACGCCGAGTTTGCCCGCAACGTGGCAGACATCCAGGCGACTTTCGGGCGACACTGTGTACCCTTCCAGATACCCATCGGCGACGCTCAAGACTTCACGGGCGTAGTCAGCCTGGTCGAACCCAACTCCGAAGTCCCCGCCGACCTGGCAGCCGAGGTCGAAGCCGGCCGGGAACGGTTGATTGAAGCCGCCGCCGAAAGCGACGACGAACTGGCCGACCGCTACCTGAGCGGCGAGGAGCTAACCGCCGAGGAGATCGGAAACAGCCTGCGCACCGCGGTACTGAAGGGCGATCTGGTCCCCATTCTCGCCACCTCAGCCACCGCCAACGTAGGCGTAGACGAATTTCTTCACATGGTACGCACCTTCCTGCCGTCACCGGTAGACGCGGCCAAACCCTCCCTGTTCAAGTCCGGTGCGACCAAGGCCGTCGATTTCGAGGTCGATGCGGCCGCTCCTCTCGCCGCCCTGGTATTCAAGACCATGGCCGACCCCTTCGTAGGCAAGCTTTCCATATTCCGGGTGTTCCAGGGAACCATCCGCAGCAACTCCGAGGTCTGGGACAGCACCCAGAGTCAGTCGGAGCGGGTGGGCCAACTCTACCTCCCCAAGGGGAAAAACCAGGACAACCTGGCGGAGGTCACGGCCGGAGACATCGGGGCCGTGGGCAAGCTGTCGTCCACAGTCACCGGCGACACCCTTGGCGCCAAGGAGAACCCCATGCAGTTCGAGGCCATACGAATGCCGGTCGGCTACTACAGGGTGGCCGTATCCCCGGCATCCAAGGCCGACCTGGACAAAATGTCCATGGCTCTGGGCCGGATCATCGAGGAAGACCCCAGCCTGCAGATGTCCCGTAACGCCAGCACCAGCGAAACCCTCATAACCGGTCTGGGCGACGCCCAGATCGATGTAGCGCTGGACAAAATCCGGCGCAAGTTCGGCGCAGACCTCCGGGTCAAGCTGCCCCGGGTGCCGTACCGGGAGACAATCACACGCACCACCAACTCCGAGTACCGGCACAAGAAGCAGTCGGGCGGGCACGGTCAATACGGCCACGTTCTGTTGCGATTGGAGCCAAGGGACCGGGACCAAGGGTTCCAGTTCGGCTCGGAAGTCGTCGGCGGCCGGGTGCCCCGCGAATACATTCCGGCAGTGGAGAAGGGCGTAACCAAGGCCCTTGACGAAGGTGCGCTGGCGGGATACCCGCTGGTGGACCTGAAGGCCGTGCTCTACGACGGCAGCTACCACGACGTTGATTCCTCCGGCATGTCCTTCGAAATCGCCAGTGTACAAGCGTTGAAGAGAGGGGTGAGCGACGCCAGCCCGGTCCTCTTGGAGCCAGTAATGAAGCTCACCGTCACGGTCCCCGACGGCTACACCGGTGAGGTGATGAGCGATCTCAACGGCAAGAGAGGACGGATTCTGGGCATGAACCCCGCAAACAACGTAACCTTGATAGAGGCGGAGGTCCCCCAATCGGAAGTCCTCCGTTACGCGCAGGACCTTCGCTCCCTGACCCAAGGGCGCGGTTCCTATTCGATGGAGTTCGATCATTATGAGCAGGTGCCAGCGAACCTGGAACCCAGGGTCATAGAAGAAGCCAAACGGGCCAAAGAAGAGGACGACTAGACCGCCGGCTCCGGCCCCTAGAGGAGTTTCTCGCAGGGATGATTAACTAGGAAGAACGAGTTGCCCACCTCTCCGGGAGGTGGGCAATTTCATCCATGCCCTGTAATCTCATCCAGCCCCGGTAGAGATGACGGCATCCCTACCGTCTTTCCGGCGAAAGCCGGAATCCACGTCCCCTTCCCGATGTCAACATGCCGCGAGTTGGAACTTGGCGTTGTCGTTGCGACGGTCCCGAGTTTTTAGTAACCCCAAGACGGGTTGTATTCCCCGAACACGTCCCGGAAGACGTTCATCATTTCTCCCAGGGTGGCATAGGCTTTGGTCGCCTCCAATAGCGTCGGCATCAGGTTCTCAGAGCCCCGGGCCGCTTGCTCCAGGGCCCGCAGCTTGTCCGAAACATCCCTGTTGTCCCGTCGCCGGCGCAGGTCGTTGAGGCTTTCTATTTGCTTGCGCTCCCCTTCCCTGTCCACCCGAAGCAGCGGAATGTCTATCTCTTCGCCGGTGTTGTATTCGTTGACGCCGACGGTGATGCGTTCCTTCCGGTCTTCTTCCAACTGGTAGACGTAGGAGGCCTCCGCAATCTCGCGCTGCAGGAACCCTGTCTCCAAGGCCGGAATCACCCCGCCAACGTCGTCGATTCGGCGGAAGTATTCATAGCTGCCGGCCTCCAGTTGGTTGGTCATCGACTCCAGGAAAAAGCTGCCGCCCAACGGGTCCACCGTATCGGTCACCCCGGTCTCATGGGCAATGATCTGTTGAGTACGCAATGCCTGCAGCGCAGCCTCCTCGGACGGCAGCGCCCAGGCTTCGTCCTTGCCATTGGTGTGCAGCGATTGGCAACCACCCAAGACCGCTGCCATGGCTTGGAGGGAGACCCGGACCACGTTATTGTCCGGCTGTTGGGCCGTGAGGCTCTGGCCGGACGTCTGGGCGTGGAACCGCAACCGGTGGGACCTGGGGTTCTTGGCGCCGAAGGTCTCCTGCATCTCCCTCGCCCAGATGCGGCGGGCAGCCCGGAACTTGGCTATTTCTTCAAAGAAATTGTTGCACACGTTGAAGAAGAAGCTGAGGCGGGGAGCGAAATCGTCGACGTCCAAGCCGCGCTCCCTGGCATGGCGGACATATTCGAATCCGTCGGCCAGGGTGAACGCCAGCTCCTGCACGGCGTTGGACCCCGCCTCACGGATGTGGTAGCCACTGATGCTGATGGGGTTCCACCGGGGAACGCGCCGGGCCCCGAACTCGATCGTGTCTACGACCAGCCGCATCGAGGGGTTGGGTGGGAAGATGTACTCGTTCTGGGCGATGTACTCTTTTAGAATGTCGTTCTGTAGGGTGCCGCCAACGTGTTCTAGGGAGGCCCCCTGCTTTTCGGCCAAGGCCAGGTACATGGCCCAGATAATAGCGGCGGGGCTGTTGATGGTCATCGACGTGGTGACTTGATCGAGGCGTATCCCGTCGAACAGGACCTCCATGTCAGCCAGAGAGGAGACGGCCACGCCGCAGGTCCCGAATTCGCCGGCAGCCCGGGGGTCGTCGGTGTCGTAACCGTAGAGGGTGGGCATGTCGAAAGCCACGCTGAGCCCGGTCTGGCCGCCGGCCAGCAGGAACTTGAACCGCTCGTTGGTCTCCTCGGGGCGGCCGAACCCCGCAAACATGCGCATGGTCCAGAGGCGTCCCCGATAACCGGAAGGGTGGATCCCCCGCAGGTAGGGGTATTCACCGGGAAGCCCGCCGCCGTCCGAAAAGTCGCCGCCCGTCGTGTCTTCGGGCGTGTAGACCTGGTCCACGGTAATCTGAGAAGGCGTATGGAACTCGGGTCTTCTCTGGGTGGCGGGGGCCTGCGATTGGCGCCACTTCGCAGTGCGGTCCCGCAGGTTTTTCAGCCCATCTTCGGTATACAAGACTCCTCCTCTATTCCGTAACGACATCCCAAGGCTTCACGCCTTCGGGGTACACGTCGGATTCGGTGGTGCCGCTGATGGCGTGGATTCGATCAACCATGGCAGCTACGGCGTTGTTTACTTTCTCCTGCAACTCCAGCCGTTCGGCGCTGGTCATCCGGTGGGAGGTCCCGAGATAACGGTAGGTCACGGCATAGTCGGTCAGCCAGTTCCGCCATGTTCTCGGCTTTTCAGGGTCTTCGTATTTTGTGTGTTCGATTAGTTCCGTTACCGCGTGGCATGCGCCACGCAACTCCGGGCCGGACCAGTCCTCTATTTCCTGAACGCCTTCCCATAGCCTGTTCAGGTTGTGGTCCCAGTTCCGGTCGTCGTTATGCGCCGACAACCAGCCCTTAAGGGCGTTTTCAACTGTTTGCTGGGCAAAGAAGCCTATGGCCTTTTGGTTCCAGTGGTTTTCGTTCACCATTTCGTTGAAGTGGTGGTCGAATTCTTCTAGGTTCTCAAGGCGTTGCTTTGTCGCGGGCCAGTGGGCCGGATACCCGTCGTCCGGATAGGTCATAGAATGCTCCAGCCTTTCCCGGCTCATGATTATCCCTTGGGTGTCCGCTTGCCCGGCGATGTGCTGCTTCGCCAGTCGGCATCGGTCGAACTGTTCTTTGGTCATCCCAATGACGTTGGCGGAGATGTATATCCCGGTCAATTTTCTGTGCTTTTCTACCCCGGAGCATGCGGCGAATTCGGCGCTTCTTGGATTGCCTTCTTTTGTGATAACCAGCAGGTCGACGTCCGAGTTCGGGCGGTGGTCGCCCCGGGCCCGGGAGCCGAAGAGGATTACGACGGCCGGCTCGGCCGCTTCTTGGGCTGCCCTTGCTATTTCGATGGCAACCGGGTCCGCGTCGGCTTTAGTATGGAGCATTGGGATGGCCAGCCTCTCGCCGGTGGACTTTTGGCGAGTGTAGCATAGAGACGTAGACAGGCCCTAGGGGGCGACGAAACGGAGGAAGCGGCGGCGGCCCACCCGCAGCACGTCGCTGGCGGCGGGCGTAACGGAGGCGCGTTCGTCATTCAGACGCCGGTGTTCGCCCGATTCGGTAAGCAGTTCGACCGCGCCCTGTGAGAGCAGGCGGCGGGCCTCGGCGTTGCTGGCGGCCAGCCCGGCGGCCACCAGCAGCCGGTCGGCGCGGATACTCCCGACGGGCGCATCGGCTCGTAATCGAAGGTCGGCCAGCGATACTTCCGGCATGTCGTCGGGCAGACTGCGGCCTTGGACCACTCGTTCGAAATGGGATTGGGCGGCGTTGGCGGCTTCCGCGTCGTGGAACTGGCTGGCGATTTCCCAAGCCAGGCGCTTCTTGTAGTCCATGGGGTTGACCGCGTCCCGCTCCAGGTCCCGTGACATGTCGTCCAGGTCCCCTTGAGGAACGTCGGTCAGGTACTCGAAATAGGGCAGGATCATGTCGTCGGAGACCGACATGATTTTCCCGTACATATCGTTGGCGGGCTCGTCCACCCCCACGTAATTGTCCAGGCTCTTACTCATCTTCTGGACGCCGTCGGTGCCCACCAGCATCGGCATCAGGAAGCATTGCTGGGGCCGTTGGCCCATCATCCCCTGCAACTCCCGGCCGACCAAGAGGTTGAACATCTGGTCGGTGCCGCCGAATTCAACGTCGGATTCAATCACGACCGAATCGTAGGCTTGCAGGAGCGGATACAGCAACTCGGTGAGGGCAATGGGACGTTGTTCCGAGAACCGTTGGGCAAAATCCGCTCGTTGCAGGAACTGGGCGACCGTGAATCTCCCGGTCAGGTTGATGACGTCGGCCAAGGTGAACTTGCCGAACCATTCACTCTGGTGCACCACCTTGGCCCGTTCTTGGTCCACAACCTTGAAGAACTGCCTCAGGTAAGACTGGGCGTTCTCCAACACCTGCTCATGGGTCAGTATCGGACGAGTTACGGACTGGCCGCTGGGGTCGCCGATCTGGGCCGTCCAGTCGCCAACAATCAGGATTACATGGTGACCCAGTTCCTGCAGTTGACGCAACTTGCGCAGGCCCACCACGTGACCCAAGTGGATGTCGGGGCGGCTGGGGTCGAAGCCCATCTTGAGACGGAGCGGCTTGCCTTCCTGCAACAGGCGAATGAATTCGTCCCGGGATATGATGTCGCTGACGCCCCGGGAGACGATGGTCCGCAGTTGTTCGGGATCAAGCGCCACGGGCGCCCCCGTCCGACGCCAGCACTTCCCTGGAGTCGGCCACGTCCCGGTTTATTTGCTTGATCAGGTCCTCTACGGAACCAAAGGTTTCTTGATCGCGGACCTTGCGCACGAATTCGATGCCGATGGTCTGCCCGTAGAGGTCCCGGTTGAAGTCCATGACAAAAACTTCCACCAACCTTTCGGTCAGCCCGAAGGTTGGCCGCACTCCGATGCTGGTGGCCGCAGGGTGGCGCGCGCCGTCGATTATGGCCCAACTGGCGTATATTCCGTCCCCCGGCAACAGAAGGCTGGAGTCGACATCCACGTTGGCCGTGGGGAATCCAAGGTCTCGCCCCCTCTGGTCGCCCACCACCACCACCCCATTGAGCGAATGCTTCCGTCCCAAAAGCCTGGAGCCCTCGACGACGTCCCCGTTGGCCAAAGCTTCCCGGATGCGGCGGCTCTTCACCGGCTGGCGGTCGATCTCCAGCGGTTCGACGGAATCGACCCAGAAGCCCAACCGCTCGCCCTGTCCACGCATGAACGCGAGGTCGCCCTCGCGTCCCATTCCCAATGCCGAGTCCGGCCCCATCATCAGCCCTTTCATACGCAGGGAAACGGCAAGGATTTCGGCAAATTCCCGAGCAGGGACGCTGGCCAGTTCGAGGGTAAAATCCAGGGATACGACCTGCTCAATGCCAGCGGCCCTGAGCAGGTCGATACGATGTTCGGGTGTGGTAAGGTAGCTGGGAACGGTGCCGGGGCGAAGTACGGTAACTGGACGATTGGTGAACGTGATGACTACCGGCGCTTGACCGGGACCTGTTCGCTCGATCAACCGGTCCAGCAGGTGGCGGTGGCCCCGGTGTACTCCGTCGAACACTCCGACGGTGAGGACTGTATCCTTATCTAGAGCGGCGTTGGCCAGTCGTTGCCGAAAGCTCATTGGTGGCAGGGCCCCCTATACGCCGAACTCCCCGGATTCACCCCGTTTCCGGTCGCCGGGAGGTAGGCCAAAGGCCAACGGATAGGCCGAGATATAGAATGGTTTGAGTGCCGTGGATAGTAGCACAGGGGCCTATTAGCGTCAACTTCAAACGCGGCTTGGGGGCCCGTTCGTCAGCCTTGAATCGTTGCTTGGGGAAGGCCCATCGGGGGCCACAACTTTGGTCGAATTTCGGGTAAGTTCTCTAATTATGTTGAAATTCACGTTCGTTTCGCTAGGAAAACGCCCGGCGGCTACGTATAATTGGGCCGTGTCGAGATGATGCGCGTCTCCGGTGGCGAGGCGAGAGGCCGGCGACTCAAGGGAGCCGTCAGCCCGGGCACACGCTCCACCACAGAGCGGGTGCGGAGCGCGATATTTAACATCCTAGACCCCGATCTGTACAGGGGCGCCAGCGTGCTTGACCTGTACGCCGGTACCGGCAGCCTGGGCATCGAAGCCCTGAGCCGGGGCGCCGGCCGTGCCGACTTCGTCGAGTGGGACCGCCGCCAGTGCGCCGTCATCGAGTCCAACCTGGATGCGACGGGGTACCGGACATCAGGCAGGGTCCACCGGTCGGATGTCGGCAGATGCCTCGGCGCCCTGCCAGGCCCATACCGGTTGATCTTGCTGGACCCGCCGTATCGGATGGAGGGACTGATCGACGTTTTGGACGCCATCGGTTCCCGGATCGGGTTGATAGCACCAGAAGGGGTGGTGATAGCGGGACACTCCAGCCGGTTGGAGCTCCCGGCGGCCTGTGGGAACCTTCAGCAGACCATTCATCGCCGGTACGGAGACAACGTGGTGGATTTTTACACTTATCATGACGGCCCCGAAACCGGATGCGTTGGGGACCGGCAGGAGAACCAAGCGTGGTAACAGCGGTCTATCCGGGAAGTTTCGACCCTGTGACCGTAGGGCATATGGACGTGGCCACCAGGGCCGCCCAGATCTTTGACACCGTCATTGTCGCGGTCTACGAGACCCCGGAAAAGAACCTGATCTTCACCGCCGAAGAAAGGGTCAAGTTGCTCCAAACGGCCTGCGAACACCTGCCCAACGTCGAGGTGACCAAGTTCTCCGGGTTGATGGTCAGGTTTGCCAAGGATGCGGGGGCAGAGGTCATCGTCCGGGGCCTGAGAAGCGGATCGGACTTTGAGTATGAGATCGAAATGGCAGCCATGAACCGGAAGCTGGACCCGGCAGTAGACCTGGTCTGCTTCATGACGGCGCCGGAATATATGTTCGTCAGCGCCAGTCTGTTAAAGGAGGTTGCGAAACTCGGAGGGGACATCACCGATATGGTCCCGCCCAACGTCGCGGAAGCCGTATACCAAAAATTCGGATTACCGGTCATGGATGTGTAGTGACCGGGAGGGGAGGCAATCATCGATATCGTAAACATTATTGACCGGTTGGAGACACTTGTCGACACCAGCAAGGCTGTCCCGGTAAGTGGCAACATTCTGGTCGAAAAAAGGAAAATGATGGAACTGGTCGACCAATTGCGGCTGGCCATACCCGAAGAGATCAGATCGGCTGAAGAGATCCTTTCGCAAAAGGACCAGATCATAGGCAACGCCGAGACCAACGCGCGGAGGACCAAGTCCATGGCGGAGGATGACTATCGGGACCGCCTCAACAACAGCGAACTGGTCGCCCAAGCGGAAGCCCGGGCCCAGCAGACCCTTCGAGACGCCGAGGAAAGGGCCTCGCGGATGCTCCAACAGTCCGAGGCCGCGGCCCAGTCCCGCCGGACCGAAGCCGATGCCTACGCTCTGCGCAGCCTGCGGGGGTTGGAAACAGAGCTGGGTGATATCGCGGGGGCCGTGCGCAAGGGCATCGAAATCCTGGCCGGGCAGGCTTCCGCCAACCTCAACGCACAGTACATCGACGGTGTGGACTCGCGGGCAGAGGCGGTTCGGTAGCCACCCAAGCGCCCCGCCGGCGTTTCGGATGGCCAAACACCCGTATATCGAGGAACACTCGAGATGGGCGCCGAATAGCCGGCGCCCATCTTTTCTTAGCACGCACACCGGTCCACTCGCCCGGCCAAGGCAACTCAAACGCCCTTTTGAGGTCCCAGTCCGGGTTGACACGGAATTTCAGGCCGGAATACAATTTTCCATACCCAAAGGGGCAGTTTCGGAGGCGCCAATGTTTGAGATGACTGTCGATAGCATCCGGGTGAGTCCCATGAGCTACCAGAGGGTGGTCATCCTCAGAGAGAAGGACTCTGATCGTTACCTGCCCATCTGGATCGGTCCTGCCGAAGCCGACGCAATTGCCGTCAAACTCCAGGACCTCAGTGTGCCGCGCCCGTTAACCCACGACCTGCTGGGGACCATCATTGATACATTGGGTGGGTCCATCCTGCGTATACTGGTTAACGACCTGCAGAACGAGACCTTCTACGCCAAAATCACCATCCAGGCCAACGGCGAAGAAAAAGAAATCGACTGTCGCCCCAGCGACGCCGTGGCCTTGGCCGTGAGAGCCAAGGTGCCCATCTTCGCCGAGGAATCGGTACTGGCCAAGGCAGGCATCCTATTGGACAAAGACACCGGCAAGCCCCTCACCCAAGGGGCGTCGGAGGAGCCTGAACCCCAGGCCGAAGTGCGTGAAGAAGAGTTGAAGAGTATGTCAGCCTTCACCGACTTCATAGACTCGCTGGACCTGGAAGATTTCGGCAAACAGCAGCCGGGCCGATAGGCTCACAGCACTGGCCCAGACTTCCAAACGGCCCCGGCGATGGGCATCGCCGGGGCCGTTTCGCTCACCCGGATGCCGTGGTTCTCAGGCATGCAGGCAGGCATAACGCGGTTTGACTTTTACAAATCGCGATGCTACGATGCGAACCGTTTGGCGGTGAGGATGAATTGGTGGGTCGTTGCCTTACGCCTGACAGGGCTGGGTTGGTATGTCGCCCTGTGCATCGTGTTGGGGATCGTTGGCGGCTTGGCGTTGGACAGGGCCGTCGGCCTCACTCCCCTCTTCACCTTGGTGGGCGTCGTGCTCGGCAGTATCGTAGCCTTCTGGGGTCTCTATAAAATGGTCCAACCTCTCTTGTACGGCAGCAAGCGGGAAGATACAAACGGAAAGCGGGGAGACCATTAGTGCCTACCGGCGCCGTGGCAAAACGACTGATGTTGGGGGCCGCACTGGGTCTGGTGGTCCTCTTGATTGTTGGTTTTGTAATCGGGGCCATCGGCTCCAAGATGTTCGGCCTCGGCGACGGCTACCTGTCCAAGCCTGAGATTCACCTCCCTCCACAACCCGTTTTCCCTTCATCCACTCGCGACTATCACCTTGGACTGGCAGAGCCTGCGGACCACGAGACCAAGCCTGAAGCCGCCGCTGAGGGGGAGAACGGCGTCGCCGAAAAGGAAGGCGAGGAAGCCCACCACAGCAAGCCCTTGGGATTCACCAAGTTTGCTGTCACCAACACCCTCCTGTCCTCTTGGATCGCCACCATCGTTATCATCGTGTTCTTCGTCGCCGGCTCTGGGAAAAAGCGCTTGATCCCCGGACGGTTTCAGGCGCTGGTGGAAATGCTGTTTGAGGCTGCCCTCAATTTCTGCGAAAACGTCGTGGGCCGGGATATGGGCCGAAAGGTCTTTCCGGTGGTGGCCACCATATTCTTCTTCGTGTTGTTCAACGCTTGGCTGGCCCTGTTCCCGTTCTACCAGTTCTTGGGATTCGTGACGGACGGTGAGATCAAGGCCCACCTGCTGCGGTCGGCGGGGACCGACCTCAACATGCCGCTGGCCCTTGCCCTCGTTTCTTTCGTATTCGTAGAGTATTGGGGCTTCCGGGCCCACGGGTTTGGCTATCTCAAGAAGTTCTTTGCTCTGGGCAACGTCATTCGGCTACGGCCATCGGGGTTGATCGATGCCTTCGTGGGGTTCCTGGAGCTTGTCAGCGAGTTTGTCCGGGTGGTCAGCTTCACCTTCCGGCTGTTCGGCAACATGACCGCCGGGGAGATCCTGGTAGTGATGATCACATTCTTGGTGCCCTTCGTCGCTACGCAGTTCGTTTTCGGGTTGGAGCTCTTGGTCGGACTGATTCAGGCCATCATATTCGCCGCGCTCACGCTGGTGTTTTTGTCGGTGGCCGTCAGACGGGAGGGGCACTAGGTTGGGTAAGCAAGCCGGCTCAGAAGCTGTACCGGACCGGCGGTCTGGAACTTCGGGCTGATGGCTGACGGGTCTGGACGGTCCGGACCGATAATATAGCGGGGTTAAGGGAGGAGCGTCAACGCTCCGAAACAGATTAGGACACTAGGAGGACAAACGGGCATGGATCTGCTCCTTTTGCAGGCGCTCAGCGCCGAGGCAGCCAAATATATAGGGGCCGGAATCGCGATAGGTGTCGGGGTCATCGGACCCGGCGTTGGTATTGGCATCCTGGGTTCGGGCGCCATGAACGCCATTGGCCGAAATCCCGAAGCAGCCGGTTCGATTACCACCAATATGATCCTCGCGATCGCCTTCGCGGAGGCCTTGGGAATTTACGCCTTGATCGTAGCGGTAATCCTGTTGTTCGTGGTCTGATATGACGGAGTTAGGAGTAAATCTCCCCAGCCTGGTCGCCTATCTAATCAACTTCATCGTCTTGCTGGGGATACTCTTTTTATTCGCTTACAAACCGCTGGTGCGTCTTATGGACCAACGGGCCGAGCGCATCCGGGAGAGTTTGGAAGCCGCCGACCAGGCCAGGCTGGAGGCCGCCAGCTCCAAGGAGGCCGTCGAAGAGGCGCTCAACGAGGGCCGTCGCGAGGGTCAGCGGTTGATGGACCAAGCCCGGGAGGCCGCAGAACGATTCCGTTCCGAGGAAATGGCCCGAGCCCGTAACGAAGCCGAGGCTTTCGTGGAAAGGGCCAAGGCCGACATCCAGCGGGAGCGTGACGCCGCGGTCGAGGAGGTAAGAGCCAACTTCGGCGACTTGGCCATTACCGCCGCAGAGCGGGTCATCCGGCGGTCTTTGGACCGTCAGGCCCACGAAGAACTGATCAACCAGGTACTGGAAGAAGGAGAATCCCTCCGAAGGGGTTAAATCAAAGGAGCCTATGCCGCAACGGGTATCCGGCAAGCGATACGCTCAGGCCGCCTTTGAGTTGGCCCTGGAAGGCGGCCAGGTAGACCAATGGGCCGCTGACCTGGAAGTGGTGGCCGAGGTTTTTCAAGACCCCGACTTCAACGCTTTCCTTAGTCATGTGGACGTGCCCGCCGCCGACAAGCTGCGGGCTGTCGAGACAGTGCTGGCGGAAGTCGGCCCCATGGTGCGTAACATGGTCAACCTGTTGGTGGCCAGGGGTGCGGTGGATGCTATCGCCGATACCTGCGCCTCTTTCATGGAGTTGCTGGACGGGCACTTGGGCCGTCAACGGGTCGGTGTCACCACGGCGGTCCCCTTGGACGATGCCGAGGTGGGACGAATCACCGAATTCGTGACCAGCCTGGTGAGGCGTGAAGTGGTGGTAAGCGTCAGCGTGGACGAGTCCATCCTGGGCGGCGTCGTGATACAAATCGGAGACCGTTTGCTGGACGGCAGCACCCAAGCGCGGCTGAACGCCCTTCGAGACCGGGTGCATTCCGCGATCTCCTCCCCGGCGGCCTAGCCGCCGCAGAGTCCATACACTGCGGCCAAAACGGCGAATAGCAGCCGCTTTTGCAGCGGCATCCAAGACCGAAAGGAGAACCTTCGATGGCGACCAGGGGACAGGATATAGTTTCGCTGATCAAGCGCCAGATTGAGGAGTTTGGCGGCGACTTGGCCTTGGTCGACGTCGGCACAGTGGTCCAAGTGGGCGACGGCATCGCCAGCATCCAAGGGCTGCAGGGAGTCCGCTCCAACGAACTCTTGGACTTCGGCAAAGACATTCTAGGTCTGGCCCTCAACTTGGAGGCAGACCTGGTCGGCGCGGCGATTCTGGGCGACCCCAACGCGGTCAAAGAAGGCGACCGGGTACGCTCTACCGGCCGGATTATCGAGATCCCGGTGGGCGACAGCTTGGTCGGCCGGGTGGTAGACCCCCTTGGCCGCCCCTTGGACGGCAAGGGGCCGGTGCAGACCACGGCCACCCGCTCCGCCGAGACGGTCGCTCCCAACGTGGTGGTGCGCCAATCGGTGGACACCCCGGTCCAGACCGGGATCAAGGCAATCGATGCCATGATCCCCATTGGCCGGGGCCAAAGGGAGCTGATCATCGGAGACCGGTCCACCGGGAAGACCGCCATCGCGGTGGATGCCATTATCAACCAGCGAGGCGGAGACCTCATCTGCATCTACGTCGCCATTGGACAGAAGCAGGGTAAAGTCGCCCAAGTGGTCGGTTCACTGGAAGAGGCCGACGCCTTGAGCCACACCATCATCGTAACCGCCGGGGCCTCTGACTCGGCGCCCTTGCAGTACTTGGCGCCCTACGCTGGCTGCGCCATGGCCGAGCAGTTCATGGCGGAAGGCCGTGACGTCCTGATCGTCTACGACGACCTGACCAAACATGCTTGGGCCTACCGCCAGATGTCGCTGTTGCTGCGGCGTCCGGCGGGCCGGGAAGCCTACCCGGGAGACATCTTCTACCTCCACAGCAGGCTGTTGGAACGGTCCGCTCGTTTGGACGAAGAACACGGCGGCGGTTCCATTACGGCCCTGCCCATAATCGAGACGCAGGCGGGCGATGTTTCGGCCTACATCCCCACCAACGTCATCTCCATCACCGACGGCCAAATCTATCTCGAACCGGAGCTGTTCAACGCCGGTGTCCGGCCCGCCGTCAACGTCGGTCTGTCTGTCTCGCGAGTGGGTGGAGCCGCCCAGACCCGTGCCATCCGCAAGGTGGCAGGGCGTTTGCGCTTGGACTTGGCCCAATACCGGGAGCTGGCGACCTTCGCCCAGTTCGGCACCGCCGACCTTGACGCCGCCACCAGGGCCCAGTTGGCCCGTGGTCAGTTGGCCACCGAGGTGTTGAAACAAGCCCAATACGTTCCGTTGACCCTGGAAGAAGAGGTCGTGGTGCTCTTTGCGGTGAACTCCGGCCTGATGGAAGACATTCCGTTGGACCAGGCCGGCGAATACGAACAGCAGCTGCTTCGCTACGTTTCCAGCACCCACCCCGAGATCATCCAAAGCATAGGTGAGACCAAGGATATCACCGACGATACCGACGGTCTGCTCACCCAAGCAATCACAGATTTCAAGTCTACTTTCTTGGCCTAAAATCAGAGGAGGACCGATAACGGGTAAACCATGCCCAGCGTACGCGACATACGAAGGCGGATTCGCAGCATAGAGAATACTGGGAAGGTGACCAACGCCATGTCCCTGATCGCCGCGTCCAAGATGCGGCGGGCCCAGAATGCGGTGCTGCAGGGTCGGCCCTACTCTGAAAAGATCCAGGAAGTCATCGCCCATTTGGCCGCCCAACCGGCCGATGACGAAGACGCCAGGCAGCCTTTGTTACTGACGAGGCCGGTCGAGCGGGTTACGGTGTTGGTCATCACCCCCGACCGTGGCCTTTGCGGGGGCCTTCACGCCAACCTCAACCGGCGGGTCGGCCAGTTCATATTGGACCAACCGGTCCCGGTGGAAGCCGTCGCGGTGGGCCGGAAGGGCCGCGACTTCATGGTGCGCACGGGGCGGGACCTTCGAGCGGTCTTCACTGACTTGGGAGAGACCCCCGTGCTGGCCGACACCACCGCAATTTCCCACATTCTGATTGATGCCTATTCCAACGCGTCAGCCGACGAGGTCTACCTCGCCTACACCCGGTACGTTTCCACCCTGAGCCAGACGCCGGTGGTGGAGAAGCTGTTGCCGGTGACCCCTTCCGGACTTACCGGAGCGGAACGGGTCGGTTACATCTACGAGCCCAACAACCTGACCGTGCTGCAGAACCTGTTGCCCCGGTTCGTGGAGATGGAAGTCTACCACGCCCTGCTGGAAGCGATAGCCAGCGAACAGTCGGCCAGGATGGTGGCGATGCGCAACGCCACCGACAACGCCAGTCAGCTTGGCGAAGACCTCACCGTCGTAATGAACAAGCTGAGGCAAGAGAGCATCACCAACGAGTTGCTGGACCTCATTGGCGGCCAGGTAGCCTTGGAAGGCTGACGTTCATGGGCCTCATCATCAAAAACTACACCGTGACCGGTGACAAGGACAGCGCCACAGTACAAGCGTTGCTCGACACTGGCGCGGGAGCCTCATTCCTGCGGAGAGACATCGCCGAACGAGTCGGCACGATTGCTCCAATAGCGCAGCCCCAGCGTTTCACCATGGCTGACGGGGAAAAAACCCTCACCGTGGACGAAACCGTAAATCTCAACGTTACGATGGAAGGTGTGTCGCTGTTCTTCACCTTTCCGGTGATCGAGGAACTGGGTGAAGAGATGATTATTGGCGCCGACATGATGCAACGCTGGAAGATTCGGCTCGACCCCGAACAAGAGGCCGTTTCAATTGATCCCCTCGCCCTTCGGCTGAGAGTTTAACGCAACCAATTCATTGGAGAAGAAACATGGCTACCGGGAGAGTCGTACAAGTAATCGGAACGGTGGTCGACATTGAGTTCCCCGCCGATCAGTTACCCAACCTTTTCGACGCCCTGGAGTTGGACAACGAAGGGGAAAAGCTGGTGTTGGAAGTGCAGCAGCACGTCGGCAACAACTGGGTCCGTTGTCTGGCGTTGGGAGCGACGGACGGGCTGGCCCGGGGGGTTGAGGTGAACGACACCGGCCAGCAGGTGACCGTCCCGGTCGGCCCCGAGACCCTGGGGCGGCTGTTTGACGTAACCGGCACCCCGCTGGACAACCTGGGGCCCGTGGAATCCGGCCAGCGATGGCCCATACACCGGGACCCGCCGGCCTTCGACGACCAGAACCCCGGCATCGAAATCCTGGAAACGGGCATCAAGGTATTCGACTTGATTACTCCGTTCATGAAGGGCGGTAAGATCGGCGCCTACGGCGGCGCGGGCGTGGGCAAGACCGTGATCATCCAGGAGCTCATACGCAACATCGGAGCGGTCCACCAAGGGGTGTCGGTATTCGCCGGCGTGGGCGAGCGTTCGCGGGAAGGCAACGACCTCTGGCACGAAATGCAGGACTCCGGAGTGCTTTCCAGCACCGTTCTGGTATTCGGGCAAATGAACGAGTCCCCCGGCGTCCGGGCCCGCATCGGCCTGACCGGTCTGACCATGTCGGAGTATTTCCGCGACGAACAGAACCAGGACGTGCTGTTGTTCGTTGATAACATTTACCGCTACATCCTGGCCGGCATGGAGGTTTCGGCGCTGCTGGGCCGGATGCCTTCGGCAGTGGGGTATCAACCGACGCTCGGCACGGAGATGGGCGCGCTGCAGGAGCGCATCACCTCCACTCGCAGCGGCTCCATCACGTCGTTCCAGGCCATCTATGTCCCGGCTGACGACTACACCGATCCTGGCATCGTGACCACCTTCGGCCACCTGGACGGGGTGGTCTCCTTGGAACGCTCCTTGGCAGCCCAGGGCCTCTACCCGGCGGTGGACCCGCTGGCCTCCTACTCCAGGATTCTCGAGCCCCGGATCGTGGGCGAGGAGCACTATCGCTTGGCCCGTGGCGTGCAACAGGTGCTGCAACGCTACAGAGAGCTTCAAGACATCATCGCAATCCTTGGCATCGAGGAATTATCCGAGGAAGACAAGCTGACCGTGTTCCGGGCCCGCAAGATCCAGCGGTTCCTGACCCAGCCGTTCTTCGTAGCCGAGACCTTCACCAGTCAACCAGGCAAGTACGTTCCGGTGCGGGAAACGGTGCGCGGCTTCTCCGAGATACTGGACGGCCAGCACGACGACCTGCCGGAGCAGGCGTTCTACATGGTAGGCACCATCGACGAGGCGATAGAAAAAGCGCAAGCTATGCAGGCGCAGGGGTGACGATAAGCCATTGACCGATAGAAGGGCCTACGGGTACGGTTGGAGAACAATTGTTCGAGGGCAATGTAGTGCCATACTGTGGGTGTTTTCATGACTTTGAACTGACCTCAAGCGGAGGCGACTCTTATGACCTCAGGGTCGCCTTGGAGGGTCAGATTGACCTGAAATGGCTTTTCGATGAAACCCGTTTAGCCAGTACAACCGTTCATCTTACCCCGTCGTTCTCTCAATACTCTAGGGGAATACGACTGAACGGTGTGGCCGATGTTCGCGCCCTACGAATATTCTGCAGCTACTTGAAATCGACACTTATCCTGGATCTCACGCCCAATATCGACCATTGCCACGCTCTCGGCCCGTATACCCTCTTCCCTGGCGGCTCGTCTTTGCATAGCGGGATTGGGGACCTCGTCCATAAAGCCAAATACCAGAGAGACCAGGATGCGATCAACGATCTCTTGGACCGATTAGTGGAGTTCATCGACAGCAGTCCGATTCTCTCAGAATCCACTGCACTTGCTGTCCCGCCCAAATCAGCTCCGAGCCCATTTGACCTGCCGATGATTTGGGCAGGTGCTATAGCCGACAAGTTCCGTTGGAAACTAGTCAACCCCAAGAAAACCAGGCAAACAGAGCCTCAGAAAAACTACGAAGAAGTCGACAACGAGCATGATGCTGTTGCCCGTATCAGAGACAGCGCGACGGTGGAACAATTGCCGCCAAGCTCCAGAGTGCTGATGTTAGATGACACGATCGGGTCCGGAGGCACTTTGACCGAGTTGGCGCGGGCGCTGCGACAGGCGGGTGCGGAGAGCGTCTACGGGCTATCTGCCGCGAAGGACGCTAAGTTTACCTTTGGCGGAATCGACTTGGACAGGGATTCGTGGCTATGAGTTACTGCGCCATAGAAGTTCGCCCCGAAGATTCTAGATATCCAGAAGAAGCTGCCCGTCCAATCCACGGTGCGACTTTAACCTGCGTTGGCAACATTGACTTGTTAAGCATGAGGGCCATAGGTATATGCGGGTCTCGACATGCATCGGAAGATGCGCTCGGATGGGCGCACAGGTTCGGTGCCGAAGCAGCTAGGCGAAGCTTGATCGTAGTAAGCGGTCATGCCAAAGGAATCGATCGAGAAGCCCACAAAGGGGCCATGCAAGCGGGAGGTTGCACAATTGCGGTGCTTCCCGAAGGCATAGACCACTTCCGTTTGAACGGGGAATTGAAACCCTACGTTCAGATGGACAAGAATTTTCTGGCCGTTTCAATGTTTCCGTACAATGCCAAATGGCAGACTTGGAGAGCTATGGAACGAAACAAACTGATAGTCGGGCTATCGTCAAACATGTTTGTGGTCGAAGCAAAAGAAACCGGAGGAACTATAAACGCCGCATTGGAGTGCGTCCGGCAGGGGAAAAAACTGTGGGCCATCTCCTATTCCGAACACACTTCGGGGCGGGCGGGCAATCGCAAATTGCTGCTCCAGGATTCAGCCATTCCGCTAACGAAACTGAACGACGTCAAAGAAGCCTTGGACGCTGCTGCCGACTCAGAAGAACATGACGTCAAACAACTTGCGATGGGGTTGGTGTAAACGAATATGCCAATGATGTTGGAAATAATCACGGCGGAGCGGCAGGTGTTCGCTGAAGAGGTGGACATGCTGATCGCCCCAGGAATCGACGGGCAGTTGGGGATACTCCCTCAACACGCCCCCCTGATGACGGTGTTGCAGCCCGGAGAACTCACCATCAGGAAAGGCGGGGCGGACACCTACCTGGCGGTGACCGGCGGTTTCTTGGAGGTGTTGGCGAACCGGGTGAGTATCCTGGCAGACGCCTGCGAACGGTCCGATGAGATCGACGAAGGCCGCGCCCAAGCGGCGGTCCAGCGCGCCCAAGAGCGGGTTGCCGGCCAAAGCAGCCAGATCGAACTTGAGCGAGCGTTAGCTTCAATGCGTCGGGCCCAAGTCCGCTTGGACCTGGTGCGACGGCGGCGGCCCCGCGCCGGTCAACCCCAAGCGCAAGCGGCTCCAGGCGGCAGCGGATAGCCGCGCCGAGCTGGTCAATTCACCGGTCCGTCCTCATCTGCCGAGCCCGCCGGCGAAGGCGTCAACTCTGCCCGCTATCCGTGTTGATGTAGTAGGTCATGGACTGGAGGGAGAGCACGGGGTCGATGTTTCTGATCCTGATTCCCTCCCTCACGTGGGGAACGATGGGGGCGTAGTTGAGGATGGCGCGTACGCCGTAGGCAACCAACCGGTCCACTACCTCCTGCGTCTCGGAGACCGGGACCGCCACGATGGCGATGCTAACGTCCTTCTCCACCGCGACCTGTTCCAATTCGTCCAACGGCCGCACGACGAGGCCTCCCACTTCTTCGCCGATCACTTCCGGACTCAGGTCGAAGGCGGCTACCAGGTGGAAACCGTCGGGGTTGAACCCCGGATAGTTGAGGATGGCGCGGCCCAGACGCCCCACACCGACCACCGCTACGTTCCAGTACAAGTTGACCCCCAGGATCTGCCGCAACCGTTCCACCAGGTCGTGGACACTGTATCCTCTTCCCTGTTTACCGAAACGGCCGAAGTAGCTGAGGTCTTTGCGGATTTGTGCCGGGGTCACCTGCAATTGGTCTCCCAATTGTTGGGAGCTCACCACCAAAATCCCGTCTTCCATTAACCGGTTGACCACACGCAGGTATTGAGGAAGCCGGCTAACGACGACCTCCGGTACCTCGTCCCGCCTCTGTTGGGGGGAGTACGCCATACAATTTCCCGCCTTTCACCTCGGCTGCCCGGCGGAACGCCCCAACCCGGCGGCGTAGTGCTTATCCCAACCCTGGCATTGACCCAATCCCGAGAAGGCTCCCAATAATCTATAATGGGCCTTCAAGCCGAGTCAAGGAACCGTCCGCCGCCATACGCTCTGTGTCAGTGGACGGAGACCGAAAACGACCGCGCGGGTCGCGGAGGATCCAACAGTGCATGTCGGCGTATGCCGCCTGAGCATCCACTTGCCAGAGTCCGGAAGCTTGAAGGACAAACGGCAGGTTGCCCGTTCCCTTGCCGACCGCATCCGGAACCAGTTCAACGTGGCCGCCGCAGAGGTGGAGGACCACGACCTTTGGCAACGTCTGACACTGGGCGTCTCCTGTGTCAGCAACGACGCCGCCCACGCCAACGAAGTCCTGTCCCGGGTGGTCTCCTACGTTGAGTCGGCCCGCCGGGACGTGGAACTGCTCGACTACGAGCTGGAGATAATCTCCGGCGTGTGACCCTCACGCGGGTATGGCCGCCAAAAGCACAGATTGCTCTCGTCTTTGCCGACATCGTCATCCTCATCCTAGACTGATATTATGGCTAATCCATCAGACTGGGTTTCTCTCGGAACCAAACAGGGGGTTCCAGTTCATCAAACAATCCACTGATAGTGTATAGGCGAAGCCAACATCAGTGCCAAGATGCCGCCCCGTTGCTCAATCTGATGGCGTAATGCACCCCTTGAAAGCTACGCATCGTCTGTAGACTCATCGTCATCAGATGCCCATGATACCGCATGAAGAACCGTCATTTACTACAACTGGGCAAAACCATTAGGCAGTTGAGGATGGATCAGGGCCTCTCCCAAGAGGCCCTGGCCGATATATCAGGCTTACATCGGACGTACATCGGTGGCGTAGAACGTGGCGAAAGGAACATCAGTCTTGTCAATATTGTTCGCTTGGCAGAAGCTCTGAAAGTGGATGTTAGTTGGCTAGTAAAGGGACTTGGCTGAGTTGGAATTCGAACCATACAGTGGATTGAATGAAGAACGGTGGAAAGAAAGGACACAGAGCCTTTTCGACGAACATCCGCTAGGTCAGGATGAAATAGTTAAAGTGGTACTTGGTTCGTGGGAAGGAATTCTTGATACCCGCCTGGGAGCCGGAAGGCACCGAATAGGGGTAGATGTTTTTCCAAGCCCGCAAATCATGGCGTTCCTGCTCCACGAATTAATCCCACTAGAACTTGAACACTTCTATCCTGGCGTTTGGCGTAGGGACGATGCAGCCGATGAAAAAGATGTAGTACATATTCCGAACGATGCGTTCTCGTTTGAGATCAAGGCCTCATCTAGTAACACAGGGATTTTCGCCAACAGGAGCTATGCTCAACCTACTCCGGTAGCGAAAAAGCACAAAGCAGGATATTACCTCGCCGTGAATTTCGAAAAGTTTATCAAAAGGCCTGCCAGACCAAAAGTCCTGTGGATACGATTCGGATGGCTGGATCACACAGATTGGATCGCCCAAAGAGCCGCTACAGGCCAGCAAGCGCGGCTAAATGTTAGTGCTCGAGATAATAAGCTTCTTGAATTATACAAAGCTTAAATCAGGCGGCCTTGCGTGCGGTCCGCTTCCATCGTCCTTATAATTCGCTGGAGCCGTTCAATCCCGAGAGCGATGTATTCCTCCTTAATCTCGAAACCAATCACATTGCGTCCGAGTCTGATAGCCACTTCTGCCGTCGTACAGGAACCCATGAATGGGTCGAGAAGCAACTCCCCTGGATTTGAACAAGCTTTAACTATCCGCTCAATAACAGAGACCGGGAACTGAGCTGGATGTTTGGTTCGCTCAGAAGAGGCACGCTGACCCGTTCTTCCCTGTCCTGTCGTAACTTTCGGAAACTGCCAGACGTCAGTAGGGTTCTTTCCTAGCTGATTTACCCGCAGTTGTCCATTCTTACGTTGATTTGGGTATTTGACGTTGGGGTCGCGAACGTCGTCGAGATTGAATGTATAGTGATCCGCTGATTTAACCAGCCAAAGAAACTTTTCGTTCCTGGGGGAGAACATCAGCTTCGTTGCCACCCCGGCTCCATAGTTCCATACGACCTCTTGGACAAGATGGAAAGGTATTCTGTTCCATAACAGATAGGCTATAGGGACTGCCCTACCCTCTCCGGGGACTTCAGTGTACCCTAGATTAAGCCAGAACGCGCCGAAAGACCTTGACAGCCGATGTACTTCTCCAATCCATCGTTCGCTCCAATCAAGATAGTCGGCTAATGGAAGGGGTGTTTCATACTCCTTCCCGATGTTATATGGTGGACTCGTGATCGTTAAGTCCACGAGAGCACTTGGCAGGTGCTTCATTGCCTCTAAAGCGTCAGCGTGATACAACGAGACCCCATGCGAGCTAAACGCTGGTTTTCCGAGGATCGCCTCCACTTGTTGAAGCGTTCGACTAGAATCTATAACTGGCAAGGTAGACCCTTCTCTTTATAATTGCTACTTATAGTAAGCATAGGTTAAGATCCTGTCAACCCTGTAGAACGCTGATTCATTCTCGAAAGTTTCGGATGAGCCCGTTCGGGGTGTGCTTATGGGACCATGAACGGACGGCAATCCGACAAGCTTAGAGTGAAACATAACAAGGGTGGGCATAACGAAATTGAAAAGGCTCTGGGCACCGATCGGAGGGTCAGATACACTAGTAAAATTCTAATCGTCGAAGGTCGCCATCAAGACGAGACCTCGGCTTTGAACTGCTCCAGGGCTTCGACTAACTCGTTTTGCGTGACGAGATGAGTATCGTTGTGGGCCGCGCCCGGCAGCGTTACGAACCTCTTGGGCTCGTTGGCCGCGTCATACACTTTCCTTCCCTGCGCGATCGGCACCAGCATGTCCAGATCGCCGTGCAGGACCAATACCGGAAGGTAGATCGAGGACAACCGGGTCAATGAATCGTAGTGTCCGCTCACCAGCCAACTAAAGGGCCGGAACATCGGGGTCAGTTCCGCCATTTCGCGGATAGACGTAAACGGCGATACGAGCACAAGCCCCAGCGGCGACGTGCCCACGGCCAATTCGACGGCTACGGAAGCGCCCAACGAGTGGCCGAAGTAGACCAGGCGTTCCGGGTCGACATCCGGCCGTCCCCGAAGGTATTGTAAGGCCGCTCTGGCATCGACATAGGTGCCCCATTCCGACGGGGCGCCGGCACTGCGGCCAAAACCACGGTAGTCGAATATGAACAAGTTCACGCCGATACGCCGGTGGAGCAGAGCGATCTCGTCAACCCGGTGGGCCAGGTTGCCGCCGTTGCCGTGAAACCAGAGCCAAGTCTGGCCGTCGCCACCGCGGCCTTCAGGGCCCGGAACGAACCAACCGTGTAGCGTGAGCCCGTCTGTGGTATCGAACCGGACGTCCTCATAGGCCAGCCCCGCGTCAGCCGGGGTGTATAGCACCTCGGCTTGCGGGAAAAAGACCATTCGCCTTTCCAGGTACGGCCACAGAAAGCAAAACACGATAACTAAGACCGCCCCCAAACGCCAAGGGACGCAGAAACGGCAGACCACGGCCTACCCCGACTGAGTGCCGTCGGCGCTCACCGAACGAAGGCCCGGCCCCTGCTCTCCAACAGTTCGGGAAGCCGCTCCGAAAAATCGCGCTTGATAATAACGGCATCGCTGCCCAGCTCTCTGGCTTTGCGCAACACCTCGGGTTCGCCGTGGGGCCCGTAAGCGACCACCAGCGGAGTGCCGTCCTTCCTCACCGACTCGTTGACAGCGGTGATCGCCTCCGACCAGACGGGCTCGTCCACCTCCAGGTCTACCAGCACCAACGAAACGGTGCGGGTACCGGCCGCCTCCAGCAGGGCCGTCGCCGAGGCGACGGAAGCCACCTCCAAGCCGAAATGCTCCGCCGCCGACTCGATCCGCGGCAGAAAAAAGAGGTTGCTGGTCAAGACCAGCACCAACTCCTGCTGGCCCATATCAGCCACCCAAGGAGGAGCGGACCGGGGGCTCCGTGAAGCTCTGGGGATAGCCCATCTGTTCATGCCGGATGGCCTCCAAACGACCCGCGACGTCACGGGTCTCCGGGCGCTCGGCCTGACACTCGGGACACCAGACCAGCTCTTTGGAGGAGAGCATCATGTTGTCCTTCTTGATCTTGAGCACCTCAATTTCGGTGGCGCAATGGCTGCACCGGCGCACTATGGTTACTTCGTCGATCGGCATACGGTCACCGTTCCATTCGGTAGAATCGGCGCATCTGGTCTTGGCCGGCCTGACGGAGCGTGTCTATTCTTCCAGGCTCTCCGACAGGATTTCCAAAACGTCTTTCGATTCCTTTTCGCCTTCGAGGCCCTTGGCCTGAATCCCCTCGGTCATCATCTGCAGGCAGAACGGGCAGGATACACCGACCGTCTGGGCCCCCGTTTCCAGAAATTGGTCGGTGCGGGCGTGGTTCACCCGGGTGCCCTGGCTTTCCTCGACCCACATATGGCCGCCGCCAGCACCGCAGCAGAACCCGCGTTCGCGGCAGCGGGACCCCATCTCCACCAGCTTCAGGCCCGGTATGGCCGCGGCCACGTTCCTGGGCTCGTCGTATACGCCGTTGTGCCGGCCCAGAAAGCAGGAATCGTGATAGGCCATAGTGACATCCATCAGCTTCACGGGCTTGATCCGCCGCTCTTTGATCAGCCCGTCCACCAATTGACTATAGTGGAGCACCTCGTATTCCCCGCCAAGCTGCGGGTACTCGTTCTTCATGGTGTTGAAGCAATGGGGGCAAATGGTAACCACCTTTTTGACATTGTAACTGTTCAGCGTTTCGATGTTTTGCTGAGCCAAAATCTGGAACAGGTACTCGTTACCCATGCGACGCGCCGGGTCGCCGGTGCAAGTCTCCTTGTCACCCAGAATGGCGAAGTCGACCCCGGCGGCCTTCAGCACCTTCACCATAGAGCGGGCGATAGACTGGCTGCGCTGCTCCAATGCGGGGGTGCAGCCCACCCAGAAGAGAATTTCAGCATCCGGCTTTTCAGCCAGCGTCGGAACGTCCAGCCCTTCGGCCCAATCGGTGCGGGAAAACTGCGTGCCGCGCCAGGGGTGCCCACGCTGTTCCAGGCTGAGGAGGGCGTTCATGGCCGTTTCCGGGGCCTTGGACTCCTCCAGCACCATGTAGCGGCGCATGTCCATGATAGTCGGGATGTGCTCCACGACGACGGGGCACTCCTCCATACAGGCGCCGCAGCTCAGGCAGTCCCAAATCGCCGCCTCCGGGATGGCGTTGTTGAGAATCGGAACAGACTCGACGTGTTCCGGGTCCCGCGCCCCTTGATGGCCGATGGCCACCATGTGCTCTTTTAGATTCTCGACGATGTGCATCGGAGAAAGGACCTTGCCTGTGATGTTTGCGGGGCAGACATCGGTGCATCTCCCGCAGACCGCGCAGGCGTAACCGTCCAGCAACTGCTTCCAAGTGAAGTCCTGGACCCGGCTGGCGCCGAACCGCTCGGCATTCTCCAAGTCCATGGCCGGCAGTGCGCCCCTAGGCTCGAGAGACCGGAAGAAGGCGTTCAACGGCGCGGCCACCATGTGCATGTGCTTGGAGAAGGGGATATAGATGGTGAAGAAGAGGATGATCCCCAAGTGGGTCCACCAGAAAACACCGTGCAGGACATCGGCGACCCCGGCGCTCAGCCCCCAACCGGCGAACAGGCCGCCGAGGGCGCCGCCGATGGGGGCTTGGGTTTCAGGGCCGTGGCCGCCTTGGGCCACCCAGAAGGTGTGGGTCAGCAGCGTGGACGCCATGAGAGCGCCGATCATACCCACGATGACTATTGCGTCGGGGTTTCGGGTCAGGTCGAAGCTTAGACGCCGCGGCTGCACCACCCAGCGGCGCACCGCCGCCCAGGCCAGCACGACCAACAACACGGCGGCCAGAATATCGAGGTAGCTGCTGTACACCATTGTCCCGGTCTCCGTCAGCAACCACTCGGGGAAGGGACGCCATACCGACGCTCCGAAGATGAAGATCGCATAGCTGAGCAGGAAGGTGAGGAATCCCCAGAAGACGGCGGCGTGTCCCAGTCCCGCATAGTCGCCGAAGGGCACCCTCTGCAGGACCTTCTTCTGCCCCAGCACGATTAAGACCGCCCCGCTCAACCGCTCCATGGGCCGGTCGAATCGCAGTTCCCGCCTTCCTTGCAGCACCAGATGGATAACGCGGTAATAAAAGACGTAGCCGCCCACTGCCAGCGTCAACAGGAGCAGAACGTAGACGCCGACCCAGATAGGAACGGGACCGATATCGCCGGGAGGGACCAACTCTTGAAGTCCTTCAGTTGAAGTTCAGGCTGCCGGGACCGGGCGGGTTTATTTCACGACGGCAATAGTCTACCATGCCGCCGGTCATGGACACCCGGTCACGTTATCGAGCTCCCTCTGGATGCGGTACAGGCGCAGACTCAATCGGGTTGACTACACGGCGAATTCCGCTATATTAAGAAGCGTATTCGGGCCGCAAGGGCCCCAGGAGGAAGCAATGGAAGGCAAAGTCCAGATTGAGATTACCTACTGCGTCAGTTGACAGCACCTCGGGACGGCCACGTGGATGGCCAACGAGTTCTTCCGGCATTTCGGCCCCGACGCTGCGGTCGCCATCTCACCCCGCGGCCAGAGCATCATGGAAGTGTTTGTGGACGGTGAGCGGATTTACGACAAGAAGGGCGAAGGCAATGTCTTTCCCGACTTGGCCAGAGTCAGGAAAATGCTGGCCTACGTTCGTGAGAGGATAGCCGACCTGGAGCCCGTTGCGGCGGACGACGACTAAGAAATTATCTCAAAACCCGGTAGATTCGCTGAGAGACGGCCAATCTTCAGGCTAGCGCGTGGATTCCCGCTTTCGCGGGAATGACGGGTAGGGCGGGCAGCCCGTTTTGAGGTAGTTTCTAAGTAGACCGGCCTCCGGCCTAGGACAAGCGCCTTAAATCAGCCCTTACTCGATGAGTAGGGGCTGAACTTTTTCCAGCAGATCCCACACCGTCTGCCAGACCTGCTTGCTGATTTCTGCCCGCGGTAGGCGGGCGTCGATAATCATCCACTTTCCCGAGTCCGATTTCGCCAGCTTCAAGTAACCCTCGCGGACGCGGTTATGGAAAGCCAGGGGTTGATCCTCGAATCGGCGATGCCCCTCGACGTCCGCTCTCCCGTGATTGGTTTCCTCCTCTTGAAAACCCAACGGCAACTGCGTCGCGGCCCGCTTGAGTCCATCCTCCGGCCCGATGTCGAGCAGAAATGTGATGTCCGGGCCGATTCCCGCCGTGGCAAAGTCGTTCAGTCTACTTATCAGGCCAATGTCGATCCCGCGTCCATACCCTTGGTATGCCAGCGTGGACGCCGCGAATCGGTCGGCAATCACGATCAGCCCGTTGGCCAGAACCGGCCGGATTTCGTCCGCTACTAACTGGGCTCGGGCAGCCTCGAACAGTAGCAACTCGGCCTCTTTGGTCAGGGGTTGCTTGCTCTTGAGGTAGTTGCGCAGGTACCGGCCAAGGTTGGTGCTTCCCGGCTCGTGGACCAAGATGGCCTGTCGGCCCGATTCCACTAAAGCCGTCTGGAGCAACTCGGCCTGGGTGCTCTTGCCTGACCCTTCGCAACCCTCGAATACGATAAACAGGCCCTTGGCCATGTCCTGCTCCCGCTACAACCGGTAGAACAATACGGCCCGCTCGGGCTCCCGCCCCTGGCTGACCGAGGCCACGTTGTAGCGCTCACCCAAGAGGTGTTGGAGGCGTCGTATGTAGGGACGCTGCGGCGTAAGCTTCACCGTGGACTCTCCGCTCAACACCCGGTTGGCGGCCTCCTCGGCTTCCTCCATGGCCTGGTCCATACTCGTCGACGTTGCTTGTTCCTGGGGCGGCGCGGCCGCCGCGCCTCCCTTGCGGCCCCACTCCGCGATGACCGTTCTCAGGAACTCCTGGAGTTGCGGCATGGAATTCTTGCGCAGAACGCAGACCGGCTTGCCGCTGGACTCGGCAATGCGCACCAACTGGGAACCCCGCCGGTAGTGGGTCTTGGTGGTCAACACCATGTCGGCCCGCCGCAGTTCATTCACGATCTCGACCGGGATGCGTGACTCGGCCACGGCGGCCTCCAGCTTGTCGCGGCCGACGCCAAAGAGGAAAACGCGGACTTCGGCAGCCTTGGTCGCGCCGTCGCCCGCAGTCCCTGTCTCGGCCTCGGGCTCGGGCTCGGGCGAGTAGTTGCGGCGGGTGGTCCGCTTTCCTTCCGGCTTCCAGGCGCCGGGTGAAGCTTCGCTCGCCCGTGTTTGCTCCTGGCTGATACGCACCTGGCCATGTTCGTCCACGGACCGCATTTCCGGGGCGATGGGATAACCGCGCAACCATTGGTCCACTACCTGGGCCACATCATCGTGCACCGCCAATTGGTCCCACCCGTGAATCTCCACCACGACGTCGAAGGTAGGCGGCCCCTTCCGCTCCAGTACGCTTTTTTGGGTGCCGCGGTACCGCGCCTCTTGGTCTCCCAGGGTAACAGTCTGAATGCCGCCAACCAGGTCAGAGAGAGTCGGGTTCATGACGAGGTTGTCCAGGGTATTGCCGTGGGCGGTGGCGATGAGCTGCACTCCCCGTTCCGCTATGGTGCGGGCGGCGGAAGCCTCCTGTTCGGTGCCCATTTCGTCGATGACGATGGTCTCAGGCATGTGGTTCTCCACCGCCTCGATCATCACGTTGTGCTGAAAGGACGGCGTGCGTACCTGCATGCGCCTGGAACGGCCGATTGCCGGATGCGGTACGTCGCCGTCGCCGGCGATTTCGTTGGAAGTATCGACAATGATCACCCGCTTTCCGGCTTCGTCAGACAGGACTCGGGCCATTTCCCGCAACATGGTGGTTTTGCCAACCCCCGGACGGCCCAACAGCAGGATGTTCTTTCCAGAGAAGGCCAGGTCTTCAATGATTTTAATGGTCCCGAAAACGGCGCGGCCCACGCGACAGGTGAGCCCCACCACATGTCCCCGGCGGTTGCGGATGGCCGAGATACGGTGCAATGTGCGCTCAATGCCGGCCCGGTTGTCGTCTCCGAATTCCCCGACGCGTTCCATGGTCCGGTCCAGTTCTTCCGCCGTCACCTCCAAATCGTCCAAGGGGACATCCCCGCTGACGAACCGCGCTTCGGGCATCCGGCCCAGGTCAAGCACCACCTCCAACAGCTCCTCCACGTCTTCCCGGTCCCGCAAGGCGTCCGAGACCCGTTTGGGCAGCACGTCCAACACCAGGCCCAGTTCCTGCCGCACCATGTCTTGCGCCGTTGCCAAAATCACGCCTCCACCAAGGAATATTCGTGACTCACTACGGGGGCCGCCACCGTCTTGATATGGACAGTGTAGTTTCCGGCCTCCTTCAATCCACTCCTCAGCAACAAAGTTTCAATCGGTTCCTGGTAGTCCGGCACCAGCCAGCTATGTTCTCCCGGCAGGGAGGCAGCCTTGGCCAGCAGGCTATCCACTACTTCCGGGTGGGCCGGATGGTTCAATAACCTCAGAGAGTTGGCCCGTCCGTACGATTCGACGCCCAGCCAACCGGCGATGCGGCTGCCGTCCCACGCGGCCCACTCGTTACGGCGGCGGCCCTGCAACTCCCGTGCGTCTCTCCATTGGTCTAAGGTGACGCCGGCGGCGGCCCTCACGGGTTGGGGTGTGGCGGAACAGTAAAGCTGAAACAGGGCGAACTCGTCGCTGGGCAACAATGGCCGTAACTGATTCCCGACGGCCGAATGGTCGGCAGCAACGGGTGGCAATAGCCCCCTTAGGTGGACCTCCTGATAAGAGGGGAAGTAACCGGTGCGTTGGGCGATCGGGGCCGCCGTGCCTCCGGAGGCGACTCTCAAAAACACACGTTCACCACCCCGCTGTCCGGCGGCCCGCGCCACGGCCTCCAACAGCCCCAAGCCTGCATTCACCGCACCGCCCGGAGCATTGGGGCGATTCGGCAAGTAGAGACGGTCAATGCGCCAGGCCTTGGCCCCGTTGAGAGTGCGGGCTGAAATCAGACCCTGTAAGTTCAAGCCTTCCCAGTCGGCGACGACGGCGCGGTCGTCACGGTTGTACAGGGAATCGCGCCACAAACTGGAGCGGCGCAACGGACGGGAGCGGTGCAGGGACTCGGCGGGCGCCGCCAGGTTAACGCCCCCAGGTCCGTTGACCAGCATGCAACGCAGAATGGAGCCGATATTGGAAGATTTGGTCATGGCGTCCCATGGGGAGCACTGTCGCCCGCGACATCGAGGAAGTACCGGTGGACGCGGGTGTCGTTGGTGAGTTCGGGATGGAAAGCAGTGGCCAAGAGATTCCCTTGCCGGACCGCTACGGGGCGGCCGTCCTCCAGTGAGGAGAGTACGCTTACCTCTTCGCCCACTCGTATAATCACCGGGGCGCGTATGAAGATGCCGTGGAAGGGTTTGTGGTCCAATCCGGCGATGCTCAGGGGTTGCTCGAAACTGTCCACCTGCCGGCCAAACGCATTTCGTTGGACCCCGATGTCCATGATGCCCAAGGGAACGGGGTCCTGTTCGGTAATCTCCCGGGCCAGCATGATCATTCCGGCGCAGGTGCCCCACACGGTACGGCCTTCCCGGGCCATCCGGGCAATGGGTTCCCGCAGGTCGTAGATAGACATCAACCGGCTGAGTGTGGTGCTCTCCCCACCGGGAATAATCAGGCCGTCCAGCGACTCCAACTGGGCCGGCAGCCTTACCTCCCGGGCGTTGACGCTGAGTCTGTCGAGGACCGCGATATGTTCGGCGAAATCCCCTTGTATCGCTAAGACGCCTATTTCCAACGCTGCCTGCTGATCAACCCTCTGCCAGTAAATTCGCCGGGTTCCTGCGGGATGCGCCAGAGAGCGGATTACTGGCTGCGGGGGGCCAGCAGTTCCCCCTCGGGGATTTCCCGGACGTTCCTGCCGACCATCGGCTCACCCAGGTCCTTGGATACCTCGGCGAGAATCTTGGGATCATTGTAATGTGTGACGGCCTGCACAATGGCATAGGCCCGGCTGGCCGGGTCTCCGGACTTGAAGATGCCCGAGCCCACGAACACCCCGTCGGCGCCCAGTTGCATCATCAATGAGGCGTCGGCGGGCGTGGCAACGCCGCCCGCGGCAAAGTTCACCACGGGGAGACGCCCCATCTCCTTTGTCTGGGTAAGCAACTCAAGGCTCACCCTCATGTCCCGGGCCTCGACGACCATTTCGTCGTCGGGAAGAGTCCGCAGCTTGCGGATGGCGTCCTGTACTGCCCGCATATGCCGCACCGCTTCCACCACGTCTCCGGTGCCGGCCTCTCCCTTGGTCCGGATCATGGCCGCGCCCTCGGAAATACGCCGCAGGGCCTCTCCCAGATCGCGGCAGCCGCAGACGAAAGGCACCTTGAAGTCATGCTTCCACACGTGGTGGACCTCGTCGGCGGGAGTCAGGACCTCGGACTCGTCGACGTAGTCGACACCGATGGCCTCCAGGATCTGCGCTTCGACGAAGTGGCCTATGCGCACCTTGGCCATTACCGGGATGCTCACGGCGTCCATGATTTTGCAAATAATTCCGGGGTCGGTCATCCTGGCTACGCCGCCGTCGGCGCGAATATCGGCGGGGACGCGCTCCAGGGCCATCACCGCCACCGCTCCGGCTTCGGCGGCGATGCGGGCCTGGTCCGGGGTGACCACGTCCATGATGACGCCGCCCTTGAGCATTTGGGCGTGACCGGCTTTGACCGTAAAGGTGCCTGTTAGTACCTCGACCATGGTGGCATCCTCCGAGGAGTGTCAGACGCGAATAGGTTGGGGGATAAGCCACATTATACGCCGTGGCCAACTCCGTTATCAATTACGGCAGCCCTGCCGGCGCCCCTGATGGCCGGTTCGGCCCTCCGTCCTCCATCCCTTATTCGACGTCGGCAAAGCGGTAGCGGCTTGACATCAATCGGGCGCGGAAATGATAATAAAGCCGCGCCGAGGTAGCTCAGGTGGTAGAGCACGGCACTGAAAATGCCGGTGTCGACAGTTCGAGTCTGTCCCTCGGCACCATCACCAGCAGGCGCGAGCGGAAGTGGCTCAGTGGTAGAGCACCTCCTTGCCAAGGAGGGGGTCGCGAGTTCAAATCTCGTCTTCCGCTCCATTTTTTGTCTTCCGCCGATCGTTGGTTGGCGCCGTCCACAGACACTGGCTGCTGTGGTTGGCTGCGGAGTGCGCCGGTTTAATCGCTGGTCAGTACCGGTTCCATCGGGTCGGGGGCGACGTCCCGCACGAATACGGGCTCGCCGTTCCTGATGACTATGGACCGTTCCAAGCGTTCCTGGAACGTGACGTCGTCTTCGGTGCCGATGTCCCTCGTCAGGCAGCAATACTCCAATGAAATCCCGTTGGGGTCGCTAAAGTAAATCGACATAGCCCAATCGTGGTCGACGATGTCGGTAACCCCAACGCCTTTGCCGATCAGTTCGGCCCGCTTGGCGTGCAGCGCGTCCACCGACCCCGCTTCGAAGGCGAAATGGTAGAAGATGCCGGGTATACCGAGGCCCCGGTTGATGCCGGGATCGAAGTCTGTGGGCAGCCCCGGAATGTCGTTGGGCTCCATGAAAGCAATGAGCTGGTCCCGGCCAACGTCAACGAACATATGCCTGATGAAGCCGCCCTGGCGAATCTTGATAACATCGCACCGGACTACCTCAAAGCCGAGAACCTTCTCGTAGAAATCGCGGGTGGCATCCAGGTCGTGGGTAGAAAGCCCTATGTGCGAGAACCCTTTATTTGACATTGCAGTTTCCTCCTGGGGAATAAGTCTACTTTACTCTTCAACCAACCGGGAGAACTCGTTGCAACTCTCTAAAGCAAGCTGAAAAGAACGGCCTGGGGAAAACTCGGTCCCAAGCAGGCTCAGCGAACCCGTAGCCATGGGCCGATGAGCCGCTGCCGATGGCTTCCATATCCACCAGAACAACACCCACGCCACTCCGGGCGAAGTAGTAAGCCGCCGGGACTCCGATACCCGGCGGCTATCACCACAACATCGAACGGACCACCAATATTCCCAACCGCAGGGTATAGCTAGGCCGATTATGGAAACCCTCTCAACAGGTGTCAACCGTTGCCTGTTCTCGTCGAGACAATTGCTAAATATAAACTGGGCGATTTTGAGAGTTGACAACCGTTAGACGGCAGATGGCAACCGTCACCCGCCGGATAGATCTTGTGACCCGCTCATCGGTTGTCATCATTTCAGACCTCGGTTCGATATGGGCTGCCGGACAGGAGTGGCTCAGCAGCGAGGTCAGGAACAGGAGGTGAACCGGCAAGATTAATAGACGGAATTCCGGCAAAAGTAGTTGAGGTCGAACACCCTCGTTGCCGCCCTCTGCCCGCACCGTCAGGGTTTAGGCCGAGACCAGCGTCTGATCCAGGGTAGCTGCTATTGTAATCACGCCGGTGCTCTCGGCGATGGCAAACTTGCCGTCTTCGTTCCCGGTAGTGATTGAGTAGGACACCATGTCTCCCTCGTCGGTGTCCGGTGCGGAAACTGTGCCCACCACGAAGTCAAGTGCGGCGTCCTCGTCGACCGTGAAAGCGTAGCTGTCCGTGTCAAAGTCCGGCGCCTCGTTGCAGGCCTCGGTGGTGTGCGTGCCCTCGCCGGAAGGAGTGCCCCACTCAGCGGAGTGCATGGTCCCATCGCCGTAGGCCCGCACCCGGAACCGGTAAACCGTTCCGCAGGCCAGTCCTCCGTCGGGAGTGTAGGTTGTACTGATTCCCTCCGTTTCCGGCAACGCCGTCCACTCGTCCCCGGTAACGGTCTGGTATTGCGGTTCGTAGTTGTCCGCACCCCTTACCACATCCCAAGTGATGGTGAATGTAGCATCCGCCGGCGCCAGCTCCACCTCGTCCGGGGCGGGCGGCGGCGTAAGCATGTCGCAGTAGGACAGCCCGACGCTCGCCAGGTCGTTTGTCGTCACGTCCCTCAGGGCCGGAGGGATGCAGCCGCTCAAGGCGTTGCCCGACAGCTTGAGGGTGGAGAGGTCGGACAACTCGCCCAGCGAGGCGGGTATCGCGCCAGTCAGTTGGTTGCTGCTCAGGTCCAGGGTTGTCAACGCGCTCAGGTTCCCCAGTCCGTCCGGGATGCTCCCGTTCAGGCTGCTTGAGGACAGGTTCACTCCTGTAACCCGTTGCGGGGCACCGCCGGTGGTGATGCCGGTCCAGCTGGCTATGGCCAGGTCCGTGCTCCAGTTCAGCGCAGCGGTCCCGGCAAGGGTGTCTTTTGTGTCCAGTAGAGCGCTGCAGTCGCGCAGCAGTGGGCGATTGGCGAGTGTATTCTCTACCGCGTCCCCACGGGCGCAACTCGGCACCGACGGCGGCGGGCTCGGTGGTCCATCCGGGTGGTCGTAGGCCCCCGCGTCGGTGTAGAACTGGGTCAACCGGTTGGCGTCCGAGATCAGCATGGGTAAATCCACGCCTTCCTTCTTGCCATCGATGTCACTTGGCGCGATTCGGCCGTTGTAGTCAGTCACTCGAGCGCTGTGAGCGTTGGAGACTACTGTGGTGAAGGTCGACAGCTCTATCTCCAGGGCGCTGCGCTGGGTCTCGTATTCGTCCGACCTTACCTGTTTCCAGTAGTCTGCGGCCGGATGCACCGCGATGAACGTATCGTCCTCCCGGCGCTGGACGTCCCACATCCCGAAGATTTGCCACGCCTCGACGGCGTGGTTATGCGATGGGCCCAGGAAGAGAATGGCCTCTCTGCCGCCGAGTCCGACAGTGCTTGTGTCGAACCTCAACCCTGTGCTGTAACGTCCTAATTCGAATCCCAGCTCGGTGAGGAACGTTATTTCTTCTATGGCGTCTTGCCCCGATACTCCCTCCCAGTAGTGATAAAAGTCCAGCACGACCGTCAGTTGGATCGGTCCGCTGCCTAGGATATAGGCGTTGACCCGCACGTCGGCGAAGCACTGCATAAGGGTGGTATTGTGGAAATAGCCCAGTTCCTCGTAAGAGGGTGCGTGAAAACGGATGCCGGATACACAGCGGATCGTATTCAGGATGTACGTGCCCCGGATGACGATGTGGGATACGGAGATAAGCGAATCTCCGTCGAGGAACTGGCGAACACCTGCGGGGGTGTCCGACTCCTCGCCGTTGGTCGACCCCAGGCTCGCACCTGTCGCCATCGTAAGCCTCACGCCGGGCTCGCAGGGGTCCACTGTGGAGCTCTCCATTGGGGTGCAGGGAGCTATTTCCTGCGTCAGGTATTCTGGAGTGGCGGCCGAGTATGCGGCACTGTGCGATGCAACATCCTGCTTGAAGCGTTCGAGAGATGTCTGGAAAGGGCTGCAGGCGGCGAGGATCGCCAGCATGGAAAACAGGAAGAAATACTTAATGGTTCTGGTCGGCATTGCGATTGTCGTAGCCATCAGTTCACCGTATGGTAGAGCGCGCGCAGGACCATCCAGTCGAAGGGGGTGGGTGAGCAATCGGGTTCTTGCCTAATCTGTACGCCTGTATCGGGATCGGGGTTCTTCTGCACTCTGCAATCATAGTTGAGTACCGCATCCGGAATGGTGGTGGTGTGAGACATCTCGTAGAACCTCTTCCGGCCCACGTCGATGATGTTGTATCCAGACAGGCCCACGGTATGACCGGCCTCGTGCAACACGAGTAAGTGTGATCTACAAGTCTCCTCCTTTTCTATTCCGTCCATGTTTACCATGTTTTCCTCCCCGGTCGTACCGGATATGGATACGATATGTGGGTTTAATATGGCTTGCAAATGTTATTTGTCGTACATCCTCATTGCAGTCAGGATGTTGGCGCCAGTAGCAACCAAGTCCCAACGGTGACCTGCAAAGAGGCGGTTCAAGGCGGCGCTCGACGGCTATCAGGTCTACGGGTCGGTGCAGATGGACAAGTTGGTTGAGCGATGTCTTTCGGCAGCCGACCGCGACCAACGGGACTCATTTAACGTGTATCGTTACAACACGACTGTCTTCGTCTCACTAGAGGAGCTGGTCAGTTAATTTGCAATTTTCCCTATTCTCCTCGCGACACGGCCAAGGAAGTTGCCAATCCGGCCCATTCTGTTATTCTCCACTTCGAATTACCTTGAATCCTGAATCGAAGCAAGGCGCAAAATGGCAAACGCTCACGGCAAGATAATCGCCAATGTTGACCGGTTGCATCGGTTAATGGACGACGAAGGGCTGTCGGCTGTCATCGCCCGTTCCGGCAAGAATTTCACCTACCTCGCCGGTTTCGCTTATCCTGGAACACTGGCCCGCCACCTGGAGTTCCCCGACTCGCCCCGGGAGGTCCTGTTGGTGTGGCCGCGGAACGGGGAGCCGGTGATGGTCCTCAATTCCTACGCCGCGCCCTTGGCCCTCCGCGACTCCTGGCTCGAAAAGATCGAAATCTACGACGACTACGCCGAATCGCCTTACGAAAGGGCGGCCTGGGTGCTGCGGGACCTGGGTCTGGCCGGGGAGACCATCGGCGTCGAAAAGAGCTACGTCAACGCCAACCGGTGGGAGGAGATTTTGGGCCTGCTGCCGGAGGCCCGGGTCGTCGATTCAACCGACCTGATGGACCGGGTGCGCTGGATTAAGACGACCGAGGAGGTGAAGGCTTTGGAAGCCGGAGCCCGTCTGCTGGACGAAGCGTACCTGGAGGTGCTGCCCACAGTGCGTCCCGGCGACACCGAGCGTTTGGTGCACAGCCGTATCATCGAGAGCTGCCTGCGCCGCGGCGCCAACTGGGCCCACGGCATCCTCAACTCCAGCCGCAATGCCGTGGCCTACGGCGGCGAGAGCGACATGGCATTCCAGGCCGGCGACATCATCCGCAACGACTACGTCTCATACCTCAACGGCTATCCGGGCCACCAGTCCCGCACGGTAGTAGTTGGTCCGCCGACCGACGAGCAAAAGAATATCTACCGTGTCACCCGGGACATCTACCGCGCCGCCATCGACCGCTGCCGTCCGGGCGCGAAGGCGTCAGACATCTACCATTTCGCCAACGACAGCTTCCACCAAGCGGGATTTCAAGGAAACGTATCGCTGGCCGGGCACGGGGTGGGCGCTTGGTGGCACCAGCAGGAACCCTACATGGTCCCATCGAGCGACCGGGTGTTGGAAAAGGGCATGGTGGTGGCCCTGGAGCCTCACATCGGTTACTGGCACCTGCAAGACATGGTGCTGGTCACCGACGACGGACCCCGCCTCCTCTCGCCGTTAATCAACACCGACGAGATGCTGGTGGCGGGGTAGGACGATACAATCTAACTCGCTGATGGGCTCCCGACGATGGCGCCGCGATTATAATTGGGGAACATCAATCTCACTTCGGCGGGAGGCTGTCATGCCGCACCGGCTTCCCGACGACATCGTGCCTACGGGCAAGGCAATTTACGAAGGGTTGCGAGCCCAGCTTGAACAGACCGACTGGGGGAAGTTCGCCGTCATCGATGTCTATTCAGGCGACTACGAAGTGGGCACAAGGGACGCGGAAGCGACCGCCAGGCTGTTGAGCAGACGCCCTGACGCGATGACGTATGGCATACGCATCGGCGATACGGTGGCGGTAAGATTCCGTAGGCCTCCGCTATTGCGCGGTGAGGCCGCCGTCGATGATCAGCTCGATGCCGGTGATGTATGACGACTCGTCGGAGGCAAGGTAGAGGGCGCCGAAGGCGACGTCTTCAACGCGCCCCAAGCGGCGCAAGGGGATTTCCCGCAGGCGGCGCTCCATAACCTCGGGATTGTCGGTGATCGCGGCCGTCATCGCCGTGACCGTCGGGCCTGGGTGGATCGAGTTGCAGCGAATGCCGTCGTCAGCGTACTGGATGGCGGTGGTCTTGGAGAAGATTCGTACCATCCCCTTGGAGGCGGCGTAGGCCGAGCCGGTATGCCGCTGCCCTATCAGCGCGGCAATCGAAGAGATGTTTATGATGGAGCCGCCGCCGGCCCGTTGCATGGCGGGGATGGCGGCCCTGGTGCCCAGGAACACTCCCTTGCCGTTGATTGCCATTACGCGGTCCCAAGTCTCGTCGGTGGTCTCGAGGATCGGATCGCCGTGGGCGATGCCCGCGTTGTTAATCAGAACGTTGAGCTTGCCGTAGGTCGATTCGGCCAGGTCCACAGCACGCCGCCATTCGTCGTCTCTGGTCACATCCAGGTGGACGTATGTTGCGCCGCCGCCGGCGTTTTTTATCTTGGCCTCCACGGCCGCGCCTTCTTGGTCCAACACGTCGCCGAACACGACTTTCGCCCCTTCGGAAACGAACAACTCAGCCTCCAAGGCGCCCTGTCCTCGTGCGCCGCCGCTGATCAACGCTACCTTACCGTCCAGTCTGCCCATTAGCGGTCTCTCCCATAACATTCCCGGCCATTCTAGCCTAATTTCACCACGGAGTTTTACGAAGGCCCCAGAGTTTTTCGTTAAGGTGTTATATAATCGGCCTAACCCAAGTCCCAAGATATTCAACGGCGAGGAGCAGAATCATGCCGCAACGCACTTTGTGGATGCACGGCGCCAACATGCAGGTGGAATATCCCAACCGGCTGACTTCGGTGCGCGCCACCGGCCCCTTCGTGCGTATTGAGGGCGCCCGGGGACAGAACACCTGGGTGCACTTCCCACTGCCGACTCCCGCTGTGATCGACGGAAACCGGATGCGCATCGACGCCGCCAAGGTCAGCTTTCGCACTCGCGACCACGCCTCGGTGCATGAAGTGATTGTCTACGACGGCGACAAACGCGTCGCCGAGCACATGGATTTAGACCTGCGGGGCGACCACTTGGAGGGCCGCTTCGAGGTGCCGGGCAATCCCGAGATCGACAAGGGAGTCAATATCACTTTGGGCATCCGGTTCGACGACGCCGCGCCGGACGTGCGGTCGATGCAGATTGAAGTAATCGGCGTGGGCCTGGAATACTCGGGCTAATCAACCCTCACTCTAATCCCGACAGTACGTCGGCCTCTCCCACGGGAGAGAGAATCAGAGGAGAAACATGGCAGCCTACAAGAATTTCATCGGCGGCGACTGGGTAGAATCGATTTCCGGCCGCAGGTATCCGGTATTCAACCCCGCCCGAAAGACCGAGTCGGTGGGGGAATTCCAGACATCCACCGCCGAAGACGCGACAGTCGCGGTGGAGGCGGCCCGGGCGGCCCTGCCGGGCTGGGCCAACACGCCGGCGCCCGGCCGGGCCAGCGTGCTTTTCCGGGCGCTGGAGATCATGGGGCGGCGGGCAGACGAGATAGCCCGGACCATTACCACCGAGGAGGGCAAGCCCATCGGCGACGCAATTGGCGAGGTCAAGCGGGCGATGAACATCATTGAGTACGCCGCCGGCGAGGGCCGCCGCATGTTCGGGTACACGACTCCGTCCGAGCTGCCGAACACGGTCGCCTACACCATCAAGCGTCCGCTGGGCGTGGTGGGCATCATCACTCCTTGGAACTTCCCCATCGCCATTCCGGCTTGGAAAATTGCCCCGGCCCTCATTTGCGGCAACGCCCTGGTATTCAAGCCCGCGTCGTCCACGCCGCTGTCCGCAGTCATGCTGGTCGAGGTGTTCGAGGAGGCGGGGCTGCCCCCCGGAGTGTTGAACCTGGTCACCGGGCCGGGCGCGCAGGTGGGGAACGCACTGGTCGAAAACACCGGCGTCAACGGCATCTCCTTCACCGGGTCCACCGAGATCGGCACCGACTTATACGCCAATAGCGCTCAGCGACTGAAGAAGGTCCAAGCCGAGATGGGCGGCAAAAACGCCGTAATCCTGCTGGCCGACGCCGACATGGACAAGGCCTTGGGCGGAATCGTGCAGGGAGCATTCGGTTCCACGGGCCAGCGCTGCACCGCCACGAGCCGGGTCATCGTGGAAGAAGGGGTCTACGACCAATTCATGGAGGGCCTGATCGACCGTACCAGCAAGCTGAAGATCGGCGACGGCATCGACCCGGCAATGGACGTTGCTCCGCTGTCCAGCCAGAGCCAGTACGACAAGGTGCTGGAATACATCGGCGTCGGGACCGAAGAAGGCGCCCACCTGGCCTACGGCGGCCACGGCTTAACCGAAGGAGAATACAGCGAGGGCTTCTACGTTGAGCCCACGGTGTTTACCGACGTCTCGCCGGATATGCGCATCGCCCGCGAAGAGATATTCGGGCCCGTGCTTACCGTGTTCAAGGCCAGGAATCTGGAAGAGGCCATACAGATTTCCAACAGCGTGGAGTTCGGCCTGTCGTCGTCGGTTTACACGAAGGACCTAACCCGGGCCTTCGAATACATCAACACCGTGGAAACGGGCATGGTGCACGTAAACGCGCCGACCCTGGGTGGCGAAGTACACCTGCCCTTCGGCGGGTTGAAGGCGTCGGGGGTGGGCCAGCGGGAGCAGGGCACCGAGGCGTTCGACTTCTTCACCGAGACCATCACAGTCTACATAGACCACGCCCAAGCCCCCCGCCAGCAGGCGCGGTTTATCTAGGCGGTGGTACTCTACAACGCATCCGGCAACTACCTGGTGGCTCCTGAACTCGCATTGTCGACCAAGCGAGGCCGCCGGATCCCGAACGAACAAGGAATACAATGGCCCGCCGTCAGAATGAATGCTGCCAAATTAGCGCACTTGGCCACTCATCCCAAGGCTACGGCGAGGTCGCTGCGGAGCTTGTACAATTGCATGGGGATGGTTTTTGCCTCGCGCCGCACATGGATCGACCCGGAACACTTGGAAATGATTCTGGAAGATGATGAATATCAACGAATAGCGTCGGAAGCTGAATTGCAGGTGGGTGATCTGGTGATATATCGTGGAGACAATAATCAGGTCACGCACGTGGGTATTGTCAGCATGATCGATAACAACTTAGAGACCGCGATACGTCGCTTGTTCGTGTTGAGCCAATGGGGTGGGGATGGCGAATATTTCCACGAAATCCATGATGTGAGTCCTTACTTGGGGACTCCCGCCGAATTCTGGACAGACCGCTTATGAAATGGAGAAAAGCGCTCAACGAAATCGAAAGCCTTGAATTCGACGTGCGGCTCAACGTTGTCAGCAGCTATCGATTGTTTCTGACCGCAGCGCAGCAAGAACCGGCGGTGAAAGCGTTATATCAAGCGATGCAATCATCGGAAGAGGTGACCGAAGAGGTCTTAGGGCGGGTCTGTGAGCTTTCAACAATGGAAATAGATGCCCGATATGGGAACTCAAAGGACGCCGCTCTTACCGTCCTGCTGTGGGTATTGTGGCTAACGGAGAAGACCTACGCAGAGGTTGCGGCCCACTACGTCGCTGGCGCCGGTAACTGCTGGTACGCGTGGAGGATGGCTCGACCGATTCTATTCCCGGCCTCGGTTAACGCCAGCGGCAGCAGATTCAGCTTAGCGGCGGGAAAGACGGGTGGTGTTTCGACCAGCACGACGCAAAAGTTGACCTTCCTTAACCCTTTCACAGTGAAATTAGGAAAAATCTACCCAAAGCGAGTGATTGAATCGGAGACCACGATCATCACGGAGCGGTGGACTGTGCCTGCTGAGGAAGACCTTGAGAATAGTATGGGCCGTCCTGTGTCAAAGCTCGGTACAGGACATAGATACGAACCAACTATCGTTGCTTAATGTCGTCGAAGAACTTGAGTTGCCTGCCCCTCCATCAGAATTGGGGGGCGAGGACCAGGTTATTTTCCCGGCTCAACTTCTTCGCCTTGTTGTCTTGACGGTGCGCTCCGACTTCGAAGTGGCCGAGCAGGGATGGGTCCGAATTTGGGCAACTTTGCCCGATGGCAGGGAGGCAACCCCAAACGAGTTCCCGGTGGACTTGTCCGAAGCAAGTTGGCATCGCTCGATTATCACAATCCCTGGACCGCCTGTCGTCGCTGAAGGTGTATATCGGTTTCTGGTCAACTGTCGATCCAAGGACGACGATTGGGGGGAACCGTTCGACATACCATTTCTCTTAACATTCGCTTGACCCGACGATTCCGGGGCCCCGGAAGAATCAATCCGGCCTACAAAGGCTGGCGGTGGGCGAAGCCCCGGTCGGTCTCATGCCAGTATTCGATCTGGTCTTCGCCGCTGATCCAGCACAGGTAGACCTCCCGGCCTTCCCGCAGGGACGGAAAATCCACCAGTCCGCTGGCGACATCCCGGACTATAATCCCGCGGTCCGTGATTTCTTCAAGGGTTTCTTCGAGACCCCGGACCAATCGGTCCATCTCGCCTTGCAGCCTGGAGGACTCGCTCTCGCTGCTTGACGAGCCGTTGCTGCGGCGTTGCCGTTGCAGGCCGAGCAGCCGCTCCTGAATCGTGGTCAATTCCTCTTGGGCGGGCGCCAGCCGCTGGAACGCGTCCTTCAGGAACGGGACCGACTCGTTGGCTTCCTCCAGGGTGAACACCCGATGTCTCATCGCGGCGCCTACAGATCGGCCACTTGGGGTATCACCTCGCGGCCCAGCAGGTCAATCTGCTTCAGCACCTGCTCTTGGGGCATCCCCGGCCACTGCATGCGGAAAAGCATGTGGTTGACCCCCAGTTCCTCGGAATACCGCCGCAATTCCGACACCACGTCGCCGGGCGAACCAAGCAGGAACCGGTCTTTGGCGAGGTCCTGGTAGGGGACGCTGAAACTCTCTTCTCCGGGCAGGGCTTTGTCTTGGCCCCAAGACGCATAGGCCGCGTACTTTCCCTCCAGGAACGGCTGGCTTTCGATGTATGCGGTCTCCCGGTCAGCCGCCACGTAAAGCTCTCGCATCATGGGCAGCTCTTCGGGGACTGGATTCCCGGCTTCGGCCAGCGCGGCCTTGTAGCCCACCCACTGGTCGGCGACCATGGGAACTGTGGCGTGGGGGTTGATAATCCAGGGATAACCCCACCGGGCCGCCCGCCGGATGGCAACATCGTTGTTGGCCGCAACCCAAATCGGCGGGTGGGGCTGCTGCACCGGCCTCGTGGTGGGAGTAGTCTTGGGCACCGTGTAATACTTCCCTTCGAACTCCATTTCGTCTTCAGTCCAGAGCCGTTTGATAACGTCCATCGCCTCGTGGAGCCGTCCCGCCCGCTCGCTCCGCCGTATGCCGAAGGCGGTGTACTCTTCGTCCCGGTAGCCGAGTCCGATGCCGAACACGAATCGCCCGTCCGTGATGCAGTCCAATGTGGCGATGCTCTCGGCCAACTCCACCGGGTTGTGGAGGGGCACCAGGATGACCGTGGCCGCTACCTGCATGTCGCCCGCTTCGGCGGCCAGGCGCGACAGCAAGGGGAAAACGGCGCTCATCTGGTAGGGGGCTGCCAGGTAATGCTGCCCGGCGGCGATAAGGCTGAACCCGGCGTCGCGGGCCGCCCGCACCTGCTCCACGCTCTCCCTCAGCTTCTGGGGCATCGATTCCCCCGGCAGGTATTGGCTGTTGACGAAGAATCCAAGTTTCACGGTTTTCCCTCTCGTTCATATATCGCGGGTTCCGCCGTCCTGTGTCCTTCCCGTGGGCCCCCTCGTCCCGTCGGGCCGCTGGGCCTGTCGGGCCGCTGGTATTGTATAACACTTCGAAAAAGCGGTGCGGTCGTGGCGAAGCTTGCGGCCTCACTGGCGCCGGGGTAAAATCCGCATCCGGTACAGTCCGATTTCCGAGACGCTGCTGGAGGCTCCCGCCCATGAGATTAGCACGGTACATACACAATGACCGGACAGCCTATGGAGTCGTTCAAGGCGACGAATTGGTCGAGATCGAGGGCAGTATCTTCGACGGTTACGAGCTGACCGAGATCAGACTGCCATTGGCCGACGCGCAGCTATTGCCTCCCACCGACCCCACCGAAATCTGGATGCCTGGGCTGAATTTCGCCAACCACCTGGCGTTCGCCGCCGAGGTGCTGGGCGACGAAGACCCCCACGTTCCCGAACACCCGGAGCCGTGGATCAAAGCCCGCGGTTCCCTCACGGCCACCGGCGAGAGCATCGTCCTTCCTCATGACACGGCTGGAGAAGTCCACTACGAGGGGGAAGCCGTCGCCGTCATCGGCGAGACCTGCCGCCGGGTATCGCCCCAGGAAGCCAGCCGATACATCCTGGGTTACACCTGTGGCAACGACGTGAGCGAACGGACCTGGCAGAAGGACGACTGGACCTTCTGGCGGGCCAAGGGCTCCGATACGTTCGCCCCGGTCGGCCCGTGGATCGAGACCGACGTCGAGCCACAGAAGCTGGAGATGATCGTCCGGCTGAACGGCGAGGAAGTGCAGCATGGCCGAACCGAGGAGATGCTGTTCACCTTCGCCGAGATCGTGAGCTACATCAGCCAGCAGGTCACCCTGCGGCCCGGCGACCTGGTGTTCTCCGGTTCCACCGGAGTCACCATCGGATTGACGGACGGCGACTTGGTCGAGGTGGAGATTCCTGGAGTCGGAGTGCTCAGCAACCCGGTCAAGCTGGAGAAAAAATAATAACCCCAGAGAGCGCGGAGTACGCAGAGAAAACCAGGTAGAATCTTCTGTGCACCGCATGCTCTGCGGTCAAAAAACTACTACGGCGTGTGCGGTGGCTGCTGTTTCGCCACCGTCAACCTCTATCAGGATGTCGCAATCGACCAGCCGCCGACCGTTCTCTTCCCGCTTGTCGACTACGCGGCCGGACGTGGCGGTGGTGTCGCCGAGGCGCACGGGTTGCAGCGACATTAGTTCGAAGTTGCTGCCTTCTGCTGAAAGGCGGTCTTCGGGAAAGGCCTTTGCCAGCAGTTCGGCGACGTAGGCGGTCAGGGCCGCCGGGGGCAGAGTGTCGGGTGGACCGGATTCGCCGGTATCCTCCGGGCCGGCGAAACGGAGGATGGTGTGTTCCGTTTCCCACTTGACCAGTACCGGAAGGTGGTCGCCCACAGCGATCGTCTGAAAGTCCACCGTCATAGCCCACAATCTGGCCATCGGCCCGCTCCACGCCGAAAAGACGTACCGGGGATGTATCAGGTCTGACTGTATCGAGTCTATCCTGTCCATCGGCGTTCGTATAGAATCGCCGGAGATTCTGACGGAGATTTTGGAGGTTAGACAGCTACCAATGGCAGAGCAGAACGAGCCGTTCAAGCGAGGCATGGTGGTCGTAGCCCACCCCGACGACGCGGAATGGATGTGCGCGGGCACCGTGGCCAAGTGGTGCGCGGACGGTTGGGACGTTGTCTACGTCCTGTGCACTGACGGCAGTAAAGGCAGCTCCGACCCGGAAATGACCAGCGAGAAGCTGATCGAGATTCGCAAAGCGGAACAGCGGGAGGCCTGCCGCGTTCTGGGAGTAAAAGAGGTGGTGTTTCTCGGGTTTCCCGACGCCCACCTGGAACCCACCATGGAGCTACGGAAGGCGCTGGCCCGGGAGATACGGCGGTACCGTCCCGACGTGGTCATCGCCGAGAGTCCCGTCCGAAGTCCCATGGACGACTTCTACATCAGCCACCCGGACCACTTGGCGGCGGGAGAGGCGACGATGGCGGCGGTCTTCCCGACGGCCCGGGACCGGTTGACCTTCCCGGAGCTGCTGGACGAGGGCCTAGAGCCCCACAACGTCAGGGAGGTGTGGATCGGCGGCGGCGAGGACGGCTCCGACCACTTCGTCGACGTGGCCGACCACATGGATACCGCCTTGGCCGCCCTCAAGGCCCACAGGTCCCAGCTAAGCGAGGAAATCGCCGACAAGCACTTCCCCCAAGGCCGGAAAGAGACGGCCAAAAAAGCAGGCCTGAACTTCGCCGAAGGCTTCAAAACAATCAAGCTCTGGTAGGCTGATATCAGGGTCATTTAATTGTCGGAAAGAGTCCCCCCGTCTTTCCGGCCGCAGCCGGAATCCAGACCCCAACCTCGGGTTCGAGGCGTCTTTGGGAACCAAAATCGGCGTCGGGTCCTGGGTCCCGGTTGCGACCGGGACGACGGGAGGGGGGCGGATTCAACAATTAAAAGACCCTGAGGCTAATACGGCCATGGAAAATCGATAAGGCAGTCTATATGAGCAGCGAGAAGCCCACCCTGAACACATCACCCGGGACCCCACGACTGCGCCCGGACGAATTCATCGCCAAGTGGCGCGACATCGACTTTGGCGAGAAACAGGCGTCACAGGAGATGTTCCTGGATATCTGCGCCCTCGTTGACCATCTTACGCCCGTCGCCTATGGCGACCGCGACGCTTTCACCTTCGAGAAATGGGTGCCCGGCGGGTTTGCCGACGCCTACCTGGAGGAGCATTTCGGCTGGGAGTTCAAGGGGGACGACGCAGACCTTGAAGATGGACTTCTTCAACTACTGCGATACCAGGTCCACTTGAAAACGCCCCCGCTGCTGATCGTGTCGTCTTTCCGCACCATTTGGATCCAGACCAACTTCCCGGGCATGGAGACGGTACGGCACGAAATCCCGGTGGCCGCGTTGGACCAACCCGCCCACCTCGATAAGCTACGGTACGCCTTCTTCGCGCCAGTCGAGTTGCGACCCGACCGCTCCGTTGACACAGTGACCCGCGAGACAGCCGACCTCTTTCAAGCGATTGTCGCCGACATGGAGGAGCACACCGATGACCCGGAGAAGCTGGCCCGGTACCTCAATCAGATCGTGTTTTGTCTCTACGCGGAGGATGCCGGCCTCCTTCCGGGCACCCCTTTCTCCCAGATCGTGCGTGAGCATTTTAGGAACCCGGCCCTGTTCGACCAGGCTATAGGGAACCTGTTCGGGCAGATGGCCAAGGGCGGTATGTTCGGCGCCACTCCGGTCGCCTATTTCAACGGCGACCTGTTCAACAACGCGGATACGGTGGAACTGAGTAGCCTGGCCTTGGGAAGACTGGCGGAGGCCACCGAGAAGAACTGGCGCAACATCGAACCGTCCATTTTCGGGACGCTCTTCGAGCGGGCGTTGGACGCCTCCAAGCGCTCGCATCTGGGGGCCCACTACACGAGCGCCAGCGACATTATGCTGGTGGTTGAGCCGGTGGTGATGGCGCCCCTGCGCGACGAGTGGGAAGCCGCGCAGCGGGACATCGGCAACCTCCTGATCGAGGACGACCGAGACGCGGCCAGAGTCCGCTTGGAAGCGTTCCAGCAACGCCTCTTCGAAATCGAGGTCCTCGATCCGGCCTGCGGCAGCGGCAACTTCCTTTACTTGGCCCTGCGTTCGTTGCTGGACCTGGAAAAGCGGGTAATCGACTTCGCCGCCGCCAACGGCTGGGACGACCTGACGCCCAGGGTCAAGCCCGATCAGATGTTGGGCCTTGAAATCAATCCCTACGCCGCCGAGCTGGCCCGCACCGCCCTCTGGATAGGCTACATCCAGTGGCACCGGAACAACGGCTTCCCCTACAACCACCGCCCGATTCTCACTCCCCTGGTCTCCATCCGCAGGACCGACGCCATTCTGGCCGAAGGCGACACGGACAACCCGCGAGAACCGGAGTGGCCCACTGCCGAGTTCATCATCGGCAACCCGCCGTTTTTGGGCGGAAAGTTGCTGCGGTCCCATCTGGGAGACGGATACGTCGACGCCCTCTTCGGCCTTTACGACGGGCGGGTGCCTGCCGAGGCCGACTTGGTGTGCTACTGGTTCGAGAAGGCACGCGAAATGCTGCCCGGAGCACACGCAAGGCGGGTAGGCTTGCTGGCGACGCAAGGGATCCGGGGTGGCGCCAATCGAAGGGTGCTGCAACGGATCAAGGACACCGGCGACATCTTCTTAGCCTGGTCCGACCATCCTTGGATTTTGGACGGCGCGGCAGTCCACATCTCCATCGTCGGCTTCGATGACGGTTCTGAGACAAACCGGGAACTGGACGGTGCGCCCGTCGAGTCCATCAACTCTAACTTAACATCTGGTGGTGACCTGACCACCGCCCGGCGGCTCGGGGAAAACCTGGGCATAGCTTTCATGGGAGACACCAAAGGCGGGCCGTTCGACATTCCCGGTTCCCTCGCGCGAGAGATGCTCGGTAGCCCAAACCCGCATGGCAAGAGCAACTCTGAAGTCGTCAAACCTTGGGTCAACGGGCGTGATATAACCAGCCGTCCAAGGGAGATGTGGATAATCGACTTTGGCGACATGCCATCAGAGCAGGCGGCATTGTATGAGACGCCGTTTGAATACGTGAACACGCACGTACGGCCGTTCCGCACAAAGAGTAAACGGCTGTTATACGCCAAGAACTGGTGGCTACATATGGAACCGAGACCGGGAATGCGACAAGGTCTAAAGGGGATCAGACGCTACGTTGCCACTCCGACAGTCGCCAAGCACCGATTGTTTACATGGCTTTCGGAGGATGTGCTACCGGATCACCAACTAATCGCCATCGCCCGAGACGACGATTATACGTTCGGGGTGCTGCATTCCCGTATCCACGAAGTGTGGTCTCTCGAAATGGGAACGCAGCTTGAGACGCGGCCCCGTTACACCCCCACAACCTGCTTCGAGACCTTCCCGTTCCCCGAACCCACAGATGCGCAGCGTGAGACTGTCGCGGAGGCGGCGGGGGAGTTGGACCGGTTGCGGGAGGGCTGGCTCAACCCGCCCGATGCCAAGGAAGCGGAGCTGAAGAAACGGACACTTACCAACCTGTACAACACCCGCCCCACCTGGCTGCAAATGGCCCACGAGAAGCTGGACCAGATGGTAATGGACGCCTACGGCTGGCCCCATGACTTGGCGGCTCCGGAGATACTGGAGCGGCTCCTGGCCCTGAACCTACAGCGTGCGGGAGCCGGATAAGAAAACTGTGACAGGGTGAGGTGAGATGGGTGATGAGAATCTTAAACAGTCGCCGCCGGGTGACACGGTATCGGTCAATCAAAGACTTGCCTTCTGAACGGGCCGCCTCAGTTCGGCGGCCACGATTCAAAGTCACGTGCAATTCACAATCTACACCCGAAACTGAGCTTTGTCAGGACACATCCCGTCCGGCGCACGATACGACCACGGGCCGGATGAAATGGGCAGCCCGTCGTGTCGCGATAGCTGCAGCGGGGGAACGGGTACGCGGAACCTACGCTGCAACATCAATTGGCGCCGGTTAATGCGTTACGGTGTCGGGATGGTCGGCGCCTTCGGACGCGCACTGGGCGGCCGGCTTGCGGTATTCTTTTTCAGGTGGCGGTGTGTGCGGGTTGATGCGCCCGAAGGAAGTCGCGCACCTGGTTTATCGTCTTGGCCTTGATGTCCTCTGACTCCTTCCACGGATATGCCGTCACCTCGGCTTTGGGCGCCAACTCCACCAAGTCCATGGCGGCCTCATACGAGTGCGATGGCGTGTCGTCAGGCATGACCAGCATCGGCGTCTGGCATGAGCGCACGAAGTCCCGCGAAACACAGTACACGAACTCCGGCCGGACCCGGTAAAGGTTGTGCAGGTACTGTTCGACGATCTCCATCGTCACGTCCGGTCGCCGGGAGCACAGCTCGGGGCCCCAGACATCACGGCCGGAGTCATACATGGCGTCCGGTGTTGCCTGGGAGTGGCCAACCGGTTGGCATAGCACGCCGGCCAGCACGCGGTCGGGCGCCCGTTCCATGAGCGTGAGCGCAAAAGGGCCACCGATGCAGTAGCCCATGAAAAAGAACTCCTGTATGCCGAGATGGTCCATCAACCCCAGTTGGTCGTCGGCGAAGGCGCCCCACGGGTCATCTACCTGGACGGGCCCGCTGGACTCTCCGCCGTTCGCGTTTCGCTGGTCCATCGTGATACAGCGGAAGTCGTTCTTGAACTCCTCCATCGCGTTGAACACCTGTGTAGGCCAATTGCTGACCAGCGAGTTCAAGCCCCCGCCGGGGGTCACCAGAAGCGGGAACCCGGACCCGGCTTCCTCATAGTGGATGCGTACATCGCCTTTGGTATAAAACGGCATTGCAGTTTCTCCTTCTTGGCCCCGGTACCGGCGCCCCAAGCGATTGTAATTTGGGAAACCGGGTTGTCAAGGCGCAACTCACCCTTCTCTTTGATAAATACGGTTGGCGTACGATCTCATATCCCTGGGGTGGTGGGCCGCCGGCGCCGGAGTGACCCCCCCGGGGAAGTCACCGAAGCTGCCGGCGAAAACCGCCCACGACCTGCCTGAAGACCCCCGGGACCAGAGCCGTAATTGGGACGAAACAACGGCCTACAACCGGCCCCGCAGCCTGGGGTCCAAGTAATCCCTGAGGCTGTCGCCAAACAGGCTGAATGCCAGCACGAGCAACGTTATGGCCAGCCCCGGGTAGAATACCAGCCACCACGCGGGTACGAACTCCTCTTGTGCCTGGGCCAGCATATTGCCCCAGGTTGGCGTGGGCGGAGGTATGCCGGCGCCGAGAAAACCCAGGGCGGCCTCAATTATGATAGCGACGCCCAAGTGGGTGGTGGCCAGCACCAGGAATGAGGCAACGCACTGCGGCGCCACGTGCAACCTCATTATTCGTACGTCCGATACGCCGACCGCCCTGGCGGCAGTCACATAGTCCATCTCTTTGATCTGTAGGGCTACCGCCCGTATTACTCTGCCGCCAAATGGGATCTTGGTCGCGGCGATGGCGATTATCACGGTAGTCAGTCCCGGCCCCAAGGCTGCCGCCAGCAACAAGGCCAGGGTCAGGTCCGGAAACGCCTGCAACACGTCCAGAACGCGCTGGGCGCCAAGGTCGACCTTACCTCCCATGTAGGCGCTGACCAACCCGAAAAGAGCGCCTAGTGTCGTACCTGCGAACACGGCCGCAAAGGCCACTATCAAGGTAGTCCGGCCGCCGTGTATAACTCTGCTTAGAATATCCCGGCCCAGGACGTCTGTCCCCAAGAGGTGTTGCGCGGAGGGCGCCTTGCGGACGAATTGGAAGTCGCCGTCACTTGGAGGATAAGGCGCAACTACCGGGGCGGCGATGGCCACTATAACCACCGCCACCAGAAACAAGCCTGCCGCAAACCCGAAAGGGTTTTGCTTGGCAAACCGGCTCACCTGACTGGTGACACCGTTCAGCCGTCCCATTGTGGGAGTTGCTACTGCCGTTGTCGGGACCTGGGCGATTGGTGCCTGCTCCACGCTAACTGCCTCAAGCGTTTCGGGTCCGGCGTTATCCCTGCCTGGGTCGACTCGGGCAGGGCCTAATTCCCTGGGCCTGAAGACCGCTTTACCATTAATATCTTATTCTGGGGTCCAGGTAGGCATAAGTCACATCTAAAACTATGTTGATGGCGACAAATATCAGCCCATAGAGCAAAACGAGGTTCTGTACCACAATGACATCGCGGTCGAGGATCCCTTGGACCAGAACACTCCCCAAGCCTCTAACACTAAATACCCTTTCGATTACTACGGAACCCCCCAGAGCGAAGCCCAAAAGGATGCCGGATAAAGTTATCACCGGCAGTATGGCGTTGGGCAAAGTGTGCCGGAGCAATACCACTCCTTCCCTGAGCCCTTTGGCCCGTGCCGTGCGTATGTAGTCCTCATACATCACTTCAAGAAAGACAGAGCGGGCCAAGCGGGTGATGTATGCCGCTTGGGCCAAGCCCAGCACCAGCACCGGGCCCCATACTATCTGCAGGTTCTTCCCAGGATTTTCCCAGAAGTTGATCACTACAATTGGCGATTTCCACTCGAACAAAAGAACCAGTGCCAAGACGAGCAACAAACCAATCCAAAAGGGCGGTATCGCCAGGAAAAGAATCGTAAGTGTCCTGGCCACGTAGTCCAGTGGAGTGTTGCGCAGTATGGCGCTCAATGCCCCCACCGGCACCCCGACCACCCAAGCGACGACCATAGAGAGGAAGGCGATTTCAAAGGTCAAGGGGCCATGGTGAATAATTCTGTCCATGACGGTCGCGGATTTGAAGAAGGACACCCCTAATTTAAGGGTAAATATGTCCTTCATCCAGCGCCCATACTGCATCCACAGTGGATCGGACAGGTGCAACTGGTCCATTAAAGCGGCGCGATCTTCGTCGCTCAGCTTGGTATACGACTCAAAGCCGAACATGGCGACCAAAGGGTCGCCAGGCAACACACGCATAGCAATGAAAACCAGGATGGTTATAGCTATGATAGTGGGTATTGCGAGTAGCAGCCTTGTCGTAAAGTATCTACGCAACTGGCCTCCCACCAAAGAGCTAATGAGCACCAAACGCGATAGCCCGTCCGTCAGTTGAAAGACGGGCTATCGCCGAATTACTTACGCGTACGCTCCGGCAAGGCTACTGATCGAGCCAGACCGTATCCAAGCGGAGGTTATCCCAGAAACCGATATCCCAAAATATGGTATGGCCCTTCACGTAACTCCGCCAAGCGTGGGTAAGGTTCTCATAGGCTAGAGTGAACTGGGGCACTTCCGTTTCCAAAATCTGTTCGGCATCGCGCATGAGCTGGATGCGCTGTTGCTCGTCTGTCTCCCTGTCCATCGCGTCCAGGGCGGCGTCAAATTCGGCGTTCGACCAGAGCCCGTAGTTTTGAGCTCCGTCCGTGCCGTACAGACCCCTCCAGTAGGACGATGGGTCCACCGATGCGAATTCGGAGGCGCCGGTGGTGAGGTCGAAGTCGCCTTTTTGCACATCCTCGAACCATACCCCAATGTCAGTGGGTATAATATTCAGCTTAATGCCGAGAGCAGTCCTCACCTGTTGCTCGACCGAAGAGCCATGCAGAACGTGGTGGGGCGCCTGGCGAACCAGGAAGTCCAAGTCCCTCATGCCTTCGCCGTTAGGATAGCCGGCGTCGGCCAGCAACCCCAGGGCAATGTCGATGTCTTGCTGCTTGGGTTGCCGGTAACCAGGTCTTTGTTGCAGTTCCTCAAGGGGTAGACTGAACCCGCCAAATTGAGCGTGGAGGAATCCGGCGCCAAACTGTGCCGGATGAACCGAACTGTTGGTCTCTTTTATGGCGTACCGGTCGATAACCAGGTGGATCGCCCGGCGGACCCTGGCATCATCCAAGGGAGCCTTCTGGGTATTAAACCAGACCGCGAATTGCACGTGTAGGGGTACCAGGGCAGTGGCAAAGCGATCAGGTTGGTCCAGTATTCGCTCGAAGCCCGCGGGTTCGATGGCAAAGCCATAGTCTATGAGGTCCGTCAGCAGGCCTGCCGCCATCTCGGGGGTCCAGTAGTTAAGATGGAAGGAGTCCATTCCGTCCAGGTAGGGCAACTCAGGGTTCCAGTAGTCGTCGTTGCGTTCATGCGTTACGAATTCATGGTCACTGTAGTCAACCATCCTGTAGGGTCCGGTGGTTGGGAAATCCTGTATCCGCTTTAGATCGAAGTTGTTCTCCTCCAGGGTCTGCTTGCGCAGGATTCCATTCCACCCACTGGAAAGGTTGTTCAACAACAGTGACGGCGTCCGGGGTTCCGTCATCTCGAACTGCACCGTTAAGGGGTCGACGACCTTCAATTCCGATATCGCCGCTGCCTGCCACCAGGAAGCCCTCGGGCTAATCACACCTGACGGCGGGAAGATCATGCGTTCCAAGGTGGCCTTCACGTCCTCCGATGTCATGAGCGCGCCATCGGTGAACTTCACTCCCTCCCGGAGGTAGAAGGTCATGGCCAGACCATCCTCGGCTATGTCCCAGGAAGTCGCTAGATCGGGGACCAACTCCCTAGTTTCGCTCAAAGGGTTCTGCCGTATGAGGTTGTCAATCGTGGGGGCTGCTAGAAACAGGTTGACCACGCTTCCTTGTTGAAAGTCAAAATGGGCGACTTCGATACCGAATCCACGCCTGAGTCTGCCACCACGTTTCGGGTTATCCTCCGGCGCCATTAACAACGGAAATGGGGTGTCCGGAAAGCTTCCTACTGTTGCGGCGGCCGCCTCGGGCGTCGGCACGTCGGGCGTCGGTGGGTTGGTGGGCGCAGGGGCAGTCGTAGCGGCCGGAGCCGCCGTAGGCGCTGCGGCCGCCGTCGCCGCCGGTTCCGCCGTATCGGATGACCCGCAAGCCACCGCGAACACCATACACAATGCGGCCAAGCCTAGTATGAATGTGATATTCAACCATCGGACTCTCGACATTTCTAATCCTCACGCACCTTCAGGGCTAGATATGAACGGCACTGAACCAATCAGGATGTTTCCCGGTTTCGGTTGATGAAGGTTACGTTATTCGTATGTATTTAGTCATGTCGTGGCACTATGGAGTTATTCCAGTACGATAAGCAGTTTCAAGGTACACACGAATCACGCCCAAACATTTGGGATTCGGCGAATAATAGCTTGTTGGAACGAGTGTGTCAAGCTTCAACATATATTTGGGGGACGGTTCGACGGGGGCAGTTTGATAGGCCCACCGGCGTGACGTTTACCACCGTAATCCGGCAGCCAGAGTCACGGATCCGCCATTGAGCTTTCCGACCTGGTTCTGGACCGGCACGAGGACCAGAACATATTCGCCCGGACCGGGAGCTTATCCCGGCAGCGCTTCGGAAACGCCGTCTTACGAGAGTCATTGGCACGGAAACCGCTGGACTTCGGGCGCCGCTGGCCGGCGTCCAGTCGAATCGCGCGGCCAACAGGGCCCGGCTCAAGCTGGAGCTGTCGAAGCTTGCGCTGAAGGACGGGTCCCGCCGGGGTGTACACCCACATGAGCGGCGGCAGGAGTTTTGGAGCTTGGAGCAGGAGGTGTGGGTGGGCAGGCCGACCCCCTATGGACTATGGAGGTATGCCGACCTGCTTCCGGAATACGGCGGGTATTCCATGACCTGCCAGTTGACACCAGTATACGGGTGCGCGAGGGCAGGTTGAAGAGTAGCTCGAAAGGCGCAGCCCCCTTAATCGCGATCCCTAGACCGCTGCGGCCGGAGGAGGCTCTCAGGTGTCGGACTAATCCTCCGGGGAATCACCGAGACTGCCGGGGAACACCGCCAACGACCTGAAGACCCCTGGGCCAAAGCCGCTATTGGAGCGAAGCAACGACCTACAAACGGCCCCTCAGCCTGGGGTCCAGGAAATCCCTAAGGGCGTCGCCAAACAGGGCGAATGCCAAAACAAGCAATGTAATGGCCAGCCCCGGGTAGGCTACCAGCCACCATGAAGGTGTGAAGTTGTTCGACTGCTCGGCAAGCATGTTACCCCAAGTTGGCGTGGGCGGGGGTATACCGACACCGAGAAAGCCCAGGGCAGCCTCAATTATGATAGCTATGCCCAAGTGGGCTGTGGCCAGCACCAAGAAGGTTGCAACACACTGAGGCGTCACATGCAACCACATTACTCGAACGTCCGATGCGCCCACCGCCCTGGCGGCAGTCACATAATCTGACTCCTTGACCTGTAGGGCCACCGCTCGGATTATTCTGCCGCCAAAGGGGATCTTGGTAACAGCAATGGCAATTATCACCGTGCTCAACCCCGGCCCCAGGGCGGCCGCCAGCAACAAGGCCAAGGTTAAGTCGGGAAACGACAGCAATATATCCAGAATGCGCTGAACGCCTAGGTCATACTTACCTCCCAGATAGGCACTGGTCAACCCAAAAATAGCGCCTATCGACGTACCCAAAAGCACGGCCGAAAAGGCCACGATCAAGGTAGTCTGGGACCCATATATAATTCTGGTTAGAACATCCCGGCCCAAGGGATCTGTACCTAACAGGTTTGTGGAGTCGGGCGAGAAGTTCATTTGCCCGAAGTCGGCATCTTGTGGACCAAAAGGCGCAATCAGCGGGGCAGCGATGGCTATTATAATCACTGCCATCAGAAACAAGCCTGCTGCAGCCCCGAGAGGGTTTTGCCTGACAAAACGGATCACCGGGCGACTGATTTGCTTCCACCGCCGCCCGGTAGCGGCCACTGCCGATTCGCTGATTGCTTCCTGTGCGGTTTGTCCCAGTTCCACGATGGCTCCTTGGAGCGTCGGAATCCGGAGCTACTGAGAAACTATCTCAAAAGGTGGGTCGACTAGCTCACCACGGAAGGATGCCCCCGCTCGTCCTGAGCCTGTCGAAGGACCTCACAGGCGCCTTGCGTCGTTTTGAGACAGTTTCTCTATGTGCCTAATGACCCCCCTGGCGCGGAAGTTATCCAAGCTCAAGCGAAATGCGGGATGACCACACCCCACTTTTTTCTCGCAGCGGGTCAGCAAACGGCTGAACCGGTTCAGCTCCCTCCCCGGAGGGATGGGTTGGCGCCACGACCCGGCGACGCGCCCGCCAGTTTGTTGGATGGGCTCTAAATCGTTGCCTCGGCCGGCATGGGTAGGGTGTAGTTCCCTCGGCCTGGAGACCTCTTTATCATCAGTATCTTATCCTGGGGTCCAACCGGGCATAAGCCACATCTATAATCAAGTTAATTGCAACAAATATGAGCCCATACAATAGAACGAGGTTCTGGATCACAATTTGATCTCGGTCGGTAATGGCCTGGATTAGATCAGCCCCTAAACCCTTAACACCAAAAGCCACTTCTACCACTACCGATCCCCCCAAGGCGAAGCCAAAAAGGATACCAGATAAAGTTATCACGGGCAGGATGGCGTTAGGAAAGACGTGCTTGAACAAAACCAACCCTTCCTTAAGCCCCTTGGCCCGTGCCGTACGAATGTAATCCTCATACATCACGTCAAGAAAGGAGGAGCGGGCCACGCGGGCGACGTATGCCGACTGAGCCAGGCCCAGCACTAGGGCCGGACCCCACACCATCTCCAGGTTCTCCCTGGGGTTGTCCCATAACTGGATAACTTCAATTGGGGCCCTCCAATCGAACGCCAGGATCAAAAACAGGAGGAGCAACAGACCAGTCCAAAAAGGCGGGAACGCCAGAAAGAGCCCGGTAAAAATCCTGCCTGCGTAGTCCATCAGACTGTTGCGCTTTAAAGCGCTAAGAGCCCCCACCGGCACACCCACAATCCAAGCGAGGATTATAGAGAGGATCCCGATTTCAGCGCTTATGGGGCCATGGTTAAGAATTTTGCTCATGACCGTTTCACCGAGGAAAAAAGACTCTCCCAATTTAAGGGTAAAGACGTCCTTCATCCATAGCGCATACTGCTTCCACAGGGGGTCAGACAGGTGCAACTGGTCCATGAGCAGAGCCCGATCCTCCGGGCTCAGCTGTCTAACCCCGTTGAAGCCAAACATAGCGATCAAGGGATCCCCGGGCAGCACCTGCATTATCAGGAAAATCAGGATGGTTATAGCGATTATGGTGGGGACCGCAAGCAGCAGCCTTGTCGCCAGGTATCTACCCAAGTGGCCTCCTGATAATGATAAGCTCTGAGGAGCCGTCAGGGCGACAGCCCGTGCGTCTGCGGACGGACGGGCTGTCGCCGACTACTAACCCGTATACATAGGCAACACTACTTATCAAGCCACACTGTATCGAAGCGAACTCTATCGAAGAGGCCTACCTGATGCTCCGTGTCATGGCCCTTCACGTAGTCCCACCAACCGGCGGTCAGCGTCTCCCAGGCTACAGGCGCAAAGGGCACTTCTGCTTCCAAAATCAGTTCAGCCTCGTGTAGCACCGCAATGCGTTTTTGCGGGTCCGTCTCCCGGTCAAGCTGGTCCATAAGGGTCTCGAATTCCGCGTTCTCAAAGCCCGTCCAGTTTTGAGGTCCGTCCTTGCCGTAATAACCCCTATAGTACAACGATGGATCCTCGCCGTTTACTCCCATGGCGCTGCTGCTGATATCAAAGTCGCCCTCATTCAACTCCTCGAAAAATATCCCGACTGGTAGGGGCCGGATCCTGGTCTTAATGCCAAGATAATTTAGCAGCATATTTTGGCTTGCCTGGGCCTGCGCTTCGACGTGGGGCACAGCCATGGCTATATGGTCCGCTTCTGGAAAGCCTTCGCCGTTAGGATAGCCGGCATCGGCCAACAGCGCTTGGGCAGTCTTGATGTCTTCGGTCTTGTCAGCGCGGTACGCAGGGCTTTGCCTCAATTCTTCAAAGGTTCTAGCCCATTGACCAAATGGGAAGGTGAATCCCGCGCCAAAGTATGCTGGATATGTGTCTTTCGTGGACTCTATCAGGGCATCGCGGTCCAAAACCAAGTGGATCGCCCGGCGAACCCTGACATCATCGAAAGGCGGTCTCTCGGTATTCATCATGAGTGTGAAATATGCCAACTGTGGGTACTTGACGACGGATATTCCAGGTGTTTCTGCCGCCTTCTCGTAACCCCCAGGTTCGATGGCAATGGCATAGTCAATGCGGTTGGCAATTAACGCCGACGCCACTCGTGGGTTCCAGACGCCAACCTCGAACCATTCGAATGCGTCCACGTAGGGCAACTCGGGGTTCCAGTAGTCCTCGTGGGCTTCAAACTTGTAGAATTCCCCGTCACGGAAGTCAACATACTTGTAGGGGCCGGTGGTCGGGGCCTCAGGTACCCGCTTTAGGTCGAAGTCGTTATCCTCCAGGGTCTGCTTACGATAGATGCCTTGATACCCCATGGCAAAGGCGGCCAGCACAAAGTCTGTGGGCCGCGCTTCCGAAAGGACGAACTCCACCGTTAAGGGGTCGACAGCCCTGACCTCCGTCACCGCCGCTGACCTGAAAACGGGTTCCCTTCCGCTAACCATCCCTTGGGGTGGGAAGATGATACGGTCGAACGTAGCCTTCACGTCAGCCGACGTCATGAGCGCACCATCATGGAACTTCACTCCCTCCCTGAGGTAGAAGGTCCACAGCTTACCGTCGTCTGATATGTCCCAGGAATGGGCTAGATCAGGGATTATCACTCTAGATGGGTCAAGAGGGTGCTGCCTTACGAGGTTGTCCATCAGCGGAGTTTGTAGAATTTCGTTGAGCCCCTCTCCTTGGTGAAGGTCAAAATGGGCTATGGCGAGAACAAATCCGACCCTGAGGGTGCCGCCACGTTTAGGGTTCCCTGGCGCCTTTAACAACGGAAAGGGCTCCGCAGGAAAGCGTCCTACTTTCGCGGTTGGTACAGCGGCCGACGCGGCCGTAGCCGCGGGAACCGGGGTAGGCGCCTCCGTTGTAATCCGTGCGCCAGGAGGGACGCCCAGCTGCGTAGGCGAGGGGGTCGCAGTAGTAGGCGCCGGCACGGCCGTACCCGCCGGCGCGGCCGCTGGTGGGGATGACCCACCGCAAGCCACCGCGAGCACCATAGACAATGCGACAAGGCCTGGCAAAAAAGTGATGTTCAACCACCGAACGCTCAACATTTCTAATCCTCCGTATCTTCAGGATTATGAGCACTACCGGGTCAACTAGAACGTTGTTCGGTTTTAGTTAATTCCCGTTACTATATTCGTAAATATTCAGCCACAGGACGTAAGTTGTTAGCTATCAGAGTACCCCATTCAAATCCTTGATACACATCATCTACTGTCCGACATCTGCGATTCGGCGAATAATAGCTTGTTGGAACGAGTGTGTCAAGCTTCAGTATATATTTGGGGGACGGTTCGACGGGGGCAGTTTGGATAGGTCCAGCACGTGACGTTTACCAACGGAACTCCGCAGCCAGGGTCACGGATCCGTCATTGAGCTTTGCGACCTGGTTCTGGGCCGGCACGAGGACCAGGATATATTCGCCCGGACCGCGGGCTTCTATCCCGGCAGCGCTTTCGGAAACGCCGTCTACGAGAATCATTGGCACCGAAACCGCTGGACCTCGGCGCCGCTGGCTGGCGTCCAGTCGAATCGCGCGGCCAACAGGGCCCGGCTCAAGCTGGAGCTGTCGAAGCATGCGATGAAGGACGGGTCCCGCCGGAGCGCACACCCACGTGAGCAGCGGTGGGAGTTTGAAGCTTCGAGCCTGGAGCAGAAGATGTGGGTGGGCAGGCCGACCCTCTATGGACTATGGAGGTATGCCGGCCTGCTTCCAGGATCCGGGGGGTGTTCTATCACCTGCCCGTTGGACACCAGGATACGGGTGCGCGAGGGCAGGTTGAAGAGTAGCTCGAAAGGCGCAGAGCCCCTAACCGCGGGCCCTGGACCGCTGCGACCGGAGGAGGTCCTCAGGTGTCGTACTAATCCCCCGGGGAGTCGCCGAGGCTGCCGGCGAAAACCGCCCACGACCTGAAGACCCCCGGGACCACAGCCGCAATTGGAGCGAAGCGGCGGCTTACAAACGGCCCCTGAGTCTGGGGTCCAAGTAATCCCTAAGGCTGTCGCCAAACAGGCTGAATGCCAAAACAACCGATGTAATGGCCACTCCCGGGAAGACTACCAGCCACCATGCGGGTATGAGGGTGTTCGATTGCTGGGCCAGGATATTGCCCCAGGTTGGCGAGGGCACGGGTATACCTACACCGAGAAGACCCAGGGCGGCCTCAATTATGATAGCGACGCCCAGGTGGGTGGTGGCCAGCACCAAGAAGGGCGCAACACACTGAGGGGCTATATGCAGCCTCATTATTCGTATATTCGAGGCGCCAACGGCCCTGATGGCAGTCACATAGTCCATCTCCCGGACTTGTAGGGCTACCGCTCGTATTACCCTGCCGCCAAAGGGGACCTTGGTCACAGCGATGGCAATTATCACCGTGTCCAATCCCGGCCCCAGGGCTGCCGACAGCAACAAGGCCAGGGTTAAGTCGGGAAACGCCTGCAATACGTCCAGAAGGCGCTGAGTAACAAGGTCAAACTTACCCCCCAGAGTGGCGCTGACCAACCCGAAAAGAGCGCCTGTCGTCGTACCTAAAAACACCGCCGCAAAGGCCACTATCAAGGTAGTCCGGGCGCCGAATATAATTCTGCTTAGAACATCCCGGCCTATGGGATCTGTCCCTAAGAGGTTTTCGGCGTCGGGCGCTACAGTCAATTTCTGGAAGTTGGCATCGAACGGACCGGAAGGCGCAATCAGTGGGGCAACGATGGCTATTATAATCACCGCCAGCAGAAACAAGCCTGCTGCAGCACCGACAGGGTTTTGCTTGGCAAAGATAGCCGCCGGACGCCTGAATGTCTCCAGCCGTCCAATTGCGGCATATGCGCTGGTTGCGACCTGGGCGGTTGGTCCCTGCTCCATGCTAACTGCCTCAAGTGTTTCGGGTCCGGCGTTATCCCTGCCTCGGTCAGCTTGGGCAGGGCCTACTTCCCTCGGCCTGGAGACCGCTTTATCATCAGTATCTTATCCTGGGGTCCAGCCAGGCATAAGCTAAATCCAAAAGCAAGTTGACTGCAATAACTATAAGCCCATAGAGTAAAACGAGGTTCTGTATTACAATATGGTCCCGGTCGATCAGGGCACTGATCAGAACACTCCCTAGACCTCTAACGCCGAAAACCTGTTCGATCACTACCGAACCCCCCAGAGCAAAAGCAAAAAGGACGCCAGATAAAGTTATCACCGGCAGTATGGCGTTAGGCAAGGTGTGCCGGAGCAATACCGCCCTATCCCTAAGCCCCTTGGCCCGTGCCGTGCGAATGTAGTCCTCATACAGCACCTCAAGAAAGGAGGAGCGGGCCAAGCGGGTGATGTATGCTGCCTGAGCCAGGCCCAGCACCAGCACCGGGCCCCATACGATCTCGAAGTTCTCCCTGGGGTTCTCCCAGATGTCGATAGCCTGAATCGGGGCTTTCCACTGGAACGCGAGGAGCAATGCCAGGACGAGCAGCAGACCAATCCAAAAAGGCGGTATTGCCAGAAAGAGTATGGTCATAATCCTGGCCACGTAGTCCAGTCGACTGTTGCGCATTAGGGCGCTCAAAGCCCCCACCGGAACACCGACCAACCAGGCGAGGATCATAGAGAAGATCGCGATTTCAAACGTCAAGGGGCCATGGCGAATAATTTTATCCATGACGGGCTCAGCTTTGAAGAAAGACTCTCCCAGTTGAAGGGTAAATACGTCTTTCATCCAATCAACGTACTGCTTCCACAGAGGATCGGATAAGCCCAACTGTTCCATGATACGGGCCCGATCTATATCGCTCAGCCGGCCGAACCCTTCGAAGCCAAACATAACGACCAGTGGGTCCCCGGGCAGCGCACGCATAACCAGGAAGACCAGAACAGTTATAGCAAATATGGTGGGTATTGCAAGTAGTAACCTTGTCACCAGGTATCTACCCAATTGGCCTCCCAAGCAAGGGGTTAATGGACCGCGAACGCGCTAGCCCGTCCTTCAGCTGGAGGACGGGCTAGCGCCGGATTACTTACACCTACGCTTCGGCAATGCTACTTATCAAGCCAAGCTGTATCAAACCGGGTTACGTCATAGACGCCGATATTATTAGCGACGTCTTGCCCCTTCACGTAGCTCTGGTAGCCCATAGTAATTACCTCAAAGGCTAGAGGCGCCATGGGCACTTCCCGTTCCAGGAGCAATTCCGCTTCACGTATCAATTTGAGCCGCTTAGGCGGGTCTACCTCCGCGTCAATCTGGTCCAGGTAATTTTCGAATTCCTCGTTCACCCATCGGCCGTAATTTTGAGATGCGCCCGCGCCGTAGGTTGACCTGAAGGCGAACGAAGGCTCAGCCGATGCCCATTCCACGGCGCCGTTAGTGATGTCGAAGTTCGCCTTTTCCGCGTCCTCGAACCATACCCCGACTGCTTGGGACCGGATATTGGTCTTAATGTTCAAATGAGTTCTCAGCATCTCCTGAATTGTAACGGCGTGCAGGTCGAAGTGGGTTACCTGCCGGACCAGCAAGTCCACTTCTGGAAAGCCTTCGCCGTTAGGAAAGCCAGCTTCGGCCAGCAACGCTTGGGCATTCTTGATGTCTTGTTCCCTGTCTGCCCCTTGCCGGTAACCAGGTCTTTGATTCAGCACCTCGTCTGCCTCAGCGTACTTCTTATTAAACTTGAAGATGAACCCGGTGCCAGTGCTCATGGGGGTCGTGTTTTTCGTCACTCCTATCAGGGCTTCGCGGTCTAAAACCCAGTGTATCGCCCGGCGAACCCTGGCATCGTCAAAGGGCGGTCTCTCGACATTCATCCAGAGGGCGAATATCACGGTCTGCGGGTAAAAGATGCATTGGTGACCAGAGTCAATCACCCTCTGGCAGCCCTGGGGTTCGAGGGTAATAGCGTAGTCCGTGCGGTCCGCCAGCATGGCCGCCGCCATCTCGGGTGTCCAAAAGTTGGCGTGGAGGAATTCTATTCCGTCTAGATAGGGTAACTCAGGGTTCCAATAGTCCTCGAAGGCTTCCACCTTAAAGAATTCCAAATCACTGTAGTCCAGAAACTTGAAGGGGCCGGTGGTCGGGATGTCAACTACCCGTTTTAAATCGAAGTTGTTGTCAATCAGGGTCTGCTTGCGAACGATGCCATTGTACCCAGCGGTAAAGGCGCTTAACACCAAGCCTGTAGAACGGGGTTCCGAAAGGATGAACTGGACTGTTAAGGGGTCGACAACCCTAATTTCCTTTACCGTAATTACCTTGAAATTGGGTTCCCTCGGGCTGATCATCCCTGGGGGTGGGAAGATGATGCGGTCGAAGGTGGCCTCCACGTCGTCCGCCGTCAGGAGAGCGCCATCATGGAACTTCACTCCCTCCCGGAGGTAGAAAGTGTAGGTCTTGCCGTCCTCGGATATGTCCCAGGAGTGGGCTAGATCAGGGATTACCTCTCTATCTGCGCTAAGAGGGTGTACCCGTACTAAGTTGTCGACCATTGGGCCTTGTATAAGGGTGTTGATCCCGCTGGCCGCTTGGTGGAGATCAAAATGGGCCATCACGATACCAAATGCATACCTGAGGATGCCACCACGTTTAGGGTTGGCCTCTGGCGCCTTTAACAGCGCGAAGGGAATCTCAGGAAATTTTCCTACTTTTGCGGTGGGTACAGGGGCCGGCACAGCCGTAGCCCCGGCGGCCACGGTCGCGGCCGTAGCCACGGGCGCGACCGTGGCGACGGCGGCCGCAGTAGGCGCCGGCGCGGGCGTAGCCGAGAGGGCCTCCTCTTGCGCGGAGCGCGAGATAGGATCCGCTATCTGCGTTGCGGTTCCCCCGCAAGCTACCGCGAGCAACATAGATAATGCAACAAGGCCTGGCAAAAAGGTGATTTTCAACCACCGAACGCTCAACATTTCTATTCCTCCGTACTTCAGGGCTAAATATGAGCACGACCGAGTCAACTAGGACGTTGCCCGGCTTCGGTTGATGCCAGGTACGCTTTTCGTAACTATTGAGCCAATGTACAATGTTCGCTATCAGAGTACGATTTTCGAGTCTATGGTACATGCCACTCACGACCCGACGTGAATCTGCGGATGGTAGCCTATTGGAACGAGCGTGTCAAGCTTCAATAGCTATTGGGGAATACACTTGAGGGAGACAGTTTGGGTAGGGCCGGCTCCGGATGGCACTGCTCAAGGTAGTCGGTGGGGGTGGGTCCGCCCAGGGACTGATCTGGACGAATGGTGGTGTAGCGTCCAGTCGAATCGCACAACCGCTCAGGGCCCCGATCAAGCGCGAGGGCGACACAGAGTACGAGGCGACGCAGGATAAAGCTGCGGGGAAAAGAGTGGCAGTTCGCAGTACTCTATCCTCGCTGGACTTCCTTCCGAGGACTACAGATAGCCTGAGAGGCGCAGTGCCTTTAACCGGGGCCCGAAAACACTGAGGCCAGAGGGGTCGCTCCCTCTGGCCTCGCTTCTGTTGGATGTGATCCTATTTCTCGCGCTTCGGGCGTCAGTCCAGACCGTATACCCTGGTGCTATTGCCGCCTACGATCTTGGCCTTCTCCTCCTCAGTACAGTCCGAGAGTATCTCGTCAATAATCTCACGGCTGCGAGGGAAGGTGGACTCTTGGTGCGGGTAATCCGCGCCCCACAGCAGATTATCCACGCCTATGATGTCGCGGTCCCTGATACCCAGGGCGTCTTCCTGGAAGCCAAGGAATACGTTGCTGTGGAAATAATCGCTCGGTAACGCGCCGTCTTTCAAGCGGTAAGACCCGGCAATTCCGACGCCTCTTTGGGTGTAGTTGTAGTCCATCCGGTCCAGGAAATGGGGCACCCAAGAGAGTTCCATCTCCACCGAGCCGACCTGCAGCTTGGGATAGCGCTCAAACACGCCGTTGAAGATCATATGGCCAATGGACATTCGAACCCAGTGGTCGACGTTGGCCATAAAGCAGGTGGACGCGGAATCCAGGTCTTGAAATTCCTGGCCTGTTCCGGGCCGATTGGTTCCGATGTGCAGGCTGAGGGGCATCCCGTTGGCCTCGGCCGCCGCCCACAGGGGCTCGTATTCCGGCCGGTCGTACTGCCTGTCTTCGGCCGGATAGACCGTGATCATGGCCCCCGCGAATCCCATCTTGGCGCAACGCTCCAATTCCTTCACGCCTACTCCCACGTCGTCCAGGTTGAGCATCGCTATACCCTTGAGGCGCTTGGGGACCGCGTTGCAGAACTCCCCGACCCAATCGTTGTAGGTCCGGAAGAGGGAGTTTAGAAGATCGCCGTCCGGCAGGCTGTAGAGTATGAGACCGACGGTAGGAAAGACGATGCTGATATCGATGCCGTCGATATCCATGTCTTTGACGTGCTCCTCGGGGATGTAGCCCCCCCGACGCACGTCTCCGATATTGCCTTCCATGCTCAGCTTTTCCGGCTCCTCGAACCTGAGGCCGGTCTGGGTTGCCGCGAATGCGCCCATCGTTTTGTGTCCGTCGACATACCACCAGTCGCCGCGCGAGATGGCATCCTCACCTCGGGTGCCAACCACCGACCGGCCGACGTCCCCGCCGAGGCTGATAACACGGGGCAACCGGTCCCCGTATTTACTTACCTCACCCCTGGTAGTCCATAAGTCGGTTGGCTCGAACACATGATTATCCGAAGATATAACCCTGTAGCTAGACATATTCAAACCTCACCATTTTGTTTGCTGGATAAGTTCCCATTGCGGTCCCGAACGCCCTCGCATAAGTGTCAACCGGACAGCAAAACAATTATCCTAGGTGTCTGAGTATGTGTCAATATATGTATTACCAACAGAAAGTTACGCATTCAGGCTGGATTCGTTTCCCCTGATCAGCATTTCGTCTCCCACAGGTAAAGGCGCTATGGTTGACTTAACTATTAGATGCTGACGGACGCCGCCAGTGTCGCCGGAATCCAGTCTTTAAGCAGCTGCTCAAGCTCTTTCTGGCATTCCTGCAGGCGGTGCTCCGCCCCGTCATACAGCACCAGCTCCTTCGGTTGCAAAGCCAGGTTGTATATCTGAATGGCAAACGAGTAGGGGAGCCGGGTATCACTCTTGCCGTGGACGACCAGCAAGCGCCGGGGCGAAAGCTGCCGTGCCCGGTCGGCTCCAAAGGTCTGGGGCGCCAAGGAGACGACGCCTTTTACGTGGGAGCTGTGTGCTCCCGCGGCAATGACGACCGCGCCGCCGAAGGAGTGGCCTACGACCACCACGGGCCCGCAGCCTTCGTCCCTGAGGTAGCTCACCCCGGCGAGCAGGTCCATGACGCAATTGGTCAGAGCGTTCGGCTCACGGTAGTCCAGTCGCAACGACGTAATGCCTTGAGTTCTGAACTCCTCGGAGAGCCGCGCATAGGTGCCCGCGCCAGGTCCTTCAAAGCCGCCAAGCGCCCCGCACACCCAGATTACAGCCTGGTCCGTATCTTCAGCCCGGTGCAGTATCCCTTTGATGTCTCCCAAGTTAGTACGAAGCAACAGTCCTTGGCCGGCCCCTCCGTCATGGGGTGGGAGGACGTCGACTCGTTCAACCGTGATTTGGGCGTCCTTGGGAGGGTCGCCCGGCCTGCGGATCCAAAGTGGGTAGTTATGCACGAGTCTACCTCAGCGGCCCCCGGCGACGAGAGTGGCGGGTCCTCTCCCGGTGTCTTACGTCACGGTCCGGACCAATCCGGCTGATGCCGGTAATTTAGCCCGTAGGTAGAGACGAGAAGTGGGCACTGACAATCTTCCACTGCCCTGCCTGCCTGGCGCAAACCAACGTGGTCCGTCCGTGAGCGGTCTGCACGTTGCCGTCATCGCCTGTTCCGGTAAAGCTATCGTAAGCATTGGCAACGCCCGCATCCTCGCCAATCGCACGGCACGAGAGTTGGTGGAAGCCCAGGTTCATCGATGCAAGGCCATTGAGCGCGGCGTCCAGAAATTCGGCAAATTGTTTTTTGCCGTCGATGCGATAGGGGACAGTATCAAATATCTCAGCGTCATCGGCAAACAGGTCCAGAGCCGCTTCGGTGTCCATCCGGTTAAAGGCATCACAAAAGTTTCGGGCCAGCGATTCAATATCCTGTACGCTCATGGTCGGTTCTCCTTATGCAGTATTTGATTCGGGCGCCAAGCAATTCGGGTCTCGGCCCATCCATTTGCCAAGTCGCGCTTTCGCTCCAGGGCTCTCTCAGTCACGCAATGGCCGGAAAAAGGCCCGAATATCTTCAACCAGCAGGTCCGGCTCCTCCATGGGAGCAAAGTGTCCGCCCGACGGCATCTCGGTCCACCGCTTGAGGTTATAGTACGATTCGGCCCAGCGCCGGGGCATGAGAAGGACTTCTTCGAGGAAGACGGAAACCCCGGTAGGAGCTTCGACCACCGGGGTGCGATCGTGTGAGGGCTGCCAGGGATCATGCAGGGCTTCGTAATAATAACGGGCCGAGGTACCAAAACTCTGGGTAACCCAGTAGAGCATCATGGTGGTCAAGAGTTCATCTTTGGTGAATCGCTTTTCTACATCTCCGTCGCAGTCACTCCAGGTACGGCGTTTCTCCAGGATCCAGGCGCACAAGCCGACCGGCGAATCATTGATTGCGTACGTAAGAGTCTGCGGCTTCGTAGTCTGGAGCGCATAGTAGCCACTTTCGGCATCCGAGAAATGAGTGTTCTTTTCGTGCCAGCCTTGCTCCTCAGGCCCAAACCATGATGCGTCCGGCAATGCGCTGCTAAAGAGGTCCAGAGGAGCCATGAGGTTGGTGTGGACGCCAATCAAACGGTCGGCGTATTTGTGGCCAAGCTGGTGGGAAATCAATGCGCCCCAGTCCCCGCCCTGCGCAGCGAACCTCTGGTAGCCCAGAACATCCTGCATCAGCGTGACCCACAGGTCGGCGGTTCGCCAGAAGTTGATGCCGGGTTTGGTCAATGGCGTGGAAAAACCATACCCAGGCAAAGATGGCGCCACCACGTCGAACGCGTCGGCCGGGTCGCCGCCGAAGGCAGCGGGGTCGCTCAGCGGTCGGATTATCTTGTGAAAGTCCCAGAAGGTCCACGGCCAGCCATGGCTCAGAATTAACGGTATTGCTCGGGGACCTCTGCCGGGCTCGTGAATAAAATGGATGGGGATTCCATCGATGGTGCTCCGGTACTGCGAGAATGCGTTGATGGCTTCTTCGTGCTGCCGCCAGTCGTATTCGTCCCGCCAGTACTCCACCAACTCCTTGAGGTACTCGAGGTTTGTGCCATACTCCCACTGAGAGTTGGCAAAATCGTCAGGCCAGCGGACCCGAGCCAGGCGCTCCTTCAAATCTGCGAGGGTTTCATCCGGGATTGCTACTGAGAATGGGTGCTTAAGCATCATCGACTCCTCGGCCAACGTCTCCCAAATGAAATTCTTTGTCCTAACGTAGCTGTTCGCCAGCGTCGGAACAAAGCTAACATTGGCCCATGATGCTGTCAAACGTCATTGGCATAGCTGGGGATAACTCGCATCAGCACCTGGTTGCGGGCACGGCAGCGTCAAAACGTCAAATGGTCCAAGACCTATACGGACTAAATTGTTGAATCCGCCCCCTCCCGTCGTCCCGGTCGCAACCGGGACCCAGGACCCGAAGCCGATTTTGGTTCCCCAAGACGCCTCTAACCCAAGGTTGAGGTCTGGATTCCGGCTGCGGCCGGAAAGACGGGGGATTCTTTCCGACAATTAAATGACCCGCTCATCGGGTGAGGAACTCTACTATTCTGGGGTTTACCTCTTCCGGCTTTTCTTGGTGCATGAAGTGGCCCGTGCCGGGGATGATTACTTTTTCCAGGCCGCCGGTGAAGAACTGGTCCATCGCTTCGCTTTCGAAAGCGTCCAGCCTCTTCGGCCGGTCTCGTGTGCCGTGCAACGCCAGTGTCGGCACGGTGACCGGGCCGGCGTTGACTCGCTCCTCAGCTTCCCGCATCGACGGGTCCTGAAGCGTCGGATCGTATCTGGCCCGGTAGTAGTTCAGAGCGGCTTCCACGACCCCGGGCTTGCGGAACGTCTCCCGAATGCTTTCCAGATCCGACGCCGGGATGTCCCACTCCGGGGAAGCATCCCGCCACCATTCCTCAACGAAGGCGAAGTCGTTGTAGGCCACCGCCTGTTCGGCAAAAGGCAACTGGAAGAAGTATGAATGCCAAGTCCCTTTCAGGTATTGATAGCTCATCTGCAGGCCTTGGTCCACTTGGCCGGATGCAATGATCACCAGCTTGCTGACCTTGCCCGGTCCCAGCACGGCGGCGCCGGTAGCGGCCCCGGCTCCCCAATCGTTGCCAATGAGATAAGCTTGATCGGCCCCGAAAGCGTCGATCAGAGACAGCACGTCCTGGCAAAAGAGAACGGACTGATAGCGCCCGTCGTTGGGCGCCTCTGTGGGCGCATAACCCCGCATGAACGGCGCGACCGCCCGGAAGCCCGCCCCGGCGAGGTCGGGCAGCAGGTGGCGGAAGGAGTAAGCATGGTCTGGGAACCCGTGGAAGCACAGCGCCAGCGGTCCTTGACCAATTTCCAGGTAACTGAAGTTGATCCCGTTGGCGCGTATCGTCCCTTTGGCGAACTCGGCCATGATGCCTCCCGGTTATCGCGTCGGTTGCGCCCGATGGTAGGTGACGGCCTGAGGGTGTCAACGCCGGGGATATGGCGCAATGGCCCATAGTCCAATATATTGTGGGGACTGCTTATTGGAATTGATTAATGACCGTGGAGAGTAATCTCGATGCAAGAAATGAGGACCGTGGCCCCAGACGAATTCCTTCGATGGCTTCGGGCTGAGTCGCGGGCCCACGGCAACCGGTTGGCCCATGACCCGGAAGCGTTGCGGCCCCATTTCGACCTGGGCCGCGCCGTCGCCGTCTTCGAGAATGGAAACATCATCGGCGGTTCCAATTCTCACCTCTTGGAGATGTCCATCCCAGGGGGTTCCTCGGTGCTGGCCGGTGTATCCAACGTCGCGGTACAGCCCACCCACACGCGGCAAGGGCTGATGACGCGGATGCTTCGCTACCAGTTCGATGATTTCCACGAACGCGGCGAGCCGCTGTCGGCCCTGTTCGCCTCCGAAAGCTCGATCTACGGCCGGTTCGGCTACGGCGTCGCGTCGGTGCACGAGCAGTGGCAGATCGAACGCCGCAACAACGCCTACGCCCGGCCCTATGAGACTCCGGGGCGCATGGTCTTCGTCGAACCCGAAGACATTACGAAAGAGCTTCCGGAGGTCTCCCGGCGCAGCACGTGGGACCGCCCCGGAGTGTTCCAGAAGTCGCCCCGCAAATGGGAGGAGGACTCTCAAGCGCCGGAGCACCGGCAGGGCGGCCGGGGCGGCCTATTTTATGTCGCGTATGAGGACGGCGGACGAATCGAGGGCTATGCGACCTACCGCACCAGCGGTCCCACCCTCACCGTAAACGAGTTGATGGCGACGACCAAAGAAGCGACTGCCGCGTTGTGGCGGTTTTGCTTCGACGTGGACCTCTACAGCAGCACGGAGGCCCTCAAGCGTCCTGTCGACGACCCGTTGCCGTGGATGCTGGCCGACCCGCGTCGTCTGCAGCGGACGACGCGGGATGGGCTATGGCTGCGGCTGATCGACGTAGGCGCGGCCCTGAAGCAGCGCCTTTATATGGAAAGCGGCCGGCTGGTGTTCGATGTCAAAGACGACTTCTGTTCCTGGAACCAAGGACGGTTCGAATTGGAAGGGTCTCCCGAGGGGGCCACATGCCGTTCCTCGACCTCGTCACCCGACCTGGCGATTGCCGTTTCCGGGCTGGCCTCAGCCTATCTGGGCGCCGTGACCTTCACCACTCTCGCGCAAGCAGGCCTGGTGGAAGAACGCACGCCCGGCGCGTCGTCGCGGGCTAACCGCATGTTCGCCGTCCGCCAACAACCCTGGACCCCGCACAACTTCTGAGGAGCGAATTTTTTCAGGCCGAGGTCAGGCCCCAACCGTTCACCGTCGCGCCAGGTCCCCTACGGCTTTTACGCGGACCAGGGTGGCGCTGCTGGGGACGTAGGTCAGCGGTATCTCGTCGACCTCCACGATTTCCACTGAGGACGGGTCGGCGCCGGCGGCCACCGCTCTGCTGACGGCCTCGGCGGAGCAGTCGGCTATGGCTTGTTCGCGGCCGGTGTGCTCGAGGGAGTAGACCCGCTCGACCTGACCGCCCACTTGGGCGATGGCCGCGCCGATGGCGTTGGCTACCCCGGCGTGTTCGGGGCGCAGCACTTGGGAAGCTCCGGTCAGGGTATTGCCCAGCAGGATGCTGCCCCCGCCCACCAAGACCACAGGCACGTCCTCGTAACTGAGTTTGACCCGGTCGATGGCGGTTTCCACCCTGGCCTGTATCTCCGCCATCGCTTCGTCCACCAGAGACGGACCAAGGCGTTCGACCAGCCGGGGATCACCCACCCTGGCCCATCCGCCGGCGACGGCCAGGTCGGTGGCGGTAAGGGTGTCGCCGCCGAACACCACCCCTTCCTCCGTCAGCCGGTAGCCGACGCTTTCGGGCCCGATACGCAGCGGCCCGCCTTCGACCACGGTGCCTCCGCCCAAGGGTATGGAAAGCATGTCTGGCATTCGGAAGTTGGTGCGGACCCCGGCGATTTGTATGGCGACCGCCGCCTCTCTGGGAAAGCCCTTAACCAGCGCGCCAACGTCGGTCGACGTTCCACCCACGTCCACCACGATACCGTCGCGCACGCCGGACAGGAAGGCCGCGCCGCGCATGCTGTTGGTGGGACCGGACGAGATGGTGAGAACGGGGAACCGCGCGGCGAACCCGGCGTCCATGAGCGTCCCGTCGTTCTGGCTCATATACAGGGGGGCGTCGATGCCCAACACCGCCAGGGCCTGCTCTATCCCCTCAATAGTCCGGGAGGCCATGTCTCCCAGGCAGGCGTTCAGCACTGCGGCGTTTTCCCGTTCCAGAAGGCCCATGCGTCCGTTTTCGTGGGAAAGGCAAACTCGAAGCTCGGGCGCCTCTTGGGCAACTATGGCCGCCGCTTCGGTCTCGTGGGAGGTATTGACCGGGGAGAACACGCCGGATATTGCCAGGGCCCGCACGTCATGGCGGCGCATGTCGCGTACCGCTTCCCTCAGTCCTTCCGGGTCGAGGGCGGAAATCTCCCGACCATCGAACTCGTGACCGCCACGGACCATGTAGGTGAATCCGCCGACGGCTTCCCGCAACGGGTCGGGCCAGTCCACCAATGGCGGCAGCAGCTTCGTGGCGGGCAGCGCCAACCGGATAACGGCGGTGGGCGACAGGTTGCGCTGCTCCAGCAGGGCGTTGGTGAAGTGGGTGGTCCCCACCATTACGGCGTCGACCCGTTCGCCGCGGGAAAGATGGGTCAGAAGCTCGGTCAAGGCGTCGATAATGCCGGTGGTGACGTCTGCGGTTGTGGGCAGCTTGGCCGCCCCCACCAAGGTTGCGCCGTCCATCAACACGGCGTCGGTGTTGGTGCCGCCCACGTCAACGCCGATAAACAACGGGCCGCCGCTACACTATCAGGGGAATGTAATCGGTGTCGTAGCCGAAGGCCCGGGGTCCGGCGACGGCCAGGCCTTCGGTGGTTACCCAAAGCTCCGGCGCGGGGAACCCCAGGATGGTGACGCGCAACCCGTAGCGCATCAACTCGGTGGTTACCGGCTCGCCCAAATCGGTGGCCACGGCGCAGATCAGGTCGGGCACGGTACAAACGGTCTCGCCGTCTCTCCGGGCGATGAGATTCTCGTTCTGGAAGTCGATGACCATTCGTTCGCCGCTGTAGGAGTCCAATCCGTCGATGGTCAATGTCCCCCGCGCGAACCCCCCGGTGGTGCGGCGGTCCACGTCGACGACCTTGCCGTTGAACAGCACCTTGCCGGGACAGGTCTCCAGAATTGCGTTTAGCGGGTCTTCGCTTCGGGAGCGAGCTTGCTTCACCGCGTCTCCCAAATCGCGGGCCAAGGACAGGGTGAGCGGCACCGCAGTCCGGCGCACCTGTTCGGCGGTCATGGGGGCAACGGCGTAACAGGCGACACAGCCCATCTGAATGGTAATCGAGCGGGCCAGCCGTTCGGCCCAAGCGGGGTTGATCGTTTCGCGGATTACGACGGTGTTGCCCTTTTCATCAGCGACGGCCATCGGGCAGCATGGCACGCCATAGACGAAAAAAGTTTTCATCTGCAGTTCGGGAAAGGCCCGGCCCATGCCGTCGGCGTCCACCACCGGCAGACCGGCCTTCGCCGCCGGAATCAACGGCTCGACCGAGTTGCTGCCGCCGATCTCGTTCGAAATCAGGGCAGTGGCTCGCTCCCCGGTGTAGTCTTCGATGGCGCGGAGGGCGTGGTAGGACTGGAGGTCGCGCACCTTTTCGATGCCCACGGTCGGCGCCCCGATACCGCCCACGCAAACCACCCGGGCGTCTTCCGGCAGCTCTTCCGGGGCCAACACGGTGACCGGCCCCCATTGCCGGATGGCCTGCCGTGCCCGCAGTTGCCCGATATACGGATTTCCGCCGCCGCCCGTACCCAGGATCCCGGCGCCGATGGCAATGGAATCCAGAACGTGTTCGGTCGCTTGCCACAAATCGTTTTTGCCCCGCGCCTGCGTGATCCCGGGAGGCCAAGCGGGAGTGTATTGACCGGATCTGTGACTGTCAACCACATGCGTTATGACAATAATTCCGAGCTTCTCCCAAGCCCAGGGTCATTCAATCGTCGGAAAATCCCCCGTCCTTCCGGCCGCAGCCGGAATCCAGACCCGAATCTTGGGTTAGCGGCATTCGGAGGGAACCGAAATCGGCATCGGTCCCTGGGTCCCGGTTGCGGCCGGGACGACGAGAGGGGGGCGGATTCAACATTTGAATGACCCTGGTCCCAAGCCGACGGCCTGCCGTTGGCAGTGATCGGATATGTTATCCTGCCAGCATATCGCCCTCGATATAACCGGCCCTTATAACCCGCCCTTGAAATCCCCGGGAGAGAATTCCACGCCACAGGAGTCTTCGAGATGGTCAGCTATTCTTACGACCACATTCACCTGCGCAGCCTGGAGCCGATTGAAACGGCCCGCTACTTCGAGCAAATGTTCGGGGCGAAGATATTGGAGACGGTCCAGTCCGACGGGCAGCCCCGGGTCGACATCGATATCAATGGGCTGATTGTCTTCATCGCCCGCGCCACCTCCGACACCCCGGCGGGGCCGGTCGACCCCCATTTGGGGCTGGACCATTTCGGCCTGCGGGTCGACGACCTGGAGGCGGCCGCCGCCGACCTCAAGTCCAAGGGCGCCGTGTTTTCCACAGAGCCCCACCAACTCCGCCCAGGGGTGAAGATCGCCTTCGTTCGGGCCCCGGGAGACGTCCGCATCGAGCTTTTGGAGCGTTCCGGCACCGAATAGGCGACAGCTTACCCTGGTATGAATCTATATCGGGTCAGCATCATCAGCATCACATGAGTCATCCCGCAGTTTCTTGCCGGGATGCCGTCATCCCTTCCGTCATTCCGGGCGGCTTTCACCGGAATCCATGTCGCCTCCTGGGTGCCTGTATGCCCGAGAGTTGGCATAAAGACACACTGTAAGGCGGGATATGTTCGGTGGATTGGCGTCAATGGGCTTCAGCTACCTCAGGAGTTGCCCGTAGGCTGGAGCAGTCTGTTGTCCCTGAAGGTTGAGGTTACGTGGATTCCGGCTTTCGCCGGAATTTCCCATGGCCTTGTGAAGGCCACACAAGAGGATGAAAATGCGGATGCCCCTCCACGTCGCCCCGGTCGCAACCGGGACCCAGACCCCGATGCCTGGGTTCGGTTCTCGCCCCGCGCACGGACCCTACAGGGGGGTCTGGATTCCGGCTGCGGCCGGAACGACAGGTTTGGGGTTGCGGCGGCTATTTTCATGATAAAGACGACATCTCTGTAAAAGTAAAAGACGATTTCATAACTCCCCGGAAGCCCTTCCCGGCAGCACTGACAGCACCAAGAACAGACAGGGGCGGGGATAAAACCGGTAACGGCGCCAGAGGAGCAGGGGGAACGGAGGGGCCGGTGTTCCCGTCATTCGCTCTTGGCCCTCATTTTATCACCCGATGGGCCCACTAAGGTCCGCTACTTACAGTTACCGTGTACTCCCGGATGACGGCGTAGTCGTTGGCCGGGTCTGCAAGCCGGAGGATTACCGTTCCAGCCCGGCAACCCACGAGGCTGAAGGTGTAACCGACGCTCACGCTGTAGCCGGTGAAATAGGTTCTCTCGCAGGCGTCGCCGGGCGTCGGCGGTGTTCTGCGTGATTCGAGTTCCACGGCTCCCGTGCTGCTCGGTCCGTCGGAGTAGTTGATTACGTTGATCGAAAGTCTGACCCCCTGAAGACCGGTGCCCCGTATAGCGAACTCCCGCCACTCGCCGTCGAAAGTGATACCCGAGGGATCCGGCTCCAGCCAAGCGTCCACTGTTGGCGTAGACGGCGTTGGCTCTGGTGTTGCGGTCGGTTCTGCAGTGGCCTCTGGTGTTGCGGTGAGTTCCAGCGTCGGTTCGGGTGTTGTCTGGGGCGTCACCTGCACCGGCGCGACAATGACGTTCGGTTCGTTCCAGCCGGAGAAGGTCGTTTTGATGGTTGCTGAGTTAGGGGCAAGCCTGGTTCGGTCATTTCGCACCACCCTGCCGTTGGCAACCCAGAATTCAAACCGGAAGTCCCATTCCGTCCCAGGACTGTCTATAAGGCCAGTATATTTCTTCGTCCGTACCCCATTGACCTGTTCTTGGCCGTTGTATTCAAACGAGGTGAACTGGCTTAACGGCATACCGCAGAAGGTCGGAATCGCGCCGTCCAGAACGTCATGGGATATTCTGTTGGCGGTCCATGCAGTCCATTCCCCGTTCTCCTGACTGCGGCCATAGACCGTCCCCCCGACATCCACCACTTGGGGCGCGGCGTCCGTTCTCGCGGCACTGTCGGCGGGCGGGGCGTCGAATATGTATAACGTCTCCGAGTCAGGGGTGTTGCCTACACGGGCACCGGCGTTGTTGCCGTTGTCGTATATCCGGGAGATGAGGCTAATTGCGCCGTCTTGGCTTCGGCTGATCTCGGCTTCCAGCCGCCAAGGCGCTCCACCTGTGGTAATGGTCGCATCGTAGGCCGTGATAGACGAAGGGTCCGCGCAGGCATCTTCCATCAACTCTTGGGCGCTGAGGGTGCCGCTGTCTTGAACCAGCCACCAGACAACTGCCGCCACCGCCAGAACAACCGGGATGCCAGCCGCCAACCATAGGAAAGGGCACGTTCGCAAAGTTCCCATTGGACTATTCCTCCTCCTCGACATCGGAAGCTGCGGCTGACGTGTTGAGTGTCACCGACTGGCCGCCGGAGGGCATCCTGTGGGTGCCCGACAACTGGAAGTGGTATGAATCCGGGGACACCAAGTCAAGAACATTCGACAGGGGTTGAAACAGGTAGTCAGTGTATAACCGGCAAGGCCGGTCATGGTGGGTGACGACTGAACAGGTGATACTGGTCGTGGACAACTTTAGGTTCCCTCCGTTCTTGGTCTTGGTGAGTGTGGCGGTAGCGGTGATGACCTCCCCGATGTACCGGGACGACACGCTCTCAATCATACCCATAACGCAACGGTTCTATGGCAACTGGCCAAACATCATTAGAAGCCAGTCGGCATCCGTATAGCCGCTCAAAATCGTGGCCGAGCCGTAGTGGGCCAGCCCGTCAGGGGTCCTGTCGCCGTCCTCACCGGAAGTGTGGCGGCTGTCAAGGACGCATACACCGCGTTCAGTGGTAACGGCAACGAACTTTCTGGCCGGCGTCGGGGGCATCACCACGTCAAGGGCCTTCGTGGCAATGACTTCGCCGAGATGTTCGCTCACCGTCGCCGTGATTATCCCCCGGCCATCTTGGTGTTCACAGGCCACCACGGGGAAGGAGAACTGGTAGCTGTAGGAGCCGGTGAGACTGGGGAAACCGGTACTCTTTACCGCGTATTGTGAATAGAACCCAATGCCATCTTCGGCACGTAGGCTGATGTGGTACTTTTTGTTGGGCAGGACCACGCCGATAAAGACGCCCGCATCAATGCAGTCGCCCGGGTGCATGATGGCGTCGAGGGAATCGATTCGTAGCACGGTGGTCGGGTTGACGCCGTCATCGTCGTCGCTCGATGCGCGGTAACCGGGAAGGTCGTTGCATGCTGGCACCGGCGTTCTGGTGGGCGTCCGGGTGGGCGCGGGCGTGGTTCCCGGCGTAGTGGGCGTGGCAGTCGGTGTTGGAGTGCGCGTTGGCGTGGGGGTGGGTGTTGGTTCCGGTTCCGGGGCGATGGCAACGCTCCGGACTGAACGGGACAGGGATCCCTCGGAGTCGGCCCGCCGCATCTGCGCGGTCAGGTCCCCTCTCGTGTGCCCGTCGCAGGCCCAGACCGCGTGGAATATCCGGTACCAAGAGCGGCCCGCCAAGCGCCAAGACTCGGACTGGTTGGTGCAACTGCGGTTGAAGTACAGGCCGCCGCTGGCCCGCAGGGTGACCACGTACTCCACGCTGGTCAGGACGTCGCCGGGCACATCGATTCTCAGTTCGTCGCACTGCCCCGGGTGCATGGTAGGGTCTAAATCGACGATGGTTATCTCGTGGGACGGCTCCGCAGGCTGGTCTGCCGACCGGGAGGATGCGGGGCATATGACGGCCTCGGGAAGCGTCGGCGTTGGGTCTGGGTTCGGGGTCGTCGGCGTAGGCGTCGGGGTGTCCGTGGGCAGGATGGGACGCTGGCGTGTTGGAGGCGGCGGGGCCGGCGTGTTTGCCGGAGGCGGTACTGGCGTGGCCGTTGGCCGCGGTACTGGCGTGTTCGTCGGAAGCGGCGCTGGCGTGTTTGTCGGCGGCGGCGCCGGTGTGTCCGTCGGGGGTGGCGGAGGAACGGGCGTATCGGTCGGAGGCGGGACCGGGGTAGGACGGTGGCAGGCCGGGTGAAGCGGGTACTGGGTGCAAAACGGAACGGCCGTGGGCCGGGGCGTCGGGACCGGGGTCGCGGTTGCGTCCAAGCAGAGCCAGTGGTCCCAGCAGTGGCCTCGTGAGTCCTGTGAGTCCTCTGTCTCCTCGGTCTCCGGGCCCTCTTGGGCCGAGATCAGTTGCGCCACGCCAATGATTGTGGCCGTCGTCGCCAAGACTATGAGCGCGGCTAAGAGTGGTCGCGGGAAGGCGGCTATGGCCATACCGAATTTGTTAAGCACTGGTTCTGCTCCGGGTGAAGTTGCGGACTCTTGCAGCGGCGGCTAGACCAACGGGGCGTTGCGCCGTTGTCAACTCCCCCTTAATATCGGAGGGGAATGTCGAAACACTAGAGCCATCCAGGGCCGGTCTCAAAGACAGTGCAAATCCGTAAAAAAAGTTGCTTGCATCTGGTGTCGAATACAGTGGCAGCGCAGTTTGACAGCCTCAGTGGCAGATGTTAGCGTCCCGAATGGTAGCATTCCGTGAGGTGTTTCTCCGACTATGGTTGGGCCATCGGTCTTGGACCATCCCGGCAGCGGCCTCTTGGCCGGCATCAGAGTGCTGGAAGTCGGCGGCGGGGTATCCGCTCCGTTCTGCGCCAAGCTGCTGGCCGACTACGGGGCCGACGTAGTCAAGATAGAACCGCCGACCTCCGGAGACCCGGTGCGCGGCTCCGGCCCTTTCGCGGGCGACGATCCCCACCTCGAAAAGTCCATCCCGTTCCTCTACCTGAACACCAACAAGCGGGGCATCAGCCTGGACGTAGCGTCCACATCGGGCCGCCGCGCCTTTCATGCCCTGTTGCAGACCGCAGACGTCTTGGTGGAGAGTTGCGCCGCCGCCGAGGCGGACGCTCTCGGGACGGGCCATGAGACCATTCGCGGCGTCAATCCGTCCTTGGTCCACACTTCCATTACTCCATTCGGGCAGTCAGGGCCCTACCGGGACTTCGAAGCGACGGACATCGTCGCCTGCGCCATGAGCGGTCTGATGTACCACTCCGGCGACTCCGACCGGGAACCGTTGCGAAATGCTTTGGACCAGTCGTTCTACGTTGCTGGCGCCAACGCCGCCGCGGCCACCCTGGCCGCGTTGTTCCAAAGATTAGGCACCGGCCGGGGCCAACACGTCGACGTCTCTGTGGTGGAGTGCCTGGCCTGCCATCTGGTGCAGGCCGTTCCCTACTACAGCTACATGGGCGCCATCAAGGGTCGCCGCCCCGTCCGCGGCTCGGGGTTCGAGGAGCTGATGCCCGCCCGGGACGGTTACGTCGTCCCCTCGGTACAGGGCTCGCAACCGTGGCCGGTGGTGGCGGAGCTGATCGGCATCCCGGAGCTCTTGGAGAAACGATTCGCCACCGGCGCCGGACGCATCGAGCATGGGGAAGAATTGAAACAGCTACTGACCGAGGGCCTTTCTCTCTGGGACCGCAAGCCATTGTTCCTGGCCTCCGGCGACCGCAGGTTGGTGTTTGGCATGGCCCAGGATGCCCAGGACCTGGCCGAATGTCCGCACCTTCAAGAGCGGGGCTTCTACGTTGAAGTGGAACACCCGGTGGCCGGGCCGGCCCAATACCCCGGAATGGGGCCCCGGATGTCGGGCCACGACTTCGAGATCAGCAGGCCCGCCCCCACGTTGGGCCAGCACAATCAGGAAATCCTGTCCGGCGAGCTAGGCTACTCTCCGGAGGACCTGGCGGCGTTTCGGGCCGCTTCAGTAATCTGACCATGGTCTCATCCGAATAGCATGGCGAAATTACAGGGCGAAGAATGAGCGAACTCCCACTGAACAACATCCGGGTGCTGGACCTGAGCCGGGTCTTCGCCATGCCCTACGTGGGAGCGTACTTGGCTGACCTCGGCGCGGAGGTCGTCAAGTTGGATACCCATCACATCGAGTTTATGGACTCCACCCGGGCCAGCGGGTTCACCGGTGGTCCCTTCCCCGAGAACAACCCGGGAGATGCGTACTGGGAACGGGGCGGCACGTTTCAGACCCTGAACCGGGGGAAACGCAGCCTGACCCTCGACCTCCGGGCTGACTCAGCCCAGTCCATAGTTAAAGACCTGGTCCGCGTCAGCGACGTCGTGCTGGAGAATTTCACTCCCAGGGTGATGACCCGCTTCGGCCTGGAATACGCCAGCTTGAGGGCGGAGCGGCCCGATCTGGTCATGGTCTCCAACACCGGTTACGGCCACAGCGGGCCTTGGTCCAACTTCGGTGCCATGGCTTCTGCCCTGGAGCCGACCCACGGCACCGGCGCTTTTATGGGATACCTGATGAAAAATCCAGGGGAGCCCGACGGCGTCTTTATCCCGGAGGACACGCCCAAGAAAATGGGCAACTCCTATACCGACTTTTTGGCAACCTGGACGGCCCTGGGCGCGATCATGGCCTCGTTGTACCACCGGGCCCGGACGGGGCGTGGGATGTGGATCGACGTCGCCATGTACCAGGTGGGGGCGTCCTTCGTCGGCGAGGGAATCCTGGACTTCGCCTACAACGGCCGCAGCACCCGCCGGATGGGCAACCGGCACCTGTCGGCCGCGCCCCACGGCTGCTACCCCTGCCGGGCGCGCGACGAGTGGGCGGTCATCGCGGTACGGGACGACGCGGATTGGAAATCGTTTTGCGATGTGGCGGCCGGCGAAATCCCGGAACTGCTGGATAAACGGTTCGAAACGTCCCGAGACCGGTTGGCCCGGCAGGACGAGCTGGACTCTCTGGTTGGCAAATGGACTGCTTCCCGGAGCCAGTACCAAGTGATGGAGGAGCTTCAGTCGGCAGGCGTCCCCGGCGGTCCGGTCTTGAACGCCCGCTCCCTCTTGACGGACCCCCATTTCCGCGACAGAGGTTTTTTCGAGCAGGTGGAGCACCCGCCGGGAACAGGACTGGGACGCAGGGAATACATCGGCCGAGGGTGGAAGATGTCGGGCAACCCCCTTCACATACGCCACCCGGCGCCCGTCTTGGGGGAAGCCAACCAGTACATCCTGAAGGACGTGCTGGGCCTGAGCGACCCGGAAATCGAGGCGCTGGTACGGGAGCAGGTAGTAGCAGACCAGCCCGAAGGGGCTTCGGTCCCACCGACGGTGCCCTTGGACCAACAGGCCGAACTGGGTTGGATCGTTGAGTGGGACCGGGAGCACCCTGGGAGCTGAAGATACTAGAGGCCCGCGTTCTCCAAAAACGCCGCGAGCAATTCTCCCATCTGGGCCTCGTGGGCCTGGGCGAACTTGGTGAACTCCCTCTCGTTGCGGGCTGCCTCTTCTCCAGGGTCGAAACGGTCGCCCATCAGAGCGTAGTCGCCGTAGAAGACCTCGTTCCAGACCAGGAACTCATCCAGCGTAAGCTGTGGCTCGAACTGGAACCCGTAGGAGTTCCTGTACCTAAAGGCCATGTTAATGCGCCGGTAGAGGCCATCGCGGCAGAGTATGTCGCCCTCGGCCAGCTTTATCGCCCCTCTGGGTATGGTGAAGCACTCCCCATGCAGGGTCGGTACCAGCGGGATCCGTATTTTGGAGAATACCGGGTCGGCGTCACCCTCGGCGGAGACGTGTATTTTCCGCAGGCCGAACTGGTATCCCCCGGTGGGTTCCACAGTCCCTCCGAGAGCCGAGGACATCATCTGGGCCCCCAGACACACCCCGAACACGGGCAAGTCCCCATCCATGGCCTCCCGGAGAAACTGACGCTCCCGGTGGAAAGCAGGGAAGTCGTCGTTGGCGGACATGGGCCCGCCGAAGGCCATGACTACCACCGGCCCATCCAGCGATGGCGGCTGCCAGTCGTCATGCAAGCGGTCGAACAAGTCCACCGGGACCGGCTCGAACTCCCGGGCGTCGAGTATTCCTCGAAAGTTGGCGGCGAGGGTCTCTTTCGGGTGGTGGCGGATGATCAAGGCCCGTTTCATGCCGGCAGTATATCGCCAAACGCCGTTCCGGCGGGCCTGCCCAAGATTCCCGCCGGTTGAGTCCCTCACCCTCGCCCCATATAATCCTCCCCATCACCCGACAATTCCCGGACCGATAATTCCGGGAGGCGATAAATCCGGGAAAGGAACGTGTTATGGCTAAAATGACCGGTGGCCAGGCGTTGATGAAATCCTTGTACCGGGAGGGCGTCCGGGTGATTTTCGGGCTGCCCGGCGTGCAGCTCTATCACGCCATGGACGCCCTTTACGACGAGCCGGGCATCCGGTTCATCTCGACCCGCCACGAACAGGCCACCGCCTACATGGCTGACGGGTACTCCCGGGCTGGCGGCGGCATCGGCACCGCCTTGGTGGTCCCCGGTCCCGGACTGCTGAACGCTGCCGCCGCCATCTCCACCGCTTACTCGGCATCGTCCCCCATCATGGTGGTTTCGGGCCAAGTGGAACGGGACCTCATCGGTGTCAACCGCGGCATGCTGCACGAGGTGAACGACCAGTTGGAAGCCGTCAGGCCCATCACCAAGTTCGCCCGGCGCATCCTCAATCCCGCCGAAGTCCCGGAGGCGGTCCACGAGGCTTTCCACCACCTGAAAAACGGCCGCCCCCGCCCCGTGGAGATCGAGATACCGCCGGAAACCCTGGGGGAGGTGGCCGACGTCGAATTGCTGGAGCCGGAAGCGCCCCGGCCGTTGCCGCCGGACGCCGGAAGGACCGCCACCGCAGCGCAAATGATCGCCGCAGCGAAAAACCCGTTGATATGGGTTGGCGGCGGCGCGATATCGTCCGGGGCGTCCGGCGCCCTGCGCCAACTGGCGGAGCACCTGCAAGCTCCGGTCGTCACCACTGCCGAGGGAAAGGGCGCCATATCTGACCGGCACCCCCTGTCCTTGGGCTCTCTGTGGCTTCGGGACGACACGATTGCCAAGGAGGCCTACGGCCACGACCTCGTTCTGGCCGTGGGGACCCGTTTGGCGTTCCCCGCATGGCTGGGCGGCCAGCGGGTGGTGCAAATCGACATCGACGACGAAGAGTTGGGGCGCAACTACGCCAACACTTTCGGAATCCACGGGGACGCCCGCCTGACGCTGGAGTCTCTCCACGCCGCCATTGCCGCCCAATCCCCGCCTCGGCCTGACCGGAGCGAGGCGGTAGCCGCCACACGGGCAAGCCGGAAGGAAGAAAAGATCTCGGTCGAGCCTCAGGAGTCCTTCATGGCGGCGGTGCGCTCGGCCATGCCCGACGACGGCATCCTGATTGCCGGAATGACCCAGTTGGGTTACTACAGCCGGGCCTACTTTCCCACCTACGAACCCCGGACGTTCATAACGTCCTCATACTCCGGGAACCTCGGGTATGCCTTCCCGACGGCTTTGGGGGCGAAGGTGGCCCAACCGGACCGGGCGGTGGTGGCCCTGTCGGGGGATGGCGGGTTCCTGTTCAACTCTCAGGAGCTGGCCTCGGCGGTACAGCACGGCATCAACGCCGTGGTGGTTGTCTTCAACGACAACGCCTACGGCAACGTGGTGCGGGACCAGATCAACCGGTTCGCAGGACGCACCATCGGGGGCGAACTCCACAATCCTGACTTCGTCAAGCTGGCCGAAGCTTACGGCGCAACGGGCATCAGGGCATCGACCCCGGAGGAGCTGGAGGCGAGCCTCAAGTCGTCCCTGACCCACGACGGACCGACGCTCATCGAAGTCCCCGTCGGTCCCATGCCGACGCCATTCGAGCGCCGCTGAGGCCGGTGTCGACCGCGCCGCGCCCAGACCCGAGAGCCGAAAACAGCGTCTCCCGCTGCGCCTACTTCGTCCGCCGACGGCCCCAGCACACCTAAGGTCATCCACCCAGTAACGGTCCCGTAAGCGTCTGGTCCTAGCAGACTGGTTCAGCTACTCTAAACTACTCTAAACGAAATCTTTACAGTAGCGTTTAGAGCAGGATACTAGTGGCTTCAGTTCTCAGCCGATGCGGCCCAATAGGCCCTCGGGTCAGTCGCGCCGGTCCCGAAGCGCTGCACCAACCCCCTTGTTTCCAAAAGCCGCAGATTTTTTAGCACTACGGGGCGTGAACGGCTGCTCAGGCGAACCAAATCGCCGGTCCCGGCGGGACCGAGCCAAGAAAGCTGTTGGAAAAGCTCCCGTGCAACCGGCGGAAGGGCCATCAACTCGTTCGCGCCGACAATCGCTCCAAATAACGTAACCGTTACGCCGCCTGCCGTCTGGGTTACCAAGGGGCGCTGCCCTCCCGCACCCTCCATTGCCTCCACCATTCGGCGCAGGCCTTCCCCCATCTCTTGGCCATACGACAACTCCGCCATTACCCGGGCTATACGAGGATTGCGAGAAAACCGGGGGACGTTCATCAGGTCACTTAAAGAAGTTATGCCGGGGAAGCGGCCAGGGCTGGACACTTCGACCCGGTCATCAAACAATTCCACCCGGACGTGGTCGCCAAAATTGCTGTAGGCCCGGTGTATGACCGCATTAACCAGCGCTTCCAGCCAGACCTCTTCGGGCACTATGCCGAACCAGTCGAACCGACCGTCCGGGCCCAATGCCCGCCGGCTGGGCAGGGACTCCTTAATCGCCAGCCGCGCAGTGTCTATCTGTCGCGGAAGCGGGCCCTCGCAACGGACGTCGCTCACAAGATTCTGCCTTGTCCCCGTGCGGCGTTCTCTGCCGGAATACTTGAGGATCCGGACGTAAGCCTGTGGATACGCCCCCTGCGGATTCACTCCAAACAACAACTGTCCGGCGATATATGGAACGCCATCACTGTCGGCCAAGTCTCTAGCCTGCAGCAACCGTTTCGGGTCAGGGTGGCCGACCCTGGTCGCATATTCAGCCACCGCTGCAAAGTCAAGCTCCGGGTCTCCATAGACCCGGGCAGTTGTCCTTTCAAAGCCGGTGTCCCCCCGGTCATAGCGCAACTGAATCCGCTGTTCGAAATCCAGCCTGCGGTCCTCGTCCCCGACACGCAAGAAAACTTCGTCTCTGTTTGTGGCGTGGACCTGCTCGCCCGGCGCCGTCACCAATACGAACAGCTCGTCTGGTTCGCCGTGCCGATTTATACAATCCAGCCGATGAAAGTCGTATCGCACCGCTGGGACCGTGAAGTCCAAGCCGGCCTGTCCCCAGTCGTTCTGACTCTCCGGATGGCCTTTGATTCCTTCGCACACGCCACGAAACAGGCCTATGGCTATCATCCCGCCTTCAGCGTTGGCCATAGCCGCCAGGGTTTTGGCTAAATCGGGGCCGTGAATGCGGGCGCTCTTGCAGTCGAACCACTGGTTTTCCTCCTGGTCGAGCAGAAGGCTGGTCAACTCCCCGGGCGGCAAACCCAGCAGGTTGTCAATCGGCGGTAACATGAAATAACTATATCATAGTCTAAAATATTTATAGTACGTAAAGCCCGCCATGAGAGTTGTCGTAAGTGTTCAGTCGCGATGAGAAGCTTCCCAACCGCACCCTCTGGATACCGGCGAAAGCCGGTATGACGACGGACTACGCTTATCGAGGACTGTCACGGAGTCTGAACAGTTACGAGTTGCCCGACCCGCAGCGTCTCTCCACTCAAATTCGGCATACCTCCAAGGCAGCTGAGCCGGACCTGCCCCCGACCCCCGGCATCTATGTATAATTGGGCCGGTGCGTCCCATCCATCGTGTACCAAAAATAATTGGGCGGCCTGAGCCGCCGTAATTCGGAGGTGAGAAAATGCCGGAGCGCCAACCAATCATCCCGGCGGGGGTTTCCCCGAATCCGAATCTTTCACCCGGCATAAGGGTGGGAGATTTCCTGTTCGTGTCGGGACACGTGGGCGTCGACGCCCACGGCAACGTCGTGGGCGACTGCGAGGCCCAGTCCCGTCAAGTGATGGCCAGCATCCGCGGCGTGATCGAAGCCGCCGGGGGCCGCATGGAGGACGTCGCCAAAATCACTTGCTTCCTGACCAATATGGACGACTATCCGGCCTACGCCAAGGTGCGTCTGGAAACCTGGCCCAGCAATCCGCCGGCCAGCTCCACCGTCGGCGTTTCCGCATTGGTGCGCCCGGAATTGGTGGTCGAGGTGGAAGCCATCGTAAGGATGCCCGACTAAACCGGAGGATATCCATGGCAGTCGAAGAGAAGCTGAGGGAAATGGGGCTGGAACTGAGCGAACCGAACCCGCCGGTCGCCAATTTCGTGTCCGCTGTCCGCACCGGAAACCTGCTCTACGTCGCGGGCCACATTCCCAGAATGCCCGACGGCTCGGTCTTGAACCAAGGCAAGGTGGGGCGGGACGTGACCCCGGAGCAGGGCTACGAAGCGGCGAAGCAGGCCATGCTGAACTGCCTGGCCGCAGTCAAGGCCGCCACTGGCGATCTGGACAAGGTGACGCGGGTCGTGAAGCTGCTGGTGATGGTGAACGCCGACCCGGAGTTCGACAGCCACTTCGTCGTCGGCAACGGCGCTTCAGACCTCTTGGTGGAGCTCTACGGCGATCAGGGTCGGCACGCCCGCTCGGCCGTGGGCATGTCCGGGCTGCCGTTACGGGCCCCGGTGGAAGTGGAAATGATCGTGGAAGTGGCCGACTAGCCGCACCCGCTCAGACCTGCCGGTAGCGGTTCACGATGGGCAACCGCCAGTCCCGCCCGAAGGCGCGGGGGGTTATCTTCACTCCCGGCGGGGCTTGGCGGCGTTTGTATTCGTTGCGGTCGACCGCCCTCATAACCTGCCGGACCACCGCCGGGTCGAAGCCGGAGTCGACCATATCCACGTAGCTGCGGTCGTCCTCCACGTAGGCCTTGATCACGGGATCCAGCGCTTCGTACGGCGGCAGGGTGTCTTGGTCCAGCTGGTCCTCTTTCAGTTCGGCGCTGGGCGGTTTGTCGATGATGGCCTGGGGGATGACGCCGTCGGCCGTTCCGAAGGATGCCCCGTTCCGGTTCCTCCACCGGCACAGGTCGTAAACCGTGGTCTTGGGCACGTCTTTCAACACGGCGAACCCGCCGGCCATGTCCCCGTAGAGGGTGGCGTAACCCATGGCCATCTCCGACTTGTTGCCGGTGGTCAGGACGATCCAACCGTACTTATTGGAAATGGTCATCAACACATTGCCGCGAATGCGCGCCTGAACGTTTTCCTCGGCCACGTTCGGCTCAGACCCTCGGAAGCGCTCTTCCAACATGCTGGTGAAGGCCTCGTGGGCTGGCTCTATGGGCACCTCCCAGAGCTCGATCCCCAGGTTTCCGGCCAATTCCTTCGAGTCGTCGATGCTGCCGACGGAGGAAAAACGGGAGGGCATGGTGATGCCGAGGACGTTCCCGCCCCCCAAGGCGTCGGCCGCCACTGTGGCCGTGAGCGCCGAATCGATGCCGCCGGACAACCCCACCATGGCTCGTTGGAAGCCGGTTTTGCCCAGGTAGTCCCGCGTGCCGACAACCAGGGCACGGTAGACCTCTTCCACCGCGTCCATGTCGGCCGCTGCGTCGGAGCCGCTGGGTGGAGGCGCCAGCGCCGGCCGCTCCTTCGCGCGGTAGCCCGATACGTGGACGGTTTTGGAACTCCCAATGCCGGCCAGAATTTCGTGGGACTCCCAATTGGGGCGGCGCGAGCTGCTCCCGTCTACTTGGTCCAAGTCGAGGTCGGCGACGATCAGCGTCTCCCGGAACGCCGGGCCACGGGCCACCGTCTCGCCGTCAGGGCCGCAGATGATACTGTTGCCGTCGAACACCAACTCGTCCTGTCCGCCGACGGTGTTGAGATAGGCGACGAACAACCGGTTGTCTGCGGCACGGGAAGCGATCATGCTCCTGCGGGACTCGCTCTTCCCGGTGTGGAAGGGCGACGCGTTGATGTTCACGATCAGCTCGGCGCCGTTCTCCCTCTGGACCGAGGTGGGTCCCGAATCGTACCAGATGTCCTCGCACACGTTCACGCCGATTCGCGCGCCGTCGATCTCATAAACCGGGCAGACGGACCCCGGTGTAAAGTAGCGTTCCTCGTCGAAAACACCATAGTTGGGCAGATAGATTTTGTGGTAAGTGTCCACCCACACGCGGTCACAGGCAACGGCGGCGGCGTTGGTGGTCCGCTCTCCTTGGTGCACGTAACCCACCACTATGGCGGTCCCGTGGGAGCTCTCCGCCAACCGGCGGGTGGCTTCCATGTTCTCTTCCACGAAGGCTTTCTTCAAAAGAAGATCCTCCGGCGGGTAGCCGGTGACCGCCATCTCCGGAAAGGCCACCAAGTCGGCTCCCAACCGGCGGCCCTCGTCCAGGTATTGCTGGATTTTCTCGCAGTTGCCCCGAATGTCCCCCACTGTGGGGTTAATCTGGGCCAAGGCGAGGCGGAATATTCTTGGCATGATTGGCAGTATAGGAGGATCGAAGGTGGTCAGGTTGAATCCGAGTATACAGAGTCGGTTCCGGCCGCGCCAAGCGCCGCCCCTAAGCCCGAATGGTACACTAATACCGCGTCCGGCTATTTTTGATAAATGACTGAACGAAATCAGGCTGTGGCAACTATCGACTTGAGATTCTCTACCATCCATGCTCCGGACATGCTTCGGCATATCTATACATCGGTTTCAGCCGGACGCGGTACTAGTGCCGCCCTGCCGATGGTGACTGTTCAGAATTGCTGGTGTCCCTTCCCCCCCGCAGGGGGGAAGGTTAGGAAGGGGGCACCCCGCCGCGCCGCAGCATAGTTGGAGGAAGGAAACCGCGAGGAGGGGACGACCCCCTCCCGAACCCTCGCCCTCGCAAGGGGAGGGGACACTAAACAGTTACTGCCGATGAGATTCCTTGACACCAGTCCCCGCCCCACCGCCAGCGGCCCTTGGGCGCTCCTTTGACCGTATCCTCCTGGCGTGACCGCTTGGCCAATCGCCTCCCGTTCTACTACGGGTGGGTAATTTTCGCCATGGCCTCTGTTCCGAGCTTCGGCGCCCGTCCCGTGGCCTCGGTGTCCGTGCTGTCGGTGTTCGTCATCCCCATGACCCGGGAGTTCGACTGGTCCAGAGGGCTGTTCTCGGGGGCGGTCAGCCTGGGAGCGGTCTGCGGCCTCCTCGTGTCGCCCTTCGCCGGACGGTTGATCGATCGTTACGGCTCCAGGCTCACCGTGGCTGGTTGCTCGTTGGTCGTGGGCCTCTGCGCCATTGGCCTCTCTCTGATATCCCAGGTCTGGGTGTTCTACGCCGTCTACGTTCCGGGCAGGGCGGTCTTTTCGAGTCCCTTGGAGCTTGGCACGTCGACGGCGATCTCCAACTGGTTCGTCCGGCGCCGGCCGCTGGCCTTGGCCCTGTTCGGCGCGCTCCAGGGAATAGGGCTAACCGTCCTGCCGCTTATTGCCGGATTGCTGATAACGGGCTGGGGCTGGCGGACGGCCTGGGTGACGTTGGGGGCCGCTACACTGGCCATCGGCATCGTCCCCGCCTTGCTGCTGATGGTCCGCCGCCCCGAGGACATGGGCCTGGAGCCAGACACCGGCCGAAGAAGAGGTCCCGCCGAGGCTGGCGTGAGTCTCTCCACCGCCGCCGGCCGGGCCGAAGGCGCCCAAGTGGCCCAAGCCTGGCAGGAGGTCAATTACACGGTCCGGGAGTCGTTGAGGACCCGGGCGTTCTGGATCCTGGCGTTGTTCTCAATGGGCGGGTTCATGGTGCAGTCCGGGGTCAGCCTCCACCAAGTGCCCCATTACATCGACGAAGGAGTCCCGGTCCACTTGGCCGCCTTCACGGCCAGCGCCTTCGCCTTTGGGCAAATTCCAGGAGGGCTGGTCTGGTCCTCCCTGGGCCGCGCTGTACCAGTACGCGTAATGCTGTCCCTATCGGCCTTGGTGATGGCTGCGGGGGCTTTTGGCGCCGGCTACAGCGGTACCCTGCCTTGGGGGACCGCCAGCGCTCTGGCATTGGGGGCCGGAGTCGGCGGCCTGCACACGCTGCTGCGGCTGGCTTGGGCCGATTACTACGGGCGCCTGCACTTGGGCAGCATCCGCGGCCTCACCCTGCCGGCACAGATTGGGGGGCAGGCCATAGGGCCCGTACTGGCAGGGTTCATGTTCGACGCCACCGGAGGCTACCGCACGCCCTTCGTCATCCTTGGTTTCGCTGCGGCGGCCTGTGCTTTGATGGTGCTTGCCGCCGTACCTCCAAGGAGGAACTAAGAATGAAGAGTTAGGAATGCGGAGTGCGGAGTCGAGAATTAGGATCTCATTCCGCATTCCACACTCCTAATTCTTCACTCCCAATTGGCTCTTCAGGCTGTAGACGACGAACATTGGATCGCCGGGCGGGCTTTCCTTGGGATTCAGGAAGGTCCCCTGGATATCGTCAAAATTGCCGGCGGTCTCCATGTAGGTGCCCACCAGGTCCACCCGTCCGCGGTCGGTGCTCAATTTCCAGGCCCGCACCGCCTTGGTGTGGAACATGCGGTTGGAGAAGCTGACAATGAAAACTCCCCCCGGCTTGAGCACCCGGTTGACCTGCTCGAAGGTCTCTACGGGCCGGGTCAGATACTGGACCGAGACGGTGAGAAGGATGGCATCAAAAGTGTCATCCTCGAAAGGCAACACGGGGTCGTAGTTGAGGTCGTGGACGACCACCTCGTCAAGGTCCGGGTTGTCTTCCATCTCCTCCCGGTTGAGGCCCAGCCCCACCATGCGCAGCTTGGGATGTCCCTGCGGCCAGTGGGAGCGCCAACTGCTCATCAGGTCCAAGACCACTCCGCCCGCTGGCACGAGCTCCCGGAACAGCCCTCCCACGGCGGCGATTGCGCCTTCGTCGATATGAACGACCTTCCTCGGCTGAAGGTAGAAGAACCGGTCGTCGTCTTCGTCATCGCGCTGGAAGTAATCGGGGGAGAATGACGTCAATCTGGGTCCCTCCCGGCTTGGCGATGGGTATGAGGAAACTTCGCAGAATTGTAACACGACACAGGCCGGGCGCCGCCTGACCGGCGTGGATTCTTGGGATGGCCCCAGGATTTGACTGTTTGGCCGGGGCGTTTGAGAATATACCCTCTTGGACCAAGGGTGGAGGAGAGCAGATGACACAGCAGGAAGTACGCTTAGGCCACCCCTACTTCATGTACGACGCCATCATGCGGCAACCACAGGCAATGGAGGAAATGCTGCGCAAGCACGCCAGCCAGGTGCAGCCCGTCGCGGCCGAACTGGCCCGGAAGAAGCGGGTCCATCTGGTGGGCATCGGCACCTCCTGGCACGCCGCGCTGATTGCCCGCCACTGGTTCAAGAAGTTCGCCCGCGCCGCCCTGTCGGTCGAGGCCTGGCACTCCTTTGAATTTTGTTCTTACCCACCTGCCTTGGACGGCGACGACGCTGTTATCGTGATCAGCCACCGGGGCACCAAGACCTACTCTTTTCTGGCCTTGGAGACCGCCAAGAGCAGGGGGGCGTACACGGCGGCAATCACTTCCACCGATCCCGGCCCCCGGATCACCGTGGCCGACTCCCAATTCACTACGGTGGAGCAGGAGCGTTCTTCAGCCTTCACCGTAAGCTACACATCCGCCCTCATGGTGCTGGCAATGCTGGCGGCGGCGCTGGGGTCGTGGACCGACGAGAGCGGGGACGTGGCCCATTTAAGAGCTCAGTTGGAAGAGGCGCCGGCAGCCGCCTCCCAGGTGCTGGCCCGCCAGGCCGAAGTGCAACAGGCCGTCCGGCGTTTCCAGAGCAGGGAGCGCTTCATCTGCGCCGGATGGGGGCCAAACATCGGCAACACCTACGAGGTCGCGCTCAAGATCAAGGAGACGAGCACCTGCGACAGCGAGGGGCTGCAGATCGAGCAACTGCTCCATGGTCCCTTCTGCTCGGTGGACGAAAAATGCCTCGTCACCCTGATCTCGCCACCGGGGCCCGGCTACGAACGGGCGTTGAACGTGGCCCGGGCCGCCGCCGCGGTGGGCGCGCCGGTCTGGGGACTGGTACAGTCCGGCGACGCCTTGCTGTCGGACCTGACGACGCTGAATTTCGTTCTGCCGGCGGTGCCGGAGTTCTGGAGCCCGTTGGTCTACGTTTTGCCGCTACAGCTCTTCACCTATTACCTGTCCGTGGCCCGCGGCGCACATCCGGACCAGTTCCAGCAGAACAATCCCAAGCAGGCGGCGGCCCGGCGTCACTACGAGCTGTAGCCGACACTACCGCCCCGGCCGCACAGGCAGACCGGCGCCATAACCCAAGAACCTTAGGAGTAGAGAAATGTCCACCGACTCAGCAGCGGAGTTCGTAGAACGCACCGCACAGGACCGGGGCTACACCCTGGAGATGCATCGGATCATGGCCGACGTAGACCTGGAGTGGGCCGAGAAGTACAACCAATTCATCCAGGCCACCTACACCGGCGAGCGGACGCTGGACCGGAAGACCAAGGAACTGCTGCAGGTAGCCGTGGAAGCGGCGCTCCGGGCCGATGTCGAGCAGATACAGGCCCATGTCCGCGTGGCGCTCCAGTCAGGGGCCACGCCCACGGAAATACTGGAAGCTCTGCAGTGCGTGATCATGCCAATGGGCGCCCTGGCTTTCCGCCGGGGACTGCAGGCGTGGGCCGCCGAAACCGGCCACAGCGTTACCTGACCGCAGGCGGGACTAGCTCAGCCACTTCACTTTGTTGGTCAAGGTGCCGATATCGCTGATCTCGATCTCGCAGACGTCCCCGTCCTTCATGTTTTCGGTCGCGCCTTCGGTGCCCATCCAGAGGATATCGCCCGGGACCAGCGTCAGGTACTTGCTCATCTCGCTGATGTAGGTGCGGACGCCGAAGAGGGCCGCCGCGACATCGTACTCGCCTACCACGCGGCCGCTGACTCGTATGATGACGTGGAGGTCGTCGGGATTGAGACCGGTGACGATCCACGGCCCCATGGGCTTGAACGTGTCGGTGTTCTTGGCTCGCCACATGGTGCGGTCGCCTCTCTGCCAGGCCCGCTCGCTCACGTCGTTGCCTATGGTGTAGCCCAGCACGTAGTCCAGGGCCTCGGCTTCGCTCACGTTCCGGCACTCTTTCCCGATGACGACCACCAGCTCACCCTCGTACTGGAGCTCTTCGGTGGCGTCGGCGGGAACGATTATATCGTGGCCGTCGGGCACCAGGGCGTTCACGGCACGGTAGCCGACGTCAGCCTTCTTAGGCAGATTGGGTTCCTCGCCCCGCATATGGGCGGCCCATGTCACATGCTCGGGATAATTTATTCCGGCGGCATAGAAGGTCGGCGGGATTACCGGGACTTCAAGCTGGACCTCCGCCAACTTGTGGGTGTTGCCGGTCCTGGAATAACCGTCGAAGGGACTGCCCGAAACCTCGGCGACTGTGTCGCCGTCGATAATGCCGAAGCAAGTGGGACCGGACGCGGTGTATCGGCACCATTTCATCGTCTAAACACCTCGAGAAGAATTGAGGGCCGCTGCGGCAGGCCAATTCTGGCACTTGGGCAATCGGGGGTCAAGAAGGCGGGCAAGGCCCCCAGGGCAATCGCATCTTAATTGGCCTCAGCCTTGGCACAGGTCACGATGCCGCCGTGGGGAACCACCCAAAGTCCCTTCCCCCCGTGAGGGGGAAGGTTAGGATGGGGGTGCCCAGCATGAACGACGACAAGGAACTTCAAGAACTTCCGGCCTTCGGCCCTTGGTTAAGCCCACCCATCAAACATTCCCCCATCTCACCCTGCCCCCACCCTAACCCTCCCCCACGGGGGGAGGGGATTTGGTTCCCCCTCCCTCTTCGGGGAATGCTCTCAAAAATTAAGATGCGATTGCCCTGGCAAGGCCCCGAGTGTCATTTAATCGCCCCCTCCCCTCCTGGTGGAGGGGAGGGGCACGGGCGTTCCCTATCGTGAGCGACCATAGCTATTGCCAGCATTTCACCCTCGCCCCAGCCCAGTCAGCGGAGTGCACGGTCCCGTCTCCGTAGGACCAGAAGCGGAACCCTTATGTTGTCCCGCAGGTGAGCCCGCCTGCGGGAGTGTGGGTTGTGTTGGTGCCCGTCGTTTCCGGCAGTGCCGTCCGAGTGCCGTTTGCGATGGTTATCCGGTGGTCGGCCTCGTAGTTGTCCGCACCGCTAACCGCGTCCCAGTTGATGGTGAACACGCCGTTCGTCAGTGCGAGGTTCACTCGCTAGGAGAGGGCGGCGTAAGCATGTCGCAGTAGGACAGCCCGATGCTCGCCAGGTCGTTTGTGGCCACATCCCGGAGGGTCGGGGGTATGCAGCCGCTAAAGGAGTTGCCCGACAGCCGCAATGTGGTCAGCTCCGGGATATTGCCCAGCGCGGCCGGGATGCTGCCGGTGAGCGAGTTGCTGCTCAGGTCCAAGGACAACAGGCCGTGGAGCCTCCCCAGAGCGGCGGGAATGGCGCCGTCAAGGCTGCTGGAGGCCAGGGCTAGGGCGGTTACACGCTGGGGGTTGCCGCTCACGGTCACGTCGGTCCAACTGGCGATGGCCGTGTTTTTGCTCCAGTTCAGTGTCGCGGTTCCGGCTAGGGCGTCCTTCAGGTCGAGCAGTATGCTGCTATCTCGGAGCAGCTGCAGACCTGCTCCCGCCCCTATTGATGCAGACCCCTCGCATACCTGAACGGGAAGCGGCTGCGACGGGGTGTAGGCGCTCGGGTCTCCGTCGGCGAGGCGAATGTCGCTGTAAGCTCCCATCGTGCGGTAGCTCCCGGCAAGGTCGCCGATACTTTCGATGCGCGTATCGGCGAAGTCGTCGCCCGCAACCGCCGTGGTGATGCGGGACGTCAGGTTCGCCAGCGTCTGCGCGGCCTCGGGATGGTCCCTGCACAGGTTGTACCGGACAGCTTGGAGCACACCGTCGTCATTCTCCTGCAGGTCCCATAGGGCTATTATCTGCCAGGCCTCGACAGCAATCTTGTTGTGAACCCCCACTGGCACGAGAAAGACTACGCTGCCGCGCCCTGAAACCGCGCTGGAAAGCTCCCGTTCCGCGTCCTTGATGGGCTGGTCGATGGACGATTCCTGGTGCTCTTCCCGGCTCATCAGGGGTTCAAACTCGAATGCCCCGGACTCGTGAGCTCTCTGGTACAGGTCATAAGAGTAGGCCTTCTCGGTCGTGTCGTAAGCCAACGTGACCTCGGCAGGGCCTGTACCTAGCAAGTATTCGCTCACGGCGTAGTCAACATAGCAGTAGAGGTTGAAGTACTCGTTGGTCTGACCTCCGCGAGCCAGAGCTATAAAGGTTGCCCTCATGGCCTCGCGGATGCCGGGGCCCATCCGATCAACGTGGGCCGTGAACGTGGCCTCCAATTCAGAGGGGCTGGGAAGAACCGCGTCGTCTCCCAGAGCGAGCCAGAAGCGAATGGCCTCCTCCCGTTGGTGGAGTGTCCTAGCAATTCCCTGCCACTCGCAGCGCACTGAGCCTGCCTCCGGTATTCCCCGCAGGGCAATGTGCGTCGGTGACGCCTCCGCCGCGAACATTCCCTTCTCGAGCAATTCCTCGACGGTTTCGGGCTCATACCCGATGTCGAAACCCACTCCCCCCGGCTGCGGGGTGAACAGAAGCGTCTTGCTTACGTCGCGTGGGCCGGTATCCACGGCGACTGCCTCGGTGAAAGGCGTCTCCGCGGCCGACTTCGGCCGGCTTGCAGCTACGGTGTCTTCCGGCGGTGGTGCGTCCGTGCTCTTCGTTGGCTCCACCGCGACGGCCCGCGCGAGAGCAGGCTGGCTCTCGCGCGGTGCGTTTTTCGCCGCCGACGGCGTTACCGTCGGCGGCGTCACAGGCCATGTGGGTTCGGGGGTCGGCGGCCTGTACGGATCTCCTCCCCCCAAGGGGGTCGGCGTAGTGGGGTCGTAGCATGGACCGGCCATCATGGACAGCCCGATCACTGCTAGGAACAAGAAAAGGATCCCCGCTTTTAGTCTCGATTCTGGTATCTTCATCGGCTTACCGTCTGATACAGGGCGTGTAACGCCATGAGATCGAACGGATGCGGGGAGCAGTCCGGCTCAAATCTTACGTGTTCGTCTGTGGCAGGGTCTCTGTTTTCGCCCGGTTTGTCGTCGTAATTCATTACCGTGTCGGGGATGGTGAGGTGCGACATGACGTAGTTCCGCTCTGGTCCTCTTAGGAGGTCTTTGTAATTGAAGCCCGACAATCCGAAGGTGTGGCCGGCTTCGTGAACAACTGTCATGTATGGGTAGAAGGTGCCGCGATTGTCGGTGTTGGTAACATTTTCTCTACTCCCGTCCCGTTTCAGGCAAGTGTTGAAATGGACATCGTCGGCGTCGTACGCCTGGTCGGTACCAGGGATGTTGCTCGGACTGTAACTCGTGTCGACACTCCCCAGTTTCGCGCGGTCGATTAGCATATCCACGCTACCGGGTCGAAACCTTATAGAGTGACTGGTCCTGTCGAGTTCGAGGTCGGCCCCTCTTTGAGGGTGGTTGTAATCAGCGGCGATTACGCCGGCCGGGACCTCGGGGAAAAATACGCAGACGAAGAGTTCGTTGAACGCAACTTTTGCGTACTCTTCCGGATTCTCCTTCCAGTCAGCCGTGTTGACCATGTGGTTATCCGGTGGTCGGCCTCGTATTTGTCCGCACCGCTTATCCGATCCCAAGTGATGGTGAACACGCCGTTCGTCAGTGCGAGGTTCACTCGCTAGGAGAGGGCGGCGGCGGCATGTCGCAGTAGAACAGCCCGACGCTGGCCAAATCGTTTGTGGCCACATCCCGGAGGGTCGGGGGTATGCAGCCGCTAAGGAAGTTGCCCGACAGCCGCAGGGTGGCGAGTGAGGGCAGTTGGCCCAGGGACGCGGGTATCAGGCCAGTGAGGGAGTTACTACTGACGTCCAAGGCCTCCAGGGCGTCCAGCTTGCCCAACGCCGGGGAAATGATGCCGTTTAGGCTTTGTGATGGCAGGTTTATCGCGGTGATGCGATGCGGCGAACCGGTAGTGGTGATGCCGGTCCAGTTCCCAAGGACTAGGTTTTCGCTCCAGTTTAAGGTTGCCGTGCCACGAAGTTCGTCTCTGAGGCCCAGCAGGATGCTGCAGTCACGAACGAGCCCGAACTTGGTCGCTGGGTCGGTTACGGCCGATGCACCGGCACACGAGAGCGTGGCTAGGGGCTTCGCTGGCGTGAACGTCCGTAGGTTGCCGTCTCCTGGACTTATGTCGCTGTAAGCTCCCATATCTTGGTAGTATTGGTTCAGGCCTGAGATATTGCTGATCCGTTCTCTGGCGAAGGAGTCGGAAGTTGCTCCGGTGGCGATGCGGGATTTAAGGTTGGCCAGGGTCTGGCTATATTCATCATGTTCTCCGTCGACTCCGTAACGGAGGGCTTGGAGTACCTCGCCGTCATCGGTCTGCAAGTCCCACTGCGCCACTGACTGCCACGCTTCTATAGCTATGTTGTCGTGAACCCCCATGGGTATGAGGAAGAGGACGTTCTCCCGCCCCACGATTATTCCCTTGAGTTCGGCCTCAGCGCCTGTTATGGGCGGGTCTAGGATGTCTTCCCTGAACTCCGCACGTGTTGGTACGTCGTCCATGTTTATACCGCGGCTCTCTCCTGCTTTCAGGTATACGTCGTAGGAGTAGTCGTGTTCGGTCTGTTCGAAGGCGACCGTGACGGTGCTGGGTCCTCGTCCCAGGATGTATTCGCTCACGGCGTAGTCGGCATAGCACGACATGACCAGGTATCCTACGGAGAGTTTCCCTCTGGCCAGTGGGATCATCCATGCCTTTGATCTCTCGTCCCATCCGGGGGCCAGCTGTTCCGCATAGGCAGTGAGGATTGTCTCGACGTCTGCAGGCGAGGGCAGGTCAGTGTCGTCGGGCACTCCCAGCAGGAACCGTATTTGTTCCTCTCTCTGTGCTGGAGTCCTGGCGACTCCATGCCACTCACACCGGACGGAGTCTTCTCTCGGAGTTCCTCTTATTGCTATGTGCACGGGGGAAGCCCCCGCCGCATACCAGCCCTTCTCCAACAGTTCTTCCACGGTTTCGGTTGTCCGTTCATAGTCGGAGGCGACCAGACTGGTTGCCTGGTTGGTCAGATGGATGTTGCTCACGTCGCGGGTTACCAGACTAAACTCTGGGTATTCCATGGTCTCTCCGGCTACAGCTTCTGCAGCGTCCTCGGCTCTAAGGTCGGAGACTGGCGCAGGCCCGGGATCCCTGTCTGGACTCTCGTCCGCTGCTGCGACGGTGCTGGTCGGCTGTGTCGTTTGCTCCCTCTTCTTTGCTTCCTCTGGGGTTGTAGGCGTTTCGATGGAGGTCCTTGCTTCCTCTGGGGTTGTAGGCGTTTCGATGGAGGTCCTTGCTTCCCCTGGGGTTGTAGGCGTTTCGATGGAGGCCCTTCCTTCCCCTGGGGTTGTAGGCGTTTCGATGGAGGCCCTTGCTTCCTCCTCCGCGTCCCCTTCTCCTTGTTCCAGGGAATTCGTCAGCCGCGTCGGTGTGGGCGTGGGTGGTGGAACGCACCAATCACTGGCGGTGGTGGCCATTCCTAGGACGACTATGGTCAGGAGAACGAAGTATGCTTTTGCTTTTCTGCTGAGAAACGTCATCAAATCACTGTGTCTGGTAAAGGATGTGGAGTGCGATGAGATCAAACGGGTGAGGTGAGCAGTCGGGCTCCCACCTGATCGTTTCCGAATTGGTGTTCAGGCTCACCTCGTAGTCATAGTTCATAACCGTATCAGGGATGGTGGGGTGGGACATCTCGTAGTCAGCTTTGGCGAGTTTTTTCAGATCGAATCCCGACAGGCCCAGCATATGCCCGCCTTCGTGGAGCATTGTCGAATATAGGTAGTAGATTCCCCGGTCGGTATTTCTTTCGTGCACTCGAGTACGCCCGGCCAGAAGACAGGTATTGAACCGTACGTCGTTTGCGTCGTAGTCGTAGTCGTAGTCGCGGCCAGGCAGATTCCTGGGATTGTTTGTGGTGCTGCGCGCTGCTCAGCCTTTTGCGGTTGATCAGCGTGTCCGTGCTGCCTGTGCCGATTCCGTACAACGGTATGCCAAAGAAATTTTGTAAGCCGGTATGGAGTTCCAGGCCGGACCCCCTATCCGAGTGATAGTACGCTGAAGAGAGCACGCAGGCTGGCGCTAGAAACACGCATGCGAAGAGCGGGTTTGTGGGTATCTTGGCCCACAGTTTGAAATCCTCGGTCCAGAGGGGCGTGTTGACCATGTAGACCTCGTTGTCACCAAGGACTCTCTTCGCCGTCCGGTGTTACAATTCACGCCGTCATCAAGGCCATCAACAAGAAAAGGTAGCCCGAAATGCGACTCGAAGGCAAGACTGCGCTGATTACCGGCGCCAGCCGCAACATTGGCAGAGAGATAGCCCTGACCTTCGCCCGGGAAGGGGCGGACCTTGTGCTCAACACCCGCAGCAGCCAGGCCGAATTGGGGGAAGTTGCGGCCGCGTGCCGGGAGCTCGGAGTGCGGACTCAAACGGCAATCTGCGACGTTTCCGACGCTCCGGCCGTGTACCGCATGGTGTCGGAAGGCGTCGCGGCCTTGGGGAAGATAGACATCCTGGTGTCCAACGTGGCCATCCGGCCTCACAAGCCGGTGCTCGAGGTCTCCGACGACGAATGGGACCACGTAATGGGGGTGAACCTCGACTCCGCGTTCTACCTGTGCAAGGCGGTGCTGCCCGGTATGGTGGCGCGGAGAAGCGGAAGCATAATCGCGCTGGGCGGCCAGTCCTCGGTGACCGGCCGGCCGGACACGGCGGTGGTAACCGCGGCCAAGACCGGCCTGCTGGGTCTCATCCGGGCGATTGCCGCCGAGATGGCGCCGCACAACGTCCGGGCCAACATGGTCAATCCAGGGTCGACCGACACCAGCAGGGAGCACCCGGAATGGTACCCGGAGTTCCAGGGAACAGTGGACCGCGGTTCGTCTTCGCACCTGCAAAGCCTGCCCATGGGCCGCCAGGCCTCCGTGGCCGACATTGCCAACGCCTGCCTTTTCTTCGCCTCTGACGAGTCGGCCTACATTACCGGCGACCGCTTGAACGTAATGGGAGGCCGTTACATCGTCTAGAGGCGTTTCAGGGCGTAGAGGCGCTTCAGGCGTCCGGCGAGTCCAACTGGCTCCACACCAGGGCGGCCGCGCCGGACAGACCAGCGGAGTCTCCCAGACGCGAAGGCGTCAACCGGAACTCCTTGTGCAACTCGCTCATGGACCGGTCGAGGATGCCCTGATGAATACGGGGCAACAGGCCGTATTCCACCAGGCCGCCGGTGACTCCGCCGCCGATTACGATGAGGTCCGGGTTGAAGAGATGGACGGCGTTGGTCAACCCCACCACCAGCCCGTGAATCGCCTGTTCCATGACCTGCCGGCACAGGGCATCGCCCTGAGCGGCCCCGGCGAAAACCCGTTCCGAGGTGATCTCGTCCTCGCGGGCCAGGACTGAGCCAGGGTGCTCTCCGGCAGCCAGCAAGCTTCGTGCGTTCCTGGCGATTCCGGAGCCCGAAGCCAGCGCCTCCATACAGCCCGTGTTGCCGCAGTTGCAATGGGGAGCGCCGGCCGTCGCGTCGACCGTCGTGTGACCCACCTCTACGGCCAGGCCGTTCGCGCCCAGGTAGACCTGCTCCCGATAGACCACGCCTCCCCCGATGCCGGTGCTGACCGTGATGTAAAACAGGGTATTCACCGTCTCGCCCCGCTGGACGGCGTCTCGTCCCGCCCCGAATCGGAACTCGCCAAGGGCCGCCATATCGGCGTCATTGCCGACCCACACGGGGCAGTCGTAGGCTTCGCGCCAGAGCGCCTTCAAAGAGAGGCCGTCCAACGCCATCAGGTTGGGCGGTTGGTAGAGAATGCCCGAGGTCGGCTCCACCGGTCCCGCCACGGCGGCGCCGATGCCGGCCACACTCCCCTTGGCCGCCGCGAAGGCTTCGCGAAACAGGCTGGCCGCCAGGTCGAGGTAGTCCTTCTGGGAACCGCCCGCGGGGTTCGGCAAACGGTTCTGCCACAGGACCTCCCCTTGGCGGTTTATCACGGCAGTCCGGTTCCAGGTGCCGCCCCAGTCCACTGCTATGGCTGTAGATTCGTCGGTCATCGTCTCGTTCCCCGCCGGGTCTCGGAAAATCCGGGTCTGTCCGGGTCTGATAGAAAGAATAACGCGGTCCGGATGGGTCGTCAGTTTCGGCTCAACAGCTCGTTCAAGATGTTACGCAGGAACTCAGCGTCCATCGGCCCCACGAATTTCTTGGCAACCATTCCGTTGCGGTCAATGAAAAATTTCTCCGGAATCCCTCGCACACCGTAATCTATGACGATTGCGCCTGCGGTGTCGGGGCCGCTCGGATAGACCTGCCCCTCCTCAGCCAAGAAGCGCTGGGCTCCCTCTGGCTCGTCCCAGATGTCCACGCCGACGAATTCCACTCCCCGGTCCCGGTACTCATTGTAGACCTGGTTCAAGACCGGAGCCTCCTCCCGGCATGGCGGGCACCACGAAGCCCAGAAGTCCAGCATCACGACCTGACCCCGCAGATCGGACAGCTTGATGTGGCCGCCGGAGAATAGCTCTAAATCAAAGTCCGCCGCCACTTCTTGGTCCACTCTGGCCGGACCGAATTCGGCATTGACCGCCAACCCCCCGGGATTGCCCCCGGAGCGGGCCGACGCCCAAGCCAGCAACGCCAGCAACGCCAAGACCGGTATGCCGGCCCCGACGATGATCAATGTCCGCTTGCCGAAGTGAAGTCGTCCCATCCCGGATGGCAAATCGCCGGAGACCGCCGGTCACAGCCCGGTAGGTTCCCGGTGTTCCTCCTCTCCGCCGTTCAGAATTCGGGCCACCAGGTCCCGCCGTCGACGCTGGTATTGGTCTTCCGGTAGACCGCCCTGGCGCCGCCGTTCGTCCAGCTCCGCTATCTCCAGGACCAGGGATGCCCGTCCGCCGCCGTCGAGACCGTCGGTGGGAACAACGTCCGCATCCGGCGCCGTCGCGCTGGCGGGGACATGGCCGGAGCGGCGCACCAAGCCCAGCGCCAGCAGGGCGGCCAGCACGGCGCCCAACGCGCTGGGGATGGCAATCTGCCAGAAGGTCCCAACGGCTACGGCTTTTCCGATCCGCGCCGCTAAGCCGGGCTGAGGCAGATTGGCCAGCTCCAGCTCCAGTCCCTGCCCAGGGGCGATATCACGGCCTTCCCAAGCCCGGTAGCGGGTGCCTTGAATGTCGATTGAGTCCACCGGCATTAGCCCCGGCACGGAGATTTCCCCAAAGCGTTCCGGGACCAGCACCTGGAAGACCCCGGCCCCTTGGGGCAGGCTCTGCCGGTATGACATCTCACTGCCTTCATACGGGAAGGAGTACGAGAAATCGACGCTGTGATTTCCGGGAGGCACCGCCGCAGTCAGGGCGAATCCGCTGCCGATGGATATGACGTCTCCGCCCCGAAGACTGGACTGGACGTTCACCTCCGACGCGTCGGGCGGCAGGGCGAACCGGAGGAAGCTGATCTGGGCCGGTAGCGTAAGGTCGGGCATCAGGGTGAGGTCTGAATCGTTTTCAACTCGGATGAACTCGATGGCGTTGATCATCCGGCTGCCGGAGTCAATCGCCGCCAGCACCATCACCTGGCGTTCCACCCCGATCAACCTATAGTCCTGAGTGGGTTCATGCACTGTCAGGGTGACTTCATCCGGCAGATCGTCCATCGCCAATGCGGAGGTGTAGAACACGCCGCCGTAGTCCACGCTCAGGGTGTAATTGCCGCCGTCCACCGGCTTCACGTTCTCCAGAGTGAAACGTCCGTCCGCTCCGGCGATCGCTTGGCCCGTCCCGCTCAACGAGCCGTCGGCGCCCGTAACCAACATCAACACCAATAGCTGCCCCGGCAGCTCGGCCCCCTCGGTGCCGTTCACCACGCGGCCGTTGATGGAGAACTCTTCCGCCGGTTGGGCGGCGATGCGACCGGGGCTGATTGCAACCAATGCCGCCATCAACACCAACGCCATGAGCAATGAGGAGACCGCTGCCAAGCTCAACCGCTCACCGGAGTGCCGCGATCATCCCGAGGACCACGCGCCGGTCCACCCGGAACGACCTCTACGCCGCATTCCGGGCACGTATCGTCATACCGGGACAGGGGACTGCCGCACTCGGGACACCGAGGGGACGTTTGGCGGACCGACGCCCCGGCCTCCAGCACTTCCCGCTCCAAGGCCCAGGCAGGTCCGGCGTTGCCGCTTTCCAGCATGGTCTTCAGAGCGGCGGCCGCTTCAATGCGGTAAGCCTCCAACTGTTCCTGATACTGGTCCTCCGGAATATTGCCGAGTTGGTACTCCAGCTCCAGGGTGTTGATGGCGTCGAACACCGAGTCTATGCCGAGAGCCTCCACGGCCTCCGGTACCGGCGGCCCATTCATCTCTTGAGCGGCCGCCGGTACCGCGCTTTCCCGGTCGCTTCTCCGAAGAAAGGAGTAGCCCACCAATATCACGCTGAAGGCTGCGAGCCCCACGCCCAGAATTATGGAGAGTATTGTTTCGCCGTCCACGAGACCCGTTTTATCGCCAGGCGCTTGCCGGCAGGACCGGTTTGGTTGGAAGACAGTTTAACAGGCGAGGCAGTATATGAACCTTGAAGAACGGAACGGGACCTCCGGCGTCAAACAGCAGTTGGGCTGGGGCCGGAGGCCACCGGCGAACGTGATACAGCCGGGGCGGCAACCCGGCTCGGCTCCGGCCACAGGGCCACCACGGTGCCCAAGAGCATGACCGGACCGGCTACCCACATCCACCAAATGAGCGGATTCACCAGAATCCTCAACCCAACGCTGCCGTCGGCCAGGTTTTCGCTGGGTACCACGTACAAGTCCTCCACCGGCGTCGACCGGATGGCTGCCCGGGTTGAGGCCATGTTGAAATTGGGGTAGAAGGCCCGGTTCGGGCTGATGGTGTCCAGCAATTGCCCGTCCCGGTAGACCTCCACCGTAGAGGAAAACTCGGTACGGTTGCCCAAGGGCGTTTCAACCGTGCCCAAGTACACGAGTTCGTAGTCGTCGACCACCGTTCGTTCGCCCGGCGACAAGACGACGTCCTGCTGGGTGTTGAAGAAGGACGTGCCGACAATCCCCAAGGCCACCATCACGACGGAGAGGTGAACTATATACCCGCCGTACCTGGGACGGTTCGCCCAGACCAACCTCAGGAACGCCCAAGCGTAGTTCTCTCCCGAGTTGCGGCTCCGGGAGCGCACGCCCCGGAACCATTCCATCAATATTCCGGCGCCTACAAAGACAGCCAGGCCGAAACCTGCCAGAGCATAATCTTTTCGAAGCCCGAGGACCACCAGGACTATGACGACGGCCGCGGCGGCAACCACGGGGACGGTCAACGCCCGGCGCACGCTGGCCAGGTTAGCTTTCCGCCAGGGCAGCAAAGGTCCAACCCCCATCAGGAACACCAGGCCCAGCATCAGGGGGCCGTTGACTTGGTCGTAGAAAGGCCGGGCCACCGTTATCTCCTCGTCGCTGGTCAGGCGGGAGATTAACGGATACACGGTGCCCCACAGGGTGACGAAGGCTATGGCCAACAGCAGCAGGTTGTTGACCAGGAAGGCGGCTTCCCTCGACAGCATGGAGTCCAGGTTCCGGGCGCTCTTCAGCAACGAATAGCGCCAGAAGAAGACAACGAACGGGACCACCACCCCGACGCAGAGGAACATCAGGAACACCCAGCCGAGGCTCGACGCCCCGAAGGAATGCACCGACGGGACGGAACCGCCGCGGTTCATGAACATTCCGTACAGCGCCAGCCCGAAGGCCACGTTGATCAGGGCGATGTTCCACATACGGAACATGCCCCGGCGCTTCTGCACCATGATGGAGTGAACGAAGGCGGTCAACGCCAGCCAAGGCATGAAAGCGGCGTTTTCGACGGGGTCCCAGAACCAGTAGCCCCCCCAGCCCAGGATGGTGTAGGCCCACCATGAACCCAGCAACAGACCGCCGGCCAGCAACGCCCAGGTCACGATGCCCCAGGAGCGGCCCGCGTCAACCCACTCGTCGCCGGTCTTCCGGGCCAATAGCGACCCCATGGCGAAGGCGAAGGGGATGGTGATGCCCACGAGCCCCGACATCAGCGCCGGCGGATGTACGAACATACCGAGGTGGGTCAACAGAGGGTTGATTCCCTCGCCGTCCGGCGGCACGAAAGGAAGCTTCTCGAAGGGGTTCGCCATCACAGCGGTGACGGCCAGGAAGAAGGTCAGCACCAGCATCATCACGCCGGTGGTATAGGGCAGGCTGTCCCGCGTCTTTTCGGGCGCCCGCCAGACCGCTATGGCGGACATTATCGAGAGCACCATGGCGATGAAGAGCAACGAACCTTCGTTGCCAGCGTAGAAGGCTACCCAGGTAAACCGGTCCGGCATAGCTAAGTCGCTGTGGTGGGCGACGTAGGCAATCTCGAAGTCCCGGCTGATAAAGGCAACGACCAGGCTCAGGGTGGCGATGAAGAGGGCCACCAGCGCCGCGTATAGCGCCGATCGGGCGCTCTCGACCAAGGCTGGGGCGCCTCGCCACCGGCCCGCGAAAGACCCGACGGTGGAGTAGGCCGTCAGGGCGAGGGCAATCCAGAGGCTGATGGCGCCTACTTCACCCATTGATCACTTCAGCCATTGACCTCTTCGGCAATCGAACACTTCAGCAATTGAACACTTACCGGGCATCAGACTCTTCGTCCCTTGGGGCAACAGAGGGTCGACGGGCCATAGTTGCTCCGGAGATGCGTTCTGCCGCCAGCCGCCGGTCCACCATTTCCAGGTAAGGCTCCAGATGCGGATCATGGCCGGCGACGGGACCGTGCCCCGGGGTCCCGCGGCCGCGGTTACGGGCGGCCATGGAACGTATTACGAAATAAGCGCCTACTAGCCCGGCCGCCACACCGGCGATGGGCAGGACCCAGGCCAGAAGGTTTGCCCCTGACTTGGGAGGGGCCGCCAGGATATCCGGGCCGTAGCGCTCGACAAAGAAGTCCAGTATCTCCTGCCGGGAGCGGCCCTCTGCCAGCATCTCCCGCACCAGCGTCCGCATCTGGAAGGAGATTTCGACCTGTGCCTGGTCGATGGTTTCGGCCGGGCAGACCGGACACATCAACATACGGTCGATGGCCTGGGCCTCTTTCTCGGAATACGGGGCCTGGGCGAAAGCGGGTGAGGCGATGAGCAGGCAGGCGAAAAGGCCGACCAACACCGCGGTCCAAGACTTCATCGAAGGAGTGCGGGCCATGACCCAACCTGGCATAGTCGGCGATTTAGTGTCCCCTCTCCTTGACCAAGGAGAGGGTCAGGGCGGGAGTCGTTACTGCGTGGGTTGGATTTTACCCAATCAAGAAACACCCTACTTGGGAAGGGTGCCGACGTACTCTGCAATGGCCCATCGCTCTTCGGAGCTGAGCAGCTTGCCGAAGGGCGGCATCACCGAGGTCGGTCCGAACGGGCGCGTCGTGTTGCGCAAGAACGGCTCGATGGCCTCGGGCTCCAAGGTGGTAAGGTCGGGGGTTATCAGCGTTTGGTAACCGTATTCGTTGATCAGCTTGGTCAGCACCGGGCCGTCGCCCTTGGCCCCCGCGCCGTGGCACATCTGGCAGTTCACCTCGAACAGGTGCGCCCCGGAATTGCCGATGTCCTCCATGGTGGACACCGGTCCCGGAAAGAAAGCGACCGCGTTTTCCACCCCGCCCAGCCGGGGCGGCTCGTGAGACTTGTACGATTGCTGGTAGTGCATCTCGTAGAAGATGTCCACCGGGTAGGTACCCGAGGTGCAGCCCGAGGCCGCCAGCACGGCGATCAGACCCAACCCCAATAGCAGGGCCTTCAAACGGCGTCCGCCCCGGGGCCACCAGGATATCGTTTTCGCTTGCTGTATGACTGGCACGGTCTACCGGCTCCCGCTTTCCCGCACCACATCTATCGCCCCGGCCTGGGTGAGCAGGCCCGCCAACTGGGTGTGCTGCTCCTCCTCGGCGTTCACCAGTACCCCGATGTACCCCTCGGTGATACGGGTGTCGTAGAGTCCCTTCTTGAAGCTGGGCAACCTCGACTCGAAGATGATCCCGATAATGGTGAAGATAATGGCCATGAGCATCGTGCTCTCGTAGGTGACGACGGCCATGGGCGGCAGGGACAGAATGGGCTTGCCGGCCTGGACCAACGGGTAGGCCATCTGGGTCATTGACGTCAGCAGGATGCCGATGGTCAGCCCCACCAAGGCCCCGCACAGCGGGAAGATATAGAGGCGATGGGCTTCGTGCCTCTCGCCGAACGCCCCCTCGGGGTAAGGAGCGTCGGTCAGGAAATCGTACTCGGTGGGTTCGATGCCAGCCCTTTGCAGGGCGTCGCCGGCCTCGGCGGCGTAATTGGCATCTTCAAACAGCCCCAGAATGGGTCGTTTAGCCATTTCCCGTCCCCTCGAAATACATAGTTAAGCCTAGTCTTCTCTAACCACCGCCGGAACGGTCACCCGGCCTATCTTGATCTCGGTGCGGAGGATCTCAGCCTCCTTGACGTCGTACAAAGGTATCAGCGGCGCGAAGCGGGCGATAAGCAGCATCAAAATGGAAACCAGCGCGAAGGTGGCGCCGATGATGGTCCACTCCACCGCGCTGGGGACATAGACCGAGTACCAGGAAAAAGTGAACACCTGTTTGTTCTGGAGGCCAGGCACGATGATGATGAATCGCTCCAGCCACATCCCGATGTTTACCGAGATACAGGCCGTCGACATTATCCACAGGTTCCGCCGGAACATCCGGGGCAGCCACAGGGCCACTGGCAGGAAGTAGGTGGCGAATACGAACACCAGCATCCAGATGTGCCAAGGGTTCTGTAAGAACTGGAGGTCGCGGACGGCGATTTCGTCCGCCTCTCTCCCGTAGAAGCCGAAGATGACTTCCATCACGAAGAAATAGAACCAGCCGGTCGCCACCACGATGAGCAGCCGTCCCAAGGCGTCGATATGCTCGTGGCGGATGTAATTCTGCCAGCCGTAGATATAGCGTAGGATGATCATCACGAAGGCTACGGCGGAGACGCCGGAGTGCACCGCGCCCACCACGAAATATGGGGCGAAGATGGTGGAGTGCCACGACTTGACCGCCACCGCCATACCGAAGTCCCAAGAGACGATGCTGTGCACTGAGACGAACACCGGCAGGATCAGCGCCGACAGCAGCACCCCCGCGATGATCTGCAGCTTCCACTGGCGGGGGTTGCCCTGCCAACCCATGGCCAGCAACCCGTAGATCCGGCTGCTGAGGCCGGTGGTGCGGTCCCGGAGCACCGCGAAGTCGGGGATCAGGGCGACAAGCACGAACAGGATGCTGGAGGTCAGGTAAGTGTAGACCGCGCTGGGGTCCCAGACCAGTGGGGAACGCACATTGGGCCAGATTCCCCGAGCGTAATCGTAGGGTGCGAAGGGGATGGTGTAAATCCAATAAATCGTGCGCCAAGGACGCCCGGTGTGAATCAGGGGCATCATCATTGCCGTCATCAGGGAGAAGACGGTCAAGATCTCGGCGGCCCTGGTGGCCGGGCGGCGCCATTCGGCCTTGGACAGGCGCAGGATGGCGGAGAGCATCACCCCGGCGTGGCTGATGCCGATCCAGAAGACGAAGTTGGTGATGAAGAAGCCCCACATCACCGGACGGTTCAGGCCCGTTACCCCGAAGCCCTTGTTGACCAGCAGACCCGCCGCGCTGAACCCTCCCAGCACAATGAGGGCCAGGATCGTCACCGTAATGGGGAACCACTTCGGCGAGTTCAGAATCGACCGCAGTAGCTCTCCGTTGATTTGTCTGGCCGCTAGCGGCCTACCTTCCTGCATCGATGCTCCGCTAATTTCAATTACGAATCAGCAATTACGAATTGCGAATCGGTATTTTCCCGACTCTCATTTCGTATTTCTTAATTCGTAATTGCTTACTCCGGCTTGGCCAAGACCAAGTATTCGCCGCGCATGAACCGTCCCATGCGCTGGTACAACGCGCCTTCCTTCACTTCCCAGACCGACATTACCGGCAACAGCTTGGTGGCCAGCATGTAGAAGAACACAGCTCCACCGATGCCGCCGACAACCAGGAAGATGTCGAAAATGTCGGGGTACACCGCCGGGGGCACCGACTCCAAAAAATGGGCGTAGATGTCGCCCGAGTTGGACGCGCCGACGAAGATACGGATGTTGAACATCAGAGCCCCCGCCGCCGCCGAGAGCCCCGCCAGCGCCGGCCCCCAGGCAGTGCGGCGGAGCGGGTTCCAGAGCAGGATGCCGAAGGGGATGATGAAGCTCAGTATCAGGTTGGCGACGAACACCCCCCCATAGGACTCAACGAACAGGTACTTGATGATGTTCTGCTCCACTACCAACCGGCCGTACCAGTAGGTGATGAAGAATGCGAACAGGTGGTAGGCCCAGAGCAGGGTGAGTCCCAATTGCACCTTGCTGGCCGACCAGAAGGGCGAACGCCCCAGGTATTCCTGGTAGCCGCCCCACCGGCGGATGATGTACATGATGACCAGGGTGACCCCCAAGGCCACCTGGAGGCCGGTGAGACTGTAGAAGACGGGGAAGATGGAGTCCTTCCAACCCGGAATCATGCTCTGGGCGTAGTCGGAGCTGATGATGAAGTGCACGTAGATCAGGAGCATGAAGTAGAACGCGCCCAGCATGGCAAGGCCCGCCTTCTGAGCGTTCCATTGCCGCTTGGTGCCATACCAGTGGCCCGCCAGCCTACGGTAGATCCAACGCCGGATGCCGGTGGCCGTGACCCGGCCCTCCGCCATGTCGGGCATTGCGGAAATCCACAAGATGACCAACGCGGTCACCGCCAGGAATACCACTCCGAGCAGGTCCCAGGCATGTGGCGCGCCGATGGGGCCCTCGAACCATATGGTCCTGCGGACGTCCAACTGGTGCACGGCGTGTCCGCCGGGATTGGCGATGGGCGGCAGCACGAACATCATAGGGATGAAGGCGATTACGTTGAAGATGCCGACCACCGCGAACAGCTCCGACAGACGGGACAGGGGCCGCCGCCAGTGGCTCTTGGTGAACCGGAAGGCGATGGCGGCGATCGGGGCGGCGCTTGTCACCATGAATACGAACGAGAAGGAGGCCATGTAGTAGCCCCATGCCCCCCGGTCGTCGAATCCGTCTCCGATTGCCCGGGCCACGAACCCTATGACCCCCAACACCAGCAGGATGAACGAGATGATTAAGGGGATGGCGAAGATCGCCGGCATGGCGGCGACCTTGCCGGCCATGTCGCGGGTCATCACCCGGGGATCCGGGAAAACCCACATGCCGGGGTGGTGGCCGCCGGAGATACCCCCGTGGCTCTCGTCGTGAACTACACCGTGGTGCAGATGTTCGCTGTCGGTTGCTGCCATGCTTTCAGCCGTTGCCGCCGACGGGGAACTTTTCCACCTTCTTCAGGTAGATTACGTTGGGCTTCGTAGCCATCTCTTCCAGCAACCGGTACACCCGGGTGTGCTCTTCGTCGACGTGCTCTCCATGATGGCGGGCCTCGTACTGTTCGTTGGCCTCGTGGAAATGCTCGTAGACGGGGCCGGTGTCATCCATCTGGTCGCCGAACATCAACGCGTTGGTAGGGCAGGCCTGAACGCAGGCCGGCAGGAAATTCCCTTCCTTCATCCGCTGGTAGTTGAGGTAACGGTCCGACGGTTCGATCCTTTCACCGCTCAGGGGCTCCCGGCCTTGGCGTTCCACCCTGATCTCACCCCGGCGGACGCGTTGTACGCAGAAGGAGCAACGCTCCATCAAGCCTCGGCTGCGGACGGTGACGTCCGGGTTCAGGTGGTTCTTGAGGCGCTCCGGCCAAGTCGGCTCCCACCAGTTGAAAAACCGCACCTGGTAGGGACAGTTGTTGGCGCAATACCTGGTGCCGACGCACCGGTTGTAGACTTGGACGTTCATGCCCTCGTCGTTGTGGTAGGTGGCGTAGACGGGGCACACCGGTTCGCACGGCGCGTTCTCGCAGTGCTGGCACATGATGGGTATGAACCGGGCCTTTACGTCAGGGAAGTCTCCCTCCCAGTAACGCTCGATGCGGATCCATTCGTAAGCCCGCCGTTGCTGGAAGAAGTCTTTGGTGTTGATGGGCAGGTTGTTCTCCGCCTGACAGGCGACGACGCACGACTGGCAGCCGGTGCACCGGTCCAGGTCTACAACCATTCCCCACTTGTGGTCGGTCCGGTTAGTTACCATCTATCGCCCTTTTCCTCTAACTCAGCCTACGGTTGGGCAGTAATCGATCGCCCGGCAGGCTAGACGTTGTCCGGGTGGACCGTCTTGATAATTTCTTCCGCCGGGGTGATGCCGATCTCCACGGCCCTGACGTTGCCTTCCAACTTGGAGATATTAACGCTTTCTCCGGTGCTAGTCACCCGCACCCGGGTGGCCGCCCAAGCCAGTGACCCGGTGCCCGTAACCCGCACGGGTTCCAGGACGTCCATGACGTTGGAGCTTTCAATGCCCGGCCTGTCGGTGGCATATGGCGAACCCTGCCGGCGGCCTCCGCCAAAGGGCATCGAGATCACGTCGGGAGGGACCGCCGGTGTAGGGTAGACCACGGCGCGGATGGATTCCCGCGACGATTCGATCCGAACGATGTCTCCTTCGCGGACGCCCAAGGCGGCGGCGGTGACATCGTGCATCTCCACCCAGGTCTGCCAGGTCACCGTGCTAAGCGGGTCGGGCGCGGCCTGCAGCCAGGGCAGGTGGGCGTGAACGCCATCCTGCAGGGTGTTGTGAGAGAAGGGGACCAGGTAATAGTTGCCGGCCCCTTCGCCGACGCCGGAGTATTCCGGGTTGGCTGCCGCTTCCGCGATGCGCCTCAACAGCCCGGCTTGGGGCGAGACCGGGGATGGTCCGGTCGCGGCTTCGTCCCACCAGCCGCCGCGTTGGAGCAGGACCGTCCAGAACTCTTCGGCGTCGGCTGCCGTTACAGAGCCGCGGCCCATTTCGAAAAGTTCGTCGGAAGCGTCCCTCAACATGGCGCCGTAATCCGGCCAAGGCAGCAAAGACTCTCTGCCCAATTCCAGTCCCATCGTGAGGAGTATGTCAGGGAAGCTACGGGGGTCCAGATCGTACATAGGGTTTACCACCGGCTGTTGAAAGCCGACCACTTGGTAACCGGGCCCCGGTTCGGGGATATCGTCTCCCCAATCCTCCAGGTAGACCCGGTCGGGCAGGACCAGGTCGGCCAAGCCGCTGGTGTCGTCGAAGAACGGCGAGAAGCTGACTACGAACAGGTCGTCGGCTTGGGTGATGGCGTCATACAGCCGCAGCGAATCGGGCGTGCCGTGGACCGGATCGGCGTTATGGAGCATCAACAGACGCGTTTCGCCGCTTCGTATCTGGTCGGCGATCCGGGACCAATCTTCCAAGCCGCCTGGGCGCGACCCGGCGGGTACGTCATCCCAAGGGCTGGCAGGATTGAATTTCACCCCTCCCTGGACCCCTACGCTGCCGACGAGGTGGTTAAGGGCGTATATGGCTTCCAGGTTGAACAGGCCGTTATTGCTGGCCCCGGCGGAGCCTCCGCCTATCGCCAGACTGGGCCGGTTCCCGGCGAACTCCCGGGCGAGGTGTTTGATGAACTCGACAGGGTCGCCGCCCGCTCTTTCCCGCGTCAGGCCGATGAGGGGAGCCACCACCTCGGGCCGGAAGTTTTCCAGCAATTGCCGGCCCGATTCCCCACCCAGCAGGGCATCGGTGTCGACGCCGGGGGCCTGAAGCCCTTCGGAGACGATCACTTGGGCCAGGCTCATGGCCAGTTGGCCATCCCAACCCGGCCGTATCGCGACCCATTTGTCGGCATTGGCCGCAGTCATGGAGAAGCGGGAATCGATTTGATAAAGGGTACCTCTTTTCAGGCCGGCGGAGGCCCGGTCGTGCCCTTGGCGAAATTCCCCGTAACCCCGGTTCCACCGGGTCGGGGAGACCCAGGTCGAGAGGAAATCCGCGCCGAAGGACAACAGGAAGTTCGTGTTTTCCACATCGAAATCGGGCAGAAGGTCCTGATCGTAAACGTTCTTGACTGCGGTCCGGTACGTGTTGTTGTCGACGGCCTCGAATCCCAGGTGCTCGCTGCCGATGGCCTCCGCAAACCGCCCCACCAGCAGGCCCATGTGGCCCCGTAGAGGCTCGGTGATAATAACGGATTGTGGGGCCCTGGCGGCCAGCTCGGACCGCAGACGGTCCATGGCTTCCGGCTGCCAACCGATGGGAGTGTACTGGCCGGAGCCCCGGGCGCCGCTGCGCACCATTGGACCGGACACCCGGTCGGGATGGTACAGCGATTGCAGGCCGGCCTCGCACCGGGCGTGGCTCTTTCCTTGGTTGGTCGGATAGTAGGGATTGCCCTGTATCTTTTTGGCCCTGCCCTCCATCACCCGTACCACGATCCCCTCGCAGGAAGGGCAATTGCGGCACAGGCTGGCGTACCAGTTGTCCTTCCCTCTAACCAGGTCTTCGGGAAGGCTCACCGGGCTCTGGATGTCGAGCTCGCCTTCACGTATGCCGAAGCCCTCACAGGCAACGGCGCCCATCGCCGATAGTCCGGCCCAAGTCAAGAAATTTCTACGAGTAAGCTTCATTAGTCCAGCAATTTCGAGTCCAGCAATTTCACTTGTGGCAGATCGTGCAATCCGTTGGGACGTTGTTCACGCGGTGGCAGTCGAGGCAGGTGCCCATTTTGAGAGACTGGCCCGCCTTGGGCTTGACGACCTCGGCATTCGGAATATCCCCGTGGCAGATGGCGCAGGTCTCCTGGACACCCAGGGCCCGGGTGACCTCGTCGCCGTCGATGTCGAAACGGGGCGCCTCCAGATCGTTGCTGGTAAAGAACCGTATGTGGGCTTCGTGGATGAACCGCACGTGGTCGGGCATCCGGTGCACTCGTTCCCAGTTAATGGGCTCCCCTTGCTCGAAACTCTGCCGGACCTTGTTGATCTCAGCCTGGGCTGTTTCCGTTTCCCCGGAGATGTCCTTGTGGCAGAAGATGCACATCTCCACGGCGGGTACGGTGGCCGCCGCTCCGCGGGTCACGTTGCGGTGACAAAATTCGCACTGGATGTTGTTTTCCGCCACGTGGACCGAGTGGGGGAAAGCAATAGGTTGAGCGCCGGCGTTGCCCAGACCGAATGGCGGGTTGGAAAACCACGAAATGAACAGCACTACCAGGATGAACCCGATGATGACGGTTACGATTCCCCCTGCCACCATCAATGGCAGCATTTTCCCTCGGGGCATCATTCCTAGCAGGTCTCGTTCATTTTGCGCTGGTCAACCTCATGGTTCATGTTGTGAACAAAGACTTCCGTGCGACCGCACCGCCGGCAAGGCCGCGGCCGGGCCGCCAACCGGTTAGATCAACATCCGGTCCCAGAAGTTCCTAACGTCCAGAGTTTGGTTGATTCCGAAAACCAGGATCACCACCGCCGCCGCAAAGACGAGCAGGGCGAAGAGATTCAACGGCAATTTGAGCCGGTTGGCGCTGGCCGGCAGGTGTCCGGTGATGACCAACGAGGGTATCAAGGCGTGGGCGGTCAACATCGTCAAGGCGAACATTACGACCAGCGGGAAATATATCCAAAACCACTGCAGGAAGAGGTGGATGTTCTGCCAGTCGGCGCTGGTTAGTGCTTTGGGGTCATCAAACATACGAGTTCGTCAGGGAGCCGTCCGGTGGCTGGCCGTAGCCTGGGTCATTTCAACCGCCAATCCCTTCGTTCCTCCACGAGACCCAAGGGGCCGGAAACCATCGGGAAAAGTATCACAACCCATTTTGGGTGTCAAGTGGATTTAGCTATGGGAACACTCCATCCCGACGCCAGCCGCGATCAGGGTTGCCTGCTTCCCCGGCGCCCGGTTAAACCGGGTGGACCGGCGGGTTGGCTTTGAACCAATCGATAATCTCGGAGCCGGTGGCCGCCCATACGCCTTTCCGGCGGACCATACGGCCCAGGGCTTGGTCCAAGAACCCGATTCGGAAGGGCTGGCCCATGACCCAGGGATGCAGGTTGAACGCCATCAGGCTGCCCGTTTCAGCAGACTCCCGGTACAGGGTGTCGAAGCTCTCCTCCAGCAGCCTGGCATAGCGGTCGATGGGCACCTTGCGGTCCCAGAGGGCGTTGATATCATCCATCTCCCACATGAGGGGCAGGGCGAACAACTCTCCCTCCTCGGGATTCAACGCGTATGGCTGCTCGTCGTTGACCCAGTCGCACACATAGCTGACACCGGCGGCCGCCAAGATGCCGGGGGTACGGGGCGACTCGCCGTATTCCGGGCCCAGCCAGCCCTTGGGCTGGAGCCCGGTGGCCCGCCTGATGCCCTCAATGCTGGAGCCGATATATTCGCGTTCCTGCTCCTCCGTCATTCTGCCGGTAATCATTCGGCTCACCGAGATGCCGTGGCCGATGATCTCGGCCCCCCGTTGCAGACAGTGGTCCACGAGGTAGGGATTGGCTTCCGCCGTCATCACGTCCATGGCCACGGTGGGCCGGATACCGTGCTTTTCCAAAACGTCCAACACCCGGAAGATACCCACCCGGTGTCCGTACTCCCGGTGGGATACCCGAGCGTAATCGGGAAAGGGGCGGTCGGCGATGCCGCCGGCCAAGGAAACGGTGAAACTGTCCGCAGGCGGCTCCCACTCCATTTTCTCCAACGTAACGATCACGGAGAGGGCCACCCGGCTATCGCCGGGCCAGCGCAGCGGTGGTCTCCGGTCGATCGGGGACCATTGGTAATGTTCGTGGTCCATTCCGGGACGGCGTTCAGCCGGCATCGCACTCCCCCTTGCGTCGTTCGTTCATCTGTCGTTCGTTGATTGCGTCCGCCGGGGATAAAGTCCACTCTTCCCGAGAAGAAGGGACTACTGAGACGGCCCTACGCCGGCCGGTACTGCCGGGAATGGGCCACGACCTCATCGTAATGGTTCGCAATGTAGTATTCCGCGATTTCGTCGGCGGTGCTCTGCCAAACGCCCTCGTGGGACATGATATAGCCCAGGATCTCGTCAAGGTAGTTGATGCGGTGGGGCTGGCCGATGAGGAAGGGATGCAGAGCGATGCACATTACCCGGCCGCTCTCGGCGCCTTCGGCATATAGTTGGTCGAACTGGGCCTTGCAAATCCGGGCAAAATATTCGCCCTCGAAATTGCTGCGGAACACCGGAACGTCGTTCAACTCGAAGGAATAAGGGATAGAGACCAACTTGCCCGACTTCACCCTTATCGGCACCGGTTGGTCGTCGTGGATCCAGTCGGTGTGGTAGATCAGCCCGGCCTCGGCCATCAAGTCAGGCGTCCGGTCGGTGCCGGATATGGCCGGACCCAGCATGCCCTTGAGGGTCTTGCCCGTATGTTTCCGCAAGGTCTCGATGGAGTCTCGATAGAACTCCCTCTCCTGCTCCTCGGTGTAGGTGTTGAGGTATCGGGTGTTGTAGATGCCGTGGCTCATGAAATCGTAGTCCCGTTCCACCATGGCTTCGGCGATTTCCGGGTAATGCTCCAAGACTGCCAGGTTCAGTGAAACGCAGCACCTGATGTCGTATTTGTCCAATACTTCGGTCATGCGCCAGAAACCCACCCGGTTGCCGTAGTCCCGATACGAGTATTGCTGGACGTCGGGGTATGGAGTACGGGGCCACGGGTCCCTTACCCCGTCGTAATCGGGCATGTATTCGTAGTGCTCGATGTTGGGGGCGATCCACAGCGCCACCCTGGCGCCGTCCGGCCACCTGATGGGGGGCCGCTCGATAATTGGGCTATAATCGACCCGGCTGGGGGCTTCGGACACGATTCGGACCTCCGCATTCTAAATTCAGCAACCCACATTCTAATTCCGGGAGCGCCAACAATGCCAGCCAGGACGGGCGGGGAATATATCAAGCGGCTCAAAGAACGGCCGCCGGCCCTGTACATGAACGGAAAGAAGGTGGCCGACCCAACCACCCACCCCGGCTTGACTGGCGGCATCGGGACCGTCGCCGCCCTGTACGACCTGCAGCACGACCCGGCGGTGAGCCAAGAGATGACTTACCGGTCTCCCACCACCGGCGACGACGTCGGCCTTTCGTTCATTACCCCCAAGACCACGGAGGACCTCGATGCCCGCCACCGTATGATGACCCACTGGGCAAAGGTTAGTTGCGGCATGATGGGACGTACCCCGGACTTCCTTAACGTAAGCGTGATGGCGATGGCCGCCGCAGGCGACTATTTCGGCGAGGACCGGCCCGAATTCAAGAAGAACATCCAAGACTATTACGAGCACGTCAGGGAGAACGACCTGGTGCTCACCCACACCCTGGTCAACCTGCAGCGAAATCGGGCGCCCCAGGAGTCTGCTCCATTGGCCGACCACACCGACATCGCCCTGTCCGTGACGAAGGAGACGGACGCGGGGATCGTCGTGAATGGGGCGCGGGTGTTGGCTACTCTGCCCATCGCCGATGAGATCGCGGTGTACCCGGCCCGTTCCCACCGCCTGCCCACCGGCCCAGGGGTCGCCGGGAACGGAGACCGCACCTCATTCGCGTTTGCCCTGCCCTGCGATACGCCGGGGTTGAAGTTTCAATGCCGGGAGAGCTTCGACCAGGGCCGCTCCCGCTTCGACCATCCCCTCGGCTCACGTTTCGAAGAGATGGACGCCCTCGCCTTCTTTGACGATGTGTTCGTGCCGTGGGAGCGTGTGTTCCTGCTCGGGGACCCGGAACGGTGCAACAACACGGCGCGCAGCACCCACCAATACCTGCATTCCGGCCATCAGGTCGTAACCAAGAACGTGGTCAAGTGCGAGTTCATGCTGGGTCTGGCCAACCTGATGCAGGAAACCCTGGGCTCATCCCAACAGCCGCAGGTACTCCAGATGACTGCGGAGATCATCGAGAACCTGGAAACCACCAAGGCGCTGCTCCGGGCGGCGGAAGCGGACGCGTCGCTCGACGAGTGGGGGGTGATGTGCCCGGCCGAAACGCCGTTGATGATCGCCCGCCACCTGTTCATCCGGATGTACCCCAGGATGGGCGAGATACTGCACCTGATGGGGTCGAGCAGTCTGATGGCGCTGCCTGCCGAGGCGGACCTGTCCGGTCCGCTGGCCAGCGAGATCGGGGAACGAATCAGGCTATTCCGGCTGGCCTGGGACGCAAGCTGCAGCGCCTTCGGGTCGAGGCAGATACTCTACGAGCGGTTCTTTCAAGGGGACTCCTATCGCAACGTGGTGCTGCTCAACAGCGTGTACGACAAGGGTCCGGCCACGGCGTTCGTGCGGGAGTTCCTGGACAGCTAGGGGTGACTACGACCGCCAACCCGGCCCAAAAAGGAAAGCCCGGCGGACATGAATCATTCCTCCGCCACCCCTAAGACCCGGTAACGGGGTAGCCACGCCAGTATGGCGCCCTTGTCGCCGGCTGTTTGGTTACCCGTCGTCCCCGGCGGCCGGCGCCGGGCGCGGTATGGCGGTGGGAGCCTCGGCGTCCGCGGGCAGGTCGGCTTCCCAGTCGGGTATCAGTACGTGCGACGTGTCGTCTAGCAGCGCGATCACCAGGACGCCGCCCAGACTGAAGGCGATGGACAGCGCCAGGACGAGGTCGTAGGACCCGGTGGCGAAGATGACGAGGCCGGCCAAGATCGTGGCGGTGGCGTGGCCCAACAACGCTCCAGTGGTCTGCCAGCCGTAGATGGTGCCCATGGGCCCTTCGCCGTAGTACTGGCGGTTGATGATAAGGTAGCCGGTCCACTCCCCACCAAACCCCAGTCCAAAGCTGGCAGCGAACAGATAAAAGACCCACGCGTCTTGCGCCCAGAACAGCATGAGCACGGTGATCCCTTGGATCGAGAGGCTCAACGCCATCATGCGCCGCGTACCGTACGATTCCGCCAGTATCGGCGTGACGAAACGGCTCACGATGCTGACCAAGGAGAGAAGCGTGAGAATGATGCCCGCCTCCGCCAGACTCGAGAACACCCCGCGCTCGTAGGCCAAGGGGATGACGAAAATCAAGACAATTGCGTGTCCGGCGCAGCCCATTCCATGAACCAGGGGCAGGTTCCAGAAGGGCCGGGTACGCCGGGTATGCCGGTTGAACACCTTCAGGCGCAGCCGCTTCAGATCTTCGCTCAGTCTGACCAGCGGCGTATCCCCGGGTCTGGCGCCATAGGGCTCAATGCCCAGGTCCGCCGGCTGGTTGCGCATGAACGGCACCAAAACCAACATCGTTATCCCGCCCACCAAGCCGACGGTCATGAACATACCCTCCCACCCGACGGCGTCGATGAGGTAGCCGACGACCGGGGCCAGGATTGCCGTGCCGATGCCGCCGGCGGCCCAGAGGATGCCGACTCCCAGCCCCAAGCGGCGGCGGAACCAATTGCCTGCCGCTGCCATCAGCGGCACCATGGCCAACGACTCGGTCATGGACATCAGGACCCCGAAGAACAGGAAGAAGTGCCAGACCTCTCTCACTTGGCTCAGGAGGATCATGCTGATCAGGAACATGACGCCGGCAGCCAGCAGCATCTTGCGCGAACCGTAACGGTCGCCCAGCCACCCGGTGATGGGAGCGTAGATAGCGCCGAAAAAGAAGTAGGAGGCAATGCCGGCGCTGATGGTGAATTCCCCCCACCGGAAATCGCCTTCCGGGTCGTTCAACGGTGGGACCATGATCCCGGCTGCCATGGCAATAGAGACGGCGAAAACCTGGACGGTGGCCAGAATACCTATAATGACCCAGCTATAGTGAAAGGGCAGGCGAGTCAGAAGCATATATACCGGAGGCTCGAAGAATAGGCCCGGAGTTCAATGCTACGAGGATTATTCGCCGCTAGTATATAGACTTTTGATGATGTTTGTAGCCTGATATTTCGAATACGGAATATCCAATCCGCGCTGGGGCCGGGTTTTCGGTCTCAGGGCATGATGTTCATCTGACGGACGATGGCCTCGCCGAGGGCCCGGGCTGCGGCCGTTGGGCCTTGCACCAGCACCCTGCCGGACCGCAGCATCTCCTCGGGGTCCCAGCGGCCGCAGCCCAGGCAGCCGAAAGTCTCGGTGTCGAGGCTGATCCGGACCATGGGTTCGGCAGGAGCCTCTTCGGCCTCTCTGCCCCGATTGCCCTCGACCAACACCGGCAGGACCCGGCCGGCGGGACCCGCAATGTCGAAGACCACGGTCGCGCCGTCCGGCGCTTGGGCCCGCCGCGCCACCACGAAGGGCATGGCCCGGATGAGCCGGCCCAACGAGTGTGCGGCCGTCGGCCCCTCCAACTCTCCCGGACGCCCCAGCGCTCGGCGCATGTCCTGCTCGTGCACCCAGGCGTCCATGATCCGGATGCTGATGAACTCCGAGACCGGGGCCGGGCCCAATGGGGTTTGGGTCTCGGCCGCGAACTCTTCGTCGGTCATCGAACGCAGCGCGGTTACCCGTTGCCCGGTGAGGTGCCGGAACTCGTCAAGGACCTGCCGACCGGTCCAGGACCTGCGCCAGTCGACCAACACTTCGTTGCTCAACCCGCCTTCGCTCTTGACGTGGCCGGTCTCGCCCGGAGTGTGGTCGGGGGCGGGGTTGCCCAGTATCCGGGACTCTGCGCCGCCCAGATGGGCGACCTGGTCCTGTACCGTCCAGCCGGGGCAGTCGGTGGGTGTCTTCCATTCCGGTTCGCGGAGCGAGGAGCACAAGCCGTAGATTGAACGCCAGACGTGCTCCATCAGGTCGACAAGCTGCTGGTTGGTGGTCAAGAATGTCCTTCCTCTTCGCGCCGCCGGTTTTCCCTGGCCGTAATGGCCCGGGTCGCTTCCTCCGGGGCCATGCGTCCGATGGGCCCCGACGCGTACATCGCTCCCAACACCACTCCGCCCCGGCCAAGCAGGAACTCCGACGGTTGGATGTACCCGCTGCGGTCGTCGGACCACCAAGCGCCGATGCGGTCGCCATCTTCTTTAGTGGCGCCATATGCGACCGGGAAGCTGAGACCCTTGTCCTTCACTTCCTGGGCCTGCTCCCGGTTGTCGGCGCTGACGGCGATGATAGTGAGCCCAAGTTCGTCCAACCCGGCCTTGGCGTCCTCCCAAGCGGCCAACTGCCGCAGGCAATAGGGTCACCAGTGACCCCGGTAGAAAAGCAGCGCGGTGTAGCGGCTGGGGGCGTCGTCCGACAGGGCCAGTGTGCCGCCGTCCAGCAAATTCAACACGATGCCCGGAATGCGGTCTCCCTGTTGCAGCTTCTCGGCCATAGTTGCTCCTGGTCTTGAGTTTCCGGTGGGACTATCATCTCGCAGGTCGGCCCATTGGCGCGGCTGAGCCGCCGGTCCAGCGTCACGAACGAGCAGTCAAGCGACCCGGCCACAACTACGTACCAGGCGCCGCAGGCGGTCGCCGCCCTCATCCCCTCTGTGCTTCGTATTCCTTGACGGCGGGGATTACTTCCTGGGCCATTAGGTCGATGCTTCTCATGGCTACGTCGTGGGACATGGGGCCTTCGCGGCCCCAGAGGATGAGGTAACCGGGGTCGATGACGTCGATCAGGTGCTTTAGCTTTTTGATCACCGTGTCCGGGTTCCCGGTCACTATCTGATAGGTCTCTTGGGCGTCCTCGTAGGGCAGGACCGGCCCGCCGGGAACGGCGGTCTGCACGGCGCGCCGGGCCTGCTCCCGAGCGCCCGCAGCGGCGGCGCGGGTCAGGTATCCGGGCGGGGCCAGCCAATGCTGCGGGGTCACCCCAAACGACGTTCCCAATTGCCAATAGAAATTCTTCCCTTCTTCGTAGGCCTTCTCGTCGGAGTCGGCGACGTTGACCCGCACCGCGTAGCCCCGGTTGGCCGCGGTGGGGGTCCAACCGTCCTCCTCGGCCGTTCTCTGGTACAGGTCATAGATGTCGGACAACAGCGGCAAGGGAGGCGCCAGGGCCACGTAGGGGTACTTGTGTTTGGCCGCCCAGATCACGGATTCCGGGGAGGCGACGCCGGGAATCCAGATGGGTGGATGGGGCTTCTGGAGCGGCATCACCCAAGGGTTCACCACCCGGTAGTGGTAGTGCTTGCCCTCGTACCGGAAGGGGCCGGGGGTGGTCCATGCTTTCACAATGACGTTGTGCGCCTCGTCGAAACGCTCCCGGTTGTAAACCGGGTTGGTGTTGGTCGCCATGCTCTCTTGGCCTATGCCCCGGACGAACCCGCAGACCACCCTGCCGCCGGAGAGGATGTCGATCATAGCCACTTCTTCGGCCACCCTCAAGGGGTTGTCGTGAATGGGCAGCACGTTGCCAAGGAATACGATCTTCCCCTTTTTGGTGGTGCTGGCCAGGACCGAACCGATGACGTTGACGGAGGGCATCATGCACAACGGGTTGTTGTGGTGCTCGTTGATCATGACGCCGTCGAAGCCCGCTTCGGTGCAGTATTGCAACTCTTCGAAATACATGCCGTAGAGGTCTTTGGCCTTCTCAGGACTGAAGTGCTCGTTGGGGAACATCAGGTTGTTATAACCGAGGTCTCTGGCTTCGTCCTGGGGATAGTCGGTATAGCCCATTTCGGTGAAAAAGAATACTTCCCGTTCCATCAGGCGCCTCCTGCCCCGATTGGCAAATGACCACAGCTTGAACGATTACAAGTATGTGTTTGGCTGTCCTGGGGTGTCAATGGAAAACGGACTCGTCGCAATTCCGAGCTCTGCCGGAGTCCCCAGGGTGCCTTCTCAAAAGGCATCCAAGGATTCACTGCCGGCCCTGCCGAGAAGAGAGGCCACGTGCCCCGGCTCACTCTGGACCGTCGTGAACCGCTCCACGTCTTGAGGGAAGAGGTGAGCGCCGTGGCCGTATGGGACCGAAGACAGCCGTTCTAGGCGTCTTCGTCGCCGGAGTCGAGAGGGTCGCCGGAGTCGGGAGGGTCGCCGTCACCGGCTTCGAAACCGGCGGGCGGTGGATCGTTCTGCTGGCGGGCCAGCCAGTTTTGCATCCACCGGCGGAATTCGTCCAAGGCGGGCGGCGCGACGTAAAATACCTCGATGTCGCCAGGGAACTGCACTTGGTGGCGGTCGCTGATCATCAGCAAGCCAACCGCGTCTTCCGCCAGGGTGCCGTCGATCCGGCTGGCGATGTGTTCGTACCGCCGCCGGTTGCTCTCCGCGTACCACTCCTGGAGCCTTGCGGCCACCGCAGGGCTGGCCAGCGGAATCATCATGCACCGTTGCAGGTCCAGGGTTTCCAACAGGGCGTCCAGGTCCTCAGTGGCTTCGAGCGCTGCTCCGGCCTCGCATTTGTCACGAATGAACCGGTGACTGCGTTGGTCGGTGGCCCCGAGTTGTTCCAGGCCTTCGTCGCCGCCAACGGTGAGGCTCTCATGGTAAATATGTTGGAGGGACCCCAAGGCCGTTTCCAGGGCCGCCACCTGAGTCTGTACCTGCTCCCAGTAATTCTGCAGAACGGCGGCGCCTTCCGGATCATCGGACGGTGGTCCGTATACCAGAGGGACCAGCAACAGCTTTCTCAGCCCCTGGTACTGCGCGGCCGAGGGCCGGTTTATTCGTCCCAGTTCCTGCGTCATAAGTCGTCGTTCAGGTGGAAGTCAGGTAGGTCCTGGCGGTGGAGGAGGCCTGTGTTGTATGTGGCGGAGAGAAAGGGACCACTGGTGGACTCGTTGGGGACAGTTTATCAGTTCCTACCTCTCCCGACGATACCTTGACCCACTGCTGCCGACAGTATCGTGAGGTCGCAGACAGCGAATTTGTTGATATGCCCGTCGATAACAGGTCCGGAATCAATGTTAGGATTATGGACATATGACCTTGCCGCCAATTTGGCCTATGTGTGGCGATTCCTTGCTTTGGCCAGGAGATTCACAGACCAAACGGCTGGAGAAGCCTGGTCCGGACCTCTGGTCCGCTGGCAAGAGCCCCATACACTCTCTGGAAATGACCGCCCGTTAGTTGCGAAGGAGAGACCATGACCAGCGTTGGATACAACCCGGCAGCCCGATTCGATGTCGAGATGACCAATCGGGTCTACTTGGAACACCAGAGCGGCGGCCTGGCGGCAACCATCTACCATCCCCAGGGCGAAGGGCCTTTCCCGGCTTTGCTGGACGTTCACGGCGGCAGATGGTTCCTGAACGATCGCTCCAGCGACCGTCACATGAACCTGGCCCTGGCGGCCAGCGGCATTGTGGTCGTGGCGGTGGACTTCAGGCTGGCCCCTGATCATCCCTACCCGGCCCAGATTATCGACACCAACTATGCCACCCGCTGGATGAAGGCCCAAGCCGGTGAGCTCAGCATAGAACCGGCATCGGTGGGCGCAATCGGCTGTTCCAGCGGTGGCCACACCGTGGCGCTGAACGGCATGCGCCCCAAGGACCCCCGCTATGCGGCGCTGCCGCTCCCCGGAGGAGAGGACGTTGATGCTTCACTGCGATTCATGCTGTGCTGCTGGCCCGTCCTCGATCCCCACGCACGATACATGTGGGCCCGCGAAATTGGCGAAGAACGGTTTATAGGCCCCACGGAGGACTATTTTCAGGAGCACGAGAGCCTCCACGAAGGAAACCCGCAGGAGGCCCTGAACAGAGGGGAGGCAGTGGAGCTGCCTCCTGCGATAATCATCCAAGGAACCAACGACTCCAACATCCCCTTGTTCATTCCCCACAAGTTCGAGGCCGCGTACCGGGCCGCCGGAGGCCACATAGAGCTGGAGTTGTTCCCCGGGATGCCCCACCAGTTCGGAAACACGCCCGTACCCGAATCCGACAGGGCCATCGAGTTGATGAAGGGCTTTATCGCGCGGCAGTTATCGCGCCCGGCGGTGGCGCCGGTATAGCAGATGTTCCTCGAAGGCGGCCCGTTATCAGTCAGTCAGGCCGCCTGAGAGGGAGCGCTGCCTGAGCTGAGGCGGATGGGGACGGCAATAGCCACGCCTCCATTACCCCAATCCCGAGCAAATTCAGCGCTCCCCGCCGTCTCCGACAAAGTAATCGTACTTCCGGCCCGCCAGGTCCACCACTTCGGCCACGTCTTCCTCCAGCAGGTAGCCCTCGGCCACCAGGTCCATCGCGGCGCGGGTCACCTGCTCGAGGTAGTCCTCGCGGTTGGCGTAGCGCTCCTCTATGGATGTTCGCGGGTCGCCGGCGGACTCGCGCTCGGCTTCGGTAGCGGGCAGAGGAAGCGTCCAACCGGCAAGGCCGCCGGTGATACCGATAAAGAGGCCGGGGTTGCCGATGCTCTCGTCGCGCAGGTTCCAGCCGGTGTAGGTGGCCACCGGGACTGTCAGGTCCGGCAGGCGGATGCCGCCCCGCTCGTTGAAGGACTCGTCAAGGTCGGCCACCAGCGCCGGGAACTCCGCTCCCTCGTCGGCGGGCAACTTGGTGGTGCGCCCTAGGTGCGACTCCGGGCCGTAGTCCAGCCTTATCGCCCTGGTGGTATGAGTCGGCACCCGCACGCGAGGGAGTTGGGCAAACCGTTCCAGCAGCGTATGGGACTCAACCGCCGTGCCATCGTTCAGGCTGGGATGGCGGCTGGCGGGAGGCTCTTCGCCCGTGGTAACCCAGCGGTCCAGGTTGTCCAGCGCAGCCCGCAACAGGGGAGCGTAATCCACGCTGTTTAGGGGTAGCTGTCCCTTGATTCCGTCGCTGGCGCGGAATTCCAACGGAGGAAACTCGCCCGAGCCGTGCTGGCAACCGGCAAAGTGGTAACGGCGGACCGACGGCGACTCCGGAGCATCGGTCAGGCTCTCCAGGTCGGTGTGGATCAGTGCGGCATCGCCACGCCAGTACTCGGCGGAAGTGTTGGTGAACATGATCTTGGGCGCCTTGCCCCGTCGCTCCATGGCGTCCAGCAAGGAACCCTGGGCTCCGGTCACCGGGTCCGTCTGTGGGGTGTCGGTAAAAGGGAACATCTCCGGGATGATGTAACAAACGTCCTTGGAGGGCTGCCCGAAGCGCAGGTTGAACTCGCCGCGCATCCCGCCCGCCACGTGAGGGATGATCCCGTCCAGGGCCGTCCGGTCCTCTTCGTCCTCATTGATTCCCGTGTGGATGTACTGGCGCAGGAAGCGTCCGCTCTGGGAACGGCCCATGGCGTAGGCGTAGTCGATAGCCCCGGCAAGCGGGTTCCCCCGTCTCCCGTCAAATGGGGCCGGGGAGTATTTCAGGAAGGAGACCGCATCCCGCATGGCGACGAACCCCAGTCCCACAATCCGGCTGCCCGTTGTGGTGTAGACCAATTGGTAAATCTTCCCCGGATCGAACCCGGAGGGCATGTAGACGTGGCTGTGCTGCGGCTCCACGTCCTCATCCTCAACCCGGACGAAGGACCATTGGCCCCGGTCGACAGTGGTGGCGGGACTGTTGGGCAAGTCCCGCACCGTCAGGATGGCCTCTGCCTCCTCGGGGTCGGCGGCAGGATTGGGCAGGTGCTCCCTGTCTGACAGCAGGAACAACTGGGTGGGTTCGTTGCACTGGAACTGGCACATGATCTTGCCGGTCAGAGGGCCTTGGGGGCCGATGGCTTCCGGCCCATGAAGTCCGAGGAGTCCGGGAGTGGGCGGCACGTCGGCCTGCCAGCCTCCCCAGACCACCGTGTAGCCCCGGCGCATCAGGTAGCCGTTGCCCGCCTCCAGGAGCGCGGTAGGGTCGGTAGCCATAGGGACGCTGTTCATGGTCAGGGCGGTCTTCCGGCCCCGGTTCACCACGTCGAAAAGGATGCGGCGGTTGCCCCGGTCGATCTTCACCGGCTGGAGCATGGCGAAGTCCGATGAATACTCTACCTTGCCGGCGGAATTGCGCGGCGCTAGGTCCAGGTCGGTAATCCCCTGATTCCGGCGGTGCGAAGGGTCCACCGCATAGTGGGCCCTGCCTTCCATGAGCTCATACGCGCCCACGTCGCCGAAGCGCTCGCCCGACGCGAAACTAGTGCGATTGGTGATTTCCAATTCCGTAATTGCCAAGACGCCTCCGGTTGGCCAACGGCGAAAGGCCGTGGCCAATGTTCAGTTTTAGGTTGCCGGTCTCCGGGGGGATTTTAGCAGGGCAGCGCACCCTCTCTCCGGAACACGTCCGCGAGTTTTTCGATCCCTTCCCATATTTCACTTTCGGAGGGGAGGGCAAAGCAAAGTCGGATGTAGTTGGCGGCTTCCTCCGGGTCTGCGGACCAGTCCGGTCCCGGGTTGAATGCGACGCCTTCCCTGAGCGCCGGCATGGCCAATTTGCGGGAATCAACTCCTGGAGGGAGCCTCACCCACAAGTACATTCCGCCCCGGGGCATTTCAAAATCGATAGTCGGCCCGAACGACTCACGGAGCGCACTGCCGAGCACCTCGCATTTGCGTCTCAAAGCCGAACGCATTTCCTGGATGTGTTCTTCATAGTGGTTGGTGAAATAGTCGCCCACAATCATCTGGTCCATAACGCCGGTGCCGGCGTCATTCTTGCGGGACAGCAACCGGCTCATCACCTCCCACGACGCCACAACGTATCCAAGCCGTGTGCCGGGCCCCAGGGTTTTTGAGAAAGAGCCTATGTGCAGCACCCGGTTGGTGTCATCCAACGACCGAATCGCGTTCTCATATTCGCCTTCAAATATGAGGTCGGCGTAGCATTCGTCTTCGAATATCGGGACTCCGTATTCTTCGCTCAGTTCCAGCATCCGCCACCGGCGTTCCATGGTCATCACGGTGCCAGTGGGGTTCTGGAGAGTCGGAATCGTATAGATATACTTGGGGCGCACTCCCTTGGACCGCAGGTCTTCAAGTACCTGGGCCAGCTGGTCCATGCGCATACCGTCGTGGTCTACCTCGACGCCGATCATCTTGACCTTGCGGCGTCTCAGATTGCCCAAGGCGCCGGAGAAGCTGAACGCTTCGACGATTACGGTATCGCCCTCCTCCAACAGGATTTCGTTAATCAACTCGATCGCAAGGCCGGACCCTGAAGTGATCAGAACTTCGTCAATCGTTGTATCGATCCCTCGGTGGGCCGCAAGTTTGTCAACCAGAAACCTGCGAAGCGGGACAATACCCTGCGGGCCGCCGTCGAAGTTATACATGGAGATGTTTCTCGGGTCTCCCCGGAATACATTGGCGGCGGACTCGATGAACGCTTCCGTGGGCACCAAATCGGGGTCGCTGTGACCACCGATGAAGTTGTATTTCGGGTGGCCTCCCCACGGAGCCGAAGGAGGAGGAGGCAGGTCCCTGTTGAAGAGAGTAGAGTAATCCAAGCCTTTTCCCGACATGGGCTGGTCCTCCAATTTTATCGGTGCGTCCCCGCCTGTTGGTCAAGCCGGAGACGTTAGCATCCTAACACCAACGGCAGCCCTGCGAAATCGGGGCGGCCTGACGGGTATTTGAAAAACCGTGATGGCACATCAACCACCCATGTTTGCGGGATTTCAGACGATGGTATCGCTGCCGATGGCGGCTTCAGCACGGGCACGGTCGTTGGTGGTCAGCGCAATCATCGCGTGACCCGCGTGGCGGTTGAGGATGTGCATACTCTGGATGTTCACGCTGGCCTGTTTCAGGCTTTCAGCCACCTTGGCCAAGGCGCCGGGCTCATCTCGCAGCCGGATGACCAGCACCTCGTCTCCGACTGCTTTGTAGCCAGCCTGGTTGAGCACGTACAGAGCGTGGTCGGTATTGTCTGTGGTCAGTATCAGGGCTCCTTGTTCCTCGGTTGCTTCGGTGTTGATTGATTCCAGGTTGATCCCGGCATCGGCCAGTATTTTGGTGATGTCGGCGATGACTCCCACCTGGTTGTTTGCCAAAATGACAATTCGGTCCAGTCGGTCCATCGTGATGCTCCTGTGGTGGCCGGGGATTCCCGTCGGCCGTTAACGAGCGCAGTCGGCAACGAGTTCGTCGACCATTTTACGCGTCACATGCGGCATGGTGATGATGTGGGCGACTTCGCCCTCGGGGGCAATCTGCCACTTGCGAAAAACTTCGGGCGCCGGCCTCGGAAAGACCACTGTAACGGAGTTCCGGTGGCGCCATGCCGCTATGCCGTGTTTGTGGAACTGTTCCACGGCATATTCCGCAGTGTCCAGCATCCGGGCGACCAACTCACGGAATCCATCACTCCCATAGTGCTCCAGAGCGTACCAGAGCATCAGCGGAGTCAGGCCGTTGCGTGAACCGGATAGCGTGGTGTCCTGGATTCCAACGCACTCTATGGCGCGTCCGACCCGCTCGACGTGGCTCCGCCGGGTCAGGACGACGCCGCAGGGCAAGGGCGTTCCAATCAGCTTGTGGCCGCTCACCGATATGCTGTTGATGCCGGCGTCGAATCCATAGGGCTGCGGGTCCTCAACAAAGGGCAGAATCATTCCGCTCAGGGCGGCGTCGGCGTGAATGTAGGTGTCGGGAACTGCGAGGTCGCGCAGAATCTCCTTGATGCGTTCGATGTCGTCGACGGCTCCCCGCATGGTCGTCCCGATGGTCGCTATGATCACCGCCGGCAGGTCCCGGTTGACCTGTATCATCTCGTGGAGGTCCTGGTAGTCAATCTCCCCGTTTTCCTGCCGCTTGATCATGATGTAGCGGGCATTGAGAAGGCGCACGTTTTTGAGGACGCTGTAATGGGTTTCCTCGGAGAAGTAGAATATCCCGTTAGGGTACATCTCCCGCGCCAGGTAAAGGCCGTACAGATTTCCCTCCGTTCCGCCGGAGGTGACGTAGCCCCAGGCTTCGTCCGGGTCAAGCCTCATCAAATCGGCGAACCGGGTGATGACCTCTCGCTCAATTCCGTGTGTGTTGCTCTGGTAATTGCTGTCGTGAAATGGGTCGCCGATATTGTTCAGCGAGTATTCGAGAAAGGGCAACAGTGGCGAGTAGTCGAATATCTGGTTCCCCGGATAACCAATCTGCCGTTCCGTCGCGGACCGGATGTCGCGCAACAGGCTGTCGAGCCTTTCCCGAGTATCTGAAGGGGGCCATCCGGTTGGCGCTTGGAGGTTCGTCACGAGGGGTACCTCCGTGTGGTGTACCGTGGCGTCCGGCTGGGCAGATCGCTACCCGTCGACAAGCGCATCGTATATGAGTGGTTGGACGAGTGGCAAGGTGCTCACGGTCTTATCGACACAATCGGTGTTGAAACAACAGAATCGGTCGGAGTTCCGTCGAGTTGGGGGCGGGGCTGCGCTGCGGGTCAGCGCGTTTTGGCGGCACGGGGGTGAGTGGCCGCCGCCGCTTCCTCGGGCGTGAGACCGGCGAACCGTTGCGGGCGATAGGGCCCCAGCACCGCGTCTGCCGGCGTCCCGTCGCAGATTTCCTGGGCGGCCAGCTGGCTCAACGCCGGAGCCAGGGTAACGCCGCTGTGGGTGAGGGCCACGTACAGGTTGGGCGCGTCGGACGCAAACCCCATCACCGGATAGCCGTCCAGGGGCATGGGACGCCAGCCCACCGGCACCGGAACGGCCTGCGCACCGGCTAGCCCCGGCAGATAGCGGCATGCCCGGGCCAGCAGGTCGTCGGCGTGGGCCTGGGTGTCGTCTTCGGCCAGACTCTCCTGGTCGCCTTCGCCGATCATCAGGCGGCCGTCGGCGCACTGTCGCAAATGAATCTCCCGGCGGCCATCGCCCAAGGGCGGCGCGTACACCACCGGCACGTTGTGGAGCAAGGGCGGCAGCGGATTCGTCCGTATCACCACGCCGGGACTTTCCGCTTGGGGCACGTTGACGCCGGCGAGGGCCGCCAAGCGGGTGGTTGCGGTGCCCGCCGCGATGACCACTGCATCCACATCCGTGAAGCCCGAGGCGGTTGCCAGGCCGCGGATCCGGCCACCGTTATCCTGCTCAAATCCACGAACTTCCGTGTCGGCGTAAATCTCACAGCCCATTTCTCGAAGGCGGCGCAGGCAGGCATCGACCACCATTTGCGGCTCCACTTGCCCCTCGTTGGGGCTGTACTCGGCGGCGGCCACCGGGCCGACGTCCAGCGCCGGTTCCAGCCGACTCAGCTCGCCGGCGTCGATCAGACGGGCCGGGTAGCCCCAGGACTGGAGCTGCCGCACCCGGGCTGCCAACCCTTCGGCGGCCACCGGATCGGATACCCAGGAAACCTTGCCGCCCCAACGGAGGCCGACGCTGTCCGGGTCTCCGTGATCGCCGATACCGACGGCGAAACGGGGCCACATCTCCAAGGAACGGCGGTTCAGGTCGTGATAGCCGATGGGTTCTTTCGCCCCGGCATTGATCCAGGCAAAGCTGTGGCTCGACGCACCGTGCCCAGGCTCGCCCTTGTCGATGAGGACAACGTGGACGCCGCGCCGGGCCAGACGCCAGGCGATGGCCGCGCCCAGTATGCCGGCGCCAATGACGGCTACCTTCAGGCCTTTTCCGGGAATGACCATCAGTTGCGTCTCCTTGCGCCACGAGGGCTGCGGTCACGCAAGTATTTCAGCCGGGCGCACACCGGTCCGACACTCGCCACCTCAGTGTCGTCCTGGTACTTCACCATAATGCCCAAGGTGTCGTCGATAACTTCCGGCGCCAGCTCACGGATGTTCGACGCCATCAGGACCCATGTCAAGCCCGGCGTTTCGGAAACGCCGGCGATTTTGTAAAGCTCGGTGCCCCGGCCGGCCGTTGGATATCCCGACAGACGGATTAGTACCAATTGCAAAACTGGAATCACGGGATTAGATGGCAGGGGTTATAATCTACCGGTAGCTACGCCGGAGGCGAAACCCACAGTGTTCTTGTCGGAAATCACGCTGGACATTCCCGCCGCGCCCGCAGGCGTCACCGTCCTCGATTGGTGGGCCGGGCAGACTATGGCGTGTTTGCCTGAGGGCCTCGCGCCGGTCAGGTTCGTCGTAACCGAGTCCGACGCCGCCGCGTGCCGCTGCGAGGTTACGACCGTCCGGGAAGCGGGGCTGGAACGTGGCCGGCGTTTCCCCAGCGGGCTGATGTTCCGGTACCGACAACGCCGGACGGAGAACACCGCAAGCTTCAACGCGGTATTGCTGGTCCCGACCGGCATTGGGGCCGCCATCGGAGGCCACGCCGGGGACGCAACGCCGGTGGCCCGCCTGCTGGCTTCCATCTGCGACCGGCTGGTCACTCATCCGAACGTGGTCAACGCCTCCGACATAAACGAGCTACCCGAAAACGGCCTCTATGTCGAGGGAAGCGTCATTTCGCGCCTGCTGATGGGCACGGCGGGCCTGCAGCCGGTCAGAAGCAACCGGGTCCTGGCGCTGATCAACTCCCATCCTGACCCGCTCTTCCCGGCGATGGCGGTCAACGCCGTCAACGCGGCCCGTGCGTCTTACGGCCTGATGTGCCCCAAGGTGATAGAGCTGGACCCGCCATTGATCATGAGGTCGCAGTACACCGGCTCGGCGCGGGCGGCGGGGGAGGTGGAGGGCCTGGGCCAAGTCCTGGACGTGCTGGACCGACACCGGGGGGAATACGACGCGGTAGCGATGTCCTCGGTCATCACCGTTCCCTTCCATTACCACGGCGACTATTTCGGCAGCGACGGCAGCATGGTCAACCCTTGGGGTGGAGTCGAGTCCATGCTGACCCATACCATCTCCAGCATCTACGACGTGCCCTCGGCCCATTCCCCGATGCTGGAGTCCCAGGCCGCCATGGAGGTTGACACGGGCATCGTCGACCCCCGGCTGGCCGCCGAAGCAATCTCGCTCACCTTCCTGCAGTCGGTGCTGAAGGGGCTGCAGAGAAGTCCCAAGATCGTCACCGAACCAGCCGAAATGGGCGCGCCCCACGTCCTGTCCGTGGAGGACGTTTCCTGCCTGGTGATTCCCGACGGCTGCTTGGGGCTGCCCACGGCGGCGGCGCTGGAGCAGGGCATCCCGGTGATTGCAGTGCGGGAGAACGAGAACCTGATGAGGAACGACCTGACACGGCTGCCGTGGCGGGCCGGACAGTTCCATCTGGTTGACAATTACTGGGAGGCCGCCGGCGTCATGGCGGCGATGCGGACGGGTATCGACCCCGGCGCCGTCCGCCGTCCTATCCGGCAAGTGACGGCCGAGAGGACTGGGCATGTATCCGGCCGGGCTTGACGCCGTCGATACACCAGCCTTCGTTTACGACGAGACGGCTATTCAACGTCTGCTTCAAGCCGGACGGAAGCTGAGCCGGGACGGAGAGTGCCGGCTCCTGTTTGCCATCAAGTCCTTCTCGGTCCTGGACGCCCTCAAGTTGATGGCCCCGGAACTTGACGGGTTCTCAGTAAGCTCGCTCTTTGAGGCGCGCCTGGCCCGGGCCGCCCTCAAAGACCGGCCCAACGGCGGGGCGGTCCACCTTACCACGCCGGGCGTCAAGGAAAGCGAAATCGACGAGATCGGCGGCTTGTGCGACTTCGTCTCCTTCAATTCGCTGGGCCAGTGGGACCGGTACCGGGACCGTATCAAGGGCATGGCGAGTTGCGGGCTGCGCGTGAATCCTCAGATGTCCTTTGCCGACGACGAACGCTACGACCCCTGCCGGCCCCACTCGAAGCTGGGCGTCCCCCTGCTGGATATGGTCGCGGCGTTCGACCGGGAACCGGAACGGTTCGACGGACTGACGGGCGTCCTGTTCCATTCAAACTGCGACTCCACCGATTTCGCGGAGCTGCTGGAGACGGTAAAGCTGGTCTGTTCTCAAGCCGGGCCGGTGCTGGCGCGCCTCCGGTGGATCAACCTCGGCGGCGGGTATCTTTTTGACGAAGACTCGGACTACAGGCCGTTCATCGAGGCGGTGAGCCTCCTCAAGCGACAGACCGGGGCCTCCGGGTCGCGGTTGGACGTATTCTTCGAACCCGGCTCCGCCTTGGTGCGCTCTGCCGGGTACATCGTGTCCACAGTCCTAGACGTGTTCCTCAGCGACGGCAAGCAAATAGCAGTGCTGGACACCACGGTGAACCATATGCCCGAAGTGCTCGAGTACGGCTTCCGGCCCGACGTGGTCGGACACGACGACGGCGCGGCCCACGAATACCTGCTGGCGGGAAGCACCTGCCTGGCCGGCGACCTGTTCGGCTCCTACCGGTTCGAGCGCGTCTTGGGGGTCGGGGACAGGGTGTTCTTCAACAACGCCGGTTCGTACACCATGACCAAGGCCCATTCCTTCAACGGAATCGGACTCCCGGCGGTCTACGCGCTGCCGCCTTCCGGCGTGCCGGTCTTGAAGAGCCGGTTCACCTACGACCACTTCGCTGCCCGCTGGGGGGCCGGGCCACATGCAGTCCGGTGACTTGATACTCCAGTTCTCCGACCTGGTCTCCACCAGACAGTGTGCCCTCCGGATTGACGCCGGCGAGGGGTCCCGACCCTTGAGGTACTTGCTGGACAAGTATGTCAAGCACGCCCCCGTCGACCGGCTGCTGCGAGAGGGCCGGATTACCCCGGACTCCGCCAGCACCCTGTACGCCCTGCAGGACCTGCTGTACCTCTGCTCCGACAGCGGCCGTCTCCTGGACATGGTCCCGGAGATGACTTTCAAAGACCTAGACCGGCACATCGGGCTGGACGGAATTCCCGCCCGTCACCCGGTGCTGATCGGGGGGCGGGCAGTCCCTGTCGTTGACATCACCATCGACCGCACGAACGGCGCCTACCATCGGAACTGGCCGGGCTTCCACGCCCGCAAGTGGCAGCGAGACGACGCGAAATACTCCGCCTTCGTGCATAGAACGCTGACGGACCGTTTCGGGCCCTCGGAAGCCGGGCGGATTCTCGAAGGCGCGTCGTCCGGGTTGGGCCTCAAGCTGCTGGAGGCGTTGGCCCAAAGGGTCTGGAACGCCCATTTCGAGAACTACTCCCGGTTCGTCGGCCGGAAGCTGGTCTACAAATCGGGGGACGAGACCATCGACAACATCATCGAGGGGGCCGGGGCGATCTGCTCGGAAAAGGTGCAGGCGCTGAAGTTCCTTACCGACCATTACGGCCTCAAATCCGAATACCTCTTCGCCGGACCCAACGCCTCCGGAGCGCTGCCCGTGGAGAAGCTGCGAGAGCTTCTGGTCACCTTCGACTTCAGTCTCTCCAGGCGGTACACCCGGTTCTGGCAGCATACTGCCCTGCTGTATGATATCGGCGGGGAACCGGTGCTGGTAGACGCCACCAACGGCAACATTCCCTTCCTGTTTCTACGAGGCCCGGAGGCCGAGCGCCTTCTGGGTTACGATGACAAGACGCCCGTGAAGATCAAGATGATCGAGGCCGAGGAAGACTTCTACTACCACCGCGCGCCACAGGACATCCCGGAGAACTTCTTTTTCGCCTTGGAGGGCTGGATGCCCTATACCGACCTGATGCAGGTGTTCGACAACGAGTTGGGACTGTACCTTTCCAGCGATTATTACGTCATCCCCATTCCCTACCACAGCGAGCAGGAGTTCGGCAAAGTCCGCCGCGAGTATGAGGCGGTGAGCCGGCGGGCGGGTCTGGAATGTTCCGTTACCGAGCGGTGGGACCTGGACTCTCCGCTTGGCGTCGGATTCTCACAGGCCGAGCCGGTGGTCAGCCAGAGAATCCTGGAGGCCGAGGAGCATCTGCTGGCCCGGCTCGACGAGTGCGACGGGCCGGGCCACGAAGCGGGCCTGGTGATTATGAAGCTGGGGAGTTGACAGCCGCTTTCCGTTCAGCCAACCAATAGAGAACGCCGCCGTATGTACCTTTCCCTGGTAAGAATCATGCGCCGGGTGCGCCGCAGACGGGAGCTGGGCCTTCTGGCTATACTGGTCGTGCTGGGAGGAAGCATCGTCGGCAACGCCCTGACCTTCTTCTTTTTCGAGCGGAGCGTTCAGCCCGATCTGACCATCGGCGACAGCTTCTGGTACAGCGTCATATCCATCAGCACGATCGGGTACGGAGACCTGTCGGCCTCGGCCACCGGCGCCCGCATCGGCACGGTAGTGTTCATCGTCCTGTTCGGGCTGGTGGCCTTCACAACAACTGCGGGGATCCTGGTGGACTGGGTCCTGGACCAGCGCATGAAGGAGCAGACCGGAATGGCGAGCGTAAATGCCAAGGGCCACCTGCTGATCGTAAACTTCCCCAACGAGACCAGAGTTCGCCAGGTTGTCGACGAGTTCCTGGCCGACCCGGGGCACAGCGGGACCGAGATCGTCATCGTTACCGACACGGTGAACACCCTGCCTTTTGACCATCCCAACGTGTCCTTCGTGCGCGGTTCGCCCCTGGACGAGGAGACTTATCGCAGGGCCCGCTTCGACGAGGCCGTCCTGGCTATTATCCTGAGCACGAACTACGACGACCCGAACAGCGACAGCGTGGTTGCCGCCGCCGCCACCGTCATCGCCAGCCTCAACTCCGGTATACGGACCGTTGCCGAATGTATGTCGCCGAATCACCGGCGTCTCTTCTCCGGCTCTCCCGACACCACGCTGGTGTATACCCTGCGCATGGCCACCAACCTTCTGATCCAGGAGTCCCAGGACCCCGGCGTTACCTTGCTTACGCAGGCCATGACCAGCAACCTGATAGAGGGTACGATGGCCAGCACGAAGGTCGAGTCCGCGCCCTCTTTTGAGTCCGGCGGCGGCCCCCTTAGCTACACTCAAGTCGCCGCAAGGCTGCTGGAACAGGATATCAACCTCGTTGGGATGGTCCGCGATCGGCAGGCGCACCTGAAGTTTGGAGACATATTCCTGACTGCGGGCGACCTTCTGGTGTACATTAGCTCCACCAGGTATTCTTGGCCCAGCCTGCAGGAAAGGATCGGGTAGGAAGCCTCCGGATGCTGTCGTCGTCATGACTTCAAAAGACCGGCCCCAAAGCATACTGGCGAAGGCCCGCCGCCTTGACTTCTCCGGTCACGGGAACGGCGGCCTGAGAATGGACTTGGTGCGCCTCAAGTACGAGGCGCGCCAGTCGCACACCGAAGACCTCCTCGAAGACCTCCTGGCCCAAGCCTTCGGCATCACAGCCGAAGCCGTAACCCGGCAGCTCGGCATCCGGCCTACGGACGAGCAATTGCTTGCCGGGGCGCATCTCTTCGATGGAAGCATTGCCCAACTCGCCGCCGGGGAGGGCAAAACCGTCGCCGCGGCTTTCACGGCGGTGGCCCACGCGTTGCTGGGAAGGGCCGTCCACATCGTGACCGCCAACGATTATCTGGCTTCCAGGGACGCCGAGCTGCTCGGGCCAGTCTACCGCTCCCTGGGCATCGGCGTCGGCCCGGTGCTGGGCTACATGGAGGACGACGAGCGGCGGCAGAGCTATGGGAAGGACATCGTCTACAGCGCGATGCGGGAGTTCGGGTTCGATTTTCTCCGGGACAACCTCAAGACCGTCGGCGACGAGTCGGTACAGGGAAAGCTGGAAGCGGTGATCATTGACGAGGTGGACCACGCTCTCATTGACGAAGCCTTCACTCCCATGATCATCTCCGGCGGTCGCGTCGGGGGCCGGGCCCCGGTCGTCAAGGTCCGGAAGGCCGTCTCCAGTCTCATCGACCGGCAGCGCGAGGTTGCCCAAGGCATCGCCGGTCAACTGGCCCGGTTGGCCGGAAGCGCCAGCGAGAGGACCCGGCTCATGGCCCGGTTGTTGCTGGCTGAGCCGGACAACCCGGAATTGAAGCGGCTCTTGGCCGAACAGCCGGGGGTGCTCAAACAGGCCAGTCTGGTGGCCGAACTGGACCGCGCGGACCTGGCTTCCGGCCTGCTTTACGTAATTGCGCCCGACAAGCGTTACGTCACGCTGACCGACGAGGGCCGGGAAATATTGGTGCAGCAGTTGGGCCCTTTCTACGACGGGCGTCCACTCGAAGAACAACTGGAGGCCTTGGAGACCTACGAGCATCTCGCCGTCGGCGAACGCAGAAGGCGTGGGCGGGAGGTGCGACGGCGGCAGGCCCGGCAGTATGAGCTGGGCAACCAGGTGCACCAGATGCTGCGGGCCTGCCTACTCCTGCACCGCGACGTGGACTACTTGGTCACCGAGGGGCGCATAGTGCTAATCGACCGGGCCACCGGCAGGCCCAAGGCGGACTGCGTTTACCAGCATGGGCTGCAGTCGGCGGTGGAAGCCGCGGAAGGTATTACGCCCCGCCCCGAGACGGAAACCTTGGGACAGATTTCGGTAGAAGGGTTCGTCACGCGGTACCGGTGGATCTCCGGCATGACCGGGACGGCCGCCTCCTCCGCCGACGAGTTCAGGCAGCGTTACCGGCTCAAGGTCGTGGAGCTTCTCCCGGCACGCCCCCTGAAACGGACCGACCTGGGTTGCCGGGTGTATCTCAACAAGCGGGACAAGGCCTTGGCCATCGTTGACGAGGTAGCCTCCGCCCACCGCATTGGCCAGCCGGTCTTGGTGGGAACCCTGAGCGTCGAAGACTCGCAGGCCTTGAGCGGACTCCTCACGGAGCGCGGCATTCCCCACAACCTGCTGAACGCGGTCAACTCCGATGAAGAGGCTCGGACCGTCCGGGAGGCCGGCGCGTTCGGCGCGGTAACCGTGGCGACCAACATGGCCGGCCGGGGCACCGATATACTGCTGGAACCCGGCTTGGACGACCGGATAGCCGTGCAGTGGGCCCTGCTGCCGGAGCGGGACAGGCCGGACTTCCCCTCGGGACTGCGGGTTATCGGCACGGAGACCAACTACTCTCCGCGTATCGACCTCCAACTGAGCGGTCGGAGCGGCCGGCAGGGTAATTTCGGCGTCGCGCAGGGGCTGTTGAGCTTGGAAGACCGCCTCCTCAACCTCTACGCCGACGGCATTCTGAAGCTGGTCCAGTGCCGCAAAACCGACTCAGCCGGGCGAACGTACTTCGCTGGCCCGGCGGTCGATGCCCACGTCCGGTCGGTGCAGAGGGTCTTTGAGAGAGAAGCAGAGGAGCAACGCAGTCTGCTGAACGACTATACCGCAGTGATCGACCGGCAGACCGACCTTTTTTACCGCCACCGGCGCGAGGCGATGGGTTCGCCAGCGTTCAAGGGACGGAGCCTTGAGTTGGCGCGGAGCCTGGCGGGCCGACTGGGCGCCGATTATTTCGCGGAAGTGACTCCGGAAGGTTACCCCGCCAGGTTCGTCCGGTTTGCCGAGGAACTGCGGCTGGACTATCAGGTCGATTGCTCGGCCCTTTGGGGTTGCGACCTGACGCTGCTTCCGGCGCAGTTGGGCCGGCTGTTTCTAGACCGGCTCGACGAGTTGGAGAGGGGAGTCGGGCCCTCCAATTTCAATCGTCTAGCCATTCTCCTCTACTTGAATACCTGCGACGAGCAATGGAAGGGCCACCTCGGCGACCTTCAGGGCTCCATCTTGAACCAGACGCTCTCCAACAGAAGCCACAAGTCCGCCGTGGCAGCCTACGTCCGGGAGAGCTTCCGGGCATGGGGCGAGTTCCTGGAGCGGGTTGAGACGGAGTACCTGTCGCAGTTGCTGACTTTCCCCGTAGACCGTTTTCATCCCCGTGTCAGCGCCCCGGTCCGAGTGCATGAGGATGCCCGCGCGCTGATGGCGGCGGCAAAGGAGTGAACGAGTTGAGAAGGTTCAAGCTTGGCACGGCCATCTCCCTTGGCGGCGTAGTCGCTGCGGCGCCCCTGATCGCCGCCTGCGGAGCGCCGTCCTACGAGGACTGGGCCGCCACCGACGGAGCGGCAGGCAGGATAAACCTGGACGATGTTCAGCAGGCGTTCAAGGACTCCAAGAGCGCGACTGACTTCGAGGACCGGGTCAACCAGATATACGAAGGCGACGGACTGGTGCTCATACGGGCCAGCCAGGACGGCGCCGCGTTGACCCTCGAAGGATGGGAAGACCTGGACGGCAACAACGAGATCGACGACATGACCGACGACCAGCTTTTCTCCATCGTAAAGGGCGACAACGATGAATACGACATGCGGGGCTACCACGGCAACGGCTACTACAACAGCCACTTCGGCGCGGGGAACTTCCTGTTCACTTACCTGCTCATCTCCGCTGTAATGCCGCGCGGTTATTACTACCACACGCCGGTGGGAAGCGGCCCCGGGATGCGCAACCAGCGCACCACCTACCGGCAGACCACCAGTTACAACCGCCAGGTGCAACGCAACAGCTCCTACAACAGCAAGCAGTCGTCCTTCGCCGGTTCCCGCTACCAGCAGTCGAAAGGCAACGTAAGCTCCAACCGCACGACCTACCAGCAGACCCAGAGGACCAGCGGAGCGTTCAGGTCCAGCAGTTCCGTGACCCGCGGCCGTTCCAGCGCCTTCCGCTCTTCGCGCAGCTCCGGTGGCTATGGCGGCGGCGGGGCGATGTCCGTCCGGGACCGCCGCCGCTTCTGATGCGCCCGCCAGCGCCTTTCGAGCTCAGGGTGTCGCTCGCCGGAATGGACCCGGTCGACTGTCTCCTTGTCGGGCTGCCCCCGGACTATGCCGATGAGACCATAGGACGCCTCCTTGACCTGGTGTTCCCCGCAGACCCGCAGCGGCAATGCGATGTCGAGTCCATGCTCGACGCGCGAACCAACCCCGACCTGCAGGACATCTACGCCGTAATTCTCGACGCCGTAGAGCAGTGGCGGAAGGGCCTCTGCGCTCTGGCCGTGTCTACCGATGGCGGCGCGGCATTGGACCTGGCGGGACCGGTCTGTCCCAACCTGCGGATCGAACAAAAATACAGCGCCCTGGAATACGCCGTGCGCCGGCGGTTCTGGCATAGCAAAGATGGGTTGTTGGCCTGGCTCAGGGAGTTGACCGTCCTCTATTTCCTCGACAAGTTCCAGTGCGAAATCACGGCGACGGCTCCCGGGGCCGCTGGACTGCAACGCAAGGGCTTGGTCGAGTTCCTGGAAGAGGCGGGGAAGGAGAACGGCGCGTTCACGATCACCGAAGGGGGCCGGGAATTTATCGGCACGCTGCTGCGGGAGACCGAGGACTACATCGACGCCTACGACCACTTCAAGGACGCCGACTTCGACGGCGAGGCCGAGGATGTCTGCTTCGGCCGGGGCCGGGGGGTGGACCTGCGTCCTCAGGTCTACGAGTACGAGGGTCTGGACCCCGTCAGGACGGTGTTCCTGCTGCGCCTCTACGACGGCAGCTTGGACGCCTTCTCGGGCGAATGGACTGGACTGATCGAGGATGACGGTTTCTTCGACCGGCTGCTGGAGCCGGCGGTCAACAGGTTCGACTTGGATGACGACCTTATCGCTAGGATAGTCGAGAGCGGGTACAGCTACCTGGAAGAAAAGAACGATCAGTCCCGGCAGTTGGCGGCCGAGAGAAGGGTCCTACGGCAAGTCTGGAGCAACTCGCCCCGATCCTAAATAGCCATGAACAGTATCAGGGCGGAAGCAATTACCACGGAGCTTTCTACAAAGGCGACGCCGGTGTTCCGGCCCGCCCCCAGAGCGTTGGAAACCCGGACCGTGGGCAACAACAACAGGTCGATGAGCACCCGGAGCACGTAGAGCAGAACAAACCCGATTACTCCCAAGGTCAGAAACGCGGCGATGCTCTCTCCCCAGCCAACGAAGTCGCCGAACACCGCCTTGAACATCACCAGGCCGATGGCAATCAGGTTGCCGCCAAAGGCGATGCCCACCGCGTTGTTGTTGCCTTCGATTTCCGAGTGGATGTTGTACGGTGTGGTGAACTCGTAGAAGACCGCGTACGCCACCAGGAACACCAGCCCCATGCCGAAGAACGCCAATGTCACCAAGGCCGCCATCAGCTCCGAACTCGCCCCCTCGCCGGCTACGGCGCCGGCGATCAGCAGCCCGGTCGCGATGTACAGCCCGAACTCCGCGGCGGCGGTCCCGACGTTTTGCCCCTCGACTATTTCGTCGTCCACACGGAACTTGTACAGGATCGCCCGGTCCATCAAGGGCCGCACGAGGTTCAGCGCCACGATGCCGGCCAAGGCGTACAGGAAGACCCGGAGCACTTCAAACCAGTAGTCTCGGTCGAATCCGAGCCCGCTTTCGCCCTCCAGCAGCAACGGCTGGTACAGCGCTCCCAAAAGCACCAGCACCAGCCCCGCGAAGTAGCCGCTCAACCGCAGGGCCACCGCCAGATTCTGCTTCTCGGTGACTTCCTGATCGATGCTGTAGCGCGTCACTACGTCTCTGGCCAGCTTGCCGAGCACGAGCACCGCCAGCCCGACGGCGACGAACACCAGCCCGCGGGGGAATGCCTGCAACGTGTCTATGAAGGAGTCAATCATCGGTATTCCTGCTCGCCGGGGCGGCTGCGGTTTTCGGAACCACGGTCTCCGGGGTAAAGAGTGATGTTCTCTGCCGGAATGACCTCGCTGAAGGTCACTTCGAAGGGCCGGCCTTCCCACTTGGCCACCGACATCACCCGGTCTCCCTGCTCTCGGATGAAGTCCCAAGAATAAAAGCCCTGGCCCGGCCCGCGGCCGTCTTGGTAGAAGAGCGTTTCGGAACTGTTCCGGTAGCGGTAGACTTCGCCTTCGACCTCGATATAGTTGTCGATGGAGTTCTCCTCGTCCAACTCGATCAACGTCTCTTCGGTCAGACCCACGCTGGCCAAGCCCGCCGGGTCCGGGTTGTCGGTGGCGGTGACGGACAGATCGTGGCCGTCCACCCAATCGACCCAAACCTGGTGCTGGCCGTCGGTACACACCATCTCATGCCACGTTTCGCCGTGGCTGGAGTACCGGTGAACTCTCTCCACGTAGAAATAGACATCTTCGTACTCCAAGCGGAACCCGGCGATCGACACCACGTCGCCGATCCGGGCGTCCCTGATGCTATCGTCGCGCGGCGGAGAGGCGGATGAGTCCCGCTTCCGCTTTTTTCTGCCAAAAATCGAACGCAGCATATGCCCGGAATTGTACAGCCAATCGGTGGAGCGGGCTATCCTTCCTGGATTCCCGTTTTCGTGGGAATGACGGGTCTGTATTTCTGGGCCGTGGTAAACTTGAAGTTGGGCGATTCGCAGACTGACAAGGAGAAGTCGAGGATGGGCCTAAAGAGTGGCTGGATACTCGTTGGGATTATTTTGCTGGTGGTTGGACTCCTCGTGCAGTCCGACTTTTTCGCGAGCCTGCTTAACATACTCGGCTGGATCATCGCCGTAATCGGCATCGTCGTGATCGTAATCGGGCTGGTGAGCCTCATCACTGGCAGAAACAGGGGAGGTTGAAAATGGGAATGCTATCGCGTATGTCCACCATCGTTAAGTCCAAGATGAACCGCATCCTGGACCAAGCCGAGGACCCTCGGGAGACCCTGGATTACTCCTACGAGAAGCAGTTGGAGATGCTGCGCAACGTCAAGCGCGGCGTCGTCGAGATGGTCACCGCCAAGCGGCGTATTCAACAGCAGGCGACCGTCGTGCGGGAAAACATCGCCAAGCTGGACTCGCAGGCGCGTCAGGCCCTAGAGGCGGACCGGGAAGACCTTGCCCGGCTGGCCCTGCAGCGCAAGCAGGCATCCATGATCGAGCTTCAGGGCTTGGACGACCAGATCGAGGGTATGGAGCAGGAGCAGGAGAAGCTGACCGTCGCGGAGCGGCGGCTCCAGGCCAAGGTGGAAGCGTTCAAGAGCAAGAAAGAGGTTATCAAGGCGCAGTACACCGCCGCCCAAGCCCAGGTGCGCATCGGCGCGGCCCTGTCGGGCGTCTCGGAAGAGATGGGGGACATCAGCCTGGCGGTGGAGCGGGCGGAAAACAAGACCGACCAGATGCGCGCCCGCGCCGGCGCCATCGACGAACTGGCCACCATCGGCGTGCTGGACGATTTCACCGGGGGCGCCAAGGACGACATCAGCCGGGAGCTGGAAAAACTCACGTCGGAGCAGAACGTGGAGAGCGAACTGGCCGCGCTCAAGTCCGGCGCGTCTTCGAAAAACGGCTAGTACTCAGTCAACTTGGTTTCAGCAATTGTTTAAGAAATCGACCAATTAGGCTATCCTGCTTGGTGGGAAGTGTTGACGGCTGGGGTGGCAATGATGGTCAGGGACAAGTACGCAGTGGGGCTGGAGCCGGAACAGAGGCAAGAACTCCGGCATTTGATTCGGGTCGGCAAATGCTCCGCCCGAGTAACCGCCAGGGCGCGGATTCTCCTCAAGAGCGACAACGGTTGGGCGGCTCCCCAAGTGGCGGAAGCCCTGGATGTGGCGCTGGGCACCGTGTACCGGATCAAGCAGCGTTTTACCAAGGAGGGGTTGGCCGGGGCCCTGTGGGACCGGCGCCAGGCCAACCGGCATCGGAAGTTGGATGACCGGGGCGAGGCGCACCTGGTCGCCTTGGCCTGTAGCCCAGCGCCGGAGGGGCATGACCACTGGACCCTGCGCCTGCTGGCTGGGAAGGTGGTGGAGTTGGGGTTGGCGTCCTCCATGTCCCATGAAGGAGTGCGTAAGCGGCTCAAAAAACGCTCTCAAGCCGTGGCAGAAGAAGGAATGGTGTATTCCCAAGGTGAGCGCCGAGTTCGTGGCCAACATGGAGGACGTGCTGGACCTGTACGCCGAACCGTATGACCCCCAAAGGCCGGTGGTCTGCTTTGACGAGACCTCCACCCAGCTGTTGGCGGAGACCCGGCCATCTCTGCCGCCCCGGCCGGGACTTCCGCTGCGGCAGGACTACGAGTACCGCAGGGAGGGTACGCGCAACCTGTTCCTGGCCTGTGAGCCGTTGGCGGGCTGGCGGCAGGTGGCGGTGACCCAGCGGCGTACCATGCAGGATTTCGCCCAGCAGATGCGTTGGCTGGTGGACGAAGCTTACCCGGAGGCCGAGGTCCTGCGGGTGGTCATGGACAATCTGAACACTCATCGTCCGGCGTCCCTGTACGAGACGTTCCCGGCGCCAGAGGCCCGGCGGATTGCCAAGCGGCTGGAGTTCCACTATACCCCCAAGCACGGCAGTTGGTTGAACATGGCGGAAATCGAGTTCAGCGTACTGTCCCGTTCCTGCCTCAGGCAGCGACTCCCCGGAGAGGAGGCCCTCCGAAGAGAAGTCCAAGCCCTGGTCACGGAGCGAAACGCCGCCCAGGCCACCATCAACTGGCGGTTCAACACCCAGGACGCCCGAACCAAACTGCACCGCCTTTACCCTTCCGATTTCACGGTTGACTGAGTACTAGTAGCGCCCCATTAGCATCAGGGAGTTGGTCATGATCGTCCGAATCGCAACCGAGGGGCAGTTCAATCTGCCCGGCGCCTACATCGACCCCCTCAACGACATCGACAACGAATTGGTGGAGGCGGTGGAAGCCGGCGACCGCGCCGGCTTCAGCGAACTGATGGGCCGGATGCTGTCCTTGGTCCGGGAGCACGGCACGCCGGTGCCGGTGGACGAACTGGTGGAATCAGACCTGATGCTGCCCGCGGCCGACCTGACCCTGGAAGAAGCCCAGGTCCTCTTCGTCGGAGAAGGCATCCTCCCCGGCTAGCTCCCCTCGGTCTATCGCATTCAAGGCGAAGCCGGCCAAGGCCGGCTTCGCCTTTGAGGAGCAAGGAAACACCGCCATTGCCTCGTTCCTTGGCCCAAGAACGGAAAGGCCGCTGTTCCCGTTCTTGAGTTGCCGGCGGTCGATACATTTGGATCCGTGTGTCCGTACCTGTGTGTCGCCTACGACCGGACTATCTCCGCAGGAGGAGTTGGGGCCTCTCGGCCGGTCGGCTAGGACGACGCTGCCCCGCATACGGTGTCCAGTATCAGCCTCGTCACCTTGTACGGGTCGCAATTGGCGTTGGGCCGCCTGTCCTCAATATACCCTTTGCCGTCCCTATGGACCTGCCAAGGGATTCGAACGGACGCCCCCCTGTCCGATACTCCATACCTGAATTCCCTGTAGGAGCAGGTCTCGTGGAGACCGGTCAAGCGTTCTTCGATTCGATGGCCATAGTTGGCAATATGCTCGTCGTGGTTGGTCCCGAGGGCCTCAGCGGCGGCCACGCAAGGCTCGTAGCTCTCGCGCATCTGCGTGGTGGAGAAGTTACAGTGGGCGCCCGCGCCGTTCCAGTCGCCATGAACAGGTTTGGGGTCGAGCGTTGCGCTGACTCCTCTGCCGTCCTCCCCAATATGGATATCCTCTCCGATGCGGTACAGGAGCCACCGGGCGACCCATAGCTGGTCGGCTACTTCAGGAGTGCCCACCGGGCCAATCTGGAACTCCCACTGGGCCGGCATTACTTCCCCGTTGATGCCGGAAATCATCAGCCCCGCCCGGAGGCAGGCGTCCAAGTGTTCTTCCACCACGGGACGGCCGAAGACCTCGTCCGACCCCACTCCGCAGTAGTACCCGCCCTGCGGCGCCGGGAAGCCGTTGGAAGGCCATCCCAATGGCTTGGTCCCGTCGAAGAAAGTGTATTCCTGTTCGATACCGAACCAAGTGTCGAAACCGGCGTATTTTTCCGCCGCGGCGGCACAGGCCGCCCTGGTGTTGGACGGGTGAGGCGTCATGTCAGGCAACAAGACCTCACACATTACCAGTCTGTTGTCGCCTCCGCGAATCGGGTCCGCGCAGTTGTAGACCGGTCTCAATACACAATCGGAATCGGTCCCGACGGCCTGGTTCGTGCTTGAGCCGTCAAAACCCCATATCGGAGGCTCCTGCCCATTGGGGATAACATTGCCCTTGGACCGGAGCTTGGACACTGGCTCCGTGCCGTCTATCCAGATGTATTCAGCCTTGTAAAAATCCATTGCATCTCCTTTCAGCTAGCCGCCTTGGTGAATTCAGCATGAGCCTGATGGTCCGGTTCGCGCCTATATAGAAAATATAGACTCACAGGCGCGGTCACTGCAACTTTTTACCTCCATCTCAATGGAATGGAATTGAAACAAGGACCTTGTCGGAGCCGGCCAGGAAGCTGTCTTACCGGTAGGAGGGAGGACGTATGTGGCGGCGAGAGTGTCCGCCGGAAAACGGTTGGTCTTGCCAAGAACCGGGGCGGCCATGGGCAACAATGGTATTTTGTGTACATGCCATTGTGTTCGACGGAGGTCAAGCCTGCCCTGAGGAGCGAAAGAGAGGAGTCAGGTGCTACATCCAGCGGCAGTTCCGGTGAGTTGCTCCGAGGTGGGAGTACGTGCGGGCCTAGATTTGTACAGTAATCTCTTGGCTCAAAATGAGATTCATGGCATCAAATAAAGTCTGATACTTTGTCCATCGGAACCAACCGATGGACAAGTATGACCTTTATGGTCAGACATCCCGTGACAAATTTCAATGCCAAGATTCATTGCATCTGATCGATTAAACCGGCGACGAATACAACCGGTCTGTCCAAGAAAAACCAAAGCCGCTTGGACCTAGCGTCCTGCCGTTCGCCCCGCTGCGCCATCCGCCGGATGGTGGTCTTGGGCAGGTCGAATCGCCGGGCAAGTTGGCTGAAGCTCATCTCCGCCCGCCATTACCGCAGGACCAGAATGCGGTGACAATCGCCTCCCCCCTTTGACTCATTCTGTATGAGTCCGCTAGACTCCTATCATGCCTAAACGCCTACAAGTCCTCCTGGATGAGGAAGAATACAAGGAGATTCAGAGCGTTGCCCGCAGGCAGTGGGTGACCCTCGCGGAGTGGGTCCGGCAGGCCCTGCGCCAGGCAAAAAACAACCATCCTGGGACTGTGGAGGCCAAGTTACGCGTTATCGCTGATGCCTCTCGGCATGACTTCCCTACTGCTGACATAGAGGTCATGCTACAAGAGATTGAAGAAGGACATCGGCTTCCGTGATCTTCATCGACTCCAACGTGCCAATGTACCTGGTGGGGGTGGCACACCCTAACAAGGACCGGGCAGTGGCTGTGTTGACGGAGTTGGTGCGCAACGGGGAGCGGTTCATCACCGATGTGGAGGTCTATCAGGAGATACTCCACCGTTGCACCGCCATACAGCGCCCCGACGCCATCGACGCCGCCTTCGATAGCTGGACGGGATAGCCGACGATGTTCTGACCTTTGGCATGGCAGAGATACGCTCCGCCAGAGCACTCCTGGACTCTGTGGGCCGCCTCTCTGCTCGGGATGCGCTGCATGTGGCGGTGATGCGGAAGGCCGGGGTGAGCCGCATATTGAGCTTCGACGACGGCTTCGATTCCCTCCTTGGAATCGAGCGTCTGAAGTAGGGCCTGGCGTCCAACCGGGCAACCCGACGCTCGACGGTGACGATTTGAGGATTCAGAATCTTTTTGGCTCCTTGAGTTAGCATGAGCTAGTCGAGGTTAATAAAGTTCCAGCTAGGCCTCAGCCGTGCAATTCGTCCCGATGCCAGCCGGCACCGAACGTCATCCCGTCGTAGCCGACCACCCAGACGCGCACGTCCTCTGCGGTCACCCAGTCTCCCTCTTCGGTGACCGCGAATATCTCCGTGCCGAGCAGGTCCTTGGGGGCCGTTCCCACCAGTGCTTTGTCGTAGTGGCCTATGATTGCGTCGCTGGTGTCGGTTATGAACCCGAACCATTCCCCGTCAACGGTCTCGGCGCTGTTGTAGTAGTCGATGGTCGCCGCCAGTCCGGAATAAACGCTCTCGGGACCGGTGCAGTATGCGGTGGTCGCTTCCAGTCCCGCCGAACGGAACTAGGGAACCTTTGAACAAGTTATGGTCATTGAGGCGAAAGCCGAAATCTCGGAGGAGAGCTTAACGGTATTAGCTATCAAATGAACGCCGGCACCCCCATCCTAACCTTCCCCCATCGGGGGAAGGGACTTGTTCAGAGGTTCCCTAGGTGACAGGCGGCGAACACCAGGGCCTTGGTGCTTAGAAACTATCTCAAAACCGGCGGCCCGCCCTACCCGTCTTTCCCGCGAAAGCGGGAATCCACGCGCTAGCCTGACGATTGGCGGTCTCTCAGCGAACCTACCGGGTTTTGAGATAGTTTCTTAGTGGTACCGTCCACTCCGTCGGGGCCTGAGGGACTGGGTGGAGGCCCACGCCAACGGGTACAACTTCGCGCCGGACACGCTGCCGGCCCGAGCATTGGGGCCCACGTCACGAATCGGTGTTCGCCGGGATTGAGGCGCTGGTGCAGCCTTTTGCCTGTCGAGGTCTCCGGCCAAGCCGGTTGGGGGCAGGCGGTTTCCGGGTAGCGGCTACCACCTTCTCCGTAAGATCAGAATAGAGGCCACTGCCAGGGCGGTAACTACCATTCCTGCCGCAAACCCCGCGACAAACCAGACTCCATTGGACATTATGGGGTTGGGCTCCTCGCCTTCGATCACCGGAATGGCCGGAGGCGGCGTGGGCATCGGCGGGGCCGTCGGCTCCGGTGTTGGCGTGGCTGTCGGCACAGGCGTGGCTGTCGGCTCCGGTGTTGGGGTGGTCGTCGGCTCCGGCGTGGGCGTGGCTGTCGGTTTCGGTGTTGGAGTGGTCGTCGGCTCCGGCGTGGGCGCGACTGTCGGCTCCGGCGTGGCCGTGGTCGTCGGCTCCGGCGTGGGCGTGGCCGTCGGTCGCGGCGTGGCCGTGGGCGCTGGCGTCGGACGGGGGCCAACCCTGATTCTATCTGCGCCGCCCACCGGCAGTTCGACCCGGTTTATGTCGGTCAGCACTCCGGAAAATGTGTACGAACCCTCTTGGCCGGGGGCGATGACCGTGTAGGTGACGTCAGTCTGTCCGAGGAGTATGACGGTCAAGGTCTGGCCGCTGAAGGTTATCGCGCTTCCCAGGTCCGAACCAACATACCGGAACCCAGGGGGCAACGTCTCCACGATCTGCCCCAGAGCACCGAAGTTGCTGGCCCGGACCGTCACCTGCACCTGTCCCCCGGCTCGACCCAAGGTGAAGAAAAGCTCCGCTGTGCGCCGGGGGTTTGCGCCTGGACCGGTCCCGACAGAACCAGCGCCGCCACGCCGACCGCCACCCCCGGTTCCGCCAGCACCGCCAGCACCTTCCGCAGCGACTCTTTCATCTGCTATCCACGCTCCATTGCTATCCAGGAGCCACGGGTTCCTTGCCTACGACATCAGCCGATGAAGTACAGCCTGACTATCTTCAAGACGTCTTCCAGACTAGTGATTCCCGTGAAGTAGTCCCTCACGGCTTCCAGGGCCTCGTCCAAGTCGATGGACAAGCTGTTGTCCGCGTCGTATTCGAGGGCCCGGCTGCCGGCGAAGGCCGCCGGGGCCACGGTGACAGATACGTTCACCCGCTGCGGCGGGTTCCTGAACCCGGTCCCGGCGATAAGCAACTGGGCCCGGTGACTACCCGATGACAGCTCCGATGCGTACACGCTCACGGCCAGGGACAGCCGGTTGTTGGGACCGGCGGAAAAGCCGGACGCGGGGGCGACCGACAGCCAGGCGGCGTTGCCGGACACGTTGAAGCTCATCGGCCGTGATACCGGACTCCACAGTCCCAGGAACTGCGCCGGGGGATTCTCCCCTCCGGCGTAGGCGGTGAAGCGGAGGATTCGCGGCGAGACGCCGGCCAGCGGCAGAAGCACGGGCCCCGCGGGAGCGGCGGCACGACCGCCCCCGCCGCCTCCGCCACCGCCACCGCCCCCGGTATGAGGCGGCGGTGGCGGTCGTGGAGGTGGTGGTGGAGGAGGAGGTGGTAGTGGTGGTGGCGGATCTTTGGCGGTTGCGGTCGCCTCGTTGGACCATTCGGCGTCGCTGTCGGCGTTGACGGCCCGCAACGGGTAGGTGTAGATGGTGTCGGTCGACACCTGGCTGTCCCGGTACGTTGTAGCCGCGACGCCAGGTCCGGGAGTGACGGGCGCATAGCTCCCACTGGCCTCCTTGCGCTCCAGATCGTATCGGGTGATGGCGCTGCCGTTGTCGCCCGGTGCGCGCCACCTCACGTCTATGTGTGCACTGGTTCCCGATGCACGCAGATTCGTAATCTGCCGCGGCGGCGCAACCAACTCCGTCGTGACCGAGTCGTCATTGTCCGCAGGGGTGCGGTCAAGTTGGTCCGCCCTCGCGTTGGCGGCAAAGCGGATGTCCGCCGCCGCGTTGCTCATGACCTCGACGAAAATCTCCCCACTGGCGGCGTCGCCGAGATCCAGCGTCCCGAAGGTGCATGTGACCGTTCGACCGGACTGCCTGCACTGGCCGGTCCCGGACTAGTCACCGGAGCCGAGACGAAAGATGTGCCCGTGTCCAGGGCGCCGGTGAGGACCGTGTTAGTTGTAGCCGCCGGCCCGCTGTTGCTGACCGACCAATTGTAGGTCAGTTGGTCGCCCGGCACGACCGTGCTTGCGTTGTCGCTCACCGTCGTTTGCAAGTCCGCCAGCGACGCGACGTCGTCCGTGGTGGTCACCGTGGCCGTCGAATCGCCGAGGGTGAGGTGCGGCTGTCTGGAGCCTACAAACGCCAGCCTGACGGTGAAACGCTCAAGCGGCTCGTCGACGGTGTCGTGATTAACGTTGACGCTGAAGTCCTCTAAGGCAACCCATCTATATTGGTCATTTACCGTGACCCGGTCGAAGTCGTTGCGGTCAAACGTCGCCGTTGATGAAAGTTGTTCATAGTCATCGGGCTGCCGCGCGGTGCCGTTCACGGTGTTCACAGTGAAGTCAAAGGTGAACCCGCTCTCGGGTTGCTTGTCCGTCGCGGTGACAGCCCTGGCACGCAGGACAACCGGCGTGGTTGTCCCTGGACTCGTGGGCTCTTCCGCGGTCACCGCCGTCTCCTCCCATCCCAGCGTCACCGGCACGTGGTCGTTGTCGGCAATGGTCACCGTCGCGGTGACGGGGCCTCCCTGTAGATGGGGGAGGCTTGGGTCGGAATAGTTCAGGGTTACCGTGAAGTCCTCTCCCGGCTCGTCGTCGGTGTCGTCGATGAGGGAAACGGGGATGTCCCGGGTTGCCTGGAAGCGGGATTGCCCTCCCACATCTGTGCGCGTGAAGTCGCCCTGCCTGAACCGGAAGCTGGTGGTCAATCTCCGATAGTCCGAGCCTGCGGCGGCTGTGCCGTCGGCTGTCGTCGCGGACAGCGGGACGGTGAAGCCGCTCTCCGGCATTTTGTCCGACGTGGTGGTGGCCCGGGCCTGCAGGGTGGCCGTTCCGGCGTCCTCGTCGACGTTCACGAACGACTGGTCCCAGGCGATGGTGACGGGCACGTGGTCGTTGTCGGTGATGGTCACCGTCGCGCTGGCCGGTCCTCCCTGGAGGTGCGCCCACGTGGGACCGGAGTAGGCCAGGGTAGCGTGAAAGTCCTCGTCCGGCTCGTCCTGCGTATCGTCTACGACGGTCACCGGCACCTGCTTTGAGGCGCGATAGCGGCGTTCGCCGTTGACGGTCACCCGCCTGAAGTCGTTCCGGCTGAAAGTGACTGTATCGTCGAACTGCGCATAGTCGCCGGGCTGGGCCGCGCTGCCATCAGTCGTATAGATGGAGGCGTCGAAGGAGAACCCGTCTTCAGGCCGCTTGTCCACGGTGGTGACGGCGTAGGCGTGCAGTGTGGCGGTTCCGGCGTTCTCACCGACGGTTACGTCCGACCGTTCCCAACTTAGGGTCACCGGCACGTGTTCGTCGTCCTTGATTGTGACTACTGCCGTGGAGGGGCTTCCCTGGAGATGCGTGAGGCCGGGAGTCAGGTAGGCCAGGGTCACGTTGAGGGCTTCGTCCGATTCATCCACTGGGTCGTCTATGATGGCTATGCTGAAATCTCTGGTTGCGCGGTATCGCTGCTGGCCGTTCACGTCGGTCTGGCTGAAGTCGCTGGCGACAAAGGTCGCGGACGAAGGCGGAGCCGTGTAGTCGTCGTTCTGAGTCGTGCTTATATCGGCGGTGGTCAGGGTGACGTCGAAGGTGAAGTCAGCCACCGGCGGCGCGTCAAGTATCGTCGTGAACACTGCCCTCAAGACGACGCTCCCGGCGTCCTCGGCCACTGCAATTGAGGTCTCCTCCCACTGCAGGGTTATGGGTATTTCCTGCTGCGGTGTGCCGGACCATGCTCCATCCCCCGCGGAGTTGACGGCCCGCACCTGTACGTCGTGCTCCGTCGCGTTGGTGAGGCCGGTGATGGTGTAGCGCAGGTCGCCGCTTCTCCAGGCGTTGTCCCGCACCGTCCAGTTGGCGTCCACCGTTTCGTCTTCGCTGGTCTCGATGTAGCGGACGTCGTAGGCTGTGACGGCCCCGCCGCCATTGTTTGTTGGGACAGTCCAGATAACTGCCAGGGTCCTGTCCCCGCGAGTGACGCTGATAATGGATGGCGCCGACGGAGCGACCGTGGTGGGCTCGTCAGCTTCCGCTTGAGACCAGGCGCCGTGTCCGGCATCGTTGTGGGCCCGCAGTTGGAACTCGTACTTCACTCCGCCTGTCAGTCCGGTGATAGTGTGGCTCCGGCTGCCCGGTGTCCCCACAACCGTCTCCAACGTCCAGTTGCCATCGCTCTTGTCCGTAGCATCTTCGCGAATGTAGCGCAGGTCGTATGAGGTGATGGCCGTCGCCCCAGTATCGGCCGACTCGTTCCAGGCGATAGTCAGCGTGCCTCCTCCCGGAGTCACCGTGTCGATTTCAGGCGCGCCCGGAACGGAGCCGTGACCGTAGCTGGTGATGCCCCACGACTTGAGGGTCCCGATATCTTCGCGCTGAGCATCCGTAATCCTCAGCGTCCACTCTCCGGCTGCGTCCTCTCCCAGGTGCCGGGCCGAACCAAAGCGGAACATGGTGGTCAACGCCCCGTCTATCGGGTCGGAATTGGACAGCGTTGAAACGGCCCCGGAGGGCGAGACCAGCTCAACGGTCAAGTCCCGGAAGAATGGGTGGTTGAAGTGGGCGTTGACCTCCACAAACTCAACGAACTCCACGTATGGGTCTACGTTCAGGCTGGTGTTCACCGTGGTAGGCGTTCCGGACGACGGCAAGTCGGGGACTGCCAGGTTGATGACGCTTGACTCAGAGGTGATTTCCCTCAAGTCGCGGACGTTGGTCCAGCTCGTAGCCAAATCCACGGCGGCCTTGGCATCCACCATGCCGAAGCCGTACTCGTGGTTGAAGTTGTAGCGGTCCGTGGTCGACCCGTATTTGAAAGCTCCTTGCTCCCAGCCGGTGTTATCCGGGTCGTTCCTGCGGGCGGATGCCGCCAGGATGAGCTTGACGTCCCGCCACGTAAGAGTGTTGTTGGCCTCTCGCACCAGTGCGACCACGCCCGAGACTATGGGAGTAGCGGCGCTGGTGCCGCCGAACGTGCCCCTATACCGGTCTCCGCTATCGGTGGTGGCTATTCGGGGCTGGCCCTCTCTGCCGCTGCTGGACGGCCCGCACACCCACAGGTTTGCCCCTGCTTCCGAGTAGCTGCTTCGTATGTCGTCGTGCCCGACGGCGCAGACGGCAGTCACGGCATAGAAATTCGAATACTCATCCAGGGTGGAGTAATCGTCGTCGCCTCCGTTGCCGGCAGCCCAGGCGTAGAAAACGCCTTTCCCGCCGTATCCGGTGGTGACGCCATCCTTGACCGCCGTTTCCCACAGTTCAGTGGCGTGCTCCGGCAAGCCGGAGTCTCCGGGGCCCCAGCTGTTGTTGGAAACGGCCGTGGTCGACGCGTTGCGCGACATGGCGTCCGCTTCGTTGGCGTCGGTATCTTCCACCAGATAGTTGTATCCGTATATCTTGGCCTCGGGGGCTACGCCGCGCATTCCCAGGTTGTTGTCCTTCGCGGCGATAAGACCGGCCACGGCGGTGCCGTGGTCCTCGAAGGGGTGGTAGATGTCGGTCAAGTCCGGGTGATAGTTGTGATTGAAGGAGGTGAGGACGTTGTCGGTCAGGTCCTCGTGCTGGTAGTGCATTCCATCGTCCACCACCGCCACGTTGATGCCGGAGCCTGTGTATGTGGGCCACACCTCCTCGACGCGTATGTCATGCCCACCACTGTTGCGGAACTGGTCGTCGTTGTTCAGATGCCACTGGCAGCCGTAGAGCGGGTCGTTTATGCCGGCACTCCTGGAAATGCTGGAACAGCGATTTACAAATACGGTTTGCCCGGCATCCACGATGGCTCTCACGGTGTAACGTCCCGTTTCTGTGCCATCCCCCGTCACCTTCGAATAGTAGGTGCCCGCGTCCAATCTGCCTTGGAAGAAAAAAAGGCTGCCGGGGAAGGTAAATAGGTCGGCAAGATGGAATGAGTCTACTTGGGCCGCGAGGTCGTTTTCATCGGTCAGATTGCCGCTGATATCAATGCCTTCGCTCACTCCACCGACGATCACGTACGTTGTCTCTTCGAGGGTCAGGCTGAAGTAGTCCTCGTCGCCGTCCGGATCTATGCTTCCGCCCGCCGCAACGCCGAGAGTCAGTGGCTGAGCGTCAGCTTTCGCGCTGCCGGGCTCGGTAATGGCCGCGGCGTACACCGAATACGGCCCATCGGACCTTTCGGCGGAAGAACTGACCTTAACGTAGTACACCCCGGCGTTCAGGCTCTCCCGGATGAGAAAGTTTCTCCGGCCGCCAGGCAAATCACCGTCGTCGTTGGAGGCTATCACCGTGCCGTTGCTCCTTTGCAGCTCGCCTACGGTGTCGGGGAACCCGGATGCACGAATAGCGACTTCCGCAGCCTCGGAAAGCTCCAGCTTGAAGTAGTCTGCGTCGTCTTCCGGGTCGATTGTGCCGCTCGCGGAGCTGTTGAGATTCAGGGTAGCGGCGTTGCTCCTTGAAGTGGTGTCTATGAACTCTCTGATCCTTAGGATGTACGGTTCGTCAGTTGATCCAAAGCCGGTTACCTTGATGTAATAGGTCCCGGACTGAAGCTTGCTCCACAGGAAGAAGTTATCCGGGTTGGGTAGTACCGCGCCATAGTCATCGCTCTCGATGGACGTGCCCTCGCTGTCCAGCAGATCACCCACGGTATCCAGGTCGCCCAGGGTATATATCCAGTAGTCGGCTGTTCTCGACACGCTGAAGCTGAAGTAGTCCTCATCGTCGGTGGGGTCAATGACTCCCCACACCCTCGCGCCCGCGGTCACGCTCGTGGCTTCGGCGCGAGTGCCGCCGTGGTCCGCCGGGGTTGCGCTGGTCGTGGCCGACCAGGCGCCGTCGACGTCGTTTGCGTCCACCGCGCGGACCTGAACATCGTACTCCGTGGCGTTGGTCAGGCCGGTCACGGCAAAAGCCAGGCTGCCGTCGCCGTCTTCCCAGGCGTCCTCCTCCACAGTCCAGTTGGAGTCCATCGTCTCGTCAGCGCTGGTCTCGATGTAACGCGCGTCGTAAGCCGCGACTCCGGTGGTGATGCCGGTGGGAGCGCTCCAGGAAACCAGCACGGCGCGGTCGTCGGCACGCACGGAGTCGACAGCGGGTGCAGGCAGGGCCGGCGTCCCGACCTCAGTTGCGGACCAGGTCCCGTCGCCGTTGGAGTTGACCGCCCGCACCTGCACATCGTACCCCGTGCCGTTGGTCAAGCCGGTGATGGGGTATTGCAGCGCGCCTGATGTCCAGGCGTTGTCCTCGACGGTCCAGTTGGCCTCATCCGTCTCATCCGCGCTAGTCTCGATGTGGCGGACATCGTAGGCTGTAATGCCGGTCTCGCCGGCGGGAGCGGTCCAGGTAACGGTGAGTGTGGTAGCTCCGGAAGTAACGGAGTCGATGGTGGGTGCGGCAGGCAGAGACTGTGCGCTGGCGTAGCCCAAGGCCAGCGCCAGGCAGAGCAGGGCAATTCCCGCCGCGGGCAGCAGTCTGGCCGGACTGGGCATCCTGGTCATGGGATATTTGACTCTGAAGAGCGGCTGGCGTTTACGGGAACAGTGGGGTACAACGACCCGGGGGTGCTCGCGGGTCAAAATCACTTCGGGGTGGCCTCTCTTCCCCAGTTGGGACTGGAGATTTCCACACCGTCCTGCACTGCCAGGGCATTGGCGAGGTTCAGCGAGGGAAACCCTGGTCCAGTCTCAATGAAGAAGCCATTGGCGACGTAGTCCAGCTCCGACACGCGGTCCATCTTGATCCTGTTGTTGGAGAAAAAGGCGTTGGTTTCCGACTGGCTCCATTCAGGGCTGAGCACCAGCAGAACACCGCCGGGAAGGGTCATCAGGGCGCCGGACTCCGAGCGAAAGACGGGCAGGGTATCACTCTTCGATTGTCCATCGGCGCTCCTGACAACGTTGGTTCCACCCTCGTTGGCCGAAACGACGTCACGGGGCAGTCCGCCGGAGCCTTTCTCGACTACCAGGTCTGTCTGAAGCTTCACTGTCATGGTCCTGTCGCCGTCCTGCCAGGTGTAGGGTTCACCCTCGACAGGGCCAGTGGCGCCGGGGCCACCCTTCTGCGGAGAATCCGAATCAACAACCCTTATGGGTTCCTCCTTCCTGGACGTTCCAGAAGAGTCGACGGGCGCGAATTCAATCCCGTCGCCGTCAGACGACGCGGGAGCCGGTGTTGGCACAGAGTCGTCCACTGTAGGAGTAGATTCGGTGGCCGGGGGCGTCAGGAGTGGCGACACGGTCTCCGTGGGCGCCGCGGCGGGCTGGTCCGTCGGCGCAGACGACGTGGGAGTAGGTGTTGACACGGAGTCATCCACTGTAGGAGCAGATTGGGTGGCCGCGGGCGCCGCAGCGGGCTGGTCCGTCGGCGCAGACGGTCCGCATCCGGCCAGGACCGCCGTCACGCTTGATATGAGGGCAACTATGGCGAGCAGGACAACGAGCTTTCTCATTTCACCCCACCTGTATGTCCCTAAATCATACTTGGTGTAACGGCCGCCAAGTAGCCATTGGGCGCGGAAATTCTGAGACGCCTGGCGAAGGGGAGTTCGGCGTCAACGAGCCCGGCGCTCCAGTGGTCAAGACTTACAGACGGGGTACGCGGGCAACCTCCAGGGGGGTGGCGGTGCGGGAAATTGGGGACGGCCCGAAAACCAGACACACCCGCCCCGGCCGGTCTTGTTCAGAGTCTCCTCAGGTCTCGAGATTTGCCCGTAACCCATTCCAGATTCCGGCGTACACACTGGCCTGCTTTTCGTATGCTATTGTATTCCTTTCTTGTATACGAGCTTCAAAACTGCCCTGAAAAATATCTGAGTATATGCTCCCACTCCTCCGTCATTAACAACTTAGGGAAACTCTGAACGAATGGGTGAAGATGTAGGGCTGCGTTAGAACGTGTCCGCGCCCGACGGAACTCGCACGGGTGACAGGCGAGGAAGAAAGCCCTGTTCCCCTTGAGGTTGCCGTCTCACCTCTTGCCGCAGGGCCATGGAGATAGGCCGATGGACTTGTCCAGGATATTGCGTCGCAGGTTGTCAATCACTGGGTTGGTGATGGGTCTACTGCTCGTGACCGCCGCATGCGGGGCAGACTCGACACCCACTGTTGCGCCCACTCCGACGCCCACTGTTGCACCCACTGCTACACCGGCTGCTGCAACGACGCCTACACCGGCTGTTGCTGTTGCTCCCACTCCCACACCCACAATTGCGCCCACGCCAAACCCTGATGCGTCGTTGAATGATTTGCTTTCAAGCGCGGCGGGAAAGCTGGCCGCTATCTCCACGGTGAAATTCCAGATGGTCGACGAACTGGAGTCGGGAGCCAAATTCTTTGGAATGACCGTGAAAAGCGTGGAAGGAGAAGTAAGGTCCCCCGACAGGTTCAGGATGGTGGTGGCCGTGGAGACTCCAAACTTTGGATTTGTGGAAATCGAAATGCTGGCGGTCGGGGAACAGGCATACATGAAGTTCTCCGAAGATGCGCCGTGGGCCCCCTTGCCTCTGGACCAGGTACCCTTCAATTTCGGGGGGATAGGCGTTGCTCTGAGTGAATTGCTGCCCATCCTCCAGAACGCATCCATTGCGGGCCGGGAGTCTATCGGCGCCGCCGGGACGGTCCGCATAGATGGAGATATCGTGTCTGAGGACCTTTCGGGTCTCATCACGTCCTTGGACTCGGGGCATGCGGTCACTTTGACCTTCTGGATCGACGAAACCGAGCATACTATTCGGCAGTTTAGAATAAACGGCAAAATCTACAACGACGATGGGCCGGGAACGCAGCGTCTGGTGAGCATCACGGACATCAACGTCCCGGTAGACATCCAACTTCCGGATATAGACTCCAAGCCGTGACATCTGCTCGGTCACGCCTTGCCTCCCTGGGTTCTTCTCAGTCGGTTGTCCTGGGGGTCCTTTGCTTGGGCGTTTTCTCGACCGCCCTGGACCAGACCGTTGTAGTCGCCGCGTTGCCCAGCGTAATGGTGGACTTGGAAATCCCCCTTACGGACTTGGACAAGGCTTCTTGGATCGTAACCGGATATCTGGTCAGCTACACCGTGGCAATGCCCCTGGCGGGTCGACTGTCCGATGTCTACGGCCGTGTCAGGATGTTCCAAGCGGCGCTGGTCGTGTTCTCAATAGGCTCGGCGTTGGTGGCGATTGCGCCGGACTTCCCTTGGGTAGTATCCGCCAGGGTGCTCCAGGCGGTCGGAGGCGGCGCGACGGTCCCCATAGGTCTGGCTATGGCCGTGGCAACCGTGGCGCCGGAGAAAAGGGGGGTTGCCCTGGGACTTGTGGCGGCCTCGGCTGAAGCTGGGTCCGTTATGGGCCCCCTCTATGGAGGAGCCATAATAGAATGGATTGGCTGGCGGTGGATATTCTGGCTGGATGTACCCCAGAGCTTCATTCTGATAGCGCTTCTGGCCGTTTTGCCGAACCGCGCCAATCCTGAGGCTAAGATGGACTACTTCGGGGCGGTGGCGCTGGGAGGCGCCCTCACCCTGCTGACCATCGCCCTGTCCCAGAGAAGCATATTTTCGGGAGAGTCCATTGTCCCGTACTCTATGGCCGGCCTTGGAGTCCTTCTCATCGTCGTATTGATCGTGGTGGAAAGACGCGCGATTCAACCTCTGCTGGCATCCTTCCTGTACACCTCCAGGGCGTTCGTGTCCTCCAATGCTACCCAGTTCCTGGTAGGGGTCTCGCTTATTATCGCTTTGGTGGCCGTGCCCCTGATGGCTGGCACGGTCATGGAGAAATCGGCGTTGGAGAGCGCCCTCCACTTGGTCCGTCTTACAGCCGCCATACCGGTGGGGGCGGTGATAGGAGGCTACATCCTGCGCTGGACGGGAGTGAGGGCGGTGTGCATAACCGGCCTTGCGTTTATAGGAATCGGTTTGCTGTTCATGAGTGGTTGGGAGACGGAGGTGGAGGAAATCAGGTTGTCTGTGCCCTTGGCCATGGCGGGCTTGGGATTTGGGCTGGTCATCCCTCCCATAGGCGTCAGCGCATTGAGCGCGGCGCCCAGTCACTATTGGGGCGCCGCGGCCTCCTTGGTCACCGCATCGCGAATGGTGGGGATGGCGTTGGGCCTGGCGGCCCTGTCGGCGTGGGGTATAGAGCGCTTCTACAGCCTGACCGCCCACGCGACAATTGGTTCGACATTCGAGGAGACCGAGGCCCCATTGATAGAAGCTGGGGTGACCGTGTTCCAGAACCTGTTCATGATCGCCGGATTCCTGTCCCTGTTCGCCATTCTGCCGGCTCTGCTGATGAGAATGGAAGATGTCGAAGAAACGGAGGACCCGGCAGTTCTAGTACCATAATTGGGCGCTTTGGCCGGTAAGAAAGCCGTCAAACTGAAAATCCGGGTGAAGAGTGTCGCTCTATGTCACCCCAACCAGAAAGCCCGGGAACTCCCCGTTATCGCCGGTCTATTGAATGACCGGGGCAGTCGGCATATTATCGTGGCACGCCACCATCGGCGTTTCGAACGCCAGATTCAGATCCCGGATTAATATCCTGGGTAATATCGTTGAGGTTTAGCTGATGAGTTCCAACGGCAGAGTCGCCATTGTCACCGGCGCCGGCACCGGAGTCGGCAAACACGCCGCCTTGGCCCTGTTGCGGGACGGTTACTCCGTGGCCGTGGCCGGCCGCCGCATCGAGTCGCTGGAGTCGACTTTGGCCGAGGCGGAAGAATTCCGGGAACGCGCCTTGGCCGTCCCCACCGACGTCGGACGGCCCGAGGATGTTCAAGCCCTGTTCGCCAAGACTGTCGAAGCCTTCGGCCGGTTGGACGTGCTGTTCAATAACGCCGGCGTCGGCACGCCGCCGGCCAACATGGAGGACCTGACCTTCGAGCAGTGGCAGCGGGTCGTGGACACCAACCTGACCGGCACGTTCCTCTGCACCCAGGAAGCCTTCAAGGCCATGAAGGGCCAAGAACCGATGGGTGGGCGCATCATCAACAACGGTTCCATCTCGGCCTATGTGCCCCGGCCCAACAGCGCCCCCTATACGTCCACCAAGCACGCCGTAACCGGACTCACCAAGTCCACGTCGCTGGACGGCCGGAAGTACAACATCGCCTGCAGCCAGATCGACATCGGCAACGCCGACACCGATATGACGGCGGCCATGGAAACCGGCGTCCTGCAAGCCCACGGTCAGGTCGCTACGGAACCGAGGTTCGACGTCAATCACGTGGCGGAGTCCATCGTCTACATCGCGAACCTTCCGCTGGACACCAATGTTCAGTTCATGACCATCATGGCGACGAAGATGCCCTATATCGGACGGGGGTGATTCACATGGCGACGATCGAAGCAGGCGATCTTCGGTTCGACGTCCACGACTCATGGGGGGCGTTGCCTGAGGGATGGAGCCCCGGCGTGGTGACAGGGGTAGTGGTGGACTCCCAAGAACGGGTCTACCTCTGCCAGCAGCAACAGGACCCGCCGGTCTTGGTGTTCGACCGTGACGGGCGGTTTCTTGGCTCGTGGGGAACGGGCTACATCGTTGAGCCGCATACCATGTATATCGGTCCCGACGACGTTATCTACTTGGCCGACCGGGGCGACCATGTGGCGCTCAAGCTTTCCGTAGAAGGGGAAGTGTTGTTGGAGATAGGCAACCGGGGCCAACCGTCCGACACCGGTTGCTTTGAAGACGAGGGCGTGGTGCCACGGGCCGGCGGCCCGTTCAACCGTCCAACCCGGTTGTCGCCCTCGCCGTCAGGAGACCTGTACGCCTCCGACGGCTACCGCAATTGCCGGGTGCACCGGTTTTCCGCCGATGGCCAGTTGATAGCTTCGTGGGGACGGCCCGGCGGGGACGGGCCCGGCGCGTTCTTCTCGCCGCACAGCCTCTGGGTGAGTGACGACGGGCTGGTATACGTTTGCGACCGGAAGAATAACCGCATCCAGATATTCGACCTGGAAGGCGAGTTCGTGTCCCAATGGAGCAACGTCCAGCTCCCAACCGACTTCCATATTGGCCGGGACGGCCACTACTACTTGGCGGAACGGGAGAGCAACGAGGCCGCGCAGAACCTGTTGACCGTCCGGGATGAGTCAAGCAACATATTGGCCAGTTGGACCACCCCGCGCAGCCACCAGATTTGGCCGGACGCCCGCGGCGATATCTACCTGGTAAGCGGAGCAATGGCCAGCGGGTCTTCCGGCATCGCTACAAAGTACGTCAGAGTCCGCTAGCCCCGCCGTCCCCCCGCGCCCGCCCTCACGACATCGGCCCTCCACCCTTTACCGAAGCCCCGGAACCCCCACTGCCAATGGGCCTTCACCGGACCCCAATGTCCGAATCGCCCGGTCCGGAACGATTTGGCGAGACGTCGCATATTATCCGGCAGACAGGGATGTCAATATGCGGCTGGGACGGTCCTTTATGTTAAGCGTGAGCGGTCGATGGCCTGGCGCAAACGCGGTGCTCGTGATGGCTATTTTAGCCGTGCTGACTATTACAGCAGCCGGGTGCGGCGGGCGGTCCGGAGGAGAAGTACCGGATGTTCCGGTAACACCAACGGTCCTCGGTTCGTCGGTGACAGGACCCCCTTCGACGCCGGAGAAGAAGGCGTCAACCCCGTCAGTCCCGACCGCATCACCGCCCTCACCCTCGCCGCGCCGGGAAGCCACGCCGAGTCCGTCAACGACTCCAGAGACGGCGGCATCGGCGGCCCCTGCCGCGACAATGGCGGCGGAGGCGGAACGGTCGCCGGCTGCCGCGCCGGCGTCGGAGGTAGCGGCAGCACCAGCGGCTACTCCGGCGCCAGGGGCAACAGCAGCACCGGCGGCCGCCGGTGCTGCCGCCACTATGGAATACGAAGCCCCCGGTTCGCCTTCCGGCGGCGGAGCCGGGGGAGCCGAAGACGGTCCATACGTTCCGGTCTCGATCTCCGCAGGCGAAGTTGACGACAACGAGCAGTGGGAAGAGTATCTTCGCTACCGCCTGGAATTCCAGGTCCCACGCGTGCATAACGTCGACGTTTCGGAGCGGTATGCCATCGCTGTCGCCGACGCTGGCGGCGGGCCGGTCCCCAATGCCGTCGTCCGGGTGTCGACTGGCGAGACGCTCCTCTTCCAGGGGCGTACCTACGCCAACGGCCAGACCCTGTTCTTCCCACGGGCCTACCAGGCGGCGGAAGGCGTCGAGGAATTCCGGCTGTACGTGGAACGGAACGGCGTCAATCAAAGCCTCGATGTTGCCCGCGGAGAACAGTCTGACTGGGTTGTGACCCTCGACACCACAGTTTCATATGACGACGGGGTCCCGCTCGACATCCTGTTTCTTCTCGACTCAACGGGGAGCATGGCTGACGAAATTAACCAGATAAAAGAAACGCTCCTGTCCATTTCTTCGAGGATCGCCGACCTGCCGTCGCAGCCAGACCTGCGGTTTGGGATGGTCAGCTACCGGGACCGGGGAGACGAGTACGTCACCAGGGTCTATGAATTCGATCGGGATGTATCCCGGTTCTTGGAGGCCGTCCGCGGCGTACACGCTGACGGCGGCGATGATGAGCCGGAGTCGCTGAACGAAGCGCTCCATGTAGCCGTGCAGGAGCCGGAGTGGCGGCTCGACGATGCGGTCCGGCTGGTCTTCCTGGTGGCTGACGCTCCGCCCCACTTGGACTATCCCCAAGACTACGACTACGCCGTCGAAATGGCCGAGGCCAAACGACGAGGGATCAAGATATTCTCAGTCGCGACAAGCGGCTTGAACCCCCAAGGAGAGTATATTTTCCGGCAGATAGCCCAACACACAATAGGGCGGTTCATTTTCCTGCTCTACGAGGGAGAGGGAGGAACGCCCTCCACGCCCCACGACGTCGGCGGCTACACGGTGGAACGGCTGGACGACCTCGTTGTGCGTTTGGTCGAAGAAGAGTTGGTGGCGCTTCCCCGCTGACTACGCTGTGGGCTGGAGGCGATATAATCTTCTCAAGTCGGTCGACAGGGAGCTTCAGATGTGCCGAAGCATCAAAATACTGCGGCAAGACGATGGGGAGCCGTCGGACCTGGAAATCAGGGAAGCGGCCCTCCAGTTCGTTCGTAAGATCAGCGGATACCGCCACCCTTCCCAAACCAACGCCGAGGCCTTCGAAAGGGCAGTAGACGATATCACCGGGACATCGAAGGAACTGCTGGCCTCGCTGGTCAACCGCAGTCTGTCAGGCGGTCTCTCCCGATAATTGGCGTCAACCGGCGTTGGGCCGGTACTTGTCGCCCTCTTCACGGGTGATGCGGCCTGCGGCCATGAGCCACATACGGGAGATTTCCGGGCCCATGAACTTGAAGAGGCCCCGCAACTCTTTCTGCAGCGAAGGATAGTCCGAGCCGGGCAGCACCTCGTAGAACCACCGGCAAAAGCCGCCGTGGTCGCGCTGCAACCCCTGTACCCGCCGCGCGTTCTCCACGACAGCCTCGATCTTGAGCCGGTTGCGTATGATGCCCGTGTGCTCCCGCAGTCCCTCGACCTCCAAGGGTCCCAAGGCCGCCACTTTGTCGATTTTCCAGCCGGCGAAAGCGTCCCTGAACCCGTCCCGCTTGTCCAGCACCATCTTCCAGGTGAGCCCGGCCTGGAAGACCTGAAGGCTCATCACCTCGAACAGCGCGTCATCGTCGTCAAGGCGCCGCCCCCATATGGTGTCGCGGTACCATTCCATGAGTGGGTCCGGCGGGGCCGAAGGGTCCGGAATCGACTCGTGGGGCATATCCTCTCATCCTGGCCTTCTCCCCAAGGAGAATGGAATATTGTAACTGTTCAGTGTCCCTTCCCCCCGGAGGGGGAGGGTTAAGAAGGGGGCACCCCGCCCCGCCGCGCTGTAGTTGGGGAAAGAAAACGCGAGGAGGGGACGACCCCCACCCTAACCCTCCCCCTGCCAAGGGGAGGGTACACTGAACAGTTGTGATTGTTACCGGGGTACGATGGGCAGCGTGACGTAGGACGCGTGCTGTCCTGAGTGCAGCACCGTCTGGAGAGCGGGCTTGAGCTCGCTGTCGGCCGCTATCAGGTTGCCGGTGTTGGTGTTGCGGTCAAACCGCGGGAAGTTGCTGCTGGAGATCTCCAACCGTATCCGGTGTCCCGCTTTGAACACGTTGCTGGTGGCCCAGAGGTCAATGGTGTAGCAAACGGGCGTACCGGGCTCTACGGGTTCCGGGTGGGACATGGAGTTGCGGTACCGGGCCCGGATGATCCCGTCGGTGAGGTTGCGGGCGCAGCCGTCTTCGCAAACGTCCACCAGCTTGGCGGTGAAGTCGGTGTCGGTGGCCGAGGTGGCCGCCCAGAGGGTGACCGTGACCGGCCCGGTGACCTCGACCTCTCGTTCGAGGGGCGGGGTGGAGTAGACGAGGACGTCGGCCCTGGCTTCGATGTCGTTCTGGTCGAATGCGCCGTTGGCGGCGAAATAAGGATTGCAACAGAGCGCCCCGCCGACGGTGGGTACGGGGTCCGCCGGGTTGTAGAGGAAAACGTCGGCCGGCTCGTCTCCGGGGCCCTCCACGCCCAGGCTGCCGTCGCCGTGGCTGGAGTTGGCCTTGCCGCCGCTATGCAGGAAGAACCTGGTGTCTTGAGCACGGGCCAAGGGCCAGTCCTCTTCGTCGCGCCAGACGTCGTCCCCCATGACGAAGATCTTCACCGGGGGTTCGCTCAGGATGCCGTTGTCCACTCCGTTCAGCCAGTAGTCGTACCACCTCAGGTGTATATCGTCCAGTCCCAAGGCATTGGCGTCCGCCGCGACGCCGAAGTAGTGGCTGCCGACCATGCTGCCGCCCTTGGCGCTGTGCTCCCAAGGACCAATTATCAGCTTCTGGCCGCGGCGGGCGTCCTCCGTGGCCCCCGATTTCCGCATGCCCAAGAAATTGCGGATGGTGCCGCCCAGGAAGATGTCGTACCATCCGCCGATGTGCAACGCGGGCGTGGTAATGTTGGAATGCTGGTCTTCGATGCACAGCTTCTTCCAGTAGTCGTCGAAGTCGGGATGGGCGAGCCAATCGTAGTAATACGGGGCCAAGCCGTCTTTCAGATAGGGCAGGTCCTTGAGAGGCAGCGAGCGATAGGCGTCGGTCATGCCGTCAACTGCCTTGAGCAAGCCGGGTTGGCGGTCTTGAGGTATACCCCTGGCTTTTGCCTGGGTCGGAAAGTTGGCGAGCGTGAGCTGGTTGAGAGTCCATGAGACGTTGAACGCCAGCTCGAAAGCGCCGCCCTGATAGGTCCAGCCGTCGTGATAGTTGGAAGCTGTGACGTTGGGCACCAGGGTCACCAGGTGGGGCGGCCGGGTGGTGGCGGCCAGCCACTGGGTCGCGCCGACGTATGAAGCGCCGACCATGCCGATCCGGCCGTTGGACCAAGGCTGGGAGGCCGCCCACTCCACCGTGTCGTAGCCGTCTTCGATGTCGTCCACGAAACAGTAGAACTCGCCCTCGGAGGTGAAGCGGCCGCGGGTGTCCTGGATGACCAGCGCGAACCCGTTTTGGGCGACCTTCAGGGGGTCCAGCATCCCGGTTGCCAAGGGTCCCGACTTATCGTATGGAGTCCGTTGGAGCACCGTCGGGAAGGGGCCGGGGCCGTCCGGCCGGTATAAGTCGGCATAGAGGACCGCGCCGTCTCTCATAGTCGCTGGCAGGTTGGTTTCGATCTTGATCGATGTCGAATCTGGCATGGCTAACGCCTCCTGATCGTGCAATTGGTGAGCCCGGACACAGCCGCAATTCTAACCCCGCGCGGGGAGAAATTAAACGCCGGGGGTCTATGGGACGAAATGGGGCATGACGCCGTTAGCGAACAGCTCCATCTGGCGGTAGAGGCTGTCCGGGTCCGGGGCCAGGAAGCCCAGGTTGATGTGCTCGACACCTGCCTCCATGCGGGCTTCCACTGCCTTCGCGCAGTCGTCCGGGGTCCCGGCGACGCACAGGGCCCTGGCGATGTCTTCGGCGCTCCGTTCCGCAGTCACGTACCGCTCTCCCACGTTGGAAACGGCCAAGCCCACGGCCTCGTCCCTGTCGTTCGAAATCGCGGTGGGCTGGTTCAGCCCCCAATGGAACCCCGCCAGGTCGCGGCCGGCATCGGCGGCGTACTGTCGTATCGTCTCGTTGCTGGCCCGGATACGCCGGACTGTGAACAGGTAGGGGTACCAGCCGTCGCCCAACACTGCGGCCCGCCGCATGGCGGCTTCGCTGCGGCCCGACACCCAGATGGGCGGATACGGGGTTTGCACCGGCTTGGGCAGCAGGGTAACGTCTTCGAAGTCGAAGAAATCGCCGTGGTGGTTCACGTGGTCTTCGGTCCAGAGCCGCTGCATCACCTCCAGCATCTCGTTGGTGCGCCGGCCCCGGGTGCGGGTCGAAATCCCAAGGGCGTCGAACTCCACTTTGGTGCCCCGCTGGCCGCTGATGCCGATGCCGAAGTCCAGCCGTCCGTTGGAGACGCGGTCTAGGCTGGTTACCAGCTTGGACAGCACCACCGGGTGGTACAGCGGCACAATCACGATGCCGGTCATTACCCTGAGGGTGCGGGTGGCCCCGGCCGCCGCCGCCATCGCCGGAATGTTGAGCAGAGTAGGGCGGGGCGGATTGCCGTCCATGACGTGCTCGCCCATGGAAATTCTCTTAAACCCCATGTCCTCGGCACGGCGGGCAAACTCCGGAACGTCCCAATAGTCTTCGACACCCAGGCTGCAACCGAAGGTGATGGGCATGGTTCCTCCAATAGCGTCGCGGCGGGACCGTCGACGGCCCGCTCTGCCGGAATTCTAGATGCCTCACGGTATAGAGGCAACGGCAGCAGCTCCGGGCCGTTGTCTTGAACTGTGATTCGTTTGATTTGGATGATTTATGTGATCGTTTCATTGGGACTGTTTCGTCCCTAGCAGAACCCGGGAGCGGGGTAATTCCGGGCCCAGGGGATGAGGGCGCAGACGAGGTCTTCGCGGTCGGGGAGGGAGTTGTTGGCGCGGTACCGCTCCAGGTATTTTTGGACCGCCATGTAGGTGGTGAGCCGGAAGCCGGCGGAGGCCACCCGGAGGATGAAGGCATAGGACTCGGGAGGGGGTTGGCGGTCGGCTTGGGCCACGGACGACTGGAGGCAATGCTCCTCGGCCAACCGGCGGAGCCGGAGGAGGGCGAGTTCGCGGGCCAATTTTCGTTGGAGGGCGCGGACGCGGGCTCTCAAGGAGCTCAGGGTATACATATGGGGTTCACCTCATGAAGTTTGATGACGGTGGGGAAGCCGAAATTTATAGTTCGCCGGACATTTCCGGACATTTCGCCCCGGTGGTGGATTCCCGGAATGACTAGGGGGGTGGGGCCGTCCGGTTTTGGCGCTAATTTTGGTCATTGGATGCCACGGATACCGCGCCGCTTCAGTGGCGTGGCCGGATTTGGTCCGCCCGGTCCGCTCAGGATGAAGGGCGGGACGCGGCGCCGGACAGTTACCATGTTAGGGTGGAGTCTTCAGGACTGGGAAGGTGCAAGTGTCAGTCCCTTTTCTTGCGGGGAGCGGCAGCCGCAAGCAGGGTGGGCCACCGGCGAGTCACGCTGTGGTTTTACGGCACTTTTGCAGGACGCCACCGACCTCCCCGAATATGCTCCACCCGAAGTTGCCTTTGCCGCCGGGGTCGAATCCCAAGAATAGGTTTATTGGTTCGGGTGTCCCATGTTTCATTTCTGCGGGGGTGTCCGGTGTACGGCGCCGGATGAATGTGGGGCCTGAGCCCGCAAAATCCGTGGGAGCCTACCGCTGGCTGAGGCGCGAATAAGCTTCGAGTACCGCAGCTACCTTCTCCACGAACCGTTCCACGTCGTCAATCCCCTCACCAATTGCTTCGCGGTCGAAGGTGTTCTCGTAGAAGTTGCCGTGCAGGCCGCTAGCCACGCTGAAGAGGCGGCGCAGTTCTTGGTCTCCCGCCTCTCGTGCCAGTTCGTGAATGACGTCGAACAAGTGGCGGTGTTTCTCATGGATGAGTCCTCGCACTTCCGCCACCGCCTTAGCCATGAGTGCAGCCGCTCCCCAAGCTTTCTCAGAAGCTTGCTCTAAGTCCCCAGTCGCGAGTTCCTCCCTAGCTTGGGCCAAGAAATTGCGGCTCCGCTCGGCACAGGTCTGGGCCTGTTCAGTCACCATGTGTACGCTCCCGGTGAGGACTCCGCACGCTCCAATATACGGGGAGGTTGACAGGAAGACAACGTTTTTGCAGATGGCGTCTCCGCATGACCGGGCGGGCTGAATCGAGTAACATTCTAAGGGTTAGTCTGGCGAGTGGGGTCAAATGGCGAATCGGTCTGAAATATCGGGCCCAATGGCAGGCAAGACCTGCCTGATAACCGGGGCCACGGCCGGCATCGGGTACGTCACCGCCCGGGAGCTGGCCGCCATGGGTGCCCAAGTGATAGTCGGCGGGCGCAATGCAGCCCGTTGCCAGGCTGCCGTAAGCGGGATTCGTGAACAGACCGGCAATCCCTCGGTGGACTTCCTGGTGGCCGACCTCTCCTCCCAGCAGGAGGTCCGTCGGCTGGCCGAAGAAATGACCGGCCGGTTCCCGCGTTTGGACGTTCTGGTGAACAATGCCGGCGCCATCAACTTTCGGAAAAGGCGCACCGTGGACGGCATCGAGATGACTTTCGCCGTCAACCACTTGGCCTACTTCCTCCTGACCAACCGGCTCCTCGACCTGCTGACCGCCACTCCTGGGGCGCGAGTGGTCAACGTGTCGTCCAGCTCCCACCGAAACGCCGGCAGAATGAGTCCGGAGGCGCTGCGGGACCCCCGGCTGTACTTGGGATACCGTGCCTACGCCCGTTCCAAGCTCTGCAACCTGCTCTTCACCAACGAGTTGGCCCGCAGGCTCGATGGGACCGGCGTCACCGCCAACGCCCTGCACCCCGGTCTGGTCTACACCAACATCATGGCCAACAACGGGATTGTGGGCCGGACGCTCAACTACCTGCTGGGGTTCCGTGGGATCGACGTGGAACGGGGGGCGGAGACGCCCGTCTACCTGGCATCGTCCAGCGAGGTAGACGGCGTCAGCGGGCGGTACTTCGAAGAAAAGCAGGCCGTCCGGTCTTCGGCGGCTTCCCACGACGAAGCACTGGCGGCCCGCGTGTGGGAGCTCAGCGCCCGGTTGACCGGGCTGGCCTGAAACCAAGGTCATTTAATTGCCGAAAAAGATCCCCTGGTCTTTCCGGCTGCAGCCGGAATCCAGACCCCAACTTTGGGTTAGAGGCGTCTTGGGGAACCAAAATCGGCGCCGGGTCCTGGGTCCCGGTTGCGACCGGGACGACGGAAGAGGGGCGGATTCAACAATTAAATGACCCTGGCCCTGAGACGGACATCTGTGCGCTCTGCGTCCCCTGTGATTTAAATAAGGGTTAAAATAAGGCGTCGACCCTGTCGACCATAGGGAACAACACCGGGATTGGATCTGTACACACAGGAGACGGCGCTGATGAAACGTGCGGTTGAATTCTACAGCGAGGGTTTCAAGCTCTGCGGCGACGTTTACACTCCCGATAGCCTGGCGCCCGGCGAACAGCGTACCGGCGTGTTGCTGTGCCACGGCTACACCGGCGTCAAGGACCTTTACCTGCCGGATAACGCCCGTGTCTTGAACGAGGCTGGCTACGTCGTTATGACATTTGATTACAAAGGCTGGGGGGAAAGCGAGGGCAAGAGCCCTCACCGCCTCGCCCCGTACAGCAGGGTGGCCGACGTTCAGGCGGCCATGACCTTCCTGGGGGTCCAGCCCGAAGTGGACGAAGAGCGTATCGGGATCTACGGCACCAGCTACGGCGGGGCCACGGTCTCTTGGGTCGGGGCCATCGATCCACGGGCCAAGTGCGTCGTCAGCGTGGTCGGAATCGGCCATGGCGCCCGCTGGATGAGCCGGGTCCGGCGGATGGACGAATGGTTCGACCTCTTGGAACGCTCGGCGGAGGACCGCACGCAGCGTGCGCTTACCGGGAAGTCGGATATGGTGGAGCGCAGCGACATCCTGCTGCCGGACCGGCAGTCAGCCGCCTTGGCCGCTGCGGCCCGGGCCAAGAACCCGGCGGCCGTCGGGACCATTCCCTTGGAGTACGTCGACGATACCCTCGGGTTCAACCCCGAGTGGATCGTGGGCCGGATATCCCCTCGGCCCATCCTGTTCATCACCAGCAGCGACGACCGCTTGGTCCCGCCGGAAGAGTCGGAGCAGCTATACGCCCATGCCGGAGAGCCGAAGAAGCTGGTGACATTGAAGGGGTTTGGCCACTACGAGGTATACGCAGAACCGGCGTTCAGCGAGGTGATGAAACATACGCTGGAATGGTACCGCGAGTATTTGCCGGCGCGAGGTTAAGCGTAACCCGCGGCCGGGACGCGATGGATTGGATGCTGCCGGGCGTCACTCAGACTCCAGGCGATGGAGCAACGCTTCAATGGCCCGGTTGACGTCGGTTGGCCGTTCGGCCATCGGGAAATGGCCCGCCCGCTCCAGTTTGATGTAGCGGGAGCCGGGCACGGCCTGGTGGATCTCCAACTCGTATTCCTCGGGCTGCATCGGGTCGTCCACCCCTCTCACCAACACCAACGGCGTCTGCAACTCCGCGATCCTGTCCCTCACGTCGAACCGGTCGATGGTCACAAGGTCGTTGTGTTGGGAGATGGGGCCCACGGTGCGGTGGCAGTCCAGCAGCCACTCCCGCAGGCCCGGTTCGATGAACATCATTATGTGGTCCATGGTATTCAGCCACTTCCGGTGAACGTCCGGGTCCTTGGCCGCGTTGAGCCGGAACTCCAGGCTGCCGGGCGCCCGCTCCTTGGGGCGCATGGCCACGGTCATCAGCACCAGCCCATCCACGTCTTCAGGGTAGTCCAAGGCATATTGCAGCGCCACACAGGCACCCAATGTGAACCCCACCAGCACGAGGCCGGAGGAGCAACCTTGGCCGCGCAGCCACCGGCGCAGCCATTCGGTGTAGTCTGTGACCTCTGGCAGTGACTCCCCTTCCAGGTGCCCCGGCAGCTCCGGGGCGAGGCCGCCGGGGAAGTGGGAGAGCTGATGGTGAAACGATGCGGCGCAGCCCCCTGCCCCCGGCCCGTGGATGAATACCAGTTGTCGCACTGCGTTTCTCCCGTAGGTCTCGGATGGTCGGTGGCCAGTGGCCAGCTATACGAGTAAGTGTTCAGTCCCGGTGAGCCGCCCTCGCCCCGCCCCCGTGGATACCGGCTTTCGCCGGTATGACGGGGGACAGGGCTTATCGGCGGATTCTCACGAAGTCTGAACAGTTACCTATACGACAGGCCACCGCGGGCGGAAGGAGATGCCGGTCCTCGCCAGCATACTCTCCCCGATGGCCTGCACCCTGGCGATGAGCGCCTCTTCGTCGACAAATTGAGGGACGTGGTCTTCCACCACAACGCGGCCGTCGACCACCACGGTGTGGACGCTGCGGCCGTCGGCATTGTAGACCAAATTGTTAACCGGGTTGAACAGTGTGCTCCATTCGGCCCGGTTTGTTTCATAGAGGACGAAGTCGGCCTTCTTGCCGGGCTCCAAGGAGCCGATATCCGCGTCCAGACCCAATGCCTTGGCGCCTTCGATCGTAGCCATTTCCAGGGCGGTTTCGGCGGCTATTACGTTGGTGGCCTGCCGGGCGTCTTTGTAAAGCACCGCGACCAGGTACATGGACCGGTTGGTCTCGATCAGGTTTGAGTTGTTGCCGGCGTCGGTCCCGAGACCCACGGTCATTTCCCGCTTCAGCATCTCCGGCAGCAGGCCCTTGCGGGTCATTCCATAGCCGCCCTTCAACGCCGCGGTGGGGACGACGACCGCCTTGGTCCCGGCGCCGGCCATGATATCGACCTCGCTCATGTCGACGCCGATTGCGTGGGACAAAACTACGTTGGGGCCCAGGACGCCTATGCGCTCCAGGTACTGGGTGGGCCGCGAACCGTGGTCTTCCAGGCACGAATTCACGTAGGAGTCGGAGTTGTTGAAATGCAGCGTGAGGCCGGTGTTATGGGAGTCGGCCAAACGCTTGGCCTCCTGAAGCAGGGCGGGAGTCGAAAACCCGGGAGCAAACGGCATAGCCCAAGCGCGTACTCTACCGTCCAGCTTGCCGTCGTACTCCCGGATGGCCCTCTCCATGGCCGCCACGGCATCGGCGGTGGACGTTTCGGGGAGGTTGATGGGGTTGGGCCGGTCGGCCACGTGGGTCCCGGTGATGATGCGGCACCCCGATTCCTCGTAGGCCCTCAAGCATTCGTCGATGTGCTTGGTGCTGCCGGGGTCCAGGAAGCAGGTCGTGCCGTACTTGAGCAGTTCGGTAATCCCCAGCAGGGAGGTGTAATACTCTTCCTCGGCGGTCATCGACGCCTGCAGCTTGAAAACATTGGGCAGGTAGTCGGGCCCCAAATCGTCGGGAAAAATCCCCCGGGTGGCGTGGGCGTAGCTCACGTGGAGGTGGCCGTTGCAGAATCCGGGGGTTACCACCATCCCCCGGGCGTCGATGACCCGATCGGCGGAAACCCCGGCCAATTCATCTCTCTTGCCGATTTGGACGATACGTTGGCCTTGTACCACCATCGTGCCGTCCGCGATGATTCTTCGTTGAGGGTCCACGGTAATGATGTAGCGGGCGCCCTCCACTTTGAGTGTGGACTCGTTCATTTCGAACATTCTCCGGGTCATAGAGCTATCCAACGGGCGCCGGATTCCGTCTGGCGAAGACCCTATTATAGTGGGCATGGAAAGGCCTGCGGTGTCCCGCTTAGGGGCGCCCTTGTGTTTGCCCTGGATGGCCTATTGAATGACCCTGGCCCAAGATGGGGCCGATGTTGACCGGAGTCGACGCCGCCCCTATGATTCTATTGGCCCGCCAGAGCCCAGCCTATCCCGAAAATTTTGGGCCAGCGCGGCGACGCCGAAACGGACTTAGGAAGTGGATCGGATGGATAAAGCCCGGATTCCGTTTTTGAGCGTTGCCGAGCTATCCGACTTGCTCCGGACCGGGGAAGTCTCGCCGGTCGAGGCCACGGAAGCCTACCTCGACCGCATCGACTCCAAGGACGGCCAGATCGGAGCATACCTCACCATCCTCCGCGACCAGGCGCTGGAAGCGGCACGGGCCGCCGAGCGGGAAATCGCCCAAGGGCAGTACCGGGGCCCGCTCCACGGAGTCCCCTACGCCGTCAAGGACCAGGTTTACACGAAGGGGGTCCGCACCACCGGCGGCTCCCCGGTGTTCAACGATTTCGTTCCGGAAAACGACGCCACGGTCATTTCCAGGTTGAATGAAGCCGGGGCGGTCCTGTTGGGGAAGCTGAACATGACAGAGTTCGCCACTTCCGGCCTGTCCCATCAGTTTGACCCTCCCCGCAATCCCTGGAACCTGGAGCGCTCCACCGGCGGTTCCAGCAGCGGTTCCGGAGCGTCCACCGCCGCTTTCATGTGCGCCACCTCCCTGGGAGAGGACACCGGGGGTTCGGTACGCTTCCCGGCCGCTTGGTGCGGCCTGGCCGGCCTCAGGCCCACTTGGGGCTTGGTGAGCCGCTACGGCGTGATGCCCGGCGTCCGCTCCATGGACACCATCGGCCCATTGAGCCGGACGGTGGAGGACTGCGCCATCACCATACAGGCCATCGCCGGGTACGACCCCAAGGACCGCATTACGCGCAACGCGCCGGTCCCCGACTTCCGGGCGGCCCTCACCGGCAGCGTGGAAGGACTCAGGTTCGGCGTGGTACGGGAGTTGGTTTACACGGACGTAACGGATGAGGAGGTCAGGCAATCGGTCTTGGCCGCAGCCAACGCGTTAGGCGAACTGGGCGCCACGGTCAAGGAGGTGTCGGTGCCGCTGGCCGCCCACGCGGGTACGATTTCCACCGGCATCCGGGTGGAAGCCCCCATTACCTACCGTGACCTGGTGCGCAATCGGCCCCAGGAGATTGGGCACGACAACCGTGTGGGCTACATGGTTGGCACGGTCCTGCCGGCGCAGGCCTACTATAAGGCCCTGAGCTTGCGCACGTTGCTGCGCGACGAAATCGCGGAAGCCTTGGCCGACGTTGACCTGTTGCTGTCGCCCACCGCCGGAGTCGCGGCCCAGTTGATTGAGCCGGACCCGTTGGTCCATGGGAAAGAAAACTCCTACCGCACGCCCTACCTGTTGACTACCGCCTTCAGTCTGGCCAACGTGCCCGCCCTTTCCGTTCCCTGCGGTTTCACTGCCGACGGGTTGCCGATAGGGCTCCAGATCGCCGGGCGGCCCTTTGATGAAGAGACGGTGCTGAGGGCCGGACACGCCTACGAGCAGAACACCCCCTGGCACAGCAGCACTCCACCTGAGTAATGCCGCCGTGGCTCCGGCGGGCCTGGAGTAGACCTCCCTTGAGACACCCCTGGGCAAAAACCGCTGGCCGGAAGCCCCCCGGACCGCAAACCTGATTCGAGAAGCCTGAATATTGCTGAGCAAGCTGGACGTTAGGGAGTCTCTCTACGGGATCATGGTGGTGCAGGACGAGCGCCTGCCCCAGCGGAGGGTCCCTTGGCGGACCGAGCCCCTCCCACGCTTCCTGCTCCCCTACCGCGGGTTGGCCGGACTGCTGATGATCGCCGTATTCTGGCCGGCGTCCATCTTCGACATCGAACCCCTGGCCCGTCATTCCTTCTTCCCCCTCTGGCTGGGTTACATCCTGGTAGTGGACAGCCTCGTCCTTCGCCGGACCGGTTCTTCGCTGCTGGTCCGATGTCCGCTTGCGGTGTTGGGGATGTTCATCATCGCCATCCCCTATTGGTGGTCTTTCGAGTGGATTAACCAGGCCACCCAGAATTGGCGGTACATCGGTGACCGCCAGTACCCCCAGGCCGTGGGCTTGCTGATCACCTCCTTACACTTTTCCATAGTCGTTCCGGCCATCTTCGAAAGCGCCGAAATCATAGGGAGCCTCGGCTTCGTCCGCCGCTTCGCCCGCGGTCCCCGCCTGGCGTTATCCCGGACGCAGTTATACGGCGTGGTCTTGCTGGGGTTCCTGTGCTTGGCCGCGCTGCTGTTATGGCCGGGCTATTTCTACCCGCTGACCTGGGTGTTCCTGTTCCTTATCCTTGATCCGATTAACTACTTTCAAGGCCGGCCCAGCATAATCGGCCAAGTCCGCCGGGGCGACTGGCGCATCTTCGTCGCCATCACATTGGGCGCCCTGCTCACCGGTTGGTTCTGGGAGATGTGGAACACCGCCTCGGTGAGCTGGGTGTACGATATCGGTTTCTTCGATTTCGCCTACATATTCGAGATGCCGCTGTTGGGTTACGGAGGGTACCTTCCCTTCGGCCTGGAGACCTACGCCGCCTATCATTTCGTGGCCGGAGTGTTGCGGCTTCCTTCCAGTGGTAAGCTGCCCGTGAGCGGCGGGCGGAAGAGCGGCGCGAAAAGGACGCTCGCAGTGTCGAACGACAATTGACCGCAGCCTGACCCGGGTACCAAACAAGCGCCGCCGGAAGAACGGCGGACGGAGAATGACATGAATTTTGGAATGTTTACCGATTTTCACGTTCGCGGCGGGAACAGCCAGGCCCAGGCCTTCGACGAGTCCTTTGCCCAGATCATGGAAGCCGAGGAGCTGGGCTTCGATACGGTGTGGCTGGCTGAGCACCACTTCAGCCCCGAGCGGGCTGTGTTGGCGTCTCCCATGATCATTGCCAGCGCCATCGCTGCCCGGACCCAACGGATACGCGTTGGCCTGGCGGTGCAGGTGCTTCCCCTCACCAATCCGTTGCGGGTGGCGGAAGAAGCCGCCACCGTGGACCACATCAGCAAGGGCCGCTTCGACTTCGGCATCGGCCGCAGCGGCCTGACCCGTTACTACCAAGGCTACAACGTGCCCTACGCCGAGAGCCGTCCCCGGTTCTTGGAGGCGCTGGATATCATCATGAAGGCTTGGCAGAGCGACAGCTTCTCCCACGAGGGCGAGTACCATTCGTTTCACGACGTTACGGTGGTTCCCCGGCCTTACCAGTCGCCCTACCCGCCGGTCCGGGTGGCGGTGGCCGGGGAAGAGACCTTCCCTCTCGTCGGCAAAATGGGCCACCCCATCTTCATCAGCGCCAATACCCCGGCCGACAGTTTGAAAGAGAGGGTCGCGATGTACATCGACGGGTTGTCGAAGTCCGGCCACGCCGGGCCCGCCGACATCGCTGTACGGGTGCCGGTCTACGTAGCCGAGACCACTGGGAAAGCTCGCGGAGAACCGGAGGCCAGCGCCATGGGGGCAATCCGTTACGCGGCCACGGAGCTCAGCAAATCGGCGGCCAACGAGGAGGTTGCTGAGCGGCTGCGGCAGTCCGCTTCCATTCCTTACGAAGATGTGCTGCGGGACCGGGTCGTCTTTGGGACGCCGGATGAAGTGGCCGAGCGTTTCCGGTACTTTCAGGAGAACTTCGGGGCTACCGGCGTGGTCATGGAGGTCAATTACGGCGGCCAGGTCCCCTATGACCGCGTCAAGAACTCCCTGCGGCTGCTGGCTGAGGAAGTAATGCCCCGGTTCAAGTAACGGGTCCGCCCAGCCGCCCGAATCGGCGCTTGCGGCGGGCCGGCCCGGATGCCTTAACTGGTGCTCCCGCTCACGGCCGGACACAGTGCCACTGTGAGAGACGGATGGAGAGCGCATACCGGGTTCGGGAGGGCGTGACCCGGCTGCTTGCAGCCGGAGAATCACTCCATCTGGCGAAGCTTGGGGTCCAGCGTGTCCCTCAGCCAGTCTCCGAACAGGTTTAGAGACATCACGGTTATCAGGATGGCGATCCCGGGCATGGTTGCCACCCACCAAGCGTCCACCAACCGGTCCCGGCCGTCGGCCACCATCGATCCCCAAGCCGGGTCCGGGGGCGGTACTCCGGCTCCCAGGAAGCTCAGGGTGGCTTCGACCAGGATAACAATGCCCACCTGCAACGTGGCCACGACTATCAGCGTGTTTATGGTCCCGGGGAATAGATGCACAAAAAGGATTCTGGTGGTAGAGGCGCCGGCAACCCGGGCGAGCGCCACGTAGTCCAGCGTTTTCAGCTGCAGGACTTCTCCTCGGACCATCCGGGCAAACCTGGGCCAAATCCATAATGCCAGCACCACGATGATCATTTCGAAGGACTGGCCGATGGCTACCACCAGCACCAAGGCCACCAGAATGAGCGGCAATGAGAGGATGATGTCCACCAGCCGCATCAATAGCTCATCCAACCAACCGCCGTAGTAGCCGGACAGCAACCCCACGGCCACGCCGATTCCGCCGCCAACCCCCAAGGTAACCGCAGCCACGATGAGAGATATGCGGGCGCCGAAAATAATGCGGCTCAGGATATCCCGTCCCAGCACGTCGGTGCCCAACAGGAACTTGGTGCTGCCGGCGGCCCGGGTCCCGGAACCCGTCTCCATCTCAATGACGTCGCCCATTTGGACGTTGGGGTCCTGTCCTTGGGCCTCTTCCAGCGTGACCTGGTACAGTAGTTGTCCGCTCTCCGGCACCTCTACGACGAGCTTCTCGGCGGTCCTGGGACCACCCCAGACGGGAGGTAGAAGCCTTTCGCGCAGATTGCCGTCGGTTGGGTCGTGGGGCGCCACCACGTTGGCGAAGATGCCCAGGAAGATTACCCCGCCCAGCAGGAACATGGGGATGATGGGCAAACGGCGGACGGTCTGCAACGTCCCGGAGATCCTAGCGATGGGATTGTAAGAACGGTTGATTACCAGGTCTGCTGCCACGTTAAACCAGCGCCTTTATGCGTATCGAATTCTGGGGTCGATGTAAGCGTACGTGATATCCACCAAGAAGGCGGCCGCCACGTACAGCAGGGTGAACATGATGACCACTCCCTGCAAAACAGGGTAGTCGGACACGAGAGTGGACTGGATTGCCAGCAGTCCCAGCCCGGGCCAAGCGAACACCAGCTCGGTGGTGATGGAACCGGCCACCAGGTTGCCCAGGGTCACTCCGGCGAAGGTCAGGGGCGGGATCATGGCGTTGCGCAACGCATGCTTCCAGATGAGACTGGTTGTGGATACTCCCTTGGCCCGGGCCAGCTTGATGTACTCTGAGTCAAGGACGTCCAGCATCGCGGAGCGCACCAGCCGCATGTTCGCCGCCACGAAGAACCACCCCAGGGTGATGGCCGGAAGGAAGATGCTGTTCCACTCCTGGCGGCCTGACGGCGGGACCATATCCAGCCTCACGGCGAAGAGGAAGATCAGCATAATTCCAAGCCAGAACCCTGGCGCTGATTGGCCGATCAGGGCAACCATCTTACCGACGGTGTCCATCACACCGCCCCTTCGTACCGACGACAATATGCCCAAGGGCACTCCAACGATAATTGAGAAGATGAACGCCGCTCCCCCCAGCTCGAGGGTGGCCAGAAATCGTTGGCCAATGACGTCGCGGGCTGGCCGGCCTTCTTTGATGGACTGCCCGAAATCGCCCCGCACCAAGTCCTTGATGAAAACCCAGTACTGTTCGAAATACGACTTGTCCAAGCCCAGCTTCACCCCTACCAGGTCGTATTGTTCCTGGGTGAAAAAGTCCCCCAGCATCATGGTGCGCGGGTCGCCCGAGATCCGGGCCATGACGAAGATTATGACCGAAACCGCGAACAGGGTGACGATCGTTATCAGTAGGCGGCGTACTAGGAATCGTTGCATTCTGGGAGGGTTCCCTCGATTACATTGCTTATGACGGGCACACGGGTTACCGGAGACGGTCGCGAAAGCGACTAATTCTATAAGACGCCAATGGGACTGTCAAACTAAAGCGTGGGCCGTAACTGTTCAGTGTCCCCTCCCCCTGGCAGGGGGAGGGTTAGGGAGGGGGTCGTCCCCTCCTCGCGTTTTCCTTCCTCCAACTACGCTGCGGCGCGGCGGGGTGCCCCCTTCCTAACCTTCCCCCCTGCGGGGGGGAAGGGACACCAGCAATTCTGAACAGTTACCGCGGGCCGTAACTATTTGCCGAGTCACTCAATAGGGGGAGCCTGGTGTTAACCGGCTCCCCCGAACGTATGCAGGGATGTATCGGGCCGTCTGCCGCCCTTGGCGGCCTCTTTATTGAGTACGATGCCGCGCGAATTCGTACGCCCCGAAGGCCCTGGTGGCGCCGTATTCCAGGTCATCGGCCCAAGATTCGACTTTTGGACCCAAGGGCCACAGGATATTGACACTATAAAGCCCCGTTTCCAGCACGTTCTCGTAAACGAATCTGGCGGCTTTGTTCATGGCATCGAAGTGCCCTTCGTCGTCTATTTGCCCGAGGGCGTCGTCAATCAACTCGTCCAGAATGGGGTGATCGGCGCCTGACGTCCAGCCGGAGGCGCTGCCGAGGATGGCCGGGTAAAGGTCCAGTGGGTCAAGACGGCCGTCGGTCCCGTGGCAACTAGCTTGGTTGTAGGTCCTGGCCTGAATCTGGGGGCCGATGCTCAGGTAAGGGACCTTGTTGATGGTGGTATCGAGGCCGATCTCTTCCCACATCTCGGAGATGGCCTCGCAAGCTTCGACCTCCGCCGGGACTCCGCGTATGCTGGGAGTAAGGGTTATGGAGAATCCGTCAGAGTACCCTGCCTCCTCCAGCAACTGCTTGGCCCGCTCCGGGTCGAATTCGATCCTCCGGAGGTCCGGGTCCAGCCGGTGGATCTGGTTCTCCCAGATCCATAGCGACTGGGCCGCCCCTTCGCCTCCGAGGAGGGTTTCGACGATCAGGTCCCGGTCGATGGCGATGGAGAGGGCCTCCCTGACTTTGCGGGCCTGCTCCCACTCCGGGGAATCGATGTCCGGATTGCTGGAAACCCAGGGCAGACTCGGATCGTACCCTTCCCGCTGAGCGTCGGTGCCTACGCCAACGTACCAGTTGCCGTAAAAGCCCAAGTGCTCGGTGGCGCCGTTGGGCACCGACATATACCGGATGTCCTCGGTCTGGTCTATGGCGGCCTTGGAGTCCAGCGCCATTTGGAAGCTGTCCAACTTCCCGGTCTGGAAGTTGGCGACGCGGGTGGCCTCCTCCGGGATTTCCCACATCACCAGTTCGGCGAATTCCGGGGTCTTCCGATAGTGGTCTTCCACGGCCTTGAAGCTCCAAGACTGCCCCGTTACCGATTCGATGAATTCCCAAGCGCCGGTGCCTGCGCCGGCGAACATGGCTACTTCTTCGCCTTCTTCCTCAAACTGCTTTTTGCTGACCACCATATTGGTGGTTGGCACGGCCGTGCCAAAGCTCAACATATCGAACTGGGGAGTCACGGTGTCGACTTGGATCGTGTACTGGTCGACCTTGGTCGTTCCGCCGCCCTCGGCGTGGAATATCCGTTTGACCGTTCCCAGCAGCGACGAGATGCTGCCCTCGCCGACGTGGTCGTTCGTCGCGAATAAGTAATCGTCGGCGGTCACCTCACCCCATCCCTTGTGGAACTGCACACCCTCGTTCAGTTTGAAGGTCCAGACGGTGCCGGCATCGTTGACGCTCCATTCTTCCATCAATTTGCCGGCGATCGTCCCTTGCGGTGTGATCCGCAGCGCCGATTCGTGGCTGGCGGTCCCCACGTAGAGCCAGACGGTGCTTTCCGTCAGCCGGTTGCTGTTGCTGAACGGCCCCAATTCCTTGAACCCGATGTTCAAAGTGCCTGTTGGTCCCATCATGGCCGGGGCCGATGTTGGCGGTACGGCGGTGGGCGCCGCCGTGGCGACCGGGGCCTGAGTAGCTGCGGCTGCGGCTGCGGCCGTGGGTTGGGTCTGTGGGGCGCTGGTCGGCGCCGCTTCGGGTTCATCCGCGCCGCCGCAGGCCATCAACAGTCCGGCTCCCAGTATGGTGCAGGCAAGTAGAAGACCGATTGGAGTGAGAAACCAATGTTTCATTCTTGACCGTTCCTCCTTAACCTTCCCTGAGGCCGCCGCCAAACCGGCGACCGTGGCCGGAGCCGCATTCCGGACTGCTACCGACAATAAGTCCCCACGGGCATTGAGGCCGGGGCGGACTGTAACCAAATCACACGGAATTGTCAACGGAACGGCCCGCTGCCGTCTGCTGCTCAGATACGGAATTCTTGGGATAGAGGCGGGTTGCGCTACCGGAGCTAAAGCGAGGCGTACGCTGCGTTGAGCAGTTTAAAGTAGCGGGCCTCATCGCCAGCCTCCGACTTGTTCTGGTTCATTGCGTAGCCGAACCCGATTCCCGCGTCCGGGTCGGCGATGCCCACTGAGCCGCCGGCGCCGGAGTGCCCGAAGGCCCGGGCCGCCGTTCCCGTCCGGAATATTTCGCAGCCCAGCATGAACCCGAGGCCGAACCGCGTCTGTACACCCAGTACCGCGTCTTGGCCGTTGGATTGCTCTACTATCGCCCGGTCGATGGCATCGGAGCTCAAGACCCGCGCGCCGTCCAGCGAAAGGGCCGCATAGGCCCGGGCGATGGAACGTCCGTTGCCGTGCCCGTTGGCGGCCGGGATCTCCGCTGCCCGCCACTCCCGTGAGTTGTCGGTCACGCCGAATGTGAATCCCGGATTCGTTATTGTCATGGCGGCGACGCCCTGCGGGTCGCCGGAGATAACCTCTTGCAGCGGGTCTGACTCCCCCGGAGGCAGGGGCAGTGGGGCGATATAGTCGGCAATGCGGGCGTCGTGTTTTGCATCGAGCCCGATGTGAAAGTCCAGGCCCAAGGGTCCGGCCACTTCCTCCCGGAAGTAGGTCCCCAGGCTCTTGCCGGTGATCCGCTTGACCACCTCTCCCACCAGCCATCCGTAAGTAATGGCGTGGTAGCCATGCCTGGTCCCAGGCACCCACCACGGCTCTTGGGCCGCCAACTCGGTGGTCATCCTTGCCCAGTCGAACATGGCCTCCGCCGGCAGCGGCGCGCTAACCGCAGGAAGGCCGGCCCGGTGGCTCAACAGGTAGCGCACGGGAATATCGCCCTTGCCTGCTTGGGCAAACTCGGGCCAGTATTTTGCCACCGGTGCATCGAAATCCAGCTTGCCTTGGTCGGCCAAGCAGTGGGCGCAGATGGCCGTCATACCTTTGGTAGTCGAGTAGACGTTTACGATGGTGTCCCGTTCCCACGGACGGCTGCGGGCGGCGTCGGCGTAGCCGCCCCACAAGTCGACCACGAGCTTCCCGCCGGCGTACACCGCGACGGAGGCGCCCACCTCGTCCCTCGTGGCGAAGTTATCTCTGAAAGCGTCTTCCACAGCACTGAACCGGCTGTCACATTGGCCTTGGACCTCGACTGTAGTTACCATGCTGCCTCCTATCTCTTTTAGATTAGCGTCCCGATTTTGCCAGGAACGTGCGCTGGTCGGCCTGTGACCCGTTGGAATCTCCGACGCCTTCAGGATACCCCATATTCCGTGCGTCGGTACCCCCGGCCGTACCACCAGACTGGAACAGCCCCGGGAGACTCTCACGGTGTCGGCAATATCCCAGGGAAGTTAAATATCCCAGGGAAGTTAACTGTTCATGCTTCGTTCCTCGACAAGCACAGTCCGTCGTCATACCGGTTTTCGCCGGTATCCACAGGGTGCGGCGAGGCTTCTCACCGTGACTGAACACGCTGCCAGGAAAGGGGTCCGGCAGTCTGCGTCGCCCCATTTCGCTGTGATATGCTTGCCCCAAGTTTAGCGGGTGGGGTCCTCCCTTAGCCGGCCGGGGTCATGAACGGCATGGTCCGTATTTATAGACAACAGACGTTAATGGGAGATAGGTCGCGATTATGGAAAGATTGAGGAGGCGACGATGGACTTGGTAATTCGCAACGTCAGACTGATTGACGGGACAGGGTCCCCTCCACTGTCCTCCGTGAGCCTGGAAGTATCGGACGGAGCAATAACCTGGATAGGAGAGGAATCGGCTCGCCCGAAACGGTCTCGGCACCAAGAGGACATCAACGGGCAAGGCTTGACGCTGGTCCCCGGCCTCATGGATTGCCATGAGCACTTCACGGGCGACGGCGGCATGGACTCCATGGAACGCCTGCTGAACGACACAGCCGAGGAATTCACGCTTAAAGCGGTGGACAACTGCCGCCGTGCGCTGATGTCCGGGGTCACTTCCGCCAGGGATGTTGGCGCCCGCTACGCCATCAACATCAATATTGCCCGGCAGGCCGCTGCCGGGGCTATCTTAGGGCCCCGAATCATTGCTTCCGGGGAATGGTTCCAATTCCCAGGCACGTGGCCGGCCGGCCTTACCAGGACCACCGAAACCCCGGAAGAACTGCTGGAAGGCATCCAGGACATGATTGACAGGGGCGCCGGCCTCATCAAGGTGGGCGCCACGGGGTTTCGCCCTGACGGCGAGCAATTCGCCAGCATGAGCCGGGAGGGCCTGGATGTTGCGGTTCGGGCAGCCCACGATGCGGGCCTTAAAATCGCCGCCCACTGCCACGGCTTCGACGGGACCCGGTTGGCCGTGGAGGCCGGAATAGACTCCATCGAACACGGTACCTTCGTAGACCAGGCTACGGTCGAACTTATGGCGCAAAGGGGCACATACATGGTGCCCACCATGTCCACTTGGGACGCCAGGGAGCGCCTTGCGACCCAGTTGGACTGGTCTCGAGATCAGATGGCCGAAATCTACGAACGCAAGGAAAGCTCCATCGCCAGCTTCAAACGCGCGCTGGAAGCCGGCGTCCGCATCGCCACCGGCACCGACGCCGGCGGGTCCCCTGCCCGGCACGGTTTTGTGGTCCGTGAAGTGGAGTTGATGGTCGAAAACGGCATGACCCCACAGGAGGCGCTGGAAGCCTCCACGCGCGTTGCCGCAGACCTTCTGGGCATTCAGGACCAGACTGGGACCATCGAGGTTGGAAAGCAGGCCGACATGGTGCTTATAGATGGAGACCCTCTTTCCGACCCGGCTGCGCTCAGAAACATCTGGGCCGTGTTCCAGAGCGGCAGAAGGATTCGCTGATTAACAAAGGGCACCGACCCCCGTCACCCCGATGACAATCGGGGTCCACGTCCCTTACCCGCTTCGACTACCTCAGTGGTTGACCGTAGCCTGGAGTTAAAGCGCTTTCCCTGGGGGTTGAGGGGTTCGTAGATTCCGGCTTCCGCCGGAAAGACGGGTGTGGGGGGCGATTGGCGTGACTTCCAACCTCCGGCGTTGCGACCAAGGATGTTCCCCGGCCCCAGCCCCGTCTCCATGCCCCGCCCCCGTCACCCCGATGAAAATCGGGGCCCACGTCCCTTACCCGCTTCGACTACTCAGTGGTTGACCGTAGCCTGGAGTTAAAGCGCTTTCCCTGGGGGTTGAGGGGTACGTAGATTCCGGCTTCCGCCGGAAAGACGGGTGTGGGGAGTCGGCCCGGAGGCCTCCTTTCGCAAAGGCGGGTTGGCCGATCTCCTCCGCCGATGCGAACACGCGTGGACGCCGATTCCAGCCGCGTATGGCCCGCGTATGGCCCATTGATGAAATCGAAGCCTTTTGCTATGCTGGCGTCATTAGGCGTCTCGATATCCCATTAAAAGCAGGACGGTACCGCTATGTCTTCCCCACGACTCAACGCCTCCGGCAGGCCAAGGAGAATCAAAGTTGACTTCGGCGAAGAATCGTCGCTCCCGAGTCTTCCTTTGGAGGTCGAGGTGGGTGACGCCAAATTCTTCTTGACCAAGGGTAGCAATGGCTACCAACTGCTATCCGTGATCTGCCCTCATCAAGGTGGTGAGGTGCAGGACGAAGGTGAGGACGTCTTCACCTGCGACGGCCACGGTTGGCAGTTTGACAAGAATGACGGGGTGTGCGTACACCAGCCTAATGTCCGCATGAAGGCTCTCCTCGTAACGGTTGAAGACGGGCGGGTGTCCGCGTTGGTCCGCCCCGAGTAACGCTTAACCGATTTAAGGCGCATGAGAGAGGGCCCCACGCAAGGGCCCTCTTTTTTTGTAACTGTTCAGACTTAGGGTGTTGAACTGGAGCGGCGGCGGCTATTCCGTATTTGGCCCTACGGTCTCAACAGGCTGGTGAGCCGATAAATCCCCTCAAGACTGAACAGTTACCTTTTTTCGGCAACGAATACACCCTCTCTCGCGCCCAGGGGAGGGTCAGGGCGGGGCGTCTCCGGTTGGACGCTTTAAGTTGCAACGAATTGGGCCTTGCGGTAGGCTTGGCGCCACATGAGCAGTGGAGGCATCGCAAAATGACTACGTCCGGCCAGACCCATTCCGCCACAGGCCAACCCTTTTTGCCAGGCCGGCTCGCCGACCCGGGCAGGGACTTGAGGACTGAGCCCCGCGCCGACCCCCGATTGGTCGCGGCTCTCGCCGAGTTTGGCCTCGACATGGCCGCAGCCCCGGCGCCGGTAACTTCCGCATCGCCCCTCGGGGAAATCCTCGAGTTCTGTGCCGGTGCGGAAACAGGCTTTCGAGAGATCTTCGCAACATTATTTGCTGACCTGCCAGAGATTGAGAACGTGGAGAGGCGAACCGAGGTGATCAAGGGTCCGGATGGCAACGAAATCAGGCTCTATATCCACGAGCCAAAGGACGCTTCCGGCCCGTCACCCTGTGTTTATCATATTCACGGTGGCGGCATGGCTATTTTGCAGGCCACTGATAGCCAGTTTCCGCGTTGGCGCGACGAGCTTTCCGCCTTGGGAATGGTGGTGGTCGGCGTGGAATTCCGCAATGCCGCAGGGGAGCTCGGCAATCATCCATTCCCTGCCGGACTCAACGATTGTATGAGTGGGCTGCAGTGGACGTTTGACAACAAAGCCGCCCTCGGGATCAGCAAGATCGTTGTGTCAGGCGAGTCCGGCGGCGGCAACCTCTCTTTGGCGGTTGGCCTGAAGGCCAAGAAGGATGGCAAGCTCGAGCAGGTCGATGGGGTCTACGCGATGTGTCCATACATCTCCAACGCCTGGGCCAACAAGTCCCCGGAGCTGACATCGCTGTACGAATGCGACGGTTACTTCCTCAACTGCGGAGGGATGGGCGCGATGGCTGTTGCGTATGACCCGGCGCACGAGAACGACCAGAACCCGCTCTGCTGGCCCTTTTTCGCCGAGACCGGGGACCTGCAGGGTCTACCGCCCCATGTGATATCGGTAAACCAGCTCGACCCCTTGCGGGACGAAGGATTGAAGTACTACCAGATGCTCGTGTCGGCGGGTGTGAGCGTCTACAGCCGGACCGTCAATGGCACCACCCATGCCGGTGACATGTGCTTTCCCAAAGTACTGCCGGAGGCGTTCGCGGCAACAATCCGGGACATCAAGGGCTTCGCTGATTCGCTGTAATCGCTTGCATCAACAGTTCGTGCCTCATGTTCTCCATTGGCGTAACGTTCCGACTGGAGAGTCTTGTGACCGCCCAACCTCGTCTTTCCGGCGAAAGCCGGAATCCACGTCGCCCCGCCTGTGTCTACCTGTTCGCGAGTTGGCTTAAAGGCACGCTCTACGTCGCAGTGACCTCTAGAGTTGACCGTAGCCAAGAGTTTACGCTCTATCCCTGAGGGTTGGGGGGTACGTGGATTCCGGCTTTCGCCGGAATGACGGCATTCCTGCCCTGCCCCCGAACTCCGGCACACTAGCTTCTCAGGAATCCCACCCGCTCATATTCGCCTTTCACCATGGGCCTGGCGTCGACCTCGAGCCAGTCTTCCAGGATCTCCGTGTATATGCTCCTGAAGTCCAGATTGAACACGAGATCGCCTTCCAACAATTTGTCAGGCTCCAGCGAGGGATAGTCGCTGTATTGCCCCCCCTCCACTTGATCGCCAATCACGAACGCTACCCCGCCTGAACCGTGATCAGTCCCGTTTCCGTTATCCTTGACCCTGCGCCCGAACTCCGTGAATACAAAGATGATCACATCGTCGCTCTTATTGGCTCTCTTCATATCCTCATAAAAGTCGTAAAGGCCGCCGGACACATCTGCCAGCAACCCTGCCTGAAGCCCAAGGCCGTTGGTATGCGCGTCGAAACTGCCATGCTGCGCGTAACACACGCGAGTTCCAATATCGGCCTGCAATACTTGGGCAGCGCCCTTCATGGCCTTGGAAAAAGAATTGTCCGCATACTCTATATCTGAAGAGTATTTTTCTGTGACGCTTCCGAGTATTTCCGATCCTCTCAATGCGTCGAGCCCGGTCTGGCTGAGATAGTCCATGACGGGACCCGTTCCGATCGCCTGCGAGTACATGTCCTTGAAAGTCTGCAGAGCTTCGTTGCGTTGCGCCGATTCGCCAATATGGTTCATAAGACCATACGTATTGAGGTCCGTCACACACGCGACCGGCGCTCCGTGCGACACCAACGCACGAGGCAAAGCCGCCCCGAAATTTACGGCGGCCACGACATTATCGTGTTGGGGATACATCTGATTTATGGCATACCCCAACCAACCCTCGTTTCCGACCTTGGTCGGTTCAGCCGTATGCCAGATATCCATGGAGCGAAAGTGGGACCGGTTTGGAACAGGGTATCCCACGCCGTGAATGATCGCGACTTTCCCTTGGTCGTATAGTTCCTTGATTGGACCCATCGCCGGGTGAAACCCCAGGCCGCCGCCAATCGGGATGGCTCTATCTTCAGTGATCCGAACGTTCGGCCTGTTATCGATGTAATGCGGATTGTCGTAAGGGACTACGCAATTCAAATAGTCGTTCCCACCTGACAGTTGGGCAACGACGATTTTCTTTTCGCTCACAGCAAATACTCCTTTGCCCGAAGACCAATCGGTCTATACTCTTTCAAAAATTTGGAACCTGTACCGTCCGGTTTCCAGCACATAAACCCTTCCTTGAGCGTCCAGCTCGACTGACACGGGGTCCCAGAAATAAGGCTCCATACGTGCTGAAACCTCGGATGGATCATCTGTGTCGGGTTCGTAGACCGGGATGAACGATTCCCTGGCCCTTCTCTCATCACTTTGAGATGCAAGGTATTCCACCGACCAAGGATTCAAGTCCGCCTCACCCCTTTTGGATTCGAGAAGACCGCCTCTGGAATCCAAGACCAGAAGCCGTTGACTCCCCCAGTCCGCAACGTAAATATTCCCTTCGGAGTCCACCGCGACATCAGCAGGGCGATTGAGTTCAGTGGCGCCGCCACGACCGCCAATGGTCATGACGTGCTCGCCGTCGGCATCGAATTTTTGAATCCGGTCATTCCGCCAGTCGGCGACATACAATTGCTCGTGGGAGTCCTCGCAGATACCCCAAGGCAAATTGAACTCGCCATCCTGTTCTCCCGGGGTCCCCCACTGGCTGATAAATTCACCGTCTAAAGTGTATTTTTGTATCCGGTGATTCCCGGAATCCACGACGTAAATTTCATCGCCCTTGACCAGCAGCCCGCTGGGCATATTGAACTGCCCTTCGGCAGCCCCCTTTTCACCCCATTTCGAGACCGGGTTCCCTTCGCGGTCAAAGATTGTGATCCTGTGATGATGCTCGTCGGCGAGGTAAAGATTGTCATTTGAATCGAATACGATGCAGGTCGGCGACATCATCGCGCCCAACTCCGATCCGTAAGAGCCAATCTGCCCCAAAAAGTCATGGTCCCTTGTGACCATTTGGATACCGGTCGGGAGCTTTGAGGTCGAAGCTCTCCCATGACTCGCGACATATATAATGCCATCCGATCTGATTGCCACGGAGGTTGGAAGCTGGAATCCCCTACCCCCGAAGTCGGCGCAAAAACCGATATTGGTCAAGTATCTCAATCCGAACGCTGTAGTAGTCATTCGTCAAGCCTCTTCGATCTCTCCAAAACTAGGCCCTCTCCGAACTAGGCCGTTTGGTATTCCTGGCAGGACACAACAAGTTGAATCACGGCTATGGCCGCTGAATCAAAATCTTTCGAATCATTATCGCCGAGCCATGCCAGTGGTCCGAATTTGGACGCATAGTCCTTTATTCCTGATCTCGTAGTGTCCAATACCTCCAACGGCCCCAATACATCCAAACAATTGTCGACCAATTGGTCAGACGTCATGGCGGCGGCGTCAGCCATCGACTTGATTCTATCTATGACGTCCCTCACTCCGGCCTTGTTCGCGTCGTTCAATATCCTGCCGGAAAAATTGACTCTTTCTACGTAAGCGCCGGTATTGATCCATTCCGTGCCGCCCTGCCATCCTTCGACACTGGGAGGCCGCATCAATGCTTGACCCATATTGGCGCAGGCTGAGTCCGCCATATACGTTTCTTCTGAAGGAAGCGTTATCGGGCCCGCCAAGCGCATCGTGCCGACAACCATTTCAGCAGGGCTCTTTATCCTGGCATGTCTTGAAGACGCATCCTTAAAGAAGTCTGATTGAAATAAAGTCCTCAACATGGCTTTTATGTCGTGACCGCTGTCGAAATAGGCTTTGCACAGCAGATCGATCGCTTCGGGGTCTCTGGGCTCTTCATGAGGCCACTGCGGAACAGGCAGTTCATCAGCGACGAAGAAATGATATAAATGGCGTGCTACAAACCGGGCGGTCGCCTGCTGTTTGCAGATTATCCTGACCGCGTCTTCGCCGTTCCAATTGCCTTTTTCCCCCAGTATGACCTTTTCCCCATCGTCATGATCTTCGTCGTCATATTCAAACTGCCATGACACGTAGCCATAAGGCCGCGCGGTGTTATTCCGCATCCTGATGGACATATAGTCAGGGTTGACGACGCTCCATCCGGTGAATGCTCTGGCAGTTTCTTTGATGTCTTCTTCTGAGTAGTTCCCCACACCCATGGAGAAAAGCTCTAAAATTTCCCTTCCGTAATTCTCGTTTATGTTGGTCCCGTGATTGTCCTGATTATCCAGCCACATGATCATGGCGGGGTCCTTGGAAAGCTCTATCAACAAGTTGTCGAAGGTACCCATGCCATGCTCGCGAAACATGCTTATCTGGTTGGTCACAACTCTGCTTTGGATCAGTTTAGTGGATCCCGTCGCAAACACTCTATGCCAGAACAGGCACATCTTCTCCCGCAGTGGTGTATCGGTCATTACCAGCCTGTAAATCCAATGCGGGCCTCCTGCCCCCCTCAAATCAGACTGGTCAGCGTGGTATCTGCGGATCAGGTCATCTGGCATAGCGTCAGGATGGTCCGGGTTAAGCAACTCGTCCAACATGGCGTCATAGCCTAAGCCAAGAGCCCTATCCATCTCGGAAGGAGTGGCTCCAAAGCCGGCTCTTCGAAGCAAATGGGCCATGAGCAGGGCGTCCTGCCTGGATTTAACCGTGGTCATAGAAGAAACCTCCAACGCCGAAAAGCGTCATCTCGGATTGAGCTATTTTAGAGTGCAGACGCATAGATAGCAAAAAGTGGGCCCAAGCAGACCCCGGGCGACAAAGGGTCCTCCAATGTTCCACCCCAGTCACCCCGACGCCCACCCCGTCTCCCCGACACCCACCCCGTCACCCCGATGAAAATCGGGATCCACGTCCCTGCCCCGCTTCTACTACTCCGGGAGTTGGACTTTAGCTTGGAGTTGACGTGCTATCCCTGAGCATTGGGATTACGTGGATTCCGGCCTCCGCCGGAAAGACGGGGGTGGCGATTGGCGTGGCTTACAACCTCCGGCGTTGCGACCAAGGAGGCTCCCATCGCCCACCACCGTCTCCCCATGTTCCACCCCCGTCACCCCGATGAAAATCGGGGTCCACGTCCCTGCCTCGCTTCTACTACTCCGGGAGTTGGACTTTAGCTTGGAGTTGACGCGCCATCCCTGAGGGTTGGGAGTACATGGATTCCGGCCTCCGCCGGAAAGACGGGTGTGGCAATTGGCGTGACTTCCAACCTCCGGCGTTGCGACCAAGGAGGCTCCCATCGCCCACCACCGTCTCCCCATGTTCCACCCCCTTCAGCCCGATGAAAATCGGGGTCCACGTCCCTGCCCCGCTTCTACTACTCCGGGAGTTGGACTTTAGCTTGGAGTTGACGCGCTATCCCTGAGCATTGGGAGTACGTGGATTCCGGCCTCCGCCGGAAAGACGGGGGTGGCGATTGGCGTGACTTACAACCTCCGGCGTTGCGACCAAGGAGGCTCCCAGCACCCAACCCCTTCGCCCCATGCCGCAGCCCCGTCACCCCGATACCCACCCCCCGTCACCCCGATGAAAATCGGGGTCCACGTCCCTTCCCCGCTCCGACTACCTGGATGCCGGCTTCCGCCGGAAGGGCAGGTGAGGTCGCGGCCTGGAATCCCCGTTGCGAAAGGGGATTGGGGGTGACGGGGTTGGCGAATGACGATGGGGGATTAGCCGCAAAGTTAAAAGGGCCCCGGTTCTAACCGGAGCCCTCTTGTTTACCTGCGGTGAAAGGGTTTTTTAGCCGCGGCCGTGTCGCAGCAGCTTGCCGGGGGTGGCCCCGGTGGGAACGCCGTCCTCGAAGGTCACCTCGCCGTTTACGATGGTCCAGCGGTAGCCCTCCGCCTTCTGTACCCGCCGCCACTCGTCGCCGGGCAGGTCGTGGACGACCTCCGGAAGGGTGGACGTGAGGTTCTCCAGGTCGTAGACCACGATGTCGGCGGCCAAGCCTTCCCGGAGGAAGCCCCGGTCCTGGAACCCGCCCATGTGCGCCGGCAGATAGCTCAGCTTGTAGTGGGCATCCTCCAGGGTCATCACCTGCTCGTCGCGGACCAGCCAAGCCAGCATGTCGGTGGGGTATTTGCCGGAGGTGGAGAATTTGACGTGGGCCCCCCCGTCGGACAGTCCCGCTATGACGTAAGGGGAGTCCATAATCTCCTTCATGTACTCCGGGTTCTCTCGTCCCCTGGGGCAGAAGAACTCGGTCTGCAGGCCGTCGCCCACCGCCAGATCCAAAATGGCGTCGACCGGGTGCTTATTCTCCATGTCGGCGATCTGGCCGATGGTCAACCCGGTAAGATGCTCGAATTTGGGGTCGGCTACCTCTTGGACCACCAAGTTGGGGTAGGAGCCGGGAAGAATGCCGGAGGGAAGGAGACCCCGCTCGAACTCGTCCTTGAGAATCTGCCGGAACTCCGGGTTCTGCATGGCGGCCATGCGTTCTCCGGGGCTTCCAACGGTGACGTTTCGCCAGCCGACCGTACTATCGAACAGGTTCCAGTCCTCGAAAGTCAACTCCATAACGGCGTTGTGGGTCTGGCCTTGGCCGTGCATCCGCAGACCCTTCTTGGCGCAGTCCTCCAGCCAACGCAGCCTGGACCGGTGCAGTTCCGGGTTGGTGTCGTCCGTGGTGACCGTCTGGTACAGGATGGGGCGCTTGGCCGTCTCGGCGACCCTTTCGAAGAACTTCATGGTTTCGGTTGCCATGGGTTCGCCCTCTTCCCCGGTTTCCTGGTAGGCCAACTCTATGAACCCTTCGTCCCGGTCGGCCAGAATCTTGGCGAAGGTAAGAATTTCCTCTTCAGTCATCAAGTCGGTCACCATCGGGGTGCCGTCGAAGTCGCGTTGCACCGAGTGGGGTCCCAATACTTGGGCGGACCAGCCGCAGGCTCCCTTGTCCATGCCCTCATGCACCAACGCCACCATCTGGTCCATTTCCTCTTGGGTGGGGCGACGCTTCTTCGCCTCGTCCCAACCCATCACCCAGGCATACAAGGGAGTGAGTGGCACATATATGAGGCAGTTGACGCCTTTGGGGGTGCGGTCCAGGCTGTCCATGAATTCAGGGAAGGTAATCCAGTCCCACTTGGGCCCCATTCCTTCCTGCATCGTCTTCAAGGGTATTGCTTCGTTGCGGGTCAGGCTCTGCATGGCCCGGTCCCGGTCCTCGACGCGGGACGGCGCAAAGCCGAAGCCGCAGTTGCCGATGCCCACCGAAGTAACCCCGTGCCAGCCGGACATGGTGCAGTATGGGTCCCAGAAATACTGGGCGTCGTAGTGGGTGTGCAGGTCGACGAACCCAGGGGCAACAATCAGGCCGTCGGCGTCCAGCACCTTGTCGGCGGTCGCTGTTTTCAAGCCGCCAATCTTGGCTATCCTGCCGTCTTTGACGGCGAGGTCGCTTTGGAATCGAGGGGTGCGAGTCCCGTCGACGATTGTGCCGCTTTTGATGATCATGTCGTAGTGTGCCACTTGTAGTTACCTCTCTTGGTTGTTTTCGTTCCTTCGTGTCAATGCCGCTATATTACAGTTAATTGTAGCTTCCCGGCTCCCCTTGTGAAAACATTTTGGAAAATGGGCAACTGTTCAGAGTAGATGAGTGTCCCCTCCTCCGCGCACGGGGGAGGGTTAGGGTGGGGGAGTTCCAACGCCAACCCCCCTTCCTAACCTTCCCCCAGTGAGCCGGGGGGAAGGGAGACTCATCAAGTCTGAACACTTACGAAAATTGGCAGAGAATATCGGTCGAACACACAGCGGCGAATTGTCTCCGCCGCTGTGTGTTGGGCCCCCAAGGTCTCTATATTTTGTATGCCCCTACTGCTCCCGGTGCTTCGCGAACTCGTAGGAGCCCAGTGTCCTGGTGTCTCCCTGTTGCAGATTTTCTCGCCACGAATCGACTTTTGGACCCAAGGGCCACAGAATGTTGACGCTGTAGAACCCGCTGTCCAGCGCGTTGTCGTACATGAAGCCAGCCAATTCGTTCATGACCTCCCAGTGTCTTGTTTCTTCGGCGATGCCAAACATCTCAGCCAGCAGGTCATCAAATACGGGATGGTCGAATCCCATGCTGACCCCTGAATCACTTCCCCAAGCGATGCCCCAGATTATCGCCGGGTCCACCCGGCCGCCGGTGCCGTGGCAGCTCAACCCCGTGTAGGAGCGTTCTTGGAGCCTGGGACCGATGCTCAGGTATGGCACCCGGTTTATCGAGGTCCGGATGCCGATGTCCGCCCAATAGTCGCCGATGGCTTCGCAGGACTCCGCCTCGGCGGCCACACCCCGAATGCTGGCAGTAATCTCTATATCAAAACCGTTCTCGTATCCGGCCTCCGCCAGAAGCTGCTCGGCCCGTTCCGGGTCGAACTTCCATTCCCTGTATTGAGGAAGTAGCTCGTTTTGCCGGTTCTCCCAACCCCAGAGGGATTGGGCCGTACCTTCTCCGCTGAGCAGGGTGTCCACGATCTCCTGCCGGTTAATGGAGATCAGCATGGCCTCCCGGACCTTCCGGGCCCGTTCCCACTCCGCCGAGTTGACGTCGGGGTCGGGGGAGAACCAGGGGCAGCTACCTGGGTTGGCCAAGCACTCCGCGGCCGCCGGTCGTTTCTCGGCATAATCGGCATCGCCGATTCCCACGTAGTGTTGGGGATGGAGGTGTATGGCCGCAGTGGAGCCATGGGGAATCGACATATACCGGATGTCCGGAACCGAGTCGAGGCGGGGTTTGGAGTCGAAGGCCATCAGGAAGCTGTCCAGCTTTCCGGTCTCAAAGTTGGCGACCCGCGTGGCCTCTTCAGGTATATCCCAGAGAACCAACTCGGCGAACTCCGGAGTCTTTCGGTAGTGATTTTCCCTCGCCGCGAATTTCCAGAACTCACGGGTACTGGACTCCGTAAATTCCCAGGGCCCGGTGCCGACACCCTGGAAGGTGGCCGCTTCCTGTCCTTCGCTGTCATAGTTCTCTTTGCTAATAACGTTATTGACCTCGGGGATAATGAGAAGGTACAGGGTGTCAAACTGGGGCGTCACTGTGTTAATGGTTATAGTAAAGTCATCCACTGCGGTCGGACCGCCGCCTTCCGCAGCAAAAACGGTTTGCATTCTTCCGAGCAACGAACCAATGCCATCGTCGGCGGCATATTCTTGTAGGCTGAAGACGACGTCATCGGCGGTGAACTGGCCCCAGCCCTTGCTGAACTCAACGCCCTCCCGAAGCTTCATGGTCCAGACGGTGCCACTGTCGTCCAACGTCCAGTCGGTGACCAGTTGCGGGATGATCTCTTTGTCGATGTTGAGTTTCAATAGCGTTTCTTGGGAAACGCCGCCGACAAATACCATGACGGCGCTTTCCGTCAGCCTTGGGCTGTTGCCATAGGTGAATAGCTCTTTGAACCCAATGTTGAGGGTGCCGGTAGGCCCCACCGACGCTGGGGCCGATGTGGGTGGCGCCGCCGTAGGCGCTACAGTCGCTTGCGGGACCGCCGTGGGCTGTGGGGCCGCCGTGGGCTGTGGGGCCGCAGCGGCCGCAGTCGGTGCCGGGGCAGCCGGCTCCGGAGCAGCTGGCGCCGGCGTTGCGGTGGCCGATGACCCGCATGCGACCAAGATAACCAGTGCGACCATGGCTGCTACGAGGAAGACGCTCTTTACGCATTTGGGGGAGTCTCGCATGTTTCTTGCCTCCTAAGACCACGGGTATTCGGATTCCATCATATCGGGCACAAGTGGCGCCGATTCTAGCTACCGACGTTTATTGTTGTCAAGTTTGCGAGCAGCAATTGAGGATTGATAATAACTCAATGACAGCAATGTTGGCGCTACACTATGTGTTCCGTCACATACTGAGGTCCAGAGGCGAAAAGCATCATCCAACGGCGGCTGTTGGCGTCGATGGCTGGAGTGGCCGTTATTCAGGAATAGCAACAGCGGCGGGGTGTATCCCCGCCGCTGTCCGTTTGGTTCCCAGTAGCTGTGGCTACAGTAACGTAGGGCGTTTACGGCTCCCGGTGCGGGGCGAACTCGTAGGAGCCCAACGACCTGGTGTCTCCCTGTTGCAGGTGTTCACGCCACGAGTCAACCTTGGGACCGAGCGGCCACAGAATATTGACGCTGTAGAACCCGCTGTCCAGCGCATTCTCGTAGATGAACCGGGCCATTTCGTTCATGACCTTCCAGTGGCCTTCGTCATCCGCGATGGTGAACATTTCCTCCAGCAACCCATCCATGATAGCGTGGTCGAACCCCAGGGTGACGCCCGACTTACTGGAGTAGAGAATGTCGTAGAGGGTCGCCGGGTCTACCCTGCCACCGGTGCCGTGGCAGTTCAAGCCGGTCATTTCCCGGTTTTGGAGCCTGGGACCTACTTGCAGGTATGGCACCCTGTTTATGTTGGACCGGATGCCGATGTCTGCCCAATAATCGGCGACGGCTTCGCAGGACTCGGCCTCGGCGGCAACGCCGCGTATGCTCGCGGTGACCTCTATATCAAAGCCGTCCTCCAAGCCGACTTCAGCCAGAAGCTGGCGGGCCCGTTCCGGGTTGAACTCCCACTCCCGCAGGTCGGGGTCCAGCTCGGCTTGCCGGTTTTCCCAGACCCATAGAGACTGAGGCGCCCCCTCTCCGCCCAGCAGGGTGTCCACTATTTCCTGCCGGTCTATGGAGATCAACATGGCTTCCCGGACTTTCCGCGCCCGCTCCCATTCCGCAGAATTGACATCGGGGTCGGATGAAACCCAGGGACATTCGCCGCTTTCCAGGCAGGCGGCCGCCGCAGGCCGTTTCTCGGCATAATCGGGGTCTGTTCCCATTCCTACGTAATGTTGGGGATGGAGGCCCAGGTGCGCGGTGGAGCCGTTGGGAATCGACATATATTTGATACCCGGCACCGCGTCCAGGGCGGGTTTGGAGTCGAAGCCCATCAGGAAGCTGTCCAGCTGGCCGGTCTGGAAGTTGGCGACCCGGGTGGCTTCCTCCGGTACGTCCCAGAGAATCAGCTCGGCGAACTCCGGCGTCTTGCGGTAATGGTTTTCCCTGGCTGAAAATTTCCAGAACTCACGGGTGCTTTGGTCGACGAACTCCCAGGGTCCGGTGCCGACACCCTCGAATTGGGCCCCTTCGTGCCCATCGGTCTCGTAGTTCTTTTTGCTGATAATCGCATTGACCTCGGGCACAATCAGGAAATAGAGGAAGTCAAACTTGGGAGTCACGGTGTCGACGGTAAAGGTATAGTCATCTACCTTGGCCGGCCCGCCGCCTTCCGCGGCATATATTCTTACCAATGTTCCAGTCAAGGACCCAATACCATCGGTCCTTGTATATTGTTCCATGGTGTAGACGGCATCATCGGCGGTGAACGGGCCCCAGCCCTTGCTGAACTCTACGTCTTTCCGGAGCTTGAGCGTCCATACCGTGCCGCTATCGTCGAGAGTCCACTCCGTGACCAGCTGCGGAACGATTTCCCTGTCGATGTTCATCTTCAGAAATGTTTCCAGTGAGGTGCCGCCGATAAACACCATGGGGGCGGTTTCCCCGAGCAGGGGACTGCTGTTGAAAGTGAACAACTCCTTGAAGCCGATGTTGAGTGTCCCCGTAGGGCCGACCATGGCCGGCGCTTGGGTGGGCGCCGGGACCGCCGTCGCTTGCGCCGCCGCAGTGGCTTGCGGGGCCGCAGTGGCTTGCGGGGCAACCGTCGCTTGCGGGGCGGCGGTGGGTGCGGCCGGGGCCGGCGTTGACATGGCGGAGCCGCCGCAGGCTACTAATAGTACCAAGGCCAGTGTCCATAACGCCGGGATGAGCGCGTTGTGTGCCGGATACCAATGCCGCATGATTACTCTTTCGAATCCTTTACTTTAATGTAGTGATTGGACCAATGTTTTATCCAACGGGCAATGGCTGGGCCGTTCCGGTTTACTGCTCCCGGTGCGGGGCGTACTCGTAGGAGCCCAGCGACCTGGTGTCTCCCTGTTGCAGGTGTTCACGCCACGAGTCAACCCTGGGACCGAGCGGCCACAAAACGTTGACGCTGTAGAACCCGCTGTCCAGCGCGTTCTCGTACAGGAACCGCGCCATTTCGTTCATTACCAACCAATGGGCGTCCAGACCGACGGTGGAAAACATCTTCTCCAGCAGTTCGTCCATTATGGGATGGTCGGTACCTCCCGACCAGCCTGATTCACTGTTGTAAGGAACGTCGTAGATTGTCGCCGGGATATCCCGGCCGCCGGTGCCGTGGCAGCTCAGGCCAACATACTCACGGGCTTGAATTCTCGGACCGATGCTGAGGTAGGGCACCCGGTTGATGTTGGACCGGACGCCAATGTCTTTCCAATAATCGGCGACGGCCTCGCACGACTCGGCTTCGGCGGCGACCCCGCGAATGCTGGCGGTAACCTCTATCTCAAAGCCGTCCTCGTAGCCGGCCTCCGCCAGAAGCTGGCGGGCCCGCTCCGGGTTGAACTCCCATTCCCGCAGGTCGGGGTCCAGCTCCATTTGCCGGTTTTCCCAAAGCCACAGAGACTGAGGCGACCCTTCGCCACTCAGCAGGGTGTCCACTATCTCCTGCCGGTCAATGGAGATGAACAGGGCTTCGCGGACTTTCCGGGCGCGCTCCCACTCTGCTGAGTTGACGTCGGGGTTGGGGGAGACCCAGGGGCATGTGTCATCTTTCAAGCAGTTGAAAGCGCCCGGACGCCTTTCAGCAAAGTCGGGTTCCCCCATTCCCACGTAGTGATTGGGATGGAGGCCCAGGTGCGCGGTAGCGGCGTTTGGGACTGCCATATACCGTATGCCGGGTATGTCGTCCAGGCGGGGTTTGGAGTCGAAAGCCATGAGGAAGCTGTCCAGCTTGCCGGTCTCAAAGTTGGCCACCCTGGTAGCCTCCTCGGGTATGTCCCACAGGACCAGTTCGGCGAACTCCGGAGTCTTGCGGTAATGGTCTTCCACCGCTTCGAATTTCCAGAACTCACGGATGCTTTGATCCAAGAAATCCCAAGGCCCGGTGCCGACACCCTGGAACTGGGCGACTTCCCCGCCCTCGGTCTCATAGTTTTCCTTGCTCATCATACTGAGGGTCGGCAGATACAAGTAAAAGATGAAGTCGAACTGCGGAGTAACCGTATCGACGGTAACGGTGTAGTCGTCTATTGCGGCCGGGCCTCCGCCTTCCTGCCCGAATAATCTTTGGTACGTTCCAAGCAAGGAACTGATACCGCCTTCTGCCGCATGTTCGTCCAAGGAGAAGACCACATCATGGGCGGTGAACTTGCCCCAGTCTTTGTGGAACTCTACGTCTTCCCGGATCTTGAGCGTCCATATGGTGTTACTCTCATCGACACTCCACTCCGTGGCCAGTTGCGGGACGATGTTTCTGTCGATGTCGAGCTTCAACAGCGGTTCGCCGGAGGAACTGCCGGTAAACACCCGCACGGCGCTTTCCGTGAGCCGGGGAGAATTGCCGAAGGTGAAGAGCTCCTTGAACCCGATGTTCAGGGTGCCCTCCGGCGCCATCATCGCCGGAGCCGAGGTGGGCGGCGCCGCCGTAGGCGCGGCCGTCGCTTGCGGCGCCGCAGTGGCTTGCGGCGCGGCAGCGGTCGGCGCCGGGGTGGCTTGGACCTGCGGAGCGCTCGTCGGCTCCGCTTCGGGTTCGGCCGCGCCACCGCAGGCCATCAACAGTCCGGCGCCCAGTATCGTGCAGGCAAGCAGAAGACCAACCGGTGTGAGAAACCAACGTTTCATTCTTGACCTTTCCTCCTGGACGCCGCCATCTGGTCGGCGGGTGTGCTCCGGAACGCTTCGAGTAGTGGGCAATATGCCGGCCGGGCCTCAATTACGATAGTCGCAATAACACGGCCAGAATGATTCCCAACAGCTATTGAGGCCGGAACGCATAATAGCCAAGTGAAAACGTAGTTGTCAACGAGCCTACGAAACAGGTTCGTCGTCTCCGAGCGCTGCGCCAACAGCAACGCCTCCGTTTGACAGCCGATTGGCGGCTCTCTATCATCGGGCCGATACACCCAGCCTTGTTACAGGACTCGTTATAAGGAGGCAGCCTTGAAATACGACTACATTGTTCTTGGCGCCGGTTCCGCCGGGGCGATCATGGCCGCCCGGCTCTCCGAAGACCCGGCTAACTCAGTGCTGCTCATCGAGGCCGGGACGGACTACCCCGATTTCGAGAGGTTGCCCGACGAGGTCAAGTTCGGGTTCGCCACCGCCACCGACATCATCACCAAGGACCACAACTGGGAGTTCGTCGGCAAGGCCACCGACACCGCCCCTCCCATGCGGGTGCCCAGGGGCCGTGTCACCGGCGGCTCCAGCGCCATCAACGGCCAGATGTTCCTCCGGGGCGTCCCCGAGGACTACGACGCCTGGGCGGCCATGGGCAACGACCAGTGGGACTTCCAGAAGGTCCTGCCCTATCTGCGCATGATCGAGACCGATACCGAATACGGCGGTGACGACTTTCATAACTCCGACGGCCCGATCATCGCGCGGCGCTTCCCGCGGGAGGGGCTGATGCCGGAGCAGCGGGCGTTCTACGACGCGGCCTTGGCGGCGGGGTTTCCGGACAGTCCCGACCAGAACCACCCCGAAGCCGGCGGAGTGGGCCCCTCGCCCCTCAACAACCCCAACGGCATCCGGTGGAGCACGGCGCTGGGGTACCTGGACCCCGCGCGGCACCGTTTGAACCTTACGATCAGGCCGAACACGCTGGTGCGGCGCATCCTTTTTGAAGGCAAGCGTGCGACCGGGGTCGAGGTGGAAAGCGGCGGCGAGCGGTTCGTGGTTGAGGGCGAGGAGATCATCCTGAGCGCCAGCGCGATAAACTCGCCGCACCTGCTGATGCTGTCCGGGGTGGGCCCGGCGGACCAGCTTCAAGCCCAAGGAATACCGGTGGTCCACGAGTTGCCGGGCGTGGGCCAGAACCTGCGCGACCATCCCTTCGTGCCGGTGACCTTCCGCACGAAGCCGGGGCACGTGTTCGACGAGCAAGCCCCCAGGCTGCAGATGATGATGAGCTGGACCGCCGAGGGCTCCCACCTGCGCAACGACATGATCTTCGTGGTCCTGTCCCACGCCACGGAAGCCTGGTCTCGGGACCCCAACGCCGAAGACGCCGAGCCTATCGGCTTCCGGATCGCATCGGGTCTTTACTTGGCGGTGAGCTCCGGTGAGGTGCGGCTGACCTCTTCCGACCCCGACCAGCAACCGTTCCTCGACTACAACTACTTCGCCGAGGAGTTCGACCTCAGGCGGATGCGGGAGGGGGTCCGGCTGATATTGCGGTTGGCCGAAAATCCCGAGCTGGCCGATTTGATCGAAGAGCGGGTCAACCCGGCCGACGCCGACGTGGCCACGGACGAAGCCCTGGACGCCTTCATCAAGGCGAACTGCAACACCGGCCACCACATTTCCGGCACCTGCAAGATGGGGCCGGCCGCCGACCCCATGGCCGTTGTCGACCAGTACGCCAAGGTCCACGGCATGGAGGGACTGCGGGTGGTCGACTGCTCCATCATGCCCGACTGTATCCGGGCCAACACCAACGTGACCACCATGATGATCGGCGAGCGCATAGCCGAATTCATCAAGCAAGGCCACTAGCCGCCAGTCTTAGGGCCTGAGTATCTTGATTATCGGGCCGGTACCGCCATGCATCGGGCCGGTACACCCAGACTCGGTGCAGGACTCGTTATAAGGAGGCAGCCTTGAAATACGATTACGTCGTTCTTGGCGCCGGTTCCGCCGGTGCGATCATGGCATCCCGGCTCTCCGAAGACCCGGCCAACTCAGTCCTGCTCATAGAGGCCGGGCCGGACTACCCCGATTTCGAGAGGTTGCCCGACGAGCTGAAGTTAGGGTTCTCCACCGCCACCGACATCATCACCGAGGACCACAACTGGGAGTTCGTGGGCAAGGCCACCGACACCGCTCCTCCGATGCGGGTTCCCAGGGGTCGGGTCACCGGCGGGTCCAGCGCCATCAACGGCCAGATGTTCCTCAGAGGAGTCCCTGAAGATTATGACGCTTGGGCCGCCATGGGCAACGACCAGTGGGACTTTCAGAGGGTACTGCCCTACCTGCGGATGATCGAGACCGACACCGAATACGGGGGAGACGACTTCCACAACTCCGACGGCCCGATCATCGCCCGGCGCTTCCCTCGCGATGCGCTGATGCCGGAGCAGCGGGCGTTCTACGACGCGGCCTTGGCCGCCGGGTTTCCGGACAGTCCGGACCAGAACCACCCGGAAGCCGGCGGCGTGGGCCCGTCGCCCCTCAACAACCCCAACGGCATCCGGTGGAGCACGGCGCTGGGGTACCTGGACCCCGCGCGGCACCGCTTGAACCTTACGATCCGGCCGAACACGCTGGCGCGGCGCATCCTGTTCGACGGCAAGCGGGCCACCGGGGTGGAAGTGGAAAGCGGCGGTGAGCGGTTCGTGGTGGAGGGCGAGGAGATCATCATCAGCGCTAGCGCGATAAACTCGCCGCACCTGTTGATGCTGTCCGGGGTGGGCCCGGCCAGCCAGCTACAGGCCCACGGAATTCCGGTGATCCACGAATTGCCGGGGGTGGGCCAGAACCTGCGGGACCATCCCTTGGTGACGGCGACCTTCCGCACCAAGCCGGGGCACGTGTTCGACGAGCAAGCCCCCAGGCTGCAGATGATGATGAGCTGGACCGCCGAGGGCTCCCACCTGCGCAACGACATGATCCTCGCGGTCCTGTCCTACGCCACGGAAGAATTGATGCGAGACCTCACCGCCGAAAACAACGACCCCATAGGCTTTCGGATCGCATCGGCCCTTTACCTGGCGGTGGGCGCCGGTGAGGTGCGGCTCACCTCTTCCGATCCGGACCAGCAACCGTTCCTCCACTACAACTACTTCACCGAGGAATTCGACCTCAGCCGGATGCGGGAAGGGGTCCGGCTGATATTGCGGTTGGCCGAAAATCCCGTGCTGGCCGATTTGATCGAAGAGCGGGTCAGCCCGACCGACGCCGACGTGGCCACGGACGAAGCTTTGGACGCCTTCATCAGGGCGAATTGCAGCACCAGCCACCACATTTCGGGCACCTGCAAGATGGGGCCGGCCGCCGATCCAATGGCGGTGGTCGACCAGTACGCCAGGGTCCACGGCACGGAAGGACTACGGGTGGTCGACTGCTCCATCATGCCCGACTGCATCCGGGCCAACACCAACGTGACCACCATGATGATCGGCGAACACATCGCCGACTTCATCAAGCAGGGCCACTAGCCGCCAATCTCAGGGCCTGAGTATCCCGATTACCGTACGGTACTCCCAGACTCGTTACAGCAATCGTTAAAGGAGGCAGCTTTGAAGTACGATTACATTGTCCTTGGCGCCGGTTCCGCTGGGTCGATCATGGCATCCCGGCTTTCCGAAGACCCGGCCAACTCGGTGCTGCTTATCGAGGCCGGGCCGGACTACCCGGATTTCGACAGGTTGCCCGACGAGGTGAAGTTCGGGTTCGCCACTGCCACCGACATCATCACCAAGGACCATAACTGGGAGTTCGTGGGCAAGGCCACCGACACGGCTCCTCCCATGCGGGTGCCCAGGGGCCGCGTGACCGGGGGCTCCAGCGCCATCAACGGCCAGATGTTCCTGCGGGGCGTCCCCGAGGACTACGACGCCTGGGCCGCCATGGGCAACGACCAGTGGGACTTCCAGAAGGTACTGCCCTACCTGCGGATGATTGAGACCGATACCGAATACGGCGGAGATGACTTTCACAACTCCGACGGCCCGATCATCGCGCGGCGCTTCACCCGCGATGCGCTGATGCCGGAGCAGCGGGCGTTCTACGACGCGGCCTTGGCGGAGGGGTTTCCGGACAGTCCGGACCAGAACCACCCGGAAGCCGGCGGCGTGGGCCCCTCTCCCCTCAACAACCCCAACGGCATCCGGTGGAGCACGGCGCTGGGGTATCTGGATCCCGCGCGGCACCGCTTGAACCTCACCATCCGGCCGAACACCCTGGTGCGGCGCATCCTGTTCGACGGCAAGCGGGCGACCGGAGTGGAGGTGGAAAGCGGCGGGGAGCGGTTCGTGGTGGAAGGGGAGGAGATCATCCTGAGCGCCAGCGCCATAAACTCGCCGCACCTGCTGATGCTGTCCGGGGTGGGCCCGGCCGACCAGCTTGAGGCTCAAGGAATCCCGGTGGTCCACGAGTTGCCGGGCGTGGGCCAGAACCTGCGCGACCATCCCATCGTGCCGGTGACGTTCCGCGCCAGGCCGGGGCACGTGTTCAACGAGCACGACCCCAGGATTCAGATGATAATGAGCTGGACCGCCGAGGGCTCCCACCTCCGCAACGACATGATCTTTATTGTGCTGTCCTACGCCACGGAAGAATTGACGCGGGACGTCAGCTCCGAAAACAACGACCCCATAGGCTTCCGCATCATTTCGGCCCTTTACCTGGCGGTGGGCTCCGGCGAGGTGCGGCTCACGTCTTCCGATCCCGACCAGCAGCCGTCCCTCGACTACAACTATTTCGCCGAGGAGTTCGACCTCAGCCGGATGCGAGAAGGACTCCGGTTGATAGTCCGGTTGGCGGAAAATCCCGCGCTGGCTGACTTGATTGAAGAGCGGGTCAGCCCGGCCGACGCCGAGCTGGCTGCGGACGAAGCCTTGGACGCCTTCATCAAGGCGAATTGCAGCACCGGGCACCACATTTCCGGCACCTGCAAGATGGGGCCGGTCGGTGACCCCATGGCCGTGGTCGACCAGTATGCCAAGGTCCACGGCATGGAGGGACTGCGGGTGGTCGATTGCTCCATCATGCCCGACTGCATCCGGGCCAACACCAACGTCACTACTATGATGATCGGCGAACACATCGCCGGATTCATCAAGCAGGGCCTGTAACTTTCGTCCGGCGCCCGGTCGGTTAATTTGAGCGGGGCCTCCAAGGTTGGAGGCCCCATTTGTGGTCGACCAGCCCGTGGGTCTGCTTGTGGACCTACTCCTCCCGGTGTGTGGCGAACTCGTAGGAGCCCAGCGACCTGGTGTCCCCCATCTGCAGGTGTTCCCGCCACGAGTCGACTCTGGGACCCAGAGGCCATAACACGTTGACGCTGTAGAACCCGCTGTCCAGGGCGTTTTCGTACATGAACCGGGCCATTTCGTTCATGACCTTCCAGTGGCCTTCCTGATCGGGGGTGGCAATCATCTTTGCCAGTAGGTCCTCCATGATGGGATGGTCAAACCCCGCTGTAAAGCCTGATCCACTGCCGTAAACAACGTCGTAGATTGTCGCTGGGATATCCCGGCCACCAGTGCCGTGGCAACTTAGGCCAACATATTCCCGGGCTACGATCCTGGGACCGATGCTGAGGTAGGGCACCCGGTTTATGTTGGACCGAACGCCGATGTCTTTCCAATAATCGGCAACGGCTTCGCAGGACTCGGCTTCAGCGGCGACGCCGCGAATGCTTGCGGTGACCTCTATCTCAAAACCGTCTTCGTAGCCGGCCTCCTTCAGAAGCTGCCGGGCCCGCTCCGGGTTGAACTCCCACTCCCGCAGGTCGGGGTCCAGCTCCCTTTGCCGGTTTTCCCAAAGCCACAAAGACTGGGGCGACCCCTCCCCGCTCAGCAGGGTGCCGACTATTTCCTGCCGGTCTATGGAGATCATCAGGGCTTCCCGGACTTTCCGGGCCCGCTCCCACTCTGGGGAGTTGATGTCCGGGTTGGGGGAGACCCAGGGACATTCGTCGTTGGCCAAGCAGTGAAACGTCCCCGGCCGCCTTTCAGCAAAGTCGGGTTCCCCCATTCCCACGTAGAAGTTGGGATGGAGGCCTATGTGGGCGGTGGCGGCGTTGGGGACCGCCATATACCTGATGTCGGGTGTGGCGTCGAGGCGGGGTTTGGAGTCGAAGGACATGAGGAAGCTGTCCAGCCTGCCCGTCTCGAAGTTGGCGACCCGGGTCGCCTCCTCGGGTATGTCCCAGAGGACTAGCTCGGCGAACTCCGAGGTCTTGCGGTAGTGGTCTTCCACCGCTTCAAACTTCCAGAACTCACGGGTGCTTTGCTCCACGAAATTGAAAGGCCCGGTGCCGACTCCCTTGAACGTGGCCGTTTCCTGTCCTTCGGCCTCAAAATTTTTCTTGCTGACAACCACACCGAGGGGTGGCAGATACAAGTAATAGATGAAGTCAAACTGTGGAGCGACTGTATCCACGGTGACTGTGTAGTCATCTACTGCGACCGGACCGCCACCTTCCTGGCCCCATAATCTTTGAAGCGTCCCAAGTGCCGACCCAACACCGTCCTCCACTGTATATTCTTGCAATGTGTAGACGACATCAGCGGCGGTGAACTTACCCCAGCCCTTGTGGAAGTCTACGTCCTCACGGAGCTTGAGCGTCCAGATGGTGCCATTGTCGTCGAGGGTCCACTCCGTGACCAGTTGTGGGACGATTTCCCGGTCGATATTGAGCTTCAACAACGATTCGCCGGAGGAGCTGCCGACAAAAACCATCACGGCGCTTTCAGTCAGCCTGGGAGAGTTTCCGAAAGTGAACAGCTCCTTGAACCCGACATTCAGTGTACCGGTGGGCCCGACCAGCCTGGGAGGTGCGGTGGGTGGCGCCGCCGTGGATGCGACAGTCGCTTGCGGGACCGCTGTGGGCGCGACAGTCGCTTGCGGGACCGCCGTGGGCTGTGGGGCCGCAGCGGCCGCGGTCGATGCCGGGGCGGCCGGCGCCGGCGTTGCGGTGGCCGATGACCCGCATGCCACCAGAGCAACCAGTGCGATCATGGTGGCCAAAAGAAAAGCAGTTTTTATGCGATTTGGGGAGTCGCACATTTTCTCTGGCCTCCCTAGATCAATATTATTTAGATTCGCGATTCTAGCTATTGAGAATGAGTCTTGTCAAGTTTCTTCCAACATATACATTTATGATGTTAGCAGAACAGCGATTAACACTATCGAATCTATAGTTTCCGTAAGAGATGAAGTCAAGTATCGCCGAAATGTCCCCACGCTTGTAGCTGGCGGTTGAGCCTACCTTGAGAGACTGCAAATAAAGGACAGGAGTCGGCTGACACAAAAAGCAGCGGCGGGACTAGTCCCGCCGCTGCTCGCTCGGCACCCAGTAGTTGTGGCTACAGGGAAGTGTTTATTCCTCCCGGTGTTGCACGAACTCATAGGAGCCGAGAGACCGGGTGTCGCCTTGCTGGAGGTGCTCCCGCCACGATTCCACCCTATTGCTTAGGGGCCACAGCACGTTGACGCTGTAAAAACCGCTGTCCAACGCGTTTTCGTAGATGAACCCGGCAATTTCGTTCATGATTGCCCAGTGCCCGGCGTCATCAGCGATAGTAAACATTCTCGCCATGAGATCGTCCATTATGGGATGGTCGAAACCTGCCGACCAGCCCGATTCACTGTTGTAAATTACATCGTAGATCGTTGCCGGGTCCACTCGGCCGCCGGTGCCGTGGCAACTCAAACCAACGTACTCACGGGCCTGGATCCTGGGACCGATGCTAAGGTAAGGCACCCGGTTTATGTTGGTGCGGATGCCGATCTCGTTCCAGTAGTCCGCGACGGCCTCGCAGGACTCGGCTTCGGCGGCCACGCCGCGAATGCTGGCAGTGACCTCGATATCGAATCCGTCCTCAAGGCCCACCTCGGCCAGAAGCTGTTTAGCGCGCTCCGGGTTGAACTCCCACTCCCTATATTCGGGAAGGAGCTCTCGTTGCCGGTTTTCCCAAGTCCACAGGGACTGGGGCGAACCTTCGCCGCCTAGCAGGGTGTCTACGATCTCTTTACGGTCGATGGAGATCAACAGGGCCTCGCGAACCTTCCTGGCCCGGTCCCATTCAGCCGAGTTGGGGTCCGGGTCGGAGGAGACCCAAGGACATTTACCCTCGGCCAGGCAGTTGAACGCGCCTGGCCGCCGTTCAGCAAAGTCGGGCTCCCCCATCCCCACGTAATGGTTGGGGTGCAGACCGATGTGGGCGGTGGAACCGTTGGGCACCGACATGTACCGGATACCGGGAATGGCGTCGAGGCGGGGCTTGGAGTCAAATGCCATCAGGAAGCTGTCCAATTTGCCCGTCTCGAAGTTGGCAACCCGGGTCGCTTCCTCCGGTATGTCCCAGAGTAGCAGCTCGGCGAACTCCGGGGACTTGCGGTAGTGGTCTTCCACTGCGGAGAACTTCCAGAACTCGCGGGTGCTTTGCTCCACGAACTCCCAAGGCCCGGTGCCGACGCCCTGGAAGGTGGCCGCGTCCTGCCCTTCGGACTCGAAGTTGGCTTTGCTTATGGTTTGGATATTTTCGGGCAGGATCAAGGCATACAGGAAGTCGAACTGGGGCTCAACTGTATCTACAGTCAGAGTATAATCGTCGATCTTGGTTGCTCCGCCGCCGTCGGCATCGAAGAGGCGCTTCGATACCGCCTGCCACCCCTGGATGCCGCCGGGCGCGGCATACTCTTTCATCGTGAAGATGACATCGTCGGCCGTGAACTTGCCCCAATCTTTGTGGAACTCCACATCTTCCCGGAGTTTGAGGGTCCAGACTGTACCGGAATCGTCGAGAGTCCAGTCCGTGACCAATTGCGGAACGATGTCCTTATCGATGTTGAGCTTGAGCATCGACTCTCCGGAAGTGCCGCCGACAAACACCAGTACGGCGCTTTCGGTCAGACGAGGGGCGTTGCCGAAGGTGAACAGCTCCTTAAAGCCAATGTTCAGCGTCCCCGTGGGACCGGCCGGCGCCGGCGCGGCCGCCTCTTCGGTCGCTTCAGGCATTGCCGTGGGCACTGCCGTGGCTTCGGCGGGCGCCGCCTCGGTGGCTTCGGGAATTGCCGTGGGAGCGGTGGTCGGCGCCGGAGTCATGCCGCCTTCGTCTTCCGCGGCGCCGCCGCAGGCCACGATGGCGATCAGCACCGCCATCATTACGATAAGCAACAGGATTCTGGTCGAATTCGGGAAAACAATGGTAGGCAAAACGGCTCCTTTAGCAGAAATTATTACGGAAACAGGGGGTCTACCGCGCGGTGTACTCTAGCGACCCGCTATCCAAGTTGTCAAGCGGACAAAGCGGCCGGACCGAAGGGCCAAGCTTCTTCAACGGTCTCGTCAACCGGGTTAACTTTCAAGCCGAGGGTCTCAAGGGCACTGACTCCCAAGAGGTGTGTGGGAACATCCATTGAGCCCACGATGATGCCGCCTTCCTGGCCGTGCAGGCGCAGGAAGGCAACGCCGAACCGGCATTCTACCTGAGTGTTGTTGGCCAACACTACCGTTGTGATAACCGGGAATTCAATGCCCAACCGGGCACCAAGGTCGGGGCCGACGAACGAGCAAAATGCTCCGGTGTCGACCAAGAATTCGACCTCGGTGCCCGTTTTGGTCCAACCCGATTCCCCCGACGACTTTAACGAGACCCAAAACGGCGCCGCCTTTCTAAGGGCCTTGGCGGATGAAATCGGAGATCCGTTCCCCGATCATCATGGTGGTGCAGTTGGTGTTGGCCCGGACGCAGTTGGGCATTATCGAAGCGTCGGCCACCCGCAGCCCATCGATGCCGTGAACCCTGCCGAACTGGTCCACCACCGCCATCGGGTCCGACGCCGGGCCCATCTTGCAGGTGCTGGTGATGTGCTGGCCGCTGACTACGTTGGCGCGAATGAAGTCGTCGAGCGCCTCGTCCGACTCCAACTCGGCGTCGGAAGGTCGCAATCGTTCCTCGATGATGTCGGCGAAGGCCCCGTGAGATCCCAACCGGGCGCAGGTACGCACGACCTCCCGGGTACGTATCAAGTCGAATTCGTCGGTAAAGTATTTGAAGTCCAACGACGGCTTGCCGTAGGGGTCGGCCGAAGTCAGGCGCAACTCTCCGGCGCTGGCCTCCAAATTGACCCACGAGTACATCCCGATGCCCGGAGGCTGATCGTCGTCGCTGGGCTCTGCCGCCACTGGTTCGAATAGTGTCGTGTTGGTCAACGAGCTCATCAGAATCTGGAGGTCGTTGTGCAAGTCTGAACTTTGGGCGGTCCACCGCATGCATAACTGCATCCTGGCCGCGTTGGCGTCCAGAGGGTAGCCCTCCTTGGTCTTGAAGGGAACGAATAGTATGGGATGGTCCCGCATGTTCTGCCCCACGCCGGGCAGGTCTTGGACCACCGGTATGCCGAAGTGCCCGAGGTGGTCGGCCGGACCCACGCCGGAGAGCATGAGAATGTGAGGCGAGCCGATGGAGCCGCTGCTGAGGATGATCTCATTGCCCTCCACCACGAAGGTCTCGCCGCCGCTTTCGAGTTGGACGCCGGTGGCCCGGTTGCCTTCAAAGATCACCCGGAGCACGGTGCAGTTGGGTCTTATGGTCAGGTTGAGCCGGTGCCTCGCCAGGTTCAGGTAGCCGAGGGCCGTGCTCAAGCGGATGCCGTTGGGGTTATTCAACGGCACTGGGCCGATGCCGGTCGCGTCGGGATGGTTCAGGTCGGGAGCGTAGGGAAAGCCCGCCTCCGTCGCGGCAGTATAGAAAGCCTGCTGATCGGCCCGCCACTCCGATTGGGGGAACCGGCGGCAGACTATCGGCCCGTCGGAATTATGGAAATCGCTGCCGCCGAATTCGGTGTCGGTCTCCACCTTCCGGAAGTAGTTGAGCAGGTTCTGGTAACTCCATTGGTCGTTTCCCATTTCGGCCCAGGAGTCGTAGTCCTGCGGGTCCCCCCGTAGGAACACCTGGCCGTTGATGGCGCTGGTGCCCCCGGTCACCTTGCCCCGGGGCACCTGCAGGGGGCCGCTGCTGTCGGTGCCCCTCGCAGTAAACTCCCAGTTGTGGTGGGTGGTCACGATGTCGACGCCCGATGCGAACCCGAATTTGATCTCCTCCGGCAGATGTTCGAAGTCCGGGTAATCCGGCCCAGCCTCCAAAAGCAATACGGACCGTTCCGGGTCCTCGCTGAGCCGGGTGGCGACCACTCCCCCTCCGGAGCCTGCGCCGATTACGATATGGTCGTACTTCATTCGATTCCCCCGTTTATTCAAATGCGGTTTATTTTAAGATGTGGTCGGCGGGTCAGTTCAAGTCTAGTCTACGGGGCCTCCCAGAGGGGTGGTGGGGCCCTCACAGGGAAGAATGGAGCCGTAGCCGGGCTGCTGCTCCAATTGGCCTTGGTTTAGCAGTACCTGGCCCCGGAGCAGGGTCATCCACGGGCGGCCGGTAACCTGCCAGCCTTCGAAAAGGGTGTACCCGCTGTTGCTGTAGTGGTTCTCGGCCGAAATCACCCGGTCCTCGCCTGGGTCCAATATCAACAGGTCGGCGTCGGAGCCCACCTGGATTACACCCTTGCGTGGATAGAGGCCGAATATACGGGCCGGGTTTTCCGACATTGCACGGGCCAGCCACCAGATGGGGAGTCCCCGTTTGACCACGCCTTCGCTGTACATCAACGGCGCTATCGTCTCCACGCCGGGAGAGCCGAAAGGCACCGAAGCCCCATCGGGGGTGACGAATATGTTGTCCCAGCCGGGTCTCTTCAGCTCTTGGGGGTGCGGGGCGTGATCGCTGGCTACCAAGGAAATATGCCCCTGACGCAGGCCGTTCCACAGGGCGTCCCGGTCGGGGCCGTCCTCGGGGCGAAGGGGCGGACCGATCTTGGCCAACGGCCCGTACAGGGCCATTTCCGCGTCGGAAAGCAACAGGTACTGGGGACAGGTCTCGGTCCAGATTCGCTGTCCTTGGGCTTGGGCCTGCTTGATCCGCTCCAGCCCCAACTGGGTGCTCAGATGGACCACGTAGGTGGGGCAGTTGGTGGCCGCTCCCATTTTGATGGCCCGGTTGATTGCCTCCTCCTCGGCCCAATCGGGGCAGGCCGTGGGGAAGTCCACCGGGTGGGTATGGCCTTCGCCGATCAGCTTGTTCTCCAGGAATTCGATGATGTTGCCGCTCTCGCAGTGAAGCTGCAACACGCCGCCGCCCCGGGACACAAGGTCCATGGCGTCGCAGATGTAATCGTCGTCGCACATCCGGCCGGGCCGTTTCTTATAGGTCATGAACATCTTGAACGACTTGAATCCCATGTCCATGACTGGAGGCAGCGACCTCAGTATGCCGGGGCGGTTCTGCAGGATAAAGTGGAAGCCGAAGTCCACCAAGGCCGTGGCCTCGACTTCTTCCCGGATGCGCCGGGCGGCCTCCACCAGCGTCTCGTCCCGGTCCAGTTCGTAGTTGGCGAAGGGAATGAGAGTGGTGAGTCCGGCGTGGGCCGCGGCCAGCGACCCGAGAGCGTAATCGTCATGGCCGTCCATGTGAACGTGGGAGTCGATCAGCCCAGGGAGAACGAACTTGCCTTCGGCGTCGATGTACCGGTCGGCTTGGGGCAGAAGTTCCTCCGGGCCCAACGCCACGATCTTCTCTCCCTTGATGGCTATCGACGCGTCCACCGCTTGGGAAGACGTGACGACCCTGCCGCCGCGGACGATGGTATCGACCCTTGTTTCAGCCATGACTGGTCCTCCATGAAAAGGTCGGCCAAAATGCCCGCTGGTGACACAGCGGCCTTTGCGCCTATAGTGTCAGTTCAGCAGGAATCAGGCGGCCGTGCTTGGCGTCGGCGGCCAAGGCAAAGGTTTCCAAGGCTAGGGCTCCGAGCAGGATCACGTTGGGGTCTGCGCCAAAAACCACGTAGACGTTTCCCCTCTGGCCCTGCAATTCAATTTCCGCCCATCCAATGTCGAGTTCTCGCTTGGAGCCATCGGCAAGGGTGAAATTCAGTGTTCTCTCTCGCTCGATCCCCAGTCGATCAAGGATTGGCGCCGGGACTACCGTATATGACGCCCCGGTGTCAACTAACCCGTTCAAATCCTGAGAACGGCTGGCGTCGTCCTGTTTCCGAATGACGAAATCAGCCTTGAATGTACCCACCTCGCCTCCCACAGTCGTTCCAGGCAGGATGATCCAATCCTTGGAATGGCGCTTTGTTCGAGTCATGCTTCCCACTTCTTCGTTTGAGTGTAAAATAAGCCCGGTGCAATAACAAGCAGAGCCGCGAGGACTGAAATGGACCTGGAAGACAAGATCGCCGTAGTTACCGGGGCCGGCCGCGGCATGGGCCGGGCCATCTCCCTGCAACTGGCCGGCGCCCACATCGCCGTTTCCGACATCAACGCTGATTCGGTAGAGGAGACCGCGGTGGCCGTCAAGGCCCTAGGCAGGGAGAGCCTGGCCGTGCCCGCCGACATGGGCAGCACCGGCGACATTGACCGCATGATCGCTCAGGCGAAAGACGCCTTCGGGCGTATCGACATCATGGTCAACAATGCCGGCGTCACCCGTTACATCTATCTGATGGACGTTTCAGAGGAGGACTGGGACCGGATTCACCGGGTCAACGCCAAGGGCGTGTTTTTCGGCATGCAGCGGGCGGCCCAAGAGATGATCGATCAGGGCGACGGCGGCCGCATCATCAACATTGCATCCATCGCCGGTAAAGGCTACTCCGGCACGTCCAACGCAGCCTACGCCGCCAGCAAAGGGGCGGTGCTGGCCATGACCATGATCGCCGCCCACCAGTTGGGACGGCACAACATCAACGTGAATGCCATCTGCCCCGGCTCCACACTGACCGCCATGGGGGCGGAAAACATGGCTCAAAGGGCGGAGAGCACCGGCGCGACGCTGGAGGAACTGGCCCAAGCGCGGGACGCCCGTATCCCTATCGGCCGCTCCAACGAACCCGAGGACATCGCCGCCATGGCCCATTTCCTGGCCGGCCCCGGCGCCCGCAACATCACCGGCCAAGCCTTCAACGTCGACGGCGGCCTGGTAATGCACTGATTCGGGACTCGTAGACCCTTGGCGCCCTTTTTGACATTCAATTTGGCCGCTGGTATGTTTTATCCCGGTCCGGCTCCAGTGGTGGGCTATTATCGCTGGACCTTATTGTGAAACGGGGTTTGCGGATATGAACTGGACCGAAACTATCGTTCAGGCGCTCAAGGACTGGGACACTTCCCTCATTGCTTACGTTCCCGACATCTCCATTGACCGGGTCACCAGCATCATCGACGAAGACCCCTACTTCCGGCTGGTTTCGGCCACCAGGGAGGAAGAGGCCATCGGCATCGCCGTCGGCTCCTACGCCGCAGGACGCAACTCGGCGGTGTTCATGCAGTCCAGCGGCTTCGGCAACAGCGTGAACGCCCTTGCCAGCCTCTGTATTCCCGCGCGCGCGCCCATCCCCATATTTATCAATCTTCGGGGCGGGCCCGGCGAGTTCAACATTTCCCAAGTGCCCATGGGCCGGGCCACCCGACCGATCCTGGACCATTTCGGCGTGGTCCACTTCACCCTCGACGACGACTACCGGATGGACAAGATCGTCGATGGCGCCATGAAACTCTGCCACGCCAACCGCCAGCCGGTGGCGGTGTGCCTGACCCAGTTGCTGCACGGAGGCAAGCTTGCGTAGGTTCGAAGCCACTCAACTGGTGCTTCAGTTGGCGGGTAACTCGCCAATCGTCGGCAACCTCGGCCCAACGTCCGACGAATTGTGGCACGCGGGACACCGCGACCGGAATTTCTACACCTACGGCAACATGGGGCTCTGCTCCTCTATTGCCTTGGGCATGGCCTTGGCAACCGACGAGCAGGTGGTCTCGCTGGACGGCGACGGATCGTTGTTGATGAACCTGGGAACCGTGGCATCCATTGGCAGGGAGCAACCGAAGAACCTGACCGTGGTGGTGTGGGATAACGAGCAGTGGGGCCAGACCGGCCACCAGACAAGCCACACCGGGATGGGCACGGACCTGGAACGGGTGGCCGCCAGTTGCGGCATCCCGCACACCATTACGGTGAGGGACCTGGAAGAGTTGCAGGGCGCTCTGTCCAACGCCCTAGCGGAAGACGGCCCCCACTTCATCGTGGCCAAGATCGAAGAAGCCGAATACCTGCCGGTGGCCCCCGTCGAGCCCGAGTTCACCCTCTACCGCTTCCGCAACACCTTCGTGGAGCCCCAAAGACCCGTCGGCTCCTGACCGGGGTTCAACCCCGCCGGTTCAGGCGTCTTGGCCGGCCAGGGTTGATTTCGGGTGATTCTGCTTAGAAGATTACGTTGCAGGATAACTGGTAATGCTCTACCTTCAAATTCATACCGGGGAATTGGCCCCCCCGGTTCGGTCTTTGGAAGATTATTTCCGTGAAGGTGGAGTTTCAATCATCCAGGCCGCGTTCCAACATTCGTATTTCGTTCATCCAGACGCGGTCCGGGCTAAAACACCATATTTCCCGGAACGGGCGCGACGTAGCCGTGAACACTATCCTGGACTTGAGAAAGGAAAGCAGGCCATTTGGCCTGGCAACGGTCGGGAAGTCCGCTTGGACGATAACCAGCATGCCCAGATGGCTTGGAAAAAGTATACGGGGCATGGGCTTGTACGCGGCACCGGCTACTCTGTGCGCCACATTTGGGGGCACCCGTGGGATCCCGACCTCTTCACTGCGGGCTGGAACTTATGCTATATGCCGTTCTGGGCCGGAATGCTGACAGAACAGCAGCATCCGCACCCGGAACTGGAACAGGCCATCCGCCAGGCTTCATGGGACCTCTACTTTCGCAACAATCCAGTATGTCAGCCCCCGGACTTCGTTGAGGATCCGGGCATGGACCTGAGCACGTTGCTCGCCGGACAACCACTCTTGATTCTGGCGAGGGAACCTTCGGTGCCCGCGAAGCGGACTGCGGTCGCCGTGGCCAAGTCACCGGATACTCCAGGGAGTCAGGTTGAAAGGGTGAAGGAGATTCGCAGCAAGAGTCACCAGAGTTGGAGCAACATTCGCAAAGCGGCGCGCGGGCTTCGGGGCTTGGAGCATCAGCCTTTTGGAACGCCGAATGTCGAGAGCAGCGCCAAATCTTGTGTCAGAAAGATTCGTTCTGAAACTGGACTCACCTTTGCACAAATTGAAACGTTGCTGGATGAGCAAGGCTGGTAACCAGCCCTGACTTGGATTGCCACGCTGCTGGAAATGATGGTCTGGATCCATGCCGAATGTAAGTACGCTTGGTCAGGCCGGTTCGCCTCCGGTACCGTGAAACCAGCAGTTACCGGCCCTGCACGGGTCGAACCATCGGCATTGGGTTGCTTTATTAAGACGCCGCTTGCCCAACCTATCGCTCGACCCCTTACCGGCGGTATTCGTCGCCGCAGTCGCCGATCAATTCGTAGAGATTACGGGACTGCTCTAGGACGGACTCGATGGATTCCAGGTCGCCGGCGTCTAGTTGAACGCGGAAGACCCGGGCATTCTCATCGATATGTTCCGTTACCCCCAACCTGGCGCCGACGATGACAACGGCGACGGCCGGCCGGTCCAGGACGTATCGTGTAGCGACATTGGCGATGCTGGCGTTGTGCTTGTCGGCGACAACCCTGAGCGCCGCCAACAGCTGCTGAAACAGGCTCCAGCCGCCCCAGCCGTCAATCATCTGCTTGTACTTGCGCAGGCTGGCGGTGTTCAACGAGGCCGGGGCTGGTTCCGGCTGGCCCAAGTACCGGTCGGACAGCAGGCCGCCGCAGAGCGTCCCGTAGGCCAGCAGCGAGACCTCATGCGCCTGGCAGAACCCGGCCATCGCGACTTCGGGTCGACGGTCGATCAGTGAATACTGGACCTGGTTGGACGCCACTCGAATCCCGTGAACGTCGATGTCCTGCATCCGTTGCGTGTCGAAGTTGGTCAGTGCCAACTCTCGAATCTTGCCTTCGTCCCGCAGCTCGGACAGGTGGGTGAGCGCTTCCAGGTAACGGTTGTCCTGGTAGTCCCACCAATGGAACTGCAACAGGTCCAGCCGGTCCATCTCCATGCGGCGGCGGGAAATGTCGATGTTGTTCACCACGACCTGGCGGGTCATCGGCCCCGGCCGGGGCACCCACTTGGTGAAGGCCTGGATCCGGGACACGCTGTCCGCGCCGAGGGCCGACGCCAACTGGCGCCGGAACTCGCCGACGAAATCTTCGGCGGGACCGTAGTGGTCGGCCAGGTCCCAAGTGGTGAACCCGGCGTCCACGTAATCGAACATACTGCGGATAGCCGCGTTGGGGTCAATCGCGCCGTGAGCGCCGGAAACCTGCCACATCCCGTTCAAGATGCGGCAAATCGGCAGACCGCCGGTCAACTCGGACCGGCTGGCTTCAGGAAGAGTCATCATCGCCTCAAAGGGATTATACCCGGCGACCTTGCCCCCTAGGGACAGGGTGGAATGCGGCGCGTTGCCCCGTAACGTGCGCCCACGACAACATCGCCATACAAAAGTGCGGCCAGCAGGCGTTGCTGGCCGCACTTTGCAAGCGCTTCGACCGGAGCGAATGCTCGGTGGGCTGGTTCTTTCACCAATCGCGCAGGCGCCCGTTTCCGGAGCTACCCTCCTCTCCTCCTTGCGGGGGAGATTGAGAGGGGGTTTTACTGAGAACAGGGTCGGAGAAGGCTAGTTCTTTACGTGCTGGTCGAACCAGGCCAGGGTGCGCTGCAGGGCGTCAGCGGCGTCGGCCTCATTGTAGTCGGCCCGCTCGTTGCAATTGAACCCGTGCCCGGAGTTGGGGTACGTCTTGAAGTCGTAGGTTACCCCGGCCGCTTTGAGCGCCTCTTCGATAACGCCCACGTCCGCCGGCGACGGGTTTTCGTCCTTTTCTCCGAAGTTCCCCATCACTGGAATGCTGATGTTGCCGGTCATGTCGACCGGGGCGGGCCCATCGCCGAATGGCGCCAGTATCCGTCCGCCGTAGTACACCGAAGCCGCGCTCAGGCCGGGGCAACTGGTGGCGGCCAGGTAGGTGATCCGCCCGCCCACGCAGTAGCCGACGATTCCGATCTTGCGGTCGCGGGTCCGCTGGTAGCGGTTCTGAAGGTAGTCGATCGTGACGTTGACGTCCTCGACGAGCTCGTCGTCGCGGAGGGCGCCCATGTATTGCATCACCGCCGGCAATTCGTCGTAGCCCAACTTGGCGTTGGGGTGTTCGCGGTGGTAGAGCGACGGAGCGACGGCAACGTAGCCGTGGCGGGCGAACTCGTCGCACACCTGCTCGATATGGCGGGTTACGCCGAAGGCCTCCATGATAACGATGATCGCCGGAAAATTGCTGCCTTCGGAAGGCAAGGGATGGCTGACGTAGGTAGCCATGTCCTGACCCTGAGCCCCGGACAGGTCGTCCATTTCACGCTCGCCGGCGAATCTGATGTTTTCCCAGAATGCTGGCATAGAATCCCCTCCTTAGCCGCTGTATCAAGTATCCGTGGTAGTGAGCCAGGCTGCGCTGGCGGACCTGGCAGGATGCTAGGGTTTGGTCCTGGCCGGTCGCCCGGTGACGGGTGACAGGTCAGGGCATCCACCAGAGAATTGCGCCAAGATTCTAGCAAAGCCCATAGCTGCGCACAAGCAGGCGATGCCTGCGTAACTGTTCGGATTTTGGGGGAGGGTTGGGCACAGACCAGGTCAAAGGCAGCAGCCCAGCTCGTCCTCCAACGCAAGGCTGTATTTCCATGTCCATGGCGAGCACTCCATAAGGGGTTTGGCGCAGGTTTGGCGGAATCGAAGCTGGAGTTTTTAATTCTTGGGCCATCCTGAGCCAAAGTGTGCCATTGATGCGCCATTAAGGAACTATCTCAAAACCCGGTAGGTTCGCTGAGAGACCGCCAATCGTCAGGCTAGCGCGTGGATTCCCGCTTTCGCGGGAAAGACGGGTAGGGCGGGCCGCCGGTTTTGAGATAGTTTCTAAGGGGTTTGGCGCGTGACTGGAGATTGGATTCTTCACAACAAATATGATACGGGGCGGCAACCGCAGACGGGAAGGGCAGGGTTGTCAGTGAAGAGGCAGGGTCATTTAATTGTTGAATCCGCCCCCCTTCCGTCGTCCCGGTGGCAACCGGGACCCAGGACCCGGTGTCGATTTTGGTTCTCCAAGACGTCTCTAACCCAAAGTCGGGGTCTGGATTCCGGCTGCGGCCGGAAAGACGAGGGGATTTTTTCGACAATCAAATGACCTTGAGTGAAGAGGGCCGCTGCTTGAAAGTAGCCGGATACCGGTTTTGGTCGGTAAGACGGGCAGTAACGGGAACAACAGTCTGGCTCCGGCTTTATCACGCCGCGGGTGTAATTGTTCAGAGTTGAGGAGTGTCTCTCCCCCGGCGCACTGGGGGAAAGTTAAGAAAGGGGAGGGGACCTAGCAAACCTCTGAACAGTTACATGCCTGCGGGGTGTCCGTCAGATTTTCGCGCCAGTAACTGGAAACCTTGGGTAACGCGTCGGTTTTTTTGATTTCCCTCTCATTTCCTCTCATTCCCCCCCATTTTCACCCCAGGGGCCGCGCGGGAGACGGGCGGGATTTTTGAGGTCCTGTGCCATTTGGATTCAGAACCAGGATTGCACTATTCTGGAAAGGCCCTATGTTGAAGCATAGTTACCGGCGTTGGAAAGGGACAAGTGTCACAAGGCCCCGCGGAGCTTGTTTTTGCGGGTGAACAAGACAAGAGATGGGCCCCGGGTACAGTAAGTGTTCAGTACCGGCGAGGCGCCCCCCGCCCCGCCCCTGTGGATACCGGCTTTCGCCGGTATGACGGGGGACTGGGCCTGTGTATGCGAGCTAGGCCGGCATGACGGGGGACTGCACTTATTGACGGATTCTCACGAAGTCTGAACAGTTACCAGGGACATCGTAACTTGAAGGCCGGCTCTGGCAAATCAGGCGTCTCAAATCGGGTGCGCGAAAATGTGACGCGCACCCATGCCTGCGGTTCATTCCCATGACGGTGCTTTTCATTTTGAGCGGCAGCGGAGCGCATGGGTTGGGGGCTGTTCGCCGTGTCAGCCACCGTCCAACAGCTGAGCCACCAAGTCGTCGATACGCTCGGCTACCCCGTCGTCGCGTAAGGCCTCGCGTATGAGGCGGCGGGCAGTCTTGAAATGCTGGCCTTCCCGCAGTTCGACTCCGTTGGCCACCGTTTGCGCTGTCGCGGCGGTGCTGGCCAGTTCTCCATGGAGCGCGTTGGCCGTGTCGAACTTTGGAATGGGAAGAGACAGCATCACCTTATCAAAATGCCTCGCTCCCCACTGGCCCCGGCTCTGCAAGTGTTCCGCCCGGCTCCGGGCCATTTCGCTGTTCAGGATAGCGGCCAAGTAAAGGCCCTCTGATTCGGATTCGACAGCATGCCAATATGCCGCGTGTTCGACTAGACCCTGCTGTTCCTTCAACAACATGGCGGCGGGCAGCGTCCCGGATGCTGTATACACTACACGAAGCACCGGAACGGGGAATTGGGCCGACAACTGCCCGTAGTAATCGAGTTGTTGCGTCAGGGTGCGCCTTCCGCTGCCGTGTTCCGCCAAGAGGCGTTCCACTTGGGCAAGCCATTCTCCCAAGTGAACGAACCCGCTACGGCGAGCGGTGTCCGAGTCCAATAACCGGGTTTCGGTTTCATCCCAGGGAATTATCGACTGAATTGGCTTGAGAACTCGGAAGGGCGCAATCGACTCTCCCAAATATAACGGCCTTACGAACTGCGCCTCGACGTTGCCCCGCAGAGAGTCGACGGTTTTCCATGGGGGTTTTTCCTGATTGGTCCGGCGGCTCTCCACTATGGGGGCTTCCGGGTTGGCCCCGAATCGGCCGGCGTCGACGCGGTTTACGGTGAACATGACCCTGGGGACTACAATCGCTCCTTCCCGGAAATCCGAGGCATAGCCTCCCCTAACCCGCCCCTGTAGCTGCTCCGGCCACGGCTCGACGTTCCAGGACAGGCTTTGTTCGGCTTCAAGGGGGCTCGCGTCTCTTTTGGGCAAGGCACCGGAAGCGGCCAGCACGGTTTCGGGAAGTCCTTCGCCTTCGCCGCGGCTATGTTCGGCGAACAAAACGCACGACGGGACCGGAAACAAGGGCTGCACATCATCGCTCATCGTCCAGGCGTTAGTGAAACGGACTGCGGCAAAAATTTCTTCCCTTCTCCGGGCGCGAGTGCCGAAGAATCCTGACCGGAAGCCGTGGAATTGTCTCCGGCTCAATGCGGCGTAGGGCATGACAAAGGCAATGGCGCCGGTTGGCTTCAAGTACAGTTCGACGCAACGGGCGAAGAAGTAAGCGGAAAGGTCCTGCTGTTGAGCCACCTGCCCCATCCAGATTCCGCGCCTGCGGCACTCTTCCTGAAACCGTTCCTGGGTTTCGGCGGACATAAACCGGTACGGCAGCCACGGGGGATTGCCGATAACTACGTCGGCCTGCTGGTCTTCCTGCGACAGCCACACCGGCCGGACTAAATTCCGAGCCACAAATCCCCAGATATGGTCTTTCCGGTTGCGATGCAGTTCGGACAGCAGGCTGTACGTGCGGGCCAGGGTATCTCCGGTATCGGATAGCAGGTCGTGGTCGCGCTCCAGCCAGGCGGTTAGAGCGCTGGCCTCGGCGCTTCCTTCACTGAGTTCCAACATCCGGATGATGACGCTGTCAAAGAGGGCCGGATCTCGGGCCACTTCGAAAGGAAATTCCAGCATTTGATCTTCGCCGGGTACTTCAATTAACACGTGCTGTTCAGCAAGAAAGCCCCTGGTGTTCCACTGGAGCGAGTCTCCTAGGTAAACCGGTATATTGATTGGCCCGGAGCGGTGCGATAGCCGTTCCTCTCCCAACGCCAGTAAGTATGTCACCCGCGCAATCTGGACTGCCAAGGGGTGAACGTCCACTCCGATCACCTGCCGGCAGGCCAGTTCTAAGGCGTCATTGGATGACAGCCCGGCTTGGTCGGCCGCGTTCAACAGGCGGCGCGCCGCGTGGAACAGAAATGTTCCCGAACCGCAAGCCGGGTCCAGCACGCGCTGTTGCAGGGGCTCGTCAATAACCTCAGCGCATATGCGGTGGGCCAGCCAGTCGGGGGTGTAATACTCGCCCAGATCGTGACGCTGCTCCGGGTCCACAAGCGACTCGTACAGGCCCTTGAGCACATCCGTCTGAATATCGCGCAACCGGAAACGGCTGGTCTGTAAAGCGATGCGGCGGATCAACTGGTGTCCATCGTTGGAGTACAATGTCCAATCGAAAAAGTCGGACTCCACCACTCCACCGATGCCAGCCTCTTGAAAGGGCCGTCCAGCCAGCAGGTCCTCCGGCTCCGGCAGGCTGATGCCAAGGACATGGACTGCCATTGTCTTGGCTACTACCGACAGGTAGGTATGCTGGAAAAAGAGTTCGTCGGCCCCGGACGCTTCGAGGTGGTCCGTTTGTTCCGAGCCGAACGGCGCGCCGTAGACCCGCTCCATCAATCGCGCCCATAACTGCCGCTTCAATTGCGCCTCGGGGTGGTCCGCCAATTCCCGCCACGCCTCCGCCAAGTCGGCACGCGCCACTTGCCAGGCGAGGCTTTCCCGGCCCAGTTCGGCCCGCACTACTTCCGGGTGAGGCAGCAGGTCGACGCTGACGGCGACGACGGAGCGGAGCCAAGGCAGTAATTCATTCCGCTTCTCTACGGATGGGTCGTACTTGGGCAGCGCCCGCAAGAGGTCGTTCCGCAGCTCGTACGGTTGGAAAGTGGCGCCGTCGGTTGCGATGCCGATGAACCGCTGCCCGGTTGCAGCCTCCCGGTCGGACAGGTAGCGGGCCAACTGCTCCTCGGCGTCCCTCCCTTCACGCCGAAGGTCGGACTTGAACTCAAAGACCGTGCGCCCGAGCAGGGCGTCAATCCGCCCCCTCACTTCGGGAACCGCCCTTTCGAAATCCACCTCCGACCGCGCCGCGTCCAACCCATGCACCAACAACTCGTAGACCGAAACCTTGACGTTCTCATGGCCCGGTCTTGAGACCAGCCTCGTCACAACCTCCCGCAATTCGTTTTCTTTAAGCGGCATCAGCGGCACTCTCCATCGTTTGCAAATTCTTCGCGAGACAGGCTCAGACCCTGTTGACTTTTCGGAATTGGCGGATTTCCTTCCCTACCCTTTCTGGCATCAAGTGTGCGCAGGCGAAGCGGCTATACAGACTAGCCGTCTTCAGCCAATAAGCTGTGCAACCGCCCGTTGCACCATGCCACGGGCCATGGGCACTTTGTAGCCGTTTTGGGCCAACGGCGCGGCTTCGGGCAGGGTCAGCGGCGCCAGCGCCTCTGTGTCGAGGCCGGCCACTGCCGCGGCGGTCAGGGCTTGTTCTACCTCCGCCGCCCGGTAAGGCGCCGGGGCTACCCCGCCCAAGGCTATCCTGGCCTTACGGACCACCGGTCCGCTTGGTGAGTCGGCCAGCCATAGCGCCGCCGCCACGCTGACCAAGGCAAAATCTCCCGATTCCCGTTCCCGCACCTTGAGGTAGAGACTCCGGTCGGGCGGGCTCGCGGGCAACAGTACCTTGGTGACGATTTCGCCAGGCTCCAGCACGTTCTCACGCGTCGGGTCCGGCCCGGGCCCGGAGAAGAAGTCGCCGATGGCCAGTGTGCGGGCTCCGGCCGGACCCGCGATCTCTACGCTGGCGTCCAACACCGAAAGGGCCACTCCGATATCGGAGGGATGCACGATATAGCAGCGGTCCCCGCCGGTCACACAGAGGTACTTGGTGGTCCCCGCCAGAGCGTAGCACCGGTCGCCGCCCTTTTTCAAACAGGGGACCAATGGGCTCCGGTAGTACCAGCAACGAGGCCGCTGGTTCAGATTCCCGCCGATGGTTCCCACGGTCCGGATTTGCGGCGTGGCCAGGCCAATCGCCGCTTGGGCCAGGACTGGGTAGTCGCGCCCTATTGCCGGATGGGCAGCCACGTCCGCGATGGTGGCGGCCGCGCCGATCGTCAGCCCTTCTTCCACTTGGGTGATTGCGTCCATGCCGGGGATGGCGTCAATGGCGACCAACCGCTCCGCGGCGGTCACCCCGTCTTTCAACAGCGGCAAGAGGTCGGTGCCACCGCCGATGGGCAGGGTGGCGACAGAGCTATCGGCGATCAGGTCCAGCCCCTCCTGAATGGAACGGGCAACGACGTAATCGAAGACCGCCACGTTACCCGTTCTCCGACCGCTGTTCCGTCAGGGCCTGCAGCACCCGGTCCGGCGTGAACGGCAGCCGGTTGAGCCTGACGCCGACGGCGTCGTAGATGGCGTTGGCGATGGCTGGCGCCACGCCGACGCTGGGGACTTCGCCCAAGCCCTTCGCCCCGAGGGGCCCCACCGGGTCCACCACGTCGGCAAAGATTATTTGCAGGTCCGGGTAGTCCTGAATCGTTGGGGACTTGTGTTCCAGATAGCCGGGGTTGAGAGTGACGCCGGTGGCCCGGTCGGTGACCAGCTCCTCGGTAAGGGCGAAGCCCAGCATCTGGCTGACGGCCCCCTCAGCCTGGTTGAGGGCCAAGCGGGGGTTGATGATCCTGCCCGAATCATGGGCCGCGACGTAGCGCACCACCCGGACGCGCCCCGTGCCGGTATCCACTTCCACCTCGGCGAAGTGGGCCCCGAAGGAGTTGACGATGGCGTCGGCGCTGCCGGGAATGATGCTGGCGGTGGCAGTCAGCGCCTCCACGTCCATGCGGCCCGCCACCTCGGCGAATGAGATGCGGCGGGTGGGGTCGTTCTTGACGAAGATTTCTCCCGTTGCGGCGTCCAGACCGTCAACCGGCGCTTCGAGTCCGGTGGAGGCCAGTTCCATCAGCCCCCGGCGTACCTCTTCCGCCGCCTGCACCACTGCGGTGCCGGTGGAAAACGTGGCCGTGGACCCGGCGGTGATCGGCGCGTCGGGAGTGCCGTAGGTGTCGGCGAACACCGCCTCCACCTGTCCTGGATCGGCTCCCAGCACCTCGGCGGCTATCTGAGGGAGCACAGTTGTCGCGCCCTCGCCCACGTCCATGAGCCCGGTGACGAGCTTGATGACCCCCGACTTTTCCAGCCGCACCTCGGCCGAAGAGGGCGACCCTGGCCCGCCCCGGTAGACCATCATCGCCATCCCCTTGCCTCGCTTCAACGCCGGGTCTGCCTCCGGCGGGGCGGACAAAGGTTCGCGCCAGCCGAACGCTTCGGCCCCCAACTCAAGGCATTGCTTCAGGCCGTTGCTGGAGAACGGAATGCCTCCTTCCACCGGCTGACTGTCGATGACTTGGCCGGGAGGCGAGGTCCGGCGGCCCGGCTGGCCTTCGGGCCGCACCCGGTTCTTCAACCGGAAGTCCAGGGGGTCCAACCCCAACCGCTCGGCCGCCCGGTCCATCAGGCTTTCCAGGGCGAAATGCCCTTGAGGAGCCCCCAACGCCCGGTATGAACCGGCCACCGGGCGGTTGGTGTAGGCCAGCCGGGCCTCGTACTTCACGTTGGGACAATGGTAGAGGTAAAGGATTCCTTGGCCGGTGCGGCGGGCCACGCCCGGACCGGAAGCAAGATAGGCCCCGGTATCCAGCAGGGCGCTGGCGTGGAGGGCGGTGATCGAGCCGTCGGACTTGAGGCCCGCCTTGAGCCGGATCCGGGCCGCGTGCCGCACCCGGCCCGCGACAAATTCCTCCTCCCGGGAGTATTCGATGCGCACGGGGCGGCCGGCGCGGCCGGCCAACACGGCGGCGATCGCCGCGAGACGAGACTCGTCTTTGTTGCCGTAGCCGCCGCCCAAGTACGGCCCAATAACCCGCACCCGCTCGGGAGACAGGCCCAACGCCGCCGACAGCGCCGCCCGGTCGACGTGAACGCCGCGGGTGGTCTTCCACACCGTGAGGTCGAAATCGGGCGACTCGTTCCAGGCAGCCAAGGCGGCCCGGGGCTCCAGCGGGGCCGCAGAGTGGGTGGGGATAAAGAATTCGTCCTCCAGCACCAGGTCCGCCTCGGCAAAGCCGGCTTCGACGCTGCCCCGCTCCAGGGACAGGACGTCACCGGTGGCGAGGTTGCCTTCCGGGTGTATCGCAACGGCGCCCGGGAGGAGCGCCTGCTCCGGGTCCGAGACGTGAGGCAATCTTTGGTAACCGACCCGGATGAGTTGGAGCGCCTGCCGCAAGGTGTCGGGGTCATCCGCAGCCAACGCCGCCACTTCGTCCCCCACGAACCTCACACGGGTGTCCAATATGGCGAGGTCGGGGCCCAATTTGCCGGGAGGAACGTCGAAAGGAGTGACCATCGCACGGACGCCCGGCAGCGCTTCGGCGGCGGTTGTATCCACGGCTTCGATGTTCGCGTGGGGATGAGGGCTGCGGAGAATCCCGCCGTAGAGCATACCGGAGAGCTTGAGATCGGCGGTATAGAGCGCCTCTCCCGTCAGCTTTTCTCTCAGGTCACGGCGGACCACGCTCCGCCCGGCCACGTTCAATGTCATGGACAAATCCGGAAGGCGGAGCCTTAAATGACGTGGAATAGCCGCAGGTGGTCCCGCAGGACATCGGCGGCGAAGTCGTTTTCAACGTCGCGCCAGACGGAGTGGATATGATTCGCGCCGTCCTGCCGGTTGTCGAACTCCACCACGAAGTTGCCGCCGTGGATGCGGTAGTAGTGGGCGTCGCTCTTGGAAACAGGCCCGGCCCACGCCAGGTGGAAATGGTCCAACCCTTCATCCTTGATCGCGGCCAGCTTCTGCTCGGCAAGGTCGGTGCGCACCTGTCCCACATACTCCGTGATCAGGCTGAGCAGGGCCTCCTTCTGGGCGCCGGTCATTTGGTCGGCGGCAAGGCCTTGGGGACGGAAGGGGAACGACACCTTGGTGCTGTTATAGGTCAGGATGTCCATGGGAGCTTCGTCGTAAATCACGGCTTTGGCCATTTGGTCTTGGTCCAGGCTGCCCATCAACTGCAGGGCGATGTCTTCCCGGTCCCCAAGGATCCGCAGGCCGGTCTTCGGGCCCCTGCGAACTTCGGCCGGGTTGGACCCAAAGAAGAATGGAGTCACCGAGGTGATGTTTTCGCCCCAGATGCTGAAGTGCAGGGAGACATGGTGACCCTCTATGCGCCAACCCCAAGGCTCTTTGGGCCCCGGCTCGCCGAAAATAGTGAAATAATAGAGTTCGACGTCACGGACGAACGTGACCATGCCCATTTCCTTTTCCAACGGGCCCAACACGTCCTCGTGCTCCATTATCTGCTTTGCCTGCTCGAAGGAGCGGGGCGTGAGCCCGCTTTCCAGTAGTGCCATAGCCAGGGCCCGCTGGTTTTCGCTCATGTCCCGCAGGGCGAGCCCGTGGCGGTTGATCGGCGGATAGTACCAGTACATCCGCTCCCCATCCATGTACTCGAAGGCAGCCTTGGCTTTTTGCGTCTCGGTCAGGCTGTCAACGAACTTCCCGGCGGCGCGCTCCATCTGCGCGGCCGCTTGGGGCAGGTGCTGTATCGTCGCCATGCTGGAAACCTCCTGGGTAGGTGCGGATACGGATAGCGAGTCCGAGTTAATGGGCGGGCCCGTTACGGGTCTTGGCGCCGGCTCAGTTCTTCTTCCAAACGCTGGACGCGGGCCTCGGCTTCATGGAGGGCGGCCTCCGCTTCAGTGGCGCGGGCTTCGGCCGCTCGGCGGGCGGCGCTCTCTTCCATAAACGTGGCCAGGTAACGCTGGGCCGCCGGGTCCCAAAAGCGCAGGTTCCCCTCTTCCCAGCACACGTCCAGGTTCAGAGACTCGCTGCGACCCCAAAAATGTTCGTCATCAATCCGGTGGATGGTGACAGGCGCATAGATGCCGTCCGCCAGCCGGTCGCCAGCCAGATGGTTCCGGTATCTGCTCCCGCCAGTAGGGTCGAACCGCCAGTATTCAGGGACTCCCATGGCGGCGTATGCCTCCCGCTTGATGGTTTCGTCCCGGCGGGCAGTGCTCTCCGAGGCTACCTCCATCACAAAGTCGGGCGGCTTCCCCTGTTCCGGGATCGAGTAACCGTTGCGGGGGAGTACCGCCGCAGGGTTTACGTCGAACGCGACGAGCAGGTCGGGATACAACACGCCCTCGTAGCTTCTAGTCGGAATCAGGGCGGCGGCGACTTCGCTGAGAATGATCGTGCTGTCCATGTTGCCGAAGTGTTCGGCCAAGGACGGCGGGTGGGCCGGGAAATTTATGGAGTGAAAGCCGGTCAATTCTTCAGGCGGAGCATCTGGAAACTGGATGATTTGCCCGGCGTCCGGCGGCGTGGTAACGGGCTTGGTGGTCATGACGGCCTCGCGGGGCGAGAAGTGGGATGGCGGCATTATACAGGCTTTAACCGCGGAGAACACGGAGTAACTCTCTGTTTCGAACTCAGTGTTCCCTGTGGGCTTCGTGGTGAATCATGGCCGCCGTCCGCACCGATTGCAGGATGCGTCCGTAGGCGTTGCAACGGCAGAGGTTGCCGGAAAGGGCCTCTCGTATCTCGACGTCGCTGGGCTGGGGGTTGCTGTCCAGAAGGGCCTTGGCCGACATCAGGAACCCCGGCGTGCAGAAGCCGCATTGGCCGCCGTCTTCCGCCAGGAACGCCTCCTGCACCCGGTCGAGCCTGCCGTCTTGGGCCAAGCCCTCCACAGTCGCCACGGCGCGGCCTCGCACCTGCACCGCCAGCAGCAGGCAGGAATAGACCGGCTTGCCGTCAAGCAGGACCGTGCAGGAACCGCACTCTCCCCGGTCGCAGCCCCTCTTGGAGCCGGTGAGGTCCAACTGATCGCGAAGTACGTCCAGCAGACTCCATTGGTCGCGGACGTCCAGGTCGTGGACCCGGCCGTTGATTGTCAGCTTGACGCGGGTGGACATGAGGACATTTAACCACAGACGACGCAGAGAGCGCAGGGCCTGCTGCCTGCCCTGCGCTCTCTTCAGGTTAAAGCCTATGCGCCGGGGAGTACTTCGGTAAGGGCGTTCTCAAGCTCGGTGTAGGAGGCAAAGCCTTCGAAGCGGTCCCGGACGCGCCCCTCGTCGTCGAGAACGAAGGTCCACGACTCGTTGAACCAATCGGGAAGGGCCGAGAGGCCCCACTCGTCCACCGAAGGGGCTATTTCCCCCCGGCTCAGGTCGCCCTGGATCTCGTCGGGGTTGTCGTAGATTTCGACGTGAATGAAGTTGGCCTTGCCTTGGTGGGCGTTTTTCAGCTCCGAGACCGCGTCCACCTGGGGCCCGCAGGTGGCGGTGGTGCAGAATGCGGGCGAGGCGAACACAATAACACTGGGCAAGGAATTCTCGATGGCCTCGGCAATGGACAACTGGTAGAGGTCCGGGTCTGGAGAGTAATCGGTGGTCAATTTCTCGATGTTGGCCACCGTCCCGAGGGTCTTGGTGTGGCTCATCGGGCCAACCGTGCCCAACCCTGGCACCGGGGACTGCTCTTCCACGTTGATTTCGATCTCGACCCGCCCCGACACATCGGCCGCCGCAACGTCCACGTCCAGCCTCCACTCGCCCGGCCGGTCAAAGAGAACGTCGGCGGAGTAGGACCCGCGGGAGCCGTAGGGCCACAGGTGGAATTCGGTCTCCACCGTTGGGCCGGCCGAGTTGTCCCCGGTGTAGACCGGAGTGATGGTGACGGCGGCGTCTTGAATTATTCCCTTGGAATCCGCCAGAAGAAAGGCGACCCGTTGCTGACCAAGTTCCAGAACGGTGGTAGCCAGCCTGGCCCTGATCGGATTTTCGTCGGCCGCTGCCGTTGGCTGAGGCGCGGACGTGGCCGGCGCCGCGGTTGGCGGGGCGGTGGGCGCCGACATGGCCGAAACGGGCGGCCGCGAGGTGGGTGCAGCCGCGGGCGGGGCGGCGGTCTCCTCGGCAGTGGGTGCGGCGGTGGCCGCGGCAGCGGGAGCAGCGGTGGCCGCCACCGCTGCGGTGGGGGCCACGGTCGGTTCCGGGACCGGAGTTGAGGCCGAGCCGCAAGCCAGGAGCGCCGCCGCGGCGCATGCGCCTGCCAGCACGATCAACAACGGGCGAATGGACGTGAAGGACCGCAGGTAGGCGGCCAGGGCCATCAGGAAGCCTCCTTTTCATAGGACCCGAACGTGAAGGCAAACAGGCCGAAATCCGGGGAATCAGAGCTCATGCGAAGTTCCTGTCGCCGCATCCACTCCGGGTTCTCGATGATATTGTATATCTTGGGCTCGGTCACCATGATGTAGCTCTCCCCGTCGGGACCGATGGTGACGTCCGCGCCTTTGTTCTCTCCGGTCAGGTATTCCCCGCCAACGGTCAGCCGGACCTTGTAGGGCTGGCCTGAATCGGAGGTCAACACCGCGTTCACCGAGCGGGCGGAATACACCAGAACCAGGTAGTCCTCATACCCGGTGGACTCAGCGCCGTGGCGGGAACTCTCGGGGCCGATGTACCAAGGCCCCTCAAAGTATATCTGGTGGGGTTCCAGTTCATCGGGGACCTGTAAATCGGCGACGGCATCCCGGGTATTGTAGTATTCGTCCTGCCCAACGTAACCGCCGCCGCCAAAGGCAATGTCGTTGCGGCCGCGTAGATAGCCGGCGTAGAGCTCCCTGGTAATCTCCGCGTCTCGGGCTGATTCGAACGCGGGGTCCAGCATCTGGTCCGATGGAAGAGGCAGGTTCCCATCGTTCAGCTGTGCGCCGGCGTCAAGCAGCAACTCTCGTATCTTCGTTTCGGTCTCCGCGTAGTCACCCTCGCCGAAATGGGTATAACGGACCACGCCGTCCTTGTCGACCAGATATTTGGCTGGCCAGTACCGGTTGGAGTAGCTGCGCCAGGTCTCGAATTCGTTGTCTTGGGCCACGGGCCAGATGATGCCGTCGTTCTCCGAGGCCTCGACAACGTTGTCGTAGTCCGCTTCGAATTCGAATTCGGGGGAGTGCACCCCGATGATGACCAGGCCGTCGTCGGAGTAACGGGAGTGCCAGGCCTTGAGGTGGGGATATGTCCGGATGCAGTTGATGCAGGTGTAGGTCCAGAAATCGATGAGCACTACCCTGCCGCGCAGTTCCTGCATTGTCAACGGGTCGCTGTTGATCCATGCGTTGATCCCGGAAAACTCAGGGGCGCAGTTGCCGATGGAGCCGCCCCGGCGGCCATCGCACGGCGGCAGGGATTCGGATGCCGGCGCCGCAGTCGGAGCAGCAGTTGCCGTCGCCGCGTCGACCGTTGTCGTTGCCGGGTCGGCCGCTGCCGTCGCCGGGTCGGCCGCTGCCGTCGCCGGGTCAGCCGCTGCCGTCGCCGGGTCAGCCGCTGTCGTCGGACCCGGCATCGTTGTCGGAGGGGGAGCCGTGGCTGTCGGATCGGCGCCGCAGGCTGCTGCCAGCGCCGCAAACGCCAGAATCAGGATAATAAGGGCGGCCGTTTTAGTTGTTGATGCGGAAGCCGGAAGTTTCATCAGTAACCATCCTGGTAGGTTCCAAAGGTGAAGGAGTAGAGACCGAAGTCGTCGGACATCGATGCCATCCGCAACTCCTGCTCGCTTTCCCAAGTTGGGTGTTCTACGACCTTATAGGCTTTGGGAGCGGTGACCCACAGGTAGCTCTCCCCGTCTTCGCCGATCATGATGTCCTCTCCCCGGTTCTCCGCGGTCAAATACTCGCCGTCGACAGTGACTCGGACTTTGTAAGGCTCACCGGACTCGTAGGTAAGCACCGTGTTGACCGACCGGGCGGTGTAGACCAAGGCCAGATAGTCGTCGTAGCCTTCGGTTGCCTCGGCGTGATGAACGCTTTCCGCCCCGATGTACCATGGCCCGTTGAAGTAGATTAAGTTGGGCGTCAGTTCCTCCGGGGCCGCCAATTGCACTATTTGGTCGCGCTGGTTGTTGTAGGCATCGACCTGCCCTATATAGAGGCCGCGCCCTGCTTGATAGTGGCTGACCACGAAATGCCACCCGGCGAACAGTTCCGCAGTACGTGTCCGGTTGCCCTCTTGGAGGAACGTGGGGTCGTTTTCCTGGTCTCGTGGCAGAGGCATGGACAAGGCGGCGGACGCCGCGCCCACTTCCTCCAGGAGCTTGCGAATCTCCGATTCGGTCTCACCATACTTCCCTTCGCCGAAATGCGTGTACCGTACCACCCCATCCTGGTCCACCAAGTATTTGGCCGGCCAGAAACGGTTTTCGTAGCTTCGCCAGACGGCGAAATCATTGTCCTGCACCACCGGCCAGGTCACCTCGTCGTCCTTGGTGGCCTGCACCACGTTTTCATACACTTTCTCGAAATCGAATTCCGGCGTGTGGACGCCGACTATGACCAGACCCTCGTCGGCGTAGCGTTCGTACCAGGTCCGCAGGTAGGGAAGCGTGCGGATGCAGTTGATGCAGGAATAAGTCCAGAAATCGATCAGCACCACCTTGCCGCGCAGGCCTTCCATCGATAGCGGGCCGCTGTTGATCCACTCCTGGGTGCCGGCGAACTCCGGCGCGCAGTTGCCAACCTTGCCGCCCGTGGTCCCCTCGCACGGCGGAGGGGGCGGCGGGGGCTCAGTGGGGGCAGCCGTGGGCGCCGGCGGTGGTTCCGGAGTATCGTCCGGTGCGGCGGTGGGTGCGGGTTCGGGTGTGCTGGCCGCCGCTGCGGGCGCACTGGCCGTCGCCGTCGGTTCGGGCGCGGCGGTGGCCGGAGGTTCAGGTGTGTTGGCGGCCGCTACCGGCGCACTGGCTGTCGCCGTCGGTTTTGCGGCCTTGGTCGCTTCGGGTGCGGCGGTGGCCTCAGGTGCGGTGGCCGCCGGCGGAACGGTTGTAGCCTCCGGGGACGATTGCGCCGCAGTGGCCTCGGGGGACGAGACTGGACCGCTGGAGTCCGATGAGCCGCCGCAGGCGACGGCCAGGAGGGCCAGGGATACGGCGACAACCGCGAAAAATAAAAGCCTCGGTACTGGTTTTCGGCCGCCGGCCGCATTCGTCATAATCCGGTACAACTGCTACTCCCTCCGGGTTCCTGATAGTCTACACCTGCGGCCGGGCCCGCAACGGCGAAAGGGGCGGGGCCGGACTTCTTCAAGGAACAGGCCCGGGACCCCGTCCCGGAACTCCGCTCCTCAATCTGAATTACGAATGGCCGATGGTATTGGATGCTTAAATTCTCATTCTCCATCGCGCTCAGGCTTCGATGACCCGCTCTCCGGCGGAGGCAGTCTGCTGTGATACACTCAGTCCGGCGCCCATAGGGCTGGTCCCTCAGCCTACCGACCGGAGGTTGATGTGGAACATACCGGTTCCCCGGCCGCGGTGGCCCGGGCCATCGTCGATAACGTTTCAAGGGTAATAGTAGGTAAGACGCCCGTGGTGGAGCAGGCGCTGGCTGCGCTGATCGCCCAAGGCCACCTCTTGGTGGAAGACGTACCCGGGGTGGGCAAGACGATGCTGGCCAAGAGCCTTTCGGTATCTATCGGATGCGTCTTCCGGCGCATCCAGTTCACTCCCGACCTTCTGCCAAGCGACATTACCGGAATTTCCATCTACAACCAGAGCACCGGCCAGTTCGAGTTCCGGCCCGGACCGGTTATGGCCCAAGTAGTGCTTGCCGACGAGATCAACCGGGCTACGCCCAAGACCCAGTCGGCCCTGTTGGAAGCCATGGAGGAGTCACAGGTGTCTGTCGATGGAGTGACTCGCCAGTTGGACCAACCCTTCTTGGTGATGGCGACCCAGAACCCCATCGAATACGAGGGCACCTTTCCGTTACCCGAGGCGCAACTGGACCGTTTCCTGTTGCGCGTCAGCCTCGGATACCCCGATTTCAACGAAGAGCTGGCCGTAATCGAGCGCCAGGAACAGGTCCATCCCATAGACGATCTGCAACCGGTGGCCACCCCGGAGTCGGTCATCGCCATGCAGAACGCCGCCAAGAGCGTTTACGTAGACGGGCTCGTCCGTGAGTATATCGTTGGGCTCACCGAGGCCACCAGGCGCCACGCGGATGTGGCGCTTGGGGCCTCTCCCAGGGCTTCCTTGGGGCTGTTCCGGTTGGCGCGGGCCTTCGCGTTGGTGCAGGACCGGGACTATGTGTTGCCCGACGACGTTCAGGACCTGGCCTACGGAGTGATGGCCCACCGGATCATTCTCTCCCCGTCGGCCCGGATGCGCGGTCTCAGGACCGCCGACGTGATCGAGCAACTATTGGAATCCGTGGCCGTTCCCGGAGCCGCTCGGTAGGCGTTACTCCGGTGATATCGGCACGAGGCTGAACTTGAACAAGCGGACTATCGGCATGTCGGTCCTCTTGGCCGTTATCCTGTTCTACGCCATCGGGACCGGGTTCGCCTTCTTCTATCAGCTCCTCTACGCCTTGGCCTTGCTGATGGTCATCGGGGCGACGTGGGCTTGGGCGAACCTGCGCGGAATCGAGGTGAGTGTGAGCCGCACCGGCGACCGGGGCCAAGTCGGCGGCTACCTGCAAAGCCGGGTCTCCATCGTTAACCGCACCCGGCTGCCCAAATCGTGGTTGGAGGTGGCGGAGGCCACCGGTCCATCTGCGGACGAAGGGGGCCGCGGGCTGGCCATTGGCAAGGGACAAGGCCGAAGCTGGCGCATCGAGTCCTTCTTGAGCCGGCGGGGGATCTTCCGAAACACCGAGGTCCGGGTGGTGGCCCAGGACCCGTTCGGACTGTTCCGGTTCGGCAGGATATTCACGGACGATCAACCGTACATCGTATTCCCGCCAACGGAACCGCTGCCCAACTTGGACCCTCGTTTTGCTGGCCTGCCCAGCGACAGCCGGGTGACCCGCCACTGGGACCAAGTGACTACCGACGTCGCTTCAATCCGCCCCTACCGGCCGGGCGACGGGTTGCGCCGCATCCATTGGCCGTATTCCGCTCGAATGAACTCCCTGATGGTGAAGGATTTCGATATCGGCCTCGCCGCCGAGGCGTGGGTCATCCTGGATATGCACCGGGATTCGCATTTCGGGTCGGAAGCCGCCGGAATAGACAATACCGAGGAAATCTCGGTTTCCACGGCTGCCTCAATCGTCACCCGGTTGGTCGAAATGTCTCTCCCGGTGGGACTGGCGGCCAACGGCGACCGCCACCATCTTCTACGCCCCGACAGCGGCCCCGAGCACTTGGGCCGCCTGATGGAAGTCTTCGCCGAGGTCCGGGCCTTGGGTGACCGCCCGTTGCCGGGATTTCTCTACGACGTTCGGCCCAACCTCAACCAATTCAACACCGTTACTGTGGTAACCTCGGCGATCGACACCGGCTGGGTCGCCGCTCTTTCGGACCTGCGGCGCCAAGGAGTCAACGTGGCTGCGGTTTTGGTCGACCCTTCCGGTTTCGGCGCGGATGCCGACCCGGACATTGTGCTGTCTGCGGCGTCGGCGGAGCTGATTCCTCTGTATGCGGTGCGGCGGGGCCAAGAGTTGGACACCGCCCTAGAGCGGCCGGTCAACGCCGAGGTGGTTTCCGGGTCCTCACGCTATTCGCCACAATTGGCTGGCCGCTTATGACTGCCAGCCCGCTCACCCGCCGCCTCCCGTTGACGGAGCAACTAAACGCCGACACGCCGGGCGGGGTGTTCGGATTCCTGCTACGGAGTCTAAAGCCGGACCAAGGCTGGGTCGCGTTAGCTCTGCTCTGCTTGAATCTGATGGCCGTAGTCCTCGCGGTCGAACAAGCGGACTGGGTGCCGGCCCCGAACTTGATCGGGATCCTGCTCATGGCGGTTCTGGCTGCTTTCCTTCTTTACCGGTTGCCAGTGTGGCCCGGCCTGCCCTTCCTTGCGGGACTGGCGCTGGGACTTGTAGTGGTTACCTGGCAAATGCTCGTTTACCCCGTGGACGGGGAACCCTTGGGAAGCTTGGGAGAACTCTGGGCCCGGCTCGACCTGTGGTTCGAAGCAGCCCGCTCGGGTTCCATCAACATCGACCAGGTGCCGTTCGCCTTCGGGCTGCTGTCGGCCACTTGGCTCACCGGGTTCGTGGGGGCCTGGCTGTTTCTGCGGATGCATAATTTTTGGGGAGTATTCGTTCTGGGTGGGATCGGGCTGTTTTCCAACCTTACCTTTTTGCCGCCCAACATTGGTTTCCACCTCGGGGTCTACCTGTTCACCGCCCTTTTGCTGGTGGCCCGCATCCAGGTGGTGCGGCGCCAGGACCATTGGCGAGAGCGGAACGTGACCTACGACACCCACTTGGGATCGCTGACCTTTTCCGACAGTTTCTTCCTGGGGGCGGCGGTCATAGTCATCGCCTTTTTGCTTCCGGTGAGCGGGGGGTGGACTCCGGCCACCAATGCCTACGAATCGATGCGCAGTCCCCTGGCTTCGTGGGAGGACGATTTCAATCGCTTGTTCGCCGGCCTGCCCGCCAGGCGGCCCTTGGGCTACAGAATATGGGACGACGTGATGGCGTTCCAAGGGACCATCAATCCCGCTACAACCCCGGCGCTGGTGGTGGAATCAGAGGTGCCCATGTATTGGAAGGCCCGCACCTACGGCGCCTATACCGGGAAGGGTTGGATTTCCGAGGATACCGAGTTCCAACCCTTGGGGTACGCTCCGGAATTCTCTGCCCCGGACGAAAAACAGGAACGATTCGAAGCGACCTACACCGTTACCCCCCTCTACGACTCCGGGCGCATGTTCACTGGCGACCGGGTCGTGGGGTCGGACCAGGAAGTCGAGATCGAGACACTGGCCCCGCCGGTTTACGAGATTGACCTTTCCCGGGAGGACCTGCTTCCGGGGTTTCCGCCCGCTTTGGCCCGGACCAGCCGGGCGCTCTACGCCGCAGTGGTGGAAAACAACGGGGCTAACGCCGACACTGCGTTGGCGTCGCTGCTCCCGTCAAATCTGCGGCTGCAGGACGTCCGGCGGGAGGATGGCCGGGTTGTCGGCGCGGTTTTGATCGAGGCGCTGCCCTCCCCGGCGGACGTCCTGTCGGTCCGGAAACCCGGAGGGGAGTTCGAGTCCAGCCAACCTTACAAGGTGTCCTCATTGATTTCCTTGGCCCGGCCGGAGGACCTGCGGTCGGCCGACGGGGAGTACCCGATATACGTTTTAGACCGGTACACCAGGCTTCCGGCGACCGTGCCTGACCGCGTCCACCGGTTGGCCAGGGATATGACTTCCGGTGAAGTCACGTCCTACGACAAAGCCAAGGCCATCGAGCATTACCTTAAGACAATACCGTACAACCTGAGTATCGAGCCCCCGCCCTTCGACGCCGACGGAGTCGACCACTTCCTCTTTGACCAAAAGCAGGGTTACAGCGAGTATTTCGCCTCCGCTATGGCTGTGCTGCTGCGCTCGGTTGGAGTGCCGGCCCGGGTCGCCGCAGGTTACACTTTGGGGGACGAATTGGAGCCGGGTGTTTTCGCCGTCACCGACAGCCACAGCCACGCATGGGTGGAGGTCTACTTTCCCGGGTATAGCTGGATTGCCTTCGAGCCGACGCCGGGGGAAGAACTGCCCTCGGTATACGAACCCGGCAGGGCCGATGCCGTCGGAAGCGACTTTATGGCCCCGGAAGGCGCTACCGGCCAATTTACGTGCCTAGCGGACTTCCTGGAAGGATGCGACGAGCTCGAGGCCGGCCCGCCGGGCGATTTAGATGTTGGACCGGGCAGCGGAATCGTCAACTCGTTACTGGGTATATGGCCTTGGGTTGTGGGCATCGCGGTCGGATTGATTGCCATTGTTCTGGCGGTATTATGGTTCTGGAAACGCTACCTGGCGGCATCGCCGGAACCGCAGGAGGCTTTCAGCCGGCTTTCGATGTTGGGGCGACTGGCGGCTGTGGGCCCCCGTCCCCACCAGACGCCCTATCAGTTCGGGGCCCGGCTTGCTGCGGCCCTGCCCGGCCACCAGCCGCAATTGCACATTGTCACTGACACCTACGTGCGCTTCCGTTACGGGGGGAGGACATTGTCGGACCAGGAAGAAGACCGGTTGACCGGCGCTTGGACCAGCCTGCGTTATCCGTTGCTGCGCCTGGTGATTTTCAGGAGGGGAACGTGAGCCAATACAAGTACCATCTTTTCGAGCTTTCCATAGGCTGGGTGGGGCTGATTGTCGGCGACAAGGGACTACTCCGGCTCAGCATGAAGCCAACACCCCAAGAGGTGCTCGAGGAATTGGACAATGACCTCAACGGGGCGGAAAACGATCCGGCGCCGTTCACAGACATCGAGGGTCGCTTGGAACGGTACGCCGCCGGAGAAATCTCCGCGTTGGACAGCATCCAATTGGACCTTTCCGGCGCTCCTCCCTTTTTCCGGGCCGCTTGGAACGCCTGCCGCCGGATACCCCCGGGAGAGACGAGGAGCTACGCCTGGCTGGCCGCCGAGGCCGGCAGCCCCTTGGCCATGCGGGCCGCGGGGCAGGCAATGGCGCGAAACCGGTTCCCGCTGGTCATACCATGCCATCGGGTCATCGCCAGCGACGGCGGCCTCGGCGGATACGGCGCCGGCGGCTTGGGGGTTAAGGCGCGTTTGCTGCAAATGGAGTTGGCGCAGGCAGACCCGTACGGAACGGGAGCCGTTACCTCCGGAGAGGTGACCAGGGAGGATGAATCATGACCAGCGGGAATGGCGCGCCCACAGAAGCCTGGGCGGACGTACGGGACTTACGGATGCGGTACCTGGACTGGGGTGGGGATGGACCCATGCTGCTGGCCTTGCACGGCCTCGCCTCGTCGGGCCATTGGTACGACCTTGTCGCCCCTTTGTTACGGGACCGCTTCCGGATCATAGCGCCCGACCAGAGAGGCCACGGGCAGACCACCAACGCCCCCACTGGCTACGATTGGCAGTCGCTGTCCGACGACCTGGCTGCTCTGCTGGACCTGTTGGAAGCCCCCGAAGTCTTCGTAATAGGGCATTCCTGGGGCGGCCACGTTTCCAGCAACTTCGCCGCGCGCTACCCTCAGAGGGTCGAACGCCAGGTGATGATTGACGGCGGATTTCTGGACGGCCGCTTGTTCCCCGAGCCTACCTGGGAGGGCTTCTCGACACGCCTGGGCCCACGGAACGTCTCGGGCGGCCGTGAGGAATTCCTAGACCGGCTGCGCACCCAGATGGCGGCGTTCTGGAACAGCGACATCGAACGGATCGTGCAGACCATGGTCTACGAGGACGAAAACGGGATGATCCAGGATATTCTCCGTCCCGAAAACCAGGCCCAGGTCATTCGCGCTATGTGGGACGACCCGTGCTCCAAGACCCTGTTGCTGGTTGAATGCCCCACCCTGATGGTGCCGGCCGGCCCCATGCCCGACCGGGCCAATTCCGAGTACTCTCAGATGCGGCAGCGCATGGTCGCGGCGGCCGCCGCCGCATTGCCGAACGGACGGGTCCGCTGGATTATGGAAACCGTCCACGACATCGGCTACGACAAGCCGGAAGAACTGGCGGGAGTGATCGCGGAGTTCTTTTTGGAAGAATAGGGGGAAGGGGCCAGATGCTGGGTTTATGCCAACAACGCATTGTCCTTGACGCTAATAGCGTGTGACACTATCATTAGCCGATGATCCGGAATTTCCGCGACAATGATACGCGGGATATAGCTGGACGGGTGCGGGTTCCCCGATTCTCACCAGAACTCCAGCGCCAAGCCCAGAAGAAATTGATGGTACTGAATAACGCCGTGTCGCTGACCGATTTAAGAGTTCCTCCGGGGAATCGGTTGGAGGCCCTTTCGGGGAATCGCCAAGGCCAGTACAGCATCAGGATTAATGACCAGTGGCGTGTTTGCTTTGTTTGGAGAGACGGCGATGCCAATGACGTAGAGATAGCCGATTACCACTGAACGGAACCACACAAGAGAAGAGAGCCATGACCAGCATTCAAGACATGGGCATTGTAGAAAGAAACCCGGAGAAGCTGCCGCCGATTCATCCTGGCGAGATTCTTAACGAAGAGTTTCTCGTCCCGATGAACGTTACACAATACCGGTTAGCCAAGTCCATCGGTGTGGACCCGCGGCGGATCCATGCCATCGTCCACAGGGAACGAGGTATCTCAGCCGAGACGGCGTTGCTGTTATCGCGCTTCTTCGGGACTTCTGCGGAGTTCTGGATGGGGCTACAAAACCAATACGATCTGGAAAACGCCGCAGACCGGCTTTCGGACCGGTTGGACACGGTGACAGCGCACTCGTTTGAGTAGCAGGTCAGGTCGTGACCGGGATTGGCGATGGGACGACCCGACCTAAGAGGTGACCTCGTAGGCCCAGATGCGGTGGATGACGTCAGGTTCGCCTTTGGGTAGCGGGTAGTAGGGTTCGGAAAGCTCGGCCAACTTCCATTTGCCGGCTTCCTCCAAGCCCGCTTGATACTCTTTGAAACCGCCTTCCTCGTAGAGGTCGACGCGCAGGCTGAATACGATGAGTCCGCCCGGTTTGGTGATGCGCGCCAGTTCATCGAAGGCGTGGGCCGGGGCGTGACCGGTAGTGAAGACGCCCACGCTGATGACTGAGTCGAACGAATCAGTGTCGAAGCCCAACTCCTCGCCCAGGGTCATCTGGTGGAATTCTTTGTAAAGGGCCTTCCGGCGGGCTTCCTCCAGCATCCCCACAGACAGGTCCATGGCGTAGAGGTCGCTGTAGCCTGAATCGGCCAGGCATTCGCCCACCAAGCCCGTGCCCGCGCCGGCATCGAGAATCCTCGCTCCGGTAGGGACGTGCTTGGCGAACAGGTCAACCGCAGTCTTGGGCGCGTTCCAAGCGAATTCCTCGGCCAGATCTTTGTCGTATTCGGTGGCCCACTGGTCGTAGCGCTCTTCCAACTCCTGGTTGGTGGCGGATGAGTACACCCACTGAACCCTGTCGTGGCTCTCTTGCATGTTACTTTCGGCAGACGTAAAAACCCCAGCCTAACTCGTCCTTATCGACAGCCGCTGCGGTCTCGATGTAAGCGTTGGTCAGCCACTCGTAATGCTCGGCGGCGTCCGAAGTGTCGTTCTTCGGCGTGCGCTCCGACAGGCACAGGTAACTCTGCTTCAGGTGCTGGGAAAGGTCGACCGCTTCGAGGACTTCGAAGCCTTGGTCTTTCAGGGCCTGTTGGTAAGACTCGAAAGTGAACTCGGTGTCGAACAGCAACCGGTCGTAGACGTAGGCCTGGGCTTCGGGCGTGATCGCCCGCTTGGGCCTGACCAGATCGTCGAACACCATCGTCCCGCCGTCGGCCAAGACCCGGTAGGCCTCCTTGAGGACCGCTCGTTTGTCTGGAACGTGGTAGATGACTGCCTGGCTCCAGACGTGCGTGAAGGCGCCGGTTTCGAACGGGAGATCGGTGGCCGAAGCCTTCTCGAAAGCCACCCGTTCCCGGAACGCGGGGCTCAGGCCGTCCAGCTTCTCCAGGGCGTTGGCTATTCGAACGCCGCTCAGGTCGATTCCGGTGGCCCGGCCGCCGCTCTCGCCAGCCAGCCATATGGCGGTAGTCCCGTTGCCGCAGCCCAAGTCCAAGACCGACGAGTCCGGGCCGATGCTGCCCTTCTCGACCATCATCCGGTTCAGGTTTTCGCAGGCCTTCAGGAAATCGTTGCCGGTGCCGCTGTCGAAGAAACCCCAGTGGACGCTGCCATCCTCGTCCCAAACGGCACGGTAGATTGCATCTTCAGCGTCATAATAGGTCTCGGTGTCTAGCTCAGTGAACCTGCTGGACATGTTTTGCCCCCTCCAGGTATTCAACGAAGCGGTTGTCTTCGTCGACCAAGATCATCTGGGGGTCCACCGGGTCGTCGGTTACCTCGAAGGACATGATGATAAGACAATTGCCCCTGGCGCTGAGCCGGGCCGCGGCTCCCTGGACCGAAATAACGCCGGAGCCGCGCTCGCCGGCTATGGCGTAAGTCTCGAACCGGTTGCCGTTAGTAACATCGCACACCAAGACCTTTTCGAAATTCCAAAGATCGATCCGGTCCATCAGGTCTTCGTCGATCAGAATGCTTCCGATGTAGTCCGGGTTGGCGTCCGTAACCCAAGCTCGGTGGATTTTAGACCTTAGAACTTCTCTCATACCTACCTCTCTTTTCGCCTGACCCCGCTACAGGACGTGGCGCTCGGTCCCCTTTTGGGCACAAATTGGCTGAAAGCCCCTGTCCAGACTTGGCAATGGAAATCCAGCGAACTTACTTGAAGGCTCTAACGGTCAGTTGCTGCGCGGCATGCCTTCATTGAAGGCTAACCAAAACTGTTGTTAGAAAAGGTTGGTCCGGGGAGGGGGCTATCGATTGGGGGGAGGAGCTAAGGTTCGCAGGGGACGGCGTATCGTTGCCGGCCACGGGGGGTTGCTGGGCTGGTGAAAGTCTGCCCAGACGGCTCATTGTGGTAATAACTACCCATAATCACGTCCGCCAAAACGGCTTGGTCGCCCTTTTGGCCGATTCGAAGGATGGCCCCTTCGTAATCCGTGGCGAGTGTAACAGGGAGAGGAGCAGTGGTCAAATAAAATTGGAGGAGTGGTCTCCGGTTACCGCAATTATTCAGGCCATGTTCGGCATATTGATGCATGCCGGGATGGAATGGTAACGAACTGCAACCACACTACGTTTCAATTCTGACGAAACACAATGGAATCATCAAGGCCAAGACCGCGTTAGGAGCGAGCTCGTGGGAGCCTAGAACGGCGTGGAGTCCACGCCCAGCGCCATCTCATGGTGGACGGCGACGCTGTTGGGGCCCAACAGGTCTTCCAGCCGCTGATGGAGGGTCTCGCAGTAGCCGGTGCTGACAACCGGCAGGTCCATAAACACCCGTTTGCCGGCGGTTTTGATGTTCAGGTTCACCCGGTCCCGCCCCGGGTATTCCAGGATCACGCCGATAACCTCTCTCAGGAGGAGAGCGTCCTGGGCCGGGTCTTCGGACTCGGTGACTCCGAGGGACACCATCCGGGTCTGGCCTTGGCTGCCGGTGGACCCGTTGCCGGTGGACCCGTTGCCGGTGGACCCGTTGCCGGTGGGCGCCGTGGCCGGCACGTCCTTTTCATGCCCCCGATGTCCGTTGCCGTTACGGTAACCGTTCCCGTTGCGGTCTCCGTTGGCGGCGCGGGCAGGAACAGCGTCGGGAGTATTGGGAACGGCGGGGTTCGTCGGACCGTGGCTGCCGTACTCTTCCGCGTCGTCGCAGACCAAGGAAGTCTGGTCGCCCCTTTCCCTGATTTTACCGGAAATAACCGTAAGGCGGCCTTCCCGCCATACCTCGGCGGTGCGTTGCAGGGTCTCGGGCCAGACCAGCACTTCTAACTGTCCTCCGAGCAGTTCGAGATTCACTATAAGGAATGTTTTGCCCTCGCGGGTGGACCGCTCGGATTTTCCGGAGACATAACCCACTACCCGGATCTGACTCCCATGCAGGTCGCTGCCGATTTGATCGACGGAGTTGATGGCATCGCCGGTGTCCAGGCTGGCCAGAGCCATGACCGGATTGTGAGAGAGGTTAACCCCGAGAAGCTCTCGCTCCCAAGCGCCCTTCTGTTCCTGGGACACGTCGCCGGTCCCCAAGGCGACTCCTGGAAGCTGTCCACCGCTGCTGGCGTCGCCGCCGGCGAACAGGCTGCTTTGGCCCGAGGCACGGGTCCGGGCCTCCCGCTGCGCCGTGGCTACTATGGCGTCCAAGGCGTCCAATAGCGCGCCCCGGGGGGCCAGGGAATCGAAGGCGCCGGCTTGGACCAGACTCTCCATCGTCCGGCGGTTGAGACCCTCGGCGCCGGCGCGACGGCAGAAGTCGTCGATGGACTCGTAGGGCCCGTTCTCCTTCCGTTCCGCCACCAAGGGACGGACCGCGCCCTCACCCACCGACTTTACTGCAGCCAAGCCTATCCTGAGGCCGGCCGGCGCCGGCTGGCCCGTAGCCGGGTCGGCATTATCTGGGTCGTCTGGGTCGTCTGTGTGGCCTGTGTCGCCCGGGTGGCCCGGGTGGCCCTTGTCGATCGTGAAGAATTCGCCCGAATGGTTGATGTCCGGCAGCAGCACCGGGATGCCGAGGCGGAAACATTCGTTGATGGAGCTGACCATCTTTTCCGTGTTGTCCATCCTGGAGTTCAGGACGGCCGCCATGTATTCCACCGGGTAATGGGTCTTGAAATACCCGGTCCAGTAGGAGATCAGGGCGTAGCTGACGCTATGGGCTTTGTTGAAGGCGTATCCCGCGAAGGGTTCGATGAGATCGAATATCTCCACCGCCAACTCTCGCTCAAACCCTTTGGCTTGGGCCCCGGCGACGAAGTTGTCCCGCTCCTGCGCCATCAGCGCGGCGATCTTCTTGCCCATCGCCTTCCGGACGATGTCGGCGGCGCCCAAGGAATATCCGGCGAACTGTTGCAGAATCAACAGCACCTGGTCTTGGTAGACGATAATGCCGTAGGTCTCGTCAAGCAGTTCCTTCAGGCTGGGGTGCGGGTAGGAGACGGCCGCCCGGCCGTGCTTGGCCTCTATGAAGGCCTCGATGTTCTCCATGGGACCCGGCCGGTACAGGGCGATCATGGCCGCGATATCGCCGAGGTTGGAAGGCTTCAACTCCTTGATGTAGCGCTGCATTCCGGCGCTTTCAAGCTGGAACAGGTCGGTGGTGTACCCCGACGACAGCAACTCGAAGGTGGGCCTGTCGTCCAGGGGCAAGCGTTGCAGGTCGATCTCGACTCCCCGGTTCTCCTTTACGAGCTTGACCGCCCGGTCCAGGATCGTGAGGTTGGTGAGGCCCAGGAAGTCCATTTTCAGCAGGCCCAGTTGCGCCACCGGGTCCATGGAGAACTGGGTCATCAACACCGGGCTGCTCTCGTCGCCCCGGGAGGGGCGCTGCAGGGGGACCGTTTGCGTTAGCGGTTCGTCGGCGATGAGCACTCCGGCCGCGTGGGTGCTGACGTGATGAACGATTCCTTCCAGTCCTTGGGCCTGGTCCACCAAGTGGCGAACATTGCCCTCATCCTGGTACGTGCGCTGAAATTCGGGGTTCAGCCGCAGGGCGTCTTCCAGGGTGCGGGCCTTGAAGGGCACCATCCGGGCGATGCGGTCGACGTCGCCGTACCCCATTCCCAAGGCGCGCCCCACGTCTCGAAGGGCCGCCTTGGCGCCCAGAGTGCCGAATGTGATGATCTGGGCCACCCGGTCGTTGCCGTAACGGTCGATTACGTAGTGCAACACCTCGTCCCGGCGGTCGTCCTGAAAGTCCAGGTCGATGTCGGGCATCTCCTTGCGTTCCATGTTGAGGAAGCGTTCGAACACCAACTGGTACTGCAAAGGGTCTACGTCGGTGATTCCCAGGCAATACAGCGCGACGCTGGCGGCGGCGCTGCCCCTCACGCCGTAGAGAATATTGTTGCGGCGGACGAAGTCGATAATGTCCCACACGACAAGGAAGTAGTTGGCGAACCGGGTGTATTGGATGACCTCCAGCTCGTAACGCAGCCGCTGTTCGGCTGCCTGATCGGCGTTGGGGTACCGGAGGCGGAACCCCTCTTCGCACAATTGGGCCAGGTATTGGTCGGCGTCCATTCCGCCCGGCGTTGAATACCTGGGCAGGTGAGTCTGGCCGAAGTCCAACTCCACGTTGCACATATCGGCCACCATACGGGTGTTTTCCAACGCCTGCGGGAAATCCGGGAACAGCCGGGCCATATCCTGGGGACTCTTGATAAAATATGAGTCGTCTTCCATCCGCAGCCGTTTCTCATCCTGAGTGGTAGTGCTGGTCTGGATGCAGATGTAGATGTCCTGCAGGCCGGAATCGGCTTGGTTAACGTAGTGGGAGTCGTTGGTCACGACCATGGGGATATCGAGGTCGTGGCTTAAGGAAACCAGGCCCTCGTTGATCTCCGGCAGCTGGGGAACGTGCTCGTGACGCTGGATTTCCAGGAAATAGCCGTCGCCGAACAGCTCCTTATACCAGCCGGCTGCCCGGGCCGCCTCCGCCATGTTGCCGTCGGCGATCAGACGCGGCACCTCCGCCGACGGGCACGCCGACAGGACCGCCAGGCCGCCGGCGTATTGCTCAAGCAACTCTTTGTCGATGCGGGGGCGGTAGTGGAAACCGTCGACGTGGGCCTTGGTCACCAGTTGCATCAGGTTGCGGTACCCAGCGTTGTCGCGGGCCAGCAACACCAGGTGGTTGGGGCTGCGCTCCGACGGAGAACGGTCGAACCGGCTCTTGTGGGCTACGTAAACTTCGCACCCGATAATGGGTTTGATGCCCGATTCTTTACAAGCCGAGTAGAAATCGACCACGCCGTAGAACGTTCCGTGATCGGTGATCGCCAAAGAGTCCATTCCCAGCTCCTTGGTGCGTTCGACCAAGTTGGGAATACGGCTGATGCCGTCGAGCATGCTGTATTCGGTGTGGACGTGCAGGTGGGTGAACACCGGTCCCCTCCCCTCCCCTGATTATACCCCGGCGACAGGCCCGCAACGGAGCAGTACGCACAAAAAACGCCTACTGGCTCCTCTACCCGGACGGGCAGCCCGCATGTGGCGCCGGCCGTGGCCGGGCCTTTGGTATTATAGCCTCTGCGGACGGCTCACTTGACCGGAAAGCCCCCGGATTTCGTTCGAGTTGCAAGATTGCTTTTCCGACATCGCCTCTCGGCGGGCAAATCAAAAGGCCGGTCCGACGGTCCGCCCGGAGGTGGAGAGGGACCGGCCTTCAATGGCCGGCTAAGGCGACCGCCGTTCGTCCGGCTGGCCGACGTCAGCGCCTAGAATTCGTCGTCTTCGTAGCCCTGATTGCCTGCCTGGGCGGCGTAGCCGGATGGCACAACGTCCCTCTGGTCCGTCCGGCTGTTCAGGCGGGAGTCGCCCCAGGTAGCGGACTCCACGTAGTTCTTGAAATCCTTGGTTTCGCCGCAGGTCCGGCAACTTCCGGTGCTAAACGGGCCATCGGCGGGCTGGATTACCCAGTAATGGGCGCAGACGAGGACTGGCGCTTCAGATTCCGGGACCGGTGCTGTTAACGTTTCTTGTACCATAAGGTTCCACCCCCAATGTGCTATGACGTATTCTAGCACCCGGTAGCCGTTATCGTCAATAATTAACGGAAACAGCAATGCAAATATTCCTAAGCGTAGTCGACATTGTTAACGAATTATGAAACCGTTAACGTATTCGTGAAAAGAGGCACTATCCAACGGCCCCAATCGGCAGGCGACGATTTCCGAATAGGACATAAGCCAGAACGGCGCAATTAGACATTGGAGTCTAGCGCTATTGGCCGATGGCGCCACCGGGATAGAGGCTGGGCAGATGGGAGCGGGGTCAGCTGGAGTCAGTCGAAATCAGCGATGGGGAGGCCGAACGATTTCCTCGGTGGCGACCCTCGTCACGCCCCAGCCGGCCAACCACGAGGAGTGCCGTCCGTCACCCCCGGCCACTACGACGATTATGTCCTCGGACGCCCTCACTATGGGGACGAGATTGTCGGGGTCCGATTCGTCGACCCAAGCCGGCCAGTTGCGGTTTCCGTAGTGGGCGATGCCCTTCAGGAGGCGGACCGGCATCCTGGCGTTCTGATAGACATACTCCCGGACATCGGCCTTGGAAAAGCCGGCGGCGGCGATCTCCGCTGCGTGTTCCGGGCAGAGCACCAGCACGATCTGTGCGCCCGTGCCAATCTGGTAGTAGTTGGAAGTGCCTACCGCCCGCATGTTGCCGACGTAGGTCTTGAGTACGTCCAGGCCGTCGGAGACAGTGGTCTCCATAATCTGGTGGACCGCCCGTATGCCCGCCACGGTAACGACGCTGCTCGATGCGGGGTAGCCCAACTCCAGGTGGCGCGGCGCCCAAGGACTGCGCTCCTCGTTCTCAGAGAAGCAGAAGCTGTAACGGCCGGGGGTCGCCAGAGTGGCCTTGTCCATTTCCCCTGGCACCAGGCCTCCGATATTTCTGATGACCAGCCGCAGGGCCCGTCCGATTGCCGCGTTGGAACGGAACCCGGGACCAAAGCAGGCGGCGTCGCCGTTGATTCCCAGTTCCCCGGAGATTGGACCGTTGACGATTACGACTTGTGCGGCCCCACCGGTGGTGGAAGCGTTCCCGCCGAGGTTGAATTCGTCATGGAGCGCCGCCTTGACGGCCGCCACCACCACGGGGAAATATTCGGGAACGCAGCCGGCCATTACCGAATTTATCGCCACCTTCTCCAGGGTTGTCCTCGCGTTTCGGGGCTGCATGGTCCCCAGAGACTGGCCGGCGTCTTCGCCGTAGGCTGCCAGCATCTCCCGGACCAAGGCCTCGGTGGGCGGCACAACCGGCAGGCCGTCGGTCCAGCCCTGCTCCCAGCAGTAGTCCTGCACCGCCTGAAAAGAGTCCGGCACCCGCACCCGGCGGGAACGGAGGGCGGCGTTGGGGGATGTCGTCATAATTTCCGCTCTATCAACGAGGGTTTCATGGTTGGATACGGGGTTTCCCGGGATGCAAATTATTCCGTACCACGTACCATCCTGGCGCCTCCCCTTCTCTCTCTTTTCGTAGCCATGCGAAGGACTCTGGGTTAACGGTGTCGTCGTCCAGCACAGGGCGAATATCCCATTTCCCTCCGTGGAACCTGATCGAATGTAGGACTGTACGTACCGCCTGATTGTCACGATCCGGACCGACCCGCCAACCCGGATGGCGGGCGTCTCCGTCACAAAGTGCGCAGTAGAAGCGACTTTCAAGGTCGCGTTTTTCATTGCCCGATGCTGCGTTAGCCTCAGCCAACCTTGCTCTGATGCCGCGAGTTTTGGCATCCATATTGGCAGCCGCAATAGGCGTGGGGACGGCGGCGATAGCGGCCGCGACGGTTTTGTCCGAAACAGAGTCCAAGTCGGTCTTGGTAAGTGTGGTCTCGCCGACGGTCAAACTTGCGTCTAACTCGTCTTTTGGAGGGTTGTCTTTGTCTTTGGGTCCTAATCTCGCCAGTTCAATCGCATCGACGACCCGTTTCAGTTCCCGTTCCGGGTTGCGGAACCAGTCCGTGCTCCAGATGCGGTGCAACTCCCAGCCGAGGCCGCGCAGGACTTCCTCCCGCAGCCGGTCCCGGTCGCGAGCCGAGCGGGAACTGTGGTAGGAAGCGCCGTCGCATTCGATGCCCATGATGTATCGTCCCGGCAGCTGCGGGTCTTCGATAGCGATGTCTACGAACCTGCCGCCAGATGCGACTTCCTGGTGGACCAAGTAGCCTCGCTCTTTCAGACGATTCGCCACTGCCTGCTGGAATGGCGAATCCACCTCGAAGCTACTGACATAGGGATTGTCCGGCATATTGCCAGTTTCGGCGTAGGCCAGAAAGGTGCGCAACGCTCGCATTCCGATGGTCTGGGAAGTGATGTCCTCGTGGTGCAGGTTGGTGAATACGTGGCATTGCTGCTTGGCGCGGGTAATCAGCACATTCAGCCGCCGCTCCCCGCCGTCATTGTTTAGAGGGCCGAAATTCTGATTAACCTGCCCCCTTTCGTCGCGCCCGTAGCCGACGCTTATAAAGATGACGTCTCGCTCGTCGCCCTGCACGTTTTCCAAGTTCTTGACGAAAAACGGCTCTTCCGTATGAGATGCGAAATACTCTTCACAGGAATCGTCCTGCCGTCGCAGTGTCTCCACCCGGTCATCGATGGCCTGCGCCTGGGACGAACTAAAGGCGGCTACGCCCAGCGATAGCCCCGGGTTGCGGGCAGTATGTTCCATGACGGCGCGGGCCACGGTCTCCGCTTCCTTTGTATTGGTCCGGCTTCGGCCCCGGTCGTATACGGCGTCCGGCAGGTGATGGTACTGCAATCCGACGCCCTCCCGCCCCGAGTCCGGGCTGGAAAAGACCACCAAGTCGTTGTTGTAGAACTCCCGGTTGGACACGGCGATGAGCGACTGGTGGCGGCTGCGGTAATGCCAACGCAGGGTACGCGATGGGGCGCCCTGGCTGGAGAATAGGTCTAGAACGCTTTCAATGTTCTCGGTTACGCTTTCTTCGTCTTCGGAGTGTTCATCGCTGTGGGAGATGCGGTCGAAGAAACTGGTGGGCGGCATCTGCTTGCTGTCGCCCACCACCACGGCTTTCTTCCCTCGCAGCAAAGAGCCAAGGGCGTCCACCGGCCGCACTTGGCTGGCCTCGTCGAAAACCACCAAATCGAAATTCGCGCTGCCGGGAGCCAGGTAGTTGGCGATAGACAAAGGGCTCATCATAAAGACGGGCTTGAGTTCCTGAATGATGTCCCCGGCCTCCGTAAGTAGTCGGCGGATGGGTTTGTGGCGGCTTCGCTTTTCGATTTCACGCTCCAAGACCCGCAGTTGCTGCTGCCTCTGTCTGATTTCCTCATCGACACCGTTTGAAGCACGGATTAAACGCTCAGGCAGTTGTTTGTGTCGAGCAGCCGCCACGCGATGGGCTTGTGAAACGCGGGAACGATTAAATTCAAGGGATTGCCGGTCAAGGGTCTGGAACCTTTCGATACGGCTTTCGTGGACATTGCCGGAGAACTCCCGCACCGCGGGGCGTTCAGCAAAGGCAGTTTCCGCGAGGCTTTCGTACCAAGCGCGTTCAAACCAAACGGTCAGTGATTCAGCGGCGTCAGGATTCCGTTCCGCAACGTCAACTACTGGGCGCAGTTCTTCATTCAAAGCGGCATCTACGCCGTTGCTGAACCCGATGATGTCCTGAATTTGCGGGAACCGATTTGTCCATTCATTGAGTACGCGCCACTGTTCGTCAATGGGTAGCGAGATTAGCCCATCAGGGTCGCCGAATCGAGCCTCGTTGTCCAGGTCCAGTGCGGACTGTAATTCAGCGACACCGGCGCGGTAAGCGTTCAAAGCGCTATTGGCTTCGTCAATAGCCTCGGCTAGAACCGGGGCGTTGCCAGTGTCCGCCCGGATTTGCAGTACGCTAACGACTTCGGGAGTGATTCGGCCGGAATAGTCCAGCCACCACCGGACGGACGGGGCCAGGGCGCCCCAATCGGTGTTATGTCCGTCCCAGCGGCGGCCCAAGGTCAGGGATGCGTCGCCATAATTGCCGTTTATGTCCGCCCGCAGTTGCTGTTCTTCGATAATAGCGTCTATCAGCCGGATTCGCCGGTCAACATCTTTGGCTTTGGGCATTTCCTCGCGCAGCACGGCGGTGAGCTGCAACCGGGCCTGCTTGTATTTGCCGGAAAACAACCGTCCGAAGAAACTGCGCCCTGTAGTGTTCAATATCTGGCGGGTTTGGCGCAGGTCGGCGTCCCAAGCCTCCGGCAGCAACTCGGCGTTGAATGATGAACGTATCTGCTGCCACCGAAACCCCCTATCCAACAACTCCTTTATTTGAGTAGCGTGAGTTTGCCATTCAGGCGCAGCCAAGGCCAAGCCGCTCAGGTCAGGGGCGCTGTCCACCAGCCGGGCGGTATCCAGCAAAGCATCGACACTGGCAACGCTCTCCGGTCTGGCCAGCGTCAGGCTGTCAGCCAGAGAAGCTAACAAATCTGTGAGGATTTCCAAGCCATGGGCTGAGCCGGTAATCTTTTCCCGCAACGACGACTGCGCGGCAGGCAACAAGATGCGGAGACGGCATCCATAAAAGGGGTGTTGCGCCGGGACGCCGACGCTCTGTAACCGCTGCCGCAGTTCGTCCACAACCTCCCGCTTGCGCCGAAAGTCATCGCCGCTCCATTCGAGTATGTCCTTTATCTGGGTCCAGGCTATTGGATTGGACGTCTCGCCGGCGTTGAGGGACAGCAGTTCCCCAAAGGCGTCATTGGGAGTAATGCCGCTGTTGCCTACCGGGGTATTGACTGCTTCTGAGTAGTCGTTTAGCTGGCTTTGGGCGCGGGCCAAATCGCCGAAATCGAATCGCGGGCCTGCGGCGGCCGGTTCTTGGGGATTAAGCGTGCGGCGCAATTCGTCGAGGGTTTGGCGCTTGTTGGTCTTGTTGCTGTGCAGCTCCAGACAGGCTTGGCCCAAGCCGATGTTTTCCAGCCGCCGCTTGACCACTTCCAGGGCGGCCATCTTTTCAGACACGAAAAGCACCCGCTGGCCACGACCGACGGCCTCGGCGATGATGTTGGTGATGGTCTGGGATTTCCCGGTTCCAGGCGGCCCCTGAATGACGAGATTACGCCCACCGCCTCTGGTTGCATCGTAAATCGCCAGCGATTGGGACGAGTCGGCGTCCAGCACATGGTAGGTGTCCTGCGGCTTGATGTGGCCGTCCAAGTGGGCGTCGTCGGGGATAGCCGACGGGTGTTCCCGAAACCCGTCGCCGAACAGTGCGGCAATGATTTCGTTTTCTTTGATGGCCGGGTTCTTCGGGTCCAGATCAAGATACATCAGGAATTTGTTGAAAGAAAAGAACCCCAAAACAATGCGGTCCGGCTCCACCGCCCAGCGTGCGGGGGCTAATTGGCGGACGACATCGGCAACTTGGGCAATGTAACCGGCGGCGTCAATGTCCCCGGCATCAGGCTCTAGCGCGTCTTGTCCAGGAATGACGAAGCCAAAATCGGCGCGGACTTTTTCGATCAGGGAAAGATTTACCCCCAAATCATCGCCGGTGTACCGGACGCTGAACCTTTCGCGGGCGCCGGTGCGCTCCAACTGCACCGGAACCAGGACCAACGGGGCCAGGTGAGCCTGCTGGCTGGCGTCGGCTTCATACCACCGGAGCATCCCTAGGGCGAGGAACAGGGTGTTGACGCCGGTTTCCTCAACTGAGGTATTAGCATCCCGGAAGGTGTTCAGCAGCCGTTTCTGTAGGCGGGCCGGAGATTCGCCGGTCTGGAGATTGCGGTCGGATTGGTTGGCGCCGCCGGGCCGGGCATAGGGGCTGTCGGCATCCTCTTCTCCGACGTCATCCTCCCGTCCCGGAATAAAAGTCATAGGGTGCCCGTCGGTTACCAGCGTTTTGAAGACCTGGGTCGAGCTTTCGCCCGCTATCTCCACACCTTTGGCCCGCAGCGTCCGGTAGTTCAGCAACGGGTTGCGCAGGCCCAGGTCCAGCAGTTCCCGGCGTGAGGCTTCAATTTTGGCAAGGATGAATTCGTCGGGCGTTACGAGGTCGTCTGTCGGCTCCCGCGGGTCGCCACCCCCAGCAATCAACATCTGACGATAAGTGATGCCCTCCGAGTTCTCCATCCTTGCCGTCCAGCGTTGCTGTTATTCAACCCGTCAGCAGCCCCACGATTTCCGGGGCGTAGTCGTGGGCCATCTGCTGTACGTCGGGGACGCTGCGCGAGGCCAGCGGGCTGGGCAGCACCACGATTCTGACGCCAGGCATGCCCAGGGATGCCGCTCGGGCCCGGGCCGCCCTGGTGAAGGTGCTGGTGATTACGCTCACCGACGGTATCCCCTTGGACTCTGTGATTACTGTGTCGTGGAGACCCCACGCCGTGCAGGAGCCTCAATCGGCAATGGCGTGTATCACCACGTCGCATTCTTGGGCCAGCGACTCCAATGTTTCTGGGGCGCAGGCGGCGCTGTAGGTGAACTTGGTTGCGTAAACCACTTTCTTTGCGCCGTAGTCGTTGAGCAGGACTTCCTTCAATTCGCCCAGAAAAGCGTCGGCGTGGTATTTGCGGTTCTCCAGCAGCCCGACGACTTTGCCGCGAAGGTCGGGCAGTGTGTCGCTGAGACCCAGCTCCTCCGGCACGTCCTCGGCGATTGGGACAAGGATTTCGATGGTGCGTTCTGCTGTGGTCATAGTTGCCCCCAATTTACTTGGCTGTGCCCTCGCCAACTGCTGTCCCGGCGCACTAGCTGGCCTCGGCGTCGGGCGGCAGCTCCGGCCTTTGTCGGGAATCGGCCCCGACTAGCCACTCCAGCTTTGCCAGGCGAATATCGATGCCATGGGCTTGGGTTTGTAGATTGTCGATTTTATCTTCCAGCCGGTCCATGCGCGACGTGAACTGGTCTTCCAGCCGGTCTATACGCCGGTTGGTCTGGTTGATGAGGTAAAGGGTCATGCCCGACAAGCCGATTACAAGGCTCGCGAGCGAGATGCCTACGCCCAGGATGGCGTAAAATTCGGTCGACATTTCTGCGCTTCGCCTCTTACCCGCCCAGTTGGAAGTACTTGCCCTCGGTCTTGATGGCTGGGGCTACTATCATTTCCGCCTTGTGCAGGTCGCGTATGGTGTAAGCGCCGCACATGCCCATGGCCACCCGCAGGGCGCCCACGAAATTCTGGGTGCCGTCGGTTCGGGACGTGGGACCGTAGAGTATCTGTTTCAGACTGCCCTTGGTGCCCACGGTGATCCTGGTTCCCCGGGGCAGCTCGGCGTGGGGAGTGGCCATCCCCCAGTTGTAGCCGCGGCCGGGCGCCTCTTCGGCTTGCGCGATGGGGGTGCCCAACATAACCGCGTCGGCGCCGCTCACCATAGACTTGCAGATGTCGCCGCCGGTCCTCATGCCGCCGTCGGTGATCACCGTGACGTAGCGGCCGGTTTTGCGGAAGAAGTCCTCCCGAGCGGCGGCGCATTCGAGGGTGGCAGTCACTTGGGGCACGCCAACTCCCACCACCTCCCGGGTGGTGCAGGCCGCGCCGGGACCGACCCCCACCAGAACGCCGTCGATCCCTGTTTCCATCAGCTCCAATGCCACCTCATAAGTCGCACAGTTCCCCACGACCACCGGTACCCGGATTGAGCCGATTAGCTCGGAGAAGATGAGGCCCCGGTAGCTGTTGGACATGTGGCGGGCCGTGGTGACCGTTGACTGGACCACCACCATGTCGGCTCCCGCCTCAACGGCCACGGGGGACATTTTCTTGGTGTTCTGCGGAGTGAAAGAGACCGCGCAGGTGGAACCGGTCTCCTTGATCTCCTGCACCCTCTCGCCCAGAAGGTCCTCCCGAACGGGCTCGGAGTAGACTTGTTGGAGGTACTCAGTCACCTGCGCTTGAGGGGTGGAGATGATATTTTCCAGCACGGAATACGGATCATCGTACCTGCAATAGAGTCCTTCGGCGTTCAGTACCCCCAACCCGCCCATCTCGTGCATGTGGCTGGCGAATCTGGGGGACACCGCGCCGTCCATCGCCGAGGCCATTATGGGCATCTCGAACTCCAATTCGCCGATGGTCATCTTGGTGGACGTGAGTTCGGGATTGATGGTTATCTGGCCGGGAACTATGGCGACTTCGTCAAAGCCGTATGCCCGTTCGAGTTCTTTCAATAGCCTTCTTCCCATCCCTCAAACCCCCTAAACGTGTTGGGTCCGCGTTGAACCTTTGTGGCTGATTTAATCAGCTAGCACTCCAAAAATCAATGAAACCGGCCCTTGGCGCTATCTGTAATTATCTCAAAAGTCCCTTCCCCCTCAGGGGGAAGGTTAGGATGGGGGTGGACCCCGCCGGGTAATTGACGCCAAACCAAATGATTATAAAAGGCGCCATCAGTTTTGAGATATTTCTTACTCCTTATTGTACCCCGCCAGCGCCGCTGGGGGGAGTTTATTCGGCGAAGGCGATAGCTCCTAAGATACGGCGTCCATATTGCCTTCCTTCCACACTTCACCCGACGCCCACTTTCATAATACAGGGCGGCTGCACCGGCGCCGAGAACAACTTGGATGAACGAGCAAAAACGCACAGGCTACCTACCCAAGTCTGCGCACCCGGTCCCGTCACGGAGCGCAATTCCCTTCTTGTTGTCCCGCCATATGCCAAAGTTACTCGACCTTTGCTCCATAGGGTTCGGCCACCATGTCACCGATTACCAAGGGGATACGACACTACACGGAACAGTGGAATGGCGGATATTGGAGAGCCGTTGGGAATCCGTATCCCTCCAAATCGAATGCGACGCAGGAACCTGCGAATAGGAAAGCAAACCAATCGAGTACACCTCAAACCAAGAATTGACCGTGAACATGGAAACAAACAAAATCCCAGGCGCACCGGATATGGCCCAAGCACCAGCGCCAACAACGCCAGACCCAACGGCAGAACCTACCCCGGAACCTACCCCGGAACCTGCATTGGAGCCGACTCTGGAGCCGACGCCGTAGCCCACGCCGTAGCCCACGACCGCACCGACGCTTAGCTGGAACGGGACCCCGAGACTGTGACGTTCGCCAACGGTCAGTGGCGGGAGTTCACGCTACGCGGTACCGGCTTGGAGCGCATCAGCCTTTCGATTAACGTATTCAACCCGGACGGTCCGAGCAGCACGGGAGCCGTGGAGCTCGACTCCAGCAGCGTGTTGCCGTCTGCCAGCGACGCCTGCTTGACCACGTCTTATCCCGGGTACTCAGTAAGCGTTGGCTACACTTTCTCCCTCGTGGGTTGCGAACCGGGTACGGTAATCATCCGGCTTCAAGACAGGGACAACGACTATGCGCTCATCCGGGAATACACCGTTACCGTGAGCGGCGGGCCGTAGGGCTGGAGCAGGTGGCTCGCGTGTCAGCCCCCTTGTTACGATCTGCGGAATACTCAACCGAAAAAGAAGCGTGGCCCACTACGTCAGGGCCACCATCAATGGATGTGTAGGGCGGCCCTCGCGGCCGTCCGCCCCCCTTGCGGCCGCCCCTCCCCGCATGAAGGGGCCCCTGACACTTGCCCGTTCCCAATCCTTGAGACCCCTCCGTAGCATGGTACCTGTCCGGCGCGGCGTCCCGTCCTCCATCCTGAGCGGACCGGGCGAACCAAATCCGGCCACCCCACTGAAGCGGCGCGGCATCCGTGGCATCCAATGACCAAAATTCGTGCCAAGCCCGGACAGTCCCACCCCCCGTCATTCCGGGAATCCGCCGTCGGGGCAAAATGGCTACAAATGGCACAAAATGGCACGAAAAATAAAAACTTCATGAGGTGAAACCCCATATGGATACCCTGAGCTCCCTGAGAGCCCGCGTCCGCGCCCTCCAACGAAAATTGGCCCGCGAATTGGCCGCCCTCCGGCTCCGCCGGTTGGCCGACGAGCATTGCCTCCAATCGTCTGCGGCCCGCGCCGACCGCCAACCCCCTCCCGGGTCCCATGCCTTTATCCGCAGGGTAGCCTCCGCCGGCTTCCGGCTCCATTCCTTCATGGCGGTCCATAAATACCTGGAGCGGTGCCGCGCCAACAACTCCCTCCCCGACCGCGAAGACCTCCTCCACGCCCTCATCCCCTGGTCCCAAGACTATCCCGCTCCCAGGTTCTGCTAGGGACGAAACAATCACAAAGAAACAATCAAAGAAATCATCCAAATCAAACGAATCACAGTTCAGACAACAGCCCGACAGCATTCGCCCACGGCGAAGAATGAAGACCCTGGATGGGAGGTCAGGGTCATTCAATTGCTGAATCCGCCCCCGCTCGTCGTCCCGGTCGCAATCGGGACCCAGGGACAGATGCCGATTTCGGTTCCCCTGAATGCCGCTAACCCAAGATTAGGGTCTGGATTCCCGCTGCGGCCAGAAGGACGGGGGGATTTTCCGGAAATTGAATGACCTTGCCCGATTTCTTGGATGGCCTTGTCACTTTGTGAAAAATAGTTCATACTGGCCAAGTTACAAATACTTCCTGGTGGTTCTAGCGAGGCGGCCCCACCCGTTCCCATCCCGAACACGGAAGTGAAACGCCTCAGCGCCGACGATACTGCTCTGGCGACGGGGTGGGAAAATAGGTCACCGCCGGGAGGTATTGTTAACAACTGATCGCAACGGCCGGTCCGGCCGCCCCTCTCCTCGCGGCGTCCTTTAGGCGGCGATACGCCTTCTCCCCGGTGGTTGGGCGGACTGGGAGTTTCGATTTAATGACCCGTTACCACAACCCGTTTGCCTTTACACTCAAAAAAGCGTCCCATATAATTGGCAGGCACGTTCCGCCGGACTTAACCCCAACCGAATTACGCCCCGGACTCCAAACGGCCGGGGTTGTGGAAGGGGTTGACGGACGGCCAGCTTACCACTGGAGACCCTGACGGCACCCGTTGAGGTCCAAACTCCCTGAGCAGGAGCGACATTATGGGCAGCAGATTCGAGAAATTCTCCGAGCGAGCCCGGCGAGTCCTGTCTCTGGCCCAAGAAGAGGCCCAGAGATTCAACCACAACTACATCGGTACCGAGCACATCCTCCTTGGGTTGGTGCGCGAGACCGAGGGCGTGGCCGCCAGGGTGCTGTCCAGCCTCTCCGTGGATCTCACCAAGGTCCGTTCCGCAGTGGAGTTCATTATCGGCCGCGGTGAGAAACCGGCTCAAGGCGATATTGGCCTCACTCCCCGGGCTAAGAAGGTGGTCGAGTTGGCCGTCGACGAAGCCCGCCGCATGAATCACACCTACATCGGCACTGAGCATCTCCTCATCGGGCTGCTCCGCGAGGGCGAAGGCGTCGCCGCCGGTGTATTGGAGAGTCTCGGGGTTACCCTCGACAAGGTGAGGGCCGAGACCCACCGGATTCTCAGCCACACCTCCGGGCAATCGGCTCAGGGCGCCCGCAGCAACACCCGCACCCCAACTCTCGACCAATTGGGGGTCGACCTTACCGTCGCCGCCAAGTCGGAAAAGTTGGACCCGGTGATCGGGAGAGACCAAGAGATTCAGCGGGTGATCCAGATTCTCAGCCGCCGCACCAAGAACAATCCGGTGCTGGTCGGTGAGCCCGGCGTCGGCAAGACCGCCATCGTGGAAGCCTTGGCCCAGCGCATCGGAAAGGGCGATGTCCCCGACACCCTGCAAGGCAAACGGTTGGTGACCTTGGACATGGGCGCCTTGGTGGCCGGGACCAAGTACCGGGGTGAATTCGAAGAGCGGTTGAAGAAGGTTATCGAAGAGATCAAGTCTTCCGGCAACTGCGTGTTATTCATCGACGAGATTCACACCATCGTCGGAGCTGGAGCCGCCGAAGGGGCGGTGGACGCCTCCAACATATTGAAGCCATCCTTGGCCCGCGGCGAGATGCAGTGTATCGGCGCCACGACTCTGGACGACTACCGCAAGTACGTCGAGCGCGACCCCGCGTTGGAGCGCCGCTTGCAACCGGTCAGGGTCGAAGAACCGACCCAGGACGACACCTTCTCTATCCTGATGGGTGTCAAGAGCCGCTATGAAGACCATCACAACGTAGATATCACCGACGAAGCGATCCGCAGCGCCGCAACACTGGCTGCCCGGTTCATCCCGGACCGGTTCCTGCCGGACAAGGCCATCGATCTCATCGACGAAGCGGGCTCACGGGTCCGCCTCCGGGGCAGCGTTACCCCGGCATCGGTCAAAGACGCCATGCAGGTGCTCGAGGCTGTCCGCAAGGAGAAGGAAGATGCCATCGCGTCCTCGGACTACGAGACGGCTGCCGACTTGCGCGACCGGGAACTCCAGGGGACCGCAGACCTGGACACCCTGGAACGAGAGTGGCAAGAGGGCCAGGGCAAACAGCGCCAGGTGGTAACCGAAGACGATATCGCCGAAGTGGTCAGCATGTGGACCGGAATTCCCGTAACCAGGCTGGCCAAAGAAGAAACCGAGCGGCTCCTCCAAATGGAAGGGGAACTGCACAAGCGGATCATTGGTCAAGACGAGGCTATCGTTAACATCTCGAAGTCGGTCCGGCGGGCCCGCGCCGGGCTCAAGGATCCGCGCCGCCCCATCGGCGTCTTCATGTTCCTTGGGCCCACCGGCGTCGGAAAGACCGAGCTGGTCCGTGCGCTGGCCGAGTTTATGTTCGGTCATGAAGACAACATGATCCGGCTCGATATGTCGGAATTCCAGGAACGCCATACCGTGGCACGGCTCATCGGGGCGCCTCCGGGGTACGTGGGTTACGACGAAGGCGGTCAGTTGACTGAAGGCGTGCGCCGCAAGAACTACTGCGCGGTTTTGCTCGACGAGATCGAAAAGGCCCACCCCGAAGTCTTCAACATCCTGTTGCAGATCTTCGACGCCGGCCAATTGACCGATGCCCGGGGCCGCAAGGTGGACTTCCGCAACTCTATTCTGGTAATGACCAGCAACCTCGGCTCCGACCTGATCAAGCGGGAGACCACCATCGGGTTTGGGTCCAAGGCCGAGGGCGCGCAAACTGACGCCAGCGCCTACGAACGGATGAAGGACAAGGTGATGGAAGAGGTCAAACGGTTCTTCCGGCCGGAGTTCCTCAACCGCATCGATTCGACTGTGGTCTTCCACCAGTTGGCCCGGTCGGAAATCCTGGAGATCGTGGACCTCATGATGAACCAGGTACGCGACGAGTTGGCCGAGAAGCAGGTCGGCCTGGAGTTGACGGAAGCGGCCAAGGTCTATCTTGGTGAGAAGGGCTTCGATCCGGTCCTGGGAGCCCGGCCGCTGCGCCGGCTGATCCAGAACGAGGTGGAAGACAGTCTCTCCGACGAGATCCTGAGCGGCCGGTTGACTGCCGGAGACGTTGCGCTGATCGACTACGAAGACGAGATCATTAAGATTAAGTCCGGGTATGAGACCGAGGTACAGGAAGAGGAGTTGGAACCGGAACCGGAACCGGCTCCCGCCGACTAGCCCCGGCGACACCATACGACCACTGACAGGAGGCCCCGCGATTGCGGGGCCTCCTGTTGCTATAATTGGCGGAATGTCGGGAGGTGGTGTTGTGGCGAAAACAAAGGTACGGCGCAGGAGCGTGTTCGCTTGCCCGGCCTGCGGACACGAAAGCCCCAAGTGGATGGGGTTTTGCCCCAGTCCGGTCTGCGGTTCGACCGCGCCTCTGGTAGAGATGGCGCCTTCCATTGTTCCCCAATCTCGGCCCAGTCGCCAAGGATGGTCGGCCGGCGGAGACGCGGGGATCGTCGAGCTGTCGGAACTGTCGGCAGACAGCCAACCCCGGAACCCCCTGCCCTCTCCCGAACTCAACCGCGTGCTCGGAGGCGGCGTCGTGCCGGGTTCGGTGGTGCTGTTGGCCGGGGAGCCGGGAGTGGGCAAGTCCACCCTGTTGTTACAGGTGGCCCAATGGGTGGCCCGCGAAGACCGCCACGTTCTCTACGTTAGCGGCGAGGAATCTCCCCAGCAGATCAAGTTGCGGGCCGAGCGGTTGGGGTTCTCCGGCAAGGGGATCATGTTGCTGCCGGAGACCGACTTGAGCGTAATCTTCGACAGTCTCGAAGAGAGCCGGCCCGACCTGGTGATCGTGGACTCGATACAGACGCTTTACTGTGACGATGAGCCATCGGGCCCCGGCAGCGTGGCCCAGGTGCGAGAGGCGGGGCTGCGGTTGCTCCGGTGGGCCAAGGCCACCGGCATTCCGGTTTTCGTTTCCGGGCACATGACCAAGGACGGGGCCCTGGCGGGACCGAGGGTGCTCGAGCACATGGTAGACGTGGTCATGTACCTGGAATCACAGGAAATGGGAGCTTACCGCATCCTAAGAGGGGGAAAGAACCGGTTCGGCTCAACCACCGAGGTCGGGGTGTTCCAGATGACGGAGAAGGGGATGGAGGACGTTCTCGACCCCTCCCTGGCCTTGACGGCGCAACGCTCGGAGGCCGCAGTGGGAGCGGGACTGGTGCCTGTCGTTGAGGGGAGCCGGGCCCTGCTGCTGGAGGTACAGGCCCTCACGTCATATTCCCAACTGCCCGCGCCGAGAAGGGTGGCCAACGGCTTGGACCACAACCGTCTCCTGATGTTGGCCGCCGTCGCCTCACGGCGGGCCGGTCTGGACCTCTCGGGACAGGACATAATCGCCAGTGTCGCCGGCGGATTTCGAATATCCGAACCTGCGGCCGACCTGGCGGTGGCCTTGGCCATCGCCTCGAGCCTGCGGAACGCTCCGCCCATACCCGGGCTCGTTGCGTTCGGAGAGGTGGGACTGATCGGGGAACTGCGGCCGGTGCCCCAAGCGTCCCGGCGGCTGAACGAAGCCGCCAGACTCGGGCTGGTCCGGTGTATTCTGCCTGAGGCCTGCCTGGACGGGTTGGACGTTCCTCAAGGAATGAAGGTCACTGGCGCCAAGACCCTGCGGGAGGCGGTCGGCGCCGCATTGGAGGCGCCGCAGAGAGCGACGGCTGAAATCACTTGAGTGCCGGGAAAGCCGGCTAGTGGCGGTGACCCTCCACAGAAGCCGCTTCCCCTTGGGATAACTCTTGAGGGGAGAACTCGTGGTCTTCGCAGGCGACCCAGCGGGAGCCGTCCTCGTAGACCTCTTTCTTCCAGATGGGCACCACCTCTTTGATGCGGTCCACCGCCTTATGGCAGGCGTAGAATCCGTCCTTGCGGTGGGGAGAACCCACGGCCACTACCAGGCTGATCTCGCCGATGGCCACGAGGCCCGTGCGGTGGCCGATGGCGACGTCGTCGAGTCCGAACTCTGCCATCAATTCCCCCCGGACCTCCTCCAGTTTCTTGAGGGCCATCTCGTCGAAGGCCTCGTAATCCAGGGTCACCACTTTCTTGCCTTCGAAGTTGTCGCGCGTGGTCCCGAGGAACGTCACGACGGCCCCGTTGGTCCCCCGCCGCACCGCTGCGGTGAATTTCTCCGGGTCCAATGGCCGTTCGGTCAATTCGATCATTCGGTTAACCCCCGCTTACCGGTGGAATCAGGCACACGTCGTCGCCCGGTCTTAGCACATGGTCTGGATCGGCGTAGTCGGCGTTGACCGCCACCACGATCTTGACGCTGGAGGGGGCCAGCATCGGGTACTTCACTCGCACGGTGTCGGTCAAATCGGCCACCGTGGAGCCTTCCGGCAGCTCGATCCGGAAGTTCCGTACCCCGGCCCGTTCCCGGTAAAGAGCAAAAAGCCTGACGGCAAGTTCCATAGGTTGATTCTAGTATGGACTGTGTCTCCACTGCAATTAACCGGAAGGTAATTAACCAAACTCGAGGAGCAACCCCGCCTCTCCCTCTCGCACGGGGAGATTGAAGGAGGGAATGGGCAGGGAATGGGCGTTTGGCCCCTTATAGACCGGAAGCTATAATCATAGTCGGTCACCTTTCCTTTACGAGGTACTTCTTTTGAAAATCGATCCCAAGACCTTTGAGAATTTCTACCGTGTGCTGACCGGCGTGGTGGTGCCCCGGCCCATCGCTTTTGTTTCCACCCGTTCCACCGACGGCGTGGACAATCTGGCGCCCTACTCTTTCTTCAACGCCGTTGCCTACGACCCGCCGACAGTGGTGTTCTCATCCTCCCGCACGGTGGAACGCAAGAGCAAGGACACTCTCCGAAATATAGAAGAGACCGGCGAGTTCGTTGTGAACATTGTCGTTGACAGCATCGCCGAATCCATGAACAAGACGGCTGCGGAGTTCCCCGAAGACGTCGATGAATTCGAGATCGCCGGCCTGACCGCCGTTCCCTCGGAGTTGGTGGACGTCTCCCGGGTGGCAGAATCTCCGGTCAACATGGAGTGCCAGCTGCAACAGGTGGTGAACATCGGGGACCCGGAAACCGGGAACGGGCTGGTTATTGGGACCATCCTGCTGATGCACATTTGGGATGAGATCATCGACGGCCACCGGATCAATCATGACCTTTTGAAACCCACCGGCCGGTTGGCGGGCAACATGTACTGCCATACCGCCGATACCTTCCAACTGGTGCGTCCGGTCTACGACCCGGAGAAGAGCCTTTCCGCTTACCGGTAGACGCGGACGTTCCGGGGGACCAACCCTTCCTAGCAATAGAGGCTGGGGCACCCTTCGGCGACACCGCCGCCGTTGCCAGGCCCGTGAGACTGCCCCCACTCACAACAAAGACCCGGAGCCGATTTCGCTCCGGGTCTTTACGGGATGTTCTGCCGACCTGTTCCAGCGGTTTTCGGCTAATAGGGAGTAGGCGGCCTTTCTTCAGTGTCCCCTTGGGTTGTGGGGCCTCGGTAGAGTCCACCCTCGCTATCGAAGGGAGGATCGGCAGCGGACAGGTCGTCCAGGTTCAGCGTCGAGGAAGAAGAGGACGGAACTTCGTCCATTTGCGGCGGCAGCCCCTCGATCACGTCGGCGTCTCCCGGCTTTGGGGCCCCCGGGTAGAACTCGGCAGACTCCTGTTCCCCTTGGTCCACCACTGTTCCTTCCACGTATCCATAGCCCGGCTGGCTGTCGTTGTAACGGTTCAACGCCTCGTCCAACCTGTCCCTGAAGGTCTCCGGGTCTTTGGCCATCAGCATGATCCGACGGCCCGACGCCAAGCGCACCCGGAGCCGCTCGCCCATCGGCAACGCCAGAGACTCCAGGTTGGAGATCTCCGCGAACGGTATCGGCTTCACCCGGGGCATGCCGTAGCGGATTACCAAGGCGTCTTGGTAAATCAGATATTCCCTGGGCGTCGTCAGCCAACTGTAGACCGCGAAACCAATGCCGAGGACTATCAACAGAATCCCCTGCGCCCCCTGTATTACGCCGAGCACAATTACGACCAACGCGAAAATCAGGGTAAGGTTAAACGTGGTACGGTGCCGGTCCCAATGGATCGGTTGGCTTTGTGTTTCCATGCCGGACATTTTAGCACATGACGCGGCGATAGTCCGTCGTTGTCGATGCCGCCATGACCGAAACGGCCTCGGGGCGGTCCCTTGCCCAGTTTCGTTGTTTACCCGATAGTTTGTCGCAAGTTCAGCGGGTTCGGCGTCACACCCGTGCCCCGCAACTGCTGCAGAACGCGGCGCCCGGTCGAAGCCCGAGTCCGCACTGCTGGCACAACCCCGGCGGCTCCGGTGGCGTGTCCTCCGGTAAATCCCGCTGTATCGACGGGGGCGAGGGACTGGAGCCGTAGCGGTTCGGTCCTGGGTCACTCGGGAGAAGGGCGAATATCAAGAGCAGCAGGTTGCCAAAGGGCACGAACGCTAGAAGGACCCACCAACCGGACTTGTCCGAATCGTGCAGACGTCTTGCCAGGACGGCCAACGATGGAAGTAAGTTGGCCAGCAACACGAGGCCCGCCAACATTGGCCCAACGATCGGCAATCGAATCGACAAGACGAATACGAAGAAGTAGATGATGAGCAGGAACATTTGGAACCACCAGAACTCGGAACGACTGGCCCGGCCGTTGAAATTACCGAAGTTCCGGTAGACAGACCCTACGGCCTCGAATAGATTCATAGGACGGCTCCCATCCCGTAGGGTTGTAGCAGCGGCAAGTTCATTTTATGATTCTATAATCGGCACATACAACCACGGCAGCTATACAACCAAGGTTCGGAGGGACCCATGGAGATCGGTGTTAGCGCGATTATCAGCAGCGAGTCAATGGACGTTGCCGCCATGGCACGGAAGGCGGAGGAGGTCGGCTTCCGTTCCTTCTGGTTACCGGAGCACGCCATCATCCCGGTGCACACCACCTCACGGTACGGAGGCACTCCCGACGGGTCGATCCCCGCGTTCATGAACGATATGGGCGACCCGTTCATCGGGCTTGCGATGGCGTCGGCCACTACCAGCACCATAATGCTGGGCACGTCGGTGTGCCTGGTCCCGGAACACAACCCGCTGGTACAGGCCAAGCAGATCGCGGCTTTGGACTACCATTCCGGCGGCCGTTTCATATTCGGTATCGGGGCCGGTTGGCTGAGGGAAGAGACCGAGATCATGGGGGGCGACTTCGACCATCGCTGGTCTCAGGCACGAGAGGCGGTGGAAGTGATGAAGGAGCTGTGGACCAAGGACGAAGCCGAATATCACGGCCGGTTTTACGATTTCCCGGCGGTCAAGGTTTTCCCCAAACCGGCCCGGAAGCCTCACCCGCCGGTACTTTTGGGAGGGTCGGCCCGGAATGTGTTCAAACGGGTGGTGGCCTATGGCGACGGCTGGATGCCGGTCCGGGCCTCCGCCGACGATATCAGGGCCGGGAGGGCTACCCTCGATGAGCTGGCCCAGGCCGCCGGGCGAGACCCGGGGAGCATCGAGATACTGTTGTTTGGGGCTGCCGACCTCGATGAAATCAAGCGGGCCGAAGACGCCGGCGCCACCATGGCCACAGTATCCATCCCCAGCAGCGCCCCCGGCGAAGCCCTGCCCGCCTTGGAAAAGATGGCCGAGGAGTTGCTGAAGTAGCCTTACGGTTGATTTTATAACTCGTAGGGTTATAATTCGATATGTATCGCGTCATCGCCTACCGGGTCACAACCGGGTCCAGCCCGTACCGGGAGTTTATTCAAGCGGTACGCCGGAGCGGCAACAGAACAGCCCTGAGGAATTTTCAGGCCGCAACAAACAGATTAAGCGAACACGGCCTCGCTCTACTGAATTCTTCGATGATGGACAACATCGAGGACGATATCTACGAGTTGAGGATCGGGCCGTACCGGGTCTTCTGCCTCTATGACCGGGAATCCAATGCCTTCGTGCTCCTTCACGGATTTCGCAAGCAAACTCAAAAAACCCCTGAAGGACAGAAAATGAGAGCAAGGGCGCTGGCGAATCAATACCTGGACTCGCGGGAACGATAAGATGCTGATAGATGTGCTTCAAGAAATTGGGGAAGACTTACAAGACGACAAAGCGCGTATGGAGTATGGCGAGGAAGCGGCCAAAATGGATTTCGCCCTTGCCCTGACCTTCGCCCGGCAGGAGCGGAACTTGACGCAACAGCAGTTGGCGGACCTGTTGGGAGTCAGTCAGGCCTACGTTGCCCGGCTTGAGAGCGGCGAAGCTAATCCAACGCTGAGCAAAGTCGGCCGGATATTCGCGGCCCTATGGCTAAGGCCCATCGACAAGCCCTTCCCCCTGCTCAACTCGCTGCATTCCTCCGAATCCACCGATGGCACTGCTGCCGGTGATAAAGACCCGGAATCAGGAAGTCTGCCCACCCGCGGAATAACGGCGGAGGTAGCCGACTGACGCATGGCCACCAGAACAGATGAGATGCTATGCCCATGCGCATAGATGTTCACACTCACATATGGCCCGACCGGATTGCCGCCGCCGTGCTGGAGAACATGACCGGCACCTTCGGCTATCCGGCCGTCGGCGTCAACACCGTGGACGGAATCAAGAGCCACATGCGGGAGTCCGGGGTGGACAAGTCGGTGGTGTTGGGTGTGGTTGAGCGTCCCGAGCAGGTTGAGCGGGCCAACGACTGGCTGATTAGCATTCAGGACGACATGCTTGTTCCATTCGGAGCAATGCACCCCGACATGGATGACGCGGCGGGGGAGGTCCGTCGGCTCCGCGAGGCCGGCATCCGGGGCATCAAGGTGCATCCCATGGTCAACCAGTTCTACCCCGACGACCCGCGAATGTTCCCAGTTTACGAAGAGATGGGCGAGGACATGGTGGTGGAGGTCCATTCCGGCCGCTGGGCCCATACCCAGCCCGGAGACACCATCTGGGCCGGACCGTCTCGCATCATGAACGTCGTGCGCCAGTTCCCCAAACTCAAGGTGATAGCCCTACACTTGGGTGGGTTCTACATGCTGGACGAAGCGGAGCGGGAGCTCATTGGCCGCGACAATATACTCATCGACACCACTTGGCCCCCGGCCCTGAAAGAAGTGGGGACCGGGACGCTGACGGCCATCATCAATAAGCACGGGCCCGGCAAAGTCTGCTTCGGCACCGACTTTCCTCTGGCCGACATGGCGCAAGACTCCCAGTTCATCGAAAGCCTCCCCGTCCCCGACGCCGACAAAGAGCGAATCCTGGGCGAAAACTTCCGCGAACTGGTCGGCCTGTAGGTTTCAACACAGAACACTCAGAGGACACGGAGAACTTAAGGTATTCCAAAAAATATCTCTGCGGTCTCTGTGCACTCTGTGTTTAATTAACTACTTGCCTTCCCGGATGAATTCCGCGATGCGTTCGCCGATGGTCATGGTGGTGACGTTGGTGTTGGCGCGGACGCAGTTGGGCATGATGGAAGCGTCGACGACCCGCAGGTTCTCCATCCCGTGGACTTTGCCGTATTGGTCCACGACTGCCATCGGGTCGGAGGCCGGGCCCATCTTGCAGGTACATGATATGTGCTGGCCCGTGGTAGCCTCCCGCATCATGTAAACGTCCAACGCCTCATCCGTGGCCAACTCTTCGTCGGTCGGTTCGACCCGTTCCTGGACGATATCCTGGAACGCATTGTGCTCGCCCAGCCGGGCGCACAGCCGGACCGCGTCCCGCAACCGCCGGCGGTCTTCCGGGTCATCCATGTAGTTGTAGTCCAAGAAGGGCTGCTCGTCGGGGTCGGTCGAGGTCAACCGCAACTGGCCGGCGCTTAGCTCCAAGTCCAGCACGCTGAGCATGCGGATACCCAACGCGTCCATCCGCTCCCCGCCCCGCTCGACCCGCTCCGTGGCGTAGGACTGCATGAAAATCATCATGTCGTTGCGCAGGTCCGACCCATCGGCGGTCCAGCGCAAGGTCATCTGGACCCGGGGAGCGAATCCGTCCAGCGGGTATTCCGGCTTGGTGCGGAAGGTGGTGTAGACCATCGGGTGGTCCCGCAGATTCTGGCCCACGCCGGGCAGTTCGTGTACCACCGGTATGCCCATTTCGCTGAGGTGCGCGCCCGGCCCGACGCCGGAAAGCAGCAGGATGTGGGGAGAGCCGATGGCGCCGGAGCAGAGGATAATCTCCTCTCCATCTACTTGGAACCGCTCGCCGCCGCTCTCCACCTCTACGGCCACGGCTTTCTTCCCTTCGAATATTACGCGGCGGGTCAGGCAGTTGGGCCGGATGGTGAGGTTGAGGCGGTGACGGGCCGGGTTCAGGTAACCCAGCGCCGTACTGAACCGGATGCCGTTGGGGTTGTTGAAGGGCACCGGGCCCACGCCGCTGGCCTCCGGGTGGTTATGGTCCGGGGTGTCGGCGAAACCGGCCTCCCGGCAGGCGCGGTAGAACGCCGCTTGGTCCGGCCGCAGTTCCTCCCGCTTGAAGCGGCGGGCGATGATGGGTCCTTCGGAGCTGTGAAAGTCATCGTCGGGAAAGTCTGTGTCGGTCTCGATGCGCCGTAGATAGGGGATCAGCTTGGGGAAGCTCCACTCGTCGTTCCCCATGGCGGCCCATGAGTCGTAGTCCTGGGGAACTCCCCGCAGGAACACCTGGCCGTTGATGGCGCTGGAGCCCCCAGTGACCTTGCCCCTCGGCACCATCATCGGCGGAGCCGTATCGGTGGGTTTGCCCCAGAACTGCCAGTTGTGGTCGCTGGTCATTATGTCGGTGGCGGTAGCGTAACCGAACTTCACCTCGTCGGGCAGGTGTTCGAACTCGGGGTAGTCCTGACCCGCTTCAAGCAATAACACCGACCTCTCCGGGTCTTCGCTGAGCCGGGAGGCAATGATCGAGCCGGCCGAACCGGCGCCCACGACAATCACGTCGTATTTCACGTTTCTTCTCCTTCCATGACCGACTATGACCGTTTTCGTTCGGCCCCCATTCGGCCCGATAATAATCCGGGGCATATCGGGCGTCAATCCTTTGGTCGATGCTCGCGAGTGGCGGCCCTCCGCTCGAACGTTCAATTGACAACCGGGACGCCGTCATTACAATTATTGGCGCTCGCATCTCCAACTCAGACACGAAAGGAATGGAAACTATGATCAAGCATTTCGGCAGCCTCTACGCCGGTCACGTGGACTTGGGCGACCTCGGCCTAGAGGCCACTCCGGTCAACGACCGGCGGTTCGACAACGACCATTTGATTACCATTTTCGACCGTTGCACCCAGATCGTGCAGACTATGGACCGTTTGGGTTACCATAGCTTCTGGGCGGCGGAGCATCACTTCCAGCACGAAGGCAACGAGGTCATCCCCAATCTCCTGTTGCTCTACGTGCACTTGGCCAACCTGACCAAGCAGCTCAAGTTCGGTTGCGGCTTCAACATCAACCCCATGTGGCACCCGCTGCGTCTGGCTGAAGACTATGCCACCGCCGACATCCTGACCAACGGCCGGGTGATCTTCGGCGTCGGCCGCGGCTACCACTCCCGCGAGGTCGACACCTTCGGCGCCCCCAGCACCAACACCGACAACGACGCCAACCGGGAGCTGTTCGAGGAACAGGTTGAGATCATAATGAAAGCCTTCAACGAGGAGTCCTTCTCCTACGAAGGCAAATACTACAAGCTGCCGCCCGAAGTCCCCTACCGCGGCTACGCCTTGAAGGAACTGACCCTGGTGCCGCGGCCCAGGACCCTGCCGGTGGAAACCTGGCAGCCCATGGTCAGCGGCAGCCAGCGGGCCATGGACTTCATGGCCAAAAACGACATCCAGGCCATCATCGGCGGTGGCGCGGTCACCGGCGGCGCCGCCGATGACGTCATCAGGCAATGGACCGAAACCCTGGCCCGCCATGGCCGGGAAGTCGAGTTGGGTGGCCGCTTGGTCATCGGCCTCTCCACGTTCATAGCCGACAGCGAGCAGGAGGCTATCGAGCAGGCCCGAAAGTACTTGGAAGAAGACATGAAGATGTTCGCGCCCCTGGGCTTCTTCCGGGACCTCTCCCCCGACCAGATCATCGCCTTGGGCGATCCCAAGCGGGCTCGAAGCGCCGGGCTGCCCACCTTGGAAGACTACGTCGCCTCCCGGGCCTGGCTCTGCGGCACCGCCGAGCAGGTCACCGAACGCATCATGGAGATTCAGGATAAATACCCTGGCCTGGAATACATGCACGTGGGCTGCAACCGTATGGGAACGTCCCTGAGCGTGATGCTCGAGCAACTGGAACGCTTCGCCGAAGGCGTAATGCCCCACTTCAACGTCGAGGCGCCGGTGGCCGCCGGCGATTAGGTTATTGACACTCAAGCGCAACGGTGGCTATATTTTGGCCACAGCAATCAACCGATAGGAGCTCCGCATATGATGCAACAGTCTGGTCGAGTCAGGGTAGAGGCTGGCAACGTAACGGTAATCGTCCAGCACGAGCTTTGGGACGGCAACATTCAAGACCATACAGACCAGGGCGTCGTTATTCTCGTCGAGTCCGGCGACACTACGTTGTTGCGATTCAACTGCTTCGACTTGGAACGCAGCTACATCTACGGCCCCAACGGCAAGAATAAGAAATTCCGCATGGACCACACCGTCGATGGCAATCCCATCGGTTGGTCGGTCAAGACCATCCGGGAGAGCCTGCCCATCATGGTGGAGGAGGCCGGCTACCCGGAGATCGCCGGCCAGCTCGACATGGCGGCGGTGGCGGCGAGCCTCGACGAGGTGGAAAACATCGCACGGGTCAAGTTCATGGCCGATCGCAACACCGTGAAGCACAACCGGGGGACCGACATTATCGAGGCCGGCAACATTCGTTTCGGCTTGGAAATGCGGCGGCTGGCCTCTGGCGACGGCGGCTTGGCCATCCACGTCCTGTCCGAACTAGCCGGCAATACGGGCCGCGTCTTCACCGAAGAGACCGAACTTCTGGCCTTCGACTGCTTCTGGGACGGCCCTCACTACCACTATGGCCCCCGCAACAAGAACCACCGGATTTACTGGGACAGGACCTTGGTGCCCGATCCGCTCGGTTGGTGCCTGGACCAATTCAAGAGCAAGAAACTGGCGGCGATGCTGGAGCGCGCCGGTTACCCCGGTGTAGCCGCCGACCTCGACGAAGACCTGATCGCGTCGGTAATGCCGAAAGTGGAAGCGCGGGCCAGGGAAATGGAAGCCACCGGCCTGCCCGCCGAGGTAACGCCGAACCTGGTGCAGTAAACGCCCCAACCAGGCTATCTAGTCTCGAAGCTGCCGTTCGCAAGAACGGCGGCTTTTTCTTAACCGGCCCCCGAAATTCGTTTTCCGGCGTTCAGTCCCGGAACCTCGGCATCACCTTCTCGCTCAGCAGCTTTAGCGACGCCGCCGTCTTTTCCTGCGACATCAGCCCGCGGTTGGTCAGCATCAGGTTGCGTATGCCGGCGTCGCGCATTTGCCCCAGTTGTTCAGCTACCCGGTCGGGGCTGCCGATCAGGTTTTCTGCGGCGGCGGGGTCGGGGGTCTCGGCGTACCCCTCTCGGCCCATCGGCGGGGTCTGGCGCTCCATCGGATACTCGGCGGGGTTCCATGTCGTGCGGTAGTCCTGCATCGTCGTGAATGCTTCGTATTGTGCCGGAAGGAACTCGTCCATCGCTTGATCGTCGGACTCTGCCAGGTGCATCTCGCGCCAGACCCAGATTTGGTCCAGGTTGCGCTCGATGGCCTCTTCGTCGAACCCGGCTTCGGCCATCGTGTCGCGGTACAGTCGGATATTGTCGGCGGTGCTGTTGGTGGAGCGGCCCCGGAGCAAAACGGGGCGGCCAATGCGGGCCATTTCCTTGACCGATTCTTCGTTCAGGCAAGCCCGCGCCAAGCGGGGATGGGGTTTCTGGTAGGGGCGGGGCCGGACCGACGGGAACGACGCCTGGTAGTATTCGCCCTTGAATACCAGGTTGTCGGTGGTCCAGGCCTTGACCAGCAACGCCTCGGCCTCCTCCATCTGACGGGCGCCCAACTCCGGGTTGGTGCCGAAACCGATGTATTCGAAGGCGTTGTAGTTGGAGCCCTTGGCCGTGCCCACAATCAAGCGCCCTTGGCACAGGTTGTCCAGCAGGGCGGTCTGGATAGCCACCCGCACCGGGTTGTGCAGAGGCAGTTCCAGAATGCCGAAACCCAGGTCGATGCGTCTGGTCTTGACCGCCACGGCAGCGGCGAACACCAGCGGGTCGCCGTAAACGCATTCGCCGGTGAAGTAGTGTTCGGCGATCCAGATGGCGTCCAGCCCCAGCCCCTCGACCAATTCGGCTTCTTCGAGACATTCCTGTATGGCGAGATCGTCCCTGGAGTCATCGAACTTCATGGGGTAAAAGAAATGACCGAAACGCATCCTGACTCCGTTGCCTACCGGTCTATGGCCCGCTTTGGGGCGTTCTTGGACTGTGGGCCGAGTATATCCTTGGCCTCGGATACATTCAATTCTCCCGCCAAGCCAAAGAGGGTTACCCCGGTTGCCATCCGGCCCGCTCTCTGATCAAGAGGCAGTGGGCGCCGATCCGCGTCAGTTGCCCGCGGCACGAAGGATACGTTGGTGGCGTTTATCGTAGCTGGAGCACGGTCAGAATCGATGGGATACTGCCAGTGTCGTTCGTCGGGAATAAATTCAAGCCAATAAGCAGAATGTCATATTATCGTGTTGACATATAACCGGAGTTACAGTAGACTTCCAACGATCCGTCGCTAGGTGGAGGTTCGTACAGTGTACGTCTGTGTATGCAAGGGCGTCACGTTCTCCGATGCGGTTGAAGCGGCCAAGGCCCGGGGCGCCAGTCCGGAGGCGTTGATGAAGAGTTTTGGTTTCGACGATAGCGACGCCTGCGGCCGTTGCGCCGACCACATCGCCAAGATCTCCGTATTGGTGCGATTGGTAATGGACAAGTCCAAGCGGGACCTGGCGGTCGCGTAACCGCCTCACGTAACTGTATCGAAGAACCGGGTGTCCTGCTTGGAACGGTCCTTTAGTGTTCCCAACCGGGCAATTTCTCGTATAATGCAATGCAGCCCCTTGGAACGCCGATGTCCGTCGGGCCAGGGGGCATTGATTTTTCACCAGACCGTAGCCCAGGAGCCGCGCCCATGAAAGCTAAAGACGGCGTTTTAGACCGGCTGAACAACATCCTCACTATCGAGCTCACGGCCATCAACCAGTACTTCATCCAAGCTGAGATGTGCAAAAACTGGGGCTTCGAACGAGTCTACCACCGCTTTCGCTCGAGCAGCTTCGAAGAGATGAAGGACGCCCAGCACCTTATAGGCCATATCCTCTACCTCGAGGGCCTGCCGAACCTGCAGCGGCTGAACCAGGTGATGGTCGGGGAATCCGTCCAAGAAGACCTGGAGTTGAACCTGCAGGCAGAGCAGGGAGCGGTCGAGGTACTGATTGAGGCAATCACCCATTGCGCGTCGGTGGGCGATTACACCACCCGGAGCATTCTGGAGCAGATGGTCCGGTCGGAAGAGGAGCACATCGACTGGCTCGAAACCCAACTCGAGACCATCAACATCATCGGAATAGACCTCTATCTCAACCAGCAGATTAAAGAAGACTGACCCAAAGGTTCCTCCAGGGCGATTATTGGGGCGTTTCGTAAGAGACGCCCCTTTTTTGTTTGCCATTGACGCCGCTGCCATTCGATACAACAAATTATGAGTGTCTTGCATTTGTTTTTTACAACGTGTAGACTGCCCATCGGCTTAATTCGACATGTCATACCGCATGACATTCAGCGGTAGTGATTTGCAAAGGAGATCAAACAATATGAACAGGTTGTCTGTCTTCGTGTTAGCTGGGTTACTGTCCGGGGTCCTGCTTTTGTTGCTGGCGGCATGCGGCGAGCAAGCCCCGCCGCCGACAGAACCGCCCCCGACGGCTACTCCCGGCCCGGACATCGCCCAGGTCAAGGGCGACGTCCGGGCCAACTATGCGGAGGGTGTACATGCCCTCTACGCCAAGAGCCTGGCTTCCGCGACGATTATGGACCAAGCCATCGGTCTGTTTCTGGACGACCCGACTCCCTCCAGCCTCGAAGGAGCCAAGAGGTCCTGGCTTCGCGCCCGGGACGACTACGGACCAACCGAGGCGTTCCGGTTCTATGGCGGTCCCATCGACAACGAAGAGGACGGCCCCGAAGGCCTGCTTAACGCTTGGCCTCTCGACGAGTCGTATATCGACTACGTTGAAGGCAACGCCAAGGCTGGCATCATTAACAACCCGTCGCAATTCCCGGTGATCGACGCCGCCTTGATAGAATCGTTGAATGAGGAGGGTGGCGAGGAGAACGTCTCCACGGGCTGGCACGCCATCGAGTTTTGCTTTGGGGGCAAGACATGAACGAGATCGGTCCCGGCAGCCGGCCGTTGGAGGATTACACCACCGGTGACAACGCCGACCGCCGCGGCATATATCTGGCGGTCGCATCCGAGCTCCTCTTGGTCCACCTCCGGCAAATGGTCGATGCCTGGGCTCCCAACGTTGCCGGCAACTACCGGTCCGAATTCATGGCGATGGACACTGACGCCGCTCTTACCAACGTCATCACGGGAATCGGCGAGCTCAGCCGCGGCGAACTGGCCGGTGAGCGTATGACCGTTGCCTACGAGGAACGGTCTCAAGAAGACGAGCATTCCTGCTTCTCTGACAACACCACCGCCGACATCGTGGGCAACGCCCGCGGTATACACATGGTGTTCACCGGCAACTACGGGGCGCATTCGGGGCCCGGAGTGAAAGACTTGGTGGCCATCGCCAACCCCGGACTAGCCGACCAACTGGCCATGGAGATTGACCGCAGCGTCGCCCTCGCGGCCGCCATACCCAGTCCCTTCGACCTGCACCTGCGGGACACCATCGCCAATGACGAGCCCGGCAGGGCCGCCGTCCTGCGGACCATTGAATCGCTGGAAAACCAGACCGACACCATCGTGGCCGCGGCAGAGGAAGTTGGTATCACCATAACGGTCAGCTAGGTGGCAGCACTCTCCGGCGGACGGTCGACCATGACACGGCGGCTGGGGTTTTTCGCCTTGGCCGCCGTTTTGGTCGTGGCCCCGGTGACAGTATACTTCGCCGTCTTTTACCGGGACCCCGCGCCGGCGCGGATCGTTCTTGTTGAGACCCTGGGCGGCGAAACCACCGCCTTCACCGGCACCCGCAACGCCTTCGGACTTCCAGCCCGCAATCTCAAGCGAGAAGAGCGACGGACCTTCGCCGTCGGCAACAGCTTTTTCCGGCAGAACTGGGTTACCGCACCCGCCTCCACGGACGCTCGCGACGGTCTTGGACCGACCTTCAACGCCCTGTCGTGTTCTTCCTGTCATACCCTGGACGGCCGCGCCAAGCCGCCCGACGACCCCGATGACCCGGAGCGGGGGCTGTTGTTCCGCCTCAGCGTGCCGGGCCGAGGGCCCCACGGCGGCCCAATGCCGGACCCCGTCTACGGCGGACAGCTACAGGACCGGGCGGTGTTGCTGGTCCCCCCGGAAGGACGGATGATAGTCCTCTACCGGGAAGAGCCCGGTGAGTTCGACGACGGCGAGCCCTACAGCCTGAGGGCGCCTAGCTACCAGGTCGGCGAGCTTGTATTTGGCCCGTTGCACCCCGAGGTCATGATTTCACCGAGAGTGGCCCCGGCGGTGATCGGCATGGGCCTGCTGGAAGCCATCCCCGAGGGGGTCATCCTGGCCTCGGCCGACCCGGACGACGCCGACGGCGACGGCATCTCGGGAAGGCCCAACATAGTCTGGAACGAACGGATGGGAGGGCTTGCCCTGGGCCGCTTCGGTTGGAAAGCCAATCAGCCGACGGTGGAGCAGCAGACCGCCGGAGCCTTCCTGGGCGACATCGGCATAACCTCGGGCATATTCTCAGGGGAGAACTGCCCGGACTCCCAGCAGGACTGTGGTGCAACCCCCAACGGCGGGAGCCCTGAAATTCCCGACGAGCGCTTCGCCAAGGTCGTTTTCTACACCCAGACTCTTACCGTGCCCGCCATGAGAGACGTGAACGACCCACAGGTGGCCCACGGCGCGGAGGTCTTCGTCGAGACCGGTTGCCACCTTTGCCACACGCCTTCTTACACGACAGGAGAGCACCCGGTGGCCGCTGTATCCCACCAGGCCATCTACCCGTATACCGACTTGCTACTCCATGACATGGGTCCGGGCTTGGCCGACGGCAGGCCCGATTTCGAAGCCGACGGCCGGGAGTGGCGGACGCCGCCGTTATGGGGCATCGGCTTGGTGGAGACGGTGAATGGCCATACGATGTTCCTCCACGATGGCCGGGCCCGAAACCTCGCCGAAGCCATCCTCTGGCACGGCGGAGAGGCCGCCGCGTCCAGGGACGCCTTCAAGTCCCTTAGCAAGGAGCAACGCGACGCCCTCATCAGGTTCCTGGAGTCGCTGTGAGGCCCGGCATGAGTCTTGGCCGCCTTCTGTTGCTGAGCGCCTTGGCCGCCCTGCTGGCGCTGACCGCCTGCGGCGGCTCCGCCTCACCCACTGCGGACCCCGTCGAATCTCCTCACGAGACTGCGGAAGTTCGGATCGAGACTCCGGAAGTCTCCCGCCGGGACGTCCTGACCAGCCTGACCGGCCGCGTCATCGTCCCGCGGTACCGGCAGGCTTCCGACGCCATGGGAGGCTTGGCGATATCGGTAGATGCCCTGTGCGCGGCCCCCGACGGGGCCTCCCTCGAAACAGCCCGTACGGCGTGGCGGGATGCCCGCGCCGCCTGGGTGACAACCGGGGCATTCCGTTTCGGGCCGGCCATGGACCGGCGTTCGGTGTCGCTGGTCGACTGGTGGCCGGTGTCCGTAGAACGCATCGAAGGAGTTGTGTCCGAAGGAGAAGCCGTCACGACTGAGACCGTCCGCCAGTTCATGCCCTCCACCCAACGGGGTATGGGCGCCATGGAACACCTGTTGTTCGGTGACGGGAGCGACGCCTTGGCCGGGCCCGCCGGAGCGATGCGCTGCGGCTACCTGGAGGCCTTGGCCACGGTCGCCCACGAAGAGATCGATGGCGTCCGCCAAGACTGGGAGGGGGACGGGGAGTCGCCGGGATATGCCGGATTCTTCGACGGCTCCGCCAGCTCCTCGCTCCACCCCCGGGAAGGGGAGGCGGAGGTGGTCCGCTCACTGGTCTTCATGGTGCGCACCATCGCCAACATGCGGTTGGGGGCGGCTTTGGGGGTGGACACCCAAGCGGACCCGTCAGCTATTCCCTCCGGCGCGGCCGGCCACTCCCGCGAGGACCTGCGCCACCAGTTGCTCGGTATTTCCGAGATGTACCAAGGGGCCATTGGCGGTCCCGACGCCCTGGGCATCAGTCACCGGGTCCGCCAGCTTTCACCGGAGGTGGACAGCCGGATGGCCGGGGCGATCGAAGCCTGCCGGGACGCGGTAGAAGCATTCGGCGGCAGCCTGGAATTGGCCATCGTCGCCGACCCTGCTGTTGTCAGAGCCGTGTACGATAGCTTCAAAGAGCTGCAACGGGTGCTGAACACCGAAGTGGTGAGCCTGCTGGGCGTTTCCGTCGGCTTCTCCGATACCGACGGCGATAGCTAGTCCGCCCGTCCTTCACCCTGGGCGTAACGCGGCGAAGCCTCATGGCTGTCCGGGTCGAGCAGCCACTCCTTTGGGGCCAGCCCGTGGTCTTGACCTGCCAGATCGGCGGCGGGGTCGATCAACCGGCGATGTTCCCTGCCGTTCATCGAAACGAAGGCGTCGGCGTACACCTGAACTTTGGGATATCCCTGCACCGCGAAGTCTCCGGCGATCAGCTTGGCCGTATCCAACATCATGTCCGGCTGGGTGGCGGCCCGCTCCGCCTGTAGCGGCGTCAAGTAGTCTTCCGGGCCAACCCGCCATGACTGGCCGCTGGCCGGGTCGCGCACCCGGTACTCCACCAGCCCCACCTTCTCCGTGAGCAGCACCCGCCACGAAAACCTGTAGCCTTCCTCGTTCCAACGCACATTGCCCGGGTAGGCGTAATGCCGCAGGGGAACCATTACCTGCACCAAAAAGTAGACCGCGATGGCCAGCATCGCCACGCGGGGAAGCCATGATCCCGTCCCGCGTGCCGTGCCGGGGGCTGCCGTGGGGCCTGGAGCCGTGCTCAAGGGCCGGTGCTTGCCCTTCGCCCGTACCCACGCCGCCAGCGTTTTGGGCCAGTCGGCCGGGAAGAAGATTAACGCGCCGCCCATCATGAGCCACGGGAACGCGCCGATCTGCGGGAAAAGCAGCCACGTCAGCAGGTGGAATACCGCCGCGATCAGAAACGCCCATAACCGCGTCCGCCGCCACAAAAGCCATCCGATAATCGTCAGGTCGAAGAAAGCCGAAGAGCCGTCCACCGGCTTCCCGCCCGCCAGCATCAGTATCCTCACAAACCGCGGCATAATCACCGGGCCCAAAAGAAAGAGACCGCCCATAAGCGGTCTCCGTACTGGTCCTTGGATGGTCGGGGCGGCCGGATTTGAACCGGCGACCCCCTACACCCCATGCAGGTGCCCTACCGGACTGGGCCACGCCCCGATGTGCAGATTATACCACGCCTCCCGTGATTGACCACAGAGTTCGGCAAAAACCGTAACTGTTCAGAGTTGGTGAGGCGAATTGGGCAGAAGTGGTAGGAAAAGCACAGTGCGTCGGTTTTCCGGTTATGTTAAATCTGAAGCATGGATACCGGTCTTGACCTGACTACCGCCAGCCGGGAGGCCTTGCTGGCCCTCATCGCCCAGCAGCAGGCCGTCATCACCGAGTTGCAGCGAAGGCTTGAGGTGCTGGAAGGAAAGGCCAAGCTTGGTGGGTCGCCCCGGATGCCCGGCATTAAACCGAAGTCCGGCCAGGGTCCAGCCAAGGATAAAAGGCCCGGGAAGCCCAGGCCCCACGGCTTTGCCCGCCAGCGCATGGCCCCCACCCACCGGGTGGAGCATGTCCTGGAATCCTGTCCCCAATGCGGTACCGGCCTGGCCGGGGGCTGGGTGCAGCGGACCCGTGAAGTCATTGACCCCCACCGACCGGTACTTTCTGCGCCGGGGTCGAAACAAGGAAGTAGTAGACGAGGCGCTGGGCGATTCCTTCAGCGGGGTCTTGGTCAGTGACTTCTATGCCGCTTACCACCATTACCCGGGCCTGAAGCAGCGGTGCTGGGTCCACCTGCTGCGGGACATCCACGACCTGAAGGCCCTCTACCCCCAAGACCAAAAACTGGCCCAGTGGGCTGGGACAGTCCACCAAATCCACACTGGGGCGAAAGCCTTCACCCATCCCGATGCCCGGCAACGCCAGCGGGTCCAACAGCAACTGGAGCGGAAACTGCTGGCCCACTGCCGTCCTTTCCTGGAAGACCAGGCGGCGGTCCAGAGCAACCTGTGCCGGCGTATCGAGAAGTTCATCAAGGAACTGTTCGTCTTTGTGGCCCAACCCGCCGTGCCGTCGGACAACAATGCCGCGGAACGGAGCCTGCGGCCCTTGGTGGTCAGCCGCAAAATCAGCGGCGGCACCCGCTCAGCCCAAGGCACCGACTCCAAGTTGACCCTCGCCTCCCTCTTCGGTACCTAGCGCGCCCAGGGCCTGGACCCCCTCCTGTCCTGCCAGCTACTACTCACTTCCCCTTAACTCTGAACTGTTACCAATGCTGCTGTGGGTCGGATGTCCCCGGGATGCCAGAAACCCGGGCGGTAGGCCAGCAGGGAGGACACCGCCCAGCCAGACGAACCAGCGGCCCCAGGCCGAGTCGTGGCCGCATACAGGACCGCGTCCGGCTCGGTCAGGGCGCGGCCTGGCGTAACCTGCTTCTGTATGGCCCCTGTGCCGGTCTTCAGCAAGCCGGGGCCCCCGGTCCGGACTCACCTGCCGGGATGCGCTCTGCCATTCCGGATCGACTGCCTCCCCATGGCCGCGCCATCTAGCTGCGTCTGCCGTTGACAACTTGCATCCGTTTCTCAGGGGCTGCCAGAGCACACTGGACCAATCGGACTAGTAGTCAGTCAACTTGGTTTTGGGATTTGTTTAAGAAAGGGGCCAATTGAGCTATCCTGCCTGGTGGGAAGTGTTGATGGCGGGGGTGGCAGTGATGGTCAGGGACAAATACGCGGTGCGGCTGGCACCGGAACAACGGGAAGAGCTCCAGCGACTGATCGGGGTGGGCAAAAGCTCAGCCCGAGTGACCGCTAGAGCCCGGATTCTCCTAAAGAGCGACGACGGTGGAGGCCATACGGCGGGTCCGTAACGACTGCATGTATAGAGTTGTCGTCCTGCTTGTTCAGCCAGTCAAAGCAATCTCCGTGAACCAGAATAGCAACTCGGTACACCACTGGTTCCTCCCAGGTCATAAGGCTATCAGCGGAGAGTTGGTGGCCGTTGTCCTGGTTTCTGTGGAGTTGGTATACACTTCGGCGCTCATTCACAAAAAGCTCAGGCGTGTTCAGGCGGAGGAACGACCTAACGGAGGACTCGGGCGTAGGCCCGATCAGGGCAGCAACCCGCTTCGCAATCTCCTTGGCCGACAAACTATCGTTCGTGTGAGCCAAGACCTGTAAGATTGAGTCACGGACCTGACCGGGGGCGTGTCTGGCGGTCTTATAATTCACGATGACTAGTTTAGGCGTCTGGACGTCATTCGTCACAGAAATCAATATGCCCCTACGATCCGGTAGGGGCTTTTGTCGTTCCTGATGAGATTTGGAGGCGACGGGCGGACTCGAACCGCCGAATAGAGGTTTTGCAGACCTCCGCCTTAACCACTTGGCTACGTCGCCTCGTCGTTGTGCCGCCGGGACCCCGGGCCTTCCATTCGCCGGCGGCTTGGTGCCGAGGGTGGGATTTGAACCCACACAGGCATACGCCCACGGCCCCCTCAAGACCGCGTGTCTACCAATTCCACCACCTCGGCCTTACTTGGATGACGCTATATTATATAACATCTTCCAGACGTGGCAATACCTGTATTGATTCATACCGGACCGTGAAGTCCGAGCGGCGCGGCCTCGCGTTTGAAGGGGTGGCCATCGCGGACGTGCAGGTTGGCGGCGGCGTGGTATTGACCATATAATAGGCGGCTGTTACCAATAATTCGAGGGTCACCGGAACGGGGCCGGCAAGCAGCCAACTGAATCGACCCGGTCTTGACCCCCAGGCCTCTTGGGATACCAGGCAAAAGGAGGAGGCGCATGGCGGAACTGCAAGTTGCAACACTCACCGGCGGCTACGCCCCGATCAACGAAGGGGCAGTCAACGATTTTAAGACCAGTCTGCATGGAGCCCTGCTCCGCCCCGGCGACGACGGCTACGACGAGGCCCGCAAAATCTGGAACGGCATGATCGACAAGCGACCGGCTCTTATTGCCCAATGCAGCGGGGCGGCGGACGTTATCAATTCGGTCAATTTCGCCCGCAACAACAATATCCTGATTTCCGTGCGAGGCGGCGGTCACAACTTCCCCGGCAACTGCGTGTGCAACGACGGGTTGATGATCGACCTTTCCAAAATGACCGGAATCCGCGTCGACCCGGCAGAGCGGACCGCCAGGGCGGAGGGAGGGACCAAGTGGCGCGCATTCGACCACGAGACCCAGGCCTTCGGCCTCGCCGCGCCCGGCGGCACGGACTACGATACCGGTATCGGCGGACTGACTCTCGGGGGCGGCATCGGCTGGCTGTCCGGCAAATACGGCCTTAGCAGCGACAACTTGATATCCACCGATGTGGTTACCGCCGACGGCCGGTTCCAGACCGCCAGCGCCGCTCAAAATACCGACCTCTTCTGGGCCCTAAGAGGCGGCGGCGGGAATTTCGGCATCGTCACGTCATTCGAGTACCAACTCCATCCCGTCGGCCCGACCGTGCTGGCGGGCTCGGTAGTCTATCCATTCGACAAAGCCAAAGAGTTCCACCGTCTTATTGGGGACTTCGCCAGCGGCATGCCGGACGAAATGAACATCATCACCTTCATCCATACCTTGCCCGAGGGGGCAAAGGCGTGCAGCGTCCTTCTTTGCTACCACGGCTCCATCGAGGAAGGGGAACGGGTCCTCCGGCCTATCCGGGAATTCGGACCGCCCTTGGCCGACTATATCCGGCCCATGCCATACGCGGATGCACAGGCATTGGCGCTCAGCACCCCCGGACAGCAAAACTACCTCAAGTCCCATTTCATGGAGCAGGTCGACAGCGAAGCCATAGACATCATGATCGAACATTTCGGCAAGGTGACCTCGCCGCTATCGAGCATATTCTTCCAGTACCTGGGCAATGCTTCGAAGCGGGCCGAAAGCGGCCAGACCGCCTTCGGCCACCGGGACGCCCTGTGCGAGTGGGGCGTCAATTCTGTCTGGCTGGACCCGGGAGAATCGGAGATTCACATCCGGTGGGCCCGAGAACTTTCCCAAGACATGCTGCCGTTCTCATCCGGGGCCTACATCAACCAGGTTGGTACCGAAGAGGAAGAGGGGAAAGACGTGATCGAGGCGGCCTTCGGGAATAATTTTCAGCGTTTGGCAGCCTTGAAGCAAAGATACGACCCCACAAACCTATTCAGTCACAACCAGAACATCAGGCCCAGGATTTAGGGAATCTCTGAGCCCGGAACAGCGGGGCGAACGACGCGCCAGCGGCGCGGCCTGATGATGCAACTTGCCGCAGGCGGCCAGCGGAGCCCGCCACGCGCTCACGCTGTCGCTGCCGGCGCCGGTCCCGGCCACTTCACCGGAAAGCGCCTCCGACCCTGCGGGGAGAACCGTCTTAATCGTGATATTTCCTCCCAATTCTCACTCTCCCCTAACACTCGCGTCCGGCACACGCCCCCGCAACCCAGGGTCTTTTAATTGTCGGAAAGAATCCCCCCGTCTTTCCGGCCGCAGCCGGAATCCAGACCCCAACTTTGGGTTAGAGGCGTCTTGGGGAACCAAAATCGGCGTCGAGTCCTGGGTCCCGGTTGCGACCGGGACGACGGGAGGGGGCGGATTCAACAATTAAAAGACCCTGTCACGCAACCATGGGTGTCCGTCAGATTTTCGCGCCAGCAACTGGAAACCTTGGGTAACGCGCCGGTTTTTTTTAGTTTCCCTCTCATTTCCGCTCATTTCCGCTCATTTTCACCCCAGAGGCTGCGGCGGGGGGTGGGTGGGACTATTCTGGAAAGGAACTATGGTGAAGCATCGTTACCCGCTTTGGAAAGGTACAAGTGTCACTCCCGCGCCCTTACTGTTGACAATTGCGGGTCAAATCCCTGCCGTTGAGACAGTCTATCCCGCAGTGGCATAGACTGACACAAGCAAGGCGCCGTCATTGAAAATGGCTTTCAACGCACCGGTGCGTTTGGTCGGTGGATTTGGGAGCAATGGTCAAAGCATTGGTTTCGCTTTCAGGCAATTGCTACTCCGATAGGTTCTTTACTGATAACTCTCTGCCTATCCCAACCTAAAGATGTGGGTTATCTCAAAACCCGGTAGATTTGCTGAAAGACCGCCAATCGTCAGGCTAGCGCGTGGATTCCCGCTTTCGCGGGAAAGACGGGTAGGGCGGGCCGCCGGTTTTGGGGTTGGTGGTTGTCCTCTCAAGCAGAATTTGAGGTGGTGGCAAATCTAGCATCTGGCGGAATCCTATTCTACACAGCTTCTTTTGCGACGCTGGAATCGGTGGTGATGCTCATGGTATTGGCTTGGCAAGTAAAAGAATACTTTCACAAGAAGTCGGATGAACGGGACAAGGCATTGCTGAACCGTGGAGCGGCAATTGGAGCGGAAGCTGATAGACAACGGCAAGATACGGGAGAGACTAGAGAGCAAGCCATTGCACGATTGATTATCGAAGGATGGAAACCTGAAATGTCATAGCTTGACTCCTACCACCACCATCACAAAGCCCCTGCTGGTTAAGCAGGGGCTTTTTCCTTTGTCCACCAAAATCCTTCCATTATTTTCTCCCCTCATCCTACCACTTCCCGTCCCCTCGCCGTGGCACCACCGAAATCATGTGCTAAGGTCCCAATAGTCCCCGATGCTCCAAAAGTGGTGCTACGCTCCAAAAGGCAGGCGGTTTTGAGGGTTTTGGGGCAAGGCAGGGGGAGGGGACACTGAACAGTTACACACCCCGCAACCATTACGCTCAAGAATATTCATTATGTTATACTGATGCTTGGGGAAATCTACTCCCATTGTTTCGCAACCTGTGCATGACGACTGATACCCATGAGAGAGAGCGGGGCGCCACCAACCAATCCCCCTCACCAGGGAGACAGGACGTCATGACAACCAGCAGTTTGGCGAAAAAGTCCACCCTCATCCGCCTGACCAGCGTCCTGGCGCTCGCGGCCTTGGCGGTCGCGCTCACCCTGCTGTTGCTGAGCGGGGCCGCGCCCGTAACCGCCCAGACGCCGTCCACCGACACTGACCTGACGTCCATCACCGTGAACGGCGACACCGTCCCCGGCTTCGACGCCGACATCTCGTCCGTCCACTACGGCGTGATCCACAACACCGAGCAGGTCACGATTGCCGGCACGCCGGCGGACACGAACGCCACCGTCAGCTACGGCGGCACCGACGCCGACGATACCGTGGACGGCTTCCAGAAGAACCTGCGCGCCGGCAACAACCGCGTGACCATCACCGTGACCGCCGCGGACACGACGACCACGGAGTCCTGGACCGTCCACGTCAACCGGGGCGTGGCAACGCTCCGGGGGTGGAAGGCGTCCGATGACTTCGACACCCTACATGCCGCCGGCATCTCGGATTTGCGTGGCATCTGGTCCGATGGTACCACCATGTGGGTGTCCGACGATGACGATGACAAGATCTACGCCTTCAGCATGGCCACCAAGGCGAGGGACGCCAGCAAGGACTTCGATACTCTGAAGGCCGCCAGCAACACTCAGCCCAGAGGCATCTGGTCCGACGGCACCACCATGTGGGTGGTGGAGGGCGGCGACAACGACAAGATATACGCCTACGACATGGCCACCAAGGCCCGGGACTCCGGCAAGGACTTCAATACCCTGGAGGACGCCGGCGTCGACTTCCCCGTCGAGATCTGGTCCGACGGCGCCACCATGTGGGTGGCGGAGTACATCGATAAGAAACTCTACGCCTTCAACATGGCCACCAAGGCCAGGGATGCCGACAAGGACTTCGATACTCTGAAGGCCGCCGGCAACCGGGATCCCGAAGGCATCTGGTCCGACGACGACACCATGTGGGTGTCGGACCAATTCGACATCAAAATTTATGCCTACAACATGGAGACCCAGGCGAGAGACGCCACCAAGGAGTTCGATACTCTCAGCGCCACCGGCAGCTTCGTTGCCGGCCCCATCTGGTCCGACGGCATCACCATGTGGGTGGGGGATGCCGTTAACGACAAGATCTACTCCTACGTCCACCGGGTTCTGAGCACCGACACGAGCCTCAGCGCCGTCTCGGTGGACGGGACCGACCTGGCCACTTTCGATTCGGACAGCGCGTCGCACCGCCACTTCGTCGAAAGCGACGTAACGGAGATCACGGTCGCCGCGACCGCCACGGACGACGCCGCCTCGGTGGAGATAACCTCCCCCGCCGACGCCGACGACGCCGAAGACGGCCACCAGGTGTCGATTGGAGAGGGCGCCACCACCGTGACGTTCACCGTCACGGCCGAGGACGGCAGCACCGGGGACTTCACCCTCACCATCATCAGGCCGTCCACCGCCTACTTCGACTGGAAGCAGTCCGAGGACTTCGAGACCCTGGCCGACGCCGGCAACGAGTTCCCCCGCGGCATCTGGTCCGACGGGACCACCATGTGGGTGGTGGAACTCAGCGCCATCGACGAGATCTACGCCTACAACCTATCGACCAAGGCCCGCGAGCCAGACCAGGATTTCAACACGCTGTCGGCCGCCGGCAACGGGTTCCCCAACGCCATCTGGTCCGACGGCGAAACCATGTGGGTCCTAGACGTATCGGCATCGAATCCCAAAATCTTCGCCTACAATCTGGCCGCCAAGACCAGGGACGCGGCGAAAGACTTCGACACCCTCCAGGCAGCAGGAAACACGCAACCCGGTCACATCTGGTCCGACGGTGCCACCATGTGGGTGTCTGACACGACCCATGACAAACTCTTCGCCTACGACCTGTCGACCAGGTCCACGAGCCAGACCGGGATTTCAACTCGTTGTCGGACGCCGGCAACGGGCTCGCCACGGGCATCTGGTCCGACGGCAGGACCATGTGGGTCGCCGACCTGACAGATGCCAAGGTCTACGCCTACAACATGGAGACCAAGGAGCGGGACCCCGACAAGGACTTCAACACGCTGGAGGCCGCCGGCAACGTGGCGCCCGAGGGCATCTGGTCCGACGGCATCACCCTCTGGGTCGCCGACGAGGACGACGACAAGCTCTACTCCTACAACCTGTCCCGCGACGAGGCCCTGGACCTGAAGTTCCTGAACGTCGACGACGAGCCCCCCGACGACGAAGACGATAACAACATAGCCGGATTCGACCCGGACATCACCGAATACGAACACAAGGAACCATCGCTGCTCTACGCAAGAATCCGTGCCTTGACAAAAGACCCCGATGCGCACCTGTCCTACGACCGGCCGAATGTGCTCGGAACAGACCCTCCATACTACACAGCTCTCAACGAGGGAGAGAACGTCCTCAACATCACTGTCACCGCCGACGGCAACCCCACCTACAAGCAGTACACGCTGACCCTACCCACCATCGACGACGTTCCGAACGAATGGGGAACCACCTCCTGGGTCATCCCGGCGCCGCAGGGCGCCCGGGCGCCCCGCACCCGCGGCGCCATCAGCGAAGCCGGCGACATCGACTGGATCAACGTCGTCATGGAGCCGGACCAGCTCTACGAGGTTGTCCTCAAAGGAGCCGCCTACGGCAACAGCGACCGCACCCTCACCATGCCCTTCCTGGGCGGCATAGTGTCCGCAGAAAATCTGTTTGGCGGCCAAGATCCAGACACCGGGGCAACGCTGCCCCGAATACTTACACACACCAGCTACGAAGACACCTGGGACATTGGAACCCGCTCCGTTAGCGGCCTGGACGGCTGGGCCCGGACACTCTTCAGGCACAGCGAAGGGGAAGGGGCACCCCAAGTTTTCCAGGTCGTGGTCGCCGGAGCCTTCCCCGAACACGTCGGCACCTACGACGTTCAGGTCCGAGAGGTCGAGGACGACCACTACCCCAACGACCACACCGCCGCGGTGGACATCACCCTCGGTACCCCCGTCGAGGGCCGCATCGACTACCGGTTTGACCAAGACTGGTTCAGGACGCCGCCATTGATAGACGGCAGATATATCATTGAAGCGCGCCACGGCGAGAGGTGCTACTGGGTCGACGTCCACGACAGGGACGGCGAATACATCAACCTGGGATCGCGCAACTGCCGGTTCGTGTTCGACCAACGGGCCTCCATAACACACCACTACCTCAAGGTGGATGGGTTATCACCTGAGACCAGAGGCCCATACAAGCTCTACATTTACAAACCGCTACCCTTATCGGGCAACCGGCACGTCGGTGGAACACTGTCGGTTGACCCGGCTGACGTATTCGATCACGACGGAGTAACCAACGCAACACGAAACAACTCCTGGACGTACCAGTGGTACTACGCATTATCCACCGGTGACAGACCGATTCCCGGAGCAACCGGCTCCGAGTACACGCTAACAGATGCGGAAGGCCGTAACAGCATCAGGGCCAGGGTCTGCTACCGGGACGACCGGAATCGCGGCCGGCGAGAATGTGTGTACAGCGAAGCCACCACGCGGATTTTCCGCAACGTCCCCGTCCCCACCACCTGGCCATTCCTGCCAGCCGGCCTCACTGTCGGAGATGAATTCCGCTTGCTCTTCGTGACCAAGAACACACGCAGCGCCACCCTCAACAGAATGGAGGAGTACGATGCTTGGGTGCGCCGTCAAGCGCGGGCCGATAACCCTGTCCTTGCCCCAGCTACCCTCACTGTAACCAGGGTGAGTCCATTCCACGCCGTGGGCAGCACTTCCACAGTTTCCGCCAGAGACAACACTGGCACCAACTACTCAGAGGATGATCCCGGCGTCCCCATCTACTGGCTCGGCGGCCAGAAGGCAGCCGACGATTACGCCGACTTCTGGGACGGCTCCTGGGACCACCGCAACCCCGGCACCCTGTCCGACGGCAGCTCAATCACCTTCACCAACAGCCACACAATTTGGACCGGCACCAACAGTTCCGGGTACGAGAAGACGGTTACCAACGACGACGCCACCACTCACTATGGACTGGGGAACACATCAGTAACCGCGGGCCGACCATCAAGCAGCGGAGCGGGCCAAATGCTGGACCGGACCAACTCCTCTGCGTCAGGCCAAAAGCGCATGTACGGAATCAGCTTCGTTTACCGAGTAGTTGAGGGCACCGCCAACCAGCAGGGCAACCAGCCCGCCACCGGACTGCCCGCCATCGGCGGCGACCACAACGTCGGGGACACGGTGACCGCCGACGTGACCGGCATCGCCGACGAGGACGGGCTCACCAATGTTGTCTACTCCTACCAGTGGCTCTCCGGCGACAGCGAGCTGACCGGTGAGACCAATGCCAGCTACACGCTGGCCGGCACCGACTTCGGCCAGACCGTCGCCGTGCGCGTCACGTTCGGCGACGACGCCGGCAACGAGGAAACCCTCACCAGCGAGGGCATCTACCCCGTCATGACGGCCCGGGAGAACACACCCGCCGCCGGCATGCCCACCATCAGCGGCACGCCGCAGGTGGGGCAGACCCTCACGGCCGACACCTCCGGCGTCATCGACGCCGACGGACTGGACGACGTGTCTTACGCCTACTCGTGGAGCGCCGGCGACGATGAGATTTCCGGCGTGACCGGCAACACGTACACCCTGACCGCAGCCGAGCAGGGCAAGGCCATCACGGTCACCGTCACCTTCACCGACGACGCCGGCAACGAGGAAGCCATCACCAGCGCCGCCACCGCTGCGGTGGCGCCCGCCCCTCTGACCGCAAGCATTCACGACGCGCCGGAAAGCCACGACGGGGAGAATTCCTTCACCTTCGAGCTGCGGTTCAGTGAGACGCCTGAACCTGATTTCAGCTACGAGACGCTGCGGGACCAAGCCCTTACCGCATCCGGCGGTACGGTGACCAACGCGCTCCGGCTGGACCCTCCCGGGAACGTCCGGTGGGAAATTACGGTTGAGCCCTCATCGGACGCTGACGTGACCATCGTCCTTCCGGTGACCACTGACTGCGCCGACCAGGGGGCCATCTGCACCGCTGAGGGCAGGATGCTGTCCGCCGAGGCGGCGCTGACCGTCGCCGGGCCCACGGAGCTACCGCCGGCGCCCGAGGACCTGACCCACACGGTCAACGATGACGGCCACGTGGTGCTGAGCTGGACCGCCCCGGATGACGACCACATCACGGGCTACCGGATCATGCGCCGCATGCCCCGACAGGGCGAGAACACCCTGCTGGCCTACGAACCCGACACTGGCACGACCGACACCACATACACCGACGAAGACGTCGTAGCGGGAGAACTCTACGTGTACCGCGTGAAGGCCATCAACGCCGCCGGAGTCGGCCCCCACTCCAACTACGTGAACGCGGAATGGTAGGATCCGTGAACCGGTCCGCAGCTTCCGGCACTGCGAATGGCAGTCAGGTTTTACACCAGATGCGCTGACCTTGCGTACCAAGCGCCGTTAACAGCCATCCGTTATCCTGAACGAATCCGGAGGTGGCCGCGGTAACTGTTCAGACCTCGTGAGAATCCGCCAATAAGTCCAGTCCCCCGTCATACCGGCTTTCGCCGGTATCCACAGGGGCGGGGCGGGGGCGTCTCACCGGAAATGAACACTTACTGGCCGCGTTGTGCCGGGTGCGGTATGGCCGGGTGGGTCTTTTGACCCCCTAAGAAACTATCTCAAAACTGATGGAGCCTTTCATAATCATCTGTTTTGGCGTCAATTACCCGGCGGGGTCCACCCCCATCCTAACCTTCCCCCTGAGGGGGAAGGGGGTTTTGAGATAGTTTTTAAGAAGCGTTCGGCCTGCTGCCGAAGTAGTCCTCTCTGGCCCTGTCTATCGCTCTGGCTGCCAGATTGACCAGCTCCGGCCTTTTTTCCATGGTCCACGCGGCTGAGTCCTCCAGGCTCGTGAGAGACCCCTGGAATCGAGGCATCACATAGCGAGCAATCAGCTCGTAGCTATGGAGCACCTGCTCCCGCGTCCCCCATTCCGTAGCCTGCACCAGCACCCGGCCGAATCCTCCAGACTCCCCATCCAGCCGGTTAATATGGTCGATCAGGTCGTCCGGGGTGCCGACGCACCAGTTGTTATTCTCCACCATGTAATCGATTATCTTGTCTGGGGGGCCGTCCAAGGCTTGAGGCAATCCCAGAGTCGTTTCGAAATACTCCCGCTGGTAGCGGCCCGCCGCCGACCGGGCCTGTTCGATGGCCTCCTGGCGGCTTTCGGCCAAGTGGACGTGCATCACGAGGCCCCAGTCATTGCGGTTGACCGTCTTACCGTGTTCGTCGGCGGTATTCTCGGCGATCTGCCAGAATTTGGCCAAGTCGGGCGCCACTGCCCCGGGCAGCCTGACGGTATTGAGGGACAGGACCGCCGCTCCGTGTTTTCCGGCGGAGATCATACCCGCGGGCGATTGGGAGGCCGCGACCGCGACCGGCATGTGAGGCTGGGAGTAGGGCCGCAGGTGGACCCGCGCCTCGTTCAGGGTAAACCACTCCGACTCGTAGGTGATGGGCTCGGTTTCGGTCCAGAGGCGAAGGATGATTCCCAGGGCCTCGTCCATTCGGCTCCGCTGGGTTGGCGGGTCGATGCCGAGCATATAGGCATCCCCTACAAGGGCTCCGGGCCCGACCCCCATCATCACCCTCCCTCGGGTCATGTGGTCCAGCTGCAACATGCGGTTAGCCGCCATCAACGGGTGGTGGTACGGCAGGCTCAGCACTCCGGTGCCCAGCTTGATGTTCTTGGTCCGCTGGGCGGCGGCCCCTATGAAGATTTCAGGAGACGCGATGGTCTCCCAACCGGCGCTGTGGTGTTCGCCGACCCACGCCTCATCGAACCCCAACTCGTCCAACCATTCGATCAGCTCCATGTCCCGGTTCAACGACAGGGTAGGATTTTCGCCCAGCCAACGGAATGGCGCCATGAATATTCCGAATCTGAGTCGCGGAGCAAGAGCCATAATTTAATCCCTTCTTAAAGTTTTTATTGCGGGTCGATGTGACCATCGAGGATTATACCAAGGGTAACGATGTGACGCCGCAGGCTGACTTGGCGCGTATGCAGTTGCCCGTACAATCCGAGACCATGAGTTCCGGGCTCGAGCCCGGATCAGGGGCCGTGCAGCGGTATCACCCAGTGTACGCTTGATCGTCCTCTATCCCTTCTACCTAGGCGACGGGAACTTCGGTTACTCCGTATTTCCGCTCCAGCTCGTAGATTTCGTCGAGCCCGAGCAGGGCCGCCACGTCCCAGCGGGTGGCGAAGCGCTTGGGGTCGACGGCTCCGGTGGCCTTCAGCTCCTCGAACGACTCCTTTACCTGCTGGTAGATGAGCCAGATGGTGCTGCCGCAGATCATCAGCTTGTAGCCGAGGGCGTCCATGTCCTTGGTGTTCATCAGGTCGCCGTTGTACATCCGCGGCAGGCCGGCCATGTCCCGGGCGTAGTTCTGGATGTCGGCCTCGCTCTTGATGCCGTCGACGAAAACGAGGTCGGCGCCAGCCTCGATATAGGCGTTGCACCGTTCAATCGTGTCCTCCCAGCCGGTGACGGCATAAGCGTCGCAGCGGGCGATGATCACGAAGTCGGGGTCGGTGCGGGCGTCCAAGGCGGCGTGGATTTTCTGGACCGCTTCTCCGACGGGTATGACCTGCTTCCCCTCGAAGAAGCCGCATTTCTTGGGGAAAAGCTGGTCCTCCAGATGGATAGCGGCCACCCCGGCCGCTTCGTATTCCCGAACGGTCCGCTGGACGTTCAGCGGGTTGCCGTAGCCGGTATCGGCGTCGCAGATTACGGGAATGTCGATCGCGTTGGCGATGTATTTGGCGTTGGCGACCATTTCGGTCATGGTCAAAAGCCCAACGTCGGGGAACCCTCGCTCGGCGGCGGTTCCCGCTCCGGTCATGTAGACGGCCTGGAACCCCACCGACTCGGCGATCTTGGCGTGCAGGGCGTTGAGCACGAAGGGGGCGACAACCATATCTCCAGAGTTGAGCGCCTGCCGCAGTTTACTGGTGGTCTTCATGTGTTGTTCTCCTGGCGAAGGTTGGAGATGGTTGACCAAATCATACTCCAGCCCAGCGTCAGACGCTAACCGGCGTAGGGCGGCCGAAGCAGATGACGATTGACGTACCTCGTCAAGCGCATTTACACTAGTCCCGAAATGATTCTCGGATACCGAAACCGGGCAACCGAACATTTCTCCAATGGCGAATTCGTCGCGGCTTTCCAGAGTTTTGAAGACCAGGCAGAGAAGCGCCTTTCAATCCTGAACGCGGCGCCATCGCTGGAAACATTGAGAGCGTTCCCAAGCAATCACCTGGAAGCTCTCGGAGGGAACCGTGCAGGACAGTATTCGGTCCGGATAAACCGGCAGTGGCGTATCTGCTTCACTTGGCCGTTGGGCCAAGAGGGGCCATCCGACGTCGAGATTGTAGACTATCACCAGTAACAGGGAAGGTCTGAGAAATGTTGAAGCGAGCCGTGCATCCGGGGGTGGTCTTGAAAGACGAGCTGGCGGAGTTTGGCGTCACCCCGGCTGCATTCGCCCGGCAGATTGACGTGCCTGCCAACCGAATCAGTCAGATTATTGCTGGCAAGCGTTCCGTGACAGGCGACACTGCCCTCCGGTTCGGGCACTGGTTCGGCGTCGCTCCCCAATTCTGGCTGAACCTGCAAACGCAATTCGACCTCGCCTCCGCCGACCAGCGGGTCGGAGCGACGGTACGCGAACTGCCCACCGCCCCCCGGAATGCATGACGCCAGGCTGCCGGAAAGTGGCACCCCCAGCCGCCGCTCTGCTGAGAAGCTCCGTTAGTGGGCCGGGGCAATGGCGCTAACGGCTCTTTCCCCATTCGCTTCGAGCCTGTCTGACGGCTGGTGTTTCAGAGCGCGTAGCTGAACAACTGCCGCCAGCCGACGTCGGCGGCCCAGCGGCCGTTGCTCCAGTCATCGCCGGCAGCCTCGGAGGAGTAGCGCAGGGCCAGCAGCCGCCAAGGGCTGGCCATGGCGGGCACGGCCAGGTCTGCGGCGACGGCGCGGGCGTACTCGGTGGCATCATCAAGTATAGCCGGGGGCAGCCCGCCGAACTCCAGCAGGGCGATGCGGGGGCGGTAGACGTCCTCTTGGATCCGAGCGCCCCGAACGCGCCTCACGCCACCAGAGGCCGCCCGCTGCAGATGGGACAGCGCTTCTCCGGGGTCGTCGAGGTCAAGGAATATGCTTCCCGTCTCTTCGTCGCTTGAAATCCCGGCCCATCGGACAATGGGAAGGAGGTGTCGACGCTGCTCGACGATACGGGCAAGCTCCGCGTCCAGCTTTGGCAGCCCGTCTCCGGGGCACTCGAAATATGGAACCAGCGTCATGCGCAGCATATGCATCTCGGCGGCCCAGCAGCCGTATTGGCCGCACACCAATTGGCGCGTCCGATAAACCCGGGCGGTGAACGCCGGATCGAAGACCAGTTCGATGCCGTATCTTATGGACAACCGCGCTCCTTCGTATCCTGTTCCAGCTTATGCCGCCAATTCGGCGAACTCCGCCAGCGTGACAGTCTCTATATCGGGCTCGCCCACCGCGTAGGGAACGCCTTCGCGGTTAATGTAGACCGCGCGCATCCCGATGGCCTGAGCACCGCGCAGGTCCCAAGGATGGGCCGCCACGTGCATGATCTGGCCGGGCTCCAGACCCAGGGCTTGGGCGGCATATTGATACACCCGGCGGTCGGGCTTGTAGCATCCGGCCTGCTCCGCCGACAGGGTCCTGTGCGCCGGGATGCCCAGGCCGCCCACGACCCTCTCCAAGGCCGACAAGTCGCCGTTGGAGAGGACCGCCAGGGTGTAACGCTCCCGGAGCTTGTTCATGCCGTCGATTACGTCCGGGTACAGCGTGGGCGTGGCTTGGGCCAGCTCCCGCTCCCACATCGATCCCAAATGGGACGCGCTGAGGCCGTGGCCCTTGGCATGAAGGAAGGTGGCAAAGGCGCCAAAGAACGTGGCTGGCAAGTCCATCAATGTCCCGTACATGTCGAAGGTCAGGGCTCGGACCGGCTCCATGAGGTTACGCTGCGTCAAACTGGTCCTCCATCAAATCTCCACGAGCTAATCTCAGCTTAAATCCCCAGGAGCTCGCGAGCGGCGGACTCGTCGTGCTCGTATACCAGCAGGTCGTGAGGGATGTTGAAGGGCGATCCGTACAGGCCGGGCCCCACTCCCAGCGTTTTGATCATGCACGGGATGCCCGCCTGCCACAGCCGCTGCTCCGCCATCCGGGCCATAGGCTCATTGGGGAACACGGTCAAGCTTATCTGTTTGCCCTGCCGCGACATGTACCAACCCTCTTCATCGGTTCCGGCGGTGCGACGGCAACGATACCGTGGCGCGGCCTTCAGCGGTAGTCTCTCCATGTTGGTTCTCGCACCACACTTCCAGGTCGGCCAGATAGTCGTGGTCCGACTCGCGCAACCCGGAGACCCTGGCTCGGCACCAAGTGATATCACCGTAGACGTTGGGCATGGTCAGGTTAACGCTGAGCGCCCTCAGGGCCGCACGGTCACCCATCCAATTGGTGATCAGGTTTCCTACCCAAGAGATGCGGTCAATGCCCGCGTCGTGGGCGAAGGGGAAACCGAAGTTCTGGGCGACCTCGTCTCGAATCAACGAGGCTTCCCAACTCTCCCAAGACCCCGTTTCGGGGTCCCGGAACGCCGCGCCGGGGTGGCGCCGCCGGTGGCGGATGAAGCGCGCGAAGCCGAGGCTGGGGCGCGTCGCGGCCATGAACTGCACGATTTCTTCCGAGGTCAACGGGCCCCTGACAATGGGAGTCAGCGGGTCACCGACATGGGTGTCTTCCCAATAGCGGTCGTCTGGGCCCCGTATTTCTTCTCCGTCGTACGCGTTTTCGACTTCCCGCATCTGGTCTGGGGTCAGCGGCGACTTGGCAGTCGCCCGGTACTTGCCAATGTCAACCGCGGCCTCCCGCCGGGTGCGAAGCACCCTGGAGACCGCCCGGGCCGCCTGTTGCCCCAGCTGATTCCGGAACACCGTCTCGCCGGTCTGAAGGACCATCGGGCCGCAGAACCGGCCGTACTTTTCCTCGACTCCGGTGATCCGCGATTCACATTCGAAGGTGTCGCCCAGCGCGACCCTCTGGTAAAACTCCCAGCTTGTCCCTCCGTAGAGCACGTGGAGACCGGGGAACTTGACCGCCAGACAAGTATCGTCGACCGAATAGAGCCAGCAGGGCGGGGCGAGGGTAACTCCGGCCCGGCTGGCCGGACCGTACTCGGGGTCGAGCCAGAGGGGATTGCGGTCGCCTATGCTCTTGGCCCAGCGGGCGATGGCGGAAAGGGTAGCGGTCCGGTTGTGGCCGGGCCGGCGAAGCGGCACTCCAACCAGCGACTCGGCTTCGCGCAGTCCAGCCGGGGTGATTTCGGGAGCAGCGCTCAGGCCGGTCACGAGGCGCCCGCCCCATCATCGTAGGGAGCGTCGGGCTTGGCCGGAGGAATGACCGGCTGGTCTGCCGGTAGGTGTACCGTGGGCAAACACACCACGGCCCGCCCCGGCATGGTGATTTCCTGACGCTGGTTGACGGCCCAGAGATCGCACTCAACGAGATGAAAGCCGTCTTCCACCCACTTGTTGGCGACTCTGCCGTAAATTCGAGTCACGTCGCCCACGATGTTGGGCCGCCGGAGTTGGGCCGACAGCCGCACCAGGAAAGCGTTGTCACCCATCCAGTCGGTGATGTACCGGCTGAACCAGGAAACCCGGTGCGGACCCATGTCATATACGCCGGGCATGCCGACTTCGTGCGCCATGAAGCTCTCCCAGTGCCCGCGGTGCGGATGGTCCTGCACCCCGGTCTCCGGGTCCAGGTACGTGTCGGCTGGGTGACGGCGACGATTCAGAAGCTGGTAGACGTGGCCGCCGCTGTGGGCCACTCCTCCGCCGTTGATTGCGCCGGAGTCCGTGTAGCAGCCGGTCAGGGAAATCTCCACGACCCGGAGCGGCCCGTAGACGGCGGTGGGCATGACTTCCTCTTCCTGGACCTCTTCCCAGTAGCGCGGCGCGGCGCCCCGGACGTGGTCGACCAGCGTTTCTTCTTCGATGGCGGCCAACTCTTCAGGACCCCACGGGCGTTTGTCCGACCGGTCTTCTACACGGTAGTCCATACCTCCCTCGGCTTGGCGGCGAGGCGTCCGGATGTGGTAGACGCGGGAGCGGGCCACCTCCGTCGGACCCGGAGACGTGGGCCCGCCCTGCCTGGTGCCCTGCGTGGTGCAGTGAAGCCGTCCGATCTGTATCACCATGCGCGGCACCGTCTTGCCACGCTTTTCGATTGCGTCCTCGAGATGACCCTGCTGGCTGATTACGTCGCCGGGCCGGAACACGTCGAAGAACTCCCAATCTATGCCGCCGTAGATCCACTGGATGCCCCGAAGGCCTGGGGCGATGATCGCTTGGCCAACCATGCAGGGAGGCGCGATGAGGCCTCCCCAGCGGGTCTGGGCGGCATAGGCCGCGTCGAGGGACAGGGGGTTCTCGCTGCCCATCCAGTTGCAGTAGTCCCGGATGTTGTCGGGCGTTATCTCTATGGTGGCGCGGGCGCCCCGGTAGTCCACGCCCCGGAGCCGCCGGGCATCGGCCAGGCTTTCATCGGTAAGGCCGGGGGCCTGGGTCGCCACGTCGTAGGCCTGTTCTTTGAAATTAACTACGTTTCGCCGCTCAGCCATCATCCCGCCGGGTTTGTTTTTTGAGTGCCGCCGATATCGGGCTTGCTCCCATTCTAACCGCTCTTGGCGCCCCTCGAAACCGTCGCCGATTCTACGTGGTGTGGAGCACTGACCCCTCTGGGCACGTCGGCCCGTACAGGGTGTCGGTTACAACGCGAACGGACTGATGTGCCGGCGGAGCATCCTAATGGCGTCGCTCCAGTCCGCAGCCCCGCCGTACCAGTCTGCCAGTGTCGTATTGATTAGATAAAGGGACTTCAGCCCGATACGTGCATCGGCGGTGGTGAGGCGCCAGTCCACTCGTGCGCCGTCCCGGTTGCGCTGAGCCTGCCGGGATACGGCGGTCCAGGCATTGCCGGGCCATGTCGGACTCCGTGTGATACCCTCTCCACACTGGGCCCCAATGGTGGCCCAACCCCGTACCCTGCTGGTCGGCTCTCCGGACAATGTCGCGGAGAAGGTCCAGGAACTACAGGAAGTGTGCAACCTGGACTACCTCCTCGTCGAGTTCACCCACCCGGGCATCCCGCTTCAGAGGACGCTCAAGAACCTGGAGAATTTCGCTACCAAAGTGATGCCGAGGTTCACCGGCGGCTGAGGGCATGCAACAGGGCCCGAAACCTGGAATGGACTGCCGCAAGGCCGAAGGTAGTACCTCAACTCGACGCGGCCCTCGAAAGGAACGGAGTTTGGCCGAATTACTGACACCACTGGCGCGAGAGAAGCCGACAGGTAAAGACCATATCGGAGAAGGGTTTCGAATCAGGTAAGAACACGAAAGGCATCCCGGAGCCACCAGTGACGCTACCGGCGTAGTTTTTAATGACGGCGATGACCGACTACGCCCACAAGCCTCTTGAGCCGCTGGACTTTCACCGCCACCACCCTTTAGGCTATTGCCCACCAAATGGAGGCCAACATATTCACCCAGGAGAACCGTGACTCAGCCCAACGGAGAGTCCACCCATGACCACCCGAGGCTCCCTCAAGAAACCGGACACCGGCGGCCACTCACCTCTGGAGCCGCTGCCCGACCCGCCACGCGAGCCTGACATGCAGCAGCGCAGGCGAACCGCCGCATTCGACGCCATCCTGATGGCCCACTTCGCCCACCGTAACGATGTCCTGATATCCGGCGACGGATACCTCCGTCACGACCCGGCCAATGAGGACGAACAGTTCGCGCCCGACTGCGTGGTGGCCTTCGGCGTCAACCCCGACGCCATAGTATCCCGCAACGGCTACGTAATCAGCGAGGTGGGCAAACCTCCCGACTTCGTGCTGGAGGTCGCCTCCCGGAGCACGGGACGCCGGGACTACACGGTAAAGCGAACAGGCTACGCCGGATACGGCGTCCAGGAATACTGGAGGTTCGACCACACCAACGGACGCTATCACGACACGGCTTTGGCGGGAGACGTGCTGACCGACGCAGAATACACGCCGGCTCTGATCACCCGCGAGCCCGACGGCCTGGTATGGGGGCACAGCTCCGTGTTGGACTTAGACCTGTGCTGGGACCGCGGGGAACTGCGACTCCGCAACCCGAGAACGGGTCAGTTTCTGCCGACACCGGAAGAGCTACAAGCAGAGAGAGACGCAGAGCGAGAAGCCAGGGAAGCGGCCGAGGTCCAAGTGGCAGAGTTGGAATCCGAGCTGCGTCAGCTACGAGGCCAATAACCACGAACTAGACCGGTCAATCCGCCCGCCCTCCCCCGGATTTTCTCCGGAAACCAAGCGCCGGTGAATGCCACCGGCGTTTTCTTCTGCCCGCCGAGGCAGCGCGGCCCCGAACGCCGGTTAGCGACAAAACCTCAATCCCGCCCACTTTGCCAACCTGAGTCAAAGAGGCCTTCCCGGATCAGCTCCCAAACCTCCAAGAAGCCCCCGGCACCGGGTCCAGTGGCGGCCACTCTTCTCGAGGAAGGGGACAACACGCCTGCCGACGTGGTGTTCCTGCAGGACCCCGGCTCCCTCGGCAGCCTGGCGGCGGCGGAAATGCTGTCCGAGTTGCCGCAAGAGACTCTGGACAAGGTGGATGCCAGGTTGCGCGACCCCAACGGACGTTGGATAGGAACATCGGGGCGGGCCAGGACCATAATCTACAACACCGAGACCATCAGTCCGGACACGGACCTCCCGGCATCCATACTCGACTACACCGGCGAGGAGTGGAAAGGTCGGGTGGGATGGGCTCCCCGGAACGGCTCCTTCCAGTCATTCGTAACGGCCCTGAGGTTGCAACGGGCGAGGACGGCGCCAAGGAATGGCTGGAACGCATGAAGGACAACGACGCCAAGGAATACCCAAACAACGTCTCTATCGTGCAGGCGGCTGCAAGCGGTGAGGTGGACGTCGGGTTCGTCAATCACTACTACCTTGAACGGTTCCTGGAGGAACACGGACCCGAATTCACCGCCCGCAACCACTTCATTGGAAACGGCGACCCGGGGGCGCTGGTGCTGGTGGCAGGCGCCGGGATCCTGGAAGCATCCGAAAATAAGGAAACGGCCGAGGAATTCATAGAGTTCCTTCTGTCGAAACAGGCGCAGGAATACTTCACCTCAAACGTCAAGGAATACCCGGTCTCCGCCGGAGTCGAACCGGAGGGCGACCTTCCGCCCCTCGACTCTCTGGACCCACCCGACGTTGACTTGGGCAGCCTGAGCGATCTGGAAGGCTCCATTGACCTTCTCAGGGAGGTGGGCGTTCTGCCGTGACGCTGGCGACGCTCATCGTTAACGCAACGGACCAAGGGAAAGGAGCTGCCGCTGGCGACGGTGGCTTGGGCCGACAACGGCCGGGTTACGGCCCGGTTACCAAAGAACCCGGCTCTGTCGGTGAGGTTCCCCGGACGCCACTCTTGCAGCCGCTGTTTACCTTACGCTCCTCATAGGAAGCAACAAGGCATTCAACGCCAAACCAATATTCGGTCACCGGATTCTAGGCGCCATCACAGCGTTCACAGGTACCGGCTTATTGCCCGCGACGATCATCCACGTCGCAGTAGCACAAATAGGACCAGGCCAAAATGAACACGTAGGAACCCTAACGGGCTACGCCATAGTAGCAGCGTCAACAGCCTTTCTAATCGCCCCGTGTTCTTGGATCCCAGTCAAGATATGGCAAGCTTGGGAAGAAAAGCAGAATCTCGCCCCCAATTGGGTACCAAAGGACCGTGCTGAGGACCCTATCCACTCCAAGAGCAGCACCTGACGAGCCGGATTTGTAAGACTTCTGCCCAATACATGGGGATAACCCGTGGTGGCCTGGACCTCGACCCGCCTTCATCGGTGGGAGTCCGGCCCGAGCGCGTCCGGGATCAGGAGTTGGCCTTGCCGCCGCACACCAGGGTTCGTTAGACTGGGTAGGCTGTATGGTGGCTGGCTGTCAGCGGCCGGAAAGCGCAGGCCGAACTGACGGTTCCCCAATCGGGACGCGGCCGGTAGTGGACCTGCCGGCGGAGTCGGTGGAAGCATTGAGCGCCCACCGGAAGCGACAACAGGGGTCTTGGCAGCATCAGCATAACCGGCGATTCGCACTCCCACGTACAGCCGACGGTGCAGAGAGAAGTTGTGGAGAGCTGGGAAGGGCAAAAGAATGGCAATTGAGAACTCACTTAGCTTTGGCGTACCAGTCTCGTATCTGGAGACGCTCTTGGCCGGGATGGCGGAATGGCAGACGCAGCGGACTTAAAATCCGCTACCTTCGGGTGTGTGGGTTCGAGTCCCTCTCCCGGCACCATAAGTCAGCAGGAACAGCCATAAGGGAGGCCACCGGCGATGACCAACGTCAAGTACAATACCCTGACCGCCGAGGAGCGGCGGGTGATCGAGCAGAAGGGCACCGAGCGCCCCTTCACCGGCGAATACGACGATTTCTACCAAGAAGGCTCCTACGTCTGCCGCCGGTGCGACGCCGAATTGTACCGGTCGGACGATAAGTTCGACGCTCGCTGCGGCTGGCCGGCCTTCGATCAGGAGGTTCCGGGCGCCGTCCTGCAGTTGTCCGATCCCGACGGGCGGCGCATCGAGATCGAATGCGCCAATTGCCACGGCCATTTGGGCCACGTTTTCGTCGGCGAACGCCTGACCCCGACCAACACCCGCCACTGCGTCAACTCCCTCTCCATGAAGTTCATCGGAAAGTCCATCGGGAAGTTCATTCCGGCCGGAGGTTAGTCCTCGGGCCAGGACCCTCGATAATGGCGACGAAGCCTCGACTTCCGGAATCCATCAAGCCCATGTTGGGGCGCTTGGCACGGCGCCCTTTCGATTCCGCCGACTATCTCTTCGAGCTGAAGTGGGACGGCTGGCGGGCCTTGGCCTTCATCGAGGACGGCGGATTGCGCCTGATGAGCCGCAACGGCAAGGATATGACGACCCAGTTTCCCGAACTGGCGGGTATGGTCTCCCAATTGGCATCCGGCCCGGCTGTTATCGACGGCGAGATTGTTTGCTTGGACGAGGACAACCGCCCCAGCTTCTCCCGACTGCAACACCGGATGCAGACCAAGAAGCGGGTGGTCAGGACGACTCACCCGGTCAATTTCGTCGCGTTCGACCTGCTCTACGACAAGGGCCGTCCGGTGATGAAAGAGCCTCTTGCAGCCCGCAAACGCCTGCTAAACGAGTTGTTGCAGCCCACCGAGTTGGCCCAACCCTGCGACTTCGTGGAGAACGACGGGACCGCCTTCTTCCAAGCCACCTGCGAGCTGGGCCTGGAAGGAATCATGGCCAAGCGGAAAGACAGCGTCTACACTCCGGGCCTGCGTACCCCCCAATGGCTGAAGGTGAAGCGGGTAAGGGAGAGCGAGTTTGTCATCGCCGGTTATTCCTTCGGCGGCGCCCGGAAGGAATGGTTCAGCTCCCTGTTGCTCGGGTTGTACGACTTGGACGGCCGGCTCCATTACGTGGGCAGCGTGGGGACCGGGTTTTCCGGCGTCCCGGCCAAGGCGTTATACGAGTGGCTCCGGACCAAGCACGTCGACGACCGGCCATTCGTCAACGTGCCAGACGTGAAACGGCTGATCCACTGGTGTGAGCCGGAGCTGGTCTGCCAAGTGGAGTACGGGGAGTTCACGGTGGACGGCAAGCTCCGCTACCCCAGCTTCCTCCGGCTGAGAGACGACAAATCGCCGGCAGACTGCACCGTTAACGACGCGCCCGGATGGCCCGAAGGCGCAACCGCCACGGCTTGACCCGCCGGTTGGATGGGACTACGATTTCTTCCCAAGAGTTACACGCGACCGTGTGGTGGGGCCGGGTTGGGGTGCCGTCGCCCTTTTTGGAGGCGAACCAATGGCCCGACGCTCCATGTGGAACGGTGCGATCAGCTTCGGGATGGTTGTCATACCGGTCAAACTGTACCCAGCCACCGACAGCAAAGACATTCACTTTGTAAACCTTCACACCACCTGCAACAGCCGGATCCGCCAACCCCGCTTTTGCCCCTACCACGAGACCGCCGTTGAGTCGGCGGAGATCGTACGGGCCTACGAGTACGCCAAGGACCAGTACATCATCATGGAGGACGCCGACTTCTCTGACCTGCCGGTGCCCTCCAAGCACACCATCGAGATTTCCCGGTTCGTGTCCTTGCCCAGCATCGACCCTATCTACTTCGAACGCAGCTACGCTCTGGAACCCCAAGAGATCGGGCTAAAACCCTTCTACCTGTTGAAACGCGCCTTGGAGACTACCGAGCGCGTCGCCATCGCCAAAGTTTCCATCCGCCAGAGAGAAAGCCTGTGCTGCCTGCGTCCCTACGAGCACGGCATCATGATGGAAACGATGCACTATCCGGACGAGGTCCGCGGCATGGAGGAGTTGACCCTGCCGGAAGGAGAAGCGTCTCTCTCCGAGCCGGAGATGTCCATGGCCATCGCCTTGATCGACCAGTTAACCGGCGACTTCGAGCCTGCGAACTTCCAGGACGGTTACCGGCTGGCATTGGAGAAAGTCATCGAGTCCAAGCTGATTGGCGCGGAGCCGGTCATCCCGACACCGGTCGCGCCCATGGGCAAGGTCGGCGACCTGATGGAAGCTCTGAAAGCCAGCATAGAAGCCACCAAGACGGAACGTTCCGCCCGCCGGAACGGCGCCCAAGACGGTGCCCAAAACAGCGCCCAAAACAGCGCGTCGATAGAGGAACCCGCGGAGACGGTCGAGAAGCCGGCGCCCAAGAAGAGGTCCAGGGCCAAAGCCAAGGCCGCCGACTAGGTTGTTGTGTTCCGTCTGAACTGTGATTTTTGTGATTTATTGATTTCGATGATTCCGTAGAGGGCGGAACCTAATCCTGACAATCACTGAATCATAACGAATCATAGTTCAGACACTCAGATGTGGGGCAGCCGCTGACTCGTCTCGTTCAAGCCCGCAGCCAGGTCTCCCATCGCCGCCAATCGTTCGGGCAGTGTCTTGATGGTGAACCGGGACGGCAACAGGCCGCCCTCCTCCACTTCGCTCCATTGCACCGGCGTCGATACCGGGGCTCCCGGAAGCGGCCGAACGCTGTAAATGGACGCGGTCGTTCTTCCGAAACCTACCTGGTTGTGGTCCAGCAGCACCCGGTCAGTCCGGCGGTTGCGGGTGTAGTCCATGGTGAAGAGGTCGGGCCGGTGCTGGGCCAGCACCCGGTCGACGCCGATGACCCAGGTGTGGACCTCCTGGAACTCGTACTCCGGCTGAAACCCCACCAGCACGTGCAGACCGTTGGCCCCGCTGGTCTTGGGAAAGCTCTCCAGCCCCAAGGCGTCCAAAGCCTCCTTCACCACCATGGCGGCCTCGCAGAGGCGGGCGAACGGCATCCGCGGTCCCGGGTCCAAGTCGAACACCAGCAGGTCCGGATTGTGCAGCTGCTCCACACGGGAGAGCCACGAGTGGATCTCCACTGAGTCTTTGTTGACCACCCAGAGCAGGTCGGCGTCGTCTTCGATTACCGGGCCGTACCCGTCTTCCAACTCGACCCGGCTCAACCACTTGGGGGTGTTCTCCGCCAACCGCCGGCGGTAATAGGGCCGTTCCATGATGCCGTTGGGAAATGCCTTCATGGTCACCGGCCGTCCCCGCAGATGAGGAATCAAGACCGGCGCCACAGTTTGGTAGTACAGGAACAGGTCTGCCTTGGTGTAGCCGTCGCCGGGAAACAGCACCTTGGGCAGGTGGGACAACCGCACCCGTTTGTCGCCGATGTCGATGAAGCGGGGCCGGTCTTCTTGGGTTACCATAGAGGGATATTACCATCGCGGTGCCCCTCCGTCCCGACCAACACCGGGGCCAGAGGTCCGCAAGGAGGCGCCTGATGCAGGAACGGGATTTTGTGGGCTACGGGGCCCACCCGCCGGAAGTACGCTGGCCCAACGGGGCCAGGATCGCCGTTTCGGTGGTGGTCAACTACGAAGAGGGCTCGGAATATTCCATTCTGGACGGCGACCCGGCCGGCGAGACCTCCGGAGAGTCCCCGTCACCCGTCAGCCTCGGCGAGCGCGACTTGGCCAACGAGTCGTTCTTCGAGTACGGCAGCCGCGTCGGCGTGTGGCGGATCATGGACATTCTGGGCCGCAACAATGTTACGGGAACATTCTACGCCTGCGCCCTCGCGTTGGAGCGCAACCCGGAAGTAGGCCCGGAAGCGATTCGCCGGGGGCACGAGGTGATGGGCCACGGTAACCGTTGGGAAGAATACTACAATATGGACCGCGACGCCGAGCGGGAGGCGATCCGCCAAGCCGTGGCGACCATCACCAAGACCACCGGGCAACGTCCGTTAGGCTGGTACACCCGCTACGGCCCCAGCGTGAACACCAGGGAGTTGGTGGTAGAGGAAGGCGGCTTCGAGTACGATTGCAACGCCTACAATGACGACCTGCCCTTCTACACCAAGGTCCACGGGAATCCTTGGCTGGTGGTCCCCTATTCCTTGGAAGTGAACGACTACAAGTTCTGGCGCGGCGAACTGCTCACTCCCGGCGACTTCTTCGAGGTCGCCAAGGCCTCCTTCGACACACTCTACGAAGAAGGGGCCACCCACCCGAAAATGATGTCGGTGGGGCTGCACTGTCGCATCATCGGAAAGCCGGGGCGGGCTGCTGGGTTAGACCAGTTCCTGAAGTACGCCTCCGGGAAAGAAGGCGTATGGTTCGCCCGCCGCTTGGACATCGCCCGGTGGTGGAAAGAGAATTACCCGCCCGTGTAATCGTAACAGTTCAGAGTTGAGGGGAAACGAGCAACTGGCGGCAGGCCGATAGAGGGTCCAGTCCCCGGGCGGCCCAGGTGCCGAAGAGGGAGGCCAGGGCCATCTTGCTGTCGGTGCCCGGTTCCGAGCGGGTGCCGCCGCTGATTTTGCGGCTGACCACCAGAGGCCGCAGGCTCCGTTCCGCAGCGTTGTTGTCCGGGGGCACATCAGGCTCCGCCACGAAGACAAACAGCTCCTTGATGTGCTTCTCCATGCGCTGGCACAGCTTGCCCGGGACCGCCGCCGGGTTCTTGAGGTAGGGGCGGCAAAGGTCCAGTAGCTTCCGTTCCAGCCCTTGTTGGACCCGGCGGCGGTCCCGGGCCTGGGGATGGTCGAAGGTCTCGGCGGCAAGGTAGATGTGGTGGACTGCCGCCGCCCACCGGGCCAGTTCCTGGTCTTGGGGGTAGAGGACCTTCAGGTCGTGGATGTCCCGCAGCAGGTGGACCCAGCACCGCTGCTTCAGCCCTGGGTAATGGTGGTAGGCGGCGTAGAAGTCGCTGACCAACACCCCGTCGAAGGAATCGCCCAGGGCCTCGTCCACCACCTCCTTGTTCCGGCCCCGGCGGAGGAAGTACCGCTCGGTGGGGGTGCTGAAAGTCCAGACGTAGCCGTTGACCCCGTCCTCCCGCCAGCCGGTCTCGTCGGCGTGGACCACCGGGCTGGCTCGGATTCGGTCGCGTATCTCCGTCACCGCCGGTTGGGCTTTTTGGGCCACTTGGTGGACCGCCCCCACGATTGCCCCCAAGCTGAGCTCCAACTGATGCACCGTCTTCAGGTACCACTGGATGCTGCGCCAGGGCAGCCGTCCCTTTTCCCGCAGGGCGGCGATCAGGCTGAGCAGATTGACTCCCAACCGCTGTTTCCCCAGCGCCGCCCCGCCCAAGTCCGACTTGGGCACCCGACGTTTCTCACATACGGGGCAAATCCGGGCGATAAAGACGTGTTCGGTGACCTGGACGGGAACCAGGGGAAGGTCGATGATTTCCCGGGTGCGCTGCCCCCAGCCCCCAGCCAGGCCGGTACCACACTCTGGACAGGATTCCAGGGCGTGCTCCACCCAGTGGGTGGGCGTCATGCGAAGGCGGGCAAAGCCGTGAGGCCGGGGCTTCCTGGGGCCTTTCTCCCTGGGGCCTTTCTCCCTGGGGCCTTTCTCCCTGGGAGTCTGCTGGCGGCCGGACTTGGGCTTGATGCCGGGCATCCCTTTGGGGCCGCCGGGCTTGGCCTCTCCCTCCAGGGTTTCAATGCGCCGCTGCAACTGGTCAATCACCGCCTGCTGGCGGGCAATGACCGCCAACAAGGCTTCCCGTGGAGCGGTGGTGAGGTCAAGGCCGGTGTCCATGTTTCAGATTTAACATAACCGAAAAACCGCTGCACCATGCTTTTTCTACAACTTCCGGGCAATTCGCCTCATCAACTCTGAACTGTTACGTGTAATCGACGGGTAAGGGGAAGCCGCATCAGGCCAGGCTGCGCAGCAGGCTGCCGTAGCCTTCAATCGGCTCGGTCCAACCCAGGCGGCGCAGTGCCATCCAGATGGTGGCCTGATTGACGGTGATCACCGTCTTGCCCAGCTTCTGCTCCAGCGGCTCGGCGGCGTCCAGGGCCCGCCAGGCCGTGCCGGGCAGGAACACCGTATCGGCTTCCTCTTGGACCACCGTGGGCACGAAGTCGATGATGACCTGGGGATCTTCGGCCTCGATCTCCAAGGGATTCATGGAGTCCTGCATCCAGGGTTCGCCGTCGGCACTGACCACCGTGAATCCCGCCTCTTCCATCAGCGGCTTCAGCCGGTTGCGCAAGTGGAAGTTGCGGTAGGGCCCCGCTATGCTGAGTCTTTGGCTGTCCATGTGACGCATGGCGGCGATACAGGAACCCACCGCCGTAATGGAGTCCACACCGCTGGAGTCTTCCATCAAACGGGCCATCTGCTGGTCATAGGCCATGTAGCCCTTGTGCCAGGTGCCGGAGGTACACGCGTAGACCAGCAGGTCGGGTTCGATATTGGCCAAGGACCGGGAGCCGCGGGCAACGTCGTCGTTCATTTTGTTGACGTCGAAACCGAACAAAGCCCAGTCAACCTCGTTGGCCTCTTCGCTGCTCATTTTCAACCGGTGGTCGTCGCCGGTTGAAGGCTCCGGACGGTTGCCCCACTGGCCGTTCCACATGCGTTCGAAATGAACGGTGATCTCCTTCGGAACAACCCGGTAGAAGTCGGGTTCGACCACCGGGTTGGTGGCCGGGACCAATGCTCCGATACGCTTGGTTCTTGCCATAGCGTTGTGCCTCCCTACTCGGGTTATTCTATCGCCGGTCGCCAGCCACATTGTAATGCGGCGGCGTAATGCGGCGTCAACGCCGCCGCCATGTTAGAAGCAACTGATGCGGCGATGGACAATCCACCTCGACCTATCTCGACCTGTCTCTACAATGACGTCCCATCGTGCGCCATCTCCGGGGGTGTTCTTGGTAAGGGAGTAGAAGGCCGGGACTGTTTCGTAATGCTTCCGTAACTCTCCGTTGAATAAAGTGGGGCCATGACAATAGAACTCAATGGCTGTCGATAATTCGATGCCGTAATGCGGAGCCGATTATGAATAATTCCGCCGTAGCTACCCGCCCGCAGGTTGTAACCCCGGAGACCAACACCTGGGATTCAGTAGTACAGGAGCCGGCGAAACGCCGGCGCGGCCGTGACCGGGAACCCTTGGGCCCCGAGCCCATCGACGCCACCATCTACTGGTGGTGGACCGATGACGGCCGGACGGCCTGCATGGAAAACCAGTTCAGCGAGACGCCGGCCACACCGGTCCGGTTCCGCTGCATAGGCTCCCTGACCCCCAAGTACCCCCGGCGGTTCCGGGTCGATCTGGTCCAGGCCCTGGACCCTCTGCCCGAGTTGAACCGCAAGGAATTGAAGGCGTTGGGCTGGGCGTTGACGGCGGTCCTCAAGAACAAGCTGGGGGTCGAGGTTTCCACCGTGTCCGCCGAAGTGATAGACACTTCACCCGTCGACGAACCCTAACCTTCGGGGCAAACGTCCCAGGGTCGTAGGCGACCGATCTCCTTCCCCAATCACGAGTTGCTTGTCGCCGCTGCCCTGGTCCGGCCCTTGCGAGCCAGAGCCAGCCGGTCGATCCGAGTCGTCGATGGCCGCATTGGCCATGGGGGAGCAAGTATGGCCTGCGGCGCCCGGCTGGGCCATTAGTTTCTCGCCGGGACATTCGGGTACAATAAGCTGGCGCCGGTTCAAGCACGACAGCGATTCGACCCGCGGGGAGGCAGTCATGGCGGCCAACGGTTGGCGGCTCAAGGGAGAGTATTTCGAAAGCTGCAACTGCGAGGTGCTCTGCCCCTGTATCGTACGAGGCGCCGCCGCCGTGCCTACGGAAGGCCACTGCGACGTCGCCCTGGCCTTCCACATTCAAGAGGGAGAGAGCAACGGAGTCCAGCTCGGCGGCCTGAATTTCATCGCCTGCAACTACACCCCCGGTCCGATGGCTGAGGGCGGTTGGACTTCGGCCCTCTACATCGACGAAAAGGCCAGTCCGGCCCAACGAGCGGCCCTGGAACAAATTCTGTCCGGGGAAATGGGCGGCCCCGCCGAGCGGTGGAAAGCGATGACCGCCAATTTCATGGGAACCACCTACGCGGCCATTGACTTTCGGATCGAGGGCCGGGTTCGCAGCGTGACCGTTCCCGGGATTATGGATTTCAGCGTGGAACCGGTGATGGCGGCAGGACAAGGCGACGCCATGAGGCTGGACAACACTGGACACCCGGTAAACAGCGACCTTTACCTGGCCCAAGGCAGCCGGGCCTCCTACACCGACCACGGCATGCGGTGGGACAACACCGGAAAAAACGGGCACTATGCCAATTTCAATTGGAGTTGGCCGTAGCCCGAATTTGGCCAGGACTCTTGAGGCGGCTTCCGGAATGCGTCTGCGCCGTGGCTCAGACCGGGGCCGATCGGACGCCCTCCAGTTCCACCCACCCCTGGATCCGGGAAAGGTACGGGCCCACCCCTTCGGGAGTCCGATCAATGACCACCAATTTCTCGCCGCTGGGGAACGATTTCCCCATTCAGGCAGACTAGTCCGCTTCCAAGTCCTGGGCGTCCATGACCCGGAACCCCACGCCAAGCTTTACCTGGTACCAGGCAGCTTTGCCGTCGCTGATTGTCCCCCGGATTTCCTTTACCTCGAACCAGTCCAGGTGCCGCAGCGTCTGGCCGGCCCGACCGATGGCATTGTCGACCGCCTGTTGTATGCTCTCGCCGGAGGAGCCCACCAATTCGACTACCTTGTATGTGTGTTCCGTCGCCATGTCGTGCCTCCAATGTCCGATTCGCAGAACCCATCTGACAAACTATGGCCATTGCCCCGTCGGGCGGCCCATATCATATGCATTGTAACTGCCATCCGCAACCACGGCGAGGCGTGGCTACGGCCTTGCGTCCCCATCCCCGCTGACCGGATAATCGGCTGGAACGGGACAAGAACGGCCCCTCGTGGGCGGTGCCGGGGCGGATGGCTGTGGTAGTATTTGCCGTGGATTGTCCGCCTTGGATATCCGGACGAGGCAGCGTAAAGGAGTTGCGTGCGCCATGAAACCGTTGGAAGGGATAAAGGTACTCGACTTGACCCGGGCCTTGGCCGGTCCGTTCTGCACCCTGATGTTGGGTGACTACGGGGCCGACGTCATCAAGATCGAGATTCCGGGCAGCGGCGACGACACACGCCATTGGGGGCCGCCGTTCATCGGCGAGGAAAGCGCGTATTTCCTGTCCATCAATCGCAATAAGCGAAGCCTCACCCTCAACTTCAAAGAGGAGCAGGCCCGCCGGATATTTCTGGAACTCGCCACGGACGCCGACATCATCGTCGAGAATTTCACTCCCGGCGTGATGGACCGTTTCGGGTTGGGCTACGAGACGGTCAAGACTATCAATCCAAGAGTCATTTACGCCTCGATATCCGGGTTCGGCCAAGACGGGCCCTACCGGAACCGCCCGGCCTACGACCAGATAATGCAGGGGATCAGCGGACTCATGAGCCTGACCGGAGAACCGGACGGAGAACCGCAAAAAGTCGGCATCGCCGTATCCGACATCGGGGCGGGCATGTGGACGGCTTTCGCGGTAATGGCCGCGGTCCGCCACCGCAATGAGCAGGGCGAGGGCCAGTACATAGACATATCCATGCTCGACGCCCAGGTGGCCTGGATGACCTACCAGGCCGCCTATTTCTTCGCCAACGATGAGCCGCCCAAGCGGTTGGGAGCGGCCCACCCCAACCTGGTGCCCTACCAAGCTTTCATGTGCCAGGACAACAAGTACATCAACGTGGCAGTGGGTTCCGAGCGGATTTGGGAACGGTTCTGCCAAGGCATGAAACGGGAGGAGCTCAGCGGCAACCCCGAATACGGCACCAACGGCGACCGGGTTCGCAACCGTTCCCAGCTGGTCCCCTTCCTTCAGGAGATTTTCCTGACACGCCCCGCCAACGACTGGGTGGAGGACCTGCAGCAGTATAGTGTTCCCTGCGGGGCGATTAACGACTTGGCCGACGTGTTCGCCGACCCCCAGATCAAGGCGAGGGAAATGTATTTGGAGATGCCTCATCCCACGCTGGGAAGCATCAAACAGACCGGCCTGCCCATCAAGTTCTCCCGCACTCCCGGAGGTCTCGACCGTCCGCCGCCCCTTCTGGGGGAGCACAACCACGAAATACTGGCCGGCCTGGGTTTCGACGACGGAGAGATCGACGAAATGAAGGCCAAGGACGTGATCTAGCCCTCGCAAGTCAGACGTTGTGCGAATCGCGTCGTTCTGTTAAAGGCGTGTTAAGAGTCCGGTTTGCCTGCAAATAGGTCATTGTACGGAACGGAATGCCATGTTAGGCTGGCCCCGGTTTTATAACTAAGCCAGACCGCAAGGCCTCCAGTGCGGGAGAGTAGGGGCAGTGGACCTAGGACTGAAAGACCGGGTCGCAATCGTGGGAGGTTCCAGCCGCGGCATGGGCCGGGCCATCGCCTTGGCCTTCGCCCAAGAAGGAGCCAACGTAACCATATGCGCCCGGACGGAAACAGACCTTCGCCACACTGAAATGGAGTTGGCCCGGATCAGTTCCCAGCACCATGTCTTGGCGATCCCGGCCGATCTGTCTTCCGCCCGGGATATTCGCCGTGTCGTGCGAGACACCTCCAACCGTTTCGGCCGGATTGGCATCCTGGTCACCCACGTCGGTTACGCCCACCCCGGACGCCCCTCGGAGATCAAAGACGAGACAATTCTGGAGGCCTTCGAAGAAAACTTCCTGAGTTCGGTCCGTTTCGCTCGCGAGGTCACACCGTACATGAAGCAACAACACTGGGGCCGCATCATAAACCTCATGCCGCAGCTTATGGCCAAATCCAACAACGGGTCCGCCATTTCCACCTCGACGCAACTGGCCTTGGTGGGCTACTCAAAAATGCTGGCCAACGAGCTGGCGCCGTTTAATATCACGGTCAACAACCTGATTTCCGGTCCGGTAAAAACCGATTACCTCGCGGAAGCCCTCGACGAGCAGGCACGGACGCAAGGCCGCTCCACCGAAGAGCTGGTGAAAGAAACGGAGTCGGGAATACCCATGGGCCGAATGGGAACGCCCGAAGAGGTGGCAACCCTCGTTGCATTCCTGGGCTCGGAAAAGGCCGCCTACATGACCGGCACCAGCGTGGTCCTCGACGGCGGAATGCTCCAGGCAATCAGCTAGGGACGCGTTGCTGTATGACCGCCGCCAATGACGGCATCGAGGCATCCGATTTCTGCGAAGTATACCGTGTTGCCCAAGAGTTCCTCCGGTCCGAAGAAATTCCCGGCTGGCTGGTCTACGACTACCGGTCCTCCAACCCCATATTCCGGCAGATCATAGAAGCCTCTGGACACGTCACGCGGCCCTGTTACTTTTTCCTGCCCGCCTCCGGCCTGCCCCGGCTCTTGGTCCACCATGTGGACGCCGGCAAGTTCACCGCCTCGGGCGTAGACCTCGCCGTCTACCGGAACCGCGACAGCATGGTGGAGTCCCTGAGAGAGTTCCTTTCCGGAGTACCGCAGGTTGCCATGGAGTACTCTCCCCGTAACGAATTGCCTCGGGTATCCCGGGTGGACGCCGGCACGATCGAGTTGGTCCGGAGCCTGGGGGTCGATGTAATCTCGTCAGCGGACTTGATGCAGGCCGCCACCCACCGGTGGACCCCGCAACAGCTCGAGGACCACAGTCGCACCGCCGACAAGCTGGGCCGGATCGTGAACGAGGCCTTCGCCTTCGCCGGCCAGCGGCTGGGCGAGGACGTAACCGAGTACCAGGTTGCCGAGTACATCCGCCGGTGCTTCGTCCAAGAGGGGATCGAGTCGCCGGACGGCCCTATTGTCGCGGCCAACGCCAACGCCTCGGACCCTCATTACGAGCCCTCGGCGGAGAACACCAGCGTCATTCGCCCCGGAGACTGGCTGCTCATCGACCTTTGGGCCAAGGGGACCGCGCCGGGCAGTGTCTACGCCGACATCACCTGGGTGGCCTACGCGGGAGACCGGGTGCCGCACCGCCACCAAGAGGTCTTCGATATCGTCATCGGCGCCCGCGACGCTGCCTTGAGCTATCTGCAGGAGTCCTACCGTCAAGGCGTGCAAGTGCAGGGTTGGCAGGCCGACCGGGTGGCTAGGGAATACATTGCCAGCCGGGGGTACGGGGACTATTTCACCCACCGCCTGGGCCACAGCATAGGATTCGAGGTCCACAGCGAAGCCGTCAACCTCGACGGCTTCGAGACCCGGGACACCCGGCACATCATCCCAGGCGTCTGCTTCTCGGTGGAACCGGGAATCTACCTGCCGGAGTTTGGCGTCCGTTCTGAAATAGACGTATTCATGTCCGAAGACGGCCCCTTCGCCAGCTCCCCCGTCCAGCGCGAGGTGGTGCTGATCGGGTAGGGTCAAGTCAAGGATTGCAGGACCGGCATCCCTTCACTGGGAAATCTCTGGTCGAATGTATAAACTCCATCCGCCCCCGCGCTTCGGGCCGTGGCCCAAATCAAGGCATCAGCTACCGCTACCCTTCCCGATGGGAGCGCGAATCTCAGGCCCTGCAACAAGTAGTCTTTGTCTATGGCGTAGGATAAGATTTGCTCCCTTTCAAGAAAAGCAATCAGGGTTTCGACTGCCAGGCGTCTCTCGACGTCATAGACCCTGGTTAAAACGTAAAACGCCTCCCCGACAGTGGTTGCCGTTACCCAGAGATCCCCAGCCCCGTCGATAATTTCGGCAGCCACGACCGCCAGATGCGGAGGATGGCCGGTTAAGTACCGGAGCACTACGCTGGTGTCAAGAAAGGCCGTCACTGCGAAAGGGCAGAGTCATCGTCATTCATTCGGGAGACACGGTCCTCGGCCATCGTGGCCCAGGCTTCTTCGCGGATCTCCTGCCAACTCATGCCACTGACCCGTTCTAGGACTTCGGGTTTGATGAGGGGCTTGAGAACCCCCATGAGGGACCTGTCGCCGGGCGGCCGGAACGTAATCCTGACCCCGTCCTCATCCAGCGTCTGATAAGCTCGCCAACCTGGAGCTATTCCTAATTGATCGCGGATCGCTTTGTCGATAACGACCTGGCCTTTCGCACCTACCTTCGTAGACATTGTACGACCTCTACTCTACTTCGCCAGGATCACCTCAACGTATCAGCCTTACCTCTCCGACGCAATGGCCCAAGTTGCCGGATGCTTCCCCGAGCATTAGAATTGGGCCGTGCCTTAAATGGATTTAGTCTAGAGGTTTTTGTTATGGAATTTTCCTTGGCATACGAGATGCAACGGCCCATGTTGGACGACCACGCCGTGATTGAAGAGACCATCGAACAGTGCATCTTGGCCGATGAGATGGGGTTCGATGCGGTCTGGTTCGTGGAACACCACTTCCTGACCACCTTCTCCGAGTCGCCCTGTCCCGAGGTCATCTTCGGGGCGTTGAGCCGCCTGACCAAGCGCATCCGCCTCGGCTTCGGCGTGGTGATCCTGCCCTACCACCACCCGGTGCGGGTGGCCGAACGCGTGGCGATGGTGGACCAACTGTCCCACGGCCGGGTCGAATTCGGTACCGGCCGGTCGGCTCCCTACGAGCAGCTGGGCATGGGCGTCGACCCCCGGGACACCCGCGAAATGTGGGAAGAGTCCCTCAGCATGATCCCCAAAATCTGGGAGTCCGACTACTTCGAATGGGACGGCAAGTTCTGGAAGGTGCCGCCGCGGCAGGTGCTGCCCAAGCCGTACCAGAAGCCGCATCCCCCCATCTGGGTGGCCGCCCTCCAGCCCTCCACCTACGAGTTGGCGGCGCAGAAGGGCATCGGCTCCATGGCGTTGGGCGTCAACGCCCCGTCGGTCTTGGAGCCCAGCATCAAGCAGTACAAGACGGCCATCAAGGAGGCGACGCCCGTCGGCTCATTCGCCAACAACAAATGGCTTAGCTCATGCTTCGGGCTGTGCGGCGAAGACAACACGGCCACACAGGAGCTTTCGGCCCAATCCCTCAAGACGTTTTTCGGCCCCGGCCGGCCCTACGTCCAAGACCAGAAAGACATCTACGCGAGGCTTTTGGACCAGTGGGGTGGAGTACCCGATCACTTGGTCCAGAACTTCTCCAGGTACGTCGACGTTCCCAGCCCGTCCGGCAACGGCGGCTCGGGCCTCGACCTATCGGGCGGCAGCGCTCTGGCCCAGAAGGTGTGGGAGGAGTTCGACGCCGGCACCATGGCCGAGCGGGGGATCATCGTGGCCGGCGACCCCGAGGCGTGCATCAAGGCCGCCAGGCTGCACGAGGCCACCGGGGTGGACCAGTTGCAGTTCCTGATGGCGACGGAGACCGTCCCTCACAAGGAAGTGATGAAGTCCATCGAAATGTTCGGGAAGCACGTGATCCCCGCCTTCAGGAAGGACGACCGCCAAAGCGCCCCCGAATGCCCCATCGACGTTAACGCCTGAAGTTAACGCCTGAAGTTAACGCCTGAAATTAATCCCTGTAGCCAACGCGGGGCATGATGGCGTCCCGCCGGACCCGGCGTTTCAGAAAGGGCTCCGACATTATGATCGGAGCCCTTTCTGTTTTACCCGCCCTTTCTGTTATACCCACAAGAATAGACCCGCCTGACGTCGGGCCGGTTTGCAGTAGAATAGGGCATTATCTGACGATTCGAGTCGGGAGATAGCGAACGATGCCGCTGGGATTTGGACGGGGCTCCGGGGTAGCTGTGTTGGAGTTGCACGGCGTGATCGGTACACAGATGCGGATTCCAGCCTATTCCCGCATCCTGGAGAACGTCGCCAGGAACAAACGTTACCGTGCGCTTCTTGTGGACATCGACTCGCCGGGCGGCTCGGCTGCAGGCTCCGAGGTTCTCTACCGGGGACTTCGCCGGGTGGCGGAGAGCAAACCGGTATACGCCTACGTCCGGGGGATGGGCGCTTCCGGCGGCTATTACGTTGCCTGCGCCGCCAGCAGGGTGTTCGCTCTGCCCACGGCGTTGGTCGGCTCCATCGGCGTCATCTACCTGCGGCCGGTGTTGGAGCAGCTGCTGGAAAAAATGGGCGTCGAATTCTCTATATTCAAGGGCGGCCGGTTGAAGGACATGTCGGGCTTCTGGAGGAGTCCGACGCCCGAGGAGTCGGAGAAATTTCAAGGACTGATTGACGAAATTTACGATAATTTCGTTTCGGTGGTGGCCCGGTCGCGTTCCTTGGAAGACTCCGCCGTCCGCGAACTGGCCACCGGCGAGGTGATGACTGCGGTCCGGGGCATCGACCTGGGGTTGATCGACCAGATCGGAGATTTCGAGGATGCCGCGGCGGCCGTCGCTCTGGCCGGAGGAGTTCGCCGCCCCCGGCTCAAGTGGCTGCAGCCGCGACGAAGCCTGGGCCAACGGCTGATGGGTAAGACGGAGGCCGCCACCGGAGCGGCCGGTCTCACCGAAGTGATGCAGAGAGTCCTGTCCGGCGGCATTTACTTCCTGGAACCGTCCCACCTGGCCGGGTATTACAGCCCTTCGGGCTAGTGGTCGGTGGTTAGTGGCCAGTGGTTGGTGAGCGCATGAGGGCGTGTAGCATTCTGTTGGTTTCGGAGCAGTCCACCGACAGGTCTTGGAACTCTCTATCCACTATCGCCCCGTCTCTTGGACTCCTGCCACAGCTCCTCTTTTCCCGCCAATGGAAGGGACTGAAAATCCAGGCCGCGTTCCTCGGCAATCCGTTCCATTCCCAGATAGCGCGACTGGAACCTTAGATTGGCTTGGCGCAAGACGTCCTCCGCATGCAAGCCAGCCCAACGGGAAAGGTTGACCAAGGTAAAGAACAAATCGCCCAGTTCGTGTTCTTTCTCTTCCGGAGTCTCGGCCAGCCGGAACTCGCCGATCTCTTCGGCGACCTTGTCCAGCACCCCGGAGATGTCGTCCCATTCGAAACCGGCCCGACCCACCCGGTCCTGCATTAGCTGGGCGTAGGCCAAGGACGGCAGGTCGCCGGGGATGCCCTCCACGGGTGACTTCCTTACCCCGTCGCGCGCCCGCTCTTCGGCCTTGATGCGCTCCCAGTTGCGCTCCACCTCCCGGGCGTCGGCCACAGTTTGGTCCGAGAACACATGGGGATGGCGGCGTACCAGCTTGCCGTTGATCCGGGTCAGCACGTCGCTCAGCTCGAACTCACCGGCCTCCCGGGCTATGTCGGCATGGAAAGCGACTTGGACCAACAGGTCGCCCAACTCTTCGGACAACACGCCGGGGTCCCCAAGGTCGATGGCCTCCAATACCTCGTAGGACTCCTCCAGCAGGTTGCGCTTCAGCGACTCGTGGGTCTGCTCCCGGTCCCACGGGCAGCCTCCGGGCGCCCGGAGCCGCGCCACGATGTCGACCAGCGTTTGAAAGCTGCCGAGTTCGGCTTCGGAGTACGGGTGATTATTATCGGGATTTATCTCAGGCATGGGCCGATTATATGGAGCCGCCGGTTGCTTCACAAGATTGCTTTTGAATCCGGATTTTCAGAATCAGCAGATTCCCACGATAGATAATCTCAGAATCTTATTATCCGAAAATCCTGATTCCAACGCCCCCGGTGTAAACTAGGGGAGAGCACACCCATGCGCCGAATCTCATCCGCCATTCCATATTCAATATTCCCAATCCTGACGGCGCGCCTCCGGTGGCTCCCGGCCGCTTTATTTGTGGCGGCTGTGCCGGTGTTCCTGATTACGGCCAGCGTCAGTTGGGCCTTCAACAACCTGGGGCTCTACGAGGACGGTTTCGACAAATACCGCATCTCCTCCCGCAGCGGCATAACCGAGGACGACCTGCGGCAGGTCGCCGTCGGCCTGCGAGGCTACTTCAATTCCGGGGCGGAGCCGCTGAGCATCCGCACCCGAATTTTCGGAGCGGAGCGGGAGCTGTTCAACGACAAGGAAGTGCACCACATGCGGGACGTGAAACGGCTGGTGTGGGGAGTGTACCTGCTGGCCGCCGTTTCCGCCGCGTACCTCTTGGCCAATATTGCCGTGGGGTTCGCCAGAGGGCGCAGCGCCTACCTGCCCACCCTGGCCTGCCGCGCCGCTTGGGGCGGGGGCGTCACCGTGGCTCTGCTCCTCCTGTTCGGCCTGCTGGCGACGGTGGCCTTCGACGCCCTGTTCCTGCTCTTCCACCGTATCAGCTTCGCCAACGACTTCTGGCAGCTAGACCCACGCAAGGACTACCTGGTGCTCCTATTCCCTCAAAACTTCTGGTTCGACGCGACCCTTTGGTTCGCGCTGCGGGCGATAGGGGCGGGGGCGGCCCTTGCCCTGGTTGGGGGCGGGTACCTGATATACCGCCGTCGCCGCGCAACCCTTTCAAACGACCGCAATTAACTACCAAGAAAAAGGGGCAGGCATAGCCTGCCCCCGAAAACCCATCACAAACTCGGCGCGCCCTGCGGCCTCTGCGTTTAGAAAGGACCTCCGCGCCATGGCGCTCTACGCGGTGAAAACCGCCTAGTGACCGCAGCCGCAGCCTCCGCCGCAACAGCCGCCCCCGCCGAGAGGCGGGAGGGGGCCCGGGCCGAAGGACGACTCGTCTTCACCGGCCCGGCCGACCCTGGCGAACACCGAGATGGCCCGCTTGGCAGGTTGTTCGCAGTTGGGACAGTCGGCCCCAGCGGCGCTCATCGGCTGGAGCTTTTCAAACTTGTGGCTGCAAGTAGGGCAGTGATACTCGTACAGAGGCATACCGTTCCTCCAGATGGCGTGTCGTTATCGCCCAATTTACTCGACCCGGGCGTGAGAGGTCAAGTCTGGTCGATTAAAGTAACTGTTCTGACTGATCGAAATCTGAGAGGGGACGATAAATGGGAATAGAGGCGGGTACGGGTGCTGGAAGCGATGGTCCCCCTAACCTGATTGGAGCGCCATCACCGTGAGGAGTCGGTGCTTCGGTGTAGAGTCAAGTTACGTGCTCCAAGAGCAGTGCTGGCCCTCTTTCAGGATGAGTCGATTGCAAAATTCGGGCGAAAGCATGGCCACCGATTGACCGCGCATCAACCAGCCCCGTAACATCGGCGCATACAAAAACAGTCCGGAAGGAATAGAGAAGACAGCCATGACGCTCACCACAGAGCTGGCAGAAAAGGTCGAAGCGATCTACAGGGAGAACCTGAAAAAAGAGTTCGGAGACTCCCTCGCCTTTGATCCCATATCAGTCGAACCGACAGAGGACAGCGAAGGGCAGGACACCTTCCGGGTGACCATCGTCTACGAAGCACAAAACAAAGGGGAGAGACCCCAAGCGAAGAAGATGGTGACAGTTATGACCGCCGTCGTCGAGCCCTTGGAGAACCTGGGAATCCGAACGACGATGATCGAGTCCTACGTCCCCAAGCACGAGTACCCGGCGCTCCTGGAAATGCGGGCGGAGCCGCCTTGGGGACTCTAGGAACAATGAACTGGCGGAACTTCATAGACGCCGCAAGGGAACAGGCGGGACAGACACAGAACCAGCCGCCCGGACGGCCCAGACAGGAACCACTAAAGAGAGCGGTGAGCGCTGCCTACTACGCCATGTTTCACGCACTGTGCCGAAGCAACGCCGACACGCTGGTCGGCGCTCAAAACGACCCGCTGGCCAGGGTCGCTTGAACCAGAACCTACCGGGCGCTCGACCACCGCCAGGCGAAAGACCGTCTGAGGCGGGCCCAACGCGACATGCCAACACAGGCAGGCCGCTTCGCCATAACATTCGGCACCGTGCAGGAACAAAGGCACGCCGCCGATTACAACCCGCACAGCAGGTTCAGCAGGGACGAGGTGATAAACCTGCTGGACGCCGCAGAAGAAGCCACGCAGGAATACATGCGGGTCCCAAGAAACGCCCGCAGGGCGGTGGCCGTGCTGGTGCTCCTACAGGAAAGAAACACAAGCTGAAGCCCAACAGCCCAGAAAAGGAACGCAGATCCGGAAATGAAATTTTGCGATCGTCTCTCAGAATGACGAACGCTACCTGAAGCGGCGTATTGGACTTATACTGAGCGTAATCCAACTGGTGGCGTTGACCCGCGGGACAGCGGTGCGAGACCGGGAAGAATATAGCCGGTGCAAGAAGAGAATAGAGCCAGCCTGGCGGTGTACGGGGACGAGACGAGCGGGCGGGAAGACGGCCGGCGATCGGGGAGCGGCGATGAGGATAGGTGTTCTGGAGATTCTCCGTGCGGAGAGAAGCAGGCATTGGAGCCACGCTGCCTACGCCCACTACTTCGTCAAACAGTACGCCAGCGTCATGCCACAGGCGGTCAGCGTATGGTGCCGGCAGATGGGCCACGAGACGTTCTATGCCACTTATTACGGGCAAGGAGACCCCAAGGACCTATTGCCGGACGACCTGGACGTGGTGTTCATCTCGACTTATACGCAAGCGAGCGCACTGGCTTATGCCCTCGCCAAGCTCTTCCGCCAAGACGGCGCCCTCACTGTGCTCGGCGGCCCGCATGCGAAGTCTTTTCCGGACGATTGCCGCCGATTCTTCGACGTGGTCGTGCTCGATTGCGATAAGACCCTGGTGGAGGACATCCTGAGACAGGCGCCGGAGGGAGAGACGGTTACCAGCGGACGGCAGTTGAAGGACCTGCCGACCGTCGAGGAGCGCATGCCGGAAATCGAGGTCTCGATCTTCTCCGGCGGAAAGCCCTACATATCCAGCACTGTACCGATGCTCGCCAGCATCGGGTGTCCCTACGCCTGCGACTTTTGCATCGATTGGAGCAATCCGTTCGCCTTGCTGCCCTTGGACAGACTTGAGGCCGACCTGCGGTTCATCTTTGAAAAGCACCCGAAGCTGCTGGTCAGCTTCCACGACCCGAACTTCGCCGTAAAGTTCGACGATGTGTTCTCGGTACTGGAAAAGATCCCGCACGGCAAACGCAGCTACTACATCATGGAGAGTTCCTTATCCATCCTGCGCAAGTCGCGGCTGGAACAGCTGCGCTCCACCGGGTGCCTCTACGTGGCTCCGGGCGTCGAATCCTGGAGCGCTTACTCGAATAAGTCGGGCGTCGGGTCGAAACAGGCTGATCGCGTTAAGTTAAATCAGGTAGTCGACCATTTCCGGCTGATTCGCGAGTACGTGCCCGGGATGCAGGCCAATCTGATGTTCGGGCTGGACGGGGACGAAGGAGATGGGCCGGTCGAGTTGACTAAAGAATTCATGTCGCGCGCCCCTTTCGTGTGGCCGACTATCAATATCCCCACTCCATTCGGCGGCACCCCCCTGTACGACCGTTACCTCGACGAGGGCCGTATCCTGACCTCGATGCCGTTCGCCTTCTACTACGCGCCTCACATCGTCACGACACTCAAGAACTACGACCCGGTCGCCTACTACGAGCATCTCGTAGATATGTATTCACACATGGCATCTCCGGCGGTCGTCATGAAGCGGTTGATAGCCACGCCGGGGTACCCGCTCCGCGTGCTCCACGCCCTTCGCTCCCAAGGAGCATGGCGCATCCAGAGAGAGTACAAACGCATTCTCCAGGTGATGAAGACCGATCGCGACCACAGGGCCTTTCATGAAGGAAGATCGAAGGCGCTGCCGGAGTACTACCACCGCAAGTTCGAAGCGGCGCTCGGCCCATATGCGGAGCTGCTGTCTCGAGAGGACCGTCAGCCGTTGCTGCCGTCTCGTCCGGCTCATGGACGGGACCTCTTGGCCGGAAATCCCCGTCCTACCTCCAGTTGACCGACATGCCGGCGCCATCGGGAGATCAGGGCCGCCTCGCCGTTGGTCCGGTGGTCCTGACCCTTGCCGAAGACTCCGGCGGCTCTCTCAGTCGGGACCTTCTCCCATCGGACTACCGTCTAGTGGAAGACTCTCTAGCGGAACACGCTCTGCTGGAACCCGTTCTGGCATGTTTTTCGTCATGACAGCTGGCCGGAAAATGTCTTAAAGAGATTATCATTCGGACGGCCGGCAGTCATCGGCGTTCTTCGGCAGGGGAACACTTTTGTGTGGCTCCGCCGACTCCCGGTGCCCACCAATTGGAGATTCGTACAGCTTGCTCCGCGCTCTAAAAGCCAGCCAACGGTACAAGTGGTGGGTGTTCTCGACCATCGCGATTGGCACATTCGTGTCGGTGCTGGACCACGGCACAGTCCTGGTGGCGCTCCCCGAAATCGAAGAGCACTTTCAGTCGGACCTCCCGACGGTACAGTGGATCGTCGTCGGCTATGCCTTGGCTATCAGCGTGTTGATTCTCCCAATGGGGCGGCTGGGCGACATTCTCAGCCGGAAGCACGTTTACACCGCCGGGTTGGTGGTCTTCGTCGCGGCGTCGGCGATGGCCGGATTCGCGACGGGTCTCCCTATGCTGATCGCCGCCAAGGTGCTGCAGGGGATCGGCTCAGCCATGGTGCAGGGCAACGGCATGGCGACGGTGATATCGGCGTTCCCAAGCTCCGAGCGGGGGAAGGCGCTGGGCACCCATATGAGTGTGGTGGGCGGCGGAGCGATCGCGGGCCCGGCGGTGGGCGGGCTGCTCATCGCCGCGTTCGGCTGGCGTTCGGTGTTTTTCTTCAACATCCCCGCCGGCCTGATAGCGATCGCTGCCTCCTGGTACGTGCTGGAGCAGATGCGGGACGGGGCCGCAGACCGGCCCAGCGGCCGCCCTGCCTTCGACTGGCTGGGTGCGGCCCTTTCCGGCTTGGCGCTGCTGGCATTCCTGCTGGTCGTGGGGAACGGCGACCGGCAGGGCTGGGTGTCCCCACTGATTCTTTCCGGGGCGGCGGCAACCGTATTGCTGTTTGCGGCGTTCGTCTGGTGGGAGTTGCATACCGCCTCGCCGATGCTCGACCTGTCCCTGTTCCGCAACAAGCTGTTCGCCATGGGCATTTCAGCCAGTTGGTTGTCGTTCCTGGGGCAGTCGTCGACCCGGTTTATGATGCCGTTCTACCTGCAGAGAGTCCTGGAGTTCTCGCCGCGGGACGTGGGGCTGCTGCTGATCGCCCCGGCAATCTGCATGGTCGTGATCGGGCCGGTGAGCGGGAGGTTGTCCGACAGGCTCGGCTGGCGCGCACTGACGGTCGGCGGGTTGGGCCTGTCCGCGATGGCCGCGATGGCTTTGGCGGCGACGCTGACCGCGACCTCTCCGGTGATCTTGATCGTCGGGATGCTGATGCTGCAGAGTGCGGGAATGGCCCTGTTCAATTCGCCCAACAGCAGCTCGATACTGAGCGCGGTGGAACGCAGCCAATACGGGGTCGTGTCGGCCCTGACGCAATTGGTGCGCAACTCGGCCACCGTTACCAGCATCGCCATCGCCACCACGGTGGTTGTGACCACAATGGGATTTCGAGGCGTCGAGCCCAGCCTGGACTCGGCCTCTCCGGAAGTGGCCGACGCCTTCGTCGATGGCCTGAAGTGGGCCTTCCTGATCATGGGCGCGATGCTGCTGGTAGGCATGAGCATATCCATCGCGAGGGGTGACAGGAAGCAAAGCGGCACAGTCCCCACGGCGGCGGACTAGAAGCCGACCCGAGGGTCTTCTATTCTCCCTCTCTCTTGAGGGAGAGTGCTGGGGTGAGGGTGAAATGCTGGCGATAACGATGGTCGCTCACGATAGGGATCGCTCCCACCCTAACCCTCCCCCCTGGGGGAGGAGACAATCAAAAGACCCTGAAGCCGACCCGCATTGACCGGCATATGGGCCCGTGGGATACTACCTCTATCCCACGGAGGCCCACGGAGGAAGGAAGAAGAATGGCAGACGTCAAGATTGAAATCAGGGCCAACGGACCCAACCGCATCTCGGGACCGATCGACATCGTAGACCAAGACGGCAACAACTACGCTATTCCCGAAGGGCGATGGGTCGCCTTGTGCCGTTGCGGACAGTCCGCCACCAAGCCCTTCTGTGACGGCGGGCACCGCGACGCGGGGTTCGAAGCGGAGTCGAAGGCTTTTTAGCAGCCGGTCCCGTTATTGTCGCCAGTAACCAAAAACGCGGAACGGGTGGGCCCTTTTCCGCGTTTTATGATGTGGAGCCAATCTGGAGAAGCACCCAAGCACTGGCAAACCAAGTATGGCAATTCGCAACGAATGTCCCAAACACGGCCCGTAGACCACAATCGTCGGACTAGTCCTTGGAGGAAGACTTCCTCCACAAAAAATAGAGAACGACCAGTATTACGATAACGGCTAGCAGTAGGACCAGGCGTGCCACGCACCCTCCAAGGATCGGTTGCTACGCCCCGGCTTCGCGGAGACCGAAACGGCATCGGTTGATGATTCCTGTATAAGGCGATCAATCATCCGTGACACCGCTCCGGGCTACCGCGGCCGGTGCATCGGCTTGATCCGGCGTACCGAGGCCAGACGCTCTTCAGCCAACCGGTCGGCGGCCCGGTAAGTGGGTATTTCCTCACGCCGGGCCATGTCGATGACACGCCCGGTGATTTCATAAATTCGCTCCGTCTTCTCCCGCGCCCGCTCCGGGCTATAGAGGCGGCCCAACTCGGCCTCCGCGTTGATAATCCCCCCGCTGTTGACTATGTAATCGGGAGCGTAGACGATTCCGCGCCGGTCGAGTTCCTCGCCGTCGGCATCGGTCAACAGTTGGTTGTTGGCGCCCCCCGCGACCACCTGACACTTCAGCCGCGGTATGGTGTCGGAATTCAGGATCCCTCCCAGCGCGCAGGGCGAAAAGATGTCGCAGTCGGCATCGTAAATGGCGTCCGGTCCCACCACCTTTATCCCCAGCTCCCGGGCCCGGTCCAAGGCGCCGGGATAAACGTCGGTCACGACGAGGCGGGCGTCTTCCTTGAGCAGATGGTGGGCGGTGTTGACGGCCACTTTCCCGAAACCCTGCATGGCCACCGTCTTGCCGTTAAGCGAATCGGAGCCCCAAGCCGCCCGTGCGCAGGCTTTCATCCCCATGTACAGGCCGAAGCCGGTCATCACGGAGGTGTCGCCGCTGCCGCCCATGGTGGTGGGAAGCCCGACCACGTGATCGGTCTCCTGGTGCACGTACTCCAGGTCGCGCCCCGTGCTTCCCACGTCGGTGGTCGTGAGATAACGCCCCCCCAAGGAATCGACAAACCGCCCGAAGGCCCGCAGCATACCCTCGCTTTTTTGGGTGTGGGAGTCGGCGATAATTACCGCCTTGCCGCCGCCCAAGGGCAGGTCCGCAGCCGCCGACTTATAGGTCATGGCGCGGGACAGCCGCAGGGCGTCCCACAGCGCTTCCTGTTCCGACTCATAGGGCCAGATGCGTGTGCCGCCGCAGGCTGGCCCCAAAGTCGTGTCGTGAATGGCGATGATGGCCTTCAGGCCCGTACCTGGGTCCGACATCATCACCAGCTGTTCGTGGCCTTCGGCGGTCATTTGGCCAAGAATTTCCATCGGAGAGGCCTCCATTTCAGTCCGGGCGGGAAGATCGCCGCCACCCGGCCGTTTCTTGATACAGGCGCCCGGTTTCCGAAAGATTACTTGCTCCTATAACTATTATATACAAACCCACCGCCGGATAGACCGATTTCGCTGGCGGCGGAAAACGCCGTGACCGCGTGGGGAAAGAGGTGCTACAATCCGCCCTGCAATTCCCAATAACACCAATTCCCACTCTACCCGCCGGGAGGAGATGCCGCTCGGTGCGGCGCCGCCTCCACTGGCCGGAGGATTCAGATGCCCCCTCAGCAATACTCCAGCCCGCCCGCGACCACCATCGACCCGAACAAAAGCTACACCGCGACCATCAAGACTAGCAAGGGATCGATGACCCTGGAGCTATTCGCCTCCGAAGCGCCGCTTACCGTCAATAACTTCGTGTTCCTGGCCAGGGAGGGGTTTTACGAGAACGGCCAGTTCCACCGGGTGATCAAGGACTTCATGATTCAGGGGGGATGCCCCCAAGGCAACGGCACCGGCGGCCCGGGCTACCGGTTTCAGGACGAGCCGGTCACCAAGAGCTACGTAAAGGGTACCTTGGCCATGGCCAACGCCGGGCCAAACACCAACGGCAGTCAATTCTTCATCGTCCACGGCGCCAACACGGGCCTTCCCCCCAACTACACCATCTTCGGCATGCTGACCGCCGGCGAGGACGTGCTGAACGCTCTGGCCGAATCGCCGGTGACGCGTGGGAGGGGCGGCGAAGCCTCCACTCCCGCGGAACCGCTGGGAATCGAAAACGTGGAAATTACCGAGGAATAGTTCCCCGGTCGCGTTCGAGCCTGCGAGAACCGGAAGCGCCCCGCCCTCCGGAGCACCGGCCAGAGCCTAAGAAGGAACAATAGCCCTCGTTAGTGACCCGGAGGCTTGGCAAGGCGGCGCGGAGCTACGGTTGGGGGCGCGCACGGACCTCCTCCAGCCAGAGGCGGTACACGAGGTTTTTGGGAACACCGTAGGCCGCGGCGGTCCGGGACACGGCGTCTTTCGCGCGGACCCCCGCGTCGCGAAGCTCCAACAGATTCACGCGTATTGCCTCTCGCGTTGCCTCTACTGGGGCGGAACTCTCGGAGGGTCCGGCATCCGTGTCCGCCGCAGCGGCGGACACGACCATCACGAACTCCCCCCGGGGGTTGGCGAAGTGTTCCAGTGCTTGGAGCGCTGTGCCCCGGAATATCTCTTCGTAAAGCTTGGTGAGTTCCCGGCATACCGCCAATGGGCGGTCGCCGAACGCCCGGTGCAAGTCCTCCAGAGTCGCGCGCAGCCGGTGGGGGGCTTCGAATATCACCAAAGTCTGCCCATGAGAGGCATAGGGTTGCAGCGCTTCCTGCCGTTCCTTGCGGCGGCGCGGCAGGAACCCGAGGAACACAAAGGCGTCCCCGGAAAATCCCGAAGCGGACAGACCGGTGGTGACCGCCGAAGGCCCCGGCACCGTCTCGACTTTCCATCCTGCCGAGGCGGCTTCAACCACCAACTCCCGCCCCGGGTCGCTCACTCCCGGCATCCCGGCATCGCTGATCAGGGCCACGTCCTGCTCTTCCAAAATCGCCATAATCCGGGGCAGCTTCTGTTGGCTGTTGTGTTCGTGGAAGCTGGTGACCCTGGTCCGCAGTCCCAGATGGTTCAACAGGCGACGGGCCACGCGGGTGTCTTCGGCAGCCACCAATCCTACTTCCCCCAGGATGCGGGCGGCGCGCAAGGAGAGGTCCTCAAGGTTCCCGATGGGAGTGCCGACTATGTAGAGTGTGCCCATAACAGGTACTATTCTAAACGCAGAGAGCACAGAGGGACGCGCGAAGGACGCAGAGAATAACTCATAAAACTCTGCGCTCTCCGCGTGGCCTCTGCGCCCTCCGCGTTGAAAAAGCCACCTATGCCAAGTAAGCCGGTGCATTATTCAGGAGGCGACCATGGCGAAACTCACTGGGGCACATCTTTTCATCCGCTGTCTGAAGCTGGAAGGCATCGAAAAAGTATTCACCATCGTGGGCGACACCATTCTTCCATTGGTCGATGCGGCCGAGGATGAGGGAATCCAGTTCATTGACACCCGCCACGAGGGGGCGGCGCTGCACATGGCCGACGGCTACGCTCGAATCACCGGCCGGCCGGCGGTGGGCATGTTCACCGGAGGCCCCGGCTTCTCCAACGCCATCTCGGCCCTTCCGGCCATCTACACCTCCGAGAGTCCCGTTGTGTTCGTCGCCGGATGCGCCGAGCTTCCTGAAAAGGGGATGACGGCGTTCCAAGAGATCGACCAAGTGGGAATGGCGGCGCCGGTCACCAAGGGCTCATGGATGATTCACGACCGCAAGAGGATCCCGGAGTTCGTGGCCACCGCCTTCCGCACCGCCACCACCGGCCGCCCCGGCCCGGTGCACCTGACGCTTCCCTTGGACCTGCAGGACCAGGAGATGAGTGAGGAAGAGTTGCCCCAATACATGCCCCGGGAATACCGTCCCACTGGCCGGCCCCAAGGGGACCCGGTATTGATCGAGGAAGCGGCGGCGTTGCTGAAGGGAGCGAAACGCCCGGTCATCGTGGCTGGCAACTCCGCCCGGTACTCGGTGGCGCCGGAGCAGCTACAGGCCCTTGCCGAGTCCGGCGGCATCCCGGTGTTTACCGTGGAGCAGGCGAGGGGACTGCTGGACGACGAGCATCCGCTATGTTTCGGCTATGCCGACGGAGCGCTCAATCCCACGGCGCGGCGCTTTCGGGAAGCCGACGTCGTTCTGTTGCTTGGCAAGCGTATGGACCACCGCTACCGCTACGGCGGAGTCTTCCCGGCCGACGCGAAAATCATCCAGGCCGACCCTTCGCCGGCCGAGATCGGCAGGAACCGGGGCGTCGCGGTGGGAATACAGGGGGACTTGGGAGCCGTCACGGAGCAACTAACGGCGGCTATCGGCGGAGCCAAAGGCGACATAGCCGCTTGGGTCAACCAATTGAAGCAGGACCGGAACAACTGGGACCAAGAGCTTCGCTCCAAAGCCACTGCGGAGGAACCCCTGCACCCGCTGGACGTCTACACCAACCTGGAACAGCACTTGGACGACGACACGGTGATAGTCATGGACGGCGGCGACTACGTCCAGTGGGGCCGAGCGTTCCTCAAGGCCCGCCGGCCTGGGCGGTTCATGCGGTTGGGCCCGCTCAGTCACCTTGGTGCCGGGATACCCTACGGCATGGCGGCCAAAGCCGCATACCCGGAGAGCAAGGTCCTGGTGTTCATCGGCGACGGTGCCTTCGGCTTCTACGCCATGGAGTACGACACCTGCATCCGGCACAACCTACCCATCACCACGGTAATGGGCAACGATTCCACTTGGGGTATCGACAAGACGTTCCAGCTTGCCTACTACAACCGCGCCGTTGGGACCGACTTGAGGACGATCCGGTACGACAAGATGGTGGACGCCATCGGCGGCTACACCGAATACGTGGAAGCAGCCAACGAGGTGGGACCGGCGGTGGGCCGGGCCCTGGCCTCAGGACAGCCGTCCTTGGTTAACGTGACCGTGAGGTCGGGCGCCAGCCCATTGGCGGAAGCCATGATCGCCCGGCGGACAGGCCGGTAGCCTTGCTCTTCAACGGCGCATGGATTCCGGGCAGCCCGTTACGTATGCCGTATGCCACGTGAAGCCAGAGCGACCGTTTTCGTATTGCCATCACAGTTGCACAGGACTATTCCAATCGGTGTTGATCTGTATGTCAGATGCGAATATGTTTGACCGGATATAATAGTATTGACAAATAAAACGGGTAGCCGTATTGTGGGGCACAAGGCAACAAACCCGTGCCCGGCTTATATATATTTTGGGAGGGTAAGGAATGTTAAAGATAGGCCACGAGGTAGTACGGCCAGGCAAGTACCAGGGTGACGCAGCCGTCACCATCCCGGTGCCGGAAGAATTGGAAACGGTGCCCGGTATTCCTTTGGAGAACCGCGAAGTCGACTGGTATGCCAGGGAATATCCCTTGGAGACAATGAACATCACCGAGAGGGCCTCCCGGGACTGGGCAAACACCATTCGCGACCAGCACGTCGAAATGCGGGAGATCCGCAAAGAGCACGACAAGCTCAACCGGCCGCTGATTCTGGCCGCCCGCTTGACCGGCGAGCAAGAACCGACGGCGGAGCCCACCGGTGAGGACGTTACCGAGGCAATCAAGAGCAAGGCCCGCGAATTGGGCTACATCGAAGTAGGCATCACCGCCTACGACCACCGGTACACCTACCAGAGCAAGAAGGACTGGGTGAAGTTCCCCCACGCCATCTGCTTGGCTTACGAGCAGGACTTCGAGCCCACGCAGACGATCCCCAGCATCGACGCCGAGATCGTCCACTCCAGCACCTACCGCACCGAAGGCGCGGCCGGTCTGGAACTGTCCAAGTTCATCCAGAGCTTGGGCTACCGGGCCCAGGTCCACAGCCCCAATGACAACACCGGCCCCTACATCCCCATGTTCGTAAAGGCCGGTCTTGGCTCCTTGGGCGCCTGCGGTTACCTGCTTACCCCTCACGTCGGCTCCCGCTGCCGGCTGATGATCATCACCACCGATGCCAACGTCGGCCACGATGAGCCGGTCGATTACGGCATCCACGCTTTCTGCCAGGTCTGCCAGGTCTGCGTCAACCGTTGCCCGGGCCGCGCCCTGATGCGCGACAAGGTCTGGTGGAGGGGCATCGAAAAGAACAAGTTGTACTTCAAGCGCTGTCGGCCCGTAATGGCCCGCTACTTGGGCTGCGGCGTCTGCATGAAGGTCTGCCCCATCCAGAAGTACGGAATGGCCACGGTGATGGAACACTACGCCGTGACCGGCCAGGTGCTGGGCAAGGGCACCCACGACTTGGAAGGCTACGAGCTCGAGGGCAAGGGCTACTTCGGCCCCGGCGAACTTCCGGTCTTCGACCGCGAGTTCTTCTCCTCAATGCCTCACGGCGACACCGAAGAGTGGGCGTTCGACAGCTTCAAACAGAAGGCCTTGGACGCCGGTGGCGTCATCAGCGACGAGCTGATTCAGCAGCTACGGGAAGAGGTCGCCCGCGGTCTGTCTCAGAGCCGTGACAACCTCGAAATGATGGAGGAAGAGGACTACATCTAGTAGCCCCGACTTCCATCTCCCCACCGGGAACGGGAAAAGAACAGGCCGCCGGCATGCCGGCGGCCTGTTGCTGTTTACGTGGTCGCGTCCGCTTCCTCCTTGCCTGTGGAGCAGCATAGGGCCGCTTGTGGAGGAGACAGAGGACCGCCCGACACGCCGGGCTGGAGCGGCGATCGAGTTTAAGGCGCTTCGGGGAGCGGTCCCGGTTACAGTTGGCCGTCGTATACCGGAACACCGGCCGACGCCGGCTGGTCCTGCCGCAGGGCTTCCGCCAACCGGTCTACCTCATCCTCGTAGGCCGCGCGGTCGTCCCGATAACCTCTCATGTCGAACACCAAGTGCTCACCAGCCAGGGTCCTGGCGGAACGGCCCGCAGGCCGCACCAGTCCGTTGTCCGGCGATACCAGGAACAGCACCCACTTGTCTGTGGACTGCTGGCGCTCCTTGGCGCGGGTGATATCGTTTAGAACAGCTTCGACATCCAAGGCGGCCGACGACCCTACGACCACCATCTTGTCGTAATTGCGCTCCCACCGCTCGATCTCCTCTTGATCGGAGGTGCTGTGACGCTCAACGAGCGAGTTGCCACGGACGCTTTGAGAGAAGACCCAGCACCGCACGCCGCGCGACTGGAGGTCGAACTTGAGGCCTTGGGCGAACTCGTCGTCCCTATCGGCGCACGAGATATAGCAGTCTCCCATCATGCCGGGCTCACCGGAGACGGCGGACAGAAACGCCGCAGCGGAGGACGGCAGTCCGGCGCCGGTGAGAAAAGCCTCGGGGATGAGTCCTCCGGAACGGTAGACGGAATCCATACCCACGGTGCTGGGAGCATCGTGTCGTACTTGGTCCAAGCCTTGGGCGTTCCTCAGGTCGCAGTCTTGGAAAATCGTGTAACCCAGCGAGCATCCCGCCATTTGGGCGCCGTTGAAGTTGGCGTTCCAGAACACGGCCCGGAAAAAATCGGTGCCTGCGAACGTGGCGTCCGTCAGGTCGGCTTGAGCCAGGGTGGCTCCGGCGAAGCTGGCGCCGGAGAGGTCGGCCCCGGTCAGGTTGGCATCGGTCAGATTCGCCCGGGAAAGATTGGCGTTAATCAGCTTGGCGCCGGAGAAGTCGGCGTCGGAGAGCGTCGCCCGGTCAAGGTCCGCGCCGCTAAGGTCCGCCCCTCTCAGGTTGGCGCCACGCAGGTTGGCGCCGTTCAGGCGGCAACGGGTCAGGTCCGCCTCCCTGAGGTTGGCGTGATAAAGGTGGCAGGGGTTCAGGTGGCCGCCCGACAGGTTGGCCCGTTGCAGTACAGCCCCCATCAGGTCCGCGTTGCGCAAGTCGGCCCCACTTATGTTAACCTGGGGCGCCCTGGCGAAACTCATGTAGGCGGCGTTCAGGTCGAGGGTTTCGTTGGGGTTCTGTTCCCGCCAGCGGGCCACGGTATCCCGGCCCCGCTTGACCAGTTGAACGTGCTCCATGTTGGCCATCGTATCTGCTCCAGAGCGAGTCTTGGTTGCCGAATTCCGGCCGACGCACCGGTTCCTGCGGCCACCGGAACGCTGGCGATTTCAGTATAGGCCAGACTATCACGACTAAGCCATAATGTTTGACATCAGCTCCCTGGGGGACGGCCGCTGCCCTTAGTGGGAGGAATCTCCCGACCCTCCCGACCCTCCCGACCTCAGGCTGCTCCGGGTAGCGAGGCTCTCCCGGCACTGTCAAAGTGCATTCTATCCGGGGTTGGCAATCACCGCCCGGCGATGGGTCCCTTCACCGATCTTCCGGTCTCCGGCGAAGGCTTCCACTCGAAAGGTCAACCGGTTCCGGTCGATCTCCGTTAACTCCGCCGATGCGACGATCGTTTCGCCGATATCGGCGGGAGCCAGATGGCGGACGTTTACCTCGTAACCCACCGACGTCTCCTCACCGGAGAGATGGGGCCGAATGCCTTCCATGGAGGCCTGTTCCATCAGAAGAATCATGGAAGGGGTGCTGAACTTGGCCACGTGGCCCGCGACATTGTGATCGCAGACAATGGTCTCCTTGCTGCCTTTCATACCTGGCTTGAGGTCGGAACTGGCCATGGCGTACGCCTCCTTGGGCAGTAGTCGGCGGGTCCCGGAGGCGCGACTGCCCCATTATGGACCACTTGAATAATATCAGATGGGGCGTCGGGAGCCGAGGGCCGTAATGCCGGGTCGCTTGAACGGTCAAATGCAAAGGAGTACCATCTGGAATATGCTGGACAAGCGCGACCTGCTCTCGGTCACCGACTTTACTGGCGAGGAGACCCTCCGCATCATCCAGCGGGCCCGGCAGGGCAAAACCGCCCCAGTGGGTCGGCCGCTGGCGGGCAAGTCGGTCGCCCTCCTGTTCGAGAAGCCGTCCCTGCGCACCCGGGTCAGCTTCGAAGTCGGCATTCACCAGTTGGGCGGGTTCTCATTGTACCTGGGCCAGCAGGAAGTCGGGTTGGGCACGCGAGAACCGGTATCCGACGTGGCCAAGGTCCTGTCGGGATACGTGGACTGCATTGTGGCCAGAGTGTTCCATCATGGCGTTTTGGAGGAATTGGCGCATCACGCGTCAGTCCCGGTGGTTAACGCGCTGTCCGACTGGGAGCATCCCTGCCAGACAATGGCGGACCTCCTGACCATCCACGAGCACAAGGATGGAGTCGACGGGCTGACCTTGGCATACATCGGCGACGGCAACAATGTCGCCCGCAGTCTCTGCCTGGCCCTGCCGGGGGTCGGAATGAGCTTCACCAGCGCTTCCCCTGAAGGGTACGCGTTGGACCAGGAATCCCTGGACACAGCCCGGACCAGGGCTGACGGCGCCTCGGTCAGCGTCAAAACAATGACGGACGCGGCGCAGGCGGTGGCCTTGGCCGATGTAGTGTACACCGATGTCTGGACCAGCATGGGACAGGATGAGGAACGGGCGTTGCGGCGCCGGGATTTTGCCGGGTACACTGTCGACGGCGCCCTCATGGCCAAAGCCAAGCCGGGCGCGTTATTCATGCACGACATGCCGGCGCATTACGGAGAGGAGGTCCCGCCTGGTATGCTGGACCATCCCCAATCGGTGGCCTTTCCCCAAGCGCACAACCGGTTGCATGCTCAAAAATCGGTGCTGGAATTTCTCTTGGCCGGATTTTAACCTTGAGACTCCAACCGATTCTTGGGAGACTCCAACCGATTCTTGGTCAAACCTATTCTTGGATTCGCCAGCCCTGATATGCCCCTTCCAATAATTGCCATAATCGGCCGGCCCAACGTGGGAAAGTCCTCCCTGTTCAACCGAATTGTCGGTTGGAGACACGCCATCGTGTCCGAAATAGCCGGCACCACGCGGGACCGCCTCATGGCCGACGCCACGTGGGACAACTACCGGTTCATCCTGATGGACACCGGCGGGCTGGAATCCAACCCAGAGGGCTCCATCCGCCAGAAGGTGCAGGAACAGGCCGAAATGGCCATGGCCGACGCCGACGTAATCGTTTTCGTCACCGACGTCACCGAAGGCGTCACCCCGGTAGACCTGACCGTCGCCGACCGTTTGCGGACCACCGAGAAACCCGTGGTGGTAGCAGCCAACAAGGCGGACAACGACAACCGGGAGTTCGCCGCGCCCGAGTTCTACCAACTGGGCATGGGCGATCCCGTGGCCATCAGCGCCTACCACAACTACGGCATCTACCAGCTCATGGACCGGGTCCTCGAGCATTCGCCCCTCCAACCCGTCCCCAACGATGAAATGGACGATGAAACGGACTACGAACAAGGCGCCGGCGGCGAAGGCGACCCACTCGAGGCGGAACTCAACCTCGCCATCGTCGGGCGCACCAACGTGGGCAAGTCGCTGCTGCTGAACGCCATCCTGGGCCAGGACCGGTCCATCGTCAGCCCCACCGCCGGCACCACCCGGGACGCCCTGGATACCCAGTTCACCTACCGTGGCCGGGAAATCGTGGCCGTGGACACTGCGGGGATGCGCCGCCCCGGCCAAGTGCAGCGTGGGATTGAGAAATACAGCGTGATCAGAGCGGTGGGCGCGGTGAACCGCAGCGACATCACTCTCCTGATCACCGACGCCTCGGAACTGGCCACCGCCCAAGACGCCCACATAGCGGGCCTGGCTTGGGAGCTGTGCCGGGGGATTATCGTGGTTGTGAATAAATGGGACCTGATGAGCGAGGAAGGAGCGTACGCCAGGGCCCACTCGGAAGCCGTGATGCGGGAACGGTTGCATTTCATGCCCTACGTCCCGATTTGCTTTGCCTCCGCCTTGAACCGCCAAGGAATAACGGCCTTGATGGAGACGGTCCTTGACTTGTGGGACGAACGCCGCCGCCAGGTGGCCAACCGTGACCTGCAGTTCATGCTGGCCGATGCCTTGTCGGAGCACCAGGCTCCCGAGGTGCGAAGGCACCGCGGGCAACGGCTCCGCATCAACCGGGTAAGCCAGGTTGGGGTAAATCCGCCTACGTTCGTTTTTACGGTGAACAATCCCCAACTGGTACACTTCACCTACCAACGGTACCTTGAGAATAAGATTCGCGACACTTTCGGATTCGACCGCACCCACCTCAAGCTGGTGTTCAAACGCGAGTGAACAGACTGCCGCCGCCTCTGCTGGTCCAAGCCGTCGCCGTTCCCCTGTTGGCGGTCGCAACGGTTTGGGCGTTTCAGGCCTTGGGAAGCCAACCGCAGGCCGCCAGATGGGCCGGCGTCTTGGCGTTGTCTTATCTATTGGGGTCTCTTTCCTGGGGCTACATATTGCTGCGCTGGCGGATGGGGGTGGACATCCGTGCGTATGGCAGCAGCCGTACCGGGATGTCCAACGTGCTCCGCACCGGTGGCGGCAAGGCAGCTGCGGTGGTATTGGCGCTGGATGTCGCCAAGGGGGCGTTGGCGGTGGTGTTGGCGAGGGAAGTGATTGGCGACACGGCCGGCGAGGTCGCCGCCGCCCTCGCCGTGTTGGCGGGACACAACTGGCCGGTCTTTCTGGGCTTCCGAGGAGGCCGGGGAGTCCTGACGGCCCTAGGCGGCCTGTCCATGATGATGCCAGTACCGGCGGCGGCGGCCACGGCGAGCTTCCTCGCCACCGCGTTCCTGAGCCGGTACATTTCCCTGGGTTCTATAATCGGGGTCATCATCGGCGGCCTGGCGGTCATCGGCATGGCTCTGGCCGGGTTGCACTCCGAAGTTTACATGGTCTACGCTCTCATCGCCGCGGCCATGATCATATGGCAACACCGGGACAACATCCAGCGGATCCGGCAAGGCAAAGAGCGCCGTCTGGGCGCGCCCGCGACCCCGTCAACTTAGGAGCCCCGTTGAGTCCCAACCGTCTCTCATCGGGCAGACTATCTCGATACCATCCTGCCTCGGGCAGCCATTGAGCAATAGAGCGGTAATCGTAGGGGCCACCACCTGGGGTACTACTCTGGGCATCATCATGGCCCGCCAAAGGGTGCCGGTTACCCTGTTGGCGCGGAACAGCGCGGAGTCGCGACTCCTGACCTCGGAACGCAGGAACTCCAGGTTCCTCCCTGAAGTCCCATTTCCCGATCAACTGCAAGTAACCGACGAACCGGCCCACGTCCTGGCCTCAGCAGAGATGGTCGTGTTGGCGGTCCCGTCCCACCGCTTGAGACAGAATGTTCGCCAACTGGCCCCACACCTTGCGGCCGGGACCATAGTGGTGAGCGCCGCCAAAGGGCTGGAGCTGCCGTCGGCGAGCCGAATGAGCCAGGTGTTGGAGGAGGAGCTTCCCCCGGCTCTTCACTACGGGATCTGCGCTTTATCCGGACCTAATCTGGCCAAGGAGATCGTCCAAGGCAAGCCGGCGTCGTCGGTCGTGGCCGGAAGGGACCGCGAGGCGACGGAGCGGGCCCAAACCCTGCTCAGCTCCAACCTTTTCCGGGTCTACACCAGCGGCGACCTTGTCGGCGTAGAGCTGGGCGGAACGTTGAAGAACATCGTCGCCCTTGGCGCCGGCATCTGCGACGGATTGGACGTCGGCGAGAACGCTAAAGCGGCCTTGGTCACGCGGGGGCTGGCCGAAATCACCCGGCTGGGGGTCGCCGCCGGCGCGGAGCCGCGCACGTTCTTCGGGCTAGCCGGACTGGGCGACGTAATCGCCACCTGCGCCAGCAGGTTCAGCCGGAACCGTTACGTGGGCGAGCAACTGGGCCGAGGGCGTTCCTGGACGGAAATCCGTGAGTCGATGGACAACGTCGCCGAAGGCGTCAACGCTACAGAGGCCGCGCTTATGGTGGCCGAACGATTGGGCGTCGAAATGCCCATCACCGAGATCACCTACCGGGTGTTGCATGAAGGACTTCCACCCGGTGAGGCAGCGGCCGAACTCATGAAACGGCCCGCACGCTCTGAGTGGTGACCGCTACCGCATCAGCCCCAGCTCCAGGCCCGGCGTCCATTCCAGCAGCCACGCCGCCGCCAGCCTCCGGTGACAAGGCTTCCCCGCCGGCTCGAAACACAGCAGCGTAACGTCTCCTTCCAAGGGCAATCCCTGCAGCCACGTCCGGAATTCGGCCTTCGCGTCGTAGGCCCTCTCCAGCTCTTCCCGGTAACGAACGTCCAGCGCCGGAAAGTCGATGCCGCCTCCCTGGTACTCCCGCAGCAACTCGCGCGACGGATAGAGGAAGGGCTGCGTGGACCAATCGGCCTGTCTGCCCCTCGGATGGCCTCTGGACACCCGGTATCGGACACCCACCCAATGTGCGGGTTCGTAGAAACTCGCGGTGTAAAGCATTTCGGCCACATCCGGTCTTGGTCGCGATAACGGCGGTCGATAACCGTACGCCTCAGCCTGCGCCGGCGCGGCGCCGGAGGAACTGGCGGGCGGCGAAAATAGCAGCTCCCACCAGGATGACGCTCAGGTAGGTAATGAAGCGGTCCACGAGCACCAGAGCGGCGGCAGCGCTGGTGGACAGCCGGGAAAGCCGCACCGCAAGTCCGGTCACCCCGGACTCCACGGCCCCGACGCCTCCCGGGGTGGGCACCAGGGACAGAAGGGAATTGGCCAGAGTCAGGAACACTATAAGAGGTATCCCCAGCGGCAGACCGAGAGCTTTGACTACCAGGTACATTCTGGCCACCTCTGCCAGCCATCCCAACAGGCCCCACGTCGTGACCAAGGGCAGCCGCCGAAAGCTGCCCATGGTCCCTTGATGGAACCGGTCGTAACGCCCGGACAGCCATTTGGGCAGTCTGCGCATCGCCAGGCCACGGCCCCAAGCCATGACGCCCAGCACTGCGGCCAAACCGGCGGCCAAGGCGACCGCCAGACCCAGCACCAACCAAGTGACGGTATCGTCGCGGTCTATCAGGAAGGGGACAACCGCCAGCAGCATGGCGACCACCAACACCGTGTCCAATGCCCGTTCGGCGAGGATGGTGCCTATGGCGCCGGAAAAAGTGGCGTCTTGCTCGTCCCCGTACATATAGGCCCGCAAGGCGTCGCCCAGCCTCAGCCAACCGATGGAGTTGGCGAACCACCCGAGCAACACCAGTTGACCGCAGTAGAACACGCCCGGCACCCTGGCGCCCGGCGCGGCTGTGTTCTGCAACAGGAGCCGCCAGCGGACGCCGCGGAAGAAGAAGGTCGTGTAGTGGACCAGGAACGCGCCTCCGAGCAGCCAGGGGTCGGCGTTGCGCATTTGCCGCAGGGTTGCTCCCAAGTCCACGTCAAACCGGGCGATGAGGAAGAACAGGAGCCCGCCGGCCACCGCCAGAGAAACCAGGGCCGGTATAGAGAAGACTCTTCGTGTGAGGGAACCCGTTCCTCCCTGGGGGCGCCGGTCCCCGAGCATTATGGGGCCGGTACGGCCTGCGGTGCGGGAACGGCCACGGCTAACGCAACTCCCGGGGCAGGGTGAAGGCCACGTCCTCCTCAACGCCACGGAGCAAGGTGAACCGCTCGGCGGCCAGCGCGGTGATAACGCTTTCCACCAGCACTTCGGGGGTGGAGGCCCCCGAAGTAATACCGACCCGCTCCTTGTCCTTGAACCAATCCTGGTCTATCTCTTCAGGACCGTTGATCAGGTAGGACGGGACGCCGTGGGCTTCGGCCACCTCCCGAAGGCGGTTGCAATTGGAGCTGTTTTGCGCTCCGATAACCAACACCAAGTCCACGTCGACCGCCATCCGGGTCACCGCCTCCTGGCGGTTCGTCGTGGCATAGCAGATGTCGTTGCGCACCACGGCCTGGGGGAAGCGGGTCTTGATAGCATCGATGGCCTTGGCGGTGTCGCCCACCGACAGAGTGGTCTGGGTCAGCACCGCTATCTCCTGGTCCGTGCCCCAACCCGGCAATTCGGTGGGGTCCTTATCGTCGATAAGGGTCATGTCGACCTGGCCCATGGTGCCCCGTACTTCCTGGTGACCCCGGTGCCCCACCAGCAGGACCTTCCGGCCCTCCCCCTCGTACTTCTTGGCCTCGTTGTGGACCCTGGTCACCAGAGGACAAACGGCGTCGATTACCCTGAGGTTTCTCGCCTTCGCTTTTTCGAAGTCCTCGGGCGGGGAACCGTGGGCGGAGAAGACCACCAACGACCCCTCCGGGACCTCTTCCACCGTTTCGACGGTAATGGCGCCTCGGCTTTCCAGGTCGTTGACGACGTGGGGGTTATGCACGATCTGGTGTTTGACGTATACGGGGGGGCCGAAGCGTTCCAGGCAAATGTCTACTACATCGATGGCCCGCACCACTCCGGCACAGAACCCGCGGGGCGAAGTGAGAAAAACCTCCACGGCGCGTCTCCTCTGCGCAGGACCCTGCCGGGGCGGAAATCAGGGTCATTGACGGGAAAATTCCGTCGCTATGATAACATAGGCCGCGTCGGGGCTGGGACGCGGCCTATGTCCGGCCAGGCCACCAGCCGGCGCGGGCAGGCGGCGGTTTTTCCGTGGTCCGCGCCAGCTTTTGTGGGGAATGAGCCTATGCTATAATCGCCCGTGCCTTCCAACTCCCCTGCTATAGCCACGTCTGATGGGCCTTCGGCCACGCGGTACGGGAGAGTTGCAGCGCCGGAGGCAATGCCCGGCCCCCGGCAACCAGCCAGGGTCGCCTCCGTCTCCTTCGACCGAAACCTGCTCGAGAGGGTCGCCAAATGATCCCCATTCTTGACGAGCTCAAGGTCTTCACCGGCAACGCAAACCCCGAACTGGCCGAATCGGTCTGTGAATACCTGGACATTCCCCTAGGCCGTGCGGAAGTTTTCAAGTTTGCCAACGACAACACCTTCGTGAGGATCCAGGAAAACATCCGTCAGAGGGACGTCTTCGTCGTCCAGCCGACGTGTTTGCCGGTCAACGACAACCTCATGGAGTTGTTGATCATGATCGACGCCTGCAAGCGGGCGTCGGCCGGCCGCATCACGGCGGTTGTCCCCTATTACGGCTACGGCCGGACGGACAAGAAGGACCAGCCGAGGGTGCCCATCACCGCCCGATTGGTCGCCGACCTGTTGACTGCGGCGGGAGCCGACCGGCTCCTGACCGTGGACCTCCATGCCGGCCAAATCCAGGGTTTCTTCAACATCCCGGTGGACGAACTGACCGCTCTCCCCATCATGACCGAGTACTTCCGGGCCAAGGAGTTGCAGGACCTGGTGGTGGTTGCCGTCGATATCGGCATCAGCAAGAAAGCCAGGGACGTTGCGGAGCAGCTAAACGCTCCCTTGGCCATCATCGAGAAGCGCCGGACGGACAACGACGGCCATTCGGAAACCATGAACATCATTGGTGAGGTCGCCGGCAAAGTGGCGCTGACCTTCGACGACGAGATCGACACCGGGGGCACCACCGTCAACGCCGCCAACGCCTTGGTCGAACGCGGGGTGAAGGAGGTCTATTGTTGTGTGACCCACCCGGTTTTGTCGCGCAATGCCCACGAACTCCTGAGCCAGAGCCGTTTCCGGGAGGTGGTGGTCACCGACACCATCCCCATTTCTCCCGACAAACGGAACGGCAAATTCACGGTGCTGTCTGTGGCCCCACTCTTGGGCGAGGCCATCTACCGGATCCACAAGGGTTTATCCATCGGCGAACTGTTCACCTGACGAGGTCGCAATGTACGATTTGTTGTTCAAGGGCGGGATTGTAGTCGATCCGTCCCAAGGCATCCACGGAGCGAACGACGTGGCGGTCAAGGATGGCAAGATCGCCCGCATCGCCCCCGACATCTCCGACGAGGCGGGCCGTGTCGTAGAGGTCAAGGGCAAAGTGGTCACCCCCGGCCTCATCGACCTCCACACCCACGTGTTTGCCGGGGTCAACGCCAACGGGGTAGACCCCAACATCGGCGGAGTCCGGGCCGGAGTGACGACAATGGTGGACGCCGGGAGTTCCGGCTGCGATACCTTCGGCGGCTTCCCGCGCCACATATTGCCCAACACCGACACGGAAATCATCTGCTTCCTACACATCTGCCGAACCGGCCTGGCCACCACCCCCGACATTTTCAGCCCGTCCAGCATCGACCTGGACCACACCATCCAGACGATTACCGAGAACCGGGGCATAATCTCCGGGGTCAAGGCGCGGATGGTGTCGCCGGCCTTGGAAATCATGGGCATGGAAATGCCCCGCCTCGCCAAGCGCGCCGCCAAAGAGGCCGGGGTCCCGCTGATGGTCCATATCGGCGACACCGAAAAGCGCTACGATCCCAACGTAATCCGCGAGCTGCTGCCCATCCTGGAGGAGGGCGACATCGTCACCCACTACTTCACGGCCAATCCCGGCGGGGTGCTGGACGCCGACGGCAAGCTGGTGCCCGAGGCCAAGGAGGCCCACGAGCGGGGCGTCTGGCTGGACACGGCCCACGGGCGGATGAACTTCAGCTTCGCCGTGGGAGAGCGGGTGGTGGACCAAGGCGTGCTGCCCCACTGCATCAGCACCGACCTGACAGTCCCCGGCCGCGCCCGGACGGTCCACAGCATGACAGAGATGATGACCCGCTTCCTGGCCATGGGCTTCACCTTCGACCAAGTGGTCACCATGTGCACCGAAAACCCCGCGAAGGCCGTGGGGGTCGACAGCCGGTTGGGCACCCTTCACACCGGCAAGCAGGCCGACCTTTCCATACTGGACTTCCAAGACGGCGACTGGGTGGTCTATGACGTGACCGGCGACTCCCGCAAGTCCGACAAAGCGGTAACGCCGGTGATGTCGGTCAAGAAGGGCGAGGTCTTCGAGGCCGCCTGGGGCCCAAGGCCCTGGGGCTGGGCGCCGGACACGGGGTAGGGGAGCGCCGGAGGTATCAGTGTGACGCCCGTTCCGTATTTGATCGAGGAAGTCGGTCCCGATTGGGTGCTTCAGTCGGAAGAGATGGCCGGCAAAGCGAAGTTCTGGTATCGGCCGCCCGGCGAGAACGAAACCGCTTGGCTGTTTAAGTTTCCTCGAGAGAACACGGGTGAACATTGGGCAGAAAAGGTGGCAACTACTCAGAGAAAGGCCTTGGCGGGGTTTATTGGTCGGAATCAAATGTAAACAGCACCAGCCCACTGGAACTGGTAAGGCTGGCATCGGGTGAGTATCCGGAACTGATTGCCCCAGCTTTATCCAAAGTGTCCAGGCTTGATGAGAAGGCTTTGAGCGAAATCGTGGGGCGGGTACCCGCCGACTGGATTACCCCGGTAGCTATGGAGTTCGCCCAAGCGTTGTTGTGCTACAATTATAAGCAGTTGCAGTGCATACATGTAAGCAGTTGCAGTGTATACAGTCGTGGGAGCTAATGCGATGCCCACTAAAACGCTTTTCTTGGCTTGGCAGGACCGAGCCAACACTCGCCTGTGGTTTCCGGTCGGCCGCTTGGATGCGAACCTCGACTGCTCTGAATTTCAATTCCGTTACATTAACGGAGCCAAACGAGCGCAGGAAGAAGTCGGATTTTTACCGCTGTTGGAGTTCCCTGAACTGGAGCGGGACTACCGGTCGTCCGATCTTTTCCCGATTTTCCAGAACCGTGTAATGACGCCTCGCCGCCCGGACTTTCCCGAATATCTGCGCAGTCTCGACCTTGAGGAAAACGCTGATCCCATCGAGATTCTGTCCGCAAACGGAGGCCGTCGCGTAACAGACTCCTTCGAAGTCTTCCCTGAACTGGTGAAAAACGAAGACGGGAGCTTCGTTTGCCGCTTTTTCCTACATGGTTTGCGGTACGTGAGCGAGCCGGCCCGGGGCCGGGTCAGCGATTTGAAGCCGGATGAGCAGCTCCATATTGCCTTGGAGCTCACCAATCCAACGGGGCACCCGGCGGTGCAGATTCAGACCGTCGACTACCAGATGATTGGTTGGACACCTCGGTATCTGGTAGATGACTTGACCCGGGCTATGGCCGAAGCACCCGGGAAATATACGGCGCGGGTGGTACGGGTCAATCCTGTGCCAATGCCCTCGCGTCAGCGGGTGTTGGTAGAGTTGAAGAGTTACTGGCAGTACCATGAGCCTATGACCGGCAAAGACTTTACAACGCTGGTCTAACAACCCAGCCGTGAACCGGTAGCCCGAGAACTGGCAAGCAATGTTTCTAGCCGATTGAACCGGATTCATTGCCTTTTTTGGCTGTGGCCTTTGCGGAAGGCCTTTAACAGCGGTTGCAACTTCGCCTTCAGGCTGAACCGCCGATGCACGTTGTTGGCTACCAGCGGGGCGAGGTGCTTGTTTCCGGCAACAAGCGGTGCGGCCCAGGCGCGCAGCTCCTTCATCGTCGGAGTCTTTTCGTCCCAAGACGGCACCAGGCTGTCCAAAGGATGCCAGTGCCGTTCTCCCTGGAAACGAGTCATTACCGTACCGCCCGCCTCCATCACTGCCAGCGCGCCGCCGGCGATGTCCCACATTCGCGGCGCACCGAATATAGCGTACTGCATCACCCCTCGGGCGGTGAGGGCCAACTCGTAGGCGATACTGCCGGTGGTGCGGGGCTCGCCAGCCTTGTTTGCCAGTCGCTTGGAGAAACGGTTGGCCACCCCGAAATACCCAGGCACTCCGATGAGACGGCTGGGCACCGGTTCCTGGGTCTCATACACGGACACCGCCTCATCGTCGGCGAAGCAGCCTCCCCCCTTGCGGCAGTGCAACACGAACCCGCCGGCGCCGTTGGGCCAAGGGACGTAGAGGGCTGCGGCCACGGGTCGGCCGCGGTACAACACGCCGATGGAAGAGGCGAATACCGGGAGCCCGTTCATGAAGTTGGTAGTGCCGTCCAAGGGGTCCAGCACCCAGAGGATGTCCCGGGCCGGTTCCTCCGACTCCTTCTCTTCCTCCGTGGCCTCTTCGCCGAGAATGCCGTGTTCCGGGAACCGCTTGGCTATCTCTCCGGCCAAGTATTCCTGGGTGGCCTTGTCGGCCCGGGTCACCGGGTCTCTCTCTTTGTCGTCCTTGAACTCGACTTCGATGGCCCGGCCGAAATGTTCCGCCAATATCTTTCCCGCGCCCCGGGCCAACTCCACGGCGTTGGCCTCGATTTCGCGGGCCTCGGGTTCGCTCGACTGACCCAAAAGGCTCTCCCGGCTTTGAATTGCGCCAGTATAGCACGGGCTATTTCACCGCAGCGGGTGCTGAGAGCGCCACAGTCTCCGGTGGAAGCCTGATGCCTAGGGATTGTTTTCTGTGTTTTCCGGCCCTTGTGCTCCCGGTGGAAGAAGACTGGTATAATCGGCATCGCTTCACCGCAAACGTATTGGGCGACAGTGTCGCCGGACTTTGTCGAATCTCCGGGAGGGGTGGCACATGGACTTGGGACTGAACGGCAAAGTGGCCATCATTGGCGGGGCCAGCAAGGGACTCGGCCGGGCCTGCGCCCAAGTGCTGGCTGAGGAGGGCGCTAAAGTCGCGATCTGCAGCCGGACCGCTGCGGACCTCGAGCAGGCCGCCAGCGAAATCCGGGAGTCCACGGGCGCCGAGGTCTTGGCCTACCCCGCCGACCTGGACCGGCTTGAGAACATCACCGGCCTGATTTCGGCGGCACTGGAGCACTTTAGCGGCATCGACGTTCTGGTGAACAACTCCGGAGGGCCGCCTTTGGCCCGCTCCGCCACAGCCACAGAGGAGCAGTGGGAGACGGCGGTGCAGCGTTCTCTCATCTTCTTCGGCCGGATGTGCCGGGAGGGAATCCCTCACCTGCGACAGCGCGGCGGCGGCCGCATCGTCAACATCCTGGCCAGCACTGTTTACAACCCCATTCCCAACCTGGCCCTCTCCGGCGCGACCCGGATGGGCGTGGTGGCCTACGCCAAGAGCCTGGCCGACGAAGTGGGCCAAGACAATATCCTGGTCAACAATGTGTGTCCAGGGTCCATCCTCAGCGAGCGTATGCTGTCCAACGTCACCGCCCGGGCCAATGAGCTGGGCATCAGCGTCGATGAGGCTCTGGCCCGCCGCGCTTCCGAGACCGCGCTGGGCCGGGTGGGGCAACCCGAAGAACTGGCCAACCTCGTGGCGTTCCTGGTCTCGGAGCGGTCCAGCTACATCACCGGGACCACCATCTTGGTGGACGGAGGCCTGGTCCGCTCGGTAATGTAATCATCTTTGGCCCCTCTCCCGTCGGAAAAGGTGCCGCCAGAGTCGGCGCCCCGATGCGCCGGGATTGGGGTGAGGGCAACCTATGGCACTGGAACGCAGGCACCAAGAAGAGCCGGCCGACGCGCCGGGGTACGTGGACCGGGGCAACCGCTATAGCCGGAACGGCGTTTACCACCGGGCCATCGACGATTACACCATGGCGATCGAGATTGACCCCGAATACGCCGACGCCTTTTACAACCGGGGGTGCTCCTACTATGAGGTGGGCCTTTACGACCGGTCGATCGCCGACCTGACCCGCGCCATCGAGATTGACCCGGGGGCCGACGAATACTACGGCCAGCGGTCAGTGGTCTACCTGTTTAACGATCAGCCCGACTTGGCCCAAGCCGACCAAGACCAGTCCGACGCCCTGCGCTTCCGCGCCCAACTGGAGGGCGGGTAGGGTTAAATTACAACCAAATGCCTTTTACTTGCTCCCCAGACGGCGATCAGGGGTATGTGGGTATCCAGCGTTACCAGCCGCGCGCCACCGCCAAGCTTAGCAAGTAAACATCCGTCAACTGACGGTAGCCCGACAACCGCCGGGCGTCCACCAAGGAATCGTCGAGAAGGCTGATGTCGTCGCTGATGAATTGATGTTCTGTGGATACGGCAGCCCGCAAACGTTCCATAGCCGCAGCTATGCTCAAGGCGCCGGGATACCGGGTCTGTGAAAGGATGCGCACACATCCGTTTTGCGTCAACGGGCAAGTAATCCATCCGCTCGCATAGTTGAGATTAAACCAATCGGACGCCACAATGTGGCTCGAGTGGTCCTCGTCAATCAAAGCGACGAGGACATTAATGTCCAACAATGACAATACGGCTTAAAACCCCATCTGTTCGCGCAGCTCGTTCACCATCTCGTTGGTGACTAGATTACCTCTGGCCGGGATTGGCCGGAACGTACGATACGCCGGGCTCTGATACGCCGCATCGTCCCCACTGTCCACCGGCGCGGCCTCCTCAACCGGATGAATATCTATTTCCACGCTCTGACCGTCCCGCAAGCCGATAGGCTCGTCAAATTCTATGGCCTGTCCTTTGACTATCCCTCGCCGCTTCATTTCACTTTACCTCTGGTTTGCTCTGCTTCAATTCTACATCACCAGCAGCGCGCCTCAAGGTGGATTCTTGCCGCCGCGGACTGACGGCTCATCGCACCACTTGGGCGACAGCCGCCGCACGGCCTGTACACACCTTCGTCGAACCCCCGCAGGTCGCACACCACCCGGCAGTCCGGCCTGGCGCGATTGAGATCGGCGTCGGCCAGGTAGGCCGACAGCAGGTCAAGCTCCCGGAACCGAACCCAGGGCCGTCTCCAAACATGGGCCGCTATGCTGGTCGGTGGATGACAACCCCGGGTTACGCCGCCGGTTTGAAGTAGGGCACCGATATCTGGTCGGTGGCGCGGACGAAGGTGACTTCCACCAGCATCCCGATGGTCACCTCGCGGGGCTCGCACTCCACGATGTTGGTGAACATGCGGACCCCTTCATCCAGCTCCACCAGCGCCAGCACGTAGGGGCCTTGGTCGAAGCCGGTGGTGCGGTTCTGGTAAGTAACAGTGAAGGTCCAGACCGTGCCCTTCCCGCTGGACGCCACCCACTGGATGTTTTCCGACCAGCAGTTGGCGCAGATGCCCCGGGGGTAGAACTGGTACTCGTTGCAGCTATCGCACCGCTGGACCATGAGCTGGCCCTGGCGGCACATCTCCCAGTAGGTGCGGGTCTCGCCAACAACAGTGGGCAGGGGCTTGTTCCATTCAGGCATCGGCTAATCCCTCCCCAGGATGACGGTGCCGCCACTGTGGCGGGAGCCCAGGGCGCCCCCCGTGCCGTGGCACAGGGCTATCTTGCAGTCGGGGACCTGCCGGGGCGTGCCCTCGAACTGGTGGCGCAGTTGCCGGGTGGCTTCCATCAACAGGAATATGCCCCGCATACCGGGGTGGTTCGAGGAGAGCCCGCCGCCGTCGGTGTTTATGGGCAGTCCGCCGCCGATTTTCAGCCGCCCGCCGCTGACGAACTCGCCCCCCTCTCCCTTCTCGCAGAACCCCAGGTCCTCCAGGGTCTCCAGCACCGTGATGGTGAAGGAATCGTAGATCATCGCCATGTCGATGTCGTCGTGGCCCACGCCGGCTCCGGCGAAGGCGGGCTCGTGGCTCTGCTTGGCTGCAATGTACATCAGGTCGCGTTTGCCCGCGCCTTGGTGGGCCACGGCCTCGCCGGTGCCCAGCACCCACACCGGGGTGTGGCGGCAGCTTCTGGCCACCTCCGGGGAGGCCACTACTACCGCGCCGCCACCGTCGGTGATCACGCAACAGTCCATCAGGTGGAGAGGCGAGGAGATGACCCGGGAGCGCACCACGTCCTCGACAGTGATGGGGTCGCGGAACAGGGCGTCGGGGTTCATGGCGGCGTGATGACGGACGGCCACGGCTATCTCGGCCAACTGCTCCGAGGTCGTGCCGTAGAGGTGCATGTGCCGCTGGGCGATCATGGCGTAGAGCCCCACGGTGGTGAGCCCGTACAGCTCCTCGAAGCTGTCGGGGGACGGATCGAGTCTCGGGTGGCCGAACCTCCCCACGCCGCCGGTGCCGACCGACACGCCGCCGGAGCGTGCCAGCGTGCTGTACGTTATCACCGCGCAGTTGATCCGCCCCGCGTAGATGGCGTTGAGGGCGTGGGCCAAGTGGAATTCGAAAGAGCCGCCGCCCACCGTGGTGTTGTCGACGTGCTTGGGGTACATATTCAGGTAGTCGGCCAGGTTCAGCCCGCTGTTGCGGACCGACATCGAGGCGGTGAACAGCCCGTCGACGTCGTTTTTGCCGAGCCCGGCATCCTCCAGGGCCTTGATAATGCTCTCGCCCTGGATCTGCAACTCGCTCTTGTCGGGGGCGTAGCGGGTGACGTGCTCATGCACTCCCACAATCGCTGCGGCGCGTCTGAGATCGGCCATGGGCAGGGTCCCTCCCGTTCAGGTTGTGGACCTGGTCTGTTAGAAAAACGAGGGCAACCGGGAAGGGCCTCCCGGCGGGCCAGCCCATTATCGCCGAGGCCAAGTTTGAACACAAGTTGGGAAGGCGATATAGTGTTGCCGCACTGGTGGCTCAAGAGAGTGTTTGGAGGCGCGAATGCTGTCGATTCTTGGGGGGACTGGGCCCGAGGGCAAGGGGCTGGCCCTGCGGCTGGCGATGGCCGGTGAGCCGGTGACCATCGGCTCCCGCGACGCGGCCCGTGGAGCGGTAGCCGCCGAGGAATTGGCGGCGTTGGCCTCCGGAACCCAAATTCAAGGCGCCGACAACGCCGGGGCCGCAGCCAGCGGCGACGTGGTGTTTCTGGCGTTTCCGTACGAGGGTCAGCGGGCCACGCTGGAGCAACTCGGCGACGTTCTGGCTGGCAAGGTGGTGGTCAACGTCATCGCCCCCATGGCGTTCGAGCGCGGTAAGGGCGCCCGGGCCGTGGAGGTCGAAGCCGGGTCGGCTGCTCAGGAGGCCCAGCAACTGCTCCCCGATTCCCAGGTTGTCGCCGCTTTCCAGAACGTCAGCGCCGAGGAGCTGCAGGAGACCGGGCACGCCATGGAGGGCGACGTCGTCGTCTGCTCCGACCACGCCGACGCCAAGCGCCTCGTCATGGGGCTGGCCGACAAGATCAACAACCTTCGGGGAGTGGACGGCGGCGGCTTGGCCAACGCCAAGTACGTGGAGCAGATCACACCGATGCTGGTGAACATCAACCGGATCTACAAAGTGCATTCGAGCATCAAGATAGTCGGCATCTAGCCCGCTAATGGCCGCCCCGCTGCCGGTAGCATAGAAGGGAAGAAGACTTAAGGAGGAAGCATGCCGCGATTCACAATCGACATCAACGCCGCGGCCGGGCAGGCCGAGGTGCGGGGCCAATGGAAATACGCGGAGGGGTACATCCCCGGCCAGCCGGATTTCGGCCTGGTTGAGAGATCGGAAGGCAGCCCGGCCCGGCTGCGGGACTACGACGACTCGTCGTGGGAGAAATGTGAAGACATCAGCCTGTGGGCCAAGTTTGGCGACAGCTACGTGACCGGGTTTTCCTTCGTCTGGTACCGCATGAATCTCACCGTTCCCGGAACCGCGGGTGGCCGCGACGTCAAGAGGACGCGGTTGATGTTCGAAACGTGCGTCGACGATTACGGCGAACTCTGGATCGACGGCGAATGCAACCGGGAGCGGGGCACATTCGAGGGATTCAACCGCCCGCAGCGGATCGAACTCGCCAACAACCCTGATGCCGGCGAACAACACACCATCGCCATACTGGCGGCAAACGGGCCAATGGGCGCTCCTGGCGGCGGTGTGTTCGTACGCTACGCCACCCTGAGCTTCGAGTGGCGGGACGACGACCCGTAGGGCGATTCGGGAATCGCCCTACGTTACGCCCCCAACGTTAACCAAAGCCGAAAGCGCCCTTTCCGGTTAGTCTTCCGGCGGCCACTTGGTGCCGCCCACCGCCGGCCGCTCCTGCTGGGGCATGCCGAATCCGGCGGTGACGACGTCGCAGAACTCCCTCACGATGACCTCGCCCCAATCTTGGGCGTGGGACACCCGGTGGGCGGTGCGCCGCCCCCGCATGGTCTGCCGGGCGGCGGCTTCGTCTTGGCCCTCAGCTTCCCGCGAGGCCGCATCATCCATGGCGTCGATCTGAGGCACCAGGCCACTGGCCGTCTCTATGAAGAGGGCCACCTCGTTCATCTCGCCATCGAACACCACGAAGATGGGCACCGTGCCCGCCCGGTGCTCCGGCAGGAAAGTGTTGGCCAAGGGCACGTCGTCGTCCCGGTTGAACACCTGCACCGAGATTTTGGGCGAGCTCTCCGCCAACCGGAGTATCACCGGAGTGGTGCTCACGGCGTCGCCGCACCAGTCGGCGGTGAACACCGCCAAGTTCACCGGCTCCGGGAGACCGTCGAACATGCCGGTGGCATCACCGGGGACGTTCATGGCGCTGTATATCTCGACGAAGGGGTCTTTGTTCACCTTGATCTGGTCGATGTACTGTTGGACCGTCATTCCAGCAACGAACTGGGTCTTGGTCAGCGGCATATGCGAACCCCCTTCCGGCCGCGTTGGCCCGGCCTGTATTGACACGGCTAGTTTCTCAATATTGGCCCCCTGCGGCAATAGCCGGGCGGCGGGGCCCGGTGGCCCAACATCCAAACGATTACGGGCGGTTACCCCGCTGTGCCCGTGATACGCCGGCCATGCTAAAATTGAAAACGACTGGCTATCCCCGGCCCAGGAGCACCATTGGCCTCCACAAACGGCGACCCCTATCTGAAGTATGCCCTGTTCTGCCGCAGCACGGCGCAGAATGATGACGGCGACCTGTCGTTGAACGGCGTCGTCGACTTGGTGGAATTGCCCCGGCCTCAAGAGACCGAAGACTCCCCCCAGAGCCCGGTTCTGGCCCAGGTAGACCTCAACCTGGCCTTCTGCGTCGGCGGGGTCCAACCCGGAGAGCACTACCTGTTCGTCGCGCTGAAAACCCCGGGACTGCCGCTGGACACGCCGCCGGCCCAGAAGGTGCAATGGGAAGACGGCATACTGTTCCAGCGCTGGATCAAGACCTTCCGCATCCCGGTACAGAAGCCTGGCGTCCATACCGCCGCCATTCTGTTCGACGGAACCCCCTTGGGCGAGGCCAGCTTCCTGGTGCGGTTTAAAGAAGAGGCCGGGCCCGGCGCCGCTGCCGAAGACGGCGGCTAGTCGTCCGGGGCGGGCGGGAGCCCCGGATGGCCGGGACCTGTGTTGAAACCCCAAACGGGCTTGTCTATAATCTCAATTCAGTCTCGATCAGACAGCAATTGGCCTGCAGGGAGAGAAAGGGTGGCAAATCAGACCGGCAAGCGATACATTTGCCAGCAGTGTAAGTCCGAATTCATTGTGACCAAAGGCGGCGACGGCAGCGTGTCCTGTTGCGGCGGGCCGATGGAGTTGAAGTAATGGCCAATCAGCTGGGAAAGAGGTACGCCTGCCCCGAGTGCGGCAGCAGTGTCCTGTGCACCAAGGGCGGCGACGGCGAGATAACCTGTTGCGATGCCGTCATGGAACTGCAGGAGCCCCGCAAGCTGCCCTCATCCGACTAGCAGGCCGGTCACGAACCAATATGCAGGGGCGGCCCTTGTGGCCGCCCCTACTTGTGCCCCCCGAACGGTAGCCGTCCTGAATGGCTGCCGTCCCGAATCCTGCGCGGCAGATTAAAGGGCGGCCACAAGGGCCGCCCCTACCGAATTCGTTTATCCAACTGCCAGCAGCCCTATTTGAAGTAGGGGATCACGTGCTTCCCCATCAGCTTGATGGACTCCATGATCCGGGTGTGCTCCAAGCGTCCCGGTTGCACGAAGCACAGAATTTGGTCCACGCCGGCATCCTGGTACTTCTTCATCACCTGGATGATGGTGTCAGGGTTGCCCATGGCGAACGCGCCCGAGGCGATGTGGTCCTCGGCGCTCTTGTCGGCGCGTTCGGCCTGGATGGCGTCGACCGAGAACTTGTAGGAATCGGGCACCTTGCGCCCGGCCCACGGCGCGTAGAGGTTCTCGGCCTGGTCCACGAACCAGGCGCCCTCGGGACCGGCGACGCGCCGGGCTTCCTCGTCGTCCTCGTCGCAGTGGACGATGCAAAGGGCCGCGACCTGGTCGTTCACGAAAGCGCCAACGGGATTGGCGTGCTGGACCGCCTCCCGGTAGGCTGCCACCCGCTCTTCCATCTGCTCGTAACCGCCGAGGTTGAAGCAGAGAACACCCAAGCCCATCTCCCCGGCGGAGCGGAAGGAGTCGGGCTGGCTGCAGGCCACCCACATCGGCGGGTGCGGCTGCTGCACCGGCTTGGGGATGACCGAGCGCTCGGGGATGTTGAAGAACTCGCCTTGGTGGGAGAAGGGGTCCTCGGTCCACATCTTCGGGATCATCCGGATGGCTTCCTGCCATTGGGCCCGGGTCTGTTCCGGGTCCACCTCGAAACCGTCCATCTCAATCAGCGTGGTGGAGCGGCCAGTGCCCAAGTCCATCCGGCCGTCGCTCAGGATATCAAGGACGGCGGCCCGCTCGGCGACGCGCACCGGGTGGTTGTACTGGCCCGGCAGCAGGGCCACGGCGTGGCCGATGCGGATGCGCTTGGTGCGCTGGGAGATAGCACCGTAGAGGACTTCGGGGGCGGAGCAGTGGGAGAACTCCCTCAGGAAGTGGTGCTCGACGGTCCAGAAGTAGTCGAAGCCGACCTCGTCGGCCAAGTCCACTTGGGCCAGCACCTGCTTGTAGCGTTCCGCCTCGATACCAGGGTGGTGGGGTTCGGGGATTTGTATCTCATACATCAAGCCGAATTTCATAGTTCAATCCTCACAAGATAGGTCAACTCTCAGAGGATTTTAGCATACCCGTGGGTAAGTACGTACGATAGGATTAGGCTTGGGGTGTCCGTCAGATGTTCGCGCCAGCAACTGGAAAACCTTTGGGTGACGCGCCGGTTTTTTTACTTTTCCTCTCATTTCCGCTCATTTCCAGCCATTTTCACCCCAGAGGCCGCGGCGGGAGACGGGCGGGATTTTGAGGTCCTGTGTTATTGGATTCAGAATCAGGATTGCACTATCCGGGGAAGGCACTATGTTGAAGCATCGTTACCGGCGTTGGAAAGGGACAAGTGTCACAAGGCCGCATATTTGGCGTCTCCGAATCAGGTGCACAATCATTCCTCCCGGACAGGGATGGGGCGCGCCGGGAGTTGCCTCACGTGCTTCAGGATGTGGGGGCCGGATTTTTTCTCGGCTATTTTCAGGTCGTAGGTGTTCTGCAGGTTCATCCAGAATCGCGCCGTGGTGCCGAAGAAGTGGGATAACCGCAAGGCGAAGTCGCCGTCGATGTCTTTACGGCCTTCAACGATAGCCGCCACGGTGCCGCGCGGCACTGACAGAAAGTCGTCCATCTCGATTTCCGAAACTTCGATCTCGTTCAGATCATCAGCCAGCGACTCTCCCGGGTGAATCGGAGGCATGCCATCCTTGAAGGGCCCATCGTCAATTTTCATTGTCAATCCTCATCGGTGATAGTTCACAATCTCAACGTCGTACGGCCCATCGCCTAACCAGCGAAAGCAGATTCGCCATTGCCGGTTGATTCGGATGCTGTGCTGCCCTTGCCGATTCCCGGTAAGCGACTCCAGACGATTGCCAGGCTTGCCTGATAATTCCATCAACGACGCTGCCGAGTGGAGGTCATTCAACGTCTGCATTGCTTGCCGGGCGAACCCTTGAAATGCAAGTACGGTTCGCCCGGCAAAGAATCTCTCGGTATCCCTGTCGCTAAAGCTTCGTATCATTCCCTGGGGATCATAACACCCTGTCTGGCTACGCTGACCCCCCTACGGCACCAGCATGGCTCGGGTGATTTCGGGCTGGCGCTGGTCCCACTCGCATTGAGGGAAGGCTTCGTTTACCTCGGCTAAGGGGAACTTGTGCGAGACGATGCGGTCGAAGGGCAGCTTCTCGTGATTGCGTACCAAGAAGTTGAGCAGCCGGGGGAGCAGGTCGGGCTTGTACATCAGGGAGCCCATGATGTTTTTGCCCTGCAACAGCTTGGACGGGTCGATGGAGACCTCGCGCCCGCGCACGATGTCGCCGATCTCCACGAAGGTGCCGCCGTTGCCGAGCATGTCGATTCCCTCGGCCAATAGCTCGGCCCGGCCCACCAGCTCCATCACCACGTCCGCGCCCCGGCCGTCGGTCAATTCTCTTACCCGGCCCAGCCTGGTCTCCGGGGTGTTGAACTCTTCGATGTTGATGGTATGGTCGGCCCCGAAGGCCTCGGCCAGCTCCAGGCGGTTCTCCAAACGGTCCAACACGATCACCCGGTCAGCCCCCATCTCCTTGGCCATGGCGGTGGCGTGGACGCCCAGGCCGCCCGCGCCTTGGATGACCACGTAGTCGCCCTCGCCAGCCCCGGCCCGCAACAGGCCGGTGGTGACGGTGCCCATGGCGCAGTTGACCGGGCCCAGCAGGTCGTCGTCCAGCTCGTCGGGCACCCGGAAGAAGGGATGGCGCGCCGGCAGGTACAGGTAGTCGGCGTAGGTGGCAGTGAAGAAGGGCCACGTGCCCGCCGCCGGATAGTTACGATTCATGCACCAGTTGGTGTTGCCTTGGAGGCACTGGTGGCAGTGGTAGCAGGGGAAGACCGCCGCGTAGACCACCCGGTCGCCCTTCCCGATGGGAGCGCCGGCAGAGTCGGTGGCCACGCCGTCGCCCAACATCTCTATAACCCCGGTGCCCTCGTGGCCCATGGCCCGGCCTGTGGGAGGCAGCGGCACGTTCACTTGATCGCCGCGCCAGACGTGCAGGTCGGAACCGCAGATACCCGCTTGGGTCATCCGCAGCACTACCGCGCCGGGCTCCGGTTCTGGGACTTCATATTCCTCGATTACGAACGGCTTGCCATATTCCTTGCAGGCAACTACTCGGCCTTTCATGGCGTCCTCCTGATGGCGATTGTGGGGCTATTCTAACGCAGAGTACGCAAAGAGCGCAGACAGCCCGGTTCTATAATATATTGTCTCCAGAATCCCAGCGTGCTCCGCGTTAATTTGGGAGTTGTCATGCCTGCCAAGACGGGACAGCAGTATATCAACGGGCTCAGGGAGCGGCCGGCCGAGGTGTGGCTCTGCGGAGAGCGGGTCAGGGACGTCACTACCCATCCGGCCCTGCGGGGCGGCGTCCGGTCGATGGCGGCCCTTTATGACCTGCAACACGACACCGATTTGCGGGACGAGATGACCTTCACTTCCCCGTCCTCGGGGGCGCCGGTGGGCCTGTCCTTTATCATCCCCCGCAGCCACGAGGACCTGGAGCGCCGGCGGGCCATGATGGCCCACTGGGCCGGGCTGGGCTGCGGCATGATGGCCCGGACCCCCGACTTCATGAACGTGTCCATCGCGGGCTGGGCCGGGGCCGCCCCCTACTTCGCCGCCAACCGGGAGGGGTTCGACGAGAACGTGCTCCGCTTCTACGAACATATCCGGGAGAACGATGTCACCTTGACCCATACCCTGGTGAACCTGCAACGCCGCCGGGACCCCGGTGTAGTCGACAACATCGACAGCCAGACGGCGCTGACCGTAGTCAAGGAGACGGACGCCGGCATCGTCGTACGGGGCAGCCGCATACTGGCCACCCTGGGCCCTATATCCGACGAGATAGCGGTCTACCCGACCCGGACTCACCTGATCGGCCAGGACGCTTGGCGGCAGGCGTTTTCCTTCGCCATTCCCAACGATACCCCCGGTCTGAAATTCATCTGCCGGGAGAGCTTCGATCTGGGCCGCTCCACCTTCGACCACCCGCTGGGGTCGCGCTTCGAGGAGATGGACGCCTTGGTCTTCTTCGACGATGTCCTGGTGCCCTGGGAGAGGGTGTTCCTGTTGGGCGACGTCGAAATGTGCAACAACTACGGCCTGGCCACCCAGTCAACCACCCATTCCGGCTACCAGGTGGTGAACCGGTGCGTGGTGAAGACGGAGTTCATCCTGGGGCTGGCGTCGCTGATGGTCGATACGTTGGGATCGGGAGAGCTGCCCCACGTCCAAGAACGAATTTCGGAGATCATCATCTACCTGGAGACACTGAAGGCCTGCCTCCGGGCTTCAGAAGCCGACGCAAAGCTGAACCAGTGGGGCGTAATGTGCCCCGCCCAAGGCCCCATCACCGCCGGGAGGGCGCTTTACCCCACCACGATTTATCCCCGGCTGGCGGAGATCGTGCAACTGTTGGGCGCCAGCAGCCTGATGGCGTTGCCGTCGGAAGGCGACTTCGAGGCCGAAATCGGACCGGACGTGGAGCGCTACCTGGCCACCGACAGCTCCAGCGGCCGGGACCGGGTGCGGCTTTTCCGCTTGGCTTGGGACGTGGCGTGCAGCGCCTTCGGCGGCCGCCAAGTGCTCTACGAGCGGTTCTTCGGCGGAGACCCGGTCAGGAACGCCATGCTGACCTACCGGGCGTACGACCGTGCCGCAGCGAAGCAGCGGGTGCTGGACTTTTTGGAACGGGAAGGGTAATGCAGAGTAGGCTTCGCGTTTGAAAAGTCAGGAACGCCAGCGTATAGTACAGATAATATGTTAGGCTTGAACGACTGCCTGCCAGGAGGGGATTATGGCGAAGCCGAAGAGGATTGGACACCTTGTCCTCAATGTCAAGGACGTTGAATCCGCCACCAAGTTCTACACCGACGTGCTGGGATTCGAGATCTCCGTGGAGCGGCCTGGCTTCGGCACGTTCCTGACCTGCGGCCGTATCCACCACGACCTGGCCCTCTTCCAGGCCAAGGAAGGCGCCCAAGAGGTCGTCGAGGGCGGCCTCGGCCTTAACCACATGGCCATCCAGGTGGAGGACTACGAGGAGCTCAAGGACTACTACAACAGGCTCCAAGAGTACTACGAGGTCACCGAGCTGCGGACCGTGGACCACAGCATGACCAAAAGCATCTACATCAAAGACCCGGACGGCAACGGCATCGAGTTGTTCTGCAACACCTTCGACACCGCCGAAGAGGGCTTGACCGAGATGCGCCGGCCCGGACGCCAGAACGAGGCGCTGGTGTTCGACTAGGAGCGCCAGCCGGGATCAGAGGACTTCTGTAGAGAGGGAGCCGACTCCCTCTCTAATTTTTTGGCTGCGGCCCCGAGGTCTCACGCATGGGAAGAGCCAGCGACATACCGGAACGAGTACGGGCGATCGCCTTGGACCTGGACGGCACCATAATCGGACCGGACGAGCGCATCACGCCCCGGGTCATGGCAGCCGTCGGCAGGCTGGCCGCCGCGGCGCCGGTGTTCCTGGCCACCGGCCGGGAACCCGCCGATGTCGTGAGATACGCCCGGCAGTTGGGCCTGACCACACCCCAGGTCTCCGACGGCGGAGCGGCCATCCTGGACCCGGCGAGCGGCCGCCACCTGTGGTCGGCCAACCTGGGACGGGAGTTCTCCAAGGAGATAGTCAACCTGCTCCACGACACGGGCACGGCGTTCGTAGCCACCCACGTGCGGGGCGCCTTCTGGCGGCTGGCCGAAGTGCCCGACTGGGACATCGTCCGGGTTTCCGCGCTGGACATGTCCCCGGAAGCCGCCGATGCCATGGCGGGCCGGTATTCGGACCGTCCGGGAATACACGCGGTGAAAGCATCGCTGCCCTACAACGGGCTGTGGGCCGTGGACTTCACCCGCGAGGGGGTGGACAAGGCCACGGGGGTGTCGCGGAACGGGGAGTCGCTGGGGGCGCCCATCGGCGAGATGGCGGCCGTGGGCGACAGTTTCAACGACCTGCCAATGCTGCGGGCCGCCGGGCTGGCCATCGCCATGGGAGGCGCTCCGGACGAGGTCCGGGAGGTCTGCCACCACGTGGCGCCGCCGGTGGAGGACGACGGCCTGGCTTACGCCATCGGGGAATGGATTCTGCCGCGGACGGGGTCAGGCCTCTAGACCCCGCAACACGGGGACCACCTCCCCGCCGAAGCGGGCGATGGAGTCCAGGACCTTCTCCTTGGGAATCAGGCCGCCCACGTTGGTCTCGGCGATGACCCCGGACAGGTCCAACTCTTCCACGATCTCCCGCAGCAGAGCGGCAACGCTTTCGGGCCCTCCATAGGCAAGCCGGTCCCGGAGCAGGTCTTCGTAGGTCACGTCCGCCAGCCGCTGCCCCCGGGCGAGCCTTTCTTCAGACGGAGCGGCGCCGGCCACGGTGGCGCTAGCAGCGAAATTCCGGGCCATCCGTTGGTAGGAACGCATGGTGCTCTCTTGGGCGTCGGCGTGGGCTTGCTCGTCGCTCTCTCCCACGAAAACCGGGATTCGCAGGTACACGTCGCCGTCGCCCTCGTGGCCGGCGGCCCCCCAGGCCTCCCGGTATCGAGCCAGGCTGCGGACCAGGTCGGGGCGGTCCATCCCCCGGAGGCCGACGAAGACCGGCAGTCCGGCCGCCCCCACCACTGGGAAGGTGTCGCTGGTGGTTGCGGCCACCCGCAGGGGCGGGTGGGGCTTTTGGAAAGGCTTGGGAATGACGCAGACGTCGTTGAAAGTATAGTACTTCCCCTCATAGGAGAAGCGCTCGTTGGACCACGCGGCCAGGATAATTTCGAGGCATTCCTGGAAGCGCTCGCGGCTCTCTCCATAGGGGACGCCGTAGCCCTCGTAGGAACGGGCGAACCCGCTGCGGCCCACGCCGAAGTCCACGCGGCCGCGGCTGATCTGGTCGACGGTCGCCACCTCCTCTGCCATGCGCACCGGGTGGGACAGCGGCAGCACGTTGACCGCCACCCCCACACGCAGCCGTTGGGTGCGGGACACGATGGCGCTGGAGATTATCAGGGGGGCGGACACGATGGACGGGATACCCGCGCCAGCGGGGTCCAAGGGGTCCCGGGGAGCAGCGAAGTGCCGTTCGGCCAGCCAGACGCCGTCGAACCCGCCGGCTTCGGCGGCATCGGCCATGGCGAAGGCCTCCTCGAATGCGGCTTGCTCCGTGTCCCCGTAGCGGTAATCGCATTCCATTACCAGGCCGACGTGCATCTCATCCTCCCGGGAGTTGAAGACCAGTCTCACCGGCTCGAACGGGGCCAGTCTTCCCTTTGGCCGGATTGTAGATGGGCTCCCAATACCTGTCAACGCGAATGATGAGGCCCCGGCCTTATTATTAACAACAGCGATACACCAGCGTGTAAAATAGGGTATAGATAATATGAGTGACGAAACACCAAGGGACAACCGCGGCCACCGGCCGGCCGCGATGCGGCTGCTGGCCTGCTTCGCTCACCCCGACGACGAAGCCTTCCCGGTTGGCGGTGTGCTGGCGCAACACGCCGGGCGCGGCGTCAAAGTGCGTCTCGTCACCACCACGCTGGGGGAAGAGGGGGAGATCCGGCAGGAGGGCGCCGCCACCCGGGAGACCCTGGGCGAGATACGCCGGGTGGAGCTTTCCTGCGCGGTGCGGGCCTTGGGACTGGAGAGCCACGAGGTGCTGGCCTACCGGGACTCCGGGATGGCGGGGTGGGAGTCGAACAAGCACCCCAAGGCGTTCATCAACGCCGACGCCCGGGCGGTGGTGGAGCGGCTGGTATTGGAGATGCGCCGCTTCCGCCCCCAAGTCGTGTTGACCTTCGGCCCCGACGGGCTCTACGGCCACCCCGATCACATCGCCATCTGCAACCACGCCACCGAGGCCTTCGGGCTGGCCGGAGACCCGTCGGCGTTCCCCGGCCAATTGACCGGCGGCATCACTACCCACAACCCGGAACGGCTTTTCTACAGCGTCCGCCCCCAGGGTTTTCGACGGGAATGGGCGGAGTCCCTGCGGGGCGCCGGAATCGATTTCCCGCTGCCCACCCCGGAACAGGAGACCCAAGGCGTGCCCCGCGAAGAGTTGCACCTGGAGTTGGACGTCTCGGACCGCTTGGAGAACAAGATGGCCTGCATCCTGTGTCACCGGACCCAAGTCGCGCCGGACTGGCCCTACCACCGGGTGCCACGAGCCGTGGCGTGCCGTATCCTGGGCCGCGAGTTCTACGTCCGGGCGCACCCGCCCCTGGCCACCGGGGAACAGGTAACCGGCGATTTCTTCGAGGGCATCGCCCTAGACTGACCGTTCCAACGCAGAAGCCGCGGGAGGACCGCGGAGAATGTTACGTCAGGTCTAAACCTCTGCGCCCTCGGCGTTGTCTTTAGTGTCCTCTGCGTTAAAAAACAAACCGCTGAAGCGGACCCAAGCGGTGGTAGAATAGGCTCATGGTCACTACCTACCGGCAGCTGGGGCCGGGCGCGGGCCTCCGGTGGATTGGCGACCGGCCGGAGCCAATCCCGGAGCGGCTGCTCTGGAAACTCTGGAAGGACCGCGCCGCCCGCCAGGAAGGGCTGCGCACTGCGGCCGGCCGCCGTCTGAGGATACTCTACCCCGGACGGACCGGCACCGCCGCCGGGCCCGACTTTCGCGACGCCCTGCTGGAGGTGGAAGGGGTCGGTTTGGTGCGGGGGGACGTGGAGATCCACGTCCGCCAGCGGGACTGGGCGTCCCACGGCCACACCAACGATCCCAACTACAATGGGGTGGTGGTCCACGCCGCTCTTGAGGTGGACACCGACGAGACCACCCTGCCCCACGGCGGCACTGCTCCGGTGGTCTCCTTGGCGGGGCTGCTGGAGATGGATCCCCAGGCCCACGACGACGCCGAGTCCTTCGACCTGTGGCCGATTCTGGCGAGGCACGGCATACCACAGCCGGAAACGGCCGACGAGGCTGGCGAGCTGTTGGACCGGGCCGGTGACGCCCGGTTCCGGCGGAAGGCCGGCAACCTCCGCCGTTTTATCCAGGAACAAGGGGCGGAGCAGACGCTCTACGAGACCCTCATGGAAGGGTTGGGGTACCGCCACAACCGGCAACCCTTTCTGAGACTCGCCTACCTGGCGCCCTTTGCGGCGCTGCAACGGGCGATGCGGTCCAACATCCATCCGGGAGCTTCCGTCAGCGCTGCGGCAACGGCCGTCAACGGCTGGCTGTTAGCCGTGGCTGGTCTGGGGCCGGGCTCCGGCGCCGTGCCGCCGCCGGGCCTGCGGCGCGCCATGTCCCCCGAAGAGTGGAGGTTGTTCCGGGTCCGTCCCTCGAACCATCCGGCAACCCGCATCCGGGGGGCAGCGGTCCTGCTGGCTCGCTTCCGGGACGACGGCCCGGTCCAAGGGCTCAGGAATGCCGCGTCCGGCGGCCCGGCGGAACTCACCAAGGCGATCACCGTCAAATCGGCAGGCGAGCCGGAAGGCCTCCCGGCCTGCATTGGAACGGGGCGGGCCCGGGAGCTGGCGGTGAACGCCGTGTTGCCCTTCTGCCACGCCCAATTAACCGGGGAAGGCGTTCCCCCGGAGGAGTCGCCTTATCTGGAATTGTTCCGGCGGTTCCCCAATTTGGAAGGCAACGAAGTAGTCCGGGAAATGTCCACCGAGCTGTTTCCGGCGGAATGGCGAACCCGGCTCAAGGGTGCCCGGCGCCAGCAGGGGCTGTTGCATCTGGCGGCCCTGCTCCGCGGCGCCGGCTGAGTCTCAAACGCCGGGAGCGGGGCGACCACCGAGAACCATCTCCGGCAAGCTTGGCGCGGTCCGTCTCTGGGCGCGGCTAACTGGGTTCGGCCAACGGTACGGCCAAGGAGGTGCGCATGCCCGGGTTGGGGGAACGGGCGATGTGACCGTGGCCGGTGAGGTCTTCCGCCACCAAGACGTCGCCGGGCTCCAGCTGCACCTTGGAGCCGTCGGCGCACTCGAACTCGGCGGTCCCTTCCAGGTTCACCACATACTGCCGCCGGGGGGCGGTGTGGTAATCGGAGAAATTGGGCGCCTCCCGCCGGTTGAGCTGGATGTCTCCCGGCCCGACCCGGTTCACGATTTCGTCCAGTTGCTCGGGGCTGACTTCCTCGAAGTGAGACTCCCCGTCGTCGCCGGAATAAACCCGAATGATCTTCATCTCATCTCCTTTTTTAACCAAAGAGGACGCAGAGAGCGCAGAGTTTCTGGCATCTCTCGAAATCTCTGCGTTCTTGGCGTCCTCTGCGGTGAATCATTACGCTAGGGGGACAGTGGCGGTTACGACCCTACCGCCGCCGGTGCCCCGCGTGGTGTGGCCCTGTCCGGTAGTGTCCTCCACCAAGCGGGCGTCGCCCGGTCCGAAGTTGTGGATGGAGCCGTCTCCCAACCCTATCTCGATGCCGCCGTCGATACATATTACGTACTGGCGGCGGGGGGCCGGGTGCCAGTCGATGAAGTAGCCGGACTCTCTTTCGTTGAAGGTGATCGTGGATACGGCCAGGTCTTGGGTCAAGTCGGGACGGGCCGACACGTCGAGCGCCTCGATGTGGCTCTGGCCATCATCGCCGGTGTAGAGACGGTAGACTCCCATGTTAATTCACTCCTGCCAAGTTTTCGGCGTCTTGGATGTAGTCGGCGGTTTCCCGTATTCTGCGCTCCGTTTGGGCTATGGGTTCGCAACGGCCCAAATAGAAACAGTCGCCGTGCAGCTGACCTTGCCTGGAATAATAGCGGCCTATCATGGGCTCGACCGAATCGTCTTGCTCAACCAGCATCAATAGCCCCATTGAGGTATCCGGGGTCCGCTCCGGTTCCTCGCCGGTCCGGGCCAGGATGAGGGCGTCGGTGGCGCGCTTGGCGGCGCACCATGCCTTCTCGGCGGCATCGCGGATGTCCCCCTGCTCCATCATCCGAAGCGCGTCGCTGTGGACTTCCCGAGCGTCGTCGAAGATTTCGGTAACGCGGTTGGTGGCTACCACGTAGTTGGCCTCCTAATGTGCAACGCTATTTAACCACAGAGGGCGCGGAGAGCACAGAGGCTTTTATTGTTTGGGCTTGGGCGCGTAGATCCATCCTTCGAGGCGGGCGTCATCCAACTCGTTGGGAGAGGGACAGCGAAATAGAACCTTATCGTCCGTCGATAATGCCGCGGCGACTGCCGCGACCAATGAATCTAGGCAGTCGTGGTAGTCGACGCATCTTTTATCTAAATCCGGTGGGATCTCGAGGCAGAGGTGAGAGCAGTCAATTAACCCCTTCAAGATTGCCTTTCGATTAATCCTTGAATCTGGGTCGCTTTTTGATCCCTTGTACTTTTGGTGTGGTAAATGAAAGGTACGCAGGAGGACCCCGGGCATAGTCTCTAAGAGCAAGGGTCCGTCTCGCTCTTCCTCTGATAATGGGGGTACCCGGAAACGAGGTTCTTTACAGTTCCAGAGATAGTAGAGCATCTCCATACCGTGAAAAGTCATTGGAAGCATATTGGGGCCTCCCGTCTTCAATGGAGACAATGGACCACTGAGATTCCTGTCTCCACACCTGGCTATCTCACCCCGCTTTTTGACGAAATTGTCGCGAAAATTCTCGAATTGTTTGTACTCTACTGCTGCCGCTACCTGCCACAAATGGTGCATTTTGGAAGCACCAGAGTCTAGTTCCAGCGCAAATTCGTGCGGCAAGCCGAACGGAAAGTCCATCCCTGCTACTGCCCTACCAGGCAACTTCCGTAATCGCTTTTTCAAGTCTTCACGAGCAATTGATTCGCACGACTGTACTTTGAGGTGTTTGCCTTCCAAAACAGCGGTGGTGATCCAAGGGACAGCACCTTTGCCCCCGCTGAAATCAACCCCCACGATAGTCCGCTCCGCCATTGCGCCGCCCCCGTGCTAGAATTGGCCGGGCTTTGGCCGCATTATAGCAACTGAAAATGGGCGATGGGGGTGCTGGTCATGGACACACGAGGACGCCGGGAGCGGTACCGCGAGATATTGGCCGGGAGCAGGTGCGTTCATCCGGGGTCGGTGTTCGACCCCATATCCGCCCGCATCGCCGAGGACCTGGGGTTCGAGGTGGGGATGTTCGCCGGGTCGATTGCCTCGGGAACGGTGCTGGGCGCCCCTGACCTGGTGGTGCTCACCCTGACCGAGTTCGCCCAGCAGATACACCGTATCTGCCGGGCTGGCGAACTCCCGCTGATGGTGGACGCCGACCACGGCTACGGCAACGCCCTGAACGTGATGCGCACCGTTGAAGAGCTGGAGACCGCCGGGGTCTCGGCCCTGACCATCGAGGACACCGTGCTGCCCCGGAGCTTCGGCGATGGCGGCGACCAGTTGCTCTCCCTGGAGGAGGGTACCGGCAAGATGAGGGCGGCCTTGGCAGCCCGGCAGGACACGGCGCTGGTGGTGGCGGGCCGCACCAGCGCGCTGCGCATCTCCGGCTTGGAGGACACGGTCCGCCGGGTGAAGGCCTACGAGGCGGCCGGAGTCGACGCCATCTTCGTGGCCGGCGCCACCACCAAGCAGGAGGTGGAAACCTTGGGCGGCGCCCTCTCCGTGCCCCTGCTGCTGGGCGGCGCCTCCGGAGAGCTGAGCGACCATGAGTTCCTGGCATCCCAAGGCGTCCGCGTGGCCCTACAGGGACACCTGCCCTTCCAAGCGGCGATCAAGGCGGTATACGACACCCTGAAGGCGCTTCGGGACGGCGTGGCCCCGGCCGACTTGCGCGACACCCTGGCGACCCCGGAGCAATTGGACCAGTTCACCCGCCGCGCCGACTACGACCGTTGGACCCAAGACTTTCTGGGCTAACCCGGAAACGACCTGAGGAACGCGAGAAGAGACGGCTAGAAGAGACGCGGAGACGAGGCGGCGATTGGAAGAAGCAGTCTTTTGGGGTACACTATGCGCCTAGTTGGCCACTCCGACTTACATCCTCACTCACATCAAGGAGCAGAACGGTGAAAGTCTTCTACAACCACCTGCACTTCCGCAGCGCCGACCCCGATGCCGCCGCCAAATTCTACTGCGACAACTTCGGGGCCGAGATAACTGCGGAGCGCCCCCTGTCCACGACCAAGTCGATCAGCCTGTCCCTCAACGGCGATCCGCTGATGACCATCTCCGGCCGGGCCGAAGGGGAGGACCCGGTGGCCGGCTCCACCGAGCCCCGTTACGGCCTGGACCACTTCGGCTTCGAGACCGACGACATTCATCAACTGTCCGACCGTCTCAAGGCCAACGGCGTGACGTTCAACTGCGAGCCTTGGACCATGCCGTCGGGCTCGACCGTAGCGTTCGTCGTTGCGCCCGACGAGGTGAGCGTGGAGTTGATACAGCGGCCGTCGTAACAGGAGCGGCAGCCCGCCATTCCCTGTAGTCCATCACGTAATCACGGGGGTCTTTCGCTATGCCTGGTATGAGTCATCCGTTGGAAAACGTCCGTGTCATTGACTTGGGTCGCCACCAAGCCGGTCCCCGCTGCGCCCAAGTACTGGCGCGCATGGGCGCCGAGGTCATCAAGATAGAACGTCTTGGCGGCGAGGAGACCCGCTATCACGGGCCTTGGGTCAAGAAGCAGTCGTCCTACTGGGTCCAATACAACTCCGGCAAGAAGTCCCTCTCCATGGACCTTCGCAAGGAAGAGGCCAAGGAGGTGCTCCGGGAGCTGGTCAAGGTGTCGGACGTGGTGGTCCAGAACTTCCGGCCCGGCACCATCGAGAAGATGGGCTTCGGCTACGACGTACTGAAAGAGCTCAACCCGCGTATAATCATGGTCAACGTCTCCGCCTACGGCCAGTTCGGCCCCTACTACGACAACATTGGCTACGACCCCATAGGCCAGACGATGTCGGGCATCACCATGGTCACCGGTGAAGAGGGCATGCCCCCCATCCGCACGGGGGTGCCCATCATCGACCGCATCACCGCCCTTCACGCCGCCATCGGCACCCTGGCCGCCCTCCACGAACGGGAGGTCTCGGGTGAGGGGCAGTCCATGGACGTGTGCTTGGCCGATACCGGCTACTCCATGACGGAGATCCCCATCACCGCCTACCACGGCACCAAGATACCTCCCAAGCGGGGCGACACCACCGCGCCGCCCTCGGGCATATACCCGTGCAAGGAGGGCTGGGTACTGGTGTCCGCCGGCGACCAGCACCACTGGCACCGGGTGTGCAACGCCTTGGGCAAACCGGAATGGCTGGAAGACCCGCGCTTCAACACCCGGCACGAGCGGCAGAACAACAAGGACCTGGTCAACGAGGCCATAAACGAGCTCTTGGCCGACAAGACCATGGAGCAGGCCATCGCCCACTTCACCGACCACGACGTGGTGGCCGCGCCGGTCAACACCATTCCCATGGCAGCCGAGGACCCCCACCCTTGGGAGCGGCGGGCCATGGTGGAAGTCCCCGACTTCCTGGCGGGAGAGATCGCCGTCTCCGGCGACTTCTGGCACTTCTCCCGGACGCCGGTGAATATCGGGACCACGCCCCAAGTGGGCGAACACAACGAGGACGTGCTCTCCGGCATCCTGGGCTACAGCGAAGAGCAGATAGAATCGTTCCGCGGCTCCCGGGTCATTTCGGAAGAACACTACTACGACGACATTCCGGGGTAGGTGCGAAACGCAGGGCAGGCCGAGGGCGCGGAGAGACACATCAATAATTCCACGCGTCTTGGTCTGCCGAATGGACTAACGCAATAGCTGGCGGGCGATGGTCTGCCGCTGTATCTCCGAGGTCCCTTCGTAGATGGTGAGGGCCCGCACCTCCCGGTAGAGCCGCTCCACCCGGTTCCCCCTCTCCAAGCCCGCGCCCCCGTGAATCTGCAACGACTCGTTGACGATGCGGGCGGCCGCCTCGGTGGCGAACAGCTTGGCGAAAGACGCTTCTTTGATGATCACCGGCTGTCCCGAGTCCTTCAGCCAAGCCGCCCGCATAGCCAAGAGCCGCGCGGCGTCAAGTGAAACCGCCATGTCGGCCAGCTTGAACTGGGTGGCCTGGAAGTCGCTCAAGTGCTGGCCGAACATTGAGCGGCCCTTGGCGTAATCGAGGGCGGCTTCATAGGCAGCCTGCCCCATGCCGACGGCCGCGGCGGCCACCGTGGTCCGAAAGGTGTCCAGGGTGCCCAAGGCCAGTCGTAGCCCTTGTCCAGGCTCCCCTATGAGGTTCCCTTTGGGAACACGGCAGTCCGCGAAGATGGGCTCGCCGATGGGGTGAGCGGCCATCAGGTCCAAGCGGCGCGAATCGTCGAAACCGGCTGTCCCCTTTTCCACGATGAAAGCCGACAGGCTGCGGCTGCCCGCCCCCGGGTCGGTCTTGGCGAAGACGCAGTAAGTGTCGGCGTCGCCCGCTTGGCTGATGAACTTCTTGCGGCCGTTCAGCACCCAATCGTCGCCGTCGGGCGCCGCCTCGGTAATCATGCTCAACACGTCGGAGCCGGCGTGGGGCTCGGTCAGAGCGAAGGCGGCGATGGCCTCGCCCCGGGCCACCGGCGGTAGATAGCGCTGCTTCTGCTCGTGGGCGCCGCCCAGCGTTATGGGGTAGCTGCCCAGTCCCTGCATGATGAAGTTGGTGTCGGCTTGTGCCGACACCCGGGCCAGCTCTTCGCGCACGATACACAGGTCCATCACCCTCACGCCATAGCCGCCGTACTCCTCGGGAACAGTGTAGCGCAGGAGCCCCGAGTCGGCCAGGATGGCCATCAGTCCGCGGTGGACGCTGCTGGACTCGTCCGCCTCCCCGGCGATGGGCGCGATCCGCTCCTCCGCCAACCGGCGGGCGCTGTCCTTCAAGGCCTGCTGTCCGGGGGTGAGACTAAAGTCCATAACGTGCGCTCCAGTGGTTGGCACTCTCGCCGATTGGACAAGTTTGACTAATGATACATACTATGATAGTTTGACTTTGTACTTCCCCTACTAATTCGTTGGTAGGGCCGAGGCTGCCTCCGGGCAGCCTCTGTTTTTGTGGGAGGTGGGGTGAGGACTAGTTTCTACATCGACGGCTTTAACCTCTACTATCGTGCCGTGAGGGGAACTCCATATAGGTGGCTTGACCTTTACGCGGTCTCGCAGGCCTTGCTCCCGTCCCACGAGGTTAATCGTATCAGGTATTTCACTGCCCTGATCCAACAAAGACCGGATGATCTCCGTGCTCCGATACGGCAAGCGACGTACATCCGGGCGTTGGAGACCATCCCCAACCTCTCCGTCCATTACGGGCAATTCCGGACTCGCCGCATTGAACGCCCACTGGTTACGCCTGTTCCCGGTCTTCCACGGGTTGTCGAGATATTCGACACGGAGGAAAAGGGAACAGACGTCAACTTGGCGTCCTATCTTTTACTGGATGGCGTTAAAGAGGACTACGAACAAGCCGTCGTCATATCCAACGACGTCGATCTGGCCTTGCCGATTCAGATGGTTCGGGAACAATTGGGACTACCGGTATGGATTGTCAACCCGAATTTATACCGGAATGCTGCTACCCCCAAAGAGCTCAGCGATGCCGCCACCTTCGTCAGAAGGCTGCGGCCAAACACGTTGAGTCGCTGCCAATTCCCTCCGCAGTTGCAAGATTCTACCGGGCTTATCTCAAAACCGGCCGGCTGGTAATCGAGGCGAGCCCCCGCGCTTCGTACGGCCCTCACAACCCCAGCCGCCGCACCAGCTCTTCGGCGGTTACGATTGCGCCTGTGAGGCCGCGGGCGTCTTGAGCGGCCAGGTAGACCGTGGCCTTGGCCATGTCTTCGGGGGTGGCCCAAGTGGAGAAGTCGGCATCGGGGCGCTGGGAGCGGAACCCCTCGGTGGCCACCGGACGCAACGGCTTCAGCACGTTGACCGCGATATTGTGGGGCCCAAGCTCGGCGGCCAGCCCCCAGCTGAAACGCTCCAGCCCCGCCTTGGCCGCGCCGTAGGCCTGCCCCGCCAGCGCGATGCCCGCTTCGTGGTCTTCCCCCAAAGTGGAGGAAAAGATGTTGGCGGCGGCGTGGGACGAGACGTTGACGATGCTTCCGCCTCCCTGCTCGACCATGATGGGCGCGACCATTTTGCAAAGCACAAAAGGGGCCCGCAGGTCGATGTCCATGATCAGGTCCCACTCCCGTACCGTCATCTCCAGCAGCGGGCGGTAACCGCCGATGCCGGCGTTGTTGACCAAGACGTCGACCGCGCCGTACTCGTCCAGCGTCCGGTCGACCATCGCCCGGATGCTGTCGTCGTCCCGGACGTTGCAGGCCACCGCCAAGGCTCGGCCGCCGAGCCGCTCTATCTCGGATACGGTGTCGTGAATGGTCCCAGGCAGGTCCGGCCGGGCCGTCTCGGACCGGGCGGCCACCACCACCGACGCGCCAGCGCCGGCCAGTCCCAAGGCCATTGCCTTCCCGATGCCCCGGCTGGCCCCGGTCACGATGGCAACCTTCCCCTCAAGCTCGCCCATTCCCACTCCTTACGGCGTTTCAACGACAGGGGTTCACGGTGAACACAGAGGATTTGATCATTCTCTCTGTGTTCTCTGCCTTCTCTGTGGCGAATATATGATAGCATCAGCGAACCAAGCCTTGAGGAGAACGAATTATGACCGTGCTGGTATTGGGCGGGACCGGCTTCATAGGCCGCCGCGCGGTGCGCCGCCTGGCCGAACGAGGCGAGCAGGTGGCGGTTATGGACGTCAACCCGCGGGCCGCCAACTTCGACGACCTGGGCAGCCAGATCAGCGTAATGCAAGGGGACATCATCCAGTTCGAGGACGTGATCAAGGCGATTCTCGCCTCACAGCCCGACCGCATCATGAACCTGGCCTACCTGCTGGGCAGCGGCGACGACACCCCGCACTTCACCATGAAGCTGAACGTGTTGGGGATGGACAATTGTTTCGAGGCAGCCCGGGTTTCCGGCATAGACAAGGTGGTCTATGCCAGCTCGGTGGCCGTCAGCGGCCAGCAAAGCAGTTTCGGAGACCGGATGGTCAACGAGGACGACCCGTTGCACGGTTCCAGCCAGTACGCGATGCACAAGCGGTTCAACGAGTTCCAGGCCGCCCAGTTCAACGAGGTGTATGGCATGTCTATCGTCGGCATCCGGCCGGCGAACGTCACCGGACCCGACAAGGTACGGGGTTCGACGGACCACGTGCAATGCGTGACCCTGCCCGCAGCCGGGGAGCCGGTCAGCTTCCCCAAGAAGGACTACATGCGGCTGCCGGTCCATGTCGACGACGTATCCGAGGCGTTCGTCCGGGTGACCCTGGCCGACTCCACTCACCACTCTCTTTACAACACCGGCGGCATACCGGTCAGTATGGGCGACCTGGCCGACATCGTCCGGGGATTCCTGCCCGACGCCCAGATCTCCTTTGACAGCGAAGGTGGACTGGAGGACTCGGGCAACTATATGGTGGACAACAGCCGCCTGTTGGGCGAGTTCGAGCTGGAATACCCTTCACTTGAGACCTGGGTGAGGAAAATCATCGACGAAGTCCGCCGGGACGCGGGCCTGCCCCCGGTGAGTTAGAGTTTCCCTCAGCGGGCGTAGAACGGGCACAGCCTCGCTGCGGGGAAAATACATTCGCGTCCAACGGGATTCGCGACATTGACCACAACGGCAGCCTTGACGGTATCGTTGTTACTGGCCGTCGCATCGTTGACCGTCCTGGCTCCCAAGGAGTCCGCCGCCAACGGCGCGGTGCGTGTCATTGTCAACGACGCCCCGGCCGGGCCGTACCTGGTGACAGTCGGCATCCTGCCGGGAAGCCCCACCGTCGGCTTGCTTCACGTCAGCATCCGAGTGCTGGACTCCGCTGCCGAGACGCCCGTGAGCGATGCCACGGTTACGGTGACCGCCACCGGCCCAGTACCGAGTGCGGGGCCCGCCCAAATCAAGGCCGCCAACACGCCCCAGAGTCCCCACCTGTATGAAGGATTCGTCACTCTTGACGCCGTGGGTCAATGGTCCCTGCAAGTAGAGACCGAAAGCCCCCTGGGCCGCGGGACACTGGAGACCCCCATCCAGGTGACCGAAGGCGGCCGGTTGAACCTCTTTTATGTCGTCTTGGGTGTCGCGGTCGTAGGGATAGCCGGCCTGCTCGTCTGGACCCGCTGGAAACGGCGCAGCCGCACCCGGCGAACCGGAACACCCTAGTCTTGGGCGTGTCTCGCGAAACTCCGGCCGAGGCCCATATGCTCACGAGTAGAGGATGACCAAGCCCCGCTTGCTTTTGGCAGTGACTGCCGGGCTGGCTGGCCTGATTGCCGGACCGGCCTACGCCCACGGGTTCGGGGAACGGACCGAACTGCCCATCCCGCTGGGGTATTTCATCATCGGGGCGGCCATCACAGTTGCAGTCTCGTTCTTCATCGTTTCTTTCTTCGTGCGGGCGACGCCGGGGGCCTCCTACCTGCGCTCCAACCTCTTCCGGGTGGGCTGGTTCCAAAAGGCTTCAAATTCTCCCCTGCTGTTAGTCCCTCTGAAAGCCGGGGCGGTGTTTCTGCTGGGCTTGGTTATTGCCACCGGACTGGTGGGCGGCCAAGACCCGGTCACCAATTTCGCCCCAACCTTCGTCTGGGTGGTCTGGTGGGTCGGAATGGCCTTCGTGACGGCGTTGATCGGGAACGTGTGGCCGGTCCTCAACCCGTGGCAAGCCGTATTCGAAGCCGTGGACTGGGCGGCCCGAAGGCTGCGCTCCGGGAAAGGAATTGCCCCCCTGCTTGACTACCCGGCAAGATGGGGCGTCTGGCCGGCTTTCGTTCTGTTCCTGGCCTTCGTCTGGGCCCAGGACGCTTTCCCCCAGTCCGAATTCCCCAACCGGCTGGCCGCAATGGCCATCGTGTACACCGTGGTTACCCTCGGCGGAATGTTCGTCTTCGGCAAGCACGTCTGGCTGAGGAACGGAGAGGCATTTTCGGTGATATTCCGCACGTTCGCCCGGTTTTCTCCCACCGAAGTACGGGTCACCGACCCCGGGCGGTGCCAGTCGTGCAGCCGCGCTTGCCGGGACCGGGACGGCGGGTGTGTGGACTGCTACGAATGCTTTGAAGGGGCTCCTATACCGGCGCGGGAGTTGAACCTCCGGCCCTACGCCGTGGGGCTGGCACGGCCTCTCGTTGAATCAAATGCGGTGGGGAACGATATGCTGGCGGTGGTGATTTTGTTGCTGGCCAGCGTTTCCTTCGACGGTTTCGGCGCCACCGGGGCGTGGGTCGATTTCCAATCGGCGGTGGTCAATACGGTTGGCGGCTCCACCAACCAGGTCTTCAACGGCCTGACGCTGGCCGATACCTTGGGCGTGCTCCTGTTCCCGGCCCTCTTTCTGCTGGTCTACCTGCTATTCTCCCGCCTGATGTCCGGCGCGGCGGGCGGGACGCCGGGGGGCCCGGACCTGGCCCGGGTCTTCGCCTATTCCTTGGTGCCCATCGCCTTGGCCTACAACATCGCCCACTTTATCGCGCTCCTGCTGGTGCAGGGGCAACTGCTGGTCCCGTTGGTCTCCGACCCCTTCGGCTTCGGGTGGGACCTGTTGGGGACGGCCGGGTATACCGTGGACCCGGGGGTGATAAGCGCCAAGGTGTTGTGGTTCCTATCGGTGGCGGTCATCGTCGTGGGCCACATGCTGGCGGTGTACCTGTCCCACGTCCTCGCGGCCCGCACGTTCCCCGACCGGCCCACGGCGACGGCAAGCCAATACCCCATGATGGCGCTGATGGTAGTATACACCGTCATTAGCCTCTGGATCATAGCCCAGCCGATTGTTCTCTGAGCGTAACTGTTCAGGGTTGGTGTGACCTACCCTCAATCCTACTCCCAGAGGCCCCCCTCTCAATCTCCCCCTGCGAGGGGGAGAGGTAGGGTTGCTTCTCAAGCCTGAACAGTTCCTTCTAAGCCGGGCTAGCTGTCTTCGACGGTCACGCTTTGGCCCAACGTCTCTCCTCTCCAGTGGGGGTTGTAGTAGGAATATACTTGGGATGCCACCGGCTGGGCCTTCACCGGGTACAGGGCCACGGCCTCAAATTCCAGGCTCAGCCCCTCTCCAGGAAGCATGTCTTCGACGTAGAGGACTACTTTCCGCCCGGCGATGTCGTACCGCTTGACCTTGGGACTGCCTTCGACCAGCGCCTCAATGGTCTCCACGACCGGGGCGAAGCCTGTGGGCACGGAGATGTCCAAGACGACCATCCCGGCCTCGATATCGACAGGCGGGGTAAAACGCACGTCGGCAGTCACTGTGATCCGGTCGTTAACCTCTATGCGATCGGCACTGTAGCCGACATCGATCCGGAACATTTCGACGGGCGGGTCATCGACCTCAGGGCGGTTGAACCGTTGCACGACCTGTGCGACCACCTCACCGCTCCCCCGGGCCGAGACGCGGATGGTCTCGCCGACCGGGAGGACCAGGGCCTGGACCACGTCGGCGTTGGTCTCGTTTATCGCCACGGTCTTTTCCCATTCACCCGAGGTCAGAGTTACGGTCATGTCCACTTCCGACCGGGAGTGGGTAGCGAACTGGATGAGCGCCTGCAGCCCGACCACCGTGTCCTGGGTGGAATCGAAGCCGCCGAAGGCGTTGCGTTGCGTCACCAGCCACCGGGCCGGGCCGGAGGCGGCGATCCTGTCGCCGCGTTCGAGAAGAGCGAGGACGGCGTAGCCGGTGGTCTCGACGGCGTTGTTGATGCCGGCGCCGCCTTCCATCGCCCAATAGACGCCGCCATCTTCCTGAATAGCCATGCTCATCAGGCGGTCGTTGGCTGGCCCGGCTTGTCCGCTGTCGCCCAAGGCCAGAGCGTAGGCGGTGATCGCCAGAGTGTAGGCGTCGTCTATCGTGTCCAACCGGCTTTCAAGGTAGCGAATCGCGGAGGCGGCTCCGGCCCGTTCGCCCGCCTCCTGGAGGGCAATGGCGACGTAGGCTGTGAGCGCGGTGTTGCCCTGCAACCCTCCCAAAAGCTCTTGGTGATGCAGGAACCCGACCGGCTCGAAGGAACCGTCGGCCCTCTGGTGGCGCAGGACCCATTGGGCGGCGCTTCCGAGGACTTCCTGATCGATATAGACCAGGCCCTCGGCTTGGGCGAAGGTCTTCAACACGAAGGCAGTGAGCCACAGGCTACCGGATTCGTCGCTGTCCCCGAAGGCTGAGAAACTGCCGTCGGCGCGGCGATAGATGAGCTCGCGCTGATAGCCGGTCATCATCAGGTGCTCGGCTTTGGCCATGACTTCGGGCTTGAGTTGGCCCGTTTCCTCCAGGTACCGCGCGACGAAGACGTTGGGGGCGAAGAGAATCATATTCTGTTCGCCGCAACCGAAGGGCATCCGCAACAGCCCCTCGAGTCCTTCAAGCGTCTGGCTGAGATAGCTGCCGGTCAGTGCGACGTGGGTCCGCGCCGACCCCTCGATGGCCCCCGGCGGAGCGGCGTTACCAAAGTCGGCGTCGTCTCCGGCCGAGATTATCCGGTTCTCGACGGTCTCGTGCCGGACCCCCTCCGGCTCGACCACCAAGTCCTTGATTACAGCGTCCGCCGAGTCGCGGCTTCGCGCCGTTACCTTTAACGGAAGGATTCCCAGTTCGGTGAGGCGTATTTTGAACTCGAGCCCGCCCACGTTGTTGGGGCCCACCTCAACGCTCTTCGTCGCGTTGTCGAGCAGGGCGAACCCGCCTGACTCGTCCAACTCGACGAAGAAGCGCTGGGATGAATCGAGATAGTTGTAGAGGGCGACCTTGACCGGCAATTCCTCGCCCCGGACCGCCGCAAAAGGCAGGTCTACCTGAAGGAAAAAGGGTTGGAAGACGGTGAGCCCGGCCTCGGCCACTCCCAGGCCGTGCTTCCGGGATACCCCGACGGCCCGCAGCATCCAGGTGGTGATGCTATCCGGAACCTCGGCGGCGAGGGTCGCTCGTCCTTCCTCGTCGGTGGTTATGTCGGTCCAAATCCAGGTTTCCGGGAAGAACTGGCGGATGCGCCGCACTTCAGCGAGGCCTTCGGGCTGTTGAGCGAAATGGGCAGCCTCTTCGGCTGCTTCCGCCCTCACCCAGGCAACGGCCGCTGGCGCCGCAGTGGCCGCTGGCGCCGCAGTGGCCGCTGGCACTAGCGGCCTCCGGTGTTCCTCTCCCTCGGGCACGTCCAGATTAGACATGACCACCAGGCCCGCTTCTTCGAAGGTCTCTTGCGCGCCCCGTGTCGTGACCATTTGCGGCCACCATTCATGCAACTCCACTTGCGGCTGCATGTACAACCGTTCCAGTTCGGCGAAGACCTGCCGGAGGTTGAGGCGGTTCTCGGCCAGGATGAACACGGAACGGTCCACGGCCGCGAGCCCGACCCTGGCCGGGCCTTGCGTGGTTAGATCTATGTCCACCGAATCGCCCGGTCGGGCTTCATCGGTGCTCAATTCCAGGCCAATTGGCATCGGATAGCTGGCTTCGACGCCGAAAGGAAGGTAGTCAGCGGCTACTTCGTTACCCGGGAGTATCTGGTAGACCACCAGCCGGGAAGTGGGCGCCATTACCGGGGTGAGGGCCACGGATATCTCCGGTGAACTGGAATAGTCGGAGAACAGCACCTTGCCCCTCGAGATTACTTCGTAGTAGAAGTTCCCTCCGGGGCTGGTCGAGTGGACCTGGAACCTGGCTTGGCCGCCGACTTCCAACGCACCGGAGCCGGTCTGCTCCAAGTGAATGAAACTATCCGACGGAGAGTAGCCGGCCTCGAGTGTCAAAGAGGCGTCGGAGTCCCCGGAGCGGGCTTTGAGTACCGCCGCCACCGCGTCGCCGGGCGGGTCCAGCGCTAACAGGGTCTTGCCGTTAACCGTTCTGACGTCACGCCGTTCGCCGGATACCCGTGACAGCCCTTCATCCAGGTAAGTTGCTTCGACCGTGACGCCGCGGTCGAGGGGCCGGTTGTCCGGAGTCTCCGTCACCAAGAGCACCGTGAACGGCAGGGACGGCTTAAAGGAGGGGCTCTCGGGGATCAGCCGCAGGTTGACCGGCGATGGCGCAACGGTAAGCAGCCGGGTCGTTTGCTCGACGTAGCCTGTAGACTGTTCCAGCACGGTGACGTCGAGCATTAGATTTCCGCTTCCCCCGGCAGCCGGGACCCCGGCGACGTAGCCAACCGGGGGCAACTCGAAGCTGGCCGTTCCGTCGATGTCGTCCTCGAAGGTCGCGAACTCCTCCCATTGCCCCACGTAGCGGGAAGCGACGATCTTCACCTCGCCGTGTACCGGCTTGCCGAAGCTGTACTCCGCGGACACCGAGCCGACGACACCGTCGCCGGCCAGCACCCATTCCCGGGGAACATTGACGACTACCTCGTATTTTGGAAGAACGTACCGCTCGACCCGCACGTCGGTCTGCGCGGTCTGGTCGCCGGAGTGGGCGGTCAGCTTCCAGACCCCCAGGTTGGGTTCGGCCGAGAGGGGCATCGTGAGGCTGGCCATCCCGAAGTCGTCGGTCGGCGCTTCCTGCCGGTAGACCTTGTTCCCCTTGGCATCCTGTATCTCAACTGTCACTTCGCCTGGCAGCGGCTTGAGTTCGGGGCCCAGCCGCAGCACCCGGATGTGTACGTCCTGGCCGGGCTTGTAGACCGGCTTGTCCGTCTCCAGGAACAGGATGGTCCCGTCTTCGACCTGCACGACCGTCCGGTCTTCAAAGCCGGGGCCTTGTACACGCAGAATGTAGGCCCCGGCTGGCAGTAACGGCACCATTAGTTGCGCCGGTCCGGTGCCTTCGATGGAGGCGTTGCCCTCCGCGACCAGCCTTCCATCCCGCAATAACGCCAGGCGGACGTCCCCCGCGGCAGGCTGGTTTCCGGAGAATAGCGAGACCGAAACGTGTTCAGTCTGGCCGGACCGAAGCACTGCGGGAGCGAGGGCCAGGTAACCGTCCACCTTGCCTGAGGAGACGACGGGCTGACTAGGTGTAGAGCCCGGTGTGGCTGGAGGCGCCGGGATAAGAGTCGGTACGGGCGTTGGCACCGGCGCCGGCGTGCCGGTGGCGCTGGGAGCGGCCGCCGGCATCGGTACGGGTACTGCCGTAGACGTCGGTCCAGGGCCGGATGCCTCCGCGGTTGCCTCTGCCTCAGGCGGCGGCGACGTATTTCTCCCGTCTCCGCAGGCCGTCAAGACCAACCCCAAGATAGTGATGGCGGCCAGTAAGACCGAGATATGGCGTGGCGAAAGAACTGTCGCTCTCATCATATTGGGCGCCCTCTCCTCACGTTGACTCTCACGGATAAATACGCCATTCACGGGCGAATCGTTCCATCGGGGCTTGGATGGCATCCGGTGAGAGCGTGGCCCCACCCTTCTGCCGAGGGGAGGATACACGGCGGTAAGGTTGGGGCTACTGGTCCGCCGGGCGAGGGGGAATCAGGGAGAGCTGCTGGTAGTCCGATGCCGGCTTGAAGTGGCCGCTCAACACCAAGCCGGCGCCCTGGTACGAGGACCCGATGTTGGCCCCGTACAATTTGTCCGGGGGCTCCATCATCCGCTCGTAGGTGAGGGTGCACACCTTCTGGCCGTGCTCGATCATGAAGGGGACGTCGTGGGCCCTGACTTCCATCACCGGCTGCACCCCGGGAACTGAGCCGCCGGGCACGTTCGGGTCATCGCCGAACCCGAAACCGGGATCGAAGAAGCCGGCGTAGTGAGTGCGCAGCTCCCCGCTGGACGGGTCGTAGGCCGTCATCTCCACGGCGTATTCCGGCGGTACCCTCACGCTTTCGGCGGCGGTCAGCAGGTAAAACTCCTCGGGTTCGAGGACGACGCGGTTGGTGCGTTCCGCCACCACCGGCTCCCAGTAATCGGCCAGGTCGTAGTGGTTGCGGCGGGAGAGGTCCAGTAGGTTGCTGTTCTTCTTGGCCCGGTAGCCGACTCCGGCGTGGTTCCCCCTCTGATTGCCCACAAGGTCTATTCCCAAGTGTACCGCGTTGTCCTCTCCCGGCTCACCCAGCCTTTCCAAACGTTGACGGGGGTCCAGCACCACTGGCTGTTTTCGATGGAGTCCCAGAATCTCGCCCGGGCCGCACCGGGAACTGCCCTTGAACAACCGCAACTGGTTCAGGGAAAGGCCGGTCTGCACCTTGATTGTGAACGACCGGGACACGACCTCAAGGTAGAGCTTCCCCTGATAGCCGGGAACGATTTCGTCGAACTTGTGACTGTGGTCGGTGATCACCCTGGTGAAAATATCAAGCCGGCCGGTGGAACTCCGCGGGTTGGTCTTGGCCTGGATGTATTCCGGAAGGCGAAGTTCTTCAATCAACGGGACCAGGTAGGGCCGGTTCCGCTCCAGGATGGCGCCGTCCCGCAGGTCGATCTCCTCCATCTCCAGGTCGACCAGCTTTTCTTCCACGGAACTGACGTCGGGCAGAAAGCTGCAACGAAGACGGTGGGCGGTCTCGCCCAAGCGAAGGTCCAGGGTGGCCGGCTGAAAATTCCCCTCGGGTATCTTGTAACGCTCGGTGAAAATGACGTCGGCGTTGGCGGCTTCCCGGAGCCACTTGGTGGGGAGAATCCCTTGGGCTTCCACTTCGTTGATCAGGTCGAACATCGGGCCTCCCAACCCCATCCGTGGCCATCCCGACAGGCGCCATTCAAGCAGGGTACAACCATAGGTGTTTACCGGATGCCTCTCGGGGCGCAGTCTGGCCCGAGAGGGTAGTCAGCGGAACACCTGTCGATAATACCTGTGCCACTCGCTGGTGAAAACCCCGTGAGGGTCGTAATGGTCCTTGAGGTCCAGAAATTCCCGGAACTCCGGATAGGCCCGCTCAACTTGGTCCGGGCGGGCCCAGCGGTGGTAGGTCAGGTAGTAGCATCCGCCCTCGTTCAGGGCGCAGTCGATCAGCGCCTGGAACTGCGCTTGGCCCCGTTCGATACCTGCGACCGAGTGTTCCACCAGCAGGTTGAAAATAATGCAGGCGAAGTCCCGCTTGGCCCACTGGAGGAATGTCTCATTCTCCGCCTCGATCAGCCTCACGGTGCCGTATACCACGTTGGCCCCGGTTTCTTGGACGGAGCGCCGGGCCTCCGCCATGAAATGCGTGAACCGGTCCCTGGGCACGTAGAGCTCGGAAATCATCAGTGAGGCGAAATTCGTCCAACCCAATTGGCGGGCGAGCAGGTCACCCGCCTCCGGGAGGTAAGGGCTGAACTGGTGTTCGTCAGACCAGTAGACCTGCCCGTCGGTCTGAAGGTAATGGCCGGCGTACTCGGTGTAGGCCCGGGCCTTGTCGGTGTGGGCCAGCCCGTACAGCCTCATCCAGTCCTCGGCAGACAGGCCCAGTTGGCCTTCAGGTATCTCTCCCTCGCTCTCAAGGGGCAGGTAGACAGACATTATCCCGCAGGACATAAAGGCGGTTGACGTCTCGTCGGTGACGTATTGAAAATCGCCGTAGGCAGCACCGGCTCGAGCCTGCGCCTCCAGCGCGGAGATGACCTGTTCCAAGGAGAGTTCCTCGACCCGCCGGACGACCTGACTTCTCTTCTCCAGCTTCAGGTCAATGGAATCGATGAAGCCGAAGAGTCCGTAGCCTCCGACGGCCAACCGGAATAATTCCGGATTCTCTCCCCGGCTGCACCGGACGCGGTTGCCGTTCGCCAGTGTCATGCAAAACGCCTCGATGTCATCGACTATCGGTTTGCGCCCCAATACCCGCCCGTGAATGTTGGACGAAACGGCGCCCCCCAACGTCAACTCGTCGGCCCCGGTCTGCTTCTGGATGATGGACAAGGGCGGCCCCCCAACACTATCGGCGTCGCGCAACCAACGGACCAGCATCGGCCAAGTCACGCCGGCCTGCACCTGAACAATCCCGGACCCGCCCGATTGGTCCCGCTGCAAGGGTCCGATGGATGTCAACGACGAGGAGTTTAAGGAGACGCCGCCTCTAGCGAACTGCTGGCCTCCCATGGAATGGAGCGATCCGGCGGGACACACCGGCTCGCCCCGGAGCGCCGCGCCATTCACCACAGCTCGAACCTCTTCCACGCTTGACGGATACGCCACTCTCAACATCTCGGTGGCGTTCAAGCGGGACTGGACGTCGTTCAACATGGGCATGGCCAGACTCCTGAGATTTCAAACCGCCGGACACCCCAAGCCCCGGTGATCCCCAGCATATTAACCGCCGCCAGACCAGGATGCCAGACTTCGCCTCAATCCGGAAAATCCCGCCGAAGCGCCTTTCAGCTTGACATGCTACGGCGGCTGCCGGTAGTCTGCCAGTGGCAGTTGAAGCTATGGCGTGAATCTCCAATAAAAGGTGTATTGTCATGAATTTCGGTCTATTTATGATGCCGGTCCACCATCCTTCGAAGGGTTTGCCGCGCACCATCCAAGAGGACATGAATACCGTCATCAAAGCCGACGCGTTGGGGTATGACGAAGCCTGGATCGGCGAGCATTTCACTATTCCGTGGGAAAACCTGCCAGCGCCGGACCTGTTCATTGCTCAGGCCCTGGCCCGTACCAGCAACATCAAGCTGGGTACCGGAGTAGTCTTGTTGCAACTTCACGACCCGCGGGACCTGGCTCACCGCATCGCCATGCTCGACCACCTCAGCGACGGCCGGTTCTACTTCGGCGTGGGAACGGGCGGCGTCCCCACCGAATTCGAGTTTTTCGACATCGATGAAACCAAGCGGCACGCCAGGGCCGCCGAGGTCGTCGACGCGGTCCTGAAGATCTGGGAAGCGGACGGGCCACTGGACTACCAAGGCGAGTTCCACCAATTCAAGTCGCCGTCGCCGGTGGCGCCGGAGGTGGGCTTGGGGCTCTGGATGAAGCCCCTAACCCAGCCTCACCCGCCGATAGCGGTGGCCGGGGTGAGCCGCAACTCCTCCACCATCGAATGGGCCGGAGAACACGGTTGGATACCCCTCACCACGGACATCCTTCCTCCAGAGTTCACCCCAACCCATTGGGAAGCCTACACCCGGGGAGCAGCCAAGACAGGCCATGTGGCTGACCGGCGGGATTGGCGGGTCTCGGTGAACCTGCACGTTGCGGAAACTACCGAGGAAGCCCGCCGCCAGGTGTTGGAAGGCGGCATGGCCCGTACCTACGACGAGTATTTCTTCCCACTGTTCCGCACCCTGGGCTTCTTGGACCTGATCAAGCCCGATCCGGAGATGCCCGACGATGCGGTGACGGTCGACTACCTGTTGAACAACCGTTGGGTGGTGGGAGACCCGGACCATTGCGTGGAGAAGATAAAGGAACTTTACGAGATTACCGGCGGTTTCGGCACCCTCCTGATGCTGAGCCAAGACTGGGACCCGGCCCAAATCGGGCTTGACTCCATGGAGCTCTTCGCCAACCACGTAGCCCCGCAACTGCGGGAGTTGGCCCCGCCGGGACCGTAGCCGATTCTGGGGCCCCTTGTCCAAGGGGATCTTCCCTTCCCCGAAGGGGGCCCAAAATACCTTCCCCCAAGCATGGGGGAAGGCGAAGGTATCGAAATTGAGTTGGATCTATAGCGCGGTGATCAAGCAAAGCGACGGATGGTGGATCGGCTGGGTCAAGGAAATAGCCGGAGTCAACGCTCAGGCCCGGACCCGTGACGAATTGCTGGACGACCTTAAGGTGGCCCTGACGGAAGCGATGCAAATGAACCGCCGAGATGCGGATGAATCGATGGCCAGCGGTTACGAAGAGGTTGTTCTTCAAGTGTGATTCGGGTTTAGCGATACACCTGGTCGCGCCGTCCAATCCGCACTACCAGGACCCGCAGGGCCGTATCTTCGATTCTGCAAATGATACGGTAGTCTCCCCCCGGTAACGCCAGTTCCCAGCCCATACTCCAGTCAGAGCCCGGCCTCTTTGCCGTGGATCGCCCAGCAGGCCAACGTGGTCCATATAATCGGTGATGCGCCGGCCCGTTTGTCTGTCGAGTCTTTGAAGCTGAACGTCGGCCCTCTCTGAGTATTCAACAGTCCAGCCCAAGGTGGGATCTCACTTCTTCGGCGGTATACACCTTCTCCTCGCCTTTGTGGATTCTTTCCAAAACTTCCTCGGCCAGACGGTAATCTTCCTTATCGGTTCTCAATATGGCTTCCGCGACGAAGTTAATGACTGCGGCTAGCTGGTTGTAGCCGATCACTTCCGCCCCGAGGCTTTCCGCAAGCTCCTGCAGGCGGCTCAGGGAGAGACGCTGGGTCTTCTGCCCTATCTCCGGTTCGGGAAGTTCGTCCTCGGGCATTACGCAGAACCGCCACTGGCCGGTATCGCGGTGGTCGGCAACATCCGGGTCATTCTCCGGGTGCCAAGCGAACACGTAGATATGGGTCTGGCGTCCCCCCTTCCCGGGGTGTATGTCAAAGGACATGGCGTGCGGCTTGCCGGGGCCTTCCGGATTCGTCCGGCCTTGCCGCGCTGCCGATTGCTTCACTTGCAGATGGATGCCCTCGCCGTTTTCCAAGTCCCACGGGTCCCATTCCCCGGACGGCCGCCAGCCGGCTTCCGGAGCGCCGCCGCGCAGGGCGGAAAAGACCAAGCACTCGGCAAAGATCCCCCGCCAGCCGTTGCTAATCAGCTTCTGGCCGTAGAACCTGCCGGATATATATTCGGAGATGCTGTCGTGTAGTTGGCTGCTCATATCGTTGCCCCTGTTCCTTTATGTCCCCTCCGCCGGAAGCGCGGCCAACTCTCTCATAACTTGCTCCAACCGCTCGGCCAGCACGTCGATGTTGGCGGCGGCGTACTCTTGGGTAAATGCCCAAGCGTTAACGCCCTTGCTGGAAACGTCGCGGGCATCAGGATGAGTCGAGAACGAGTCTGCCCAGGATTCCAGAAATCTGCGAAGATGAGCGGGAACATTCTCAAAATAGCCCTTGCGGCCAGGACCGGCCCCAAAGGAAAAATCTCTGGTTTTCATCCAGCCCCTTCTGCCCGGAGGGAAGATCCATGCCACTGAAATCGGTTGTCCCCATGCCGGGCAATTGGAACGGATGCTGATGCCGACGTCCCCAAGCTCAATGGAACCGTGATTTTCTCGCGCAACGGCAATCAATCGTTCGGCAGCTTGCCGGGAACCCAGATTGGGCATACTGTCAATGAAATGATCAATCAGTATAGCCAACTCGTGCCGCCGTGAATTACAAAAGCTCCCGGAGCGTTTCCGGGAGCTTGACTAGTTTCATAGTTGGTAGCGGGGGTTGGACTCGAACCAACGACCTTCGGGTTATGAGCCCGACGAGCTGCCACTGCTCCACCCCGCGACGATTGCGTGTTGGCGACCCAAGCTGGTTGCCTGGGGCTGCCTAGAACAGGTAACGAAGAAGTTGCGAACCGTTTTCGATAACACTGGTTTGAAATTCTTTGCGTGGGTCAAGCCTCTCGACCGGTTAGTACCGGTATGCTGAAACTGTTACCAGCCTTACACATCCGGCCTATCAAGCAGATAGTCTCTCTGCAGTCTTACCCCCTAACTCAATAGGGGAGGGAGGCCTCATCTTGGGGGCAGCTTCGCGCTTAGATGCCTTCAGCGCTTATCAATTCCAGACATGGCTACCCAGCGCTGCTCCTGGCGGAACAACTGGCACACCATAGGTCTGTCCCTTCCGGTCCTCTCGTACTAGGAAGAGGTTCCCTCAAGCCTCCTGCGCCCACGGCGGATAGAGACCGAACTGTCTCACGACGTTCTGAACCCAACTCACGTACCCCTTTAACCGGCGAACAGCCGGACCCTTGGGACCGCCTTCAGCCCCAGGATGGGACGAGCCGACATCGAGGTGCCAAACCTCGCCGTCGATGTGAACTCTTGGGCGAGATAAGCCTGTTATCCCCGGGGTAGCTTTTATCCGATAAGCCACGGCCCTTCCACGCGGTGCCGTAGGATCACTTTGCCCGAGTTTCCTCCCTGCTCGACTTGTAGGTCTCGCAGTCAAGCCCCCTTATGCCAATGCGTTCTATGGACGATTTCCATCCGTCCTGAGGGGACCTTTGGGCGCCTCCGTTACATTTTGGGAGGCAACCGCCCCAGTTAAACTGCCCACCAGGCAATGTCCCCCATTTTTGTGGGGTTAGAACCAAAAACAGCCAAGGGTGGTATTTCAACGGCGGCTCCACCCCGACTGGCGTCGGGGCTTCATAGCCTCCCACCTATCCTACACATGACAGCTCCCAGCCCAATGCCAGGCTACAGTAAAGCTCCACAGGGTCTTTTTGTCCTGCCGCAGGTCGCCCGCGTCTTCACGGGCACCGTAATTTCACCGAGCCCTCCGTCGAGACAATGGCCAAGTCGTTCAACCATTCATGCGGGTCGGAACTTACCCGACAAGGGACTTCGCTACCTTAGGCATTTTGTTACTCCCCGGTATCGGCCTTGCGGTTTCCACCGGGTGGGCCGGTCATTTCTGCCGGCCTCTGCATGTCGCCATGCAGATCGGACCATATCTTCCCGCAGGCTCCGTTCAGCGGGTCCGGCGTATGGTCTCTGAGGATTCCGGCGACACTTGCAGCGCAGACAATGTTCAGGTCGGACAGACCAGAGTCCGTCCAATCCGCCAGTGCCTGTTTTATCGCAGAATTTGATCGCTGCGTTTCGAACGCGAAGCCGAAGGCATTCGGCTAACGCGCCCGCGTTCTCCGGTCTTTCCTGCTGATGACCCGCACCGGTCGCATTGTCACCAACCCCTTATGATGTCGGGGCGGGTAGTGCCGGATACTCGGGTTTCCCAGCATATAGCCAGATTTTACAACGGCCTTAAGCGACCATCCGTTCCGGTTGACCCGGCCCGGGTGATGCTCGGTTGACCGTTAGAGTTACGGCCGCCGTTCACCGGGGCTTCAGTTCGCAGCTCTCACCGCTCCCCTTAACCTTCCGGCACTGGGCAGGCGTCAGCCTGTATACGTAGGGTTTCCCCTTAGCACAGACCTGTGTTTTTGTTAAACAGTCGCCCGGCCTTCTTCTCTGCGCCCCCAGAAAGCTTCACCAGCTAGTGGCTACACCCCCCGGGGGGCCCTTTCTCCCAAAGTTACAGGGCTCTTTTGTCTAGTTCCTTAACGGAGGTTATCTCGAACGCCTTAGGACTTTTATCCTAGCCCACCAGTGGCGGTTTGCGGTACGGTCGCCACAGTTCCATAACCACGAAGCTTTTCTGGTCGGTATGGGGTCAACAAAGTTTCGTAAGCCCGAAGGCTTCGATTCCCTCATCCCTCAGCTTGGCGCCGGGGTGGATTTGCCTGCCCCGGCTCGCCTACAGACAAGGACACACCATGTCCAATGGGCATGCTCTGCCTACCCTCCCGCATCCCTCCTTGGTTTTAAAGCGAAAAAATGGCGGTGCAGGAATATTAACCTGCTGTCCATCGCCTTCGGCTCTTGCCTACGGCTTAGGACCGACTAACCCTACGCCGATAAACGTTGCGTAGGAAACCTTGGGCTTTCGGCGCCAGGGATTTTCACCCTAGTTTACGCTACTCATTCCGGGATTCTCACTTCCCCGCGCTCCAGCAAGCCTCACGACTTACCTTCTTCGCCCGAGGAACGCTCCCCTACCACACCCAGGCGGTATTCAAGGGGTCCGCCCTTGCTTCCGCCGGCTCCACTCAAGACCTTCCCGCCCGAAGGCGGTCCAGCCGAGAGTTCGGCTTTTAGAGGCTCGGGTTTCACCCTTGCACCTGAACATCCACGGCTTCGGCGACAGACTTAGCCCCGTTACATTTTCGGCGCCAAACTCCTCGACCAGTGAGCTATTACGCACTCTTTAAAGGGTGGCTGCTTCTAAGCCAACCTCCTGGTTGTCTGGGGAACTTAACTTCCTTTCCCACTTAGTCTGTACTTGGGGGCCTTAGCCGGTGGTCTGGGCTGTTTCCCTTTCGACTGACGCACTTATCTGTGCCAGTCTCACTCCCGGGTATCGGATAAACGGCATTGGTGGTTTGATTGGGTTTGGTAAGCTCACGCCCCCTAGCCCATTCAGTGCCCTACCTCCGTCCACCTGTTGCCCGAGGCTGCACCTAAATGCATTTCGGGGAGAACCAGCTATTTCCGGGTTCGGTTGGCATTTCACCTCTACCCACAGCTCATCCCAAGCTTTTGTACTAGCCACGAGTTCGGTCCTCCAGTCCGTGTTAACGAACCTTCAACCTGGCCATGGGTAGCTCACCCGGTTTCGGGTCTAATACATGGAACTAATCGCCCTATTCAGACTCGCTTTCGCTGCGGCTCCGGAACTACAGTTCCTTAACCTCGCTCCACACATTAAGTCCCCGGATCATTCTTCAATAGGCACGCCGCCATCCCGATATAATCGAGACTACGACCTTCTGTAGGCTTACGGTTTCAGATCTATTTCACTCCCCGCTAGGGGTTCTTTTCACCTTTCCCTCACGGTACTGGTACGCTATCGGTGACCAAGGGTATTTAGCCTTGGAGGGTGGTCCCCCCAGATTCCCACAAGGTTTCCCGTGCCCCGTGGTACTCAGGTAATACGCCAGGAGTCTCATCCCTTTCGCCTACGGGGCTTTCACCCTCTATGGCGGTCCTTCCCAGGTTCCTTCGACTAGAGATGAGATTTGTAACTCCTTCAGACCTTGTGAGGCGGTCCCAGGCAATCCCTACAACCCCGATAAGACATAGGCCCTCACGCCGTTAGGTCCTACCGGTTTAGGCTGTTCCCCGTTCGTTCGCCACTACTAAGGGAATCTCGGTTGATTTATTTTCCTCGGGGTACTTAGATGTTTCAGTTCCCCCACTTACCCTCCTTCCTTTACAGGAAGGATTGTCCGACTCAACACCGGACAAGGTTTCCCCATTCGGGTATCCCCGACTATGCCCGCTAGACGGCTCATCGAGGCTTAACGCAGCCTTGCCGCGCCCTTCATCGGCCCTTGGTCCCAAGGCATCCACCGTAAGCCCTTAATAACTTGACCCACGCAAGGAACTTCAAACCTTTCGTGTTTCTGCAGTTAGCAGGACTTCTTCGTTTCCTATTCTATTTTTAAGGTGCTACAAGAGAAACGGCGGCAGGGGTGTCCCCCGAACCGCCGTTCAGGTTTCCCTGCCAGTTACGCCTATTTCAAGTGACTTTCCGCATTTATTAGACGCTGTTACCTCTCGTGAATCGAGATTATAGTGAACTGCCCTCTAAGAGTCAAGTAGGAGTGGCCGTGGATCGGGGTCTTTTCGTTCTTCGCCGTGGGCGAATGCTGTCGGGGGTTGTCTTGAACTGTGATTCGTCGGATTTGGATGATTTCCGGGATTGTTTTATTGGGATTGTTTCGTCCCTAGCAGAACCTGGAAGGGGAATAGTCTTGGGACCAGGGTATGAGGGCTTGGAGGAGGTCTTCGCGGTCGGGGAGGGCGCTGTTGGCGCGGCACCGCTCCAGGTATTTATGGACCGCCATGAAGGAGGGGAGCCGGAAGCCGGCGGAGGCTACCCGGCGGATGAAGGCATAGGACTCGGGAGGGGGTTGGCGGTCGGCGCGGGCCGCAGAGGATTGGAGGCAATGCTCCCCGGCCAACCGGCGGAGCCGGAGGAGGGCGAGCTCGCGGGCCAATTTTCGTTGGAGGGCGCGGACGCGGGCTCTCAGGGCGCTCAGGGTATGCATAGGGGGTTCACCTCGTTTAGTTTTGTCGCGGTGGACGTGGGGGTCGAATTTTAGTTTTGCGGGCCATTTAGCGCCATTTCCGGCCATTTTAGGGCTATTCCTCAGGGGTGGATTTCCGTGACCCCCATGGATACCAGCCTTCGCCGGTATGACGGCGGAGGGCGGACTGTCACGAAGCCTGAACAGTAAGGCCTCGGACGGACGTTTAGGTTGGACAGTTCTTATGCTAGGGCGGGGTCACACGGGTTGGGAACGGGCAAGTGTCAGGGCCTCTTTATGCGGGGAGGGGCGGCCACAAGGGCCGCCCCTCCATATTCATTTTCGTGGCCAAGGCCAGGTGGGGCTACCGGAGGGGTAGAATGAAAAGGCTACGTGGCCGTGGATCGGGGATTCTCCGGATCAGGTTGCCTCCGCCGTCACCCGCAGGGGAGAATCCCTTGGTCGAAGATGTCCAGTATCAGATAGACGGCCACACAGGCGTCGGGCACATCGATGATACAAATTGATGCAGAGCTCGATGGGCGCGACACTTGGTCTATACTGAGTCCGGACGCCCGCCGGAGGTTGCTTCATCGGGACCGTTGAAATACTACCACCGGGCTTTGCCAGCCGTACCAAGACCAGCCCGGTCCAGCTTTGGCGCGCTATTAAAGACCCGTTAATAAGGCAGATAGCCAATTGAGGGGGGCCTCCGGTGATAGGCATTCTCGGAGCATCCAGGTACGAGGCCATTCTGGAAGGGCCTCTGGCTAGATCGACTGTTTCCACTCGTTATGGCGATGTGCCGGTGCTCACCGGTAGCGTGGGCAGCCGCCCAGTGGTGTACGTGCGCCGGTTTGGCTGGGGAGACGACATGGCCTCTGACTTGGTTTCCCACGCATCCCACGCACTGGCCTTCTTGCAGTTGGGGGTACGCCGGGCCATCACCATCAACGGCTTTGGAGGGGTGAACCCCGACTTGGAAGTGGGCGACCTGGCGACCTATCACGATTACATCAAGTTCTGCGAGAGAACGCCGACGACAATATTCGCTGGCGAACCGAGCTGGCCCCGGGCCAAAATGGAAGTCCCATTTTGTCCCGAGGTGCGTGAGGCACTGGCTGATGCCGCACGCCGCAACAGCCAACGCCGGGTGATTGACCGGGCCGTCAACATCTGCGTTCAGGGACCCCACAATGAGACCCCGGCGGAAATAGAAGCCTACCGCCGTTGGGGCGCCGATATAGTTTGTACGACGATATACCCGGAGGTCGTCTACTTTCGGGAACTGGAAATCTGCTTTGCGGGTCTATGCTGGATTTCAGACGCGGCCGGGACCAGCGCCCAGAAGGACTGGGTCAGGATCACACCCGAAGAGTTGACCCCCATCGTCAGAGATGCTATCGCCTCCATACCGGGGCGGGCCAGTTGCGATTGCCAGCGGACTTGGGCCGGTAGTGAAATCCAGCTGCCGCAGTGGTACCGAGACAGGCGGTAACGGGCCCCGGCTGAAGCTTGGGTTTCACGAGACTTGGCCCGTTATAGGTTGGAGGAGTGGCATGGCGACCTTGGTCACCGGCGGAGCGGGGTTCGTGGGCAGCAATATCGTCAAGGCCGTGGCCGCAGCGGGCCACCGGGTGGTCTGCTTCGACGTGAGCCCAGCCGACGCACTGCTTAGAGACTATCTGGAGCCCTGGTCAGAGAGTGTGACGTATGTCCAAGGGGACATCTTAAATGTCGACGACTTGCGACAAACGGCGGCCCAACATCCCATCGACAAAGTCGTCCATGCCGCCGCGTTGACCCCGGTCCAGGCGAACGACGTGGAGGCCGAACGCAGCCGGGATATCGTCAATATCAATCTCCAGGGGACCGCCAACCTGTTGGACCTGGCGGCTGGCTCCGCCACTCTCGACCGGTTTGTCTACGTGAGTTCCGAGGCGGTCTACGGAGAAGCGGCCCCGGGCGTGGCGCTGCTGAACGAAGATGCGCCGCTCCAGCCCCGCAACCTCTACGCCGTGAGCAAGCACGCCAGTGAGCTGCTCACCCGAAGGTATGGCGAGCTGCACGGGTTCGAGACCGCCAGCGTCAGGCTGAGCTACCCCTATGGACCGATGGAGCGCATCACCGGCCACCGAACCCGAATGTCGTTGATTTACCGGTGGACGGGGAAGGTGGTCCGTGGCGAACCCATAGTCGTCCATGACCGCAGCATAGCCCGGGACTATACATTCGTGGTCGACGCGGCCGCTGGCATCCAAACCGTCTTGGACGCCCCTGCCCTGCCCCATGACGTGTACAACATTTCCGCAGGCCGCCCAATATCCTTGGAAGAGGTTATCGCGGCCCTCATAGCGCTGCGTCCATCAGTCGAAGTAATAGACGCCCCCTCCGGGGAACCGCAGCGCGTTGAGCCTCAGCCGGTAAGAGATGCCACCCGGATCAATACCGATCTGGGGTTTTGGCCGCGCCACGATGTGGCCTCGGGGCTGAGGGCCTATCTGGAATGGCGCGAGAACTCCAGCTTTATGGACTGAGCGGGTGTCTTGAGCAGTGCCAAACAATCGCGGACGTCGCCGACCCAAGCCCGCATTCGGGCCACGGCTTTATTGATAGTCATAGCTCTTGGGGTCGCCCTCTTCCTGATTAGCATCACCACTGGTGTACAATCGAGATAGAACTTAGGGAGGGGCACATGCTCGTCTATAAGGCCATGTTCAAATACTTGGACGAAGGAGTGCACGGGGAGACGCTGGACTTCCCCGGAGCCATCACCTTCGGCTCCAATCTGGCTGAGGCGCGGGTCTTGCTTACTAGCGCACTGAAAGACCTAGCGGAACTGCACTTGGAACGCGGAGAGCCCTTGCCTCAGCCTAACCCCGAGCTATCAGACCCGGACGCCGACCACGAAGAGCCGATCTATCTTTTGATAACGGCCGCGTCAAGGGTGGCACAAATCCCCCAAGACGCCATAACATGAGGCGTCGCGATCTGCTTGCCCATCTCCATGAACACGGTTGCCGATTCGTTCGCGAAGGGAGCGAGCATTCCATCTGGGAAAACCCGGGACTGGACCGCCGCGCTTCAGTCCCGCGCCATCGTGAAGTCAACGCCTATACGGCAATGCGAATCTGTAAGCAGCTTGATATTCCTCAACCGCGCTGACTACCCGATAGAATCGTAAATGTTCAGTCTCGGTGAGGAACCCCGCCCCACCCGGTGGATACCGGCTTTCGCCGGTATGACGGAGGGCTGCGCTTATTGACGGATTGTCCCGGAGTCTGAACACTTACATAGAATCTCCCCTACCGCCCCTTAAATTCCGGACGCCGCTTCTCCAGCAATCCTCTCGTCAGCCAAATGGTCGCTCCAGAGCCGTAGCTGTTGGTCTCCGAAACTAGGAAACTATGAATGCTGCTACGGGACTCGTTCTATCGACTCTATGTCAACCGATTCTTGCTCGTCTTCGTCCAATGCTATTAGGTACGGCTCCCACGGGCGCTGGACACAAAAGCTCCTCTTTGGGCTCAGGTCTCAACCGTTTGTCAAACATTTTTATTACTCCCATACACGCCGCACTGCATATGTTGGAGAAGGCCAGGCTCGAAACTCTATCTACCGGCCTTTGAAATTCGGCGTGCGTTTCTCCAGGAAGGCCTGCACGGCTTCTTTATGGTCTTCGGTCTTGCGCACTTGCTCTTGGGCCACGTGGGCGAGGTCCAGGCTGTCTTCGAAGTCCATTTCCAGGCTTCGGTGGACCAGGTACTTGATCAGGGCCAGAGACTGGGTTGGACCCTTGGCCAGCCGCCCGGCCAGCTCCATTGCCGACTCCATCAGTTCGCCTTCGGGCAGGACTTTGCTGACGATGCCCAAGCGGTGGGCTTCGGTCCCGTCGATGCGGTCGCCGGTGTACTGCAATAGGAGGGTGTTGCTCATGCCGATCAGCCGGGGCAATTGCCAGGAGCTTCCGTCGCCGGGGATCAACCCCATGCGGGCGAAAGCCTCGGAAAAGACGGCTTTCTCAGAAGCGTAGCGAATGTCGCAGGCCAGCGCCACACCCATTCCCACGCCCATAGCGTGGCCGTTGACGGCGGCGACCGAGGGTTTCTGGAGCTTGTGGATGCGCAGCGGGATGCGGCTGGCTTGGCCGCCGAAGGCGACCTTCTGGCCGCGGGTGGCGTAACGGGACTCCATTTTGCCCCAAGGCAGGAGATTGGCCTCTCCCTCGCCTTCGGCGGACTCACGGTCTTGGATACGCTGGTTGAACCCACGTACGTTGGCCCCGGAGCAGAACGAAGGCTCGGTCCCGGTGATTAGCAGCACCCGGCACCCGGGGTCGTCCTCGAAGCGGTCCAACTCGTCAATAATTTCGTTGGCCATGTCAGGGCCCAGGGCGTTGCGGGTCGGCGGGTCGTTCATCGTGAGCACCAGCACACCTTCCCGATTTTCGGTCTTAATGAAAGCGTAGGCCATCTTGTTACCGCCTGCTCCCGGGCCTCATAGGTATTTCGGTCTGGTGGCGCCGTTAATGCCGGGAGAATATAATTCCATCCGCCAAGGGGAGCGAAAAACCGCCCAGTGGGGTGGCCGTGCCCCAGATTAGCATACCGTTGATTCCAACAACAAACGGAGGACCCGCCATGCAACAAGGCAGCATCACCAACCTGCACATAGCCCGAGTCAAAGAGACGCCGTCGGACCCGGTACAGGACGCGACAGCCATCTCCGGGAGGGGTCTGGAGGGGGACCGCAGTTGTCGCGAGGGCAACATGCGGCAGGTCCTGATCATGGACAATGAGACCCTCGGCCATTTCGGCCTCGCGCCCGGCCAGATCAAAGAGAACATCACCACTACCGGCCTAGACCTTTCCCAGACCCAGGCCGGGCAGGTGGTGTTCATCGGCGACGAAGTCACCATGGAGATCGTGGGCGAGTGCGAGCCCTGCGGCAAGATGGACGCCATCCGCCAAGGGCTTCAGTCCGAGCTCGACCACCGGCGGGGGATGCTGGCCACCGTGATTAACGGCGGCGCGATCAAGGTCGGCGACTCAATCCGGGTGGAGCCGTAAAACGACTCTCCCTGTCAAGGAGCCGAGGGTGAAGACTTATATGTTCCAAGTGGAATTAGAGCCCGATGGCGAGGGATGGCATGTTTTTTTCCCGGATTGGGAGGAGATAGGAGCTTCGACTTGGGGTTATACCCAGCAGCAGGCGCTGAATCATATCCAAGAAGTGCTCTTGATGATCATCGAAGAGTTTGACGAGGAAGGCTCTCCCCTCCCCGCCACGAATGGCATGACGGTTTCGGAAGGGCCGACGGTAGCGATTACGGTTTGAGTAGCATCGACTACTCGCGCTTCAGGACCCTCACCGCCCGACAACTCACCCAGGCTTTGGCCCAAGACGGCTTTCGCCTCGTTCGACAACGCGGCAGCCACCATCGCTATGTGCACCCGGATGGCCGGAGGGTCACCGTTGCCTACACCCGCAACGGGGAAACATTCCAATTAAGGACGTTGAGGAGCATCGTCTTAAGGACGTTGAGGAGCATCGTCGAACGCCAAGCCAAATGGACTGCCGAGGACCTGAGACGCTTGGGCCTTATCAGGTAAGTTTGCCAGTCCCGTCCTCTGACGCCTTTCCGCTGCGGCGAAGATACTAAGGCTGGCGGCCAGTGAGCGCCAGTAACCGGTCCTGAATGCTGGCGGTGGACGGGACGACCACCTCGAGTCCGAAGGCGCCGTTTTCACGCCCACCGGCCACGGCCGGGGTCAAAGTCTGCAGGCATATCTCTGCCAGGCTGCTGTCGATATCCGTATTCTGGCCGGTGGCCTTGGCCAAGTCCCATTTGTGGATGACCAAGTCCGCAATGGGGAACATGATGAATCGCCCTGCCTCGATAGGCCCGAAGGGCGACTCCACCATCTCTTCCAAGTCCACCGCCTGAAGAGCCGCGAGCACCTGGGCGGTAACCGCCCGAAACGGCGCTTCGGCCCCCTCGGGCAAGGCAGCGGTCAAGTCTGGCGTGGCGCCTGCCCCGGACTTCAGCAACACTCCGTGGGTCATCGCTTGTACCGCCAGATTGTGGTTGATCAGAGCTTGGACCGTCCATTCCGAACACGGAGTGTCCAGCCCGAAGTGGTTCTCGCCGATTCCCGCCACCGCAGGCAAGATCAACTCAACCGCCCCTTGGTATACCTCGATTGGATTCGGACCCTGTGCTGCCATCTCACTCCTCCTTGAGCCTGCCGGCTCTTGAGACCCGATTTCCGGTGTTCACGCCTTGGTGGCCACCAGGGTGGTGCGCACCAGTTCAGCGACGTTGGTGACTTCCGGGATGTCCGACCAGGCTTGGACGGCCTGATTCACGCCCTCGTCGTTCAGCACCAAGGCAACGTTCTCCTCGAACTTGGCTTTGATGCTATCGAACCCCCAAGGGTTCTTCTGGCTGCCCAGAATGTCAGCCCGGGCGGTGGTGTGCTCGAACACCCGCCCGTCCTTCAGGGTGATCGTTACCTTCAGTCCGTTCTCGGCGTTGGTCAGTAGTTCCTCCGACTTGGCCATCACCCGGGTCCGCACCTTGTCCATCGTCTCATTGATGGCCGTGTCGGCGATCTTGTCTTCAGTGAAGGTGTCAATCTTCACCTCGCCGTCCACCAACGCGGCGGCGACGTTGTATTTGGCGCTGAACTTGCCCTTGAGCTCGTCGTCCGGCTCCTGATAGAGCATGACCACCGAGTAATACGATTGGTCGACTTCGGCGTTGGCCACGTCGTCGAAGGTGAACTCGTTGTTGCGCATCAGGCTGAAGAGGCTGTCCAGCATTGCGTGGTTGCCGCCGCAGCAGGGGTACTTCTTAATAATCAAGGCGTCTTGGGTGCGGAACGGCTTGCCCAGGTTATCGGCCATCTCGTTCAGGTCGTAGATTCCCTCGCCCAACACCGTCGCGGCGAAGCCGAAGGGGTGCTCGACGACCTGGTCGCCTGCGGTGAGACCCATCCGGGCCAACTGGACCGCGGTCACCCCGTCGCGGCCGGTGAGACCGGCGTGGAGCGGCTTGGTCATGGTGCCGAAGTTGTGGATCAGGCCGGAAGCCATGGAGCCGGCCATGCCCAAGGCCATGATGGTCTGGCGTTCGTCGAGCTTCATCAATTTGGCGCAGGCGGCGGTGCAGGCGAGGCGACCAATTACCGCAGTGCTGTGGAACCCCTTGTCCATCTGCTTGTATTTGGTCGTGTGCTGCAGGGCCAAGCCCACCTCGCAACCGACCACGTAGGCCTCCAGAAGGTCGCGGCCCGTGGCCCCGGTATGTTCTCCGATCGCCAGCAACGCCGGAAAGATGGCGACGGTCGGATGGCCGAAGCCTCCGAAATCGTCGTAGTCAAGCGCATGGCCCATGGTGCCGTTGGCCAAGGCCGCGTTGGCCATCGTGCTCCGCGCGCCCCCGGACAGGACCGTAGCCTCGGCGACGGCGCCCTGGTTGGTGACGTACTCCTGGATGATTTGGCCCACCGGCTGCGCCGAACCGGCCAGGATAACCCCCAACAGATCGAAGCAGGACTCGTTGGCGACACGGATCGCGTCCGGCGGAATGTCTTCGTAGTTGGTGTCGACGATCCACTTGGCGATGACTTCGGTAGCGCCCATTATTGACCTCCCAAAACATTTTGAAACGGTTTCATGTTGCTTTGTTGGCCATGATATGCTGCGGGCCAGTCGGGAGGGAGTTGGCCGGTCTACCCCGTGGGGCGCAGCGACAGGTCCAACGGCGCAGAATCGCGGGAGGCTGCCAGGGGGTGTCCCGGGCGGGACGGCTCCAAGAACGTAACGGAGTCGTAAAAATTGTCCAGTGCTATAAACGCTCCATTCTCTTCGGCCCAGTGGCGCATACGCTGATTGCAAGAATGCGCCCAAGAGAGGATTTCCACCCGCCAGCCGCGGTAGTGCATTCGCTCCAGAGTCCGGTGAAAACCGGCTCCTTCCAAGTATCCGGCCCCGTCGCCGGTTATTAACGCCACTATACCGGGGTCGCCATTGTAATCGAGAGCATCCTCCAGCATCCGTAATTGTAAGATACGGTCGGGCATCTCCTGCTCTCCGGACCCGGCGCTGCCACGGTCGAATAGCTGGACTTCCACCCCCTGGCTTTCCATGCGGTTCCACAACTGTCGCATTTCCGGGGGTACGGAACCTGCGGCGAACGCCTTTTCCACCTGGCGGTCAGCATGAGCCAGCCGCAGCATATTATCAAAGTTCACTCGGACTCGGTAGCGGGCGTCTGGACCGTTGTTCTTTTCTTCGGCGATTCGCTGTGCCTCGTGAAAAATATTAGAATTGTCCCAATAGATAAAAACTCTATCCACGTCGGGAAATCTCCGGTCGTCTAATCGGGACCCAGACTTGATGTCCCATAGACGTCGCACCCGTTCAGATGTTTTTTCAGTGTAGCATAGTCAATGCGATCGATTTTCTGCTGCGCGACTCTTTGCGTTCCCGGTGCTGTCTGTGGTTACAATGGGTGCTGCCACGTTCGTTGATTGGTCTCAGTTGAACAAATCCGCAACAAATCCAAACATACGGTGAGCGCTTATGCCACTCTACCCGATCAACGCCGCCAGATTGAACCGCACGCTGGAAGAGTTGGGCCGCTTCGGCGAGACTCCCCACGGCATGAACCGGCTGGCTTTCTCCCCGGCCGACATCGCTGGCCGCGCCTACGCCATGGACTTGATGCGCCGGGCCGGCCTCGAAACGCGCATCGACCCCGCCGGCAACATCATCGGCCGCAAGGCCGGTTCCGACTCTTCGTTGCCGCCCATCGCCATGGGCTCCCATACCGATACCGTGCCCTTAGGAGGCAAATATGACGGCGCCCTGGGCGTTATGGGCGCCGTAGAGGTGGTCCAGTCCTTGGCGGACCACGGCCATACCACCCGCCACCCACTCGAGGTCATGATTTTCACCAACGAGGAGGGCACCAGGTACCACCGGTGGCTCATAGGCAGCCGCGCCATGGCCGGCCTTTTGGAAAACGAAGACCTGGACGCCTTGGACGATGAAGGCGTCAGTCTCTCCTCCCGTATGGCCGATATCGGCGGCGACCTGGCGCGGGCGGACGCGGCGGCGCGGCGGCAGGGAGATCTGGCGGCCTACTTCGAATTGCACATCGAGCAGGGTCCCAACCTGCACCGCACGGGCACCGACATCGGAGTGGTCACCGGCATCACGGGCCGGGCAGTGTTCGAAGTGGACATCCAAGGAATGACCAACCACGCCGGGACGACTCCCATGTCCGACCGGCGGGATGCCTTGGTCAGCGCCTCGCGGATGGTGCTGGACATACAGAAGATGGCGGCCGAAGACGAAATCTGCCGGGTCTCGACGGTGGGCGCGATACAAGCGACCCCGAACGCGGTGAACGTGATTCCCGGCGCCGCCCGCCTCGGACTGGAGTTCAGAGACGTGAGTATGGACGCGTTGGCTTCGGCGGAACTGGAGTTGAACCGGGCGGCCCAGCGGACCTCGTCCAATGACGGCGTTGGGGTCAGCGTGACCCGACACCGGTTCACCCAGCCGGTCCCGATCGATTCCGGACTGCAGGCGTGGGTGGCCCAAGCGGCGGAGGATTGCGGCTTGAGTTGGGAGCCCTTGCCTAGCGGCGCGGGACACGACGCTCAAGCGGTCGCTTCAATCGCCCCTATGGCCATGTTGTTCGTGCCCAGCGTCAACGGCATCAGCCACGCCATTGCCGAATACTCGACACCCCAGGACTGCGCCAACGGCGCCCAGGCCCTCATGGAACTGCTCCTTATGGCCGACAGCCGGGTCTAACCGCCCGGCGCTCTCGAGCGCCATGGCCAACGCCGATATTCAGCCGGGATTCAACAAACAAGATTGCCAACCGAGATTTATTAACCGAGATTTACCAAGCGAGATCCAAAGGATAGATTCGAAAATGAAACTGTCTGGCAGCTACGAGATCGACGCCCCACCGGAACAGGTGTGGAACGCCCTGACCAACCCTGAATCCCTGAAAGGGTGCATTCCCGGCTGCCAACGCCTGGAGGCGGTGGGCAAAGACGACTACGAGGCCGCCCTATCGATAGCCTTGGGGCCGATCCGCGGCAATTTTGACGCCAAAGTCAGCATGCGCGAACAGATGCCCCATGAATCATACCGGCTGGTGGTTGAGAGCAGAGGCTCCGCCGGATTCGTCAACGGCGAAGCCGTCGTCAAGCTGATTCCAAACGGCGGGCCCAACGGCGAGGGCACCACTGTACAGGTTGACGGCGATGCGCAGGCCGGAGGCCTGCTGGCCAGGGTGGGGCAGCGGATGATGGAAAGCGTGTCCCGCTCGATGATGGACCGGTTCTTCACCTGCCTGTCCGAGTCAGCCGCCGCGTAGCACTTTCCGAGTCCTGGACGATCAAAATCCCAACGTGCCCAGGACATATATTAGCCATAGACATACATTACAGGGAGGGAACCTATGGAACGCCGCATACCAACCAAGGATGAAGTGCTCGCTTACCTGAAAGAAGACCGCAACTGGGGACGTTGGGGCGACGACGACCAGACGGGCGCCGTGAACATGATCACCCGGCAGAAACGGGTCGAGGCCGCGGCTTCGGTTAAATCGGGCCGGGCCGTGTCCCTGAGCCGCCCGTTTCCGACCATCCCGGCCCCCAACAACCCCACCCCGGCCCATCACTTCATGAAGTTGGTCTCCAGAGGTGGACGGTCCGGCTTCTCCGCTGACTATTACGGCATTTCATACCACGGCACCGCCACCACCCATCTCGACGCGTTGTGCCACGTCTGGGACGAGAACGGAATGTGGAACGGGCGCCAACCCGAGGAGCACATCACCATGGACGGGGCCGAGTGGGGCTCCGTGGAACACTGGAAGGAAGGCCTCACCACCCGTGGCGTGCTGCTGGACGTTCCAAAACACCGGGGCGACCCGTACGTGACCATGGAAAACCCCATCCACGGCTGGGAGCTGGAAGACATCGCCAAAGAGCAGGGAGTGGAGATGGCGCCCGGCGACGCCCTGGTGGTGTACGGGGGGAGGGAGAAGTGGAACGAGGACGGGAACCCCCTCTGGGGCAGCGACTCGGACGAGCGCCCCGGACTCCACGCAAGCTGTCTCAAATTCATACGGGAGTCCGATTGCAGCCTGCTCGTCTGGGACATGATGGACCTTACTCCCAACGGGTACGATCTGGGGTGGTCGGTCCACGGCGCCATTTTCGCCTACGGGATCGGACTTCTGGATAACGCCTTGCTCCAACCGCTGGCCGAAGCCTGCGGCGAGGAAGGGCGGTACGAGTTCATGCTGACGGTGAACCCGCTGCGGGTGGTGGGCGGGACCGGTTCCCCGGTGAACCCGGTGGCCATCCTGTAACGCCGGAGCCCCCACTCCGCCAAATACAAGCCCGCCGGGTCGCCCCGGTGGTCCCTGATTTAGGTCCCTGTTGTCGAGACCTGCCGGCATCTTGGACAGGTTGACCTCGTCCACAATTATGTCAAATAGGGATCGTCCTGGGGTCTCCCTCTTTCGCCAAGGGGGGCCGCACATTTGCGCCTCGGTGGACCGTGCGCCTCGGCGGCCCACCCAATACGTTTTGAGATAGCCGCCTAGCCCCGTTCCATCTCCCCGATGGAGTTCTCGAAATCCTTTATGTCGTGGCAGACCTGGCATTCACCCCGGCTCACCCTTCCGTTGGCCGGCTCTATGATCCAGTAATGCCGGCAGGCCAGCGCCGCCGGTTGTTCCAACACCGTTTCCGTTGCGCTCCTTTCCATTACCATTGGGCCCCTCCTGGTTGTCGTGCCGCCGCGACCACGTCCGTCTGCCGGACGAGACGCTTCACAATGGGGAATCCTGTGCGGTCGAGCGCCCCTGAGAGATTGGGGCGCTGGCCGTCGATTCCGGTCACAGCTATCAACCACTTCGAAGTTATCGACGGCAGAGGGTTTATGTCAACAATTTTAAGAATTGATTTAGATATATTTTCAAATTATCAATAACTAATTGTCGTAACTCAATGGTAACGGTCTGACCCGTACTGTAAATGCAAGCAGATTTGGAGCGGTAAAATCCACGTTCCGGAAGAGAGAGATGTACTGGTTGAAAGGATGCCCAAGGTGCCGCGGCGACCTATACTCCACCGAAGACATACACGGCAAATTCTTCGCCTGCCTGCAGTGCGGGCACTACCTGAACGACCAAGAAACGGACGTCGTCATTGGGGGACAGGCGGTATCCCCGTCGGCTACGGTTAACAGTGAGCCCGAGTGGGTGTACGCGGAGTTGGCAGGCTGAACAGGCACCCCTTGATAGTTGCAGTCAACGCCCACCCGACACTCCTGCGGGCTTGGCTGGCGCCACCGGACCGGCACCGGGCCTAACCCGTCTCCCCTTCGGCCGCCCTCAGGGATTCCACGTCCATCGCGTAGTGGTCGTACTCCTCCCCATTCATGGCCGCCAACACCCGTTCGGCAGTCAACGGCAGAGTACGAATACGGACGCCCACGGCATCGTAGATGGCGTTGGCAATGGCGGCCGGCGGACCGAATCCGGGAGGCTCTGCCACCGCACGAAGCCCGAAGGGACCGTCCTCGCTGGGCACCTCGACCAGGATATTCTCGATCTCCGGCATGTCGAGGGCCAGCGGCATGAGGTAGGTGGCCAACGACTGGTTCCTCACCTCGCCGGTATCCGCGTCGATGAGCACTTCCTCACTCAGAGCCCGGCCGATCCCCTGGACCGCCCCTCCCTCCAGTTGGCCCTCCACACCCATGGGGTTCACCGCCAGCCCGACGTCTTGGGCCTGAACGAACCGGGTGACCTTCACCTGGCCCGTTTCCCGGTCCACCAACACCTCGGCCCCTTGGGCGTTGAAAACCGGCGCGTAGGGCATACTGGAAAGTGAGGCGGCGCCGACAATGGGGCCGCCGCGAGCGCTCAAGCTGAGACGGGCCAACTGTCCCAACCCGACAGACTGGGACGGGTTGTCCTGCACATAGACCCATCCTCCCTTGCATTCCAGGGCCTCGGCCTGGACTCCCAAGCGGTCCGCGGCCAGTGCCAGCAGCTTGGAGCGGGCGTCTTCGGCGGCCATCTGGACCGCCTTGCCCTGGCTGTAGACGATGCGGCTTCCGCCGCTGGGCCCGGTGAAGGGGGCCAGGTCGGTGTCCCGTTTGGCCACTATGACCTGCTCAAACTCCAGCCCCAGGGACTCGGCGGCGATCTGGGCCAGCGACGTGTCGCTGCCCGAAATGTCCACCGAGCCGGTGAGCAGGCTAACGGTGCCGTCTTCGTTGACGCTGATCGAGGCCGTCGACGGCCCGCTGCCGCTGCGCCACTCGCCGACGGCGATGCCTACCCCTCGGCCTTCCCGATCGGTCGACGGCAGCTTCTTGGGCAACGCCATGCGCTCTTTCAGGGCGTCCATGACCTCCTTCAACCCGTTGGAGGGAACGGCCGCGCCGCTCACGTTGGTGTCGCCCTTTTTCAGAGCGTTGCGGGCGCGGAACTCCCAGGGGTCCATGCCCAGCTCGTGGGCGATCACGTCCATGTGGGACTCGACGGCAAAGGTCATGTCGGCCACGCCGGAAGCCCGGTAGGAGCCCACATAGAGCTTGTTGGTGTAGACGCCGTAGGAGCGCAAGCGGAAATTGGGGATGTCGTAGGCCCCGAGGGCATGGCCCACTCCTGAGTTGGGGCCGGCCCCAAGGTAGGCGCCCACGTCAAAGACGCTGCGGGCCTCCCGGGCCACCATCCGGCCATCGTTGGTCACGCCGGTCTTGAGATAGATATTGGTCTCCAGCCGGGGGCCGTTCAGAGTGAAGGTCTCTTGCCGGGTGTTGACGAGCTTCACCGGCCGGTTGGTCTTCATCGATAACAGGGCGGGGAACGCCTCCAAGGCCAACCGCAGTTTGGCCCCGAAGCCGCCGCCCAGTTCCATGGCGATCACTTTGATCCTGCCGATGGGCATGTCGAACACTGACGCCAGCTGGGCTCGTACCTGGTAGGGGCCCTGAGTGGAAGCCCAAACGGTGAGCCTCCCATTGGCTTCCACGTTGGCCACGCAGGCCATGGGTTCAAGGAACCCCTGGTTGATGGGCTGGGTATGGTACGTCTCTTCGATAACGTGATCGGCCGACTGGAAGGCCTCGTCGACGTCCCCCCGGTCGGCGTCCAGCATGGCGCAGTTGTTGCCGCCCATGGCGAAGCCGAAACCGTCGAATTCGGGCAAGTCCGGGTGGACCACGGTGGAGTTGGGGTCTATCGACTCCAGCGGGTCCACCACCCGGTCCAAGTCCTCGTACTCGACTCGAATGAGGTCCAGGGCTTCCTGGGCGGTGACCTCGTCGTCAGCCGCCACGGCGGCCACCGGTTCCCCGATGTAGAACACTTCGTCCCGGGCCATCACGTAGCGGTCTCTCAACGCCCCCGAGCCGAAATGGACGTCGGGGAAGTCCCGGCCGGTGATGACAGCCCTGACGCCGGGCAGACGCTCGGCTTCCGAGGCGTCGATGCCGACGATGCGGGCGTGGCTGCGGGTGCTGGTCAGCACCTTGCACATCAACATCTCGGGCAGGTAGACATCGCCGGCGTAAGTGGCGTGGCCCGTGACTTTGTCCGCCGCGTCGACCCTAATATGGTTTTTGCCCAGGACTTCGAACTCTGGCATCTTCTCTACTCCACCTTCCGTCCCATCGCATCAGCTGCCGCCATGGCCGCTTCGACGACCTTGGAATAGCCGGTGCACCGGCACAGGTTGCCGCCGAGGGCGTATTTGACTTCCTCTTCCCCGGGGTCTGGCTGGCTGTTCAGCAGGCCGACGGTGGCCATGATCAACCCCGGCGTGCAGTAACCGCACTGCAGTCCGCCGTGCTCCACGAAGGCCTGCTGTACCGGGTGGAGTTCCCCTCCCGACGCCAGGCCTTCGATAGTGGTGACTTCGGCGTCGTGGGCGCTGTGAGCCAACACCAGGCAGGACGTAACCGGGGCGCCGTCCAGCAGAACGGTGCAGGCGCCGCAGTCGCCTTCGTCGCACCCTTTCTTGGTGCCGGTGAGGTGAAGCTCGTCCCGCAGGGTGTCCAGCAAAGAGTAGTATGGCTCCACCAGTATGGTCCGGGGCGTTCCGTTCACCGTCAGTTGCAGCGGTCTCTTCATAATGTCGGCCAGCCTGTTGCGTGTTGGAGTCACGGGCGTTGGGATGGGGTTTGCTTGGCTAGAAGGCGGCTTGGACGGTCAACCGCCGGTGTTCCTCGAAAGCCATGGGGCCGCTTCGCGCGATTTCGGCCGCCCGGGTCAGGGTGCGCCTGGTCAGCACGCCGGTCATTTCACGGCGGTGGCGGGCCGTCCCGCGTACGTCGTCGATGGGAGTGGCCAGGGACTCCGCCTCCCGGGCCGCCGCTTCGATCAACTCTTCGGTAAGTGATTGACCTTCCAGCATCGCCTCGGCGGAGTAGGCCCGAAGGGGGGTGGGGGCCACCGCGCCCAAGGCGATCCGGGCCTTGGAGCAGACGCCCGACCGGCGATCGATGGCCACCGACGACGCCACGCCGACGGTGGCTATATCCATGGCGCTGCGCGGGCTGTGCTTGATGTAGAGGGACCCGGTGTTGGGCAGGGGTGCGGGAAGCCGGATTTCGGCCAGTATTTCGTCGGCTGCCAGGACGGTTCGTCCCGGCCCTTCGAATAGCTGGTCCAAGTCCACCCACCGGTCGCCGCCGGGGCCGGCAATGCGGCAGCGGGCGTCAAAGGCCAAGAGGGCCGGGAGCATATCGCCCGAGGGAGAAGCATTGCATATATTGCCGCCCACCGTCGCCAGGTTCCGTACCTGCACCCCGGCGAAGGACGCGGCGGCGGCCGCCAGCGCCGGGTACCGCTGGCGGACTATCGGATGTTGTTCCACGGCCTGGATTGTGGCCAGAGACCCCAACCGCAGGCCGTTCCTGGGACTGTAGGTAACCCGGCCCAAGCCGGAGACCCGTTGGATGTTGACCACGACGTCGGGATTCCAGACTCCCTGACGCCAGCGCACCAGGAAGTCGGTGCTTCCGGCAACGATTCGGGCGTTCCCGTCGTGCCGCCGGAGCATGGAAACCGCTTGCCGGAGGGTACGGGCCTCGAGATAGTCAAATCGTTTCATCTTGCCGCTTCTGGTGCGATTCGCCCGGCGGTCCGGGATACGGGCCGGGCTAACGCGAGTGTATTAACGGAGCTTCCGGCTGTCAAACGGGCGGACCTCCCCCCGGACGTCCCATTCCAGCGGCAGGGAGCTACATCGCCGCCGCCCGGGCGAAGCTGGACGTGGGGCGGACGACCAACTCCCGGCCGGCCCTCCTGCTGACTCCGAACCAGATTGTGACCAGGAAGCACATCCCCGCCGTGGCCGTTATGGCCAGCGGCCAACCGGCGGACGCCGCCGCGGCAGCCAGGGGCAGCGCGCCGAGGTAATGGAACCCGGGTGTGAAGTGGAGCACGCCCATCACCCGGCCCCTCAGCTCTGCCGGGGAGGCCAGTTGCAGTATGGTCGTGGCCAAGGGCCACACGGTCCCGAGACTCACTATTCCGACGACCAAGAACAGTCCCCAGGCCACCCAGAATGACTCGGACCAAGAGAACAAGGCGAGGATGAGGCAAAAGGCCAGGAGGCAGGTCAAGAACCAGCGGTAGAGCCACTCCCGGGCCATGAAGGTGATACAAAGATTGCCGATCAAGGAACCGATACCCGAAGCCAGCATTATAAGGGCCGCGTCGCCGGCATCGCCCCCCAACTGCTCCTTGGCGAAGGCCGGGATGACTTGAAGGTGGGACATGCCGAAGCCGCCGAAGGAACAGGTGACGACAATCACGGTGAGCAGCACGGGGGTATTCCGGATGATGGACAGGCCGTCGAGGAAATTCCGCACCGGGTGTTGGCGTTCCGGGCCCCGGCTGGTCAGCGGGGTGCGAATCCGCCAGAGAAACAGAACGCTGATCACGTAAAAGACCGCGTTTACCGCCAATGCCGGCCCGATCCCCACCCTGTCGATCATTTCTCCGACCATGGGCGGGCCCATGATGCGGCCCAAGTGGACGCCGGCGTTGAAATGGGCCAAGGCGTCCAAGAGAGTGCGTTCGCCGACCAGGTCTGAGATGATGGCGACCCGGGCAGGCTGGTTCAGCCCCTGCACGACGCCCAACAAGACCGAGGCGAGGTAGATATGCCAAAGGGCGACTATCTCGGCGATGGCCAGTGCCGCCAGCAGGGCGATAAGGCCGCCGACAACCGCTTGGGAGACCATCAGCAACAGCTTCCGGTTCATCCGGTCGGCTATTACGCCGCCGACGATGAGCAGGGCCACGTTGGGGATGCCGTAGAGAAAAAGAACGACGCCCAACTGGGTGGAGGACCCGGTGACCTCCAGCACCAGCCAGCCGAGAACCAGGAACTGCATTCCTTGGGAAATCGACTGGCAGCTGGACCCGCCCCAATACCAACGAAAGTCCGGGACCCGCCACGGACCCGCCATTCGGCGCCAGTATGAAATGCCGGCTCGACTGCCGGAGCCGGCCACCCGTGGAATCCTAGTCTCCGGTCAAATCGGCGAGTTGGGGCATTACCTCGTGGGCCATCAAGTGAACCGATTTTTCGTAGGCGGCCCGGTTTTCGGAGTGGTCGAAGGTGAGCCACAAAAGAGTGCCGAAACCGCCTACCATTTCGTAGAGATTCCGGATCTTCCGGGCTACTGTGTCGGGTGAACCGACCAGCCAGAGGTTATCGGCCATGTACTCGACGGTCACGTCTTCATCGGGGATACTCTCGTCGTGCTTCATGGAGCTGACGAAGGGATAGGCGCCGTAAGAGAACAGCGGATGAAGATAGTCCCGCCAAGCCCGGCCGAGCATACCGCCGAGAGCTCCTTCCCGGGCCTCCTCGTCGGTGTCGGCGACCCAGACGTCCCTCACTATGCGCCAATCGCTGCGGGGCGGGGGCTGCCTGTTGGCGCTCCTGGCTCCTTCCACTATCGAGTCCCAGTGACTGGCCAGGTACACGGCGTTGAGCCCGAGGCTCATGGGGATGTACCCCCGCTCGCCAGCGATCTTAAGGGTGTCGGACCCGATGCTGGCGGCGGCGATGCCGATGGGGGGATGGGGTTTCTGGAACGGGGACATGAAGGTGCGCAGCGTGGCGTACTCGTTTTCCTTGGGGTCGGGGATGTTGAAGTTCCAGTACTTGCCCTCGTACCGGAAGGGGCCGTCCATGTGCTCCCAGAGGCTGAGGATGATGTCGAGGGACTCACGGGTCATCTCCCGGTGTTGGCCTGCGGCCATGTCGATGCCGAACATCTCGTGGTCCGTCTGGAGACCGCCCGCGCCGACTCCGAACATGTAGCGGCCTTGGGCCAGATGGTCCAGAAAGGCCACCCGGTGGGCGAGTTCAACAGGGTTGTGAAAGGGCAACAGGTGGGCCCCGGTGCCCAGCTTGATGTTCTTGGTACGCATCAGGGCTTGGGCGATGAGCAGGTCGGGAGCGGGGTTAGGCTCCCACAACGCGGTGAAATGTTCGCCGATCCAAGCCTCGCTGTAACCAGCTTCGTCCACCATGGAGAGAACGTCCAGGTCCCATTGTTGAGCGTCGAAGGGGGACCGTTCCGGAGGATGGGATGGCATCAAGAATAGTCCGGCTTTCATGTTGGCCTCCAAAGGTTGTGTCTGAATACGAAGTTTATACATTTTCCGGGGGCAGTCAAACCGGGGTAGTCAAATGAGCGGAGTTCTGGTTAGCATTTGCGACACGATGTTTATTCTGATGGATACCGGCTTTCGCCGGTATGACGACGGAGGGCTGACTTTGATCCCGCACCGCAGGCGGCGGTTGTTGCCGGCCGTTGTCGCGGCCCTGCTATGCCTGGTTATGATCGCCTGCTCTGGAGAGACCGAGGCCCCGCCCCCGGTTGGGGAACGCGGCGAGGCCGTGGGCCTGCGGGTCGTTTCCACCGTTTCGCCCATCACCAGCCTGATCGAGAACATCGGCGGAGGCCGGATCATGCTGGAAGGGATAGTGCCTGAAGGGACCAACTCCCATACCTTCGAGCCCGCTCCGTCGGTGGCCGCCGTCCTCTCCAGTGCCGACCTGTTCGTCGCCAATGGACTGTTCCTGGAAGAGCCCACTATCGAGATGGCGCGCGCCAACGTCAAGGCGGGTGCTGTGATCTTGACCTTGGGAGACATGGCGATAACCACAGAGGAGTGGGTGTTCGACTTCTCGTTCCCTGAGTCAGACGGCCATCCGAACCCCCACCTGTGGACATCTCCACCCCTTGCGCTGAAGTACGCCGACCTTATCAGGGAACAATTGGTCACACTCGATCCGTCCAACGCCGGATACTACAACGAAAACTTCGCCCTGCTGCGGGAGCGGATTGACGACCTGGACGAGCGAATAGCCCGTGCGACGGCCACCATACCACCGGAGAACCGCAAGCTGCTGACCTACCACGACTCCTTCCCCTTATTCGGGCCGCGTTACGGCTTGGAGATCATCGGTGCGATACAACCTTCGGACTTCACCGAGCCGTCGGTCCGCTCGGTCGCCAACCTGATAGACCAGGTCAGGGAGACGAACGTGCCGGCCATCTTCGGCTCTCAAGTGTTCCCCAGCCCGATTATGGAGCAAATTGCCGAAGAAGGAGGAGCCGAATTCATTGACCGCCTTCGTGACGACGATCTCCCCGGCGCTCCGGGCGACCCCAACCATAGTTACCTGGGGCTGATGCTGGCAGACGTCGAAATCATAGTTACCGCTCTGGGCGGCAGCACCGAGGCCCTGGAAGGGTTCGACACCGGTCTGGTCTTCGAAGGCCCCAGCCGCGCCGTCTACCCCCAGTAACGCCTGGTTCACGTGCGATAACCCTGGGTGGCCCCGCAGATGGGGCGCTTTCCGCTACAATGGACAGGGTGCCAGATACGCCTTAAATGTTCGAACCCTTCCAATATGAATTCTTCGTGCGGGGCCTCATTGCCGCCACCCTGGTGGGCGGGCTATGCGGCCTGATCGGCGTCTACATCGTCCTCAGACGCATGGCCTACATCGGCCATGGACTGGCCCACGCCGTGTTTGGCGGAGCGGTGGCCAGCTACTTGATGTCTATCAACTTTTTCCTCGGCGCCAGCATCTGGGGATTCGTCTCAGCCCTCCTCATCACCGCCACGGCGCGACAGCGCAAAATAGCGGCGGACTCGGCAATCGGGATCGTGACTACAGCCAGCTTCGCCTTGGGCATCGCCCTGATCAGCCGGTACAAGAGTTTCACCCGCAGCTTCGACGCCGCTCTTTTCGGCAACATACTGGGGGTCACGCAGGGAGACCTCCTGGCAATAGGCCTGGTGGCGGCGGCCACCGTCGTCATAGTGTTCCTGGGGTACAAGATGCTCCTCTTCGCCACTTTCGACCAAGAGGTGGCCGGGTTCTATGGCGTGCCCATCGGGTGGATGGACACCCTCTTCTCGCTGGTCTTGGCGGCGGTCATTGTGGTATCGATCCAGGTGCTGGGAGTGACCATGATCGCGGCGGCCATCGTGATTCCTCCGGTCGTAGCCCGGTTGCTGACCGATAGTTTCCGTACGCTGATTCTGCTATCCACCGCGTTGGGCGCGATCTGCGGCCTGGCTGGGATCTACTTGAGCTTCCACCTGGACGTGTCGTCCGGCGCCAGTGTGGTGCTCTTTTCGGCCCTGTTGTTCGTGTGCGCCCTGGGTTATACGACCCTGAGAAAGCAGTTCTCTCTCATAGCTCCCAGGTCCCGTTCCGCGACTCTGCCCGCCGACCAACCAAGCACCTTCGACTAGGAGACAGGGTCAAGACCTACACCTAAGGGATTGAGCCGGAAGAGGCTGCAAATCGCCTGGATGGGCCCCCGGAATGACGCCATGACACGTACAATCAGCGACCTTTCCCCGCATGTGGCGAGCCGTTACCCGTTTCGGTCGCAATTCGCCAACGTCAACGGTTGGCGAATGCACTACATCGACGAAGGCCCGGCCGACGCGCCGCCGGTGTTGCTGTTGCACGGCAATCCCACTTGGGGCTACCTGTGGCGCGACACCATCCCGCCGCTGCTCGCGGCAGGGTATCGGGTGATCGTGCCGGACCAGATTGGGTTTGGCCTGTCGGAGCATCCCCACAGCGCCAGTGCGCACAGCCTGGATAACCACGCGGCGAATCTCGTCGCATTGATTGACCAACTCGATCTCAACGGCGTTTTCTTCGTCTGTCACGACTGGGGCGGCCCGACCGGCTTGGCGGCCCTGCTCGCCCGACGCCGACGGGCGGCGGCGGTAGCCGTTATGTCGACTTGGGCATGGCGGACGCCCGCTGCGGAATTCCACCGCCAGGTCCTACCGTGGCGGCTGATGCATGCGCCAATCGTCGGCCCTTATATCTTGGCGCGCCAAGCTGCCTTTCCGGCGCGCGGCATCTATCTCTCGGTCGTCGACCGCGAGCGCTGCCGGGCCGATGCGTTACCGGCTTACGAAACGGTGTTGCCCGACCCGGACGACCGGCGACTGACCTGGCAGTGGCCCCGCTCCATCCCCATCGATCCGAGCACCGATATCACGGGGGAACGCTTCGAGTGGCTTGAAGCCGGGGTCCGTGAACTCGACATTCCGGCGACCATCCTCTGGGGACGGGAAGACGAGGTGTTCGCCGCCGACGTTATGGGCGCGAGATGGCATGACATCTGGCCGCACGCCGAAGGCCCGCACCTGGTCACCGGCAAGCATTTCCTCCAAGAAGACTCCGGCGCAGAGATTGGCCATCTCCTCGTCGACTTCGCGGCGCGTCATCTCCCCATCCCGGCAACGGCTTAACCCATGACGGTTTCCCGGATAACCGAACGGCCGTTCAACACGCGGAGCGTACCCCTGTTGACCGACCCGGACGTCGGTCATTACCCGGAGTTCGCCGAATTCTTGGTCGCGACATTCGACCTCGCGGACAAGCAACTGGACGCGCCTGGATTGCTCGATGTTGATGGGCGCGTCTACGAGTTGGTCTTCATTGGCCGGTCCGGGCGTCCGTTTCCGTCCGGGGTCGAAATCGCGGCGCTGGTCCCGGGACTCGAACCACTGGATACGGACCAAACCGACCGGGACCTGTGGGCTATTCTCGAATGGCTGGTCGCCGGGGTGGGGGAGCCTTGGACCGTCGAAGCGCTCAGGACCACAGGACGCATCTACCGTGTGATACCGGCGGACTCCTGAACCGGCTGTAGAAATGGCTGCGCGAAAGTTCTCACACTGCCATGATCAAAGACGCCAATCGGGCCAAGCCTGGTGGGACCCTTACCGGACTGAAATGCGGCACGCCGGAATGGCCGGCCAAGACACAAAAGGAGCATCTAAAAAAGATTGATTGACAAAACCCTGGCCACGCTTCTCTCAATCCCAGGTTGCGACCCGGAACACGCCGCTGAAGTTGAGATTTCGGGCGGCGCGGACCCGATTCTGCCGACGCCTTTTCGTATCGGGGAGGCCGCCGCGGCCAGCCTGGCCGCCGTTGGCCTTGCCGTTTCAAACCTTTGGGAGTTGCGGACCGGGCGCCGTCAGGAGATCAAAGTCGACGCCCGGCAGGCCACGGCGTCGTTGCGCAGCGGCCAGTACCTGACAATGGACGGGGCGTCGGTCGCCGCCGAGCGGACCCCGGTGATGGGCGTGTACCCAGCCAGGAACGGCCGCTGGAGCTATCTCCACTGCAATTTCCCCAACCATCGAGACGCGGCCTTGGGGGTGCTGGGCGTAGATGAGGACCGCGAGGCGGTGCGCCGGGCGGTGGCTGGCTGGGATGCCCTGGAACTGGAGGAGGCCATCATCGCCGCAAATGGGGCCGGTGGAATGGTCCGCTCCATAGAAGAATGGGCCCGGCACCCGCAGGCCGCCGCTGTCGCCTCTTTGCCATTGCTGGAGATTGAGAAGATCGGAGACAGCCCGCCGCAACCCTTGCCCGAAGGGGCAAGGCCCTTGTCAGGGGTAAGGGTTTTGGACCTTACGCGCGTATTGGCGGGGCCAACCTGCGCCCGCACCCTGGCTGAACACGGGGCGGACGTGTTGAAGATCACCGGCGCCCACCTGCCTAGCAGCACATCCCAGGAACACGACACGGGCCACGGCAAGCTATCCGCCCGCCTCGACCTGCGGGAAGACACAGATGTGGACACCCTGCGGGGACTGGTCCGGGAAGCGGACGTTTTCTCTCAGGGGTACCGCCCGGGGACCCTTGCCCATCGCGGCCTCTCGCCCGAGGACCTGGCCAAGCTGCGGCCGGGCATCGTCTACGTCTCTCTGTCAGCCTTTGGCCGGGTGGGGCCATGGTCTTCGCGCCGCGGCTTCGATACCGTGGTGCAAACGGTGAGCGGCATCACCGACCGTCAAGGCGATCTGTTCCCCGGCGCCGAGCCGGGGCCTCAGTTCTACCCGGTGTCAGCCATCGACTACCTGACCGGCTACCTCATGGCATTCGGCGCTCTGGTGGCCTTGGGCCGGCGGGTCCGGGAAGGCGGCAGTTGGTTGGTCCGCATATCATTGGCCCAGACGGGACGCTGGCTCGTAGACCGGGGCGAGGTCCCGGAAGCGGAGCTCCGGGATGTGCCGGAAGCATTCACCCCTGAGGAGATTGAGCGCTGGTCGACGGTCAGCAACGCGCCGGGGGGCCGGCTGCGCCATCTGGCGCCGGTGTTGCAATTCTCTGAAACCCAGCCCTACTGGGGCAGGCCTTCCGTGCCCCTCGGCTACCACGACCCGGTGTGGCCGCACCGGGGGTCGTAGCCTGGCGGAACCGGCGGATCCTAGCCTACCGGCAAGACGGGCTCGGTGCGGTCTGCCGGCAACTCGACTTCGAAGGCGTTCAGGAAGAAGGCGGTCTGGGCGTAGTTGCCCATCAGGGCTGTTATCTCTACCAGGTGCTGGACACCGAACTGCTCCAAGGCTGTCTGGAACGTTGGTGACGAAACCCGGTGGTCCTTGTAGAACTCAGCGCAGAAGTCCACAATCGCCGATTCGTCGGGAGCCATTTCGGGCAACGGTTGTCTGTCCCGCAGAGCGTCCACCAGTGCGTCGCTGACCCCCTCGCTCCGCGCCGCCGGTGCATGGGCGTTCCAGATATACGGGCAGTCCATGGCCCTGGCAGTGGCCAGAATCGCCAACTCCTGTATCCTCTTGGGAAAAGCCGTCTCAAACCGGAGGTAGGCGGTGAGATGGCTTCGCCGTCGTGACATCTCCGGGCTGTTGATGGTAATTGAGCCTGGGCCGCCGGCGATCGAGCCTCCGGTGTCTCTGGTCAGTTCATCGAAGGCGCCACGGAACTCTTCGGGGACCATGTCTCGAGTTACTACAGGTGTCCTTGCCATGATTCTCCTCCGGTCAGATTTCTATGAGAACGCGCTTGTGTTCCGGCCAGTTAAACATCGCCCGGTTTGCCACTGGGGGGGCCAACGGGCCGGGGCGGACGGGTCCGGGCTATTCATCCAAATGGACAGTGGCCGTAACTCTGGGAACGCTGCTCACCACCCGGGTCGTGTGTCCGTGGCCCGTCAGGTCTTCGGCGAGGTTGACGTCTCCGGCTCCAAGCCGGTGGACTGTTCCGTCGGCCAGCCCGATTTCCGCTTCCCCGGAAAGGGTTATTATGTACTGTCTCCGGGGCGCCACGTGCCAATCAACGAAATACCCTGGGGGTGAGGCCCGGAAGACGATACCTTTGGCGTTTTGCAACTGGCTCCAGTCCGGATGCGAGGCCGGGTCGATTGCTTCTATGTGGGACTCGCCGTCGTCTCCGGAATACAATCTTATGGACCCCATGGTCCCTCCTGCTGTTGTGAATTATCAGGTCCAATGTTAACCCAAATATAGGCCCACGGTCTCTTTGTTCCCCTGCGGGTAACTGTCCAGTGTCCCTTCCCCCCGGAGGGGGAAGGTTAGGAAGGGGGCACCCCGCCGCGCAGCGGCGTAGTTGGAGGAAGGAAGACGCGAGGAGGGCGACCCCCTCCTAACCCTCCCCCTGCCAAGGGGAGGGAACACTGCGCGAACCCAAGATTCGGGTCTGGATTCCGGCTGCGGCCGGAAGGACGGGGAGATTATCCGACAATTGGTGCCCCTGGACGCATCCGGGACGCGTCTGGCCCGAATAGACATTTTGCTGATAAACTCGTGCCGGGTTTCGGGAGCCCCGCGGGACCTGGATGGGAACAGACGGCGGCGGAGGGCAAAACGGTTATCGTTCGTAAAGTATTGACTAGCTGGTACGTCATCGCGCCACTGGTGGCTGGCCTCGGGATAGCAGTCGGGCTGTTGGTGTTTGTCTACGCCTTTCCGGGGAAGCCGAAGATTGGCGTCATTGACGTGCCTTTTACCGTGATAACAGAGGACTCGGCCTACGTGATTGGCGAGTACCTCAACTACGCGGGCCGGGACGATTCCATAAAGGCGGTGGTCATCAGACTGACTTCTCCCGGAGGTGGCGCCGCCGCCAGCGAACGCCTGTACCTCGAGACACGTAAATTGCGGGAAGAAAAACCCGTGGTGTTGGTGATGAACGGGCTGGTTGCCAGCGGCGGGTTCATGATGGCAATGGGGGCATCACATTCCTACGCCCAGCCATCATCCCTCGTCGGTAACGTGGGTGTTATCACCGTGGCCGACCCATTGGTCCCCCCGCTGCCGTATGAGAGCCTGATATTTACCGGACCGTACAAGCTGTCCGGAGCTTCCAGGAGAGAATGGATTGGAACGACCGACCAGATAAAGTCGGCGTTCGCCCAGTTGGTCACCAGCGAACGGGGCGACAGGTTACGAATTACCACGGATGAGTTGGTCGAGGGGCGCATTTACTCCGGCATGGATGCGGTGAGGCTGGGGCTGGCCGACGAGATCGGCGGCAACAGCGACGCCGTCCAAAAAGCGGCGGAGATGGCGGGCGTCTCGAGCTACGGGCTCGTAGACGTAAACGCAGAGGTGCTACGGGAGCTCATCCAAAAGTTGAATCGCATTTTCACAAGCTCGGACAGTGGGGCAGACTCCAGCCTTGGCGAAATGCTGGCGCTGCTCTCAATCGACGATGGCGGCGTGGGGCTTGTCCCGGATGTCGCCGGAGCGGAGCCAGGCAGCGACATAGCAAGACTCCAGGCCCTGAGGAGGCTGATCATTACCGGCAACGCCAGCGAAGAGGACCCGCTGCCCGGATTCCCCTTGGATATTCACCGTCCCAACATCTATTACCTGTATGTCGGCCATGCCCCTTAGATTACTCGGGGTATCGGCCCTGTTGGTCGCATTCGCCGCCGCCGCTTTCGGAGCAGTGTTCTACTTCTTCTACCAAGGAAGTTACGAACCGCCGCCGTCTTTGGAAATCCCCTACGGGCAGATAACCTCCCCTGCCGTCCCTCCCGGTGATTTCGTAGATTCGCCCGCGGCCCAGGTCAAGAGAGGCCTTTTTCTGGTGGACGCTCTGCATTCCAACGCGTTCGGAAAAAACGAGATCGTCACCCTTCGCTCACGGGTAGCCAACCGGGGATATGACGTGGAGTTTATTGGCGATCCTGGCGCTGACGGCCGGGGACCGGATGAAGAAAAGGACCGCCTGTATTTGTTGGAAGAGAAGCTGCGGCGCGCGGACAGTTTCATGGTAGCCCTCCCACAGGAGGGCTACTCGGATGCGGAAGCAAGCCTCGTGGAACGGTTCGTGAGGAAGGGCGGCAAGCTACTGCTGGTTTCCGACCCCACTCGTCCCCAACAGATAAACACGCTGGCCGAGAGGTTCGGACTGAACTTTCAACCGGACTATCTCTACAACGTGGTGGATTACGACCTGAATTTTCAAAACATATTCATCCGGGAGTTTCAGCCTGACGAACTGACGGTTGGCTTGGACGTCATAACCCTTTACACCGCCGGTTCGGTCCGGTCATCCGGCCCCGGCCTGGCCTTTACCGGCGCCAACACCAAGTCTTCCTTGGTGGAAACTAATGACGGCCTCTATCCCATTGCCTTGGGCGATAGCCGCAACGTCCTTTCGATTGCGGACTTTACCTTTATGGTGCCGCCGCATAACTCCTTGCTGGATAATGACCGGCTGGTGTCCAACATCGCCGACTTTCTCACGACCAGTGAACGGGAGTTCGACCTAGCCGACTTCCCACACTTCTTTGAGGCCGGATTGGACAAGGGCGCCGATATCTTGTTAGGACAACCGTCCCTTTGGAGTACCGGCACGGAACTGAGAAATGGACTGTCGGCAGCAGGGATTTCTTCCCGAATGCGCGGAGTCGAGGACGTGAGCCGGGACACTGTTTTCCTGGGTCTGTATGAGGACGCCGCGCAGGTGAGCCAATACCTGCAAGCCGCCGGAGTACGAGTTGACGACACCCTTGGCGCTCCGTTTGCTCCGGACCTGGACCTCGAGGGAACCGCAATTACTGTGCTTGACCGGAACCAGGACCGGTACGTTTTGGTAGTCCTGGCCGACAATCCGGAGACTCTGACGGGTGCGGTGTCCCGCTTGATCGCCGGGGAATTTAGAGAAGACCTGGTAAGCGATTTCCTAGGGGTACGTAAATAGACTATGAAGGTACGACTTGGGGCCTGGTTTACCTTGATCCTGGCGGTGTCGTTGCTGGCCGCCGCAGCCGCTTGCAGCCGGACTCCGACTTCTCAACCTGTGATATTGCCCACAGCTTCGCCGGCCGTCCAGCCCGCCGCGCCTTTGTCGGCAGGCGAGCTGATGGCGATGGACACGTTTGCGAAGGAGCAACAGGCCATCGGCCAAGAGTGGGACAAGCTGCACGAGGAGTTCGATCTCTGGCGAGCGGGGCTGATATCCTGCCACAGAAGCTCAGTCCATGTAGCGTTGCAGGACTTCGCCGTCAGTTTTAATAATGTGACGGAGCAGGCCAGAGAACTTCCCAGAGCCTCCCACACCCGAGAGCTTGCCGACATGCTGATCGCGGCCGCCGAGGGAGAAGCGGCGGCGTTTCGTCAACTGCGGGACCGTTGGCAGCCCAACAATGTTGCACTATTCGAGGTGGTGGAGACGCGGCGTTCCGAGACCGGGCGGGCCCAAAAGGGGGTGGAGGACCTGGCGATTGAGTTACGCGAAAGGTTCGAGAAAATAGACGCCGAGGAAGTGGAGGAGTTTTCCGAGTCTCTCGACGTCATCGGGGAGGACTGGGACCAGATTCACGACGAGTACGCGGACCTGCGCCGCGGAATTGAAAACCTGGACTTCTTCGAGACAATCGCATTACTCGAGCAGCTGATCGCACGATACGACGCCCTGGTCAAGGCAATAGATGAAGCGCCGTCGGCAGAAGCCACCGAAGACATGGCCGAGATGCTCCTTGACGCGGCGAAAGCCGAGCTTGATATCCTGCTCGCCCTGCACGAAGCTATGGTCTCCTCGGCCGTCCCCGCTCCCCAGGAGGCGGGCCCCCCCCAAAGCGCAAATGGTTCGCAGGACTCACCCCCTCCGGATGGTGACGGGCCGGACGCCGAAGTCGCGGATGCTTCGGCCGCCCCGATGTCTCCCACATTTGACGACATGGATGCCGAAGTCGCTGAAAGCGAGTCCGTCCTCAAGGAAACGAGTCAAACAATAAAGGAAATCCTCGAGGAGGACCCGGCGGAGAAGCTGGCAGAGCTCGCGGACTTCAGCGACGGTTACGACAGTCTGTTGGTCGAGTGGGACGCGTTCTACCAACGATACAACGGATGGCGGCGGTCCGAAGGCGGGTGCGACCGGACGGAGGTGCTCCAAGCCCTGGACCGGTTCAACCTTCGCGCCAGTGAAATTGGGCGCAACGTGAGGGACCTGCCGCAGTCCAGCTACCTGCTGCCGGTATACACGCTTCTGGTGGAAGCGGCGGAACGGGAAGAAGGGGCGATCCGGGCCTTGCGCAATTCCTGGCAGCCCTTCACGGTCGATGCCTTCATAGCTGTGGAACAGGAGCGGGCCAATGCCGCCAAGCTACGACGGCAGGCGAGCACCGGCCTCCAGGGTCTAAGCGAACGTGGCAATGCCGGCGGCTCCTAGAATATTTCCGCCGGTGACGCCCACCACCCGAAGAACCGGCACCGGCAGAAGGCTACACCTGGCTTATCGACCGGTCCTGCCAGTGTCCCCTACTCCTGGGCAGGGGGAGGTGACTTTGCCCCAAAACCCTCATCACCAACCGCCTTGCGAAGCACGACACCACTTTTGGAGCGTAGCTTTGGGCTTTTGGAGCATAAGAGGCTATTGGACCTTAGCGCATCGTTAGGTAGTCGCCAAGGCGAACAAAGGAAAGCCCTCGGACTGTTCCGAGGGCTTTGTGCTGGGCAGACGATAGGTGGAGCTGGGGTTTAGTCAGGAAGGTAAGGGACTAGAGCATTGAACATCGCTTCTACATCGCTAGTTCTATCTCGGATAGCGTCAGCATCCAGTACGGACGGATGCTGGTAGTAGAATCGGTGAAGCCCGTGAGCAGAATCGCCATAACGCCATAAGTTGGACTGACGGTATTTCTGTCCAGCGTTGCGGATAACAGTATCGAACTGGTCGTGGCGGTCATACTCCCAACCGTTCGTGAATGCTATTGCCTTCGCAATATGAGCCGCCGCGCCCCATCCCTTCTCCGCCGCTTGATGCAAGTCTCCCTGCGCCAAGTAATCCTTGCTACGAGAAAGAAACTCTCTGGCAGTCTGGATGTGTCCGGGGACAAGCCCGGTGGTCATCTCTGTTCCCCTTTTGCTTGTGTCAGTCTATGCCGCTGCGGCTTCGATTGTCTTAACCGTAGGCATTTGACCCGCGATTGTCAACAGGCAGGGCGCGGGAGTAAGTGTTCAGTCCCGATGAGACGCCCCCGCCCGCCCCTGTGGATACCGGCTTTCGCCGGTATGACGGAGGACTGGGCTTATCGGCGGATTCTCACGAAGTCTGAACAGTTACCCGCCGGAGACATCTATTTTTCGTGATGGCGGCAGGCAGCTACCTCGGGGTCCAGGCCAGGGCCCGGACTTCGGTAAATTCCTTCTTGAGCTTTTCCCAGGTGTCGCCGGCGTCGGGGCTGCGGTACACCTCCCCGTAGATGCTGTTGGCCAAGACCAGGTTGGGGTCCGCGGGGTGCGTCGCGAAGTTCCATAGCGGGGAGTTGGGTTCGACCGGCAGCGGCCTGGTCTCCCACGACCGTCCGCCGTCCTCCGAACGTTGAATCGTGCCCGTATTGCCGATGGCGGCATCCCCGTTGGCGGCGAACATCACTTGGGGGTTGTCGGGCTTCACCGCAATCCACCGGCAGTAGGGCATGGCGAAAGACGAGGACTCCGCCAAAGACTGGAAGGTTTCCGCGTCGTCCCGGCTGGCGAATATCTCTCTGGGGGTGCTGACCAGTACGGTCTTCTGCTCACCAAGGCTGAACGCCATGCCGTGGATGTCCGGGTTGGTGATCCCGCTGTCCACCTGGGCCCAGGTATCCCCGCCGTCCCGGCTGCGGTACACGCCATCTATCTCGACGCCGGCCAGGACCGTGCCCCGGTCCACCGGGTCGACCAGCAGGGCGGTGACCCGAGGCGAGCCTATGGCGCACTCTTGGGCGATGGACGCCGACAGCTTCTCCCAACTCTTGCCGCGGTCCTTGGAGCGGAACAGGAACGGCGGGCTGGTCCCCACGAAGATCGTGCCGGTGTCGGCGGGATCCACGGCGATAGACCAGATGTTGAGCCCCTCCATGGGGGAGTCCAGCTTCAGCCAGCTATCGCCGGAATCTTCGCTGCGGTAGATGCCGTTATTCGAGCCTGCATACACCACGTTGGGGCTCCCCGGGTCCACCGCCAAAGCCCTGATCTGTGATTCCCCTGGGAAGGGGGCACCGATGCGGCTCCAGGTCTGCCCCGAGTCCGGACTGTGAAAAAGCCCGGCGCCGGTGGTCCCAACCAATATGCTGTAGTCTCCTGCCATCGCCGTAGCCTCCCTTTCCTATTATGAGAGCGGTACCCGGCCTGGGCCGGCCGCCACAACGGATTGCGAGCAATATACACCGAATGGGCGCACGATTGTCAATTCTCGTATTTTGGCTGGACGGATTGACGAATCAGTAGGAGTACTCCCTAATCGTAAACTTAATCGTTCATAGGCTACGGCGTCTCTTGACCATTTGACGGCCTGTACTCTAATGTTGCCGATACAGGAAGACCAGCGTCAGTCCGGACATCAGTCAGTCCCGGACGCTAAGGTGAAAACAATGCCGGCCCGCACTGGACAGGAATACATCACAGGCCTCAGGGAACGCCCCAGGGAGGTGTGGATCGACGGTGAGTGCGTCAAGGACGTGACCGCCCATCCGGCGCTGTGCAACGGCGCGCGCACGGTGGCGGCTCTCTACGACATGCAGCACGACCCGTCGCTTCGCGAGGAGATGACTTTCGCCTCTCCCACCACGGGCGAACCCGTAGGGCTCTCTTTCATGGTCCCAAAGACCATTGATGACTTGGAGCGGAAGCGGGAAATGATGGCCCGGTGGGCGTGGGCCAGTTGCGGCATGATGGGCCGCTCCCCTGACTTTATGAATAGCATCTTCACCGCTTGGGCCGGATCGGCCGACTACTTCGCCCAAGACCGGCCCGCGTTCAAGCAGAACGTCATCGACTACCACGAGTTCATCCGCGAAAACGACGTTACGCTCACTCACGCGTTGGTCAACCTGCAGCGCCGCCGCAGTCCCAACCCCGCCGACACCCTGAGCGATGAAGTCGCTCTGACCCTCGTCAAAGAGACGGACGCCGGCATAGTGGTCAAGGGCAGCCGCACGCTGGCGACCCTGGGTCCGATCTCCGATGAGATCGCCATCTACCCGGTGGCCAGCCATCGCTTGGGCGAAGACGCTTGGCGACAGTCTTTCTCGTTTTCGATACCCTGCGATACGCCGGGGGTGAAATTCCTCTGCCGGGAAAGCTTCGACCTGGGCCGCTCCCACTTCAACCATCCCTTGGGCTCCCGCTTCGAAGAGATGGACTCGGTGGTGTTTTTCGACAACGTGCTGGTGCCTTGGGAGCGGGTCTTCCTGCTCGGAGACGTGGAGCTCTGCAACGGCTACGCGGCGGGCACCCAGTCCGACTCCCACACGGGGCACCAGGTGTTGAACCGCTGCGTGGTCAAGGCGGAGTTCATCCTGGGCTTGGCGGACCTTATGGTGGACACTCTCGGCTCGGGCGCCATTCCCCATGTTCAGGAACAGGTGGCCGAGCTGATTACGCAGCGGGACGTGCTGAAGGCCTGCCTCCGTGCCGCCGAGGCCGACGCCGCCCCGAACCAGTGGGGAATGATGTGCCCCGAATTGTCCTCTCTCCGGGCGGGGCGGACCATTTTCGGCCGGTCAGTCTACCCTCGGATGGTGGAAATAATCCAGCTCTTGGGCACCGGCAGCCTGATGGCCCTGCCTGCGGAGGCGGACTTCGAAGCTGCGATAGGCCCGGAAATAGACCGGTATTTTGCCACTGACACCACCAGCGCCCGCGACCGGGCCAAGCTGTTCCACCTCGCTTGGGACGTGTCCTGTAGCGCGTTCAGCGGCCGGCAGGTGCTGTACGAGCGGATGTTCGGCGGCAACCCGGTGCGGAACTCCCTCGCCCTGTACAGCAACTATGACAAAGAGCCCTTCAAGCAAAAGGTACGGCAGTTCTTGGACCTGGAAGGCTGACCTCGGAAATCGGACTCTACGGGAGGAAATCAAATGTCTTACACACCGAAACACCTGGGTCACGTGGTCATGCGGGTCCGGGACATGGACCGCTCACTGGACTTCTACACCAGGGTCATGGGCCTGACCATCATGGAGAGGAGCCCCAGCGGAACAGTGTTCATGTCGGCCAACACCGAGAAATCTCACGAACTGGCCATCAGAGCTATGGGCATGGACGCTCCGGGGCCGGACCACTCAATCATCGGACAGGCCCACATGGCCTGGCAGATGGAGACTTTCGAAGACCTCCAGGAATTGCACGCCCGGCTCAAGGATAACGACGTCAGAATCATGCGCATTGGCGACCACGGCGTTTCGTTGGGCGTGTACCTGCTGGACCCCGACGACAACGAGATAGAGGTCTACTACGAGCTTCCCAAAGACCAGTGGGAGCGCCATCCGGAGAAGGGGCTCTTCGGCAACAACTTCCCCCGGCAACTGGAGGAGCCCGTGGCCGCGGCCGACGACTAGGCCCTGCTCCCCGGAGCAGGACCGGGGTTGGGCAGCTATAGGCTGCGGTGGACGGTTTCTCATTCCCGGCGCTCTCTACGTTCGGTCGGCCACGTAACGCTGGACGTGGATCTCAGCGGCGCGGGTCCGCATTTGCGAGGCGTCATACCATGCCTGCATCCGTAGCAGCATCAGCATGCCGACGCCAAAGGCTTTCTCGACGCGCAGGGCCATTTCCGGTGACAAAGCGGCTTTGCAATTCAGCAGGTCCGAGCGTCGCCCGGCGGCCGCCGAGAATCTCGGCGGCCTTCTTCACGCTCAGGCCCAGTTCATCCATGATTTCCGTTCTAATGAAATCGCCGGGATGGGATGGGGTCATGTTGACTCTGACACCGTTGCCGGCCATCAGTGATAGTCCTCCAAGTTCAAGCGGTCCACCCAGCCTTTCTTACTGTACACCGTACCCTACATGACGTTCTCTGTGCCTCCGCAGTAACAAATGTTAGGCAGAAGTCTCCTTAACGCGGAAGGTTAGGAATGGGCTTAATTCTTGGATGGGTGGCTGTTCCTGCCCGCTTCGCCCCGTTAAAATGGCAGACGCGAGGAAAGTCGCGGAGGCGCACCGGACTCATCGCCAGGCGCTCTGCGGCGACTAAATGCAAGGAGGCGGACCATGACCCTGCCCGGAACTCCCCCGGTAGCCACCGACCTGGTGCATCACATCGGCATTGCCGTCGCCAACCTGGACGCCAGCATCGAATTCTACGGCAGCCTCTTTGGGCTGAAGCCGGGCCCCATCATCGTGCGGGAAGACATCGGCGTGCGGGGATGCTTCGTACCCGTGGGCGAGACCAACCTGGAGTTGCTGGAAGGCACCTCTCCCGACAGCTTGATCACCACCCACATCAACTCGCGGGGCGAAGGACTGCACCACGTATGCTTCGAAGTCGACGAGATCGCCGAAAAGCTGAAGAGCCTCGACGCCTTGGGCATCAGCCTGATTGACCAGGTCCCGCGGACCGGGCTGATGGGTGGCGACATCGGGTTCCTGCACCCTTCGGCCGCTCGGGGCGTGCTGATCGAGCTCGCGCAGCATAGCCATTAGCGTCGGTTGATGGACCTATCAGCGGTCCAGGGAAACCTGAAGAGAATGGCCGCCCAATCGGTGGCCGTTCTGTCCATTTTCTTATTGTTGTTGCCCGCCCTCGGGCCTCAACTCGACCACCACTTTGCCGAAAGACGCCCGGACCATTCACACGTATACCTGGGCGCCCCTTCGCCCGAGCACTCCCACCCCTTCGAAGAGGGCGGTCATCACGCCCACCATCAACACCCGCAGCAACCGCAACCTGGGGGAATAGTCTACCTAGCCTCGGACGAGGGGATGGGCCAAGCTTTCGCCGGCGTTGCCTCCCCCTTGGTTGAACAATCAGTCCGATTCTCCGCCCCGGACGGCGGAGCGTTCCTTTTGGGGCCGCCGTGGGGCGCCGCAGCCATGCGGGGCGCGTTCGTCGACCCTCCGGATAACCCCCCCAGAATCTAGCTCCTTCACTCCATCGCCCTCCGGCGAGACGCCCTGCGGCGCGACCCGCGCTTCCAGCCGGAGCCTGCCGCGGCGAAACATGCCAATCTAACCGGCAACCGATTGTCTATTGTCTATGGAAGAAGGAGCATATTATGCGCTTGTTTTTGAACAGGACCATATGGCCGTGGGCCGCCGCCATCGCGACCCTGGCCCTCTTGTCCGGCGCCGCGCTGGCCCATGATGACCGTCACGTGGGGGAATACAAGTTGAACGTCGGGTTCAACGTCGAGCCAGCGTACGAGGGCGTTCCCAACGGCATCGATATCCGGGTCACCCGGGCGGCGGAAGGCGACCACGAGGACGATCATGACGGCAACGGGGACGGCGACCACGAAGGCGACGGGGATGACAGAGATGACGACCGCATGTCGATGACGGACGAAGACTCCACGGCGGAGACCCCTGCCGGCATCCCCGTCGAGGGGTTGGCGGAAACACTGCAAGTGGAAGTCACCCACGTTCCTTCGGGAGCGTCCCGCATCATGGACCTGCGGGCGGTATTTCAGGCGCCCGGCGACTACACCGCCGACCTGATCCCCACCGCGCCGGGCGTATATCAAGTACGGGTTTTCGGTTCCATCGAAGAAACGGCGGTTGATGAGACATTCGTTTCCGCCGGGGGCGGGGGCGGTTTCAGCGACGTGGTATCGAAGACGGACCTGTACTTCCCCGAACCGCTGGCTGAAATCCGGGAGTTGGAGAGCGCCGTAAGGGGGGCCGTGGCGGCCGCCCAAGAAGCCCAGGATGCGGCCCTTGCCGGTTCTTCCGACACTGATTCCGAGGACGGTGATTCCGGGAACACACTGGCGATCGTAGCCATCATCCTGGGCGCTGCCGGCGCGGTAGCCGGTTCGGCCGCCGGCATCGTAGCTGTCAGGCGGCGCGGGTCTTAACTCGTCCAATGTCTCGGAGTGGAAGGTCCCATGCGCACAGCGGTAACGGCAGGCTGATGCCGCCACGGGCGTTTCTTCTGGCCTTCGCCGTGGCCGCGATAGTCGGGGCGGCAGTTTTCCTGACCTTCTCCCAGCCGGCGCTGGCCCACGCCAACCTGGGCCGCGCCAGCCCGGCGCCCAATGAAATTCTGCAGGACTCGCCTAGCCGGGTCACCATCTGGTTCACCGAGCCCATCGAACCGGCCCTGAGCGAGATCCGGGTGCTGGACGCCGCAGGCTCCCGGGTAGACGACTCGGCGATAGTCATAGACCCCAACGACCCCACCGTCCTTTCGGTGGGTCTGCCGCCTCTTCCCAACGGCGTTTACACCGTTGGCTGGAAAAACGTCTCCAGGATAGACGGCCACCGGGTACGCGGCTCATACGTGTTTTCGGTAGGCCAACCCATCGCCGGGGCCGCCTCCGGACTGCCGGAGGAGCCGCTGCTGCAGTCGTCTGCGGAGCCCGCCGTCCGCTGGCTGGCGTTGACCAGCCTTCTCGCCATGGTGGGAGGGGTGGTATTCGACCTGCTGGCGCTGCGGCCGACTATACGAAGCCAACGGGTGTCCGCCGCAGCACGGAATACCTGCTTGGCGGTGGCGTCCCGATCCGTGCGGCTGGTTGCCTTGGCTGCCACGATTTTCCTGGCGGCCTCGGCGGCGCAACTCCTGTTGCAGGCGGCGTCGATTTACGAAGTGCCGGTGGGCGAGGCCTTCGGGTCCCCCATAAAGTCCACGCTCCTGGATACGGAGTGGGGCCGTCTATGGCCGTGGCGGGTTGGGTTGGCAGCCGGTTTCTTGGCAGTCCTGTCGCCATTGTGGCTTCCGATCGGCTCCTTGGCGCGTTTCAGGGACCGCGAGGTCGCGGCGCTGACCGTCCGCCTGGCGGCGTTGGCGCTGGGAGGAGCAGTCCTCTGGACTTGGAGCCTGACCAGTCATGGAGCGGCCACCGCCGGCATCCGGGGGGCGGCCCTATTCTCCGACTATCTCCACCTGGCGGCGTCGGCCTTCTGGGTGGGAGCGCTCTTCCACCTCGCGGGGGGCATCCTGGCGTTCCGCCGAATCTCGAGCCCGCGAGACCGGCGCGACCTTTTTGGAGCCTTGATTCCCAGGTTTTCCTTGGTGGCTGTACTGAGTGTCGGCACGTTAATCGTGACCGGCGTCTTCAACGGTTGGGCCCAAGTAACCGCGCCTGAGGCCATAGACACGCCATACGGCAGCGCTTTGGCGGTCAAGACGGCGCTGGTCGCCGTACTGTTGTTGTTCGGCGCATTGAATCTCTGGTGGGTCCGGCCGCGGCTAGCCCGGGACCGCAGCAGCGAGGGCTGGTTGTCCCGGTTGGTCGGTGTCGAGGTGCTGCTGGCCTTGCTGGTGTTGGGCTCGGTTGGCTTCCTGACCAGCGTGGAACCGGCGCGCCAGGTCGCCTCCCGCGCCGGGGCGGGAACACCCGGCATGCTGAACTTCCAAGACACAGCGGAGGGGGCGGACATCTTATTGGAGATTGCGCCGGGTACGGTGGGCGCCAACGACCTGACGGTCTCTCTGACCGACCGCTTGGGCAACCCTATCGACAATGCGTCGGTCGTTGACATCCGGTTGAGCTATCTGGACGCGGACTTGGGGGAAGAGACCGTCCCGGCGGGCCCCGGCGGCGACGGCTCCTACTTGGCGGCGGCCCAGCCGCTGACTATCGCCGGGGCCTGGCAGGCGGAGCTGATCGTCAGGCGGCCCGACGCCTTCGACGCCCGGACTGCCTTCCGGTTCGAAATAGCGGCCGCTGCGGCGCAGGTGAGCTCCGCCATCTCGCCGTCCCCGGAAACAGCAAAAATCATGCTGGGCGTGGGATTGGCGCTCTTGGGACTGCTCTTCATGGGCGCCGGGGTGAGGCTGGGCGGCTGGTTCTCCCGCACCGGCGCCTGGGTCATGGCGCCCGGCTTGGCCGGTTTCGTCGTGGGCGTGGTCCTGCTGGTCAACACCCAGTTGGGACAACCGGAACAACCGGAGTTGCGCAACCCGTTCCCGCCCAACCCTGAGTCCCTCCAGGCTGGGCGGCTAGTGTACCAGCAACACTGCGAGACATGCCACGGCCTGGCAGGTCACGGCGACGGCCCATCGGCGGCCGGACTGAAGCCCCCGCCCGCCAACTTGGTGGTGCATGTGCCGCTGCATGCCGACGGAGACCTGTTCGGCTTCATCCACGACGGCATCGAGGGCACGGCCATGGTCCCTCTGGGCGAGGCCCTAACCGACGACGAGATCTGGCACGTCGTCAACCACATCAGGACGTTCGAAGAATAGGGGGCGAAGAATAACGGCCGAAGTCAACGGCCGCTGGTGTTAGCGCCGCTCAGCGCAGCCATCGATTCCCTACGTTGTGAAGTTCTCCTACTCACGAAGCACTGGCTCACGAAGATCGTGGGACTTCCGCGTCTTGTTCGAGAGAGAACCCATCGGCCGGATAGCCCACGCTGCTGGTATAGGCAGTTGGACGAGAGATGTCTTCGATATGCCGTTATGTCGGGCAAGCTATATTCACGCTTCCAAGGTTATGGACATCCTTTACATTCCCTTAACGATGTGCTGGTATTCTGCGTCCGGTCTCCTGGTTAGACCTGCGATTGCTGTGTGTCGTCCACAGCATGTGCCCCAGTAGCGGGACCGGCATCAACCAACTACCCAAGTGTTGGTTACGCTACTCGGCGCAGTCGGAGGCGAATTCACCAATAAACGCTCCAATATACTATCCTTGGGCACTTGGGTAGATGTCGTGATGCAGGCTGTGGCATTTTTTATCCGTTGGTGATTGTCGAACGCGGCGGGATGTGACAGATGGGCGAAGCTGATATAGACGCGCTACTCCGGGGCAACAGCCCGCGCAGGCGTTGGCTGCTGCTGGCCTCCGCCGCAGTCGTGGTCGCCGTTGCGGCGGTCGTCGCCTTCCTGCTGCTACGGCCGGACGGGTCGGTCGTTGTGATCGATCCCGAACGCGCTGAGGCGGTCATGGGCCGGGTTAGCACCGACGTGGAACTCTACGGCGCTGCGCTGTCGGAACGCAGTGCCACGCTGAGTTTCGATGTCGCAGGCGTGGTAGCCTCGGTCGCGGTGGCGGAGGGCGATGAGGTGCGGACTGGCGACGCCCTCGCCACGCTCGACGCCGCCGATGCGCAGCGCCGGGTCGAAACGGCGGACGTCCAGTTGCGCCTGGCGCAATTGCGGTTGGACAATTTGCTGGCTGGTCCCGAGGAGTCTGCCGTCGCCTCAGCGAACCAAGCGATCGCGTCGGCAAAGTCTCAGGTCTTGGCTGCTGAGCTGGCGTTCGTGCGGCTGTTGGAACCCCCTAATGCCGCCGATTTGGCCAGCGCGGAGCAGGCGGTGGCGAGCGCACTCGGACAGGTCTCCAGTGCGGAGGAAGGCTTGGCCCTGCTGTTGGAGTCTGCGGGCGTCGGCGATTTGTCGAGTGCGGGGCAGGCGGTGGCGAGCGCACTCGGACAACTCTCCAGCGCGGAGCAGGCCCTGGCCCTGCTGTGCCAGCGCGGAGCAGGCGGTGGCCAGCACCCTCGGACAGATCTCCGGCGCGGAGCAGGTCCTGGCTGAACTGCTGGCGGGTCCAAGCGAGGCAGAACTCTCGGGGGCGCGTTCCGCCGTGTCACAGGCACAGGTGCAGCTCGCTAGTGCGAGGACCCACGCGGAGGAATCTATTGAAGCTCTCACCGAGGCTTTCGACACATTCTGCGAAAGATATGGCGGCCTCAGCGCCAGCGATGCGGTAATCAGGGGGACCTGCGCCACCACGTTGCCCTTGTCCGACGCTCAAGTTGATGCTCTTCGGGACTCATTCGAGGACAGGTCGAGCACATACGAGAGCTATGGGAACGCTTTGATCGACGCCAACATTACTTACGTCGAGTCCGATGCCGACAGGGATTCGGCGGATTCCGGGCTGGCATCGGCGGAGGAGAGCCTTTCCGAGTTGTCGCGACCGGCGCCAGAGAATGACCTCTACCAAGCGGAGCAGGCGGCGGAGGCGGCAAGGGCGAGTCATGCGGCCGCCGTGGCCAAGCTCGATGAATTGCGGGCGGCGCCTGGGGCAGAAGATATATATCAGGCAGAACAGGCGGCGGAGGCGGCGACGGCAAGCCACACCGCATCGGTGGCCAGGTTTGACGAGTTGCAGGCGGTGCCCGGGAAAGATGACGTGTATCAGGCCGGGCAGGCGGTCAAGGCGGCGATGGCAGGTCACGCCGCAGCGGATGAGACGGGACCAATGGCAATCCTTCGTTGGTCTTCTCAAACGGTTGGCCCTTACCAAGGCAAGGGTGTCCCGCCTCAAGCGCATCAAACGGCTACGCAAGAAATCCAGGCTCCCCGCCTCTATGCCTGCCTCATATGACGAAGGATGTCTGGAACTCTTTGACCGGTCCCGTGGCGTTGCTCTGCGTCACTTGAGCCTCTTCTTCCCCTTGGGCTCCTGCCTCCCCGTTCGGGACTCCGGCGCTGTCGTCGGCGTGGGCCTCGGCTGAGGTCTCTTCGGGTTGCTGGTCTTCCGGCTCTTGGTATTCGTTTGAAGCGTCGGTCCCGGGCCTGGCCGGAATCTTCACCGGCGCGCCGATCTGCTCCTCCCGTCCTTCAGCCGGCTCCATCGCCGGTGATGGGACGATGACGACGCCCTCGGGCTTGGGGCAGATGTACCGCCAGTAATTGACGTACATGCACCACCTCAGGTCCCGGGCGCTCTCGGGATGGTAGCAGCCCTTTTGGCCGCAGGGCATTTCGTCTCCCCTGGGGGACCTTCTCCGGGTGGTCATTACATCTTCCTTCCGCGCCGCTTCTCTCGTTGTCGTTGGACTGGCTCGGGCAGCGGTCCCTTTGGAGCGGGTCGCGGTTGCTTGGCCTCTTGGGACCGTCGCATATCAGGTGACCCACTTGATGACTGCCCATCTGATGAGGGGCGGGACCTTTCAGGTCGGCGATGCTGAACTCGAACCTGTTGCCAGCTTCCTGGCGCCTGCTCCGATACCTGAACCTAGGGAGGGTGGGCCAGGCGCCGTCCGGCAGGGTCTGCTATTCCCTTGGGATCTCCCTTTGCTGGGCGTTTGGGTTTCTATCGAGCAAGGTCGCCCGTGCAAGGTCGCCGTCGTTGGTCCCTGTAAGCTCTGGGGAGCGATTATTGAATGTGTGGGAGGCTAGTAGGACCTCCCCCCTGAACCTTTCTCTTTCGTCCTCGGTCATCCGGTGGCTGGTGCCGTGGTACCTGTACCAGGCAGAGTACTGTGTGAGCCAGTTGACCTTCTCGCCCGGGTTTTCGGGATCGGCCGCCGTAGCGTAGTCTAGGAGCATACGGAGTCGCTGCGCGGCGAGGGTGTCGGACGCCGCCAAGTGGTTTAGAACGGACTGATCGATGGAGGCGAGGTCGCGTACACCGGAATATTCCAGTTCGGCTGCGGAGTACCGGTTGGAGGCCTTCAGGCTGCTGATGAACCGTTTCCCGGATTCGCGAAGACTGTGGTCAAAAACCTGCTTGACGACCATTCGTCTGGTGGCGCCTGAGAGAAACAGCCGTCATTTTATATCTGAATATGGCATTTATTAGCAGTTTGGTGGGCCTGGATGGACTCGAACCAACGACCTCGGTCTTATCAGGACCGCGCTCTAACCGCCTGAGCTACAGGCCCACTGTAGAGGGGGCGTGGCCTGGGCCACTGGGTAATTATATCCGTTGACCGGGGGCTCGACAACGGCTGGCAGCTTGCAGTTGTTTCGGGCTCGCGTTGCGGGTCCGCTTGGCCGGGCTTGGCAGATCCCGCCGCCCCCGCTTACCCCGGAGCGTCAATGTCCGGGCCGTCGGGATCCCCTCCGGTGGCTCGGGCGGCCGGCGGCGGGCGGCTGGGCCGCGCGGGACGCGCCCGGGGCGCCGGGGATGGGCCGGCTGAAGGCCTTTTTACCGAGGCGTCAGGCCCTTGACGGACCACATCTTCCGGGGTCATCCAGTCCGGAAATTGCAGGGTTCTGACCGGGTAATTGATAACTATGCCCTCTTCGGCGAAACGTTGCTGCACGTCGCGTATCAAGGCCGACTGCAGTTCAAAGCTGGCCAAGCGGTCGCGCGCCTGTACGAACAACCAGAAGGTTACGTTGGAGTCTCCGAAGGACTCGAAACCAAACCAGCCGCCGTACTCCCTGACGCCATTGGGGTCGTTCTCCAGCAGGTCCTGCATCACCTCCCGGGAAATGGCCTCGACCTGCGCGAGGTCGCTGTCGTAGCTAACCCCGCAGGTCAGGTAGACGTTGACTGCCGGGGTCGGCTCCTGGTAGTTGGTGAAGATGGTATCGGCCAGCTTGGCGTTGGGGATCACCACAAGGTTGTTGCCCCAGGTGCGGATCCGGGTGCTGCGCCAACTTACCTCCACGACATATCCGGCAATACCGCCTTCGAGCTCAATGTAGTCGCCGGTGGATATGACCCCCTCGGTCATCACGTAGGTCCCGGCGAACAGGTTGGCCAGTGTCGGTTGTATCGCCAAGGCCACCGCCAGGCCGCCCAAACCCAGCCCGGCGATCAACGGGCTGATGTTGATGTTCAGCACGTCCAGGACTATCAGGAATCCGAGGGCGTAGACGATGGCAACCGCGACCCGCCGTAACAGCGGGTGGAACCGGTCGTCAATAAAATTGGTGCGGTCCGCCACGTTGGTCAGATACCAGTCCACTACGCGGGAAACCAGCCCCACGGCCAAAGCGATCCCCGTGATGGTCCCCAGAGCCCGGGCAATCTGGTCGACCAACGCCCGCTGGAATTCCGTCAGGTCCAGCGGTATCACCAGCGCCAGGTAGATGCCGACCAGCAGCAGTCCGATGGTCACCGGCCAGTTGAAGGCCTGGATGATCTGGTTGTCCAGGTCGGTGGAAGTCTTGCGGGTGATCCGCTGGGCCACCGGCATCAGCAGCTTGTGGAAGAGGAAGGACACGAACACGGCGATCAGGGCAATGACCACCGCGGTAACCGGGTCGAGCCAAGGAGGATCGCCCAACCCGAAACGGGCCAGCACTACTTCGATGGGCACCGGCTACTCCGTCAACAAACTCGTGTCGTGGGATTGGGCTGGCTGCAACTCTTCCAGCAGCATGGGAAGTATCTCGCCCGAAGGGCCAGACAGCGCCAGATCACACCATGGCGTCAGCGCCGTCGGTCCGGGATTGACTTCAATCAGGACCGCGCCTCTTTCTTTCGCCATCAACGGCAACTGTGCCGCCGGGTTGACCGTGCCCGACGTTCCAACCAACAGCATGCAATCGCACCGCCCGGCCTCATCAGCGCACGCCTGAAGCACCCCGGACGGTATGGGCTCGCCGAACATCACGGTGTCCGGCTTGATAACGCCGCCGCATTCTTGACACTTGGGCGGCAACTGATCGAAGGGAAACCCGTCCCGCGACCAGCGGTGGCCGCACCCAATGCACCTTACCCGAGTGCGGTTGCCGTGGATCTCCAAGAGCCTGACGCTGCCCGCGGCGCCGTGCAGGTCGTCCACATTCTGGGTCACCGTACACTGGAGCAGACCGCGCCGTTCCATCTCCGCCAATACCAAGTGTCCCTTGTTGGGGGACGCCCGGTCGACAGCCAACTTCATCTCGTACACCGGGTTCCCCGGCTCCGACTCTCCCGTCAGGCGGGACTCCCACCAAGCTTTGGGGTCCTCGGTGAACTCCTGGTACGACAGGAGGGGCGGCTGCCCGTACTTGGTCCACAGTCCACCGGGACCCCGATAAGGTGGAATTCCGCTTTCAACCGACAACCCGGCCCCGGCCAAGGCGACCGTGTAAGTGGATTTCTCAAGCAGCCCGGCGGCCTGCCCCAGCAAGCTCCGCAGCCCCGTCATACTTGCCCAGCCGGCCCCATTCCTTGGGCCGACGGAAAGCCGTCCGGGCCCAAGAGCGGAACAAAACGGCATGAACCCAACATTTTCAGGGAGTAGCCTTCTCCCGTGCGAAGAGCCAGGACCAATTCCTGTTGCTCCAGGGTCCCCACTGGGACCACCATCCTGCCGCCCAAAGCCAGTTGGTCCAGCAACGGCGGCGGCAGCTTGGGAGCCGCCGCCGTTACTACAATCGCGTCGTAAGGGCCGTCCTCCGGGCATCCCAAGACTTTCCCGGACAATCGGTAGCGAAGGTTCTGGTAACCCAGTCGGCGCAGCACGCCTTCGGCTCGGGCGGCCAACTCCGGCCGGCGCTCGACCGTGACGACGGCGCCTCGATGGGCCAGCTCGGCCAGCACCGCAGCCTGATACCCGCTGCCGGTCCCCACCTCCAGCACCCGGTCATCCGGTTGAATCTGAAGGGCTTCGGTCATCAAGCCGACGATGTAGGGCTGAGATATGGTCTGTCCTCCGCCGATGGCCAAGGGAATGTCCAGATAGGCTATGTGGCGGTCATCGGCCGGCACGAAGCGCTCCCGGGGGACGTTCTTCATCGCCTCGACGACGTCCTTTGACCGCAGGCGGCGGGAGAGCTTCTCGAAAAGCTTCTTCCGCGTTTGCTCGAGTTTGGAGTCCCGCCTTCTTTCCCACATTGTTTAAAATATTAACATTGCCTGAGACAGCGGACAACGAAAAATATGAGATATAGAGGGGATGCGCGCTGGCGCGCAGCCGGCTGGATTGACTGGTGAATTCCCGATGTGCTAATCTGGGTCGGCTCCATAGATATAGAACAGGTTCTTCTAGGTATTTATAGTTTCGGGAGTATCGGCGGACACTATTGGTTGACCTGCCATTTGCCGACAAGAGTCAATGGCTATCCTTGCGCAACGCCTGCCGCCTCCTTGACGTGAGCGACGTTACGCTGAGGCAGTGGGCCGACTCCGGCTACGTCCCCGTCTACCGTACCCCCGGCGGCCACCGGCGGTTTCTGCGCCACGATCTGGAGTCGCTGGTCAATGGCCAGCATCAAGCCGACCACGGACGGGACGATGCGGCCGAGGGGTCTGCACTGCGCCGGATCCGCCGCCGCCTGACTCGGAATAGCGTGGCGCAACAACCTTGGTATCAGAGCATCGAGGAGGAAGGCAGGGTCAGGATGCGTCTTTTCGGACGCCGCCTGTTGTCATTACTGCTTCAAGAGACCGGCCCCAAACGCCGCCGCCAGGAATCCTTGGAGGAAGCCCGGATTCTGGGGCGGGAATACGGCGCCGAGATGCGAGAGAGGGAAGTGACAGTTACCGAAACAGTGGAAGCGTTCCTTTTCTTTCGCACGATGGTGTTGGACTCCACCAACCCGGGGACATGGCCGCGAATCATGGAGGCCGCCGACCGGATGCTGATAGGCGTTGTAGAGTCGTACGAAAACCCCGCCGGCGCCGGCCGGACGCCACCTGCCGTGATTCCCCGGCGTTCCAACAACGAATAGCCAATCCGGACCAATTGATCTAACTCAAGCGCTGGCGCAGGCGGAGGCCGAATCAGATGGACCTTGTCGACCGTAAATTATTGAACCTGATCCAGGCGCCGTTTCCTATGATGGAACGGCCGTACCTGGAATTGGGCGAACAGGTGGGCATCGATGAAGAGGAGGTGCTGGCCCGCTTGGCCGAACTGAAGCGGCAGAATGTGCTGCGCCAGATCAGCGCCATCTTCGACACCCGCCGGCTGGGCTATCAAACGACGCTGGTAGCCATGGCCCTCGACCCCGGCGAGCTTCACCAAGCGGCACAAGAGATCAACAAGCATCCGGGCGTCTCGCACAACTACGCACGGGAGGGCTCCTACTACAATCTCTGGTTCACCCTGGCCGTACCCCCGGAACACGACCTGCAGGCCACCGCAAATTACATGGGCCGCAAAACCCATGCCTTGGCCACCCGCATAATGCCGACCATCCGGTTCTTCAAGATCGGGGTGAACTTCGACATGGTCAACAAAAAGGGGTCATCGTACAACTTCAGCCCCGATGGTTTCGACAAGGGGGAATCGGATAGCTGGAACAAGCCGGTGACCGTCACCGACACGGAGAAAAACGCCATCCGTGAGATGCAGGAGGACTTGCCGCTGGCGTCCCGCCCATTCGACCCCATCGCCAAAAGGCTGGGGTTCACCACCGAGGGCTTGTTCGCGCTGGCCCAGGACTTCCAAGCCCGCCGTATCATGCGCCGCTACAGCGCGGTGCTGCACCACCGGCGGTCCGGCTTCCGGGCTAACGCCATGATCGTTTGGAAAGTGCCGCCGGAACGGGCCGAAGAGGTGGGAATAATCATGGCGGGCCACCAAGCGGTGACCCACTGCTACGAACGCCCCACCTTCCCCGACTGGCCCTATACCCATTTCACCATGGTCCACGCCACCACCCCCGGGGGATGCGAGGAATTCAACCGGGAGATCAGTGAAGCCACCGGCATCACCGACCGGTTGGTGCTCTACAGCACCCGGGAATACAAGAAGACCAGGGTGCGTTACTTCGTTCCCGACTACGACGATTATCTGGAGTCGGAACAGTCCGACACCGTCGCCGCAACCTAGCGTTGTCCGTTATGTCATCCTACTACCCCATTTATCTCAACCTTAACGGCAAGCGGGCGCTGGTCGTGGGCGGGGGGACCATCGCCGAAGGAAAGATCGACCGGCTCCGGCAGACCGGCGCCGATATAACGGTGGTCAGTCCCGAAGCCACTCCCGGCATCGTACGATACGCCGATTGCGGTGAGGTGCGCTGGCTGAGGAGGGAATATGGGGCGGGGGACCTCGACGGCGCTTTCATCGTCATCGCCGCCACCAACCAACGGGACGTGAACCAGCGGATTTTCGAGGACGCCGAGCGGCTGGGAATTCTGCTGAACGTGGTGGACGACCCGCCTCGCTGCAACTTCATCGCCCCTTCGATTGTCGAGCGGGGGCCGGTCACTCTGGCTATCTCCACCGGCGGGGCCAGCCCGGCCTTGGCCCGCAAGCTGCGGGAGTCCTTGGGCGAGTCTGCGGAGCTGAAGTGGGCGGACATGGCCGGCGTCATGTCCGCCGCCCGCAAACGCCTGCGGGAAACGGGTGTGTCCGTCGACTCCCAACACTGGCAGTGCTGCTTGGGTGACGACCTGTTGGATCTGGTGCAAGCGGGCCGCGAAACTGAAGCCCTGGAATCCCTGCTCACCAGCCTCCTTTCGGAACACACGACCGGACCCTGTGCCGGGGCTTCCCAGGGCCCCAGTGCAGCCCGCCGGGCTTAGGTTAGAGGAGCCGTTTTGCGGGACAGCCGGCCGATACGGGTGGGAAGCCGAGGCAGCGCGTTGGCCCTCGTCCAAGACGAGGAAGTCATCTCCCGCCTGAAGCTGCGGCATCCGGGTCTGCGGTTCGAGGTGGACACCGTCCGCACCCGAGGGGACGCCGACCAGTCCTCGCCATTAGCCGGGATGGGCCTGGGTATCTTCGTCAAGGAAATCGAGCAAGAACTCTTGGACGGCAAGCTGGATATGGCGGTGCACAGCTTGAAGGACATGCCGACCAAGTTGCCCGAAGGTCTCATCCTCGGAGCAATACTGCCCCGAAAAGACGCCAGGGACGTACTGGTGAACCGGTGGAACTGCGCCTTGGAACAGGCGCCGCAGGGAGCCCGCATCGGCACCAGCAGTCCGCGCCGCGCCGCCCTGATCAGGCGCAACGCCCCTCAAGTGGAGGTAGTGCCGGTCCGGGGCAACGTGGAAACGCGGTTGCGCAAGGCACACGGCGAAGAATTGGACGGCGTGGTGCTCGCCGCCGCCGGGCTGGTCCGCCTTGGCTTGGCCGACCGGATCGCCGAGTATCTATCGCCGCAGCGGTTCGTGCCGCCGCCGGGGCAGGGAGCGTTGGCCGTCGAGATACGGGCCGATGACCAGCGGATGCAGGGCATCCTGAAGCACATCGAACACCCGGCCACACGCTACGAAGTCACCGCCGAACGGGCCTTTCTGGAGGTCTTGGGCGGAGGGTGCCAAGTACCCGTGGGCGCCTACGCTCGCTGCATGGGGCACGAGCTCCTTATGACCGTATTCATGGGCACTGAGGACGGCTCCAAGAGCTTCATCGCGAAGGTGGACGGCCTCAAGCACGACCCTCTGCAACTGGCTGGCGACGCCTACCTGGCGGTGATGGAAAGGGGCGGCAGCGCGTTGGTCGAAGGCGCGCGCCAACCCCAAGGACCGCCGGCCACCGAGAACTTGTGATGACAACCGCAGCCGTCAGATACGACGCGAACGCCCTGGCCCTCGGCCAATGGGTGATGAGGGAGACTGGTGCGGAAATAGCCATCCTGTTCGGCTCTCGCGCCCGAGGGGATTACGGCAGGGATTCGGATATAGACCTGCTCCTCGTACACCCCCATTGGGATGAAATCCGACGTCGAGCCAGGGAGGCCGCTACCGCAAAGGCCGAATCACTTTACGACAGGTGGATGGAGGTTAATTTAGCCTGGTTTACCCCCCAAGAGTTCGAACACTTGCGGCGCACCATCAACGGCGTGGCCGCGATAGCCATAGAGGAAGGCTTCACCATGGACGGCCAGCCCGCTGGAAACGAATACGGCAACGACCAAGAGGACTACTCCAACGAATGGAGCCAAACCGAACAAAGGTGCCACCACACCAGGTCGCACCTGCACTTGTTTCGGGGAGCTATAGACTTGACCGCAGCAAATATCATGATAGGCCAGCAGGCCCATCAGACCTTGGAACACGCGATGAAAGCCCTGATCTCGGCCAGCGGACGGCGGTACCCGCATCATCACGATCTGGTTGATTTGGAGCAGACGATGCGCCGGTTCGACCGTGGGTTCACTCAACCGCTGGAGTCCAACCTGACAGCTCTCAACGACTACAGCGGACGATTGAAATACAACGAGCCTTATGCCCCCTTGGGCGACCGAGAGGGACTCTTCCGAAAAGTCCTGACCGACACGCAAAAAATCTTCGAACGAGTCGCCCTTTTGACCGGTAGGGACCCCTGGCGGGAGCAGCCTGGAGAAGAATGCTAAACACAGAGTTCGCCGAGAGTACGCTGGGAGCACAGAGAATACAGGGATGAACCCGTTGGTTGGTAAGGTCTATCTGGTCGGCGCAGGTCCCGGCGATCCGGGGCTAATCACCGTGAAGGGTTTTCAGGCGTTGGAGCAAGCCGATGTCGTGGTGTATGACCGCTTGGTCGACCCTCTTCTGCTGAGTGCCGTCCCGGAATCGGCGGAACGGGTTTTCGCGGGCAAGGAGCGGGGCCGGCAGGAGTTGTCGCAAGACGGTATCAACCAGTTGCTGGTGGAACGGGCCCGCCAGGGTCTGAGCGTAGTCCGATTGAAGGGCGGCGACCCCTTCGTGTTCGGCCGAGGCGGGGAAGAAGCGCTGGAGTTGGCCCGCAACGGTATCGCCTTCGAGGTGGTGCCGGGTGTCACTTCCGCTATCGCCGGGCCGGCCTACGCCGGGATTCCCCTGACGCAGCGGGGCCTGGCCACAACGTTCACCGTGGTGAGCGGGAGCGAGGACCTCTCCAAGTCCGAGTCGTCCATTCCTTGGGAGATTCTCGCCAAGAACGGCGGTACCCTCGTGGTGCTGATGGGTTGGGCCACCCTGGAGAGCATCCTGGAGACGCTGGCCCGAGAGGGGATGCCGTCATCCACTCCGGCGGCGTTGGTGCAATGGGGCACTTGGGCCAAGCAGCGGACCGTTACCGGCGACATCGCGAACGTAATCGAACTGGGCAAGAGGGCCGGGCTGGCGCCGCCGGTCGTGGCGATAATCGGCGGCGTGGTGAACCTGCGGGAGGAATTGGCCTGGTTTGACCGCCGCCCTCTTTTCGGCAAGCGGATCCTGATCACCCGCTCCCGCACCCAGATGTCGCGGTTGCGGTCGCTGCTGGACGATGCCGGGGCCCAGTCCGTCGAGTTGCCCGTCATCGAAATCGCGCCGTTGGACGATTACACCGAAATGGACCGCGCCGTGGCAACACTTGGCGAATACGAGTGGGTCATCTTCGCCAGCACCAATGCGGTTGAGTCGTTCTTTCACCGCTTGGAGCATTTGGGCCGGGACGCCCGGCATTTCGGCCCGGTTACGGTGGGCGCAATCGGCCCCGCCACCGCCGCCGCCTTGGCCTCACGAGGGATCAAGGCCGACTTCGTGCCATCCCGGCCCGTGTCGGAGACCATTTTGCTGGAGCTTTCCGGGCGCAGATGGCAAGGCGTCCGCGTCCTGCTTCCTGCGGCCGACATCGGCCGCGACGAACTGGAATCAGGGCTGTCCGGATGGGGCGCGATCGTAGACCGGCTGGCGGCTTACCGCAACCGGCCCGTGCCCGACGCCGCCCAGCGAGCCAAAGACGCCTTTTCCGGCGGCGTGGACATCGTGACATTCACCAGTTCGTCTACCGTACGAAATCTTGTGGATATGCTGGACGGAGACCGGACAGCACTGGAGCAGAGCTTCATCGCCTGCATCGGCCCGGTCACAGCCAAGACCGCCCGCGAACTCGGCCTTCGCGTCGACCTTCAAGCCGAACATCACACGGTGGAAGGACTGGTGGAGTCCCTGACCAGCCATTTTTCAACGAGAGAGAACACAAAGAACCGGGAGAAGACACCAAGCTGAATCCTCCGTGCTCCCTGTGCCCTGTGTGGCGATCGTTAAGGAGACGATATGACCAGTTTCCCCGACCTGAGGCTACGGCGATTGCGTGGTAGCGGCCCGATGCGCGATCTCACACGCGAGACCCGGCTATCCCCCCGGGAGTTCATCTACCCCATGTTCGTTACCCACGGCCACGGCGTCCGTGAGGCCATTGAGCCCATGCCGGGCTGCTACCAGATGTCGTTGGACGTGATGTCGGAAGAAGTGGACGAGGTCGCCAGCCTGGGCATCCCCGCTGTATTGCTCTTTGGCCTGCCCGCCGAAAAAGACCCCTTGGGCTCCGAAGGCTACGACCCTGAGGGCATCGTCCAGGAAGCGGTCCGGGTGATCAAGAAGAACTCGCCGGAAATGCTGGTCATCACCGACGTCTGCATGTGCGAGTACACCGACCACGGCCACTGCGGTGTCATCGACAACGGCAAAGTGGACAACGACCAGACCCTCGAGGTGCTGGGGCGGACCGCAGTGTCCCACGTGCAGGCCGGGGCAGACATGCCAGCGCCGTCGGCCATGATGGACGGCCAGGTGTGGGCCGTTCGCCGGGCCCTGAATGCCGGCGGATACCAGGGCACACCCATAATGGGGTACGCCGCCAAATATGCCTCCGGCTTCTACGGTCCCTTTCGAGTGGCTGCGGACTCCACTCCCCAGTTCGGTGACCGCAAGTCCTATCAGATGGACCCGGCAAACATTCGCATGGCCATGCGGGAAATCGAGAGCGACATCGCCGAGGGAGCGGACATCGTCATTGTAAAACCGGCGTTGGCGTATCTGGACGTCATCAAGGAGGCCAAGGCGAAGTTCGACGTGCCTCTGGCGGCGTACAACGTAAGCGGTGAATACTCGATGGTCAAGGCGGCAGCTCAGCAGGGCTGGATCGACGAGAAGCCCGTAATCACGGAGCTACTCACTGCCATCAAACGAGCGGGGGCGGACATCATCCTGAGCTATCACGCCAAAGATATCGCCCGGTGGTTACAGGAATAGGCGTCGGCAGAAGATGAGAAGGCCCTTTACCGGAACTCGACAGCCTCTCCCGGATTGACCTTGAACCCGGCCTCTCCGGACCGGGGCGCCGCCGGGTTGTCCTCGGTCGTGGGCCGGCGGACCACCCGGATCCCCAAAGTCGCCAACATTCCGTCAACCTGCTGGATGGAGCCGCCCAATGGCCCTCCGGCCGCCTCGTCCGACGACAGCTGCGCCCTCAACTGCAACAACTCACTAGCGAAATGCAGGGCCAGTTCCACGCCCGACAGGTTCAGTCCCATATCGTCGACAAAGTGTTTGATGAGACGCAGCCGGGCTATATCATCATCGGAATACGTCCGCAGACTACCCATGCGCAACGGTTCTACGAACCCGGCCCGTTCATACTTCCGTAATGTTTGCGGGTGCATGTTTAACGTTTCGGCGACTACGCTGATCAGGTAGACTCCCGGCGTTTGCTGCATCGACCTCTCCGGCGTGGCTAATCCCTTACTTTGTACCTTATATCCCACGTCCCATTTGGTTGTCAACCGGCATATCCAGTATATGCTTTGTTTACATCATGGCCTTGACACGCAGTATATCAATTATTATACTTACGCCATATTAGTTGAAAAGGAGGTCTCGCAATGGTATCGGTTAACATCGGCGATAAGATCACAGACGCGGCAGCCCGCCCTGAAGAGCTGAACGCCACACTGACCCAGCAGATGATCGAGGTACTCGAAGAGCCTGCGCAGGACCGGGTTGTCGAACGGGCCGAAGCTGCCCGCCTGTTCTACAGCGTACCCTTTCCCGGTGTCCGGTACTACTCTTTCTAGGCCGCCGGCCAGTGCTTCAGACAACCACATTTGAGAAGAATCAGGAGGACATTATGATGCAACGTTGGTATCCCTTCAACGATCTACGACAGATGCAGAATACCATGGACCGCATGAGACGCCGAGCCGGCAGCCGGTCGAACGGCTCCGAAGAGAGCCCGGATATCGAGACTTGGGCCGTGCCCCTGGACGTACTCCGGAAGGGTGACGACACCATAGTGCGCGCCTCCATGCCGGGAGTGTCACCCGAGGACATCCGGGTATCCATCGAAGACAACGTGTTGACTATCAAGGCCCACGCCTCGCAGGAGTTCCAGGACGAGGATGGGGACTACTTGATGCGGGAGCGGCGCTCCGGGTCGTTCCACCGGGCATTGAGGCTTCCCGATTCGGTCGACCCCGACAAGGTGCGGCCCCATTTCCAGCACGGCGTTCTGAGCATCACCGTCCCCAAGGCCGAAGCCAAGCGGGCCAGGCAACTCGAGGTCAAGGTGGGCGCTCCGGAACCCACGGAAGGCGGCTAAGACCCGCAGGTGGGAGACAGCCCGGAAACAGGCCCCCGCGGCACAGACAGGAAGCGGTACCGCGCAAACGGTACCGCTTCCTCGTTTGAAAAACCAACGCGGAGACCCTATATGAGGGGTCTCCGCGCATCGTGTTACTTCATTTTTCGAAACGCGTTGGGTTTTCGCAGTAGGTCCCGCCTACACGCCGTACCGGGCGGCGGCGTTGGGATCGCTGTACTCCACGTTCTTGGTGGACCAGAACGCGGCGGCAATCTCGTCGCAGGCAGCCACCAGGTTCTGGGCGTGTTCCATGTTGACCGTCTGCTTGCACTGTCCGGCGAGCTTCAGGGCCGCGTTGAACTTGCCCGCGATTTCGCCGGCGTCGGTGTTGGGCCAGGCATAATCCGCCCAGAGGATCCGCAGCTCCTCTTTGCACTTCTCCGCGTGCTCCTCTTTGACCTGCACGTACCGGTTGAAGGTGTTGGCGAAGGTCTGGTGGGCCGCAATCTCGGAACCCGGCGCCGGATGCTCCAGGTTCTGCATCCGAAGAACCATCTTCTGGACCGTCTGGGCGGCGATCTTGGCGCCGATGGGATCGTAGATTCCGCAGGGAATATCACAGTGCGCCTGAGCGATTCCAGGCTTGAACCACCCCAAGGGGTTGAACATCTTTGACCCTCCTAAATTACCACTCGGCTGTCTCGATTCGAATCGCCCCAAGGTTAATAAAATTTCCCCTCTGGCGCAACCCCGTTGCCACCGTGAGCGGGCCCACCCAGGGTCTCCTTGTATCCCCTATGGCCAGCCACTTATAATTGGCCCCAGTCAGGGCCCCGGTATGTAGTTTTCCATTGTTTCTCCCTACGGCCGTTATCCGTTCCCAGGAGATGACCCTTTGACCACCGCCACCAAGGCAGCCAAGACGAAGCACCGCAGCGCCGAGATAACCCACGATCCCCAGCGCGCGCCCGCCCGCGCCATGCTCATGGCAATGGGCATCACCCAGGAAGACATGGAAAAGCCCTTCGTGGCCATCGCCAGCCTGGCCAGCGACGTCACCCCCTGCAACGTGCACCTGGACCGCTTCGCCCAAGCCGCCAAGGAAGGGGTGCGCAGCCCTGAATCCGGGAATGGGGGAGTACCGTTCAAGTTCGGCACCATCACGGTGAGCGACGGCATCTCCATGGGCACCGAGGGCATGAAAACCTCGCTGGTGAGCCGCGAGGTCATCGCCGACTCCATCGAGCTCGTGACCTTCGGCGAGCGGATGGACGGCCTGATCACCATCGCGGGCTGCGACAAGAATATGCCCGGCTGCATGATGGCGATGGCCCGGCTCAACGTGCCGGCCATCTTCATGTACGGCGGCTCCATCATGCCCGGCCAATACGAGGGCCGGGACGTCAACATCCAAGACGTTTTCGAGGCGGTAGGCGCCTACGCCAAGGGCGACGTGAGCCTTGAGCAGTTGAAGGAACTCGAATGCCGGGCCTGCCCCGGCGAGGGCTCCTGCGCCGGTCTATTCACCGCCAACACCATGTCCACCGCCATTGAGGTGATGGGCATGTCCCTCCCCGGCGACGCCTCCCTTCCGGCCATCGACCCCCGCAAGATTGCCGAGGCCCGGGACGTGGGTCGCACGCTCATGCGTCTGCTCGAGGACGACGTGCGTCCGCGGGACATTCTGACCAAGCAGGCTTTCGAAAACGCCATCACGGTTGCGGTGTCCATGGGCGGCTCAACCAACGTGGTGCTGCACCTGTTGGCCATCGCTTGGGAGGCCGGTGTGCCCCTGAGCATCGAGGACTTCGACCGGATCAGCCGCAGAACTCCCTACATCGCAGACATGAAGCCAGCGGGTCGCTACGTTATGGCCGACCTCTCGCGCTACGGCGGTATCGCCTTGGTGATGAAGCGGCTGCTGGCTGCGGGCCTGCTCCACGGCGATGCGATGACGGTCACGGGCAAGACCCTGGCCCAAAACCTGGAGGGGGTCCAGACAGCCGACGACCAGCCCATCATCAGCGAGGTGGACACTCCTCGAAGTCCGACAGGGGGCTTGGCGATTCTGCGGGGCAACTTGGCCCCGGACGGCGCGGTCATCAAGGTAGCCGGCCACCAAGAGCGGGTATTCCGGGGCCCGGCCCGGGTGTTCGACCAAGAACCGGCGGCCTTCCGGGCTATCCAGGGCGGCGAGATCAAGCCCGGCGATATTGTCATCATTCGCTACGAAGGCCCAAAGGGTGGCCCCGGAATGCAGGAGATGCTCGGCGTGACGGGGGCGCTCATCGGCCAAGGACTCGGAGACGACGTGGCGTTGGTGACCGACGGCAGGTTTTCCGGGGCGTCCCACGGCCCGATGGTCGGCCACGTGGCGCCCGAGGCGGCCGTCGGCGGCCCCATTGCGCTGGTGCGGGAAGGCGACGAGATAACGCTGGACATTCCGTCCCGGCAACTCAATGTCGAGCTCACCGAAGAAGAGTTCACCGACCGCCGCGCCAACTGGACACCCAACCCGCCCAATTACACCACCGGCGCATTAGCCAAATACGCCCGCCTGGCCACCTCCGCCTCCGAAGGCGCGGTGACGCGGTAGGGTTGGTGAGGGGTGAGCCAATGCGGAGAGTTGTTATCAATGTTCCAGAGGACTTGCTGGAGGCGCTGGATAAATGGCGTATGGAGAGTGCGGCTGTGATTAGCCGCAGTGAGTTGTTCCGGAAGGCCGTTGAGAAATACCTGGACGATGAGCGGAAACGAGAATTGGAAGAGAAATCTCGGCGCGGATATTTGCAATTTCCTGAAACCGATGGTGAATTGGGATGGCTGATGGCCGCCCAGGCAACTGCCAGTGATATAGAACCTTGGACCTCGGCATCCGACCGGTGAAACGGGGAGAACTGTGGTGGGCGGACATTCCGCCGCCCTGGGGCCGACGACCGGTTGTGTTACTAACTAGGGACTCAGCATATGCCTATCTGACAAACGTCACTGTTGTCGGTTGCACGAGCACGATCCGGAGCATACCCGTCGAAGTGGGGCTAGGCCCGGCAGACGGACTACACGAGCCGAGCGTAGCCAATCTTGACTGGGTATTGACGATAGCCAAGAGCCGGGTGGAGACGAGAATCTCCCAACTGAGTGAAGAAAAGATGAGGGCTATCGAGGAGGCATTGCACTTCGCGTTGGACCTATCTTTGTAACTTAGAAACTCGATCCAACCAAGGAGAACGCCCAATGATGGACTACGGAGCAGAGGCAATCAAACGCCACCGCGAGAGCCGCGGTAAGGTGAGTATCGCCTCAAAAATGAGAGTCGAAACCCTGGAGGACCTCTCCATCGCCTACACTCCCGGCGTGGCTTCGGTGTGCATGGCGATTCATGCCGACCCGGCGGAGTCTTATAACCTCACCAACCGGAGCAACACCATCGCCGTCGTTACCGACGGATCGGCTGTGCTGGGGTTGGGAAACATCGGCGCCGCAGCGGCAATGCCGGTCATGGAAGGCAAGTCCATACTGTTCAAGACACTGGCCGACGTGGATGCCTACCCCATCTGCATCGCCTCCCAGGATAACGACGTGATCATCCAAACGGTGCGCGCCATCGCGCCCAGCCTGGGCGGCGTCAACCTGGAGGACATCGCCGCGCCTCGCTGCTTCGACATCGAGGAGGCGCTGCAGGACCTCGGAATTCCCGTCTTTCACGACGATCAACACGGCACCGCCGTCGCGGTGCTGGCCGCCGTGATCAACGCGCTGAATCTCACCGGCCGGAAGATCGAGGACACCAAGTTCGTGTTCGCCGGCGCCGGCGCCGGCGGCATCGCCTCCGCCAAGCTGCTCCGCGACCACGGCGCTACCAACGTCGTTTTGGTGGACAGCACCGGCATTATTCACCGGGGCCGCACCGACCTTACCCCCATCAAGACCTCCATGCTGGACACCACTAACCCCGACAACCTGGAGGGCGGGATCGCCGAGGCGATGCGCGGGGCCGACGTTTTCATCGGTCTCGCCGTGGCCGATATGGTGACGCAGGACATGGTCTCCTCCATGAACAACGACGCAGTAGTATTCGCCATGGCCAACCCCGTACCCGAAATCATGCCTGACCTGGCCCGGGAGGCCGGCGCGGCGATCGTTGGCACCGGCCGTAGCGACTTCCCCAACCAGATCAATAACAGCTTGGTGTTCCCGGGCATCTTCCGCGGGGCGCTTGACGCCAACGCCACCCGTATCACCACCAAGATGAAGCTGGCCGCCGCCCAGGCCCTGGCCGCGCTGGTTGTCGAGCCAACCGTCGACAACGTGATTCCTTGGTCGCTGGACCGAGCGGTGCCGCTGGCCGTTGCCAAGGCCACCGCCGAGTCCTGGGAATGAGCCAAGTCACCGTAGAATCTCTCGACCGCCTACGCCCGAACCTGCAGTCCTTGATGGCAGAGCGGGCCCGCTCGTTGCCCGGTCTCCGCTATTGCGACCTTCGCATAGAAGTCCGGGAAGAGACGGGCGCTGTGTCGGAGAACGGCTTGGAGAAGGCCAACGCCGAGGACTACACCTTCGATTTCGGCGTCCGGGTCATCGCCGGAGGCCGCGCCGCGGCGGCGGGCTATTACGGCCGGGTGCTGGGGTCCGCCGACAACGTCGAGTCCGTCGTTTGGGACGGACTGAAGCAGGCCCACCAGCGGGCCCGGGCCAGCGCCAGCGAGAAGTCTCGTATGCAAGCACGCTACCCTCACCTCGGGTCCTCTCTCACCGGAACGGAACTCGCCCCAGTGCCGGTGACGCAAGACACCGTCCCGGCCACCTTCGTCACCGACCCCAGGTCCGTCAGCCTCGCCGAGACCCTGCGCATGGCCGTCGACGGCTGCAAGGCCCTCCAGGACACCGGCGGAAAGGTGCTTTACTCTGCTGCCTCGGCCAGTACGTTTCTGCTGCGTGAGTTGTTCCTCAGCTCCGATGGGGCCGACATCGACCAGAGCTTTGCCCAGACCGAGGGATTCGCCATTGTCATCTGCTCCGGCGAACACGGCAACTACGAGCTCTACGATTTCACCGGCCACCAGCGCGGTTGGGAGATTCTGACCGACGGCTACGAAGCCGGCCCTATCGTACTGCCCAACTTCGTCGATTTTTGCTCCAAGCTGTCGGCGGACGCCCTGGAAACAGCCGCCGCGCCGCCGCTGAAGCCGCCGGACCACGACGTGGTCGTGGTCACCAACCCCCACTTCAACACCCTGCTGGTGCACGAGGTGGTTGGTCACCCATCGGAGCTGGACCGGGCCCTCAAGTACGAGACGGGTTACGCCGGGCGTTCCTGGTTCCTCAAAGACATGCAGGACAACCAACTTGGAAAGCAGATCGCCTCGCCCTTGGTCACGGCCTATTCCGACCCGTTGATGGAGGGATACGGCTCCTTCAGTTATGACCACGAGGGAACCCCCGCCCGCCGGGCCTACATTATGCGCGACGGTGTGCTGGAGGAGTTCCTGAACAACCGGCAGACGGCCGCGATTCTGGGGGTCCCCACCAACGGTTCGGCCCGCTCCACCGAGGCCAAGTTGGCGCCGCTAATCCGTATGACCAACACGATATTCGCCAACGGCGACCGCGACCCCCAAAACATCATCTCGGAAGTGGACTCCGGGTACTACATCGAAGGCCACCGGACGCCGTCCATCGCCGAGTCGCGGGAGAACTTCCGCATTACGGCGGTTAAGGTCCACGAGATAGAGAATGGACAGCTGGGAAGGATGTACCGCGACGGCGGCATCACCTCCGACAGCCGCGATTACTTCACCTCCATAGACGCGGTGGGCAACGACCTGCGGGTGAACCCGATCCCCAACTGCGGCAAGGGCCAACCGATGCAGGCCAAGCGAATGAGCAACGGCGGGCCCACCATGCGAGGCGTCGCGCGCCTCACCGGACCGGGGTAAAGAAGCCAGACCAGCCGAAAAGGAGCCTCGTTTTGGACCCCCGAATTAAAAGGACCGTAAGGAGAGATAATCGTCCGAGACTATCACTATACCGCTGCCAGCCACGAGTTCTTGAGAAAAGCCCGCGAAGAATTAGCCCAAGGCGACTTGGTGCAAGCCTCGGAAAAGGGTTGGGGGGCAGCGGCGCAAATGGTCAAGGCCATAGCCGAGCAACGGGGTTGGCGGCATAACAGCCACCCCCGCCTTCACCAGATTGTTGACACGTTGGTGACGGAGACAGGAGACCGTCAATTATTCACCCTCTTCCAGGTTGCCGGCTACCTGCACACTAACTTCTACGAAAACTGGCAAACCAAAGAGATGATTGAGTCCGGATTGCGTGACGTGCAACTCTTGTTGGAAAAGCTTGATCCTTTGTTGGAGCAAGTTTAATGGGAACTTTCTCCGTTCCCATAGAAATCGGCAATTCTGCCGGTACACGATTCGAACCTGTTGACGCCTTGGTGGATACCGGGGCGAGCTATACGGTTGTCCCACGTTCGGTGTTACGGCGACTGGGGGTGACAGCACACGAGCATGTGCCGTTTGTCCTCGCCGACGGACGTCTAATATACCGAGACGTCGGCCGGATCTGGATTCGCGTCAATGAGAAATCAGAGATAACGCTGGTGGTCTTCGGCGATGATGACACCGAGGCCCTGCTGGGAGCCTACGCCTTACAGGGCCTGCTGCTGACGGTCGATACCCCAAACGAACGACTTGTTCCGGCGCGGGGCCTGCTCAAGTGAGGGGACGCGCCTCTCGATTCACCCGTTAGAGCTGGTTGAGGTGAGGTCAAGAATTGCAGCCACTCGCTGATCTGCGGCGCGCCGCCAAGGACGCTCTGGCATATGCCTCCGCCCAGCCCGACGTCGAGGAGGTCGAAGCGTTCGTTTCGGCCAATGCCAACCTGACGGTCCGGCTCAACTATACTTCCCACATCCCCAGCAACGGCGTGGAGGAGCCCAAGTCTACCGAGTCCCAGGGCATTGGGCTGCGGGTGGTCCTTCGCACCCCGGCCGAGGGCGGCGGCAAGCGCGCCGGCTTCGGCAGCGAACCCGCCGACCTCTCCTTGGAGGGGGTCAAACGCGCACTGGATAAAGCGCGGGCCGCTGCGGTGGTGGACCCGGAGTTCGTTTCCTTGCCCGACCCCAATGTCCTTCCTACTGCCGTAACATACTCACGCCAGATCGAACCCCACTCCCCTGTGTCAGAGACTCCTGCCCGTTCGTACGACCCGGCCATAATGCGGTTGGGAAACAAACGGTTGGTGGGCGCCGGCTGGCGGATGATGGACCGGGCGTTGGACGCTTTCCAGTCGTCCGAGGGCCTGGCGTCCTTGGCCCAAACGCCGGACCGGTTGGCGGGCCTTGGCCTGATCCTGGGCGGCGACGTGGTAATGCTGCAGTCTCGCATGGCTATCGCCTCCACCCACTTGCCGCGGGTCCAAACGGAGCAGAACACCCTGGTTATGTCGTTCGCCACGGCCATGGTGGAAACCCTGGACAGCAAGGGCAGCGGGTGGTCCGTGGGCAGCGAACTGTCCGGTTTCGACGGCGAAGCGGCGGCCGAAGCGGCTCGAAACGCGGTGGCGGCCCTAGGTCCGGAGCTAGGCGGGGGACAGAGGCTTCCCACCGGCAGTTACCGGGTGATATTGGGACCGCAGCCGGTGGCCGAAATCCTCGAATGGATATTGATGGCGTCGTTCCAGTTGGAGATGTTTTACGCGGGCGCATCGTCGTTCATGGGAAAGCTGGGGCAGCAGGTTGCGTCCGAGCAACTCAGTATTTTCGACGACAGCCGCGCCGCCGGCCTCCCCAATTCCCGGTCGATCACCGATGAAGGTCTGCCCACCGGCCGCGCCGAGCTGCTGAGCAACGGCCGGTTATCGGGGCTGATTTCCGACTTCTACAACTATCAGCGCATCCTGCGCGACCCGTCCGGCAGGGAAAAGCTGGGCCGCGACCCAATGGAGGCGCGACAGGACATCGCACCCCGGAACGGCTTTCGACCGGGCAACGGCGGCGGCCGCGACTTCGGTGGTCCGCCCGGCGCCGTATCCTCCAATCTGATCGTGCAGGGCTCGCCCGGCGTATCCCGAGACGAACTGCTCCGGCAGGTCGGAGACGGCGTCTACATCGGCCGGATTTGGTACACCTATCCCGTGAACGGCATCAGCGCCGGCGACTTCAGCGGCACGATTATCGGTGACTCGTACCTGATCAAGGATGGGCGGATCGCCGCGCCATTGAAGCCCAACACGCTGCGCATGAACGACAACGTACTCCGGGTCATCAACAGCATCCTGGGAATTGGCGCATTCCGGCGGCCCACGGTACGGTGGTCTTCGGACCAAGTCACCTGGGCTCCGGAGATCGCGGTGGACGGTTTCGGCCTGGAAGAGATCAGCGAGTACATGGAGAACGTTTACCAATAGCGGCCTCCCCGCCGACATGGAGCCCGAAGATGTCTTCTGAGGAATCAAGGGAACAAGCCGTAAAATTCAGCGTCGCCAGGGGGGTGGGGGTCATCACCCTGAACCGCCCCGAGTCTCGAAACGCCCTCACTCCCGAAATGATCGAATTGATTGGTCAGGCGGTCGAGAGCTGCAAACGCCCCCATGTTCGGGCGGTCCTGATCACCGGCGCTGGAGGCGCGTTCTGCGCCGGGGCGGACGTGAAGCAACTGGTGGAAACCCTGGAGAGCGATGGGCCCGAAGGGTTGTCGCGAGCGGTCCGAGAGCTGGCCGATTCCTTGCACCACAACGTTGTCCTGGCCCTGCGCCGGCTCGACAAGCCGGTCGTGGCTGCCGTTAACGGCGCGGCCGCCGGGGCCGGGTTCAGCCTTACTCTGGCCGCCGACCTGCGCCTGGCCGCACAGAGCGCGCGGTTTCTGATGGCCTACGCCAATATCGGCGCACCCGCCGACGGCGGCTCCACCTATCTGCTGCCCCGTCTGGTGGGTGCTGGCAGGGCGATGGAGCTTTACCTCGCCAGCCAGCCGGTGGGCGCCCCCAGAGCCTTGGAGTTGGGCTTGGTGACCCAGGTCTGCCCGGACGGAGAGTTGGACCGGCACGCCTTGGAGACTGCCGAGAAGCTGGCCGCGGGTCCGACTGCAGCCTATGGGCGGGTAAAGGAGCTGTACGAGCGTACTTGGGACTCGAGCTTGGAGGCCCAGTTGGACGCTGAGACCGAGGCCTTCGCCCAAGTGACACTGACCCGCGACTTCCAGGAAGGCATCAAAGCCTTCACCGAACGCCGTCAGCCCTGGTTCCAAGGGCGGTAGAGAGTTGCCGCGGGGCTGGATCAGGTAAAGTCGAAAACTTTCACTTCGGCTATTCTGGTGGGTTTGCCGCTTTCATGGATGGCCCGACGGACTTTTTCGGTAATTTCCACGCTGAACGATTGCTCACCACAACGCCCGCAAATCTCCGCCGGTACACCCCTGACAGCGAAGTATTCACCATCGATCTGAAAGACATCGTCGACCAGCTCCACTCGGCTGACCTTGGAACCACAAACCGCGCACTTAAACATTGCTACCTCCGGACCGAGTAGTCCACCCACTCACCGCGTCTGGCTCATACAGAGTAACGATCTTGACCAGATCGGTGTCGGCCAGAGACACCTGCATCTTGTTCGATCGATTTCGCCATTTGACCGGAATACCGTATCCATGAAGAACCTGGAACGAAGTACCCCCTAGCGAATCTCCACCACCGTGACGCCGTCGCCTCCGGGGCCCTCGCCGTTGGCGGCGGATACCACCAGGGGGTGGTCGGCCAAGTACTCCCGGACGGCGCGGCGGAGGGCTCCGGTTCCCTTGCCGTGAATGATCCTGAACTCGCCGGCGCCGTCGAGGGCGGCGTTGTTGAGGGCCGCGTCCACCTTGGCGACCGCGTCATCGACACGAAGACCGCGCAGGTCCAAGTCCCCACCGGAACGCCGCGGGGCAGTCGTCCGGCTGAGGTAAACCCCTTGCCGGGCCGCTACGGCGTGTCCCTCAGCACGGCGCTCCAATTGGTATACCGGTATTTTGGCCCGCATCGTGCCCAGCAGCACTTCCAAGCGGTCCTGTTCGTCCGGCGGGGTGATGACCTCCACCGGCTGGCTGATGCCGCGAACATAGACCCGGTCTCCTTCTTTGAGGGACTCCTGCCACCGGGACCGTTTGACCTCTATCGGTTGCCAGTCAGTGGATTCAAGCTGACGCTGTACCTCCCGGATCTCAACCCGTTGCTGTTGTACCTGGACAGGCGTCTCCGGGCGTTCCAGCAACCGTTCCGCGCGTCTCAACCCGTCCAGGATGCCGGCTATCCGGTCCTGAAGTTCCTGTCGCGCTTCCTCCACCAAGGCCGCCTTGGCGCTTTCCACCGACGACAACTGCTCTTCCAGGTCTCTCTGTTGCCGGGAAGCCTGGGTGCGGGCCTCCTCCGCCTCTTCCCGCAAACGCTCCACCACCAGCCGTTCCTGCTGTAGCTCGTGCAACAAATTATCCGTGGCTTCCTGCGCCGGGGATATTCCGGAACGAGCGTCTTCGATAATAGGTCCGGGGATTCCCAGCCGGGCCGCGATGGTCAGAGCATAGCTTCTGCCGGGCATACCAAGGGTCAGATGGTAGGTGGGCTCCAGGGTACCGGGATCCAGGTCGACACTGGCATTGACCATACCGGGTTGTTCCTGGGCCGTTCTGGCCACGCCTCGATGGTGGGTGGTGGCCACCAGGAAAACGCCTTTGTCCCTGAAATAGCGCAGGATCGCGCTGGCCAGGGCCGACCCTTCTTCGGGATCGGTGCTGGCGCCCAACTCGTCGGCCAAAACAAGGGACCGGACAGTGGCCCGGTTCATTATCGATATGAGGTTGGTCATGTGGGAACTGAAGGTCGACAGCGACTGCTGGATGCTCTGTTGGTCGCCGATGTCGGCGTAGACGCCATCGAAGCAGGGGAGATGGGCTTCGTCGGCCGGGACGTGCAGACCCGCATGGGCCATTATCGCCAAAAGCCCCACCGTCTTCAGGGCCACCGTCTTGCCGCCGGCGTTGGGCCCGGTGATCAGCATCACCCCGGCTTCCGTGCCGAGTTCCACAGTCACCGGGACCACCCTTCCCGGCAGCAGGGGGTGGCGCGCCCGTACCAGCTTCAGACTCCGTTCCGGCGTCTCTTGAGACGCCAGCCACGGGGGGACTGCCTTGAGGGCGGCCGAGTAACGGGCCTTGGCCGTGTTCAGATCCAAGCGGGCTACGAGGTCCAGTGTTAACAACAGGTCTTCGCCGCTTTCTCCCACGAGACCGGAAAGCTGCCGCAGCACCCGCTCTTCTTCCCTCTCTTGGGCCAGACGCGCTTCCCGCCAGCGGTTGCCCAAATCGATGGCCTGCATCGGTTCGACGAAGACGGTGGCCCCGCTGTCGGAGACATCGTGGACGATCCCGGGCACCCGCGGCCGCATCTCGGTCTTGATCAAGAGCACCATGCGGCCGTTGCGTTGAGTGATCAGTGGCTCTTGCACCAATTCCTGGCGTTGCAGCCGGCGCAGGTTCCGCTCCATTACCTCGTTGAGACGGTTCTGGGCCTGGCGGGCCTCGGTCCGCAACCGCCCCAAGACGGGACTGGCATGGTCCAAGACCTCTCCGGCGGGGCTGATGGCGCCTGTGATATCCCGTTCCAACTGGGACACGTCCGGGATGTCGCCCGCGATGCGGGCCAGCATCGGCATTCGTTCCTGGCGGGCCAGGACGGAGCGGTCATAACGAGCGGCGCGGGCCAGTTCCCTTACGGCGTAGAGTTCGATGCCCCGCAGAAGACCGCCCAGCAGCGCACGCTGCAACAACTCGCGGAAGTCCTGCTCCGGTCCGAATTCCAGCGCGCCGGACTGTTCCAAGAACTGCCTGGCTTCGGTCGTTTCCTGCTGGCGGGTGGCGATCTCCAAAAGGTCTTGGGAAGGAGTGAGAGACATCGCCCGCTCCCGGCCCACGACCGTACGGGTATAGGAAGCCAACTGCAGCCGGATCTGGTCGAACTCCAGCAGCGACCCCGCTTGGCGAAAGCCGTCCAAGGCGCCGGGCGGAGGAACGGTATCGACGGGGAGCGTTGCGTCCTGACCCGGCTGTTCAGCGTCCAATTCAGTGTCGTTCAACAAAAAAGCCCAGTATGTCGAATAGGGACGAATCGGTGCTGGGGAAGCGCGGGAGGGCGGTCATTACCAAGCGACTGTCCAGACCCGGCTCTCCCGAATCATCAACCCCACTGATTCCAGCGTATCACGTTTGGGGTCGCGGATGTTGAGGCGCCGGGGCAGGGTGATGGCCGACAGCGCGGCCAGTGATGGACATTGCTTGAGCAGGCCGTTCAGGGTGAACTTCTCTCCTCCCAACAGTACGTAGTCCAGACTGCCTGGAGCCAATCGCTGGCGAACTTCTTCGCATACTTTGTCGTAGAGCCGTTTCACTTGGCCCTCACGCACCCTGGTATACCGGAGCTGCGAAGTGCCGCCGGCGTGGTGCTTGCCCTTTACGTAGCGTGAGTCGGTCTTGGAGGCGACCAGCCTGTCGCCTTGGTACAGGGCAACCGAAAACCGGCCGAGACGGACCAGCACCACTCCCACCGTGAAGTCGCTGTCCAAGAGTTGCCGCAAGGGAGAGTCGTCCCATCCATCAATCGACCGCGTCTCCCGCACTGGGAAGGGCGGCGCGATGAGTAGCCCCCGGCTGCCCGAACGCAGTCCCACGACGCCGCAGCCATTCTCCTCGACTAGAGGCCCCAACTCCCGGAGGTGCTGGCTCCAACCCGGGCCGACGCTGGCGTCCACGGCCGCGCCGGGGGTCAGGTACAACGACGAACTGCCCTCGTTTTCCGGCTGCGAGGCGATTCCGTCCAGCATGCGAGTCAACCGGCCCGCAGGAATCCATTGTCCGGCCAAATCCATCACTTCACGATTTAACCACAGAGAGGGCGGAGAGCACAGTGTCCGCCTCTGCGGTCTTCGCGCTCTCCGCGGTTATAGTAAACTGGGCCAAGACATTCCGGCCAGCAGGAGGAGGCTTGACTGCGGAAGATTTCGACTCGTTATCGCGGCGGCGAGACCAGGCCTTGGTCCGGCTAGACGAGGGTCACCGGGCGCTCACCAACTCCCTCGCCGGGCTCGACCCGGAGGAAGCGTTCCTCGGCTCCCGCTGGTCGGTACGCGAGGTGCTGCTCCACCTGGACTCGGAAAACTTCATCGACGCTCTGGAGAAGTTTGCGCGAGGCGAGCACGAAATGCTGCCTCCCTTCTCGACCCGCGAGGAAGAGCTGAAGAAGGAAATCGCCCACATGGAGGAAACGCATCAACGGTTTCGCTCTCTGGTAGCCGGACTCAACCCGGCACAGCTTGGCCAACCCGTAACACCGCCGAACCCGGAGAACGCCTTCCCCGGCCTGTCCCTGCTGGAGCTGATCGAACGGGTCTGCGGCCATGAAGCGTCCCACGCCCGGCAGATCGAGCTGACCCGCAAGTACGTCGCCGCCTTCCGCTCACAGGAACGGGCGCTTAACATCGTCGCACTGGGCGACGGCAGCCCGGCCCGCCTGTCGCAGGGCGTCAAAGACCTGCTGAACATGGCCGACTACGTGGTGGGAGAACCAGCGGCCCTGGAATTGGTGAGCCGTTGGACCCGTGGGGTCGAGCTGACCCTAACCGACGATAACACCGAGGAACTTATCGCCAGAATGGGGCGCGAAGTGCAGGCCGGACTCTGGGCGGTGGTCTGCTGCTTCGGCGACCCGGCAGCCGACGGCAACGCCATTGTGACCTTGGCCCACCAGCACGCCGACGCGGTGGCGGTGTACGGGCCGGCGGGGGAATAGGCCGGTTGGCCTTATCCCAAGGCGACAGGTTCCCACTGCAGAGGGATATCCAGCAGAGTCCCTTGCAAGCGTTCAAGGATTGGCCGATAACTATCGGCGGGCTCAAGCCTTACCCGCAAATATACAGGCGCATCGCTGCTGACAATCAAACGGTGTGCCGTTTCCATTACTGCGGCCAGCATCCGGCACTGCTCCGGATAGTCTACGTCTCTGCCGCCAGGCCCGCGCAGCCACAAGACTGAAATCCGATGATCGTCTATCAAATTCCGGTGTTTGCGACGGGCAAACCAATCGCCGGTAATCCATAATGCCCGGTGACCAGCTTTGGCCCCCAGATGACGAATTATATCTTCGTCTGGGAGAGGAACGACGGACAGATCCCGACCGGGCCACTCATCCCAAACCGTCGCGATCGGGTATCCGGTCAATCTGGATACACTTGGAACAATACCCGAACTCAAAGATTCGTCAATGAGGAAGAACGGCTCAGACGTTGACGGCCGCAAGCTGCCTTTCCCATTCCAAGGCGTTCAACACCCGCTCTTTGGTCAGCCTGTATCCATCCGCTAAATTCTCAACGCTATCCCCACGTTTCAACATTCCGGGGAATATGCAGGTCGGAGTTCGCGTTCCGATTACACACGGGCTGCCGGATACAACGCCGGGGTGGATTACAACGTCTTCAAAGGGCCGCCATATGCAGGCGACCCCTTCGCTGTCAAACTCCAGGTCCAATGGAGAATTGTTCAGAGAGCAGAGGGAGAGTATCTTGAGAAAATAGCTTATCGTTTCGCCTTCAAGCGCACTGAGATCAGAAAAACTCCACAAGGCCTTGCTGGCGAAAGGCCACTCCACACCCAACTCCCGCCTGAGCGAGAGGCCGGATTCGTTGATGGCGCCGACGGACACTCCCCGAGCGTAAAGCTGGGAAATCAGCCGCAGGGAAATCATGGCACGGAAGTCAATGTATTTCTCCCCTTCCCAAATGTCATCCCACTCCAGCGACGCAACGCCTGCGTCGACCCAATCCCGCAACTGCTTTTCGGAGAGTCGTTCCGCACCGGACTTCTCATTGGACCAAGAGATGAGCCGCGCCGCTTTCGCTGCCTCGTAACTCAAAACGCCAGCCTCCCAACAAGGGATGTGTCAACATTGTAAATCTTCGCCAACCGTTCTCTCAATTGCCCGCCATCGGCCGTTTTGCTACACTAGCCTGTGCCGCAGTCAGGGAATCCCAAACGCCGGAGATGAGTCAGCATGATCTATGAAGTCCGCACCTATACCCTGAAGCCTGGCAGCGTGGCCACGTTCGAAGAGAACTTCGGCGCAGCCCTGCCGCACCGCCAAAAATACTCTCCCCTGGCTGCCTTTTGGCACACCGAGATCGGCCCGTTGAACCAAGTGATCCACGTTTGGCCTTACGAGAGCCTGGACGAGCGCACCAAGATCCGGGCTGAAGCCGCCAATGACCCCAATTGGCCTCCCCACAACGACCCCGAAATGTACGTCAACATGGAATCGGAAATTTTCATTCCGGCCCCTTTCATGCGGCCCTTGGGTGGAGACCAGGCCTTGGGAAACATCTACGAGATGCGGTCCTACAACTACCGGCAGGGCAGCATGGGCGAAGTGATCAAGCGCTGGGCCGAGGCTGTCCCCCATCGCGAGGAATACTCTCCCTTGGCCGCCGCTTGGTACACCGAGTTGGGCGGGTTGAACAAGTGGGTGCATATCTGGCCCTACGCCGATCTCGAAGAGCGAAACCGGGTGCGGGAAGAGGCCGTTAAGAGCCCCCACTGGCCGCCGCCCACCCGGGAGTTTCTGGCGAGCCAGGAAAACAAGATCATGGTGCCCGCTTCCTTCTCGCCCACGCACTGAAATATTCCACCGCTGAAAGCACGGAGAGAGCACAGAGATTCTTGACCGGTCTCTGTGCTCTCTGTGTTCCTGCGGTGAACAATCGTAATGAGCGACCGTAATGAGCGACGTGGATAGCCAGCTTGAAGATTTGGTGACCGCCAACCGCATTCTCGCCAGAGAAGAGGTGGTGGACGCTTACGGCCACGTCAGCATCCGCCATCCCAAGAACCCCGACCGGTATTTCCTGTCCCGGTCGCGGGCGCCGGAGTTGGTCGAAGCCGGCGACCTCATGGAATACACGCTGGAGGGAGAGCCGGTGGACCGGCGGGGCCGGGCCATGTACTCGGAGCGCCCGATTCACGGAGGCGTATATGAAGCACGCTCCGAGGTAATGGCGGTGGTGCACAACCATTCGCAGCCAGTGGTCCCATTCGGTGTTACCGGTACGCCGTTGCGTCCGGTGTTCCACTTGGCCGCAATAATCGGCGACGATATCCCGGTGTGGGACATCCGCGACAATTTCGGCGACACCAACCTTCTGGTGACGACGATGGAGCAAGGGCGGAATCTTGCCGCCGCACTGGGACCGCGACGGGTGGCCCTGATGCGGGGCCACGGCTGCGTCGTGACCGGGCGGTCCCTCAAAGAGGCGGTGATGGCGGCAGTCTACCTGCAGGTAAACGCCCGCCTGTTGCTCGAGTCGTTGCGGCTTGGAGACGTGAAGTATCTGTCTCGGGGCGAGATCGCCGAGATGTCGGAGAGCCAGGTGCAGCCCCGCACCTTGGCGCGCGCTTGGGAATACTGGGCCGCCCGTGCCGGACGGAACGCGTCTGAACTCTGATTTGTTTGACCAAGTGATTGCCGTGATTGCCAGCGTCTCCAGGTGCGGACAGATCGAGGAAATCTGTTAATCACAAAAATCCCGGTCCAGGCAGAGGCGAAAGGATACCGTGCTTAACGAAGAGCCTGAAATCATCGAAGAGATCAAGGCGGCGAACCAAGGGTTCTACGACGCTTTCAACGAACTCAGCATCGAGCGAATGGCTGCGGTCTGGGAGGAGTCGGACCGGGCCCTGTGCGTCCATCCCGGTTGGCAGCCGCTGGTAGGTTGGGCGCCCATCCGGCAGAGCTGGGAGCGGATTTTCGACAACGCCAACTTGATGCAGTTCAACATACGCTACCTGAACGTGGTGGTGCAGGGCGACTTCGGCTATGTCACCTGCGTCGAGGGCATAACCAGCGTGGTACAGGGCCGGGCCACCAACTTCAGCACCTTCGCCACCAACATCTTTGCCCGCAGCCAGTCCGGCTGGCGTATGATCGCCCACCACGCCTCCACCAGCGGCTAGCCTCCGCTTTCTCGGAGACCCCCTTTGCGGAAGGGGGAGACAACGGGGCAGTCCGGTTTTGAGATAGTCTCTTTACCTCATCGCCCTCAGCGCGTCAAAAATCCTCCGTGGGCCGCTGCTCCTTGGTACAATTGGTTCAGGCCGCTGATTCAGGCCGCTGATTCAGGCCACTGATTCAGGCCACTGATTCAGGCCACGGTCGGCCAAATAATCACGAGGGCGTGTTCGCGGGACTTGCGATGACTGCTGACCCTTCCACCCTTTCCGCCACCCAGAAGAACCTTTGGAGCGCCATTGTCTCCGAGGCGCTGGCCAACCTGAAGTACAACGCCTACGCTCAGCGCGCAATGCAAGAAGGCCACCCGGAGATCGCCCGGATTTTTCAGGAAGTGGCCGTCGCCGAGACGGAGCACGGCGTCAACCACCTGCGCGTGTCGGGCGACGTGGCCACCACGGTTGAAACCCTCCGGACGATCACTCACGGCGAGGCCAGGGAGGCCGCAACCGTTTATCCCCGGATGATCCAGGCAGCCTTGGCCGAAGGCAACCAGGAAGCCGCCGATTCCTTCACCATAGCGATGGAGCAGGAGTGGAGTCACCTGGAGACGTTCATCGAGGCGCTCGAAAACCTCGAAACCAAGCTGGCCGTCGAATCAGGACGTATCCGTCCGGCAGTGCCCGAAATTCCGCTCATGCCCGCCGGACCGGAGGCGGTTTCAACCGCGTCGGACGGCTCGTCTCAGGCTGGCACGGCCGCTGCACCGGTCTTCGACCGTGGCACCTACAATACGGCCGTCGGCGAACTCGACCAGGAACGCTGGCGGGTGGCGCGCATGGGGCGGCTCCGCGAGGTCGTATTCGGCGCCCAGGACGGCCTGCTCAGCACCGTCGCGCTGGTGACCAGTCTGGCTGTGGCCGTGGAGAGCCAGACCACCATCCTGGTAGCGGGACTGGCCGGAGCACTGCCCGGCATGATATCGATGGCCACTGGAGCCTTGCTTGGCTCACGCGCCGAGCAGGACGTGCAACGCGCCGAGATCGAGCACGAAGCCCAGGAACTGGAAACCAACCCTGCCGAGGAATTAGCCGAACTTGTGGTGCTTTTCCAGCGGGAGGGCATGACCTACCGGGACGCGAGGCAGGTCGCCGACGAAATCTCCCAAGACCGTGGCCTGTGGTTGAAGACCCTCGTCGAGAAGGAGCTGGGCATCAGCGCGGAAGTCACCTCCAATCCGGCCAAGGATGCCATGGCGATGGGCCTGGCCTTCATCTTGGGCGCGGCCGTCCCGCTGGTCCCCCACTTTTTCCTGACGGGCGGAGAGGCCATCGGCGTCTCGGTGGGAGCAACGCTGGCCGGGCTCTTCACGCTGGGGCTGGTCAAAGGACGCTTGGTGCAGCGCGCCCCGCTGCTCCAAGGCCTCGAAATCCTGGGCATCGGCGCAATCTCCGCCTGCGTCGGTTACGCCTTGGGCGCACTAATTCCCCGGCTGTTTTAGTTAGACTAACGACAAGGACAACCGACGTCTCAGCGCGACGCGCAGGTGCAGCCCAACCGGCCCGCGCCTAACGCGGCGGCCGCTACGCGCGGGCCAGGTGGGCGCGGGCGGCGGCCAGGAAGTCGACCGGGTTGTCTCCCTGCACCAGATGGCCAGCGTTGGCTATGGTGACGCAGGTGCAGTCGGCAATATCCTCGCACATCCTGTCCATGGTTTCGGCTGCAAAAATGTCGCTGCGGTCTCCCCGGGTGACCAGGGTTGGGCAATCGATGCGCTTGACGCAGTCCCAAAGCTGCTCGGGAGTCCAATAAGACTCGGCTCGTCCGGACTGCCTCATCACCTTGTCGTATTTCCAGGTCCACTTGCCGTCGGCGCCTTGGCGAATGCTGTATTTCAGCGCGCCCAGCACCTGCTCCCGGCTTCGGCCCGTATATTCCTGCACCCGGTCGGCGAACTCTTCGAAAGTGTCCAAATTGTCAGGGAGCTCACGAAAGCGCCGGATGCGGTCGCTGCCCCGGGGTACCGTCTCGGGGCCAGTGTCCACGATGGTCAGCGACCGCAGCATCCCAGGGTGCCGGGAGGCCCAAACGAAGCTGTTGCGGCCGCCCATCGAATGGCCCATCAGGTTGAAATCGGACAGCCCCAAAGCATCCACGATTCCGTCCAAGTCCCCCTGCGCGGCCTCGATGGAGTAGTCGCCGTCCGGGGCCCAATCGCTGTCCCCGTGGCCCCGTTGGTCCAACACCAGGACGTGGTACTCCGAGGACAGGCCAAGACTGATGAAGTCCCAGCTATGCGCTTGCTGGGACGCTCCGTGAAGCATCAGGACGCCGGGTTTCCCCGGGTCTCCCCACGCCAGCAGGTGGAAGTTCATCCCGTTGGCTCTGACCCAACGGTCAACGGGTTCATTTTCCTCCTGGAAGGGCACGCCCATCTGCCGGGCTGCTTCGTGAAGGGACAATCCGAGAGAATCAGCCGCCATTGGGGGCCTCCAGCAAGAAATCAAAACCCTGAAGTTGGTATGATACCCCGAGTGTCCTGAGAGTCAAGGAAGCCTGCGGTCTCGTAAGCGTTCAGTCCCGGTGAGAAGCCCCAGCCACACCCTGTGGTCACCAGTTTTCGCCGGACCGCGCTTATCGAGGGACTGTCACGAAGTCGGAAGCCGGGATGACTCATGCCGTGGGTTCAGCCATCGTCCGCCGACAATTAGGTGAGCCTGCCCGCCAGCCGGGGCATTCCTTTTGGAGACCCCCGGTGCTATGATTGCCCGGTTGTTTTCATCTTGCCCGGTCTCATTTGTCCACCACGAATCCAGACGTTGCACTGACGTCAAGGGAGTACCCCCACCCGATGACCACCGACGCGGTCCAGCTACAACTCGAACCCAGGGAACTGCTTCGCAAAAAGGTGGGCCGTCTGCGCCGCGCCGGCATAGTGCCGGTGCACCTGTACGGTCCCGGGATTGAGCCCCGCGCCCTGCAATGCCCCGCTCCCCGTCTCATCCAGGCCCTGTCCCTGGCGGGAGCGAGTACTCCGATTTCCATAAAAATCGAAGGTGAGTCCGGTACCCACTTAGCCTTCGTCAGGGAAATCCAGTGGGACCCCCGGCGGGATGACCTCGTCCACGTCGATCTGTTGGCGGCGGACGTCGGCCGCCTGTCGACAGCCCAGGTCACCATTGTCTTGGTGGGTGAGTCCTCCGGAGCCCAGTTGGCCGGCGGGAACGTGGTGCAGCAACTGCGCACCATAGACGTTCAAGCTCTGCCTCTGGACATGCCGGCCCAAGCCGAAGTAGACCTCTCCACGCTCACCGACCCGGATGGCACTATCAGGGTGGCGGACCTGGGTCTGCCGGCCAACGTAACGGTGCTGACGGACCCCGAAGAGGTGATAGCCCGCATCGACGTGGCCCGCGCCGGTGCGATTGACGGAGCAGAAACCGCACCGGCCGACGACCAGCCCGGCGGATAGCAAACGGCAAGTCATCTTATGGAGACGGCGTCGTGTACCTAGTCTACATGGGCCAGTCGGGCGATACCGGCAACAGCACCGCAGACCCTTCCCAACCCCACCAAGTCTACACCGGCCTGCTGGTCCATGAGACCCAGGTCGTATCCATGACCGGGGAGTTCGACGCCCTCTGCCGCCGCCATTTCAGTTATCCCTTGGGCGAATCGGGAGCACCCCGGGGGATCCGTCCGGTCGATGTATTCCACGGCTTGCGGCACTACACATCATGGCCCCAAGCGAAGCGCAATGAGTTAATTCAAGACTGCCTGAACATAATGGTCCGGCGGGAATCCCCTGTGATCGCCGCCTACATCGACAAGCGGGAACTGGCCGACGCCAAGGCCGCCGGCGACTCCCCCAGCGCCCTCTGGAAGAATCCTACTGAACCTATTGTCAGCCGGTTCCTCTTTGCCCTCAACATGTTCTTGGACGAGATGAGCATGTCCACCCTGTCCCACGACCAGATCATGGGGGGGCAACTCCCAATTTCAGATTTCGCCTTGGTGGTGGCCCAGCAGCGGGACTCGGTGGAGCCCCGTTTCTTAACTGAATTCCTGCGCTCCGAAGACGGGCAGGACGCCACCGCCATGCTGAGCAACTTCTGCTTCGTTACTCCGGAGTATTCAGTGGGCACACAGCTCTCCAACCTCTGCGCCTACTTCGCCCGGCGCTGGCTGCAGCACCCATCCCGTCCCCAACCCTATTTCGAAGCCCTCCGGGACAACCGGGTAATCCAGGTCATTTACCCTGTAACCGTCTAGGCGTTAACGCCCGGTCTTCTTTACAACGCCCGGTTCCGAGATTACAATCGGCGCCAGTAGAGACGGCGCTTTGCGCGGCTTCTACTGTGTTTTTATCCCCGGTGGTTACCTCCGGTAGTTGGAAGAAAGATGCCCCAGCCTATTTACCTGACGAGAGAGGGACTAGAAAAACTCCAGGCTGAGTTGGAGCACCTGCGTACCGTGCGCCGCCACGAAGTCGCGGGGAGCATTCAGCAGTCACGGGAACGCGGCGGCACGGTGAGCAACGCCGAATATGAGGACGCAAGAAACGAGCTTGCCTTCACTGAAGGCCGCATCCAAACCCTGGACAACATGGTTAACAACGCACTAATCATTGAAGAAAACCGCAGCGCCGCCGACGCCGTGGAGGTAGGAGCCAAAGTCACCGTCCAAAATCAGGAAGGCAAGTCATACCAGTACACAATTACCGGCAGCGCTGAAGCGGACCCATCCCAAGGAACAATCTCCAACGTTTCGCCGATAGGCCGCAGCCTGTTGGGCAAAAAGGTTGGCGAGATCACCGAAGTAAGCGCGCCCTCGGGAAAGATCAAGCTCGAAATTCTGGCTATCGAATAGGCCCGGTACGGCCGGCGTGATAGACATCCCCGCAGCCCGCCGCGCCGACTGAACGGTTTTTATGCCCGACCGAGAAGAGTCCCTTCTGTCCAACCGTGCCGCCAAGTTGCAACGCCTTCGCGGCAACGGCATCGACCCCTACCCACCGCGTTACCATCGCACCTTCGACGCCGCGACCGCCGCCAAGACTTTCGAAGCCGTCGAGGCGGGGCAGCAACCGGAAGACGCCTCCCTGGACGTGTCCATAGGAGGCCGCATCACGTCCATGCGCGTCATGGGGAAAGCGGCGTTCCTAGACCTCCAAGACGGGTCCGGCAACCTCCAGGTACTGATGCGCCAGAACAATCTGGGCGAGGGCTTCGGCCTGCTGAAGGACCTGGACATCGGCGACCACCTGGGGGCCCGGGGCAACCTCATCCGGACCCGGACGGGCGAAATCACGGTCGACGCGAGTCAGGTGACGATCACCTCCAAGGGTATGCGCCCTCTTCCCGAAAAGTTTCACGGGCTGCGCGACACCGAGACCCGGTTCCGCCAACGCTACCTGGACCTCATCGCGAACCGCGACGTGATGCCCGTGTTCGCCCTCCGCAGCAAGGTCATCAGCGGCATTCGGCGATTCCTGGACGCCCGGGGGTTCCTGGAGGTCGACACACCGATACTGGTGCCGGTGGCCGCCGGGGCCCACGCCCGTCCGTTTGTCACGCATCACAATGCCTTGGACCAGCAGCTTTACCTGAGAATCGCCACCGAGCTGTATCTGAAGCGTCTCATCATCGGGGGATTCGACAAGGTGTACGAGTTGGGCCGGGTCTTCCGGAACGAGGGAATAGACCAGGACCACAACCCCGAGTTCACCCTTCTGGAAAGCTACGAGGCCTACGCCGACTACAACGACGTCATGGAAATGGTCGAGCAGATGGTCTTCCAAGTGGCCACCGACACCCTGGGGACGGCCCGGGTCGAAGTGGGAGAAAACATCGTGGATTTCACGCCGCCGTGGCGCCGCGTGGAGTTGCGCCAGGAGTTGTACGCCCGGGGCGGGATCGACCTTGACGCCGGTTCCGATCAAGAGCTGCAACGCCGGGCCGCCGCCTTGGGAATAGACACCGGCGCAAGGGAGAGCCGGGGCCGCATCATCGACAAGCTGCTGTCGTCCCTGGTGGAGCCCCACCTGATACAGCCGACCTTCGTGCTGGACTACCCCGAGGAGATGTCGCCCTTGGCCAAGGCCAAGCCGGGAACGCCGGGGTACGTGGAACGGTTCGAGGCCTTCGCCTGCGGCATGGAGATCGCCAACTCCTATACTGAGCTCAACGACCCCCAGGTACAGCGGAAACGCTTCGAAGCCCAAGAGGAGATACGCCGCCTCTACCAGGACGAAGAGGTGGACCGTCAGGACGACGATTTCCTCACCGCCATGGAGTACGGCATGCCCCCCACCGGCGGGTTGGGGGTCGGAATCGACCGGCTGGTGATGCTGCTGTCGGGCCAGACCTCCATCCGGGACGTAATGTTGTTTCCACAGATGCGCACCAGGCGGGACGGTTCAGAAGGGGATTCCATAGATGTCGACTAAGGAAGAATCTTCGAACTCCAGGTTCTTGGAAAAGCTCAGAGAGTACGTATTCCTTTCCGAGATTTTGCAGGAAGCCTGGGTGCGTAGGCACCAGACCGTCGACATATTGAGGGCCGAAGTTGACAGTTCCGGCTACGACTTGGTGTTGGAATGCGCCGGTATTCGCAGATATATCCAACTCAAAAGCTCACGGGCGGATGCCAAGACAAGCCGGCAAACGGTCAACGTCAAACTGGCTGAAAAAGCGGGTGGGTGCATTATTTGGCTTTTCGATAACGACTCTGATGACTCTGTCAAATTGGAGTACGGGTTTTTTGGCGGAGAGCCAGGCAAACGCCTAGAACTGGGCGCCAAAGTTGGCAAGCACACTAAGAGCACTGCGCAGGGTGTCAAAACCGAACGGCCGAATACCCGCGTAGTCAATAAAGGGCAGTTTGACAAACCGGTTCCTGTTAGCAAATTGTTCGACAAGCTTTTTCCCGGCTACCAATCATCCGGAACTTTGACTCCACAGACTGTTACCCATGCTGTCGATTGACCTAATACGCCGGGACCCGGACGGCATCCGCAACGCCATGGACTCCCGGGGCGAGCCCGACCAGATTACCGAACTTCTCGGTCTTGACGCCGAGTTCCGGCGGTACAAAACTCAGGCCGACGAGATACGCAATCAGCGCAATCAGGTCAACCGGGAGATCGGGCACGCGCGGTCGTCCGGTGAACCCCCTTCCCCGGAAATCATCGAGCAGATGCGCGGCTTGGGGCGCGAGCTTGATTCCGTCGACAGCGCGGCACAAGCGCTTGAAGAGCGCATCCGCGAAATACTTCTCGGCTTGCCCAACCCTCCGTTGCCGGATGTTCCCCGGGGTTCCGGGGAAGAGAACAACATAATCGTTCGGGAGTACGGTAAAGTACCGGTCCTCGATTTCACCCCGATACCCCACTGGGAGTTGGGCGAGCGGTTGGGAATCATTGATTTCCAGCGCGGGGCAAAGCTCTCCGGGAGCCGGTTCTATACCACTGTAGACCACGCGGCAAAGCTCGAACGGGCCCTGATCTTTTGGATGCTGGACCTGCATACCCGGGAGCATGGCTACACCGAGGTGTCCTTGCCCGCAGTGGTGCGGCGGGACGTCATGGAAGGGTCGGGCAACCTGCCGAAGTTCGCCGACAACCTCTACCACGACGAAGAGGATGACCTCTGGCTGATACCCACCGCCGAGGTGCCCATCACCAATCTCTACCGGGACGAAATCATCCCGGCGGAGTCGCTCCCTCTGTACTACGTGGCCCAAACGCCATGTTTCCGGCGGGAGAAGGCGGCGGCCGGCCGGGACACCCGGGGCATTAAGCGCGTCCACCAATTCAACAAGGTGGAAATGTACAAGTTCGTCGAGCCCGAGACCTCTCACGACGAGTTGGAGAGCCTCTTGACCCACGCCGAAGAGGTGTGCCGCCGGCTGGGCTTCGCCTACCGGGTGATACAACTCTGCACCGGCGACATGGGGTTCTCCGCCGCCAAGACCTACGACATAGAAGTGTGGGCCGCGGGCTGCCAGGAGTGGCTGGAGGTCAGCTCCTGCTCCAACTGCACCGACTTCCAGGCCCGGCGTTCCAACATCCGGTACCGTCCGCCGGGAGGAGGGCGACCCCGAGTTCCGCACACCCTCAACGGCTCCGGATTGGCCTTGCCCCGGGTGATGATCGCCATCCTGGAAAACTACCAGCAGCCCGACGGGTCGGTGGTCATCCCGGAAGTCCTCCGCCCCTACACCGGCTTCGACCGGATCCCGGCGGCTACGTAAGTAATCGTACCGTCTTCGGTAGAAGTGGTGACGTTGCCTAACGCGACGATGGCCCGTGTCGAAGAGTCGAAGGTCTTGACTTATCTCCTGTCGACGTCGCATGAAGACGGCAAGAGCAAGGCCGAGTTTTTCCTTCGCCACGGATTCTCTCGCGAGCGATGGACCGAGTTCGGGGAGGCGCAGCGCGTCCACGCTCTGATGAACGCCGTTTCAGAGGTTCGGGAAAGTGAACACGGTACGACGTTTCGCATCGATGGTATTCTTGAAATGCCCGATGGACGAAACTCCAGGATACGTACCGTCTGGTTCATCTCGGCTGACGGCCATGTGCCGAGGCTGGCAACTGCCTATCCGCTGGGGAGGTGAACATGATCAAGGAGCATGATCGAGTAGTTCTCACCGCTGATATTCCGGAAGAAGGCTTACGGCGCGGGGACGTTGGTACAATCGTCCAAATCTACGGACAAGACGAAGCCTTTGAAGTGGAATTCTTCACCCTCGACGGCAGCACTGCCGCTTTAGCTACTGTATTGGCGTCCCAGGCACGGCCCGTAACCGGCAATGACCTTACCCACGCCCGCCATGTAAAGACTCTTCCTTGACCTCCAGCCATAATATTCTCGAATGCTGCGGCTTGCGCAAGAGCTTCGGTGAGCGCGTTGCCGTCGACGGCGTCAGCTTCCATATCGCCGAGGGCGAGACCTACGGCCTGTTGGGCCCCAACGGCGCCGGCAAGACTACCATCATCTCCATGATCTGCGGTCTGTTGCAGAGCGATGGTGGAGAGGTGCTGGTCGCCGGGACCCGGATGACGCCGTCCAGCGTCGGCGTCAAGGCCCAGATTGGCCTCGTCCCCCAAGACCTGGCCGTCTACCCCGACCTCACGGCTCGGGAAAACCTGAGCTTCTTTGCCCGCCTCTACGGGATGGACGGAAAGACCCGCCGGGCGCGAATCGACGAGGTCCTGGAAATCACCAGTTTGGCGGACCGTGCCGACGACGCGGCCAAAGAGTTCTCCGGAGGCATGAAACGCCGCCTCAACATCGCCGTCGGCCTCCTGCACCGGCCCCGGCTGCTGGTGCTGGACGAACCCACCGCCGGGGTCGACCCCCAGAGCCGCAACGCCATCCTGGAGAACGTCGCCCAACTCAGCGACGAGGGTCTCGCGGTCCTCTACACTACTCACTACATGGAAGAAGCCGAACGCCTCTGCGACCGGGTGGGCATCATTGACCTGGGTGAACTGAAGGCCGAGGGAAACCGCCGGGAGTTGGTGGGCTCCATCGGGGAACACGACCGCCTGGAGCTGTCCGCCACCGGGGACCTCGCCGCCGGGGCCCGCGCCATCGCCGGCGTAAAGGGCGTGCGGGAGGCAGTGGCCTGGGACGGCGGCATCACCATCTCGGTGGACCAAGCCCGCGAGGCACTGCCCGAGGTTCTTTCCAATACCGCCGCCGCCGGTATCACGGTACGGAACGTAGAGGTGAGGGAACCGGACCTGGAGGCTGTCTTCCTGCACCTTACCGGCAAAGCGCTCCGGGACTGACCCGTGTCCACCGCTCTCCTCATTGCTTGGAAGGACCTGCGCCAACGGTTCCGGGACCGTTCGATGTTCCTCATCGCATTCGTCGTCCCATTGGTCTTGGCTTTCATTTTTGGCCGCATCCTTGGAGACATCGGACAGGAAGTAACCTTTCAGTATGCCTTGGCCAACCAGGACGACGGACTGATCTCCAGCGTCTTCGTAGACGAAGTGTTGACCCCCCTGGAACGGCAGGGCTTCTTGGAATTAACTCCGGTGGACTCACGAGAAGAGGCTTTGGCGCTGGCGACAGATGGCGCCGTCTCTGCGGCGTTCGTCATTCCTGCGGGATTCTCCGCCGCCGTGGAGCAGGCCCAACCCGCCGAGATCGAGGTAATCGGCAACGTAGATCAGCAGATCGGCACGCTCATGGCCTCGTCCATGGTCACGACCTTCGCCAACGAGGTGCGGGCCGCCCAACTGGCATTCGTGACCGCCGTGAGTTTCGATGAGTCCGCCTTCAGCAAACTCGATCAACTGACCGAAGGCCGGGCGCTGCCCAACCCCATCACACTGGAAGACGTCTCAGCCACCCGCAAGGAGCTGGACGCCCGGACGTTTTTCTCGGCCGGGATAGCCGTGTTCTTTCTCTTCTTCACCGTGCAGTTCGGGGTCACCAGCCTGCTGGATGAACGGCGGGAGGGCACTCTGGCCCGCTTGATGGCGGCGCCGGTGCGGCGTTCCGCCATATTCGCCGGCAAGCTGATCACCAGCTACGTCGTCGGCGTAGTCAGCATGGCGGTCTTGGCCGTCGCCACCACCCTGATACTCGGGGCCGAGTGGGGAGACCCCTTTGGCGTGGCGCTCCTGATCCTGGCCGGAGTGTTGGCGGCAACGTCCATTACCGCCCTCATCGCCACCATCGCCAAGAGCAGCGATCAGGCCAGCAACTGGCAGACCATAGTAGCGTTGGTGCTGGGGATGCTGGGCGGGTCCTTCTTCCCCGTGACTCAGGCCGGCGGAGCGATAGTAACCCTGAGCCTGATCACACCCCATGCCTGGTTCCTCCGGGGGCTGGGAGACCTGCAGGGCGGCGGCGGAGTCAGTGACATAGTTCCGGCACTGGCGGCCATTCTGGCTTTCGCCGGCGTAGCAGGGACTGCCGCCATGTTGCGGCAGGGGAAGATATTCCAACCATGAAAGAGCTGGCGATTGCAGGCTTCAACCTTCGCCGTCTCTTCCGCTACCGGCCGAATTTCTTCTTCGTAATAATCTTCCCCATGCTGATAATCCTGTTGCTGGGCGCAACCTTCGGCAGCGGCTTCAACCCCGCAATCGGCATCGCGGCCGAAGACACCGGCGCGTTGGGCGAAGAGTTAGTCGCGGCACTGGAAGCGGAAAAGGACTTGAAGGTACGTCGTTTCGATAACGAGGATGACTTGGCCGACGGCGTCAACCGCGGCCGGGTAGAGGCCGGCCTCGTGGTGCCGGCAGGCTACGACACCATGGTCCGCAACGGCGATACCGTGATTCTGAAGTTCTTCAGCCGCCCCGGGAGCTTCGGCGCCCAGTTGGGGGGCACCGTTGCCGCCGTCGTATCCGACCAGAGCGTACTGGTGCGGGCCAGCCGCTACGTCGAAGATGCGGGATACGCTTCCCAGGATGAAGCCCGGGCGAGAGCGGAGGCCCTCTCCCGGATTATCCCAGCCGTGAATGTACGGGTCACCAGGGCCGGGGAGGCGTTGTTCCCCGAAGAACTGGGGAAATTCGACATGGGCGCTACATCCCAGTTGCTGCTCTTCGTGTTCCTCACGTCGTTGACCGGGTCGGTGGCGTTGATCGAAACCCGGCAGCTGGGTTTGTCCCGCCGCATGCTCTCGACGCCGACGCCGGTGCGGACAATCCTGATGGGAGAGGCTTTGGGCCGTATAGCCGTGGCCTTGCTGCAGGGGGTAATCATCATGGTTGGCTCGGGCCTGCTATTCGGCGTGAATTGGGGAAACCCGGTGGGCGCCGGACTGGTGTTGGTGTTCTTCGCATTTGTCGGGGCCGGCGCCGGTATGGTTGTTGGGAGCGTGTTCAGCACCGAGCAGCAGGCCATACCCATCGCCTTGCTGGCGGGGCTGGGCCTGGCGGCCATAGGCGGCAGCATGGTCCCCTTGGAGATCTTCCCCGACACCATGCGGACCATTGCCCATTTCACGCCCCACGCCTGGGGCAACGACGCCTTCGCTGAATTGGTGCGCCGAAACGGGAGCGTGGTGGATATTCTCCCTGACCTCGGAATACTCGCCGCTTTCGCTGCGGTCCTTTTCACCGTGGCCACTTGGCGGCTACGCAAGGTTATGACGAATTAGAGAATCCTTGGGCAAGGATGTACAATCCGGATAGTCGCTTCCGGGAAGCGGTCACCTGAAGCCGAGACCGAGATAACGACTTTATGGGAGGGCAGTCATGGCTGGAATCTGGCCTGGTGATATTCAATGTGTAGCCATGTTGGGGTTCGACGTCGACGGTGTATCCTCGTGGCTCAACCGCGACCCGTCGTTCAAGGACCATCCCAGCTTGATGTCCATGGCAGAGTACGGCCCCGCCGTCGCCACCCCCCGCATCCTGGACCTGCTGGACGACGCCGCCGTACCGGCCAGCTTCTACGTCCCAGGGTACGTCGCGGAGAACTACGTCGACCTGGTAAAGGAGATTGCCGGGCGGGGGCACGAAGTGGCCCACCACGGCTACATGCACGAGCCGCCTTCGACGCTCTCACGGGAACAGGAGGACGACATCCTGCGGCGCGGCATCGACATCCTGGAAGGCATCACCGGGGAGCAACCGCTGGGCTATCGCTCTCCCAGTTGGGAGCTTAGCGAACACTCCCTGGACCTGCTTGCATCCCACGGCTTTCTCTACGACACCAGCCTGATGGGTGACGACGCCCCCTATATCGAGACCGCCCCGGGCACCGGTCAGCAGATCGTAGAAATCCCGATCCACTGGCTGCTGGACGACGCCCCGAATTTCGTCTACGCCCCGGTGGCGAACCGCTTGGGACCCATGCGCAACCCGGACGAAGTCTACGGCGCCTGGGCCGCCGAGTTTGAGGGACTCTACCGCTACGGCCGTTCCTTCGTCCTGACCATGCATCCCCAGTACATAGGCCGCCCCGGCCGGCTCCTGATGCTGGAACGCCTGATCAACCACATCAAGTCCTACCCCAACGTAGAGTTCATGCGCGCCGTAGACGTAGCGAGGATGTGGCAGCCGGGATAGTTATTAAGAGTTATCAGCTAAATATTAATACGAGGCGCCTCTATTAAGAGTTGCTTCATTAGGGTAGCGGTGAGTAATCCCATGGAGCCTCTTGACCGTTAGAGCTATCAGTATTAAGATTTAGGCTCTAACTATTAATAAAGGTTCGGGCTATTAAGCAATGCTTAATAAGGGGTTCCTCCTGTGAGGCGCAGCCTTATCGGCCGGTACGAGGTTATCACAACTTCTGGAGAGCAAGTCCGCGCTTTCATCCCCGAACCGTTGCCGCCTGAGCCGTCAATCGACATCGCTTCCCTACAGCCATCTCTATCGCAGGCCCTCGTATCCTTGGGGCGTTTGGACGGCTTGGCCCGCGTACTGCCCAATACACTCCTCTTCCTATACTCCTATGTAAGAAAAGAGGCTGTCCTCTCCTCGCAGATCGAGGGCACTCAGTCATCGATATCCGACCTGTTGCTCTTTGAGGTCAGAGAAATGCCCGGGACTCCAACCGGCGAGGTCGTGGAGGTTTCCAACTACGTAAGCGCGTTGGAACACGGACTGAATCGCATCACCAACGGATTTCCTCTCTCCAATCGTCTGATACGGGAAATTCACGCCGAGCTGTTGGCCCGAGGCCGGGGCAGCAACCAGATGCCCGGAGAGTTCCGAAGATCACAGAATTGGATCGGCGGCAGCCGTCCTGGAACAGCCCACTTCGTGCCGCCCCCTCCACTGGTAATCCCTGACTGCATGTCGGATTTTGAGAGATTCTTACATTCGAGTAATCCAGGGCTTGATCCCGTGCTTCGGGCCGGGGTTGCTCATCTCCAGTTTGAGACCATTCATCCCTTCCTAGACGGCAACGGAAGAGTCGGCCGGCTGCTGATCACGTTGCTGTTATGTCACTCCGGTCTGCTCCGACATCCGCTGCTATACCTCAGTCTCTATTTCAAAGAGAACCGCGACCGCTACTACGAATTATTGGACTGGGTCCGCCAGACCGGAGACTGGGAGAGTTGGTTGGAGTTTTACCTGGACGGTGTAGCCGAGACTGCCGAGAGCGCCGTGCGGACCGCCGAACGGGTCCTCGAGCTCTTCGACGGTGACGAAGCGGCTATTCAACAACAAGGCCGCGTTGCCGGTTCGGCGTTACGGGTCCACCAAGCGCTTAAAGAGCGGCCTATTACCTCCCTCCGAGGTGTCTCGGACCGCACCGGGCTATCACCTCCGGGCGCTGCTTCCGGGATGCGTGTACTGGAAGGACTCGGCATTGCCAAGGAGATGACCGGCCAGATTCGCGACCGGAGATACGGCTACGAGCGGTACATCGCCATCCTGAACGAAGGCGCAGAGCCCCTGTAAGCCCAGTTGTCGCCTGGCTCCGCAGGCTCCCTTGCCTGAACGCCAGCGGGATACTAACATTGACCCAACCGACGAATACCATCAAGAGGACGGCATTCATGCCCAAGGTGCACGACATGGGCGGCGCGCCCAACAGCGACCCTATAGACCACGATGGACACGTCCTGATGGACTGGGAACGCCGAATCGACTCCATTCGCGGTGTGCTGGGTGAAAAGGGTTACCTGGGAGTTGATGAGCTGCGCCGGGCCATCGAGGGTCTGGGAGAAGCCCGGTACAAGTCACTGAGCTACTACGAGCGCTGGGCCGCGGCGGTGGAGGCCTTGCTGGTGGAGAAGGGTGTTCTGACCGGCGACGAGCTAGACCGTATGATGGCCCGGCTCGAAGGGCCGAGGGGCTGACTTTGGCCGCTGAACGCGAGGCCTCATTCCATACCGGGGACTTGGTGCGAGTGCGGGTAGGATCGCCGCCCACCCATTTCCGCACCCCTGAGTACGTCCAAGGCCAGACCGGCCGGGTCTCAGGCCTTTGCGGTGTTTTCCCCAACCCCGAGTCATTGGCCCACGGGGGCGACGGGCTTCCCTTCGTTGCTCTTTACCAGGTCGAGTTCGCCCAGACCGACCTATGGAATGGATATGCCGGTTCGGCGTCGGACCGCTTGCTTATCGACATCTACGAGCACTGGCTGGAAGTACCCCCGTAGGCCCAGATACACCGCAGGCAGATACGGTAAGCGACAGTCGACTTGGAGGGAGCCATGAGCGTTGACCATGGAGACCATACCCATCCCGGAATGGACACCGATGAGTTGGGCTATATCGCGAAGCGGGTCCGGGCCATAGAGGCGGTGTTGGAGGAGAAAGGCGTGTTGACCACCGCCGAGGTACAAGCCAACGTCGACGCCGTCGAGTCGCGCTCACCCACGGACGGCGCCCGGGTTGTGGCCAAAGCCTGGGCCGACCCGGCTTTCAAAGAGCGGCTCCTTTCCGAACCCGGCGCCGCGTTGAACGAGCTCGGCTACCAGTTGCCAGACCCCACGCCCAAGCTGGGAGTGTTCGAAAACACCGGCGAAGTCCATCACTTGGTGGTCTGCACCCTCTGTTCCTGCTACCCCCGGGCGCTGTTGGGCCGGCCTCCCGACTGGTACAAAAGCTTCGCCTACCGGTCCCGGGCGGTGGTCGACCCCCGCGGGGTCATGCGGGAGTTCGGTCTTGAGATCGGCGACGACACCGAGGTGCGGGTGTTGGACAGCACCGCAGACCTGCGATACCTGGTGCTGCCCCAGCGTCCTGCCGGCACCGAGGGGATGAGCGAGGAGGAACTGGCCGAGTTGGTGACCCGGGACAGCATGATCGGCGTTTCCTTGGCCCGCTCGCCGCAGTTAGCCGGTGAGTTTTAGAATTCATTTGGGCGGACGTTCAGCTGCGGGTAGCCAGCGTGATGAGGTTGGCTACCAGCGTGGCTATAGTCGCTGCGCCTAAGCCGTATAGCACGAACATTAGCTTGTCTAACCGGGTATTCGTTTCAGTAATGCGAGCGTGACCGTCATCAAAGCGTGTGTTGAAATCAGACCGCATATCCTCAAAGCGGGTATTGAAGTCAGACCGCATATCCTCAAGGCGGGCGTTGAAATCAGACCGCATATCGTCCAGCCGTTGGTTGGTAGCTTCCTGTCTCTCCTCCAGCCGGCCGAGACGTTCCTCATCAGTTGCCATCGTCATGGCACCGCTCCTTACCCCGCGGTTCCACCCTACCGCAAAGTGCTACGATTATACTACGCCGCGGGCGAGGTTTAGCCCTATTGGGCGAGGAGCGCGTCGCGTAGGCCGGCCAGCAGCCCCGACACCCGGGCCAGGCTGGCGTCGTCGCCCATCCCCAGCTTCAGCGGGGTCACGGACACCCAATTGTTCCTTACCGCCCAGATATCGGTGTCGGCCTCCGGCTGCCCTGGGATCGGACGGTTGCGGGCGATGCGGTACAGCTTCCCTTCCTGGCCCGTGCCGTTGGCGCTGGGCCCCTCTTGGCGCACCGACTCTCCATACGAGCGATTGCCCAATCGGGTGATCTTGATGCCGGCGATTTGCGGCTGGGCCACGTTGGGAATATTCACGTTGAGGAACATTGGAGCCGACGGGTTGTCCCTGACCTGCCCGGCCAATGACTCAAGAATGCGCTCGGCGGTCTCGTAGCGAGGGTTGGTTACCGAACCGACGGAGATCGCGATGGTGGAACAACCCCGGATGAACCCTTGTACGGCGCCGCCCACCGTGCCCGAAACCATTACGTCCCAACCGGTGTTGGTGCCCGAGTTGATCCCGGAAACCACCAGGTCGACCGGCCCGGTCACCGATTCCAACGCCAGGATGCAGCAGTCTCCGGGTGTACCGTCCGCGGAGTAGGCGGTCACCGGGAACAGGTCTTCGCCAGCCTCCTGGAACTCAGGGGCCGGTTCCCACGGGCCCACGCGCACCGGCGCATGGAGGGTGAGTGACGCGCCCACACCGCTCTGCTCCTGTGCCGGCGCCATCACGAACACCTCCCCAACCCGGCGGAGGGGCCTGACGGCGGCCCACAGGCCCGGGGAAGAAATGCCGTCGTCATTAATCAGGAGAATCTTCATGGGGGTCCGTTCACGCGGAGAACGCAGAGAAATTACGGAGGGCGTGAGGTCTGTTGATGAAATCTCCGCGCTCTCGGCGCGTTCTTCGTGCTCTCCGCGTGAAACCGTTTCCAGGCTAGTGGTGGGCCAAGCCCACGGCGTGGAACAGGGCGTGCTTCAGCTCGATGGCGGCCATCGCACGGCGGTAGTCGGCCGACGCGAAAATGTCGCCGATGATGTCGGAGCCCAGGTCGTCGGCCACCCGGTCGGCGGCCGCCGCGATGGACTCTTGGGTGAGTTCCTGTCCCGTCAACGCCGCCTCCACAGAGGGCGCCCTCACCGGGCTGGGCACCAGCCCCCCTACGGCGATACTGGCGCCGGTGCAATGATGGTGGCTACCGGCCTCCAGCGTTATCACGGCCGCAGCGCCCACTACCGCAAACGAGGTGGCAGGGTGGGCCATCTTGGCATATTCGGCCACTTGGTTCGCCGCCAACACCGGGACTTCAACACCGGTCAGAATCTCGTTGTCTCCCAAGGTGGTTGTGAACGCCCCGATGAAAAAATCAGAGGCCGCAACCGACCGGTTGCCCTGTCCCTGGATGTTGAACTGCGCGTTCAAGGCAGTAAGCACAGTAGGCAGGTCGGAGGCCGGGTCGGCGTGGGAAACGTTGCCTCCGATGGTGCCCCGGTTCCTCACGGCCGGGTCGCCCACGCCCTCAGCCGCCTCAGCCAGGATACCGCAAGACTGTTGCACCTGGGACGATGAGGCAATCTGGTTGTGGGTGGTCAGGGAACCTATACTGACGGTGCCGCCGTTCACCGAAATCCCCTTCAACTCCGCTATGCCGCCGATGTCCACCACCAATGCGGGGCGGGCCAAGCGCAGTTTCAGCAGCGGGATCAGGCTCTGTCCGCCGGCCAGCACCTTGGCCTCGCTATTGTTGGCGAGGGCGTGAATGGCTTCGGCGACCGACGCGGCTTTTTGATAATCGAATTTGGGCGCGAACATCGCTTAACTCCCCTGTTGATGGATGGCCTGCCAGACCTTTTGCGGCGTGAGGGGCATGTCGATGTGGGTAACCCCGAACGGCCGCAGCGCATCAATCACCGCGTTATATATTGTGACAGTCGAAGCTATGGTCCCCGTTTCGCCAATTCCCTTGACCCCCAACGGATTATGGGGCGACGGAGTCTCCGACGAAATGGTCTCGATGTCGGGCACCATATGGGCCCTGGGCAGCACGTAATCGTTCATGGTCCCGGTAAGCAGTTGGCCGTTGTCGGCGTAAACCGCACCCTCCCACAGGGCCTGGCCGGCCCCTTGGACCACGCCGCCGTGTATCTGCCCTTGTACAATCATGGGGTTGATCTGGGGGCCGCAGTCGTCGGCCGCCACATAGCGCTGGAGTTCGACTAACCCGTTGTCCGGGTCGACGGTCACCACAGCGACGTGAGCTCCGAAAGGATAGACGAAGTTGGGCGGGTCGTAGAAAGCGGAGGCCTCCAGCCCCGGTTCCATCCCCTCCGGCATATTCCAGGCAACATTGGCCATCAAGGCAATGTCCTGGATGGACCGGCTCTGGTCGGGGGACCCTCTGACCGAGAATTGGCCGTCGGCATACTCGATGTCTGCCTCGGCGGCCTCCAGAAGGTGGGCCGCCAATGCCGTGGCTTTGTCCTTGATCTTGCGTAGTCCCAGAACCAGCGCCCCGGCGCCCACCGCGGTGGTGCGGCTGCCGTAGGTGCCCCATCCCATTGGGGCGCTGGCGGTATCGCCGTGGATAATCTCCACGTCATCCACCGGCACACCCAATTCGTCTGACACGATCTGGGCGAAGGTGGTCTCCTCGCCTTGGCCGTGGGGGGACACGCCAACATAGGCATTGACCTTGCCGGAGGGATGGAACCGCACGACGGCGCTCTCCCAGAGGCCGCCGCCAAATCCCACGGCTCCCGCCACCTGGGAGGGTCCCAACCCGCATATTTCACAGTAGCAGGAGACGCCGATGCCCATGTACTGGTGGTGCTCCCGCAGATGGGCCTGCTCCTCGCGAAGCCCGGTGTAATTCGCGCGGTCCAGCACCAGGTCAAGGGAGGTCTCGTAATCGCCGCTGTCGTAGGTAAGCCCCGTGGCGACGTCCCGTCCCTCCTCGAATTTCGGAATCAGGTTCTTCCGCCGCAGTTCCACCGGGTCCATTCCCAACTCGGCGGCCAGAACGTCCACCATGCGCTCAAGGAGGAAAGTGGCCTCAGGGCGTCCGGCGCCCCGATAGGCGTCCACCGGCGTGGTGTTGGTGAAGACGCCGTAGACATCGGCCTTGGTGGCCCCGATGTCATAGGGCCCGGAATACATCAACCCGTGGAGAATGGTGGGGACACCGGGCGCCGCAGTGCTGAGGTAGGCGCCCATGCCGGCGTAGACCACTGCACGCACACCGGTGATCTTTCCGTCGCTGGTGGCCGCCATCTCCACGTGTTGGATGTGGTCCCTGCCGTGGATGGTGGCGATGTAGTTCTCCGACCGCGTCTCCGTCCACTTCACCGGGCGGCCCAGTTGCATTGAGCAAAAGGCGGTGATCATCTCATCGGCATAGACCGGTATCTTGCTGCCGAACCCTCCACCAACCTCCGGCGCGATCACCCTCAGCTTGTGTTCCGGCACACCGGTGACCAACGAGCCGAGAAAGCGGCAGATATGGGGGTTTTGGCTGGTGGTCCAGATGGTCAGTTCCCCCATAGCTCCCAGCCAAGTGGCCACGGCGGAACGGGGCTCCATCGCGTTGGGCACCAGACGTTGCTGCAGGATAGTGTCCCGCACCACCACGTCGGCGTTGGCGAAGGCAGCGTCGGTGTCACCGCCCTCGGCGACCCAATGGAAAGCCTGGTTGTTGGGAGCGTCCTCATGCAGTTGGGGCGCTCCGGCCTGCATGGCGGCCTCCGAGTTCACGGTGGCCGGCAGCACTTCGTAATCGACCTGGATGAGTTCCATAGCGTCTTCGGCCTGGTAACGGCTGTCGGCGACCACCACAGCCACGGCGTCGCCTTGGTACCGCACCACATCCTTGGCAATGGCGGGGTGGGCCACAGCTTTGACGTCGGAATCAGGGACAATCCAGGCGCACGGAATGGGGTTGATCACGCCTTCCACGTCTGCGCCGGTATAGACCGCCAGCACCCCCAGAGCGCTGGCCGCCCCAGTGGTGTCAATGCTGCGGATGCGAGCGTGGGCATGCGGGCTGCGCAGTATGGCCGCATGGACCGTTCCCGGCAACGAAACATCGTCGGTGTAGGTCGCGCCCCCGGTAATGAGCCTGGGGTCTTCCCGGCGACGTATGCCGGAACCGAATATTCTGGTCGTCATCGCCTAGCCTCCCCCACTCGTATTCATGCCAGGGGCGGCCTCGAGCACCGCCTGAACGATGTTGTGGTAGCCGGTGCACCGGCAGATGTTGCCTTCCAGTCCTTGGCGGACTTCCTCGGCCGTCGGGTTAGGGTTTCGTTCCAGAAGCTCCACCGAGGTCATGATCATGCCAGCGGTGCAATATCCGCACTGGAGACCGTGTTTGTTCCAGAACGCCTCTTGGACCGCGTGCAACTCGCCGCCTTGGGCGAGCCCTTCGATGGTCGTGATGTCGCTGCCGTCAGCCTGCACCGCCAAACAGGTGCAGGACTTTACGGTGACGCCGTCCATCCGGACCACACAGGAGCCGCACTGGCTGGTATCGCACCCGATTTTGGTGCCGGTGAGGCCCAGGTTATCCCGGAGGAAATGGACCAGCAGCACCCGCGGGTCCACGTCGCCCTCGCGGGCCCGGCCATTGACAGTGACCTGAATTCTCAAGGCGATACTCCTGTTGGGTAGGATTCGGAACCGAGGGAATCCGGCCTCCGGCCGGTCCACAACGGCAGGGGATTAGGAGAGGGTCGCGGCACCCGAAAAGGCGGGGTCGAATTGTGCCCGGAGTATATACTTGCCCAGAAGCAACGTCAACGCGAGTCAGAGCCCGCAGAGTGCACCAGGACCCTTTCATTCTTCGCCGTGGGCGAATGCTGTCGGGGCGTTGTCTGAACTGTGATTCGTTTGATTTATATGATTTCTGTGATTGTTTCATTGGGACTGTTTCGTAACTAGCAGAACCTGGGAGGGGGATAGTCCCGGGACCAGGGGATTAGGGCACGGAGGAGGTCTTCGCGGTCGGGGAGGGAGCTGTTGGCGCGGCACCGCTCCAGGTATTTATGGACCGCCATGAAGGAAGGGAGCCGGAAGCCGGCGGAGGCTACCCGGCGGATGAAGGCATGGGACTCGGGAGGAGGTTGGCGGTCGGCGCGAGCTGCGGAGGATTGGAGGCAATGCTCCCCGGCCAACCGGCGGAGCCGGAGGAGGGCGAGCTGGCGGGCCAATTTTCGTTGGAGGGCGCGGACGCGGACTCTCAGGGAGCTCAGGGTATCCATATAGGGTTCACATCGTTTTATCGGGCGTTTGGTTGGGGGTGTTTTGTAAGTGTTCAGTCCCGGTGAGAAGCCCCCGCCGCACCCCTGTGGATACCGGCTTTCGCCGGTATGACGAAAGGACTGACTTAGAAACTGTCTCAAAACTGATGGCGCGTTTCGTCTGTTTTGGCGTCAGTTGACCCGGCGGGACCCACCCCCATCCTGACCTTCCCCCTGAGGGGGAAGGGGCTTTAGTCGCTTATTGGCAGACCGTCACGAGGCCGAACGGTTACGATGTGCGGCGGGGCGTTTGGCCTGGACGCTTCTTATGGTAGTGCGGGGTCTCAAGGCTTGGGAATGGGCAAGTGTCAGGGCTTTTTTGTGAGGGTGGCAGGGTAAATATTTGAATCAGGGTTATCAGGATGGGAGGATTCGCAGAATGAAAGGCGCCCATTTTGAGATCCAGGAATCCGGTAAATCCTGATTCAGACATTAAGGGAGCAGCCCTTGCGGCTCGATTATTGCTTGGATTCCAACATTCTATTTCCAAGACGCACCCCGGCAGAGTCGACAAGCGGCCGGCGGCCATGGTCATTTAATTGTCCGCTCCTCCAAATGGGGGAGGGATAGGGTGGGGGAGTCCCCTGACGTGAGCGACCATCGCTATTGCCAGTATTTCACCCTCACCCCAACCCTCTCCCTCTAGGGAGAGGGAGAATTAAAAGGCCCTTTCGCCATGCTAGAATGGGGACGAGGTGTAAGGCCGTCATGACTACGAGAACCAAATCTATCACCGCCGACGAACTTCTGGCTATGCCGCGCGGAGATGGCACACGCTATGAGCTTATCCGTGGAGTTTTGATTCAGAAAATGCCTACCGGTACTCCTCACGGCCTCACCGTCAGCAATACAGACTTTGTCTTAAACCACTACTGCCGGTCCACCGACTATGGTGATACAGTTGCCGCAGACCCTGGTTATCTGCTGGACCGGGACCCCGACACCGTTCGCGCGCCAGACATTGCGTGGTTCGCTCCAGGGAGGCTTACTTCGGTTGGGCCTGGGTTCCCGGAATTAGCCCCTGACCTGGCGGTGGAAGTCAAATCACCCAGCAACTCCAATCCCGAAATGGCCGCCAAGGCGGCAATGTGGCTCAGCTACGGTTCGCAAGAATCGTGGGTGCTCGACCCGGAGCACACCGTAGTCACGGTCTACCGCCCAAACGCCGAGCCGGTAACGCTGACAGAAGACGACACCCTTGACGGCGGCGACTTGTTGCCCGGCTTCACCTCCCCAATCTGGCAACTTTTCCGCCGCCGCCGCTAGACCATCTGAAATGCGGAGTGCGGAATGGGGGATTATTAAAACATTGCCCACTCCTCATTCCACGTTCCACATTCCTAATTCTGCGGAGGTTTTCCTGAATGTTCCCCCACTCCGTATTTCCTGACACCGCTGAAATCAACGGCGACGGCCATTTGATTATCGGCGGTTGCAGCTCCCTGGATTTGGCCGAAGAGTACGGCACGCCCGTCTACATTCTAGACGAGCAGACGATTCGGGCCCGCTGCCGGGAGTTCTTCGGCGAGTTCCGACAGCGTCACGCCGACAGCCGCGTCAGCTACGCCTGCAAGGCCTACATCAACCCGGCGTTGACCCGGCTGCTCCAAGAGGAGGGGATGGGGTTCGACGTGGTGTCCGGTGGCGAGCTGGCCACCGCCATTAGCGCCGGCGTCCCGCTTGACGAAGTCTATTTCCACGGCAACAACAAGACCCCTCAAGAGCTGATTGAAGCCTTGGACCATTCGATCGGATGGGTGGTGGTGGACAGCTTCCACGAATTGGACTTGTTGGACCGGTTGGCCGGCGACGCCGGAAAGAAACAGGACATACTCCTTCGGGTGTCCCCGGGCATCGACCCCCATACCCACGTTTACACCACCACCGGCATCCTGGACTCCAAGTTCGGGTTCTCCATCCAGACCGGAGACGCCGCCGAAGCCGTGCGCCGCGGGCTGGCGGCGGAGAACCTCAAGCTCAGAGGGCTGCATTTCCACCTCGGTTCGCCGGTGTTCGAGTTGGAGCCGTACCGGGTGGCCACCGAGTTGGTGCTGCGGTTCGCGGCCGAGTTCCGCGAAGAAGGACTCGCGATGCAGCGGTTCAGCCCCGGCGGCGGGTTCGCCGTGGCCTATACCCGGGACCAGCACCCCCCCTCGGTGGCCGACTACGCGGAAGCCATCGTCTCGTCCATGAGCTCCACATGCCGGGAACTCGGCATGGAGCCGCCGACCCTGGTCATCGAGCCGGGCCGTTCTATTATCGGCCCGGCAGGCGTGGCCCTTTACCGGGTTGGGGCCATCAAAGACGTGCCCGGAGTCCGCAAGTTCCTCAGCGTAGACGGCGGAATGGGCGACAACATCCGCCCGGCCCTGTACCAGGCCGAATACGAGGTCGTCGCCGCCAACAAGGCGTCTCTGGAACCGGTGGAGAAAGTCACGGTAGCGGGAAAGTACTGCGAGTCCGGCGACCTCTTGGCCTCGGATATCATGCTGCCCGAAATCGCCTCCGGAGACCTCCTGGCCATCCCGGCGGCAGGCGCATATTGCCCGTCTATGGCCAGCAATTACAACCTCAACCCACGGCCTCCCATGGTGCTGGTGTCCGGCGGCCGCAGCCGGTTGATTCGCCGCCGGGAAAGCTACCAAGACATGATGCACTGCGACGTCGCCTGAGACCAAATGTGGCGGGTCATCGGCCAAGACCATGTGCTGCGCCAGTTGGAGTCAAGCCTGGCCCGGGGGCGGACGGCCCACGCCTACCTGATAGCGGGGCCCCCTCACGTGGGCAAAATGACCCTGTCCATTGACTTGGCCCAGGCGGCGAACTGTCTGGAGAGCGCCCCCGCGCCTTGCGGCTCTTGTACCCAGTGCGACCGGATCGCCCGGCTCCTCCACCCCGACGTCAGGGTGATTGGCGTGGGACAGAGCACCGCAGGCGGAGGGCGGGGCAGCCGGACCGTCATCGGCATCGACGACATCAAGGACGTGCTGCGCTCCGTTAATTTGAACCCCTTCGAGGGCTCCAAGAAGGTCATCATCCTTGACGGCGCGGAGTCGATGAGCGCCGAGGCCGCCAACGCCCTGCTCAAGACCCTGGAGGAGCCGCCTCCGCAAGTGATGTTTCTGTTGCTGACCGGAGACGCCGATTTCGTGCTGCCGACGATCAGCTCACGGTGCCAGGTGTTCAACCTGCAGCCTCTGGCGAGAGAGGAAATGCTGGAACGGCTGATCGGCGCCCATCAGGCCAGCCCAACAGAAGCCGAGCAGTTGTACCGGTATTCCCGGGGCTGCCTAGGCTGGGCCATCCGTGCCTTGGACGACCAACAGGTGCTTGAGCAGCGCCAAGCCGACCTGGAACGATTGCAGGAGGCCATGGCCTCGGACCTTCAGACGAAGTTTGCCTACGCCAATGAGGTGGCTACCCTCTTCAGCAACAATCGCGATTCCGCCTTTCAGTTATTGAACCTGTGGCTGCGCTGGTGGAGAGACCTGCTCCTGATCAAAGAAGGAGCGAACGAATACCTGCAAAACGTGGATTTCGCCGAGACACTTCGCAGCCAGGCAGGAGGCCTGAGCACCGGTGAGATAGTGGGGTTCATTCAACGGCTGACGGGGACGGTGGCGGCCTTGGAGCGCAACGCCAGCGCCAGGCTCGCGCTGGAAGTGCTGATGCTGAACCTTCCCGCCGAGAGGACCCGGGTGTAACGGTCCCCATTACACAGCTTACCGCCTTCCGCCCGGCCAGGGTCTTTTAATTGTTGAATCCGCCCCCTCCCGTCGTCCCGGTCGCAACCGGGACCCAGGACCCGACGCCGGTTTTGGTTCCCCCAAGACGCCTCTAACCCAAGGTTGGGGTCTGGATTCCGGCTGTGGCCGGAAAGACGGGGGGATTCTTTCCGACAATTAAATGACCCCTAAATGACCCCGTCCGTCAGGCGGGTCTTCAATTCAGAGTTGATGTGCTACTATGAAACTACCGGGTCCGGCGGCAGTGCCGATCCCGGCCTCATGCTTCGATCCTACGATATTACGAACGATCGGCCATGGCGGTTGAACGAAACGGAACCGGTCCAACAAGGGACCAGACAAACGAGCAGTCCAACGGTCTAACCGCCGAGCAGACAAACGGGCTGGCGGACCTGCCGGGACCTGTGGACCCGGCTGTGTTGATTCGCGCTCCGGTCTTGGTGCTGAACCTCAACTACGTTCCGGTGAACGTCTGCTCGGTCCGCCGGGCCGTGGTGATGCTCGACAAAGGCAAAGCCGAGACGCTTGAGAACCACGAGGGACAACTCCACACCGTCACTGCGGTAATCGAGGCCCCCTCCATCATCCGGCTGGTCTACATGGTCAAACGGCCGTTCCTGCCCCGGAAGCTGTCCAAGAAAGAGGTGTTCCTGAGAGACCGGTTCACCTGCCAGTATTGCGGCAAGAAGGCCCAGGACTTGACCTTGGACCACGTGATACCCCGTCGCCAGAACGGCGGCCACACTTGGGAGAATGTGGTTGCCGCCTGCAGCCGCTGCAATTTGCGGAAAGCAGGGCGGACGCCGGTGGAAGCCAGAATGACCCTTAACAAGTCTCCCCGGGCGCCAGACCCGAACCCATACCTGATCCTGCAAAACCGGGTGATCCTGGAAGCCTGGCGTCCCTACGTCCCTTGGTCCGACGGCGGCTGACCCTATTTTGTTAGGGGTCGGTCGGTTATTCGAAGAGCCCTCCGGCGGTCTCGTCCCAGTCGCCGGGTATCAGACCCACCCCGCGAATTACCACATCGAAATTGTCGGCCAGGAACGGGCCCAGCGCGGACTCTTCGATCTTCTCATCCGAATCCGCGAATGGGTATTTCTGCAGACCCGTCAACACGGCCGACAAGACCGCAAAAGCTATCACCAGTCCCAAGACGAGCCCGCCCGCGCTGTTCACCATGCCACCAAGAGGAATGAACGCAAGGACTTTGCGCAGCAGTTGCCCCAACACAATCCCGATGATCACCACGACCGCCAATACGAGAAGCATCCCGGCGACGGCCTCGGCGTTTTCGCTGAGGTCGAGTCCCGAAAACAACACGCCCGCCGACTCCCCGAATCGGCTGGCGACTGGAATGCCGATCAGCAGAGCGATGAAAGGTACGGCCAAGCTTAACAGGCCCTGGGAATAACCCCAGATGGCACTGACCGCCCACACGACAATAATGGCCAAATCAACCAAGTTCATGGCGCCCCACCCCCGCACTCGCGGTTTCGTCCACGAGTGTAGCACGGTGGGAGCCGCCGCAGACAGGCGATAACAACAGTCGGCGTCACAATTCTTCGGGCCCCTCTACCGCGATGCTATAATGCCAAAAACCTCAACAGAAGCCGGTGGCGCTCCGTCACCCAGGGCAAAATGGCGAGCCAAAACGGCGTGATAGCAATTGACGGTCCGGTGGCCTCCGGCAAAACAGTGGTCGGCAGGACCCTGGCGCGGCGGTTGGGTTTCTCCTTTGTCGATACTGGGATTATGTACCGGGCCATAACCTGGCTGGTGCTTCATCGCGGGGCCGACGTCGACGATGCAGGGTCCTTGGGCAGGTTGGCCCGGGCGAACCCGGTGTATCTGGTCGACGGCGACAGCTCCGTGGTGAAACTGGCGGGCAAAGAGGTTGGCCCCGAATTGCGGGACCCAGAGGTGGAAAAGAACGTATCGTTGGTCTCGCGGGTCGCTGAAGTCAGAGAAGCCATGGTGGCCCAACAGCGCGATCTGGCCGCTCACGGCAGGATGGTCATGATCGGCCGGGATATCGGCACAGTGGTGCTGCCGGAAGCCGGCCTCAAAGTCTACCTGCTGGCTTCCCCGGAGCAACGGGCCCGCCGGCGTTGGCAGGAAATGCGGGACGGGGGACAGAACGTCGCATACGAGACGGTATTGGAACAAACGAAGCGACGCGACGGGATCGATTCCAAAAGGGGCAACTCGCCCCTCAGGCCCGCCGCGGATGCGTGGCTCCTCGATACCGACGACCTCACTGTCGACCAAGTGGTGGACCGGATCATCGAGAGGGCGGTGGGAATTCAATGAGCGGAGAGCGCTCCACCTGGCTTTACAAGGTGGGCCGCCGTGTCGGCCGTTTCTGTTTCGGATACCTGGGCCGGCTGGAGATCAAAGGGCTGGAAAACGTTCCTCCCCACGGCCCGGTGATCCTGGCCTGCAACCACCTCTCCTATACCGACCCGCCGCTGTTGGTGGTAACGATGCCGCGGCCCCTCTTCTTCGTAGGCAAGAAGGAATTGTTCGGCAATCCGTTGACCCGGTTCGTTATGCGCAGTTTCCACGTCTCTCCCATTGACCGTTCGTCATCGGGACTGGACGCGGTACGGATTTTAACGCGGCACCTTGAGAAGGACCGGACGGTAGTCATATTCCCTGAAGGACACCGGAGCCCGGACCACACCCTGCAGCAGGGGATGCTGGGAATCGCTTATCTGGCGGTGAAATCCCAAGCGCCGATTGTGCCCGTGGGAGTGACCGGGACCCAGAAGATTTCCGCTTGGCGAATGCCGTTGCCCCTGTGCCGGCTGACCATCAGCATAGGGCCGCCTTTCACCCTGCCGGTGTTGGAAGGAAAACCGTCCCGAGAGGTGTTGCACAGCATCGCGGACATGATCATGGAACGGGTCGCCGCCCAGCTTCCGCCGGAATTCCGCGGGGCCTATGGAAAGAACGCCTCCATCCCCCGGGAAGCCAGCGCAGCCTGAACAGGGACCGAGTAACACCCGTTTCGTTTACTAAACCCCTCATCTTGAGCCTTTAGGCCGGGAGTTTCCCATGCAGGACGCGTCCAAGTTTGGTATCTACCTGAACGCCCGGGAAAATCAGGTGGTGAGAATCAACTCTCCGTACTGGTTCCCGGAAGAGCCCGATTGGGTGTTTCTTACCCCGGAAGTGAACGCCACCCTGGTCAGCATCCGGGAGCTGGCTGCCGAACAAGGGCTTTCCCAAGAGTCCGGTTCCATCACTTGGGGCACCATTCCCATGAAGGATGAATAAGACCGGAAAAACCGTGGGGGCGCTTCGTGAAGCGCCCCCACCAACTGTACGCCGACTCCTTGTACGCTGGCCGTCCGCCGCGGGCTAACCCTTGAAAGCCGGCATCACCTCTTCGGCGAAGATGCTCAACTGGTCTTTGAACACTTCCAGGGGCATGCCCATCACCGAGCCGATGTTGACCCGCTCCACTCCGGGGTACTTCTCTTCAGCGGACTTCAGGCGCTCGACTACCGACTCGGGAGGTCCGCAGAGCCACGAGCCTGCTTCGACCGCCTGCTCAAGGGTCGGAAGCTCGACACCGCGAGAGCGCCCGCCGTCGGCCACCGACTCAATCTGCTCCGGCGTCAGCGGCATGAGCCCCAAGGGAGCGGCGAACTTCATCGCCTCCTCGAAGTACGGCTTGGCCGTTTCGATGGCTTTCTCCTTGGTTTCGGCCATGAACACCCGGTAGCCCAGCGCCACGCCCTCGCCCAGCCGGGTCTCCCGCCCGTAGGCTAGCTGCGCTTCCTGGTACATCCGCATACGCTCGCCCAACACCGGCTCGGGGTTGTTTGCGATCAACGGCTTGATGCCCATTTTGGCCATGAAGTCGATGCCACGAGGGTTGCCGCTGACCAAGGGCTGCCAGATGTCCACCGGCTGGTTGATGGGCCGGGGGACCAGCGTCAGCTTCTCCAGCTCGTAGCCCCGGTACGGCACCCGCGCCGGTATCTGAAAATACTTACCTTGGTGGGAAAAGGACTCTTCGTTAAACGCCTTGATAATCACTTCGACCTGTTCTTCGAACAGTTCCCGGTTGGCGTCGGCATCCCGCATCGGCGAGCCGAACGTCTCAACTTCCCGCGTGTGGTAGCCGCGGCCGACGCCGAAAATCACCCTGCCCTTGGACAATATGTCAGCCATGGCGAAGTCTTCGGCCAACCGGAGTGGGTGCCACATCGGCGTGATGTTGAAACCGCAGCCGTATTTGAGGTTTTCGGTCTGGGTGGCCAAGTACAGGCCCAGCATCAACAGGTTGGGAATTCCCTCGTAGCCTTCCGGCTGGAAATGGTGCTCGGCCATCCAAAACTCGTTAAAGCCATTCTTTTCCAGATGCCGGGCGATGTCCAGGGCCCAGTCGTAGGTCTCGACCAGTTGCTCGTTGGAATACCAGCGGTCATTGGCAGGAGTACCGTTGAACCCGATATTGTCGTCGACCACATGGCCGGCATAAGAGGCTGAGAAATTGGTGAACATCAGCTAGGCCTCAGATTTGAATTTGTTCGTTACACCCTGCAACGTCTATGGGCGAGGGTTGAGGTGCTTCCGTGGTCATATTAGCCGCCCAGCAGGGTAATTACGATACTTGCCACCACCGCGGCTATGATCGTTGCGCCGAACCCGAACATACCAAACATCAACCGGTCAAGCCGCGCTTCCAGCCGGGCAAACTGCCGGTCGTTATGCTCCTCATGGCGGGCCATTACCTGGTCCAGCCGCGCCTCGAGACGAGTAATCCGCTCGTTGGTTTGGACTTGTTCACCCTCCAGACGCCCCAAAGCGCGGTATACTTCGGTCGCGTCAATCTGCGTGGTCTCAGTCGCCATGTCATCCTTCTCTCATACGGTCTGGGGTGGACGTTCGAAATGGCGGCTTTCGGCCAGCCGCCTCTACTCCCGCACCTGGCTGGGGGCCGGGTTGTGCAGCTCCAGGCCAATAGTAGCCGGAAAGACCCGCGCCAGTTCCTCGACAGTCCACTTGCCTTGTTTTTGAATGGTCTTGACCGGTTCCGGCTCGTTGAGCAGGTTGATGAGTCCCTCGGTGACGTGGAACACATGGCCGTTGACGTGGGCCGCCTCGTCGGAGGCAAGCCAGGTTACCATGGGAGCTATGTCTTCCGGGCCGCCCCGCAACGTGATGCTGGCGCCGGTGCTGATTCCCCGGGCCGTACGCAGTTCCCGCGCCTCGTCGGGCACGCTGGTGATCATCCGTGTGGAAGCGCTGGGGGATATCGCATTGGCCGTCACGCCATAACGTCCCATGTCCCGCGCCACCACCCGGGTAAAGCCGGCGATGCCGTCTTTGGCCGCGCCGTAGTTGGCTTGGCCGGAGTTGCCGTAGAGCCCGGATGTCGAGCTGAAGGTGATAACCCGGCCGGAACGCTGTTGGCGGAACAAAACACAAGCGTTCTTGACGACTGAGAAGGTCCCTTTCAGGTGCACGGCGATAACGTCGTCCCACTCCTCTTCGCTCATGTTGAAGACCATGCGGTCCCGGAGGATGCCAGCCACCGTGACCACGATGTCCAGCTTGCCGAAATTGTCCAAGGCAGTCTGGACGATCTTCTCTCCGCCGTCCATGGTGGCCACCGATTCCATGCAGGCCGCGGCCTCTCCGCCGTTCTCCCTGATCTCGGCCACCACCTGCCCCGCCACCGAATCGTCGGAGCCGGAGCCGTCCACGTTGACCCCCGGATCGACCACCACGACCTTTGCGCCCTGCGCGGCCATCAGCATGGCCACGCCACGGCCGATGCCGCGGCCCGCGCCGGTTACAATTGCGACTTTGTCTTCGAGGAGGTTGGGCATTTGTTTGGCCTCTTGAGATTGTTTCGTTATGGGGATTTTCGAGTGTCGGTCTAACCGCCCGCCCGAATCACAGTTTGAGCCGCCCTTCTTTCTCCGCCTAGCCGGGAAGCTTTTCCAAGACTGTTACTGTCGTGGTTATGGCTGCGGCCATAAGAATGGCCCCCAAAGAGAGCAAGGCCAGAAAGTAAGTGCGGGACTCTTTCCGCGCGGCTTCAACAAGTTGAAGCATTTCCCGGCGCGTCGAATCGTTCATATCCCGCGTGTCTTGTCGCAAGGCTTGGTTCGCCTCTCGCATCTCTTGTCGCAAGGCTTGATTCGCCTCTTGCATCTCTTGTCGCAAGGCTTGATTCGCCTCTTGCATCTCTTGTCGCAAGGCTTGGTTCGCCTCTTGCATCTCTTGTCGCAAGGCTTGATTCGCTTCTCGGGCCTCCTGACGCGCGGCGTCATTCCCCCGGATTATGGTATCCAAGCGGGCGTTCACGTCGTCGAAGCGCTGAACGTTGGCCTCTTGCAGCGCCTCCAGTCGAGTAATCCGTTCTTCTGGCGTTACCATTCAGATTATTGCGCTGGCGTCAGCCGCCGCTACACCCGGGCCGGAGCGGGATTGTAGATGTCCTTGGTCAGCACGTCGGCGGCAATCGGCCTTAAGACGTCCAGGTCCCAGTGGCCGGACGGTTCGTATATAGAGCGTTGGGGACGGGGTTGAGACATTAGAGAGACGGTGTTTCCGTACACGAGGAAGGTCTGGCCGTTAACGTTGTCTGCGTAGTCTGAGGCCAGGTAACAGATGAAGGGAGCGATGGCGTCGGGGTCCAAGGCGCCCATGTCGAAGTCCTCGGTCAACGTGGCAACGCCGCTCCGCTCCCGGATCTCGGCCGCAGTGTCAGGGATGTCCCCAATCATGCGGGTGGAGGCCCGTGGAGCGATGGCGTTGGCGGTTACACCGTACCGGCCCATGTCCTTGGCCACCACCTTGGTGAAGCCGGCGATTCCCGATTTGGCCGCGCCGTAGTTGGCCTGGCCGGAGTTGCCCACCAAGCCCGACTCCGATGTGAAGGTGATGATGCGGCCGGAGCGTTGTTGCCGGAAGAGTATGCAGGCATTTTTGACCACGGTGAAGGTCCCTTTGAGATGGACCGCGATAACGTCGTCCCATTCCTGCTCGGTCATGTTGAATATCATCCGGTCACGGAGAATACCGGCGCAGGTGACGACAACATCCAGACGTCCGAAGGTGTCCACGGCGGTCTGAATAATCTTCTCGCCGCCCTCCATGGTCACCACCGATTCCATACAGGCCACGGCGTCGCCGCCCGCAGCCTTGATCTCTTCGACCACCTGTGCCGCCACCGAGTTGTCGGCCCCGGACCCGTCGACGTTGACGCCCGGGTCCACCACTACGACCTTGGCGCCTTCCGCCGCCATCTCCATGGCGACGCCACGGCCAATGCCACGGCCGGAGCCGGTCACGACAGCTACTTTGCCGGTTAGCGTGTCAACCAATGTTCACTCCTTTTGGACAGCGCCAGGACCTCATTTTCAGGCGCGAGCGGTGTTTATGGACAAGCCTGGCCACTTTCGGACGGTTGGCAATGCTCCGGCGGGCCTGCTTAGTAACCGGAACTGCCGTCACCCGATTCCGGCGGCCGTTCGGGCTCATAGAGCGTGCGGGGCCGAACGATATAGCCTGAAAAATCGAGCCTGAAGGCCGGTGTTCCCGGTAGGGCTCCCGGCTAGTTCTTGGGAAGAACTACAGTCGCCGAACCCGGGGTGGTCGTCTCTCCCTCCACGTTCTCAAGCCAGATATCGCAGTCCACCAAGTAGTTGGCGCCTTCCTGGTACTTTCGGGTCACCACCCCCTTGGCGGTGATGGGGCGGCCCGGACTATCCATGCCACGGTACTGGCAGGCCAGCCGTCTCAGGGTGCCGTCTGGTCCCATCCAATCGGTCATCAGGTGGCCCAGAAAGGCATTCTTCAGCGCGCCGTGAAGAATTACATCATCGAGGTTGTTGTTTTTCGCGTAATCCTTATCGTAGTGGATCTGGTAATAGTCGCCGGACGCCCCGGCGTACTTCACCAACTGCTGGGTGGTCGGGTCCTTCCGCAGGGAGGGTAGTTCCATTCCCTCGGAAACATCGTCCCAATAAACCTGGTCCGCCATGACCTGGCACCCCTAACGGTTTTTTCGGTTCCCGGCGCCTGGTCTAGGTCCGGCGCCGACCGTCCTAATATCGAATCGACGTGTTGGTCTGAGTGGCGACTACCTGATCGAACTGGTTCCGGTAGGTGATGACGTAGATCGTGATGACCATCAATCCCATCCGGCCCGTTCGTTCGTTGATGTCGGTGATGCCGGAGACGGCGGTGATGCGGTCCCCGGCGCGGACGGGCTCGAAATACTCCCATTCGCTGCCGCCGTCCAGCAACCGGTCATAAGGCATGTGGAACGGGTACTCGGCTCGACCCACCGGCACCGACCGCAGGAAGGTCGGCGGGGCGACGAGCCCGCCGTAGCGGGACTGCCGCGCGGCCATTTCGTCGTTGAATACGGGGTTATCGTCGCCTATGGCCTGGGCGAATTTAATAATCGCCCCTTTTTCCACGTCCGCAGTCACGGGTCGGCTCTCTTGGCCGATAGCCCGGTCACGCATTTCTTCGGTCAAAAACGACGCTGGAGTGTTCACTTGCAGCCTCTAACCCGGCCCTCAAAATCGCAGTCTACAAGTAGGGTATAGTAGTGTCAAGAACGGTCCGAGCGCGTAGTGTTCAGAGTTGATGAGGGTGGATTCCAGCAGGGCGGGATGACGCATCAAGTCTGAACACGCGCCGAAGCGGCTGCGAGCCGGGTGCGGTTGGCTCGTTGCCAAGCCCGTTACGTCGTAATATAGTCTGGACACTCAACCGGCCCGACCTCTCCGTTTTCGGATGGGACCCGGGCCGCGGAGTTTGCAGGTGCAGTTCGGGTTCTATCTGCCCAACAGCGGCGAGGGCGCCTCCCCCGATGCGCTGGCCAGCATAGCCCGCACCGGAGACCGCTTGGGCTATTACTGCATGGTGGCCCCGGACCACATCCTCCAGCCCCGGGAAGTACATTCCAGGTACCCCTACAGCGTCACCGGGAACATCCTCGCCGGGGGCAACTCGGGCCAAGGAGAATGGCCGGAACAGGTCACTACCCTGGCCTTTCTGGCCGGGGTGACGGAACACATCCGCCTGGTCACCAGCGTCATGATTATCCCCTACCGGAACCCCCTGCTGACGGCCAAGATGCTGGCCACGCTGGACGTGCTCTCCAAAGGCCGTCTGGTCGTGGGCGCGGGCGTCGGTTGGATGGAAGAGGAGTTCCGATTGCTGAGCGCTCCCCCCTTCGCGGAGAGGGGAGAAGTGACCAACGAGTACCTCAGGGCCTTCATCGAGCTTTGGACCAGCGACGACCCGACGTTCTCCGGAAAATACTGCGAATTCTCCAACATCACCTTCCTGCCCAAGCCGGTGCAGAAGCCCCATCCTCCCATCTGGATCGGCGGGCAGAGCCGCCGGGCGTTGCGGCGCGCCGCCGAGCTTGGCGACGCCTGGCACCCGGTGGGAGCGATTCCGGCGGCGCCACTGGAGCCCGATGAACTGGCGGACAACGTGCGGGCCATGCGGGCCCACGCCCAACGGGTGGGACGCGACCCGGGCCGGATCCAGGTGTCGATGAAAGCTCCCCTGTATGACGCATCAATTGTCCAGAGAGGCGGCCAGGACGGCCCAAGGCGCAGGTTCTCCGGCTCCCCCGAGGACGTTCTGGAGGACGTCCACGCCTACGAGGAGGCCGGCGCCACCCATCTGATATTCGATTTTCGGAGCCCGTTCCACAACGAGACAGAGGAGCGGATGTCGCGCTTCGCCGAAGAGGTGATGGCGGCGGCGTAGCCGAACACCCACATCAAACTCTCTCTCCCTGTGGAAGGTATCCCGACTCTGCCGGGGTACCCATGAGCCGGACTTTCCCCTTCGAGAATACGGGTCAGGCTCCCCAGGGAGCGAGGATAACTGAAGAGGAGAAGAACGTTGGATACGTTGGATGACCGCTATAACCGCGGACACGAGATGCGGAGCCGCATGGCTGCGGGAAACCCCAGTCACTACACCCTCCCCGGCATTGACCAACTCGCTCCGGACCTGAAGCGGATTATCGACGAAGCGCTGTGGGGTTCGGTCTGGACCCGGCCGGGGTTGGACCCGGCGCACCGTTGCATGTGCACCATGTCGGCCCTCACGGCGCTGAATCAGCTTCCTCTGTTGCGACGCAACATCGAACGAAGCCTGAATTTGGGGGTGACCCCGGACCAGATAGTGGAGGTCTTCATCCAAATGACCTTCTTCGTCGGTGTTCCGGGCGTGGAGACGGCGATGCGTATCACCAAGGAAATTTTCGAGGAGCAGGGCATCTCTTACACCCCGACACTGGTGTACGACACCGACCGGACCGTGGACGAACTCCACGAAGCCGGGATGAAAATATACGATGAGCAGATGGGCGAACCTCCACTCTATCCGGTGGACGATCCCGAATCGGTGGAAATGGAGGTCCAGCGTATTGTCGAGGAGTACCATTGGGGAGCGATACACGGCCGCCCCGGCTTGTCCCCCAAGAGCCGGGCGCTCTGCGGCCTTTCCGCCATGACCGTCCTGGGCCAATACGACCGCCAGATACGCCGTCTTATCGAGGGCGCGATTCACGTTGGCGCCACACCCCGGGAAATCATGGAGGTGTTCATTCAATTGATTTTCTACGGCAGCTATACCAACTCGCGTACCGCGATGCGGGTGGCCCGTTCGGTATTCGTGGAACACGGCCTGACGCCCGCCCCGGCGGACTAGAACCGTGAACAGCGAATTATGAAACGTAGATCCGGTCCGGACTCAAGACAGGGGTCTTTTAATTCGTCCTCTCCCTTGAGGGAGAGAGCTGGGGTGAAGTTGAAATGCTGGCAATAACGATGGTCGCTCGCGTCAGGGATCGCCCCCACCCTAACCCTCCCCCATAGGGGGAGGGGACAATTAAATGACCTTGGGATTCAAGGATGTACTGATATTGATTCACGTAAAGAGAGACTGGCAAGTTAAGAGGGACTGGTATGAAGCTTCGCTTGGACGACGGCACAGAACTGTTCTACACGGTGGACGACTTTACCGACCCGTGGACTGAGCCGGAAACCGTGGTAATGCACCACGGCATGGCCAAGAACCACAAGATGTGGTTCGGCTGGGTCCCGGTCATCGCCCGCCATTACCGGGTGATACGCTTCGACATGCGAGGAATGGGACAGTCGGACGTGCCCGAACCGGGCTACCCTTGGTCATTAGACCACTTTACCGACGATTTGACCGAGGTGGCCGACAAGCTCGATCTGGAGAAGTTCCACCTCATCGGCGAGACCGTTGGCGGCTCCATCTCCATGAACTACTCCACCAGGCGCCAAGAGCGGTTGCGGTCCCTCGCCGTGTGCACCTCGCCCACCAGCTTCGATTCCCATCACCAGGAAAGCGCGGCCCTCATCGAACGCGAGGGAATCGACACCTGGGTGGACGAGTCCATCGGACGCCGGTTGGACCCGCAGATGGTCGACCCGGCCTACATTCGCTGGTACGCCGACCAGATGAAGGCGACGCCGGCACATGTGGTGGCCGGGTTCCAGGCCAACGCCTCCGGCGACATCGGCCCCTTGTTGAAAGACGTGCAAACGCCGGTCCTCGTGCTGGCGGCCGCCAACCTGCGAGAGGAGGTGCTCGGCGATTTTCGAGGCGCGGCCGACCTGTTCCCCAACGGCAAACGGGTGGTGTTTCCCGGAGTCTACGGGTTCGTGCAACACATATTGCCCGTTCCCTGCGCACGGGCCTGGCTGGACTGGGTCCGAGACTTGTAGGGTGCTCCGCCCACGCTCCCGGAGACAAGACTGCATCGAATGCCGGACAGATTAACCAACCGGGGCCTGTGGCGGCGCAGGAGGCTGGACCGGAACCTGGTCTTACGGCGCTTGTTCCACGGGCGGGACCCGGAGACCGGCGACCGATGGATTTGGCGAGACCCGGGATTTGTCGCCCAACCGACCAGGTTCGTTGTCCAGGCGGGTCTGGCCGCTCTGGTGATGCTGGTCGCCCTGATATTCGTCGATTCACTGTCCAACGCCGCTATCGCCGCCGGGTTGGCATCCAGTGTCGTAATCATCTTCATCAATCCCTCAAACCGCACGGCTCGGATCAGGGCGGTGGTCGGGGGACACGGCTTGGCGCTGGTCCTGGGTTCCGCCTTCTCGTTCTTTCTCTTCTTCACGCCGGTGGCGGCGTTCCTGGAAGGGACCGACGTGTTCAGGAACTTGGCGTACGCCTGTGTCGTCGGCCTGTCCGTGCTGCTGATGGCAATCACCAACGCGGAGCACCCTCCGGCCGCCGCCACCGCCATCGGGATGGCCAGCCGGGAATGGGAGGCGACCATTTTCGGCAGCATCATCGGGGCGGTATTCATGCTGGCCTTGATCAAGTTGGCCCTCCGCTCTCACCTACGGGACTTGTAAAGGAGCCGGACTATGCCCGAAGCCCTAAGCCGAACTTACGCCAGGTTCATCTCCTCCCTGGAATACGAGCATCTTCCTCCGGAAGTGACCGACAAGCTGAAGGCCTCGCTGTTACACGCTATGGTGGTGTCCATCATCGGCGCCCAGACCAGCCACGGCCAAGCCGCCATAGCCCTCGCCAAAGAGGAAGAAGGCAGGGATTCCGGGGCGACGGTCCTTGTGGATGGCAGTCGCGCCACCCGCGGCGGAGCGGCCTTCGCCAACAGCAAGCTCATGCACGCCACCAACCAGACGGACTCCTACCGTATGCTGATACACCCCGGCCCCTGCATCATCCCGGCGGGCCTGGCTTCGGGGGAGTTGGGCGGCAAAACCGGAGCGGACCTGCTCACGGCCATGGCGGCCGGGTACGAGGTGGAAGCCCGCATCGCCGGGGACTTTATCCCGACGACCCAAGCCCGGGGTTTCCGGTGCAGTCCGGTGTACGGCACACTGGGAGCGGCCGTGACCACCGCCAAGCTCTTGGGGCTCAATCAGGACCAGACGGTTACCGCCTTGGCCCTCGGCTGCACCTTCGCCGGCGGCACCACCGAGGGTCCGAGGACCAGCGGCCGGGAGATGCTCTACCACGAGCCCAACGCCACCCGGAACGGCATAATGGCGGCCCTGTTGGCCCGTGAGGACCTGCAGGGCTCCGAGACCTGTTTGGAGGGAGACGCCGGTTTCTACAACGCGTTCACCGGCAACAACCGGGGCGAGCTTACCTATACCTTCGGCGGACCTCAGCAGACCGACCTGGGTCAGACAGTACAAGGATTGGGCGACCGCTGGGAGCTGCTCCACGTCACTCCCAAAATCTACCCCACGGCGGGCTACAACTGCCCGGTGATCGAGCTCACCACCAGGATGCGGGCACGCCACGACGTACCTCCCGGCAACATCGCGGGCATCACCGTGGAGATGAACTGGCTGGAAACCACCTATCCGTCGCCCGCTTTCCCCAACCCCGACCGCAACATGCCGGGAGTCGGCAGCACCCACTACTTCACCGCGTATACCTGGGTCCACGGCAGCTATCCGCCCCTGCGCCAACGGCTCGACCCTGGGCAGGGCGCGACCGAGGCCGACCGCGCGGTGACGGAGCTCCAGCAGAGAGTGGAAGTAGTGGGACAGCGCGACCGGGGCGGCTTCGCCCCGCGGATCACCGTCCGCACCAATTCCGGTGAAGAATTCAGCGACGAAATGCTCGGCAATGAGCTGGAGTGGGACCTCGCCACCGAGACCGGGCGCATCAGCGCGTTGTTCCCGGACCTGCCGTGGCCCGCCCCTCAACTGGACAATTTGGTGGCTGCGGTGAACGACATCGAACACCAGCCGGACATCGGCGGGCTCATCGCCGCCTGCGTACCGTCTTAAAATAGCGATGTCCTTTTACCTGACACAAGAGAGTACAATTCTAAAAACCCTTCCGGAAAGGAACTTTCAAATGGGAGTCAAAGTAAGTGTTCAGTCCCGGTGAGAAGCCCCCGCCGCACCCCTGTGGATACCGGCTTTCGCCGGTATGACGGGGGACTGCGCTTATTGGCGGATTGTCACTAAGTAACTATCTCAAATAGCGAGGCGGCGTTGACGGCGGTACCAGATGAGGGCACAAGCCAATTGAAGCAGGCCCAGGTAATTGGCGGGCTTCTTGTCGTAGCGCACCAGTATCGCCCGGCACTTGGACAGCCAGCCCAAGGTGCGTTCCACCACCCATCGCCGGGCGGGGAAGGTTTTCCCGCCCCATTGATCCAGCTTCTCCTCCCCAATGCGCCGGATATGCGGACAGTACTGGAAAGCGGCAACGGTCCCGTGGCCTGTGGGATTGTCATACCCTTTGTCCAGGCACAGGTTTTGAGCGCCTTCCGGACGCGCCACCACTATACTCTCCAAGGTCGGTCTCAAGAGTTTCGTATCATGGACGTTGGCTCCAGCCAACGCTACGCTCAGGGGTCCGCCTGCCGCGTCGACCAGGATGCTCTTCTTGCTCCCGGCTTTGCCCCGGTCGGTGGGGTTGCGTCCAATAGCACCCCCCCAAAACGCGCTTTGCCCATAGAGCAATCCGCCGACTGCCATTCCCAGTTCACGCCTCCCAACTCCCCGCATTCTTCTATCAGGACAGCCCAGATGCCCGCCAGCGCTCCACACCCCACCCAGCGCTGGAAGGTCCGATGGATGGTGCTATCGTCTCCCAACTCCTGGGGCAAGTGGTTCCACTGGCAACCGCTTCGCATCCGAAAGATAATGCCTTCCAGCATCTTCCGCTGGTCCACCCGTTTGCGCCCCTTGGATTTGGGCGGGTCCAACTCCAGTATCACCGGTTCGATTCGCTCCCAAAGGCCGTCCGGAACATCCCAAATCGTAGGTAACGGTTTCCCCTCCAGCACGATTCACCTCCACCCACCTTTTGGAATAATCCTAGCGACTACCTTCACACATTAACTACAATTTGAAACCGCTATTTGAGATAGTTACTAAGTCTGAACAGTTACGAGTCGAACGATGGCTGCCATAGGAGAACCAGTCGCTAGGCTCGAAGGAGCCTATGAGCAAGTAGACAAGCGGCTGGACGATATGAACCGGCGGCTGAACACTATTTTGGTCCTGCTTTGCGGTTCTTGGGTCACGATAATTGCCGCGATCATTGGACTGTATTTCAAAGGGTAGCCCAGGATCCCAAGAAAAGAGCAGGGACGATACATGGACCTTTCGCTGGAAGGGAAGATCGCCATCGTAACCGGCGGCAGCAAGGGAATCGGCCGCACCACGGCCTTGGCGCTGGCCCAAGAGGGCGTCGACGTCGCGATCTGCGCCCGCGGCATGGAGGACCTGGAGGACGCGGCGGCGGATATACGCGCCAAGACTGGACGCAGGGTCGTGGCGGTCCGCGCCGATACCGGCGTCCCCGATGACATCAGCAACTTGGTGGCCGTCACCGTGGCCGGGCTTGGGGGCGTGGATATTCTGGTCAACAACGCCGTGAACTCCACCGCCGCGCCCTTCATGGAGTTGGCTGACGAGGACTGGCTCAATCACATCAACGTCAAGGTGATGGGCTACGTGCGGTGCTCCCGGGCAGTCATCCCCCACATGCAAGCTCGCGGCGGAGGCCGCATCATCAACATCGGCGGTATGGCCGCGCGGTCGGCCAGTTCTCTGACCAACAGCAACGGCGTGACCAATTCGGCCGTTTCAAACATCGCCAAGAACCTCTCCGACCAGGTCGCCAAAGACGGCATACTGGTCAACTGCATCCATCCCGGCACCACCCGGACTCCCCGTCAGACCATGATGTTGGAACGCCAGGCCAAGGACGGGAATATATCCATGGAAGAGGCCGAGCGGCGGGCTGTCGCCCAGATACCCATCGGCCGGATGGTGGAGCCCGAGGACATCGCCGACCTGGTACTCTTTCTGGTTTCCGACCGGGCCGGGGCCATCACCGGCCAGACCATAGCCGTCGAGGGCGGCGCGGGCCGGGGGATCCACTACTGATTTTTAGAATCGCCAGTTTGGGCGGGCTGCTTTTAGCCTTGCTTTTCGCTTCCGGCTGCGCTTCGGCAGGCCGGGACGCGGCTATCGTCGTGCCGCCCACGGAGGAGTTTGGCGGGCCGGAGTTTTCGGTTATTATCGTCTCCACCGATTTGGCCGTTGGCAGCGGGAACCGCCTTTCGTTCGGCGTCCTCGACCGTGAGGGGATGCCGGTACGCGCCAGCCAGGCGGAGATACGCACCTATTTTTTCCCTGAAGGCCAAGACGAGCGACAGCCCAGAGGGGCGGCCGTTGCGGACTTCCAGCAATGGAACGCCGCCGCGGGCATCTTCATCACCAACCTCAATTTCGATACGGCGGGACTCTGGGAGCTTGAAGCGGATCTGACCGCCGAAGGCGCATCGATCACCGCCGCATCCAAATTCACGGTCAAAGAGACCAGCGACACGCCCTCCATCGGCGCCCCCGCGCCAGCCAGCGTCACCCTGACCGCCGCCGACGTCGACGACTTGTCCCAAATCAGCACCGCCAATCCTCCCGACCCCGCCTTCTACCAGCTTTCGCTCCACGAGGCCCTGGATCAGGGAAAACCATTCGTCGTGGTGTTTGCCACGCCTGCCTTTTGCGTCAGCGCCACCTGCGGGCCGCAATTATCGGAGTTGGGCAAGGTCAAGGAGCAGTTCGAGGGCCGGGCCAACTTCGTTCACGTGGAGGTCTTCAAAGACCCCCATCTGATCACCGGCGGCCGTCCCACCGCCGGGTTGGTCCCCGCCGTGGAGGAATGGGGGCTGCCAACCGAGCCTTGGGTCTTCGTTGTCGACGCCCGTGGATTGATCAGCGCCAAGTTCGAGCAGTTCATTCCGGCGGGAGTAATCGTTGCGGCGCTGTCGGAAGCTCTAGGCGCCCTGTAACGCCTCAGTCCCGCAATTGGATGGCCACCAGCGCGTCGCCCTTCCTCACCCAAGCCACCAGGATGGACTCCCCCTGAAGCTGGTGCGACCGCAGGTGGGACCCGTTCTTGCCCAAGCTTCCCTCGGTGGTGAACGACCACAGCTTGCCGTCGCCGTCACGGATTTTCAGTGTTTCGATTTCCGCAATGTCGCGGTCCACCACTTCGATTACTATGCCGCGAACGGCCCCGGAATCGCCTTCGCATCCAAGTCCAACACCCCAAGCGACCGCCACAGCCACAACGGCGAAACACAAAGGCCGGGCCAGCCGTTGACAGGAGTTTCGTTTCACTGGCGGAATGTCACTAGCTGAACTTGAAAACCCTGGTGGCCGCCACCGCCGTCGCCGCCGCCCAGCCGGCCAAGGCGGCCAGTTGGGGCCAAGCCTCGGCAATCGGGGCTTGGTCCAACCCGACCTCCCGCAAGGCAGAGAGCATTGGGGTCAAGGGCAGGACCTCGGCGGCGTAGGGCAGCACCCAAGGCAGGGAGGTGGTGGAGAAAAAGGTGCCGGCGAAGAACACCATGGGCAGGGCCACCGCGTTCCCCATGCCCGACGCCGCAGCGGGACTGCGGGCCCATGCGGACAGAATGAAACCGATGTTCAGGAACACGATGCTTCCCAACGCTGTGATGAGCAACACCCACCCCAGGTTGCCGTGAAGCCTGCCTCCGAAGACGAACACCCCCACGGCCAGGATGATACCGGCCTGCACGAGAGCCAGCAGCAGGTGGGCCGCGATCTCGCTGGCGAAGAACTTCCAGATGGGAAGGGGTGTCGCCAGCAGCCGCTTGAGGATCGCCTGGTTGCGGTACGTGGAGATACGCACCGCTATGGAGATTATCGAGTTCGTCATGATGCCCAGCCCCAACAGGCCGAGCAGCACAGTATCGAAATAGTCGACTTCCGGAACGTCGATGACGTTGGCCGTGGTCAGCCGGGAGGCCTGGACCGGTTGGCCGTCGGACCACACCTCGGCCACCAGACCGCGCACCGTAGCCTCGACTAATTGGTTGCGGTCGGGGTTGCGGGAAGTGTAGACCAACCCCACCGGATCATGGCCCGGCTCCCCGACTGCGGCGGCCGTTTCGTCAAACCCCGGCGGAATGACGATCAGATATCCCAGGTCTCCTTCCCGCAGGGCCTCGGCCATGTCCGTCCGCACGAACTCTTCGACGTCCAGGAATTCGACATCGGCCAGCCGCTCACGGAACACTTGGGCGCGAGACCCGTCCGAGAGGTCGACGACGGCGACGGGAGCGGGGACCACGCCGTTGAAGTCGATCAGACCGAATACCACCACCAACAGCAGCGGGAAAAAGAGCGCCCAGAAAAGCCCTTGGCGATTGCGCGCCATCATCATCAGGTTCGAGCGGGTGAGAGCCAGCATGGGTCAGTCCGTCACCGTTAGTCCCGCAGGCCGGCGCCCGTAAGACCCAAGTAGACGTCTTCGAGGGTCACCGGGGTTATCTCCAGGTGTTCCAGACCGAGGTCAGAGTTGCCTATCTCGCTCAATACGGCGTTGAGACCGCCGGCGCCGTCTTTCAGCCGCAGGACGTAGGTGGTTGCTTCGCCGGTCTCCATTTGGGTAATGTCCACTCCTAGGGAGGCGAAGCGGGAGGCGTCCAGAGGCCTGGACAAGACCAACTTGACCGAGTAGGCGGCTTTCACGCCGTGGACCAAATTCTCCACCGAGTCCACCGCCAACAGCCTGCCGCCGTCCATAATGGCGATGCGGTCGCAGAGGGCTTCCGCCTCTTCCATGTAGTGGGTGGTGAGCAGCACGGTAACCCCGCTTTCCCGGATGTCGCGCACCAGGTCCCACAGGTTGCGCCTGGCCTGGGGGTCGAGGCCGGTAGTGGGCTCGTCCAGGATCACCACCTCGGGTGAATTGACCAAGCTTGCCGCCACGGCGAACCGCTGTTTCTGCCCGCCGGACAACTGGCGGTGGTAGCTCTTGGCCCGGTCGGCCAGCCCCACCTGTTCCAGCAGGGTTCGCGGCGAGACCCGCCGGGGATAGAAGCTGCCGAGGAGGGAGATAGTCTCGGAGAGGGTGAGGTAATCGTAATAGGAGGAGGACTGCAGTTGCACCCCGATCCGGGACTTCACCTGCCGGGACCGGGTACGGACTTCCAACCCCAGCACCTCCACCGATCCTTCCGTAGGGGTCTGCAGGCCTTCGATAATCTCCAGGGTCGTGGTCTTGCCCGCGCCGTTGGGTCCCAGTATTCCGAAAATCTCACCGCGTTCGACGGAGAACGTGACGCCGTCGACTGCGGTTAGAGACCCGAACCGTTTGACCAAGCTTTCGACTCGGACCGCATGCTCCATCACGAGGAAAAATCATATCACAACGCGGTACGGCCCCGTCGGGCGGGTTGCTGTTTAATTTAATGCTTCATTGCGGCCCCGAGCCGGAATCCGGAACGTTTGCTGGTGTCCCCTTCGCCTTGGTTAAGGGGTTGTGCGCGGCAGGATTCCGGCTGCGGCCGGAAAGACAGGGGATTTTTCCGACGATCAAAAGGCTCTGTCCCTCACTTCTCCCGCCTTGTGTTAATATGAGCTACAACCTACGGAGGAATGGAATATGGCAGCGGATGTTGGTCAGGCAGCCCCGGACTTCAACCTTTACGATTTCGACCGTCAGCAGCGCAAGCTGAGCGACTTCAAGGGCCAGAACGTGGTGCTGGCCTTCTTCCCCGGCGCGTTCACCGGCGTATGCACCACCGAGATGTGCACCTTCCGGGACCGGAACGACGCCCTGAATTCGCTGAACGCCCAGGTGTTGGGCATCAGCGCCGACCCGCCCTTCGCCCAGAAGGCTTGGGCCGACCAGAACAACCTCAACTTCACCCTGCTCAGCGACTTCAACCGGGAGGCCATCTCGGCCTACGACGTCGCCCTGCACAACCTGGCCGGTATGGAAGGCTACGTGGCCTGCCAGCGGGCCGTGTTCGTGGTGGACAAAGAGGGCGTGATCCGCTTCAAGTGGGTCGGCGAAACCCCCCTGAACGAGCCCGACTACGACGAGGTCCAAGCCGAGGTCGGCAAACTGGGCTAAAGTCCCATTCACCCCGGGAAAAACGAGGAAGAACGAGTTGCCCACCTCCAGAACCGAGGTGGGCAACTGTCATTCCGGCCCTGTTGGGATGCCGGCCTTTCTTCCGTCACTCCGCCACCCCTTCCGTCATTCCGGCGAACGCCGGAATCCACGTCGCCTCTGCGGTGTCTCTTAAAGGGCGCCGTACAGCCGGATATGTTTGATGGATTGGCGTGGATGGGCTTTGGCTATCCCAGGAGTTGCCCGTAGACTGGAACTGACCTGCTGTCCCTGAGAGTTGGGGTTACGTGGATTCCGGCGTTCGCCGGAAAGACGGCATCTCTGCGAAGGTAACGGCACCCCTGGACCCCAACTCCGGGATGACCCGCGTTGTTGCCAAGTTAGTCAATCTTGGACCATTATCGGGCTGGGCGATAAGCCGGCGGCTATTTCCTCGAGTTGCTCCAGGGCCGCCCGAAGGTCTTCTACAATCTCCTCAGCGATTTCGTCCGGCGGCGGCAGGCTTGCCGAGTCTTCCATGCTCTCGTCGCGGAGCCAGAAGATGTCGAGGTTGGCCTTGTCGCGCTTGACCAGCTCGTCGTAGGTGAAGCGGCGGAAGCGTTCCGTCTCCTCGCGTTGCATCCGGTTTTCGGGGTTGTAGCAGGCCACGAAGTCGTCCAGGTCGGCGCGGGTCAGCGGGTTGGTCTTGAGGGTGAAGCGGCGGTTGGTGCGCAGGTCGTAGATCCACAGCTCCTTGGTCCACGGCGTCTCGCTGGCCGGCTTGCGGTCGAAGAACAGCACGTTGGCCTTGACGCCCTGGGCGTAGAAGATGCCCGTCGGCAGACGCAGCAGGGTGTGGACGTCGCACTCGGCCAGCAGCCGGCGGCGAACCGTCTCCCCGGCGCCGCCCTCGAACAGCACGTTGTCCGGCACCACGATGGCCGCCCGCCCGGTGTTCTTCAACAGGGTGCGCACGTGCTGCAGGAAGTTGAGCTGCTTGTTGCTGGTGGCGGCCCAGAAGTCGGGACGCTCCACCGTGAGCGACTCCCGCTCCGACTCGCCCTCGCTGTTGACGAAGGTCAGGCTGGACTTGCGGCCGAAGGGAGGGTTGGTCAGCACCATGTCGTAGTTGACCCCTGGATGGGCCCGCAGGCTGTCGTCCACGGTGATATTGGTCTCGTCGCCGCCGATGCCGTGGAGGTAGAGGTTCATGGCGCAGAGCCGCGCCGCGCTGTCCACGATCTCCCAGCCGTGCAGGGCGTCCCGCTGGAGCCGCTCCCGCTGGCCCCGGTCCATGGACGGGTGGCGGTCGACGATGTAGTCGTGGGCGGCCAGCAGAAAGCCGCCGGTGCCGCAGGCCGGGTCGCATAAGGCGTCGTCGGGGCCGGGGCGCATCACGTCCACGATGGCCCGGATCAGCGGGCGCGGCGTAAAATACTGCCCGGCGCCGGTCTTCACGTCTTGGGCGTTGCGCTCCAGCAGCGACTCGTAGGCGTCGCCCTTCACGTCGGCGTCCATCGACAGCCAGTTCTCGCTGTCGATGAGCTCCCGGACCAGCCGGGTCAGCATGGCCGGTTCCTGGATCCGGTTCTGGGCCTTGCGGAAAATTACGCCCAAGGTGCCGGGCTGACCGCCCAGCGTCTCCAGGGTGCGCCGGTAGTGGGATTCCAACTCGTCGCCGTCCCGGGCCAGCAGGTCGGCCCAGCCGTAGCCGCCGGGGATGGGCGGAGGCCGGTAGCCGGGCAGCAGGGTGTAGGGTGGGCGGCTGCGCTCGTGCATCATCTTGAGGAAGATGAGGTAGGTGAGCTGCTCCAGGTAGTCGCCGTAGGACAGCCCGGCGTCGCGCAGGATGTTGCAGTAGTTCCACAGCTTCTGCCCGATGTTCACCGAGGTCGTCATGCTGTTGCCTACTGAGCGTCGAAAATCAGGGCGCGGACATCGAACACGAACCCCGGCAGTTCGGGCGCGCCGGTCAACTGCTCCGGGTCGTCCAAGGTGATGGGTTCGGCGCCGGGGCGGTAGATATGCGCCTGCCGCCGGAAGGGATCAATGAGCCAGCCCAGCCGCCCGCCGTGGGCGATATATTCTTCCATCTTGCGCCGGGCCGCCGACGGACGGTCATTGCGCGACATCACCTCCACCACGAAGTGAGGGCAGAAACGCAGCAGCCATGTCCCGCCCGAAGCCGCGTAGTCCGCCAGTTGTTCCGGGGACAGCCAGGCCGCGTCGGGAGCGTAGCGCGCACCGTTGGGCAGTTCGACGCCCAGCCGCGAGCCGTGGACCTCACCACCATGCTCCCGCGCCCAGACGTACAATTCCGCGCCGAATGTCAACTCAAATCGCGAACCCAATATGCCCGGCATAGGCGATACCAGCAACCTTCCCTCTGCATCCAACTCCAGCTTGCCCGCCATTGTCCTGTTGGCCTGGTTGAACTGGACCAGCCATTCGTTAAGCCGTTCGCCAACGTAGCCGGCCTCGGCCAATACTTCCAGGACCGGCCCGAACTCCAGGCAGATGGGCAGGGACAGGGGGTCCCGCTCAAGCCGGGCCTCATCGGATGCCATTGCCGGCCCATGTATATCGGGTTTGGCAACCATTTCGCTCACCGTCCTTACCGGCCAGTATGCCACAAATCACCGCGTCACCTTCCTCTTGCCGCGCCTCCTGGGCTTGCTCTTGACGGTGGCCAACGCCTGCGCTTCCGCCTCGCGCTCGGCCCTGATTCGCTCCAGGAGCGCGGACGCCGGCTCGTCGCCGGGGTCCTGAGGGACGAGCTTGCCGGAGAACGCCTGCTTGAGGATGCTTTGGCGCAGCCGCTCCGCCCGCGCCAGGCTGGCCTCCACGGCGGCCTCCGCCTGCTGGACGACCGACAGCCGCCGCTCCACCTCCGCCACAATGCGGCGCTGCTCAGCCAACGGCGGGAGGGGGATGGGCATCGTGTGAATCAGCGACAAGCTGACGTTATTCTGCCCCGCTGACGATGCCGCATTCTGTTCGATGAAAGCCCTTCCCAACTGACTCGTTGAGTATATGTGAAACCACTTCGGTATGAACTCGGCTTCCATCAATCGAAACCGGAGAAGGTACGATGCGAAACCGTGGTACGGCTTCAAATCTGAATGCACCACCGCTGTCTTGCCGACGAGTCGGACGCTGCCGTTAGTCCGGCACATGAGGACATCCCCTTTGGCGAGGGACGTTTCAGAGTCAATCTTGACAGGCTGGATGGCGTACTTGATGTCCGCAAGGTCGATCTCACCAGCGACTATGTTCGGGATACGAAGTACGGGCACCCCAGTTGCTTCGTAACTGCACTTTACGGATGTGCCGTATTCGCTTCGGGCAAGTAGCTGCTCAACCACCGCCCACGCCCACCCCTCCGGCAATTCCGGCAGGGTGGAGGTGGCCGGTGCGGAGGGATCCTTGTACTGACCCCGCCGCTTCTCCTGGGACTCCCAGCGGGCGCGGCGCTCGGCCAGGATGCGCTCCAGCAGGACGCCGGCGGGTTCGTAGTCGCGGTCCTCGGAGCGGGCCAGAGCGGCCTCGGTGGGGACCAGCCGGCCCTCGCAGGCGGCCTTGAGGACGCTGGCCCGGTAGCGCTTCAGGTTGGCCCGCGCCCGCCGCAGCGCGGCAACGGAGGCGTCCAGCCGCGTGAACTGCGTTTCGATTTCGGCGACGATGCGGTGTTGCTCGGCGAGGGGTGGAACGGGAAATGGGTAGTTCGAAAAGGTGTTTCCTCTAACTCTCATCAGAGAGCCACCAACTCCTGATGCGTTGGCCGAAAGAAAATCTCTAAAGGCATCTAGCCGCATGTAGTACGCAAGAAAATGAGAAAATACATCATCTACTGGAGAAAATCCAAGCCATTCAGTTGACGCTATCTTTTGGTGGTCCGAATACTCACCAACCACCCAGGTGCGATTTATTCGAGGGTTAATTTTGCAAAGGAGAACAGTATCGTTGTCAACAGTTTGTTTGCTTGAACCGATTTCACCCCCAGATACAATTTCGGGCCTTCCTTCTGAGAAACTGGGAACGCTATAAAGCTCAAATGTCTGTCGAGGCGTTTTGCTAGGGGTGATGGACTTGGATTTGTCCCGGCGAACATAGCCGAGAGTAGTAATCGCCCAGCCTGCGGGGAAGTCTGCCTGGGTCATCCGCCGGTCTCAATGGCGACCTGTTGCGACACATCGAGGGCCGGGATTTCCACCTCCACGGCGGAGTAGTTGGGCTGAGGGACGGTATCGCCGTCCTCCAGCATCCCTTCGACGTGGAAGTTGGCGGCTTCTTCAATAAGGTTACGGGTTTCCTCGAAGGTGTCGGCGGCGGCTATGCAGCCGGGCAGGTCGGGCAGGTGGGCCGAATAGCCGTTGCCGGTCTTGCAAATTATTGCCACGTATTTCATCGGTAATCCCTCGTCCATAGAACGCCGCCGCGCCGCGCTCAGGTAGCTGCGGACGCCAACTGCGCAGCCGCGTTGAAGGCAGTTTCCGAAGGGTCTGATTGTGCGGGTCCACCTCAACTCCGATTGATTCCAGAGCGGTTACTCCCAGCAGCGGTCCCGCGTCCGGCGGGCCGCAGACGATGGTTGCACCAGCGATTTCTCCCATAAACTCGATATCGCCGGTGGTGACATCCATTCTGATTTCGCTGCCGTCCGCCAAGCCGTATACCCGCTGGCCTTTAGGGAACAGGCCAAGGGCGTCAAGGTGTTGCTTCGGCACGAGGCAGTCTACGGCTCCGGTATCCACCAGGAACAGACCTTCCCAAGTCCGTTCCGGTTCGGCCGGGTTGCGTATAGTGGCCGTTACGTGTGTGATACCCATTTCAACTCCCGAATAATTCTCCTGCTCAGGATTTAGCCAGAAGCTCCATCAGCAGCCGGTTGCGCTCAACGCTGGCATAGTAGCAGGCCATAACTTCGGGGCGCACATTTTCCGGGAGCTTGCTCTTGAAGTAATCCCACATGGCCTCTTCCAAGACTTCCTCGGAATCCCGGCCCTCACGCCGGGCAATCTCGCGCATCGCGGCCAGCAGCTCCGGTACAGCTTGGCCGGTAAACTTTTCCCGTGCGGCGACCATCACATATCTCCTGTCAATTATCTACCCGTCTCAACGGCAATTTACTCGCTCGTGATGGGGCGCTGGACTTCCACCTCGATGGCTGTGCTCACGGGTTCCGGGATGGCCTCTCCATGCTCGGTCATCAACTCAACGTGGTCCACGACCGCCCCAGTGATGAGCGAAACAACTTCCTCCCTGGTCTCCCCCGCGGCGACGCAGCCCGGCAGGTCGGGGATATAGGCGCCGTAGCTGGTGGGTCCCCTTTCGATGATGACGGTGTATTTCATCGGGTACTTCTTATCTAAGGAACCTCTGAATAAGCCAGCGACATGGCTGCGAAAGCCGTGAATCCGGAGGGTAGATTAGGGAACTCAGCTATGCAATGAGCGCCGGCACCCCCATCCTAACCTTCCCCCGCGACGGGGTAAGGGTCTTGTTCAGAGGTTTTCTAATCTACCCCCGCCTGCGGGAAGGTCTTGTTGTATCACCTGCTGAACAATTCCCGCATCAACTCGTCTTGTCCAATCTCCAGATATACAGAAACTTGCCCAATAATTTCTTCCAATGTGCCAACTCTAACAGGGTTATGACGCGGAACAGAGACATAATGTTCATAGCCCATAATGGTTGAGACCAGTCTCATGTGGCTACCCCTTTGCCGGGTAAGGTTGTAGCTGTATTTCCGGCGTAGCAGGGTAACAAGCTCCATACCGGATAGATTCCGAGGCATTCTCACACGGGTATGACTTCTTTTTGGACCAGGTGTATCCGAATCGCCTGGGGCGCTTCGCCGTCGTCGAAGTGGCACAGCACCGCGTCCCGCATCATGTAAATCAATTCATCCCAATCGTCGCCCTGGGTGATTATGCTCTGCCCGACGGCACTGGCTGAGTAGCCGCCGTCGGGGGATTCCCTTACCCGGAAAACTATTTCCGTGTCAGGATTACCGAGGGATCCCTGCTTTCCGGCTTCCAGAACTTTCTCTTTGAGAAACTCCAGCCTTCCGGCTTTGATGTCCTCTTGAAGCTGACGGTCCCACCGCTCCCAGTCGTGGTCCCATACCCACTTCATCAAATCGGAGAATTCAGCTTCGGGTAAAGCCAGGATATCCTGCGCAATCTCCGCCACAGTTCTCATATAAGGCCCTCACGCGTCCATTTCCACCCATTATACCGCCGTCCTCCGGCCTACCCCGCCAGTGCGAGGTTCAGCTCCTCCAGCAGCGCCGCCAGCCCGTCGCCGAACACCTCGTAGGCTCGGCCGATGCCGCCGCGCTGAGCGAAGGGGGACAACTGGAGGTCGCCAGGGTCGATGCTGACGCTGCCGGCGATGTGGTCCTTAATGTCATTCAGCCACTGGCGCTGCTCGTCGGTGAAGGAGCGTCCGGCGATTTCCTGGGTATCCAGCCAGCCTTGGAACCGTTCCTCAACACGCTCGGCGAAGGGCGCCAGTTCCTCATCGTTTCCAATGGCGTAGCGCACCAGCGACACAATGTCGGCCATCACCCGCTGGCTGGAGCCGCGCACCCGGGACTGCTCAAGCTGCCGGTAGGCGGCCCACAGCCGTTCCGGAGTCCAGGAGCGGGGCGGGCTTGCCAGCGAATCGGCCAAGGCCCGGATTTCCGCATAGCTCAACCGCTGGCTGTAGGGCCGCTGGTACAGCACTTGCAGCGCGGTTATCTCGTCCCGGTTCTCCTCGATGTACTCCCGGAAGGAGCGGGTGAGCGCGTCGGCCTCCGTCCCGGAGAACTCCGCCCGGACCACCGTATCCTGGGATACCGTGTCGATGGTCTGCTCGTAGGCGCGGTGGGTATCGATCAGCCGTTGCCGCAGTTCCGGGTTGGCGGCGAAGGGCCTGGCCGCCGCATCCAGCAGTTGCCGCGCCGCTTGGGCTATGGCTTCTTCCGGCGGGTCGTCCTGCCCGGTGGCCGCCCGCGCCGCGTCCAGGGCGGCGTCGGGATCGGTGGCGGTGAGCAGCTCCCTGACCAGCTCCTTCAAGGTAGAGCCTCCGGCCACGTCCTCCACCGCCTGCCGGTCTTGGGGCGAGAGCCGCCGGTCAAGGCGGGCGAGACGGCTGGCCAGTGACGACAGGGTGTCAGGCTCACGGTCGCCCATGGCCACCATGTCCAGCAGCTTGTCGAAGGCCACCGACGGGTGGCGGTCCAGCGAGTAGGACTCGGACAGCTCGCTCTCGGTGACGCCCACCGCGTCCACTATAACGAAGCGGTCCTTGCCATCGGCGTCGGGCGTAACCGCGTTGAAGTCGGTGGCGGAGATGGTGCGGACGCCGCGCCCCTTCATCTGCTCGAAGAAGTTGCGGCTGCGCACGTTGCGCATGAAGAACACCACCTCCACCGGCTTGATGTCGGTGCCGGTGGCGATCATGTCCACGGTGACCACGATGCGGGGGTTGAAGCTGTTGCGGAACTGCGTGATCAGGTCCTCGGGCCTCGCCCCGGTGGTGCGGTAGGTGATCTTCTGGCAGAAGTCGTTGCCCTTGGCGAACTCCTCCCGCACGATGTTCACGATGTCGTCGGCGTGGCTGTCGTCCTTGGCGAAGATGATGGTCTTGGGCACGTGCTGGCGTCCGGGAAAAATCTCGGTCGTTACCCTGTCGCGGAAGGTCTGGATGACCGTGCGTATCTGGTCCGTTGCCACCACGTCGCGGTCGAGTTGGCCGGGCGTGTAGGTCAAATCCTCGTCCAGTTCCTCCCAACGCTTATCGCGGGTGCGCCGGTCGCGCCGGTCCACCTTCAGGCCGGCCTCGATGGTGGCCCCTTCCTCCGTGATCTTCGTCTCGATGCGGTAGACGGTGTAGCCCACGTTGATGCCGTCGGCCACCGCCTGCTGATGGTTGTACTCCATCACCAGGTTCTGGTTGAAGAAACCGATGGTCTGCTTGGAGGGCGTGGCGGTCAGCCCGATGAGGAAGGCGTCGAAGTATTCCAGCACCTGCCGCCACAGGTCGTAGATGGAGCGGTGACACTCATCGGTGATGATGAAGTCGAACTCCTCGATGGGGAAGTTCCGGTTGTACTCCACTGTTTGCGGAGAGGGCCGGGTCGAGGCCACGTCATAGCCGGAGGGCTCGTCCATCTCCGGGTCCAGCTCCTCACCCTTCAGCATGGAGTAGACCCTTTGGATGGTGGCGATGCACACCCGGCTGACCGGGTCGATGCTGGCGGACTGGAGGAGCTGGACGTTGTAAAGCTCGGTGAACTTCCGTCCGTCGCCGGGCACGGTGAAGCCTTGGAATTCCCGGAGCGTCTGCCGGGCCAGGTTGCTGCGGTCGACGAGGAACAGCACCCGCCGGGCGCCGGCGTGCCGGATGAGCCGGTACACCTGGTTGCAGGCCATGAACGTCTTGCCGCTGCCCGTCGCCATCTGCACCAAGGCGCGCGGCCGGGCCTCGGCCAGCGACTGTTCCAGGTTCCGGATGGCCTGCCCCTGCACCGTCCAGAGATTGGAGTCGTCCAGCGGCGGCATCGCGGTCAACCGGCGACGCAGGCTGCGATGGGTCCGATAACCCCCGCCGCCAGCGTCCGCTATCAGTTCCGGCCCATCCGGCGACGTTCCAACAGAGGCGTCCCGCGCACCCAGCCACCCGGCCAGCGTTTCCGGAGTATGGAAGGAGAAGACGTTCCTGCTGCGCGGCTGGGGATCGAGGCCGTTGGTAAACCGGGTCTCAACACCGGTGCTCTCATACAGGAACGGCAGGGGGCGCCTGTGGGCGGGCAGGTTGTCGGGAAGGCCCGCGCCGTACTTCTCGGACTGTATTTCGACGCCGGTAAGAGAGTGCCCCTCGGGCTTGGCTTCCACTACCCCTGCCGCCTTGCGGTCGACATAGAGAAGGTAGTCTGCCCCTCCATGACCCGGCTTCAACGAAAACTCCCGGACCGCTACTCCGTTGCTGGCGTACAGGTTGATGGATGAGGCGTCCTGCACCGCCCACCCGGCTTGCTCCAGCATCCTGTCTATATTGACCCGAGATTGTCGTTCCGGTGTCATCGCCATAATCGTAACTGTTCAGACTTGATATTTCATTCCCGGCCTTGAACAAATATCCCCTCCGCCCGCGCACGGGGGAGGGTTAGGGTGGGGGCGCCTTCGTTGAAGGCGTCTGCTGGATTCGGGGAGGTCGAGCGCCAATGGCCCCCCTTCCTAACCTTCCCCCCCTTCCCCCCGCCGGGGGGAAGGGACAGGTGTTTTTCCTCCCCTCAAGGGGGGAAGGGCCACGTGTTTTTCGCAATGACAGCCGCAATTGTATGGCAGCGCCAACCATCACCCCCCGTCACTCGTGTATCTCTTCGCCGCAGTGGGGGCAGATTCGGGTTTCGTGCTCCCGGCGGCGTTGTATTTGCTCCAGAAAACTCGACCCCAGGATGCCGGCGGGCAGGGCGAAGAATCCAATGCCCAGAATTGCTATGAACCCGGCGATTATCCGCCCATAGACGGTCACCGGCGCAACGTCCCCGTAACCGACCGTGGTCAGGGTGATGATGCTCCACCACATGGCGGCCGGGATGCTGGCAAACTTCTCCGGTTGCGCCTCTTTTTCCGCGTAAAACATCAGCGACGCCGCCAGTACCAGCATCACCGCCAAGACGGCCACCACGGTGAGCAGCTCGTACTTTCTGGCCTCGATAACGGCCGCCAAGGTGTGAAACCCCGGCGAATAGCGGGTCAACCGGGCCGCGCGGGCCACCAACCGCAACGCCCGGAACGCCCGGAGGTCGAACGCCTGCTGATCGTAGAACAACAGGATGAAGAACGGCAGGATGGCCAACAGGTCTATCAGCATGAGGGGCGACAGCATGAACCGCAGCCGTCCCTTGATGGACCCGCTGTACCGGGGGTCTGCGGTGCACGACCAGACTCTCAGCAGGTATTCGACGGTGAAAATCGCCACCGAAACGGTATTGATCAAATCGAATGCCTGGGGCGCGGCATCGAACAGCTCATTCACCGTCCCCAAGACCAACGCAATCACGTTGATGGAAATCAGGGAGATGAGGAACCAGTCGAACCAGCGGCTGGCCCAGTCGCCGGTATGGGCGACTTCCAGGATTTCGCGTACCCGCGTCTTTATGGGCACCGGTTGGGGGCTTTCACCCTCTGTGGTGAAGTCCACTTCGGCGCGCTAACCCGAACTGAGTCCTTGGGTAAGGCGCCGGGCAAAAAGCGCGGTCAAGGCAGGGGCGTCGACCTCGGTGCAGACCAGGGCGTTGGGGTTGGGGGAGAGCCAATCGGCCAGGGTCTGCCCTCGGTTCGTTTCACTCTGGGTCTCGATTGGCACCCGCGCGGGCGCCGTGGTGAACAGTCCCGGAGCAATCGCATAGCCCACCGCCGGCATGTCGTTGAAGCGTACTCCCTCCCCCGGAGACATCAGGCCGCGGGACTCGTAAGAACGGCGCAGAAAGGCGGCGGCCTGGGACAATAGCCGGGCGGCCGGGGTACCGGCAGCAGCGATTGCATCCAACTGGGCCGGACTCACCGTCACTTGGTTGCAGACGTCCAGCCCCACTTGCACGATGGGCACGCCGGAGCGGTAGACCATCGCCGCAGCCTCGGGGTCCTCGTAGAGGTTTGCCGAAGCGTAGGGCGAGACGTTGCCGGGAACGTTGACCGCTCCTCCCATCACGACGATGCGCTGGAGCGCCCCAGCCGCGTCAGGCTCCAAAGCCAGCGCCAGCGCCACGTTGGTCAACCGGCCCAAGGCGACGACACTAATGTTCCGGGGTGACTCACGGGCCAGGTCCAAGATGGCCAGAGCGGCGTGTTTCCCGCCGCCGTGTTCCGGAGGAGGCAATGACAGGTCCAGACCTCCCAGGCCGTCGTCTCCATGGATGTGGGAAGCCCACCCGGCGTTGGGGTCGCGGAGGAGAGGCTTGCCCGCCCCCGCGTACACCGGAATGTCGGTGCGTCCCGCCGCCGCCAGAATCCGGCGGGCGTTGGCGGTGCAGACCTCCACCGGCCCGTTGCCGTAGCCCGTGGTGACGGCGACTACATCCAACTCCGGGCTGGCCAGCGCCAGAAACATCGCGGCAGCGTCGTCGATGCCGGGGTCGCAGTCGATGATGATTCGGTTGCTCATTAGAGTCACCCGCCGGACCGCTTTCCCGGGCCTTGGCCTTTCATGGTCGCGCCGGGCCCGAATCTGGACCAGAACATGGTATCATCCCGCGCCCAGCGGCTTGGGTTATACTATCGGGCGATATAGACCGGCGACGCCGCCGACCCCACAAACACCATTATCCGTGGCGCGGCATGGAGCAAAATGGCGACTTTCGTATTGGTCCACGGCGCGTGGCACGGCGGTTGGTGCTGGAACAAAGTAACGCCATTGCTTCGCAAGACCGGCGCTGAGGTGTTCGTCCCCACCCTCAGCGGTCTGGGCGAGAAGGCCCACCTGGCGCAACGCATGGACCCACGCGACATCGACCTCGACCTCCACGTCCAGGATGTAATCCGGTTGTTGGAATACGAAGACCTGCAGCAGGTGATCCTGGTGGGACACGCCTACGCCGGGATGGTGATCAGCGGGGTAGCCGAAGAATGCCACAACCGGATTGACCACTTGGTGTATGTGAACGGAGTCGTGCCCTCGGACGGGGAGTCCATGGCCGACCAACTGGCTCCAGTGAGAGGGCCCGAGTTCGCCGCTTGGGTCCGGGGACACATTGATCGCGGGGAGGGGTTCCTGGCCTCGCCGGCTTCCCCGGAAGAGTTGGGCCAGCGTTGGGGCATCGCTGATCCCGCCGACCAGGAGTGGATGATCGCCCGTGTTACTCCGCAGCCGGCCGCGGCCATGGCCGCCCCGGTCCGTATCAGCCGCCCTGAGGCCGCCGCCATTCCCCGCAGCTTCGTGTGCGGCGCGGAGGCGGGCTTCCAATCGGTAGCGGAGCGCGTCGAGAAAGACGGCTGGGGTATCTACCACGTCGATTCCGGCCACGACACAATGGTCTCGCACCCGCGGGAGCTGGCCGAAATCCTGGTGGGCATCGCAAGCAGCTTTTGAATTGGACGCAGAGTTATTTCAATAATCCTGTGCGGTTCATGCGCTCCATGAGTTTAATCGAATAGGAGGGAATTATTGTGGCGCTGGATGTTAAAGCGCTGGTCTTCGATGTTTTCGGTACGGTGGTCGACTGGAGGACCTCGGTAGCCAAACACGCCGCCGCATTCGGGAAGGCCAATGGGACGAGCGCCGATTGGGAGGCTTTCGCCGACGGTTGGCGGGGCAAGTACCAGCCCTACATGGGCAAGGTCCGTTCCGGCGAGCTTCCTTGGACCAAGCTGGACGTGTTGCACCGTATGGGGCTGGAAGAGTTGCTGGGCGAGTTCGGCATCACGGGGGTCAGCGAGGAGGCCAAAGCGGACCTCAACCTGGCCTGGCATCGCCTCGACCCGTGGCCCGATTCTCCGCCGGGGCTGGGACGCTTGAAGGCAAAGTTTATCATCGGGACGATGTCCAACGGCAACGTGGCGCTCATGACCAACATGGCCAAGTACGCCGGCCTTCCTTGGGACTGCATCCTGGGCGCGGAACTGGCCCAAGCCTACAAGCCCGACCCCAAGACCTACCTCACCGGCGTCGAGCTGTTGGGGTTGGAACCGCAGCAGGTGATGATGGTGGCGGCCCACCAGAGCGACCTGCGGGCGGCAGCCGCCGTGGGCCTGAAGACCGCCTTCGTGCCCCGGCCCATGGAGTTTGGCCCCGGTCGCGCCCCGGACATGACTCCGGACCCGTCCTTCGACTTCGTAGCCGAAGACTTCCGCGACCTGGCGTCGCAGCTCGCCGTATAATGCACTTGGGAATTCAATAGATCGAGAAGTTAGGTATGCCAACCAGATTCCTCGGCGTGAAATCGTGCATACTATGGGTGTTATTTGCGTTGCTCGCGATCTCCATTCCAGCCTGCGACGACGGCGCTAAACCGGACCCCGACCTAAGACCGCAGTCGGCATCGGAGGACCCCCGCGCCCACGCCTATCCCCGCGCCCACGCCTACCCCCGTACCCACGCCTACCCCCGCACCCACGCCTATCCCCGCACCCACGCCTATCCCCGCACCCACGCCTACCCCCGTACCCACGCCTACCCCCGTACCCACGCCTACCCCCGTACCCACGCCTATCCCCGCACCCACGCCTATCCCCGCACCCACGCCTATCCCCGCACCCACGCCTATCCCCGCACCCACGCCTATCCCCGCACCCACGCCTATCCCCGCACCCACGCCTATCCCCGCACCCACGCCTATCCCCGCACCCACGCCTATCCCCGCACCCACGCCTATCCCCGCACCCACGCCTATCCCCGCACCCACGCCTACCCCAGCGCCCACGCCTACCCCAGCGCCCACGCCTACCCCAGCGCCCACGCCTACCCCAGCGCCCACGCCTACCCCAGCGCCCACGCCTACCCCAGCGCCCACGCCTACCCCCGCGCCCACGCCTACCCCCGCGCCCACGCCTACCCCCGCGCCCACGCCTACCCCAGCGCCCACGCCTACCCCCGCGCCCACGCCTACCCCCGCGCCCACGCCTACCCCCGCGCCCACGCCTACCCCCGGGCCCACGTCTACCCCCGCGCCCGTCCGGGACAGGAACGCGCTGGTGGCACTCTACAACGCCACGGACGGCCACAACTGGATCGACAATACCAACTGGCTGACCGGTACGCCCACCGGATTATGGAACGGCGTCACCACCGATGCCAGCGGCCGCGTCACCGCACTGAGCCTGCCTGTTAACCATCTCAGTGGGGAGATTCCACCCGAACTCGGAAATCTTACCAGCCTGACAAGTTTGCACCTCTTCAAGAATAACTTGAGTGGGGAGATACCGTCGGAACTCGGAAATCTTACCAACCTGACAAGTTTGTTCCTCTTCGAGAATAACTTGAGTGGAGAGATACCATCGGAACTCGGCAGCCTCACCAAACTTACACGACTGAGCCTCGACGACAACTTGTTGAGTGGAGAGATACCGTCCGAAATCGCCAGCCTTCCCAACCTCGAACGGTTGAACCTCAAAAGTAACCGGCTGGGCGGGGGGATACCGTCCGAACTCGGCAGCCGATCGAGGCTAACACTGCTCAACCTCGCGGATAACCAGTTGACCGGGAACGTACCGCACGAACTCGCCATCGTCTCCAGCTTGACATCGCTGTACCTCGCCGGTAACCGGCTGACCGGCTGCATACCCGATGGCTTGCAGAATGTAGCGAAAAACGACTTGTCGGGTCTCAACCTCTCGCTCTGCACCTTGGTCAGAGGCACCATCCTCTACGATGGCCGCCCTCTCCCGGAAACGACTGACGTGATTCCCCGCTTCCAGGTCTACACGAGGCAGGAACCGCGAACGACTTACTCGGACGTTCCTTTGTACGATGGGTCTACGGGACGGTACGAGATTCCCTATCCCCCACCGAAAATAGAGTGGACTGTCTTTGTTTTCGTCGACAGCGGCGAACCCTTCAACGGCAAACGCGGGTACGCGCTGGACTTCGAGGGATTCACGGGCTTTGAAATATTAGAAGGTCAAACAACTCTGGAGCGTGACCTGGACGTGGACGTACTCAAGGTCATTCACCTCACCGGCCCTGTCGATAACAAGGGGCATTTCGGTCGCGTCGACGACCCCAAGGACACTTACGCGCCAGGTCCGCTACTGTTCACATGGGAGCCCGTTCTGGAAGCCGCGTCGTATGTGGTAACAATCACCCTCTATCGAGAAAAACCGTACACTAGGATAAAGTCTGTCGTCTCTGAAGACGTTACAGGGTACAGTTTTGAGGTGGATCTACCCAGCAATAACGCCGAGGAATTCTACAGTTTCCAACTCGACGCCTTAGATACTGACGGCACTAGAATTGCTTGGATGAGGAGTCCGTACTCTAACGGACACGGCTGGGACTACACATTCAGGATTCGATGAATCCTTTGTTGCGAAGCCCATGCCGGACGCACCGAACTTGGCCGCACTGATCGGGCTATACAACGCAACGGACGGGCCGGAATTGGAAGAACAACACGTTGTGGCTGACCGGCGCACCAATCGACGAATGGAACGGCGTCACGACCGACGACATCGGCCGCGTTACCCAACTGGATCTGCACAGGAACCAACTAAGCGGTGAGATACCAGCGGAACTGGCAACCTCGCCAACTTGGAACGGCTATACCTCGACGGGAACGCGTTGACCGGAGAAATACCGCCGGAGTTGAGCAACCTTCCCAACCTACTGGTATTGAGTGCCTATGAGAACCAGTTGGCGGGCGCAATGCCACCCCAACTAGGCCACCTGTCCAACCTAACGCGGCTGTTGCTTCATGGAAATCAGTCGCGCGGTGAGATACCGTCGGAACTCACCAGCCTCACTAAGCTAACAGCGTTGCACCTCGCGGATAACCAGATATCTGGCTGTATACCCGAGGGCTTGCGGAATGTAGAGAACGATGACTTGTCCGACCTTGGCCTGCCATCGTGTTAAGCGGGTAAGGCGAAAGCGGGACCAAAGCAGGCCGTCCTCACTCGGTACGACAGCGCCTCATGTAGGCCCTTTGCGCTATTGCGGGAGCGGCCCGCGAACACTGATCGTTCGCCAACCTTCCCATTGCGCGATACCCCGAAGTGCAATGCTCTGGAGGAATCCGGCATAACCCGTAGCCGAAGGCCCGGTTAGCCATGCTTCTCCCTGACTCTCCACTTTGATGGTTGCCCAGCCATGCCCTAACACCGAGTATTTCTCCAAGAAGAACTGCTCGAAATCATCAATTTCAACCCCGATTACGTCGCCGGATTCCGGATCGTATCGGACCCACAGTTCGCCGTCCACGTCAAGAGAAGACGCTGGCCGGTTTTCTTGGAACAATACCAACAGGCTGTCGATCTCCAAGCCGTCGACGTTCCCTGTATAAGAAAATAGGACTTTTTGCAGCTCGGGCCAACGTAAGGGTGGAATCTCCACCGGATCGTCGGGCATTGTCACCACGTCCGTAGCACCGTATCACCCTTTTTGATATTCGGCGTGCTGTAGGCGGTCAATATTCTTCCTACAAGCGAAGGCGCTCTACCCGAATAGGCCACCACAACCGGGGAGGTACTCGCGGTAATGCGGGTCCGGCAGGACAAACCTGCGATAATAGAGCCGGCGGTCCGAATGTCTGCCACGCCGGTAGACGTGGTCCGGATTTGCCAGTGTAGTCCTCACGGCGTCTTGCTGGCCCTCCAACTCTGGATGCTTGCGCGTGATGTGCCAATCCCATATCGCGTGAGAACAATCTACCGGGCTATCATAGTGATCGGTTGACGCGAACCCGCAGGACATTGCGACCATTATAATAGCAAGAGTTTGAATCCCGCTTGTTTGGAGGAACCTATGGCCCGCTATGGAGTCCGGTTTGAGAACGACCCCAGTTTGACCCCGGCCGACTATCAGGAATTGGCCCGCCAGGCCGAAGACCGGGGTTACGAGATGGTCTGGGTACCGGAAGGCGGAGGCCGAGACTCCTTGACCGGCTTGGCTACCATAGCGATGCGGACCGAGCGCATCAAGCTGGCTACAGGGATCCTGCCTGTCTTCGCCCGGACGCCGGCCAATACCGCGATGGGCGCCGCCGGGATCGCGGAAATTTCCGGCGGCCGTTTTATCTTGGGTCTGGGCGTCGGGCACCGTCCCACCGTCGAGTCCAGGGATGGGATACCTTTCAGGCAGCCGATGACCCGGCTGAGGGAGACCATACAGATTGCGCGGGCGCTGCTGGCGGGCGAAGAAGTCAACTTCGCCGGCAAGCATTTCAACCTGTCGGGAGCAACGCTGGGAGCGACGGCCCCCAAGGAAAAGGTACCCATCTACATCGCGGCGTTGGGACCCCAGATGCTGGAGATGGCCGGCGAGTTGGCCGACGGCGTCCTGATGAACTGGACTGCCGCCAGCTTTATTCCCGAGGCCATAGGCCACATCAAACGGGGCGCCGACAAAGCCGGAAGGGACATCTCCGAGATCGATATCGCGGGTTACGTGAGGGTCGCCGTCGCCGAAGACTCGGCCGCATCCCGGGCCTCCCTGCAACACCAGGTAGCCCGCTACGCCAGCAACGCCTTCTACTCCAATTTCTTCGTTCAGACCGGGTTCGGGGAAGAGATGAAAGCGGCAGCCGCCGCCCTGGCCGCCGGCGACTCCGACGCCGCGGCCAAGGCGATTACTCCCGAGATGCAGGACCAGGTGGCGATCGTGGGGACTCCCGACGAATGCCGGGAGGAATTGGAGCGGCGACGGGCCGCCGGACTGCAGTTGCCGGTGATCGCGCCCTTCGCGGTTGGGGACAACAAGTCCTCCCACCGCCTCACCATAGACGCCCTCGCGCCCTAGGCGGACTCCGCCGGCTTGATGCCGCAGACGTCCGCCACGAGTTCATAGGACCGGGTGCGGTCGGCGTAGTCGTGGGTGATCGTGACGATGGAAAGGTCCGGCGTCTGGTACTGCTCCGCGATGTCGTCCAGCCGTTCTTTGACCTGCTCCGGTGTGCCGTCCACGCACACCCTGGCGTACTGTTGCACGAACGCCCATTCATCAGGAGCATACCGGTAGCTCGTCGCCTCTTCGATCGAAGGGATTCCCTTGCCGCGGCCGGTGATATTCTGCAGACGGGCCAGGTTGCGGCTTGAGGCGATGCGATTGGCGTCCTCCTCGGTCTCCGCGCAGATCACATGGACTCCCACGTTGATTTTGGGCTCCGCCAGGAAGTCCGACGGCCGGAAATTTTCCCGGTAGTTGGCTGCGATTGCCGGCCCCTCCTCCACCGCGATGCCAAAGAAGTGGGCGTAAGCAAAGGGCAGCCCCAGTTGCGCCGCCATATACGCGCTTTCGTAACGGGACCCCAGCAACCAGACGTCGGGCGCCTGGGGTTCACCCGGCCCGGCGTGGATTTGGGAGAAAAGGTGGCCGTCTTCCAAGCTTTCGTTGAGGTACCCCAACAAGTCCACGACCTGCCGCGGAAAATGCCGTATCTCCCTGGGGTTACCGGGGAAAGAAAGGGCGGCTGCCGTGATCTGGTCGCTGCCGGGGGCCCTCCCGATGCCGAGGTCGATGCGCCCGGGATAGAGCGACTCCAGCATGCGGAAATTCTCGGCCACCTTGAAGGCGCTGTAGTGGGACAGCATCACCCCTCCGCTGCCGACGCGGATGGTATTGGTCCGGGCCGCCACCTGCCCGATGAGCACCTCGGGGCTGGTTCCGGCGAAGTTGGGCAGGCTATGGTGCTCGGCCAGCCAGTAGCGAATGTAGCCCATTCGCTCCACCGCCGCCGCCAACTCGATAGTTTCCCGGAGGGCTTCGCCCGCGGTGCCCCCCTCTTTGACCGGCGACTGATCGACCACACTGAGGACTAGCTGCTCGCTCAAATTCTCTCCCAAGGATACGATGATGCTGATTGCATTATACAAGCCGCGCGAACCAGCGCATGGTCCGGCCAAGTCCAACCGGACCATCGGACAAGCACTTACCACCGAACCCGGGTCTTTTATTTGTTCCCTCTCCCGGAGGGGGAGGGCTAGGGTGGGGGCATCCCCGCTAGTGAGCGAACATTGTGCCCTTCCACATTTCCACCCTCACCCCAGCCCTCTCCCTCAAGGGAGAGGGAGAATTGAAAGACCCTGTCCACCGAACGGCCTCGGTTGCGCTGTCAGGTTGGCGGGCTTATAATTCCGGGCGTATGGAAGGAAGCTGAATAACGGCGTAGCCGCTCCGTCGGGTCAACCACCCGAGGAGCGGTTTTTTCGGCGGAATCACCCCGTACTGACCAACTCCCCAAGGCCAGAACGGCACTCAGGGAGTTGACCTCGGATTGGCTGCTGATAGTGTTAGGGCTGCTCCGGTGCTAGAATCCCGTCGTCGGCAGTCCCGTCTGAAGAGGCTGCTCCCCGAGCGCATCGTCACAGTTTTACTGTTCCTCTGTACCGGCCTCTCCATCCTTACCACTGTCGGAATCGTCTTCGTCCTGCTCTTCGAGGCGCTTCAATTCTTCTTTGAAGTCTCCTTCATCGAATTCATCACCGGCACCCGTTGGACGCCGCTCTTTCAGTCCAAGCACTTCGGCGTTCTGGCCCTCGTTTCCGCCACCTTCCTGACCTCCGTCCTCGCGATGTTCGTGGCGCTGCCCTTGGGGCTGCTCAGCGCCATCTACCTCAGCGAGTACGCTCCCGACCGGGCCCGGCGGACCATCAAGCCGGTCTTGGAGGTTTTGGCCGGGATCCCCACGGTAGTCTACGGCTACTTCGCCTTGCTGTTCGTTACCCCGATTTTGCAATGGATATCCGAGGACATCTTCGTCTTCAACGCCCTCAGCGCCGCGATTGTTATGGGTATTATGATCCTGCCGATGGTGTCCAGTCTCAGCGAGGATGCCATGCAGGCTGTCCCCCGGTCGCTGCGCGAAGGCGCCTACGCCCTGGGAAGCAACCGCCTCGAGGTGTCCACGAGGGTGGTGGTGCCGGCGGCCCTGTCGGGAATAGTGTCCGCCTTCATCCTGGCCATTTCCCGGGCCATCGGCGAAACCATGATCGTAACAATCGCCGCGGGACAGAACCCCAACTTCACCTTCAACCCCTTCGTGCCCATTGAAACGATGACCGCCTACATCGTGCAGGTCAGCATGGGCGACACGCCCACCGGCACCTTGGAATACAGGACTATATTCGCGGTTGCGTTGCTGCTGTTCGTCATCACCCTGGGGATGAACCTGCTAAGCCAATACGTGGTACGGCGGTGGCGGGAGGAATACGAGTAATGGCGGTGATATCCCGCATTGATTTTGAAAAACGTAAGGCCCGCCGCATTTGGATGGGACGCGGTTTCCACGGCCTGTGCTTCCTGGCCGTGGCCATATCCCTGGGAATGCTCGCGATTCTGCTGATCTACCTGGGCTATCAGGGATGGGAACGGGTGAGTTGGAGCTTCCTGACCAGCTTTCCATCCCGCCTCCCGGAGGAAGCGGGAATCAGGGCCGCGTTGTTTGGCAGCATCTACGTTGTCGGCATTGCCGGCGTGGTCGCTTTCGTCCTTGGCGTGGCCTCGGCCATCTATCTTGAAGAGTACTCTGGACGAAGCCGATTCGCCCGCCTCGCCAGGATCAACATCGCCAACCTGGCCGGCGTGCCATCCATCGTCTACGGGCTGCTGGGCGTGGAAATCTTCGTCAGGGTCATGATGTTGGGCAAGAGCGTCCTGGCCGGAGGATTCACTCTGGCGTTGCTGGTGCTCCCCATCGTGATAGTGGCCTCCAGCGAGGCGATTCGCGCCGTGCCGGCCTCCCTCAGGGAAGGCGGGTTCGGCCTCGGGGCGACGCGGTGGCAGGTGGTCAGGCACCTGGTGTTGCCCCAAGCCATGCCGGGAATACTCACCGGGGTCATCCTGGCAGTCAGCCGGGCCATCGGTGAAACGGCGCCCCTCATCGCCATGGGCGCCCTGACGTTCGTCCCCTTCTCCCCGGACGGGCCGTTGAGCCGGTTCACCGTATTGCCGATTCAGATATTCAACTGGGTGTCGCGGCCCCAGGCCGGATTCCACGAGGCCGCGGCAGCCGGTATAATCGTCCTGTTGGTAGTCTTGCTGGTGATGAACACCGGAGCGGTTATCCTCCGAAACAAGTTCCAAAAACGAATGGACGGCTAGAGGCGTGAACCAGTCGGAAACAATCATCCAAGCCAGGGGGCTCAATGTTCATTACGACGGCTCTCCGGCGGTGTCCGACGTCAGCCTGGACTTTGCCCGCAACCGCATCACGGCGATCATCGGGCCGTCGGGCTGCGGGAAGAGCACCCTGCTCCGTTGCTTCAACCGGATGAACGAGCTCATTCCCTCCGCGCGGATAACCGGCGAGGTGCTGCTCGAAGGGCAGAACATATACGACCCCCGCGTCGACCCGACGGACATCCGGTACCAGGTAGGCATGGTCTTCCAGAAACCCAACCCGTTCCCCAAGTCCATCTACGACAACGTGGCCTTCGGACCCCGGATCAACGGCTTCCGGGGCAACATGTCCGAGTTGGTGGAACGGTCGTTGCACCGGGCGGCGCTATGGGATGAGGTGAAAGACCGCCTGAAAGTTTCCGCGCTATCCCTCTCCGGCGGCCAGCAGCAAAGGCTCTGTATCGCCCGGGCGCTGGCGGTGGAACCCAGCGTCATCCTGATGGACGAGCCCTGCTCGGCCTTGGACCCCATCGCCACCCTCGCCATCGAGGACTTGATGCGGGAGTTGTCCGAGCATTACTCGATCATTATCGTCACCCACAACATGCAGCAAGCGGCGCGGGTCTCAAACTACACCGCGTTCCTTTTGAGCGACGAACGGAACGCTGGCGGGTCCCTTGTCGAGTTCGGCGAAAGCCGCCTTATCTTCACCAATCCCGAGGACGAACGCACCGAAGCCTACATTACGGGACGTTTCGGGTAAGAGGTTATGGTACGAGCCGGTTTCAACCGCAATCTGGACGACTTGCAGGAGGAGTTGCTGCAGTTGGCCGAGTTGGTCGAATGGGCCATCGTGAAGTCGATGGAAGCTTTGACCACCGGCAACACGGAGTTGGCCAATCAGGTTATCCTCCACGACGACATCGTGGACGAGAAGAGGTTCGTCCTTGAAGAGCGCTGCACCGACCTCATCGCCACGCAACAGCCGCTGGCGATCGACCTCAGGACCTTGGTGACGGTGTTGCAGGTCGCCGTGGAACTCGAACGCGTCGGGGACTACGCGGAAGGCATCGGCAAAATCTGCCTCATTATGGACCAGGGCGCCCCGGCCAGGATTCCGGACAACATCCACCGCATGGCCGACCTGGGGATAGGGATGTTGCGGGGCAGCCTGAGGGCGGTGGCCAATCGCGACGAAGAACTGGCCCGCCGCGTCTGGCAGGAGGACGACGAGGTGGACGAACTTTATCAGCAAGTATACCGGCAGATATTCGAGAACATGGCCCACGACCCCCGGAGCATCCGGGACTCCACCCACCTATTGTGGGTAGCCCACGATCTCGAACGGATCGCGGACCGGGCCACCAACATTGCCGAGCGCGCCATCTTCCTGGTGACCGGCAAGTCCTTCTAGTACTCGGACCGCCTCCTCTACCCAGGGTCATTCCCCCCTCGTCGTCCCGGTCGCAACCGGGCCCCAGGGACCGATGCCGATTTCGGTTCCCGCCGAATGCCGCTAACCCAAGATTCGGGCCTGGATTCCGGCTGCGGCCGCAAGGACGGGGGGATTTTCCGACAATTGAATGACCCTGCTCCTCTACCGCTCCCGTGATTCCTTTTCCGGTCCCAATTGGGTAATATTTATACCTTGATATGCTGGTTGATGCCAGCGGTAACAAAGTCTTCACGGCAACCGGACCGGTCATGCCTGACAAGTATCAGCAAGAAATCGAAGACATACTGGAAGCCGCAGGGGAATCTGCTCCGGAACGCGGGTCGCCGGAGCAACCCCCGGAAGACCGCCCCAGACTGCCCCGGGTGCGGGAAGTCCCGCATCGACCCGACGCCGGCGCCTCAGGCCGGGTCTTGCCCTCGTTATCGTCGGGCAAAATCCTTCTGGCCGGCATCGTCATCTTCGTCATCGCCGCCCTGTTGAACTTCGGTGTGGTGATGTGGATAGGGCTGGCGATGCTTGTGGTCGGCTACGTGTTGTCCTTTACCTACAAGCCTCGCCCGGTCATGGAGAAACGGTGGCGGGGACAGCCGCTGGAAACGGGCGACGGCGGCTCGGCGTGGGACCGCATCCGGCGCTGGATGGGGCGGTAGGGACTATTCGCGAACAGCCACCGACGAATACCCGCCAGCGGAGCGGTCCTGCAAGTATTCGGCGATGGCGATGACCAAGTTACCCATGTGAGGGTGATCGGGCTCGACGTCGATGCTGAACCCCAGTTCCCGCAGGCGGTGGCTGCATACCGGCCCCACCGAGGCGACGGCCACCGAGTCCGAGTCCAGGCTGGCCCGCAGCGACTGCTCTTTCCCGGCCGCCGCCGCGATTTCCACAAGGTTGCCGACTTGCGGCTGGCTGGTGAACGCCACTGCCGCGATCTCCCCCGCCTCCAGCCGGTCAACCATTCCCAGCACCGGAGCTACGTCGTCGGGCACCCCCCAGGTGTAGAGGGAAGTCTCCCGCACGTTCGCGCCCCATTCCCGAAGCGTCCGGAGCAGCAGGTTGTTGGGGCCGCCGTAAGCCTGCACCGCCACCTCCCGCCCAGTGAAGCCGATGTCCTTGAACGACTCGACCATATCTTCGGAAGTGAAGGGCTCGGGCGGCATCAGGTCGATGCGTACTTTGTGGCGCCGCAGCACCGCCGCCGGCTTGGGGCTGCGGGCGAGGACGGTCATGCGGTCGAGGGCGGACAAAACTTCCGGCAGCCGACCCCGGGCGTCCGCCGCCTCGAACAACGCGCGGGTACCGGAGCCGGTCTGGAGTATCGCGATTTCGATACGACCGGCGCAGAGGTCGTCGATTAGCTCGACGACTTCCGGGGTGTCGGTGGCGTAGATCTCCTGGAGCACCGGGGCCGCGCAGGGCACGCCGCCGTGGCGCTCGATCAGCGACCCCATCTCGGAGAGAAAGCGCGCCTCGACGTAGGCGACGGTCTGTCCGCTTAAAGAAGCTGCCAAGTAACTAAACGGCGCACTCGCCTTCGCCCCGCTCCAGCTTGTAGATGTTGGTCCGTTCCCAGTCAACGTACATGTCTGAGTCCGGAGCGGCTTCCTGGGCCGACTGCTCGGCGGCTACGGCCACTTCGGTCATGTGCTCCAGTCCCACCCGGTCCAAGAACTGGTTGAAGCCTTCGCCGCCGTCACGGTTGTCTTTATAGTAGGAGACGATCTGCTTCAGTACGCTGGGTACCGCCTTGGCCGGCACCTTGACCCGGGGGATTCGGGTACCCACCCTGGACTCTTCCACCCGGTTGTCGCCGTAATTGCCGCCCAAGAACAGCTCGTAGGCCGGGGCCTGCTGGCCCTCTTGACCCTTCAGCGCCGCGCCGTGGAAGCCTATGTTGGCAATGTGGTGGAGGCCGCAGCCGTTGGGGCAGCCGCTCATCTTGATGCGGATGTCCTTCACGCCCTGATCGTCCAGCAACCCGTTCCAGGTGGTCATCTCCTCCCGCAACGCTTGGGCCAGTCCCATGGAGGAAGTGATGCCAAGCTTGCAACTGTCGGTTCCGGGACAGGAGACCACGTTCGTGATGGAGTGAGCGTCGGGCTCGGCCAGCTCGATACGGTCCAGCTCCCGCCATACTTCGTACAGGTAGGCCTCGGGCACGAAGCGAAGGGTCAGATTCTGCTCCTGGGTGGCCCGGGCACGGCCGCCCGTGTACTTGCGCATCAGATCGGCCAGTGCCCGAAACTGGCTGCCATCCAGGTTGCCGCGCTCCGGCTTGACGGCTATCGCGTAGTAGCCGTCCTGCTTCTGTGCTTCGACGTTGCTATTCCGCCACCGGCTGTAGACCTCGCTGCCGTTCGCTCCGTTCGTGGTCGTCGAGGAGACCGCCGGAGGAGTCTCCCGCATCAACTCGTCGACGTCCATATAGGGCGTCGGGTCGATGGGGCCGATATTCTTCAACTCGGCCTCGACCATCTCCTTGAACTCGTCCAGCCCTATGCGGTCGATCAACACCTTGAGGCGGGCCATCATCCGGTTCTTGCGCAGCATGTCGGCGTTGTTGAAAACGGTCCAGATGGCAAGGGCCAAGCGCAGGTAGTCCTGTTCCGGCAGGAACTCGTAGAGCGGCTTGGCGAGCCGGGGCATGATGGAGGTGCCGCCGCCGACGAACACCTTGAAACCCCGCTGCTCTTGACCGTCCACTATCCGGACCTGGGAAACGTAGGTCAGGTCCTGGATCGCGGCCGAAACGTGGTCATGAGCGTCGCACCCGGTGAAGGCCGTCTTGAACTTGCGCGGGAAACCCTGGGTGATGGGATGGCGCACACCGAAACGGACGTAAGCCGCCAGGTGCGCCGTCGGGTCGAAGACCTCCTCGCGGCACACGCCAGCCGTGGGGGCGCCGACAACGTTCCTCACGGTGTTGCCGCAGGCCTCCCGGGTGGAGAGCCCGGCTGTGCCGAGCAGGCGCAGCACCTCGGGGCACTCAGCCAGCGGAATGTGATGGAACTGGACATTCTCCCGGGTGGTGATGTGGCCCTTGCCCAAGGGGGCATATTTTTCGGCCACCACGCCCAGCCCTTCCATACTTTCCGGAGTGAGAATTCCGCCGGGAATCTTCACTCGAATCATTTGCACGTCCGCCTGGCGTTGGCCGTAGACGCCCTGCCGCAACCGGAAGGGAGTGAACACCGTGTTGTCCCGCTCGCCGGCCACAAACGCCGCCGACTCATCCTCCAACCGGCCGACCTCTTCATCCATGAACGGAATAATCGCTTGTGACGACGCCCTGGCAAGCTCCAGGCTGTCGTGGTGAATTTCTTCTTGGGTTCGGGTCCGCTGGTCCGAGGTCTGGCTACTCAAGGTCCCTCCCAAATTCGGCCAAAATAAAGACCCGCCAATCTCTGTCGGGTTGGCGGGCTCAGGTCTGTCTAGCGAGTGTTGCTAACGCGGCAGGCTACCTGTCCCTATGTGGGGGGACAGGTACAGCAGCAAACCAGGCACCTGAATGCGTTTGACATTGACGAAAAGTGTACTCCCAAGGTCAACAACTGTCAACCGGCGGTTGGGTTTGGGTTTGGTAACTGTTCAGACTTAGGGTGTTGAACTGGAGCGGCGGCGGCTATTCCGTATTTGGCCCTACGGTCTCAACAGGCTGGTGAGCCGATAAATCCCCTCAAGACTGAACAGTTACTGGGTTTGGGCTTGGCTTTAACCGCCAAGGGCCCAGAGAGCGCCTAGCTTGGACTATCTCTCTGGGCCCTCGGCGTTCTCTGTGGTTAATTGCCCCGGCCACCGGGGAATCGGCATAATGGGTGGCGGCATTATGCGGGGCTTTCCCGGCAGGAGGACGTGAATGAAGACGACGGCGGATGTGGTGGTCATCGGGGGAGGGGTGATCGGTACCAGCATCCTCTATAACCTGGGCCAGTTGGGGATCACCGACACCCTGCTCATCGAGCGCGACGTGCTGGGCTCCGGTTCCACCGGGCGGTCCCAGGCCATCTGCCGTATGCACTATTCCAACGAGGTGACCGCGTCGATGGCTTGGGAGAGCCTCAAGGTGTTCGCCAACTTCAACGAGGTGGTGGGCGGCCGGTCTGGCTTCGTCGAGACCGGCTACCTGGTGGTGGTGGAGGATATCGACCGCCCCGGCCTCGAGAGAAACGTGGCCATGCAGTTCCGCTTGGGCATTGATACCATGGTGGTCACCGCCGCCGACCTTCAGGAAATCGCCCCCATGGTCTCCGTGTCGGAAAACGAGGCAATGGGATGGGAGCCGCAGTCCGGCTATGCCGACCCCTACCTGGTTACTTCCTCCTACGCCAACCGGGCCCAGGAAATGGGGGCCGAGGTCGAGATGCGCAACCCGGCCCACGGCATAGAAGTTTCCGGCGGCAGGGTCCGGGCGGTCAACACCGCGCTGGGGCGCGTCGAAACCCCTGTGGCCGTGGTAGCCGCCGGTCCTTGGAGCAAAGACGAGTTGGCCCGGGTCGGGGTCGATGTCCCGTTGTTGCCGGTGCGCCACCAGGTGGCGTCGTTGACCCGTCCGGTGGACCGGTTGCCGGTTCACCCCACGGTGGGCGACATCGCGCAGTCGTTCTCCTTTCGTCCCGACGGCCACGGCATGACCCTGATGGGCTTTGGCGACGACGAGGAGGCCGACCTGGAGACCTACACCCAAACGGTGACCATGGACGACATGTCGGAGGCCCTGGAGAAGCTGAGGCGGCGCATCCCGGCGATGTCGGATGCCTACTTCCGCGGCGGCTGGTCCGGCCTGTTCACCACCACACCGGACTGGCACCCCATCCTGGACCGGGTCCCGGGGATCGATGGCCTCTATAGCGCCATCGGCTTCAGCGGCCACGGCTTCAAGCTCTCTCCCATGATCGGGCTCACCATGGCCGAGCTCATCGTTCAGGGGAACGCCTCGGCCATCGACATCTCGCCGCTGCGCTACTCCCGTTTCGAAGAGAACGATTTGATCGAGTCCAGCTACCGGTATCGGGTACTGGCCTGAGGCAGTGGCCTCTATTGGGAACCGGGGCCGGAACCAAGAGGGCCCGGCAGCCTGGTACGGGACCGCCCTTCGCCGCCTGTTCCGGACCGCCGTTGCCGCCGTCTTGGCCGCTTTCCTGCTGTGGGGCAGCGCCGGCGAGCATCGTCCCGACCTCCTGGACCTGGAAGTGGACCGGTACCGTTACAGCGTGATTCGGTGGGAAGCCTCCAACTTCATGGACAAGTGGGTTCACGAGCTGTGGGGAATTTTCCCATGGACTTCCGAGCCGTCCCGCCAAGAGCGCATCGCCTTGGTCCGCGAGTATTTCGCCTTGGGGGAAGAGGTGCGGGCGATGGAGAACCGCTTCGTCTCCCCGGACATTCTCGCCGAGGAAGCGTCGCGCCTGCAGGCCGGCATCGCGGCGCTCAGGGAGAGACGCGAGGCTATGCGCGCAGATGTCGAGGAGACCGTGGAGTCGGAAATCGGCTCCGTGCTGGCGGCCGAAGGGTTCGCCTCCCGGATCGGTGTTATCTTCCCGCCGGTGGACACAGTGTTCGCCCGTTCGCCGGCCGTGCTGGTTACGTCCCCCAGGGACCGCATCGCCCGGTTGAATTCCACCCTGCTACAGCCCGGCATCGGCGATGACGAGCGGGAGGCACTGGAGGAACTGGTGCTGGAGCAGCGCAATCTGTCCGCCGTGGTGGTAAACACCGGCGGCGTGGCCTTCTACCCCAGCGTTGTCTCGCCTTACGGCAGCCTCCATGACGCGCTGGTCACCACGGCCCACGAATGGCTGCACCACTGGTTCTTCTTCCAACCGCTGGGACAGAACTTCTGGGACGACCCCAGCATGGTCACCCTGAACGAGACCACCGCCACCCTGGGGGGCCGCGCCATCGGGGACCGAGCGCTGACCGCCATGACCGGCGAGGTTATCGACCGCAGCCCGCCGTCGCCCCCGGCCGAGGCCCGTCCCGAGGCTTTCGACTTCGTCGAGGAGATGCGGCAGACCCGGCTGGCCACGGAGCGATTGCTGTCGGAGGGTAAGATCGAGGAGGCCGAAGCATATATGGAGGAGCGTCGCAGGCTATTGGTGGAAAACGGCTACTTCATCCGGAAGATCAACCAGGCGTACTTCGCCTTCCACGGCTCCTACGCCACCAGCGCCGCGTCCGTCAGCCCCATAGAAGGGCTGCTACGTGAGCTGTGGGAGCGCACCGGCACGGTGGGGGGGTTCATCAAGACGGCCGGCAGCTTCGGCTCCTACCAAGAGTTCCTCGACCACCTGGCCGCCCTCCCCCGGCCCTGAACACGGTCATATGAGTCATTAAATGGAGTTTGAAGGCAGGTTGCCGTTACTTTTTCAGAGATATCGTCCTTCCGGCGAAAGCCGGAATCCACGTACCCACAATCCTCAGGGACAGCAGGTCAACTCCAGCCGGCGGGTAACTCTGAGGCAGCTGAAGCCCATTCACGCCAATCAAACGTATCTCGCCATACAGTGTGCCTTTGCGCCAACCCGCAGGCGTACAGACCCGGGGAGGCGACGTGGATTCCGGCTTTCGCCGGAAAGACGGAGGGGATGCCGGCATCCCTACAGGACCGGGATGACTCATGTTTCGTAACCCCTACTCAGCGCCCAGTTCGCGGCCCACTTGGGTGAACACCCGGTCCATCGTCCCGACAATCTCGTCGATCTCTCCGGAGGTGACGCACAACGGCGGCGCAACGTTCATGGCGTCCGAGCCGCGGAGGAGCAAGCCGTTGTCGGCGAAACCCTGGGTAAGCCGGTTGCCCACGTCGGCCTCGGCGGAGAAGGTCTCCCTCGTCTCCCGGTCGGCCACGACGTCGATTCCGCAGAACAGTCCCAAGCCGCGGACATCCCCGATCATCGGGTGTTTTTCCTTCAATTCCTTCAGCCCGTCCAGCAGGTAGTTGCCCATGCGGGCGGAATTCCCCGGCAAGTCTTCGTCCTCCATGATCTGGATGTTCCGCAGCGCGGCGGCCGCGGCCACCGGATGGCCCCCGAAGGTGATCACGTGCCGGAAAGACGACCGGGGACTGCCGACGAAGGCGTCCGCAACCGCTTTGGTGGTGATAGCGCCGCCCATGGGTATGTACCCGCTGGTGATCCCCTTCGCCACGGTCATTATGTCGGGGGTGACGCCCCAGTGCTCGCAGGCGAACATCTTGCCAGTCCGTCCGAACCCGGTGATAACTTCATCAGCGATAAGCAGCAGGCCGTAGCGGTCGCACAGGTCCCGTAGCATGGGCCAGTAGTTCTCGCCCGGCACTACCGCTCCCATGGGGCTGGAGACGGGCTCGGCGACCACGCCGGCCACGGTCTCCGGGCCCTGGAACTTGATCATCTCCTCGGTGGCTTTGATGCACCGTTCGGCCGACTCCTCGGGGGTCTGGCTGCCGAACTCGCACCGGTAGGCGTGGGGCTGGGGAACATGGTACGCTCCAGGCATCAACGGCTCGTAGTCGCCCTTGGGGTACATGGCCGCGCCGCCCAAAGCCAGCGCGCCCATGGTGGCGCCGTGATAGGAACCGCGCCGGCTGATGAACTTCAACCGAGTGGGTTCGCCTACGCGCTTGAAATAAGCGCGGGTGAGCTTCAATGCTGTCTCCACCGCCTCGGAGCCCCCGCTGGTGAAGAAAGAACGGGACAGGTTGCCCGGCGTGATGTCGGCGACCTTTTGAGCCAGCCGGATGGTGGGTTCGGTGGTGGTGCCCATGGGCATGTAGGTGAGCTTGAGCATCTGCTCGTAGGCGGCGTCGGCAATCTCGGTCCGGCCGTAGCCGACGTTCTTAAGCCACAGCCCCGACATTCCGTCGATAAAAGTCTCGCCCATGGCGTTGGTGACGTGTACGCCCTCGCCGGAGACGAATACGTTGGGCTCCCCCTTTTCCGCCATGTCGCTGGGTTCCCGAAGGTAGACCCAGAGGTGTTCCAAGGCGGACTCTTGAAGCTGTTTCAGCGTTTCTTCGGTATGGGTGGTCATGAGACCTCCAGCGACATCGTGTTTCCCCGAAGTTTACAACACCGGCGCGGGTTGTGGCGCACCGCGGCCGGAGCGGCGCTTTTTACGCTCCCTGATAGCCTGCGCAATTTACCCCTCCGACTGGCCGGGGACATTATATCCGTTAGCCGGCGAATACGGTAAAGGCCGCGCCCTGGGGGTCCATCAGACCAGCGAAGCGCCCAACGTCGGGGATGTCCTGGGGCGGGACGGTCACAGTCCCTCCCAAGGACTGGGCGTGGGCCACCGCAGCGTCCACGTCGGCTACGGCGAAGTAAACGCCCCAGTAGGGCGGAAACTCCCCCATTTCCGGAGTCTTCTGCATCACGCCCGCGACTTCGGTGCCGCCGGCCCGCAACAGGGTGTAGTCAAAGGGGCCCATAGTCTCCCCTCGCTCCATGCCCAACACGGTCTGGTAGAAGGCTACGGCGTCTTCCTTGTCAGTAGTCATGAGTTCATGCCAAGCCATTGCGCCCGGCTCGAGTTTCACGCGCGCGCCGATGTGCTGGTTCGGTTGCCAGACGGCGAAGGCCGCGCCTTGGCGGTCTTGCAGCATGGCCATTCGCCCGGCGTCGAACACGTCCATGGGGCCGAACACCACGGCGCCTCCGTTCTGTCCGGCCTTCTCGACCACTTCGTCAACATTGTCGACGGTGATGTAGACGTTCCAGTGAGGCGGGACCCCTTGGCCTCGCTCCTCTTCACCCTGCTCATAGATGGCGGCGGCCTCCAGGCCGTTGAGCCGTTGCATGTGGTAGTAGGAGTTGGGCCCCATTTCCTGCGGGTCGTCGGCCCAGCCGAACAGGGCGCTGTAGAATGCGAGGGCCCCCGCCTCGTCGGTCGTGCTCAGCTCCGCCCAAGACGGTGCGCCCTGGGTATATGAGGTGACTTCCGGCATGGTATTTGGTTCTCCCGTCGAGCATATTCATGGGGGGCTGCTACAGTTTACATGCGCCGGAATGGCTTCACAATCGGTCAAAGGCCAAGAGATACCGGCCAGGCGTGACGGCGAATCGTCCCAACTGCGGCGTGGCAGATACCTACCGCCCGACGACTGGGTCGCGGACCGGCAACTCGGGAAACAATGAAAAGTCTCGGTCCCGGGTGAGTAGCGTCTCGACACCATGGGCGACACAAATGGCGGCGATGCGGGCATCGTGAACGACTCCGCCGACGACGCGTGGACGCTGGGCGAATCGACCTAGGATTTCGATGAAACCCGGAGTCTCACCGATCAGCCGGTTCGATGGTGACTCGGCCCACCCGACTAATTGCCGCCATGCCTGCCCTGGTGCGGATGCCCCATCTCTCCAGATCCGGCGGTTGGTCACTACGCTGAGAAACTCGTAGCAGCACGGCCACGGAATGGCCCAGAGGGCATCTCCCTCGGCGAGTGTCTGGAGCGCTTCAGACGCGGCCTCATGGAAGTCGGACTTTTGTCTATGGGCATAGACCAAAATGTTCGTGTCGACGGCAATCACTGATTCGGGCGGTCCTCGTAGATCAAATCACGCAACTCCTCCCAGGAGTACGATGCCAGCGGGTCCGGGCCCTCGGGGCCTCCAACGCTCAAATCCGGAAGTTCGTACCGCTCCTTGGGTCCGTCGTCGGCTAACACCTGACGGAGACCATCCTCCACCAGTGAGCGCAGGGTGCGACCCGTGTTTTTGGCACGGCTCTTAGCGCGTGTGAGCAGTTCATCTTGGATTTCGATCGTCGTTTTCATGTTCCCATACTACCCATATTCATCGATGTGGGCAAATCATAGTCGGGCCCCCGGATGGGACCGGAAAAATCTCGCTTCACCACAGGGTACCGGCCTGTGTCCTCCTTTGCGATTAACTCCAGCCCCTTCTTCATGTATCCTGTTTAGCCAGTAGATTGACGTTGTAGGAGGCGGGTAATGGCCACTACTACCGCCGGCCGGGTTCGCGCCGCCGAACGCAGGGACCTAGAGGAGATGCTGCGGCAGCGCGTCGCCGGAGAGGTGCGCTTCGACCCATTTTCCCGGGTGCTCTACAGCACCGACGCCAGCATCTACCAGATGGAGCCGGTGGGTGTGGTGATTCCCCGGAACAAGGACGACGTTCTGGCTGTAATGGAGGTGGCCCGCGACAACCGCGTGCCGGTGCTGGCCCGGGCCGGCGGCACCAGCCTGGCGGGCCAGACGGTCAACCACGCCATAGTCACCGATTTCAGCAAGTACCTGAACCAGGTCGTCGAGGTCAACCCAGAGGAAAGCTGGGCCCGGGTCCAGCCCGGCATCGTGCTGGACCAGTTGAACCGTGAGCTCCTTCCCTACGGCCTGATGTATGCTCCCGATCCCACGACCTCCAGCCGGGCCTGCGTGGGCGGCGGCGTCGGCAACAACACCTGCGGCGCACATTCGGTGATCTACGGCAAGACCCTCGACCACATCATGGAACTGGACGTGGTGCTGGCCGACGGCGCCGAGGCCCATTTCCGGCCCATCGACGCCGGAGAACTGGAGGTCAAGTTAAGCGGCGGCGGGCTGGAATCGGACATTTACCGGGGCGTGCGCCGCTTGGCGCACGACAACGCCGCCGAAATCGCCGCCCGCTACCCCAACATCATGCGGCGCGTCAGCGGCTACAACCTGGACGAGTTTGTGCCCTCCCTTAGTCCAACCGGAGGTAGGGGAGGCGAAGGGGGGTTCAATCTAGCCAAAATGGTAGTGGGCTCGGAGGGCACGCTGTGCGTGGCTACCGAGGTCAAGGTCAACCTGGTGCCGCGCCCCACGATGACCGGCCTTTCCGTGGTCCACTTCGCCGACATCTTCCAGGCCAGCGAGGCGGTGAAGGAGATCCTGAACCACGGGCCGTCGTCCATCGAGATCATGGACAAAAACGTGCTCGACCGCTCCCGCCAGTCGATGGGCCTGTCGACGGCGATGGCCTTCATCCAAGGCGACCCCGGCGCCATCTTGGCCGTGGAGTTTTATGGCGAATCGGAAGCGGAACTCACCGCCAAAACGGAAGGTCTGAAGGCCGACATGGAACGGAGGCGTTTGGGTTATGCCTGCGTTAACCTGCTGGACCGGGCCTCCCAAGCCAACGTCTGGAACGTGCGGAAGAACGGGCTCGGCCTGTTGATGAGCATGCACGGCGACGCCAAGCCGCTGCCCTTCGTGGAGGACACTGCGGTCGACCCGGAGAACATGGGAGCGTTCGTGCGCCAATTCGACGAGATAGTCCGGAACCACGGCACCGAGGCCGCCTATTACGGCCACGCCAGCGTCGGCTGCCTGCACATCCGTCCGGTGGTCAGCCTGAAAGACCAGGCGGGTGTCGATAAGATGTACTCCATCGCAGACGAGATCAGCGACCTGGTCAAGGAATTCGGCGGCTCCCTCAGCGGAGAACACGGCGACGGCATTGTCCGGGGCGTGTGGAACGAAAAGATGTTTGGGCCTGAGATCTACCAGATGTTCCGGGAACTCAAGTCGACGTTCGACCCCGACGGCATTATGAATCCGGGCAAAATCATCGACTGCCCGCCCATGACGGAGAACCTGCGCTACGGCCCCGGCTACCGGGCCGAGTCCCTGCCAACACTGCTCGATTTTTCCGTCGACGCCAACTTCGCCGGGGCGGTGGAGATGTGCAACGGCATGGGCGCCTGCCGGAAGCTGGAGGGAACGATGTGCCCGTCGTTCATCGCCACCCGGGAAGAGGAACACTCCACCCGGGGACGGGCCAACCTGCTGCGGGCCGCCATGTCGGGCAAACTCCCCGAAGGGACAATTACCAGCCAGCGGCTCTACGACGCCCTGGACCTGTGCCTGGAATGCAAGGGCTGCAAGGCCGAGTGCGAGTCGGGCGTCGACATGGCCAAGCTCAAGTACGAGTTCTTGGGCAATTACTTCAAGGCCAACGGCCTCCCCCGGCGCAACCGGATTTTCGGAAACATCGCCAAATACAGCGCATGGGGCAGCCGCTTGGCCCCGTTTTCCAACTGGCTGGCCGCCAGTCCCATTGGCAAGCTGTTCTCCAATCACTTTTTGGGTGTGCACCCCAACCGCTCGGCGCCGGGGTTCACGAGGCAGACCTTCCCGCAGTGGTTCCGTTCGCGTCGGCGCGGAGGCGATTCGCAAGTCGCCGCTACGCAGACGGTCGTCCTGTTGAACGACACCTACATGAACTACAACTACCCAGGCGTAGGAAAAGCCACCGTTGCGCTTTTGGAGGCCGCCGGCTTCAAGGTAGAACTGGCCGACGCCCCATGCTGCGGAAGGCCCATGATCTCCAAGGGAATGCTGGACGCCGCCGCAGCCAACGCCGCCCACAACGTCTCGCTGCTCCACGCCTACGCGGGTCAGGGCATCCCCATCATCGGCTGTGAGCCTAGCTGCCTGCTTACGCTCCGGGATGAGTACCCCCAGCTTGTACCCGGGCCCGAGGCCGCGACCGTGGCCCAGCACTCGTACCTCATCGACGAATTCTTGGTGAGGTTGCGGGCGGAGGGCCGCCTGGAGCTGGAATTCAAAGACCTGGAGAAGAAGGTGCTATTCCACGCCCATTGCCACCAACGGTCACTGGCCGGGACCGCCCCATCGCTAGACGCATTGCGCCTTCCGCCCGGCTACCAAGTGGAGTTGGTGAACGCTGGCTGCTGCGGCATGGCCGGCTCTTTCGGCTACGAAAAGGAACACTACGACCTGTCCATGACCATAGGAGCGGAGGCGCTCTTCCCGGCGGTGAACGCCAAGGGGCCCGACTGGGAAGTAGCCGTTATGGGCGTTTCCTGCCGGCAACAGATTGAACACGGCACCGGCCGCAATGCCCGCCACCTGGCCGAGGTGCTGGCGGAGGCGCTGCCGTAGCAACAAGAGGCGCCTGAATCAAGCAACAATCGACGTTTGCTCATTCGTGATCGATTGCTTTGCGGGGGCGATAAAGACTCTCAATCTCGGGACATACCCGGCGCAAGGCGGTTAGCAGCGGATTGGAGGGCTGGCAATGCCTGAAAAATTCAGGGAATGGGACGTTGTCAATTACCTGGATTCTGTAAGAGACGCTTGCGGATACCTCAAAGCGTGTCTAGAAGAAGAACCTGGTGACGGCAGTTTGCTTCGTGCAGCGCTGAGCGACATCGCGCGAGCAAAGAAAATGGGCCGTTTAGAACTGGACTTCGAGGCGAGCGACGAAGGACTGCTGCAAGCATTGGCCGAAAATGGAAACCTCAGCTACTCGACCGTGCTGGAGATTACCCGCAGTCTGGGGATGCAGTTACGAATTATTGCCTAATAGCTCATCAGATTGAGAACAACATGAGTCATGCCGGAGTTTGGGGGCCGAGCTACTGTTACTTTTGCAGAGATGTCGTCTTTCCGGCGAAAGCCGGAATCCACGCAACCTCAACCCTCGGGGACATCAGGTTAACTCCAGCCTAAGGGCAACGCCTGAGATAGCTGAAGCCCATTCACAACAATCCATCAAACATATCGCGCCGGCCAGTGTGCCTCTACGCCAACTTGCGGGGATACAGACACCGGGGAGGCGACGTGGATTCCGGCTTTCGCCGGAAAGACGGAAGCGATGTCTGCAAGAAACTCCGGGATGACTCAGGTACGTGCGGCGTCAACCTGGTATCAACAACCGGCATGCCTGGACCGGAACTGTGCAGCCCTCTGCCCTACACCGCCGTGATGGTTATGTGGGACATGTAGGACTCGGACCGGGCCCCGTGCCAGTGGTTCTCTCCCTTGCGGATATGCACCACGTCGCCGACGGTCACCTCATGCTCTTCGCCCTCGTTGGCGACCGTGCCGACCCCGGAGGTGATGACCAGGATCTGGTCGCTTTCGTGGGTATGCCAGCCAGTGGTCGCGCCCCGCTCGAAATTCACCACGCTGCTGCTGAAATTCTCGCTGCTTCCCTCCGGGATCAGCGGCTGCCGCGTCCGCCGCACTTCGCCGCCGGTCCAGCCGGGTACCGGGGTGGCCGTGTCGATGGGAACGGTCTCTACCTCGGCGATCCTGATGACCCGCATGGCAATTCCCTCCAAGAAAATCCTGCGGCAATAATACACCGGTTCACGCCAAGGACGCGGAGAAATCGCAGAGAACGCCGGGAGACTTGAGAATCCCCGGGAACTCCGCGTCATCTCAGCAGCTTCTGCGTGAACCCTCGACCCCTCCCCTCGACAGCCGCGCCGTCCCAAGTTTAATATCCCATGGAAACTATGGGGGAATTATGGCTCGAAAGGGGCTTGTTATGGCTACCGCTCAGGCACAGACCACCAAGGCAATCCCGGTCAAGTTAATTCCGGTCATGTCACTGGAACGCTGGGACGGCAGCCAATGATCGGCGACTACCTGGCCTACGTCAGCGCCGTTGTTCAGGATGTCGAGGGAGTGGCGGCTATTCTGGAGTCCGAGTTTCAGTTGCCGCGCAGCGACCTTACGGTGGGGTCCAGCGGGCGGCGGGCCCCGGTGTTTTCCGTGGGCCAGACCGGGCTGGCGCTGTTCGAGATGGGCGACGAGTTCGTGGGCGGGGCCGAGCGGAGGGGCGTGCACCACCTGGCAGTCACGGTAGACGGTATGGTGAGCGCCGCCATGGAGGCTGGCAGCTTGGGCGTGCCGTCCCGGTCGGCGGGCCCGGAATGGGGGCTGGGGGGCGCCCAGCGCATGTTGCTGGACCCTCAAACGACCGGGGGCGTCATCGTCTATCTATCGGAGCGGCTGAATCTGCCGCCGGGCGACGCCAGCCAAGTGGAGCGAATCGATCACATCGGGGTCGCCAGCGAGGACAACAATCTGGCGATTGAGGTGTTCGTCCGCAAGCTGGGTTGGACCGTCGAGAGCACCCAGACCGACACTGAAATCAGCCAGCCTTTCGAAAGCTTCACCTCCGACAAATACGGTGTAACCTACCGCGCCGGGCAGCCTCGCGTTGTGGGCGGCGTCCGGGTGGCCTTCGTCACCATCGGCGACTGTGAGCTCGAGTTCCTGCAGAACATCGACCCCGACTCATCGGCGTCGGTGGAGCACGGGCGGCCAGGGAGCACCAGCCAGGACCAAGGCGTAATCACGCGTTTCATCGAGTCCCGCGGGGCAGGTCTGCACCACTTGGCGCTCAAGGTGAGGGACATTAACGGGCTGCTGACACGGTTGGAAAGCGCTGGCCTGACGTTGATCGACCACGCAGGCCGCCCGGGCAGCCGCCGCGCCCAAATCGGCTTCGTACACCCCGCCAGCCTCGGCGGCCTGCTGGTGCACCTGGTACAGCGGGATGAGGTGTGAAGGCCGGGCTTGGTTGATGTTCTTCTTGATTGTGGGGCTGTTAGACTAGCGCCAGGACTTGGGAGGGATCGTATGGCCGGGACCAGAACAGCGATTGGCAGACAGGCGCCACGCCCGGCAAGGGCGATGGGAAATCGAGGATATCACCACACAGTCCGCCACTCACCGGGATACCGCTCCAAGCCGGAAGTCGAGCGCCTTAAAAAACAGGTGGCAATTTTGTCGGCCCGTGTCGCAGAGTTGGAACGGGAATTGGAGTCCGCAAGGAACACGGAATCAGACAACATTATCGTGCTGAGGGACATCACCAAGGAGCAGGCGAGAAAGGAAATCCTCGAAGCCTTTAAGGTCAGAGAGCCCTTGGACTACGTTGACTTGGCCGATACGCTTACTTTGGACTTGTCTTTGATACTTGAGGTCTGCGACGATTTGATGGAGGAAGGAGTGATTGTCTTTAATGACGATGACAGGGGTTAACAGGGGCGATCGACTTCGGGCGGAACAGGTCGTTATATATGCGTTGAAAATTACCCAGAAAGGGGTATTTCGCCGAACGGGTGGTCACAACTCCCAACGCGCTGTGGCCGAGCGGAACGTAGAATGCGTGATCATGAAACCAATGGTGCTAGCAAAGGTCAGGCAGTAAAAACTCAGCGCAGAGAAAAAAGAGCGAGCCCTTAAAACCTCTGCGCGTTCTGTGGTTTAATTCGCCACCACGGCTAGTCCGGTATCTCCTTGGCCATCCCCTCCGCCAACTCCACGTCGAACGCCGTCAGCACCTGAGCCACCAGCAGGTAGTGGCCGCATAGCACGGTGAAGTGCAGGGTGTCGTTTTCGCCGAACCGGCTGGTCATTGCCTTGAAAGTCGCGTCGCTGACCTTGTGCTGGCGCAGCAACTCGTGGACGTAGTTGACCAGCAGGGCCTCGTCCCCTTCCAGTCCGGCCGGGGCCGTACCGTTGGCGATAGCCGCGATGGTCGCGTCCGAGACGCCGGCCTCGCGGGCCAACCGGGCATGGGCCGAGAACTCGTACTGCTGTTCCATCTCCTTCGCCGTGGCGATGATCAACGTCTCCTTCAAAGCCTCCGGTTGCCCGAACTCGAATCGGACGAACGCCCCGGTGTCGGCCACGCGGGCGGCCAGCTTGGGGCTGTTGAGCAGCACGCCGAAGGGACCCCGAACGCTGCCCCTTGTGCCGACGATGGCATCGTAGTATTGCTGGTCTTCTGCGGAAAGCTGTTCCCGCGATACCGAGTCTATCCTCGCCATAATCCCTGCCTCCATAGTTTTTCAAACCCAGAGCGCACAGAGGCCACAGAGTTTTCTTTTATTCCTTGATCGCTGTGTTCTCTGCGCCCTCTGTGTGTTTAACTCGTTTCGTTTTCCTAGGCCGCTGGCGCCGGTACGCCGGCTATGTTCACCCGGACGGAACCCAGGTGGTTCCAGCTGGTGAAATAAAGGGTTTTCCAGTCGTCGCCGCCGAAGCACAGGTTGGTCGTGGCGTGCGCGCCGTGGACTACAACCCCCAGCTTCTTGCCGGACGGGTCAAGGACCCACAGGCCGCCGGAGCCGCCGCAGTAGATGTTTCCCTCCACGTCCACCTTCATTCCATCGGGGACTCCGGGCTCGCTGCCGGCGAGATCGGCGATCACACGGTCTGAATGCCGGGCCAGGCCGCCATTGGGATTGACGTCGAAGGCCCGGATATGGGCCCGGCGGGAATCGTTTATGTACAGAATGCTTTCGTCGGGAGAGAACATCAGGCCGTTTGGGATCACGAAGTCGTCGACCAACAGAGTTATGGAGCCCAGGTCGGGTGTCACCCGGAACACGCCGGAATAGGGCAGGTCCCATTGTTCCGGCACATGAGGATGAGTCCACGGATCGGTGAAATAGATACAACCGTCGGACTTTACCACCACGTCGTTGGGCCGGTTCAGAGGCCGTCCCTGGAAGCTGGCCGCCACCACGGTGATGCTCCCGTCGGGCTCGGTCCGAGTCACCCGGCGGCTGTCATGTTCGCACGCAATGAGGCGGCCCTGTTGGTCGCGGGTCAGGCCGTTGGCGCGGTTGGTGGGCTCTTTGTCGACGCTGGCGCCCTGTCCCGGCGTGTACCTGATGCGCCGGTTGTTGTGGATGTCGCTGAACAGCAGATAGCCGCCGTCCGACCACCACAACGGGCCTTCGGCCGGTCCGTTAGCCCCGCCGTAATCGTCGGGCGTGTGCCTGGCGATCTCGGCGTCGGCGGATATGATGCGCGCAAATTCCGGGGCGTGTTGCTCGATAGGCATGGTCCCCTCCTGTTGAATGCGGTTGGCGGGGGCATTATAGCCGCCTGCAGCGCAATGGGGAATTTGCAGCGCAGAAGCGATGGACTATGAAAGGTGACATCACGCGCGAAAACAGCAACCAGTAACTTCGTTAGACGCGACCGAACCCCTCAGCTCTGAACAAATCCAGTAAATTCATGTGTCTTACACCTACAGTGGAACAAACTTCGGGAATCTTGACATCCCGCCCACCTGGGCGCTCCTCACTAACTACAACACCGGCCAAAGCAAGAGCGTATGCTATAACCCACGGGTCAGCATCGTTCCTAGAACGAACCGATCGCCAGCGTGGCCATCCGTTGACTATCCTCTGCAAGTGGTACTGAACCAAATCAGCCCCATTGCTACCCAACAATGTCAGCGACAACTGCCAATCAACGGAAGACTCCCCGAGCCACTCCAGCAAATCCGGGGCATGGCGCTCAACTTCTATACGCACCTCTTCGCAAATCTTCAGTCTGTCGCCCAAACTATCTATAAACTGCCACACCTCGCGGAAAAGCTCCTGCGGATAACGTTCTTCCCACGCCGCAATTAAAGCCGAAGTATCGGGAAGGTATATCTCCCTATTCAAGGCAAAGAGCATACCTACAGCCGGTTGCGGATGCCATCAACATCTCCCACTCGCGCATCCAGAGCATCTGCTACGTCCAGCTGGCTCAATCGGTTATCGGCGTAGGCGTTGAAAACCAACCTTGCGTACTTGCCTCCCAAATCTTTCAGCACTCGCATGGGGGACGCCATTCCGCCGCCGCCCCCAGCGACCTTTGGGTCCCGATATTCGCGGTACTCATTCGCCAGGTATCCCAAGATGCTGCCGTATTGTTCCTCAGAAATAAGCCGCATCCCATTCAACCGTGCCCTCACCACCGTTGCTTGTTGGCTGACGCCAAACACGTCAGAAACTGTGCGGACCTTGTCCATGACGCTGCCAGTTGCTTTTTCCCATTCCTGCGTGAACATGATGGACGGCATCAACGACGCCCCGGCAACCTGATTGCAACGTTGTTCTAGAATCCTCGCATTTACAGGAACATGTCTTTCGTCAACGAGGTCATCTAGTCCACACTGACCGTAGTAGATATGGGCCAGTTCGTGCAACAGCGTGAAAATTCGTCCGGCAGGGGCGTCTCTGCTATTCAACACTATGTAGGGAGCCAGCGGATGGCACAGAGACAGTCCTCGTGCTTCAGATGGCTCTACAGACCAATGCTGATTGCCATCAGGTCGGTATCGGGACACGAAAGCGCCCAAATTTTCAACACGCTCAACCCACCAGTCGAGAACCCGCTCTCTGTCGGCTGTTGCGGGGGTTTCGTCGCTAACGGCTAGGGCTTCCCGAATCCGCCCGCCCAGCGATTCCGGGTCTTCGTCCAGCGAAGCAGAAGCGACCCATGGCAAAGGCGATTCCGCCACATCATCCAACAATTCTATGGCGAAAGCCTGCCGCTCCTGCGCCTGCCGTATCATCCAGCGTAGTTGTCTGGATTGAGGGCGAATGCCCCCTATTTCCGGATCAAGTCGGCGAAACTCAGGGACGGACTCCCACCCCAGGTCCGGCGTCGGACGCTCCAAGTATAGGACGGCAAGAGGCACCCGGTAGGCGCGGGCAAGTTTCTGCGCCTGCCGGATGGTAGGAAGTTGGCCGGTGCTGCCCGATTCCCACTCTGCGACGGCGGTGGCGTTCGTGCCAGCGGATTTCGCCGCCTGGTCCAGGTCGCAGCCGGCCTGCTCTCTGGCCCAGCTCAACATTTGCGGTGTAACGTGCGCTTTAACGCTTGGTGGCATATCAGTGTTATCAGGAACCGCTTGGGGAGGGATGTTCCGTGATTTTGGGCGCATTGCCGACCATCGTCAACTCTGCTTGACGGACTTGGGCCGGTAAACTATTCTGCCAGATAGAATACTCCCTATTTGCGTACTGGATTCCACGTCTAACATTTCAACTTAAGGAGGCCCTTTATGGCCCTGACGCTTAACCACGTCCATCTGAAATCGCCGGACCCGCAGGCGACCGCCAAGTTCTACATCGATACCATGGGCGCCACCAAGATTGCCGACGTCGGAGAGACCGGTGTGCGCCTTGACCTGCACGGCCTGACGCTCAACGTCACCGCGCACATCGCCTCCCAGACCCGGGAGCAGAAGTACGGCATGGAACACATCGCCGTGGACACCGATGACATCGCGGGGATGATCGAAATGCTCCGGGCCAACGGGGCGACGATTCTGGAGGAAGCCGTAATCGCCGGCGACCGCCGCGTAGTCTTCTTCGAAGGCCCCGACGGAGTTCAGCTGGAGTTCATCGAGCAAAAGTAACCACTCCAGCCCTCTAACGGTGAGAGGGGCCTGGAATGAGGGCAATCCAAAGCAGGAGAGAGACCATGATTTACGAGTCTCGGGTATACGTAGCCGTTCCGGGCAAGCTGCCGAATATAAACGCCCGGTTTGCCAATCACACTGTGGGCTTCTTCAAGCAGTACGACATCGGCATGATGGGCTTCTGGACCGACGAGATCGGCCACAGCAACCAATTGACCTATATCCTCAACTTCGACAGCATGGCCGACCGAGCCGAGAAGTGGGCCGCCTTCCAGGCCGACAAGGCTTGGCACGAAGTGAGGGCCGAGACCGAGGCCGGCGGCCCCATCGTGGCCCAGGTGCTCAACTCCCTGATGAGCCTGACACCCTACTCGCCGGAACCCAAGTTCAAGACCGCGGTGCAGGAACTCCGGGTCTACGACGCCATGCCCGGCAAGCTTCCCGACCTGAACAACCGGTTCTCCAATCACACCATGGGCCTGTTCGAGAAGCACGGAATCGAGAACGTGGCCTATTGGACCGAGGACGTGGGCACCAGCAACCGTCTGGTTTACATGCTGGGCTACCCCGACCTGGGCGCCAGGGAGAAGAGCTGGACCGCGTTCCAGGCCGACCCCGACTGGCAGAAGGCTCGGAACGCGTCCGAAGAAAACGGCTCGTTGGTCCGCGTTTCCCACCATTCGATTCTCCGGCCAACCCCCTACTCGCCCAGATAGGCGGTTTCTTAACGCAGAGAACGCCGAGGCAACACGGAGGGCGCAGAGAATTCAGAAATGACCTCTGCGCCTCTTTGCGTCCTCTGCGTTTAATCAATCATCACAGGGAGGGTCGCCCGATGGACGTGGAACGGTTGCGCAGCGAAATCCCGGTTCTCGCCAACCTGACCTACATGAATACCGGTTGGTCGGGCCCGCCGCCCCGCCGGGCCGCCGAGGCCATGAAGGCCCGCACGGACCTCGAGATGGAGCGCGGCCCCACCACGGCCGACGTTTACGAGTCCGGCGGACAAATCCAGGCCGCGGCGCGGAGAGCCGCCGCTCGTTTGCTGAACGCGCCGTTGGATTCGGTGCTGGTCACCCGGAACACGACCGAAGGCCTCAACATTGTTATGAGCGGACTCGACTGGAGGGAAGGGGACGAGATCATTACCTGCAACCTGGAGCACGGTTCCGTCCTCTCGCCCAGCTTCCACGCCGGACTGCGCTACGGTGTCAAGGTGAATGTGGTGTCGCTGGACCCACACGATTCTTGGGACACCATAGTCGAGAAGTTCGAAGCGGCCTTCACGGCGAATACCAGGATGGTTTTCGTCAGCCACATCCAGTATTCCACCGGCCTGCGCATGCCGGCGGAGCGGCTGGCAGCCCTCGCCAGAGAGCGCGGCGCTCTCATCATGCTGGACGGCGCACAGACCGGCGGCCACATCCATCTCGACATGGCCGAAGGCGGTTTCGACTTCTACTCGATACCCGGCCAGAAGTGGGTATTGGGCTACGAGGGCGTTGGGGCCCTCTACATTCGACCCGGGCTGGTCGAGCAGGTACATCCGGCCCACACCGGCGGCCGGGCGATGCTGCACACCGACGACCCCACCGAATTCCAGCCCGACACCGGATCGATCGAGAAGTTTCTGGGCGGCTCAGGGAGCGTGCCATTGCAGGCGGCCTTTGTCGAGGCCGCCAACTTCGTAGAGGAAGTCGGCATCAAGAATATCGAAGAACGCAACCTGGACCTTGCCGACCGGTTCAAGGCCCAACTGGCGGAGATGTCCGGAGTGCGCGTAATCGCCCCCATGGAGCGCCGCCAGTCATCGGGCCTGGTATCTTTCGCCGTGGGCGACCACAGCCCAGACGCCGTGGTCGCCCGCCTCTGGAACAACCACCGGATAGTCGTTCGCCAGGTCGGTTACCCTCAAGGCATCCGCGCCTCCCTCCATTTTTTCAATACGGAGGAAGAGGTTGACCGGCTGGCGCAGGCGGTCGCGGAATTAACCTAAACCGGAAACCAAAGACGAAATTAGGCACCCTGCGTTGAATTACGCAACCGAAGCCGGGATAAAGCCATGATGGATTACAAAGGCTATCGTGCCGCGATTACATTCGATGATGACGCGGGGGTCTTTCTCGGCGAGGTTGTAGACACCCGCGACGTTATCGTCTTTGAGGGTACGTCGGTCGAACAGCTAAACCGCGAGTTTCGGTCCTCGATAGACGATTATCTGGCCGTGTGCCTTGAGCGGGGACGTTCCCCGGACAAGCCGTTCTCTGGCAGGATCCCGCTACGGGTCAGTCCAGCGGTTCACCGCGCAGCTGCAACCGCAGCCAAATCCGAAGGCAAAAGTTTGAACGCTTGGCTGGTCGAAACGGTGGAACGGGCGGTCGAGCAGACCGCATAGGGTAAATTCATCGGCCTCCGCGGGGCCCGGCGTTCAACTAGCCTCGGCCGGGTAGCGCTCCAGCCACCAGCGGGCAATTTCGTCGCGGCGCGCGAACCAGACGCCGGGCAGTTGACGGGCGTATTGCAGAAACCGCTCGACTGCTCGGGAGCGGGCCGGACGGCCGGCGATGCGGCAGTGTAGGCCGACCGACATCATCTTCGGGTGGGTGCGGCCCTCTTCATAGAGGACGTCGAAGGTGTCCTTCAGGTAATCGTAGAAGTCGTTGACGCTGACCAGCCCGCCCCGCCAGAACCGGGCGTCGTTGGTCTCCATGCTGTAGGGGATGACCAGCCAGGGCCGCTCTTTGGCCGTCACATAATAGGGCAGGTCGTCGTTCAAGCCGATGCTGTCGTAGACGAACCCGCCGTGCTCAACCACCAGGTCCCTGGTGTTCACGCTGGGGCCATAACGGGTGAACCAGCCCACGGTGCGCTCCCCGGTGGTCCTCTGCAGTGACTCCACGGTCTTGGCGATGGCATCCCGCTCCGCGTCCCGGTCCATCAGATGGTACTCTTCCCAGCGGTAGCCGTGGCCGCACACCTCGTGGCCTTGACCGGGAATCTCCCGCGCCACCCCAGGATTGCGCTCCAAGGCCAGCGCGCAGCAAAAGAAGGTGCTCACCACCCCGTACCGGCGGAACATGTCCAGCAGCCGCCACACTCCCACGCGGCTGCCGTATTCGAAGAACGACTCGTTGTTCAGGTCCCGGTCGCCCGCGGGCACCGGAGACGGCACCTCTCCGTTGGTCTCGTGGTGGGAGTCGCCGTCCATCGTGGAGTACTCCGCGCCTTCCTCGTAATTCACCACCAAGGAAACGGCAATGCGGGCCCCGCCGGGCCACTCGATCCGGGGAGCGTCTTTGCCGTAACCGATCAAGTCCCGTTCCATGTTATTAAATCCTCCTGGGAGATTTCGCCGAAGAAAATCAGGCCTGATCTCTGATCTGATCTCAGGCCCGAAATCAAGTCTATTGTAACTGGGGCCCAAGGTCATTTAATTGTCGTAAAAATCCCCCCGTCTTTCCGGCCGCAGCCGGAATCCAGACCCCAGCCTTGGGTTAGAGGCGTCTTGGGGAACCAAAATCGGTGTCGGTTCCTGGGTCCCGGTTGCGACCGGGACGACGGGAGAGGGGCGGATTCGACAATTAAAGGACCCTGAACCGGGGCCCGCTTGTCCGAAAGCCGGCTACCGGGATTCCTATGCTAAACTCGGCAACAGCACATTCACCCGCCGGCAGGAACATGATATGAGCAGCCCCATGACTCCCGACATGGTCTATGAACTTTCAGGGGTGGCCGACCCCGTGCTATGTCCCGACGGACGGAGGATGGCCTACGCAAGCTCTTGGGTGGAACGAACCGAAAACGGCGACGCCCGGACCATCTCCCGGTTGATGTTGATGGACCTCGAAACGGGCCAAACTCGAGAGTTTACCCAAGGTATTGCCGATACAGGTCCTCGTTTTTCCCCCGATGGGAAGTCGCTGGCTTTCCTGCGGTCCCCCGGGGAGGGACCCCGCCAGGTGTGGGTGATGGACGCATCCGGTGGCGAGGCCCGCCCCGTGACAAGCAGCCCCAAGGGAGTGGCGGACTTCGCGTGGTCGCCTGACGGAGAGCGTTTGGTCTATTGCGCCGATGTGGAGCCTCCGGCTGGCGCCGGCGAGTCCGGGGGCGGGCCCACGGTCACGGTGGTAAACCGGGTGCGCTACCGCTACGACTCCATGGGTTGGCGGGGCAACGCCCACCACCATCTGTTTGTCGTGAACGCCGCCGGCGGTGACCCGGTCCAAATCACCGACGGCGACTGGGACGACTTCTCGCCGGTCTGGTCGCCCGACGGCTCGAAGATTGCCTTCATTTCCGGCCGTAGAGACGACCGCGACTTCAGGGCCCTCACCGAGGTCTACGTAGTCCCGGCGGAGGGAGGCGAAGCCGAGGAATGGTCCCAAGGACTGTGCAGCGTGGGCGCCGCCGTATGGGCGCCCGGCGGCGACCGGTTGGCGGCCATGGGGTCCGACGCCCCGGAAGGTATGGCGCTCTGGCAGGGCTGGTTGTACGTCCTTGAGAAGGGCCGGGAACCCCGGCGCATCACCGACGACAGTATGCGGCCCGTTCTGGGATTCCCAGGGGTCAGCCGCAATCCGGATATCAGATGGACGCGGGACGGCGGCGACGGCGGCGGCCAGGTGCTGTTCCTGGGGGAACGGCACGGCAGGAGCCGTGTCTACCAGGCCCACGCCGATGGCTCAGGCGTGAAACCGCTGTGGAGTGGGTCGGGCCAAGCCGCTTCGTTGAGCTTGGACCGGGAGTCCGAACGAGCGGTAACCGTGGTGTCAACGCCGGATTCCCCGGGGGACATTCACCTCGTCGATTTCGTTTCCGGAGGGTCCCGTCAGCTCACGGCGGCCAACGCCGACTTCATCCAGAAACACCCGCCGGCCCAGTTGGAGAAGTTCTGGATCGAGCGGGCCGGGTATGGCATAGAATGCCGCCTCCTGCTGCCCCACGACTTGGACGAGTCCGGCGCCTATCCGCTGGTGCTGGACATTCACGGCGGGCCCAACGGCGCATTCTACGACTCATTCGTCCCAGTGCAGCAGGCACTGGCCGCCGCCGGGTACCCGGTGCTGGCGGTGAACCCCAGGGGTTCCTCCACCTACGGCAACGAGTTCATGATGGCGGTGCTACGGGACTGGGGCGGCGAGGACTATCGGGACTTGATGGCAGCGGTGGAGCGGGTATGTGAGCGTCCCTACATTGACCCATCACGCCTGGGTATTCACGGCTACAGCTACGGCGGCTACATGACCAGTTGGGCGGTGGGTCACGACGACCGCTTTCGGGCGGCGGTCGTGGGAGCGCCGCCCACGGACCTCTACAGCATGTACGGGACCTCCGATATAGGAATCAGCTTCGGAGAACCGCAGTGGGGAGGCTCATTGGTGGAGGCCGCCCACGAACTGCTGGCCCATTCGCCGATAACCTACGCTTCGAGCGTCAACACACCGGTACTGCTGCTCCACGGCGAGTTGGACGCCCGCTGTCCCATCGCTCAGAGCGAAGAATACTTCACCGTGCTTAAGCGCTTGGGCAAGACCGTGGAGTTCGTCAGGTTTCCCGGCTGTACCCACGCCTTCCCCCGCACCGGCCATCCCCACATGCGCCGGGAATACATGGCCCGGACGCTGGAATGGTTCGACCGGTACTTGGGCCCTTGCCGGGCCGGGCGATAATAACGGTTGGGCCTGGTAAAATGGGTTCAGGCGCAATTGCGGCCCCAGTCCCGGATCGGGCATAATCGGAGAATGGCTACCAGCACACGTAAGGCCGTAGAAGACCACGCCCGGAAAGCCTTGGAGTTTCTGGAGCATTCCGACCGGGAGTTCGCCGCCGGGGACGAGAGCCAGGGTTCAGAAAAATTGTGGGGGGCTGCTTCGCAAGCAGTGATGGCCATAGCAAAGCAGCGGGGCTGGCGTTACGGCAAAAGCGGTGCCCGCGCGACGGCTGTGACCAGGATCGCCGAGGAATACGACGAACCGTTGTTGGTGTCCGATTACGGCCTCGCTGAGGCGTTTCATGCCAACTTCTATCACGAATTCATGGAAGACGATGTGATCGAGCGTGATCGCCCGCTGGTCCATCGTTTCGTCCATCGGATTCTCGACTTAGCGGAGGGTCCGAAGGCGCCAAGGAAATAGTCCACGTGGCGCCTCCGAACCGGCCGCGTTCAACGGTTTCCGCCCGGACGGCGCGCCCATTCGTCGCCCCAGGGGACGTCGGGAAGGTTGCGGCTGCGGCGCACTTCGTTGATCGTCAGTACGCCCCGGTCCAGCATTTGGGACTCGCGGTTCACCCGGGCCGTCTCGCCGTCGCCGAGGGCCTCGATGGCGGTCAGGTCGAACTCCAGTTCGAGGCCGGGATAGCCCAGCAACGGGAAGAGCTTGCGGCTGACCTGCTCCGCCAAGAACTGCATCTCAGGGACCATGGTATTGCGCCAGAAGAAGCGTTCGGCGGCGTTGACGTTGGAGAAGGTGGCCCGTTCCAAGTCGCCCAGTAACGGTTTCGGCACTCCGTAGGCCCGGCTGACCTCCTCGAGGCTCCAGCGGAGTCCTTGTATGAAGTCCATGTCGCGGTGGCTCATTCCCAGGGTCTTGATGTCCCTGACGAAGCTGGCCACCGCCGGCCGGCGGGCGTGGCTGGGGCCTCGGAACCTGGCTTCCCACCGCCGGTAGAAGTCCTCGATCTCGTTGTCATTCATGGTCTCGTTGGTCAGCAGCACGAAGTCCGGCTGGGCCGAGTTGCGGAGAAAGCTCCGGTTGAAGCGCAGCCCGTCCCGTCCCATGTCCACCGCCATCCGGGCCGGGGCGATGGGCGACAGGCCCGCGAACTCCTCCATAGGGTTGAAGTAACGCATCCATACCACTTCGTCGGGAGTGTAGGCCACCGGTCCGGTCCTGCCTTGATAGACAAAGCCCCGCACATGGCTGTCCCGGTCCGGTACGACGCTGGTCCGGTCGGGCCGAAGGGGCCAGATTTCCGGGCGGCCGTCTTGGTCCCGTTCCACCGCCCAGAAGGCCGCGCCCCACAGGTTCAGGTAAATTTCAGTTGCCTGCCACAGCTCGGACCGGGAGTACCAACGGTTGACCCGGTCCAGCAGTTGCCGGACCGGGTGGTCCGGCGCCACCAGGGCCCGTTCCCCTGCGCCGTTTCTGCGGTAGACCGCCGCCGGGGTGCGAGCCAGAGCGTCCGCCCTCATCTTGATAGCGGCGTAAACGGGAACGGAAGTAGCGTAATATTCCCCGTACTCCGTACGCGACCACCCCCCGGCAGATGAGGTGAAGGGGAACGGACCCTCGTGGTCGGCATAATCAGCGCGGTTGGCACGCTCCACCCGGTCCAACTTAGAGGGACGGGCCCAGATCCGGGAAAAGAGGCGCCTTGCCTGCTTACCCAAGCCGGGCGCTCCGAGCGGCGAAATACGGCCCAATATTCGGGACGCCGGACGTCGGAGAGAGGCGTTGTGTTTGTCGGTCGAAGAACCTGGATGATGCTTCATGTCCATAACCTCATTCTGTTGGCCGGGCCGAGAAAGGCCAGCATCAGCGCATCGGCCTTGTCGGGAGATGGAAGACCCCGTTGGCGGATTGAGTCCTTGCTTTCCATCTGAACCCGGCCCTGGCTGTCAAAGCTGTACCGCAGAGCCGCCAACTCTCCCATCAACTGATTGTCGTCTGGGATGACAATGTTCCCCGAGGCGAACCGCTCCCGAAGCTGCCAGTATCCCTCAGCCCGCAGGTTGGAGAAGACGTGTTCCTGTCGCGCCTTGCGAGCTACGTTGATGCCCCGCACCTGGAAACCCTGCTCCTTGAGACGATCGACGACACCGGCGCCGACGCCGATCTCATCGATCGCAACCATGGATGGGTTGTGCTCCCGAATTGCGCCGGCAACCCAGCCGGCCAGCTGCATGGTGTCCAGGTGGCGGAAGGTCTGCACCCGCTCCACGTGTGGGCCGCGGCGTGTGAGGACCACGCTGCGGTCGGAGCCGAACCGGGCCACGTCCACGGCCATAACCACCTCATCGTCGACGGCGCCGCTCAACCCGGATTCGCTACCGGGGTCCTTCCCGGGTCCTGTCTCGGACCCTGTCGCGGACCCTGTCAATGAACGGCTTCGTCCAGCGGCTTCCATGTCGGTGAGGCTTATGAGGGTGTCCTCGGCCTGCTTGGGGAACTCTCCCAGCACCCGGGCGCGATAGATGGGGTTGTCCTCGCCCCAAACCTCCCGGCGTTCCTCCACCCAACGAGCCGTGGTAAGGCCGGGGACTATCACTTGTCCCGTCTGTACGTTGGGGCTGTCCAAGGCCGAGATGGTGACCGTTTTATACAGGCGTCGCTCTTCATGGAACGCCCGCCGGAATGCGCCCGACACCGTGGTGGGATTGCCGATGAGGAGGAGCAGCGGGCTGGCCGACGTCATTACGGACTCAATGGCCTCGAAGATTTCGTCGCTCACGCCCTCGGCTTCGTCCACCACGATGAACATGTTGGGACTGTGAAAGCCTTGAAACTGGTCGGCGTTTTCGGCGGACAGTCCCATTGCGTACCGTTCGGCGGAGATCTCCCACCTGGTGTCCAGCATCTTGCCGCCCAGCACCTCGGAGGCCGGGCGGTACAAGCGGTGTACCTGCCGCCACAGGATGTGCCGTACTTGGCGGAAGGTCGGCGCGGTGCTGAGCACAATCGCGGCGTCTTGGTGGGCATGGAGAAACCACAACAGCGCCACGGCGGCGGAGAATCCCTTTCCCAGCCCGTTGCCCGACTTCACCGCGACCCTGCGGTGTTCCAGGAGGGCGGAAAGCACCTCCTCCTGTTTGCTCCACAACTGCACCCCGAGAACATTACGGGCGAAGTCCAAGGGAGAGGGAACCGTATCGGAAACTGCCGGCATGGGGATCAATGCCCCCCGCCGTATACGGATTCCACGGCGGTGGTCCGGGGCAGGCCCGACGAACGCCCGGCCAGCGCCGGCGGGCTGAATATGAAACCGCATTCCTGGCAACGAAACACGTCGTTGTCATCGCGCTGTTTCTTGAGCAGGGGGATGAGGCGAGTCGACTGGCAGCGTCGGCAAATCAAGATTACGCACCTCCTTGGGGCGGTCCGCCAAAGCGGAAAATATAAGAGGGACAAGCCCGTCGTCAGGGTCTGTCCCTCTTATAAAAGCTAGAGATGCGCCATCCCGGCTGTCAACCGGCCAGCCGTCAACGGACGGCGTTGGGGCCGCGAGTCCCGCGGCCAGGCGGCGGATTTAGCCGGGGTTGTGCTTTAGAACGATCCCGGCGACCCGTGGGTCGATATCGCCAATTTCCACGCCGCCGTCCAAGCGCGCCACACCCAAGTGGGCGGCCCGCTGGAAGTCCTCCCATTCCGGTTCCAACTCGTAGTTGTCACGAAGCTCTTCAAACAGCGCGTCGAGAGAGGTTTTGTCGAACATAACGGCCTGAAATCACCCTCCGTAAAGATACACCCGCTTCTTAAGGCGGACGCTAGTCTAACGCGTTTCGCCCCTGCTGGCAAGCTCTTTTCCGGCGAGGAGCAGTGTCATTTAGTTGTCCCCTCCCCCAAATGGGGGAGGGTTAGGGTGGGGGCGTTCCCTACCGTGAGCGGCCATCGTTATTGCCAGCATTTCACCCTCACCCCAGCCCTCTCCCTCAAGGGAGACGGAGAATTAAAAGACCCTGCGGCGCGGAGCGGCTGGAGCAGATGAAATTTCGTTGATCACTCCGAGCCGCCGGGATGTGTCTGGTCGGGGTCGGAGCGGCGACGTTGCTGCAAATAATATGCAAGCATCACGGCGGCAGGGACCAGCAGTATGAATACGGCGATGATGGCCACCACCACCCAGGGTTGCAAGCCCAATGTTTCGTCGAGCCGGTCTTTGATCCAGTGCAGAAGCTCCGGGTCTGCGGAGTCGCCCTGATGGGCCAGGACCGCTCGGACTAACCGGATGGGTTGGGGCATTAGTCACCCGCGCCAGCGGCCGCCGCCGGTCCCCGGTATTCACCCGAACTTCCCATGTGCTTCAATTTATCACAGGGAACACGGAAACCGCAGAGAATGTTTCTACTCTGTGCTCTCTGTGGTTTACACTAACGCCAAATCGGGGCGCCAAATCGGGACATCTAATTTAACGTTCAGGGGTGAGACCATGGGATTCAAGCTGGTGATCTGCCCGCCCAATTACCAGGAGCATTGGCCGGACCTGCTCAGGAAGGAAATTCCGGGCATCGACGTGCAACTGTGCCCCACAGTGGGCGAGGCTATGGAGGTTATTGGAGACGCCGACGCCGCCTTCGGCAATATAGTGCCGGAGCTGTTCGAACGGGCCCAAAACCTGAAATGGGTCGCTTGCCCCCAAGCCGGGCCCGAAGCCGGTTACTATCACGAGGCCCTCATCGGCAGCGATGTCGTGGTCACAAACACCAGGGAGATTTACAACGACCACATCAGCGCCCACATCATGGCTTTTCTGCTGGCCTTCGCCCGAGGGCTGCAGGTATACATCCCCCAGCAGGTCGAGGGCGTTTGGCGGCAGGGCTACGAAACGGTCTATCTGCCCGAAGCGACCGCGGTAGTCGTGGGTGTGGGCGGCATCGGGGGGGAGACGGCCCGGCTGTGCGCGGAGTTCGGCATGACAGTGCTGGGCGTGGACCCGCGGCTGGCGGAGCCATCGGAGGGCGTGGCGGAGTTGCACCGCCCCGGAAATTTGTTGGACGTGCTGCCCAGGGGAGACTTTGTGATCGTAACGGTGCCGGAGACGCCGGAAACCCAAGGCATGTTCGCCGCCCCCCAGTTCCAGGCGATGAAAAAGTCCGGTGTGTTCATCAACATCGGCCGCGGGGCGACGACGGTGCTTGCCGACCTGACCGATGCGTTGCGGGAGGGCGAAATCGCGGGCGCCGGGCTGGACGTTTTCCAGGTGGAGCCGCTGCCGGCGGGCCACCCCCTGTGGAGCATGCCGGGGGTGCTGATTACGCCCCACGTTGCGGGAGACGGCCCCTATCTGGACCAACGGCGCACCGAGCTGTTCATCGACAACTGCAAGAGGTTCAACGACGGCACGCCCCTGCGAAACGTCGTCGACAAGGCCAACTGGTTCTAGAGACGTACTCTAAACCAAGCCCAATCGACGCAAATCATCCCAGGTCCAGCGGGCTTGGCGCTCAATCATGCTACGTAACGTCTTGATGGAATAAGATCCTCCGGTCCTGTGGTAGGCGACCGTTACCACTCTTCCATCTTCATGTTCGTAGTGCCGGTGGCTGCCTGTACTGCGGAAGAATTGGAACCCGTCTCTGCGAAGCGCCCGGATGATTTCCCGGGTGGTCAACGACCGTAGCCGAGAGTAATCAATCCGTCTGGCACTCATATAGTGACGGCCAGACCCTCATCTTCTGCCATTAAAGTGTCTTCAGGCTCTTCGGGAATAGGTATTCCCAGCTCGATCATACTTTCGAGAACCATTCCTAACACTTCTTCGATGTACTTGTGGGCTTTTTCTTTCGTCTCCCCCCAAGTTGCAGCCCCATAACGCTCCAATGTTGGACAACGCACAAACCACCCGTCTTCGTCGGGTTCAAGCTCCACGCGAAAACGGTAGGTTTTCTTTGGATGCGGCTTTTTCGGCACCGGTTTCAGTTTCGGCCGTACGGCGACGAAAACCTGATCCGCGTCAATCAAAGCGGCGTCTGCCGGTTCTTCGGGAATAGGCAGGCCCGACTCGATCATGCTCCCGAGGACTATCTCGAGCACTTTTACGATATCCTCGTATGCCTCCTCCCGGGTCAGCCCCCAAGTCAGAGCGCCGCCATGGTGCTCCTCCAAGGCTGGACAACTTACAAACCAGCCGTCACCGTCGGATTCAAACAGCACCCGAAACTGATACGTTTTCATCGAATCTACCCCACCGGCAACTGCTGTCAGTCTAACAAGTAGCGTCCTACCGCGCCCTCTCGGTAGCGTACTGTGCGGCGCTGCTGCCGGCCAGCCGCCCGAAGACCATGCCGGCGGAGAGGCCCGACCCGCCGGGGTAGTTGTGGTAGAACAGGCCGCCCACCATTTCCCCTGCGGCGTAGAGCCCCGGAATCGCCTCCAGGCTGGTGTTGACCACCCGGCCGCGGGTATCAATGCGCACTCCGCCGAAAGTGAAGCTGATGCCGCAGGTGACCGCGTATCCCAAGTAGGGCGGCGTGTCGATGGTCTGGGCCCAGTTGGTCTTGGGAGGCGTGATCCCGACGGTGCCCCGTCCGTCCTTGACGGTTGGGTTGTAGGGGACGCCGGTCTGCACTGCCGCGTTGTACTCCCGGATGGTGTCCGCCAGTCCCTGGGGGTCGATGTCCAACCGCTGGGCCAACTCCTCGATGGTGTCCGCTTGGGCCATGGTCACCTGCGGGATGTGATACTCGTCCCGCAGCAGGTGCTTCACCTTATCGTCGAATAACTGGAATGCCACCCCTTGGGGTTGGGTCAGCAACGCCCGGCCGTAGGTGACGTAGGTATAGTTACGGAAATCAGCGCCTTCATCCAAGAAACGCTCCCCGTTCACGTTAACGATGAGCCCGAAGGGGTAGGAATGCTTTTGGAACAACTCCGTGATGGTGCGGTCGCCGAAGGCCGGGGCATTCAGGTCCCAGGCCACGGCGTGGCAACTGCTCCAGTGGCCGTGGGGCATCGCGCCGGCCTCCAGGGCGATGCGTATGCCGTCGCCCGTGTTGTAGGGAATGCCGCGGACCTTTACCAATTCCCAGCCCGGCCCCAGGTAGCGGCAGCGCATCTCGGCGTTGGCCTCGAATCCTCCTGCGGCCAGCACCACCGAACGCCCGTGGATATCCGAATAGCCGGCCGGGCCCAGGACTCTGACGCCGTCTACCCGTCCGGTTTCATCCTGCAGCAGGCCGACAGCCTGGGTGGCGTACCGGACCTCGATGCCTTCGGCCTGGCAGACGTCGAACTGCTGGTCGGAGAGGCCCTTTCCGGCCCCCACGGCCTCGACCAAGAGACCGCCCCAAAAACGGAACTTGTCGCCGTCTTTGAACGCCTGGCGCCCGTAGGACAGCACAAAGCGGACCCCTTTGGAACGCATCCACTGCATGGTGGGCAGGGACTGGCTCACCAGGATCTGGGCCAGCTCCGGATCGGTCAGACCTTGGGTGACGCGCATCATGTCGTCATAGAACTGGTCCTCGGTATAGCTGCCCACCTCCACCTGCTCTTCCTCGGTGGCGGACATATCCGGTATGACAGACTTGATGTCCTCCAAGCCCTCGAAGGCGAAGCGGATGATACCGCCGGTGAAGTAGGTGTTGCCGCCCCGGAAATATTCCGGCGCCTTCTCCACCACTATTACGGACTGGCAGCGCTCTTTGGCGGCTATCGCGGCGGACAGCGCGGCGTTGCCTGCGCCCACCACGATGACGTCATAATCGTTGGCCAAGGTTCACCTCCATTGGGTCAGGTTATTATAGTATTAAACGCAGAGATCGCCGAGAACGCAAAGATACCATTGGTCCTGGACCTCTGCGCTCCCGGCGCACTCCGCGTTCAATCAAACAAGGACGTGAGCAAACAAGGACGTGAGATGTTGGAAAGATGCGGTTGGGCCAGCAGCGAGCTCGGGATGCCCTATCACGACGAGGAATGGGGAGTGCCGGTGCACGACGACCGGCTGTGGTTCGAGTTCGTCACCTTGGAGGGCGCCCAGGCGGGGCTGAGTTGGGAGACCATCCTGCGCAAGAGGGACTCCTACCGCATCGCCTTCGACAACTTCGAGCCGGGCGTGGTCGCCGCATATAACGACGCCAAGGTACAGGCCCTGCTTGCCGACCCCGGAATAATCCGAAACCGTCTGAAAGTCGCTTCCGCCATCACCAACGCCAAGGCCTTCCTGGAGCTACAGCGGGAGTTGGGAAGCTTTGATGCTTTCATCTGGGGCTTCGTCGGAGGAAGTCCCCAAGTCAACGCGCGGCAATCAATGAACGAAGTCCCGGCCACAACGCCCGAGTCGGACGCCCTCAGCAAAGAGCTGCGACGCCGCGGCTTCAAGTTCGTGGGCAGCACCATCTGCTACGCCCTGATGCAAGCCACCGGCCTGGTAAACGACCACACCACCAACTGCTTCCGCTACGATCAGGTGGGCTGACCGCAACGCACATCGAAAATAGAACAACGGACCCTTTCCCGTCCCCAGCGCCATTTACGTTAAGATATGTTTTGTGAAAATTCTTAGCGCCATTAGCGTGTTGATGCTGGCTCTAACGTTCCTGCTGGCAGGCTGCGGGGGAGAAACCGTCGCCAGTCCGAACCTGGAAGCGACCGTTCAAGCCGCCGTGGCCACCGCGTTGCCCACCGCGACGCCTACGCCGGCGCCCGACATCGACGCCACGGTGACGGCAGGGATCTCGGCCACACAGGCCGCCGCCCCAACGCAAACACCGACACCAGACATCGACGCGACGGTCGAGGCACGCATGGCTGCCACCATCGCCGCCATGCCCACGCCTACAACCGCAATACCGGCGCCCACACGCAGGTCAACACCTACTGGTTCTTTCTCATCCGTGAGTACTAACGAAGCACATACCTGTGCGGTGAAGACCAGCGGATCCGTTGTCTGTTGGGGAGAGGAGTATACTCTATATTCCTACGGACAGGCCACGCCGCCAGCCGGTTCTTTCGCTTCAGTCAGCGCGGGCTTCGGCCACACCTGCGGAGTGAGAACCAACGGCTCCGTATCCTGTTGGGGCCGGGACGACGACAGCCAAGCCACGCCGCCCCCAGGTTCCTTTGCGTCCGTCAGTGCAGGCTACAACCACACTTGTGGAGTGAAGACCAACGGTTTAGTCTCGTGTTGGGGGGATAACAGTAACGGAAAGGCCACACCGCCTGCTGGTTACTTCACTTCTGTCAGTGTAAAGTTCGGCAGCTCCTGCGGTGTAAGGACAGACAGCAAATTGATATGCTGGGGAAATTACATTTTGTTTCCAAACGAGGCTATTGACTTATTCATCTCCGGTTTATTCGCCTCCGTCAGCCTCGGCGGAGGTTACGATTGCGGAGTAAAAACAAACGGAAATGTAGTTTGCTGGGGTGCCGGTCTTACATACACACCGCCAGTCGGTTCTTTCGAGTCCGTGAGTGTTGGTGAAGTTCACGCCTGCGGGGTGAGAACCGGCGGCTCCCTCTCCTGCTGGGGCCTGGATAACGTTGGCGAAGCCACACCGCCCGATGAATCATCCGTGAGTGCTGGTCCCTCTCACACCTGTGGGGTAAAGAGTGATGGCTCCGTCGTTTGCTGGGGTGATAATTCCTATGGACAATCTACTCCACCCAAGTAAGCCTACCTAGAAGTATCGTATCATGCCCCGCTGCGCGTGGTCCGCTACGCCGCTGTTAGGGTGGGGGTATACCAACCGTTGGGTGAGGAGGCCTGATAATGACCACGCAGAAGACGCTGCTGACCGCCGAGGAGTTCTACATCCACCGCGCCGACGGCTCCGTTCTTTCCTACCGGGGCGATGACATGATAACCGACGAAGAGTTGCTGCCCGGCTTCTCTCTCCCGCTGTCCGAAATCTTCGAGTAGCCAACCGCAATCAGGAGCGCATCGTCTTCGCCAACCCGCTGCGTCTGGGCCACTACGCCCCTCGGCATCACCCACCACGATAGCAGGGTATGGACCCGGGATGTGATAGTGGAGGCCGAGTACATTAGCCCCCCTGGAACAGACTGGGACTACGGGTTCATCATTCGCAATCCTGAATACAACCGCCTGGAAGTCATAGGGATTTCCGGAGATGGCCGGTGGTTTCATGACGCTCGCGATATTGGAGACAGCGAGTACACGGATATGGCGTCCGGGTCCCTGGGGGATTCTGGGGCGAGGGTCTTGAATAGAAATCACCTGCTGATCATGGCTCTTGAAAATGTTGGCCTGCTTTTCGTCAACGGCGTATACGTGGCCAGACTCGATTTGAGCCACAACCAGGATTATGGCGATGTCAGTGCTATGGGCGATTTCTATTTGTCCCATCGGGGTTCGCCCACATTCGAAAACTTCAACGTATGGACGCCGTAGTAACGACGGTGCCACCAATCGCTTCCGTCCCGACGAAGAGGTCTGAGGCGCCTAGAAACCGCCGTGATAAGATGGACAGATCCCGGCAATCCGGTATGTAAGGACGCTCCAATGCAAGACCAGGAAACGAAGACTCAAGGTCACGCCCGTGCCGCCCTCCGGTTGCTTGAAGACGCAGACCGGGAGTTCGCCAAATGCAACATCGGCGAGACATCGGAAAAGCTGTGGGAAGCGGCCAGCAACGCGATCAAAGCCGTCTGCGTCCGCCGGGGATGGCAGCATGACGAATACACCCACTTTCGAGAGGCCATGCAACTGCTGCTCGAGGAAACCGGGGACAAATCCCTGTATACGGGCTTTAGGATTGCCTACAACGGTCATCTTTTCGTCGGCAGTATGGACGACGAGGACGTAGATACCGACCGCCCTGTAGTCCGGCGGTTTGTAGACCAGTTGCTGGCCGTCGCCGGTGTAGAAGCCGAGTAGTATGCTAGGCAGGGAAGCCCAAGCCCAAAAGCATACTCGCATTGCTCGCCGCTTCATCGACGCCGCCGACCACTATTTGGCCGACGGAGACGTCATCCAAGCTTCTGAAAAACTGTGGGGAGCGGCCAGCCATGCCGTGAAAGTGTTTTGCATCCGGCAGCGCTGGCGCCATGGCAAATACTCTCACTTACGGGCGGCGATGCGGCGGATGGTTAGAGAAACTGGTGATGATTCTTGGATTGACGGATTCAAGGTCGCCTACGAGAACCATCTCAATTTCTACGCCGACGATATGAGAGCCGAGGATGTAGGCGAAGACCGCCTGATAGTCCGCGAACTGATAGACCGGCTGCTGGCGGTCACCGGACCGGACTCCCGGCCGCCGGGCGGGTAGCTTGCCGCCGTTGGTTACTGCCATTTAAGATACCGGGAGTTACTCGGGCCGTCCGTGGGGGCGCCGACATTTTTGCCAGAAGGATTTTATCAGCATGAAAGCGGCGAGACTTTCCAGTCCTAAACACTTCGAGCTATTGGAAACGGAGACCCCCACGGCCGGGGAAGGCCAGTGCCTGGTCAAGCTGGAGCGGGTGTCCGTTTGCGGCAGCGACATCCGCCACGGCTTCCAGATAAACCCGGAAGAGATGTACCCCATGCCCATCGGAGCGCCCTGCCACGAGTTGGCCGGGACCATCATCGACAGCCGGACCGACGCCTACCACGAGGGGCAGCGGGTCATCGTGATTCCGCCCCGCGGCTCCGCCGGACTGGTGGAATACATTGCCTCCGACCCCGCCCGCATGATCCTGCTGCCCGATCACGGGACGCTAGACGAATGGGTCATGTGCCAGCCTTCGGGGACGGTCCTTTACTCCTGCCAGCAAATGCCCAACCTGTTGGGCAAGAACGTGGTTGTGATGGGCCAAGGGAGCATCGGCCTCAGCTTCACCATGATCACCTCCCGCATCGGCGCCCGGAGCGTAATCGCCGTCGACCTGTTGGACTACCGGCTGGAAAAGTCGGTGGAGATGGGGGCTACCCACACGGTGAACCCGGACAAGGAGAACATCGAAGAGGTTGTTAACGAACTCACCGATGGGCAGGGCGCGGACGTGGTGGTGGAGGCTGCCGGGTATCCCGACACCTTCAACATGTGCTTCCGGCTGGTGCGTCAGTTCGGCACCGTGATCGTGTTCGGGATCCAGACGGAGGACCTCGTTCCCTTGGAGCACAATTACCTGATGGAAAGGCAGCCGCGCATCATTCCAACCACCGGGGCCCGCAGCGGCAATCCCATCTCCCATATCCAGGAAATAGTGGCGTTGCGGGAGCGGGGATGGTGCGATCCGTCGAAATTGATCACTCACCGCGTAGGGTTCTCCGACGTCCAAAAGGCGTATGATATGTATGATCAACGTCAGGACAACGTCATCAAAGTGGTGATGAATATCAACGAATAACGCCATACCTCTGCGTTATGGGCGAATACGGCCGGGCGGCTACCGGAGAGGTTGGGAAGTTGAAGCCGGCAGAAGAGATACACCTCGTCAGAGAAAATCTTACCCTGGCGCTGTCGCTGTGGCGAGCGGCCAGAAACAAGCTTATCAACCCGGACCTGCTGTTGGGAGACGCGCCCGACGCGGTCCATAACGGGGCCGGCCGCAGCGAGGGGAGCTTGAACCGGGAGCGGGCCGAGCTGCTGACCCGGTTCGGGGCCAACCAGGTCCGGGCATCCTTCGCCCTCTCCGTCCTCCAGACCCATCGAAGCCTGGAATCCGTGTACTCCGGAGACCCGTTGGACGAGGAATTCCCGGACCTCCAGGCCGCCCGTTGTTGCATCTTTCTGTTGGACGCCGCCGTGGCCCGCGACATGTTCTCGCCAGTGTGGGACTGCCCTCCCCGTTACCGCAGGCTGTTCGACGTGCGGCCCGTCCGCTTCGTGCTGGATGCCGGCGAGATCCACGCCACGTTGATGAACTGGGACCACTTTGGAGGTCTGGACAAGTACCTCAATTTACTGGACTACTGCGCCGATCGGGCCGCCCGGACTCAGTTCGGGGCCCAAGGACCACTCATTACAACGGGCGATTCATTCGCGGACGAGCCGTATCGGGAGCCACCGGCAAGCTCGGCCCGGGAGAAGCGTCCCGGGACCGGCATCATAAGGGAGTTGCCCCGTGAAGGAGTAGCTGGAGAGGCGGCCGACGGCGTGCGGCTATTTCTGGACACCTGCTGCGAGGTGGGCGACGAGTACAGGTCGCCCGCCAAGGACCTGTATGCTTGCTACCTGGAATGGTGCAATGAAACGGGACGGGCGGCAGCCCCGCAACGCAGCTTCGGCATGTGTTTGTCCGGCATGGGGCTCCAGCGGCGGCGGCGGGGCCGCGGCAAACACTGGTGGGAAGGCGTCAGGTTGGCCGCCGCTCAGTTGTCCATGGCGGGAAGCGGCGGCGAAGCGCACTGAAAAATGGGGCTTCAGCGCTGTTGGGTTTCGTCTCTTCCCGCACCGGGACGGTCCGTCCGCGCCAGTCAACATCCGGGCTCATCGTAATTGCCGCAGCAACTCCGCAGAGTCTTCAACTTTTTGAAGTTATTAGATACCAGCAGGCGCAGCTTCCTTCTCCAAGGCATCGGTTGCCTCAGGTTGCCGAACAGGCTAAATGACGTTTCCGGCTGGCCGCACATGGTTGCCTGAATTATGCTGTTGACCAACGCGGTTTGACAACCATCGATCCCTGAACCGGCGGCCCCTGGACCGGCGGCCCCTGGACCGGCGGCCCCGAAATCGGTACTGAACGGAGGCCATCATGGCCGAGTACATGGAACGCCTTTCTCGTTTCGTCAGCGATACCCGGCTACAGGACCTGGACCCGGCGGACATAGCGGCCGCCAAGGCCGTGGTATTGGACACCATCGGGGCCATTCTGGCGGGAAGCCTCCTCCGGGAAAACCGCAACCTGGCGCAGATGGCTTCGAAGACCGGAGGGAGCGGCCCTTCAACGATACTTGGGCGCCAAGCCGAGGTGCAGGCAGTGTTCGCCACCCTGGTCAACGCCACTGCGGGGGTAGCCTGGAGATGGACGAGGGGAACCGCATGGGCGGAGGCCACCCCGCCATCCACGTCCTGCCGGCCGCTCTGGCCGTTGCCGAGGAGGTGGGGGCCAGGGGTCGGAGATTCCTGGAGGCCCTGATAGTGGGTTACGAGGCGACCTCGCGCATCGGGTCCGGCGTCAAAGTCCGCCCGGAAGTACACTCCCACGGGACCTGGGGCACCGTCGGGGCGGCGGCGGCCGCGGCCAAGCTGCTGGACTTCGGACCGGACATGACCTACGAGGCGATGAACATAGCCTGTTCGATGAGTCCCGCCAACACCTGGACCCCCTGCCTGGAAGGGGCGACGGTGCGTAACCTCTATCCCGGTCGCTCCGGTCTGCAGGGCATAATGGCTGCCCAAGTGGCTGTCTGCGGCTTCACCGGGCTGAAAGACGGCCCGGCGGACATCTACGGTTCGCTGCTGGGCCAGTCCTTCGATGCGGCGGCGGTGGTAGACGGCCTGGACCCGTCGGGACCGTTGCGGGTCCGCCAGAATTACTTCAAGCTTCACGCTTGTTGTTTGTACAACCACCCGGTATTGGATGGCGTCCAACACCTGATGGACCGGGAGGAGTTCGCCGCCGGGGAGGTGGCGTCCATCCGGGTGGAAGCGCCGCCGGTGGCTTCGATCATGACCGACCCGGAACCGGACAACATGCTGGCGGCGAAATTCTCCCTGCCCTACGCCGTCGCCACGGCGGTGGTGCACGGCGCCACCGACATCACGGCCTTCTATCCCGACCGGGTGAAAGACCCGGAGACCAGGGCATTGGCGCGCCGGGTGAACGTCGTCGCCGACCCTGAAATGGACCTGCGGCGTTACGATTACCCCGCCGCGCGGGTGAGCGTGTCGTTACACGACGGCAGGACCCTCACGGAGAGCGTCACTGTCCATCACGGCGACCACCGCGACCCGGCGTCGCGCAAGGAGCTGGTCGACAAGTTCACCTTTTTGACGCGGGACATCCTGGGAGCGGACGGGGTCCGCAAGGTCGTCACGGCCGTGGAAGAATTGGACACACTGGAGGACATCCGGGAGCTGACGGCGCTGCTTCGGGTGGGTGAGGCGGGACCAGACCCCATCTAGTCTCCGGCGTAGTCCACCTTGACCGTGGTGTGCAGGCCGCCGCGGACTTTGTAGTCGAGCACAATGGCCATGGACTTGGGTTGGCAACAGGCTACCAGGTCGTTCAATACCCGGTTGGCAGCGTGCTCCTGGACAATTCCAACGTCCCGGTAGGACAGCAGGTAGTATTTCAGCGACTTCAGCTCGATGCAGCTCCGGTGCGGGACATACGAGATCGTCAGCGTTCCGTAGTCAGGCAGCCCGGTCCAAGGACAAACGGCGGTGAATTCGTCCGTGTCAATTTCCACCTGGGCGTCCTGGTCGGGATAGTCATACTGGAACGTCAGCAACAGGCCGGGGTCGATGGCCTCTTCGCTTTTGGCCGGAAGCTGTTGGTCCAGCCCTTCGTATTCTTCTTTCAACTCCGGAATTGTCGCCATCGTTTCCTCCAGGATTGGTTCAGGATTAGCCAGAAGCCATCATATGATAATATAAGCCATCACGCAGCCTGGAAGCTCGAATCATGACCCAGACCCGCAAGCTCGCCTACACCCTGGCCCAATTGGACCTGATGACGATTGACGAGGCCCAGGCGTTGCCTTTCGACACCAGGGACGCCCTGCTGGACCTGGTGGTCGCTGACGGCCGTCACGACGCGACCACGGCCGTCTCCTACCGAACCGGCATGTACACCGATTACTTCGAAGAGGACCTCGTCCGCATGTTGAAGCTGCGGGCGGTAAGGGTGCACTGCCGTGGCATCACGTCCTCGGATTTCGACGGAAACGTGGTTGGCGGCAACAACGTCGGACAATACCAGGCATGCTTCCGCCATGTCGAAACCGTGCTGACCGCTGCCCGGACCAACTTTTCCCGGGTGGTCAACCTGGTGGTGTTTCTAACCGACATGGACCAGTGGGAGACATTTAACGGAGTGTTCCGGGAGTTTGTTCCCAACCCGCCCTGCCGCGCGGTCATCGGGACTACCGGCTTGGCCCAGCCGCCCCTGGCCATCGAAATAGTGGACTGCGACGCTTACCGGGTGGCTGATTAGCCACCGTCACCAATTCTGAAAAGCTGGAGGGGCATGATGGCGAACCTGACACTGGCCTACAAGGTCCGCAGCTACAGCACCGGCACCTTGGGCCGGGCAATCTGCAACACCCGCAACCACCACTGGGTCGCCGACGACGCCGGCGGCGAGGAGGTGGGGGCCGGGGAGTTGTTCTTTTCCGGGATTACCGCCTGCGCCGTCAACATGGTGGAACGCCTCGCCAACACCGACGACATCGCCTTGGAATGGATGGACGTCGACGCCGAAGGGTACCGGGACGCCGACAAGGAGCCCGGCAACATCTCCCTTTACGATGCCATCCGCATCAGGTTCGAGATGTGGGGAGTGGACGACGACCAGGCCCACGAGCTGGTAGAGACGTGGAAGCGCCGTTGACCCCTGTACGGATCGGTCGCCGTGGCGACCGCTGACACCACAGTAGAGTTGGTCTCCCATACCGGACCGCACCGGTAGAGGCTGGACGACGAGAGGCCCGATGAATATTTGCTCCTTCCTGCCCAGCGCTACGGAAATAGTCTACAAGTTGGGCCTGCAAGATGGTCTCCGCGGAGTCACCCACGAGTGCGACTACCCGCCCGACGCCCGGAACAAACCCGTAGTGGTGCGCAGCGTGTTCGAGGGACAGCAGCCCACCAGCGGGGAGATCAGCCGCGTGATCTCGGAGCGCTTGGAGCAGGGTCTCGGCATCTACGAAATCGATGAGCCGACCCTGCGGGCCGCCGAGCCCGATCTCCTGATCACCCAGGCCATCTGCGAGGTTTGAGCCATCTCCTCTCGGCAGGTTGCCGAGGCTAGTCTTGGCCTTCCGAAGAAACCGGAAGTCCTGTCCTTGGACCCCCAACTCTTGGCCGACGTAGTTAATGACATTCGCAAGGTCGGCAAGGCCACCGGCTCAGAAGCCGCTGCCGAGGATATCGCCATTGACATGGAGGCCCGCATCGGCGCCGTGGTCCAACGGGCCGCCGACGCCGACAGTCAACCCAGCGTGCTGCACGTGGAGTGGGCTGATCCCCTGATGTGCGGCGGTCATTGGGTCCCTGAGATGGTGGAGATGGCCGGCGGCTCCAACTCTTTCGGCGACAAGGACACCGGCACGTTCAAGCTAGAATGGGACGATGTGCTGGAGCGCCAACCGGAGATCATCATTATGATGCCCTGCGGGTTCGACGTGAAACGCGGGCTTCAGGACGTACCCATCCTGGCCCAAAGGGAAGGCTGGGATTCCCTGCCGGCGGTGCGAAACAACCGGGTCTATGTGATAGACGCCAGCGCCTTTGCCAGCCGCTCGGGGCCCAGGTTGGTAACCGGGCTGGAGATAATGGCGGAGATGATACACCCGGAGTTGTTTTCCGGTCTCATCCCGGAGTCGGGGGCGCTTCGGCTGTTCGGAGAGTTGGCCAAGACCGGCTAACCGCACGCCGCTGTTACAACACGGTCGGCCTGTTCGTACGGGATGGGCGGGCCGGACAGGCCGGGAGGATCAGTTCAGGCGGGGCCCCCGGTAAGGGTTCCGCTTGGCGATCTCCTGTTGCAACTCGTAATTCCCCCGCTTCAGGAGGGGCACCAGGTGGGAGAGCCTCGCCGCCACCGTCGGGGCCTCCAGCAGCGCTTGGCGGACTGTATTCTGAAGGTTGAGGCTGGCTGCGACGGTATACGAAAGCTCCAGCGGATCGTCGGGTATGGTTACTTGGGAAGCGTAGCCGCCGGCAAGGGCGGTGAGCCCTTGCACCAAGGCCGGGTATTCCTCTTTCAGTTGGGCCACCAGCTCGGTTATCCCCTCGCCCAAAGGCTCCCCCAAGAACCTGACGCGGCCCACCAGGTAGGGCGCCTGTTGGGTTATCTCCCCGATCTCGAACCGCCGCTCCCCTTTGGTCATGATGTTCATACGCCCCTCGTCGAGCAACTCGGAGCGCAGGACCCTGGCGGTCGTTCCGGTCTCAAAAGGCAGAGCCGGGGCGCCGGACTCCAGGCCCTGCTTGATAAGCACGACGCCGAAGGGCTCGTTCCGTTCCATGCAGTTGCCGATCATGGATTTGTAGCGCTCTTCGAAGATATGCAGCGGCAGGGGATTGCCGGGGAACAAGACCATGTTGAGGGGGAACAGGGGCAACTCGATTAGGCCATCTTCCGGGCCTCTATCTTCATTTACCATAACGTCACGAGTATATTCCTTCCGCGAAGGGTGGCACAAGCTGGCGTCGGCCAACCGGAGCTTTATTCATGTATCGATTGATGATACATTACACTCGTAATACAGGTATCGGGGACACTCCCTCGGCCGAGGACTTCGAATGCCTACTGTTGCAGTAGAGGGGCAGTTCCGTTTCGTGGTCAACACCAGGGAGAACGGCTTCGAACCTCCCCATGTCCACGTCTGGGTCGGCAATGAGGATGTGTGCCGCATAGAGTTAAATGGAGGAACCTTTATGGACCAACCTCCTCCCGGCGATCTTCGGGACATTCTAAGGATGTATGCAAGACACACCGAGGACATCAGGCGCACTTGGGACGCCATTCATGGAGAATAGCTGATGGACGCTGTGTTAGTGAAAAACGCCGACCGGATGATGACGTCCGCACGCCTCCTGGAAGATGGAATCGAACTGACCTTCGCGGATGGGTGCAACGGGCAAATACCCTTCGCCGACCTCCCCGAGGTCAAGGAGCGTGCGGACTTGTCGGGCATTGAGTTGCCGAACCCATACGAGATAGTGCTCAACACGGTCCGAGGCGAGCGGGTCGAAGTCCCCTGGGACTTCGCCCGTCACTACTGTGACGAGTCCTATCGGCCAATCGTAGAGGCGATTGCCATGAGGGGCAGGCATACTCTTGGTAAACGCATCCGCCGGTTCCGTGAGTCTGCCGGATTGACCCAAGAGGCGCTCGCGCACACAGCCGACATCGGGCGCGTCACCCTGGTCCGGCTCGAGAGTGGAGAACAGACACCTAGATTCAAGACGTTGACCTCAATCGCCCGAGCCTTGGGGAGACCCGTTCCGGAGTTGCTAGTCGAACCGGAGATGCCTCCCCGGTCGCCCCACAACACCGAAAGCTAGCGGCGGTTGTTGGCCCGGCGCACCCTGAAGTTGGTGGGCGCCTTTTGGCGGCGCACCCACTTCAGGTAGCTGGAAACCTCCGGGTTGGCGCGCAGCGTTTCGATCGAGTTCAATTCCCGCGCTAACGTCGTTTCCGAAAACATGGCGTGAAGTTGCCGGTGGCAGGTGGGGCACAGCATTGCCTTGGGCCCGAACTTGCCGCCCCGGGAACGGGGCACCAAGTGATGTTCGGTGAAACGATGGGACTCCCGGCGACAGAGCTGGCAGGCCTGCGGGGTATCAGGCCGCACTGGCGCCCCGTCGGCGCTTGCCCGGTTTCTGTGCGCTCCCCGGACCAAGGGTTACTTTGGCTCCGGGACTTCCAGGAACCGCCACCCAGGCAGGTCCACCCGCCACTCCTCATCCTCCAACAACATAGGCAGGATCAGACCGTTCATGGCGCGCCCCCGGGTGACCTCGGTGGTGTCTTCGTTCATGCCGAAGGGCAGGAAGGCGAAGGCGTGGCGGTCGTCGACATAGCTGGTGGGCGATATGCCCAGGTCGGTGAGGTCTTCCAGAGGCCAGAGGCTCAATACGGTGTTCCTGAAGTCGTCCAGCATCGACGCCCGCATGGGATGATGGGCGTCATAGCCGGCGCGATAGGCCTGTTGCATGTCCACACGGTTCTTGGTGGCCCACACCCCCATGCGCATACCCCGTGTCTCTTTGGAGAGAAGGGACCACGCCGCGTCCATGTCGCCGAGGCGCACCGCCTCAGCGAAAGCTCCGGCGCGGTTGCCGCATTCGTCCGGGTAGGGGCTCCGTTTCTCCCCCGGTATTCTCATAACTCACCCAAAAATGTGGAATGCGGAATTAGGAGTGCGGAAAAGGGGGCCATCCCCAATTCCACGTTCCCCACTCCACATTCCCCACTTTTTTACATTCCAATGGCGTAGCCGTCCCGCCGCGGGTCGGCCGCGCCCTGAAGCACCCCGGAATCCGAGTCGGCCTGTATCATCATCTCGCTGCCCGCCGCTCCCCAAGGGTGAAGCGCCTCCAGCACATGGCCTCGCGTTTCCAACTGCCGTCTCACTTCCGGACCCAACCTGGACTCCACGTAGAGCAGGTTGTCGCATTCGTGAGGGATGTTGGACTCGGTGGGGCTGTGGGTGTTACGCCAGCGGGGCGCTTCCACGGCCTCGGCCACGGTCATACCGAAGTCGACTACGTGGGAGATGACCTGCATATTCGTCTGCACCTGGGTGTCGGCGCCTGGGGTCCCGCAGACCAGGAAGAGACTCTCGGCGGGGCCGTCCCCGTTGCTGGAGGGGTCTCCACTCCGGAAGACCATCACCGGGTTCATGGTGTGCCGCACCCGCTTGCCAGGCTGCAAGCAGTCCACGTGGTGTGGGTCCAGGTGCCAGTAGGTCATACGGTTGTTGAGCAACACACCGGTGTCGCCGGCGACGACGCTGGAGCCCAGAGAGCTCTGGATGCTCTGAAGCTGACACACGGCGTTGCCCCAGCGGTCCACCACCACGAAGCAAGTGGTGTCTTCCTCTCGGACCGAAGCGCCGGCCGCGGCACGCGGCCGACGGGCCCCGGGTTGGTGGCCCCACGGGTCTCCCTGGAGCACCTGAGTGGCCGCCCGTTCCGGGTCGATGAGGACCACCCTTTCTTTCGCGTAGGACTTGGAGACGAGGCCTCCGGTGGGCACTTCCACGAAATCCGGGTCGGCCATGTAGGCTTCCCGGTCGGCGAAGGCCAACTTCTTCGCTTCGACCATCAGGTGGATGCTCTCGGCGGTGTTGCAGCCCATGGCGCGTACATCGAACTGCTCGACTAGGTTCAATTCCTGCAACAGGACGTGCCCGCTGGAATTTGGTGGTGCCTCGTAGACCGAGTAGCCCCGGTAGGTGGTGGAGATGGGCGCTTCCCAGCGGGACCGGCAGTCGGCGAAGTCCTTCATAGACAGCAACCCGCCCTGCTCCTCGCTGAACTTGACCATCGCATCGGCCACCGGGCCTTCGTAATACGCGTCGCGGCCGCCATCCACGATGGCCTGGAAGGTGCGAGCCAGGTCCTTCTGATAGATTATCTCGCCGGGCTTCAACCCACCGCCCTTTGGCGCGAATATCTTTTGGGAGGTCGGAAACTGCTGAATCAGGGAGTCTCCGGCGATCACGCTCGACAGCACGTGGGTAACGGGGAACCCGTTGTCGGCCAGGTCCAATGCGGGGTCGAAGACCTGGGCAAGGGACAACGACCCGTATTTCGAGTGGGCCGACATCCAGCCGTCCAGCAGTCCGGGCACGGAGGCGGAGAGGACGCCTTTCACCGGAATGCCGGTGGCTTGGTAACGCTCCAGTGCTGCGGCGTAGGGGGCTGCCCCGGTGGCGTTACAGACCTCAATGGTCCCCGCCTCGCGGTTGTAGACCATGATGTAGCCGTCGCCGCCGATGCCCGACATATTCGGCTCGACGACGTTCAAGGCGGCGGCGGTCGCGATGGCCGCGTCAACGGCGTTGCCTCCCTTTTGCAGCACCGATATCCCGGCCTGGGAGGCCAACGGATGGCCGGAACAGACCATACCGTTCCGGCCCATAACCACAGGCCGGTTGGACTCGTAATTTACGCCGTGGGGTGTGGTTGGCATGGGCGTAAGTCTCCTAAAGGTGTGTCCAATATGTCGCTAATTCATTTGCTTGGCTAGGAAATCATACAAGCTTGTCCCGCAATCAATACGGTCTACATACTTCTTTTTGCCGCCGTAAGACACTCTTCTCGTTTGCAGCGTGCGCAAGTCATTACCCTTCATTTTGCCACTGGAGAACAGCAATGGGTACCAATGTTCGATGGAAAGGCTCTGGAGCATGGACCTTGCCAAGTCCAATCCTCCTTGAATCTGTCTGATCGCTTTCGGCACTTCAGGGTTCTTGCCTCCCTTGATTTCGGCAGCGCAGATGAAATCCTCATTCAGACGCCCGAATATGAGACGGTCGCAAAGCCGAGCGGGTCTCCGGTGATTCGGGCAACGCTGGTTTAGGTCTCCGTGGACCGTAGCGAGCGCCGAGCATCCAAACCTTGAAACGTCAATCCTGCAATTCGGCTCTTCATAGGAGTTGGTGAGACAGCAGCCGCCGTATTCGCTGCGGATGCTTTCCGGGAATTGAAAAGACGCCATCAGGCGCGGTCACGCTGCAACGCAATGGATTCGTCGTACAGGGATTCGAACACTTCCGCGAACTCTTCTTCGTCGATCCCGGTATCGGGGTCGATTTCCAAGGGGGTTATCACGCTGCCACCTAGTTCTTGGCTATATCGGAACAGATAAGCTCCGACTTGCTCCTGCCTTAGGAGATCGGCGGCTTCGAAGCCGCGTTCGGCAATCAAGTCGTCGCCGGCTTGGCTCAAGGCCAGCAGATTGTTGATTTGGCTGACAAAGGTGTCGCTGTGGGTTGTGATGATGACCTTCACTCCGGCGTTCACTAGGCGCACAATCCCGCGGGCCAACTGGCGCTGAGCCGCCGGGTGCAGGTGGGATTCGGGTTCCTCGAATACGAGCAGATGTCCGGGGCGAATAACATACTTGAGAAACAGAATCAACGGCGCAAGCTCCGAGACCATGGAGGATGTTTCGTGAACGTGAAATTTTTCCGGCAACGTATCACCTGCCCGCTGGTGAAAAGCGATGTCTGGGAAAGGTAACCCACCGGATTCATCAAGATCCACCTCACCGTGGAGAACTTCGCTTTCGATGAACCGTATGGCGCCAAGAAATCTATTGTCTGAACTATTGTCAGCCAAACGCGGGTCAAGACTGATTAGCGTACCAAGAAAATCAGCGGCGATACTGGGGAGCGTAGGTATATTTACTGCTTCGAAACCGACGCGATAGGACTGGCGCACCAAAGATGCGGTCAGCACCTTATGGGCTTGAACCATGCCGGAACGGGCTGCCGGCAAGTAAAAGGAGTTTGAAGGGAACTCAGAGAATGTCAACTCGAGGGCATCTTCCAGCAGTCCGTTAAGTGCGGCCCGCTTATTGAACTTGATGGTGCCAACACTATATCCAGGACCATCGCCCAAGTCTTCTCTGGATTCATCGAGAGTCAAAAGTTTCAATAACCCGGGGGACATTGACATAGAAGCAAGATCGAAACGGGCAGGGAGTTCGGAGTTATCCTGCAATGGAATGTCCATCTGAAAGTTTGGTTCCCGCCGATTAACTCGCAGCCGGAAATCCGAAGGCTCGGTGGTCCGCCTAAGGAACCGAAGTTCCCCTCCATAAGATAGAGTCATCTGGCGTAAGGCGGTTTCCTTGATGCCCCCAATCACCCCATCAACCTCATGCCCAATAGTCTCCTTAAGGTCTTGGGGAAACTCGCCGAAAGGGATGTCCACTGACTGTTGCGCATACTCAGGGCCAGCCGGCACCCCGATTCGCATCAACATAGGAACTCGATATCGTCCCTCGACAGCCTTCATCACAGCATACACCGCCGTCGCCATATACGACTTACCGGTGTTGCTAGGCCCCACGAAGATGGTGAGTGGCTTCAACTCCACCGTGCCCTCGGTTATGGGGCCGAAGTTCTCGACCGAAATTGTGAGCATGGCTTCTCTCGCTACCCGCCGGTGGCGGCTTTGCGGCAGTTGATGGCGGCTTCGGCGCTGGGGCTGATGGCTCGCTGCACGGCGATGTTCACCGGCGCAGGTTTTTCCGAAGCCGAGGCACATTGGAGGGCCGGGTCCAATGGGATATGATCGCCCGCCAATGTAAAGACGTTCGTGATGCCTTCCGGTTCCAGGGCTTTGGAAATCAGGTGGCTGCCGGTGACCTTGGCGATGAGACCTCCGGGCGCGGGTTCGTGGTTCGGGAGGTTGGGGAAATTATCGGCGGGCGGCGTTGAGGCGTCAAGGAGAGGGGCGGCGTTGGCGGACGAAAGCCCATCCGCATTGGTAGCGGTGGTACAGAAAACGGAAGGGGCCCTCGCAGCGAGGGCCCCTTTTTTCTTCGGCTGTATGTTCGTTGCCGGCCTAGTGGCCGCCGCAACCGCCGCTGCCGCATCCGCAGCCACCGGCGCCGCAACCACAACCGGAGCCGCAACCGCCGCCGGCGCTGGTAAACATCGGGTTGTTGATCACGAAGCCGACTTGGCCGCCGAAGTTCTCCACGTAGTCAATGGTGGCCTCTTCCAAGAAGGGTGCGCTGTCGGAGTCCATCAGGAACCGGACGCCTTCCCTGCTCAGCACGGTGTCGTCCGCCTGGCTCTCATTTTCCATCGTCAGCATGTACTGGAGTCCGCCGGTTTCGGCGGGCATGGCGACAACGCGGAGCGACCCCTCCTGCTCACCCTGTTCTTCCATGACTTCCTTGAGTTTCTCGATGGCGAGCGCCGTAACGTCCATTTTGTATCCGCTCCTTGCATTTTTATCGAGTAATGATGGGTAACGCTAACACACTTCAGAACACCCAGTCAATTTCAGTCGACGGACCGGTGCGGGTCCCCTCTATTCGCACGGGACCGGTCTAATGCCCGGCCTAGAGCACTTCCAGGAGGATGGTGACGCCCCCGGTCAGGAACAGCACGCCCGCCCACAGAAGGTCCACGTTCACCCAACCCCACCGCAAGAACGCCAGCCCCACCTTTTTGTAGACCACCATTGCTATGGGAAACATGACCAGCAGCATGGCCGCGGTGTGCACCCCCAAGCCGATCGCCCAAGCCGCCGACGTATCGGCCAGGTCCAGGTAGCCGGCATGGTGGGACAACTCCCCGGCGGCTACCGGACCCGCCTCGTCCAGGTTCAAGATGATGGGGGCGAGCATCAGTCCCGCGCCGTGGGATGTGGCCATGAGGAAGGACCAGACGAAAAGGTCCCGGGGGCCGACCCGCATCCCCACCCAACGCGGGTGCCGGTAGTAACGGAACAGCTTGTATGCGCCGAACAACAGCAGCGCCGCTCCGGCGATGATCCGGAGGCTGCCCAGCGGGACGAAGGACCCGATGAAGGCCAGGGCAACGGCGATGACCACCAGAGAGGCGGCGTGGCCAGCGGTAATGAAGACCAGGGCCCGGGAGATGGCCCAGCCGGTCCCTTGTTGCAGGCCGAGGGCCACCGCGAACAACCAGCCCATCGCCGGGTTCAGGCCGTGAAACGCCCCTAGGGCGGCAAGGCCCGCCAACGACCCCAAGGATGCCAGGGCCGCCGGTTCGCTGTGCAACAGTGGGACTGGGAGCACCCCGGCGGTCTCAGCGGGAGTTTACGGATAGCAGAAGGAATCCGAGGAGGCGTCCCCGCCTTCCAGGCGCAGTTGGTGAGACCGCGCCTCTCCGAAATCGATGAAGAAGTCAGGCTCCAATTCCAGCCCGCCGTCCGGGCCGGCGTTGAACTTTATCATCCATCCGGTCAGGCCCGGATAGAACGTATCGTCCCAAGAGCTGTACAAGGAGTTGGTGGCGTAAACCCGCCGGCCGTCGCGGCTGATCTCCACCATCTGCGGAGCTCCAGCCAAGGCTCCCGCCTTGGGGTGGGCGGCCTTGCGGACGATCCCTCCCGCCCGCACCGTGCCGGTGAGCTTCGGATTGAACGGGTCGGAGACATCGTACTGCCGGAGCTCGCCGGTCCCCCAGCAGGAGACATAGAGGAACCTGTCGTCCACCGACAGGTCCAAGTCGGTGATCAGCGGCGGGACGGCTCCCAAGGGCTTCAACGCTTCGGGCAGCAGCTCGGGATCGGCCGGTTCGGCGGGTATGTCGATGATCTTGGTTGCGGCCCACTTGCCGTTCTCCTGGTACCAAGTGAAGACGGCCCCCGACAGGTCGTTGGCGTTCACCACCACGCCGACGAAGCCGTAAGCCTTGGTCGGGTTGTGGGCCGGGCGAAGCTCCAGCGCCATCTGGTATTCCGAGCCCAGGTCGACTTCTTGGACGTGACGACGGCGGCGCAGGTCCCAGAAGTGGACTTTGTGGCCGTAGTTGTGGTTCACGATGTGTTCCAGGACCGGGCCGTTCTCGAACATATCGGGGGTGCCCCATTCGCTGGTGACGGCCACGTCCAGACCGATGTGCCACCAGAAGTCGTAGGAGAGCACCTGTGGGCCGCGGTCGAGCTCCCAGCGCCCCAGCGGTTCGAAAGTGTTGTGGTCGATGCGCAATATGCCGCCGGGCGATCCGCCGTCGGCCGACCCGATGCCGTTCAGGTAGATGGCGTCGGGGCCGCAATGCACGGTATGAAGGCGGCTGTAGCCGGTGCGGGCGAAGATGTCCTCCGGCTCAACAGTCTTGACGAGCTTGAGGTGATAGGGATCGGGCTTAGTGTCCATGATGTAGATGCGTGAAGTCCGCAGGGTCGGCACCACCAGGTAGCGGCGCTCCAAGTGCGGGTGGGGAGCGTAAGGGCACAAGGCGGAGCTGCAGGCGTTCCAGCCGAAGTGGTGCAGCTCATCACCCACGTTGGGGACGTCCAGGGCGCTTACGATTTGGCTATAGGTCGGCGAGTTGGGGTCCAGGTCTACCACCGTCATTTGATCGGGGTTGCCGTTTACGTTCAAAACCGCGCAATAGCCAAGGCGTTCGGCCGGCGCCTGCGTAGCCATCTTCGGGGACGGGTAAAACGTGGGGTCCGGGGTCAAAAGCGCCATGTGTCGCTCTCCTAGTTTTGGGGCATCGAGCCCTGGGCCGGCTCGCGCCGGCTGTTGGCCAGACAACCTTATTCGGCAGCAAATATATCAGATTAAGCGACAGGTTTCGATTATGAAGGTATGACAGCCTGGGGTTGACGGCCCGGAGATACGGTACCTAGACTCGACGTATATCGACATAAATGCTGTGACCCGCGACGGGCGCGGGCTCAGACTACGAATTTCCTGAAGGGACGGACCTATCGGGCCGTCTCTTTTTTATTTCGGATCTGGCAAATCTGTGGGCCCCAAGCGGGCCGCACAACCAGGAGGCGGGATGCAATACCGGACCGGCCAATCAGACACCCCTGTCGGACCTCGGCCTGAAGGTTTATGGGAAAGTTTATGGGTCGAAGGCCTATCGGACGCCGCGCCAGTAGAGGGGCAGGACTCGATGCTTACAAAGTGGCGCTGCCCGGCTATGCCGGTCGCCGACAGCAAATCGGGGGACAACCCGGACGCCCCGGCGACCTTCGTCCTCTCGACCGACGAGGTCGACCGCCACGGCGACGTTATATCGGCCGAGGGCTGGCGGCTCGAGTCGTACTTGAGGAACCCGGTGTTGCTCTGGGCCCACGACTACCGCCGTCCGGCCATCGGCCGCGCCGTGGACGTCTGGTCCGAGTCCCGCCGCTTGATGGCGCGGATGGAGTTTGCTCCGACGGATTTCGCCCAAGAGATAGCGGCGCTGTATCGCTCGGGTTTTCAGTGGGGTGTATCGGTCGGCTTCAAACCCATCCGGTTCGAAGAGCGGAGAGACGAGAAATCGGGCGCGTTTCTGGGGTTGCGGTTCATCGAACAGGAGTTGTTGGAAGTCAGCGCCGTGCCCGTGCCAGCCAACCGGAACGCCCTCCGGCGCTCGGAACCACCGGGCATCCCCAAGAACGCTCCGGGTACAGACCCGGTGGCCGCCATGGCCGCCATCCTGAGCATTCTCAGGGAAGGCCGTCGTTGACAACGGCAAGACGCGTGAGTGGACCAGCATGGGGCAGGGCCCCGCCCCGGTCCAAGCGACAAAGACACTGGAGCCAAGTATCTCAACACACAATCGCCAGGAGGTAAGTATGACTATCGCACCCCAAGACCTGGACCTCATCAAACGGGAGCTCAACGCCGTCCGGGAATTCTATGAGTCCCGAATGGAGACTGAGATCCCGCCCATCAAAGAGGAGCTGGACCGTATCGCCGGTCAGCTCACCAATGTGCAAACGGCTTGGCGGGAGAGCGAAAAGCGGTCGTTGCTGCACAGTCACAACAGCGGCGAGCGGCCGAGAGTGCCTTACGGTAAATACACGGGCTTGGACCATCTGGACCTGGCCTGTGTCCGCAGCCTGCTCGCCGCCCAGATGCGCGACCCCGGCGGGCCCAACCCGCGGGTATTAGAGGGGTGGCAGTCCAACCTCAAGGCCGCCATGGACTCCGCCACAGCAGGCTCCGGCGCCGAATTGGTGGACACCCAGGAGGCCCGGGCCCTTTGGGATGACGTCAACCTGGAGACGGCCATCGCCCCCTTGTTCAACACCATCCAGATGCCCAGCAACCCGTTCCAGATACCCCTGCAGATGGGCGACGTCAACTGGTACCCCGGCGCGGAGAACGTCGCTCCCGAGAATACCGCGTTGTCCACGGCCCGGCAGACCCTGACCGCCCACGAACTGGTGGCCGAGGTGCCTTGGTCCTACGACCTGGACGAGGATGCGGTCATCGCCATGATGGAGGAACTGCGCCGCGGCCTGTTGCGCAACGCCCGGGAGGTGATCGACGACGTAATCCTGAATGGCGACACGTCGACGGTCGACAACATCAACGCCGACGGCGCCACGATTTCCTCCGACGATGCCGGCAAGGGTCACTGGCTGGTGGGGTTCGACGGCCTGTTGCACCTCCCGTTGGTAGACAACTCCAAGCAGGCCATCGACCACGGGGCCGGAGTTTCCGACGATATGTTCAATGAGGTCCGGGCACGGTTGCGCAAGTACGGCGTCAGGCCGTCGGAGGCGGTCTACGTCACCGACGTCAACACCTTCATCCGCTCGTTGGGCGTCAGCAACTTCCGCACCCTCGACAAGTTCGGTCCCCAAGCGACCCTGCTTACCGGCCAGTTGGGCGCGGTCGAGGGCATTCCGGTAATCGTCTCCGAGCAGATTGCCCTGGCCGACGCCGACGGCAAGGTCACCGACGGCGGCAACGTCGCCAGCACCGGACGGCTGCTCATCGTGAACCGGTCCCAATGGCGGTTGGGCTTCAAGCGGGAGCTCACCATCGAAACGGTGCGGGACGCCCAGAAGCGGCAGAACATCATGGTCGTCAGCTTCCGGATCGCCCTCCAGGAACGCAGCGGCAACCGGTCCACCGCCACCCATACGGCCCTTCAGTACAACATCACCGGAGTGTAATAAATGACCACCCGGCGAAACCGGCGGGTCCAACCCCGGCCCCGGTCGTACTCCGCCCTGCTCAATACCCACGACTCCAACACGTCAAATCTCCGGGAGACCATCGCCGCGCCCCGGAAGGGCAAGCGTCTCCGGTTGATCCGGGTAAGAGCGGTGCAGGAGAGGGCCAGCGGCGGCCGGCTCTACGAGGTCTACTTCGGCGCCGGCGCCGACATCAACGTCAATCCGGCCAAGGCCGTCGATACTCTGGACATCCCGGACTCCGGGGAAGCCGCCACCCGCACCTTCCTCAAAGAAGAGGGGCCGAGGGGGTTGCGGGACGAGGTGTTGAGCGGCCGGTGGAGCGGCGCCGCGCCCTACAGTGTTCACAAAATCATCGTGGAGTATTCGGAGGAAAGCTAATGACCACCCGGCCGCATTACCGGGCCCCTCTGCACCGCCGGGCCTTCGTCCTGAAGACCGCCCAAGTGACCTCGTCCACCAATGGAAACCCTCAGACCATACTCACGCCGGCCAAGGGTTACCGGCTCCGGTTGACCCGGGTCAGGGTGCTGCAGACCGCGGCCGACGGCCGCCACCTGTGCGAAATCTACTTCGGCGGCGCCGGCAGCCTGCTGGGCGCGCCGTCCAAGGCCATCGATATCCTGGCGGTGCCCAACCTGGGCAGCGACGCCACCCGCACCTTCCTCAAGAACGAGGGGCCCCGCGGACTGAGGGGGGAGGCGCTGAGCCTCCGGTGGCGGGGACGGCCTCCGGCCAACGCCCACACGGTGGTCGTCGAATACACGGAAGAAAACTGACGCGGCATTTCCCGAATTTCGCCGCCCAAATTTCGCAGAAGGATGACGGCCCATGGGAAGAGAGGCATACCGGTCCCTTTACGGGGACCTCACAAAGCTCAAGGACGACAGTGTGTTGAAGGACCCCGCCGCAGGGAGCGATGACGATGACGAGCTGTTCCAATTGCTCTTGGCAGTGTCGGACTGGGTCGACAACTTTTGCAACCGGCATTTCTACCCCCGGTGGGATACCCTGGCACTCGACGGGAACGGCTTCAAACGGCTGGCTGTGCCGGACTTGCTATCGGTCGCCTCCCTCACGGAGGACGCCAAGGGCGACCATTCATTCGACGCCAACTGGGCGGACGGCGACTACCGTCTCGTCCCACACAATAGCTCGCCTGCCAAACCTTGGGGCACCCCGTACAACGCTATCGAGGCCAGCGGACGGCGGACCGTGTTCAAGGAAGGCGAGGGCAACCTGCGGGTTGAAGGACTCTGGGGGTACCGGGCCTTCTACGAGGACAGCGGCACGGCGGTAACCGGCGGCCCCGTTAGCCCGGACGCCGCCGCGTTCGCCGTCGATGACGGCTCCCAACTGGCGGTGGGGCAAACGGTGGCGTTGGGCTCGGAGATGTTGCTGGTCACCGGAATAATCGACAACCAGGTCACCGTGTCCCGGGGGCTCAACGGCTCCACCGCCGCCGGGCACGCCGAATACTCCTCTCTGGGCATTCTGCGCTGGCCTGCGGCGGTGGAGCGGGCGGCTTTGATTCAGGCGGCCCGAATCTGGACCAGGGCCGCCGACTTCGAGCCCTTCTACGTTGACGCCGACGTGGACACGGACGTGCGGCTGCTGCTGGAAGCCTACCGTAAGTCTCCAACATAGCAGACCGGAGTGCTTGACCCCAGGCTGCGCGGCCGCTAACGTAGTTTCACGCCGAGGGCGCCGAAGACACGCTGAGGCCGCAGAGATTTATTTTCCGCGCCTTCGGCGTACCCTTTCCGTTCCTTGCGTTTAGGTCACTATTGAGATGGTCCATTTTGACTGAAGAGTTACTCGGCGGCCATATTCTCGTCGACCGCCAGGCGCCTCTGGCGACGGTCACCATCAACCGTCCCGGCCAACGCAACGCCCTGAGCTTCGATATGTGGCGCGCCATGGCCGGGTTGCTCCGGGACCTGGACGCCGACCCGACGATCAGGGCCGTCGTCATCGCCGGAGCGGGCGGCGAGGCGTTTTCCGCTGGCGCCGACATCGCCGACTTCGAAGCTCACCGGTCGGACTCGGTCAAGGGCCGTGGCTACAACGAGGCGGTGGATGGGCTGCTGCAGGCCGCGGCCGGGATGGCCACCCCCACCATATCGATGGTCCAAGGGTTCGCCGCCGGAGGGGGCTGCGAACTGGCGGTCGCCACCGACCTCCGCATAGCCGGCGAGGGCAGCAGGCTGGGCATTCCGGTGGCCCGGCTGGGCATAACCATCGGTCACCGGGAGATGAGAGGGCTGGTTGACTTGGTAGGCAAGGGCAACGCCCTCTACATACTTCTCTCCGGCCGCCTGCTGGACGCCCATGAAGCCCTACGCATCGGCCTGGTCAACCAGGTAGTTCCCGCCGAAGAGCTTGAAGCCTACACCTATCGCTTGGCCAACGAGATCGCCGCACTAGCCCCGCTGTCTCACGCCGTCAATAAGGAGACGCTGCGGCAGGTGCAGCTCAAGCCCTCCTTGAGCGACCTGACGCCCGAGGAAGCCGACCTGCCTCTCACGCAGTTCGACACCCGGGACTACCAGGAGGGCTACCGGGCCTTCCTGGAAAAACGCCGTCCTAACTTCATTGGCGAATAAACTGAACTGTGATTTCCGGATCCGGGGGATGGAGCAGGATTCTCCTATAATCAAGGCCATCCCATGAATCGAGTGAAGCGCAGTTCAAGACAAAAACAGCGCGCCGACTTGTTGCTGGTGCTCCGCGGGCTTGCCGAGAGCCGGGAGCGGGCACAGGCGTTGATCATGGAGGGACTGGTCTACGGCCCCTCGGGCCGGATCGCCAAGGCCGGGACACTGCTGGCCGACTCGGTAGAGCTGGAGGTGCGGGGGCGGTTGCCCTTCGTCAGCCGGGGCGGTCTGAAGCTGGACCGGGCCTTGGGCCGGTTCGGAATCGACGTTACCAGCATCACGGCCTTGGACATCGGGGCCTCCACCGGCGGGTTCACGGACTGCCTGTTGCAGCGCGGCGCCCGCCACGTCTATGCCGTCGACGTGGGGCACGGTCAGTTGAGCTACAAGCTGCGCCAGGACGCTCGGGTGTCCGTAATCGAACGGTGCAACGCCCGCTATCGTTACGAATTGCCCGAGCCCGTCGACCTGGTGGTCATCGATGTTTCGTTCATTTCCCTATCCCTGGTTATACCTCCCGCGTTGGACCACCTGGAAAACGGCCGGCCCGTGTTGGCCTTGGTCAAACCCCAGTTCGAGGCCCCCAGGGCGCAGGTGGGACGAGGCGGCGTCATCAAGGACCCAAGAGTACACGCCGCGACGCTCGGCAAAATGGTCAACTGGTCGGTGTCCCAAGGACTGCGGGTGCGGAACATCTGCCGTTCCCCCATACTGGGCGACGCGGGAAACGCAGAGTTCTTCATGCTGCTGGTGAAACCCGCCGTACTCTGTTAAGGTTTCTTCACAACCGTAACGGACAGGAAGCGATGGCCACCGTCCCTGACAGCCCCGTAGCCCGCGCTATCCAGGCGTTGAGGGACGCCGAGGTTACATTGCGGACTATGAGTTCCGCAACCCAGAACGTGACCAATGGCGTCGACGCCGCCGTTGGCAGCTTGGATGCCGCCGTCGATAGATTGGAAGCCGCCTCCGATGCCTTGAAAACGGTCAGCGCCTCTAATGCCGTGATTGTGGCCAGCATTGACGCTGCTGCCAATGCGTTGGTACGGGCCGCCGCCGCTTTGGAAGACGGGGGAGAAACCCGGTAATCGTCTTGGCCGGCGCCGCCACCCTGAGGCCGACCGGTACCCGGCGTCCACCGATAAGGGGCCAATAGGGGTTTGAGTTTGGAAGTGCAAGAAATCGCGCAAATCCTGACCGAGCGGGGCCAGACGGTTTCGGTAGCGGAGGCCTGCACCTGCGGTCTCGTCGGCTACATGCTGGGCACAGTGCCGGGAAGCTCCCGCTATTTTCCCGGTGGTGTCGTCGCCTACACCGGCGGCCTGAAAGAGAAGGTGTTGGGAGTCCCGGACGACGTCGCGCCAACCCACGGCACGGTCAGCCGTGAAATGGCCGTCGCCATGGCGCGGGGAGTCCGCGAGTTGACCGGCACGGACTACGCCGTCTCAACCACAGGGGTCACCGGCCCCGCCGCCGGACGCGCCGGCCTGCCCATCGGCACCTTCTGGGTCGGGCTGTCGGTCAAGGATGGCGAGGACAGCGCCATCGAGATACACGCGGACGGCGACCGCGACGCCACCAAGAGGGCGGCGGCCCAAGCGGCCATCGACCTGCTGGGCCGGTGCCTGAAGGGCGAGTAGATAGAAAGAGTGGTCGGGCCCTACCCTGGCAGCAGCCTCTGGCGGGACTCCGCAGACCGCTCGATCTGCGGCCAGTCCCACTCCATAGAGACCATTTCCACCCGGCGCCAAGTGTCCGATTGGTCGCAGTAATGGGGACTCCCCGGATGCCCCGAGCTGCCCAGGGGCACCACCCATAGCGAGTCCTTCCAGTCGGCAGGGTCGTAACAGTAGCGGGCCACCGACAGGGTGGTGATGGTGGCGGGCGCGGCGGGCGAATATCCGCCGGCCAACGGCGTGTCGCCGTCGCCGCTGGCGGGAATCGGCGGCGGGTCCAGCAGCCCGGCCAAATCAGGGTATGCTTCCGAAAGGGTGTGTTGCGGCCGTGCTTGGTGGACACGCTCCCAGCGCCACTCCTCCATGTCGTCGCCCAACCGGTCCCGCAACGTGGCGGTCGCAGCCGTTAACGCCCTTGACAAGGCCGCCGCCCAGGTGTCGCCCGGTGGCAGCAGCGATACGTCGTCCTGCTCGATCATGGCCGACAGGCGGGCCTTGAGCCGGTTGCCGAAGGACCCCAATCCCCGGTCCCCTGGGCTCCAGGCGTTTTCGGCCAACTCCGGGGTGAGGTTGTTTCCGAGAGCCTCTTTGAACAGGGCGTCCCTTACCGCGCTGTAGATAGTGGGCGCCACGGCTCCGGCGTCCATTGCTCCGTCCCAGGCCAGAAGCCGTTCCCGGGCTTCCGCCGCCAGCGGACCGGCCGCCTTCACGCCCTGCATGGCCGCCAGGTAGCCTAGGGCCGGTATGGAAACGCGTTGGGCGTGTACCTTGGCCATGTCCGGCGCGGCGGGCTTTTCGAGGCTCAGCAGCCCTTGGGTAACCGATTTGCACCGGAACTCCGGCGTGAAATCGATGGCTATGTAATGGGGATAGTCGTCCCCCACCGGCTTGTTGTTGGCGGTGGCGACGTAGCCCTCGTCGGGGTTTATGGACTTGGGCATTTCCTCGAATGGAATGTCGCCGATCCACTCATGCTCACCCGTCCAGCCCGGCGCCGGAAGCCATCCGTTGGTGCGTGACCGGATGGGGATGCGGCCGCGGCACAGATAGCCGTAGTTGCCGTGGACGTCAGCCATCAGGAAGTTGTTGCAAGGGTCGACCCAATCCCGTTGGGACTCCACCAGCTCGTTGACATTCTTGGCCCGCAGCATCTGCCAGAGTATCGAAGGCCAGGCCGACCCGCCCCCTATAGCAGCATTTTCTGTGGCCGTGTACTTGAACGCCAGCGCGGCCCCTGCCGCCGGGTCCCCGGCGATGACCGGCCCGTGCCGCGTCACCGTCACTTCTATGGTCTCCTCCGTGAACCCGCCGGACGCCTGCCGCGCTTTCACTGTTTCCTGGTGCGTTTCGGCTTCCAGCCACTCGTCCCGGAAGAGGTAGCGTGTGGGGTCGTCTTCGTTGAAGCGTTCGATGTAAAGGTCCTGGTAGTCGGCCGCGGTGTGGGTTACGCACCAGGAGACCCACGCGTTGTGCCCGAAGTGAGGAAACCCGGGGACCCCGGGGAAGGACAACCCGACCACATCGAATTCGGGACAAGCCAACTGGTTCTGATAGTAGGTGTTCGGTGTGTCCAACGCCCGGTGGGAGTCTCCGGCCAGCAACGGTTTGCCAGCGGCGGTGCTGCCTCCCGACAGCACCCAGCTATTGCTGCCGGCGTCCACTTCGTTGAGGTAGTTGAGCGCCCTGGCCCCCTCGGTCAGTTCTTGAAGGCCGGTGTCGAGGGCGCCGGAATAAACCGAGCCGGGAGGAAGTATCGTCAGGTGGCCGGGCTCATATCCCGGAAAAAGGGTCCCGGCGCGTTCCGGGCCCAACTCCTTGACCATGCGGGCCCGCCATGCTTTCGACTCAAATACGCCCATGAGTATGTGCCGTACTTTGTAGACGACCAGGCTGTGCCAGGGTTGCCACGGCTCCGGGGTCAGGCCGGTGACCTGGTATTCGATGGGCAGAGGGTCGGGGCCTTCGATGTAGGCGTTGACGCCTGCCGCGTAGGCTTCGAAGATCCGGCGGGTGTGCTCGTCGCAGGCATCGTAGTCGGCTTTGGCGCTGGCGGCGAGACGGAACCGGCGCATCAGCTTGTCCTGTCCCAGAGCTTGGGGCCCCACCACTTCGGCCCACCGGCCGCTGCCCCGACGCCGGTCGTACTCCATGTGCCAGAGCCGGTCCTGTGCGGTGACGAACCCTTGGGCGAAGAACGCGTCCAACTCGCTCTCCGCCTTGACGTGGGGAATTCCCCACTCGTCCCGGTACACCTCGGCCGCCGCGTCGAGCCCGTTCAGCTCCACCGTACCGGTCAAATTGGGAAGAGCGCCTCGCAGGTCTTCTATCGTCAACATTCTGTAGCCCCCGGAGAGCCTCGATTTACGCGATGATAACATACCCACTCAGGCCCATAGCTTCCAGGGATTGACGCGGTATTTGGCCGCGACTACCATTCCAGCACCAACTAAGCCCAGCGCCAATTACGTCAATCTTGGGCCGGCGCCGTTCCGACCGGTGCGACCCGGCAACTCCGCGAGGTCTCTCCATGCAGATTGCCCCGCATATTTTCAGCACTCATATCCAGGAAGACCCGGGCTCCTTCGGGGCGATGCACCCCGGCGGGACCCACATATACTTCGTTGGAGAGCCTTCCGAAGGGATGGTCGTGATCGATTCCGGGGAGCCCTACCGGTCTTGGACTCGCCAGATACTCGACTATCACGTCGAATTGGGCCGCCCGCCGATAGACGCCATCCTGATAACCCACGGCCACGGCGACCATATTGGCGGGCTGGACCGGTTGCAGGACAAGTTCCGTTGCGTGGTGCGCTGCCACCCCAAGCTGGAGCCCCGGCTCACCCACCAGTTGGGACCCGGCGCCGTGACCAAACTGGCTTCGCGAGAGGCCGTCGGGACCGGCGGCGGGGCGTCGTTGCGGGCCTATTTTACGCCCGGCCACGAGGACGACCACGTTTCCTATTACCTGGGAGCCGGATGCACGGTCTTCAGCGGGGACACCATCCTCGGCAACTCTTCGTCCAGCGTGCGTAACCTGTCCCAGTACATGAATTCCTTGCGCGTCCTAGCCCGCCTCAAGCCGCAAATGTTATGCCCCGGCCACGGCCAGACCATCAACAACGGGGCGGCTCGAATCGACTGGTACATCCGCCACCGCGAGGGACGGGAGGAGCAGGTGATAGCCGCGTTGGGCGCCGGGGCCTCCACCGTCGAAGAAGTGGTCACAGCGGTGTATCCCCGGAACCTGCGACGCAACTTGCGGAGCGCGGCCGCCCGCAACGTGCGCACCCACTTGGAGAAGCTGGTGGAAGAGGGTCGGGTTGCCGAGTCCTCCAAAGCCTACACCGTATCTCCCCCGGCAGGTCCATAGTGATGGTTCTCTACAACTGGATAACCCGCCCGAAACCCTGACACCTGGTAAAAAGAGCGGCGGCCCGCCGTCACGCTGGGCCGCCGCTCTTCGGTCCGGTTTGATCGTGGCGCTTACCGGGCCAGACCGTAGGGCATGGCCTTGACCTCCGGGTCTTCCGACTCGTTCATGCGTTGCGCTACTTGCACTATCAATTTCCCCATAGCGGTCTCGGCCCAGAACCACTCGTGCAACTCCCCATCGACCTCTGCCGGCCTCTGCTCCATCCGAGCCTCGTAGTAGAAGGCCTTAAGATCGTCGACGGAGTAGCGGATGAACTGGGGCAGGGTATACTCCGCCGGGCGCTCCGACGTGTAGTCGTCCTCCCCCTTGGCGAAGGCCTGAAGGAAGCGGACCACGCCGCGGAACCGGCGTTGGGGGACGCCGCTGACCCCCACAGCGGTACGACCGTTGCTTTCCAGCCACCGCTCGTAGTACGGACGTAGAGCCGTTACTTCGTCGGCCGGGTCTCGGGGTTCGGAGGCTTCGGTGCGGGCGGCGGCCGAAGCCTGCAGCAGGAGCTCGGGGTCGGTGTCGTCCGGGAAGTCTTCCAGGACCGGACCCTCGGGCCGCTCCAGCAAGCCGAAGGCCGCCTTGAGCACCTCATGCTGGAAAGCGGCGTCGCCCGGCCGGCCCAAGGCGTTGCCGAAGGCAAAGGGCACCCACAGCATCCGGGGCGGCTTCACCCGCTCGACATGCTCCCGCACCAAGGCGATTCCGGTAGTGCTCATGCCCGTCTCCTCGAAGCACCGCGCCAGCACGCTGACCGCATGCGTGCAGAGGGGTCAAGTAGGGGTCAGCAGGACGACGTCTATTCCGTCATCCCGCAACTTCCCCGCGACCTCGGGGCCGGTCTGCTCCACCACACCGGCGGCGTTCCGGAGCGCCCCCATGAATGAATAGTAGTTGTCGGCAAGCGAGCCGATGACCCCTTGCTCCCGCAGGTCCTCCAACCGGTCCATGGGGTAGGTGACGTTGATATCCCGGTAAATGCCGGTGTGGTCGAAGCCGATGCTCACATGGCTCTGAATGATGTCGCCCGCCGCCGCATCCCTTGGAATCACGCGGTAGGATGAATCGCCGCCGCCTTTATGGTCGGTGATGAACGGGGCATCGCTTCGGAGATGCAGCCCGGCCGAGGTCACCAAGGCAACCCTGCTCTCCGAGAGCGGCTTGCGCATCGGGTTCCATGGCGCATCGTCATGGTCAAAACAAGGGAACATCTGCAGCATCTTCCGCTGCACTTCACTAAGCAGTTCAAGCCTGGGCATAGTTTAAGTCCTTTTATAGATTGCGGATTCCGCATCAGGGCGGTACGATTCAGCCTAAATTATGCTCGCCGCATCGCCTTGTCAAGGCGCGGGCCGGGCTCCGTCGGCTCTGATCCTCGACCCGTCTAGCATAGTCATGGAGGTGTTTCTGCGGCAAAACGGCTGATTATAGTGAAATTAGCGATATTATCTTATTCTTATAAACCGAGGTAGTTTTGGTATAAACGGGCGATATCAACCCGTTCGGCAATTCATGCGGCCTAGGATCGAATATGCCGGTTATAGTGAAATTAGCAATATTATCGAGTTCTTGTAAACCGGGATAATTTTAGTATAAACTGGCGTCATGGACCCGATCCGCAATCCGTACGCACCGGGAGCTGGCACTCAGCCGCCTGAGCTGGCTGGCCGTGATGAGTTCCGCGAAGCCGCACGAATTGGCTTGGAGCGGACCAGACTTGGACGGTCCGCCAAGAGCTTGTTGATGGTCGGCCTGCGGGGCGTCGGCAAAACCGTGCTGCTGGACATCATTCGGGAAGAGGCCGAGGCGAGCGGCATTTACACAATACGAATCGAAGCGCCCGAAAACCGTTCCCTTCCTTCCATTTTGGCGCCTCAACTACGGGTCGCGTTGCTGAAACTTTCGAATCGGGAGGCGGCAAAGAGGCTGGCACAAAGGGCGCTATCGGCGCTGGCGGGATTTGTAGGCGCCCTCAAGGTGAAGTACCATGACATCGAGGTCGGAATAGACTTCGAACCTGAACCCGGGCTGGCGGACAACGGGGACTTGGAGACCGACCTGGCGGAACTATTCGAAGCAGTCGGGGCGGCCGCCAAGGCGGATGCGGCCTGCCTGGCCCTTTTCGTCGATGAGATTCAATATGTGAAAGAAGACGAACTCGCGGCATTGATTACCGCATTGCACCGTATATCTCAGCGACGGCTCCCGGTAGTAATGTTTGGGGCCGGTTTGCCCCAAGTGCGGGGACGTATGGGGAAAGCAAAGTCCTACGCTGAGAGGCTCTTCGAGCTTCCTGAAATCGGGGCCCTGTCGGTTGAAGACGCCAAGTTGGCGATTGCCAAGCCCGCGAATGACGAAGGGGTGGAAATCGAACCCCTAGCCCTCGACACCATCGTTTCTCAAGCCCGATGTTACCCTTACTTCTTGCAGGAATGGGGCAAGCATGTATGGGATGTTGCGGAGGGCTCTCCCATTACCGTGTCCAACATAGAAGTCGCTTCCAGACAGGTGGTAGCAGCCCTGGATGAAAGCTTCTTCTTGGTCAGGTTCGATCGGCTTACACCCTCGGAAAAAAGGTATGTGCGGGCTATGGCTCAACTCGGCGCCGGGCCTCATCGTTCCGGCGATATCGCTCATGAACTGGGCCGCCATGTGAGCTCTTTGGCCCCCATTCGCAATCAACTGATCAGCAAGGGTATGATCTGGAGTCCGAGCCATGGGGACACCGGATTTACTGTCCCGATGTTCGACGAATTCATGGTGCGTATCATCCCCGGCGATGAGTGGCGATCGTCCGCGTGACGTGTAATGCGGTCTCACCATTCACGGCTGGTGATGTTCCAGAAGAAGTATCGGGGGTAGAGGCCGATGCCTCCTACCGTAGTCATAGCCGGGGTCCGCAGCGGGGTGGGCAAGACCACCATCGCCACCGGTATCATGGGCGCTCTCACCCGCCGCGGCTACCGGGTGCAACCGTTCAAGGCCGGGCCTGACTACATCGACCCGTCCTATCACCGCTTGGCCTGCGGAGTCCCCAGCCGCAACCTCGACACCTGGCTGCTCCCCCATCCGACGGTGTTGGAGCTCTTCCAAAAAGCCGCCGGCCGTCGCCAGGTCTCCGTGGTGGAAGGCGTAATGGGCGTGTTCGACGGCCACTCCAGCCTCGACGAAGAGGGCTCGACGGCCCAACTGGCCAAGCTCTTGGGAGCGCCGGTCATTTTGGTCGCGGACGCTTCCAAGGTCGCCCGCAGCGTGGCCGCCGAGGTGCTGGGGTACCAGCAGTTCGACCCGGCCATGCGCATCGCCGGCGTCATACTGAACGGGGTCGCCGGTCCGGCCCACCTGGACTTCTGCAAGCCCCAGATCGAAGCCACCACCGGCATCCCGGTGGTGGGCTACCTGCCCCGAAGGGAGATTTTCGAGCAGCCCGAACGCCACCTCGGCCTGATTCCCACCGTCGAGGGAACGGTTGCCCGTCAATGGTATGACGCGCTTATCACCCAAGTGGAAGAGACCATTGACGTAGACCGGATAGTGAAGCTGTCTGAAACCGCCGCAAGCCCAAGATCGGAGGCGCGGGTGTACCCATTGGAACCGCAACCGCGCCGGGCCGTTATTGCCATGGCCCAGGATAAGGCGTTCAATTTCTACTACCAGGACTCGCTGGACCTGTTGGAAGCCTGGGGCGCCGAGATCGTGCCGTTCAGCCCCATCGAGGACGAGTCGCTGCCCCAAGGCGCTGGCGGGCTCTACCTGGGCGGCGGCTTTCCCGAGGTCTTTGCCGCCGAGTTGTCCCGGAACCGGCCTATGCACGCTGCGATCAGGGCTGCCGCAGGCCGCGGCCTCCCGGTGTACGCCGAATGCGGCGGCCTGATGTACTTGGGGCGCAGCCTGACGGATTTCGAAGGCGCAGCCCACCCGATGGTGGGGATTATCCCCGCCGTCTCGGCCATGTCCCAGACCCGCCTCACCCTGGGCTACCGGGAGGTGGAGGCTTGCTCGGACGGCCCACTGTTGCAACAAAGCGGCCGGGTACGGGGCCACGAGTTCCATTGGTCGACCCTGGAACGGCAGCCGGGCCCCGACGAATCCGTTTACAGGGTGATGGACCAAGGCGGCCGGCCCGACGGTTTCCGCGCGGGGAGCGTTTCGGCTTCCTACGTCCACATTCACTTGGGCAGCGACCCGGGCTTGGCGCCGCGATTCGTCGAGACCTGCGCCGAATCGTCCAGACAGCCATCCACCTGAGCCGTCGTCAGACTGGGAGAACAAGCGAGCATGAGTACGGAATCGCCCGCCCGACAGGAGCCGGCCCCGCAGTCGGTGCCGGGGCCACGCATCAACAAGGGCTTGGTGATAGTCAACACCGGCAGCGGCAAGGGTAAGACCACCGCCGCCATGGGTGTGTTGCTGCGGGCTTGGGGGCGCGGCATGAAGGTAATCATGCTCCAGTTCATCAAGCATTCCACCGCCAACTTCGGCGAACAGCGCGCCGCCCAAAAGATGGGCGTGGAGATGCGGGCCATGGGGGACGGGTTCACGTGGCGCTCCAAGGACCTGGCCCACACCGCCGAGCTGGCCCGTACCCACTGGGAGGACTGCAAGGAGGTGATAGCCAACGGGGACTATGACGTGGTGATTCTCGACGAGTTTACTTACCCGATGCACTACGGCTGGATTCCAGTGGAGGAGGTCTTGGAGGCGCTCCGGAGCCGTCCCGAGATGCTCCACGTCATCATCACCGGCCGCAACGCTCCCGAAGCCCTGGTGGAGTTCGCCGACCTGGTCACGGAGATGAACGTCATAAAACACCCCTACCACCAGGGAATCAAGGCCCAGCCCGGCATCGAGTTCTAGGCAGCCGGCTTTGGGACTACGACTTGCTGCTGACCCTTTCTGCCTTTAGAATCTAGAGCGATAGTCAGCAAAGGAGCATTCGCCATGACGACGACCGACCAGTCGGTAGGCGCCAGCCGGTTTAACGACGAATTCGGCGCAGCATCGGACCGGGCCGTAACCAAACTGAAGGGTCACCTGACACCTTGGGTGCAGGAGTTTGTGCGCAACGCCCCCTTCGCCGTGATGGCCACCACCGACTCCGAAGGGCATTGCGACGCGTCGCCCAAGGGCGGGAAGCCCGGCTTCGTCAAAGTGATCGACGAGGGCCACCTGCTTTTCCCGGACGTCGCCGGAAACCGGCTGTTCCAGTCGTACCAGAACCTGGACGCCAGCCCGCGAATCGGCCTGATCTTCTTCATACCCGGTCTCAATGACACCGTCCGGGTGAACGGCAAGGCGACCATCGTCAACAAGGACGAACTGGACCGGCAGAACATTGAGTTGGACCTCTACGAGTACGATGACAACTCCAAGCACCTGCAGGGATTGTTGATCGAAGTGGAGGAGTCCTACAGTCACTGTCCCCGGGCCCTGAAATTCTCGAAGCTGTGGGACGAAGCCGAGATTTCCGGCAACCGCCAGAACCCTCCGATTCCCGACCGCACCGACGAGAATTACAACAAGCACCAGGCCGGAAGCTAACCGCCGTAGGCGCCTTCCGGGTGGCCCTCCGGGTCGGCAATCCGCGCACTGGGTCGTCGGAGACCGTGGAGGCGTTGGTCGACACCGGAGCCGCTTACTCCATGATTCCCTCTTCGATATTGGATGAACTTGGAATAGAGCGGGGACGGACGGCGAGGTTTCAAACCGCCAGCAGGGAAACGATTGAATACCAGACCGGGGTCGCGAGCTTTGGAGCGGAAGGATACGATGGCGTGGCCAGAGTGATATTCGGGCCTGAGGGCATTTATCTAATGGGCGCTACGACTCTGGAGGACTTGATGCTCGTCGTAGACCCGCGTGGTAAGCGTCTCGTGACGGTCGACCGGCTGCTGCTATAGCCCCGCCCTCCACTTGCAATACTAGAGTCCGCAGATGGCAGCCATCACCCTTCAAGCAGCATAAGCTCTCCAACAGCCTAGGTGCGGACCTGTATTGGGATACTGTCATCCTTTGGCGCACCCACCGCCCGAGGACCGTAGCAGATGAAACCAGCCAAGTTCGATTACTTCGCCCCCGCCTCCGTCGAAGAGGCTTTGGAGTTGTTGCGGCGGTACGGCGCGGACGCTAAGGTGCTCGCGGGCGGGCAGAGCTTGATGCCGCTGATGAACCTCCGGCTCGTGCGGCCGGGCGTGGTTATCGACATCAACCGGATTGACGCCCTTGCCGGCATCGAGCCCAGCCCGGACGGCGGTCTCGGCGTCGGCGCCCTTACCCGCCAGCGGGACTTGGAGCGCTCCGCCTTGGTCCGAGAACGCTTGCCTGTCGTCGCTGCGGCAATCCCTCACATCGGCCACTTTCAGATACGCAACCGGGGCACCGTCGGCGGCAGTTCCGCCCACGCCGATCCTGCCGCCGAGATTCCCGCCCTGTGCCGGGCCTTGAACGCCCAGTTCATCGTTGCCGATGCGGACGGGGAACGAACCGTACCAGCCGGTGAATTCTTCCTTGGCCTGCTCACCACTGCCGTGGAGCCCGACCAATTGCTGGTCCGCATTCAACTTCCCGGCCTCACCGGGCACTGGAATTGGGGGTTCCAGGAAGTGTCGCGCCGCCACGGCGATTTCGCGTTGACCGGCGCTATTGCGTTGCTGCGACTGGACGACCAGGCGGTATGCCTGGAGAGCCGCATAACCATGTTCGGAGTCGGCGACGCCCCAGTGAGGGCAGCCGCCGCCGAAGAGGCGTTGGTGGGGCGGGTGGTGGACTCCAATGCCCGGGCCGAGGCCGCCCGCCTGGTCTCCCGGTCAGTCTACCCCGGCTCGGATATCCACGCTTCAGCCGAGTACCGGAAGGACGTGAGCGGCGTGATGGCGCGCCGTGCGTTGGAGGACGCTGTGGCAAGTCTCCAACGGGAGGATGCCGTATGAGCCCGCTCATCGAAATCAAGATGACGGTTAATGGAAGAGAGTATGAAGGCCGGGTGGAGCCTCGGCTGACCCTGGCCGATTTCCTCAGAGGCGACCTCAATCTCACCGGCACCCACTTGGGATGCGAGCACGGTGTCTGCGGCGCCTGCACCATACTCTTGAACGGAGAGGCCGTGCGGTCCTGCCTTCTGCTGGCGGTCCAGGCCGACGGCGCGGATTTGATGACCGTCGAGGGGCTGGCCCAAGGCGATCAGCTTCATCCGTTGCAACTCGCCTTCCAAGAAAACCACGCCCTGCAGTGCGGCTTCTGCACCCCTGGGTTCTTGATGACCGCTTACGCCTTCCTGAAGGACACGCCCAACCCGACCCAGGAGCAGGTCCGGCAGGGGATATCCGGCAACATCTGCCGGTGTACCGGCTACGCGCCCATTATCCAGGCAATCGTAAAGACCGGCACAATCTAGCGGCCCCGGCGTGTCCGAAAGCCAGGCTCGGGTTTAAAATATTCCGAAACGGTCCGGAACGGCGTGAGATGACCACCAAACAAAAGCTGATGACCGCCGATGAATTGCTGCGGCTTCCCAAGGGGGAAGGAACACGATATGAGCTTATCCGGGGGGTACTGGTAGAAAAAATGCCGACCGGAGACCCGCATGGGGATACAGTAGTTCTGACGTCCTACTTCCTGACTCAGTATACTTTCGACAGTGGCTACGGAGTGACTCGCACCGGCGAACCCGGCTACCGGCTGGACCGGGAACCAGACACCGTGCGGGCCCCTGACGTGGCCTGGATTGCCCCGGGCCGCATACCAGAGGGCGCCCAAGGCTACCCGGAATTCGCTCCCGACCTGGTTGTGGAAGTCAAGTCGCCCAGCAACTCTAACGCCGAAATAGCGGCCAAAGCGGCGATGTGGCTCTGCTACGGCTCGCGGCAGGCATGGGTGCTCGACCCGCAAGACACCACCGTCACCATCCACCGGCCCAATGTCGAGCCGGTCGTACTCACCGAGAACGAAGTGATAGACGGCGGAGACCTGTTGCCCGGCTTCACCTCTCCGGTATGGCGGCTCTTCCGCAGGCGGCGTTAAATACGATTCTGCGAGAGATAACTCCTCCCCCTACCGGCCCTGCCATTGGGGCTTGCGTTTTTCGGCGAAGGCTTTGGGCCCCTCTTTCGAGTCCTCGGTGGTCAGAAGCTGGTCGTACATGTGGTAAGTCAGGGACGAGATGTCTTGGGTGGACATGTTGAGGCCCCGGTAGGCCAGCTCTTTGAAGGCCTGCACCGCCAGAGGAGCGTTTTCGGCGATAGTCTCGGCCATTCCCATGGCCTCTTCCATCAGGTCCTCCCCTGGCACCACTTTGTTCAAAAAGCCGATGTCGTAAGCCCGCTGGGCGGTCATGGGTTGGGCGGTGAACACCAACTCCAGCACCGCCGATAGGGGAATCATCTTGGGCAGGATGGTGCCGAAGGGGGGCAGCAGACTCCACTTGGTCTCGGTGATACCCAGCTTGGCGTCCTCGGCGGCGATGCGCAGGTCGCACATCTGGGCGATGGACCAGCCGCCCGCCAGAGCGAAGCCGTTGACCGCCGCGATCAGCGGCTTCCAGGTCTGGGGCCACATGTAGGGGCGGTCGGGGCTCATGCTTTGAGCGGACCGGGCCTGCACTCCAGCGGCATTGTCTTCGGCCCGTTCCTTCAGGTCCCGGCCGGAGCAGAAAGCGCGGCCGGCGCCCGTGATGATAGCCACGAAAGCGTCCGCCTCACCGTCGAACTGCGTAATTGCGTCAGCCAACTCTCCCCGGAGCTGCCGGTTAATGGCATTCAGCGAGTCGGGGCGATTGAGGGTGATGGTTACGATGTTGCCCTGTTTTTCGTAAAGGACTGTTTCAGCCAAGGGTGATAACTCCTGTGTTGGTTAGGCGTAGTGCCCCAAGAACGTGCCGCCGATGACGTGCAAATGTGCGTGGCTCTGGCTTTGCAGGCCGTCATGGCCGAAGTTGGAGAGGATGCGAAAGCCGCCGGGTGAGTACATTGCGCCCAAGTCTACCGCCACCGTTCCCAGCCGTTGCATCAGCCCGCTGCTCCACATCTCCATCTGGGAGAGGTGCTCCTTGGGAATCACCAGCAACATCACCGGCACCCAGGTCAGCAGGTTCACGATGGCGATGAGGTCGTTGTCCAGATAGCGGACCCGGGCCGGCGACCGGCCAGCGACAATCTTGCAGAACACGCAATTGGAGTCGGTCTTCATGGATACGCTTTTTTGACTATAGTTGGAGCGGAAATCGTTGTCAATTTACCGCAGACAGCCCAGAGAACGGAGAGGGCGTGGAGTTGACCCATGCCTTGACGCCAAATCGCGGGCATACAGACACGGGGACGGAGACGTGGATTCGGGTTTCGCTGGAATGACGGTTGGGATGCCGGCATCCCTGCAAGACACTCCGGGATGACTCATGTCGTGGATTCAGCTATCGTACGCCGTCAATTGAATGCCCTCTCCAGTAAAACCCGTCTGTTTTGAGGGAGACCGGATTCGTATGGTATTATTTTTTCCTGCGGAGGGATTTATGTTTGGTCTAGCCATTTTGACTGTGAGCACGTCGGGGTCTCAAGGCGGCCGCGAGGACACTAGCGGCCAAGCGATCCGGGACTTCCTCGAGGGAGACCAATACCAGGTCGTGCGTTCGGAGATCGTGCCTGACGACCGGCAGCTCATCGCGGAGCGTTTGGCCCGTTGGGCGGACTCCCCCGACGTCGACCTGATAATCACCACCGGCGGCACCGGCCTGGGCCGTTACGACGTAACCCCGGAGGCATGTCTTTCCATCCTGGACAAAGAAGTCCCTGGGCTGGCTGAAACGATGCGGGCTGAAACGCTGAAGTTCACGCCAATGGCGATGCTGAGCCGGTCGGTGGCCGGCATTCGGGGGAACACATTGATTATAACGCTGCCGGGCAGTACCAAAGGGGTGCGGGAGTGCTTGGAGGTGGTGATGCCGGTTATCCCCCACGCCTTGGAGTTGCTGCACCAGGAGACAGTGAGCGAGCACCCCAGCTAGGTTGTAACTGATAAGTCCTGACAGGCAGATTTTAAATCGGGTTTGTGAGTATGAACGAAGGCGCCGAGGAGAATGTGGTCTACTGGCCGCGGGTAAAGGAGTTGCTGGACGGCATAATGGGCCGGTGGGAGGAGCGCTGGGGGCGACGGCCCCTGCCCGGGATTCACGCCTACTACTGGGCGACCCCGGAGGAGTTGCAATCGGCGGTGCTGTCCGGCATCCGTGCCATCGAGCCCGGGGTGCCGGGCCGCCAAACCCAGCTGGTCCGGGCGTTGGCCCGCAGCGTGGGCACCTCGGGCCGGATGCCCCTGCGCGGCCCGTTTATGCCAGCGGATGAAATCGCGGAGATAGTATCCTGGATCGACGCCGGAATGCCGAAAGGGCCGGAGTAGAGGAATGGACCAGCGTATGGGGAATATGCAGCCGTTCGAAGAACCGGAGGCAGTCGTTTCGGATTACCGGCAGCAATCACGGGAATTTTTGGCCAAGAGCCGACAATACTTGGCTGAGGACGATCTCCACCAAGCGGCAGAGAAGGGTTGGGGGGCGGCGGCGTGGATGGCGAAAGCCGTTGCGGGGAATCAAGGTTGGCGATACGAACGCCACGATGAGTTTTTCGACGTGATGAACAGGACCACCCGGTTTTCCGGCGATTCGAGGACCCGTGACTTGAGGCCTTGGGCTAACGAGTTGCATGGTTGCTACTACAAGAGGAAACGCTTCCTGGACGCTACCGACATCGGCTATGGATTGGACCAGATTGAGGTCCTGCTGGATATTATGGAGCCGATGACCCACGAATAGAGACCGTCGGACAAGGCATTCACACAGCCCATAAACCAAGAGGACCGGCCAGTGCCGGTCCTCTTTTCGGTTACCGCAGCTACGGTCGAGGTCTGGTTTACCGGAGGACCGGCTCCTCTTCCTTGACGTAGACCTGGATGCGGCCGCGGGTGTGGTCGATGATGGCGACCCGGCCCTGGTCGTCGATCCGTACCCCGCACGGGTGAGAGAACCGTTGTTCAAACCGGGGGTCGTTGGCGAAAGCTACGTTCCGTTGCCGGATCATGTCCGGGTTGGAATTCAACTTGTCCCTGCCCCACTTCGAGAGGGCGGCGTCGCCGACGAACTGGGTGATGAAGCGGCCGTCGGGAGCGAATACCTGCACCCGGTCGTTCATCCAGTCGGCAACGTAGATGTCGCCGTCGGCATCGACGCAGAGACCGTTGGGCCGGCTGAGCTGGCCGATCCCGTCGCCGCTGGAGCCGATCGACTGTTGCCATTCGCCGGCCTTGTCGAAGACCTGGATGCGATCGTTGCGCCAGTCGGCAACGTAAACGTTGTCGCTCTTGTCCAGCGCGAGGCCCCAAGGCAGGTTGAACTGGCCGTTGCCGGTACCGGCGGAGCCGAACTGGCTGATGAACTGGCCGTCGACAGTATATTTCTGGATGCGGTTGTTCTTGCTGTCTACCACCACCATGTTCCCGTCGGAGTCAATAGCCAAGCCGGACGGACCGTCGAACTGGCCGTCGCCGGAACCGCCGCTGCCCCACTTGCTGACGAATTCGCCGTCGGCGGTAAACTTGGTGATACGGTTCAGCCACTCGTCGGCCACGTAGACGTTGCCGGCACTGTCCAAGGCCACCGCCGTGGGCCAAGTGAACTGGCCGTCGCCTTCGCCAAATTCGCCGAAGGACGATATGTACTCTTCGTCCAGGGTACATACGGTCATGTGCACGCCGTCGGGCCGGTTCTCGTAAGAGCGGTTGATAACATATACCGATCCGTCAGGGGCGATTGCCATGTCCACCGGGTTGCGGAACCCGGTCCCGGCGAACTCGTTGCGGCCGACGGAATGGCTATGGTAAAAGGTCCGGTCGTTTAGACCGAAAAAATGTGTAGCCATATACTAACCTCGTTGTGATTGTTGCCTCGTTGTGATTGTTGGTGGCCAGTGACCAGCGGGAGCCTTTACCTCCCCACTGGCCACTGATCTCTGTCCACTCGGCCAGCGGCCTAGTTGAAGAACTTGACCCGTTCGAAGTTGCCGTTGACGATGGGCTCGGGCTCCATGCCGAACCAGTCTTCCAAGATGGTCGAGTAGACCGACCGGAAGTCCAGGTTGAACTTCAGGTTGCCCCCGAACTCTTGCTCGGAGGGCTCCAGGGACGGGTAGGTCCCGTAGATGCCGCCCTTGACATGCTCACCGACGGCGAAGGCGACGCCGGCTGCGCCGTGATCGGTGCCGGAGCCGTTGTCGTTCACACGGCGGCCAAACTCACTGAACAGGAGCAGCGTTATGTTGTCGCTGGCGTTGTGGTCGCGCAAGTCGGTAAAGAAGGTCTCCACCGTGTTGGAGACGTCGGTCCACAGGCCCGCGTTGGCCTGGGCCTGGTTGGCGTGGGAATCGAAGCCGTTGTACGGCGACGTGGTGTAAAGCACGCGGGTGCCGAACTCGGCCAGGTGGGTCTGGGCGATGTTCTTCATGTACTGGCCGACCACGGTGCCGGAGTACTCCACGTTGGAAGTGTATTGGTCCGGCGCGGTGGCCAGGATGTCGGCGCCCTTCAGGGCGTCGGTGCCGGTGGAGTGGATGTAGTCCATCACTGCGCCGGAGCCGATGGCCGGAGCGTACATGCGTCCGAAGACGTCGAGAGCGGAGTTCCGTTGGTCCTCGCCGTCGATGCCTGTTAGCAGACCATAGGTCTCCAGGTTGCCGACGGAAGCGACCGGAACGCCGTCCATCACCAGGGCGCGGGGCAGGCCGCGGCCGAAGTTGACGGCGGTCAGCACGTTCTCCGCGTTGGGGTCCATCAGCTTGGTGGCGCGGCCCAGCCAGCCCTCGGTGCCGATGATTTCTGGCTCACAGGTGTGCCAGATGTCCATCGAGCGGAAGTGGGAATAGCTGGGGGTCGGGTAGCCGATGCCGACGAAAATGGCCAACTGCCCGGCGTCCCAGAACTTCTTCAGGGGGGCCATGGTCGGGTGGAAGCCCAACTCGTCAGTGATGGGAATAATCTGGTCTTCGGGAACCCCGAGGGTGGGTCGAAAGTCCCGGTACAGCGAACTATTGCGCGGGATGACGGTGTTCAAGCCGTCGTTGCCGCCCGACAAAGAGAGCACTGCCAGGACAGGGTCTTTCGCGGTTGATACCATGATTTCTCCTCCGTTAATTCTTTGCTCTTTGGCGTCAGCAGGGGCGGATGGCCGTGCGCCCCTGCTCGTTGGCCGTTACTCGAACTGGAACTCTGCCGTGGCGGCGATCATCTGGAACATCTCGCCGGTGCGGCGGGTGAAGTTGGCGCTGTCGCCTGCCGAGACGGTGCCCTCGCCCTGGGCATGGGCCACCAACTGTGCGTGGGTGTCGCCGGTGACAAGCAGCGGTCCGGTCAGGTCGAGGCAGCCATCGACCAACTGCTCGGGGGTAAGGTCGCCCTGGGCCTGGAGCCGGGAGACCAGCGACCGTACGCCTGGCAGCTCGGTATTGCCCAGCAAGTCGGCGGCGAAGTTGATGCGCTCGACCAGCGTTCCGCTGTCGATCCACTCGCGGCCGGTGTGCCAGCCTTCCACGGTAGGCGGGTTCATCAGGTCCATGCCCATGTACTTCGGCTCTTGAGAGATCTCGAACAAGCCTGGCCTGATGTCCCGGTGCTCTCCGACCATGCGCAACAGTCCGGCGACCATCTCCGCCGGGTTCTTGACCTTGGCGTAGCGGACGTCCTCGTCCTTGAAGAAGTCGGAAGTGAACAGGGTCTCGAGCATCGCGCCGATGTTGTAGTTGGACTCGAAGTAGGTCTTCTCCAAGGCCTTGATGGCCTCGACATCCCGGGGCGCGGTCAAACGCCAGGCCGGGATCTGGGGCTCGTCGGCCACGAAGTAGTTGTACAAGTGGCGGGCGAGGAAGCGGGCGGTGGCCGGCTGCTTGCAGATGATTTCGATGATATCGTCGCCGTTCCAAGGGCCCGTTTCGCCGAGGAAGGTCTTTTCCGAGTCATCATGGTCCGCCGGATCGAACCGGAAGTTCCAAGGGCTGCGCCCGTGGGGGAACGGAGGGTACGACGGCGCCACGTTCCAGCCGGTGAAGGCGCGGGCGCAGACTTTAACGTCGTCCTCGGAGTAGTTGAAGCTCTCGTCCATGCCGACGCCCAAGGAGAACAGCTCCAGGAGCTCCCGTCCGTAGTTCTCGTTGAGGTTGGCCTTGTGGCTCTCGGTGTTGTCCAGGTAATACATCATTCCGGGGTTGGTGGACAGTCCTATCAACAAGTCCCGGAAGCTGCCCATGCCGTGGTTCCGGAACATGTTGACCATGATGCCCATTTCCTGGCCGCTGTCGATCTTGCTATGGCCGGCGCAGAAGATCATGTGCCAGAAGAGAGCAACCTTCTCCTGCAGCTGGCTGGGACTGTTGACCATCCGGTATATCCACAGCTGGGTGTTGACCTCGATGGCGGCAGCCTCGTGATAGGAAGGGTTGTACCGCATCAGCAGGTCTTCGTCGACGCCGCCGCTGGGGTTAAGCAATTCTTGGACCACCGTGTCGTAGCCCCTAGCCGCCGCAGCTTCGATGTCATCCCGGCTTGCCCCAAAGCCGGCGCGCCGCAACAGGTGAGCTACCAATGCAATATCCTGGTCAGCCATGTGCTCCTCCTCCTTATATTGTTCTTCTACCTCTTTATTGAACGCTTTGGTAAAATGGGTCCCGCGATAATCCGGTTACATCAAGGTGCGTTCCTGGAAATTGACCAGTAGTGTCAACGCCGCCTTATGTAACATTCATTACAAGGTGAAAATATATTATAAGATGGGCGGTGTGTCAACCGGCCGTGGGCGCCAGCGGGATTGCGCCGCCGCATGGTCCGCTTCCCGTGGTACGCTCCCCGACTCACCTCTTTTCGAGTGGCCATCAGAGTAATACCCGTCTTGACGCAGATGCCCTTCACTACCTGCATCCGCCCCGGCCCGGCGGCTTAATCAGGCCCGATAATTATAGCAGTCAGCGAGGGGGTCGGTGACGGCACAACCCGAGGGCATGACAACCGGTTGTTGAGGGCTTCGGCCCCAACCGGGCGGATGAATCACGAAATCGTTTACGTTGACCCCCCGGCAGGCCAAAAACGATAACCGGGCTCAACCTCTATTGACACTATCTCCGGGCCTTTGCTAGCATGCCTCAACCATACATCGGGACACGATGCGATGCGTGGTCACTAGGTGATGCCGGTGACCGTTAGTATTTGGTTTGCGGTCTTGAACCGCAAGCCGTTTCTCGATTGAGAGCAGGGCCATGGAGCAAGAGGCAAGCCAGACATCGACAACCGCCGTCAAGACGGGGCCGACGCTGCCGGCTATGTTCTCGCGGTACAAGGCCCCGGTGGACCGGGAGTTGATACGGACGGTCCCCGAGGCCTCGGAGTCCGAAGCATACCTGTTGCTCCGTTACCACTTGGGATGGACCGACCGCCATGGAGCCAAGATGGAGTCTGCCGGGTCGCAGGGGAAGGCTTTGCGCCCCACCCTGTGTTTGTTCGCCTGTGACGCCTTGGCCGATGATTACTCCAGGGCCCTTCCTGCTGCGGCCGCCTTGGAGTTGATCCACAACTTCTCGCTGGTTCACGACGACATACAGGACGGCGATCTGGAACGCCGCCATCAGGCTACGGTCTGGCATGTGTGGGGCATGCCCAAAGCGCTCTCCGCCGGGAACGCCATGCAGTGCACCGGCGACCTGTCGGTGCTCGACGCCGGGCGGCGCGGGATACCCCCGCAGACGGTTCTGCGGGTGTCGGAAATCCTCACTGGCAGCTACTTGGAGATGATTCAGGGCCAATGCCTGGACCTGGCTTTCGAGTCACGGACTAATATCACCTCCGATGAATACTTGTACATGATCGCCTGCAAAACGGGAGCTCTCATCCGTTGCGGGTTGGAAATCGGCGCCATGCTGGCCGCCCGGGACGACGACTCAGTCCGCGCCTTCTCCCGGTTCGGCTCCTTCTTGGGCCAAGCGTTCCAGATCAGGGACGATTACCTGGGGATTTGGGGCGACGAGTCCACCACCGGAAAGTCGGCGGGAAACGACATACGCCGCCGGAAGAAGTCCTATCCGGTGGTGTTCGGCTTGGAGAGGGCAAGCGGCAGGGCCCTGGACGATTTGCTAAGAATCTACCGCCAAGAGACACTGAGCGAGGAGGACGTCCAACGGGTGCTGGCCATTCTCGACGAGGTCGGCGCCAGGGACAGCGCCCAGCAGCTTACCGAGTCCGCGGCGGCACAGGCGTTGGAGGCCCTGCAGCCTGTCGCCCTGCCAGGATGGGCCCGCGATGAGGCCGAAGAGTTGGTCGATTTCCTGTCGCGCCGGGACTACTGAAACAACCGGCCCGTTATCCGTGACCAATCCCTGTACCCATCGTTAATTAAAGAAGCATTCAGAAAGGACTAAACGATGAAACGAGCCAAACGGCCCTTGGAGCTGTCAGTCCGGCTGGCCGGCTACATTGTCAAGAACCGGGTCCGGGGACGAAAGAAGTTCCCGCTGGTCACCATGCTGGAACCCTTGGAGATGTGCAACCTGGCTTGTATCGGTTGCGGCCGGATCCGGGAGTACAAGCCGGTGTTGGACCAGATGATGCCCGTCGAGACAGCGCTGGCCGCCGTGAAGGAGTCCGGAGCGCCCATTGTCTCCATCGCTGGCGGAGAACCCACCATTCATCCGAAGATCGACGAAATCATCAATACGTTGATAGCGCAGAAATACTTCGTCTACTGTTGCACCAATGGGCTCCTGTTGGACCGGGTAATGGACAAGATTCCACCGTCGAAGTACCTCTCGTGGGTCATCCACATGGACGGCATGGAGGAAAAGCACGACGAATCGGTCGCTCGCAAGGGAGTGTTCAAGCGGGCGGTCAACGTGATCGAATCGGCCTTGGACCGCGGCTACCGGGTCTGCACCAACACCACTGTATTCCGAAACAGCGACGTCGAAGACCTGTCGGAGATGTTCCGGTTGGTCAGCGACCTCGGCGTGGAAGGCTCCATGATATCCCCGGGGTTCGACTTTGAAGACGCCCCCGACCAAGAGCTGTTCCTGACTCGAAACGAGTCTCACACTGTGTTCCAGCAACTCTTGGACCCGGAGACTTCCAAGGGCGCCCGTTTCTACAACAACCCGCTTTACCTAAACTTCCTCAAGGGTGAACGAGAATACGAGTGCACCGCTTGGTCGAACCCCACCTATACCGTGATGGGCTGGCGGAAGCCCTGCTACCCGTTGGCCGACGAACATGCCGAGCACGTCGCCGAACTGTTCGACGATGAGGTTTGGGACCGCTACGGGGTGGGCAAAGACCCCCGGTGCGCCAACTGCATGATGCACTGCGGTTTCGAATCGGCCACCATTTTCACGGCCGTACAGTCGCCCAAGGACTGGGGCACCCTGCTCAAAGCGGGAGCCATCACCAAGGGCGGTATCACCGCCGCGTAGAGAGGCTTGTTCTTGCCGCGAACTCTGATAATCGCAGCCAGCCTGGGCACCGAATTGGCCGGGTTGCAACAAGAGGTGGAAGGGAAAGCCTATCCCAAGCGGGACTGGCCTCAAGTGGAATTCCACCTGCTTGGTGTGGGTCCCGAGCGGTCCGGCGCAAGCACGGCCCAAATACTGGCATCACGCCACGACGTCGACGGCGTATTGTTGTTGGGAATTGCCGGCGGCTTGGACCCGGAACTGGAAACGGGAAGCGTGGTGTTAGCCGAACGCTATGCCATGGGGCCAGGCGCCGATGGCGATGACCCGGTCCTAGCGGCCGACGAAAACATGCGTCGTATGGCCGGGCAGGCGGCAGCGGGCTTGGGTATGCCCACCTGCCACGGGGCGTCGGTCACCGTGAACCACTTGGTGCGAGAACCCCGGGAGCGGGAGGAGCTCCGGCGAATATACGACGCCGACAGCGTCAACATGGAAGATTACCGGGCGGCGGCGGCGGCGGCCAACGCCGGGGTACCGTTCCTGTCGGTGCGCGTAGTGTTGGACCCTGCCTCTCAACGCCTTCCCGCGTACCTCGAAGAGCTGTCGAGAGCGAAATACGGAATCTTTACGAAGGTGCTGGCCATGCCATGGCGGATCCCCGCATTGTGGGGGCTGAAAAACCAGTTGATGCTGTGCCGGACCGTAATCACCAGGCTGGGAGTGGCCTATTTGGAGCAACAGTCGGAACGGATGGCCGCCTACCAGGAACAAGCGGCGGCCCAGGCGCCCTATTGAACGATCGGCTGAACCATCGGCGGCTCGCGCCATTGGTTGGCCAATTGTCATTTGATTTGAATGCAACTTGTGAATGAAAGCGCTGGTAACCGGGGCCACGGGTTTTATAGGAGGAAATCTGGCCCGGGAGTTGTGGGGCCGCGGGCATGAAGTCCGAGCATTGGTCAGGCCCGGAAGCAACTGTTTAACAATCGAAAACACGGGCGTCGAGAGGGTCGTCGGGGACATCCTAGACTGTGATTCCTTGGACCGGGCCTTGGCGGGGTGCGAAGCGGTATTCCATTGTGCCGCCGCCTACACCTTCTGGTCTGCCGACCCCTGCTCAGTTTGGCGTACCAACGTCGGAGGCGCCGCCAACGTCTTGGACCGCGCCTTGGCCGCCGGTGTTTCCAGGGTGGTGTACACCAGCACGGTTTCCACCATTGGGATGCCCAGGGGCGGCCAAGGGGACGAATCGACTCCTCTGCCCGTAGGAAGCCTGCACGGCCACTACAAGCGATCGAAGTACGAGGCCGAAAAGCAGGTGATGGAACGGGCGGAGCGGGGTGCTCCGGTGGTGGTGGTCAACCCCACCGCGCCCATAGGCCCGTGGGACGTCAAGCCGACGCCCACCGGCAAGATAGTGCTGGACTTCATGCGCCGGCGCATTCCAGCCTACCTGGCGACGGGGCTCAACGTCGTCGACGTGGCGGACGTGGCTGAGGGTCACATCCTGGCGCTTGAACGAGGGAAGACGGGAGAACGGTACATACTGGGCAACCAGAACATGACCCTGAAAGAGTTGCTGAACAGAATGAGCCAAATAACCGGCATTCCGGCCCCCGTAGTGAGGCTGCCGTACTGGCTGGTGGTGGGCGCCGGATACCTGGACCGCGCGTGGTCCCAAGGCCTGCGCGGCAAGGAGCCCACGATCCCGTTGGAAGGAGTATTGGCTTCCAAGAAGCCTGCGTACGTGAACTGCGACAAGGCCGTGCGGGAACTGGGACAGCCCCAGAGCCCGGTGGACGGCGCCTTGAAGAAGGCGGTGGAGTGGTTCACCGATCACGGATACGTCAACACTGAGAAGACCTAAGAACAGGCGGGATACGCGTTGGTCAATTCAGAAACGACATTACGGGACAACTTGACTGGGGTGGTGGACCGGACGGTCCACCGGTCCCACGCCTATTTCCGTTCGGCTCAACACGAGGACGGCTACTGGTGGGGCAAGTTGGAGTCGAACCCGACGATGGAAGCCGAGTACCTGATGCTGTGCTGGTTCTTGGGGCGTAATGAACCGGAGCGTTGGCGCAAGGTCTCCAACTACATCGTCAGCAAACAGCGGGATGACGGTTCCTGGGGCCAATACTTCGAAGCGCCGGGCGACGTCAGCACGACCGTAGAGTGCTATTTCGCGCTGAAACTGGCTGGACACCCGTTCGAGGCAACCCACATGACCAAGGCCAGGGAGTTCATCCTGAGCCGTGGCGGTGTCCCCAGCGTACGGGTGTTCACCAAGATCTGGCTGGCCCTGTTCGGGCAGTGGGACTGGGAAGGCACGCCCAACCTGCCGCCTGAGATGATCCTGATCCCGCAATGGGCCCCGTTTAATATTTACGAGTTCTCCAGTTGGGCGCGGGCGACCATCGTGCCCATGCTGATCATTCTCACCGACCGGCCCTACTGTCCGGTGCCGGACGAGGCGAGTATAGACGAGCTGTATCCCGGCAGCAGGGAGTCCACCGATTTTTCTTTGCCTATCCCCGACAGCGGATGGGCCAAATGGCTATACCGGGCCGACCGGTTGGTGGGGATCTACAACAAGATTCCCGTCCAACCGTGGCGCGGACTAGCGCGGCGAAAGATCGTGGACTGGATCCTGGAGCACCAAGAAGCCGACGGCGCATGGGGCGGAATCCAGCCCCCATGGGTATATTCGCTGATCGCTCTCCACCACTTGGGCGCCGAAGACGCGCGGGAGGCGTTGGACCGCGGTTTCAGCGGTCTCGAGGGATTCGCCATCGAGGATGACGACACCTATAGCGTCCAAGCCTGCATCTCCCCGGTTTGGGACACCTGCCTGGCCCAGGTGGCGTTGCTCGATTCCGGAATATCCGCCGACGACTCTATGGTGCAGCGCTCCACCAGCTGGCTGCTCGATCAGCAGATACTCTCCAGCGGCGACTGGCAGGTGCGCGCCCGAAACACTCAGCCGGGCGGCTGGGCGTTCGAGTTCCACAACGAAAAATACCCGGACATCGACGATTCCGCGGAAGTGATTGTCGCCCTCCATCTGGCCCGGCTGGACTCAAGGGACGACCCACGGCGCCAGGAGGCAATCCAACGGGGGGTGGACTGGATTGAGGCGCTGCAGTCCAAGGGCGGCGGCTGGGCCGCTTTTGACAAGGACAACACCAAACAATATCTGACCAAGATACCTTTTGCCGATTTCGGCGAGACCCTGGATCCGCCCAGCGTCGACGTTACCGCCCACATCCTGGAAATGTACGGACGCTTGGGCTATACCGCCAGCCATCCGCCCGTGCAGAGAGCGCTCGAGTACATCCGGAAAGAGCAGGAAGCCGACGGTCCCTGGTTCGGCCGGTGGGGCGTCAATTACATCTACGGCACCGGGGCAGCCTTGCCCGCACTGCAGGCCGTAGGCGAGGACATGTCCCAACCCTGCGTTCGCCGGGCGGTGGAGTGGCTGCTGGACCGTCAGAACGATGACGGCGGTTGGGGGGAGAGTTGCGGCTCTTACGTGGACGAGTCCCTGTGGGGGGTCGGTCCCAGCACCGCGTCCCAGACCGCCTGGGGGCTCTTGGCCCTGATCGCCGCCGGAGAAGCCGATACCACCGCTTGCCGCCGGGCGGTCCGCTACTTGGCCGACACCCAACTCGACGACGGCAGTTGGGACGAACCGTATTTCACCGGCACCGGTTTCCCCGGTTACGGGGTGGGGCAGCCGCCCAAGGATGCGCCGAAACCCGGCGAGCCAGGGTTTCAGGGCTTGGACCTGCCCGCCGGCTTCATGATCAACTACCACATGTACCGGAACTATTGGCCGTTGTTGGCCTTGGGGCGCTTCGCCCAAGCCACAAAGCCCGGGCTGAAATCAAGAACTGGAACTCTCCCCAATACAAAGTTGGAGGACCAACCTAACCTGAAGGGTGAGCTAACATGATCACCAAGTCCTTTTGCCTCAAAGTGAAGACCAAGCACGCACCGGAGTTCATCGATATTACGGACTGGGTTACAAGCTGCGTCGCCGAATCGGAGGTCAACAACGGCTTTGCCGTTGTGTTTTCCAAACACACAACGGCGGCGGTTAAAATCAACGAGAACGAGCCGCTTTTGCTTGAGGACATGACTGTGTTCCTCGAGAAGATCTCCCCCCGGGAGAAGCCCTACCACCACAACAACTTCGAGATTCGCACCGTCAACATGACCCCTGACGAATCTCCCAACGCCCACGCTCACCTGCAGCACCTCCTTCTGGGCACCAGCGAAACGGTGCCCATAATCGACGGTCAAATGCAGTTTGGGACCTATCAGAGCGTGTTTTTCATCGAGCTGGACCACCCCCGTGACCGGGAGGTCATGGTCCAAGTCGTCGGCGGATAAGCACCCCGGTGGCAAGCGCCAAGACAGCCTTGGAACTGGCCTACGACGACTGCCGGGCCATCACCCGCCGGGAGGCTAAGAATTTCTACTACGCCTTCCTGACGCTGCCGGCAGCCAAGCGAAGGGCCATTTACGCGGTCTACTCTTTTTGTCGCCACTGCGACGATTCTGTGGACGAGCAGGGCACGGACGAGGCTAAGCTGGCTGCCTTGTCCTCCATAGAGTCCAGCCTGGACCAGGCTTTCCACAGCCACCCCGAGAGTCCCGCCTTTCTCGCCTTGGCTGACGCCGCCGACCGCTACGACATACCCCAAGACTACTTCCAGGAGATCATCTTGGGAGTGAAAAGCGATCTGGTGAAGCACCGCTTCCAAGACTTCGATGAACTCCGCCAGTACTGTTACCGCGTGGCGTCGGTGGTCGGGTTGATATGCTTGCAGATATTCGAGTACCAAGGCGAGGAGGCTAAGGACTACGCGGTGGACCTGGGCTTGGCCATGCAGTTGACCAACATCCTGCGGGACGTCCGAGGGGACCTGGAAATGGGCCGCGTATACTTGCCCCAAGATGAAATGGCCCGGTTCGGCTACTCGGAAGAGCATCTGCGGGACGGGATCAGGAACGAGGCGTTCATGGAACTCTCGCGGTTCCAGGCGGAGCGAGCTCGCGCATATTACAAAAACGGTTTGCGGCTGCTTCCGCATTTGTCGCACCGCTCCCGCGCCTGCCCCGCCGTCCTGGGGGCGATCTATTCGAGGGTGCTGGACCGGATCGAGTCTTCAGGCTTCGATGTGTTGGGAGAACGGCGGATTTCATTGAGCACGAGAGAGAAAGTCCGGATTATGGCCCAAACATGGCTGGGCACTATGCTTGGCCGCACCGCCTCTTTCGGGTAGACCTTGGCGTCCGCAGCACCTCTGACGACCCCGCCTCTTCCGGGTGGCCCATGACGTCCGGAAGAAAGGTGGTGGCAGTCACCGGCGCTTCCGGCTATATCGGCAGGAAGCTGCTGGAACACCTGGAGGTCCTCAACGGGCTGGACGGGCTGGTCGCTTTCGACTCCCGGCCGCTGGCCGCCCCAATTCACAACATCGCCGCCTTTCGGCTCGACGTTTCCGCTCCGATAAACCAAGAACTCGCCGATCACCGCGTCACCACTCTGGTGCACCTGGCGTTCGACAGCCGCAGAGGCGCCAACCGGCGGGAGGTAACCGATATCCGGGGAAACAACATGGCCATGTTGCGCGGGGTGTGGGATTCGTGTATAGAGGCCCGGGTGGAGCACCTGGTTTACGTGAGCTCCCATACGGTCTACGGGGCCCATTACGACAATCCCATGCCCATCCTGGAGGATGCTCCGCTTCGCCCTGCCCGGGACGTTTCCTACACCTACAACAAATTCTTGGCCGAGCTCATGCTCCAGGAGCTCCAGCAAGCGGCGCCCGGCATGAAGATAACGATCCTGCGCCCCGCCGTTATTCTGGGCCCGGACGCCAACAACCTGGTCACCAACGCCTTTTTCCGCCCGTGGCTCATCGGGATATCGGACTCGGACCCGCCGCTCCAGTTCGTCTACGACGACGATCTGGCCCGAGTCCTGTGCCTGGTGATCATGGAGGGGTTGCCGGGGGTATTCAACGTGGCGGGAAGCGGCGTCGTGTACTACCGGGAGATGGCCGCGGCCATCCAAAGCCGGCTGATAAACCTGCCGGCGTTCCTTACCTATCCCTTGGCGCGAATAGCATCGAATCTTCGGATACAACCGGATGCCACCCCCGGGGCGCTCGACCTCATCCGCTGGCCCATCCTCCTGAGCAACTCCCGCCTTCACCATACGACCGGCTACCGGTTCCGGCACACCGCCCAAGACGCCCTGACCGCCTTCGCCAACTCCAGCTACCTTTACCCCGACGTGGTGATTTAGGAACGGCGGGCATAATTGCCCGCGTCTACAGGGATGAAGGGCTGCCGCAGCTCATGCCTTATCTGCACCTGACCGGACCCCACCAATTACTTCGGTGAAAATCGCTGCGCGTGATCGGACAGGCTATGCCTGCCGCTTAATGAAACCATCCAAAAGAGGGACAGCCAGAGAATACCGCCCCCGCCGGTTGCGATACACAAATCCAGAGTCGCACAGAGAAGAGAGTATCTGCCCCACGTGGCTGGCAGAGAATGGCCGCTCTAAAGACGACGAAGCTTTGACCACATCTTGAACGGTGAAGTCCAACCCGCCATTGTCCAAACCGACAACCAACTTCAGCAGGTCTTTCTGCCGCTCGGTGACACGATACCAACGCCCCGCGAAAAAGTCCGAGTCCAGCTTCAGTTGGATATCGGACAGGGGGACAGGCGCATCAGGCTTGGCGAGCCACACATCGAAAGACTCTCTGCAAAAGAACTGCACGAAATAGGGATACCCGCTGGTCGCTTCATAGATTTTCTCAACAGATTCCGGGGTGAACCGCACTGGACTCCCGGAATGCTCAAGCGGTTTCGTGATCGCCTCCCTACAGGACTCTTCGTCCAACCGGTCAAGCGTAATAACCCGGAACATGCGCTCAGCAAATGTTCTTGTCTCAACGAGATTTGGGAACAATGTAGGCAGACCAGAGAGCAGCAGCATGAAAGGCACACCCTTCCTCTGAACCGATTGGAACACGTCCAGAAGCATGGCAGCCGGAGAGTATCCCTCCTCATTAAGTCCATTCGTCAGATTCTGCGCTTCGTCATAGGCGAACACCACCCCACTGACCCCGAAGTCTTTGACAATGGCCCAGGCGGTCTCAAGAACTGTCCTCAGTTTGTCGGCAGTCAAACCAGGAGTGCGATTCCATATCTCCCGAAGAGTATCGTAGTCCAGGCGCACCGGAAGCACCTCCCTACCTCCGGTGAATCCGGCACCTCGGGACTGGACCTCCGCAACCGTAACCGAGGAAAGCGCCACAGCCAAGTCAACCATCAATCGAGTTCCCAAGGAGTCCAAACTCAAGCGAGCAGCTTCCGACATGTCATTGCCGGCCCACCGCCAGCCGTGATCCAGCGCGAAAGGACGCCACGTCTCCAGCAAGACAGTCTTGCCAACCCCTCGAATGCCGGTCAGAATCATGTTGTCCAAGATGGCATCCTGCTCCAGCAACCTCAAGAATTCCTGAGTTTCACCTTCTCGCCCAGCCAGATAGGGTGGCATATGACCCGCCCCAGGGCGAAAAGGGTTCCGAAAACCCGTGCCTACCGTCATAACTCTTTCTCCTACGATTAGGTATAACGCTTATTTTATTCTATCGCCTAATGTTAGTCAATCCAACCATCAATGTATGGCGATGTGCACGATCCAAGTGACCTGAGTTCGCCAAGCGCCCCAACCGTAGAAACCCAAGAAAGGTTATTCAGACCCATTATGCCCATCAACTCCCCGGACTTTCCCATCGAGACCACAAGTAGAGGCCGAGGTGAGAGGGACTCAGACCCCCCTCAATCCCGGGTTTTCGTGATCGACACTGATCCTGGCGTTGATGACGCAGTCGCCATTCTGATGGCTTTGGCCGCGCCCGGCGTGGACTTGCTTGGGTTGACCGCCGTCGGGGGAAACGTCCCGTTGGCCCGCGCTACCCGGAACGCGCTGGCGTTGCTCCAAGCGGCAGGGCGGTCGGACGTCCCCGTGGCAAAAGGGGCCGCGAAACCCCTGCGAGGACGTTTCCGTCCGTCGGTGGCGTTCCACGGTCCGGGAGGCCTATCGGTGCGGCTGCCCAACCCAGCGGCGCGGCCCGTCGCGAACCATGCCGTCGAATTCATGGCCGGGCAACTTGCCGCCCGGCCGGGCGAAATCACGATCGTGGCCTTGGGCCCGCTGACCAACCTCGCCCGAATGCTCCGGCGTCATCCCTTGGCCTTGAGCTTGGCCCGCCGTGTCGTGGTGATGGGAGGGGCGGTGGGCGCTGCGGGCAATGTGACGCCCCAAGCCGAGTTCAACTTCCAAAGTGACCCCGACGCGGCCGCTGCCGTTATGTCCAGTGGGATTCCCGTGACGGTGGCCGATCTGGCCGCTTGCCGTCAGGTCGCCATCGACCGCGGTCAGGCGTTGGAGGCGACGTCGGATAGACCGCTGGGCCGCTTGGCGCTGCGCGTCGTGCAGAACTGGTTCCGCCGTGACCCGTCGCGACAACGCTTCGAGTTTTACGATCCTCTGGCGGTGGCGATGGCCATAGACCCGCAAGTCGCAACCGTCCGCCGGGTTGGGGTGGAGGTCGCCGACTCCGATGGTGAATATCCCGGAGAGTCCAGGCTCACGGAAAGCGCGGGCGAGGTCTCATTGTTGGACCAAGTAGACCGGGACCGCTTCTTCAAGATGCTCGGCGACCTGCTCGGATGGAGGGCGCCCAGCCGGGCCGGTTAATCTCGCCTGCTGATCTCGCGGGCTAATCTCCCCTTCTAATTTCCACGGGCGGCGGCGCCCTCCCGGAGCATGGGGATCAGTTCCTTTCCGTAATCCGCCGTGTCCTGCAAGGGGTCGAATCCTCGAATCAGCACTGTGGTGCATCCGGCGTCGTAGTAGGCCAAGAGGGACTCGGCCACCTGCTCGGCCGTCCCGACCAAGGCGGTGGTGCTGCCGGCGGCTCCGGTGGCCGCGGCGATGGGCATCCAGAGGCGCTGGTCGTGGACCTCGCCCTCGGCGGCGAAGTCCAGCAGCCGGCGGGAGCCCACCGACTGGAGACGGGCGGGCCGGCCGGGCCCCACGGCTTCGCCCACTGACCCCTTGACCCGTTCCAAAATCCCTTTGGCTCGCTCCCAGGCTTCGCCTTCGGTGTCGCCCAGAATCGGCCGGACGGAAAGGCTGAACCGAATCCTCCGTCCATAACGAGCGGCCCGGTCCCGAAGGTCGGCAACCTGCTCTTTGATGGCCGCCAGGGGCTCACCCCAGAGGGCGTAAACGTCGGCCCTGCTGGCTCCCACCTCCTTGGCGGCCTCTGACGCACCGCCGAAGTAAAGAGGAACGTGGGGCTTCTGCAGAGTCCTCACTTGGCTGTGGACCTGCTCCAACCGGTAAAATTCCCCCTCGTAATCGAAGGGCGCGGTTTCGGTCCAGACCCGTTTGACCACTTCCATGAACTCGCCGGTCCGGCGGTAGCGGGAATCGTGGTCCAGCCAGTCGCCGTCCCGGTGTTGCTCCTCATCGCTGCCTCCGGTGATAACGTGGAGGGCGATCCGTCCGCCGGTCAACTGGTCCAGGGTGGCCAGGTGCCTGGCGGCTAAGGTGGGGGTCACAAACCCGGCCCGGTGGGCGATGAGGTAGCCCAGCGTCTTGGTCCGGTAGGCGGCGTATCCCGCCACCGCGAAACCTTCCGCCGTGGCCGACGAGTATCCGATCAGCACCTTGTCGAAGCCGCTGTCCTCGTGGGCCTGGGAGAATTCGGCGATGTATTCAGGGTCTATGCCTGCGGGGATTTCGTCGGCGGGGTTTATGCCGCCGCCGAAGAGGCTGACGGTAACTCCCCGGGAGGAGTCCCGCTCCTTATTGACCCCGATCATACCAATGATCTCGATTTCCGCCATGCTCTTCCTCGCAGCTGCCGCCGGGTCGGCCGGGATCCCCCATCAAGATACAGCGGAGTCCGACTTCATGCCAGCGGCGCAAACCTGGCGGTCACGGACCCCACTGCATGAAAGGTTGGGACCCCGGCAACGGGCAGTCTCCAAATGAAGAAACGTCTCGCCGGCGCGCCCTACTCGGGAGAGCCCGGAACCTCGCCGGGCGTTCCCCGGCCCGTCGCGGCCATTATCCGGGTGGAGAGGACGTGACAGAACCCTATGAAAATGGGCACCGCAAAGGAATAAGCTATCAGCTCCGGCGAGTATCCTGCCGTCCAAGAGAGGACCGGTACCGCGACCAAGAAGAGTGCCAGCGCAAAGATCGCCTTCTTGGTGTAGTAAAGAATCACCAGCGATAGGGCGCCGATGGGCAGGGTAAGGGCCGGCAGAATAGCGATCAGGACGCCCACCGAGGTGGCTGCGCCGCGGCCTCCCCGGAACCGGAGGAACACCGGCCAGTTATGTCCGGCCAAGACCGCGAAGCCGGCCATCATCTGCATGCCGGTATTGTCGGCCAAGAGCCGGACAGCCACCACCGCTACCACGCCCTTGACGATGTCTATCCCGCCGACGCCCAACCCGGCCCTGGGGCCCACCGAACGGAATACGTTGGCTGCCCCGCTGTTGTAATCCCCGAGTCCTCGTATGTCCCGGCCCATGATGTACCGGGTGACCAGATAGGCCGTCGGAATGGCTCCGATGACGTAGGCAAGGAGGGCGGCGCCAACCCAGGTCAAGGCTTCCCACACCACTTGTCAGGGTCTCCCGGTCCGGTGAAGTAAGGTTGCGAAAGGGCGTACCGCAACGCGGTCGCCACCCCGGGTATCAAGCCGGGCCAGTGGGCCGGGCCAGTGGGGTCGAATCAGGCGGTTACCAGCCGGGGGACCACCGCCGTGCACCAGTGGAGGTACTTGGGGTTGCGGCCGAAAACGATATCGAAATACATTCGTTTCAGGGCGGTGGAGACCGGGCCGGGGTTGCCGTCGGCGATGGGGCGGCTGTCCAGCGAGACTACCGGCGTCAGGTGCGCCGCCGTGCCGCTGAGGAAGACCTCGTCGGCAAGGTAGAGTTCGCTGCGGTCGACGCGCCGCTCCACCACTTCCACCCCCAGCTCCCCGGCGGCCAGTTCCATCACCGTTTCGCGGGTGATGCCCGGCAGGGGGTTGTCTTCCAGAATCGGCGTAATCAGCTTGCCCTTGCGCATCATAAACAGGTTTTCGCCGGAGCCTTCCGACACGTGGCCGTCCTGGTTCAGCAGTATCGCCTCGTCGAAGCCGGCCAGCACCGCCTCGGTTTTGGCCAGGATGCTGTTGAGGTAGTTGGCTGACGTCTTGATTTGTGTCGGCGCCATCTGGTCTTCGATGCGCCGCCAGGACGAGGTGCAGCACCGAAGGTTTTCGGTGCCCAGGTAGTTGCCGAAGGGGACGGCGACAAGGGTGAAGTCACTGGAAAGCTCGTGCAGCTTGAGGTTTGCCACCACCTCGGCGCCCTTGTAGGCCAGCGGCCGGATGTACACATCGGAGCGGTTGGCGTTCCGTTCCACCAGGTCAACGGTAATCCGGCAAAGGTCGTCCACGCCGTAGGGTATGTCGAGCATCAGCACCCGGCAGCCTTGGAGCAGCCGCTCGTAATGCTCGCGAAGGCGGAAGATGTACATCTTCTCCTGCTGGTCGTTCCAGTTGCCGCGAATACCCTCGAAAACGGCCGTCCCGTAGTGGAGGGCGTGAGTCATCACACTCACACGGGCTTCCTCCAGCGGCACGTAATCGCCTCGAAAGAAGGCGAATTGCTGTGGCTGACTGCCGTTGGCGGACGTCTGTTCCGTGCTCAATGTTGATCCCCTTCTTGACTTAAAATACGCCTTCCATCCGGCTGATGCGCTCCCCGATGGCGGCGGAATTCCTCACTACAAAACCCCTTGGCTGCCCAGCCCAATGTAGCCGATGTACCGGCTAGCGTCAATCAATATGTTTGGTGTACCATCGCACCTCTACGGACAGCCGTAAAATGCGTCCCTGAGCCTGAGCGTTGCCCATGCCAGGTCTTAATCGCGCCAGAGCAATGCTCCGGCGCGGTTTTCATTTGCTTCCGTTTCCCTCTCAAATCTATCTGAGAGGCTGCCTATAGAATCGAACTGTCCTTGGGGGTGGACGCTCGTGCCCGAACCTAATGCCCGGAATCTCGCCGTCGCCGTGCTGGGAGTGCTGACCCTGGCGTTGGTGTTGGCCGCAGCGGCGCTTCTGGCCCGGAACGACGACCCGGCGCCGATACAGGTATTGCCTCCTCCTGCCACAGGAACGGCAGATGACGCTTCCGGTCCATCCGGGGAGGCGCGGGTGCATGTGGCCGGTGCGGTGGCGAGTCCGGGCGTGTACACGATTAACCCGGACAGCCGCATCATCGACGCCATAGCGGCCGCGGGCGGTGCGACGGATGAGGCCGACCTGGCGGGCATCAATCTGGCCCGCCGGGTACGGGACGAGGAACAGTACTATATCCCCGCGCATGGTGAAACTCCGCCCCTTACCCTTGAGAGTGCGGGAACTTCCGGCAATCAAACTAACGCCGATGGCCTGATTGACCTCAACACCGCTTCAATCGACCAACTCCAGACTTTGCCTGGGATCGGTCCGGTCTTGGCCGGAGCCATCGTCGAGTACCGTCAAGGCAGCGGCCCCTTCCAAACGGTCGACGACATCGTCAACGTGCCCCGCATCGGACCAGCCACCCTCGAACGAATTCGCGGTCTGGTGACGACTTTGGCCTCCCGGTGATGGCCGGGCCGAGGCGCCAGCTAACCCCGCCGTGCCTGCCGAGGAACACGGAATGAGGCTGTTACTGCTGGCGGCGGCATGGATCGGCGGGGTGTGGCTCGGCCTGGAAGCGGATTTCAGACCAGCGGCCATCTACGTTCTGCTGGCCGCTTGCCTCACCCTGGGTCTCTGTCTCTTTCTCCTACGCTGGCGGTTGTTTCCTGTGGCGGTCGCCGCCCTGTTGCTTCTTGGCGCTTGGCGGGCGGGCGCCATCGAATTTCCCGCCCAGCCCCTGACCACCGCCGACCAGCAGCAGGTACTCGTAACAGGAGTCGTTGCCGCCGATCCCGGCGCGACCAGCCGGCAGGTCCGGTTCGAGTTGGAAGTGTCCGGCATCGACCGCGGCGACGGCAACGAGGAAGCATCCGGGCGTCTGTTGGTCTACGCGGCCCCACCGGCAGAGTTGGCGGCCCGCCGGCCGTCCCCCCACTTCCGGTACGGCGACGTGATGACAATACAGGGAACGTTGCAACGCCCCGAGCCCATCGACGGGTTCGACTATCCAAAGTACCTGGCGGCCAGAGGCATCGTGGGGATACTGTTTGCCAGCGAGGTCGAGGCCCAGGGCGAGGCCGGCAATCGCTGGCGGGAGGGAATCTACGATATACGCCGCCGCCTTTCGGAGAGCCTGAAAGCGGCGCTTCCCTCGCCTCAGTCGTCCCTGTCCCAAGCCCTGTTGCTGGGACAACGCGCCTCGCTGCCCCAAGGGTTGGAAGACCGGTTCCGAGACACCGGCGCATCCCATCTTCTCGCCATATCCGGGCTCCACGTCGGGGTGTTGATGGTGGTCGCCCTTGGCGCATCGGCCCTCATCTTGGGACGGCGGCGGCGTATGTACCTGATCGTTCCGCTGATCGTCATCTGGGCCTATGCGGTGGTGGCCGGGGGTTCTCCATCGGCGCTCCGGGCGGCGGCCATGGGGACGGTCTATCTGGCCGCCTTGGCTCTCGGCCGCCCCAACAGCGTACTGCCGGCCTTGGGACTGGCCGCCATCGCGATGACTGCGGTCTCTCCAGGGGTTTTGTCAAAAACCAACCGAATTCAGGCCTTTTCAGCTACAAAATGCCAGGTGCACTGCCTCCTTTTTTAGAATAGGACTGTGGTCAAGTTTCGATCTCACAGTAGGCTTAGCCAAGCGCTTGTAACCTGGCCTACGATGTGGGTATCTTTAGTTAAAATGAACCTTTCAGAACTACCGTCCTTGCCTTCGATCAACCAAGCGTCGGTTTCTCTTCGACATTCTACCTTCCTCACCAGCAACCCCTCCACAGTCTCTAACACAAAAGTCCCGCCGTCCTTGAGATCCCTTTTCAGACGGTCGACAAGAATGAGACTTCCATCTGGGTAAGTCCTTGTCATTCCTGACCCCTCGATCCTGATCAGTTGTGTAAAGAAAGGGTCGATGTCTGGATCAGGCAGAATTGCCAATGGAATTAGCACAAACTGCTTTGGTGTCTCGTCGTATTTCGCTGCCCCAGTCTCCGGTTTGGCTTCGACCTCCGCCAGCCTCACTACATTTCGTGTATCTCTCTTAATGTCCTCTGGGGAATCCACCAACGATCCCGCAGATACTCCTAACTCCGCCGCGACTTTCCGCAGAGTTGGGAGAAGAATCCCGGACTCGCCGTTGATGACCCGATAAAGCCAATTCGGGGCATGGCCCAGAGCTGTAGCCACAGCATAAGCCGACTTTCCACTGGCCTTAAGGGACTGCCTTAAGTTCAGGGCTACCACCGGATCCACAGATGACTGCGGCAAAGGCCTCCTCCTTCGGGGGATTGCCACTGGGTATATCTTGACATTACAGGCACTAGTACGTACAGTGCTCAGTAGGTACATACTGATTCCATTTAGTCAGAGACTATCCAAAGGGCGCAGGTTCTCAGATGACTCAAGGTCAAAGTGCAGCTGCCAAGCGTCGTTATCAGCAGGAGGCTGCTGTAATTTGCTCCGCATGTGAAGGCACCGGGTTAGTAGCCAATCAGACCATCACAGCTAGGTCTAGGAAAGGTGGTATGCAGTCCTACCGACGAAGCCTTGAATCGGGGCAACTGTCCATGTCGGAGAGGGGTAAACGGGGCGGACGCCCAGAGGAGCCGTCACTAGACTACCTCATAGCCAAGGGCCGGGGTGCTAGGGCATGAGCCCAAAGGAGGATGGCACCTGAGAGCACTTGCCCCTCGTGCCCCGGCCCATGGCTATGAGGAACTATCTGGGATTCGTGGACAAATCCAATAGTCAGGCGGGCTAGCATCAATTCTATCACCAAAGACTTATATCGGAGCATCCCAGGCATATCAGAAACCAACGTAGCCGCTTCTCGCACTGACCAGCAGAGACGCACGAATTTCCGCAAGGTTCTGCCATTGCAAGGGTCCGTCCGTTGACATTGTCGATTGGTCCGGCCAGAGCATCCCAGTGTTCCAGCGTTGTAAGAAGGCGTTGCGGGTAATATCTCGTCAACCAGTCCAAAGCCATATTGTTTCAGCGCGGTTCGGAATCCGTTTCCTGAAAGGGCAAAGGCTTGATCAAGAGGAGGAGTTGAACGGATGGCGCTCGACCATCCATTACAAGGCTGTGAGGCTGCATGTGACTACTTCCAGCCCTCTTTCAAGCTGATGGAGAAGTTCCGCGACGGGGCCAGAGTCATAAAACGCTACAGCCCGCCGGCCACGCCAAGCAACCGGGTCATGCAGCATGATGAGATCAGCGCCACAGTGAAGAAGGAGCTGGGTGAATACCGTGCCAGACTGGATCCGGTGGTGCTGTCGCGTTCCATTCGGGAGGCACCATCGGCGATGGCAGCGATATCCTCACCTCAGCTCCAGGAACCTCCTCACGGTAAAAGCATTGACCGATTTCTGGCCCGCCTGCCCAACCTGTGGCAGCAGGGAGAAGTTCGGGAAAGGCGTCAAATCCGAACCAGCGCGCCAGCTCCCCGTGGGCGTCGTGCCGTTCCCGGCACCATTCGCAGGCAGAGTCGTCGCAGGACGTGTCGCGCCGCCGGCACACCAGACGGCCCGCCCCGGGAAATTGATGGCGCACCCAAGGAGGCATGACCGAATTGCTGCCGGCCACCGACAGCCACGCGAGCGCGTAGGCCAGTTCCCAGTCATACCAGTCCGCATCATCCAAGGCCGATTGTGCGCAGGTTCCGCAAGATGCGCCGCTCAAACAGGGAAGCACCGCATCGCGGGCCTCCCCTGCGGATGGACGCGGCGAGCGCCGCAGGGCCGTGAACAGCCGGTCAAATCCAACACCGCCGTCCGCCGTGGTCAGCCAGTGCCAGGACGCCAGCAGGTCCGGGGATGCGGCGATGATGGCCCTCTGTTGATTTTCGAACACCTCCAACGCCAGCCTAGCATCCAGCTCCGGGTCGTTGACCCGCCCCCACTTCAGCTGCCCGTCCTGGTAGTGCTTCACCAAGTAGTGATACGGGTTCTTCGGAAAGGCCAGCGTGTTGAGCCTGAGCGTGTCCACCGCAGGCAGCTGCATCAGCCGCAGCTGCGGACTGGCCGACTGCAGGTGCGGCAGGTCGAAGCCGATCAGGTTGTGGCCCAGCACGAAGTCTGCGCCGTCGGCAAGCTCGTCCAGCGCCGCTGGCAGGGTGGCGCGGCGAGCCGGGAAAGTCAGAACTTTGTCCAAGTCCGGCCGCACTCCGGCGAAGGCGTGGATGCGGCCATCCCGTCTGACCACCTCCAGGTCCAGGGACAGGCAGCGCGACAGGGAGCCACCGGCATGGCCCGGTGCAGCAATGACATTCCCCCTTCCCGGTTCCACGATCCCCGTCGTCATATCACTCCTGACGGTCCGTCATACGCATATCGGTTCCCGCCTCAGTGATTATCCAGTCGCAGCCACGCGATGCCGTCCACGGCCTCAAAGTGGCGGTCTGCAGACACGAGGTCGGCTCCCGTTTCCATGGCGTGGGCCGCAATCCACACGTCGTTGGTCGGGATGGCACTGCCCTTGGCCCTGAGCGCCGCCGCTATCCTGGAGTAGCGGTCAGCGGTTATGGGGCCAACAGGCACGAAGGAAGCGTGGGGATTGTCCAGGAAGGACCGCAGGTCCGCGGCGTTTCTGTCAAACCGCGAGCCGTTCCTGAATCCGTAGAGCAATTCGCCGATGACCACGGCCGACATCAGGATATCGGTGGCCCCGCGCACCACCGCCGCCGTCTGGTCGTCGCCCCACATCAGCCGCGAGTAGGCATTGGAGTCCAGCAGGACCCTCATCGCCAGGCCGCCTCGTCAACGACCTCAAATTCCCTCAAGGGCGGCATCGACTTCGGCGGCTTCGTCATCGCTCCAACTGCCAATCAGATGGTCCAGCGACGATCCAACGGTGTCCGGCCCATGGCCCGGATCAGCCGGCCCGGCGCCCTTGCGCAGCAGTTTCAGGGCAGCCTGGTTAAGCGATGTACCATCCCGTTTCGCCAGTCGGCGTATGAGGTCCGCCAGTTGGTCGTCGAAACCCCGGACCGTCAGTTGATTCACGTCGCCAACCCCTGGAGAGGCAGTATATGAGTCATTATGATGCACCATGCTAGTGTGGTGTATCCGTAGTTCAACCGTAAATGAAGGGGCAATTTACGGTGATCCGTTACTCTGGTTCGAACGACAATCGCGGTACCTGTCCTTTGAGAAAGCCTGTAATAATACGACGAACTATGGTTCCACCACACTAGACAACCGCCACGACCGGGTCAAGGGCCCGAGTCGATGACGCCGGCTCAATGTGGAGGTCGACGGCCCGTTGCGAGGTTGTGCGGTAGATTTCCTGCATGGCCGGGATGAATTCTTGGTTGCCCTGCCAGAGCGGGAACCGCCCCAGCTGCTGGGGCAGGGCGGCAGACAGCTCGGGTATGGTGGCCGGGCCGGCGTGGTCCTTGTCCCGCATCGCCGTCAGCGGGTTGGACCAGAACTCGCCAGGTTCCGGCGGCAGGGGCTCGGCGGGCAGGGTGGGTCCTTCCAGGGTCCGGGCGGAGCGGCGGAACTCCGGCCCCAGCAGGTCCTCCCGGTCCAAGCCCCGCATCCGGAAGATCAGGAAGGGGTCCCGGTCGAACTCCTCGCCCAGCAGCAGGTAGACCGCGGCGATGTGCTTGCATGGGTTGGACCAGTCGGGGCACGAGCAATCCGTCTCCAGGTCATCCCGCTGGTCGGGGAACATGGACAGGCCGACGCCACGGAAGGTGTCCTCGATGTTGTCGGGCATGCGGCCCGACAACAGGCTGGCGGCGATGATGGGCTGTTCCGCCATGGCCGCCTGGAGGCGTTCCCAGTCCGGCGGGCTGATGGTCCGGACCTCGATTCTCACGTCGTAGGGGCGCTTGCGGGAGCCCTGCACCTGGGCCGTGACACCGCCGGGCTGGACGGCAACGGACATGACCTGGCCCCGGCGGGCGTAGGAGCGGCCCCGGTCGAGGCGGGTTCCGATTCGGAACTCCTCCAGGGTCTGGGTCCATCGCTTGGCCCACCAGCTGGAGCCGAACGCGCCGCGTTTCGACCCGGCCCTGATGCCGCCTCTGACTTCGATCGGCTTCGTGTACTCGTAGTTATGGTAAGTCATCGTCGTTCCTGAGTCCGGGAGGAGCTTGGGCTGCCTTTCATGAGTCCGCCGGGTCAGTCCGCCGGGGTCGTGCTGAGGGCCAGAACGTCCCGGAGTTCGGCGTTGGATAGTTCGGTAAGCCACCTTTCCGACGTGGCCCCCACAACCTGGTCGGCGGTTTCCTGCTTGATTTCGATCATGAGGTCGATGCGGTCCTCCAGCGTGCCGGCGCAGATCAGCTTGTGGACGTGGACGTCCTTGGTCTGGCCGATGCGGAAGGCCCGGTCGGTGGCCTGGTTCTCCACAGCCGGGTTCCACCACCGGTCGTAGTGGATGACGTGATTTGCCCGCGGCAGGTTGAGGCCAGTGCCGCCGGCCTTGAGGGACAGCACGAACACCTGCGGGCCGTCGGGGTCGCCCTGGAACCGCTGCACCATCCGGTCCCGCTGCTTCCGGGGGACGCCGCCGTGGAGGAAGGGGGTTTCCAGGCCGTAGGTCTCCTGCACGTGCCGTTGCAGGATCGCTCCCATCTCGGCGAACTGGCTGAATACCAGCACCCGGTCGCCGGCAGGCAGTGCCTCGTCCAGGAGTTCCTGCACGCGGGCCAGCTTGCCGGAGCGGCCGGCGATGGCGGAGTTGTCGCCCAACAGCTGGCGGGGGTGGTTGCAGGCCTGCTTGAGCTTGGTCAGCGTGTCCAGGATGGAACCCCGGCGTTCCATGCCCTCGGCGGACTCCAGCCGGGTTTCCGCCTCCCGCAACACGGCCTCGTAGAGCGTTGCCTGCTCCCTGGTCAGGTTGCAATATTGCTTGGTCTCGTTCTTCTCGGGCAGGTCGTCGATGACGGACCGGTCGGTCTTGAGGCGGCGCAGGATGAATGGCCCGGTGGCCTTCTGGAGGCGGGCCGCCGCTGCTCCGTCACGGTCGGCCTGGATGGGCTGGAAGTAGTTTCGCTTGAACTCGGCTTGAGAACCCAGGAGGCCGGGGTTAAGGAACTGCATGATGGACCAGAGGTCGCCGACATGGTTCTCCACCGGCGTGCCGGTGAGGGCTATCCGGTAATCGGCCGGGAGTCCCTGGGCGTTCCGGGCCTGCTGGGACCCCGGGTTCTTGATGTTCTGGGCCTCATCCAGGACGACCGCCCGCCAGGGGACGGAGCCGAGCAGCTCCCGGTCCCGGTTCATTGTGCCGTAGCTTGTGATGACTACCTGGTGGCCTTCGGCCTGGCTCAGGAAGGCAGCCCCGCCCTGGCGGTTCGGGCCGTGATGCAGCAGCACGGGCAGGTCCGGGGTGAACCTGGCAGCCTCCCGTTGCCAGTTGTTGATCACGGATGTTGGGCAGACCAGCAGGTTGGGGCGGTCGTTGCCCTGCTGGCGGTCCAGCTGCAGGGCCGCCAGGGTCTGGACGGTCTTGCCCAGGCCCATGTCGTCGGCCAAGCAGGCTCCCAGTCCCCAGTCCCTGAGGAAAGCCAGCCACGAGTAGCCCAGCTGCTGGTAGGGCCGCAGCTGGCCGGCGAAGTCCTCTGGGGCGTCCATCTGCTCAATCCGGCCCTTCTGTTGCAGCTGTTCCAGAAGATCACGGAGCCAGTCGCCGGCCGCCAGGGAGACGTTGTCGTCCTGGGCCCGCTGGTCGGCGCCCAGACCGATCTGCACGACTTCCCGCAGGCTGACCTGCTTGCGGTTGCGCCAGAAATCGGCGGCGGCCCGAATGTCGTCGGCGTTGATCTCCACCCACTGTCCCCGGAACCGCACCAACGGCACCTTTAGGTCGGCCAGCTCCGCCAGTTCCTGCGCCGATATGGGCTCGTCGCCCAGGGCCATCTCGACGTCCAGGCCGATCAGGGAGGTCATGGTCATGCCGGAGCCGCCCTGCATGGCCGGAGCCTTGGCCCTGGCCCGGATGCTGGGCTTCGTCCTGGCGCCCTGCCGGGTCCACCAAGCGGGCAGCAGCACGCCGTACCCGGCTTGTTGCAGCGCGGCGGCCTGGCTTTCCAGGAACCCGTAGGCCTCCCCGGTGTTCAACCGGTACCCGGCAGGTTGCTTGCGCTTGAGGCTGTCGGTGATGGGCGGACAGACCGAGCCGGCCTGGGCCAGGGAACTCAACAGGAACTCGGCGGGGTTGAAGTCCGGGTGGTGTCCATTGACCTGATTTTTCCACACAGCCTCGGCGGGGAGCAGGAGACTCTGGTCGTCGTGGGGCTGGAGCAGGTAGCGGAGGTACCAGTCATCCTGCCGGATGGCCGGCGTCTCGTCGTTTGGGCCGGGTTCCAGCGGCTCCTCCAGCCTCAGGCACAGCCGGTATGGAGAGCTGGCGGCGATGGCCAGAGGCCTTTGCCATTCGGCGACCTGACGTCGAAGTTGCTGGAGCTGTGCCGGGTTGCCCCGGACCGCCGGGTCGGTATGGCCCAGGGCAGACAACCAGGCGTCGTGGGCGGAGTCGAACTGCGGTCGCTCCGGGTTTTTGGTATCCCTGCCGGCGCGTGCCAGGTGATCAACCTGGACTGTTATGAACTCCCGGAGGACCGCTTGGGCCGGGGTGGCCGGCGGTTCGGTCGCCCCGGTGCCGGTGAGTGCCCGGGCCGACGCCGGCATCAGTCCGGCCAGTTCGGCCAGCCGGTGCGCGTCCTCGCCGATGAACACCGGAATCCATGTCGCCACGGTCTGCCCGCCCCGTTCGGACAAGCTGGGCAGGAATCGTTGCCGTGCTGCCAGGGAGACCGCCATCGGTAGGGCGTGTGCCCAGTAGGCCAGGTCCGTTCCGATTGCGACGCCGGGTTTCAGGACGTGCCGCTGGCGGCACGTCTGCAGCAGCGGGATGGCCAGCTCCGGCTTCAGCGGGAGCGTTGTGACGGTCCATGGCCTGATGCGCGGCTTGGCTCGCGACTTGGGCATGGGACCGGCCATGGAGCTGGACGGCACGGGAAATTCGCCCCGGCTGGGCAGCCAGGCGATTGCGCTGGCGAAGCTGTCGCCGCCCGTTTCGAGGTCGACTGCTTCGGCTACAAGCTGAGCTTGGGCGCAGAAGGGATGGCTTCCATCCGCCTGCCGGTAGGCTGGCCCCGAGGGTGGCTCAGAGTCCTCGCTCCAGAGGACGAGGTTTCCCTTGACTTGGGCGGCGTGCAAGATGAGCATGGCGTTGTCCGATGCTGTGTGGGGGTGAGTGTGTGCTATGGGGCCGGGGTTTGGCAAGGGCCGGGCGGATGTCAAAAACAGCTTGGCTTGAGTTAATTGTCGTTGTTCACCAAGCCCAGAGTCTCGATCTGAGCTATGTTGATACAATGCTATGCCAGTGCTCTCACAGGTCCGGCTCGAACACCAGCTCAGGCACCACCACCTCCCAGGCATCGCAGTGAAGGCCGCTGCGGAATTGAGGCTCTGAGCGTTCGCGGTCCCAGTTGACGATGGCCAGGACTGTTGCTGATGCAAAGCGCGTACCGGCGGAAGGCTGAAAACCGTGCGCCAGCGTACTGGGGTGCTGTTTCGGGGGAGCTGAGACCGGCGCTTGCAGCGCAACACCGGCTAAGCCCGAATCCACCGAAGGGATGGGGGATGGCCGATCGGATCAGCGATGAGGGGCGAGGGGACAGGGCTATGGGGTGTTGATCCCGATAGGTTTGCGGGAGTGCGGGGTCTGACAGCCGCTGAGGGGGGATGTTGAGGGTCCGAGGCGGTGCACGAGGGCGACATCACCGGGTCAGATGGCAGCAGAGGACGGCCGTGGCGCGGGTTGGCGGCGGTCTGCCACGCAGGTAAGTAGTCCCGGGACGGATCAGACGGCAACGCCGCCATCAGGAGGGGAGTGGCAGTGCGCGTAATCGCGCCAGGGCACCGGTGAACTGGGTTTCCCAGGGCCAGCGTCCGGGAAGGTGCAAGGTGAGGCGCCGCGCCGAGTGTGCCAGCCGTCCGGCCAGGGAGAAGAAGCGTCTCCGGAGGGTCTTGGTGGTTGCAACTGGCTCTGCCAGAGCGATACGCGCCGTCCACCGTCCCAGGTTGTGGGCGATCACTTGGACGGCCAGCCAGGCGGCATTGGCGGCGAACCGCCCTGAGGGGAGGTGATTGAGCCCCACGCCATACTTCAGGTCCCGGATGGCATTCTCTATCTCGGCGTGGCGGCGGTGGTCAGCCTCCAGTTCCAGGGTGTCTCCCTCCCGGTTGGTGATGCAGGCGTGATAGCTGTAATTGGCGAACAGCGCCAGTTGGGAACCGGGAGTGGGTCTCACCCTTCGGACGATGAGGCGTATCGGCGCGGCGTCGGGCTCACTCTTGAAGGGCGTGTAGCTGGTCTCAGCCACGTCGGCGGCACCCTCCATCCAGTAGGGGATGGGCGTCCAGTCCCCCTCGGGGATGGCCTCTATAAGACTGCGCAGGCTCTGGTGCTGGCGGACGGTGATGGAGAAGCGGACCCTCATCTTGCGGCAGACGGCGACGATGGAATGGGTGTAGAAGCCGCTGTCGGCCCGCACGGTGAGCTGTCCTTTGGCTCCCCCGTAGCGCACCCGGCCCAGCGTCTCCCGCAGGAAGTGGGCGGCGCCCCGGGCGGTGTTGGCCCGGCCCTCACGCAGCCGTGCCATCAGCACCTCGCCGGTTCCGGCGGCGACGGCCAGCAGTGGGTGATAGCCGCGCTGTCCGGTGTACCCGTGTCGGCGAGCTCCCTCCTTGGCAAGGCCATAGGTCTCGCAGATGGTGGAATCGAGGTCAATGGTCAAAGGTCCGTCGCCGGTACCAGCCCCGGCGGCCCAGGCCCGGGCCAGCAGTTCCCGGCTCACCCGGTCCAACTGGCGGACGTGGCCCCAGCGGAAGCTGCGCAGGAAGGTGCCCAGGGTGGACGGTGCCTTGACCACGCAGCCCAGCACCCTGGCGGTCCCTCCGGAACGCAACGCGTCGGCGTCGTCGATGCAGTCGCCGCCGGCCAGTGCGGAGGCCACCAGGGTCATCAGCTTGTCGCCTGTGTTGGCCCGGCCAGGGGCGCAGCCCAAGTCAACGTGGCTGTCCACCAGTTCACCCAAACCCAGGCGCAGGGCCAGGGTGGCCGGCAGCAGCAGCCCGGCATTGGCCACCAGGCGGTGGTCGTCGAAGGCGACGCGGATGCGGTGGGGGGACTCAAGTGGTAGCATCTAAAAGGTGCTCCTTTTCCGGGGTTGGTTTTACGATCAAAAACCATTATCCCAGATTCAAAGGAGCACCCTTTCACGCTATCAGCAGACCTCCAACTCCCACCCCTTCGGTGGATTCGGGCTAAGGAAGCAAAGACGCAGACCCAATCCGGTTCGGGGCTGTCGTGCGGGTGGAAGCCCGCAGGGTGGCTTGAGCAGGGACCCGATCGGTGTTCCCGGATGAGATTCCCGGGCGGAGCCGTCTTGAACTGTTGGGGCGGCGGCGCGGAGTGGACCGCGTTTTCAGGAAATGAGGAGGCAAAGACGCAGACCCAATCCGGTTCGGGGCTGTCGTGCGGGTGGAAGCCCGCAGGGTGGCTTGAGCAGGGACCCGATCGGTGTTCCCGGATGAGATTCCCGGGCGGAGCCGTCTTGAACTATTGGGGCGGCGGCGCGGAGTGGACCGCGTTTTCAGGAAATGCTGACGCTGGTGTGGTGTAACCGTAGTTCATTGGTAAATAAAGGGGCAATCGGCGCTGATACGTTACTCTGGTTCGAGCAAGAATCCGGTTCCCTGTCCTTTCAGAAAGCCTCCGAATAATGCGGCGAACTACGGATACACCACACTAGTTTGTAACTGAAGCCAACCATTTTTACAACGGCTGACGGACCTAGACCTACAACCCCGCCATTTGCTCGGCGCGGCCCTTCTTATCGCGCCCAGCGGGGACCTCATGGCCTGCCGCCATGTCATCGGCGTGGCCGAGCGGCTCGATTCCCGCTGGCGGCGCTAGGTGATAGCCCATGGAGGAGGATCTGAGTGACTTCTGGGAGGTGGCGGAGCACTTCGGTGTACCCGACGATGTGATCCGGATTCAAACGCCCATCAGCGAATGCATGCGGTAAATGTTGGTGCTATTCCCCGCACCGATTGCGGCGAAACCTTGTACCTTGCAGTGATCAAGGATCATAATATCCGCGTATTATGCGAAGTATATACATCCACGAGCAACCCGGATGGCCCCATCTTCGTTGGCAACAGATGGGAATGGTTGACCAACTCGCTGCGGTCAGGCACCGGCAAGGCCGGCTCCTAGGCCGTATGGAGGCCCTTCGCTTCGACCTTCGCCAGGAGGCTCTCCTCGATACTAGTACCGCGTCCGCCTATTTTTGATAAACAACCGAACAAACTCAGGCTGTGGCAACTATCGACTGGAGATTCTCTACCACCCGTGCCCGGTCATGCTTCGGCACATATGTACATCGGTTCCAGCCGGACGCGGTACTAGTACCGCGTCCGGCTATTTTTGATAAACAACCGAACAAACTCAGGCTGTGGCAACTATCGACTGGAGATTCTCTACCACCCGTGCCCGGTCATGCTTCAGCACATATGTACATCGGTTCCAGCCGGACGCGGTACTAGGACCGAGGACGTGGTTACTAATAGCGCGATTGAAGGCGAGATACTCGACACGGCTCAAGTCCGCTCCTCGATCGCCCGTCGTCTTGGAATGGATATCGCCGGACTGAGTCACATCGCAGTGTAGATGGTATCGTCGAGCTGGTGTTGGATGCAACGGAGCATTATGCTCAGCCCCTTACTCAGGAGCGCCTATTCGCTTGGCACGCCGCCCTGTTCCCCACAGGACGGAGCGGCCTGAGACGGATAACGGTGGGTGCTTGGCGCGACGACAGCTCCGGCCCCATGCAGGTCGTCTCAGGCCCCATTGGCCGGGAGCGAGTGCATTTCGAGGCTCCGGTCGCAACAAGGCTCGACCAAGAGATACGAACCTTCCTAGAGTGGTTCAACGCACCTGCCGATTCCGACGAGGTGCTCAAGGCTGGGCTGGCTCACCTCTGGTTTGTTACCGTCCACCCCTTCGAAGACGGTAACGGCCGCATTGCCAGGGCCATCGCAGACATGGCCTTGGCCCGCTCCGATGGTAGCTCTCGACGCTTCTACAGCATGTCGTCTCAGATCCGGCGCGAGAGGGCTGACTACTACACCATCCTGGAGCGGACTCAGAAAGGGACAACGGATGTCTCCGAGTGGATGGACTGGTTCGTATCCTGCTTGGGCCGGGCCATGGAGGGCGCCGAGACCACTCTCATGGCGGTACTCGAAAAGGCGCGCTTCTGGGAAGAGATTGGGAGTCTCCCGATCAACGTGCGTCAGCGTGTCGTCATCAACCATCTTCTGGATGGTCTTGAAGGAAAACTCACGACCTCTAGATGGGCGAGGATGACGAAATGCTCTCCAGATACCGCCCTTCGCGACATCACGGACCTCATGGATCGCGGCATACTCGTGCGGAGTCCGGAAGGCGGGCGAAGCACCAGCTACGCTCCGGTCAGGACACCTGGCGCTAGCTGAAAAACTTCACATGGAAGTGAGCATTATGCCCAGACCCACTAAAACCCGTGCAAGAGAGCGCCTTCAAAGAGTGTAATCGGCGGAGGTAAAGTGGGCCACGTGGGCGGATAAATTGCTGACATTCGGCGATTGGATACTGTAACCTCCGCCGCCATCCATAGTTTCGAAGTCGTGCTTATGGGTGGTGGGATGGACGTACCGAGAGAGACTGTCTCAGAAAGGTACTGGGACGAGAAAGATTAGGGCTTGAAAGGGGGATTGCCGGCCTGACCGCTCCACCAGTCAGCAATTTGTCCAAGGTTGTGGTAGGGAGGAAATTCCGGCATTTCCAGGTACGGTTCAGGAGGCCGGTTGCGCGTGCCGGCCTGCCAGCTTGAAAGTGAAGGCGCCTGATCGCCGCGCCTGCCAGAGTGTGGGCAAGTTGAAAGCCGTGGCCAGCGCGGTCCATTCTGCTGCGACGTTTATCAAACCACGCAGCAGGAATCTGGGCACTCCCATCTGTTCCTTGATTATCCCGAACAGCGGCTCGGCCGGTTGCTTTCTCCGCTTGTACGCCTCTTTAGTGTCGCTATTCAGGTTCTTCAGGCCAGTGTTATTCAGAAACATCCGACCATCCTGAACAGCCGTGATTTGCATTTGTATCGGCTTGCGACGCCCAGGCCGCGCATCGCCGGACCGTCACCTACGACGCCCTGGGCGCGCTGCTCCTCAGCCATCCCATGAGGCTCCGCTCCGACCTCGACCCCATCGACGACTACTGCACCCTGGCCACCTGCATCGAGCCGGCATCGGCTCCTGAAGACACCCCGTTGGCGGTCCGTACCGTAGAAACAGAGCAACCGTCTTCGACGTCCGCACCATTCCTGATAGAGTCGATTGCAAAATTCGGGCGAAAGCATGGCCAACGATTGACCGCGCATCAGCCTAACACCGGCGGCATACAGAAACAGTCGGAAGGAAGAGAGAAGACGACCATGACGGCCAGACATGCTGAAGTTCGGGGTCTACGCAGATGAACCGGACCGGGCAGAGGAGGACGGGTTCCTCTTCGCCACGACCACCATAGAACTGGCAAACCGGCTGGCCGGACAGGCGGCCCTATGAACCAAGAAGAACACGTCAGCATGGCCCGGGAACTTATGGGACGGGCCGACAAGGAATCAGGCGACGGCGGCAACGAAATGATTGCCGCCGAGTTTTTGTGGGGGGCATTCGCCCACTGCCTGAACACCGTCGCCCTGAACCAAGGACTGTCCCACGACAGCCACGGGGCATTCGGGAGAATCTCCCAACGCCTAGACGCCGTCCACGGCGACAACGAATGGCGCTCCCGTTTCGGATCAGCCGAAAGGCTGCACTTCCACTTCTATCACGGCAACCTGCCGACCGAGGAACTGCGAAGCCACAGACGGGCCACCCGCGGAGGAACCCTGGAACTCCTTACCGTACTGTGAGCAAGCACCCGAGGACAGGTAGTCAAATACGACAATACATCGGACAGGAACCCCTTGATGACGTCACCCGCTACCATGCGGTGAGTCCGGAGGGAACACAGAGATGAAGACCGCCCAGACGGAGCAGGTCACGCTCCTCAGAATCATCGGAGGTGCAACGCCGCGGCGGGTTCCTTTCCACCGGCGCCAAGGAGCGCATCCGGCTCTACGGCATCGACGCTCCGGAGAGCTCCCAGAAAGGTGGCAACGATGATAGCCAAATCGGCAGGCCAGGTGGTGATCGAGAATCTGAATGTAAGCCGCATGATGCAAAACCGCCGGCTCTCACGGGCCCTGGCAGACGCGGGCATGGCCGGTTTTCTGAGGAAGCTGGCATACAAATGCCAGTGGTACGGCGCCGAACTCGTGGAGGTCAGCAGATGGTTCCCATCATCAAAGCTGTGCTCCGAATGCGAGCCCAAGAACGATTCGCTCACCTTGTCGGACCGGCAATGGACCTGCCCCGACTGCAGCGCAACGAACGATAGGGACCTGAACGCAGCACTCAACTTGGAAAAGGCCGGGTTCGAGCTCCCCGGTACAGGACGTGGAGACCGTGTAAGTCCGGCAATGCCGGCGGTGGCCTGCGAAGCGTCAAAGGGATCAGTGGTGGAACCCTGGACCTCGGCACGGCTGGAGTCTCAGATTTCATCAGATTCTGAATAGCGGACCCTGTGCCAGTGTCAATCGGCGCCGTAAGGCTCGCCCCATTGACGTGTCATAATTGACGCCGCACTGGTAACTGGACTCCAGCGACTCTTACGCAGGCATTTCCGGAGGTTCACCGCCATGTCCTACCTTTCCCTGCCCGGAGTCGACTTGTGGCATGAGGACACCGGAGGACCGGGTACCCCGGTCGTCTTCCTGCACGCCGCTTCCGGCACTGCCGAAAACTGGATGCATCAGTTGCCCGCTTTTACGTCTGCCGGGTACCGCTGCATCACCTACGACCGGCGCACTTGGGGCCGTTCCAAGGCTACCGACCCTGAACACCAGCCGGGCTATGCCGGCGAAGACCTCCATGCCCTGGTAGAAAGTCTTTCCTTAGAGCGCTTCCATCTGGTCGCCACTGCGGCGGGCGGGATCACTGCTATCGATTACGCCCTGACCCACCCGGGGCGGGTCCGCAGCCTGGTTGCCGCCAACACCATCGGCGGTGTACAGGATGACGCCTATCTGGAAATGCAGCACCGGCTCCGTCCCCCGGAAATCCAGAATCTGCCCGTGGAACTGCGGGAGCTCGGCCCCTCCTACCGGGGCACTAACCCTGAAGGAGCGAGCCGCTGGCTGGAAATCGAAATGGCCAACAGGCCCGCCGGGGCAGTGCCCTCACAGCCGCTCCGGGAGCCCATCACCTACGCCCGGTTGCAGGCAATGAAAGTTCCGACTCTAGTCCTGTCTGGCGAGGCCGACCTGCTATCGCCCCCTGCGCTGATGCGGATGTTGGCGGCACATATCCCAACCTCCCGATTCGTCTCCCTTCCCGATGCCGGGCACGCCGGATTTTGGGAGCGGCCCCAGGCCTGGAACGGTCTGGTGCTGGAGTTCATCGGCCAGTATTAGGAATCCTAGCGTAGCGCTGTCCCATACGGATGAGCTTGTGGCCCTGTCTGACCTTGGCCCTTGGCAATGGACCGTCGGCCGCTGGGCGAAGTCGGCCACCACCGGGCCGTACTCCGCCGCATTGCGCTTTATCCTGTCCAGGGCCCGCAGGGTGTACGGGGTCAGCTCCGCCGGATAGTCGGCGGCATCGGTGGAGTGGCCGCCCCTGGACTGACGGGGATGGAGCTTGACCAGCCTTCCCCGGTGGTAGATGCGCGCCAGCTTGCTGCCCAGCCCGATCTCCACCCGCTGCCCCGGCGGACAGAGGGACGACGGCACCGAGTAGAGGGCGTACTGGCAGGCCACGTGGTGATCGGGATGGACCTTGGCGGTGCGCCAGTGGGTGATCTCGTAGGGCTCGCCGTCCCAGGGGACCAGCGCTTGGCGCTCCTCATCACGGAAGACCATCAGGGGCTGACGCCGGGTGGTGCCGTGGACCCGCTGTCCGGCGATATCACGACACCAGCGTGCCGCTTCTTCCCTGAGGTGGGCCAGGTCCCTGAACTCCCCGCCCTTGAAGAAGCGCTCCCTCACGTACTGGACGCCCCGCTCCACGTGGGGCTTGTCCTTGGGGTGTCTCACCCGAGCGGGGTCGGTGATGAAGCCCCGGTGCTGGGAGTATTCCAGGAAGCCCCGGGTGAGCCTGGGGTGCAGCGCGTCGGCCCCCGCGACCGCGGCGGGGAAGTTGTCGATGACCAGGTACCTGGGGACGCCGCCGAAGAAGGCCCAGGCCGCTTCCAGTCCGGCGATGACGTCTTCCAGTTTCTGGCTGAAGGTGGGCCAGACGAAGCTGTGCCTGGAGTAGGCCAGCACCACGATCAGGGCCCACGCCGTGCGGCGACGGCCCGTCTCCGGGTCTTGGATTAGACCCAGACGGCCGAAGTCCAGCTCCGCCACCTCTCCCGGCGCGGTGTCCTCCATCCGGACCGTGCTGCGGCTCCGGCCCCGCCAGTTGCGGCGAGCGACGAACCGGTGCAGGGACGAGTAGGCCACCTGACACCCTCGGGCTGCCAGCAACTCCTGAATTCGGGTGAGCTGCAGGCGCTCGACGTTGAGCCACCGGTAGACCTGGTCTGCCCAAGGGCCCAGCAGTTCCTCGCTGGGCGCCTCAGACTGTCGCGGGCCGGAACGGCTGATGCCGGCCAGCCGGCTGAGCTGGTCCTCGGTGGGGGCCGGACCCTCCTGGACCACGCCGGCCTCCTTGGCCGCCGCCAGGTACTTCCGGACCGTGTCCCGGGACAGGCCGGTCCCCGATGCTATGTTGCGCTGGCTGTTCCCAGCCTGCCAGCGCCGTACGACTTCTGCGACTTCCATTCTGAGCACCTCCCTGTACGCCATCACCACTCCTCACTCCGATGTGTGGCAATGGTCGCCGATAAGGCGCCCAAGGGTGGACTAATGACCCTGGTTAACTGGACTAATGCCTCTGGTTAACTGGACTGATGACCTTGGTTAACCTTCGATTCCCTGGTATGAAGTTCCTGATTATTTAGATTGACCACCGTGGGGCCCGGACGGCGCTGCTAACGGTTGGGGCTACCCCAGCCCCAGGCGGCCCGTCCGCAGCAATAGCAGGAATTGGGCTACCTGGGGGCCGCGACGTCAGGATGGACTGGGGGATGCTTCCCACCAGGAGCGCCCCCCGAGATGCGCCGCAGGACGTCCGGGACGGGCCCGGAGAACGGCCCCTGTGGGGCTGTGGAGCGATTTCCGGTGTTAGTAGCAAGTCAAAAATGGGCGAAAGTAGCAAGATGGAACTGACCCACCCGAAAGTGGTGGCATCATCCGCAGAGACTCTGCGGAGGTGTGTGAAACACATTGCTGAAGGTGGGAGAAGTGAAAGAGATCTACGAGATGAAAGAAGCGGACCGTTCGATCCGGGGGATTGCCCAGGAGCTGGACGTGTCCCGCAACACGGTACGCCGGTATCTGAAGTCCCCGGAGGCCATGCGTCCCAGGCCGCGCGGCCGCCGCGAGGGTCGAAGCTGGACCCCTACGCCGGACATATCGACCGGCGGATGGCGGAAGGGTTGGAGAATTGCCGGGTGCTGGACCGGGAGGTCCGGGCCCTGGGGTACCAGGGTGGCTACTCGACGGTGGTGCAGTATGTGCGGCCGCGGCGACAGCACAAACAGCCTGAGGCGACGATGCGCTTTGAGACGGCGCCCGGGAGAACAGGCTCAGGTGGACTGGGGCAGTTTGCCCTACGTCGGCGAGGACGGGAAGCGACACCGCGTCTGGGTGTTCGTGATGACCATGGGCTGGTCCAGGGCCTGCTATGCGGAGCTGGTCCGGAGGGCGGACACCGCCGCCTTCATCCAGTGCCACGCCAATGCTTTCGAGTACCTGGGCGTCGTTCCCCGCCGCTGCCTGTACGACAACGCCAAGGTGGTGACCCTGGGCAAGGACGAGGATGGCCAGGTGGAATGGAACCCGCGGATGCTGGACTTCGCCCTGCGGGTGGGCTTTGAGATCAGGCTGTGCCAGCCCTACCGGGCCCAGACCAAGGGCAAGGTCGAGAGCGGAGTGAAGTACGTCCGGCGCAACATGTGGCCCAGCCTGCGCTTCACCGACGACGCCGACCTGAACCGGCAGGGATTGGAGTGGTGCGACGTGGTGGCGAACGCCAGGGTGCATGGCACGACTTACCGGATACCGTGGGAGATGCTGGACGAGGAGCGGGCCCATTTCGGTAAGCTGCCGGACCGGGTCACCCTGGCGCCGTACCTCAGGGAGGACCGGAAGGTGGCCCGGGACGGCTTCGTCAGCTGGGAGGGCTCCAGCTACGGAGTCCACTGGAAATGGGTGGGCGCCACGGTGCAGGTGGGACAGCGGTCGGGCACGGTGGAGATCTGGTCCGGCGATGAGCGCATCGCGGTGCATCCTCGGGCCCAGCAGTCGGGGCGGCGCTTCATTCTCCCCGGTCAGTGGCAGGGACTGGCCAGAGGGGATGGCCGGCCCCGCCGGGAGGCGGTGGCGGTGCAGATCCCGGCCGGTGAGGTGGAGCGCCGCTCCTTGGATGTCTACGAACTGGCCGCGGGAGGTGCAAGGTGATCGCTCTGGAACAGGCCCGCCAACACCTGGAGACCCTGGGCCTCAAGCAGGCGGTCGAGATCCTGGACAACACCCTGGACTCAGCCGCCAGCAAGCAATTGCCCTATCCCGACATGCTGGCCGAACTGCTGGGCGCTGAGGTGGCCGCCCGCCGGGAACGGTATCTGACCCCACGCGAACCCGCCTGGCCCACCTGCCTTTCCAGCGCACCATGGAGCAATTTGACTTCGCCTTCCAGCCCTCCATCGACGAGCGCTTGGTCAAGGAACTGGCCAACCTGGCCTTCGTCCCCGAGGCCAGCAACATCCTGCTCCTGGGTCCGCCCGGCGTGGGCAAGACCCACCTGGCCATAGCCTTGGCCCTCAGGGCCATCGAGAACGGCTTCGGTGCCTACTTCGTCCGCGCCTATGACCTGACGGAAGATCTCAGGAAAGCACGCATCGAGCACAACCTGAACCGGCGCATGAAGGTGTACCTCGCTCCCAAGGTCCTTGTCGTGGACGAGTTCGGCATCTGGCCCTACGACCGGGAGTCGGCCACCGCCTTCTTCACCTTGGTGTCGGCCAGGTACGAGCGGGGCAGCATCATCCTGACGTCCAACAAAGGCTTCAGCGAGTGGGGCGAGCTCTTGGGGGACACCGTCATCGCCTCGGCTGTCCTGGACCGGCTGCTGCACCACAGCCATGTGCTGAACATCCGAGGGGAGAGCTTCAGGCTCCGGGAGAAACGCCAGGCGGGGCTGTTCCCGTCACAGCAACATCTGGCTGCTTCGCCGGAAGGGGCCGGCGACAACTACGCCGACTGACAGAACCGCTGGACGTCAACGATGTGGCTCAGTTCCAACACGTTCCAAATGGCTCATTTCTAACCCGTCATTGACAGTGCTCCGATATCCAGGACCGCTTCAGCATCGGAAGACTCCGGCCAGCACACTGCTCCGCGAACAGCCGCCGCTCCAGCCGCCCGAACAGGGCACCCAATTCGGATAGGATGAGATCACCATCCTCACGGGACACGCCCGGGTAGGAGCGGACCCGGTCCTGATAGGTGAACATTGACTTGCTTCCAGATGCCGTAACCATGACGGCATGATAAACGAACAGAAGTGCGGATGCCATCACCAACTGTCAGGAAAACGGGCAGGCGTTCGAGGCGACCATTCGCTACCCACAACGACTGGAATTAACCTTGTCGGGAACAGTTCAAGGAACCCTTCAAAGAGCAGAACCGGCTCGGACGTCTCCGCTCCATAGCCCGTTGTCAGGAACACCTCAACGCGGCCTGGCCCCTCGTGTATGAAGTAGAATTCCGCTCCATCTTCCGGCAGGAAACATGTCACGGACCCGTCCCCCACGCCGTTCAGGCTTTTCCGCGCGGGCCTCCAATAGTCTGGTGCTGCGGTCGGGGCAGGCACCGCTGCTATGGCTGGTTCCGCAGCAGTCGTGGGAGAGAACGCTAGTTCACCCCGTTCCCCCTGGGGGCCCTTGGGACCTGCGGGGCCAGTTGCGCCTGGCTCCCCCGGTATTCCCTGCTCCCCTTGTTCACCCCGCTCACCCTTAGGCCCAGTCTCTCCCCGGTCTCCTTGGTCTCCCCGGGACCCCGGCTTTCCCTGCTCTCCCGGTTCTCCCTTGGGCCCCGGTTCTGCTTTCGCCTGTTGCTCCCGAACGATCCTGTTGACGTCCTCTTCGGTAAGTCCGGGCGTACAGGCAGCAGCCAACACCGCTAGGAGGAGAAGTACGATTGCCAAGCACCTCGCCGCCATCATTAGTTCTTGCCTCTTTTCAACACGCTAGGGGGGGGTCCAAATCGTAAGCAATGGTTCCGATTCCATTGCCGACTGCTTGGGTCTCCCGTCCACCGGGACGGTTTCGCCCGCCGTCAGGCGGCGGGCCAGAGCCTTCCCGTCGGGGAGCGTTACATCGGCGCTTACCGCGCCTAGCGCAAGTTTCCGCAGATTGCCAGCTCCGTTGACGTTTCTGTCGTGAATGACCCCGCAAGCCGGACACGCCCACTTGGGTTGACGGTCCAAGTCCGGGTTCAACGTTCCGCAGTCCGAGCAGGTCTTGCTGGAAGGGAACCACTGAGACGCTTCGATAATTCGGGTCCCATACCAATCAGCTTTATACCGGACTTTCTCCAACAACCCGCCGATACCGGCGTCCCGGATGGCTTTGGCCCGGGTATCGGCTGTTACCACGACCTGCTTCGCAGGTTTACCGATAACGGGCAATAGAGAAACTCTTATCTTCTGAGACGCAAAAAGGAAGGGCGCCCCCACCGTGGGGACGCCCTTGGGTTGCCTGGTTTGGTTCGGGGCGGTGGTTAGCCGCGCCGGCCCATCACGAAGGCTCCGCCTGCGGCCACCAAGGCCACGATGCCTATGATCAGGGCGATGATGCCCAGGACCGCACTGCCGGAGGCACCGTCTGCACCGGCAGCGCCTGCCGCGCCGTCAGAGCCGGCAGAGCCTTGGGCTCCCATGTCGCCCTTGTCGCCCTTGGCTCCGGAGGCGCCGTCAGAGCCGTCAGAGCCGTCGTTGCCGTCAGAACCGTTTCGGCCGTCAGAACCGTTTCGGCCGTCGTTGCCGGGGGCGCCGTCGTCGCCGGTCGAGCCTTTCGGGCCTTGCAAGCCTTGGCGGCCTTGGCGGCCGTCTTGGCCGTCTGTACCGTCGGCTCCGGGTTGGCCGGGTTGGCCGTCCCGGCCGCGGGGGCCGGGCATCATCACAGGCGCCATGGTGGGCTCAGGCTCCATGACCATGGCCATGAGGTTGAGAGGGGTTACCATGCCCTCCATCCATTCCCCGGACTGCTCGACGTTCTCCATACCCACCATGAACATTACCATCTGGCCGGAGTAGTCGGCGTCGCCGGGATCTACCTTGATGGTGTATTTGCCGTCCATGACCATGGCCATGCCGACGGTCTCGCCGTCGATCATGGCGGTCACCTCGGTGCCCTCCATGGCCATCTCATCGCCCACCATCACCGAGCCGGTGAACACGTGGGGCTGTTTCGGCGCCTGGGCCAGGACCGTGGTGGACACGGTCAACAGCAGGGCCAGGGCCGCGAATAAGGCCAGGAATCTAAATTTGGTCATTCGTTCCTCCATGTTCCTTTAGAGAAGGGTGGGGCGGGGCCGCTGCCCGCTGGTTGCGCGGCCCCGCCTTGCCTGGTTGCGGTCCCTGGTTTTAGTCGAGGGTTACCAAGTTCCAGCCGGCCGTCAGCATCTCACCTTGGAAGTCCATGTTGGCCGTCACCTGAATCCAGACGTTGTCGCCGCTGGTGACCTCGGTGAGGTCAACGGCGGCCGCGACCTCCGGCCTGGGGTCATAGAAGCTCCACGCCTTGGTAGCGTTGTCGAAGTGCCAGACCACGGTCAGGACGCCCGCCGTGACCAGAGGTTCGAACACGTCCGCGCTAGGACGGGTTGTGATGACAGCGGCGTCGGGTACGGTCATCACCCAAGTCGCGATAGCGCCACCAGCATCAACCTGGAGCACATGGGTCCCGGAATCGATGCCAGGGATGATGATGGAGACGATGAAGTCGCCAACGCCATCGGTGCGGGAAGTGGTGGCCCTGAACTCACCGTCCCCGATTTTCACCCGCACGTCAGAGTAGCGCGGGAACCCGGTTCCCACAATCACGACAGTGTCGCCGCTGCGGGCTACCTCGGGAGTTACAGTGATCTCCTTGTCGGGTACGGCGTGGGTAGCCTCGGCGTCGTAATCCGTGACGCTGGCTGTGACCGTCGTGTCGCCGCCGATCGTGGCGTCGCTGGGAATCCCGAACGAAGTCGTGAAGTTACCGGTGCTGTCCGTCCTGCCGGTGGCAATACCGGGCTCGCCGGAGCCGTAATCCACGGTTATGTTCGAGTTAGCCGGGAAGCCGGTCCCGCTTACGACCACATCGGTGCCGCGCCGGCTGCTATCAGGGTTCAAGGTGATCGTTGGTTCGGGAACGGTCAGCGCGACTTCTCCGACCCGGCTGTCGCCATCCGTTACCTGGATATTCTTGCTGCCGTCAGTCACTCCGTCCGGAACTTTGAAGCTGATCACTATCCGCCCGCCGGAGAGGACGTCGTAGTCGTCAACACTGTTCCGGTTGCTCAGTCTAGTTTGTGCTACGCCGCCCACTGTAAGTGTAGTCAGTTTCTCGCCGCTAGTGAATCCGGTCCCTTCCACCGTGATTTCCTGACCGGGCACAGCGGAGCTGGGCGAAACGCTGAGGTCCAAAGATGTGATTTCGACGCTGGCGGAGTCCAGCCGACTGCTGCCAGCGAACAGAACGACGGTCTTGGTGCCCAAACCGATAGTTCCGCCCACCTTCACATAGAAGGTGTCTGCTCCATCATCCAGATCAACCATGTAGTCGGCCCCGTCTGCATCCACGATGTCGAGAGAGACGCCGCCGATCTTTACGTCATCGGGCAGTTCTTCAATCCAGTCCGCGATCGAGATTTTAAGCAATTCGCCCTTGCCGACCGAATCAGACCCTAGAGTCGTGGTACCGGTGACCGTGAAGTTTTTAGTGGCTTCGGTACCATTGGCATCAACGATCATTATGACGCTTACGCCATTTGACGCCTTGTCGAGATCGCTAGCGTCGACCGTCGTCGAAAACGCTCCGTTGGCGACCGTGACGTCCTTCAGGACGGTCGCGGTGTCGGTGTCGCCCTCAGCATTAGTGGAAAGCGTTCCGGTGCCATTGGCGAAAGCCTTGCCCGAAACGGTGACTTCGGTGCCGCTGCCGCCTTTGCTGGGATCGACACTCAGAGCCGCACTGACGGTGACGGCGCCTTCGTTGGTTTCATCGCCTACCGTCACATCGTAGGACCCGGCCAGCGCAGGCGCGGTGATGCCAGACCGCTGACGAAAGACAATTTCAACCCACTCGTTGTTGCCGATTCCCACTGTTCCTGCACTGGTATCCGTGTTCAGGTCCAGTGTGACGACATCGCCAGATACCGAGATACTATCTGCAAGTCCTGCGCCGCTGGTTGAAGCGGCCTTCAAGTTTCCGGAACCGTAAATCCTGATGTGCACATCCCTGGTATCAATCGAGCTTGGGATATCGAATCCCTCTAGTTCGACATCGATGCTGCCATAGTCGTCTACAGCACCATTTGCTCCTGCCCGGAACGACACCGTGAAGGCCTCTGATGCGCCCGGTGCCGGTTCATTCGGCTCGATCATGGGGGTAGTCACGTCGGGTTGTTGAGCCCCCGCCTGTTGGGCGCTGAAAGTGCCCAGCGCGAACATGACGGCGAGGATACCCACCGCCACCACGAAGGCCAGGCCAAAAGATTTGCCTAATCTAGTGTTCATCTACTATGTCTCCTATTTTCCGCTGGTCTCAAAGACCATTATTTTCCGGGTTTTCCGCCGGGTCCCCTCCGGGTTACTGGGGAGGGAACCGCCTGATGAATGTCTTGGTCTCCGAATCTCTGTTAGGGGTACGGCCTGCGGCTTCTTGCGCGGCGCTCGCTGGTCACATACTCACCTCCACGAAGCCAGGGGGATCATGCGCATGGTACAGGTTCATGCGAATTGTACAATCTGAGGACAACATGAAGATAAGAACTCGCATGTCCCAAAACCCCTTTCGGAATCAACTTGCGTATCCTAACCGCCAATACCGAGTGGTGGCAATACCTTTTCGTGTCTATAATTGGTCATATTGAACCACGGTCGACCAATCGAAGGGCCCAGACATTGTAAGGTAGCACCAGATTGACAGGGAAAGTATAACGGAAGTGTTACGGCTTGGGCACCTTATCAACGGTACGCCTTCCAACGATACAAGGAGTCCGGTTCAATGTCCACACACTCTCGGCCATTGGTAGAACTGGCGACTCTCAGCATTGAACTCCAATCCCAGCTAGCGGTCGAAGTTGCTTACCTGATGGTCACGCTCCGAAACCAGGGATGGTCATACACTGCAATCGCCAGCCGGCCTGAGATTGACTGCACTGAATGGCGGGTCAGGGGCTGGACCATGGGCAAAGACCTGCCTGGTCCCGAGCTGCTGGCGGAGTTACAGCAGATGGCGGAACATCCCGACGAAAGTCCCAGGAGCGTCCGGTGGCGGATACGGCAGGATGTGGCCGGATACATGCGCGCCCTTAAGGACCAGGGCTGGACCAACTCCGGGATCGCGGAGCAGCTGGGTCTAAACCCCAGCACCACCAGCAAGTACGCCCTCGGCATAGTGATGCCATCCAAGGAGATCCGGGCCGCAGTCGAGCGGTTGCTGGACGAGCCGGTCCTGACGGATGGCGGCTACTCGGAGGCGGCGCGGAAGACGCCCCTCTTGGAGACCGGCATGACCCTCAATGGGTTCCGGAACCTGATGAACGAAAAAGTCCCCTGCGGGTCGGTCTTGGTATCGCTCAATGGGACACGGTACATCAGGCAGGAGAGCTCTTCGGGAACGCAGGTCAGGTACCTGATGGGGAGTCCGCCCCGGGTCAATTCGCATAACCTGCCCTTGGGGGCGGCATACAACGCCTACGCCTCGTTCCGAGGCCGGACGGTCCACGTGCGGGACCTGAAGGAACATCTGCCGGACGTGTATGGTCGGAACGGGACCCACGGGCCATACCTTTTTTTGCTGTTGCATGACATGGGGCTGGCGGACCAGGTGCAGAGGGGCGCCCATGGAGCGCTCTTCACCACGTTCATCTGATTGCCGGTTGCAACCCGCATGGGCGGTATAGAGGCAATCCGCCCCCCTTCTACACCCCACTGGCACACAATGCCTCAGACTTGGGGGGTTCGCAACAGTTAAATGTATAGTATATAATAGTCCATTATGGACGTTATCAGTCGACGCATCAGCCTGACGGCCTGGGGACGCCTCTACGGCTTCGACAAGGCGACCACCTCCCGCCTGCATCTTACCGGCAAGCTGCCGCCGGAACTTCGGATCGAGCAGTTGCCCAACGGGCGCTACTACGTGGTGGTGCCTCCTGCAAACGAAGGACGTTGTGTGGTGTACGCCCGGGTTTCGTCCGCCGACCAGAAGGAAGACCTGGACCGGCAGGTGGGCCGGGTCGTGGAATGGGCGACGCAGCAGGGCTATCGGCCGGACGAGGTGGTCAAGGAGTCCGGCTCTGGTCTGAATGGGGACCGTCGCCGGCTGCCGCGTCTGGTGGGGGACCAGGGAGCGCCCAGGGCGACCAGTTGCTGCACGTCACCCTGAGGGACAACCTCACCCTCATCGCCGAAGAGGTAGACCGGGAGAGGACCGCCCTGCTCCACCCCGATACCACCATGGGACTTACCACGAGCCACTTACGCTGGCCCTAGGCACAGCGAATCCGAACCTTGGACCGGGACGGGACGAAGCCAGGCGGTGACCCAGCGGCGTACGATGCAGGACTTCGCCCATCGGATGCGTTGGCTGGTGGAAGAAGCTTATCCGGAGACCCCGGTGGCGCGGGTGGTCATGGACCACCCCGTATCGAGTACGGGGCAGGCTCTGAACACGCACCGTCCGGTATCCTGTACGAGACGTTCCCGGCTGCATCGCCTGCGCTGGGATGTTCGGCTCCGGTGAATAACGCTCCACCAGCTACGGTAATGGCACGCGCCGCCTTCATCGGTGGCAATGGACGCAATGACCTCGCGGTTTGAGTTCAACGACGACGTCATACTCGTCTTGCGAGCGATGCCTGAGCCACCCTTTGACCGTGTTGGGCAGGTATGCGCCACCTGGCCCTACAAGTCCTTGCACGGGTCGAAATGCTCGGGCACTTTGAGCAGGAGGATTGGTAGTCCATCTCCTATCCGTAATGGAAAGAATCCACATGGCCCCAACTCATTCAAATTGCCGAAGGACAGATTTGGAGCCTCGCTATAGTGTCAAGGACGACGGCAAGGGCCCGTTGAAAGTGCCCATCCGAAGGTTAGCGTCTATAGTCCTGAGACGAATATCGTCCTTATGGCCTCTATTTGTGCTGCTGCGGGAGGCCTTACGTAACGTCCGTCTTGACGCCCCGGTTTCCCAAGTTACAATCGTCCGGGAGATTCGTTTCTTGCATCATCAGGGAGGAATTGCAATGCCGCATATCACATACAGCGATGTCACAATCCGATACGAGGAAGTCGGCTCCGGTGTCCCGCTTCTGGCGACTCCGGGCGGAGGCCTGAACTCCAAGGTCGAAAACTGGCCGGACCAGGTGTTCGATTCTATGGAGGTATTCAAGAACGACTTCCGTGTCATTACCATGGATCAGCGCAACGCCATAGGCGGAGAATCCGACGGCCCAGTGCAGGTCGACGACCCGTGGGGGGCGTTCGCCGACGACCAATTGGCATTGATGGACCATCTCGGAGTCCAGGAGTTCCTGTTCATCGGCTACTGCATCGGCGGGCCCTTCGCATTGAAGCTCATCGAGCGGGCGCCCGAGCGCGTCTTGGCCGCAGTGCTCTGCCAGCCTGTGGGGCACGCATCAAAGACGCCGGACGCCATGTACGACATGGGCCTCGATTCCTGGGGGCCCGATCTCATCAACCAGCGACCCGATCTGACCATGGAGACGATCGAGCAATACCTGCACAACCTCTACCGCGTTCAGCCGAACTTCATGTACAGCGTGTCCCGCGACTTCGCGCGCTCCTGCCAGACCCCGATCCTGGTCATGCCCGACGACACCCCGGCCCACTCCTACGAGGCAGCGTTGGAGCTGGCGGAAATCGCCCCCAAGGCCGAAGTAACCGTATACCCCTGGAAGGAACAGGAAGACATAAAGGCCAACACCATCAACCAGGTACGAGAGTTCCTCAAGGCCCACCGACCCGTCGCCGCCCGCTAAACGAAAGTTCCATGAGAAAAAGCACCCTGCAGCGCTGTCCCAGAGGCCGTCGCCCATGACGGCCTCCAGAATTTTGCCCTTCTCGCACCCCGCTATAATCAGGTTGAGGTGGCATCGTCCACCGCGAACAGTATCGTGAACTGGGGACCATCGTCGCCCAGCCACCGGTGATAGCTGCCGTCCAACCGGATCAGCATGCCCTCCCGGGGCATCCGCTGGCGGCGTTCCTCGTGCTTCGGCGGACGCCTTTGCCGCGGACTGCTCAGCCCGGCGTTGACCAGAATGCGCCGCAGGGTGGTCCTGCCGATGTCTATGCCTTCGCGCTCGCTCAGCAACTCGCTGAGATGTGAGCGGTTGGTCCCCGCGTACCTGGCACGAACCGATGTGCCTCTCTCCGACGGGAGCGGAGTCGTAAAGGACGCCCAGACGGCGAAGACGTAGGTGTTCCGGACTGGGACGGGTGGTTCGCCTATAATCCGGCGATCAACCCAGCCCGGATGTAGGGGAAAGGCCGGCTCGGAAACGGATAAATACAGTCTGCCTCAGACTGGCCGTACTTACGCCACCTGCGAAATCAGGCTAGAATCCATCCATCAGAACCGCCAGAGCCCGAGAGGCCAGACATGACCACCAAACGTCAAACTTTCCTCCCAATCCCGGATCCGCCGGAGCACGAGCCAGACGATATCACCAGCGTCCAACACCTCGGCGAAAACGGCAACATGCACCACCTGGCCAAGTACCTCGGCAACCCGGATAACACCATAGTGTCGGGAGAAAGATTCATCGTCCCCACGCCGGAGACCCCGTCCAACCAGCGAATCTCGCCCGACCTGCTCATCGCATTCAACGCCAATCCGGCCCTCTACCGCCAGGACAACAGCTACGTCATCTCTCGGCAGGGCAAGCCGCCCGACCTGGTCATGGAAATAGCCTCGAGAAGGACCGGCGAAATTGACATCGAAGACAAACCGGCCAGGTACGCCGTACTGGGCACCCCCGAGTACTGGCGGTTCGACGAGACGGGCGAGTTCCACAGGACCAGGCTGGCCGGAGACCGGCTGGTGGAGGGCCGGTACGAGCCGATTCCCATCGAAACCGTCGAAGACGGAGTCCTACAGGGCTACAGCAAAGTCCTGAACCTGTTCATCCGGTGGGAACGCGGGGAGCTGCGCTGGCACGACCCCGGGACCGGGCAGGAAATACCCACCTTCGAGCAGGAGCGGGAAGCCAGGCTGGCCGAAGAGGAAGGCAGGCTGGCCGAACAAGAGGCCAGGTTAGCGGCCGAGGCCCGTGTCCAAGAGTTGGAGGAGGAACTGGCACGAAGGGGAGCAGGAGAATAAGGGGCAGGCCACTCGCCGCATCTCCTGACCGGGCGGAGAGGGAGAGCCGTCGGCATCACTGACAGGTCCTGGTGGCTCCCCCGGCCCGGAGTCCGGTAGAATGCCCGACACACCTTGGTCCCAATCCGCAGTCAGGCAGGAAAACCCGTACCGGCCATGCCCAGCCGCTGCGACGAAGACCGCAGAGACAAGTACACCCGGTCGGCCCAGGCCTGGCTGGCCCTCGTCGCACACGCCACGCACCGCCGGACCGTCACCTACGACGCCCTGGGCGCGCTGCTCCAGCCACCCCATGAGGCTCCGCTCCGACCTTGACCCCTTGATGACGTCACCCGCTAGCATGCGGTGAGTCCGGAGGGAACACAGAGATGAAGACCGCCCAGACGGAGCAGGTCACGCTCCTCAGAATCATCGACGGCGACACCGTGGAGGTGCAACGCCGCAGCGGATTCCTTTCCACCGGCGCCAAGGAGCGCATCCGGCTCTACGGCATCGACGCTCCGGAGAGCTCCCAGAAAGGTGGCAACGACGCCACCAAGCACCTGGGCAAGATCATCGGAGCACGAACCAAGATATGGTTGGAAGCAGTGGCCACCGACCAGTACGGCCGCACCGTCGGCGTCATTTCCAACAATCGGGGCGACCGCCTCAAGAGCTACAATTACGAAATGGTCAGAGGCGGTCATGCCCATTGCTACATGCTCGCCGCGGCCGACGCGGACGCTTACGCCGCAGCCGAGACCTACGCCCAGGACACACGTAAAGGCCTCTGGCGAGCGCGAGCGGTCCAAGCCCCGAAGTATTTCCGTGTCCAGCAGAAACACACCCAGAAGCGCAGCACCAAGCTCGCGCTGGTCCTGTTCACCGCAGCCGGCGCCGCGTTAGCCATCGTTTTGCACCTCTTCAGCTCAGGCCAAGTCCCGGGCTGAACCCAACCTCTGAAGTGATACTTGCCACAAGCAGACGGCAGACGAGCCGCCGGGAAATCGGGACTGCAAACCGGAAGCGGACCACCGACGTCCGGCAACCCTAGCAGAGCTTGGAGTAGAGCGGGGGCATCGCCGAAGACCCCTTGTATCCGGCATCGCGCAACGTGACCCGCGGCAAGAGCAGCCTCACCGTCTCCGCCAAGAACATTGGCGATGGGCCCAAAGCGCCCGATCCATTGCCGCCCTCTCCGGTGCCTGCGCACCGCGACGGAAGCGGCGAGGCCCGGCTAGAGGAACCGCTCTAAAGCTCCCTTCCCGAGCCCCTGCGTTTACACCACGGACCGAGAGATCCCGGCGGGCCGTGATGGTGTCTTGCTCCGGTTCGGGGTTTCCCGGCAGCGGTATGCGCTGATGCTACCTCTCCGTGTCAGGCCCTAGGTACACAAAGATTTCGTTCATCCAGAATAAGTCTATTCCTGTGGCTTCGCTGTGGCCCCAGACGGTGCCCTTTTCCAGCCTGTGCAATGGTATGGGCTCGTAGACGCCGCCTTCCAGCCGGTCTGCGGCCAAGGGAGTACCGTACAGGTCACCTCCAGTGGGGTCCAGACGCCAGTATTCTTTGATTCCGATCTCTTGGTATAGTCTCCGTTTGTCGATCAGGTCTTCGCGCACCTTGTCCGGGGACGCCATTTCCAGGGCGAAGTCCGGCGGCTTTCCCACTACCCACTGCAGGTACACTCCGGTCGCGATGACTCCCCGGCCCGGCACGTCCTTGGCGAAGTAGTAGTCTGGCGCTATCCGTATGTTGAGGTCGGATTCGTCGTAGCAAATGTGGCAGCGGGAGCCGTGGACCACTTCCTCCGTGGGGTGAATCGTTTCCAGCAGTTTGCTCAGGTTGAATTGCATCTTCCACCGGGTTTCCCGGTGGAATTCCGGGTTCGGATGGGGCGCCGGCCGGTCGAACTTGTAGTTCAGCCTGTCGATGTCGATCCAGGTTTGTCCTTCGTAGGTGGGGAGGATGGCAGGTGGGATTGGTTCGGTTCCGTCCTTCCACTGCTTGAGCTTGGCTTTCAGCCGGAGTAGTGCGGCCCCGACGCTGACGGGGTCGTCGTAAAATCTTATCGGGGGCGGGTTGCCGGGCTTTGGTGCGGTTCCCTCTTGGGCCGCCACGGTGCGAGCTAGGAGCGTGAGGTTGAACATGTGGCTCACGTGCCACCAGTCGGGCGGCTGGTGGGGGTCGTTGTACATCAAACGGACGGGGATGGTGCCGCGCTCGTCGCGTTCCAGCCATGCGATGGTTTCGAGGGCTTCCGCGGCGTCTGCCGGGGTGAAGAGTACTTCCTGTATGTTTACTTTGCTCACTTCTCTTCCCGTTCCGGTGATCCTGTCGTGGGAGTGAGTTCTCAGGTGAGGATATGGTGCCGCCTTTCCGCCGATTTTGCCGGTCATTCTCTTCCGGTCGGTGATTGTGCCGGTTCGCTCTCCGCTTTGCATCTTCCAAGGCGTACCGCGCGGGGGGTCTATCGGATTTTCCGCCCTTCTCACCCGGATCCTTCGCGAATATTGTGCACTGTGTCTACCACTCGGTCAAAGCTGAAGTGTCAGGATAGAATCGGAGAAGTTTCACCCTGGCGTCCTTTCTGGTGAAACGCCAGTGACGGCGGCGCCGCTGCGTTGCGTTCCGCCTCATAGACGCTGATGTTCCTTACTGGCTCGCTGTGGCCGGGTGGAACCGGAAGGTGGCCCGGGACGGCTTCATCAGCTGGGAGGGATCGCGATACGGGGTCCACTGGAAGTGGGTGGGCCGCATAGTCCAGGTGGGACAGCGGTTGGGCACGGTGCCTATTGTGCGAACCTCTGACATACCTAGTTCACACCGGACTGACCTTTTGAAACCATGTTGAATCGGTTGAATCGTTGGAATCTGTCAATGACCTGCTTTTCAATACTACCGATTTTAGTGAAGGCTCCACCCGCGAGCCGCAGTTCCGTGATCAGCCGGTCCTGAAAGGTTCCGGCCGTCCGCTCCACCCGCCCCTTGGCCTGGGGCGACGGGACGAATATCATTTGAACTCCCAGCTCTGCCATTGCCCGCCCGAACTGGGTGGACGTGCCGGCTGGGTGATATTCCGACTTGTGCTTGAAGACCGGGTGCCGGTCGGTGTACAGGGCGAGGGGAACGCCGCGGCGCCGGAGCAGTCCCTGCATCAGCCGGAAGTAGCTGTTGGTATCCTCCTGCTCCCAGAACAGGGCGTTGACCACGCAGCCAGTGGCATCGTCCACCGCGAACAGTATCGTGAACTGGGGACCATCGTCCCCCAGCCACCGGTGATAGCTGCCGTCCAACTGGATCAGCATGCCCTCCCGGGGCATCCGCTGGCGGCGAACCCGTTGCTTCGGAGGGCGCCTCCGCCGCGGACTGCTCAGCCCGGCGTTGACCAGGATGCGCCGCAGGGTGGTCCTGCCGACGACGATGCCCTCGCGCTCGGCAAGCAACTCGCCGAGATGGGTGTGGTTGGCACCTGCGGAGGTGGTACTAGCCATGTGGGCCACGTCGGCCACCACGGGATCGGGTGTGGCGTTGGCCGGCCTGCGGCCCCGGTGGCCATGGGCGAGGGCAGCCGCGCCTCTCTCCTGGTAGGCTGCCAGGATGCGCCGGGTGTGGCGCGGGCTGACTCCCATAAGTTCAGCTGCCTGGCCCAGGGCAATGTGCTCCATGAGGAGGCTGTTCAGGGCCTGAAGTCTTGCCTGTTCTTTTTGAGTCAAAGTCACATTCTCCATGGGGTGAATGTGACTTTTCTGCTGGCCAGTTAGCGAGGACGCTTTTGCTGGTCATCGACAGCCGCGGTGGTACACAATGCCGCCGCCCTTGACACCTGCCTGACCATGGCCCGGGGGTTCCTGCACCTTCTGGCCGTCATGGACTGGCACAGCCGGTACGTGGTGGCTTGGCGATTGTCCAACACTCTGGAGATCAATTTTTGTGCCCAGGACTAGACGAGGCCCTCGGCCAAGGAAGGGCCGACGTATTCAACACCGACCAGGGAAGCCAGGTCACCAGCTACGAGTTCACCTAAACCAATGGCAAAGTGGAATCCACATAGACCCTTACGCGAATCCTTGCATGTTTCAACTGGGCTCTGGTCTAGTCCATTTGTTGCAGCACCTCTCCGGATAATTCCGTGATCTTGTCTATCTTAATGAGGATGGCGACACCCAGACGTTCAGGGTCCCGGTCCAGTTCGGCTTGGACGCAACGATCCATGACTTCTTGGCGAATGGGACCGTCTTCGTGGACGGTTGCCTTGCCGTGGAACCGCCACCTCACCCGGTCGTCGGCGTGGGCGTAGTAAACGACGACCTGCGGATTATCGGCAACGTTGCCCAAAGCCGACCGCTTGGCACGCTCCCAATAGGCCAGCGTATCTCTGTCGAAGGCCATCACGCTTCCCTTGGGGCTTATCTGGGGTTCGCCGTCCTTGGAGGCCGTGCCCACCAGGCAAGAATATCCGTCGGCTAAAGCGCTGTCCAACCGCGATACCATCTCGTACGTCAGATTGATCATCGTAGTACATCTCCTTGGGAGTAACGGCAGTTTGTAAGGCTCTTTCTACAGGAACAATCCGACTTGATGAGGACCAGTATTCGAGAGCACTCTTCGCCATATGCAACTCTTTCCTTGCATCATTCCTGCACCCTGGTTTCCGCACATCATGGGAGTGCAGGCCTCGTCGCATTGTGCGGCCCTTGAACTAAACCAAAGCCAAGGCGGGATGTGCCATTTGCGGGGCTCGGTCGAGCTTCCGCGAGAGTCCGCGTGCCTGCCGGGTTTCCTGATACCGGAGTGGCCTTCGCCTTTGCCGGGTCTGATTCGCTTTCATCGCAGGAGGGTGCCTATCATCTCCAAAACCTGTTCCACCACTCGCGGAGTTGTTTGGGTTGCCAAGCCAGCCTGCCTGGCACGCCAGTCCAGACTCTTGATGTGGTCAGACAGCACCACGCCGGTAATGTCGCCTCCCTGCGGGAGGGGCACCTCAAAAGGGTAACCTTTGACTGCCGTGGTAACCGGGCAGAGCAGAGCCAGGCCTGTCCTGTCGTTATAGCTCCTGGGACTCAGGACCAGCGCTGGCCGGCGGCCCGCCTGCTCGTGCCCGGCCTGAGGGCTGAAGTTCAGCCACACGATGTCGCCCCTGCCGGGAACATAGGGTGAACTCACCATACTTCCATGCCTTGGGCTGAGCCTGTATCCCATTCAGAATGCAGGTTGTCTGTGGTGACCCGGGACAACAATTCATCCAGGTCGTATGCCCTCTTGGTCAGCGTCAGACGTTCACCGTCCGTGGTGATCTCGATTGCCGACCCGGCGTGGACGCCCCACTCTTCAGCCAGGGGTTTTGGTATCCGGATCGCCAGGCTGCTACCCCACTGTGCTACGTGCGATTGTGTTCCCATTTGAAGTCCTCACCGTCGTAGAGAGATATATATTATATATCCGGAAGTTGCCGTGTTGTCCAGCGAGCGAGCCGGGGCGATGCCGGTTTTCAAGAGGGCAGGCACTGCCGGGCTACTGCCCGGACTTCAACGCCCATGAGGCCAACTGGGGCTGAATTAGAGAGATTTTTCGACGACCCCGTCAGCGTCGGGGCCGCACTACTCCGGCTGAAAGCCAAGCTCAAGCATCGTTGGGGGCGTCCACGGCCAGATCGGTGGTTATTGTGGCAAAAATGCCCTCTGCATCGCGCACCGGTACCGAGCGAGTGATCATCCAGACCTCACCGCCTCCGGCGTCAAAGTAGGGCTCTGTCCATACGCTCGAGTTCTCGGCGAGTGGGGCTGTGAACCAGTCCTGCGCCTCTATGTTATAGGAGGGTCCGGCAAGGTCTGTGCTGGCGTAGCCATCGGCCGTGCGGTAGACGTATGGGCTGGCAATGACTCCTCCGGAACGGTCCAGCAGCGCAGCCGCGCTGCCAAAGAATGACGGGTGGGCCTCTAGGTAGGTGTGCAGGCGTTCCATGTACGCGGCCGCATCAGCCGGTCGATCCTCAAGCAATTCCGCCGCTAGGGTATCGAGGGCGGTGACCACTGGGGCCCGTCGAGCCTCTTCGCTGGAATCGTTCTCGCTACAGCCCAGAGTAATTGCGAGGGCGAGCATCGTGAGAAACAGAGCTATCGCAGCGCGGTGTAGGCGGCCCCGGTGCCTACCATCGCCTCCATGTCTTGGGCCTGTTGGCCGTCCAATGCTGGAAGACGGCAACGGCCCCTTGAAAGTCCCCATAAGAAGGAGCCTCGCCATCGCAAAGTGTCTCACCTCATTTTACCCGGATGGGAGCACCTCTTACAGATGCCCGGCCCTAGTCCAACTGGTAGATGTCCATTCCTTCTCCTCCAGTACAGGGGTAGAAGACAGGACTAAACAAGCTCGGGCCCATAGCCGCAAAGGCTGGGTGGCAAATGTCCCACGGACAGGCAGGACTTGCCAGTGACTTCGGGAACATTAGGATGAAGCCCCACGGCCCGCGAATCCGGTGCCCCTGTGTTGTCGCATCCAGAGTCTGCTTCCTCAGCAGCTGGTTACAACACCTTCGGGACGAAAAGGTACGGGACCTCTTTGGTATAGCGATCCCAGTCGGCTCCGTATTTCCTCTTGCAGCGCGCGATGTCGCGGTGCGCGCGATGAAGGATCATGACGACGAAGAACATCACATAGAAGTAGGGCAGGAAAGAATCGAAGCCGCAGATCAAACCCCATGACAGCGCCATGAGCGCATCCGCTGTGTAGTGGATCTTGCGGGCGTAGCGCCACCATCCGTCGACGAGGAGCCTGGAGCCGACCTTGGTGTTCAGGTAGCGGGGGGTTTCAAGCGTGCCCCAGGGCAACTGGGGGAATGTCTTTCTTTTCACATACGAGCCATTCAGCCGCGTGCGGAAGCGATTTCGTTGGCTATTTGCCGTGTCCCACACGTAGTAGGCACCCAAGAGGAGCGTGAAGCAGAACACCGTGTACGGAATCGGGAGCCCGAAATTCGGGTGGGACGCGATGTACACGGAGCTGAAGCAATAGACAAAGGGTACCCCTGCAAGGTTCCAAAAGACCAGCAACCATCCCCACTTTTCGTGGAAGATATCCCAGGTGGTAGGGATGCACTCCTCGCCCTTCACACAGGCGTTGGCGTAGAGAAAGTGGGCAACCACCAGGAAAATCATGGGGCTACTCACCGTGCCATGTGAGGCGTACTGGTGCGCGGCGCCGCTTGCCGTCAGCAGAAAGAGCGTTAGCCACGACACGCGAACCTCTGCCCACATCTTCAGATCGAGCTTACCGATGCGCGGGTTGAGCCATGCACCCATGAAGAAGTCGTAGAGAAAGCTGCCCGACATCCGCTCGGCGTTGCCCGTGATCTTTGCTCCATAGTACGCCGCGATCGCGATCGCGTTAGCAGTAATAATCGCCGCGATCATGAGCGAGCCGAACTGTTCGTAGATCGTCTGCAATGGGAAGATGCCGGTGAAGTGCAGTACGGCGACACTGGCCAACGTCAGCCACCAAGAGGTGACCCCGTTGACACGGTAGACCAGTCGCTGACCTCCGCGCGATGGGATCGGCAACCCCTTGATCTCCAATCCCGGCAATAGGGCCGCCATCAATCCTTGCACGACCAGGAATGTCCAGTAGATCGCGAACGTGCTCAGCGAGGGTGTTGCGTTGGCGACTATGTGCCCCCAGATTCGGGCGAAGAACGGGCCCACATCGGAGATTTCCGCTGGATAGAAGACGGCCCCGTCGTGGAAGCGCCACGCGATCCACAGGTAGAGAATCAACGCGTGCGAAAGAGTAATGATGACGGCCGCCCCGACCGTGCCCCCGAACTCACGCGCGGCTTCGCTGCTCTTGTCCGCCGTCATCGCTGTTTCCTGTAGTAGCCGACCCTATGATGAGTGGATTGTCTCGCCATATCCGGCTCGCTGGACGGAACTCAACGTACAAGGCCGTGATGTCGTCGATAGGCTTCCCAACCAAGCAGCTTGATCCTACCGAATTTTCTGACCGATGGTAAGTCCTGGTATTCGGCCAAGCTGGTATTGTCGGTTAATACATGAAGCCAAATAGGATGCCACCTTGGGGATAGGCGAAGGGTTGTGGGGTGTGAGGTGGTCATGGGGCGGGAGAAATACGGAGTCCGTCTGGCAACACACGAAAAGGGGCGGCTCAGGCAGATGATCAGGGCTGGGAGGAGTTCCGCACAGCCCATCACCCGGGGCCGAATCCTGTTGAAGATAGATGCGGGCTGGACCGCCCCCCAGGTGGCCACCGCACTGGACGTGTCGGAGCGGACCGTGTTCCGCACCAATCGGCGGTACGCCGAGGAGGGACTGGCCGAGGCGCTGAGGCACCATAACAAAGCCAACCGGCCCAGAAAGGTGGATGAAAGGGTGGAGGCCCGCCCCGTATCCAGGACGGAGCAGGCTCTGATAACCCTGGCCTGCAGCCCGGTGCCCGATGGCCATGACCACTGGACCATGCGGGCCCTGGCGGGCAAGGTGGTGGAGTTGGGACTGGTGGAGTCTTTGTCTCCCGAGACGGTCCGGCTGCGGCTGAAAAAAAACGCTCAAGCCATGGCTCAAGAACCAATGGTGCATCCCCAAGGTAGGTGGAGAGTTCGTGGCGGCCATGGAGGATGTGCTGGATCTCTACGCCGAGCCCTACGATCCCCAGAGGCCGGTGGTCTGCTTTGACGAGACCTCAACCCAGTTGCTGGCCGACATCAGGGAACCGCTGCCGGCAAAGCCTGGGAGGCCGAGGCGTGAGGACTACGAATACCAGCGGGCAGGGACGCGCAACCTGTTCCTCACACCGTTGTAAAAAAGGTTGACTTAGCCGCACGACCGAAGTCAGCCTCTCGTGAAGACGCGGTCTCGGCCGCGCCGCCGTCCCAACAGTTCAAGACGGCTCCGCCCGGAAATCTCACCCAGGAACACCGAACTGGTCCCTGCCGGTTTGCCCGGGGCCGTTGTCGGCGACCCTCGACTGACTTCCAGCCGACGTCCGCCAGGTACTCCTCAGCGCTGGCCTCGGCGTCCCTGACTTGGGTGAAGACCGCCTCCACCGTCTGCGCTTCGCTCATTTCGCCGCTTTATGGGCTGCGGACCAACGCCATCAGCAGAATCGCTCTCGCCGTAGCCGAAGGCCGCCAGCTAGTCCGCCGGAAGGTCTCCCCCGGTTGCCAGCGCACTTGGCAGTTCCTCAGCCACCAGCTTCAACGCGTCGGCCTGAAGGGTGTTCCGGTAGGACATCAAACCGGCTTAACCGGCCTGGTGGGCCGATGCGTCACGCCCACCCGATGACGCAGACCGCGTAGTCTATCTCGTACTGATAAAGGGGCTGGAAGTTTCGATGAGGTCCAGGCTCTTCTGCACCAGTCTGGGATGGCCGATGAGCACGTCGATGCCCTGCTTCACCTTGTCCTCCACCCACGCCTCGCGGTTGTCGGGGGCCACGGCGTCGGACTTGATCACCCTCACCCGGAACGGGTTCCGGGTGAGGGTGTCGTCCATCCGCCCGGCGATGTCCTTGGTGTCCGTGTGCGTGGCGTATACCAGCACCCGCCGTCCCTCCATCAGCTCGGCGGCCAACCAGGTCGACGAGCGCGCTCTCCTTCGGGTAGAGCTTCTTCTCCGACGTCCCAAGAGCAGCCTTACCATCGCCGCCACGAACGTTGGCGATGGGACCAAAGCGCTCAATCCATTTAACGTCCGGCTAAATGACCGCCTCATTCAGTTCCCGTGTCCGGCAATGGAAGCGGCCAATCCCGGCTCAAGGAGCCACTCTACGGATGTTTTTTGTGGGTGGTTCAAGGCCGGCGCGCACCGCCCCGCCCGTCAACCCGTCGGCTCAGCCGTTTCCCCCGCCTCCGCGTTCCACGGACGGAGCACACACTGATCGATCTGGAACCCATGTGGCCCCAGCGGCTGCCGGCAAGCCCTCCACCAATGCCAGGCCCACGGAGATGCCTATGAAGCAACACGAGCCGGAATAGCCCGGCCCGGTGGAAGAGCCTGGTCCGGGAGGAGCGCTCCTGCCCCGGTTTCGAAGCTCCGGGTACCGGGCTTCCATACGACGGCCCAAACCCCCAGGACGCCCGAGCAACGGCACACCCGACCATTCGAAGGAGATGACTCATGAACGGAGCCCACATCCAATTCTTCGGCACCCTCACCCGCGACCCGGATCCGTGCTACAGCTAGGACGACGGCATCCCCTACGCCCGCCTCCGGGTCGCGGTACGGACCCGCTACGACGATGACCAGCCGCCGGACACCAACGACTTCGAGGTCTACCTGTGGAGCTACCACATGGACACAGCGGTGGCCCACTGCCGGAAAGGCCGACAGGTGTACGTCTTCGGGCGGTTCTCCGGCCGGGAGCATCACCGGGCCGACGACACCCGGGGCCTCGCCCACTTCGTAAACGCCAAGGAGTCCCACTTCTTCCTGGCGGGGGATGGAGACCCGCCGGAGCCGGACCCGGGCATCAACGAGGAGCGTCCGGACCAAGGGTACTGGGCCGACGGGCGGCTGGCCCGGGAGTCCGGCTAGAGACGGCCCGGCGGCCCCGGGCCACATGACCCACGGACCAGCAGGCCGGGTTACTCACCCGGCCTGACTTTTTGATACCACACAAGGAGACATGACTCATGGTCGACATGGAAAAGGACATGACCGAAGCCCTCCAGACGGTGACCCGGATGGCCGAGGTCCTCAAGGACTACGAGGGCCTGCGGGCGCAGCTAAACAACGTGCTGGACCTGCTCCTGCCCGGGGACGAGCACGACCTTCTCCCCCTCCGCGGCCAGGACTGGCCCGCCCTCAAGGACCAGGTCACCGGGTGGATGGCGGACCAATTGCAGGGGACGGCGTACGGGCGCCGCCTGCGGCAGACCATCGGGTCCGGCACCGGGAGGGTGGACGTCGAGGCCGAGCACCTGCTGGACGATTACTGGTGGGTCACCGCCACCCCGGCCGGGACCGACCCGGATGACGCCGCCATGGCCGTGGTCCGGATCCAGGACAGCAAGCACCGCCTGCGCTACGGGGCGGGCTACTCGGCCCGCATCTCCTAACCGGACGGAGGGGGGAGCCGCCAGCATCACTGACAGGTCCCGGTGGCTCCCCCGCCCGGAGCCCGGTAGAATGCCCGGGCACGGCGTAATCCCCATCCGCACTCAAGCAGGAAACTCGTACCGGCCATGCCCCGCCGCTTCGACGAAGACCGCAGGAACAAATACGCCCGGTCGGCCCAGGCCTGGCTGGCCCTCGTCGCCCATGCCGCCCACCGCCGGACCGTCACCTACGACGCCCTGGGCGAGCTGCTCCAGAGCCACCCCATGAGGGTCCGCTCTGACCTCGACCCCATCGACGACTACTGCAACGAGCACGGGCTCCCGCCCCTGGCCGTGGTCTGCGTCGACCGCGAGACCGGCGAGCCCAGTCGGGGCAACGTCGGCGTCTTCCGGCTGAACAAAAACCGGGAGCGGGTCTTCAACTACGACTGGTTCGCCCTGGTGCCCCCGACGCCCAATGAAATCAAGGAGGCCCACCTCGCCCGGAACCCGATCCCAACCACCAGGCCCAGGGAACCCGAATGGTCACCCGGGTTGAGCATTTCCCCGCACGAACCAGATGCTGGAGCTGGTTCCGTTGTTCCGCCGTCAGCCGGACTCCATACTTTTCCCTGACCATACCACCACCGCCCATCACAACTTTCCAGAGTCAGGGTACCGCCTTCGGCCATTCTTTCACATTACCGCCTCTTCACAACGTTCCAAGTATGTCCCGGCCCACGAATCATCGCCGTCGAGGATGGCCACGTACGCCAGCGGATCAATCCCGTGCAGGTAGAAAAGAGCGGTGTTCCAAGCTCCGGAGGCACCGGGTGTCCGGCAGTTCTCCAGGTAAACCGTTCGGGTGCCGGGGATCGTAAGGCCCGCCACGATTTCGGCGTTGGCGTGCCTGGTGTCGGCGTCCGAGTTGTCGACTACGACCAGATAGTCCGGGAGTCGAGTTTGCGTTGCGATGGACGCAAGGCCCTTTCAACAAGGAGTCCCGGCCTGTTGTGGGTGGCAACTACGGCGGCAATAGATGGCACAATAAACGTCCGAGATTTCAGGGTAGTCGACCTGAAGGATGATCTCCCAAGGTGGGATGGTTTCAGGATAACTGCCCGCCGTAGAACAGCGAACCGGCAACGAAATTGTACCCTCGCCGGGTGCAGTCTTCAGAATCTACCATTTTACAGGGGGAATTCCTGGGTCCACCTAGCCCGACACCAACGTAATCGAATCCCTTTGCCCTCATGGCCATTGGGTCCAGGCAGTTCCTGCCGTCGAAGATGAGCCTCGGTGCGACCATGCTGTGGCTGACGGCCAACCAATCGGCTTCGGCAATCTCGTTCCATTCGGTCATGACAACAATGGCCTGTATCCCGGTAGTTGCGGCCAGAACATCCGGAGCGATCCGCACGGAAATAGGGAGGGCCCCATTCTCGCCGTTCCTGACGTCCGGATCGTAGGCCGTCAGTTGTGCTCCCTCCGCTGCAAGGGCATGCGCCAACTTCGCCGCTGGGGCTTTGGTCAGGTAGTCAGTTCCGGGCTTGAAGGTCAAGCCCAAAATTCCGACCCTTGGAATGACTGCACTGGCGCTGGCTCTGGTCCTCTGGGCCAATGATCCACCCAGGAAGCAGCGGAGACCCGCCGGCGGACGGGAATTCCGCCGTTAAGCGACAGCCTGAATCTAATCCTGGGACGGCCCGGCCCAAAGCTGGACCCATCCCGGGAAGGGAGACCGGAGCCAAGGGCACCGGGGATCAGGCCCATGCCGCCTGAACCAGAGATTACCACCGACACTCAGGTTTTGAGCATTGGATAAAAAGGTGACACATTCCCAGAGCAAAAAGCGTTTTCACCGCGCACCAGCGTTGGAGCTAGCTCCATCCTTGATTCGCCAAACCAACGAACCTATGATGATCGAAACATCAGCCAGAACGGGGGCAAGGCCATGACTCCTACAACCAGCGATGGAACCTCGGCTGAACACACGGTTATCCGCGAAATCTTCCACAGCATCGCAGTAACGGAGATGCAAGGAAGAAGCGTGGAAGTGACATTCCAAGCAGTTCCCCAAGAGAATACAGACGGCGAGGAAGGATGGCTGGAATTCGTCACCGAGGAAATGGTATCCCTCCCGTGGCAAGAAACGAACCTCCCAGACGGGAGGACCCCGCCCGAACCCAAGGCGGCAGTCGGGCTGATCAGCCTGCTAGCAGCAAGCCGCATCGACTTGGAAATCAGCTGTCAACCTGACGGAACAGCCGAATTCAGCTTCGAGGATCGCGCTGGAGAGGAACACGAGGGAACGGTCACGACTGACATAACACGACTCAGACAACTCGTTGGGAAACTGCCAACAAGCCGACAGGGAGCAACGTAGAAAATAGCCACCGCACCCCAACGCGAACCGGTAGACGACAACGAGACCGCAATCTGCTGTGAAGGGCTTTGCACAATGAATCTTTTTTAATTCCGATTCATTGTGCAGAATCTGTTTTAATTCAGTTCTCTTCCCTTCTGCTAGGTTTTCCGTGGTCGGCCGGCAGGCTGACGGCGTGGACTCAGCGGCATCCGCCTTTGACCTGCATTGCTGTCGGTTTTCCATTGGCAGGTTGTACTCAGGTGCCAGCTTGCAGGGTCCTGAGGAGTTCCTGCGCACCTTCCCGGGTATGCCGTCTGTGAGTTCGCAGTTCTTGGGCTGGCAGGTCTCCGTGATAAAAGTGGCGATGTAGTCTCTCGGCTGAACCGAAGCGGGAACGCCAGTCGTTGCTGCCTTGGGCGGCGTCCATGTGCTGGGCAATTATCCGGAATGTCCCGTGGCTGTCGTGAGGCAACCCGTTGTTCTGCGCGACGGTGATCAGGCAATGAGCGAACGCTCCCCACATGAATTCGGCGGCAATCCTGTCATTGCCGCCGTCTGTTGACTCTTCGTCGGCCCGTTTGAGAAGGTCCTGGGCCTCCTGCATATGCTCTTGGCGATTCATGGTCTTCCGGGCACCTTCTCCGCAAGCCGGTTGGCAAGTTCGATGACCGTTTCGGCGAAGGACAGGCCGTTCTCTTCCACGTGTTCTGGATTATCCGCGTATGTCCCGAATTTGATGCTGTCCGGCAGTCCTGTGCTGGCGCCCAGTGCGGAGGCCAGGCGTTGGCCTTCCTTGGAGCAGTTGTCCAGTGCTTGGTCGAACTCCTCCTGGGTTTCGGGCCACCTGCTCCCGCTACCCAAGGCTGCGACGATGCTGTAGAGGTCACCGTGGGCGCCGTGGGGCCAGTTGCGGACCGAGGCGATGTGGCCGAGGGTCGCTCTCACTGCGTCGGCTAGGGTCTCCGCTCCCTTGAGATACTCTCCCTTCTCGAAACTGTGCCGGGCGTCCCTGAAGTATCCGTCGACTGTTTCCTGCACCGCTGGCTGCCAGGCTTGGTATATGGTGTTCTTCCAACTTTCCGCATTCAGGCCGGTGCGACTGATGGCCGCTTGTGTAGCGGCGCTCATAGCGTCGTTCATGGGACTGCTGCTTTCAGGGGCTGGCCATCCTGCTTGGAAGGCCTTTGCAAGTATTTCTGGTTGGAGCGGCGGGTTGGCCGAGGGGCCGGTGTCCCGAAGTACAGCGAGGGCCACGTCTTCAGCTATTTTCTCCATTCTGGTGGTCATGTTCTTGCTCCAGTCTTCCTGCTTGGCCTGATGGTATTGTGCCTGGCGTGCTTGGTCAACCGAGACGCCGTTTATGGCATCCTGAGCCCGCCTCCTTGTGATGTCTGGGCTTCGGGCTGTGTGAGAGCTTGGACTTGGGGCGATTCGTTGTGCAGAAAATGGTTTTTTCGTGTTAATTCCCATTCATTGTGCAAAGCCGCTGTGAAGGATTATCTTTATAAACATTGAATAAAGAGTACAACAACTGCATGCAATATCTACCCTCAAGACAGGCCGCAAAAATCCTTGGACTCCACCCTCACACCCTCAGAAGGTATGCCGATGCCGGAATCATCCCGTCCATCAGAACCCAAAGCGGACAACGCCGGTATGACGTCCAGACCTACCTTGGCAAATCCAAGAACAGCACCACCATCTGCTACTGCCGGGTCTCAAGCCACAAGCAGACCAGCGACCTCCGACGACAGGTCGCCTTCATGCAGGAACACTTCCCAAACGCAGAGGTCGTCACTGACGTCGCCTCAGGACTCAACTACCGGCGCAAAGGACTTGCTACCATACTGGAACGAATTCACCAAGGCGATAAGCTCACGCTTGTGGTTGCCTACCGAGACAGACTCGCCCGGTTCGGGACCGAACTCATCGAGCAAATCCTCCAGCAAAACGGTGGCGAACTCCTGGTTCTCAACCAGCGAGATCTCAGCCCCCCGGAGGAACTCACCCAGGATCTACTCGCCATCCTTACTGTCTTCTCTGCCAGAGCCAACGGACTCCGAAGGTACCGGAAGGAAATCCAGGAAGATCAGAATCTACCCAGACCGGCACCAGAGGGCCAAGCTTAAACTCTGGTCCGACGCCAGCCGGTTCACCTACAACAGGACAATCGAACTCCTGAGCTCCGACGGCGCCCCCAAAGCGTCCTGGCTGAAAATCAAGAAGGATTTCCTCACCAAGCTGCCACCGTGGACCAAGCCCGTCCCGTACGAGGTCAAAAGCCACGCCATACGGGACGCATGCCTGGCAATCAGCGCGGTCAAGAAGTTCAACAAGCAGCTGAAGATCGACAAGGCCAACGAACTCAGGAAGGAGGAGGATTTCGCAAAGGCACACTTCCGTTCCCGGAGAGATGACAGCCAGACCATCTTCATTCACGCCTCCGCATTGAGCCACCGGGGCGTATATCACACCCTGCTGGGGGAACTGAAAAGGAGGGAACCAATTCCCCACGCCCACGGAGATGCCAAGCTCACACTGAGGCACCACCAATACCACCTGAGCGTACCCTTCAAGAAGATGGGACCCCACCTCAGTGAGAGCAACCTGCGGTCCCAGGCACCAGACCAAGTGAGGGTGGTGGCCCTGGACCCGGGAGTGAGGAACTTCATCACCTGGTTCTCCGAGGACGGCTGCGGGAAACTGGGACAGGAAGACTTCGGACGAATTCAGAGGCTGTGCCAGCACCAGGACAATCTGCTGTCCCGTGCCGCGCGGGCGCCGTCCAAAAGACGGCGAAACATGCGCCGGGCCGCCGGAAGAATGACCGTCAGAATTCAGAACCTGATAAACGAACTCCACCACAAGACAGCCCGGTTCCTGGTCGACAACTTCGACGTCATACTGCTGGCTGACTTCAAAACATCAGGGCTGGTCACCAGGAGCCAGCGCAGGATCAGGTCAAAGACCGTCCGCAACCTGCTGAGTTTCGCCCACCACCGGTTCAGGAACTTCCTGAGACACAAGGCTTCCGAGAACGGCAGGACGGTGCTTATCGTCAACGAGGCCTACACCTCAAAGACAGTGAGAGATAACCCAGCACGAGGACGAAGGAACAATCAGACCATCAAGCAACGCCTTCCTCCAAGGAGGACCCGAAGGCGATGTCTCGGTCTACCTCTCCTCCGAAACGACCCCAGAGCGAATCACAAGAGAATACCCAGGCACCTACGTTGCTCTAGTCGAGGTAAAGGCTATCCGCGCTCAAGGTCTCGAAGTGGAAAGAGAGCCAGTTGATGAAGAGGCAGGACACTGCAATATAACCGGACGCAAGACACCGGCAAAAAGGAGAGCGATAGCTCGCAGTTCGCACTGGGCGGACGGATTCGAGCCAATGTAGTACAAGAACACCACCTCAACAACCGTTGTAAAAATGGTTGACTTCAGTCACAGGACTTCCGTCAGCCTTCTCTGAAGACGCGGTCTTAGCCGCGCCGCCGTCCCAACAGTACAAGACGGCTCCGCCCGGGGATCTCACCCGGGAACACCGATCTGGTCCCCGTTCAAGCCACCCCGCGGGCATCAGCGCGCACGACAGCCTGAACCGGATTGGGTCTGCGTCTCCGCTTTCCCAGCCGGTGTTGCGCTGCAAGCGCCGGTCTCAGCTGCCCCGAGATCGCGCCCCAGTACGTCCACACGTGCTTCACCCGCTTCCTTGCAGGTAGGGCGAAGGCGACGTGAACGCCATTGCCGACGGGACAGTAGCCGCGGCAGATGAAGTACGCCTTGACCTTGCCGTAGCTGAAACTGGAGAGCATACGGCTGTATTTTCGGGACTCGCCCTCCACAGCGGCCTTCTTCTGGCGGAAGTCCAGCTTCTCGATGACGACGGGCTTGCTCACCTCGCGGGCGTACCGCACCACGCTGGCCGCTGGGCCTGGTTCACAACCCGGAAACGGGCCGTCGCCGGACGGTGGAATTTCGGCCGACCAGACCTGATATCAGGATTGCGCCACCTGCTCAGGGCATTGCTGAAGTTGCGGAAAGCGCCTTGAGCTACAAACTTGCTGGCCTCAGACACAAACGGATAGTCCTGTTCCTTGGCGGCGTTGAATTCCCGGGCCATCTCGTGCCCCGTCGGCCAGTCCAGGCGGTTGCGGCGGCAAAACTGATGGGTTGCCGCCGCCAGGTTGTAGACAAACCGGCTGATGCCCACGGCTCGCCGGGCGTAATCGGCCTGCTTGCAGGTGAGTTCCATCGGTACGGATATTCCGGCAGCCAGCCACCCATCGGGCCGGGAGCTTGGCTGTTTCTTCTTTCCGCCGGACAGCTTACCCACTGGCGGCCTCCACTGCCCGTTTGGCTTTACCGGCGGCGGAACGTTTCCCGTACAACCGGGCGCAGAAGCAGGTGAGAATCTCGGTCATATCCCTTACCAGGTCGTCCGGCGCTTCCGCATCGTCAATGACGACAAGAGAACCGCCGCGGGCTTGAAGCATTGCGTCAACCATACCCACACCGAAGCGGGCCAGACGGTCCCGGTGCTGGACGATGACGGTGGGCACGGCCGGGTCCGCCAAGATTTTCAAGAGCTCAGGCCGCTTGTCGTTCAACCCGGACGCTATCTCGGAGACCACGGAGTCCATCGCTATGTCGTTCATCCCTGCGTATGCCCACAACCGGTTGGTTTGGGGTTCCAGGTGCGGCTTTTGCTCGCAAGAGGGCCTGGCCGGCACCCGGGCTCGCGTTCATTATATCTTTGTGTACCGATGCTGAGTTTTTTAATATCGACACACATTCCGGTCAGTTGAATGGGCTTTGGACTACGAGGGAAAGTCGATCTACAGCGCCGAAGTGACGGCCGCCAACCCCTCCGGAGCCAGCGCCGCCATTATAGTGAACACCATGGTGACCGATCCCTACTTGGCTCCGTATAGGGCAGTCGACATGACGTGGACAACAACAGGGCGACTGACAAGGAGGAGGCCATCGCGGCCGTGTGTGATTACTTCGCCAACGGCCTGACAAGGAGCCAGGTCATTGAGATCATCATGTTCTATCTCCGTTCCTAGGGATTGATTCTACTGCCCCTCCGGCACCTGCTGCTTGCAGACGCCTCGGTGACGCCGGGCACGCGACGATTCCGGGAAGGCGGGCTTGTCATCCGACCGGTCCAAGAGGCCCGCTGGTTCCGATCGTCTTGAATGACCCCGGATTGTGGTGGCCGGGATCACGTTCAGCGAATACTCGCCGTTGGCACCCGGAGGGCCCGGCCTTACTCACTCCCAGCAAGCCCGCTAACCGCCGGAGACGAAATATAGCCTGATCACTGCTATGGTCTGTTCCTTGGTGAGATTGCCACTGAAATAGTCCCGCACGGCCCCGATGGCCTCATTCTTGCTGATCGCCCCGTTTCCGTCGGAGTCATATTGCGTGAGCAAGCCCGTCACCGTGATGGTCACCGTGACGGTGGCGTCGGCTCCGGAGGGGTCGGTGGCCGTGACAACGACGGTGTAGGTGTCCCCGACGGCCGGGTCCGGCGTCGTACCCGCGCCCACCTTGATCTGTCCCGTGCTGCCGTCGATGTCGAAGGACCCGGCGTCGGCGCCGCCCAGGGTGTAGGTCAACGTATCGTCGTCGGCGTCGGTGGCCGCAACGGGGGCACCGATGTTCCCGCCCTCGGGCGTACTCTCCAAGACACTCCTTTCCCCGGTCTCCGTGTCCGGGAACTCGGGGGCGGTGTTCGTGGCTACCAAGGCGTCAGATACCGCCTGCACGGTGCTGAAGGATCCTTCTCCGTCGGTGTATTCCGCCGTCGCACGCAGGTACTGGCCCACGTCTTCGGCCACCGGCGTATAGGTTTCAGACGTGGCCTCCTCGATGTCCGTCCAAGTCGACCCGTCGGAGGAACGGGCCCACTGCCAGGTAACGCCGGCGACGGCGCCGTCCTCCGGATCGTTAAGGGTGGCCATTAGAGGGACCCCTAGCTGAGGATTCGGTGACGACAGCGTCACCGATCCGGGCTCACCCACGTCGGTGACGGTGATGGTCACGTCCAGCGTGCCGGGGGTGGCTCCGCCGTCGGAGGCTTCCACCGTTACCTCGTACATGTTGTCGGTGTCGGCGTCCGCCGGGCCCTCGAAGTCGGGCGAGGTATTGAAGGTGAGCTCGCCGCCGCTGCCAATGTCAAAGGCACCCATGTCGGGCCCTGACAGCGACCAGGTGATCGCAGCGTTGTCCGGCTCGGTCGCCGTGTAGGCGGCCACGGCGCCGTCGCCATTCTCCTGGTAGTCCACCGCGGGCTCTCCCGTCACCTCCGGCGTCTCGTCCACGTTGTCGACGGTGACGGTCACGTCCAGCGTGCCGGGGGTGGCTCCGCCGTCGGAGGCTTCCACCGTTACCTCGTACACGTTGTCGGTGTCGGCGTCCGTCGGGCCCTCGAAGTCGGGCGGCGTATTGAAGGTGAGCTCGCCGCTGCTGCCAATGCCAAAGGCACCCATGTCGGGCCCCGACAGCGACCAAGTGATCGCAGTGTTGTCCGGCTTGGTCGCCGTGTAGGCGGCCACGGCACCGGCGCCATTCTCCTGGTAATCCACCGCGGCCTCTCCCGTCACCTCCGGGGTCTCGTCCACGTCGGTGACGGTGATGGTCACCGTGACGGTGGCGTCAGACGTCGTGTCGGCATTCCAGTCGGCATCCTGGCCGTCGTCGACCGACACGGTCACCGTGTAGCTGAACTTGGTCTCGAAGTCCAGGGCGGCTTTGGTCTGCAACTGCCCGGAAGAAGGGACGATATCGAAGGACGCGGCATCGGCGCCGCCCAGCGCGTAGGTCAATGTGTCGTCTTCGGCATCCTCCGCCACAACCGGGACGCCGATATTCTCGCCCTCCGCCGGGTTCTCCGGCACGCTCCTTTCGGGCTGCGCAGCGGGGAACTCAGGCGGGGTGTTCATGCGTTGCCTACCGAACTCCTGCCAGGTTGCCGTGCCGTCGCCGTCGATGTCCGCTTTCAGGGCCGGATACTGGCTGCTGGTCCCAAAGTCCCAATAGTCCTCGGCTCCCGTCGCGGGGTTGTCATCCACGTCGGCGTTGTCCAGGTCGGTGTTCCAGGCGACGTATATGCCGGTGTCCCCGGTGGGCGACTGCAACTCGGCAGTGGTCTTGCCCTCGGCCCCGGCCACGTTTTCGCCTCTAACTCCGCTCCTCTGGCCAGAGGTCCCTGTATCCCAGTAGCTGGCGACGAACGTGGTCCCGGAACCATACCCAAACAGCCCGCCGACGTCGCTCACGCCCGATACCCTGCCTGTAGCGTAGCTGGCTATGACCGTGGCGCCGGGACCAAACCCGACCAGACCGCCCACATAATTGCTGCTTGCGGTCACGCTGCCCGTGGCGTACCCGGCGATGACCGTGATGCCGGAACCAGCAACCCCGACCAGACCGCCCACATAATTGCTGCTTGCGGTCACGCTGCCCGTGGCGTAGCTGGCGGTGAACGTGGCGCCGGAACCAGCCGCCCCGACCAGCCCGCCCACGCTCCCATCGCTTCCGGTCACGCTGCCCGTGGCGTAGCTGGCGCTGACCTGGCCGCTATTTTCCCCAACCAGCCCGCCAACATCGGCGCCGCCCGAAACTGTGCCCGTGGCGTAGCTGTCGCTGATGGGACCCGCACTGCGGCCCACCAGCCCGCCGACGTTATTACCGCTTCCGGTTACGCCGCCCGTGGCGTAGCTGTCGCTGACCTGGCCGTTATTTTCCCCGACCAGCCCGCCAACATCGGCGACGCCCGAAACTGTGCCGGCGGCGTAGCTGTCGCTGACCTGGCCGTTATTTTCCCCGACCAGCCCGCCCACGTCATCATCGCTTCCGGTCACGTTGCCCGTGGCGTAGCTGTCGCTGATAGTGCCCGAATGTTTCCCAACCAGCCCGCCGACCTGGTAATATCCATGTACCTCGGCATTGACCAGCCCAATCCCCCGGATGACGCTGGACTCCCCGGCAACGCCGAAAAGGCCAACTCCGCTACTCCGGTCCGAGCCGATGGCGCGGTCGATGTACAGGTTGGAGACGGTGTGTCCGTTGCCGTCGAAGGTGGCGCTGAACATCCTCCCCGAAGTATCAACCCCTATCGGTTCCCACCCGCTGCCGCTGGTCCACCCGGCCCGGACCGCGCCCGAGGCGTAGCTCCCAGCCTCGCCGAAGTCCAGCGGACCGGCCAGTTCGTAGCCGTGGCATCTTTTGTCGCAGACCGCCTCCGCCCCGCCGACAGGAAATGCGAGGCTGTAGACCAAGGAGTCGCTATCCCGGTCCGGCCTCCCGTCCCCGTTGACGTCGTAGCGGACGGCGTTCAACTGCTCCAGGTTGGACACCTCGATCAGCCGGTCCCCGTCCCCGTCGTATTTCCCGTTGACCGTGGGCGGTGGCGTCGGCAAAAGCGGTGGCGTTGGGGACGGTACCCTGCCCTGGCCTCCGAACTCCTGCCAGGTTGCTACACCGTTGCCGTCGATGTCGGCTTTCAGGGCCGGATACTGGCTGCTGGTCCCAAAGTCCCAATAGTCCTCGGCTCCCGTCGCGGGGTTGTCATCCACGTCGGCGTTGTCCAGGTCGGTGTTCCAGGCGACGTATATGCCGGTGTCCCCGGTGGGCGACTGCAACTCGGCAGTGGTCTTGCCCTCGGCCCCGGCCACGTTTTCGCCTCTAACTCCGCTCCTCTGGCCAGAGGTCCCTGTATCCCAGTAGCTGGCGACGAACGTGGTCCCGGAACCATACCCAAACAGCCCGCCGACGTCGCTCACGCCCGATACCCTGCCTGTAGCGTAGCTGGCTATGACCGTGGCGCCGGGACCAAACCCGACCAGACCGCCCACATAATTGCTGCTTGCGGTCGCTGCCGGTGGCGTACCCGGCGATGACCGTGATGCCGGAACCAGCAACCCCGACCAGACCGCCCACATAATTGCTGCTTGCGGTCACGCTGCCCGTGGCGTAGCTGGCGGTGAACGTGGCGCCGGAACCAGCCGCCCCGACCAGCCCGCCCACGCTCCCATCGCTTCCGGTCACGCTGCCCGTGGCGTAGCTGGCGCTGACCTGGCCGCTATTTTCCCCGACCAGCCCGCCAACATCGGCGCCGCCCGAAACTGTGCCCGTGGCGTAGCTGTCGCTGATGGGACCCGCACTGCGGCCCACCAGCCCGCCGACGTTATTACCGCTTCCGGTTACGCCGCCCGTGGCGTAGCTGTCGCTGACCTGGCCGTTATTTTCCCCGACCAGCCCGCCAACATCGGCGACGCCCGAAACTGTGCCGGCGGCGTAGCTGTCGCTGACCTGGCCGTTATTTTCCCCGACCAGCCCGCCCACGTCATCATCGCTTCCGGTCACGTTGCCCGTGGCGTAGCTGTCGCTGATAGTGCCCGAATGTTTCCCAACCAGCCCGCCGACCTGGTAATATCCATGTACCTCGGCATTGACCAGCCCAATCCCCCGGATGACGCTGGACTCCCCGGCAACGCCGAAAAGGCCAACTCCGCTACTCCGGTCCGAGCCGATGGCGCGGTCGATGTACAGGTTGGAGACGGTGTGTCCGTTGCCGTCGAAGGTGGCGCTGAACATCCTCCCCGAAGTATCAACCCCTATCGGTTCCCACCCGCTGCCGCTGGTCCACCCGGCCCGGACCGCGCCCGAGGCGTAGCTCCCAGCCTCGCCGAAGTCCAGCGGACCGGCCAGTTCGTAGCCGTGGCATCCTTCGTCGCAGACCGCCTCCGTCCCCCCGACCGGAAATGCGAGGGCGTAGACCAAGGCGTCGCTGTCCCGGTCCGGCCTCCCGTCCCCGTCGACGTCGTAGCGGACGGCGTTCAACTGCTCCAGGTTGGACACCTCGATCAGCCGGTCCCCGTCCCCGTCGTATTTCCCGTTGACCGTCTGGGAGTGGGCGATGCCCACCGCAAACGCCAAAATCAGCAGTAATAATGTCAGGGGCAGGGTTATCGCTTTAACGATTCTCATCGTTTGCATCCTCCTTGAACTCTCCAGCAGCCCGCCGCTTTCCCAGCCAGAGAAGCAATTCAAGACAAAGACTGATCGCCGCTAATTGAACCACACGGTGTCCATGACCGCAATCATAACGACGGTGTCGTGCATGGTCCGCAACCGGGCGCCCCACGGTTGCCTGTAACCTAATCGTCGGTTCGAGCTGCCAATGGCAGCGTTGCCAGCCTTGGCCCGGAATCGATGCGGTCCCCCGCCCTTTGGTCCCGTAGGGCCACCTTTCTAAAGTCAATAGAGGGATTGATTCAAACCCGGTTGAAGTTGGCGATTGTTCACTGGCCAGACCAACTACGTGAGGCCATGTTGACAGGTTCTAGTCCCTCCTCGCCCAACAGAACGCCCTAAAGGCCGACGACCTCAGGCCGGCCGTGGCCGGCAGACCGGTCATGGAATAGAAGGCACGGAATCTGCGGAGAAAGTCGTTGCCCACACTGAAGCAGTCTAGTCCGTTACGCGGCATTTGTAGGCAGACGACGGTCGGAAGCGGCGATGGTTGTGGAGGCGCATCGCAATGGGTCCAACGGGGCCAGGGCGGACGTCGAGATGGCGATGGCGTCAGCCACACCCATGACGCGTTCCTCCATAGAACGGTCAATGGGGCTACGCCCTCGGCGCTTAGTTTCCAGGGTGGGTAACCGCTAATGTATGGAATCGGGCCCGTCTCTGACCGCCTGCGCCCAGGGTTGGTCCCCGGCGCGACTCTCTGGTCACCGCCAGACCGTCCGGTGACATACCGTGGCGCGCCTCCGCCTTCCCCGCCCTCTTGCTGTGAAGGTCTCCGCCAAATTCCTAGCGCCGTTCCTTGCATCGTTGCTCATCCTGCTGGCCGGCACGCTGGCCCTCCTGCACGCGCAGTCCCTGCCGTCAATTTCGAATCGAGGTGTCGCCGGACGGATCAGTGCCGCAGAACACGGTAATTACCGCCACCGTCACCTTGAGTAACCTGGACGTTAACAACTATGGCGCCGTCGTGTTCCGGGCCGACCTGACGGGGCCTGTCATCGCCGCCCGTGGTTGGGGAAGCGCTGACCGCCACCCTTTCTGATCCCGACGGGAACGTATCAGAGCTCACGCGGCATTGGGCCAGTGACCCCTCCGGAGATGGGACCTATGCTGACATCGCGGGCGCAACGTCGGCAACCTATACGCCGGTTACGGCTGACGCGAGTGCCTCCCTCCGGGTCACCGCGTTGTACACCGACCCGGAGTCTTCCGGCAAGACTGCGGTGCCGGTATCACGGAATCCGGTCAACGACAAGAACACCGCTCCTGAATTCCCTGCCTCGGAGACCGGTGCAAGGAGCGTGAGCGAGAACGCGGCAGTCGGCGAAAACGTCGGCGACCCCGCCGTGGCCTCCGATGAAGACGGCGATACGCTTGACTTACACACTGGGCGGCACGGATCCTGCGGCTTTCGACATCAACGTATCGACCGGCCAGTTGAAGACGAAAGGAGCCTTGGACTACGAGGCCCAGAGCACTTACAGCATCGAAGTCACGGCCACCGTCCCCCCCCGCACCAGTGCCGCCGCCAACGTTACCATCGTGGAGTCCGACCCGGAGTTGGGTGCGTTGGGCAGTCTATATGACGCAGAAAAAACAGGATGACAGGATGATCGATAAGGAAGAGGCCATCGCGGCAGTGGGGGATTACTTCAGCGGCGACCTCACCAATGACCAGACGATAGAGATCATCCGACTCTATTTCACTTCGGCCAGTTGACTCACTTGGCTGGAACCAAGCATTCTCCGTGCTTTTGACATCTTCACCGCCAAGCCAAGCCGATACCGTTGTAAAAATGGTTGACTTCAGTCGCAGACTAACGCCACATCATCCCGAACAAAACGGAACCGCTCCACGGACGAACTCTTTCGGCTCGAGGCCGGGGCGCTGACGGGGGGCGGTGGCCTGTGGAGCATACAAGGGATGTGCGCCTGATCAACGTGGCGTTGAATTTGCAGGAGGCCGAAGTTGAGCTTCCCGGTACAAGTCCGGAGCAGTGCTAATCGCGGTCGAGGTCGCTTCGCGCGCTACGAACCCGCTATCGGCTCCGGGCTAAACGTTTGCGAACACCCGCCGCTGGCACCCTGGCGGCCCGGCCTTATTCACTCCAAGCCGGTCCGCTAACTGCCGGAGGCGAAATGGAGCACGATTACGGCAATGGCCTGTTCCTTGGTGAGATTGCCATTGAAAAAGTCTAGCACGGCCCCGATAGCCTCACTCTTGCTGATCGCCCCGTTTCCGTCGGAATCATATAGCGTAAGCAGGTCGACCACCATGTTGGTCATCGTGATGGTGGAGTTGGCTCTGGAGGGGTCGGTGGCCGTGACCACGACGGTGTAGGTGTCCCTGATGTTCGGGTCCAGCGTCGTACCTTCGCCCACCCTGATCTGTCCCGTGCTGCCGTCGATGTCGAAGGCTGCGGAATCAGCTCCGCTCAACACGTAGGTCAGGGAGTCTCTGTCCGGGTGTATTGCCAGTTTCCGTGGCCGGGAACTCAGGGTCGGTCGCCAGAACGGTAGTCCCGGTAGCAATGCTCGAAGGAAGGCCCGCACCAGCGGGGTTTATGGCCGAAACCCGGTAGTGACGGGTTGTCCCCGGCTCCAGGCCGGTGTGTGAGTACGTGGTGGCAATGGAGCCGGTGTTCGCGACCAGGCCGCTCCATGCCAGGCTGTCCGCCGAGACCTCGATACGATATCCCGTGACGGCCGCTCCTCCGTCGTTCGGAGGCGAGCTCCACGACAGGTCGAGCTTCCTTTTGGCTGTTCCCCGTCACCGTCAACCCCGTCGGTGCCCCCGGCGCGTTCACCTGCGGGGTGCCTTTTTGGAATTGCGACAGGCCGTCCATAGTGATCGTAGCCTTTCCACCAGTCGCTTCGTAGAAATTGTACGAGTCACCGTCCTCGTCTGGACCCATGTAGCTGAAGGAAGTTATGTCGGCACTCATCTGATCAAGTACCCATCTGCGAGCCGCGTGGCTCTCGTCAATCAGCAGAATTACGGCCGCTCGAAAGTCACGTTGAGCTTGCGAGGCGTCGGGCATTCGCCTGCCATGCTGCGAGATGATATCGTCGATGGAATACGTCCGGACCTGTCTTGCCGAAAATATGGGGTCGCCGTCGTCGGCCCTAGCAAGGTCGCCGTCTTCCGTGAGAACCCAATCTCCGTCCTCCGCGACCCACAGGTCAGGAACCCCGTCTGGTGGTATGAGACCCGCCAAATACAATTCGATGGGACTGTAGGGCAGCCAGTTACTGGCAGCGCCGCTTGGACCAAAGAAGCCGGCCGAATACTGACCGTCGTCATGGTGCGTCAGCTCTGCCATATCAAATCCTCCAAGTTGCCCTTTAGCGTTGCTGAATCCCCAATGCTCTCCAGGTCCTGGAACAATCCCGTTTGCCCAACGATGCATCAACTCATGCAGCGACGGTCCTTTGGAGATGGAATCAAAAGTCGCGAGATGGATCACGCCTTGGAGTGCGCCATCCGATCCCCACCTTCTACCGGATGAGAACTTCGTTTTACCGATGCCGTTCACGTTGTTCGATATTGGGATGTAGATGCCCGAACGTCCCCGCTGATCAGAGAAGCGGTCAAGGTTAGATACCAAGATCAAAAAATCGAACTCATCGTTGAAACGTTCAAAGAACTTCGCCACATAGTTGCGCAGCGGCAAATCATTGGTTGCAAAGGTCGCAAGGTCTTCCCCGACCGGTAGGACGAATACATTGTCGTTGTATATTATTGGGTCTTCGTCGACGGGGAGGACCAGTTCTTCTCCTGAACAAGCCGGCAAACGGTCAATGTCAGTCCCCCTTAGACCCGGCCGGAGCTGGTGCACGGCCTCTGGAAGGCACGAAGACAGTCCACCCAGATATAGCACTACCAGGTTGGTGAGGTTCCCCAGTTCGGGCGGTATCGACCCGCGGTAACTGTTCAGACTAGGGCGATGGGGTTTGGAGAGGATGGATTGTAGGGCTTGGTAGGGGTTGCGTTCTTGCAGGCGTCAGGTTCCGAACAAGGAAGCCAGGATGCTCTTGGTCTCGCTCCCCCGCTCCGAACGGGTACCGCCACTGATCTTCCGGCTCACCACTGGCGGGCGCAGACTACGCTCCGCCGCGTTGTTGTCCGCGCTGGCCCGGGGCTCGGCGACGAAGGTGAATAGCTCCGGCAGGAAGCGTTGCACCCGCTGGCACAGCACCCTCATGGGCGCATCGCTGCCCAAGTAAGGCTTACAGATGGACCATAGCCACTGCTGGTAGCGTTGTTGCTGCTCTACCCGCTGGGCCCGCCGCACTGTTTCGGGCAGGTTAGGATCAGGTTCGGGGTAGGCCTGAGCATGGTCGTACACCTCACGCACCGCGTGGGCCCACCTGGCTAGGACCAAGTCTTGAGGGTGTTGCTCCTTCAGTTGGTGGATGTCACGCAACAGGTGGGTCCAGCACCTCTGGTGCGGCCCCCGGTACACGTTGTAGGCTCCGTAGAAGTCGCTGACCAACACCCCCTCGAACTCATCCCCCAACACCTCTTCCACCACCCTCTGGCTCCGGCCCAGCCGGTAGAGGAAGTAGCGCACCTTGGGAGTGCTGAAGCTCCAGAGGTAGCCATTACGGCCATCTTGACGCCAGCCCGTTTCGTCCCCGTACACCACCGGGCTGGCCCGAATCTCTTGGCGTAACCGGGTGTATTCCTCTTGGCTGCGCTCCGCCGCCCCACGGACCAAATCCACCAGTTCCCCCACGCTAAGGCGCAGGCCAAAGCGCCACTTCAGGTAACGCTGAATCACCCTGAAAGGGAGCTGGCACTCCTCCCTCAGCATGCTTACTTCACTCTGCACCGAACCGCCGAACCGTTGGCGGCCCACGCTCAAGGCGCCCCAATCCGGTTCGGGCGCCCACCGCTTCCGGCACTTGGGGCAGGCGCGTTCGAGCACCACGTGTTCGGTTACCCGCGCCCGTACCCGAGGCAGGGTAATCACCTGGCGGCTGCCCCGCACCCTCCCGCCTATCAGAGGAACCTGGCAGTCGGGGCAACTGGCCGTGGCGTGTTCCACCCGGTGGGTGGGCTCCTCCCGTCGCCGGCCAAAGCCGTGGGGCCGCTTCCGCTGTTCTCCCTTGGAGCGGGCGGGCCGGTTGGCCTTGACCCAAGACGGCGGCTTCCGCTCCTTCCCAGCATCGGTTGGCGGCTTTTGTTGGCCTTCCAACCCGGCGATCCGGGCTTCCAGAACTTGGATATGACCAAAGAGCCGACCAACTAGCTCAATCAACTCCTCGCGGGAGAACCCGGCCAAATCCTCAGGCAAACTCATGCCTTCAGTCTACCCGCCTAGTAGTGCGAAATCTTTGTAGTGAGGGGTAATTGAGCTTGTTGAGGTTACCTGCAAAAGCAGGATAACATTCGACTCCGCTCAATTTAACCCATCGTTTCAAAGCAGTTGGACCACTAGCCACGGTCCGCGCACTCGGCCTTGATCGATATGGGAGTGCTGGCGCCATCCGACCCTCATCAACCGCCGGAGGCAAAATAGAGCACGATCACCGCTATGGTCTGATCCTTGGTAAGATTGCCGCCGAAGTAATCGCGGACCGCAGCGATAGCCTCACGCTTGCCGATCGCCCCGTTTTCGTCGGAGTCATATTGCGTGAGCAGGTCGACCACCATGATGGTAACGGTGATGTCGGCGCTGGCGCCGGAAGCACCGGTGGCCGTGACCACGACGGCGTAGGTGTCCCTGATGTTCGGGTCCAGCGTCGTACCTTCGCCCACCTTGATCTGTCCCGTGCTGGCGTTGATGTCGAAGGCTGCGGCATCAGTTCCGCTCAACACGTAGGTCAGGGAGTCTCTGTCCGGGTGTATTGCCGCAACCGGGTCACCGACATTCGCGCCCGCCGGTGTGTTCAGAGCCACATTTCTGGAGCCGGTTTCCGTGGCCGGGAACTCAGGGTCGGTCGCCGGAACGGTAGTCCCGGTAGCAATGCTCGAAGGAAGGCCCGCACCAGCGGGGTTAATGGCCGAAACCCGGTAGTGACGGGTTGTCCCCGGCTCCAGGCCGGTGTGTGAGTACGTGGTGGCAGTTGAGCCGGTGTTCGCGACCAGGTCGCTCCATGCCAGGCTGTCCGCCGAGACCTCGATACGATATCCCGTGACGGCCGCTCCTCCGTCGTTCGGAGGCGAGCTCCACGACAGGTCGAGTTGCGTTTGGCTGTTCCCCGTCACCGTCAACCCCGTCGGTGCCCCCGGCGCAGTCACCTGCGGGGTGCCCTTTTGGAATTGCGCCAGGCCGTCCATAGTTATCGTAGCCTTTCCACCGGTTGCTTCATAGAAATTGTACGAGTCGCCGTCCTCGTCTGGACCCGCGTAGGTGAACGAGGCTATGTCGCCGCTTATCCGGTCGAGTACCCCTGTGACCGCCGGGTGATTCTCGTCAATCAGAAGAATTGCGGCCGCTCGAAAGTCACGTTGAGCTTGCGAGGCGTCGGGAATCCGCCTGCCATGCTGCGAAATGATATCGTTAATGGAATACGTCCTGACCTGGCTTGCCGAAAATATGGGGTCGCCGTCATCGGCCCTAGCAAGGTCGCCGTCTTCCGTGAGAGCCCAATCTCCGTCCTCCGCGACCCAAAGGTCAGGGACCTCGTCCGGTGGTATGAGACCCGCCAAATACAATTCGATGGGACTGTAGGGCAGCCAGTTACTGGCAGCGCCGCTTGGACCAAAGAAACCGGCGGAATACCGGCCGTCGCCATGGTCCATCAGCTCCGCCATATCAAATCCTCCAAGTTGTCCTTTAGCGCTGCTGAATCCCCAATGCTCTCCAGGTCCTGGAACAATCCCGTTTGCCCAACGATGCATCAACTCATGCAGCGACGGTCCTTTGGCGATAGAATCAAAAGTCGCTAGGTGGATCACGCCTTGGAGCGCGTCATCCGATCCCCACCTTCTACCGTTTGAGAACTTCGTTTTACCGATGCCGGTCACGTTGTTCGATATTGGGATGTAGATGCCCGAACGTCCCCGCTGATCAGAGAAGCGGTCCAGGTTAGATACCAAGATCAAAAAATCGAACTCATCGTTGAAACGTTTATAGAACTTCGCCACATAGTTGCGCAGCGGCAACTCATCGGTTGCAAGGATCGCAAGGTCTTCCCCGACCGGTAGGACGAATACATTGTCGTTGTATATTATTGGGTCTTCGTCGGCGGTGAGGACCAGGTCTTCTCCTGAACAAGCCGGCAAACGGTCGATGTCAGTCCCTCTTAGACCCGGCCGGAGCTGGCGCACGGCCTCCGGAAGGCACGAAGACAGTCCACCCAGATATAGCACTACCAGGTTGGTGAGGTTCCCCAGTTCAGGCGGTATCGGCCCGCTCAACTGGTTTGCCTGGAGCCACAACGTTACCAAGTTGGTGAGATTGCCCAGCTCCCGGGGTATCGGCCCGCTCAACTGGTTCGCGCTGAGGTAGAGTTCGCTGAGTTTGGTGAGGTTCCCCAGTTCGGGCGGTATCGACCCGCTCAGATGGTTGTTTCTTAGCGCCAAACCACTTAGGTTGGAAAGGTTGCCCAATTCGGGGGGTATCGGTCCGCTCAACTGGTTGGCGTGGAGGTAGAGTTTTAGGAGGTTTGCCAAGCTGGCCAGTTCTGCGGGTATCGGCCCGCTTAACTTGTTTCCGTCGAGGGACAGGTACCGGAGATTGGCCATCCCGGATAGTTCCGTAGGTATCCGCCCGCTTAGCTGGTTCCCCCAGAGGTACAGAAAAGTCAGGTTTGTGAGGCCGCCCAATTCGGGTGGTATGGGTCCGCTCAGCCGGTTGTCGCCGAGCCACAGTCTACTTAAATTGGGGAGGCCACCCAGTTCGGACGGTATAGTCCCGTTCAACTGATTCCTGTCGAGATACAGCGACACCAGGTTCGAGAGGTCACCCAGCTCGGACGGTATAGTCCCGCCCAATTGGTTTCTGGAGAGGTCCAGAATTCTCAGATCTGCGAGATTGCCCAGTCCGGAGGGTATCGTGCCGTTCAACCCCACGCCAGGTAGACGCAGCAGCCTGACACGCTGCGGCAGGCCACCGAGGTTGACACCGTCCCAAGTCGCTATAGGCGTGTTGGGCGACCAGTTCAGGGTGGCTGCTCCTGCCAGGGTCCCCCGGGCGGCCAGCAGCACATCGCAGTCGGCCACGAGCCCCGGGTTGTTGCCCGCATCCGGTACCGCAGTTCCGGTGAGGCAGGCGCTGGTGGTTGGCGTTGCAGAAGCCAAGACTTCATTGCCGACGGCCAGCCCATTCACGGCCGCACACAACAGCATCATGGCCGCGATCGCCGCTATGGTGATGATAGGTCGTCCAAGTTTCAGTTCGGTGATTCTCACTTCTCTGCGATCAAAGGGCCTGACCGTCCAGCCAGCCGGACGTGCTCGTCCGGGATCAGGGTAGCGCGGGAAGTATAGCGTGAAGTAGGCAGTGGCCGCCAAGGCGTAATGTGCTACTAGCCAGACCGTTGACAGCGGTCACCACGGCGTCCGCTACTACCTCTATCGAACTGCCATCCGGAGTAGGCAGAAATGTCCAATTCCGCAAGGATCTCTACTTTACAGCTTCAGGTTATACGCTTCCCGCTAGTCCAAGTTATGACCAAACTCGTGGGTCAAACGTTGAAGAGAACGATAGCATGAGGTACGACGGGGGAGACGCCAATTACAGATTCGAGGGCCTGTTGAAAAAGCTCGAATGGGTTCTCTATCCACTCAGAAACCGAATCCGGCACTCACAGCGGGTAGCACTGCACCCGCAAAGAGCCCAAGATTGACTTTGGAGCGTCAACACTGCGGCCGGTCTATCCGCCAAGACGCACCCGCAGGAGCGACGGGCAAATCGGGTCTCCGGGGGCGCTGGGCCAGTTCCCAGCTAGCACGTTGTGGGTCAGGGCCGCCATGAATCCCTCGCGATCCACTCCCGCTTCTTCGAGGGCAGGCTCTTCCACAGCTCGCGCAGCCGAGACCGGCCCCAGCCCAATTGGTCCAGGTACGCGACAGTTCCCTCGGCAATGGTATGCCGACCGCGCATCTCTCGCCGGTAGGCAGAGGAGTCTGGTTCCCTTCCCCGGCTTGGATGAACAACTGGCAATACATGGTCAGCCCGAAATACCGCCGTTCCTCGTTGCCTGAAAGGCATTCCTTTCACTGGATAAGCCTGACAGTCCTGCTGACGGGCCAGTCTGGCCGCCCACGAAAAGGTACGGCTCAGGAAGATGCTCAGGGCCGGCAGAAGTTCTGCCCAGGCGATCACCCGGGCGCGCATCCTGCTCAAGATAGACGAGGTTTGGACCGCTCCACAGGTAGCCGTTGCCCTGGACGTTTCGGAGCGGACGGTGTTCGGCACCAAGGTATGCTGAGGAGGGACTGGATGAGGTGCTGCGGCGCCATAACCAAGTCGACCGAATCCGTAGTTCGTCGCATTATCCGGAGGCTTTCTGAAAAGGGAGGGCAACCAGATTCTTGATCGAACCAGAGTAACGGATCAGCGTTGATTTCGCCTTATTTTACGAATGAACTACGGATACAGCACATTAGTGTGGTGTAACCACAGTTAGTCGCATATAGCCCGGCTGTAGTATATCCTTTTGACCACTTGGCAAGCAGGAGGATGAATATGGGCAGGGGCAGACCAATTCCGCCTTTGGCCCTGGACGGTGCCGAACGGGAAACCCTGGAACAATGGACCCGCTGGCCCAAAACAGCCTAGGCGCTGGCCCTGCGAGCCAGAATCGTTCTGTCCTCTGCCGATGGCCACAGCAACACCAGGGTGGCCGCCGATTTGCGGGTATGCGTTGACACGGTGGGGAAATGGCGTTCCCGGTTCTTGGAACAAGGGCTGGACGGCCTGTTGGACCAACCGCGCACCGGTCGCCCCCGTATGATTGACGATGCCGACGTGGAGCGGGTGATTGCGTTGACGTTGGAGACCACCCCCAGGGATGCCACCCACTGGAGCACCCGGTCCATGGCCCAGAAATCCGGTCTGAGCCACACCACGATCAGCCGCATCTGGCGCGCCTTCGCACTGCAACCTCACCGCACCGAAACCTTCAAGCTGTCGGCGGACCCCCTCTTCGTCGAGAAGGTTCGGGACATTGTGGGGCTCTACCTCAACCCGCCGGACCGGGCGTTGGTACTGTGCGTGGACGAGAAGTCCCAGATCCAAGCCCTGGACCGCACCAGGCCGCTCTTGCCCGTGTGCGCGGGGAACCATTTCCACACCTGCCCCCTCTCCGTTCGTGGGTCGTCTACGCCGAGCCGAACAACTTGGCGAAATACTCGGTGGGTTCATCCCCGTTCGCGGGAAGAGGTCGGGAGGCTACGTTGCGGTCGGGTATGTCGAAGAGGGGAATCAGATTCAAGTTGGCGTTACGCCGTCTTCCTGAAGCCGGGACCTGGGGAGTGGCCTGTCGGTGGCGGAGGCGCTGTTCCGCCTCCGTCATGCCTCTTGGTTGGCCGTCTTCACCCCTTGTTCACTATTGCCTGGAGTGAGATTCTCTGCTCTTTGGATCTATTCATCTTCTTCCTGCTGTTTCCTGACTTCCTCGGCCCGCTCTATCAGGCTTTCCACGTCGGCTACGGTATTTTCCCGGTATCCCTCAAACTCTGTTATCCCGGGCTCTCTCTTCTCGAGTTGGTAGAACTTCCTTCCGTAGTACTCCGAGTAGGCATCCGGAGGTATTTTTAGTGTGAAGTCTCGCATCTCCGGGTCTTTCGCCCTTATTCTGCCCATCATCTCGCCTATCTCGTGGTTCGTCCCCGGCCTTTCTCCCCAAGCCTCCAAGAGCGCGTTCATAGCGTTTTCCACTGCGCCCTGCACGTGTCGCCCGATGCTTCGGTCGGATCTCTCTCCCTCCACCATGTAGAGGAAATCGTCGAGTTCCGTTACTGCGTCAAGCAGAAACTTCTGGTACTGCCGCCAGTCCCTTTCCGTCTCGGCGTATTCCGGGTTGAACTCTTCTGATGATCCGTAGTCCTCGGAGTTTCTGCTCATTTTCAGCCCTTCCCTGACAGCCCTGGTTTCAATGCTGTTCCAGTAACGCCTTCCTTCCCTGAACTCCTCTGGGGATCGCCATACCAATTGCACCGCCACCTTTCTTCCGTATACCTCGAGTGCTTGTTCTTGGGCCTTCTCTACGTCCTTTGCTGTCGGCGGGTGCCGACGCACCAGCATTACGTCTATATCCGAGTGCGGGTGGTAATCTCCCCTGGCTCTGGAGCCGAACAATGCTGTCATGTCCGGTCTGAGGAACTCGTTCACCTTCTCTGCGACCGCGACGGCGTTCTCGTCAGCGTTTCCCATCATTGGCTCCTGTTTTGCTGCGTTTCCGGTTCGTTCTTGGCGGGAGCGTTGGCTGGGATCCTCTCAGTGCTGGCAGTTCCATTGTAAGTTAACCTGAGAATGTTCTGCCACGCTCCGTTGTCCGCCGTCTTCTTGAGGTTCATCCCCGTTTGCGGGGTTTCTACACCTCTGGGAAAGGCTTTTAACTAAGCACCTTGGGTTCCTCCCCCTGCGCCCGGGCCAGGTGGAGCGGCGCACTCATGATTACGTGCGCCACGGCACCACGTCGCTCTTTGCCGCTTTGGACGCCAAGACCGGCCAGGTGATTGGCCAGTGCCACCGCCGCCACCGGGCCTTGGAGTTCCGCAAGTTTCTGGATACCATCGAGTTCGCGGTGCCCGCTGAGTTGGACGTGCACTTGATTGCGGACAACTACGCCACCCACAAGACGGCGCTGATCCGGAACTGGTTCGCCAAACGGCCCCGCTTCCATATTCATTTCACGCCCACCAGCGCCTCCTGGCTGAACCTGGTGGAGCGCTGGTTCGGGCTGCTCACCGAAAAGCAGTTGCGCCGTGGGGTGCACCAGAGCAGCGCCGAGCTGGAGGCTGCCATCTACCGCTACCTGGAGGTCACCAACGAGGGCCTTCTGGATGTGCTGGATATGTTGGGAGGCGTCGCGGACCAGCATGGAGCGTTGCCGCAGGTAGCTCCGCAGGCACCGTATCTCGGCCTCCGGCCGGAAGGCTGCCGACAGCAGCCCATAGGTGTGCAACTGTTGCAGCCACTGGCAGTCCAGCACGTCGCTCTTGCGACCCGGTACGTCCTTGATCCGCCGGGGATCCACCAGCATCACCTCAAATCCCCGGTCCTCCAGGACTCCGAAGAGGGGTATCCAGTAGACCCCGGTGGACTCCATGGCCACGGTCTCGATTTCACAGTCGGTCAGCCAATCCGCCAGGCGGTACAGGTCAGCAGTGTAGGCGCAAAACTCCTGCACCTGCGGCTCCGAGCGGTCTGCGGGGACCGCAACAAAGTGGCTGCTGCCTCCCACGTTGATGCCCGCGGTGTTCAGGTTTATCCGCGACAGTTCCTCCGGGAGCTGCGACTTCCTGGCCCTTTTCTTTCCAGATTCCCTGGGCGTAGCCTGGGTCGTATCCTTGCTGCTTCTCATCATCCACCCCTGGGTCGGCGAGTAGCCGCATCGCCGGAGGAAGTCACTTCGATTCACAATCTCCCGAACGGGATCACCCTGCTGGGCGTCACCAATAATGCAGTCGCAGGACTTCCGGGCCATGCTGTTGCCCGGGCAATACGCACCAATCCCTGATCGGCCTTGGTCCGGACGATACGGCTCACTGTGAACTTACACGCTGGTGGACACCAGTGAGTTAGTCGGATTTGCACGGCCCGGACGACGGGCATAGGCTTGCTGTTGCCGAGGATAGGGTCCTCGAACAGGCCCAGCCCTCGTCCACGGCCCGGTTGCTGGTGATGACGAAGCTGGAAGCCCGGTGGCGGTTGAGAATGAGTTCGTAAAGATCGGCGGCCTGCTGGGCCGTGAGCCGGTGGAGACCCAGGCCGTCCACGATCAGCAGATCGGGCGACAGGAAGGACCGGAAGGTGCGCTCCACCGAGTTGTCCGCCCTGGCTTGGGCCATGCCCGGAAGAAGTTGTCGGCGTGAATGAAGCGAAAGGTGTGTCCGGCACGGATGGCGGTGTAGCCCAGGGCCTGGGCCAGGAAACTCTTGCCGACGCCGGCGGCTCCCAGCAGCAGGACGTGCTCGTACCTGTCCAGAAACTCCAGGGAGAAGACTGCGTCCAGCAGCCGGCGGTCCAGTGTAATTAACGCTGACCAGTCGAAGTCCTCCAGCCGGCAGGTCTCCTCGAAGCCGGCGCTCTACAGCCGTGGCGGCGGAACCAGCCACCTTCCGGGACGGTCCCCACTTCACTCGGGGAGTGGTCCCCGTTGCTGCTGGGACAGAACCGCGGGAGGTACTTCGCCCTGACCAGGCAGACGCTGCCGGCTCAGCAGACGCTGGACAGGGCGTCGTGCCCGAAGTGCGCCCCAGAGAACGGGCTGCGGTCTAAATCACCTGGAAATGGGCCTCCGTGGGAACACAGTCAACCCCATTGATGGGAACCATGTCCTGCGGACACGCGGAAAACACAACGACGCAATCAATCTCGGCGAGCAGCGTCAAGTGATCTCCGGGCTTGGACACCGGCGGTTCGAAACTCACCGAGCCATCCGATCCCACCGGGATGTTCATGAACAGGTTCCACGGGCTGGGTGTTTCCGGTGGCGTCAGGCCCAACTCCGCCAGCGCTGACGCCAGGTTGTCAGTACAGTTGTCGTGGTATTCCTCACAGCCCAGCAGCTCGTAGCGATACCGGTCGCACGCTGCAAGCAGCGTGTCGTGTATCCCTCCCGAAGTATCCTCCGCCAAGGTCAGGATTGGCCCCCTCCGGTTGGTGACCATGGATTCCCCAACAATGGGCATGATGCGTCCCAGAGCGGTCCGGGAGTGCTCCATGGACAGGAACTCGGTCAGGTCGTCGCGCCGGAAGGCCCAGGTGTCAACGACCTGCTGCCCGTGGGTGTTGATTATCCTGACCCTTTGACCTCTGGCCACCAAAGCCGCCTTGCCCTGGCGGGCAGGGATGGCAATCAGTGATGCTGCAGTCATATTGGAACCCCCTGATCCGATCCAAAATCGAGCGGTGGATGACTGATAGGATACAGGACCGTCTCGCGTTTTCTATAGTTCCTTGACGCGAGATGCAAGGGTGATACCGCGAGCGGTGGACAGTTGGCCGGGGATCTGAACCAGGCGGCCCATTCGCAGGAGTATTTGTCGGACAGGAGCTTGGTGAGCCAGGTCACCCAGATGTAGGGGCCGCCCGCGCGTAGCAGAGCCATCCATCACTCTCCCAGACTCAGGCGATTCAAGAGATTACGGGCTCGGGAGTTGCGGGTTTGCTCCGGTGGCCTGGGGCCAGTCTATGCAGTGCGGAACCGCTCGGAAAGGAGGAACTGTCAGTGGTCGGCAGGCGGACCGCGGTCCCGCCTAGCCCCTTCTGAAGACGTCGGCGCTTGGCCGTCTTGTATGCCGGAAAGACGTGGGGAGCGTCGCGATGGGCCCGGAGGGTCCCGGTTGACAACGCCGTGCCGGAGAGAGACGGTGCCGACGGGGGTATCGTCGCCGGTCTCCTACAGGACGATCCCCATCTTCCTCCCTTCCTGGCTCTCCGGTCGTTCCTCTCCCAAGTCGCTCCCGTTCGGGTCTGCCGCCGGCTCTTCTGGCGCCAGCTCCTCCGCCTGTTGCTTCGGCCCGTTCTCCCCGGAGTCGGAAAGGCGGGGAGCGTTTGTGCCGTTCAGCCGGCGGGCAGTTCCTCCCTGTCCAGACTGGTGTCCCGCTTGACGCAGGCCACGACGGCTTGGGAGGGGTTTCCGCTCAGCCTGGCTAGGACCCCGGCGGTGCGCGCGGCCCTCCGGACGTTGTCCGGGACTGCGAGGAAGGGCGTCTCCACGACGATGAAGTGTGCTTGGATTCCGTCCGTCGCCTCGATCACCAGGTCCGGCTGCCGCAGGTCCCGGAACTCCCTGGGCCAGGCATCGTCGGCTTCCGGCTGCCGAGCCATCTGACTGAAGCGGTCCCAGGACACGGTCCCGACGCCGTTCAGGCCGAGATATTGGGCGACCGCCGAGGCTTCATGGACAACGGCGCGTCGTACGCCGCAGCGGCTGTCCATCCTCTTTTCAATGAGGCAATAGCGTTCCGGGTCGCCGAGGACCGCGACCTCTCGGCCGTGGCGCTCCATGGTCTGCAGGAACTCGGCGTCCAGCAGGTCGAAGTCAGTGCCGGACTGCCCGCAGCAGTGGGGGGAAGGGATGTAGACCACCGGGTCCCGGCGGTGCAGCCTCTGTAGTTCCAGGATCAGCTCGCTTATGGTCATGTCTGTCGGTTCTCCGGCTGGGAGGACCACCGCGCCGCCGAAGCCCCGGGGCATCGCCCACTTAGTGAACGTCAAGGAGTTCCACTTCTTCCCGGCCACGGAGACGACCCGCCGGAGCCACTCCCCGGCATCAACGAGGAGCGGCAGGACCAGGGGTTGGCAACTGCTGCTCAAATGGTGGGCTCCAGTAATTTTTCGTTGGTAATGGTGATAATAGTGGTTGGCGAACGGGTGTTCTGTTAGACTGTGGTCATGAGACAACGCGACCGTAAACAAGGCCCTCTCCATGGCACCTGTCAGACCCGTATCTCTGAATACGAGCGCGGGGACGCGGAGCGTGCCGCAGGGGACGCCGCCTTGGCGGCATACGCCGAACTGTACGGCCGGGTGGAGCGGAAACTGTTTGCCGACGTTTCAGCCGGTCGCTCACCTGGGTCCCTGAAGAGCGTATTCCTGCAGCGGTATGGGGTACCGGCCCGAATGTTCAACGCCGTGCGTGTGTCGCTGGAGGGCAGGATGTCGTCGGTGCGGGAGACCATGGCGTTCAGGCGGGGTAGCCTGCAGCGTCGGGTTGCCCGTGCTGAGCGTGAGATAGCCAAGGCTCTCTCCCGTGCCCTGTGGGCACGGAGTTGAGGTACATCAGGTCAACCCGGCCTTCAGTTCCTGGCGGTGACGATTTGGGCCGACGTCCCGGTGGACCGGGCGACCGACGCAGGATTCCGCCGGTGTTACTCGACTTGGAGGTCGCGCTCTTCGATCTCGTACCAGTACAAGGCACCGGATTCAATGAGGTCAGTGACTTCCCGAGTGTTCCGGACGCTGGCGATGACAGGTATGGCCGGAACGCCGGAGGCCTCCGTCAGGAGATGGGCGTTACGGACTGCCCGGTCCGAGTCACGCTGGCTGGCGGTCCAGGACGCTTCCACGGTGAGGTAGCTGCTGTCTTGGCCCTTGGCAACTTGGACGACCAGGTCGGCTCGGCGGAAACTGCGTAGGTCGTCGGGAGTGGCGTCGGAGATTGTCCGGGCCATGCGGACCAGCTCTTCGCGGGGAACGGTCCTGATTAGGTTGGACTCCAGTGTCTCAGCCAGGTCCGGCAAACGGTCCATGAGCATGGTGCGTACATGGCCGCCCTTCGTGACGCTTATGTCGGACTCTATCCGTCCCATGCGGGTGTTGGTCAAGAGCATGAAGTTGTCGACCCGGTCGTTGAATTGCTTTTGTTCTTCGACGAAACCGGCCACTTGCCCGGCGAATCTTTCCATCCGTTCCATGAGGGCTTCGAACCGCGTAGGCAGTTGCAACAGTTCCTCACCCAGTATCCGGGCGCGGACGGCGTCGCGCCAAGCCGGGTTGTCGTCGAGCGCTTGGAGAAAGTCGTCTAGAGAGTTAATGGTGATCATGCCTGAATTATATCGCCTCCGGGCCTGATTTTGCCTCCATCAGATGCCGGTTCCCGTTGGTTCACTCTCTCCGAACCAATTTAACTACTCCAACGTAACGGCTTTGCACAATAAATGGAATTCAGAGGAGAATAAAAATATTCTTGCACAATAAACGCCCTCGCACAGGCCTGGAGCAACACGTAGAGGGCAGCCAGCGGGGACCACCCCCACAGTTGACCGCGCAGGCACCGGGAAATAACATCCAACGAAGCAGATAGGCTGGAGCAACCGACATGAACACCAGAATGGAAAAGGCAGCGCAAGACGTCGCCCTCACAGCCCTCCGGATAGTCAGCCATATGGCACAGCACACTCCTCAACTGGAGAGAATTAAAGAGGATTTCCAAGCAAGATGGCCCGTTCCGGACAGCAACCGGCCCATGAACGACGCCATGACCGCCGTCGCTCTGACAGTCAGTAATTGCACCGGACAGAATGCGGACACCTGGAAAAACACCGTGTCCCAGACCTGGCAACCAGCACTGGAAGAGGTCGTCGAGGCATACTTCAAGGCGGCCAGGGCCAGCTTCCAAAATGGAGATGCCCTAGAAGGAGCAGAAATCCTCACGGACGCCGTCAGAGCAACTCTGGGACATATCGCCGCAACCCGCAACTGGCCCCACGGCACCCATGATGACCTCTACAGCATCGCCGCAGCCCTGGGCAGCAGGACCGAATGGCCCAACACGATTGAGGAACTCGACCAGGCCTTGGAAACCGCCTCGAAAGAGGGGCAACACATGAGCGCCTCCATGGGCGCCAGCATGGGACTGCCAAAAAGCCTCAAGTTCGGAACCTACGCTGAATATCCAGCAGACGCAGAAGAAAACGGGTTCAGCTTCGCCACGACCGCTATCGAACTGGCCACCAGCCTGGCCGTACAGGCGGCCCCATGAACCAAGAAGAACACCTCAGCATGGCCCGCGAACTCATGAGGCGGGCCGACCAAGAATCAGCAGCAGACGGCGGCAATGAGATGATTGCCGCCGAGTTCTTGTGGGGGGCTTTCGCCCACTGCCTGATAACAGTCGCCCAGAACGAAGGACTGCCCCACGACAGCCACGGAGCATTCAGCAGAATCGCCCAGCACCTGGACGCAGCCCAGGGCAGCAACGAATGGCGTTCTCGCTTCGGTTCATCCGAACAACTCCACTTCCACTTCTACCACGGAGAACTGCCGGCCGGGGAACTGCGCACTCACAGACAGCGCATCTCAGAAGGCACCCTGGAACTCCTCGCAGCACTGTGACCAGAGACCCGAAGACAAGCATTCAGGAAAGACAACAGGCTGGACAGGAACGGCGGAACAATGGAGCCACCGGCAATTCTGAACAAACCTGCACAACAAATGGCGAATAAAAAACATTTATTGTGCAAAGCCCAACGTAACCTACGAAATTCCGACCCTCACCATTTTCGCCACCGACAATGAAATTCATCTGATCATAGAACCCGGGATGACGACAACAACGAGAGGAACCCTGAAACTGGTGCTTGATGGAGAAGCGTTCCCGCTCTCGGAGGCAACACACTCAGGCGGGAACACCTTCAGCACATTAGAGTGGCCCAACCCCGGCCTTTCCTGGGCCAACGGCGACACCGTCGACGTCAAGATCGCCGAGGACCTGACGACCCACCTTGCGTTCCACCTAACCTACCTGTTCCCAGGGAATGACTCGCCGATCAGTGGGCGACCCGAAAGGAGGTGCCATCCGCCGGAAGAGTTGCCCTGCACGAAGCCCCACCGTTGTAAAAAAGGTTGACTTTAGTCACAGGACTTCCGTCAGCCTTCTCTGAGGACGCGGTCCTAGCCGCGCCGCCGTCCCAACAGTACAAGACGGCTCCGCCCGGGAATCTCACCCGGGAACACCGATCTGGTCCCCGCTCAAGCCACCCCGCGGGCATCAGCCCGCACAACAGCCCGAACCGGATTGGGTCTGCGTCTTTGCTTCCCCAGCCGATGTTGCGCTGCAAGCGCCGGTCTCAGCTGTCCCGAGATCGCGCCCCAGTACGTCCACACGTGCTTCACCCGCTTCCTTGCAGGTAGGGCGAAGGCGACGTGAACGCCATTGCCGACGGGACAGACCCACCGGCGTGGAATACGCTCCGAGCAGCCAAGTGAACGACGGGCCAGCACCAAGGCCGCAGCCTGATGGACACTGAGCCCGTACCGCTCCATGAACTTCACCCGGCCGATGACGGAACTGAAAGCCGGGTTGACCTGATGTACCTCAACTCCCTCACGGTAGCCACGGGAGAGAAAGTATGCCTTGATCTTGCCGTAGCTGAAGCTGGAGAGCATCCGGCTGTATTTTCGGGACTGACCTTCCAATATGGCCTTCTTCTGGCGGAAGTCCAGCCTCTCGATGACGATGGGCTTGCCGACTTCCCGCCCGTACTCCACGACGCTGGCCACGGCGTCGCCAATCAGGGCCTCAGCCTTACGCTGGGACTCGCCGTAGGTGACCAAAGGCGTCCGCCAAGGGTTCACACAGTTGCCACTGGCATCGGTCTCCGCCACGGCCAGATGGTCGGCATTGAGGTCCACGCCGATGGCGCCAAGACGCTGGTCCGTAACCACCGGCACTCCCATCATGTTGGTGGTAACGAACACCCGCCAGCCCTTTCCGTCCCGCTTGAACCGGTAGCTGATGGCTTGACCCAGTTCAGTTGCCCGCGCCGTCTTTTCACCGTGCTCACGCCGGTAGGCGGCGTAATCAGCGTTGCTTTGGAGGGCAGCCAGCGCCTGCTCGTGCCCGTAGGCAAACCACACCCCTTGGATGACCAGGTATTTGCCATGCTCTCCAGCCAGGCAATCCGGCAGCCGCAGGGTCAGCGTCCCGTCATCGGCAACGGTGGCCACGCAGAGCTGGCATCCCGCCGTCTCATCCCGGCTCCCCAGCACGAAGAACTCGTCGCCGCGAGCGTCCCGCCAGTCCCTGAGCCATTCCTGATGGCTGGCGTAGCCGTTGGCCTCCAGATTGTGTTGCTTACGCCACAACCGCTTCGACCCGAAGCACAGCCGCACTCGGCCCGCAGCAATGTCGGCTTCCAGTGCAGCCAGCCGGTGCCGCAGATTGGCCAACCGCCGTTTCTTGTGATGAACCTGATCAAGCCGGCCATGTTCGGCGGCATCGGCGATCTGCTCCTCAGCCCGTGCAATCCGCCGTTGCAGGTCGCCCAGCCGCAGTTTCTGCTGCTCTCTGACCGACGACACCTTCCCTTCCAGCGAAACCCGCACCCCGTTGAACATCCGCGCCGGTATCCCATGCCGTTTCAGGTACGCGCTCTTCAGCGACGCCACCGAACCGCCCGCCGCGGCCTCAGCAAACAACTTCCGCTGCACCCGGCCGTACAACTCAGCGTAGGCGTCCAATGAAGCATCTCCTACCGAACGGTTGACGCTGCCGTAATCGGAAATGCGCGTCTGGTATGTGCCAAGATGCCGCATCAGCCTTCCCGCGCCGCCGCCAGCGCTCGTTCCGCACGCCGTCGGGCCGAACGCCGTCCGTAGAGCCGAGCGCACAGCGAGGTCATCACTTCAGTTACGTCCCGTACGAGATCGTCTTCGAGTTCGGCCTCATCCATCACCAGGATGCGCGCTCCCCGCCCGGCCAGCGCAGCTTCCACGTACTCAAACCCAAAACGGCTCAATCGCTCCCGATGCTCAACTACTATCGTGCCCACCGTATGGTCCGCCACCAGACGCCGCAACCGGGGACGGTCCCCATTCAGACCGGAACCAATCTCCTTGACCACCTCGTCCGGCCGATAGCCCTGCTGCGTCGCCCATTCCACGACCCGGCCCACCTGCCGGTCCAGGTCTTCCTTCTGGTCGGCGGACGAAACCCGGGCGTACACCACACAACGTCCTTCGTTTGCAGGAGGCACCACCACGTAGTAGCGCCCGTTGGGCAACTGCTCGATCTGAAGTTCCGGCGGCAGCTTGCCGGTTAGATGCAGGCGGGAGGTGGTCGCCTTGTCGAAGCCGTAGAGGCGTCCCCAGGCCGTCAGGCTGATGCGTCGACTGATAACGTCCATAATGGACTATTATATACTATATATTTAACTGTTGCGAACCCTTGTAGACGCGTACTCGAGGACCCCGGCGAGGCACAGCTCGCTGCTGGTCATGAGGTAGGCTATCTGGTGCCACGACTCCTCGGGCCATGTCTCCCGCTGGGTGAAGACCGATCTCCTGACGACCCGCCGGAGTCTGACGCTTTCCCTACAGGCATTGAGGGCCACGTCCCCCAATGCTGCCCGGTGGGCGTCGAACATGGTCGCGAGGATGTTGTCCTTTGCGTTCTCGTAATCCAGCAAAGCCTCCAAGTCCCTTGCCGTGCTCGTCAAAGTCCCTTTCCACCGCTTGTAGGCCTCTCGGCTCTCCTCGAAGGTCCGGGCGATGTCGCCGCTGTCCAGCGGGCCTCGGGAATTCCAGAGCGACAAACTGTTATCTGGTTGGAACTATATTAACCTCGACTAGCTCACGGTAATTCAGGGCACCAAAAACCCCCTCGGCCTCCAGCCAGTTTCGGAAAAGTTCCAGGGCTTGGTTGTACCATTCCGCTGGAGCATATTCTTCCTTTCCTTCGGGGAGGAGTTTCTGATGAACTCTGCGACGTCGGCGGTGAATTCCAGTATCTCGCTGGGTCCGCCCAGCACGGCGGCCTCGTGCTCCAGTCTCTCCGAAGTCTCCGTGATGGTCGGCCTCAACCCTGCTTCGGCCTCCTTCAGCGGCGCCGTCCTCCAGGCGTAGTCGTCCACACTGTAAGCGCCTTTCTCGTAGGCTTCCATCACGCGGGCTTTGCTCAATGTCGAGCAGTTCTTTCTCGAGGACTTGGAGCCGGGCCCTCTGTTCCCCGTAGGGTGCCGTGAGCTCCTCCGACATTTTCGGTATGGCGGATTCCACGTTGCTCGGACAGAGGATGTCCAGCTCCGCTACATCTGCGTCGGGTCCACGGCCAGGTTGTGGCCGAACCAGCCGTCCCCGGTCCGCAAGGACCGTGGCTTCAATGTGTTGGAGCATTAAATCAGCAGGGGGCGGCGGCTCTGGAGAGGGTCGGGGCGTAGAAACTAAAAGACCGGGCCGGCGCCGGCCCGGTCTTGTCCTCCTTGCATCCGGTCGCTTGCTATTTCAACGCGTGCTGGCGGAGTTCTACTTCTTGGCTCTTTAATGGGCCGAGGCATCGCTCATCCCTGTGTCGAGCGGTTCCCTCGTTCATGTTTCCGTGCTGGTCATTTCCAGGGCGTCGACCGGTATCAGCCTCTTCGAGTGGGGGTCCACCGCCAGCATGGCGTCTTCCAGGGCCATGGCTCCCAGCAGGTTCTGTTCCCCGTCCTCTCCGAAGGTCACCGGTGTGGGGAACTCCTTCCCCTCCAGACGGATTACCGTCCTGCCTCGGGTCCGTTCCACGCGGCTGCCGCTGGCGAGCTCGGCGGTGTAGGTGCTTTCCACTGGGACGCCTAGCCGTTCCAGCAGGTCTCTGGGGGCCTTGGTGAATGTAGCCCCGGTATCCACCGGCATCTCCACTGCTTCGAAGTGCTGGCCTCGCGGGTCGGCTATCTCAACTGTTATTCGGAAAGTTCCCATTCCTGTCCTTCGCCCATGCGGGCCACTGCCTGTGGTCATTCTAGCTGCCGCAGGCGGGCCAGAGCCATATCTTCCCTCTATGTGGGTTTGCCCCGATTGTCTAGGTTAGGTTGGTTTTTGTCCATACTGGGCTGCAGGCAGAAACAGTACTCCGGGCACTCCTGCATCTCACCGAGTTCCGCCGTCCGCGTGGATGTCAACGCCGACGGAGAAATGACCCGGTATCGCCGATGGCGATCTGACCCACCAGGTTCCGGTTCTCCTTACCGCCGATCTGGAATTGACCCACCCAGGTAATGTCCAGCGACTTCGTCAGTAGCCAATTGGCCAGCGACTTTGTCAGTCGGGATAGTTGTCGTTGCCCTTGGCCGGTGTTGCTCCCAGCAGGTGATGCGAAGGGAACAGCCCCGCCTGGCGTTTCTCCCTGAGCCGGTAGCTCTCGCCACGGATGTTGAGCACGTGGCTGTGGTGCAGCAGCCGGTCCAGCACCGCCAAGGCGATGACGGTGTCGCCCAAAAGCTCGACCCATTCGCCGAAGCCCTTGTTCGATGTCAGGATGATGCTGCCCCGTTCGTAACGGGCCGACACCAGTGTGAAGAAGGCGGTGGCGGCGTCCCGGTCATAGGGCCAGATGCCGAACTCGTCCACGACCAGCACCTTGGGCGCCAGGTAGACTCGCAGCCTCCGGTCCAGGTTGTGCTCCGCCCGGGCCTTGCGCAGGTCCTCCATCAGGTCGTAGGCCCGGACGAAGTAGGCCCCGTAGCCACGCTCGATGGCCTTCTTGGCCAAGGCCACCGCCAAGTGGGTCTTCCCCACCCCGGGTGGCCCCAACACCAGGACGTTGGTGGCTTCGGCGACGAAGGCCAGGCTGGCCAGTTCCTTCACCTGCCGCTCGTCGATGGAGGGCTGGAAGGCGAAGTCGAATTGCTCCAGCGTCCTCTGGACGGGGAAGTGGGCCATCTTGGTCCTCGTGGAAAGATAGCGCTCCCTACGGGCCGCCACCTCGGCGCCCAGCAGCTTTAGCTACGTGATCTTACATATGATGCACGCCTGTGGAATGTACAAAGTCGAACTAAGGAAGAGCACGGCTTGAGTTCGCCGTGCTCTTCGGTAAACCTGTAGAAATTGTCCGGGGAACCTGCGTTCGGGCTAGACGAACCAGCCCATGCCTTCCAAGTGGCCGCGCAGGAAGGCTATCTGGCCTCCGTGGACGACGTTGTCAAAGACCAGGACACCCATGATGGTCTCTTTCGGCTCGGGGTCCGAACCGGGACTCAGGCTCATGGTGGCGCTCAACTCCTCGTCGGTCACGGAGGACATATAGTCCCGGCAGCAGGCCTTCATGGCCTCGTAGTACCCTACCAGCACGTCTTTGGAGGGAAGCGGCCACGCGGCCACGCGCGCCGTGTCCCAGCCTTGGCCGGTCGTCTCCGGGTCGTCGCTCAGGCCGAATTTCTCGCACCAACCGTCCTCTATCCATATCTGAGGCTTGCCTTGGAACCGGGCATTCATGAAAACGTCCACCACCCGGCTCATGTGGAAGAGGAGCCAACCGATGGAATTGTCGCTGTCGGATATCTGGCGCGCCAGTGTCCCATCACTCAGCCCGTCTATGGCGCGGTCTACCATACCCCAGTTACGTTCCAGCGCATTTGATATCCCGGCGGAAACAGCCATGATTGCTCTCCAAAAGTTTCGTTAGTTGGGGGTTGCGGGGCTAATTGTAACAGCCCCAAAAACTGGAATGGTAAGGTAGCGCCGACGATCAAGAAGTTGAGTAAAACAGTCTCGTGAACATCCTCCACGCCGCCACCGACCCGAACCGGCGACCCGCCCGCAGGGGATGCTGCGCAGATCCACAAGCACCAAGCCCCTGTAGGTTAAACTTGTTCAAAATAACCAAACGGGCGACAGAGGAAATCTCAAATGGCTACCAACAAAAGTGATCTGGGCAAGGGCGCAGTGTCCACAGGCCGCGCAGTATACGAAAAGCTCCGGATAAGGCTGGAAGCCGAGAACAGCGGCAGTTTCGTGGTCATTGACGCTCGCAGCGGCGACTACGAGGTCGATCCCAGTCCCGCCGCCGCGAGGCAACGACTCATGACCCGCCAGCCTGCACCAGAGTTCTATGAGAGGCGAATCGGCCTCCCGGAGTCGTACAGGCTGGTGAGCATCAGGCACCATAGCAGCGATGATTAGCGGGCGAGTTTCCGCGGAACTGGACCCGCTGGTACCATCGAAATCAGGGACGCGCAGGGTGATCTCCAACCCGTGGAAGTCGTCGTGGATACCGGGTTCAGTGGAGAGTTGGCCCCTCCGTCAGACCTGGTTCAATCCCTCGGTCTCCACTACATTGACGACATTCCGGTTTTCCTAGCCGACCAGCAGCAGCGGTCAGTCAGGGCTTACGAGGGTGTAGTGTCGTGGCACGGTCGGCACCGGGAGGCCGTGGTCCTCGAAATGGGAAGTGAGCCGCTGCTTGGTATGACCCTCATGCTGGAGAGCATTCTCACCGTCAGTTGCCGTCCAAACGGGCCCGTAGTAATCGAGGAAGAGGAGCTTTAACCGCAATGCCCGCCTCTAACATCCGCCACGCCACGCCTGGACCAGGTGCGCATCCTAGTGGGCCGTGCCGGCATTATCCTCTGCCCTGCCGGTCTCAAGCCCATGTGGGAGGTGTTCAACGAGCGCTTCGCCCTGGGTGCCGAGGTGCTGTCCCATAGCATGAATCGCCGCCCCTCCTGACCCGGAGTTCGACGAAGAGGCTGGACGGTACATGGATTCTGCAACGCCCGACCGCGGCGTCGACCTGTTGCGCCGGTTCCCCAACCGTGGGCCGGTGCTGGCAAACGAGGCTCACAACTTCCGCAACATCAACCAGCGTTCCCCGGGGCCTGCGCAACTACCTGGAGGCCGGCGACCACAAGGTAGTGCTGCTCAGTGCCACACCCCAGAACCTGGGGCCGATGGACATTTACCGGCAGTTGACGCTGTTCCTCGACGACACCGATCACTGCCTGAACCTGGAGCCGGTCAGTCTGGAGGCGTACTTCGGCACCGCCCAGAGGTGGATGGAGTACCGGGTCGACTACGAGAACTACGACGCCGAATACCAGGCGTGGGACGACGGCCGACCCAGGACCGTACCGCCGCTGCCGTCCACCCAGCCCGCCGTGCCACCGGCAGAGATCGAGCAGGCATTGTCGCCGGTCTTCATCCGCCGCCGTCGCAAGGACATAAGGAACCTCTATGGCGACACTGCCGTGGTTGGCGGACAGCCCGTGCGTTTCCCAGACCCTCAGCTGGACAACGTGGCCTACCGGTTTGACAAGGTCTACGTCAAGGCCGGTTCCTACTAAGACCTGATGAAGGAACTCAAGAAACACAAGGCGGCCCGTTACCGGGCCACCGAGTACTTCACCAATGAGGCGAAGAACAAACCCGAATACCGGGACCTGTTCCGGGCGAAGGACCGCATAGCCAAGCTGATGGCGTTGTTGCTGCTAAAGCGGCTGGAGTCCAGCATCGAGGCATTCCGCTCCACCCTGAACTCGCTGATTCAGAGCAACCGCAACTTCCGCGAGGCCATCGACTCCGGCTTCGTACCCATCGGGCGCACGGCAACAAGGCTCCTGTCTGGGCAGTCCTTCGACGCCGACGATCTGCTGGAGGTCCGGCGACAGGAGGAGCAGCGTCGCCTGGAGCAGGGCGGCCAGAGGGCGAAGCTGGTCCACTCGATTGAGGATTTCAGAATCGCGGATTGGACTGCCGATCTGGACGACGACTACCAGTGCCTGAGCGGGGTCTGTCGCGCGTTGAAGGTATCGGCGCCGAGGACGATGACAAGCTGCGGGTGCTGCGGCAGTTCTTGGGTAGACGCGACGTGAGGGCTGCCGCCTTTGCGGCTCCGCCAGCCCCGCTTGGACTTGGCCCGAGGCAGGTAGTGACGCCAGTTATAGTTCTTGGCACGGGCCAGCTGGGCGTAGATGAAGCGGTAGGTGGTCTCGTGGGAAATGACGGTGCCGCCGGATTCCAGGGCAAATCGTCCTGACACCTGCTGGGGGGACCAGCCTTGGCCGAGACGGGCGAGGACTTGTTCCTGCAGCAGGAGGTCCCGGTCCAGACGGGAGCCCCGCCAGCGGCGGGCGGAAGCCTGTTGCTGGGCGTAGGAGGGCCGGTAACCCTGGGTCTTGGAGCCGTTTCGCCTCAACTCTCTAGCCACTGTCGATGGCGAGCGATCCAGACCTGCCGCGATTTGGCGGACTGAGTGTCCCGAGGCGCGTAGACGGGCCAGTTCACACCGCTCCTCAATGGTGAGGTGCTGATATCGAGTTCCCATGGCAACACCTTAACTCGGTGTTGCACTTCGTTTGTGAGTTTAGAGAATCCAGGACCATTAGCCAGCGACTGTGGTCCCCCGCCAAACTTGACCCATTCCAGAAGGCATCCTATATTTCTCTCCGGCAGGCCCTTATCATCCGAAGGACCAGGAGCAACGCGTGACCCGGTTCTTGGTTGCTATACTCCACCGGACCCTCGGCTCATTTCGTGACCTCGCGCCTATCATCGCCGTTATCGCGTTCTTCCAGATAGTGGTCCTGCAGCAGCCCTTCCCCGACTTGGGCAACGTCATCATCGGACTAATCTGCGTGGTCGTTGGACTCACCCTATTTATCCAGGGACTGGAAAGCGGCCTGTTCCCTCTCGGTGACGCCATCGCTCAAGGCCTCGCGCGCAGGGGCAGTGTGCTCGTACTGCTGGCCTTCGCCTTCTGTTTGGGCTTCGGCACGACTGTGGCCGAACCTGCACTGATTGCCGTCGCCGACGAAGCGGCCAAGGTAGCGGCTGAAGCCGGCTTCATCGCCTCAAGCGATGAAGCGCGCAGTTCATACGCTTTTCAATTGCGCATGGTAGTGGCCTTCTCTGTCGGCGCAGCCATCGTCCTGGGCGTGTTCCGCATCCTGAAGGGATGGCCCATCCATCGCCTGATAATCGGGGGCTACTTGCTGGTGACGGCAATGACCTTTTTTGCCCCGGAAGAAATTATCGGCGTGGCCTACGACTCCGGAGGCGTCACTACCAGCACCATCACGGTGCCGCTGGTCACCGCTCTGGGCGTCGGGCTGGCCACTTCGATCCGGGGGCGCAGCCCAATGGTTGACGGCTTTGGGCTTATCGCCTTCGCCAGCCTGACGCCAATGATCTGCGTCATGGGATACGGGATGGTGGTCTGATGGTGCATTTCCTGAACACCGTCGTTACCACGGTCTTGTCGACCCTTCTCGACGTGGCCCCTATCGTCGCTGTCCTCGTATTCTTTCAGGTGGCGGTGATCCGGCGCAGGCTGCCCAACCTGCGCCGGATCGTGACCGGGTCAATCTGCGTGCTGTTCGGGCTGGCGTTGTTTCTCATCGGCTTGGAAGAGGCCCTCTTTCCCATCGGCGAGACCATGGCCCGGCAGCTCACTTCGCCCGAGATCATCGGGGCAGAGAGATTGGCCGACGGCGTCGACTGGAACGACTATCTGCTGGTCTATGCTTTCGCCGCCGCCATCGGTTTCGCCACAACCGTGGCGGAACCGTCTCTCATAGCGGTGGCCCTGAAGGCCGAGGAAGTGTCGGGCGGCGCAGTTCGCGCCTGGGGTTTGCGGATAGCCGTCGCCGTTGGCGTCGCCATAGGCGTGTCGCTGGGCTGCTTCCGCATCGTCACCGGCACTCCGCTGCCCTGGTACATCATGGCAGCCTACGTCATTGTGATAATCCAGACGTTCAGGGCCAGCCGCATCATCATCCCCCTGGCCTACGACAGCGGAGGTGTCACCACTTCCACCGTCACCGTCCCTGTGGTCGCCGCTCTGGGCTTGGGGCTGGCGGCCAGCGTCCCAGGCCGCAGCCCCCTTATCGATGGGTTCGGACTCATTGCCTTCGCCAGCGTCTTCCCCATAATGACCGTGTTGGCCTACGCCATTATCGCGTCATGGATCAACGATCGGCGCAACCCCAAGAATCCTGAGGAGGTGGAGCGTGAAACTGTCTCTGATCGTCGCCCTGGTCAATGATTTTAATACCGACGTCGTGATTAACGCCGCCCGCGCCGGTGGCGCCACCGGCGCCACCGTGATCACCAGCGTACGCGGCGAAGGTTTGAGGAAAGAGAGGACTTTCTTCGGATTGGATCTCGCCGCAAAGCGAGACGTCGTGCTGTTCCTGGTTGCCGAAACTCGGGCCCGCGACATCCTCGAGCGCATCCGCGACGCTGCCCGTGTCGAATCGGAGCATGGCGCCGGCATCGCGTTCCAACTCTCCATTGAGGACGCCGTCGGCCTCAACACCCAAATACCCGCTATCCGCGAAGAACTGGAATACGAGATATGAGCCAGAGAATACCCGTCCGGGTCAGTGACGTCATGGTCGCCAACCTGCACACTATTGACGGCCTCGCAACCGTGGCCGAGGCGATGGCCGCGATGAAGCAACACCAAGTCAGTTCCCTGGCCGTCAACCGCCGCGACGAAGACGACGAACTGGGGATCGTAACGGTCAGGGATATCGCCCGGGAAGTGATCGCCAGGAACCGGGCTCCTGAGCGGGTCAACGTATACGAGATGATGGCCAAGCCGGTGCTGACCGTGCCGCCGGAGATGATTGCCCGCTATGCGGTGCGCTTGCTGGTGCGCTTCGCCATCTCCCGTGCCCTGGTGGTGGACCAGCAGCGCAACCCCTTGGGCATGGTGACCATCCGCGACCTCGTCATCGGCCTCACCCCTTCGTGATATCAGGAGTAGTGTCCCAATTTAGAGGGAGCGTTCCGATTTGGCCCGAATCCACCGATAGAGGGCGTCAGGTTGGCGTCCTGGAGCTGCAAGAAGGTGCTCCTGTGCTTCGGGGATAATGGTTTTGCAATAAAAAACCGACCCCAGGAAAGGAGCACCCAATTGATGCTGCCACGCAACCACCCCGACTGTATTCGAATCGTCGTTGACGACCACCGCCTGGTGGCCAATGCCGGCCTGCTCCTGCCGGCCACCCTCGCCCGACACCTGGGCCTGGGGGAACTCGTAGACCATCACCTCAATCTCGGCAGCTCGCCGGGGCGAGCCAACACCGGCGACAAGATAATGACGCTGGTCGCCTCCGCGCGGGCTGGCGGCGACTGCATCGACGACGCCGATGCGTTGCGCGCCGGTGGGACGGCCTCCACCCTGGGCGGCACGGTAAAAGCGCCATCCACCCTGGGCACCTTCCCGCGCAGCTTCCGGTGGAGCCATGTCCGCCAGCTGGATCGGGTGAGCCGGGAGCTGCTGGCCCGGGCCTGGGCCGCCGAGGCGGGACCCGGCGACGCGCCATTCACCATCGACCTCGATTCCACCATCTGCGAGACCTCCCCACTAACCAACGTCGTCACGCGGCAATTGGCGCGCCGGGGGGTGCGTAGGTTGTGTGTTCCGGAGCATCGGGCATGGGCACCAGAAGACCGCAGGAACAAATATTGCCCGGTCGACCCAGGCCTGGCTGGCCCTCGTCGCCCAAGCCGCGCACCGCCGGACCACCACCTACGACGCCCTGGGCGCGCTGCTCCAGAGCCACCCTCTGACGCTCCGCTCCGACCTCGACCCCATCGACGACTACTGCAACGAGCACGGGCTCTCGCCCCTCGCCGTGGTCTGCGTCGACCGGAAGACGGGGGAGCCCAGCCGGGGCAACGTGGGCGTCTTCCGGCTGGACCAGAACCGGGAGCGGGTCTTCAACCACGACTGGTTCGCCCTGGTGCCCCCGACACCCGATGAAATCAAGGAGGCCCACCTGGCCCAGAACCCGCTGTCAAACGCCGCGATCTATAGGCCAGTAGAGCGAATAATCGCCAAGGTCATTAGGCCAGTTCGCCAGGAACATTAGGCCACCCTGGGCACCGAATCAGAGACCATAGCCGCACTTCAAAGTGAGGGGCGGTGATGGGATACAAGGAGGTATCAAGAGTGGACATAGTGGAAGTGGTCCGGCGCTGGCAGACAGGAATCAGTCTCCGGCACATAGCTACAGGGACCGGGCTCTCAAGGGATACGGTACGGAAATACGTTGCCGCGGCCAAAGGCGAGGGCGTAAGTCAAAGAGGACCTGCGCCCACCGAGGAGCAGCTCAGCCGTCTGGCGGCCGTGGGCCGCTCCGGGCCCCGCACGGCAGCCACTCCTGCCGAGGACCTGCTGGTGCCATGGAGCGACCAGATATACCGGTGGCTCAACGCCGATCACCTGCAGTTGACCCGCTGTCAAGGGCGGCGACATCGTGGACCACCACGGCGGAGAGAAAGTGTTCCACCAGCACGGTGACAAGAACCAGACCGGGAACCGGCACTGGGATGTTTCAGCGGCAGAAATGAGCGGTATCGGGGGTGCTCAGGAGGCGTGCGGCTCGTCCGACGCTACTTCACTCCCGGATAGGCCGACGCCTTTGGTCGCCGCCGCGCCGAGCTACCCCAACCGCATGGCCTTCAGGATCATGCTCAGGACCGGCCTCAGGGTTTCCGAGGCCCTCTCGCTGAGCCGCTCCGACCTGCGCCTGGGCCAGACCCGCGACAGTCGAGATGTCGGAAGCAACTGAACCCGCTGAAGATCGTCAAGATCGCTGAGGTCCAGGGATGATGACGGCCCGGGTTTCGTTCGCTGACCCTTATTGCGGCGCGTGGGCCGTGGACGTCAGGGCAAGGCCTTCAACCATCGCTTCGACAGACGGCGAGAGAAAGTGGCAAGCTAAAGGCGCCCGGGTTCTTGAGGGCCTCGGATCAACAGCTCCTCTGCGTCTGCTCGGGGTACGAGACCGGCAATGCCGTTCCCCGGGAAACGGCGTTTACCGGCCAGCCAACGAGGACGCGCTTGCTCATTGTGGGGAGCCGTCAGGTGCCACACGAGGACCCCGGAAGAGGCCCGAAACCCACCCATGCGGCGTTGCTTTTGCTATGCCCGATAATCACCCTTATCGTGCAGCAACGACGCCGAAGGAGGCTCGCCGCAGGGGGTTCTGAACGCCCGTCTCCGACCGCCCCAAGCCGCTCCATTTGGACGGCAGCCGCCCGCGTACCTGGACATCACCGCGACATCCGCCCGGGCGCGGGCTCCAACCGGGCTACGGCTGAGGCCGGATCTCGCCCTGCCAGGAACGCACGGGCAGGTAGCCCGCTTCTCCACCCGCGGCTGTGGGGCGTCGCAAAACCGGTCCATTAGCTGGCCTTGGACGCTTTTTGGCATCCAGCCATTCCGACATTGGTCCCTTGTCTCCCGGAAAAAGGGGTGATACGCTGATACGTAATTCGTAATCCAAGTTACCCGGTCCCACTCGGCGACAGTGAAAGCGACCGGACGGGTCGAAACTGGCGGGTTATTGGTTCAAGCAGGCAACTGCTGAGCGGGTTCGATCCCCGCGGCCCTTCGGGGTAGGACCGCCGGTACACCTTATCCGTCCGGTACAGCTTTATCTGCTCCTGCAGAACCTTTGGAGCCATGAATTGGCCTGGGCGGGTCGATGCCGGTGGGTTATCTATTGCAACGATCCCGCCAGCGCAACTCATCTGCCCGGGGCCAACGCCAGAAAACCGGTGATTTCACGATGATGATCGTCAGCAACACGCTGAGGACAACCGGATACGGCCAGCTCAATCCCGCCAGTCAGCACAGCGGCTGGTATTGCGCTGCCAATATCACGTGCGCGCCAGCATCACCGGCTCCCTTGGGTCGAACGTATTTGCCCAAATCCCTCAAGGAGCCGTCACCGGCATAAAAGCAACGGACATCCGTTCAACGCAGAGACCCTGGCGGGTCGATGCCGGTGGGTTATCGGGAGTAACCACCGGCGCCAATTCATCCGCCAGGGTCTTTTTTATTCCCAACTCTCCGAGGGGAGGAAACTGAAATGACCTACCTGAACCGCGTCATAGAGTCCCCTGTGCCGCAGTCCGAACCGCTGGAGGGCATGGTAGCCAACAGCGCCGGCGGTTATGCCTACCCGGTGGACGACTTCGCCCGCCTGCGCCGTTTCCTGGTCCTGGGCTCCGAGGGCGGCAGCTACTACACCTCCGAGAGGAAGCTGACCTTGGAGAATGCTCAGGCCGTCCGCCGCTGCATCGAGACCGACGGCCCGGCCGCCGTGCGGGAGATCGTTGGCGTCAGCGAGGAGCGCCGCGCTCCAAGGGTGGGCCCGGCCCTTTTCGCCTTGGCCCTGGCTGTCGCCCACGGCAACGATGAGACCAAGGCGCAGGCCTTCCAGGCATTGCCCAGGGTGGCCCGCACCGGCAGCCACCTGCACGAGTTCGCGGGCTACGCCGATTCCATGCGGGGCTGGGGCCGTGGGCTGCGCCGGGCCATCGCCACCTGGTACGCTGCTCGTCCGGTGACTGACGCCGTCTACCAGGCAGTCAAGTACCGCAATCGCTACGGCTGGACTCACCGGGACCTGCTGCGCAAGGTCCACGCCAAAGCCGAGGGTCCGTTGAACGAACTCTTCGCATGGGTGACCCAGGGGACGCTTCCGTCGAAGGATCCGGACCTCCGGCTGGTGCACGCCTTCGAGCGGGCCAAGACCGCCGACGCGGACACGCTGGCCGGTCTCATCCGGGAGCACCGGATGTCCTAGGAGATGGTGCCGGCGGAGATGATGGACCGGAAGGAGGTGTGGCAGGCCCTCTCCGAGGACATGCCGGTCACGGCCTTCATCCGCAACCTGGCAACCATGACCCGGCTGGAGGTGATCAGTCCCATGGAGTCGGCGCGCGCCTGCGAGGTGCTGGCACGCATCGGCACCGAGCGGGGGCGGGTCCATCCCATTGGGGTGCTGTCGGCCCTGCTGACCTACCGCAGCGGCAAGGGAGTCAGGGGTCAACACACGTGGGAGCCAGTGTCGCAGGTAGTGGACGCGTTGGATGCCGCTTTCGAGCGGTCCTTCGCCCAAGCGCCGCAGACCGGAAGCAGGCTCTACCTGGGCATCGACGTGTCGGGCTCCATGGGCCATGGAGATGTGGCCGGCGTGCCGGGGCTGACGCCCCGGATGGCCGCGGCGGCCATGGCCATGGCGGTGGCGCGGCGGGAGCCCAACCACTACCTGGCGTCCTTCGCCAGTGGAGACCAGGGCAACGCCGGGCACTTTGCGGGCATAGCCAGCTTCAGGAGGAGGTACACCGGTAACTTGCGGAGGGCCGAAATGGTCCCCCTGGACATCAGTGCCCAAGACAGCCTTGCCGACACGGTGCACAAGACCCAGGCACTGCCCTTCGGAGGTACCGACTGCGCCCTGCCAATGCTGGACGCCCTGAGCAGGGGCATTCCGGTGGACTGCTTCGTGGTGCTCACCGACAGCGAGACCTGGGCAGGCGGGATCCACCCGGCAGAGGCTCTCCGGAAGTACCGAGAGGCGACGGGCCTGGCGGCCAAGCTGGTGGTGGTGGCCATGGTGTCCAACGGTTTCACCATCGCCGACCCCAACGACGGCGGAATGCTGGACGTGGTGGGGTTCGATGCGGCTGCACCGCAGCTCATCGCCGACTTCGCCGTCTCGCGACTTATTGGGCAATCCGGTGGCACTGGCCCGGCAACGGAGCTGTAGTCTTCACGCATATTCAGAGGAGGTATGACTCAACCATGTCGGAACACGGAAATGAACACTTCATTCCGGCCCTGTCCCATGAAGATGCGGTGGTGCGAGGGTACGCCGCGCAGATGCTGGGCATCGCCGGCGAATCCGAGGTGCTGCCGTACCTCACGGAGGCACTGAAGTCGGACTACCCGCCAGCCCGCCGTGCGGCCGCGGAAACGCTGGGGAACCTGCGAGATGCCGTCGCTGTGACGGGCCTGGTCGCTGCACTGTCGGACCCCGACGGAGACACCCGGGCCAGCGCCGCCCGCTCTCTCGGGAAAATGGGCGCCACGGCAGCAGTGCCGGAACTGAGGCCGCTGCTGGCTGACGAATATGAGGACGTGCGAGCCGGTGCGGCCTGGGCCCTTGGTGAAACCGGAGACTCCGGCGCCGGTCCCGCGCTTATCCCACTGGTTGACGATGAAAGCGCGCTTGTGAGACAGGAGACGGTCCGGTCACTGGGAAAATTGAAGGAAAATGGCACGGTACCGCAGTTGGTGAGGGCGCTGGCCGACCCTGACGAAACCGTCCGGGCACGGTCGGGATGGGCGCTGTGGGAGATGAGGGCCAAGGAGGCGGTCCCGGCCTTTACCGGGGCCCTCAACGACGGGGACAACCCCCTGCTCGAGGTGGCGGCGGAGGCCCTGGGAACCCTGGGAGATGACCACTCCGTGCCGCCGCTTATCGGGTCACTGGGGCGGTGGAACCCTGCGGTGCAAACGAAGGCCGCCCGGTCGCTGGGGCAGCTGAAGGACCAGCGGGCTGTCCCTGCCTTGATCGAGGCGCTCGGTCGCTACGAGGCTGCAGTACGCTGTGAGGCCGCCCGATCCCTGGGCGAACTGGGCGGCGAGGAGGCCGTTAATGGGCTGGTTTCAACACTGACCCACCATGACGCCATGCTCGTGTCAGAGGCCGCACGGGCACTGAGGAAGCTCAATGACCTCAGGGCGGTGCCCGGCCTGCTCGAAATTCTGGACACAGGTGGCGAGAATGGCCGGTCCGCGACAATCAGACTCCTCGCGGACATGGGCGGTGCGGAGGCTGCGCCCGGGCTGATCCGTGCACTGAACGATCCCGACTCGATCATGCAGTCCTATGCGGCCGAGGCGCTGGGGCGGATGGGTGCCAGCCAGGCCATCCCTCACCTGCTCGCCAAGCTCAGGGGTTCCTCCATGACCGCCATAGCCCCGGCCCGGGCCCTGAGGCAACTGGGCAGCAGGCACGGGGTCCCGGAGGAACTGCAGGACCTGCGAGCGCCTGAGACCTGGCGGAGGAGCAAGGCCGCCCAGGTGCTGGGGATACTGGGAGGCCCGGAGGCCCTGCCGGCCCTTCTGGAGGCACTCGGAGACGAACAACGGAACGTGCGGGAAGCAGCTGCCAAGGGACTGGGAGAGCTGGGAGCCGGCTACGGGGACGATGTCCGCCGGGAAGCCATGCCGGCGCTGCTGCGGGTACTGAATGACGACGGATGGATGGTGCGTAGGGCAGCCGCTGAGGCTTTGGGTGCGCTGGGAGACAAAGAAGCGGAGAATGTTCTCCTTGAAGCTCTGCGGGACGAGGCGGGATCAGTGAGGCTGGCCGCTCTCCGGTCGCTGCGCCAGCTGGGATGCGAACTGGCTGAGCCGTATCTGGTCAGGGCCCAGGAGGATTGGGACCCATTCGTGCGCAATGAGGCGGGTCTCTGGCAGGGCAACTAAGGATGGAGGGCATACCGCGGGGTTCAAGGCACTGCCATCTGCCGTGCTGAGGCCATCGGCAACAGGCCGATGTAAATAACCAGGAACTTCATACCAGGGAATCGAAGGTCATGTTGTTGTCCAGCGATTCCGCCACCCTAATTGAAAAGCGAATATGTCCCCTGGGTTAGTCTGCGGCGGTTGATGATGTGGTCAGGGCCTCGGCCTTGGCGCGCTCCTTGGCGCTGAGTTGCTTGGTGGGCGGACGTTCTGCTTTTAGGTATTTCCCCACGGTGTCGCGAGCCATGCCCAGGTTCCTGGAGATGGCCCGGAGGGAAAGCCCTTGCTCCCTGGCCCGCTGTACAGCCTCCCAGCGGGCCTGCTGGGTTGACGTGGGCGTCCGGTGCAACTGGTGGCGAATCGGCTTCCCCTTGGCGCCCCGGCCCTCCGACGCCTCCTGAGCAGCCGATTCCAAGGTGGAGAGGCGTTCCCGTTGAGCCACGCTCAGGTGGCTGTGGACCACGCCGTCGGTGGCCTCCTGAAGCTCCAGACCGGGAGAGCAGCCGGTGGCTGCGCCCCAGAGCGCCGAGGAGGGCGGCGGCCCCTCCTGAAAATCCACTGCCTCTCCTTGGTACCGGAGCATCAGTTCCCCGTCGGCCCGCTCCAGGACCTCCACCCGGAGACCGGCGTAGCTGGGCCTCCCCGCCCCGGGCAGCAGCTGGAGCACCCGCCACTGGTACTTCACCGTGTTGTCCCGGGCCACCTTGCGGGTGTCCTTGAGGCAAATGCTCTCGGTCAGGGACAGTTCCGCCGGCACCGGCCGGTAGGCTGTCTCCGGCTGCTCCGCCGCCACGGCGAAGCGGGCGTTGAATCGGGGCAGAAACTCCTGCAGAACCAGGCTGGCCTGGTCGATGGTGCTGGCGTCGGCCAGGCGCAGCTCGGTGACCAGCCGGTCCTGGAAGGTTTCCAGCATCCGCTCCACCCGTCCCTTGGCTTGAGGAGAGAGGGCGAATATCTGCTGGATGCCCAGATCCCGCATCACTCTGGCGAACTGGGTGGTTTGAACAGGCACCGGCTTTTGACGGGCGTTGTACTTGAATGCGGCGTGGCGATCGCTGTGGAGGGCCAGGGGAATTCCACACTGACGGATCAGTCTCTCTATGAGAACCAGGTAGCCGCGGGTGTCTTCGGTGGTGCGGAAGACGGCCTGGGCCACGGCGCCGGTGGCGTCGTCCACCGCAATGAGCAGTGTCAGCTCGGGCCCCCGGTCCTCCAGCCAGGGGTGTTGACTGCCGTCGATCTGCAACAGCATCCCCTCCTGGGACATGCGACGGCGCCGGAAGCGGTGCTGCTGCGAACGTCGGCTTCTTGGACTGCCCAAACCGGCCCTGACCAGGATGCGGCGCACCGTGGGACGGCTCAGGTCAATGCCCTCGCCTTCCCGCAGCAACTCGGTGAGGTGAGTATGGTTGGCGTCGGCGTAGCCGTTGCTGGCCAGCTTCACCACGGCGGCAGCGGCCGTCTCGGGGACGGCGTTGTGGGGCTTTCGGCCCCTGTTGCCGTGGGCCAGCGCGGCAGCACCGTCCTTGCGGTAACCGGCGAGGAGACGCTTGGTGTGGCGTTCGCTGACTCCCATGATCTCGGCGGCCTGGGCGATGGGAAGCTGGTATTCCAGAACGCTGTTGAGCACTTGAATCCTTGCCTGTTCCTGCTGGTTCAACGTTACATCCCTCATAGGGATGACATAGTCGCTGATCAGTTAGCAGGTGACCGAATCGTAGACCATCAACAAGTCAACCAGGGTCATTAGTCCACCCTTGGGCGCCTTATCGGCGACCATTACCACACTTCGGAGTGAGGAGTGGTGATGGCGTACAGGGAGGTGCTCAGAATGGAAGTCGCAGAAGTCGTACGGCGCTGGCAGGCTGGGAACAGCCAGCGCAACATAGCATCGGGGACCGGCCTGTCCCGGGACACGGTCCGGAAGTACCTGGCGGCGGCCAAGGAGGCCGGCGTGGTCCAGGAGGGTCCGGCCCCCACCGAGGACCAGCTCAGCCGGCTGGCCGGCATCAGCCGTTCCGGCCCGCGACAGTCTGAGGCGCCCAGCGAGGAACTGCTGGGCCCTTGGGCAGACCAGGTCTACCGGTGGCTCAACGTCGAGCGCCTGCAGCTCACCCGAATTCAGGAGTTGCTGGCAGCCCGAGGGTGTCAGGTGGCCTACTCGTCCCTGCACCGGTTCGTCGCTCGCCGCAACTGGCGGGGCCGGAGCCGCCGCACGGTCCGGATGGAGGACACCGCGCCGGGAGAGGTGGCGGAGCTGGACTTCGGCCGTCTGGGTCTAATCCAAGACCCGGAGACGGGCCGTCGCCGCACGGCGTGGGCCCTGATCGTGGTGCTGGCCTACTCCAGCCACAGCTTCGTCTGGCCCACCTTCAGCCAGAAACTGGAAGACGTCATCGCCGGACTGGAAGCGGCCTGGGCCTTCTTCGGCGGTGTCCCCAGGTACCTAGTCATCGACAACTTCCCTGCCGCGGTCGCGGGGGCCGACGCGCTGCACCCCAGGCTCACCCGGGGCTTCCTGGAATACTCCCAGCACCGGGGGTTCATCACCGACCCCGCCCGGGTGAGACACCCCAAGGACAAGCCCCACGTGGAGCGGGGCGTCCAGTACGTCCGCGAGCGATTCTTCAGGGGCAGCAACTTCGCCAGTCTGGAGGAGATGCGATTGGCTGCCAGGCGGTGGTGCCTGGACGTAGCCGGATTGCGGGTCCACGGCACCACCCGGCGCCGGCCGCTGCAGGTCTTCCAAGATGATGAACGCCAGGCCCTGGCCCCCTGGGACGGCGAGCCCTACTGAGGTCACCCACTGGCGCACCGCCAAGGTCCATCCCGATCACCACGTGGCCTGCCAGTACGCCCTCTACTCGGTGCCGTCGTCCCTCTGTCCGCCGGGGCAGCGGGTGGAGATCGGGCTGGGCAGCAAGCTGGTGCGATCTACCACCGGGGAAGGCTGCTCAAGCTCCATCCCCGCCAGCCTCGCGGCGGCCGCTCCACCGATGCCGCCGACTATCCAACCGAGCTGACCGCCTACACCCTGAGAGCCCCCGAGGGCATCAAGCGCAACGCGGCCGAGCAGGGACCGGCGGTGGCCGAATTCGCCGACCGGCTCTTTGACGGTCCCCTTCCATGGGCCAAGGTCAGGCAGGGGCACAAGCTGGTCCGCCTCGGACAGCGCTACACGCCGGAGCGTCTGGACGACGCCTGCCGCAGGGCCTTGGACGTGGACCTCGTCGACGTGCGCCGGGTGGAACGCATCCTGGTGCAGGCCCTGGAGCGGAGCGAGGCGCCGGAGCATCCCCCGCCGCCGCCGGCGGGACGCTTCGCCCGGCCAGGATCCGTCTTCGCCCACGGTAAAGGAGGTCAGTCATGACCCGCACAACCGATCTTACGCCCCTGCTAAAACGGCTCCAACTGGGGCCCATGGCGGCCACCCTGCCCGAGCGCATCGCCCTGGCCCGCAGGAAACAGCTGGACTACGCCTCCTTCCTGGAGATCATCCTCAGCGACGAGGTCAATCGCCGCGCCGACCGGCGCATTGAACTGCGGCTTCAGGGCGCTGGCTTCGAGGAGACCTGCCGCCTGGAGGACTTCGACTGGTCGGCCGCCATCACCCTGGACCGCCTACTGCTTGACGCCGTCTTTTCCCTGGAGTTCCTGGCCAAGCACGAGCACGTCCTGCTGGTGGGACCCGCGGGGGTCGGCAAGAGCTTTATAGCCCAGGCCCTGGGCTACGCCGCCATCCGGGCCGGGTACACCGCCCGCTTCATCCATGCCGACGACTACTTCAGGGCCATGGGCCAGGCCAGAGTCGACAACTCGGTGGACCGCACCTTCCGGTCCTTCCTGGCCCCAGACCTGCTCATCCTGGACGACCTGGGCCTGCACCGCCTTACGGCGCAGCAGTCCGCCAACCTCTACCAGTTAATTATCAGCAGGCACCGGGTCTCCAGCTTCGTCGTCACCAGCAACCGCGCCGTGGACGAATGGCTCAGTCTTTTCGACGACCCGATCCTGGGCAACAGCGCCCTGGACCGGTTGGCCAACGCCAGCTACCAGATAGTCATCGAGGGCTCCAGCTACCGGGAAAGGCTGTCGCCGCACCGGGCCCTGCTGGAGTCAAAGGGGGTGATTGACCAGCCAACTGCAACCTGATACAAGTCTAAATCAAGGGTGCTCAGGGTGTCCGAATGATTGTGAATAACCCTGTCCTAATGACCCTGAATAGCGACAGGTGAAGCCTCCCAGTTCGAATACAAGGTCAAGAACCTGGAGCGGTTGGGTGTTTCGGCCGTGATAATCGAAGACAAGGTGTTTCCCAAGAGAGACAGCCTCGACGGGTCCTCCAGCCAGGACCTGGAGGACCCGGTAGAGAGATGGTTATCAGCGATGACTTCATGGTCATCGCCCGGCTGGAGAGCCTCATCGCCGGCGCAGGTTTAAAGGACGCCCTGGAAAGGGCAGAGCAGTACATTCAGGCGGGGGCCGATGGCCTCATGGTACACTCCAGCGACCGGGGGGCCGATGGCCTCATGGTACACTCCAGCGACCGGCGGCCCGACGACATTCTGGCCTTCGCGGAGGCCTACGAGGCACTGTGCCGCCGCATGGGCTGCCGGCCGGTGCTAGTAAGCGTGCCAACCACATACAATACCGTCAGCGACGCGGAGCTGGTCGCGTGTGGTTTCAACGTCATCATCCACGCGAACCATCTGCTCCGGGCCGCCTATAAATCCAAGAACCAGGCGGCCCGGACCATCTTGGAGAGCGGGCGCAGCTTGGAGGTGGACCCGTTGTGCGCGCCGGTAGGCGAGATATTTGCCACGGTGGGCTTAGACCGCATCAACCGCAAAGACCGGGAGCGGGCCGAGGACATGCGTCTGGTGGAGAACCGAAGAAACGGAGCAGCCCTGGCGCCGGAATACCGGCGGTAGAGGCCGTACCGGGCTAATAGGTCGGCTATTAGATCATGGAAGCAGGGGCTTTCTGGGACGTGCTGAAGGCGCGAGGCTTGACTTTCTTCTCCGGTGTGCCCGACTCTACGTTTCAACAATCCTACAACTATATGGTGGAAGACCCGGAGGTGCGCTACGTGCCAGCGGTGCGGGAGGACGTGGCCTTGGGCGTGGCCAGCGCCGCCTATTTCGCCGGGAAACTGGGCGGCGTCATGATGCAGAACTCGGGAATCGGCAACATCGTAAATCCCCTGACCTCGTTTAGCCTGATGTACAAGATTCCGGTGCTGCTGGTAGTCGGCTGGCGAGGTTATGGCGGTCCACCCAACGACGCTCCCGAGCATTGGATCATGGGTGTGAAGTCGCCGGAGATTTTTGACCTTCTGGAAGTCCCCTACGAAGTACCGGAGCCGGACCAACTGGAGCACGCCTTGGACCGGCTGTTGGCGGAAATCCACCGGCGATCGGTACCAGGAGCGCTGCTGATCAGGCCTGGAGTGGTGGATTGATCGACCGCTACAGGGCCATCGAGAAAATCCTGGCGCATGTCCGGCCCGCCGACCTGGTGTTGAGCACCACGGGGATGATATCGCGTGAGGTATTCTTCACCGAAGACAGGCCCGGGAATTTCTACATGATCGGCTCCATGGGGCTTCTGTCTTCCTTCGGTCTGGGTCTGGCCCTGATGGCGCCGGAGCAGCGGGTTTTTGTGCTGGAGGGAGATGGCAGCGCTTTGATGAGCCTGGGCGCTTTGCCCCTCATCGCCGGCGAAAATCCCAGCAACCTCGTCCATTTTATCCTGGACAACGAATCCTACGAGTCCACCGGAGGGCAGCCAACCATTAGCTCCAAAGTGGACTTGGCCGAGGTAGCCAAGAGCTGCGGCTACCGGCAGGTGGCGCGAGTGGATGATATGGAAGACTTGGAAGACGCTCTTTTGGGGGTGGCCGGTGTACCGGGTCCCCACCTGATTCTGGTCAAGGCCGGTATTGCCCCGGTGGAGGGTATTCCCCGAGTGTCCCACCCGCCAACCGAGATCAGGGACCGGTTCCGGAACAACGTCCACCGGAAGGACTGAACGGGATGATAATATTTTCGCCCGGCCCGGCTAACATCTCCGAGCGCGTCCGCTTGGCTCTCACCCTGCCCGACATTGGCCACCGTGAGTCCGAGTTCTCCGAGCTTCTGCTGGAAACCCGCTCTCTGCTACTTCAGGTATGTGTGGCGTGCCCAAAGGATACGCCTGCGCCGTGCTAAGCGGCTCCGGCACCACAGGCATCGAGGCCGCTATCACCTCCCTGGCCGGCGTTACCAGCGGTGTCTTGGTCCTGTCCAATGGGGTCTACGGTGAGCGGGCCGCCCAGATCGCCCAGGTCTTCGGGGTTCCCTTCACCTTGGAGAAATTCGACTGGACACTTCCCCTGCTCCTGGAACGAGTGGAGGAGTTGGTTGGCGCCACCTCCCACGATGTGGTGTATCTAATCCACCACGAGACCACTACGGGTGTCCTCAATGACCTGGCCCAGGTTGCCGAGATAGCCAAGGGCCGTCAATAGTGGGTGCTGGTGGATACCGTTAGCAGCGTGAACACGCTCTATCTCTTCGTTTCCGGATACCTGGGAACCCTGCGCCTGCATTTCGGCAACCAGGATAGAAATTTCGTGCTGTCCGCAGTCCCCATCGCATGGAGCCCCCTCCAGCTTCAGGGCATGCACATCCCCGACCTGATCATCGCCTTCAACGTGGACCGGGCCGCCATCATCGAACAGTGGGGTTACTCCATTGAGGACCGGGGCAAACCCCCGGACTTCGTCCTGGAAACAGCTTCAGCAATCAGCCCGATCTGGCCGGAGTTGCCAGAGATGCCCGAACTGCCGGACCTGCGGAAGCGGCCGGACATACAGGCCCGGCACGTGCCGAACGACTATGCGGAGAGGCGGAACGACTACGCGGCCTTCGGCATACCCGAGTACTGGAGGTTTGATCCCACCGGCGGCGAATACTATGAGACAGGCTTGGCCGGAGACCGCTTGGTGGACGGGGTGTACCGACCGGTCACCATCGTCCATACGGACGCAACCCACCACTGGGGGCACAGCGAGGTCCTGAACCTGGACATCTGCTGGGAAGACGAACAGCTCCGCTTTTGGGACCCGGTGGCAAAGCGATACTTGCGCACATCCGATGAAATGTACGAGGACCGAATCGCCGCCGAAGCCCGAGCAGACACCGCCGAAGCCCGAGCCGGAACCGAGCGGCAGGCACGGCTGGAAGCCGAAGCCCGCACCCAAGAACTGGAAGAGGAACTCCGGCGCCAACGGGACCAGTAGCCCGACACTACCGAAACACAAAAGGCTCTAACCCCCAGGGCCGCCTCTGGCGGCCCTCAAAGCACCCCACTCCCCGGCCTCAGCACCATCCTCACCACTCTCACCTGGAGAAGCCATGCCTTCCAAGGAACGATTCACCGTGTCCCACGAGGGGATGCGGGGGCAGCACGCCGGCCGCGCCCCATGGTAGTTGGTCCAGAACGCTTGGGACGAGACGCACAACACCACTAGGGTGAACCGGTCTGCCGAGCAGGCGCTCCGAATCCGGCGACCGCGAGGTGATCCGGTTCCACTCGCCTTCCAGGCCATCGTGCCTCAGGAGGAATGATGAGGAATGATAAGGAGGTTCACCGGCTGCGGGCCCGCAGCCGGTAACGGCCAAGACGGTCTCTCTCTCGGCGGACCGTCTCCTAGCGGGGACCGCCAGGCCCCCGGTGTCCAGGGAACGGGTTACGTTCGAACGGCACGTCGGAGCAGAGTCCCGACCCGCCTCAAGGCCCGGCGAACCCCCCGATCCACGTCGGACAGAGGCCCCAGCCGGGAAGGGCGAACGCCTTCGGGCCGGTTCACAGGGACCCTCGCACAGGCGAGACCGCCTCCCCGAACCCCCAACGGTCGGACCCTGAACTTACTAAACCAAAGCCAAGGTGGGATGTGCATTTGCCTGAGGCGGGGAATCCGGCTGGAAGTCGCGGGGGAGTGCTTCGGACCTTGATTGCAGGATCGTCCGGCAGCGCCGTTTCACCTCGTCTTTCCGGCTGGACAATCCGGCTAGGAAGTTGCCGGCCCTCTCCTGCACAGCCGCCTTGGTTCCCAGGCACAGATTGCCAGTGGCCTCCTCTCTCGCCCAGCCCCAGATAGCCTCATCGGCGTTGAAGTCCGGGCTGTAGCCCGGCAGGTTCACCAACCCCAACCCCAGTCCAGGCGTCCCGAGGTACTCTCGCACCGCCTCTCCGCGATGGGCCGGGGCATTGTCCCAGATTACCCTGAGCGGCCCAGGGTGCCTCTCCCGCAAATGGGCCAGGAATGCCGTCGAGGTGCCTGCGTTGCTGTTACCCTCCAGTTCCATCCATTCCACCTCGCCCGTCTCCAAGCACACCGCCGAATAGTAACTGGCTTTCTCGCCGTAACGCGGGCTGGTCGAGTCCACCAGAGCAGGTTCTCCTCTTGGCACCCACTTGCCCCGCAATTCGGCGTCAGCCCGGAAGTGGGCCTCGTCGGCGAAGAATATCTTTCCCCCAGTGCGTTCCACCTCGTCCCGCAGGGCGGCATACTCCGCCACGAAGGCCTCCCGTTTGGTCTCATCAGCCTTGACCAGACGCTTCTTGGGACGCTTGAAGGCAAATCCCAAACGGTGCAGCCAGTTCAAGCAACTGCTGCGGCTCAACTCAATGCCGACCCTCTCTGAGACAAACTCGCGCACCACCTTCCAGTTCCAGTTGGCCAAGCTGATGCCCGACGCCGCAGGCGGCTGCTGCACCGCCCCTTTCAGCGCCGCTTGCTCCGCCTCGCCGAGGACGGGGGGGAACCCCCGGTCTGCTCGAATATCAAGGACGCCGGCCCTCCCTCGCCGAAGGCTGACGCCCATCGCCCTATGGTGTGGGGGTCCCGATCCAGCGCCTCCGCCGTGGCCGATGCCGTCCAGCCCTGGGCCAGCAGCCAGATGGCGTGCCAGCGTTCCCGTTCCCGGGGCGTGGGAGCCAGAATCATCCGCCGGTGCAGATCCTTGGCATTCATCTCCCATTGTTCGAGAAACCGGTCTATCTCCCTCACACCCATCACCAACCCCTCCCTGACACCTGGAAAAGACACCTGGAAAAGACACCTGGAAAAGCTATCTTTGCCCCTCCGCCAATTTACCCTGTCTACTGCACATTTCACCTTGGCTTTGGTTTAGTGTGGTGTATCCGTAGTTCATCCGTAAAGGAAAGGGAGATCGACGCTGATCCGTTACTCTGGTTCGATCAAGAATCCGGTTCCCTCCTCTTTCAGAAAGCCTTCGAATAATGTAGCGAACTACGGATACAGGACACTAGAGCCTGTGGACAGATAACCAACTTGCCACATAGCATGACCACCACCGAACCCAACGCGCAATAGGGAGACATCCAATGGCAGTCCGTAACGAAATAAAAGAATTATTCTTACGCGCCGCGTGCCGGGTCTTCGAGACCACCAGAGAAGAACTTTCCCCTACCGAGAAAGACAGTCTCCGCGCCAACCTTGAGGCGCGGATTCCTCTCTACACCGATCGCTATCCCATCTTGGACCTGGTGAACCAGTTTGAGGCCACAGCTGATGCCGGACACGCCGCTACGGTAGCGACCAATGCCACTCTAACCCACCATGAAGGCCAACTACAGGTAAGTCCAGACGAGAACAGCGGCAAATCCCGCACACCGATCAGCGACCAATGGCGCCAAGCCATCCAGGAGAGCGCGGCCGAAGCCACCCAGGAACACTTCCACAACGCGAGCATCTGCTTCGAGCAGGGCGAGCGCGAGCAGGCTACAGAACACCTCTGCAGCGGCATAATCTGTTCCATCGCCGCCATCGCCGCACTGATGGGATGGCCCCACCGTGACGACGACGACGACCTCATCACCGTGGTCGGCCTCGCGACCGGATCGTTGCCCCCCGAAGGCGAGGGCATCTACGAACTGCTGCAGTCGGCGTCCGAGCAGGGACAGGACCTCAACAGCGCGTTCGCGGCCGCAATGGGCCAGCCGGTAGCCGTCCGAACCGGGGCCTACGACGAAGCCGGCCGAACCCCTGACGAGGCCATGCTATTCGCCAACACCACCGTCAAGCTGGCCAGCCAACTGGGCCAGAACCTGCGATGACGCCGACCGAACGACAGGCGATGAGCAGAGAATTCGCCCAACGGTCCGACCAGGAATTCGACCACGGCGGCAACACGATGATTGCCGCCGAATTGCTGTGGGGAGCCGTCGCCCAGAGTCTGCTCGCAATAGCAGAGGACAACAGCTGGCCGTGCCAGGGACACGGCGGTTATTTCCAAGTCGCCAGACGCTTGGCGGAGCAACAGCCCAACGTGCCATGGCAGTCCGATATCGCAGCCGCCGACCAACTCCACGGACATTTCTACAACCGCGACCTGCAACCCGCCGAATTGAACAGCCGACGACATACCGCACAGCGAGCACTCCAACGGGCGGCCATTTTGCCACCAGCCAAATAACCCATACCGACGCGAATCAAGCGCGACCGCACATCACACTGTTCAAGAACAGGCTTCCCGACAACCCGCACAAGAGGAACGGCCTCATCACCAAGCAGCAGGTGGACAACGTGCTGGTGGCGGACATCATCATTCGCGCCCGCCGGACCGTAAACTGCAGTAGCCCAAAATGTTAAAAAACACGCAGCAAATTTTATAATTAGTACATGCAGTACCTACCCTCACGGGAAGCGGCCAAAATACTTGGCCTCCACCCTCACACCCTCACACCCTCACACCCTCACACCCTCACACCCTCACACCCCCAGAAGGTATGCCGATGCCGGAATCATCCCGTCTATCAAAACCCAGAGCGGACAACGCAGATATGACGTCCAGACCTACCTTGGCAATTCCAAACTCAGCACCACCATCTGCTACTGCCGGGTCTCAAGCCACAAGCAGACCGGCGACCTCCAACGGCAGGTCGCCTTCATGCAACAGCAGTACCCCAACGCTGAAATCATCACCGACGTTGCATCCGGACTCAACTACCGCCGAAAGGGACTTGCTTCCATACTGGAACGACTACACCAGGGCGATAAGCTCACACTTGTGGTTGCCTACCGCGACAAACTCGCCAGGTTCGGCATCGAACTCATCGAGCAAATCCTCCAGCAAAACGGTGGACAACTCCTGGTTCTCAACCAGCGAGATCTCAGCCCCCCGGAGGAACTCACCCAGGATCTACTCGCCATCCTTACTGTCTTCTCTGCAAGAGCCAACGGACTCCGAAGGTACCGCAAGAAATTCCAGGAAGATCAGAATCTACCCAGACCGGGACCAGAAGACCAAGCTTAAACTCTGGTTCGACGCCAGCAGGTTCACCTACAACAGGACCATCGAACTCCTGACCTCCGACGGCGCCCCCAACGCCTCCTGGCTGACAATCAAGAAGGATATCCTTACCAGACTGCCCGACTGGACCAAGCCAGCCCCCTATGAGGTGAAGAGCCATGCCATAACGGGACGCATGCCTGGCAATCAGCGCCGCCAAGAAGTTCAACAAGCAGCTGACGACCGACAAGGCCAAAGGACTCAGACAAGAGGGAAACTACGCAAGGGCACATTTCCGCTCCCGGAAGAACCCCAGCCAAACCATTTTCATCCACGCATCGGCCCTCAGCCAAAAAGGCGTCTACCACACCATCCTGGGAGAACTGAAAAAGCGGGAACCAATACCCCACGCCCACGGAGATGCCAAGCTCACACTGAGCCATCACCAGTACCACCTGAGCGTACCGTTCAAAAGAATGGGACCCCACCTCAGTGAGAGCAACCTGCGGTTCCAGGCACCAGACCAAGTGAGGGTGGTGGCCTTGGACCCGGGAGTGAGGAACTTCATCACCTGGTTCTCCGAAGACGGCTGCGGAAAACTCGGAGAACAGGACTTCGGACGAATTCAGAGGCTGTGCCAGCACCAGGACAATCTGCTGTCCCGTGCCGCGCAGGCGCCGTCCAAAAGACGGCGAAACATGCGCCGGGCCGCCGGAAGAATGACCGTCAAAATCCAGAACCTGATAAACGAACTCCACCATAAAACCGCCCGGTACCTGGTCGACAACTTCGACGTCATACTGCTGCCTGACTTCAAAACATCAGGGATGGTCACCAGGGGCCAGCGCAGGATCAGGTCAAAGACAGTCCGCAACCTCCTCACATTCGCCCACCACCGGTTCAGGAATTTCCTGAAGCACAAGGCTTCCGCTAACGGCAGGACAGTGCTTATCGTCAACGAGGCATACACCTCAAAGACAGTGAGTTGGACCGAAGAGATAAACCACAATCTGGGCGGAAGAAAGACAGTGAGCTCCTCCGACGGACGGAGGATGGACCGAGACCACAACGGCGCACGCGGGATATTCCGCGCGGCGGCCGGGCCGCTGGAATACAGAACCTCCTCTGTAGCTCGGGCTGACATTCTGCACGACGGTGTCAGTCGCCAGGGCCGTCTTCGGCATCCCGGTCCGGACGCATAATTCGAAAGGACGCTTCACCGCAGCCGCATGGAGAGAAGGGGGACATGCCGGTCACGTCGTGGAGCCAGTGCTCCTGGTTGGAAGACCTTTTCGAAGAAGAGGAGGAGTGAACTGGCACGACCTTATGGCAATAGCCAGGACCATGGCAAAGGCTGCGGTGCAGTCGCCGCGCCAAGCGGAACTACGCTTGGCCGAATCCACCCGCTCCACGTATCGGAAAAGCCTTGCACCTCAGGGTTCCGGAGAAGAGATCGAGTGAAGTTCCGGCCAGCCATGAAGGCGGTCCCGGGGTGATAACCGGCAAGACGTCTGTGGACCAAGAGCAGTTGTCCACCAGCGAATAGAGACGGCCGGCCGGGCACAGGTGTTGGTCAAGCTCCTAGCGAAGTGGCCTATAGTTCCTGGCTATCTCTAGCGGATTGGGCTATCAACGCCATGATGTCAGCGATATGCGCCTGCAAGGCGTCACCTCCTCCCCCAAGATGTAGGTTCAGGGCACGACTGTGTAGGTTACGTCCACCCCTGTACTGGAATGTCAAAGCTAATCCGTAGCCAATGGTTCAAGCTCCGACGTCCTCGTCGTTGGAATCGAAGGGTTGGTCAATTCCCCGAATCAGGGGGATGAACGGCACGCCATCGAAGTCCACCCATTCTTCCCAACATGCCTCGTCCACAGCACCAAGGCAGTGATCTTTCAGAGTACTCGTCCACTCCGCCTCGGATCGGAACAGTAGTCCGTCGTCGGCCATGTCCTGAGCGTTCAGGAATCCGAGATAGAGCAGAACAACGGGTATGCCGAGTGATGCCAGCTTCCACGACCATGCGAACCGATTGGATAGCTGGTAATGGTGGTCTCGGGATATGTCCCAGCGTTTTCCTGTCGCTAGCTGGACCTGGGCTGCGGCCTCGGCAATCTCCAACCCAATCCGCTCGTGATTCTTGATGCTGTTCGGAGACGCGTTCGAACGGAGTAGTTTGCCATCAAGGTCTAACTCGTTTGAATGTGCCTTCGCTTCAATGAGAAGAAGCCCCGGCTTGTCCATAATGGTGCAGGTGCTAGCGATGTCCCAGTTCGGCGTCCTCGTCCCCTTCCCCCTACCGGGGACTGCGAGCCACCACGTCTTAAGTTGCAACTGTACCTCACGACACACGAGGTCGTTTGACTCGTCTAGTTCAACTTCCCGTGCGGGTGTTTTGTCCCACGAGCCATTGCTGAGCACTGGCTTTCCGTAGGGCATCCATCTGTCGCTCAGAGAGACGACAACATCGGAGAGGTTCACCATCCGCGTCAGACGGCTGGCAACCTCTTCTCGGTTGCCCTCCACCATCAGCACGCAACGTGGTTGGCTACCTCGGTGGTTATCGAGTTGTCTGAACCAACTCATCCAGTCCCCTTGTTCATTCGACCAATTGAAACGGCCACACCACAATCGTGAGAACTCTTCCGGTCGGGCCTCAGGGTCTTGAGCTCGCGCCGACCTTGTCCACAAGTGCCGAACATTATCATATCTTCAGGGGAGCCGACGTTGATCCCGGTGACTCCCTTCGGCAAAAAGGCGACCCGCTATAGCGCCAAGGTTAACGTAATCACGAAAGTTCTTGATTTTATCCAGTTTGGTGGGCTTGAGTGCACGGTAGGTGGAACCATCTTTGAGATGTGGTTAGGAGCTCTGTGATCCTTAGCTCTGTGACCCTAGCCGAGAGTTTCATCCTCTTGGAGTGTACGGGCGTCGCTCGGTTCGTTAGATGCGTCTATCCAGTGGTGTAGCGTCGGGATCGGGCGAGGTCTTTTCCCATTCCATCGTTCGATTCAGTTGGTCAAAGACTGACTAATCCGGCCAGTTGACCAGCGCTGTAGTAACCGGCCGTGTCCGGGTCCTCTTCCAGGAACTCCTTTGTCATATGTTGGGAAACGTCAAAACGCGGACGACGAAAGGAACGGCTGATTGCCGGCCTCGTGATTATCGTCGGTCCGTGATTGTGGATGGCGCCATTTGTTTAGAAATTATGGGTATCCGGTAAGGGAAATGTTCCTGAAAGTTCGTCGATCGGCCGCGGTCATGGCTTGCAAGGCGGTCAGGGCAGCCCTGGCTTCTCCGATCCAGAAGTTCGCCTCTCCTGCGGTGAGAGCGCGGTTGGGGTCATAGTCCGCGGTTTCGCGAGTGGTCTTCAGGTTGATGAACCGGTTGGCCAGGCGTCGTGCGTCACCAGTCAGGTAGAACAAGTGCTGACCGAGGCTTCTAGCTGCGAAGTTGTGGCGCATTCGCCGATAGGTGTTGGCCCAGGCCTGGGCGGTGGCAGCGTTCGCTGGGACGCCGTGTCGGACGTGTGCGTTGCTAGCGTTGATGGCGTGAAATACGGCGTAGTAGGCCGTGCTGATAGCCCGGTGTACTGTTTCGCGTGATGGGCCGCCGAGAGGCGCGTTGTTGATGGCGTGATCGGCGCTGTCGATAAGGCCGGTTGGGTCCAGCGGCGACGGCAACTGGAGTTGGCCGGTCGTCATGGCCCTTCGCGGTCCTGAGTTACGAAGGCAATGGCTGGCCATTCGCGTATATTTTGGCTGAGCATCTCTTCTTTGAGGAGGATGTCGAACTCGCTGCTTTTCCGGTGGTCTAGTGGTGGACCGCCAGGCGCGAGATAGACCGTGATGTAGTTGACCTCGCGGCCATTCCGGCCGAAGGAGCTACCCACGATACGGTCGATGCGGTAGCCGTCACCGAAGTGTTTGGGGAACCGTTGGCGGATCAATTGCTCGGCGGTCTGGAGTGAAAGGTTGTTTTCGTTCATACTGGCATCCTCCGGTCTTGGTTGATCTTAGCCGGAGATATGAATATAGCGTAATCGTATGGCGTCAGATGGTCAAACGGCGGCGGGCTTAACTTGACGGTAGACAGTCCCGCGTTTGAGATGTGCATGGAACTTTGATGCCAATAGAAGGTAGGGGTTACCTAGATTGTCTCCCGCCCCGCCAGTGGAAAGTTCGGATCCTCACGTTCGTTTTCCAGCCGAAAGGAACCTACGTAGTCATCAACGATGGATGGACGTAGGGTCGATGCGATGGCAGCAAGTCGAGCCTTGTAACCTGTAGTTGGGAAACCCTTTTCGACAAGCCACTTACAATGAAGTAAGTAGGCCAAACAATCCGCTGCAATTCCGCCTATTGATTTTTTGGTTACATAATGCAGGTCTCCAAACCGGGAGTTGTCGACCATATAATCTTCCTCAATTAACTCTTCAACTCCGTCTCCAACCCAATTTAGATACGAAGTTGCTTGGTCCATCCAACGCATGTATCCAGCAAAGTTTTCGTCTTGTTTCATGGAGCGATCAGATTCCATGACTGGCCATATTTGCCCAAAGCATTCGAAATCATCGACCGCTAACAACATGGACCTGAAACATAGGCCGAGCAGGTCCCCCTGTTTTTTCCGTAACAGTTCATGGTCTGGCACAAAATTGAAACTACGCCGATATACACTGCATTTGTGGCCATTTATCAACGAAACCAGTCCACTGTAGAACTGAAAGTGCTCTTCATCAGGTCGCCCTGGGAAAAGGTTACTAGCGTGTATCTCCACCGGGAAATTGTCGGCCCCTTGATCGAAGCCTGGAACAATCCTGAAAAATTCGTCCCGGAAACGGATGAACTGGTCAGAGGCTATCAGGAACCCAATAAGTGATGTTACCTGCATTGAAGGCGGGGCTTTGATATCTGGGTATTTCTCGTCCATATACAGGAAGGCAACATTGTCCGACAGCCGTTCCTCATCTTGGTCTCTCAGCAGTGCCCCTTGCATGTCCTGCGGTACTTCGGGGCTTAGGACCAAAGCGTGGGCTGGTGGGTGGAATGCTCGGACACGACCGGTTACGTCCCCTCTTACAGACGGAAGCACGAGCCGGTCACCCCTTTTCAGAGCCATGTTTGGGAATCCTTTTGGTGCTAGATATTGGAGTTGAAGGGTATAGGTATCCCACCCAGCACCGTAAGAGAATGCTTTTATTTTTTCTTGAAAGGCAGCCCTATTTCCCTTACCAGCGGGAGTGTGGCGCTCTTCGTGTTCTTTGAGGAGTTTATCTAAACAATCGTCACAGTAAGGGGCGACGGTGTAGGCTAAGGCTCCCCCGTCGTCGGGCAGCACCAGCACGCTGGGTTGCCCTTGCCGCCGTTCCATCCAATCTTTCACATCTCGGACATCATCAAACGTGATGTCCTGACGAGACATATACCAAGTGAGCCGATCATGCCCACCCTTCTTTCGGCCACATTCAGCGCACTCTGGAACTTCACTATTATTGTCGCCTGGAACGGTGGCCTTCGCCGATAACAAGAACCGCTCTTCCATGATTACTAAGCCATCCCTGCAGAATGGTCAGAGTCTATCAGAAGCCCATGGGTGCTACGCAGGTCGTCGCCGTGCTGCCGGACTCGACTCGGCCCCAGCGGGCCGAAGAACTGCTGGGCGCGGTGGCCGCCGCCTACCGCCACTTCGACCATCCCGCCGGGGCGCGGTTCAGGGTGAGCAACGTCAGCACGGTGGTCCCCCTGGCCAACCTCCACCCCGCCGGTCCGGGGCTGTCCGGCAGGCGCAGCGTCCTGGGCATCCGCGAGGTCGCCGCCCTGTGGCACCCGCCGGGCGCGGGGGACGAGACGCCCCTGGTGGAGCGGTCGGGCGCCAGGGCGTTGCTTCCCTCGGCCAAGGGAGTGCGGGGGCGGCGCGCCGGTGGGCGACACCACGGCGGGCAAGCCCAGGCCCATACGCTTCCCCGAGGATTTGCTGCGGCGCCACCACCTCTACGTGGCCCGCACCCGCATGGGCAAGTCAACGCTCATGCACCACATCGCCGTCCACAAGATGCGGGAGAAAGCCGAGGGCCGCGACGGCGACGCCATCGTGGTAATCGATCCCCACGCCGGCCTGGTGGCCGGGCTGCTCCGTCAGGTGCCCGAGTCCCTGGTGGACAAGGTAAGGCTGATAGACCTGGCCGACCAGCAGCGGGCGCCGGGCATCATCCTGCTGGACACGCGCGTCTTGGCCGATAGGGACCGCACCGCCGACTCGGTGGTGCGGGTTGCAAGGGGGTTGTGGGAGCAGTGGGGTCCCCGATGCAGTCCATCCTGGAGCAGACGGTCAAGACCCTCCACGAGGCCAACGAGCACCCCGAGACCGACCAGGCCAGCCAGCACACCATCCTGGACGGGCTGAAGCTGCTCACTGTCGTTATTCAGGGTCATTAGACCACTGATTTTCGCGGTCATTGACCCACCCTGGGAACCGTGATTAGGACTTGTATCAGGTCGCAGTAGTCTGGTCAATTACCCCTCTTTCCCCCAAGAGTTTTCGGTGCGGGGAAAGTCTTTCACGGTAGCTGGAGCCCTCCATCACGATCTGGTAGCTGGCGTTGGCCAGCCGGTCGAGGGCGCTATGGACTAACCGATACTGTTACGCCGTCACCAACTCCGATCGGTGAGGTACGTCTAAAGTCTGGACATCGGATATCGGCACCAACTGGTAGCCCAGTTGTGCCGCGCGACGCCGGGCGGTGTGCAACGCCCTTTGGCGATACTGACGCTCGTAGTATTCGGCGCCAGCGTCCACGTATCGCTGCCCGTAGCGCAGCATGGAGTAGATGATCCTGGCCAGCTTATGCTCCGTGGCCGTGATGGCCTTGGGCGCTCCCAAATGGGCTTTCTTCCGGCGCAGGAAGGCTCCCAAGGCGCTGTCGGAGCGGTGTAGCGCATTGGCCGCCAGCCGTAGCGCCGCCGCCGCCCGGTTGCCGCTGGCCTTGGTCTTTGAGCTCATGACCCTGCCGCCGGTGATCCGGTTGTTGGGGCTCAGCCCCAGCCAGGAGGCGAAGTGCTTGGCCGTGGGCCATTTGGTCATGTCGGTGCCGACTTCGCTTATCACCTTCAACGCCGTGAATCCGTCCACGCCGTCGATGCGGGTCAGGTCCACTCCGGTCATCCGGTACAGTTGGCCCTGGACATCGAAACGGGGTGCGTTCTTTTGATTGCGCTTCTTGCCATTGGGAGCCGGAGGCTCACCGTCGCTGCGGTCTTCAAACCCCTCCAACTGGGCTTCAATCTCACCGTCGCACTGGGAGATCTTGTCCTGATAGGTCCTGTAAAGCTCCAGCGCCTGGGTCAGCTCGAAGATATGCTCCTGCCGCCAGTGCCCCCGCAGCGACTTGGCGATGGTCTTCTCGTCGGACTTGATCCTCGGGTCGCGCAGCTGTGCCAGCCTGCGGGGACTCCTCTCGCCCCGGACTATGGCCTCGATGATGTCCATGCCGGTCTTGCCGGTGATGTCCCTGATCACGTGCTGGAGCTTCACGTTCATCTGGGTCAGCGCCTTCTGCATGTGCTGCACGTGCTGGGAGGCGTACTCCACCAGCATGGCCCGCTGCCGCAGGTAGCTGCGCAGGCGTCGGATATCCTCGTCGGGCCGGAAGGCCCCGGAGAGCAGACCGTAGGTGTGGAGTTGCTGTAGCCACTGGCAGTCCGACACGTCGGTCTTCCGGCCGGGCACGTTCTTGATGCGCCGCGGGTCCACCAGCATCACCTCAAAGCCCCGCTCTTCCAGCACACCGAACAGCGGTATCCAATACACCCCGGTGGACTCCATGACCACGGTTTCCACCCCGCACTCAGAAAGCCAGTCGGCCAGGCGGTACAGGTCCGCCGTGAAGGCCTCAAACTCCTGCACCGGCTGTTCTGTCCGGTCGGCAGGAACCGCCACATAGTGACTGGTGGCGCCCACGTCGATGCCTGCCGCGTTCAGGTTCAGCTGGGACAGTCCCGCCGGTTCTGCGCCGCTCTTGCCCCTGCTCATCACCGCCTCCGGGATTACCGTGTAGGCGTATCGCCGGAGGGAGCCAACAACGTCGAACAATCTATGGAACGGGATCGCCCCGACGGGGCGTCACCAATGATGCCGTCGTAAGGCTCCTGGACCATGCTACCGATCGGGGGTAATATCCACCAGTGCTCACCCGGCCTCTGTCCGGACGACACGCCTCGCAATGGAGTATACATTCCTGGGTGGACCCCCCAGTTAGTCACCTCTGCCCGGCCCGCACACGGGCATAACTCTGCTCCCGACTAACTTAAGATGTCACGCCGTGACCGTTGGGGCGGACTCACCAGTTAGTCGCCTCTGCACGGGCCGTATACGGGCATAACTCTGCTACCAAGTAACAAGCAGTTACTTACCTCTGCACAGCCTGTAACACGGGCATAGGGATGCTGAGTACTAGTACTACAGTCGCAGATTTAGGACGGGTAGAATTAGGACAGTCAACTGGTGGCAAGGTGAGTAGGGGCTGTTGGGGTAGATGAGGTTGACCTGCACCAGAGTCTGCACCACCTGCCATGTTAATCCGGCAGCAACTCCACCTCTACCAAGGGGCTACCCTCAACCCAGGCTTCGAGGTCACGGTGGCCGCCAATTCTCTGGTGGATTCGGGAAATGATGTCCCGCCGTTGATCCCGGTCCTTGATTGATGTCGCCCGGGCGGCCAAGTCGGCCTGAGCGCTCTGCTTGAGGTGAAAAGTGAACTGGGGGGTTGCCACCAGGTTGGCGTACCAATCGCGACTACCGGGCGTGCCTGTAATGTAGATCCGTCCTTCGATGTTGTGGAACCAGATCTCTTTGCGCCGGAGCTGCCCGGTATTCCGTCCGGTGGTGGTGATGTCGATGGTGCGGTCCCGTTCCAGGGCTTGTCGCACTGCTTCATCCATGCATCCTGGCCCTCTACTACCCGTTCGGTGGGAGTCCTTGGAATGCCCGGGCTCTCCCTCACCACCCTGCCATTGACTGAGAAACACGGGCCAGAAGTGTCGCTGTGCGATCCAGCGATCCCTCCCGGTCCGGTCCTGCAGGCACCGGAGAGGCCATGAGTTCGGCCGCGCCCATTTCCAGCAGTCCTCGCAGCCCCTCCGTTACCTGCTCATCGTTCCCGGACACCGCCACAGCGTCCACCATTCCGGGGCTCCACACGCCCTCGGTTACCTCAGGAAACCCCGCGTTGTTGAACATGTTTCGGTAGAAGGGCGCCGTGGCAAAACCCCTGAATTGTCCCGCGATGGCTTCTCGGGCCTCCTCGAGGTTGTCATGGACGCACACCGGCACATGGGCCACCAGAGGAGGCGTGGGGCGACCGGCCAGCTCGGCCCCGCGCTGCATGGCTGGTAGGGCAACATCCCGCAGGTAGGCGCCCGGACACACCCAACTGATCGCGCCGTCGGCTTCCGCCCCGCACATCTCGAATGCGCTCTCCCCCAGGGCGGCGGCCATCACCGGCACGTCCACTGAGGCGGGGATACTGGTGTGGGCTTGGTAATAGCGCCCGGAGTAGTCCACTGAGCCCTCTTGGAGCAATGCCTTCAGGATGCGTACATACTCCCTGAGGTGGGCCAGGGGCGCCCGGAAGTTGATGCCAAGGGTCTGCTCCACGACTCCCTGACCGCTGGTGCCCAGCCCCAGCCGGAACCGGTTGGGAGCCAGTTGGGCCAGGGTCAAGACCTGCTGGGCGACGGCGATGGGATGGCGGGGAAAAGTCTGGGTTATGGCTGTGCCGAACATGATGCTCCGGGTGCGGGGTCCGGCGGCTGCGAAAACGCTGAGGCTGTCTCCCCCTCCGGTGCTGCCGCTGGTCATCCAGGCCGCGCCAATGCCGCGATTATCCAGGTCCTCCACCGCTTTCAGGGCGGCGTTGCTGTCGGCGGTGGTTATCACCATGCCGATTTTCTGCTGGGCCATATCTACCCCATCAAATCGAAGCTGACTTCAGAATGCTGTCGGTATTCGGGAGTTTAGGAGCGCTGGACATCCCGGTCAACAAGTCTCGTTCACCAAAGTCGTCGTTTCATTGTGATCTTGAAATTTCACTCTCGGCAGAAGACTCAAACGATTCAGCCCCGGAGGGACGAATGTCATCCTGGCCCCTGGAATCCGACGTTGACGACTGATCTGGGTGAGCCGGGTGATTGTGTCGACGCGGGGAGCAGCGCGAAGGGAGTAACGTCGCCCGCCCGCTCTGCCAGTTGACAGCCGCCTCTTGCGCGCCACCGGGCTGAGCAGCCCCTCAGATAGTACAATACCAGCGGGCGCGGCTCTGGGCCTTGGAACAGTCCCGCGATGCACCCGTGCACCCGATCGATACCATCGGCCCACCGGGCCACCTCCGACACCCCATCCCTCACAACAATCACCACCTCACTTCACCGCCCGTTCAGTGCCCCTATTTTACCTACCCACGATCTGCGACTGTAGTACTAGTACCGTGTCCGGCTATTTTTGACAAATATAAGAAAGTGTATAATTAAGGCATTCTTTGATTGTGGGGAGTGTGGGGAATGCCTGCCAAGTTATATCGAGTGAACTTGACCCGAGAAGAGCGGGAACATCTGTTGGGTATTACCCGGCGCGGCAAATCCTCGGGGCGTAAAGTGAAGCGGTCCCTGATTTTGTGTAAAGCCGATGAAGGCCTTACCGACCAACAGGTGGCGGAAGCTCTGATGGTGGGTCCCGCCACGGTCGGCCGGGTGCGGCAGCGTTTCGTGGAAGGCGGGTTGAAGCGCGCCCTTGATGACCTGCCGCGGCCGGGGCAACGGCGCAAACTGGATGGAAGGCAGGAAGCCCACCTGGTGGCCGTGGCCTGTAGCGCGGCCCCGGAAGGGCACACCAGATGGACGTTGCGATTGCTCGCCGACGAGGCGGTGAAGCTGGAATTGACCGACTCTATCTCCCGGGAGACGGTCAGACAGGTGCTGAAAAAAACGAACTCAAGCCCTGGCGGAAGAAGGAGTGGTGCATCCCCAAGGTGAGCGCCGAGTTCGTAGCCTGCATGGAGGACGTGCTGGACCTCTACGCCGAACCCTATGACCCCAAGCGGCCCGTAGTCTGTTTCGACGAGACCTCCAAGCAGTTGGTGGCCGAGAAGCGGGCTCCTATCCCGGCCAGGGCGGGACGGCAGGAGCGATTTGATTATGAGTACCAGCGCAACGGGACCCGGAACTTGTTCATGACTTGTGAGCCGCTGGCGGGCTGGAGGCACGTGGCAGTGACGGAGCGTCGCACCATGGAAGACTTCGCCCATCAGATGCGCTGGTTGTCGGATGCCGCCTACCCTGAAGCGCGGAGAAGGTCCGAGTGGTGCTGGACAACCTGAACACTCATAGACCCGCCTCCCTGTACGAGGCCTTCGAGCCGAAGGAGGCCAGACGGGTGATCCAACGGCTGGAGTTTCACTATACTCCCAAGCATGGCAGTTGGCTCAACATGGCAGAGATTGAGTTCAGCGTCTTCAGTAACCAATGTTTGAATCGCCGCATTGAAGATGAGGGGTCGCTCAAACGGGAAATAGCAGCCTTGGAGGCCGAACGAAATCAGGCTGGGGCAACCATCGACTGGAGATTCTCTACCACCGATGCCCGGAACAAGCTTCCGCATATCTATCCATCCGTTTCACACTGACCCGGTACTAGCTTACCTTCGACTCTCTCATCGCAAGTGGTCTCTGACGGTGCGAACAAAATTCAGTTCCATTGAACCTTCATACGAGTGTGCGAACACACTGGGAACGCGACTCTGAAGCAAAGACAGGGACACGGGCGCGAGGGCGGCGCATGTACGGTTAATTTGGAGATGACGCATAAGAGCCCCTTACCATACAACGCCTAACTTATGCACGTAGAGCCGTAGCTACGCGCTTTTCGATTGACCGCCTTGTCGGCTACATATCTGCCCAGTGGGACGGGACTGCGATACGCCTGAAGTTCTGAATACAGTACCGCAAGGCCGGAAAAAGTGGGCCAAGCGTTACTGTACTACAAACCTTTGAGTGGGCGGTGGCCCTTTAGCTCCTCGAAGAACGGAAGTCCGAGCTCTGTTCAGTGGGCCTATTTTGACGGTAGACAGAACCATCTTCGAGATGTGGCTGGGGGACTGTAAATCTACCGAGGCCCTTGACGCAAGTATTGTGGCGTGACGGGGTGGACGAACGCAAGGAGCGTCGTCTTAGCCCCGTACCCGGCTTTCAGCGCTGTCACGGCTCCTCCTGATTCTGCGTCTCGCCCTTCGGCATCCGGTAGCCGACGCGAGGCTCGGTGAAGATGTAGGTGGGGTTGTCCGGGTCATCGCCCAGCTTGCGGCGGAGCTTGCTTACGATGGTGCGCATGGGCCGCACGTCGCCGCTGCTCTTCTCGCCCCAGACCCGTTCCAGCAGATTCTCGTAGGTCAACAGCCGCCCGGCGTTGGCCGAAAGCTCGGCGAGCAGCCGGTATTCCATCGCGATCAGCGGGAGCGGACGACCGAGTTCGCCGCGTTGGCAACAACGGCGTATTGGCCCGCAAGAGCGCCCCAGCCTGGCACGGAAAACGGGGCAAAACCACTGGTCCGCGACCCTAACATCTATCCTAGGGAACCTCTGAACAAGTTATGGTCATTGAGGCGAAAGCCGAAATCTCGGAGGAGAGCTTAACGGTATTAGCTATCAAATGAGCGCCGGCACCCCCATCCTAACCTTCCCCCCGATGGGGGAAGGGACTTGTTCAGAGGTTCCCTAGACCAGGTTCAGGGAGCAGGTCGCTGGGCTCCGGATCATGTGCCCAAAGTCTCCAATAGACTAACCAGGTCGTCGGCGTGCTCTTCTTCCATAGCGAGGATGCTCTCCATAAGACGTTTGGTGGTCGGGTCTTTATCTCCGATGTAGCGGATCATCTCACCGTAGGAGTCAATCGCTACCCGCTCCGCCACCAGGTCCTCCTTGATCATGTCCGTGAGGGAGTCGCCTTCAACATATTCGGAGTGGCTCCGGGATGCGAGGCCGTCAGGAGAGAAGTTGGGCTGACCGCCGAGCTGAACGATACGGGCGGCTATTTGGTCAGCGTGGAGTTGCTCTTCATTGGCGTGTTGCAGGAACTCTTGGCCGACCGGCTGGGCATTAATGCCGGTGGCCATGTAGAAGTGCCGCTTGTATCGCAAGACGCAGACGATCTCCGTTGCCAGCGCCTCGTTCAGCAATCGGATCACCGTGTTCAGGTCGGCCTGGTAACCCTCGGTTACGGCCCCTCTCTCAATGTGCCGCCGTGCACGGCTTCGGAGAGCCTGAATATCCGACAAGAATTCTTCCTGCATAGCTATCTCCTCAGGATTTCCTATATTCGGTGTCGGAGCGGTTACGATCGGTTCCGTTTACTTGTGGGGTACGGGCATGGTAGCTTACCCCGTTGGGTGGGATCAATGCCACGCTTGGACTGTGGTGGACCATGATCAGGGCAACAGCCTGGATTCGGAGACGTATAACGTTTACCTGCGGGTGGTGGCGAGCTTAGACCGAGGAAGTCTGGCTATGCTAAGCACTTTCGTCAATTTCGAGAAAGAGTTGCGGGGTTCCACAGCGAACAAGGCTATCCAGACCGCATATGAATGGTGATTTTGCCCTGTAAGAACTGTAAAAGGCGGCGCTAAGGGCCTGTTGAAACAGTCAGAGGGGAGAGCAGTGTTCATGAGAGTGAACGGACTACCCTAATGGTCGACAGGATACCGGTTTAGAAATGAGTGATAGGGACAGCGTCCGCAGGAAGGCAGTGGGGATTCTGATCCTGCTCACACTATTGTTGACTATGGCTGTCGTGGCCTGCGACGACCCTGAACCGGTCGTGACGGCTCCCACGCAGATGCCGACCTCGACGCCCACCGCTGCCGCGACGCCCGTAGCGGAGGATGCCAGCGCATCCCTCGTCACCACTGTCCCAACCCCCGCGCAGACGCGAACAGCAGTGCCTACGGCTACGCCAGCACCGACAGCAGTGCCTACGGCTACGCCAGCGCCAACAGCACTGCCTACGGCTACGCCAGCGCCAACAGCACTGCCTGCGGCTACGCCAGCGCCAACAGCACTGCCTGCGGCCACGCCTGAGATGTTAGAGACTGAAGCGGCAGACAGGGCCGCGTTGGCCGCCTTCTATCACGCCAACGGCGGAGCGAACTGGACGGACAATAGTAACTGGCTAAGCGAGGCCCCCATCGGCGAATGGTATGGCGTAAGCACCGACGCCAGCGGGCGCGTCACCGAGCTGGTTCTCAGATACAACCGGTTGACCGGTTCGATCCCACCGGTGTTGGGCGACTTGACTAACCTCAGAGTGCTAAACCTCAGCCCGGCTGATGGAACCCGGCGGTTGGAGGAATGCGATAGTGGTGCTTGCATTGAGTATGGGATTGGAATTCCTGTGGGCTCCGCCAACCAGTTGACCGGGGATATACCACCGGAACTGGGTAGCCTCACGAAATTGGAACTGCTGGGCCTTGGCTATAACGACTTGACAGGGGAAATACCGCCTGAGTTGAGCAACCTCTCCAGACTGAAATGGCTGAGCCTTGGCGGGAACCAGTTGAGCGGCGAGATACCGGCGGAGCTCCGCGGCCTCACCGCTCTGCAAATACTGAACCTCGGTGGCAATGACCTGAGCGGTGAGATACCGCCGGAAGCGGGCAACCTCGACAACCTGCAATGGATGGAACTTGGCGGCAACCAGTTGGGCGGGAAGATCCCGCCGGAATTGGGCGACCTCGACAACCTGCAAATTCTTGACATCGGCTACAACCAGTTGAGCGGGGAAATTCCTGCGGAGTTGGGCAACCTCAACAAATTGCAAACGATGGAACTTGACAGTAACCATTTGGACGGAGAGATACCGTCGGAGCTGGGCAACCTTTCAAACCTGCGAACGCTGTCCCTCAGCGGCAACCGGTTAAATGGTGGGATCCCTCCTGAGCTGGGCAACTTGACCAGCCTGCAAAGGCTGAACCTCGTAAGGAACCGGTTGAGCGGCGATGTCCCACCAGAACTGGACAGCCTCACCAACCTCCAAAGGCTGTCTCTCTCAGGCAACCAGTTGACGGGGTGCATACCCGCAGGGTTGCGGGACGTACCGGACGACGACTTCACCACGCTTGGTCTGCCCTTCTGCGAAGACACGTCCGAGTCGATTCCCAAGCTTCGGCAAATCAGGGACAGGGGCAAGTTAATATGTGCCATTCGAGATGAGGTGCCCGGCTTCGATATTGACCTCTGCCGCGCGCTGGCGACTGCGGTCCTGGGCGACCCCAACGCCATCGAGGTCCAACCGGTTACCGGCCAAATGATCCCGCCAGGCGAAGTTGACATGCTCGTCGGCGCAGCTACCTGGACAACCTCAGGCGATGCCCGGTGGGGCAACTACGTCCAGACGATGTTCTATGACGGCCAAGGCTTCTTGGTTGACAAGGCATCCGGCATCTCCAGTGCGCTCGATTTGAAAGATGCGGCCGTCTGCGTGGCTCATGGCAGTACTTTCGAGCTGAACCTGATGGACTTCTCCAACCGGAACGACCTGAACATAGAACCCCTCACATTCGAGGACGCTGAAATAGTCGTGACCGCCTACGAACACGGGCAGTGCGACGCATCTACCGCCGACCGCTCCCGACTGGCAGTCTTGCGCGGTTCAGTCCTCTCCAACCCCGGCGCGCATGTCATCTTGCCGGAGACCATTTCTGAAGAGACTCTTGGCCCGGTTGTCCCGCGCGGCGATGACCAGTGGTTCGATGTCGTCAAAACCGTGATGTCCATAGTGATCTATGCCGAAGCCTACGGTGTGGATTCTGGCAATGTTCCCAGCGCGGTTACCGGTGACGCCAGGGTTGACCGTCTGTTCGGTCTTGTAGATTCCTTCGGACAGGAGAACCTGGGCATGAGCCAGACGGTGGCCCAAGACGTTGTTCACGCCGTGGGCAACTATGGCGAGATATATCAACGCAATCTCGGCCTAGACGGTATCAGTCTACCCAGGGAGAACAGTGACAACGCGCTGTGGGGAGACGCACCCTGCACGAACTGCCCGAAGGGTGGAAAGATATACGCCGAGCCTCTGTGGTAATCAGCCTGTCAGGGGGGTTCCGCTTGGGAATCTCCCTGGACTTCGTTGAACGCCAACCAGCGTCTCACTGGCACATAATGCCTTCGCCCTTGACACCATGTTCAACGGCCCTCTTGCTGGTTCCTCACCATCCTGAAGTCCGCCGTCGGCACCTGCCCCTTCTGCCACCAGAAGCCCGGCATCCTGTCCCGCAGACACCCCGAGTGCCGCCGGGCCCACCAAGCTGGCTGGCAGGAGATGGTCAGGCTCGCCCCCAAGCCGCCGGCTCCCCCGACTTCGACGAGAATCAACTGCGCCTCGCCATGGCCGCCGTCGCCCAGCGCTCCTATGGGAACAGCGACACCGTCAACCAAGTCCTCGAAGCGGGCTGGAAGCTCGGCGTGGACCACAGCATGGCCGACGGCATCATATCCCCAGACGAAGAGGACAGGCTCAAGGAATTCGAGAACCAGATGGCCTTGATGCCAGTGCCTAAACCAATACCAAAGTGGGATGTGCATTTCGAGGGCCTTGAAGACTACCGAAAGGACCCTAATACTACAGCCGCAGATCAGTAGCAGGTCTCTTCTTGATCGTCGGCGCTACCTTACCATTCCAGGTTTTGGGGCTGTTACAATTAGCCCCGCGACCCCAAATAACGAAACTTTTGGAGAGCAATCATGGCTGTTTCCGCCGGGATATCAAATGCGCTGGAACGTAACTGGGGTATGGTAGACCGCGCCATAGACGGGCTGAGTGATGAGACACTGGCGCGCCAGATATCCGACAGCGACAATTCCATCGGTTGGCTCCTCTTCCACATGAGCCGGGTGGTGGACGTTTTCATGAATGCCAGGTTCCAAGGCAAGCCTCAGATATGGATAGAGGACGGTTGGTGCGAGAAATTCGGCTTGGGCGACGACCCGGAGACGACCGGCCAAGGCTGGGACACGGCGCGCTTGGCCGCGTGGTCGCTTCCCTCCAAAGACGTCCTGGTAGGTTACTACGAGGCCATGAAGGCCTGCTGCCGGGACTATATGTCCTCCGTGACCGACGAGGAGTTGAGCGCCACCATGAGCCTGAGTCCCGGTTCGGACCCCGAGCCGAAAGAGACCATCATGGGTGTCCTGGTCTTTGACAACGTCGTCCACGGAGGCCAGATAGCCTTCCTGCGCGGCCACTGGGAAGGCATGGGCTGGTTCGTCTAGCCCGAACGCGGGCTTCCCGGACAATTTCTACAGGTTTACCGAAGAGCACGGCGAACTCAAGCCGTGCTCTTCCTTAGCTCGACTCCCGACTAACACGGTTTTCCAGTGGACGGCCTCCGTGTTGGGGGGCACGCCCGGAGCATCTGACATGGGCACCAGTTGGGATGCTCGCTGTTTTGCAGCGCGCAACGCCCGTTGTTGATATTGACTCTCGTAGTATTCGGCGCCAGCATCTACGTAGTCTTGGCCGTAGCGCAGCATGGAGTAGATGAGCCTCGCCAGCTTGTGCGCCGTGGCGGTGATGGCCTTGGGCGCTCCCAAGTGCGCTTTCTTCCGGCGCAGGAAGGCCCCCAAGGCGCTGTAGGAGCGGTGCAGCCCGTGGGCCGCCAGGCGGTAATGCCGCTGCGGCCCGGTTGGCGCTGGGTTTGGTCCTTGAACTCATGACCTTGCCAGCGGTGATACGGTTGTCGGGGCTGAGCCCCAGCCCGGACGCGAAGCACTTGGCAGTGGCCCATTTGGTCATGTCCGTGCCAATCTCGCTGATCACCTTCAACGCCGTGAAGCCCTCTATGCCATCGATCCGGGTCAGATCCACCCCTGAACAACGACAATTAACTTTGCCGGTAGCGACAATCAAAGATGTGCGGTTGTCCCAAGAAGCGAGATGGCAGAGATGACCAACTGCCCGGAGGAGGTCAAGACTTCATTCTGGGAGGATCTGGCAAGCGAGTTCTCTGGAACCAGGTGCTTGGGAGTACAAAAATCGGAGAGTAAGACCTACCGAAATATCCAAGCGGAGACCTACTGACGAGACGGGCCATTGAGACCGTCCCCGGCCATGGGTTTGACATCCCACTCAATCCACAGGACCACTCCGAGGGTCTCAGGCAACTGTACCCGGTGAACCTCGGGTGGGACCGCCGGGGCAGGAGGCAGGCATGAAGTTCTTCCTACGCTTCTTCGTTCCGTTCCACAACTTTGTCTTCCGGCTGACCAGGGGACGGGCACTGGGCCAATTCGAGCTGCCTGTGCTGCTGCTGACGACCACGGGCCGGCGGTCGGAGAAGCAGCGGACGATACCGCTGCTCTATCTCGAAGAGGACGGCACGCTGCTGGTCGTCGCCTCGATGGGAGGGGCGCCCAGCAATCCGGGCTGGTACCACAACCTCGTCGCCAACCCCACGGTCGAGGTACAGACACGCGCCGGCAGGCGCTGTTGTAGCCTATTGGCGGAACGCGCCGCCGGAGCCGCTAAGCCGCTGCACGGTGTTGACCAACAGCGCGCGCATCCCCGGGGTGATGTAGGTCCTGTTGAAGAAACTGACCGGGTTCCCGTATTCGTTGGCGCGGGCGCGTCCGTCGTATACCTGCGGAAGATTGGCGGCAAACTCGGCCTGCCGGAATCGACCTTCGGTCACGTCCTCGTTGGGGCGAACCACTTCCCGCCAGGGCTGGAGGGTTCCAGTTCCCGTTACCGGAGGCTCCATTCCCTCCAGCATTCGAGATGCCGGTCCGCCTTGCTCAACTGCCGAGGCAGGGTCAGGTTCGGCGGCGGCGAAAAGCCGGTCGCGGATTTGCTCCACCGACCGCTTTTCGTCGGGACAGTTGATGCGGCCCAGCACGTCGGCAATCATGTATATATGGGCCCTGGTTTTTTCCTCATCCAAGTCGGTGGAGCCGGGATGTGATGCTTCATTCCGTATTTCCCGGATGTCGTTGACCCGGTTTTGGATAACTCGGTCTCGCGGGAACACATCAGAGAACACTTCCCGCCAATTGTTTCGGAGTAGTTCCGGGAAGTCATTGATGTCGATGCTGTCTTCGACACCTTTGCCTTGGCGGAGATTATCCTCGAATTGGGCGAGTTGGTTACCTCGAAGGGATTGTTTGACAGCCTCCTCAAGGCGTTTCCCAGGAACTCGTCTGAGGTGATGAACCATGAAGGTTCGCATAGCATCACGGAAAATGTCTACAGCCTCAGTTAGGGCTACTTTATTGGGCCTGGGTATTGTGGCCATAGTCGTGCCTCTGCGTTGTTGGTTGGCGTCGCGTAGACAGGTTTTGCTCATGCCGCTTCACAGCGGTTCTTCCTGGTGGTCGTGTCCATCACTAAAAGGATACTGCCGAACCCGTGACCTCGATGGCGAATCTTGGCCTGAAGGGTATGGTACTGATCTTTACGCTTTGAATTTCTTCTACGCGATAGGGGCGAACCTCTCCGGTGTCAGGCTCCACGGCGTAGAGAACCAGTTGACCGGATGAAGTCCGCTTCAGAGTGTAGGGTTCAACCAGCAATGTGCCGTCTACGCTGTTGAGTTCGACGCACAAATGGTTGGCAGCCGCGAACCTAACCATCTCCAATGGTATCCTTTGTTTCCAGACACCCACCGTTGCTGGTGGACTCCATGTTGTGTCAATGTCTTCCCCTACAGGTATTGGCGTCAATAGGGGAGGCGTCGCCTTGCCTTCCAGCCAATCGAAGAGCGGCACTAGCTCCGTCCACAGGTGTCCGAAGGGTGGTAAAGCGGGAAGTTGGTGCGCCAGCATATTGATCCACTCGCCCTCGAGTTCCACCCGGAAGGGGGATGCTTGTATCGCCTCGGAAGTGAAGACCTCTACTCCCTTGGATGCGCACTTCTCCACGTAAACGGGCCGAATAAGACCGGCCTGGGGGAGTAAGTCATTCCTTCTGAATAGCATGATGATGTCGTAGAGATCCCTGGGACGGGACCGCTCTCCCATCGCCCGCAGCTTCTCGGCGAATAACTCCGCGAAACCGTAACACCGCACTGTCCCTGAGCTTGGAAGGGTGTCCGGGTACGGATGAGCTATCGGCCGCAGTACCGTGGGGCGCACCACCTGTTCTGCGACGGTGAGGTCGAGCCTGATGCTGGAGGACTGGGGGGCATTTCGCGGGCCACGATAATAGATGCGCCCCTCGGCGGACCGGCCATCGAGACGCATCCGCGCCCTCGGCTCCCGTTCCCGGAAGTCTATCCCCGACTCCTCGTACACCTGTTCGAAGACCTCTTTCAAGATTGGGATCACCTGGTTTGCTTCGACCGGGCCATCGGGCAGAACGGTGAAGTCCAGGTCTTCAGAGAAGCGATAGGTCTCGACGTAGCACTTCTTCAGACAAGTGCCGCCCTTGAAGGCCCAGGACTCCGCGAGTCGGGGGTGCGAACCGATGCCCCATAGCGCCCAGCCGAGGGCATAGTCCTTTTCCACCACGTCTTCCCGAAGGCCCCACTCTCTTACTCTCTCGTTGAGGTCCGTCCGCGTGATCAACCCGCAACACTCTCCGCTTGTACTGTCCCGTTCACCCGCAGGTTCCAGCGCCGCAAGACCGGTCCCTGGTCGGGCAGGCTGGGGTCCAGGAGGCCGACGCCCGAGCTTACTGCGGCCCGGCACTCTTCGTGCAGGGCAGGCGCATGGATACTCAACGTCTCTATCAGATACCCCAGACGCTTGAAGACTGCACGGTTACCCAGCCGCCGAGCGTAGTCCTCAAGTAGAGTGTCGTCGCGGTTCTCGCTACTAAAGTAGGCTCCCACGACATCGGCAACGTGGCGGATTCCTCCGCCCAAGGATGGGTCGTCCAGGACGTCAACCACTGTCCGTGAAGCGTCGGAGAGATTCACCCTGGTACGGTCCCGCCAGACGGACTTGGTTCCAAATGTCTTTCCCTCACCAGTGCGTTTGATGCGGAAGGGAAAACTCTGGATTTCAGTCTCTTTGCTTCTCACACGCCGGGTAGTAAAGACTAGGGTTTCCCGGAATATCTGCTCGGTCAGGTTCCAGTGCTCACAGGCAGTCCAACCTCCGATATAATAAGAAGGGCCATATAGCTTGGCTGCTATGACCCACGGGTCTTCCCGCCACTCCCCCGGCTCGAAAGTATCTAATGGGATGGGGGCATAGAGGCCCCGCCGGACGCGAACCAGCCATCCCCTTTCGGCCAGATACGCTAGGAACCTGTGCGTCCGGGGGACACTGAAGGGCAGGGAAGCCGCAGCATCCTCAACGGAGAAAGGCCCGGTTACGCTACGATGCAGGGTTGTGAGGAGCCGCCGGTTCTTCTCGGATATACCTCTGGGGACTGGAGTCGCGCTTGCCAACAGCCTGTTCCTTCAATATAGTGGTGGCTATTACACCTACGATAGCACTCTAGGATATGTCTTGGCAATGTGGTTACGACCGATTGCCAGGTCTTCTGCCGCACGCGACACAATGAACCTAACCCGATCTGCAAACTATTACCCTGGAGGACAGCTTTGTCCGAAACCAATCCGATTGATCTGAAAGACCTGCTCGATGATGTGGAAGAAGGCAAGATTCAGTTGCCTGATTTTCAATGAGGCTGGGTTTGGGACGACGAACGCAATCAAGAGCTTGTTAGTCAGCATATCCCGCCAGTTCCCGGTTGGTGCGATCATGACCCTTGACGCTGACGGCGATGTCCAGTTTCATAAGCGGCCGATAGAGGGAGTAACCCTCAATGGAAACGAGCGGCATGAACGATATCTCCTTGATGGACAGCAGCGTTTGACCTCACTTTACCAAGCGTTGCGCTATGAAGGGCCAGTAGAAACCCGTGATGACGATCTCCTCGGCCCGCACCGTCTCGCCCGTGCTGAGCGCCTCCGCCAGGGGGAACTCCCGCAGCGAGATTTCCCGCCCGTCAGCGCGCCGGATGGTCAGCACGTCGAGGAGCTGCTCCGCCGTCTGGCCGGGGTTGGTGAGGCCGTCGACAAGCCTTCTCCCCTCCCGGTTGAGGGACACCGGGACGCCGGTCCCGGCGTTGAACACCACGACGCCCACCGGCGGGGTGTCGATCAGCGTCTCAAGGTAGGCCCTGGCCCGCTGCTCCTCCCGGTGCCGCCGCGCATTGGCGATGGCCATAGCCGCATGGGACGCGAACATCGCCAGGGTCTCCTCGTCATCCTGTGTGAACTCCCCTCCGCGCTCCTTGTCCGATAGATAGAGGTTGCCGGCGCATACGCCCCGGAGACGGATGGGCGCGCCCAGGAAGCTGCCCACCGGCCCCAGGGGAGGGCCGATCTCCGGCAGGCCCAACGCCGTTGTATGGGCGGAAAAGTCGGTGAGCCGCAGCGGTACGGGCAGGCTGCTCAGGTAGGCGAAGAACTCCGGTCCCCCCGGCAGGTTGACGAATCGCCGGTGGTCTTCGTCCGTCAGGCCGGAGGTGATGAAGTCCTGGAGCTGTCCCGAGTCGTCGAGGATGGTGACGCCGCCCATCCTTGCGCCGGTCAGGGAGCGCGCCCCGTCCAGGACCCCTTGCAACACGGCATCGAGGTCGAGGTCTTCGGTGATGTGCAGGCTGGCCTCGCTCAGGCTGGAGAGCCGCTCCCTGAGCGCCGCTATCTCCCGCATCGGGTCGTCCGGTCGCTTCATCTCGTCACCTCGATTGGGCGCCGGGCCGCTGTTCCCGCCCCCACTGAGCGGCGGGATTCGGGCGTGGTGTTCCATGACCTGGACCGCTTCACCAGGAACATCGCGGAATTCTTCATATACACCAAGGACCTGATAAAAGCGGGAATCACCCTGCACCTGGCAGTGGATGGCGAGAAATACGACTATCATTCGGAAGAAAAATGGCACCAAAGACTCGTGGCTGGACAGGCGGAGTCAAAGAGAATTTCCAGGAGAACCCAGAGGGGACAGAGAACGGCCACCAGAATGGGCCTGCACATCGGGAAGCCGCCATGGGGCTACATGCTCGTGCACGACTCCGACGAGGTGAACGACAAGGGGGAACCTGTCATGTGCGGCAGGCTGGTGCCGGACCCCGAACTATGGGACCACGTCGTGAAACTGTTCAGCATGTCAACAGACGGGTCCACTGCCATGCAGATTGCCAGGTACAACAGACAGCACAATGTCCCATCGCCCAGCGGCGGACCGTGGACCGACGGATCGGTCCGGTACATCCAGAAGAACGAGAAATACTCCGGCCGCCTCTTCCGGGGGAAAAACCCTCAGTCAAGGCTGCCCGGACCCAAGGAGAACGCCGCGGAGATAGTCTTGGAAAACGCCCATCAAGCGGCGGTTAGCCCTGAGAATTTCGAGAAGATCAATGAGGGAATCCGGAGCAGGCACAGAGACCAGGGACCAACCCGCTGTCATTCCAGCCCCAGTCCGGCGAGCGGCCTTTTGAAGTGCGGCCCCTGCTGGTCCAGAGGAATAGACTCCAACCTGGAAATCAATAGACAGAAAGGCACGGTTCGCCTCCGCTGCTCCAAGAAGAAGCGGATGGGGCGCGAATTTTGCACCTTCACCGGCGCCAGACTCGACGAAGTCCTCGAAGCGTTGCAGGACCGGCTCAACAACAACTTTCTTACCGAAGACACCCTTGACCGCGTAATCGGCAGGGTCGCCGATGCCAGCAGGGAATACCTGGAAGAACAGGAGACAAATAGAGCAGGCATCAGGGCACGGAAGGGGGTCCTCAGGGACAAAATCGCGAGCCTGAAAGTGACCTTGGACGATGCAGGGCTGGGACCCAGAAGCCGCAGGTCCCTCACGGACGACTTGGAGAAACTCCTGGAGGAACAGGAAGAACTGGATCAGGAGGACAAGCGCATCAGCGAAGCCACAGAGGACGCTCGCATATTCGTGAGTAATCGGGCGGGGATCATCGAGACAGCGATGAACCTGAAGACCTACACGGATCCCGAAGACCTCGAGGCCCAAAGGGAACTCATGCACCTCTTTATCGAGAGAGTGGAAGTATTCCACGATGGACGCGGGGTCATCGAATACGACCTGCCAGTGCACTGTGAGGGGTCAGCGGACGGACAAACCCGGGAAGCGATCTACTTCAAGAGGACAAAGGACCCCGTGGCCTCCCAAAGTTGTGGTTTTGATGGCAGCATGGGGATGGACCCTATGTGCATTCCAGCCGAACCCGAAGTCCGTGGCAGGCCCCGAGGCCTCGTGGATGGGCCCCTCGTCAAGACCGACTGGCATGAGGAAAGGCAGGAAAGCCCCGAAGGGACGGGGGATTGACCCGACCTGCGTCTGTCGAAATCGACGGAACATCAGCATGCCGTTGTAAAAATGGTTGACTTTAGTCGCAAGACCGAAATCAGCCTTTCCTGAAGACGCGGTCTCGGCCGCGCCGCCGTCCCAACAGTACAAGACGGCTCCGCCCGGGAATCTCACCCGGGAACACCGATCTGGTCCCCGCTCAAGCCACCCCGCGAGCCTCAGCCCGCACGACAGCCTGAACCGGATTGGGTCTGCGTCTCCGCTTCCCCAGCCGATGATGCGCTGCAAGCGCCGGTCTCAGCTGTCCCGAGATCGCGCCCCAGTACGTCCACACGTGCTTCACCCGCTTCCTTGCAGGTAGGGCGAAGGCGACGTGAACGCCATTGCCGACGAGACAGGCCCGCTGGCGTGGAATACGCTCCGAGCAGCCAAGTGAACGACGGGCCAGCACCAAGGCCGCAGCCTGATGGACACTGAGCCCGTACCGTTCCATGAACTTCACCCGGCCGATCACCGAACTGTAGGCCGGGTTGACCTGCTGTACTTCAACTCCCTCACGATAGCCGCGGGAGATGAAGTACGCCTTGGCCTTGCCGTAGCTGAAAGACGACGGCATCCGGCTGTACTTACGGGACTGACCTTCCAATATGGCCTTCTTCTGCCGGAAGTCCAGCTTCTCGATCACAATCGGCTTGCTGACCTCGCGGGCGTACCGCACCACGCTGGCCACGGCGTCGCCAATCAGGGCCTCAGCCTTACGCTGGGACTCGCCGTAGGTGACCAATGGCGTCCGCCAAGCGTTCACACAGTTGCCGCTGGCATCGGTCTCGGCGACGGCCAAGTGATCGGCATTGAGGTCCACGCCGATGGCGCCAAGACCGCTGGTCCGTAACCACCGCCACTCCCATCATGTTGGTGGTAACGAATACCCGCCAGCCCTTTCCGTCCCGCTTGAACCGGTAGCTGATGGCTTGACCCAGTTCAGTTGCCCGCGCCGTCTTTTCACCGTGCTCACGCCGGTAGGCGGCGTAATCAGCGTTGCTTTGGAGGGCAGCCAGCACCTGCTCGTGGCCGTAGGCAAACCACACACCTTCGATTACCAGGTGCTTGTCGTGTTGCCCCGCCAGGCAGTTCGGCATTCGCAGCCGCAGGGTCAGCGTCCCGTTATCAGCAACGGTAGCCACGCAGAGCTGGCATCCCGCCGTCTCGTCCCGGCTCCCCAGCACGAAGAACTCGTCGCTGCGAGCGTCCCGCCAGTCCCTGAGCCATTCCTGATGGCTGGCGTAGCCGTTGGCCTCAAGATTGCGCTGCTTCCGCCACAACCGCTTCGACCCGAAGCACAGCCGCACCCGGCCCTCAGCTATGTCGGCTTCCAGTGCAGACAGCCTGTGCCGCAGATTGGCCAACCGCCGTTTCTTCTGATGAACCTGATCCCGTCGGCCACGTTCAGCGGCATCGGAAACCTGCCGCTCCGCCCGCGCAATGCGCCGCCCCAGAGCATCCCCACGCAGCTTCTGCTGCTCTCTGACCGACGCCACCTTGCCGTCCAACGACACCCGCACCCCATTGAACATCCGTGCCGGTATTCCATACCGCTCCAGGTAAGCGCTCTTGAGCGACGTGGTTGAGCGACCGGCCCCAACTTCGGCAAACAGTTTCCGCTGCACCCTTCCGTACAACTCGCCGTACGCTGCCAGCACAGCATCGCCGGCCGAACGATCCAAGCCCGCGTAATCGGCCGTGCGCGTCTGGTATGTGCCAAGATGCCGCATCAGCCTTCCCGCGCCGCCGCCAGCGCTCGTTCCGCACGCCGCCGCGCCGAACGCCGTCCGTAGAGCCGAGCGCACAGCGAGGTCATCACCTCGGTCACGTCCCGTACGAGGTCATCCTCCAACTCACTCTCATCCATCACCAGGATGCGGGCTCCCCGCCCGGCCAGCGCAGCTTCCACGTACTCAAACCCAAAACGGCTCAATCGCTCCCGATGCTCAACTACTATCGTGCCCACCGTATGGTCCGCCACCAGACGCCGCAACCGGGGACGGTTCCCATTCAGACCGGAACCGGTCTCCTTTACCACCTCGTCCGGCCGATAGCCCTGCTGCGTCGCCCATTCCACGACCCGGCCCACCTGCCGGTCCAGGTCTTCCTTCAGGTCGGCGGACGAAACGCGAGCGTACACCACGCAGCGCCCGTCGTTTTCAGGGGGCACCACCACGTAGTAGCGTCCATTGGGCAACTGCTCGATCTGAAGTTCCGGCGGCAGCTTGCCGGTGAGATGCAGGCGGGAGGTGGTCGCCTTGTCGAAGCCGTAGAGGCGGCCCCAGGCCGTCAGGCTGATGCGTTGACTGATAACGTCCATAATGGACTATTATATACTAGACATTTAACTGTTGTGAACCCTTCTTGAATGACTTGCCGGGGCCGCTGGGCTGCCAAGTTTGACACACGATTGTAGATAATTGCTTCATGTTGTCACGATATCAGTAAGCCGATATACCGGCAACGACGGCGTTGCGTAGGCGTGTTTGCGGCAATTGACAAACTGCCCGTTCCCGTGAAAAATAACCCTACCGTATTTCCTTAATGGTGCGGTCCGGTCACAATACGAACAAGGGGGGTTATGGTCAGCGCACATTTCAGGAACGCGACCCTGCCCAGGATCGGCTCCGAAAAAACGGCGCAGAGAGTGTCGTCTCCGGCGGTGGTCATTGGGTTGGGGTCGACGAGTTGCCAGATTGTGAAGAGGCTGGAGGACGTCGCTGACGGTTGGAGTTACACCGACCGGAAGAACTTGGGATTCCTCTATATGGATACCCGAGAGGCGACCCGGGGAGAGATCTCCAGGTCTTCCCGTTTCATCGCACTCACCCTGCCCCACTTTTCGAATCTGCGGGACGCCCGCCCTTGGATTACCGAGTGCGTGCCGGAGCTCAAGTACCTCAGCCTCTCTCGAGAAGGAGCGTTGGGTACCTTGGCCAACGCCGGAGTGGCGGCCCGGTTCAACTACTCGACGATTCAGGGGCACATTGATTCGCTGTTGGAGCAGGTATGTCCCTACTACGAGGGGACTACATACCTTCGCGTCCATGTGGTCAGCTTCCTTGGCGGCGGGACCTCCGGGGCGCTGCCGGTACTTCTTGCGGCCTTGGCGGAGGCCCGGGGAACATCCTATAATTTCAGCGTTGTGCTGCATCTGCTCCTGCCGCAGAGAGGAATGTCCCGTGACCCGGAGAGCACCTACCCGCTGCAACTGCGCAACACGTATTCCACTTTGCAGTTTCTGCGGTCGACCACCGGGAAGGTCGCCGGCAAGGGCCAGTTCACCGGAAGAGATTCCTTCACAGTGACGGTGTATCCGGATAAGAAAGTGGAGGCCATGGGCCCCCACTTCGACGTTTCCATTCTCCACCGGTCACCCAAAGACTCGCTGCCGGTCCAGCGCACCCACGTCGCCCGGATTCTCGAGGACCTGGTCGCGGACGCTTACGGGACCGGCCAAGACTGGTGGGCGCGGTTCCACGAGACGATGCGGGAAGCCAACAACAAAGAGGACGCCCGTTTCGGCTCCATAAGTTCCCGGGAAGTCGGTCTCCTGGACAGCTTCTTCGTTCAAACAGCGAAGCAATATCTTCAACAACAATGGCGCAGCGGCCAATAGGATTTGTGAAGATGCCTATTTTCCAACTCAATCGAAGGGCTTTGTCGTTCCAAGCGATGACCAACCGGTTGCCCGCGATGACAGACTCATTGGAATTCCTCAACTCCGTGGGGAGCACCATCCCTGTACGCGATGCGTACCAGCAGATACACGGGGCTATTCACGCCTCTCTCAGCGACGTGGAGCGCTCGGTTCAAGCTGTCTTCGAACGGCTTGGCCCCGAGTCAACCATCACTGAGCGGATGATACAGGACGCCAACGACGATATTCGTACCGATCTCGCCCTCGCCAGCACCTTCGCCGGCGCGAAGCGAGACGAGCTGATCCTGGAGACAGTTGCCCGGGTGGAGCGGCTCTACATACAACGACTGATCATATCTTCCGGCCAGGAACCGCCGGTGCGGCGCTGGAACGACTTGGCCGACCGGGCTATCCGCCGTGACCTGCCCCCGGTGTCGGAACCGGGCCAGACCCACCTTCACGTTCCACCCAGCGAACGGCGCAAAAGACTGGGCCGGTGGCGGGCTGAAACCGACGAATGGCTGGAAACCCTGTGCCTGAACCATGTGGGAGAAGTCATACGGACTCTTCTGGCGGAGGTCACCGAATATACCGCAACCTGGAACGAGTCGGTCTACGAGTTAAGACGCCACTCCAATGTGGGAGGGCAGCTATTCCAGCAGGTAACCGACGCCGAATATTGGACCTTCCAGAGCGACGACCCAACAGTCAAGAACCTTCTCGTCGGGGAACAGGCCCAAGACATCTCGGCCCGTATCTTGAACCGGTTCCAAATGGGCAACAAGGACCTGGCCGAAATCAGCCGGTCCGTGCGGGAAGGCCTGGAAGGCAAACGGGTTTACGGGCCCAGCCGGGTCGACACCCAGGAATTGGCGGAGTTAATCGCGGTGGCCATCGCGCGGAAGATCCGGGAGACGGTCTCGGTCGACACCGGCTTCCTGTCGCTGGTGTCCTCCGGCGCCAAATTTGGTGAGGAATTGGGAGAGTTGCTCGCCGACATGCACATGGGGACCGTAGCCATGGAAGAGAAGATGTGGCGCATCGGCGAGGTCCGGGTAGGTCACGTGGACTCCGCGGCGGGAGTGGGCATCACCTCCTCCAACCTTCACGACTCGGTGATCCGGGGTCTCGGCGGCGGCCGCAAATTCGCCGCCGTTGAAGGGCATCCGGGAGACAACCACCGGTTCGAAGTCCAGATGTCCACAGTCGGCGCCCCCATTTCGGACCTGAGCATCTACAGGGAAATGGTGAACGCCTGGTACGCCTGGCATTTCGATGATTCCCGTGGGGCCAACGGCCAAAACTCCGACTGGATGGAGACGTTGAAGAAAGAGTCGTGGAAGCTCTATCCGGATATCGGGCAGGACACCGGCGTGCGCAACGCCATCGTCGAATTGATCGACGATGACCTCAAAGGCATCTGGAACGGACGGGAGGACATCGCGACCCGCTTGGCAAACGCCCAGCTAAAGCTAAGTGACGAGGACCAAGATGTCATCAAGGGTTTGAGGAACGGCGCCCGGCGGGCCGCCTCCATTAACTCGAACCCAAATTACGACGAGGACGAATAGCCGGCCAGGACATTTCAGGACCGCAAAGATAGCCGTTCATGGCCGACTTGGTTTAGCCGATCGCCCCCGGGGTTGGTCCGCCACAGCTTCAAGAGATTGTGGGTCAGCAACACTAGGGATTCCCCGGCGGCTTTGACCCTGCTTCGCAACAGGAACTGCCGGAAGCCACGGGCTTGTTTGATCAGCCCGTGGATCAGTTCAGTATAACCTTGCGCAGAGCATAGACCGCCTTCCCTTCCCGTATTTGCAGCTTGGCCCGCATGGCCTGGCGCAGCGGCGGCCTAGTGCGGGCTCGGTGGTGTCTTTCCCGTCCCGTGGCCACGTAGGCGTCTATTCCCAGTCCGGCCGGAATCCCGAGGTTGCCTTCGCTACAGCCACTTCAGCGCCTCGCCTGCCGCCTCGCCCCGGGTGTAGCGGGCGACCATGTCCCCGTGCTTCCACCGCCCTTGGTGCTGGACCCCCGCGGCTAGGGCATCCCTGGTCAGGTCCCTCGCTTGCTCCCGGCGTCTGCCGTGCTCCCTGACCAGTCGCTTCAGCGTGGCCTTCACCAGCGGCCGGGATGCTGGATCGAGATGACCGGCAAGCTGGTGGGCGTGGCGATCGGCTCCCGAATTTTCGGTGGCATTCTATTTGAGGCAATGCGCCGCGCCAACCGGCAAAAGTAGTTGACGCCAAACACCGCATAGCCAAACGCCTGGAGCTTCACTACACACCCAATCACGGAAGCTTGCTGAACATGGCTGAGATCGATTTAAGCGTCTTCAGCAGACAGTGTCTGAACCGCCGGGTCGGCAATGAAGCGTTACTGAGACGGGAGGTTGCGGCGCTTGAACGCGAGTGCAACGATGTTGGCGCCGTCATAGACTGGCGGTTCTCCACCCAAGACGCCCGCAGTAAGCTCAAACATGTATATCCAATAGAATTAAATTGAACCGGTACTAGTACCGCGTCAGTCTAAAATCGATGGATAAATACGCCGGAGCTTGTGCCGGGCGTCGGTGGTAGTGAACCTCCAGTCGATAGTTGCCCCAGCCTGATTTCGTTCGGTCTCCAATGCGGCAATCTCGCGTTTTAAGGACACCTCATCTTCAATCCGGCGATTCAAACATTGGTTGCTGAAGACGCTGAACTCAATCTCTGCCATGTTGAGCCAGCTGCCATGCTTGGGAGTATAGTGAAACTCCAGCCGTTGGATCACCCGTCTGGCCTCCTTCGGCTCGAAGGCCTCGTACAGGGAAGCGGGTCTATGAGTGTTCAGAGCCTGCCCCGTACTCGATACGGGGTTGTCCAGCACCACCCGGACCTTCTCTACTTCTGGGTAGGCGGCATCCGACAACCAGCGCATCTGATGGGCGAAGTCTTCCATGGTACGACGCCCAGTCACTGCCACGTGCCTCCAGCCCGCCAATGGCTCACAAGTCATGAACAAGTTCCGGGTCCCGTTGCGCTGGTACTCATAATCAAACCGCTCCTCCCGTCCCGCCTTGGCCGGGATGGGAGCCCGCTTCTCGGCCACCAACTGCTTGGAGGTCTCGTCGAAACAGACTACGGGCCGCTTGGGGTCATAGGGTTCGGCGTAGAGATCAAGCACGTCCTCCATGCAGGCTACGAACTCGGCGCTCACCTTGGGGATGCACCACTCCTTCTTCCGCCACGGCTTGAGTTCGTTTTTTTCAGCACCTGTCTGACCGTCTCCCGGGAGATAGAGTCGGTCAATTCCAGCTTCACCGCCTCGTCGGCGAGCAATCGCAACGTCCATCTGGTGTGCCCTTCCGGGGCCGCGCTGCAGGCCACGGCCACCAAGTGGGCTTCTTGCCTTCCATCAAGTTTGCGCCGTTGCCCCGGACGCGGCAGGTCATCCAGGGCGCGCTCCAACCCGCCTTCTACGAAACGCTGCCGCACCCGGCCGACCGTGGCGGGGCCTACCATCAGGGCTTTCGCCACCTGTTGGTCGGTAAGGCCTTCATCGGCTTTACACAAAATCAGAGACCGCTTTACTTTACGCCCCGAGGATCGCCCCCGCCGGGTGATACCCAACAAATGTTCCCGCTCAGCTTCGGTCAAGTTCACTCGATATAGCTTGGCTGGCATTCCCCCCACCTCTCCACAATCAAAGAATGCCTCCATTATATCAATTCTTATATTTGTCAAAAATAGCCGGACGCGGTACTAGCATTGTATGCGGGGCAGGTCGGCCGGCAGCTTCCGCAGAAGAATCTCTATACCGCTGACGTTTGCTCCGTCCACCAAAACCCTTGCCCGTTCCGTTCTGCGCGTGGTGATGCCCCCTTTGCCGTCGAACCACCCGATGCAACCACCTGGAGAGTCGCCATAGATGTCTAGGGTGAATGAACCCTCAGGTACCCTGATGTTAAAGCCGCCCTGGGGTCCGGTCTTGCCGCTCCCGCTGTTGGATCTCCTACCCTGCCAGGCCCAGAGGCCAATTCCCTCCAGCGGCCCTCCATCGGGGCCTGCGATCACGCCCTCAATGCTGAACTCGTAAGACTCATAATTTATATCCTCAGTATCGTGGCAGGAGGATGCGACCTCAGAGTCTCCAAAAACGTCCCGGATAAGCCCGGCCAAGATTGGGTCGTAAGACTCCAGTTCCGTCCTGGTGTTGATGTCGTTGTGGATCCGTCCCGGAGGGTTGTTCAGGCCAAACCAGGATTGTACTCCTTCCGCCCAGTATTCATCCGGGTTCTCTCCGGCATAGGTCCCTTCCCACAGTCCGCGGTCCATCGCTTCCTGGTAGGCCTCCTCCAGGCGCCTCCGATATTCGCTGCCGCCTGGTTGTCGCTGAACGCCCATGGAAAGTATCGCGTGGGCGAACTCGTGGACAAAGATAACTTCGTAGGGGAAGACGTCATCTTCGTAGCAGAGAAGGTTCCCTTCAGCAATCACCGTAACCGGTCTGGTTGACGTGGGTCCGACGCCTCCTCCTCTGGTCCGTTCGTCCCAGCTTATTCCGTCGGGGTGCATGTCCAGGTCCCTGAATTCGGGCAGGTCGGTCAGGAACTGGGAGTGGCTCATGACTGCTATTCGGATTCCATGGCTGGTCATAGTATGCAACAGGTCTGACCGAAGGGCGAGCATCTCATCGGTGATGTCTTTCGCCCGCAACATGGCCGCAGCAGCTACTGTCGCAGATGCGACAATGGGCAGGCCGTCTACGTCAAGATACTGTTCGTAGAATGGGTCCAGGCCAAGCGAGTCCGGCGGAGACGGCAATCGGGTGGCTGTGGGCATAGGCGTCGCCGTGGGAGTGGGTGCCGTCGGCTCCGGCGTCGGCGTGGTGGTGGGTGCCGGTGCTGGCGTCGGCTCCGAAATCGGAGTTGGGAACGGCGTGGGACTCGGCGTGGCGGTGGGCGCTTGTGTTGCTGGCGGTTGCGGTGTCTGGGACGGCGTGGGTGCCGGTGTGACGGTGGGAACGGGCGTGGCCGTCGGCTCCGGAGCTGCAGTGAGGGCTAGTGTGGGCGTCGGTGTAGGAGTGTAGGCAGGAGCCTGGGTTGCTGCCGGTTGCGCCCCAGCGGTCGGCTCGGGCGTCGCAGCCAGAGCGGCTACGGCCGTGGGCGTACCAGGGACAGCGGTAGCCACTGTCGGGGACGTCTGCTCCCCGCCGCATGCTGCCAGGGCGCTCAGGACCGCCAGACACAGCAGCAGCACCGCTGATGCCATCCCCGTTCCGGTCGGCCTGCCTCTGATCGATTTCATGGCGCCATTCTCCGCACCCGGCAAGGTGGGGTCAATGCCCTGGTGGCGTCCGGTTCGACTCCGCCGATACCAGTCGCTGTGCTGTGCCGCAGTGGGAGCCGGCATTTGCGTCGGTGTGGGAGTGTCGGCAGGAGCCTGGGTCTCTGCCGGTTGTGCCCCAGTGGCCGGCAGGCGACGGAGCCATTCCGTTTTACCCCGCAGATTGGTTTGGGAATCTGTACAAGACTGCCCCGGGGTTGGGAGTCGACATAGTCGTAGGGTTATAGCAGAGAGTTGTGCCGCCTTCGCCGTACCATGATCCCAGCGAGATGTGGTAGTTGTCGATGTGAGCATGCGCCAAAAAGTAACCCGGCAGGACGTGATCGGGCCGTGAAATAAAGAAATGTCTCCGCCCGTTGTTCAATCTCTCCTCGCCGTTCAAAGAGACTTTGGGAAGACTCCCATCAATCTCCGATCCGTCATGTGGGTAAATTGAAGCGGGATCGCCTTCCTTCCTCAAACGGAGGCCTGCTATCAACTCCGGAATCGATCCTCCGCCGGACACCCACGAAGTCAGGTCGTTCCAATCCGCCAATCGGTACTGATTGCCCAGCCTCGACTTGCACTCGGCGTCGTGGTCTCCGTATTCGTCCAGAGCCGACGAAATTACGTGAAAACTCTGGAAGGCGTAGGAGATGCCGTCGGCCGGGGGCGTGGCCTGCCCGTCGCCATCAGAGCCCCAGCAGGCGACAGAGCCGTTCCGCCTCACCCCGCAGGTATGCCAGAATCCGACGCTAACGGAGGCGAACTCTTCAGGTGGCGGCGTGGCTTGGCCATAGAGGTCCCATCCCCAGCATTCGACGGAGCCATCACTCCTGACGGCGCAGGTGTGGCGACCCCCGGCGCTGACGGAGGCGAACTCCCCGGCCGGGGACTTTCCTTGAACGCCTCGACAAGGAGTTCCTCGAGCCGAACATCAATGTCGATATCGTCGAATTCGAAAGTTGAAGGCGGCCTTCACGTGGGCCGGGCATACGACGCCCGCCGTCAACTAGCTCTGGAATGCACCACTTTGATCGAGCACGGACTCCCTCACGGTTGGGTTGAGAGAATCAGGGTAGCCTTTGAGGTCCTGTCTAGGCTTGTTCTACGGCTGGATCCGGACTCGGCGCTGGATATTTTTGACAAGGCGCTGGAGTATTACGCCAACAGACGGGACAGGGTGGCGTCTCATGTTTGGTTATCCGAGCCGTTGTAAAAATGGTTGACTTTAGTCACAGGACTTCCGTCAGCCTTCTCTGAAGACGCGGTCTTAGCCGCGCCGCCGTCCCAACAGTACAAGGCGGCTCCGCCCGGGAATCTCACCCGGGAACACCGATCTGGTCCCCGCTCAAGCCACCCCGCGCGCATCAGCACGCACGACAGCCTGAACCGGATTGGGTCCGCGTCTCCGCTTTCCCAGCCGGTGCTGCGCTGCAAGCGCCGGTCTCAGCTGCCCCGAAACAGCACCCCAGTACGTCCACACGTGCTTCACTCGCTTCCTTGCAGGTACGCTGAAGGCGACATGGGCGCCATTGTCGACGGGACAGACCCGCCGGCGGGGGATGCGCTCGGAACAGCCGAGCAAGCGACGGGCCAGCACCAGGTCCGCTGCCTGATGGACGCTGAGCCCGTACCGCTCCATGAACTTCACCCGGCCGATCACCGAACTGGAGGCCGGGTTGACCTGATGTACCTCAACTCCCTCACGGTAGCCACGGGAGACGAAATACGCCTTGATCTTGCCGTAGCTGAAGCTGGAGAGCATCCGGCTGTATTTTCGGGACTCGCCCTCCAGAGCGGCCTTCTTCTGCCGGAAGTCCAGCTTCTCGATGACGATAGGCTTGCCGACTTCCCGCCCGTACTCCACGACGCTGGCCACGGCGTCGCCGATGAGAGCCTCCGCTTGGCGAGTGTTCCTGCCGTAGGTGACCAGCGCCACCCTCCAGGCGCTTACGTAGTTGCCGCTGGCGTCGGTCTCCGCCACCGCCAGATGGTCGGCGTTGAGATCCACGCCGATTGCGCCCCGCCTTTGGTCCGTAGCCACCGGCACGGCCATCATCCGGGTGCTCACGAACACCCGCCACCCTTTCAGCCGAGAAAGAAACGCTCCCGGGACACACCCCGGGAGCGTTTGCGCTTCGGCTAATGATGACTTCGGATGCTGATATTTCCGGTCGCGGGAGTTTACCTCTGCTTGGTTGGATCTCCCGTCTCTTGAGCTATATGTGCCCTCAGGATGTTGTGGACGCAGGAGCTCAAGTCTGCCTGTCCTGTCGGCAGCGATTCCAGCCACTCGACGATGCCTCTGGATTCCATTTATTGTGCAAAGCCGCAGTCCTTAATTTTGAAATCGACTCCCATTACCAACCAAAAAATGTTGGAGCTGGAGGCGCCTCCTGGGCAGCGAGGACGCGCCCTTCATGCCGCACCGACAGCCAGCCGTCCAGCCCTTCCAGGGTCTCCACAGCCGCCCGGCATAGTTCCAGGGTCCCCTCTCGGGTCCTGCGTCTGTGGGTTCGCAGTTCTTGGGCTGGCAGGTCGCCGTGATAGAAGTGGTGATGGAGATTCTCGGCTGCCCCCAATCGAGAACGCCAGTCGTTGCTGTCTTGGGCGGCGTCCATGTGCCGGGCGATTGTCCGGAATGCTCCGTGACTGTCGTGGGGCAGTTCTTCGTTCTGGGCAACGGCGATCAGACAGTGGCGAATGCTCCCCACAAGAATTCGGCGGCAATCCGCTCATTGCCGCCGTTCGTTGACTCTTCGTGGGCCCGTCTCACGAGTTCCGTGGCCTCTTGTGTATGCTCGTGCTGGTTCATGCTCTGATGGGTTCCTCCCCTGCAAGCCGGTTGGCGAGTTCTATCACGGTTTCCGCGAAGGACAGGCCGTCCTCTTCCGCGCATTCCGGGGCATCCACGTATGATCCGAACGTGATGCTCCTTGGCAGTCCCGTGCTGGCGCCTAGCGCGGAGCCCAAGCGCTTAACCTCTTTGGAGCAGTTATCCAGGGCCTTGTCAAACTCCTCTAGATTTTCCTTGGGGGCGGCATACGACGCCTACACGTCGTTGCGAGGCCGGACGGTCCACGTTCGTGACCTGAAGGAACATCTGCCAGAGGTGTATGGTCGGAACGGGACCCACGGGCCGTACCTGTTTTTGCTGTTGCATGGCATGGGGCTGGCGGGCCAGGTGCAGAGGGGCGCCCATGGAGCGCTCTTCACCACGTTCATCTGATTGCCGGTTGCAACCGCATGGGCGGAGGTTCACGATAGCCGCGAAGCCTTGACCGAAGTTGCCCAATAAACCATCTGATAACATTGGTGCAGGGTAATTACATCCGTGAACCACGGACGGTCGCAGCTCGCACCAGAAATCCCCCTCGGCGGCAGTGGAATCCGCCAGAAGCAATAACCCATAACTGCAGGAAATCAGGGATGACACAGAGGAAGGACCAAGACGAGGAAATCGACTCCATCCGCAGGGTGATGGAAGCCCGCACCGCCGCCGAGGACGCCGTGTTCGCCGCCCAAATGGAACAGGGACTGTGGATGAGCCTGCGGCGCAAGGCGGAAAGAATGACCGAGCTCGAGGAGCCGCCGGAAGATGAGACGCCCTATGTGCAGGCCGCAAGAGTAGTAACCATCCGGTTCCAAGCAACACCCAGGCCGGATGAATCCCTCCTCAACCAGATACGGGAAATACTGGAGCTGCAGAACAGATGGCGGGAGGCAGCGCAGAGAAGCGGCGGCCCCGAGGAGATAGTGAGATATTGCCAGGAAGCCCACGACCTGGCAGCCGAATTCACCAACACCTTGGTCATCGACCCGGACTTGAAGGGCGGAGAACCCTGCATCAGGGGACTCAGGATAACCGTGTTTAACGTCTTGGAACTCCTGGCACAGGGCAAGAACGCTGATCAGATCCTGGAGCAGGAGAGTTCGCTGACACGGTCCGACATAGCGGACTGCGTCCAGTTCGCCATGCGAATGGCTCAATCCCTCGACCGGCCATAAAGGCCGTGAGGTTCATCATAGACAAGATGCTCTCGCCAGACCTGGTGCGCCTGCTGGAGAGCGAATACCCTGGGAGCAAGCACACGGAACACGAACTCGGCGAAAGAGCCAAGGACTCGGAAATCTGGAATTACGCGCTGGGAAACGGCTTCACCATACTCAGCAGGGACCGGGATTTCGCCGGAATGTCGGTCCAGCGAGGTCATCCGCCCAAAGTGGTACGAGTAGGCACAGGCAACTCCAGCACGACGACGGTGGCGGAACTCATAAGAGACCGGGCAAGCGAGATAAGCCAATTTGAAGCGCAAGAGGATATCGGCCTGATGGAACTCAGGTGAGCGGAACTCACCCAGCCACGGCCCCCGACCTGGGAAAACCATAAAGGCGGCGTCCGCCGCCAAGAGGCTGTCAAACGGCGCCGCAGGGACACTTCATCCCGCCAGCACCGAAGCCACCAGACCGCATCGACCAGTGAGCAGGAGGCTTCCGGTATGCCATTGGTCGAACTGCCAATCGCGGACTTGATAAGCGAGCCCTCATCGTGGTCACCCGAATGCGGATAAGAATACGCCGCGAGCACCCTGAATAGCGAGATTTCCCGCCACAGGCGGACCTCATCCTGACCGGTATCCGAATCACGGGTTCCCGACAGCCCAACGTACAAAGGAGGGCGGGCCGTCTCAGTCCGGAATTCTCGCCCCGCAGTCTGCTATGTCAGCGTCCCTGTTGCCCAAGCTGAGGAAGCAGGTGGTCGAACCTGTCTTCGGAACCATCCACTACGCCCCGGGAGCCGACCCACTCTGCGGGGCAGGGCCCTGGACCGATGAACCCGCAACCGTGGCCGGATGCGACGACTGCCTGGACCTGGTTGCCGAGGACCTGGCCGACAACAATGACTACCAGGGCCGGTGCCTCCACTGCCGGAAGCCGACTCTGGCGCCGAAGGTGGAACTGGTTCATAGGCGGAGTCCGACTTCCTCCGAAGGCGGTCAGAGCGACTGCGGGGAGGATTGGTAGTCCATCTCCTATCCGTAATGGAAAGAGTCCACATGGCCCCAACTCATTCAAATTGCCGAAGGACAGATTTGGAGCCTCGCTATGGTGTAAAGGACGACGGCAAGGGCCCGTTGAAAGTGCCCATCCGAAGGTTAGCGTCTATAGTCCTGAGACGAATATCGTCCTTATGGCCTCTATTTGTGCTGCTGCGGGAGGCCTTACGTAACGTCCGTCTTGACGCCCCGGTTTCCCAAGTTACAATCGTCCGGGAGATTCGTTTCTTGCATCATCAGGGAGGAATTGCAATGCCGCATATCACATACAGCGATGTCACAATCCGATACGAGGAAGTCGGCTCCGGTGTCCCGCTTCTGGCGACTCCGGGCGGAGGCCTGAACTCCAAGGTCGAAAACTGGCCGGGCCAGGTGTTCGATTCTATGGAGGTATTCAAGAACGACTTCCGTGTCATTACCATGGATCAGCGCAACGCCATAGGCGGAGAATCCGCCGGCCCAGTGCAGGTCGACGACCCGTGGGGGGCGTTCGCCGACGACCAATTGGCATTGATGGACCATCTCGGAGTCCAGGAGTTCCTGTTCATCGGCTACTGCATCGGCGGGCCCTTCGCATTGAAGCTCATCGAGCGGGCGCCCGAGCGCGTCTTGGCCGCAGTGCTCTGCCAGCCTGTGGGGCACGCATCAAAGACGCCGGACGCCATGTACGACATGGGCCTCGATTCCTGGGGGCCCGATCTTATCAACCAGCGACCCGATCTGACCATGGAGACGATCGAGCAATACCTGCACAACCTCTACCGCGTTCAGCCGAACTTCATGTACAGCGTGTCCCGCGACTTCGCGCGCTCCTGCCAGACCCCGATCCTGGTCATGCCCGACGACACCCCGGCCCACTCCTACGAGGCAGCGATGGAGCTGGCGGAAATCGCCCCCAAGGCCGAAGTAACCGTATACCCCTGGAAGGAACAGGAAGACATAAAGGCCAACACCATCAACCAGGTACGAGAGTTCCTCAAGGCCCACCGACCCGTCGCCGCCCGCTAAATGAAAGTTCCATGAGAAAAAGCACCCTGCAGCGCTGTCCCAGAGGCCGTCGCCCATGACGGCCTCCAGAATTTTGCCCTTCTCGCACCCCGCTACAATCAGGTTGAGGTGGCATCGTCCACCGCGAACAGTATCGTGAACTGGGGACCATCGTCGCCCAGCCACCGGTGATAGCTGCCGTCCAACTGGATCAGCATGCCCTCCCGGGGCATCCGCTGGCGGCGTTCCTCGTGCTTCGGCGGACGCCTTGCCGCGGACTGCTCAGCCCGGCGTTGACCAGAATGCGCCGCAGGGTGGTCCTGCCGATGTCTATGCCTTAGTGCTCGCTCAGCAACTCGCTGAGATGTGAGCGGTTGGTCCCCGCGTACCTGGCACGAACCGATGTGCCTCTCTCCGACGGGAGCGGAGTCGTAAAGGACGCCCAGACGGCGAAGACGTAGGTGTTCCGGACTGGGACGGGTGGTTCGCCTATAATCCGGCGATCAACCCAGCCCGGATGTAGGGGAAAGGCCGGCTCGGAAACGGATAAATACAGTCTGCCTCAGACTGGCCGTACTTACGCCACCTGCGAAATCAGGCTAGAATCCATCCATCAGAGCCGCCAGAGCCCGAGAGGCCAGACATGACCACCAAACGTCAAACTTTCCTCCCAATCCCGGATCCGCCGGAGCATGAGCCAGACGATATGACCAGCGTCCAACACCTCGGCGAAAACGGCAACATGCACCACCTAGCCAAGTACCTCGGCAACCCGGATAACACCATAGTGTCGGGAGAAAGATTCATCGTCCCCACGCCAGAGACGCCGTCCAACCAGCGAATCTCGCCCGACCTGCTCATCGCATTCAACGCCAATCCGGCCCTCTACCGCCAGGACAACAGCTACGTCATCTCCCGGCAGGGCAAGCCGCCCGACCTGGCCATGGAAATAGCCTCAAGAAGGACCGGCGAAATTGACATCGAAGACAAACCGGCCAGGTACGCCGTACTGGGCACCCCCGAGTACTGGCGGTTCGACGAGACGGGCGAGTTCCACAGGACCAGGCTGGCCGGAGACCGGCTGGTGGAGGGCCGGTACGAGCCGATTCCCATCGAAACCGTCGAAGACGGAGTCCTGCAGGGCTACAGCAAAGTCCTGAACCTGTTCATCCGGTGGGAACGCCGGGAGCTGCGCTGGCACGACCCCGGGACCGGGCAGGAAATACCCACCTTCGAGCAGGAACGGGAAGGAAGGTTGGCCGAAGAGGAAGGCAGGCTGGCCGAACAAGAGGCCAGGTTAGCGGCCGAGGCCCGTGTCCAAGAGTTGGAGGCGCAACTGGCACGAAGGGGAGCAGGAGAATAAACAGGGCGCCAGCTCATACCTTCGAACTCCCAGCCCACGGCTCCAACGGCAGCCAAGCATAGGGGCCACTTCGCCCTTCCGCCAGAAGGAAAAGAACAGGTCGGTGGCTCTGCCCGACATAAGCACCGCGGTGGACAACGTATTCATGGAGACTCCCAAAAGGTACCTCTTGTCGACCAACTCGGTGCTGGTGTATGACAAAGTCTATGGCGGGCGGGGTCTTACCGAAGCCCTGTAGTGGAACCTAGAAGAGTATGCGGAGCAGTTGCTCCGGGGGACTGCCACAGAACGCAGGAGATGGGCCAGGATCTCCATCCTCCCTGAGGATGCCCGCCAGCTGGCTGGGTGGTTGAATGAAGATAACGACGAAGCCGAACCCTCGCTTGATGATCCGGGCCCCGACAGCTGGTCTCAATCCTGACTTGGTCCAGTACTAGCAGGGTCCTTCGGAAGGGACGGTCGGGATGGGGCTCCCCGGATAGAAACTAAGCTTGGAGCCGTTCGTAAGCTGAAAGCCGTCTTATGCCATGCTCTTCGTCGTATTCCGGGGCGGAGACCAACTGGCCGGTCATGGTTTCAGGGGTCTGCAGGGCCATGTAAACGGCCACCTCGGAAATGTCGTCGGGCAGCCTCATGCGCTTGTGCACTTCGTCGTCGTAGTCGTCGTTGGGCTTGGTCAGGTTCCAGCCGGGGTCGAGGATGTTGACGGCGATGCCGTAGTCCTTCACTTCGTCCGCCAGCGACTCGCTCAGCCGCTCCACCGCCGCCTTGGAAGCTCCGTAGGCCGCCTGTCCGGCCCGGCCCCGGCGGGCCACGTTCTTTGAAGTCAGGTTGACGATGACGCCGCTGCGACGTTCTATCATGTGATGCAGGACCGCCTTGCAGGCCATGAAAGTGGTGGTCAGGTTCGACTCCATCACCAGCCGCCACTCCCCTTCGGTGATGTCCAGGACCGTAACCGAGTGGGTCAGGTCCTTGGTGAAGAGACGGTATCCGCCGGCGTTGTTGACCAGGATATCTATCTTCCCCAGCTCGCTGATGGTCTCCTGGGCAGCCCGGTTGGAGCCTTCGCTGGTGGTCAGTTCAGCGTTGACCGTGTGGGCGCGGCGGCCCAGAGCGCGAATTTCCGAACCTACTGCGTCCAGCTCCGAAGGTGTGCGGGCTACAATGGCGACATCCGCTCCCTCGCGAGCATAGGCCATAGCCATGGAGCGGCCCAATCCGCGGGCCCCTCCAGTTACCAAGGCGACTTTTCCTTCCAGTTGCATCTTTGCTTCACCTTTCTGCAATGGCAAGGACGTCACTCCAGGCTGCGAACCGCCAGCCCAAGGCCGGGATCCTGCACAGTGGTTCACTACCCTGAGCGGTCCTTGCCAGTCGTACTACCGTGAAAAGAAGGAAATATTGTTCTAACGGCCTGTCTCAAGAGTCCTTTCTCGCCTAGCAGGAGAAGGTTAAGGTGAGGGAGATTATATCAGTCACCCTCGCCTCAATCCTCTCCGATCGAGGGAGAGAAGGCCGGGGTGTCGGACTATCCTGAAAACGCAACGTCTAGCTACGGCCAACCTATCCGATCCCTATGAAACTAAGCCAAATTTGAGGCCGAAAGTACCGAGCCATTGTTAGTCCGGCTGTAGTATTGGGCTCACCAAACAATACGAAACCAAGAACCTCCATCCTGAGGCTTCGGTTGGAGCTGCAACCGGTTGTGTTCGGTCAGTGTGGTGGTTTGGTACACCGTCAGTACTACAGAGACATCGGCAGGATCATAGAGCGCCCCCTTAAGCATTGCTGCCGACCGGGATTACTAACTGTACGGGCCGAGTGGTACATCGGTGCCGGGATGTCCAGGTCGGTCAAAGCGTGGGAGTGAACAGGACATTACCTGAAACGCTGCTCTTGGATAAGCCGTTGTAGCCACTCCTGACCTTTTAGCCTTTCACCCAAGCTCAGGAAGCCGTGGCGGCCCAAGCTACCCTCTGGAGTGGAATCAACTTCGGTGATTTTGTGACCTCAGGCGACGGGATGTGCCCATCGATCACCCAGTTCAGACCGTTCCCCGGACGGATTTGCCAGGTTGATAGAAAGTTTGCCCGCATTCTTGAGTGATAGTAGTATGGCTTTTGCCGAGAATGATGGGTTGGTGTTGGATCCAGGCAGCCGAGTATGGAAAATCCCAGCGAAAGGCCCAGTACAAGGAGGCGAAGCCCATGCTTTCACATAACTACACGTACCAAGAGTGTCTGGATATCTCGAAGAGGGTCTCGTGGTTGGAAGACGATGTCTTGGCCGACAAGAATTTCGACTTCTCGAAACGCTTTATGCCCAACAGGTTGACCGGTGTAGACGAGATCGGATGTTTGAACGAGAACGAGAAGCTTCAACTCAATCAGATTATGGGTAACGGCTACTGTCACATCTTCGCGTTCGTGGAGGAGTTTATCATCCCCGCCGTCACGGAAGAGGCCATGAAGGATGTCTATGGGGATGAAGTCAGGGCCCGCTCGTTGTTGCGGTTCGCCGAGGAAGAGTTCAAGCATCAGGAGCTGTTTCGGAGATCGGTTGAACTTTTCGGCCGGGGTTTCGGCAGTGAGTGCGGCTTAATCCCTGGTCGGGAAGAGGTGGCGAAAGTAGTTCGGAGCAAGTCGAAGCTGGCCGTCATGGTCTTGACCGCGATTATCGAATGGTTCACCCAGCTCCACTACATAGAGCATGTGCGCGACGACTCGGACCTCGATGGGCTGTTCCGGGATCTCTTGAGGTTTCATTGGATGGAAGAGGCGCAGCACGCCAAGCTGGACACGTTGCTAATCGGCGAAGTAGCCGAGCACTTGACCCTTGAAGAGCGGGAGACGGCAATCGATGAGGTTCTGGAGCTTGGTGGGGCGATCGACGGGCTCCTGGCACAGCAGATTGAGCTGAACATAGAAGCTCTTGAGAAGGCGACAGGACGGACGTTCACGGCTGCCGAGAAGGAGGAGGTCACGACGAAGACGCAGCGGGCGTGGCGGTGGACCTTCCTCGTATCTGGATTGGAGCACCCGAACATCGTCAAAGCGATCGGTGAGCTGACTACATTAGGGCCAAGGAAAATAGAGGGCGTCGCCGCAGCGCTTTCAGCGTAGCATTAGAGCCTCAGGTGGTCGCTTGGGGTGTCGGACGGTCCTGAAATCGCAACGTCCGGCTAGGACCAACGGCTCCAATACTAATGAAATTATGCCGAATTTGAGACCGATAGTACCGAATCGGTCTAGTGCGGCTACAGTACTAAACTAAAGCCAAAGTGGGATGTGCATTTGGGGTGTGCCCGGAATCGGGCTGATAATCTCGCAGGGGTGCTTCGGCCCTCGATCGCAGGATCGTCCGGCAGCGGGGCGTCACCTCATCCTTCCGGCTCGCCAGCCCGGCTAGGAAATGGTTGACCCTCTGCTGCACCAAGGCTTTGGTCCCCAGGCAACGGTTCCGGTGGTCTCCTGTCTTACCCAGCCCCAGACCGCCTCATCGGCGTTGAAGTCCGGGCTGTAGCCAAGCAGGTTCACCAACCGCAGGTTTAGGCCAGGGGCCTCCAGGTATGACCGCATCGCCGGACCCCGATTCGCCGGCGCGTTGTCCCAGATCACGTTGAGCCGCCCGCCGTGCCTCTCCCGCAACCGTTCCAAGAAAGCCACGGAGCTTTCTCCGTTGCAGTTGCCTCTAGTTCCATCCTTTCCACCTCGCCGGTCTCCAAGCACACCGCCGAGTTATAGCTAGCCTTCTCGCCATTCCTCGGACTGCTGGAGTCCACCAAGGCCGGCTCCCCTTTCAGCACCCACTTGTCCCGCAATTCCACGTCAGCCCGGAAGCGGGCCTCGTCGGCAAAGAATATCTTTGCCCCAGTGCGCCCTGCCTCGTCCCACAGGGCGGCATACTCCGTCACGAATGCCTCCCGTTTGGCCTCATCCGCCTTTACCAGCTGCTTGTTGGGGCGCTTGAAGGCAAACCCCAGCCGGTGCAGGTAGTCCAGGCAACTGCTGCGGCACAGGCTGACACCGCATCGTTCCAAGAGACACTGCCGCACCAACTTCCAGTTCCAGTTGGCCAGGCCGATGCCAGACACGACGAGCGATTCTTGGACCGCTGTCCTCGACTCCGCCTGTTGCTTCTCGCCAAGAGCAGGGGGAACCGTTGTAAAAATGGTTGACTTTAGTCACAGGACTTCCGTCAGCCTTCTCTGAAGACGCGGTCTGAGCCGCGCCGCCGTCCCAACAGTACAAGACGGCTCCGCCCGGGAATCTCACCCGGGAACACCGATCTGGTCCCCGTTCAAGCCACCCCGCGAGCCTCAGCCCGCACGACAGCCCGGACCGGATTGGGTCGGCGTCGCCGCTTTCCCAGCCGGTGTTGCGCTGCAAGCGCCGGTCTCAGCTGTCCCGATACAGCACCCCAGCACGTCCACACGTGCTTCACCCGCTTCCTTGCAGGTAGGGCGAAGGCGACGTGAACGCCATTGCCAACGGGACAGGCCCGCCGGCGTGGAATACGCTCCGAGAAGCCAAGTGAACGACGGGCCAGCACCAAGGCCGCAGCCTGATGGACACTGAGCCCGTAACGTTCCATGAACTTCACCCGGCCGATCACCGAACTGAAGGCCGGGTTGACCTGGTGTACCTCTACTCCCTCACGGTAGCCGCGGGAGATGAAGTACGCCTTGACCTTGCCGTAGCTGAAAGACGACAGCATCCGGCTGTACTTACGGGACTGACCTTCCAATATGGCCTTCTTCTGCCGGAAGTCCAGCTTCTCGATGACGACGGGCTTGCTGACCTCGCGGGCGTACCGCACCACGCTGGCCACGGCGTCGCCAATGAGAGCCTCAGCCTTACGCTGGGACTCGCCGTAGGTGACCAATGGCGTCCGCCAAGCGTTCACACAGTTGCCGCTGGCATCGGTCTCGGCGACGGCCAAGTGATCGGCATTGAGGTCCACGCCGATGGCGCCAAGACGCTGGTCCGTAACCACCGCCACTCCCATCATGTTGGTGGTAACGAACACCCGCCAGCCCTTTCCGTCCCGCTTGAACCGGTAGCTGATGGCTTGACCCAGCTCTTGAGCGACGTGGTTGAGCGACCGGCCCCAACTTCGGCAAACAGTTTCCGCTGCACCCGGCCGTACAACTCGCCGTACGCTGCCAGCACAGCATCGCCGGCCGACCGGTCAAGGCCCGCGTAATCGGCAGTGCGCGTCTGATATGTGCCAGTCTGCTGCATCAGCCTTCCTGCGCCGCCGCCAGCGCTCGTTCCGCACGCCGCCGCGCCGAACGCCGTCCGTAGAGCCGAGCGCACAGCGAGGTCATCACCTCGGTCACGTCCCGTACGAGATCGTCTTCGAGTTCGGCCTCATCCATCACCAGGATGCGGGCTCCCCGCCCGGCCAGCGCAGCTTCCACGTACTCAAACCCAAAACGGCTCAATCGCTCCCGGTGTTCCACCACTATCGTGCCCACCGTATGGTCCCCCACCAGACGCCGCAACCGTCGCCGGTCCCCATTCAGACCGGAACCAATCTCCTTGACCACCTCGTCCGGCCGATAGCCCTGCTGCGTCGCCCATTCCACGACCCGGCCCACCTGCCGGTCCAGGTCTTCCTTCTGGTCGGCGGACGAAACCCGGGCGTACACCACACAACGTCCTTCGTTTGCAGGAGGCACCACCACGTAGTAGCGCCCGTTGGGCAACTGCTCGATCTGAAGTTCCGGCGGCAGCTTGCCGGTTAGATGCAGGCGGGAGGTAGTCGCCTTGTCGAAGCCGTAGAGACGGCCCCAAGCCGTCAGGCTGATGCGTCGACTGATAACGTCCATAATGGACTATTATATACTATATATTTAACTGTTGCGAACCCCTCAGACGAGGAAACCCAAGAGGCGTTCAACGAACGAGTGACCGTTACATACCGAAACGTGACCAGCCGGACAACGGTCCTGCTCAGGCCTGCAATCGAGGCCCCTCCCAACACCGACGAACAGTGCCGCCACCGCGTCGCCGGCATCCCGGATCCCGTCACAGCCGACACGGTCGCAGTCCACATGGACCGCCGGACCCGGACCGAAAGAGAGGCGGGCCAAACGGCGGAGACCCTGGGAGCGACCGTTATAGGCCGGTCCACCCATGAAGACTGGGACCCGGACAGCCAGTACCTGCTCAAGTTCACCTGCCATACCGAAACCGACCTCCAGGACTTCCACGAAGGGGCCACAGCCCACGCCGGCGTACTCAACATGAGGTACCACCCAGAGAACCCGACAGGCTCCAGGATATCGGAAATAGAGGCAGGGCCCGACGTCACGATGCAACAGGGTGACTCCGCGGAGCCGGCAATTCGCGCCCATCTCGTCGATGGCACCATCCGGCCAGTACCCACGGCTGAACAGCACAAGATACGACTCATATCAAATGACGATACCATCGTGACGCACCACCAGAACCGGGAGTTTCAAGCCCATAGAACGGGCCGTACCTCAGTGGGGGTCTGGTACGAAGGCCTCGTGGACTGGACCTCGATAACCGTGCTCCCGGCACCGGTCGACGACGAATGCGTCCTCCGCACCAAGCTGGCCGTGGGCGAGGATACGACGGTCATTCAAGCGGAGGACCTGCGAGAAATCGGGTTCATCCTCCAAGAGAGCGAGAACCAAGCCACCGCGGCGGAACGAACTGGCGGCAACGCTGGGAAGGACGCTCTTGGACAGACCCCAGGGACCCGGTGCAACGCTCTCATGGCGCGCCCACAGGGGGTTGACTTGCCAGAACGGCGTGGCGCCGCAGGACCGCACCGTCGAGGAGTTGCGAACCGAACTTCAGAATCTCAGGGCCGACCCCAGGGTGAGAGACGCGAGCTTCCGCACGGACCACGTCACCCTTACTCTGGCAGAACACCCAGTCAGGCGTCTCCCGAGGATTTGGGCTGGATTTCCACCCCGCCGGCAGGGCTGGAACTGCAGGGGCTGGCAGTCCAGATCATCGGAGCAGACCGGATATATCCCTCCGACCGGGTCGAATTCATGGTCGGCGGCGATTACGGGAACAACGTGATTGCCACGCTCCCTCAGGAGATAACCGACACGGCGACAGTGATGCAGCTGACCGGGACAACCCTCCTCGTGGAACCCGCCGCAGACGGCGGAGGCCTTATAACGGCCCTCCGGCCGGGAAACGGCCGGCTCAGATTCGAGATTGACGGCACCGGAAGACGATCGGAATGACGGTCTAGGAGGACTTAGTGAAAATGCCCGACCTGGCGACGGGCTGCGGGGCAGACATTGGAGGGACCACGGTGGACAGCGCCCTGGCCCTGCTGCTGGAGGCCGGTGAGCCCTTTGACTACGGCGCGGTCAAGGAACTGGCGAACCCGGCTCCGCCGCGGGCGCCGGTGTTGAGCCTGCCCGGAATGCCGGACCTCAGGGTCTACGACAGCTTGCTGGCTGGGGTGGCCTGATGATGGACGCCAACGCCATTCAGGTCCGGATCGGGGAACTGTGCCACCAATTCCGTCTGCCCACCCTGGGGGCGCAGTCTGTGGCCCGCTTCACCGCCGCCGGACAAGGCGATGCCCTGTCCACCTTCCTGGAGGTGCTGGAGCAGGAGGCCGAGGATAGAAAGCAGCGTCGCATTGGTAGGCTGCGCATGGCGTCCAGGCTGCCCTCGGGCAAGACCTGGGAGACCTTCGAGCACGACCGGGTGCCGCTGAGCCTCCGGCAGCAACTGGGGGAACTGGCCGGCGGCAACTTCGTAGACCGGGGGGTGAACGTGCTGGCCTTCGGATTGCCCGGCACCGGGAAGACCCACGCACTGTGCGCCGTGGGCCACCGGCTGGTGGAATCGGGCAGGTCGGTGCTCTTCGCCCCGGCCTACCGGCTGGTGCAGAGCCTGCCCCGGCCTCCGCCGGGGCAGGCTGGCCGCCAAGCGCGACTTGGCCCTGCCGCGACAATTACGCAAGCTCGACAACTACGACTTCCTGCTGCTGGACGACCTCGGCTACCTGCCCCAGGATGCCGAGGAATCGGAGGTGCTCTTCACCCTCATCGCCGAACGCTACGAACGCCGGTCCTTGGGCATCACTTCCAACCTGGTCTTCTCCCAGTGGGAGCACATCTTCGCCAACCCCATGGCCACTGCGGCGGCCATCGACCGGGTGGTCCACCACTCGGTCATCCTGGAATTCGACGTCCCCAGCTATCGAACCGGAGTGGCTCGGCAGCGTGGTCAGGAACAGGTGGTGAACCGGCAAGAATAATTGACGGAACCGGCAGAAGTAGTTGACGCTGAACACACACAGACAATACCATCACCAAATCATCCCAAGGGGAAACTCGATGACACCCTCCGAAATAGACGCGGACAACACCGCGAGAATCGAAGAGACGATACGTGCCATCCTGAAAAACGAGTTGCCGGACACGTTCGTCTTCGACCCCATCGTGGTCAAACCCAAGACCGACCACGACGGCGACAGGTACTTCCACTCTTACATAGTCTTCGAAGGAGACAACAGCCAACTGGACCCAGCCTGGACCATGACCCTCCCCGGAAAGCTATGGAGAATCTCAGCCGATATGGGCTACCACGGTATCCCCATCAATTCATTTGTCCCAAAGCCCGAATGGAAAGACCTGCAAAAGGCGATGAGGTAATGCAAATCGGACCCTGACCCGCTCCTGCGACTGGCCCGAACTGTCAAGGGCGGCGACATTGTGTACCACCGCAGCGGAGAGAAAGTGTTCCACCAGCACGGTGACAAGAACCAGACCGGGAACCGGCACAGGGATGCCTCAGGGGCAGGTATGAACGGTACCGGAGGTGCTCAGGAGGCGTGCGGCTCGTCCGACGCTGGGACAGCGTCCTCCCGGCTGTGCTTCAGCCGGTAGCTCTCGCCATTCATCTCCAGGATGTGGACGTGGTGGGTGAGGCGGTCCAGCAACGCTCCGGTGAGACGCTCCGATCCGAAGACCTCGGTCCATTGGCAGGTTGGTGGTGACCAGGATGGAGCCTCGCTCGTAGCGTTGGCTGAAGACCTCGAACAGCAGTTCCGCTAGTGTGGTGTAACCGTAGTTCATTGGTAAATAAATGGGCAATCGACGCTGATACGTTACCCTGGTTAGAGCAAGAATCCGGTTCCCGGTCCTTTCAGAAAGCATCCGAATAATACGGCGAACTACGGATACGCCACACTAGAAACTCGGACGGAAACCCCGATTCTTCCCAAGCCGTTGTTTTCTTAACGTCGACTATCGACGTAATAGTAGATTTGTGAAACGTATTCCCTACAATATTGTGTCGTATAAAGGCTATAAAACGCCTGTTATGGGTAGTGCGAAACCTGGCCAATGACTTTCCGGCCAGACTTCTACTAGGTAGGTGTGCAGGCGTTCCATGTACGCGGCCGCATCAGCCGGTCGATCCTCAAGCAATTCCGCCGCTAGGGTATCGAGGGCGGTGACCACTGGGGCCCGTCGAGCCTCTTCGCTGGAATCGTTCTCGCTACAGCCCAGAGTAATTGCGAAGGCGAGCATCGTGAGAAACAGGGCTATCGCAGCGCGGTGTAGGCGGCCCCGGTGCCTACCATCGCCTCCATGTCTTGGGCCTGTTGGCCGTCCAATGCTGGAAGACCGCAACGGCCCCTTGAAAGTCCTCATAAGAAGGAGCCCCGCCATCGCAAAGTGTCTCACCTCATTTTACCCGGATGGGAGCACCTCTTACAGATGCCCGGCCCTAGTCCAACTGGTAGATGTCCATTCCTTCTCCTGCAGTACAGGGGTAGAAGACAGGACTAAACAAGCTCGGGCCCATAGCCGCAAAGGCTGGGTGGCAAATGTCCCACGGACAGGCAGGACTTGCCAGTGACTTCGGGAACTGTTACCGCCGATGTAAAAATGAGCGAAATCGCCGAAGTTGAATTGACCCACCGCAGAATAGTGGCATCATCCGCAGACACTGTGCGGAGGTGCTTCAGACAAATTGCTGAAGGTGGGAGAAGTGAAAGAGATCTACGAGATGAAAGGGGCGGGCCGTTCCGTCCGGGGGATCGCCGGGAAACTGGGCATCGCCCGGAACCCGGTGCGCCGGTATCTGAAATCGCCGGAGGCCATCAGGGCCAAGCCTCGACCGCAGCGAGCATCCAAGCTGGACCCCTACACCGGGTACGTCGACCATCGCCTCGACGAGGGGTGGAGAACTGCGTGGTGCTGCACCGGGAGCTGAGGGCCCGGGGCTATGACGGCGGCTACTCGATCCTGAAGGCCTACGTGTCGCCCAAGCGGCGACGCCGGCAGCCGGATGCCACGATGCGTTTCGAGACGGCGCCGGGGGAGCGGGCCCAGGTGGACTGGGGCAGCCTGGCCTACATTGGTCAGGACGGGCGCAAGCACCGCATCTGGGTGTTCGTGATAACGCTGGGCTGGTCCCGATCCTGCTACGTGGAGCTGGTCCGTAGGGCGGATACCGCCGCCTTCATCCAGTGCCACGTCAACGCCTTCGAGTACTTGGGCGGAGTGCCGCGGCGCTGCCTCTACGACAACGCCAAGGTGATCACCCTGGGCCGGGACCAGGAGAAGCGGCCGGTGTGGAACGAACGGATGCTGGACTTTTCCCTCAGGGTGTGGGCTTCGAGCTTGGTCTGTGCCGTCCCTACCGGGCCCAGACCAAGGGAAAGGTCGACAGCTGGGTGAAGTACGTCCGGCGCAACATGTGGCCGAACATACGCTTCACCGACGACGCCGACCTCAACCGCCAGGGACTGGAGTGGTGCGACGCGGTGGCCAACCGGCGGATTCACGGGACGACCCACCGGGTCCCTGGCGAAATGCTGGCCGAGGAGCGGCCGCACCTGGGGAAGATGCCCGGCCGGAATGCACTGGCGCCCTATCTCCGGGAGGACCGGAAGGTGGCCAGAGATGGCTTCATCAGCTGGGAGGGATCCCGTTACGGGGTCCACTGGAAGTGGGCGGGCCGCATAGTCCAGGTGGGACAGCGGTTGGGCACGGTGGAGGTCTGGGCCGGCGATGAGCGCATCGCGGTCCATCCCCGGGGCCAGAAGCCGGGATCCCGATTCATCCTGCCCGGCCAGTGGGCAGGACTGCCCAGGGGGGATGGCCGGCCACTTCGGGAAGCGGTGGCGGTGCAGGTCCCAATGAGTGAGGTGGAGCTCCGCTCTCTGGACGTGTACGAACTGGCCACCGCGGGAGGCGCCAGGTGATCGCCCTGGAGCAGGCCCGCCAGCACCTGGAGACGCTGGGTCTCAAGCAAGCCGTGGAGATCCTGGACAACACTCTGGACACCGCTGCCAACAAGCAGATGACCTACCCCGAGATGCTGGAACAGCTGCTGGGCGCCGAGGTGGCGGCTCGGAGGGAGCGCTATCTTTCCACCAGGACCAAGATGGCCCACTTCCCCGTCCAGAAGACACTGGATCAATTCGACTTCGCCTTCCAGCTCTCCATCGACGAGCGGCAGGTGAAGGAACTGGCCAGCCTGGCCTTCGTCGCCGAGGCCACCAACGTCCTGGTGCTGGGGCCACCCGGGGTGGGGAAGACCCACCTGGCGGTGGCCTTGGCCAAGAAGGCCATCGGGCGCGGCTACGGTGCCTACTTCGTCCGGGCCTACGACCTGATGGAGGACCTGCGCAAGGCCCGGGCGGAGCACAACCTGGACCGGAGGCTGCGAGTCTACCTGGCGCCCAAGGTGCTGGTGGTGGACGAGTTCGGCATCTGGCCCTATGACCGGGACGCCGCGACCGCCTTCTTCACCCTGGTGTCGGCCCGCTACGAACGGGGCAGCATCATCCTGACATCGAACAAGGGCTTCGGTGAGTGGGGCGAGCTTCTGGGCGACACCGTCATCGCCTCAGCGGTCCTGGACCGGCTGCTCCACCACAGCCACGTGCTCAACATCCGTGGCGAGAGCTACCGGCTCCGGGAGAAACGGCAGGCCGGAATCTTCAGCTCGCATCACCTGCTGGGAGCAACGCCGGCCAATGGCAACGACAACTATCCCGACTGACCAAGTGGCTGGCCAATTGGCTACTGACGAAGTCGGTGGACATTACCTGGGTGGGTCAATTTTAGCTCGACGATCCTGTGAATCAACAAGCAGGAGGTGGGTCAATTCCAGATCGGCGGTAAGGAGAACCGGAACTTGGTGGGTCAGATCACCATCGGCGATACCGGGTCATTTCTCCGTCGGCGTTGACACAGGCACCGGGTCTCCAGCTTCGTCGTCACCAGCAACCGCGCCGTGGACGAATGGCTCAGTCTTTTCGACGACCCGATCCTGGGCAACAGCGCCCTGGACCGGTTGGCCAACGCCAGCTACCAGATAGTCATCGAGGGCTCCAGCTACCGGGAAAGGCTGTCGCCGCACCGGGCCCTGCTGGAGTCAAAGGGGGTGATTGACCAGCCAACTGCAACCTGATACAAGTCTAAATCAAGGGTGCTCAGGGTGTCCGAATGATTGTGAATAACCCTGTCCTAATGACCCTGAATAGCGACAGGTGAAGCCTCCCAGTTCGAATACAAGGTCAAGAACCTGGAGCGGTTGGGTGTTTCGGCCGTGATAATCGAAGACAAGGTGTTTCCCAAGAGAGACAGCCTCGACGGGTCCTCCAGCCAGGACCTGGAGGACCCGGTAGAGAGATGGTTATCAGCGATGACTTCATGGTCATCGCCCGGCTGGAGAGCCTCATCGCCGGCGCAGGTTTAAAGGACGCCCTGGAAAGGGCAGAGCAGTACATTCAGGCGGGGGCCGATGGCCTCATGGTACACTCCAGCGACCGGGGGGCCGATGGCCTCATGGTACACTCCAGCGACCGGCGGCCCGACGACATTCTGGCCTTCGCGGAGGCCTACGAGGCACTGTGCCGCCGCATGGGCTGCCGGCCGGTGCTAGTAAGCGTGCCAACCACATACAATACCGTCAGCGACGCGGAGCTGGTCGCGTGTGGTTTCAACGTCATCATCCACGCGAACCATCTGCTCCGGGCCGCCTATAAATCCAAGAACCAGGCGGCCCGGACCATCTTGGAGAGCGGGCGCAGCTTGGAGGTGGACCCGTTGTGCGCGCCGGTAGGCGAGATATTTGCCACGGTGGGCTTAGACCGCATCAACCGCAAAGACCGGGAGCGGGCCGAGGACATGCGTCTGGTGGAGAACCGAAGAAACGGAGCAGCCCTGGCGCCGGAATACCGGCGGTAGAGGCCGTACCGGGCTAATAGGTCGGCTATTAGATCATGGAAGCAGGGGCTTTCTGGGACGTGCTGAAGGCGCGAGGCTTGACTTTCTTCTCCGGTGTGCCCGACTCTACGTTTCAACAATCCTACAACTATATGGTGGAAGACCCGGAGGTGCGCTACGTGCCAGCGGTGCGGGAGGACGTGGCCTTGGGCGTGGCCAGCGCCGCCTATTTCGCCGGGAAACTGGGCGGCGTCATGATGCAGAACTCGGGAATCGGCAACATCGTAAATCCCCTGACCTCGTTTAGCCTGATGTACAAGATTCCGGTGCTGCTGGTAGTCGGCTGGCGAGGTTATGGCGGTCCACCCAACGACGCTCCCGAGCATTGGATCATGGGTGTGAAGTCGCCGGAGATTTTTGACCTTCTGGAAGTCCCCTACGAAGTACCGGAGCCGGACCAACTGGAGCACGCCTTGGACCGGCTGTTGGCGGAAATCCACCGGCGATCGGTACCAGGAGCGCTGCTGATCAGGCCTGGAGTGGTGGATTGATCGACCGCTACAGGGCCATCGAGAAAATCCTGGCGCATGTCCGGCCCGCCGACCTGGTGTTGAGCACCACGGGGATGATATCGCGTGAGGTATTCTTCACCGAAGACAGGCCCGGGAATTTCTACATGATCGGCTCCATGGGGCTTCTGTCTTCCTTCGGTCTGGGTCTGGCCCTGATGGCGCCGGAGCAGCGGGTTTTTGTGCTGGAGGGAGATGGCAGCGCTTTGATGAGCCTGGGCGCTTTGCCCCTCATCGCCGGCGAAAATCCCAGCAACCTCGTCCATTTTATCCTGGACAACGAATCCTACGAGTCCACCGGAGGGCAGCCAACCATTAGCTCCAAAGTGGACTTGGCCGAGGTAGCCAAGAGCTGCGGCTACCGGCAGGTGGCGCGAGTGGATGATATGGAAGACTTGGAAGACGCTCTTTTGGGGGTGGCCGGTGTACCGGGTCCCCACCTGATTCTGGTCAAGGCCGGTATTGCCCCGGTGGAGGGTATTCCCCGAGTGTCCCACCCGCCAACCGAGATCAGGGACCGGTTCCGGAACAACGTCCACCGGAAGGACTGAACGGGATGATAATATTTTCGCCCGGCCCGGCTAACATCTCCGAGCGCGTCCGCTTGGCTCTCACCCTGCCCGACATTGGCCACCGTGAGTCCGAGTTCTCCGAGCTTCTGCTGGAAACCCGCTCTCTGCTACTTCAGGTATGTGTGGCGTGCCCAAAGGATACGCCTGCGCCGTGCTAAGCGGCTCCGGCACCACAGGCATCGAGGCCGCTATCACCTCCCTGGCCGGCGTTACCAGCGGTGTCTTGGTCCTGTCCAATGGGGTCTACGGTGAGCGGGCCGCCCAGATCGCCCAGGTCTTCGGGGTTCCCTTCACCTTGGAGAAATTCGACTGGACACTTCCCCTGCTCCTGGAACGAGTGGAGGAGTTGGTTGGCGCCACCTCCCACGATGTGGTGTATCTAATCCACCACGAGACCACTACGGGTGTCCTCAATGACCTGGCCCAGGTTGCCGAGATAGCCAAGGGCCGTCAATAGTGGGTGCTGGTGGATACCGTTAGCAGCGTGGCCGGCGAGGAGTTGGACCTGCCCAGTTGAGGTTTCGACCTGATTATCGGGTCGGCCAACAAGTGCCCTCGCGGCATTCCCGGGGCCTCCTTCGTGGTGGTCTCCAATGAGCTGCTGGAAGGGGTGGCCCAACGGCGCCAGGTGACTTTTTCCACTGACTTGGTCGGCGCCTTGATCCGGGAGGAGGAAGGTGGTCGATCGATCATCTAGCACCTGATTCGGGAGTTTCGGCAATGCCCTTCTCGCGGGTGATGAGAATCCAACGCCGCGGGTCGCCCGGGCGCATCTGCTGTCCGTCGAGCAGCTCTGGATGCTCGGCAATCAGCGCCTGCAACTCGTCCTCAGTCGCAAAGGGTTCTTCCTCAAGAGACTCAAGCCCCCCCTCTTCACCTCTGGTGTATATACGCTCCGCCATGTTGCAACTCCAATTTGGACATACCGAGGTCCAGACCCACAATGCCACGCGGCCGCTTCCCCCTGGGTAAAGGAACTGTGCAAATTTGCGCCGTTTTCCTTTCGAGGCCGTCCCGGGGCCGACGACGCCGAGAGCTTGTGGGCGACGACGGCCCGCCTGCTTTCGTCCAGATGGCGCCGCAGGTCGTTCCTGGCGAGGATATACCGCAGGGGGTCGGCGTCATCATCCAGGTATTCAAACCTCCGCTCACCGCCGGCCTCGGCGCAGGCCGCGTAACGGTGCCGGCCGTCGATCACCCGGCCCTGCCAGACGGTGATGGGGTCCATCAGCCCGTCCTTGCGGATGCTGGCCACCAGCCGGGCGAAGTCCTCCGGCGTCATCTCGGGAAATATCCGTGCAAGGTCGCTGATAGGGTACTCCATTTGCATATCCACTCCCCGCCCGCCTCCCGGAGACCGGCATTCTACACAGGGCCCGGGGTTTCAGTTTCATCCGGGCCCCTGTATCCAGTTTAGTGGGGTGCAACGGTCTGCAAAACCCTCCGGCCCGGACAATGTCCCCCCAAAAGCGTCAATCCGATCCCGGACCTCTCCGGTCAAGGCCGCCCAAGGGCGGAGACCGCTCATCTGTGTCATGCTGGCACACCGGCGGGGATACCGGGGAATGCCGGCGTCTCCGGAAACCCTAAACCAGGGCCTCAAAGCCGCCACAGGGACCTTCTGACCAACGGACTAGGACCGCCCCTGCCGGCCCAGTTTTCCATCTACCACGAGTCGCAGCCGATCAACGGAACCCGGATTCGTCGAGTCGCGAGCCGGCGCTGCGGCCGCCCGATAGCCATCCACCTCCCCTGATCTTCGCCTCGGGGAATGGGACGGCGGCAATCCGGATGCGCCGCGGCCACCGGAGACTCATGACCTCCGTTACCGGTAGCAAGAGCAGCCTCACCGTCGCCGCCACGAACATTGGCGATGGGTCTGAACCGCCCAATCTATTTGACGTCCGGCTAGTGAACCTCCAGCTCAGTGGCCTGCTTCGCAGTGCCCGCACACGGCAATGGAAGCGGCCAAGCCCGGCTCGAGGAGCCGCTCTACGGATGTTTTCGTGGATGGTTCAGGGCCGGCGCGCAGCGCGCCGCCCGCCAAGCCGTCGGCCCAGCCGTTTCCCCCGCCCCCGCGTTCCACGGACGGAGCGCACATTGACCGAGGTGGCCCAAGGGGCTGCGGGCAACCCCTCCACCAATGCCAGATCAACGGGAGATGCCTATGAAGCAACGCGACCCGGAAGAGCACGGCCCGGCGGCCCCGGGCCACATGACCCACGGACCAGCAAGCCGGGCGAGCAACCCGGCCTGACTTTTCGATACCACACAAGGAGACATGACTCATGGTCGACATGGAAAAGGACATGACCAAAGTTGTCCAGACGGTGACCCGGATGGTCGAGGTCCTCAAGGACTACGAGGGGCTGCGGGCTCAGTTCAACAACGTGCTGGACCTGCTCCTGCACGGGGACGAGCACGACCTTCTCCCCCTCCGCGGCCAGGACTGGCCCGCCCTCAAGGACCGGGTCACCGGGTGGATGGCGCACCAATTGCAGGGGATGGCGTACGGGCGCCGCCTGCGGCGGACCTTTGGGGCCGGCGCCGGGAGGGTGGACGTCGAGGCCGAGCACCTCCTCGACGACTACTGGTGGGTCACCGCCACCCCGGCCGGGACCGACCCGGATGACGCCGCCATGGCCGTGGTCCGGATCCAGGACAGCAAGCACCCCCTGCGCTACGGGGCGGGCTACTCGGCCCGCATCTCCTGACCTGACGGAGGGGGGAGCCGCCAGCATCACTGACAGGTCCCGGTGGCTCCCCCGGCCCGGAGCCCGGTAGAATGCCCGGGCACGGCGTGATCCCCATCCGCACTCAAGCAGGAAACCCTTACCGGCCATGCCCCGCCGCTTCAACGAAGACCGCAGGAACAAATACGCCCGGTCGGCCCAGGCCTGGCTGGCCCTCGTCGCCCAGGCCACCCAACGCCGGACCACCACCTACGACGCCATGGGTGAGCTGCTCCAGAGCCACCCCATGAGGGTCCGCTCTGACCTCGACCCCATCGACGACTACTGCATGGAATCCCCACAATCCCAACATGGAATCCCAAAGACCGAGAACCCCCAAACCGGAACGGTTGGACGAGCTACCAATCGACCACGACCGGTTCATCCAGCCTTCAACATGGAGCCCGAAACACCGCAGCACGGCTTCAACCCTGCAACAAGAAATCCCCGGATTGTCCGGCATTTCCAAGCCACAACCAGCCTTCAACAGGCTAACTACATGGAATCCCAAGGGCACTACATGGAATCCCCGATTTTCCGATATTTTGGTCTTTTTGAGGGGTTTTCTCCCCCAAATTCACGGTGTTTGATGCCCTGAGAGGGCATTGGAGGCCCCAAAACGGGATTTTGCCCATGATTCTGGGATTCCATGTAGTTAATCCAAACCCCCGGGACCAACGTACCAAAACGACCCAACACCCTCGACCCGGCAACCCCTGACACCACATCCCCGGACCAGCCCACGCTGCGACCTGCCCGGCCGCATTTCCGAACCTCACGGGCACAGCCTTCACCAAGACAGCTGAAAAGTGACCAGAATTGGTCAACGTCCGCAAACTTCCAACAAAGGCCCATTATCGGGAGTTTTCGAGCCGGATACCTGGAGGTCCAGACCATGGCCCAGCCCGTTCCGCCGAGGCAGCTCTCCCTGCCCGACCCAGACCCCCTCAGCCCGTAGTCGGCGCCGGAAGCCCTCTCCCTGATGGACCCGCCCGGCGGGACGTGTTGCTCTGGTGCTGGGCGCTGCGGGACTGCGGTCTGCGTCGCTCGGAAGCCGCCGCTCTCGTTTGGTCCGACATCGAACGGTGGGACGTCGCCGTGTACCATTTAAAGTGCTTTGACCTCTACCGGAAAGCCGCCTCTGAGTATCCCAAGCAGACCGCCAACGCGAGGTGGTGGCCCCTGCTCGGAGGTTGAGAGCGAAAAATACCCGCCTATCTAACGCGGGGAAAATTAGTTGATGCTGCATACGGTTGCGGCAGGAAATAAATCCCACATCCACTGGTCCATGGACATCTGCAACCACTGGATTGCGCACGGGTTGGCGGGGGATATTTTCCTGGAATCCGCAGAAGGTGCGACTACAAAATTTCCCCACGAAACGAACTGGAGGAACCAAATCTCGGCTTTGAAGGGGCATCTCAGAGTATGTCGGGGAATCCTTCAGAAAGGCAAGCAAACGCTGCGCGCCAGCCTGCCACCAATACTCGTGGTAGAACGATGACACGTGTCCATCCTCACGGTTCGACCTATCCCCGATCTCAGCCCTTCCATTTCCTCATTCCCCCTCACTTATTGGGACAGGCTCTATAGGTGGTCTCGGCCACGTCGGCGGTGCCGTCCATCCAGTAGGGGATCGGCGTCCAGTCCGTCTCGGGTATGGCCTCGATCAGGTTACGCAGGCGGGCGTGCTGGCGGATGGCGATGGAGAAGCGGACATCCATTTCGCGGCAGACCGCGACCAGGGCGTGGGCATAGAAGCCGCTGTCGGCCCGCACCGTGCATGTTCATAGCTTCCGGTTGCGGTGACGGGCTCGGAAGGTGGACCAGGTGTTTGATAGGGAGACATGAATATAGATGACTCCCACAATGGGCATGAGGGCGCAGACGACCGCGGTAACGTAGTAGGCGAACCCCCTTCCGGAGAGGTTGTCCTCAAAGGCTGAGTTTGCGGCGTTGCCCATTATCGCTCCGATGATCAGGCCGCCTGCTATGGCTATAGCCTCGATGCTCAAGGCGGCGGAGAGGTAGCGGGTCCACTGCCTCTTCAGGCGAGGTTTTTGCTCTCTGGGCTGTTCCGGGTTCATGAGTCCTCCGTCGGGCTGACTCCCAACTGTGTTCTTCTTTGGGGAGTATGTCGACCGCGGGGGTATGGCATGATTTTTGTCTTGGGACCGGGCTGGCCTGAGTCCCGGCTATCTTGATGTTACCACCATGGGGCTGGCGGTGAGCGGACTCCCTGGCGTGGGGATTCAGCAGGGGTCCTGCAGGTTGGTCCCTGCTACATCGGTCCCCGCCGCCCCGGTCCCTGCCGTTTGGGCGGTCTCCCTTTTCTCCGTCTCGAAGAAGCCGCCGGTGTGACGCGCCCTGTCCCTGAGGTGGAAGACCGCCCCGGTGACGGTCAGGCCCCGGCTGACGAAGATGGTGGCCCCCAGTTCAACGTCGGAGGGGGCTATCCCGGTGGCCCTTCCCAGGTAGAGGCCCCAGAGGAACAGGACGGCCAGGGCATGCATCCTGATGGCCATGCCCTTGGTCCAGCGTCCCATGACGGGGTACAGGAGGATCACGGCGCCCAGGAGGGCCTGCGCCAGGAGGATGGCGGCCAGGTAGTGGAGGGCCATCTCCACGGGCAACCCGGCGATGGAGGCGCTGTGGTCGAGCTTCGGGGCCAGCCAGTCGGACGCCCACAGGTTCCAGACCAGCAGGGTCAGGGCTCCGGATACGAGTTGGCCTTCCCCGAAGGTCCTGACCCGTGACGCGGTCAACAATTTCTCCATGCTCACCGGACCTCCTCGTTCTGTCTGCTGGCCCGCATGCCTGGGAGGTTTGCGTCGTCCCGGCCGTTCGGGCCGGCCGGCCCGGCCATCCGGAGGAGCTCCCGGTTGAGGGCCTTGGAGGAAGCGAGCTCTTCCTGGAGGGACCGGAGGGCCTGCATGGCGTGGTCGGCGGTCATGGTCTCCCGGTGTATGTCGTTGTAGAGCCGGGTCTCGTTGGCCAGGGAGCGGTCGAGGCGTTCCCGGAGCTCGCTCAGCTTGCCGCCGGAGATGACGTCGGCCAGGAGGCCCAGGAACCCCAGCCGGGAGGCTGCTGACGCTGGGCTCTTGGGTGGCGCGGCGTCCTGGCCGGTCATACCGGTCACATCGGGCTCCGGGGTGCGGCCCGGCCGGTGAGCTGCGTCCGCTTGAGACATTGCCTGTGATATTTGGTTGGGAGATTGCTTGGGTCATGCTGGCTCCTTGGCCCATGACCAGCGAACAACTATCCCCTGAGTTCGCCATGTGGGCTAAGGAAAGACAAGCCGCCCTCAAGGCCGGGCTGCTCGAGCATGTCACCATCACCCTCGACCGTGAGACCATCAACTGGTTCAAGGCCCAGACGGGCGAGGACGGAGACACCGGTGGAACAAAGTGGATGGCATTGGCCGAGAAGGCGCTTCAAGAGCATGCCCGACGGGAAGCCAAAGTCTGACAACAAAGCAGACGACCGGCGGCGTCACTCTCCACCGAATGCATACCTGACTCCCCGAATTAAAACACATTCTGACAATGAATCGGAATTAAAAAGGATTCATTGTGCAAAGCCGCATGCCCCCGCCGAAAGGGCGGGAGTACACCCGGTCCGCCTGCAACCCAGCCATGAGCCCGGCCCAAATGCAGCAGGGCGGATCTGACCTCAACGGCAGGATGGACAGTCAAACAAAGGCCGGAAGTCTCAAGAGGCTAAATTCTAGACGTAGGTATGTTACCATTCACTAACAATCACCGAAGGTAATACACTCCACCATGGTCCATGTCCCAAGCAGAAAAGCCGCCGAAATCCTCGGCCTCCATCCCAATACCCTGCGGTCCTATGCCGACCAGGGCAAAATCCCCCACTACCGAAACGCCGCCGGACAGCGCCTCTATGACGTCGACTCCTACCTCCAAGGCAACCAGGAACCGGAAACCGTCTGCTACTGCCGCGTCAGCTCCCACAAGCAAAAAGACGACCTGCAAAGACAGGTCCAGTTCATGCACCAGCGCTACCCCGCAGCCTCCATCATCACCGACGTCGGCGGCGGCCTCAACTTCGAAAGGAAGGGACTTGTCTCCCTACTGGAACGACTCCATCGCGGAGATAAGCTCACAATTGTGGTTGCCCACAGAGACCGCCTCGCCAGGTTCGGCTTTGAACTCATCCAGTGGATGGCCGAGCAGAACGGCGGCAACATCCTGGTTCTCGACAACCAGGATCACAGCCCCCAACAGGAACTCACCGAGGATATTCTCGCCATCCTCCATACCTTCAGCTGCCGACTCCACGGACTCCGCCGCTACCGAAACCAAATCCAGAAGGATCCGGCTCTATCCCAACAGGCAACAAAGACAGACCCTCAAACTCTGGCTTGACGCCGCACGTTGGTGCTACAACCAAACAATCGCGTACCTCAGGCAGCCCGGAACCAAGGCCAACTGGAAGAACATCAAGACCGCCATCATCAACTCCGCCCCTGAGAGGCTGAAAGCAGCACCCTACCAGGTCAAAAGCGTCGCCGTACGGGACGCCTGCCGCGCCGTCAGCCGCTGCAAGAAGGCCAACGCCGAACTGGCCCAGGCGAGGTCCTGCGGAGAACGCCTCGATGAACCCTTCGCCGAGGTCGGCTTCCGAAGCCGCAAGCACCCCAGACAGGGCTGCTACATACCTTGGCGCTCCATCACAATGGAGGGACCCTATACCCGGATCCTGGGCAAACTGCACCTGGCCGAAGCCCTGCCCCCCAACCACCGGGACGGTCGCCTAACCCTCCACAACGGACAGTATCACCTGGCTGTAACCTTCAGGGCCCATCGGCGCACCAGCGAGACCCAAGCTCGCGCCGTAGCCCTGGACCCCGGCGTCCGCACCTTCCTTACCTGGTTCTCCGAAACCGACGCCGGCCAGATAGGCAAACACGACTTCGGAAGAATCCAACGCCTCTGCCGGCACCTCGACCAGCTCATCAGCAGGACGGCCAAGACCGGATCCCGCCGAAAGCGCAACCTGCGGAAGGCCGCGGACCGCATGAGAGTCCGCATAACCAACCTCATAAATGAGCTCCATCACCAGGCGGCACGCTTCCTGGTCGGCAACTTCGACCTCATCCTCCTGCCAACATTCGAAACCAGCGATATGGTGCAACGAGGGAAGAGAAAGATCCGCAGCAAGAGCGTACGCTCCATGCTGACCTTCGCCCACTACCGCTTCCAGCAGTTCCTCCTGTGGAAGGCTTGGGAGACCGGCAAACAGGTCCTCCTCGTCAACGAGGCATACACCTCCAAGACCTGCAGCTGGAACGGTGAAATAGTCGCCGGACTCGGAGGCCGCCGCTGGACCGAGGGCTCGGACGGGGTCCGCGTGGAACGCGACATCAACGGCGCCCGCGGGATATTCCTGCGGGCTTTGGGAGATACACCCTCGCTGATGCAATCAGCGTGCATCGCAACTGGCGTTGTTAACGTCAGTTAGCGAAAAAGTATCGGAACCTGAATGACCAACGCCAAATCTGCCACCACCAATCTCGACCAACATGCCGAGAACAGCATGGCCGTCTACCGCGACAAGATTCGACCGCTAGTGTATCCGAAGCAGAAGGGACGCCTGCTGGTCCTAGAACCGGAAAGCGGCGACTATGAGATCGCCGACCAAGCTATCGTCGCTTCACAAAGACTGCGAGAACGGCACCCAGAAGTCCTCTTCTTTACCATTAAGATCGGCTACAAAGCATCCATCAGCTTCGGTGGGCACAGGCTGCCGGAGGAAGATTGCTGACCGGCAGGGTCAACGGGGACTTGCAGGCTTGGCTCACTGTTGAAATTATGACCCCTAGCGGCCAGCCCCGTCCCATAGAAGTCGCACTGGACACTGGATTCAACGGACAAATCGCACTACCCGCCATCACCATTCAGAGATTGGAGCTATCCGAAGAAAGCAGCAGGCTTGCCATCACAGCCACCGGAGACAGGGTCAGATTGACAACCTATTACACCACAATGATGTGGCACGGTGAGCCCCGAATCATCGAGGTGGTCGAGGCCGACAGCGAGCCTCTTCTGGGCATGGAACTCCCACTCGGCAACCGAGTCACCCTGGATGTCCTCGAAGGCGGCCCAGTAACCATCTATCCCCTCTCCTAGCTACACACCCCGGGGTAACACCCGCGGCTCCCCACAGGACCCCAACACCAATCTGCCCCCACCCGATGCCGCCTGGAAATCCAACAACCCCCTCAACACCAGGAAAAGCCACCGGCTCCGCATCACTGAGTACCAAACCGGAATCGGCCGCCCCGCACGGCCGGGGATGGACCGGCTTCAGATATCGCTTCGTCCGGGCAGTCGTTGCAGGCCCCGATCAACCGGGGCGTTCCAAAGAGCGCATCTTTGAATCCAGCTTCGTCATAGCCACCGGAAGAAGGACCAAACCCAAAGGGAATCACTCCAAACAGAAAGCCACCCCAGGCACAACTGAAACCGGACACCTGGAGAATTCACTCCGAAACCCTGGGACACCGGACTCGCGGGCCAAGAAAGCCAACCAGGCCAAGAAAGCCAACCAGCCAAGGCCCACGCAGACGCCCGAAGAGCGGAAGGAATACGAACGGGCCAGAAACCAAACTCCCGAACGGAAGGAATACCAGAGGCAATATGGAAGGAAACTAACCAAAATCGCCAAGGAAACGGGCAAATGCAAAGACTGTTCCAACACCGCTATCCAAGGTCAAATCAGGTGTGAAACCTGTGCCGAGAAGCACAGGAAACACCACAAGCGCTAGGACAAGAGGAAGAGGCAGGACGTAAGTGCGACCCTGGAGGCGTCCCAGCAAAGGGCTGCCAGACCGAGGACGGATAGTTCGCCGACAACTTAGTCACGAACCTGGCATAGGTACAAGCGCTGCCCAAGAACGAGAAGCGAGAGTGCCGCCAGCACCGCACCGTTTGATGACAGCAGGCACTTGAGAATCGCTCATCGACAACGGAAAATGGATCAGGGCCCGGTAGCGATTGACGAACAGTATCCGGCGACGACGCCGGCGCAACCGGCCCTGCGGCACGTCTAAAAAGACTAGGCGGGTGGAAGTACACGGAGAGAACGGCGGGGGGTATGAAGAAGCGATACAGGGCCAAGAAGAGGGCTGAGGCCAAGGCCGGATAACAACACTCCGCCTTGGGACGCAGAGAGCCATCTTCCCAGGTTCCCTCTGAATACCTGAGCAGCAACCGCCCCGAGTTCTCAGACAGAACTTCGTATCCCACGGGGTCCAGCCTTCCAGTCATATCAGAGAGAAACTCCGCGTCCGCGGGCAACGGAGTCTGGACGAGCTCCAGCCACTCCGGAAGCCGCCTCAGCGCCCCGACGTCCGCCTCCAAGAGGAGGGCGTCCACTGTCAGCAACCCCCGCACTCTCTCCTAAAAGAATTACCTTTCAGCACACCTTCCCTCTTCTGAGGAAAGGCAGCACCGGACCAAAGAAAACCAAAGCCGCCCGTAAGAAACCTCCCACCAAGCCCAGCGCCGCAAAGGAACCTCCCACCGACAAGCCCAAAAAGCCCAAGCCCCCAAAACAAGGCCGCCGAGAGTACGACCGGATAAGAAACCAGCGCCCAGAGCGCATGGAGTACCGCCGGAGTTACGCACGAGAAAAAAGAGAGAAAGTCAAAGCACATTGTCAATGACCCAAACGACTGGGCAACCGAACACGGTAATCCCAGGTACATCATCGACCTGATCAAACGCATCACCACTGTCAGCGTTCGGACCGTGGAGATAGTGCAGGGACTACCGCAACTTCCGATCTAACAGCCAAAAAAGGACTCCCCACGGCAGGAGCAAGAGAATCATGACAGAACTACAGAATGAGATAGAGGAACTGCTGGGTCCTGCCGTCCAGGTCAACGACGAAGTGATACGGGCCTGCCAGGAAAAGGATGAATTCGGAGGACTGAGCTTTGCCCTCTTCAGGGAAGCCGCAGGGACGGTATGGGTAACATGCAACGCTTATTATGATGAGGGAAACGGACCCACCATACTCCGCAACCAAGCGGTATGCCTCGGACTCCTTTCTCGTATTTCGAAACTCATGGCGTCGGTCCTGAAATTGTCCTCGGAAGTCGAGCACGGGGAAACTGTTCAAATACTCTACCGGTGCATACCCGAGTCAAGCATCGACCTGCAATACCTCCTGAAGAAAGATGACGACACCATGTTCGAGAGATTTGTCAAAGTAGGACTCAAGAGCGAGAGAGAACTCTATGACATCATTCAGGAGAACATCAGAAACGGACAGGAACTGGAGATAGAGCGAGACATGCTCCGGTCAATCATAAGAACCTGCGAGGATTCAGGTGTCAAGATCGAAGAGATAAACCCTAGGGCCGGTAGCTGGGGTGGCAGCTACAGAGACAGAATGAAGGAGATCGGATTGGCAGAGGGTTACCCATTCTTTCAAGGCATGTCCTCTCAAGCGGTCCACGGGAGTTGGTCAGACCTAGTAAGAAATTACCTCAACAAGAGCGAGACCGGATACGAACCGAAAGCTGATCACACCCAGACCGAAGGTAAATTCTTTGGGCCAACAGCCCTTTTCGCAACCAACGCCGCTAAGGTATACATAGACAAGTTCTTCGACCCGAGAGAAGCGGAACCTCTGGTTCAAAGACTGGACGACCTCCAGCGGAGAATGGCTCTGGTGGAAGACTCACGTCCCGGATGGGAACCGGTACCATAAGATCGGGGAAAGAGAGACGTCCATGCCCCTCTCCAACCTCCTGAAGTCAGCCGCCGGCACCTGCCCCTTCTGTCGCCAGAAGGCCGGCATCCTGAGCCGCGAACACCCCGACTGCCGCCGGACCTTCCAGGCCGGCTGGAACGAGATGGTCGGGCTCGCTGCAGACGCCGCCAGGTCACACGAGTTCCACGCTAATTCTCTCCAAGTCTCCCTGGCAGAAATAACCAGGCGCTCATATGGAGACGGCTCCACCGTCAACCAGGCACTGGAAGAGGGCTGGAGAAGGGCAGTCAGATGCGCCGCGGCAGACGGAAGCATCACTCACGAAGAGAAATTCAGACTCCGGAGGTTCCGGGACCGGCTGGGACTGAACCGGAGCAGCGCCCACGCCCAGGCAACGGCACAACTGAACCTGACATCCAGGCAGAGGCTCTTGTCGCTGACCCAAGCCGCCGCCACCACTGTCGAAGACGGCGACCGCCTTCTGGAACGACTCTCAAAAGCTCTCCGGAAAGCCGGGTTCGGCTAGGAAGCATAGTCCATACCGGATTGGTTCTAACTCAAGATGGTGCACCCGCATGGATGACACATTGGTGGGCGATTATAGCTGGGACTGCTATCGTCGGATCAATGACCACTGAGTCTCTACTTTCGTTCACACCCATGTGGTTTTACATCAAGATTCTTCGACGATTTCCACACAGGAACCGCTGAACCGGTTTCAGGAAAAGGACCAGGAACTGCCAACGGGGCAAGTCTACGGGTTTAGTGCGTGAGGAAAGGAGATGGACATTTACAATTCCAGCATCTCGGAACAGCTTTCGTATAACGCCAACATGGCCGAACAATGGGTGCTGGCACAAGAGCGCGAGGGACAGGATTGCGGCATATCAGACCCAGCCGCATTCTTCCAAAAAACAAGGGACTTCAGCAACGCACTGGGAAGAATGGCGAAACTCGAAAAAGAAACCGACCTCGAGTGGAGCATCTCACTCTTCGCCCTCGCAGAACTGGCTCAACTAGTGACAGCAACATTAAGTGAACTGACCCAAGGCAGGTTCATCTCATGCCTGATACTGCTGAGACCTGCCCAAGAGCTCGCTGAGACTGTCCGGTACGCCCTCAAGGAGGGAGCACTGATTGAGTGGTACGAGTACTCCATCGAGAAGGACGTGAGAGACTTAAAACAACAGATCTCGATGATAGAGAAGGGCATCAGCGACAACTGGCCCTCCGGCTTCAACCCAGAGTTAGCAAAAGAGCAAATAGCCCACGGCAATACCGAAATCCAAGCACTGGAAGACCTGAAACTAGCGCTGGGAGACCGACGATCCGGCAAAGGATGGACAAGCATCGAGAAACGCTGGCAACCCAGCTCAAACGAGTTCGCTCAGAGGTTGAAGAAACTGGACCCACACCTACCTCTAGAGGACCTGCACAAATCGAGGTGGATAATGCTGAATGGCTACGTTCATGCCCGAAGCAGGGAATTCAGCGCTCCGCCAAACCTGAACGGCGTAATGAGCCAATTGCTCGGAACCATGTACCATATCAACCTAGCAAGCATTGAACTCGCCGAGAAATTCAGCCTCTAAGAGAGGACAGGACACCTAGACATAGAAGGGAGTAAAACCAACCTATGGGCACCTGCCGATACTGCGGACAGAATGCCGGCTTCCTGCGCAGGCGGCACGGCCCATGCCGTGACCTCCACACCGCTGGCATCTAGGAGATGGTCCAGCTGGCCGCCCCGGCCGCCGGTGCCCACACCTTCAACGAGGCCGCCCTCCTGCAGACCCTTGAGATCATTGCCCAGCGCTCCCGCGCCACCGGCGAGGACATCGACCGCGCCTTGGAGGAGGGGTTCCGGCAGAGAGTGGCCCAAGCGATGAGCGACGGCATCCTCACCAGGGACGAGGAGGACAGGCCCCAGACGTTCCGGACCGACGACGGCTGGCTCCGTTATAACTTGGCCGTGAACCTCACCCAGATGTAGAACCGCGGCATAGCACAACGGCAAACTCCTAGACCAGGCCGAGACCCAGGGTTGCGACCTGACCATACTCATGTTCGATCAAGAATCGGGTTCCCTCCCCTTTCAGAAAGCCTCCGAATAATGCGGTGAACTACAGATACAGGACACTAGCCCAGATGTGAGCGAGCATCCCGGAGCCACCGGTGAACACCCCGACGTTGTTTTTTAACGACAGCGATGACCGACTAAGCCCACAAGCGTCCTGAGCTGCTGGACTTTCACCGCCACCACCCCTTAGGCTATGGCCCACCAAATGGAGGCCAACGTATTCACCCAGGAGAACCGTGACTCAGCCCAACGGAGAGTCCACCCATGACCACCCGAGGCTCCCTCAAGAAACCGGACACCGGCGGCCACTCCCACCTGGAGCCGCTGCCCGACCCGCCACGCGAGCCTGACATGCAGCAGCGCAGGAGAACCGCCGCATTCGACGCCATCCTGATGGCCCACTTCGCCCACCGTAACGATGTCCTGATATCCGGCGACGGATACCTCCGCCGCGACCCGGCCAATGAGGACGAACAGTTCGCGCCCGACTGCGTGGTGGCCTTCGGCGTCAACCCCGACGCCATAGTATCCCGCAACGGCTACGTGATCAGCGAGGTGGGCAAACCTCCCGACTTCGTGCTGGAGGTCGCCTCCCGGAGCACGGGACGCCGGGACTACACGGTAAAGCGAACAGGCTACGCCGGATACGGCGTCCAGGAATACTGGAGGTTCGACCACACCAACGGACGCTATCACGACACGGCCCTGGCGGGAGACGTACTGACCGACGCAGAATACACGCCGGTTCTGATCACCCGCGAGCCCGACGGCCTGGTATGGGGGCACAGCTCCGTGTTGGACCTCGACCTGTGCTGGGACCGCGGAGAACTGCGACTCCGGGACCCGAGAACGGGTCAGTTTCTGCCGACACCGGACGAGCTACAAGCAGCCAAGGAAGCTGCCGAGGCCCAAGTGGCAGAGCTGGAATCCGAGCTACGTCAGCTACGAGGCGAATGACCCCGAACTAGACCGGTGACTCCGCCAGCCCTCCCCCGGATTTCCCTAGAAACCAAGCGCCGGTGAATACCACCGGCGTTTTCTTTTGCCCGCCGAGGCAGCCCGGCCCCGAACGCCGGTTGGCGACAAAACCTCAATCCTGCCCACCTTGCCAAGCTGAGCCAAAGAGGCCTTCCCAAATCAGCTCCGAAACCTCCAAGAAGCCCCCGGGGCCGCCAAGGACCGGGAGCTTCGCACGTCCCGCACCCCTGACTCCGACCCATCCCTCCGCAAGCGGCCGAGGACCATACGCAATCGCCGCTTTTGCCCGTTTCCGTCCCCGGCCCGGAAAACCCGGCCGCCGCAGAAGCCCGCAGAGACCCGTATCTCTCCCCGCGAGCGGGACGTCACCGCCCGGGTTAAGCCGGCAACGGCGTCAAACGCGCCCGGGGCCAAGTCGCGCCGAAGCCCGTCCCCACGGTCCGGGCGGCATCAGCCGGCGCTTCCAGCCACCCAACAGCGGCCAATCCATCACGCCTTGCGACAACAAGGAGGTTCCCATGCGACGAGACGGACCGGAAGGACCGGAACTCCCCTGCGGGCGGCGCCAGCCGGAGGACGAGGAGCCAGGGTTCCTCTGGCCCCCGACGGCAGGTGAGCTGGCCCTCTGCATTCTGCTGTTCATCCTCTTCTTCGCCTTAAGCTGGGGCCTGGTCCTCTGGGACGAGGTCTTCATCAACACCTCGGACACTGCGGCGGACGCGGTCCACGCCGTCCTCACCGGCGCGGGCCGGATGGCGGTCTCCTCTGCGGTGCTGGCGGTGACGGCGGTCTATACCGGGAAAGCCATCGTCATCATGGCGAAATCCTTCGCCAGACGCCGGTCCCGGCCCTGAGGCAACGCCCCGGAAGCACGGGGAATATCTCGACACCCTGGAAATCCACGTGGCCTGCCCCGGCGGCCGGAACAACCGGCTGGACGATCAACTCGCCGGGCCCGGCTTCCCCGAGATTGACCAATCCCGTCATGGGTCAACCGGTCCGAGTGGGAAGAGGCGGCGGGCCCTGGCCGGAGCACCCCGGCGGCGCTGCGAAGGCCTCCGCGCTGCCCTCCTTTTGCCGAGTAGCCCGCTTCGCATCCGACAGCCCCAACTCCCAGACACCTCGGCTGGTGGCGGGAGATGCTCGATCCCAGGGCCGGCTGTGGAAATCATGCTCTTTTCCCTCTCTACCCGTGCCGGTCCCTCACTGTCCCCATCCGGGAACGACTCCACACCTGCAAAGCAGCTCCCCCGATTCATGGGCCGGGCGACCGCATTCCGGCACCGCCTGCTCATCCCGGAGCCGGCGGCGCCACCAAACAACGAGGTGACAGGATGTCAACCGAACAAACTCAGCACTCGTTTACCGACACCTCCCCCGCACCGGGACCTGCCGGAGGCCGCGGCAGCCCGGGTCTCATGTTCTGCCTGCTCCCCCTCAGTAGCGCCGCCCTGGGCGGACTGACGGTGGGCGGATTCTTCTTCGTCATTGCCGCTGCCTTCGTCTCGGACCGCGCCGGGTACGGCGCCGCTCTCTCCGTCTACGGGACGGTCATCACCCTGCTGCCCGTCTCCATCGTCTGGGCGGTCCTCCGCTGGACCCGGGCGAGACTCGGTCCGGATTCCACCGACATGACCGGGATTCCGACGTCATGGGACAGGCACTGGGTTGGCGTGACCTGGTGGACGGCAGCCATGGCCACCGGCTGGATCGTCATAGCGGTCTTGGCGGCGGGCCTTCCGGACCTCCCGCCGCCGGGCGGCAGCCGCTTTCCCACCTTCTTCGAACTACTGCCCGCCGGGCTCGCCGCCCTGGGGACAACCCTGTATGTGGCCATTGCCGCAACCGCCGTCGTGGTCATCATCGTCCCGGTAAGCGCCGATCCGGGCCGGCAAGAACCGAGACGCGGCCTCGCCAAGGCGGTCTTTACGCTGTTTTTCGGGGAGATGACACTGCTCATCGCGGCCGCGGTCGCCAAGATGGGCGGCAACTTGGCCATTGCGCAGGGAATCAGCTGACTAGAAGGCGTTTGCCCTGGCCGCATAACCTTTTTCGCCCTGTTTGAATAGGAGGGGTTATACTTTAATCACCTCAGCATCTGAAACAACAAGAAGGCTCGCGCAAATAGCATGGACACGATGGAGAGATACAAGATTGAGTCATCGGTAAAGGACGTGATTGCTATCCTGGACTCCTCGCCGGTCCACCGAGACCTGATTCCGGAAACAAACCTTGTAAAGTTGACCAACCGCATTCCTATAGCCCACCTTGCGATTGAGAGAGGGCTGAAAGCCCTCATCGCGGAAGCCGGTGGGCCCGAGGAACACAATCACGGTCTCAACAGGCTCTACCGGGATTTGAAGGATTGCGACCGAGAGTCGGCAGACTTCCTCGCTCTGGCCTTCGACGATGCCGTCAGCTTTTTCAGGTACAACTTCAATGTAAAGGGGTTTGAACAATTCCGCTCCCTTGACGATTACCTGTCTAGGGTAGGCACAGAAAAAGCCTTCGAGTCACTGCGATATTGGGCGATAGGAGAAACCGGTAAAGGGGAAAGCCCAATCCCATACATCTCGCCGCCTATACACAGAGAGATGCTTTGCGCTCTTTGGTGCCTTTTCATACCCGGCCGCCGCGAAACGGTATCGGAGCGCGTTGAGCGCGTAGTCCTACGTGCTATGTATAACGGAAGGCGTATCAGTTTGAGCAGCAGTGACACGAGCAAAGAGTGTTCGCTACAGTGGTACGTTGACTGGCTTATCAAGGAGCATTCTACCCGCCGTGACGCTCTTGAAGTGGCCGTGCGCCAGGATTTTGCCGTTAGGGGAGGGGATGAATTCGTTAGCCAAATCCTGCGCGACGCCTATGCCGATCTCTCCCAATCGAAGGATCCAGCAGTCCTTTACTTCATCCGCACACTCAGGTATTTGCCGCAAGGCTCCCAAATGCGAAGTCCCAATGCCGTTGCCGAAGTCGAGTGGTTGGGCCAGGACCGAACCAGCGGGATGGTGAAGACGCCAGCCGGAACTTACCTGGGGTTCCTGGAAAAATACGCGGACGGCGCATGGGGAATCGAGCCGCATGAAGACGGGTTAGTACAGATATCCGACATCGCTAGAACTCTGACAGACGCCAAGGCCTTCTTGGTCAATCGTCTCACAAGACAAGTCACTACCACCATCGACGGAGAGTCAAGGCAACTGCGTATCGTCACCGAAAAAGACTCCTTTCCACTAGCCGCAAGGTACATAGGAGTAGAGAGCGCGGCAGATTTTCTTTCCGTCACGCCGACTTACGAACTGGAATTCTGGGATGACGGGCATGGTATAAGCCCAAGGGACGAAATCTCAGTTGAACTCCCGTCCGATGGAAGCCACGGATTTGCATCCGTTCTCGATGGCACAGTCATAGCAGTGGTTGAGCACAAGGTCTCGATTGCTGGAACGGAAAGACTGACTTTGAGAGACGCCGTTGAACACTAAGCCGGTAATTCCGTTGCGGAATGGACCGCGGCCGCCAAGAAAGCGATGGCTTCATCCTGGGTATCACCCTGAACATACCAGTGGCTGGGCACGCCTTTGGCCTGTTCACCCAGCCGCCCCTGATGTGTCTGCAGGGGCTTATGCGGGCTCCATCCGCTACCGGGGTAATTGGCCCCGGGGAGGCATAGTCGCCGGGGCGGGATCGCTGATTACAGCGCCAAAGCGAACCGAATCAGGAAAGTTCTTGATTTTACCCAGTTTGGTGGGCCGGAGCGTACCGAACTGCGAACTTTTCGCTGGGAGGTCCTTATATAAGGAGCAGGTCGGGAGCCATCGGCTTAGCCCACGAGCCTCCGGCCTACCAGGGTTGGAGGTTCGTCCATATTCGCCCCAGCAGCGGGCGCGAGGGCGGTGCAGTCCCCATTTTCGCTGCTGCGCTCTTGCGAGACAGGAGGGTCTCGCCGGTTTCGATGGGCACTCCCCACAAGGCGAGAGTCCGACAGACCCGACATGGCCACTGTCGTCCTTGAAGGTCACGGCCCCGTCTCAGATCCCGGCCCCTCGCCCTCCTCCATCCGGTAGCCTACGGTGGGCTCGGCGAAGATGTAGCCTGGGTTACCCGGGTCGTCGTCCAGCTTGCGGCGCAGCCTCTTGACGATGTTGCGCACCGGCGCGGAGTCTGCACCCTTGTCCGGTCCCCAGACCCGCTGCAGCAGATGCTCGTGGGTCAGCGGCCGCCCCGCGTTGGCCGAGAGCTCGACCAGCATCCGGTACTCGATGGCGGTGAGGGCGACGATGCGTCCGGCCACCGTCACCCTGCGCTGGGGGTAGTCGACGGTCAGGTCTCCCCGCACGTAGGGCTGGGAGGGCTCCGCCAGTTCCGGCGCCGCCCGCTTGCGCAGGGCCGCCCTGATCCGGGCCGCCAGCTCCGTCGGGGAGAAGGGCTTGACCACGTAGTCGGCCGCTCCCAGGTCGAAGGCCCTGGCCACCACCTCGTCCTGGCCGTAGGCTGACAGGAAGATGACCGGCACGTCGGCGATTTCGCGGATCTCCCCCATCAGCTCCATGCCGTCGCTGCCCGGCAGCATCAGGTCCAGCAGCACCAGCTGGGGCGCTTCCTCCGCCATGAGGCGGGAGACCTCCTCCGGGTCCCCGGTCACGATGGGCGCGTAGCCCGCCCTGGTCAGGGCGTCCCGGACGTACCGGAGGGTCTGCGGGTCGTCGTCCACGCAGAGAATGCGGGTCGGCTCCGGTTCCTTTCGAGGCCGTGGCCGGGACCGTCTGGAGCGGACGCTCCTGGCCTCCTCGACCGCCGGAATGGTGAAGGTGAACCGGCTTCCCAAGCCCGGCCCGTCGCTCTCGGCCTGGATGCGGCCCCCGTGGGCCTCCACGATCCCCTTGCAGATGGCCAGGCCCAGGCCGGACCCGCCGAGCTCCCGTCCCCGCTCCTCGCCGTCGAGGCGCGAGAACTTGCGGAACAGGTGCGGCAGCCGCTCGGCGGGCACGCCCGCGCCGTCGTCGGCCACCGAGAAGGCGACGTGGACGCCGTCCCGCACCACGGCCATCCGGATGAGGGAGAGCTCGCGGGAAGACCGACCCGATGCGCGCGGTGCCCGAGAACAGCGCCGCGGGCGTCGACGTCGGCGCGCCGGTGACGGCGACGCCCGCCGACAGCGGCGACACGCTGGGATACACCCTGGAGGGCAGGGACGCGTCGTCGTTCGACATCGTCCGCACCTCGGGCCAGATCCGGACCATATCCGGGGTGACCTACAACTACGAAGAGCAGTCGTCCTACGCGGTGACGGTGAAGGCGTCGGACGGCGCCGACAGCGCCACCGTCGACGTGACCATCAACCTCAGGGACGTGGACGAGCAGCCGGACAAACCGGCGAAGCCGACGCTGGCGGCGGTCTCGGGCTCGGCGACGAGACTGCACGCGAGCTGGACCGAGCCGGGGCGGAACGGCGGTCCGGCGATCACCGGCTACAAGGTGGAGTACCGCGAGGGCACGAGCGGCAACTGGGTCAACGTCACGCACAGCGGCGCCGGTGTGACCAGGACCATCACCGGGCTGAGGGGGAACACGTCGTACCAGGTGCAGGTGCGGGCGCTCAACGGCGAGACGCCGAGCGCCTGGTCGGACCCCTCCGACGCGGTCAGCACCAATGCGGCGACGGACGCCCCCACGGTTGCGTCGGTGGCGGTGAAGTCCGCGCCGCAATCGGGCGACGCGTACGGGTGGGGCGAGACGATCGTGTTCACTCTGACCTTCAACCAGGAGGTGAGGGTCACGGGCCAGCCCCAGCCGACGCTGACCTTCGACCTCGGCGGGAGCACCCGGGAGCACCCGGGAGGCCCGGTACACGGGCATAACGGACACCGACGTGGACAGCGACCCGCGGCCCCGGCCCCGGCCGGAGGGCGTGAAGGTGCACTTCCACTACACGGTGCAGCCGGGCGACGTGGACAACAACGGCATCGAGGTGGGAGCGTTGGCGAGCGCGATAGACCTCGGCGGCGCTCGGATCCAGAACGCTGCGGACCTCGTCGACGGGGACGGCCACAAGGTGGACGGCGCCGACGCCGTCCTCGCCCATGCCGCGCTGGGCCAACTGCCCGCCCACCGGGTGGACGGCGGAACGGCGCAGCCGCCGGCCGGTTCGGGGATCACGATCATCGATGCCTTTGGCAATCCGGTGGCGGACAACCGGCTGACGCTTCGCGAGAACACCCGAGGGCGCTACGGTTTCAAGCTCAACACCCGGCCGACGCACACGGTGTGGGTGTCGGCGGTCGCGTCCGACGGCGACCCGGATCTGCAGGTGTTGCCGACGGCCAATGCCTCCAAGGCGATTACGCCGGACGAGTGGGAGACCCCGTTCTACATGGAACTCAGGGCGGCGATCGACGACGACGAGGAGATCGGTGAGCGGGTCTTCCTGAACTGGTCGTCCAGCCAAGACCCGGCCTATCACGACCTCATTCTTCCCGATCTCGTCGTGGTCGAGGACGAGCGCGCCGACGACGCGGGGGCGCTGTCGGTGGCGGACGCGGAGGCGTCCGAGACCGTCGACGAGACGCTCGACTTCGTGGTGACGCTCGACCGGACGCCGTCCCGGGATTGGGAGGCGACGGTCGACTACCGGACCAAGGACGGGACGGCGATGGTGGGGTCCGACTACACGTTGACGAGCGGCACGCTGACCTTTGCGCCGGGCGAAAACAAGAAGACGGTGTCGGTGCCGATGCGGACGACACGGTGGAGGACAGCGGGGAGACGTTGACGCTGGTGCTGAGCAACGCCTCTGGCGCGGGCTTCGCGAGCTTCGGCCGGGAGGCGGTGGGCACGATCTGGAACACCGAGACGGCGGCGACCGGGGCGCCGACGATCAGCGGCACGGCCCAGGTGGGTGAGACGCTGACAGCGGACACCTCCGGCATCGCCGACGCGGACGGGCTGGAGAACGTCACCTTCAGCTACCAGTGGCTGTCCGGCGACTCCGACATATCGGGCGCGACGGGCAGCGCCTACACCCTGGCTGACGCCGACGAGGGCAAGGCCATCGCGGTGCAGGTTTCCTTCACGGACGACGCGGGCAATGATGAGTCGCTGACCAGCGCCGCCACGGACGCGGTGGCGGGTAACGAGGAGCCGGTGGCCCGCGAGGACGCTGCCGCCTGGTCGGCGACCATGACGGTGGAGTGGGTCTACCAGGGCTACGGGTACTATTCGACCGACACCAAGAAGGCAGGGTCTCTCACTCCGGCCTCATTCGAGGTGGACGGCACAACGTACACCGTGAAGATGGTCGAAACGCAGGGGTGGTGGACGTACATCGGCACAGACCGGGAGCTTCCCTTCGACTTCGTGCTGGAGTTGGACGGGACGCGGTTCGAGCGGGCCCTCACGTCGAACCCCAAGAAGGTGGCCGCCTACGCCAAGAGCATGAAAACGTACCTTCGGGGAACAAACGTGGAACTCACCAAGAAGATCCTGAATGAGCTGATAGTCCAAGTGAGAATCCGCCCGGGAGAGGAGAAAGATACCGCCACCGTAATCATCAGATACAGGATCCCCACTCCACCAAGTAGTTGGACCGAAGCGACAGACGTTGAAGAGATGTCACTCGGGAAAAATACGCGCTCTTTAGCCCGAATCCACCGAAGGCGTGGGAATTAAAGGTCTGCTGAAAGGGTGTAAGGGTGCTCCTCTGAATCTGGGATAATGGTTTTTGCACGGAAAACCAGGCAGAAACAAGGAGCACCCGATAGATGCTACCACTTGAGCACCCCGACCGCATCCACGTCGCCTTCGACGATCACCGCCTGGTGGCCAATGCCGGGCTGCTGCTGCCCGCCAGCCTCGCCATGCGCCTGGGGCTGGGTGAACTGGTGAACAAACACGTTGATCTGGGCGGTGCCCCTGGCCGGGCGAACCCTGGGGACAAGCTGGTGACCCTGGTGGCCTCGGCGCTGGCTGGCGGCGACTGCATCGACGACGCCAACGTGTTGCGTACCGGCAGGACCGCGCTGGTGCTGGGCTGCGTGGTCAAGGCACCCTCCACTCTCGGCACCTTCCTGCGCAGCTTCCGGTGGGGCCATGTCCGCCAGTTGGACCGGGTGAGCCGCGAGTTGCTGGCCCGGGCCTGGGCGGCTGGGGCCGGACCCGGCGATGCGCCATTCACCGTGGACCTGGACTTCACCATCTGCGAGACCTATGGGTTGGCCAAGGAGGGGGCGCGCCACCACGGCTACACCAGCCAGCGGGGCTATCATCCGTTGCTGGCAACCGCCGCCAGCAGCGGCGACGTGCTGATGGCCCGGCTCAGAGAGGGCCGGGCCAACACCGCCCGGGGCGCCGCCCACTTCCTGCGGGAGACGCTGGGCCGGGTGCGTTCTGCTGGGGCCAAGGGCCAAATCACGGTGCGGGCCGACAGCGGCTTCTACACCCATTCCATCGTCGCCCTCTGCCGCAAGATGAAGGTCCGCTTCTCCATCACCGTCCGTCAGAGCCAGAGCCTGCGCAATCTCATCGAGGCCATACCCGAGTCGGACTGGACGCCCATCCCCTACTGGATGGAGGGCGCCGCCGATGTGGCCGAGACCACCTATACACCTTTCCAGAGTGAGCCCGACGCCGCGCCGGTGCGGCTCATCGTCCGGCGGGTGAAACCCACCCCCGGTTCCCAACTGGCCCTCTTCGCCAGCTACAGCTATCACGCCTTCATCACCGACCGGGAGGGGGGCACATTGGAACTGGAAGCCGACCATCGCCGCCACGCCGAGGTGGAGAATGCTATCCGGGACCTCAAGTACGGCGTCGGGCTCAACCATCTCCCCTCCGGTCGCTTCGCCGCCAATGGAGCCTGGCTGGCCATACAAGTGATGGCCCATAACCTGGCCCGCTGGACCGCCCGCATCGGTCTGGGAGAGCAACTGGTAACCACCAAGACCCTCCGGCAGCGCTTCTACTCCCTCGCCGGACGGCTCACCCGCTCGGCCCGACGCCTCACCCTTCACCTTCCCAGGGGCTGGCCCTGGGAATACCAGTTCAGCCGCGCCCTGAACCGGCTTCGAGCTATTCCATCCTCAGCCTGACGGCCCGTGGCCGTCTGACCCGTCCTCGGACTACCCAACCGCCTGCCAGATCGGCGCCTGGCCGGTCCCTGATTGTCTCCTGCTGCCATCTGCCTGATAATCTCGCCCGCCGCTGCTGCGCTGGCCCGTCAAAAACCCCTTGCCTTGGCCGCCACACCCTCGGCCCAGCCAGATCCGTCGGCATCAATGCCTCACCGCTCCTTCCTCCCGCCTCTCTTCCCCTGTACCGCCGGCTCTGCTACATCCTTTCGGTGGATTCGGGTTTAGACTACCCCGTTCATCCGGGGATGGACCGAGCCTACACGAGACGGGACTGGTGACGAGGGAGCAAGCCCCGTGCGGAACGGGGATCGACCCAAAACGCTATTAGCGTAGGTAGAAGCCATACTGCAAGCCCCGTGCCGAACGGGGATGGACCACGCCCCCTTTTTGATACAGGCTCGTAGCTGGGCAGGCCCCGCCCGACCGGGGATCGACCCACTCGAATCCGTGTACCGTGGCCAGCAGCCGCGCACGCCCCGAACGCTCGGGGATCGCCCCAGCGAGGACTATATCCTGACGTCTCTGAGAGAGCACGGCCAGCACGGCCGGGGATGGTCCCTACACAACGGGAGAAGTACCGAAGAAGTGCGAAGCACACCCCGAGCCCTCGGGGATCGCCCCTACACGCCGTCCGCGTCCACGACGTGCTTCGAGCACACCCCGCACGTCCGGGGATCACCCTTTACGCCTTTCCTCGCCGTCGTAATTGCAGGCCCCGCAGGCGCGGCGGTGGACCTAGACCGTCGAGACTGGTTGTGGCCATCTTGGCACAAACCCCGCTGACGCGGGAGCAGACCCTATCATCCGCCATACCGCTAGTGTAGACCGAAGAAACGGTGATCAGCGAAAAATACAATATTCAGCAAGGGAATGCAGAACACCCACGGACCGAAGAGGACCCAGATGGAGTACAGAGAGGAACTGCCGCCGGACTGCCCGCCGCAGTCCGCAAGCGAGATAGTAACACCTACCGTCAGGTATAGACTATTAACTGGGACAACACCTGAGGAAAGAGACTTCGATTCCTACATAAAGATTAAGGGAACATCGCTAAGAAGCACGCGAAGGACCCTCTGCGACCAACACGGTGTCTCGCTATGGATAGATGAAAGGTCAGCCCGAAGGCTCTTCGAATCCGCGGCAAACTAGTACGGGAGATGGCAAGGAATAGCAAGATTGACAATCGACCCGGAGCAGGGCAAGCTAAACCAAGTAGAGACGAGGGGGCACCAGACATGGTGGCCAAGCAAGGAAGGGAATTTTCCAGCAAGTTGCACAGTCATAACATGAGGCTCGAACCAACCCTCAACTATCTAGTTAATGACTGTGACATCATATTCGAAGCAAAGTGCGACGACGGCCAGCAGTACATCGCCCTCCATACCGGGGATCCTGACGGAGGATGTGAATACACACTGGTACCGGCAACTGAGAAAGGCCTCATTGCGTTCAAAGAAGAGCGCATCGACATGAGAGAGCTTATGTTGGAAAAGGGCGAGGAGGAGTGGTACATAGTTACCACTTATGACGAAACAGGAAACACTATAGCCTTCAGGCAAGAAGGCCGGATATCCGAAACCAGAAGGCTGCCGAAGAAGGGTTATCACCCGCTCCGAACAGAGCCGGAAAGATGACCATACACCTGATTCCTCAGGGCTAAGGAGCCTTAAAGATGGCAAAAGGAATGATTATCGGTGGCGCAGCGGGCCTAGCAATCGGCTTCATGGTCGCACAGCCCGCCCTGACTGTACCCGGAATACTAATCGGGTTATGGGCGAGCACCAGGAGCCGACGATAGGACAACGCGTCTCAATATCAAACTGGACTAAAGAGCCCGCGAGTATTCGCGGGCTCTTTATTTGGAAAACGACTCGTCGAAACTAGGCGAGAAAGCACCGCATACGCCCATACCGTACCACTCAGGATCAGCGCAGAGCATGGGAAACAGTAAAACGGCAGCTCGACGGCCAGAATAAGACGCCCACCTAAGATGGTGAACCATGCTTACCAACAGCAGGGAACCCACCGGGCAGAACCTGATTATCCATCACAACGAAGTGCTGCCACCCCCATCCCGACCAACGGAAGTGGATAGCCCGGTTCCGGACCCTGCCGCCAGACGACAGCCTCTCAGGAGCACTCATAAACTGGTCCATGTAGCAGAATAAAAAGCACAGCTTCTTGGATCTAGGCCAACTGCAACCGGAAATATGTGGCAGGGCCTCAGAGCCCCGTCCCACCACCCTCAAGGAACAGTGGGAAATCCCTAGCACAACACGATACCGGCCTATGGCATCGAAGCTTGGGACATACCAGAGCGATGTCGCACGGACCTGCCCACCCCGAAGGTGCGGTGGTGGACCCTACCGGCACCAGCTGATGATGATGGACAGCCCAAATCCCCGCAGGTGCGGCGGTGTGCCACCGGCGGAGATGCGTACCTCCGTGCGCCTCACGTGCAAACCCCGCCCACGCGGCGATGAATCTTGGTCAACCACCCGCGAGCGATACAGCAGAAACAAACCCCGCAGGCGCGGCGGTGATCCCCCGGTACGATCATAGACTACACGCACCAGTTGGCAAACCCCGCACGTCCGGGGATCACCCCGTTTACCGGTCAGGACTCAGCGGACGAAACCGCAAGCCCCGCAGACACGGACCATAGGCGGTACCTTGGAGTTCAGTTTTGACCTGCCCAAACCGGCCAACGCAGTCGGCGGACGTCCATCCATTCCGCAGCGTAAGCCCCAAAACTCTGGCGAGGCAGCAACAGCGAAGCGTGTGGCGCAATCTCACCGAGCAGCCTCAACCTGAAGAGCAGAACATCCGGCAATAAACAAATCGGGCGACAGCAGGGTGCCTCCAAGGAAACGCGTCGCATAGCGCTATCTGCAGAACGTCCCATCCAGCCAATGACACCATCTGTTAAAATTGTGAACAGGTAGTGCCGCCATGACTATGGAAATCAACAACCAGCAGGACATCCTGCGAGCTCTGGACACCGATCTCGCCTTCCGGGAAGCGGTACGCCGCCACCTGCTGACCGACGACCTCATCAACCTGCCAGAAAAGTTCGCCGCTTTCGCGACCAGCCAGCAGGCATTCAACCAAAGTCTCAGAGAGGACGTGCAACGCATCGCCGCCGATGTCGGCGACCTCAAAGGCAACGTCGCCGGACGCGCCGCCTGGGACCGTCATGATGACATCCTCGCCCAACTTGACTTCACATTGGTGACTATGCTCTCCAATGCCGACCTGAACAACCTCGCCAACCGCAGCGACACCACCGGCATACATCGTTCGGACCTGCTGAGCTTCTACCGGGCCGACCTGGTCATGGAAGCCTTGGACCACGACAAGAACACCCACTACGTGGCAATGGAAGCCTCCTACACCGCAGACGCGCGCGACACCGACCGGGTGACCCGCAACGCCGGGTTTCTCACACGGTTTACCGGGCAACCCGCCCATGCCGTAATCGCCAGTAGGCAGAACGACTACGCGGTACAGCGCCTAGTGGAGAATAACACCGTGCATTGGTTCCAACTCACGGACGTCGACCTACAACCTAATTAGCGGCTTACAACAGCCACGGTATATGTCGCCGGGCGGGAGCAGATGGAAACGCACCAAGCCGCAGTCGTGAAGACCCCGTCTCCACTTGGGCTACTAAATGAGCCAGTCCTCTCTGTGCCCACGTTTACGATTCAAAAGAACTGCAGCCGACGCTGGTTCCGCGGCTGGCGGAACTGCGATCACAGCTCACACGCCGATGAAGCGACTCCATCCCGCGGTCTGCTGCCACTGCAGCCTGCCCACCCTCCGCACGCGCGGAGGTCCACACCCTAATCTCCCCGCAGGGGCGGGGATGGCCCGACCAGCGAGAGATCCGCGGCGGTGTCAACGGAGTAAGCCCCGCGAGAACGGGGATGGTTCCCCGCCGAGCTGGGCAACGCCCTGGCCGTCGTAATAAGCCCCGCCCAGCCGGGGATGGTCCCACCATGCACCACTCGGTGACGCTGAATCCAGGGCACGCCCCGCGCAGTCGGGGATGGTCCATAGCGGCCCACGGAGGTACCTGATGTGGGAATGCAGGCCCCGCACAGCGGGGGATGGTCCCGTTCTGGGGATTCCGTACTTGCGGCTGATGACGCAGGCCCCGCACAGCGGGGGGTGGTCCGACAACACCACAGAAAACGCCGTGTTGCTTACGGCAGGCCCCGCACAGCGGGGGATGGTCCAAAGGCTTCGCCAAGTTCACCCCCGCCGCCCAGCAGGCCCCGCGCAGCCGGGGATGATCCTTCGTCGTCGCCCACAGTATCCTGCACGAGCCTGCACACCCCGCCAGCGCGGAGATGAACCCCCTCGCAGGTCACCACCGTCACCAACTCCGGGCAGAGCCCGCCCATCCGAAGATGCACCCCTGGTGGCCACATACCCCTGCGGCTCCGTCCCCAAAACGCGGAGATCTGCCGCGACGCTACGATCCTCGTCAACACGTGCAAACAGAGCAGGACATCGCAACGAAACTGGTCTCAACAGACGTGACCCTTCTAATAGAACCGACGACGGTCTACCGTCACCAAGGGCACGATCGTGTCACCGCCGTGAAACAGGCACAAGCAGAACCCGGTTCACTTGCACAATCGCTACGGAAACTGACCCAAGATGGAGGAGAGGCACACAACACCTCGATCATTTACAATGATCAAAACGAGAGAGGAGTTCCAGACAACATGGGATGGACAGACCTCATCGCCGCCACCGCCGCCATCCTCACCATCATCGATTTCTTAAGCCGGAAGCTCCCAAGTAATAAAGAAGAGGAAACGAACCCAACACAACAAGTGGCAGGAGACACGGAAGTCCACCCGGAAGGAACCGACAGGTGGAGAGAAACCTATCCAGACAGAGTCGCCAACTACAGAAGCGCAGGAGCATACCTGCCAGAATGGGACCTAATAGGACGAGTTATTTTCGCCAGAGGCAGACAGGTCTTGGCTGAAATGGAACACGTTCCACAGACAGTACAGAACGCCATGACGGCGCTACTGGCTACGGGAGGAATAGCCCCTGGAGAAGACAACGCCATCGAGATTACAGACGGCAGATACCACTACCGCTTACAGATAGAAAAGGACCCTTCCAAAGGCAGCCAGATCTTTGCGTTCCTCCAACGGCCCATAAAGACATAGCCTCCAAGAAATGAAGAAAATGCGCCGGCGTGAACTTACACACCAAGCCGGCACATCCGGACTACCGCCACTCATCCAAGGGGACAAGAGATAATCATGACACCACGGAAGACGACCGACAGAGAGACAAAGTCATTGAACCCTCACGGATTCCATCCCCCTCAGACCTCCGTGAGAGAAAGGATTGACCAACTGGAAACGAAGGAATCTCACGCCGAGTGTAAACAGTGGCTCAAAGAGACGATGGCAACACGCTGGCCGCAGAAACTGCCCCAGCCCTTCGTGGGCTTCGACGACAACGAAGAAGCCTTTGTCTTAGTGTGGGAATCCGATGCCCGGTGCAACACCCTCCAAGTGAATGCGGGAACCAAGATAGGCAGCTACTGCCCCTGGCCAAGGGAGAACACCGACGAAGACCCGAAGGATCTCAACCTCGAGACGAAAGCAGCATGGATATTTCTCAGGAATGTGATGACCGCAGGAACCGGATAGAAACCATCGGACCACTGTACCGACAAGTTCATCCGAACAACTTCCAAGACGGCCGGGCTCTACCCCCGGCCTTTATCTTGCAGGAAACATCGTGTCACCTGACGCTTTCGCTGAACGACGGAGCGCGTACGTCCCCCGACAAGTGCTACGAGGAATACACGGCAACAGGCAGAAAATCAGCGGCGGTGCTGCAGCTGACAAATCAAGACCTCCATGAATCAGGGCACGAGCTCACTTCGGACTCGCCGAACGACCAGACGACGGCGCACGTTGACGCCGCGTTCCCAGTATCCCTGAGCAGGCGCAGAAAACGAGAGATCGCACAATCTCTCGCCAAGGCAACCAACCGAAACGGCACGGCATACATGCCGCGCAACACGAACATAAGCGCTGCTGACGCGCCAGACTGAAGAAGGCACCCAGGACCAAGGACAAAGAGCCCCAGAAGAACCGGCGCACCATCCCCGCCCACGCGGTGATAAACCCACAGAGCGAAACGCGCTCGCAGAAACCGATTGGAACAGACCCCGCCCACGCGGCGATGAACCCATAGAGTGGCTGGAGAACACACACGAAAACAGGCAGGCCCCGCAGGCGCGGGAACCGCTCAGAAGGGCAAACCGAGATATTCATCATCATGACCGAAGGGTAAGCCCCGCAGACGCGGGGATAGGCGGTGGCGGGCGGAGATGGTGTCCCTGTATGGACTGTAAGCCCCGCAGACGCGGGGATAGGCGGTACCTTGGAGTTCAGTTTTGACCTGCCCAAACCGGCCAACGCAGTCGGCGGACGTCCATCCATTCCGCAGCGTAAGCCCCAAAACTCTGGCGAGGCAGCAACAGCGAAGCGTGTGGCGCAATCTCACCGAGCAGCCTCAACCTGAAGAGCAGAACATCCGGCGCTAAACAAATCGGGCGACAGCAGGGTGCCTCCAAGGAAACGCGTCGCATAGCGCTATCTGCAGAACGTCCCATCCAGGCAATGACACCATCTGTTAAAATTGTGAACAGGTAGTGCTGCCATGACTATGGAAATCAACAACCAGCAGGACATCCTGCGAGCTCTGGACACCGATCCCGCCTTCCGGGAAGCGGTACGCCGCCACCTGCTGACCGACGACCTCATCAACCTGCCAGAAAAGTTCGCCGCTTTCGCGACCAGCCAGCAGGCATTCAACCAAAGTCTCAGAGAGGACGTGCAAAGCGTCAGAGAGGACGTGCAAAGCGTCAGAGCCGACGTGCAAAGCGTCAGAGCCGACGTGCAACGCATCGCCGCCGATGTCGGCGACCTCAAAGGCAACGTCGCCGGACGCGCCGCCTGGGACCGTCATGATGACATCCTCGCCCAACTTGACTTCACATTGGTGACTATGCTCTCCAATGCCGACCTGAACAACCTCGCCAACCGCAGCGACACCACCGGCATACATCGTTCGGACCTGCTGAGCTTCTACCGGGCCGACCTGGTCATGGAAGCCTTGGACCACGACAAGAACACCCACTACGTGGCAATGGAAGCCTCCTACACCGCAGACGCGCGCGACACCGACCGGGTGACCCGCAACGCCGGGTTTCTCACACGGTTTACCGGGCAACCCGCCCATGCCGTAATCGCCAGTAGGCAGAACGACTACGCGGTACAGCGCCTAGTGGAGAATAACACCGTGCATTGGTTCCAACTCACGGACGTCGACCTACAACCTAATTAGCGGCTTACAACAGCCACGGTATATGTCGCCGGGCGGGAGCAGATGGAAACGCACCAAGCCGCAGTCGTGAAGACCCCGTCTCCACTTGGGCTACTAAATGAGCCAGTCCTCTCTGTGCCCACGTTTACGATTCAAAAGAACTGCAGCCGACGCTGGTTCCGCGGCTGGCGGAACTGCGATCACAGCTTACACGCCGATGAAGCGACTCCATCTCGCGGTCTGCTGCCACTGCAGCCTGCCCACCCTCCGCACCCGCGGAGGTCCACACCCTAATCTCCCCGCAGACGCGGGTAATAGGCGGTATTCTCGAGCACTCCTTCCCACTCCCCAAGCCAGTTAACCCCGGCCCGGAAGCAGAAAGGCGCCAAGCCCTGCCGCAACGGCCACCCGCAGCCCACGGAGACGCAGTAACCATTCAGCGCTGATAGCCTACAACTCGCCGTCCCATGCCGAATGCCATATAATCGGCACCATCCACCCGTTGACCGGCAAGAGCCGCCAATCTCCGGAGGTCGAGCATGACCACCGCCGACACCATTGGCCGCGTCAAGACGCCGCAGTCCGGCAGCCATTTCCGGCTACCCGACCCGCCGGAGCAAGATCCCGACGACATGACCAGCGCCCAAGCACCTGGCCGAAACCGGCAATATGCACCACCTGAAACTCCACTTCGGCAATCCGGAAACGACCATCGTCAAGTCCGAGCTGTACTTGGCGCTGGGCCGCCGCGGGTCCGGGGCGGAATTTCGCGTCCCCGATCTCTTGATTGCCTTTGGCGCCGACCCGGAGTTGTACGACCGCAACAACGGCTACGTCGTATCCGAGCAGGGCAAGCCACCCGACTTCGTGCTGGAGATAGCATCGCCAAGCACCAGGGCAGAGGACAACACCGACAAGCGGGAATTCTACGCCCGCCACGGGGTCGCCGAGTACTGGCGCTTCGACGAGGAGGACAGGCCCAGCCAAGTCAGGCTGGCCGGCGACCGGCTGGTGGCGCGGCGCCTACGAACCCGTCGCCATCGAGGAGCTGGATGATTGCGTTGTGCAAGGGTACAGCGCCGTTCTGAACCTGCATCTCCGGTGGGAGCAAGGACAACGGGACCCGGCGACGGGCCGCCACATCGCCGCCTTCGATAGCGAACGCGCCGCCCGGCCCGCTGAGCGCAAGGGCTGAACGCGAGGCCCGCCTAGCCGCCGAGGCCCGCGTCCGGGAATTGGAAGAACGCCTCGGTCAACAAAACACTTGAACCAGCGCGAGGTAAACGAACGATGGCTCAGGAGACGCACATAACCCCCGCCGACTTTTTCTGGAACGCTGCGGCCCAGGAGGCCGGTTTCTCCGGCCAATTCTGGCTCGACGCCTACAACCGCTACTTGGACGCAGTGCAGCGTGATCCCTCGCAGTCCTTTGACATATGGGAAGTTGAGCGCACGTTCCGGGTTCCCTTCGAGAGCGGCCACGTTGACGTACTGGTCCGGATGCAGCCGGACGGGCGGGAGTACTGCGCCTTGCGCTTCACCGTGTTCCCGGCCGGCGACGGGCCTGATCCCCGCCAGCTGGACCGTTGGTACTTCTATGGAGACGAAGAGAAAGAAACGCCTCCCATACTGGGAGAAGGTGCCTTGCTGGATTATATGAACCGCTGGTAACGGAACCCGCTCCGAAACCGGCTACGCCCGCAGGTACGGCGATAAACCCCACAGTACGTCGCTGACCATCGACCAACCAAGGCGCATCCCGCAGGCGCGGTAGACCACCCGGGAGCTGTCAACTCTGCGTCGCCGGTGTTGCCGATGATGGCACGCTGACCCTGCGGTTGCGTATCCCGGACTGCCTGGCGGAGCGGCATGGCAAACCGACGCACCGGGTCGGACTCGTAGAGCAGGTCCTCCATGCCCGGGTCGCTCAGGTTGTAGAAGAGCTGGACGCAGTGAGTTCTCAGCATGACGGACAGCGGGTACGGCTGTCTCCCCCTTCCGGCCTTAGGGTAGAAGGGGCGGATGCGGTCCTCCAGCAACTGCTAGGGGATCAGGCCGTCCATCCGGTCCAGGAACAGTCCCCGGCGGGTCTTGCGCTTCTTGCCCTGGTATTCCAGGTCAGCAAAGGTGGGCTGGTCCATCTGCCTTCACTCCCTCAAACAGGCATCGGCTGGTTCAGCCTAACTATGACACATCCCACCCGACTTGTTCAGAGTATTCATAGGCCCAGAGAGCAGTTTCCTGCCCCAGATTACCCCCATCCGTAGAAAAAGGGGGACGGCAGACGCCGTATAAACCGGCTCTCCGGGGTTCTCCGGGCCGCCGGAAAGACGATAATCTCAGAATACTCATTCTTCTACGGCACCCTGCGCCCCAGCGCCTACACTCCAAAGCGATGGGTGGGCCAAGAAGCAAGGGAAGACTAACGAACCGCCCAACACTACCCCACCGGGACCGGACGCACTAACGCCCAAGCGCAATAACGCATTAACACACGGACGCCCAACCGCATAAACGCACGGACGCTCATCCGCATTAGCGCATGGACTCACAAACGCACAACCTCATAAACGCATAACCGCTCATCCGCCCGGGCGCACAAACGCATCACCGCAGGGGGTGCAATAATTTAAGATCGCGCTCTAGCTACGTGGAGCGACCCCCATGGAGGGGTGGTCCCGGCCGGCCGGTTAAAACGGCTACAACTCGAGGACCAAATCGCGGCCCCTTTTTGATACCCATTTCCACCTACCTCCGCCAATCGGACGAGGCCTTCTGGGACCTCGTGGAGGAACGCAGGCCGGTCCCTCTCCGGACCAAGGAGGAGGGCTTCGACCTGGAGCTCAGGGTCCGTCTCGAAGAGGCCAGGGCGCTCCGCCGGAAGCTGGAGGAGCTGCTCAGAAACCAGGGCGCCAGCCCGAAGAGGTGGCGGGACGCGGTGCTCAGGACGATGCGCCACTGCATCTTCTGCCGGCAGATCTACCCGGTGGAAGAGGTCCACGACGACCGGTGCCCCGGGTGCGGCAACGGGCTGAACGAACACCGGACCCACGAGTTCGCCTGTCCCCCGGGGGTCACCCCAAGGCTCATCCACACGGAGATCACCGGCGAGAGGGCCGACGCCGTTGAGCCCGCACTGGCAGGCATCGGCGCCGGTTAGGCCGGGAATAGGCCAAGAATAGGACACCAATTGGCCGGAATGGGCCGGGAATAAGCCAGGAGGAACGGAGGGCTTTGCACAACAAATGCCAACTAGCGCTCAAAGAAATCTTTTCTGCACAGCAAATAGACTGCAGCCAAGCACTTCACCCGACCGGAAACCGAGAACGGAACCGACCCGCTGACTACTCTCAGAAGACAGAGCAAAAATCCATACAGGATTGATATGACTCCAACGCCCGGCCCCCCATACGAGTGGGACGAAGACAAGCGCCAGCAGAACAGCAAGCTGCACGGCATCGACTTCACGCTGGTACACCGCGCAAACTGGGGTGCCGCCACACACCAGCGCAGTGACAGGCAAGGCGAGTTGCGGTACTCTTCATACGTCCCCGTCGACGGCAGGATCCACAATGTAGTCTGGACTCCCTGAGACCATTCCACCCGCATCATCAGCTTCAGAAAAGCCAACATTAGGGAGACGGCACGCTATGACAGAGAAAAACTCTAGGATCATCTACCCGACTCCCGAAGAAGACGCCGAGATTAACCGCCAGATAGCGGAAGACCCGGACACACGGGAATGGACCGAGGAGGACTGGGCCAACGCCAAGTCGACGGAAGAACTCTTCCCCGAGGCCGCCAAGGCGGCCCGTAAGCGGCAAGCCGACCTGGACGCCGGACGTACGGAGCACATCACCTTACTCCTTGACCGCGACACCATCAACTGGTTCAAGGCCCAGACGGGCGAGGACGGAGACACCGGTGGAACAAAGTGGCTCGCTCTGGCGGAGAAGACACTGCAAGAGCATGCCCGACGGGAAGCCGAAGTCTGACAGAAAAGCAGGCAGCCGACGGCATCACTCTCCCCCAATGCACACCTGAGTCCCTGAATAAAAACAGATTCTGCACAATGAATCGAAATTAAAAAAGACTCGTTGTGCGGCTTTGCACAATAAATGGAATCCAGCGGGGAATTAAAAAATCTTGCACAATAAATGCCCTCGCACAGGCCCGGAGCAACACGTAGAGGGCAGCCAGCGGGGAACACTCCCACAGTTGACCGCGCAGGCACCGGGAAATAACATCCAACGAAGCAGATAGGCTGGAGCAACCGACATGAACACCAGAATGGAAACGGTAGCGCAAGACGTCGCCCTCACGGTCCTCCGGATAGTCAGCCACGTGGCACAGCCCACTCCTGAACTGGAGAAAATCAAAGAGGATTTCCAAGCAATATGGCCCGTTCCGGAGAGCAACCGGCCCATGAACGACGCCATAAGCGCCGTCGCCCAGGCATTCAGTAGTTGCACCAGCCAGGATGCGGACACCTGGAAAACCACCGTCTCCCAGACCTGGCAACCAGCAGTGGAAGAGGTCGTCCAAGCATACTTCAAGGCGGCCAAGACCAGCTTCCAAAAGGGAGATGCCCTGGAAGGAGCAGAAACCCTCACCGACGCCGTCAGGGCGACACTGGGACATATCGCCGCAACCCGCGACTGGCCCCACGGCACCCATGATGACCTCTACAGCATCGCCGCAGCCCTGGGCAGCGGGAGCGAATGGCCCAACACGATTGAGGAACTCGACCAAGCCCTGGAGAACGTCTCAAAAGAGGGCGACAACCTGGGCGCGGCCCTGGGAGCCAGCATGGGACGCCCGGACATGCTGAAGTTCGGTGTCTACGCGGAAAACCCGGACGGGCCAGAGGAAGATGGAATCCTCTTCGCCACGGCGACCATAGAACTGGCCAACCGACTGGCCGCACAGGCGGCCCCATGAACCAGGAGGAACATCTCAGCATGGCCCGGGAACTCATGAGGCGGGCAGACGAAGAATCAGGGGACGGCGGCAACGACATGATTGCCGCCGAGTTCTTATGGGGAGCTCTCGCCCAATGCCTGATCGCCGTCGCCCAGAACGACGGACTCCCCCACGACAGCCACAGGGCCTTCCAGAGAATCGCTCAGCATCTGGACACCACCCAAGACGGGAACATCTGGCGCTCCCGGTTCGGTTCAGCCGAAAGGCTGCACGTCCACTTCTACCACGGAGAACTGCCGGCCGGGGAACTGCGCACTCACAGACAGCGCACCTCAGCAGGCGCCCTGGAACTCCTTGCAGCACTGTGAGCAGAGACCCGAAGACAAGCATTCAAGAAAGACAACAGGCTGGACAGGAACGGCGGGACAATGGAGCCACCGGCAATTCTGAACAAACCTGCACAATAAATCGGGAATAAAAAACATTTATTGTGCAAAGCCTCGTTGTGCGACTATTCGGGATTTCACCAGTTCGAGATGCGGTCCTTCGGAGGAAACACCGGAACCTATCAGATATAAATCCGCGTCAACAGCATGTGCTTCATGAGAGACGGGAAAGCCGTATATTCGTATGACGGAGGACCGGACGGATATACGTCGGATATCCCGGCGGACATATCCACCGGAGACACCTTCCGCCTCAGGTCAAGGCCGTCTGAACATGTCAGTCAGAGTTCCACGGGCTTCTTGGGGGACGACTGGGCCTGGTATTGGGTCCAAGCGCCGGACGAGGACTGGTTCGCCATTCAAGGAGTCAGCGAGGACTACCAGTACACGATAAAAGTGGAGACAACCGACGACCTGCCGGTGAGGCATCAGGGACACGGCTCAGGATCTTGGGAATCTACGACAGCAACGGAACGGCGGTCCCGGGCGCGTCGGGCTCCGGCAGCGGGAAGAAGGTGAGCGTCACCTTCCAGACCGACACCACCGAGATGTTCTATGTTTCGGTCGGGTTCGACCGTTGTAAAAATGGTTGACTTTAGTCACAAGACTTCCGTCTGTTCAGCGTCAACTACTTCTGCCGGTTCCGTCAATTATTCTTGCCGGTCCACCTCCTGTTCCTGGTTCCGTTTTTGAGCCACTCCGGTTCGATAGCTGGGGACGTCGAATTCCAGGATGACCGAGTGGTGGACCACCCGGTCGATGGCCGCCGCGGTTGCCATTGGGTTGGCGAAGATATACTCCCACTGGGAGAAGACCAGGTTGGAGGTGATGCCTAGTACTCAGTCAACTTCGTTTTAGCATTTATTTAAGAAACCGGACAAATTGGGTTATCCTGCGTGGTGGGAAATGTTGGTGGCGGGGGTAGCACTGATGGTTCGGGACAAGTACGCAGTGCGGTTGGCGCCGGAACAACGGGAAGAACTCCAGCGTCTGATTCGGGTAGGGAAAAGCTCCGCCAGAGTGACCGCCAGGGCTAGGGTTCTCCTCAAGAGCGACGACGGTTGGCCGGCTCCCCAAGTGGCTGAAGCCGTGGAGGTGGCCCTGGGCACAGTGTACCGGGTCAAGCAGCGCTTTAGCGAAGAAGGGTTGGCGGGGGTGCTGAAGGACCGTCCCCAGGCCAACCGGTGCCGGAAGCTGGACGACCGGGGCAGGCTCTGATCGCCCTGGCCTGCAGCCCGCCGCCGGCAGGGCATGATCACTGGACCCTGCGCCTGTTGGCTGACAAGGTGGTGGAGTTGGGGTTGGCTTCCTCCATGTCCCACGAAGGGGTGCGCAAGCGTCTCAAAAAAACGCTCTCAAGCCCTGGCATAAGAAGGAATGGTGCATTCCCAAGGTGAGCGCGGAGTTCGTGGCCAACATGGAGGACCTGCTGTGGGTCATCTCGTAGGGCTCGCCGTCCCAGGAGGCGAGGGCTTCGCGCTCCTCGGCAAGAAAGACGGCCAATGGCTGACGCCTGGTGGTGCCGTGTATCCGGCGTCCGGCGACGTCCCGGCACCAGTTTGCGGCCTGAGCCCTGACATCGGACAGGTCCCTGAAGTCTCCGCCCTTGAAGAAGCGTTCCCGGACGTACTGGACGCCCCGCTCCACTTTGGGCTTGTCCTTGGGGTGGCGCACCCGGGCGGGGTCGGCGATGAAGCCCCGGGTGAGACAACGGGGGTGCAGCGCGTCCGCTCCCGCAAGGGCGGCCGGGAAATTGTCCATCACCAGGTAGCGGGGAAGACCGCCGAAGAAGGCCCAGGCCGACTCCAGGCCAGCGATGACGTCCTCCAGCTTCTGGCCAAAGGTGGGCCAGACGAAGCAGTGCCGCGAGTAGGCCAGCACCACGATCAGCGCCCACACCGTCCGGCGGTGTCCCGTGTCAGGATCGTGAATCAGACCCAACCGGCCGAAGTCCACCTCCGCCACCTCGCCGGGAGCGGTATCCTCCATGCGCACGGTGATCCTGCTGCGCTTGCTCCAGTTGCGTTTCTGAATGAAGCGGCGCAGCGACTGGTACGATACCCGGCAGCCGCAGCCCAACGGCAGCTCGTGAATACGGGTCAGTTGCAGCCGGTCCCCGCTGACCCACTGGTAGATCTGGTCCGCCCACGGAGCCACCAGCCGGATGAGCTGGTCTTCGCCGGGAGAACCTCCTTCCCGGGTAATGCCCCCCGCCTTCGCCGCAGTGAGATACTTGCGGACTGTGTTCCGCGACAGGCCGGTGCCCGATGCGATCTGACGGTACCCCTCGCCCGCCTGCCATCGCCGGATGATTTCCTGTATTTCCACTCTGGTAACCTCCCGGAACGCCATCCCCACACCCCACGTTTGAAGTGCGTCAATGGTCGCCCCTCCGGCTCCCAGGGTGGGTCATAGACCCTGTAAATCGGGGGTCAATGTCCCTGTCAATTTTCCGGTTTACCGGGTCAAAGTTCCTGGAAATTCACACCAGCGACAATCACAGCATTACGCCCCTGTACTACGCGGTGATTAGCGAAGAGGTGGCGGTAGTAGCCTTGCTCCTAGACCGAGGCGCGGACGTCAACATCAGGGACGCTGCCGGCGGAACGGCATATCGACGGGCCCAGAGAATGGGCGCATTCGCCGGCACCCCACTCCTCGACCGCCTGTGCCCCTCTTAGCGCTGCTCGCTCCGACCCAAACCAATCGGCCAGCGCCCCGAAGCCGCTACTCTTTCGAGCCCAGGAACCGCATGCCCCAAGGAGAGGTGGGCGGCCACAGTGGCCTTAAGGCCCTCTAGCCGCTGAACCTGTTAGTTGCCCGGGCTCATATCCTCCATCTGCAGCCCGCACGTTATCGCCGCTCCAAAGAAGGCCATGATGCCGCTCCCGTCCTCGGAACCAAGGGCCTCACCCATTCCCTCCGGCCCGCCCAACTGGTCCATCACGCACTGGAGGTTTTCCCTTTCATCCGGCTGCATCCCCAGGGCCGGTGCCGTCGCCTGCCATTCCTCTTCATTCAGGCAGGAGAGCGTCAGCATCATGGCGGACATACTGCCCACCATGGCTGCCTCCTCGTCGCCCCCGGTGCCCGCCAGCATCACTTCCCGCAGGTCTATCCCCTCCATCCCCGTCTGGATGCAGGTGGATGTCTCTTCGCTGAGTTGGCTGGGGTCGCCGACGAGCCCGCTCAGGAACAAGTTCAGCACCGTCTCATCCTCGAAGCAGCCAAAGATCTGAGCCTGCTGCTCTGGAGTCGCAAAATCGGGCCCTGAAGGGTTCTGCATAGATTCGGGGCTCACGCCGCTTCCGGCCAGGCATGTGAGTTCCGCGCCCGACAGTCCCGCAATGATGCTGAAGAAACCCTCCATCTGCATTTCGGTCATTTCGCCGGCGCCCGGTCCCTGCTCCGTTCCAGGCGTGGGCTGGGGTATATCCGTGGGGCCATCAATCATACCGGGGCCTCCCTCCATCTCCAGCCCGCACCCTATCGCCGCGCCAAACAGCGCGAATATTGAGCCTTCTTCTCCGGAACCAAACGTCTCAGAGAAACCTTCGGGGCCACCCAGTTCCTCCAGCAGACACTGTAAACCTTCGCGGTCCGCCGGGCCCATGCCCAAGGAAGGACCCGCGGCTTGCCACTCGTCTTCGTTCAGGCACGATAACGTCAGGAAGAACGCCGACATACTTCCAACCATGGCGGCTTCCGCGTCGCCCGCAGTACCGGCCAGCATCACCGAGCGTACATCTACTCCGGCCAGTCCGGTGCGAATACACTGTGAGGATTCCTCGCTCAGCGGATCTGACATGCCGATCAGCCCCGTCAGGAACACACGCAATACAGTCTCGTCCTCAAGGCATCCGATGAGCTGCGACTGCTCCTCGGGGGTGGCCGTGTCCGGTGCCCCAAATATCTGCAACAGCCGGTCGAGGGGGGCTACGCCGGCAGAGCACGCCAGCTCTCCCTCCGACAGTTGAGTCGCGATTCCTATTGGGTCGTCCAAGAGGAGGGGAGCGATCACACTGCTGCCCGGCTTTTGCTCGGGTGCCTCGGTTGCGGCCGTTGGCTCCGGTGTTGGCGCCTCCGTCGGAGCCGGAGTGGCTGCTGCCGGTGCCTCTGTTAGTTCGGGAACCGCCGTAGGTTCGGGATCTGCAGTTGGCGCAGGTCTGGGCGTCGATGTGGGAGATGCTACGGACACTGCCGTTGGCTGCGGTACCGCAGTGTCGGCCGGCGCCTCGGTCTCATCGTCACCTCCACACGCCAGCACTGCAACCAGCGCAACCAAGGCCACCAAAAACAGAATTTTCGATATCACTTCCTCATATCCTCTATTCGGATCATTCGAGTGGCCTTTAATGGTACCTCAAATGACCTCGAGCCTTGCATACGAGCTTCTACGAGAAAGCTTGAATTTGGGTATATAGACCGTTGTAAAAATGGTTGACTTTAGTCACAGGACTTCCGTCAGCCTTCTCTGAAGACGCGGTCTTAGCCGCGCCGCCGTCCCAACAGTACAAGACGGCTCCGCCCGGGAATCTCACCCGGAAACACCGATCTGGTCCCCGCTCAGGCCACCCCGCGGGCATCAGCCCGCACAACAGCCCGAACCGGATTGGGTCTGCGTCTCCGCTTTCCCAGCCGGTGATGCGCTGCAAGCGCCGGTCTCAGCTGTCCCGAGATCGCGCCCCAGGACGTCCACACGTGCTTCACCCGCTTCCTTGCAGGTACGGTGAAGGCGACGTGGGCGCCATTGCCGACGGGACAGACCCGCCGGCGGGGGATACGCTCCGAGAAGCCAAGTGAACGACGGGCCAGCACCAAGGCCGCTGCCTGATGGACACTGAGCCCGTAACGCTCCACGAACTTCACCCGGCCGATCACCGAACTGAAGGCCGGGTTCACCTGATGTACCTCAACTCCCTTCCGGTAGCCACGGGAGATGAAGTACGCCTTGACCTTGCCGTAGGCAAATGACGACAGCATACGGGAGTACCTGCGGGATTCACCCTCCAGAGCGGCCTTCTTCTGCCGGAAGTCCAGCTTCTCGATCACAATCGGCTTGCCGACCTCTCGGGCGTAATTGACCACGCTGGCCACGGCGTCGCCGATGAGAGCCTCGGCCTGGCGAGTGTTCCTGCCGTAGGTGACCAGCGGCACCCGCCAAGCGTTCAGGCAGTTGCCACTGGAATCGGTCTCCGCAACGGCCAGATGGTCGGCGTTGAGGTCCACGCCGATTGCACCGCTCCGCTGGTTTGTAGCCACCGGCACATCCATCATCCGGGTGCTCACGAACACCCGCCAGCCCCTGGCGTCGCGCTTGAATCGGTAGCTGATGGATTGGCCCAATTCAGTTGCCCGCGCCGCCGTCTCCCCGTGCTCGCGCCGATACTGGGCGTAGTCGGCATTGCTCCCCAAGCCTGCCAGCACCTGCTCATTCCCGTAGCCAAACTGCACACCCGGAATGAGCAAGTATTTGCCGTGTTGCCCCGCCAGAGAGTCCGGCATTCGCAGCCGCAGGGTCAGCGTGCCGTCATCGGCAACAGTGGCCACGCAGAGCTGGCAGCCCGCCGTTTCATCCCGGCTCCCCAGCACGAAGAACTCGTCCCTGCGGGAATCCCGCCAGTCCCTCAGCCATTCCTGATGGTCAGTGTAGTCGTTGGCCTCCAAATGGTGCTGCTTGCGCCACAACCGCTTGGACCCGAAGCACAGCCTGACCCGGCCCTCAGCGATGTCGCCTTCCAGTGCAGCCAGCCGGACTCGCAGATTGGCCAACCGCCGTTTCTTCTGATGGACCTGATCCCGTCGGCCACGTTCAGCGGCATCGGAAACCTGCCGCTCAGCCCGCGCAATGCGCCGCTCCAGAGCATCCGCCCGCAGCTTCTGCTGCTCTCTGACCGACGCCACCTTGCCCTCCAGCGACACCCGCACCGCGTTGAACATCCGCGCCGGTATCCCGTACCGTTTCAGGTACGCGCCCTTCAGCGGCGCCGCCGAACTTCCCGCCGCAACTTCGGCAAACAACTTCCGCTGCACCCGTCCGTAAAGCGCGGCACAGGCGCCCAATGCGGCGTCCCCCGCCGAAGGGTTCACGCCGCCGTAATCGGAAATGCGCGTCTGGTAGGTGCCAAGCTGCTGCATCAGCCCTCCTGAGCCGCCGTCAGCGCCCGTTCCGCCCGGCGCCGCGCCGAACGCCGTCCGTAGAGTCGAGCACACAGCGAGGTCAACACCCCGGTTACGTCTCGCACCAGGTCATCCTCGAGCTCGCCCGCTTCCATCACCAGAATGCGCGCTCCCCGCCCGGCAAGCGCACCCTCCAAGTACTCAAAGCCGAAACGGCTCAACCGCTCCCGGTGCTCCACCGCTATCGTGCCCACCGTACGGTCCGCTACCAGACGCCGCAGCCGGCGACGGTCCCCATTCAGACCAGTGCCGGTCTCCTTGACCACCTCGTCCGGCCGATAGCCCTGCCGCGTCGCCCATTCCCCAACCCGGCCCACCTGCCGGTCCAAGTCTTCCTTCTGATCCGCAGAAGATACTCGGGCGTACACCACGCAACGCCCATCATTCCGGGATGGCACCACAACGTAGTAGCGACCGTTGGGCAACTGCTCGATCTGAAGTTCCGGCGGCAGCTTGCCGGTGAGATGCAGGCGGGAAGTGGTCGCCTTGTCGAAGCCGTAGAGGCGTCCCCAGGCCGTCAGGCTGATGCGTCTACTGATACCGTCCATAATAGACTATTATATACTATAAATCTAACTGTTGCGAACTCCCCGACTCGCCGGTAACTGTTCAGAGTTGGTGGGGCGAATTGGGCAGAAGTGGTAGGAATAGCACAGTGCGTCGGTTTTCCGGTTATGTTAAATCTGAAGCATGGATACGGGTCTTGACCTGACTACCGCCAGCCGGGAGGCCTTGCTGGCCCTCATCGCCCAGCAGCAGGCCGTCATCACCGAGTTGCAGCGAAGGCTTGAGGTGCTGGAAGGAAAGGCCAAGCCTGGTGGGTCGCCCCGAATGCCCGGCATTAAACCGAAGTCCGGCCAGGGTCCAGCCAAGGATAAAAGGCCCGGGAAGCCCAGGCCCCACGGCTTTGCCCGCCAGCGCATGGCCCCCACCCAACGGGTGGAGCATGTCCTGGAATCCTGTCCCCAATGCGGTACCGGCCTGGCCGGGGGCTGGGTGCAGCGGACCCGTGAAGTCATTGACCTCCCCCTGGTTCCGGCCCAAGTCACCGAGCACGTCTTCATTGCCCGGACCTGTCCGGTATGTGAACGGCGCCGGACTCCCCAGGCGGACCTGGGCCGGGTGGCCCTCGGTAAACATCGGTTGGGAGTCAACCTGCTCAGCCGGATTGCCGCCCTGCGGGAAGAAGGACGGCTGCCCTTGCGCACCATCCAGTGGTACCTGCAGACCGTGCATCGGTTGCCCCTGAGCCTGGGCGCCATCGTTCGGGCGATTCACCAGGTGGCCCAAAAGGCTCAACCGGCGCTGGCGGAAATCCAGGACCGGATCCGAGGCAGCCCAGTGGTGCACGCCGACGAAACCGGCTGGCGCCAGGACGGGGTCAACGGCTACGTCTGGACCTTCAGCACCCCCACCGACCGGTACTTTCTGCGCCGGGGTCGAAACAAGGAAGTAGTAGACGAGGTGCTGGGCGATTCCTTCAGCGGGGTCTTGGTCAGTGACTTCTATGCCGCTTACCACCATTACCCGGGCCTGAAGCAGCGGTGCTGGGTTCACCTGCTGCGGGACGTCCACGACCTGAAGGCCCTCTACCCCCAAGACCAAAAACTGGCCCAGTGGGCTGGGGCAGTCCACCAAATCTACACTGGGGCGAAAGCCTTCACCCATCCCGATGCCCGGCAACGCCGGCGGGTCCAGCAGCAACTGGAGCGGAAACTGCTGGCCCACTGCCGTCCTTTCCTGGAAGACCAAGCGGCGGTCCAGAGCAACCTGTGCCGGCGTATCGAGAAGTTCATCAAGGAACTGTTCGTCTTTGTGGCCCAACCCGCCGTGCCGTCGGACAACAATGCCGCGGAACGGAGCCTGCGGCCCTTGGTGGTCAGCCGCAAAATCAGCGGCGGCACCCGCTCAGCCCAAGGCACCGACTCCAAGTTGACCCTCGCCTCCCTCTTCGGGGCCTGGACCCCCTCCTGTCCTGCCAGTTACTACTCACTTCCCCTTAACTCTGAACCTGGAGAAGCCATGCCTTCCAAGGAACGATTCACCGTGTCCCACGAGGCGATGCGGGAGCAGCACGCCGGCCGCGCCCCATGGTAGTTGGTCCAGAACGCTTGGGACGAGACGCACAACACCACCAGGGTGAACCGGTCTGCCGAGCAGGCGCTCCGAATCCGGCGACCGCGAGGTGATCCGGTTCCACTCGCCTTCCAGGCCATCGTGCCTCAGGACGAATGATGAGGAATGATAAGGAGGTTCAGCGGCTGCGGGCCCGCAGCCGGTAACGGCCAAGACGGTCTCTCTCTCGGCGGACCGTCTCCTGGCGGGGACCGCCAAGCCCCCGGTGTCCGGGGAACGGGTTCGTTCGAACGGCACGTCGGAGCAGAGTCCCGACCCGCCTCAAGGCCCGGCGAACCCCTCGGTCCACGGCAGACAGAAGCCCCAGCCGGGAAGGGCGAGCGCCTTCGGGCCGGTTCTCAGGGGCCCCTCGCGCGGGCGAGACCGCCTCCGGCGTCCGGGGCAATACCCGGCCGCCGACGAGCCTGAACTCGAAAACCGAGTTGAGGCCCTGACTGGGCCCGCGCCTCGCCACCAGTTCCACTCCGGCCGCGCTTTGGAATATGCGGGTCTCCAAGACCTGGCATATGTCGATGAAGGCGTTCTTGTGGTCCAGTTCCAAGGCCTCGCGTACGTCTCCGGCACGCACGGTTACCCCGGTTTCGCCTACGGCGCGGGCGTCGTCGACCAATCCGACGGCGTAGGCGCGAATTCTCGCCGCGTCTCCCTTGGGGATGTCCCGCTCGACTCCTCGTACCGGCGGTAACGGCATGAGCTCGCTGCGAACCGTGACCGGCAACATCAAAGCACCCTGGGCCGCATCATGCAAGCCGTCATAGGAGGCCGCAGAGACCCGTATCTCGACGCCGGGCGGGAACGTCACCGCCTCCTGGGTTCAGCCGGCAACCGTGTCGGACGCGCCCGGGACCAACTCGCGCCGAAGCCCGTCCCCACATCCGGGGGCCAGCAGCTGGCGCTTCCCACCAACCAACAACGGCCAACCTATCACGCCTTGTGACAACAAGGAGGTTTCCATGGGACGAGACGGACCGGAAAGACCGGAACTCCCCTGTGGGCGGCGCCAGCCGGAGGAAGAGGAGCCGGGGTTTATCTGGCCCCCGGGGCCGGGTGAGCTGGCCCTCTGCATTCTGCTGTTCATCCTTTTCTTCGCCTTCAGCTGGAGAGGCTTGGTCGTCTGGGACGAGGTCTTCATCAACACCTCGGACACCGCGCCGGAAACGGTCCACGCCGTCCTCACCGGCGCGGGCCGGATGGCGGTCTCCTCCGCGGTGCTGGCGGTGGCGGCGGTCTGTATCGGGAAAACCATCGTCATCATGGCGAAATTCTTCGCCAGACGCCGGTCCCGGCCCTGAGGAAACGCTCCGGAAGCACGGGGAAGCTCTCGACTCCCTGGAAATCCACGTGGCCTGCCACGACGGCGGGAAGACCCGCCCGGACGATCAAATCGCCGGGCCCGGCTTCCCCAACATTGACTATTACGTCATGGGTTCACTGGTCCGAGTGGGAAGAGGCGGCGGGCCCTGGCCGGAGCAGCCCGGCGGCGCTGCGAAGGCCTCCGCGCTGCCCTCCTTTTGCCGAGTAGCCCGCTTCGCATCCGACAGCCCCAACTCCCAGGGACCTCGGCTGGTGGAGGGAGATGTCCGATTCCCCGGGCCGGCTATGAAAATCATGCTTTTTCCCTCTAGACCCGTGCCGGTCTCTCACTGTCCCCACCCCGGAACGACTCCACACCTGCAAAGCAAGCTCCCCTGATTCATGGCCGGGCGACCGGATTCCGGCACCGCCCGTTCATCCCGGAGCCGGCGGCGACGCCAAACAACGAGGTGACAGGATGTCAACCGAACAAACCCAGCACTCGTTTACCGTCACCTCCCCCGTACCGGGACCTGCCGGAGGCCGCGCCAGCCCGGGCCTCCTGTTCTGGCTGCTCCCCCTCAGTAGCGCCGCCCTGGGCGGACTGACAGTGGGCGGATTCTTCTTCGTCATTGCCGCCGCCTTCCTATCCGACCGCGCCGGGTACGGCGCCGCTCTCTCCGTCTACGGGACGGTCATCACCCTGCTGCCCGTCTCCATCGTCTGGGTGGCCCTCCGCTGGACCCAGGCGAGGCTCGGTCCGGATTCCGCCGGCATGACCGGGATTGCGACGTCATGGGACAGCCACTGGGTTGGCGTGACCTGGTGGACGGCGGCCATGGCCACCGGCTGTATCGTCATAGCGGTCTTGGCGGCGGGCCTTCCGGACCTCCCGCCGCCGGGCGGCAGCGGCTTTCCCACCCTCTTCGAACTGCTGCCCGCCGGGCTCGCCGCCTTAGGCGCAAGCCTGTATGTGGCCATTGCCGCAACCGCCGTCCTGGTCATCATCGTCCCGGTAAGCGCCGGTTCCGTCCGGCAGGAACCCACACGAGGCCTCGCCCAAGCGGTCTTTACGCTGTTTTTCGGGGAGATGACACTGCTCATCGCGGCAGGGGTCGCCAAGATGGGCGGCAACCATCGAGGCCATGGCCATTGCGCAGGGAATCGGCTGACTCCAAGCTGCGATTCGGCCGGACGCCGCTGGCTTCGCTGACGGTCAGCACGCCGGTGTCAGCCGTCAGGACCGCCGTCGGCATCCCGGTCCTGCCGCGTAATTCGAGAGGCCGCGCTTCACCAGAGCCACACGGAGAACAGGGCCGACATACCGGTCATGTCGCAGAGCCAGTGCTCCGAGTGGGAAGGCCTGCACCTCAGGTTCCGCAGAAGGAACAGGGCGAAGTTCCGGCCGGCCATGAAGGCGGTCCCCGGGCTGATAACCGGCAAGGCGTCTGTGGACCGAGACCAGTTATCCGTTCAGCCCATTACGACGGCGGGTCAGTCGGCTGAAGCCAATCTTCCGTGAGCTTGAGTTCAAGTCCAGTTTGGTGGGCGAAGTCGCTGTGGGCGGTACTGTTGTACAAGGATCCATCGAGTTCGCCGGTGACAGGGATGGCTTCGGCTTCGATGTGACGAGCGGCAAAACCTACGAGATCAATGTGACTTCAGGCACGCTGGCAGACCCCGAAATCATAGTTGGCAGCGCCACGACGTCGAGCGTCACACCGTCAAATACCTCCGGCGGCGAGACGTACAGCTACACGGCGACGGTTACTGAGCTAGGCTTCGTAATCGTGTTTGCAGCGGACGGGGTTAGCACCGGCACCTACACCGTGAGTGTGACCGAGACGCCCTGACGCCCGAAGATGCTGTGGCGGGCGGTGCCGTCCTTCGGTCGGTCGGCAAAAATGGACAATAGTCGAAGTGGACGGCAAGATTGCCTTCGGCACGGAGACTGGTTCCGCTGAGCCAACCGCCGGCTCGCGTCAGTCAAGGAGAACACAGGAGCACATCCTCGCATTCGAAGAGGACCCGGAGGCGCGGAGGTATATCCGCAACGCCCTCCTGGATGCGGGCTTCAGCCCGGCCGTGACCGGCAGCTACAAGGAGATGGAACGCCTCGTGGAGGCGGAGAATCCCCACCTTGTCCTGGTGGACCTGCCCTGGGCCTCCGGGCTCAAGCTGTTGGAACTGGTCACCAAGATCTCCGACGCTCTGGTCATCTGCATGTCCTATCACGGCAGCGATCAGCACATGGACCGAGCCTTTGAGCTTGGGAGCGACGACCACATCGTGAAGCCCTTCACGCCGACGGAGCCGGTTGGTGTCCAGGATCAGGGTAGCCCTGCGCAAGAGGTATCCGCCCGGGCCAGACGACAATTCCCCACAATAAGATCCCTCCAACCAACGAACCACACTTCACGAACGGACCAAATTCACGGGGGTCTCCCGATGGGCAACGCGGCGAGCACCAGCATGCTTAGCGGCACAAACCGCGCCAGGAGCAATCGGTGGAAACTCCCGACGCTCGCGGTCGCGGTCGCCATCGCCGTCCTGCTGCTCTTCACCCTGCCGGCGGTGGCGGAGACCAGCAGCATGGGCGTGGGTGTGCTCCCCGGAGTGGTGTCGGTCTTGGTGATGCAACTCTTCAGGTGGCTGCGGGCAGTCCTGGTGTGGAGCGTTTTCCGGCAGCCCAGGCACTGGGATTGGGTCGTGATGGTCATTGTTGTGGAGTGTCTCCTGTGGGTGTGTCGGTCGAGCGGGGTCGTTTTTCGTTGGAGAAAGCGTTCTAGCCTTCGATGTCCGGGAAAGACCGCTGTGGCAAACCTGCTGTTGTATGGGCGAAAGGGAAGAGCCTGGCTGTCGCCAGACTCTTGGGATTCCGGGAAACTGCACGGTGTCATGGCGCCGAAGTTGGGGGTTCGTGGTCTTCGTGTTGCCTGAGCCTGCGGAGTTCGTCTTCCAGTTCACGGTTCCGGGCCTCGGCTTCCAGCTTGGCTTCCCGTTCCTGTCCTTCACGCGCCTCGGCTTCCAGCTTGGCTTCCCGTTCTTGGTCTTCACGCGACTCAGCTTCCAGCTTGGCTTGCCGTTCCTGTCCTTCACGCGACTCGGCCTGTAGTTTTGCCTGTCGTTCCGTTTCGAAGGTGGAGATGTGCTCGTCTGTTGCCGGGTCGATCCAGTTCAGCAGCGCGTCGTGCCATTCCAGGATCAGGTTGAGGGCCGCGCTGTAGCCGTGTAGCCTGCCGTCGGGTAGGTGCTGGATGGGGATTGGTTCGTACCTGCCTTCCACCAGCCTGTCTCCGGTCAGCCTGGTCTTGTGGTGGTCTCCGGTCTCATCGAAGCGCCAGTATTCCGGGATCCCCAGTCTGGCGTAATCCTCACGTTTGTCGCCGGTGTCCGTGTCGCCAGTGCTTTCCGATGCGACCTCGAGGACGAAGTCCGGTGGCTTCCCCTGTTCAGATGATACGTAGCCGTTGTTTTCCCGGTAGATCTGTGGGCTGACGTTGAAGGCGATGAGCAGGTCGGGCCTTCTGGCCCGTGCTTTGTTGTCCTCGGGGCTGGCGACTATCCAGCGGTCTGCGGTTATCAGCGTGGTTTCACGGTTGCCGAAGTGGTGTGCGAGGTAGTCACTCATGCCGCGGTTGTAGATCTGGTCCAATGCGGTCACTTCGTCGAGCTCTCTTTCCGGGGGGTCCGGCAGGCGGAATCGTGGCGCGGTCCGGGTTGCGGCGGCCTTGGCGTCGGCTGTGGTCATGGCGGCCCTCTCGGGGTTGATTGCGAATATTATCGCTGCGGGGCGCTGTTTTGGCTACGACTGAGGGTGTGGGTGAGTGTTCTTGAGATAAGAACACCGCCGCGAGTGGCGGGTTCTGAGTGTCGATTTCCAAGGTCATTGACCCAGTGATTTACACAGTCATTGACCCACCCTGGGGCATGGTGATCTGAGTATTATCTGGTTTGGTGTTCCGGTCAATCACCTCCTTCCCGGCCTGCGCCCAGCAGTGCGCGATGAGGCGACAGGCGTTCTTGGTAGCTTTGGCCCTCCACGGTTATCTGATAGTTGGCGTTGGCCAGCCGATCGATGGCGCTGTTGCCCAGAATGGGATCCTCGAAGAGGCCCAGTCACTCGTCCACGGCCCGGTTGCTGGTGATGACGAAGCTGGAGGCCCGGTGGCGGTTGAGGATCAGCTCATAGAGGTCGGCGGACTGCTGGGCGGTGAGCCGGTGCAGTCCCAGGTCGTCGAGGATAAGCAGGTCAGGCGTCAGGAAGGACCGAAAGGTGCGGTCCACCGAGTTGTCCACCCGGGCCTGGGCGTTCCTTGCAGGTAGGGCGAAGGCGACGTGAACGCCATTGCCGACGGGACAGGCCCACCGGCGTGGAATACGCTCCGAGAAGCCAAGTGAACGACGGGCCAGCACCAAGGCCGCAGCCTGATGGACACTGAGCCCGTAACGTTCCATGAACTTCACCCGGCCGATCACCGAACTGAAGGCCGGGTTGACCTGGTGTACCTCAACTCCCTCACGGTAGCCGCGGGAGATGAAGTACGCCTTGATCTTGCCGTAGCTGAAGCTGGAGAGCATCCGGCTGTACTTACGGGACTGACCTTCCAATATGGCCTTCTTCTGCCGGAAGTCCAGCTTCTCGATGACGACGGGCTTGCTCACCTCGCGGGCGTACCGCACCACGCTGGCCACGGCGTCGCCAATCAGGGCCTCAGCCTTACGCTGGGACTCGCCGTAGGTGACCAATGGCGTCCGCCAAGCGTTCACACAGTTGCCGCTGGCATCGGTCTCGGCGACGGCCAAGTGATCGGCATTGAGGTCCACGCCGATGGCGCCAAGACCGCTGGTCCGTAACCACCGGCACTCCCATCATGTTGGTGGTAACGAATACCCGCCAGCCCTTTCCGTCCCGCTTGAACCGGTAGCTGATGGCTTGACCCAGTTCAGTTGCCCGCGCCGTCTTTTCACCGTGCTCACGCCGGTAGGCGGTGTAATCAGCGTTGCTTTGGAGGGCAGCCAGCACCTGCTCGTGGCCGTAGGCGAACCTCACCCCTTCGATTACCAGGTATTTGCCATGCTCTCCAGCCAGGCAATCCGGCAGCCGCAGCCGCAGGGTCAGCGTGCCGTCATCGGCAACGCTGGCCACGCAGAGCTGGCAACCCGCCGTCTCATCCCGGCTCCCCAGCACGAAGAACTCGTCGCTGCGAGCGTCCCGCCAGTCCCTGAGCCATTCCTGATGGCTGGCGTAGCCGTTGGCCTCGAGATTGCGCTGCTTCCGCCACAACCGCTTCGACCCGAAGCACAGCCGCACCCGGCCCTCAGCTATGTCGGCTTCCAGTGCAGACAGCCTGTGCCGCAGATTGGCCAACCGCCGTTTCTTCTGATGAACCTGATCCCGTCGGCCACGTTCAGCGGCATCGGAAACCTGCCGCTCAGCCCGGGCAATCCGCCGTTGCAGGTCGTCCAGCCGCATCTTCTGCTGCTCTCTGACCGACGCCACCTTGCCGTCCAACGACACCCGCACCCCATTGAACATCCGCGCCGGTATCCCGTATCGCTCCAGGTAGGCGGCCTTCAGCGACGCCGCGGAACTTCCCGCCGCAACTTCGGCAAACAGTTTCCGCTGCACCCGGCCGTACAACTCACCGTACGCTGCCAGCACAGCATTGCCGGCCGACCGGTCCAAGCCCGCGTAATCGGCAGTGCGCGTCTGATATGTGCCAGTCTGCTGCATCAGCCTTCCCGCGCCGCCGCCAGCGCTCGTTCCGCACGCCGCCGCGCCGAACGCCGTCCGTAGAGCCGAGCGCACAGCGAGGTCATCACCTCGGTCACGTCCCGTACGAGATCGTCTTCGAGTTCGGCCTCATCCATCACCAGGATGCGGGCTCCCCGCCCGGCCAGCGCAGCTTCCACGTACTCAAACCCAAAACGGCTCAATCGCTCCCGGTGTTCCACCACTATCGTGCCCACCGTATGGTCCCCCACCAGACGCCGCAACCGTCGCCGGTCCCCATTCAGACCGGAACCGATCTCCTTGACCACCTCGTCCGGCCGATAGCCCTGCTGCGTCGCCCATTCCACGACCCGGCCCACCTGCCGGTCCAGGTCTTCCTTCTGGTCGGCGGACGAAACCCGGGCGTACACCACACAACGTCCTTCGTTTGCAGGAGGCACCACCACGTAGTAGCGCCCGTTGGGCAACTGCTCGATCTGAAGTTCCGGCGGCAGCTTGCCGGTTAGATGCAGGCGGGAAGTGGTCGCCTTGTCGAAGCCGTAGAGGCGGCCTCAAGCCGTCAGGCCGATGCGTCGACTGATAACGTCCATAATAGTCTATTATATACTATATATTTGCGAACCCCTCCGTCTCATATGCGGAAGGATAATGGTGGCTTGGGGCCCGGGGACGACCCACAGCGGGCATGGATTTTGGATAGCCTCAGAACCCATGTCGTTGGAAGTCTGAACAGTTACTGTGTAATTGAGGCGATTTCATAAATGCCCACTCCCCGCTCACGACCTGACAGTTGCTCACCCAGTGATATGGCGACTAAAATGTAAAAGAGTTGTCTGAGAGTCAACCCCCCACTTGGCTATTCCTTTTCGCGGAACCCACCCCTAGGAGTACCAGAATGGCCACCGAGACCGTCACGGACCACATCGAGCTAGCCCGGGACTTCCTTGCACGGAGCAAGAGCTACCTCGAGAGCGGCGACCTCCACCAGGCCTCGGAGAAGGGGTGGGGCGCAGCGGCCCACATCATCAAGGCCGCCGCCGCCGCGAACAACTGGGAGTACGAGGTTCACGACGACTTTGTGAACGTCGTGGCGAATGCCCGCCATAGGTATCGCCAACCGAGTCTTCGAGGAAAGTCGCACGCCGCCCAGGAGCTGCACAGGAACTATTACAGGCGCAAACGGTTCTTGAACGCCGAAGAGATCGGGGAGAACATTGCGGACGTGGAAGCCATGATCGATGTGCTGCAACCCTTCATCGAGTGAAGCCTACGATGGGGATCTAGACTACAGTCTTAGCTCATTTCGCGGGGGGTTGCCTATTAGGCACCCCCCGGTATATTTTGGTGAACCAACAACAGACGACGGAGCAACACATGCCAGATAAGGAAAGGCGTCACTATCATATATCGCTCAAATCCAGTAATGGTGAGCGGGTTATATCGGTACTGGCCGACGAAATGCAAGGTTCTGGAAGCTGAACTGTGGGGGGAAGATGCCCGCCGCGGGCCCCTGAGAGGATTCTGAAACAGAGACAAGGCACCGGCTAAATCTGTGGCCGGGGCCTTACGTATACGAGAGGCACCCGAACTCATATAAGTGCAGCCAAGGGCTTCGATGCCCGTCGCAGGGCAAACACCCCCTCAAGGACGTAGGTACGTGATCATAGTTCGATAGCTTTCCTCTTGAAGTCAGCGATGTTCACCACGAAAACAACTGCGATCCCATTGCGCCCGAATATGTGGGGGTAGACTTCTCCCTCGCCGCTCATTACCAGTTGAGCAGTTCGGTCTTCGTCCTCATAGACGGCACGGAAAGATCGCACGTAGCCGTCCTCTTGGTTCTTGGACACGTTCAGTACCCAATCTTCAATTTCGTCCGTTAGCGGGACGAGGAATGCGATTGAGGACTTCCCGATCTCATTGTTCCACATTGCGCTGATGTGTGGGACGCCCGCCCCGATACGATTAATGACCCCACTTGGCATTCCACGGTTTCCAGCCCCAACTCGCTTAGGTTCACGACTTGGCTTCTCCTTCCGGTACATGGTTCTTTCTCCATCTTGCTGGAGAATCGGCAAAGATATTTTTCGTTCGCATAATCCATTCCACCATATGCCCCGTAGGGTTCGCAACAGTTAAATGTATAGTATATAATAGTCCATTATGGACGTTATCAGTCGACGCATCAGCCTGACGGCCTGGGGACGCCTCTACGGCTTCGACAAGGCGACCACCTCCCGCCTGCATCTCACCGGCAAGCTGCCGCCGGAACTTCGGATCGAGCAGTTGCCCAACGGGCGCTACTACGTGGTGGTGCCTCCTGCAAACGAAGGACGTTGTGTGGTGTACGCCCGGGTTTCGTCCGCCGACCAGAAGGAAGACCTGGACCGGCAGGTGGGCCGGGTCGTGGAATGGGCGACGCAGCAGGGCTATCGACCGGACGAGGTGGTAAAGGAGACCGGTTCCGGTCTGAATGGGGACCGTCCCCGGTTGCGGCGTCTGGTGGCGGACCATACGGTGGGCACGATAGTAGTTGAGCATCGGGAGCGATTGAGCCGTTTTGGGTTTGAGTACGTGGATGCCGCGCTGGCCGGGCGGGGAGCCCGCATCCTGGTGATGGATGAGGCCGAACTCGAAGACGATCTCGTACGGGACGTAACTGAAGTGATGACCTCGCTGTGTGCTCGGCTCTACGGACGGCGTTCGGCCCGACGGCGTGCGGAACGAGCGCTGGCGGCGGCGCGGGAAGGCTGATGCGGCATCTTGGCACATACCAGACGCGCATTGCCGGTTACGCGGGCCTTGGCCGTTCGGCTGGCGATGCTGTGCTGGCAGCATACGGTGAGTTGTATGGCCGGATGCAGCGGAAGTTGTTCGCCGAAGTTGCGGCGGGAAGTTCCGCGGCGTCGCTGAAGGCCGCCTACCTGGAGCGATACGGGATACCGGCGCGGATGTTCAACGGCGTGCGGGTGTCGTTGGACGGCAAGGTGTCGTCGGTCGGAGAGCAGCAGAAGATGCGGCTGGACGACCTGCAACGGCGGATTGCCCGGGCTGAGCGGCAGGTTCTCGATGCCGCTGAACGCGGCCAACGGGATCAGGTTCATCAGAAGAGGCGTCGGTTGGCCAACCTGCGGCACAGGCTGGAGGTGTTGGAAGCTGACATTGCTGCGGGCCGGGTCAGGTTGTGCTTCGGGTCGAAGCGGCTTTGGCGGAAGCAGGACCAACTTGCGGAAAACGGTTACGGCAGCCATGAGGAGTGGCTCAGGGACTGGCGAGATTCCCGCAGCGGCGAGTTCTTCGTGCTCGGCAGCAGGGATGAGACGGCGGGTTGCCAGCTGTGCGTGGCCACCGTTGCCGATGACGGCACGCTGACCCTGCGTCTTCGAATGCCTGATTGTCTGGTTGGCCAATACGGCAAGCACCTGGTCATCGAAGGGGTGAGGTTCGCCTACGGCCACGAGCAGGTGCTGGCGGCCTTGGGGAACAACTCCGAATACGCCGCATATCGGCGCGAGCACGGTGAGAAGACGGCGCGGGCAACTGAACTGGGTCAGGCCATCAGCTACCGGTTCAAGCGGGACGGCAAGGGCTGGCGGGTATTCGTTACCACCAACATGATGGGAGTGCCGGTGGTTACGGACCAGCGTCTTGGCGCCATCGGCGTGGACCTCAATGCCGATCACTTGGCCGTCGCCGAGACCGACAGCAGTGGCAACTGCATTAAAGCCTGGCGGGTGCCGTTAGTAACCTACGGCAGCTCGCAGCATCAAGCTGAGGCAGTTATCGGCGACGCTGTGGCCAGCGTGGTGGAGTGCGCACGCGAGGTCGGCAAGCCTATCGTCATCGAGAAGCTGGACTTCCGCCAGAAGAAGGCCATATTGGAAGGTCAGTCCCGTAAGTACAGCCGGATGCTGTCGTCTTTCAGCTGCGGCAAGGTCAAGGCGTACTTCATCTCCCGCGGCTACCGTCATGGAGTTGAAGTACACCAGGTCAACCCGGCCTACAGTTCGGTGATCGGCCGGGTGAAGTTCATGGAACGTTACGGGCTCAGTGTCCATCAGGCTGCGGCCTTGGTGCTGGCCCGTCGTTCACTCGGCTGCTCGGAGCGTGTTCCACGCCGGTCGGTCTGTCCCGTTGGCAATGGCGTCCACGTCGCCTTCACCGTACCTGCAAGGAAGCGTGTGAAGCACGTGTGGGCGTACTGGGGTGCGATCTCCGGACAGCTGAGACCGGCGCTTGCAGCGCATCATCGGCTGGGAAAGCGGAGACGCAGACCCAATCCGGTTCAGGCGGTCGTGCGTGCTGATGCGCGCGGGGTGGCTTGAGCGGGGACCAGTTCGGTGTTCCCGGGTGAGATCCCCGGGCGGAGCCGTCTTGTACTGTTGGGACGGCGGCGCGGCTAAGACCGCGTCTTCAGAGAAGGCTGATTTCGGTCTTGCGACTAAAGTCAACCTTTTTTACAACGGTTATCAACTCCGAACTGTCAGTTGGAATCTTGCTAAAAGTCCCCACTCATCCCGGAGCAACTGCATTTCGTGGTGGAACTCCGCTCGCGTCGGCGGTGTCTGGTCCATCGCCGCCATAGTCTTGCCACTCTTGTAGCACGGTCGTGTGTGCCCCCCAGACTTGAGGGTAAGGGACGGCCCCGCCTTCCCATATCGGATATGCTGTTCGCAGTTGGCCTAACAGGCTGCTGAAGAAAGGAGTTCAGGTCGGGAATATACGGTTAAGGTCGTTGAAGTCTTGGTCCTATTGGAGGGAATTGTGCCGTTCACACGGGACTTTCAGCCCCTTCGGTTTTGCGGACCGGCCATTTTGGGGTGCCGGGCATAGACAGTACATGAACGACGCCGACGGAGATGGCGTCGTGCGAATAGGGGCACGCAGAGTGGAGAGCACGCCCCCGCTGGCGCTGGAACAGCCAGCAAACGTGCGGCAATCCAGAGGACGGTAGTTTAATCGCTCTCGGTTAAGGAGGAGTAAATGCAACAGGTACGTCAATGCTCTAGGTGTGGGGATAGGGAGACAACTGAATGGCACCGGGTCACTCACCCGCGCACCGGGCGGCCTGCGTGGGTTTGCCACTTCTGCTACCACACCATCCCCATAGAAGGGTGGTAGGGCGCAACAGCCAATTGGCTCGGCTAAAATTTCGTATAATTTCCCTTAAAAGGCTATCCCATCAAGGAACGGTACTTCTTCAGTTTTATCCGTCTTACCACTCTTGGACGAGGCAATGTGCCAGTCCCACCAGTCCAGTAATACCCGTCGGCAAGAGACCAATCAGGAGCCCTAGATTGAGGGGCCGCCCGCCTGAAACACCCGGCGGCCCCTCAATCACCGAGCGGCCGGAGCATCCGGCTCCGCCAGGGTTAAACCGGCCAGCAGCAGAACGTGTGCAAAATTGTCCCCACACCCCGAGCGCTATTTTGCACAGATCCAGATACGCCGGGTAACACGTTGCATCATTCCCAAATTTATGGGGGCTGCCCGTCGCAAACGTGCTTGTCACGATTGTTACCGCCGATGTAAAAATGAGCGAAATCGCCGGAGTTGAATTGACCCACCGCAGAATAGTGGCATCATCCGCAGACACTGTGCGGAGGTGCTTCAGACAAATTGCTGAAGGTGGGAGAAGTGAAAGAGATCTACGAGATGAAAGGGGCGGGCCGTTCCGTCCGGGGGATCGCCGGGAAACTGGGCATCGCCCGGAACACGGTGCGCCGGTATCTGAAATCGCCGGAGGCCATCAGGGCCAAGCCCCGACCGCAGCGAGCATCCAAGCTGGACCCCTACACCGGGTACATCGACCATCGCCTCGACGAGGGGTTGGAGAACTGCGTGGTGCTGCACCGGGAGCTGAGGGCCCGGGGCTATGACGGCGGCTACTCGATCCTGAAGGCCTACGTGTCGCCCAAGCGGCGACGCCGGCAGCCGGATGCCACGATGCGTTTCGAGACGGCGCCGGGGGAGCAGGCCCAGGTGGACTGGGGCAGCCTGGCCTACATTGGTCAGGACGGGCGCAAGCACCGCATCTGGGTGTTCGTGATGACGCTGGGCTGGTCCCGATCCTGCTACGTGGAGCTGGTCCGGAGGGCGGATACCGCCGCTTTCATCCAGTGCCACGTCAACGCCTTCGAGTACCTGGGCGGAGTGCCGCGGCGCTGCCTCTATGACAACGCCAAGGTGATCACCCTGGGCCGGGACGAGGAGAAGCGGCCGGTGTGGAACGAACGGATGCTGGACTTTTCCCTCAGGGTGTGGGCTTCGAGCTTGGTCTGTGCCGTCCCTACCGGGCCCAGACCAAGGGAAAGGTCGACAGCTGGGTGAAGTACGTCCGGCGCAACATGTGGCCGAACATACGCTTCACCGACGACGCCGACCTCAACCGCCAGGGACTGGAGTGGTGCGACGCGGTGACCAACCGGCGGATTCACGGGACGACCCACCGGGTCCCTGGCGAAATGCTGGCCGAGGAGCGGCCGCACCTGGGGAAGATGCCCGGCCGGAATGCACTGGCGCCCTATCTCCGGGAGGACCGGAAGGTGGCCAGAGACGGCTTCATCAGCTGGGAGGGATCCCGTTACGGGGTCCACTGGAAGTGGGCGGGCCGCATAGTCCAGGTGGGACAGCGGTTGGGCACGGTGGAGGTCTGGGCCGGCGATGAGCGCATCGCGGTCCATCCCCGGGGCCAGAAGCCGGGATCCCGATTCATCCTGCCCGGCCAGTGGGCAGGACTGCCCAGGGGGGATGGCCGGCCACTTCGGGAAGCGGTGGCGGTGCAGGTCCCAATGAGTGAGGTGGAGCTCCGCTCTCTGGACGTGTACGAACTGGCCACCGCGGGAGGCGCCAGGTGATCGCCCTGGAGCAGGCCCGCCAGCACCTGGAGACGCTGGGTCTCAAGCAAGCCGTGGAGATCCTGGACAACACTCTGGACACCGCTGCCAACAAGCAGATGACCTACCCCGAGATGCTGGAACAGCTGCTGGGCGCCGAGGTGGCGGCTCGTAGGGAGCGCTATCTTTCCACCAAGACCAAGATGGCCCACTTCCCCTTCCAGAAGACACTGGATCAATTCGACTTCGCCTTCCAGCTCTCCATCGACGAGCGGCAGGTGAAGGAACTGGCCAGCCTGGCCTTCGTCGCCGAGGCCACCAACGTCCTGGTGCTGGGGCCACCCGGGGTGGGGAAGACCCACCTGGCGGTGGCCTTGGCCAAGAAGGCCATCGGGCGCGGCTACGGTGCCTACTTCGTCCGGGCCTACGACCTGATGGAGGACCTGCGCAAGGCCCGGGCGGAGCACAACCTGGACCGGAGGCTGCGAGTCTACCTGGCGCCCAAGGTGCTGGTCGTGGACGAGTTCGGCATCTGGCCCTATGACCGGGACGCCGCGACCGCCTTCTTCACCCTGGTGTCGGCCCGCTACGAACGGGGCAGCATCATCCTGACATCGAACAAGGGCTTCGGTGAGTGGGGCGAGCTTCTGGGCGACACCGTCATCGCCTCAGCGGTCCTGGACCGGCTGCTCCACCACAGCCATGTGCTGAACATCCTGGGGGAGAGCTTTGGGCTCCGGGAGAAACGCTAGGCGGGGCTGTTCCCTTCGCAACACCATATAGCGGCTTCGCCGGAGGAGGCCGGCGACAATTACACTGACTGACAAAAATCGCTGGACATCAACGCAGTAGCTCAATTTCAACCCGTTACAAATGGCTCATTCCTAACCCGTCATTGACAAAAGCCGTCCCTGGCCCCCTCCACCTCGTCCACCTCGACCCGCCACCAGCCGGAACACCGGCACAAAACGGAGCGTCCGAAAAGCCCAACCCGCCCTAAAAAGACCCACTTTTGCTATATATCGCACATTGCATACCGATGCTTGCTAAATATAGCAAGAGGCACATTATGGCGATAACCGCTCGGACGCAATAACATAGGTGACGACAACCAGAATGAAGGGGGACCGTTATGGTGACCACGGCGGGCGACCAGAAACCCACCCTCCTCAAACAGGAGATGGAAGCCCGGCTGGTAGCCGAACTCGAGGCCCAGATCGAAGAGGACGTCCGGGACAGCATCGACCCTGAGTTCGACGACATACAGCTCACACAGGAGGACCTGAACCTCCTCGCCCAGGCCGGCAAACAGGCCCAGGAACTCGCCCAGATCTGGCTGGCCAACGAGGCCCGCAACATGATCAACCACCTGGTCCGGACCAAGCGCCTGCCCAGGTTCTATTTCCACCACGAGGCCGAGAAGATAGGGGTCCCCCAGGATATCCACAAGAACTGGCGGATCCGCGACTGGCCGTACGCCCGCATCAACCGGGACCCCCGGTTCCGGGACATAGTCGAGGTCCTGTACCGCGTCAACCTCAAGCTCATCAAATACCCCCTCCACGAGACCTACGTCGAGGCCATACGCCGGCTCCGGGAGCGGGTGCAGCAGCTCAAGGCCCTGCCGGGCATCACCCACAACAAGCTCTCCCAGCACCTCCGGGTCTCCTACAAGACGCTTCAGGAGCTCCTGCAACAGGAGGACGGCGGCAAGTTCCGTCCCCTTCACTGTCCCTGGTGGATGCTGGAAAGACTGGAGAACGCCCACGTGGAGCTCGCCCTCGACGCCCGCCTGATGTTCGACCACCAGGACGACGACGGGGTCTTGGACCCCGAGATGGAATACATGCTCGACGAGACCCCGTGCCCCGAGGTCCGGGACAACCAGACCATCGACGAGCCGATGGTCCAGCCAGGAGACCGCTGCTGGCGCTGCAACGCGCCCTGGCCCACCCTCACCTACGACGGCACCAAGCCCGGAGAGCCCAATATCCTGGTCCACGTATGCGCCTGCTGCGGCCGGCCCAACCTCACCGGGACCCCCTTCATAGAACGATACGGCCCCTGCAGAAGCTGTGGGGCGCCGTGGCACAACCTGCACAAGAGCGGCACCGACCAGCAGGGGAACGGCATTCACAAATGCACTCAATGCCAGAAGCCCAACCTGGTAGCCTCCGGCCGCGCCGGCTACCGGCGGAACAGGGAGACACTGTGATGACAACGGTCCAAGCACCCGCCAGGATGCTCCTGAACGACCGCCAGCAGGAAGCGGCCCGAGAACCCGAGGGGCCCATCCAGATCATCGGCGGTCCCGGGTCGGGTAAGACCCACACCCTGATCGCTCGGACCATGGCGCTCCTCCGTTCCAACGTCTCGCCGTCCTACATCACCTACCTGACCTTCTCCAGCAGGGGCGCCGACCAGACGCGCCAGCGCATAAGCGATTACATCGCCGACCCCGAGATCGTCAAGAGGCTCTTCGTCGGCACCTTCCACCACTACGCCTCCACCTTCCTGAGACAGGCCGGGGCCCCCCTCATCGGCCGCACCGCCAACTACACCCTCTGGGACCACCAGCAGGCCATGGACACCATCAACAACCTTGTCGAGCGGGTCCCCGGCCAGCCCACCATCTCCACCAAGGAACTCAAGAACTTCCTCCAGTGGCACGGGCTCAACCGCGCCCGGTGGGGCGAGGACCCATCCCCCCCGCAGGAGGCCTACTGGTACCAGCTGGTGGACCTCTACACCCAGGAGAAGCAACGCCAGAACGTGCTCGACCTCGACGACCTCATACCCCTGGCCATCCGGGCCATGGAGCTCGACCCGAAGACCCGGGCGCTCTGGAACCAGATCCGTACCCGGCACCTCCTCATCGACGAGTTCCAAGACATCACCCCAGCCCAGTACAAGTTCATGCAGCTCATAACCGGGCCCACCCAGTCGGTCACCATCGCAACGGACCCCAACCAGTCGATAAACACCTGGCGGGGCGCCGACCCCACCCTCCTCAAGCGGTTCCGCCTCGACCACAACGACACCCAGGTCCACCTTCTCCGGGTCAACCACCGGGCCACCTCCACCCTTGTCGAAACAGCGTCCACCCTGACCGATTCGGACGACATGACCGGGCTGGTCAACGCCTACCAAGAGCCGATACGCCCGGCGGGACCGCCGGCTGTGGTCATCAACTGCCGGGGAACCAACGAGGAACTCTACAACCACATCGTCGCCACGGCGCAGGAACTGGTCCAAGCCAACGGGTACACCTGGGAGGATATGGCGATCATCTACCGCCGGAACCCGGTCCGGAACAGCATAAGAACGATCCTGATCTCAAACCACGTTCCTCACACCGTCATAGGGGACGTCGCAGACTCCCATGACACCAACGCCAAGCGGGCGGTCAACCTTCTTTCGACCCTCCTGAACCCGATGGACAGCTCCACGTTCGCCCGGGCGGCATCGGTCGAACCGGGCGACTCGAAGAAGTTCCTCAACCGGGAGGCGACGAAGACCATAGCGGCGCTCGCCGACCAGCACGGCCTGGACCTCATCCAAAGCGCCACCCGGTTCCTCCCCACCCTCAAGGTGAGGGCCAGGACAAGGCAGAACCTGGAGTACATCGTCCACGCCTGGCACGCGCTCGCCGGACTGGCCGATGACGAGAAAACCACCCTCAGGGATATGTGCCACCGGGCCCTCGCCTTGGTCAGGCAGGGTCAGGACCACTCCTACACCATTGAGGCCGACAAGTACGCCACCCGGCTTCTGAACCTCGCGGAGACGAGCTGCCGGATGCCGAGGGAGACCCTCCGCCTGCACCTCGCCCGGTTCCTGGAGATGATCAAGGCCGCCGCCTACCCCGGCCTCCAGGACGACGAGAACGACGACCCCTTCACCAAGCAGTCGGGCGTGACCCTCTGCAGCATCCACGGCGCCAAGGGACTCCAGTGGAAGGCCGTTTGGGTCCTCGACGCCAGCGAGCACGTCATACCTGGCAGGACCAGGCCGGACCGGCCCCAAGAACTCGAAGAGGAGCAGAGGGCTTTCTACGTGGCCACCACAAGGGCCACGGACCGGCTTTTCTACTGCAACTCGGAGGGCGGCAGCCGGGGATTTCAACCCAAACCCACCAGCTTCCTGGACCCGATCAACGACGTGACCCATTACCAGATCGTATAGGTCCGGAGGTGACCCACAAATGAGCGCCACCCAAACGGAGCAGGTCAGGCTTCTAAGAATCATCGACGGCGACACCGTAGAGGTCCAACGCCGCGGTGGTCTCCTCTCCACGGGCGCGAAGGAACGCATCCTCCTTTACGGCATCGACGCGCCCGAGAGCTCCCAGAAGGGAGGTGAGGACGCCATCAAATACCTGGGCAAGATCATCGGAGGCCGCACCAACATCTGGCTGGAACCAGTCGCCACCGACCAGTACGGCCGCACCGTGGGAGTTATTTCCAAGAAACGCGGCGACCGCGCCAAGAGCTACAACTACGAGATGGTCAGAGGCGGCCACGCCCACTGCTACATGGTCGACCCGGCCGACCGGGAAGCATTAAACCGCAGTTTCCACTTCCACCCCGGCCCCTGTATCCAGTTTAGTGGGGTGGAACGGTCTGCAACACCCTCCGGCCCGGACAATCTCCCACAAAAGCGTCAATCCGATACCGAACCTCTCCGGTCGAGGCCGCCCAAGGCCGGAGACCGCTCATCCCGCCATGCCGGCACACTGGCAGGAGCGCCGGGGTCTCCGGAAACCCGAAGCCGGGGCCTCATATGCGTCACAGAGACCTTCCGGCCAACTGGGACCGCGTCGCCTGCCGGTCCCAGTTTCTCATCCATCACGAATCGCAACCGATCATATAGAAGCTGGATTCGTTGAGTCCCGAGCAATCCACCTCCCCTGGCCTTCGCCTTGGGAATGGGACGGCGGCAATCTGGATGCGCTGCGGCCACCGAGACTCTTGATGTTCGTTATCCGGCGCAACGTGACCGGTGGAAAGAGCAGCAGTACCGTCGCCGCCACGGACTTTGGCGATGGGTCTGAAGCGCCCGATCCATCTAACGTCCGGCTCAATGGCCGCCTGCTCAGTTCCCGCGCCCGGCAATGGAGGCGGCCAAGCCAGGCTCGAGCGGCCGCTCTACGGATGTTTTTCTTGGGTGGTCAAGGCCGGCGCGCACCGCTCCGCCCATCAAGCCGTCGGCCCAGCCGTTTTCCCCGCGCCCGCGTTCCACATTGGCCACCCAAGCCTCACGGTGTTCGGGGGCCATGGCGTCGGCCCTCATCACCGCCACCAGGAACCCGTGCCGGGTGAGGATGTCGTCCATCCACCCGATGATGTCCTTGGCCCGTGTGGGTGGCGTAGACCAGCACCCGCCGTCTTTCCATTCGCTCGGCGGACACTATCGATGAACGCTCTCTCTGCCAGGTAGAGGTTCTTCTCCAACAGGGGCGGCACCTGCACGATGATCTCGCCGTTCTTAGGGTCGATGACCGTCTCCCCCTTGGTGCAGCCGTCGGGGTAGTCCAGAAGGAAGAGCGGCGTACCGGCACGCCCGGAACCCTGACGGTCGAGGCCAAGACCCTCGCGCCATTGGGCCTTCCAGCCGAAGGCCGCCGGTTTTCAATTCCCTCGCACCGCAATGGAAGCGGCTAGGCCCGGCTCGAGGAGCCGCTCTACGGATGTTTTCGTGGGTGGTTCAGGGCCGGCGCGCAGCGCGCCGCCCGCCAAGCCGTCGGCCCAGCCGTTTTCCCCGCTCCCGCGTTCCACTGTCGGAGCCCACATCGCCCCATGTGGCCCAACCGGCGGCCGGCAGGCCGTCCACCAATGCCAGACCAACGGAGATGCCTATGAAGCAACGCGATCCGGAAGAGCACGGCCCGGTGGCCCCGGGCCACATGACCCACGGACCGGCAAGCCGGGTTACTCACCCGGCCTGACTTTTTGATACCACACAAGGAGACATGACTCATGGTCGACATGGAAAAGGACATGACCGAAGCCCTCCGGACGATGACCCGGATGGTCGAGGTCCTCAAGGACTACGAGGGCCTGCGGGCGCAGCTCAACAACGTGCTGGACCTGCTCCTGCCCGGGGACGGAAACGACCTACTCCCCCTCCGCGGCCAAGACTGGCCCGCCCTCAGGGACCAGGTCACCGGGTGGATGGCGGACCAATTGCAGGGGATGGCGTACGGGCGCCGCCTGCGGCAGACCATCGGGTCCGGCGCCGGGAGGGTGGACGTCGAGGCCGAGCACCTGCTCGACGATTACTGGTGGGTCACGGCCACCCCGGCCGGAACCGACCCGGATGACGCCGCCATGGCCGTGGTCCGGATCCAGGACAGCAAGCACCCCCTGCGCTACGGGGCGGGCTACTCGGCCCGCATCTCCTGAGCGGACGGAGAGGGGGAGCCGCCCGGCATCACTGACAGCGCCCGGTGGCTCCCCCGGCCCGGAGTCCGGTAGATGCCCGGGCACAGCGTGATCCCCATCCGCACTCAGGCAGGAAACCTGTACCGGCCATGCCCCGCCGCTTCGACGAAGACCGCAGGAACAAATACGCCCGGTCGGCCCAGGCCTGGCTGGCCCTCGTCGCCCAGGCCGCGCACCGCCGGACCACCACCTACGACGCCCTGGGCGAACTGCTCCAGAGCCACCCCATGAGGCTCCGCTCCGACCTCGACCCCATCGACGACTACTGCAACGAGCATGGGCTCCCGCCCCTGGCCATGATCTGCGTCGACCACGAGACCGGCGAGCCCAACCGGGGCGACGTCGGAATCTTCCGGCTGAAGAGGAACCGGGAATGGGTCTTCAACTATGATTGGTTCGCCCTGGCGCCCCCGGCCCCGGAGGAAATCGAGGAGGCCCACCTCGCCCAGAACCCGGTCCCAACCACCAGGCCCAGGGAACCCGAATGGTCACCCGGGCTGAGCATTTCCCCGCACGAACCAGTTGCTGGAGCTGGTTCCGTTGTTCCGCCGTCAGCCGGACTCCATACTTTTCCCTGACCATACCAACACCGCCCATCACAACTTTCCAGAGTCAGGGTACCGCCTTCGGCCATTCTTTCACATCACCGTAATCTGCAGTGAAGTATTATGCTGGAGCAGTTCCTGCCGCGGTTCAACCAGCGTTTCCCAGTTCCCCCGCAACACCCTGAGCCTGCATTCCGGCCTCCGGACCCGGAGCTCTGCCTGGAACAGGTCCTGTGCTTCAAGCACCGCAGGAAAGTGGCCAGGGACAACACGGTGAGGTTCCAGCTGCACACCCTCCAGTTGCTGCCAGGTGCGGAACGCCCCAGCTATGCCGGGGCGGCGGTGGAGGTCCTGGAAGGACTGGACGGCCGGCTGTCGGTGCGGCACGAAGGGCGCATCCTCCCTGCCCAGGAGGCGCGCCCCAGTCCGGTATTTCTCCGAAACGGCCACCAGAATTCCGCAGCCGTTCCCGTCGCGCCCTCCGGCGCCAACGGCCTGGGCGAACGCTGGACCGCGGCTCTCCAACCACTGGACTCAGGGGCAGAGGATGCGGAGGATCAAGCGGCCATCACAGACAGCGCTGTTCCAGCCGGCAAGCCCAAAGCCGCCTCCCCGCGCAAGCCGACGTTCCTGGAGAGGGAGAGATGGAAGGCGATTCAGAAAGCCCGGCGCAAGGGGATATCGCTTCGAGCGATCGAGCGGGAGTTGGGAATCCACAGAGCCACCGTGAGGAAATACCTGGACGCCGGCGGTCCTCCAACCCGGCGACCCTGGGCGGGTCCTACGCTGTCATCATCTGATACCATGACCGCATAACCGAGTGACATTTCTGCCGGCCACATAGACGGACATTTTCCCTGAACAGCGACACCGCGGTGGTACACAATGTCGCCGCCCTTGACAGACGTGCCCAACGACCGTACCGGTGCAGCCCAGCAGTGCAATCATGAAGCGGCAAAGCTGGCCGTCGCTACTGACAAGAGTAGTTGACGCCAATCAGCGGTCGCCGGTCTGGCATCGACCCCTCACCCAGACTAGCTGTGCCTTCCGTTCCGAGGCGCGGGATTGCGCGAACGTCCCATCGGGGCGGGGGTTGCCAGACTGTCGAACGGTCCGGCTATCCTCAGTATCACGTAGCGCTCCCCCGACCAAGGCGGACTTGGTTCGGCGGCTTTCGACTATGCAGTCACCGTACCGGCGCCAAGCCTCCGCGTAGGTCGGCCGAGGGCCCCCAGGCAATTTTATGCGTTGGAACCCGAAATGGAAGAGAACCCCCTCCCCTACTTCCTTCGGGGTCAGTCTGCCGCCCTGCCACCCGCCCCTCTCCCGTTCCTGTCGTCGCCTGAGGGCGGAGGGCCCGCCGGTCAACGTGTAACCGTTCGCCGCCATTTGTGCAGTCATGGCCTCCCGGACGTCTCTGTAACCCAGGCCGGCGCAGATGGCGATGGCCCGGATCAAAGCATCATTGCTCCTGCCCGCGAATCCGGCGGCGGCGCGTCCGCCGTCGTCGACCTGGTAGCCGAGCAGTATTGGCTGGTCGCGAGGCGCCTCGGCCGGATCAGGCGGGTCCCCCTCTCCCAGCACGGCCGGGGGTTCCTTCCCCTGGGCCGTCGTCTCCAAAAAGACCGCGATCAGTCGGCAACCCCTCCTGGGGTAGGTAATGCACACCTGGCAGGCCCGCATCTCACAGACCACACACTCATACACAGGGAGGCGGGAGAGAGGCTGGCCGCCGCTCATATGGGCGTGGACCGCCTGCCCGCCCCCCGGCATGGCGACGGCTCCCACGTAGCGGAGCGACTCCTCGTAGAGCAGCCGAAGGGTCGCTGGACCCCAGGGACCCAGCTCGAAGTGCGACATTTCCACACTCATGTTTCACTCCTGGCGCGATTGGATGTCCTGCTCTCAGACTAACACCCCGGTTTTGCCCAGTTTGTCGTTAAGAGAAGAAGGGTTCCCAACAGATTTATAGTATATAATAGTCTATTATGGACGGTATCAGTCGACGCATCAGCCTGACGGCCTGGGGACGCCTCTACGGCTTCGACAAGGCGACCACTTCCCGCCTGCATCTCATCGGCAAGCTGCCGCCGGAACTTCAGATCGAGCGGTTGCCCAACGGTCGCTACTACGTCGTAGCGCCATCCGGGAATGATGGGCGTTGCGTGGTGTACGCCCGAGTATCTTCTGCGGACCAGAAGGAAGACTTGGACCGGCAGGTGGGCCGGGTTGGGGAATGGGCGACGCTGCAGGGCTATCGGCCGGACGAAGTGGTCAAGGAGACCGGCTCTGGTCTGAATGGGGACCGTCGCCGGCTGCGGCGTCTGGTGGCGGACCGCACGGTGGGCACGATAGCGGTGGAGCACCGGGAGCGGTTGAGCCGTTTCGGCTTTGAGTACCTGGAGGGTGCGCTTGCTGGGCGGGGAGTGCGCATTCTGGTGATGGAAGAGCGCGAGCTCGAGGATGACTTGGTGCGAGACGTAACCGGGGTGATGACCTCGCTGTGTGCTCGACTCTACGGACGGCGTTCGGCGCGGCGCCGGGCGGAACGGGCGCTGACGGCGGCTCAGGAGGACTGATGCAGCAGCTTGGCACCTACCAGACGCGCATTTCCGATTACGGCGGCGTGAACCGTTCGGCGGGGGATGCTGCATTGGTCGCCTGCGCCGCGCTTTACGGACGGGTGCAGCGGAAGTTGTTTGCTGACGTTGCGGCGGGAAGTTCGGCGGCGCCGCTGAAGGGCGCGTACCTGAAACGGTACGGGATACCGGCGCGGATGTTCAACGCGGTGCGGGTGTCGCTGGAGGGTAAGGCGGCGTCGGTCAGAGAGCAGCAGAAGCTGCGGGCGGATGCTCTGGGGCGGCGCATTGCGCGGGCGGAGCGGCAGGTTTCCGATGCCGCTGAACGTGGCCGACGGGATCAGGTCCATCAGAAGAAACGGCGGTTGGCCAATCTGCAAGTCCGGCTGGCTGCATTGGAAGCCGACATCGCTGCGGGCCGGGTCAGGCTGTGCTTCGGGTCCAAGCGGTTGTGGCGCAAGCAGCACCATCTTGGAGGCCAACGACTACGCCGACCATCAGGAATGGCTGAGGGACTGGCGGGATTCCCGCAACGACGAGTTCTTCGTGCTGGGGAGCCGGGATGAGACCGCGGGCTGCCAGCTCTGCGTGGCCACCGTTGCCGATGACGGCACGCTGACCCTGCGGTTGCGTATGCCGGACTCTCTGGCGGGGCAACACGGCAAATACCTGGTCATCCAGGGTGTGCGGTTTGGCTACGGGAATGAGCAGGTGCTGGCAGGCTTGGGGAGCAATGCCGACTACGCCCAGTATCGGCGCGAGCACGGGGAGAAGGCGGCGCGGGCAACGTCCTTGGGACAACCCATCTCATACCGGTTCAAGCGGGATGGCAAGGGATGGCGGGTGTTCGTCACCACCCGATGATGGACGTGCCGGCGGCTACGGACCAGCGGCGCGGCGCCATCGGCGTGGACCTGAACGCCGACCATCTGGCCGTGGCGGAGACCGATTCCAGTGGCAACTACGTAAGCGCTGGAGGGTGGCCGCTGGTCACCTACGGCAGGGACACTCGCCAGGCGGAGGCTCTCATCGGCGACGCAGTGGCCAGCGTGGTCGATTACGCCCGAGAGGTCGGCAAGCCGATTGTGATCGAGAAGCTGGACTTCCGCCAGAAGAAGGCCATCTGGAGGGCGAGTCCCGAAAATACAGCCGGATGCTCTCCAGCTTCGGCTACGGCAAGGTCAAGGCGTACTTTCTCTCCCGTGGCTACCGGAAGGGAGTTGAGGTACATCAGGTCAACCCGGCTTTCAGTTCCGTCATCGGCCGGGTGAAGTTCATGGAGCGTTACGGGCTCAGTGTCCATCAGGCAGCGGCCCTGGTGCTGGCCCGTCGTTCACTTGGCTGCTCGGAGCGTATCCCCCGCCGGCGGGTCTGTCCCGTCGGCAGTGGCGTTCACGTCGCCTTCACCGTACCTGCAAGGAAGCGGGTGAAGCACGTGTGGACGTACTGGGGTGCTGTATCGGGACAGCTGAGACCGGCGCTTGCAGCGCAACACCGGCTGGGAAAGCGGAGACGCAGACCCAATCCGGTTCAGGCTGTCGTGCGTGCTGATGCCCGGGGGGTGGCTTGAGCGGGGACCAGATCGGTGTTCCCGGGTGAGATTCCCGGGCGGAGCCGCCTTGTACTGTTGGGACGGCGGCGCGGCTAAGACCGCGTCTTCAGAGAAGGCTGACGGAAGTCCTGTGACTAAAGTCAACCATTTTTACAACGGTGGCCCACAGTTTCCACGAGCAGGTCAGCAAGTGGCACGGCAGGCTGGAACCGCGAGAGTACCGGATGATAACGGACCCGGAGGACTTGCATACGTGGGCCCCGGCGGGCAGTGGGTCGGCTTGGCCAGTGTGGCGAGGGTCAGCTATCAGCGAGACCTGGGCTCCGGGCCGCCGGAGGAGCCCCGCTACTACATCTGCAGCCATCCGGCCGGGGCGGCGGCGCTCTTGAGAGCAACCCGGGAGCACTGGGGGTTCGAAAACAGCTTGCACTGGGTCTTGGCCCGTGGCCTTCGATGAAGACCGGAGCAGGGTCAGGACGGGCCACGCCGACCGCAATCTGGCGGTAACCAGACACTTGGCCTTGAACCTGCTCAAACAGGAACAAAGCGTCAAAGTCGGTATCAAGGCCAAGCGCAAAAAGGCTGTTTCGGACCATGATTACCTGATTAGAATCCTTTCCTTATAAGACACAATTGGCTAAATTTCGCACCTAGGCGCCTTGACCCGGAAGTTCAGTATGGCTAGAGTCTAGTTGCCACCTTCCCCAATTTCACCCCTCCGTAGAGGGAACGAAAAGGCCCCCGTTTCACGGGGGGCCTTTTCATTGCCACAACTCCAGCATTTTGCACTCATCGAGACAAGCCCTTTTTCGACCCGCAGCCTCCATAAATTTCATCCATCACAGTTTTATTGGTGATCTGTTTGCACATATTTGTCACGTCGGGAACACAGAAGATTATCTCGCCGTAGGCCAGTAAGCGGGAAACATGCGGTCCGCCCAAAACGGACGACCAGTGTGACCATCCCCGATGGGAACCAGTTCCAGCCGACGCCTGACGGACCGGGTCCCCAAACTGGTGTTCTCTCAGATACAAAAGGAAGGGCGCCCCGCCTTGGGGCGCCCTTGGGTCGCCTGAGTTGCTCGTGGGGGCGCTTTAGCCGCGCCGGTTCAACACGACAGTTCCGCCTGCGGCAACCAAGGCCACGATGCCTATGATCAGGGCGATGATGCCCAAGATTCCGACACCGCCGCCGGCGCCGGAGCCGCCTGTCGCACCCGCACTACCCTGGTCGCCCATGTCACCCATGTCGCCCATATCACCCTTGCCGCCCTTGGCTCCAGGGGCGCCGTCAGAGCCGTCGTTGCCGTCAGAACCGTTTCGGCCGTCAGAGCCGTTCCGGCCGTCGTTGCCGTCAGCTCCGTCGTTGCCGTCAGCTCCGCCTGGGCCTTGTGGGCCTTGCCGGCCTTGCCTGCCGTCTTGGCCGTCAGCGCCGTCAGCGCCGTCGGCTCCAGCCGGGCCTTGTAGGCCCGACGGGCCGATCGGTCCCGGCATCCCGGCGGGCGGCTCGGTGGGTTCCGGCTCCATCACCATGAGGTTGAGGGAGCTTACCATGCCTTCCATCCACTCCGCCGACTGCTCGACGTTCTCCATGCCAATCATGAACATGATCATTTTGCCGGAGTAGTCGGCATCGCCGGAGTCTATTTTAAGGGTATATCTACCATCGGCCATAACCATGGCCATGGCCACCGTTTCGCCGTCGATCATGGCGGACACCTCGGTGCCCTCCATCGCCATCCCTTCGCCCACCATCACGTCGCCCGTGAAGACATGAGGCTGGGTCGGTCGCTGGCCCAACTCCGGGGTAGGCACGGGGCCGGTCGGCTGAGGCGTCGCCGTCGGGACGGGGGTCGGCGTTGTCTGGACTGGCAGTCCCACAACGGGGCCAGCACCACCACCACCACCGCCGCCGCCACTCGATGGCCGCGGCTTGGTAGGCGTTGGCGCGGGCGTCGCAACCTCTATCTCGGTGTCGCCGGCAGTCTGGTGTTCCACCCGGTAGAAGTCCGTAAGAGTCCCTGCAAATGAATAAGACCCCTCCGTGCTGGAAACGGTGACGGTGTAACTGACGGAAGTCTCCCCCAACAGGGTGAACCTCACCGTCTGGCCGTCGACCCCGACAGAACTCCCGGACAGGGTGCCGGACACATAGGCGAACCCGGCGGGAAGCATTTCCACAACCTGTCCGCCGGCGCCGTAGTTGCTAACGGTAACCGTTACCACCAGTTCACCGCCCGGGGTCACCGACGCCGCGGAGAAGGACCTGGTGGCGCTGGATCCCATCACTGTTACGCTGGAATCGCCGCCAATCGGGTATTCATTTTTGTCAAAGTCCCTCAGGACACCCGAGAAGGAATAATCACCCCCGCCGCGGGCGGCGGTGACGGTGTAGGTGAAGGTAGTCTCCCCCAGCAGGGTAAATTGCACAGTCTGGCCTGCGACGTTAACCGCAGTATCGGACAGGGAACTGGACACGTAACTGAACCCCTCGGGCAGAGTTTCCGCGACCAGCCCGCCGCTCCCGTACCCGGTGGCGCTGACCGTTACGTCCAATTGACCCTCAGCGTCGACCGAGGTCGCGGAGAAAGTCCTGGCCGCGCTGGGACCCGTGGCAGCCTCCACCTTTACGGTCGAATCGCCGCCAATCTGGTACTCATCTTTCTCGAAGTCCCTCAGGACCCCTGAGAAGGAATAGTCCCCCGCCGTGCCGGAGGCGGTAACCGTGTACATGAAGCTTGTGTCACCTACCAGGGTGAAACGCACAGTCTGGCCGTCGACGTTTACGGCAATATCGGACATACTGCTGGCTACATAGGTGAACCCGGCGGGCAGTGTTTCCACGACCAGCCCACCGCTCCCGTAATCGCTGGCTGCGACCGTTACCTCCAGTTGACCGCCCGCGGTCACCGTCCTTGCCGACAAGGACCTCGTGGCGTTTGGCACCGTCGTGGGGTCTGGGTTCTCAACCGTCACGGTTACGTTGGAGTCACCGCCTACCGGCCGTTCATCAAAACTCTGGTCCTTCACGACGCCGGAAAACGAATGAGTGCCCCCTATGCTGGACGCCGTTACCGTGTAGGTGAAGGAGGTATCCCCCAAGAGTGTGAACGTGGCAACCTGGCCTTCGACGGTTGCTCCGGCGAGGCCACTGGATACGTAGTTGAATCCCTCAGGCAGTGTTTCCACAACCTGACCAAAGGGACCATACCCGCTGACGTCGATCGTTACCACTAACTCGCCGCCCGCTGGCACCGAAGCTGCGGAAAAGGCCCGTTCAGCACTGTGTGAAGTCGCTCCCACGGAGTTTATCTGCAACAGCGCAATCGCTGCCAAAACCAACCCCACAACCGCGATGCCCACCCACAGCGTCAATGCTCGTGTGCCCAACTTCTTACTCCTCTTTCCTGTCCGCCCCTATGCGTCCGTGGTGCTCGTGACTTTTTCTTACAACAACCTTGTGGCAAGGAGCCGGATGGGCTCCTTGCCACAATTATTGCCACCCTTCCCAAGCTGCCTGGGCGTTAGCCAGCCCACTTAGCTCTCGAAGTACCGCGTGATGACCGCTATGGTCTCGTCCTTGGTGATGCGGTCAGCGAAGTAATCGGTCACCGCCGTGACGGCTTCATCCCTGTCGATCACCCCGTCGCCGTTGGCGTCGTAGTAGTCCGGGTCCCTCGCCGGCACCGCGTTGGCCGTTGCCGCCATCGCGGTCTTGCCGGAACCCTGTGGGTCGCTGTAGCTGGCCGTGGCCCGCAATAGCTTCCCATTGTCCTCGGCAACCGGCGTGTACCCTGCGGACGTGGCCCCGCTGATATCGGCGTATCCGTCAGCAGTTTCCCTGGCCCACTGCCATGTAACGCCCGTGGGGTCGCCGTCGATGTCGCTCACCGTGCCGGTTATCTCCTCGCCGAACATCGGGTCCGCCGTCGACAGAGTCACCGTGCCGTCTTCGTCTACGTTGGTGACGCTGATGGTAACTGTGACCGTGTCTTGGGCGCCGGCCGGGTCCGTCGCCGTAACGTCGACCGTGTAGCTGGCCAACGTCTCGTAGTCCAGCGCCCCCGCCGTTACCAACTGTCCGGTCTGTTCGTTGATCCCGAACGCCGCCATGTCAGCCCCACCCAGGGTGTAGATCAGTGTGTCATGGTCGGCGTCCATCGCTAGGACCAAGGGCCCAACGTTTTCCCCAGCAGCCGTGTTCTCCTCCACGCTCCTTGTGTCCGTAGCCGACGGGAACTCGGGAGCGTTGTTCGACGCCTTCACTGCCCTTTCCGATGCGGCGACCGCGGTCTTCCCAGAACCCTGTGGGTCAGTGTAGCTCGCCGTCGCCCGGAGGAACTTGTCCACCTCGGTGGCTACCGGTGTGTAGCTTGCCCCGGTGGCGCCCTCGATGTCTGTCCAAATGGCGTCCTCACCCTTGGAGTCGGAGTTGGCCCACTGCCACGTCACGTCTGTGGGCTCGCCATCAAGGTCGGTGAGCGTCGCCATCAACTCGGTGCCAACCGCAGGCTGCTCCAAGGACAGCATTACCGTCCCGGGTTCGTCCACATTGTTGACCGTGATGGTTATGGTTACGTCAACGGTGGCGCTCTCCCCCCTGCCGTCCGTGGCGGTGACGGTCACATCGTAGGTCGTCGCCTGGGTCTCGTAGTCGAGGGTCGTGCCCTCGCCTACCGTGATCTGACCATTGGTGCTGTCGATGCCGAAGGAAGCCATATCGGTGCCACCCAGAGTGTAGGTCAGGGTGTCGCCGGTGTTGGCGTCCGTGGCCTCGACCGGGTCTCCGACGTTCCCACCGGCGCCCGTGTTCTCGTCCACGCTCCTAGTGTCCTCGGTGATTGCGTTGCCATCGGCGTCCAGGAATTCAGGGACGGAGGTCACGGCGTTGGCCGTTGCCGTCATCGCGCTCTTGCCGGAGCCCTGTGGGTCAGTGTAGCTGGCCGTGGCCCGCAGATACATGCCGTCGTCGGCGTCTCCCGGGGTGTAGCTCTCGCCGGTGGCGCCCTCGATGTCTTCCCAAGCGGCGTCATCAGCGTTGGAGTCGGAGTTGGCCCACTGCCACGTCACGTCTGTGGGCTCGCCATCAAGGTCGGTGAGCGTCGCCATCAACTCGGTGCCAACCGCAGGCTGCTCCAAGGACAGCATTACCGTCCCGGGTTCGTCCACATTGTTGACCGTGATGGTTATGGTTACGTCAACGGTGGCGCTCTCCCCCCTGCCGTCCGTGGCGGTGACGGTCACACTGTAGGTCCTCTTCTGGGTCTCGTAGTCGAGGGTCGTGCCCTCGCCTACCGTGATCTGACCATTGGTGCTGTCGATGCCGAAGGAAGCCATATCGGTGCCACCCAGAGTGTAGGTCAGGGTGTCGCCGGTGTTGGCGTCCGTGGCCTCGACCGGGGCTCCGACGTTCTCACCGGCGGCCGTGTTCTCGTCCACGCTCCTAGTGTCCTCGGTGATTGCGTTGCCATCCGCGTCCAGGAATTCAGGGACGGAGGTCACGGCGTTAGCCGTTGCCATCATCGCGTCCTTGCCGGAGCCCTCTCCGTCGGAGTAGCTGGCCATGGCCTGCAGGTACATGCCGTCGTCGTCGTCTCCCGGGATGTAGCTGGCGTTCGTCGCCCCGTCGATGGGGGTATAGGTCCCGTCCATCCCGTCGGGAGACCTGGCCCACTGCCAGGTGACGGTGGCCTGGTCGGCGACGTCGGGGTCGGTCACGCTGGCGGTCAAGGGGGTTCCGACCATGGGCTGGCCAGAGTCCAGGGCCACCGTTCCCATTTCCTCCACGTTGGTGACGTCGATGGTCACCTCAATGGTGTCGTCGACCGCAGAATCGGGGGCGCCCATGGCGTCTTCGTTGTCCCGGACCTGTACGGTGACCATGTAGGTGTTGTTGTCCTCGTGATCCAACGCTGCCAACGTCATCAACTGGCCCGTGCCTTCGTCGATGCCGAAGGACGCCGCGTCGGTCCCGCTCAGGGAGTAGACCGGGGTGTCGCCGTCGATGTCCGTGGCCGTGAACGGGCCGCCGATGTTCTCATCCGCAGCCGTGTTCTCCGCCACCGCTAATGTAGCGGCGTCCTCGCCGAATGCGGGGGAGGTGTGGGAGATCACGGCGTTGTCCGTTGTCCCTATCGCGGTATCTGCTTCCTCAACTCCGTCGTCGTAGGACGCGGTGGCCCGCAGCCACATGCCGTCGTCGGCCATTGTCGGGGTGTAGCTGGCGTTCGTGGCCCCGTCGATGTTGATATAGGTCCCGTCCATGGCATTGGATCTGGCCCACTGCCAAGTGGCGGTCACGCTGGCGTCTGGATCATCTACGCTGGCCGTCAACTCGGTGCCGACCAGTGGGTTCATCGTCGTCAGGCTTACCGTGCCCGGCTCGTCCTCGTTGGTTACGGTTACGGTTACGGCCCTCATCTCCATCTCGCCACCAGCGGCGGCCTTCACCGTTACCTCGTACGCGTTGTTGTTGTCCTTATCCGCCGGGTTTTCGAAGTCAGGTTCCGTGCGGAAGGTAAGTTCTCCGCCATTGATGCTGAATTCGCCGGCGTCGTCTCCCTCCAGCCACCACGTAACCGCATCCCGCGCCGTGTAGGTCTCGACGGCATTCATGCCATTCTCCATATAGGAGACGCTGGCATCCCCGGTTATGGTCCCAAGCTCGTCCACGTCAGTCACGGTGACGGTCACGTCGTGCGTGTCGGAGTAGGTACCGTCGTCGGCATTTACCGTCACCGAGTAGGTGTTGTGACCGTCCGCGTCCGCCGCGTTTTCAAAGTCAGGCGACCTGTCGAAGGTGAGTTCTCCGCCATCGATGCTGAAGTCGCTGGCGTCCTCTCCCGTCAACCACACCCTAGCGCTATCGGCGTCCGGGCCTGAGGCCGTGTAGGTTCCCACCGCATCGGTGCGGTCCTCGGCGTAACTGACGCTTCTCGGCCCCGATAGCGCCAAGCCGCCGACCTCGATCTCCGGCCCCTCGTCGTCGTCGGTGAGCTTGATGGTCACGTCGACGGAGTCGCTGAGATTGCCGGGATCCGTGGCCGTCACGGTGACCATGTAGGTTGGCTTCGCCTCAAGGTTCAGCTTAGTCGCGGCCTTCACCGTGATCTGGCCGGTCACCTGGTTGATGGAGAACGATCCCATGTCCGCGCCGCCCAAGCTGTAGGTCATGGTGTCGCCGTTGGGGTCCGTGGCTGTGACCACAGCACCCACATTCGGGTAATCGTAATTGTCTGGGGCAGTGCCGTAACTGTCTTCTGTTTCGTAGTTCTCCGGCACCGACCGGCTCGTGGGCTTCGGCTTGAACACAGGCGCTTGGGCCGCCAGATCCTGCACCACCTCGTTGCCCGTTTCGGTAGATACATTGCCAGTCTGGCCAGGAACCTACCGCGTCGGCGTACATCACCGTCGCCGTCAGGGTGCCTCCGACGTCATTTATCTTCGGAGTGTAAGTGGCCGACTCGGCACCGTCGATATCACCGGCCGGGGTGGCGGTTGGAGTTCTCCTGGGACGCCAGTCGTACTAGCACCTGTGATGCTCCACTGCCATTCGATATCCTTCTCCCCGCCGTCGGGATCGTCGAGCGTCGCAATCAGCGGAACCCCGACCTTGGGCACCAAGGACGACAGGGTGACGACCGTTTCCGGCGTGCCCTCATTAACGTTGTCGACGGTAACGACCATATCCCGCTCGGCACTCAGCTTGCCCTTGCCGTCTATGCCCGCGTCGGTCACCACCACGGTCACCATGTACACGTTGTCCCCGTTGGCGTCCGCAGGCACTTCGTAATTGGGAATTTCCTTGAAGGTCAACTCGCCGAGGTCGCCGGCCTCATTGCTGATTTCAAAATCCCCGGCGTCAGGGCCCTTGAGCGACCAGGCGCACGTCACGTCGGTGCAGACGGTGCCAGAAACCTCGGGGTCTGCTGTGTAGGTGCTAACAGGCGTCGCAATAGCCGTGTTCTCCTCAACGGCTGCCTTCGTGTCCCCATCCGTGATCACCGGGTCCTCGTTCACATCATTGATGGTGATAGTCACCGGTTGGGGTGTAGTGCCGCCTGCCGGGTCGGTAGCTCTGACAGTAACCGTGTGGGTAAAGTCACCACCGATGGCCTCGCGATCCAGCGCGGTCCGGGCCCCAACCGTGATCTGCCCCGTAGCCGGGTCGATGCTGTAGTTGGAGTCGTTGGCGCCACCACCAAAGGTGTAGGTCAGCACATCGCCGGGGTCGGTCGCAGAGACCGGAGTGCCCACCCTAGTACCGGGAGGGGAGTTCTCGTCCACGGCTCTCCGGTCAGACCCCGACGGGAATGCAGGGGCGACGGGAGGAATGGTAGGGACCGGCCTAACCCTGATTGTTGCTGAAGCTGACTTCTTGGTGCCATCTGTCCTGGTGTAGCTGGCCTCTGCCGTATAGGAGCCACTAGATGTTGGGGTATAGCTCGACGTGAGGGCGTTATCATCCTGAGTGACACCACTAGGAACCTCCGACCCGCTCAAGGACCATTTCCACGTGAGATTGGTGCCAGAGGGCTTTTCGTTGTCCGCATCGTTATAGGTAGCCGTAAGCTCTACGTCAAATTGACCTTCTCTAGTCGACAGCGTGACCGTTTCGATCTCTTCCACATCGGTGACGTTGACTGTGACCGCCTTGTAACCCAGCACGCTGTTAGCCGCGCCTAGCGGCTCGTCGGCAGCTGCCACCACCACCCTGTAGGTATTACGGGCAGCAGTGTTGGTTTCAGGGGGATCCTCATAATCAGGTCGGAAGTTGAAGCTCAGAACCCCGTTGGCGCTGATACTGAAATGGGACTGTTCAGCGTAGTCGTCAGCAGTAATGTCGCCAGGGGTACCAGTCGACAGAAGCGACCAGTACACCGAGCGCCCTTCAGGATCCCTAGCCGTAAAGGTCGCGACTTGTCCACTTCCGTTTTCCGGGTAATCCCTGCTGTCAACTCCGGTTATCTCCGGCCCCTCGTCCACGCCGGTGACCTTGATGGTCACGTCAACGGAGTCGCTGAGATTGCCGGGATCCTTGGCCGTCACGGTGACCATGTAGGTTGCCTTCGCCTCAAGATCCAGCTTAGTCTCGGTCTTCACCGTGATCTGGCCAGTACCCTGGTGGATGTCAAACGATCCCTCATCGGCACCGCCCAAGCTGTAGGTCATGGTGTCGCCGTTGGGGTCCGTGGCTGTGACCATGGCACCCACATTCGGGTAACTGTAATCGTCGTTTTGGTCGCCGCCGTAAGTGCCGCCTGTTGCGTAGTTCTCCGGCACCGACCGGCTCGCGGGCTTCGGCTTGAAAACAGGCGCTTGGGCCGCCAGATCCTGCACCACCGCGTTGGCCGCTGCCTTCATGCCAGTCTGGTCGGAACCTACCGCGTCGGCGTACATCACCGTCGCCGTCAGGGTGCCTCCCACGTCATTTACCTTCGGAGTGTAGGTGGCCGATGTGGCACCGCTAATGTCGCCGTTCGGTGTGGCGGTTGGCTCTCCTGGGACGTCAGTCGTAGAAGCACCAGTGATGCTCCACTGCCATTCGACATCCTTCTCCCCGCCGTCGGGATCGTCGAGCGTCGCAATCAGCGGAACCCCGACCTTGGGCACCAAGGACGACAGGGTGACGACCGTTTCCGGCGTGCCCTCATTAACGTTGTCGACGGTAACGACCATATCCCGCTCGGCACTCAGCTTGCCCTTGCCCTCTATGCCGGCGTCGGTCACCACCACGGTCACCATGTACACGTTGTCCCCGTTGGCGTCCGCAGGCACTTCGTAATTGGGAATTTCCTTGAAGGTCAACTCGCCGAGGTCGCCGGCCTCATTGCTGATTTCAAAATCCCCGGCGTCAGGGCCCTTGAGCGACCAGGCGCACGTCACGTCGGTGCAGACGGTGCCAGAAACCTCGGGGTCTGCTGTGTAGGTACTAACAGGCGTCGCAATAGCCGTGTTCTCCTCAACGGCTGCCTTCGTGTCCCCATCCGTGATCACCGGGTCCTCGTTCACATCATTGATGGTGATAGTCACCGGTTGGGGTGTAGTGCCGCCTGCCGGGTCGGTGGCTGTTACGTTAAGGGTGCCGGTTGGGTTGGTCTCGAAGTCCAGCACCGTCCGGGGCCCCACCGTGATCTGACCTGTAGCCGGATCGATTCGGTAGTTAAGGTTATCGCCACTATTACCCAGTGTGTAGGTCAGCACGTCCCCGACGGCATCATTAGCCATCACCGGCTCTCCCACATTCGTACCGGGCGGTGAGCTCTCGTCCACCTTCCGGCCTACCTGTATGCCCGACGTCGCGGTGTCCTCATCAGGGAACACAGGGGCTGAGTTATTGGCGGCTGGCACTGCCCGAACCATGTGGGGCGTCACCACCTGCGCATTCTTGTCAGAGCCATGACCGTCGGTGTAGGTGGCCGTTGCCCGAAGATACTTGTCCGCAACACCTAGCGGCGTATATGCCGCACTTGTGGCAGTAAGGATAGCAGTCCACGGACCACTCTTGGAATCAGAATGCTCCCACTTCCACTTGGCGGCCGTCTTCTGGGCGTCCGACGCGTCGTCATCGATCAAAGTGGCGGTTAGAACACTGTTTTCCTGGGGCTGCTGGGCGTCCAGCGCGATCCCGCCCGGTTCGTCCTCGTCGGTGACGTTGACGGTGACCGCCTCGTAACCCAGCACTCTGCTAGTCGCGCCTAGCGGCTCGTCGGCAGCTACCACCACCACTCTGTAAGTGTTAGGGGCAGCATTATTGGTGTCAGGAGGAGACTCATAATCAGGTAGGAAGTTGAAGCTCAGCACACCGCTAGCGCTGATGCTGAAGTGGACCACTTCAGCGGAGTCGGTGCCCGGTATGATGTGGTCGGGAGTGCCGGTGGCATTAGTCGCCAGAAGTGACCAGTACACCGGCCGTCCCTCCGGGTCGGTGGCCGTGAACTGCGCTACCGGGATCATGTCATTCTCGGCGTACTCGATGGTGCCGGAGTCCTGAGCGAATGCCGAATTTTGCAAGAAATACGCAAGCAACAAAATAGCCAGCAGGGCTCCTGCTAGCAACGCAACTTTTCCTATTGCCGCGTTAGACGGTCGATACAACATCCAATGCCTCACTTCGCCGGACTTGGGTGGCGCAATTCTTGTGTTCTTGAGTCGCACAAGAATCTATCATTCGAGAAACGTGTCTGTCAACGTATTTGGACACTCTGTTGAACTGAATCTTTTGGTCGGGAAACCTGTGCGCCCGGCAGTTCTCCCTATACTTTTCGCAGCCAAACGTCATCAACGTTAGTTGCGACGCACGCTGGCGTTAGCCAGAACGAGTGTATCTCGGAAAGCGCGAAGTATTCCTACGCGCACTCCGTTGATGTCCCGGTACAGCTTGACCCCGTCCTGCCGGTTGTCTCCCGGCGTCCGCCCAAGTCCTCCGCTATCTCTCCGCTCCGGCTGCAGACCCCGGTGGTATACGCCTCGTTGACCGGCTGGGCCTTCTTCCCGGACTGAGGTAGAAAGGACAGCAGAAATCGCTGGAACCGGTAGTCGGAGTAAACAAGCTTGGGACCACCGCCCCGAGCCATCTCCTGGGTCTTGAATGCAGGAAGCAGCATTCCCTGTACCAGGCGGTTCACCTGCCCTGAGCGGTTGCTAAACCCTCGCTGACGGCCCGGCTCCATTCATCCCGAGCCGGGGGTGTGCCAAAACGCTATTGTCTGTTCCTTGGTGAGGTCGCCACTAAAGTAGCCACGCACCGCCGTGATGGCCTCATTCTTGCTGATCCCGCCGTCCCCAATTGTCGTCGTACGGAATGCCCAACGACAATTGGGGGGCGGCTGTGTTGCCATTACCCGCGGCATCTGTAACCACACCGGCGGCAATATCCACCGTCACCTCACCGATGGCGTTTGGCGCCACATCGAACGTGTAGACGGCGACGCTGTCACCACCGGAGAAGTTACTGGCCATGCCGTTGACCAGGCTGATGTGTCGACGGTAAAGCCCGAGACCGGCTCGCTGAACGTGACCGTCACAGGGACCGGTAAGTTGATCCTCACCAGGGGTCCCGCAGTCCTGGTTATATCGACGCCCGGGCCAGCCGAGACCGTGACGCTGGAGGAGCCGCCGACCGGTTTTTCCAATGTGTCCGCGTTCGTCAGGACACCAGAGAAAGAGTATGGACCCTCCACTCGGGGAGCGGTAACAGTGTAGGTGACGGTGATCGGGGCGACTACCAAGGCAAAACTGACTTCCTGGCCTGCGCTCTGGACCGCGGCGCTGGCCAAGTCAGATCCAACGTAGCTGAAACCTGCGGGAAGTGTCTCCACGATCTGGCCAACCGCGCCGTACACCGCAGCGGTGATCGTCACCTCCACCTCGCCTCCCGGCTCCACACGCTCCGGGGAGAGGGACCGGATGGCCCACCATGTCGCCGGCGTTCCGACGATCGTCTCGGACCAGGGGCCCGTGCCCGCGAGATTGACCGCCCGCACCTGTACGTCGTAGGCAACGTCGTTGGTCAGTCCACCCAGGCTGTACCGCAGGCCGCCGGAACTCCAGATACTGCTGCGAGCGGTCCCGTTGGCGTCGGCCTTGTCCAGCGCGTCGCTGCGGATGAAGCGAAGGTCGTAGCCTGTTATGCCGGTTCCCCCATCGTCCATGGGGGCGGACCATTCAACGGTGAGCATTCCGTCGCCGGGAGTCAGCGAGCCGATGACAGGTGTGCCGGGCGTCGTCTGCGGCACCCCGCTGGAAATTACGGACCAAGGGCCGGCCCCCACACTGTTGACCGCCCTCACCTGTATATCGTACTGGGCGCCCGCAGTGAGGCCCTCGATGGTGTAGCCCAGGGAGCCGGTGGTCCAAGCGCCCTCCACCACGGTCCAGTTGACGTCGGCCTTGTCGCTGCTGGCGCTTTCGATGTAGCGCAGGTCATAGGAGGTGATTTCGGCAGTCCCAGTATCGCCCGGGGCAGCCCAGGAAACGGTAAGGGACCCGGTGCCGGATGTGATGGACCGGTTATGGCCGGAGCGCCGGGCAGACCCGCCCGGCTTACGCTGATGGTGTAGGTATGGTCCGCCCCGTTGTCCTGGGAGACCACTCTTACCTTTATCGTGGTGATGCCATCGTCAAGGTCGACCTGGTGACCGTCGAGCGCGCCGTCGGCATCCGGGACCGGGACATCGTTTCCGTCTAGGAACTCCAACCTGGCGTTATGGTCGTTGGCGGGGGTTACCGTAACCGGTGACGACCCGGCCTCTGCGGTGTAGTCCGTGTGGCTGGGTTCGAACTGCGGGGTCAACATTCCCCGACTGACGGTCAGGTCGCTCAACAGAACGTCGCAGAACGGCAGATCAAGATCGCGGAAGTCATTATCCGCCACGCTCCGCAAGCCTTCCGGGATGCACCCAGTAAATTCGTTACCGGCCAGGCGCAAGAACCGCAGTTGGGCGAGTTCGGTCAATTGTCCCGGTATCCGCATGCTCAGCTCGTTGTCGCTGAGGTCCAGCGTTTGCTGGTTAGCCAGACGGCTCAGTCGCGACGGAATCCCCCCGGTCAGTTGGTTGCCGTGGAGGTCCAGAGTGTGCAGGTTGGTGAGGCCCTCATGCTCCGTCGGTATTTTCCCCATCAGACGATTGCCGGACAGGTTCAGAATTTGCAGGTTGGAGAGGTTGCCCAATTCGGCCGACAGATAGCCCCTCAAAGTTCGTCTGGAGTCATGGCTCTGCAGGGGAGGTTGCGGTGCTTGCAGTAGGTCTTCACCGAGTTCTGATCAAGGTCAGCATGGCGATTGAGGCGCGTTCGCTCTGGGTGGTTAGAAGGAAATCGGTGATGGCGGCTTCTGCCGGTAGTCACGCCGGGATCTCGCTTCTGTTGGCGTAGACGATGGTTGGTCGGTCGAGGCCCTTCGTAGCGCAGAGCGGGTCTATGTGCAGGGAGAATTTGTTGAGGTCTCGCGCGTCCAGTTCTGAATGGCCGTCTTCGAGGATCACGGTGGTCCTGATGTAATCGTCGCCGTCGGAACCCGGCAGGAGTTCCGAAGTTACGCCGGCAATGACGAAATTACCGGAGAGGTACTCGCCAAGTTCTGTCCATACGAGGTCAGAGACGTGCGCTAAGGTTTGGTCAAGGGCAGCCATGGCGTTGCCCTCCGTTTCGGGTAGGGTGAGGCAATATTATTTGTGCCATGGCTGGAGGTGTCAATGGCGCCGAGAGGTTGGGCCACTAGTGTGGTGTAACCGTAGTTCGCCGTATTATTCGGAGGCTTTCTCAAAGGACAGGTACCGCGATTATCGTTCGAACCAGAGTAACGGATCACCGTAAATTGCCCCTTCATTTACCGATGAACTACGGATACACCACACTAGCAGCCCGCCCGAGGATTGACCGACTGGCTCCGTCGGTCAGCGGGGACTACCCTGAGGCAACATTTCTGGCGGGGTGCGGTTAGGCACATGCGGATTGTCGCTTGAAAATCCCACTGCCCATGGCCCGGCACCTCTCCCTGTTGTTCCCAGTGGCGCCTTTGCCCCTCACCTTGCCAGACATCCCGGTCCCGAAGCGAAACAGCTTCAGCAGGTTGTGGCCAGCGCAGATGAGCAGCCATTCCCGGTTGACCGTTTCCAGACCCCGCAGCAGGAACTGCCGGAAGCTCCGGCCCTGCTTGATCTGGCCGAACACCAGTTCCACCGTCTCCATCCGAAGGGCGTAGCGCTCACGTCCCCGTTTCGTCCGCAGCTTGCGGCGCATCCGGTCCCTGACGGACAGTCCCTTGGGTATGCGGCCACGGGGCGCCGGTGGCGGCACCCAGCCGTGGCGGGCCCTCTCCGGCGCGACGAACGGGTCCACTCTCAGGTCGTATAGCCCATCCACCGCCTTGCCCGAGTAGTACCCGGCGTCGGCGGATACTTCTTTCGGCACCGCGCCGGTGTTATTCACGGTCTCCTCAATCATGCTAACGGCCTGACCCTTGTCCGAGGGCTGGTTGGTGGCCCGCGCCGCCACGATGATTTGGTACTCGTTGTCCACCACCGCCTGACAGTTGTAGGACCGCTGGAAGTCCCGCCCCCCGGGCCGGGCATGATGCGGGAGTCCGGGTCGGTGAAGTTCCGCTGCGCCTTGTCATCAGGCACCCTGGGATGATTGCCTCCTTCCTTCTCAGCCTGCTCCGCCTCTGCCAGGGCCTCGGCCTCCAGTTCTGCCTTGGCCTCCCTTATCCTCCGCAACCGGCTCTCCCGGAAGGCCAGTTCCTCCGGCAACTCATCCCCACGCTTGTCTTTGCCGTACTTGCGGTCCTCGTCATCGTCCACCTCCCCGGCACGCTGCAACAACTCTGCCACCTCCGCCGACAACTGCCCTTCCTTCTCCTTCATCCGCCCGTAGCTCATCGCCTTGTGCTTCGATGCGTTGGCCCTCACCTTGGTCCCGTCCCCCAGCTTCACCAGACCCATCAGGCAGGCGGACGATGATGTCTGGACGCCTGCCGCCGTGCAGCGTCTCAGCCACCGCCGACAGACCGCACCGTTCCCGAAGGAATCGGGCCAGCGTATTGTCGATGACGCTCTCGTGGCTGCGGTCGCTGTCGGAGTCGGGTTTCATTCCAGAACCAATATCCTCGTTGCGCTCATGCTAGAGGGTATCCTACAGCTGGCATTATCGTGTGTAATAGTGATATTTGGATGTTGTTAGTCGGCGTATAAGCCTGATCGCTTGGAGCCGTCTCTACGGCTTCGACAAGGCCACAATTTCGCGCCTGCATCGCACCGGGAAGCTGCCACCGGCACTCCAGATTGAGCAGCTCCCCAATGGGCGTTACTACGTTGTCGTGCCTCCCGCCGATGATGGCCGCTGCGTAGTATACGCCTGGGTCTCCTCAGGGGATCAGAAGGAAGACCTCGACCGGCAGGTGGGCCGGGTGGTGGAGTGGGCCAGCCAACAGGGTTACCGGCCGGATGAGGTTGTCAAGGAGATTGGCTCCGGGTTGAACGGGAACCGGCGGCAGCTGCGCCGTGTTGTCGGAGATCATACGGTGCGGACCATAGTGGTGGAGCACCGGGAGAGGCTGTGTCGTTTCGGTTTTGAGTACGTGGAGGCGGCGTTGGCCGGCCGGGGAGCCCGGATCATCGTGTTGGACGAAGCGGAGCTTGAGGATGACCTGGTGCGGGACGTTACCGAGGTGATGACCTCGCTCTGCGCCCGCCTGTATGGGAAACGCTCGGCAAGACGCCGCGCGGAGCGCGCAATGTCGGCAGCGGCGGCTGCGGAGACTGTTTGATGAGGAGACTGCGGAGACTGCGGAGACTGCTTGATGATAGGTACATACCAGACCCGCGTCACCGTTTTTCGGGGCATGGACCGGGCGGATGGGGACGCGGCGCTGTCGGCCTACGGCCAGCTGTATGGCCGGGTGGAGCGGAGACTCTTTGCCGACGTGGCGGCGGGACAGTCCGCGACGTCCCTGAAGAGCGCCTATCTGCGGGAATACGGGATACCGGCCCGGATGTTCAACGCCGTGCGTGTGTCGCTGGAGGGCAAGATGTCGTCGGTGCGGGAGACCATGGCACTCAGGCGGGATAGCCTGCGGCGTCGCGTTGCCCGTGCTGAGCGTCAGATATCCGATGCCGTGGAGCAGGGCCTGTGGCGGCAGGTGCACCAGACGCGGCGGCGGCTGGACACCTTGAGTCGCCGGTTGGCGACGTTGGAAGCGGAGAGCTCCGCAGGGCGGGTCCGGCTGTGCTTCGGGTCGAAACGGTTGTGGCGCAAGCAGCATCATCTGGAAGCCAACGGCTATACCAGTCATGAGGAGTGGCTCAGGGACTGGCGGGATGCCCGAAACGGGGCAGTTCTTGGTGCTGGGGAGCCGCGATGAGACCGGGGGCTGCCAGCTATGCGTGGCCGCGGTTGCCGACGACGGCACCCTGAACCTCCGGCTGCGGCTGCCGGATTGCCTGGCTGGGGAGCATGGCAAATACCTGGTCATCCAAGGCTTGCGGTTCGCCTACGGCCACCCGCAGGTGCTGGCTGTCCTCCACTCCAATGCCGAGTATGCCGGGGACCGGCGCCGTCATGGGGAGAAGGAGGCTCGGGCTGCCGACTTGGGCCAAGCCGTCAGCTACCGGTTCAAGCGCGACGAAAAGGGATGGCGGGTGTTCGTGAGCACCCGGATGATGGACGTGCCGGTGGCTACGGACGGAAAACGCGGCGCCATCGGCGTGGATCTGAATGCCGACCACCTGGCGGTGGCGGAGACCGACGCCAGCGGCAACTACGTAAGCGCCCGGAGGGTACCGCTGGTCACCTACGGCAGGAACACTCGCCAGGCTGAGGCTCTCATCGGCGACGCAGTGGCCAGCGTGGTCAATTACGCCCGCGAGGTCGGCAAGCCAATTGTGATCGAGAAGCTCGACTTCCGGCAGAAGAAGGCCTCTCTGGAGGGTGAGTCCCGCAGGTACTCCCGGATGCTGTCCAGCTCAGCTACGACAAGGTCAAGGCGTACTTCATCTCCCGCGGCTACCGGATGGGAGTTGAGGTACATCAGGTCAACCCGGCCTTCAGTTCGGTGATCGGCCGGGTGAAGTTCATGGAGCGTTACGGGCTGACGGAGCACCAGGCTGCGGCCCTGGTGGTGGCCCGTCGCTTGCTCGGCTGTTCCGAGCGCATCCCCCGCCGGCGGGTCTGTTCCGTCGGCAACGGCGTCCACGTCGCCTTCACCGTACCTGCAAGGAAGCGCGTGAAGCACGTGTGGACGTGCTGGGGTGCGGTATCGGGGCAGCTGAGACCGGCGCTTGCAGCGCAACACCGGCTGGGGAAGCAAGGAGCAGACCCAATCCGGTTCAGGCTGTCGTGCGGGTGGAAGCCCGCGGGGATGGCTTGAGCGGGGACCCGATCGGTGTTCCCGGGTGCGATTCCCGGGCGGAGCCGTCTTGAACTGTTGGGGCGGCGGCGCGGCGGAGACCGCGTCTTCAGGAGAGGCTGACCTTGGTCTTGCGACTAAAGTCAACCATTTTTACAATGGTCATGGAGATGTCGCTGGCAAGGACCTAGCGGCAAAGCACAAGTCCACCGCACGGCAGATGCATCGCAAGTACAAGAGCGTCGTTGAAACCGAGCACGGGCCGCGTGTCTGCCTCAAGGTCATCAAACAGCGGGACAACGGCAAACGCCCCCTTGTGGCGTACTTCGGTGGCATACCCCTGAAACGGCAACGGCAGGCGGTTCTCGTAGACCAACAGCCTCAGTGGTACAGGGCTGACCGCACAGAGCTTATCCAACGGCTCCTGGCGGACGAATGTGAGATGTGCGCCTCAACGGTGGGCGTAGAAGTCCACCACATCCGCGCTCTTCGCGACCTGAACGTGAAAGGCCGACGGGAAAAGCTCAAGTGGGTACAACTCATGGCGGCGCGGAAACGCAAGACTCTCGTGGTCTGCCGGACGTGTCACATGGACATCCACCACGGGCGAATCAATCCGCGGAAGCCGACATAAACCACTGGAGAGCCGGATGCGGTGAAGGCCGCACGTCCGGTTCGGAGGAGGGCCGACGGAAAAGTGCTCCGCCCGACGCCGGGTAACTCGCCGGCGGCCTATCCTACGCATCCGGGAGCGCGCCCGCGCCCTGGGCATGAGCCAGAAGGACCTGGCCCAGCGGGACGGGGTGTCGGTCGGCTACCTGTCGGAAGTGGCGCGGGGCCGGAAGAACATGAGCCCGGAGGTCCAGGCGCGGGTCGAGTTGGAGCTGGGCGGTCCGGTGGAGATCGCGCCCGCCAGTTGCGCCAACCGGCACGACGGACTGGTGAAGGGGGAGAGCACCAGCATCCGGGCGCGCGCCCGGGAGATGGGCTTTAGCCTGAAGGGCCTGGCGGAACACGTAGGGGTGAGTTACGGCTACGTGACACAGGTGTCGTGGGGCCAGAGGAACATGAGCCCGGCGGTTCAAGCGCGGGTGGAGGCGGCCCTGGATGCTCCGGCCAGGGTTGAACCCGCCCAGCGTCCCACCGTGGACCCGAGCGCCCTGTGGGACCGCATGGCAGCGCACGACATCAGCCAGAACGAGGTCGCCCGGCGGGCCGGAATAGCTCCTCGTACCTGTCCCAGATCATGAACGGCAAGTCCTCACCGTCGCCAGGCGTCCTGAAGAGGCTGCACGGCGTGCTGTTCCAGCACACGAAGGCGGAGCGCGTCATGCCCGCCGAGGTCAAGGTGATGGCCTGGGAGTGGCAGCACGCCTGGCGGCCGCACTGTTCGCATCGGCAGCCGCGTGCCCTGGGGCGCCGAGGTGGAGTACGCCTACCGCGCCGGGTACGACAGCCGGGGCCAGGTGTCGGTGACCCACTTGGTGGACGAGCGAGGCTACTCCGTGATGCTGACGAAACCGGAGCCGGAAGGTCCTTAGTCGATGTTGCAGAAATGAGACAACCTCTGCTTGTTTACATGGAGTGACGATGTTCTGGAGCCAGGCGTTCGGCTCCGGGACCGAAGTGATACGGATGTTGATGCTAAGTCAGGTAGAGTACCGGTTGCGGTGTATTGGTCATTGCGACTCTCCGATTCGTCGGTAGCCGCATGTTGGCCCGCAACCGGACAGGGCAAGGCGGGAACTACTACAACTTTCCAATATCGTCCGAGGCGCCTGGGGCAGCCGTGACACCGTTTACGCTGAACCCCGCTCTCTCGCGAGTGGCACTCCCTCCCCGGCAGGACACAGTGACCAACATGTCCAAGGCAACCGCTGCAAATGACAAGTGAGCGCCGGACACTTGATGGTCTGAACTGCCACCCTCTATGTCTATGAACCCGGAAACCAACCATTCGAGAAATGCGCGCCGTGGTGCCAGACTGCACAATGCCTATTGTTGCGGAACTTACTACGTACTCCGTAGGTCGCACCCTGCAAAGGGCACCCCTACCTATCCTTCCGTCATAGAAACCGTACATGTCGAAGTCCTCTTCAGAATCCGCGTCGAGACTAATGATGATATCAGTGTCTATCTCTGTTTCGTCTCCTCTCTCAACGATATAACCAGTTAGTTCCAAAAATGAGAGACTGTAGTTGGAGCTCACTGTGCCTTCGATTGTGATCTCCGTACGGTTGAAGAAGGAATTGTAAGCGGCTCTGCAAGTACCAATATCAATGTCGACATCAAGATGTTGTGTGCTGACGGTTACGGCCACCCCGTTGGAGCAGTTGTTCCCGGTATTGGACTCCCCGGATACCGAGTCCACGCAGGCCCCGTAGTAGTAGGTGCCACCGGAGTCTGGCGCTGTTATCCTATTGGACTTGGGACTGGTTAGGGACGCCGACAGTTGCTTCACCACAGACTTATTGGGAATAGCAATTCGGATAGTGGGGCCGGCTAAGCAGCGAAACTTTGCTCGCCTGATGTTGCTGGACCGGCTCCGGGCGTCGATTCCTCGACTGTATATGGCTGGACTATGGACGTCTCCATGAACCTGCGCGCGCTTGCCGCAGCACCCGGTCTGCTCCCCCAAAGCTGGTCCAGCGCGGGTGTTGATTTTGTGGGATGACCCCACATGCTGAAGGAGGGTCATTCCATCAAGAAATCCCGGTAGCACAGCTAGCTGTTGCCTGATCTTCTATGGCCCTCTGTATGGTTGCGTCAAGTTACTAATTAGTCCCAATCCACTTTTATAGCACATTGAAAGTAGTGTTCAGATACTGAACCGGTAACAGTGGTATTCACCGTTTCTCCTGCAGCCATGTTGCGAATAGTCTTACGTCCTATTTCCACAGATTCACCAATGCCGTGATTCAAGACGTACCCTTTGATAGTAACCGATTCCACCGCCCGAATTGCAGTGAGAGAAACGTGAATGGTTATATCGAAATCTGGACCGGGCGTAATAGTACACTCGGTAAGCTCATACTCTATCGAATCCGGAACGGTAATCCAAACAAGACCAGAGCAGTTGTTGCCCGTGTTGGTCTCGCCGGGCACCGGATCCACACAGACCTTGTAGTAGATTGAGCCTTCCGTGGATGGCGCGGTCAAAGTGATCGATGCAGTGCCGATTGCAGACGCGACAAGGCTCTCCAAAGCGCTTGTGCCTACCTCGGTGCCCAGCACAGTGCTATAGCGCAGGGTGGTGGAGCCTGACCCCGCGCTGCCCGTGTTACGAACCGTGACGCTAAGCGTAAAGGACTCTCCAGGTTCTAACGTATCCTTGCTGACGGTGGGCATTTCAACTGCCAGATCAGGCCCAGAAGGAACCACAACTACCACTTCAACTGCGTCTGAGCAGTTGTTGCTGGTGTCCGATTCACCGGAGACAGTGTCCACGCACGCTCCGTAGTAGTATGTTCCTAGGGTGGATGGTGTGTCCAGATCGGTGGATTCGGTACTGATAGCCGATACATTGAGCCTGCTCACGGAGTCCGTGCCCACCGACGTGTCGGCAGTCGTGATGGTAGAGTCGGTGGAGCGGTAGTAGCGCAGAGTTGTGCGGGCTGACCGGACGTTGCCCTGGTTGCGCACCGTTACGCTCAGCGTGAAAGAATCTCCTAGTTCCGGCCTGCTCTCGCTCACTGTAGGAGTTTCAGCCACCAGGTCCGGAATGGCTGCCACAACGTTCAAGGTCACGGCGAGAGAGCAGTTGTTCGACGCATCGGACTCGCCGGATATTGTGTCCACGCACGCCCCGTAGTAGTACGTGCCCGGAGTTGTTGGAGCTGTCAGACTGATAGATCCATCGCTGCTCCCGGACGCGGCAAGCGTACCAACCGAGTCCGTGCCCACCGGTGTATCAGAAGCTGTTATCGTCGAGTCGTCGGAGCGATAGTACCGCAGAGTGGTTCTGGAGCTCGAGGGTTCGATCCCCTGGTTGCGCACCGTGGCGGTCAGCGTAAAGGATGTCCCTGCAGGTGGACTGCTGTTGCTAAACGTGGGGACCTCGACCACCAAGTCCGAGCTGGGCGTCACCACGACAACCGTGACCGCAGCAGAGCAATTGTTCGCCGTATCGGTCTCGCCGGATACTGCGTCCACGCATGCACCGAAGTAGTAAGTCCCCTCAGACGACGGCGCTGTCAGAATGATCGACGTTGCCTCGCTCTCAGCCGGAGACAGCCATGGCTGATTGCGTCGGGCCACTTGGGTATCGCTTGAAGAGATAGTTGAGTCTTTGGAGCGGTAAAAGCGCAGTTCTGTGAAGTCTGACCGTACGTTTCCCTGATTGATAACAGTTACGCTCAGCGTAAAGGATTCCCCGATATGTGGACTGCTGTCGCTCACCGTAGGCGTCTCAATTGCCAGATCAGGAATGGCTGACACAACCGTCACAGCCACTCCGCTGGAGCAGTTGTTCGTGGTATCCGACTCCCCGGACACCGAGTCCACGCAGGCACCGTAGTAGTAGGTCCCGGCCGTGGACGGCGCCGTCAGACGGATCGACTCGTCTCCGCTCGCCGACGCCGCCAGCCCGGACACCAAATCGGTGCCTGCGGACGTGTCGCTGGATGATATGGTCGAGTCGGTGGAGCGGTAGTAGCGCAGAGTTGTGAGGGCTGACCGGACGTTGCCCTGGTTGCGCACCGTTACGCTCAGCGTAAAGGATTCCCCGGTAGGTGGACTGCTGTCGCTCACCGTAGGCGTCTCAATTGCCAGATCAGGAATGGCTGACACAACCGTTACATCCACCCCGCTGGAGCAGTTGTTCGTGGTATCCGACTCCCCGGACACCGAGTCCACGCAGGCCCCGTAGTAGTAGGTCCCGGCCGTGGACGGCGCCGTCAGACGGATCGACTCGTCTCCGCTCGCCGACGCCGCCAGGCCGGACACCGCATCCGTGCCCACCTGCGCATCCGACGACGAGATGGTGGAGTCGGCGGAGCGGTAGTAGCGCAGCCTGGTTGAACCGGACGAGCCGCTGCCCTGGTTGCGCACGGTGGCGCTCAGGGTGAACGACGCCCCAGCCGTCGGGCTGCTGTCGCTCACCGATGGCGAGCCAACCACCAGATCGGGGGCGGTAGCGACGCCAACCGTTACGGCCACCCCGCTGGAACAGTTGTTCCCGGTATTCGACTCCCCGGACACCGAGTCCACGCAGGCGCCGTAGTAGTAGGTGCCTGCGCTCGAAGGGGCGGTCACACTGATCGACTCGGCGCTAGTCCCCGACGCCGACAGTCCGCCCACCGCATCCGTGCCTGCGGACGTGTCGCTGGATGATATGGTCGAGTCGGTGGAGCGGTAGTAGCGCAGCGTGGTCGGGCCCGACGAGCCGCTGCCTTGGTTCCGCACCGTGGCGCTCAGGGTGAACGACGCCCCAGCCGTCGGGCTGCTGTCGCTCACCGATGGCGTGTCCACCACCAGGTCCGGCGCGGCGCTGACGGTTACGGCTATCCCACTGGAGCAGTTGTTCGAGGTACTCGACTCCCCGGACACCGAGTCCACGCAGGCGCCGTAGTAGTAGGTCCCGGCCGTGGACGGCGCGGTCACACTGATCGACTCAGGGCTGGTTCCCGACGCCGACAGCCCGCCCACGGAGTCGGTGCCCACCGCCGTATCCGACGACGAGATGCTGGAGTCGGCGGAGCGGTAGTAGCGCAGCGTGGTCGCAGCCGACGACCCGCTGCCCTGGTTGCGCACCGTGGCGCTCAGCGTGAACGACGCCCCGGTGGTCGGGCTGCTGTCGTCCACCGATGGTGAGCCAACGACCAGATCGGGGGCGGGAGGGGTTCCGACGGCCACAGCCACCCCGCTGGAGCAGTTGTTCGTGGTATCCGACTCCCCGGACACCGAGTCCACGCAGGCGCCGTAGTGGTAGGTCCCGGCCGTGGACGGCGCGGTCACACTGATCGACTCAGCGCTGGTTCCCGACGCCGACAGCCCGCCCACGGAGTCGGTGCCCACCGCCGTGTCCGACGACGAGATGCTGGAGTCGGCGCGGCCAGCGTGGTCGAGCTGACGAGCCGCTGCCCTGGTTGCGCACCGTGGCGCTCAGGGTGAACGACGCCCCGGTGGTCGGGCTGCTGTCGTCCACCGATGGCGAGCCAACGACCAGATCGGGGGCGGGAGGGGTTCCGACGGCCACAGCCACCCCGCTGGAGCAGTTGTTCCCGGTATTCGACTCCCCGGACACCGAGTCCACGCAGGCGCCGTAGTAGTAGGTCCCGGCCGTGGACGGCGCGGTCACACTGATCGACTCAGCGCTGGTTCCCGACGCCGACAGCCCGCCCACGGAGTCGGTGCCCACCGCCGTATCCGACGACGAGATGCTGGAGTCGGCGGAGCGGTAGTAGCGCAGCGTGGTCGCAGCCGACGACCCGCTGCCCTGGTTGCGCACCGTGGCGCTCAGCGTGAACGATTCCCCGGTGGTCGGGCTGCTGTCGCTCACCGTGGGCGCACCAACCACCAGATCGGGGGCGGCACTGACGGTTACGGCTATCCCACTGGAGCAGTTGTTCGTGGTATCCGACTCCCCGGACACCGAGTCCACGCAGGCCCCGTAGTAATACGTGCCTGCGCTCGAAGGGGCGGTCACACTGATCGACTCAGGGCTGGTCCCCGACGCCGACAGCCCGCCCACGGAGTCGGTGCCCACCGCCGTATCCGACGACGAGATGCTGGAGTCGGCGGAGCGGTAGTAGCGCAGCGTGGTCGCAGCCGACGAGCCGTTGCCCCGGTTGCGCACCGTGGCGCTCAGCGTGAACGATTCCCCGGTGGTCGGGCTGTTGTCGCTCACCGATGGCGAGCCAACGACCAGATCGGGGGCGGGAGGGGTTCCGACGGCCACAGCCACCCCGCTGGAGCAGTTGTTCCCGGCATTCGACTCCCCGGACACCGAGTCCACGCAGGCGCCGTAGTGGTAGGTCCCGGCCGTGGACGGCGCGGTCACACTGATCGACTCAGGGCTGGTTCCCGACGCCGACAGCCCGCCCACGGAGTCGGTGCCCACCGCCGTATCCGACGACGAGATGCTGGAGTCGGCGGAGCGGTAGTAGCGCAGCGTGGTCGCAGCTGACGACCCGCTGCCCTGGTTGCGCACCGTGGCGCTCAGCGTGAACGATTCCCCGGTGGTCGGGCTGTTGTCGCTCACCGTGGGCGCACCAACCACCAGATCGGGGGCGGCACTGACGGTTACGGCATCCCACTGGAGCAGTTGTTCGTGGTATCCGACTCCCCGGACACCGAGTCCACGCAGGCGCCGTAGTAGTAGGTCCCGGCCGTGGACGGCGCGGTCAGGCTGATCGACTCAGCGCTGGTTCCCGACGCCGACAGCCCGCCCACGGAGTCGGTGCCCACCGCCGTATCCGACGACGAGATGCTGGAGTCGGCGGAGCGGTAGTAGCGCAGCGTGGTCGCAGCCGACGACCCGCTGCCCTGGTTGCGCACCGTGGCGCTCAGCGTGAACGATTCCCCGGTGGTCGGGCTGTTGTCGCTCACCGTGGGCGCACCAACCACCAGATCGGGGGCGGCACTGACGGTTACGGCTATCCCACTGGAGCAGTTGTTCGTGGTATCCGACTCCCCGGACACCGAGTCCACGCAGGCCCCGTAGTAATACGTGCCTGCGCTCGAAGGGGCGGTCAGAGGGATCGACTCGGCGCTGGTCCCCGACGCCGACAGCCCGGACACCGAATCGGTGCCCACCGCCGTATCCGACGACGAGATGCTGGAGTCGGCGGAGCGGTAGTAGCGCAGCGTGGTCGCGGCCGACGAGCCGCTGCCCTGGTTGCGCACCGTGGCGCTCAGCGTGAACGATTCCCCGGTGGTCGGGCTGTTGTCGCTCACCGTGGGCGCACCAACCACCAGATCGGGGGCGGCACTGACGGTTACGGCTATCCCACTGGAGCAGTTGTTCGTGGTATCCGACTCCCCGGACACCGAGTCCACGCAGGCGCCGTAGTAATACGTGCCTGCGCTCGAAGGGGCGGTCAGAGGGATCGACTCAGGGCTGGTCCCCGACGCCGACAGCCCGGACACCGAATCGGTGCCCACCGCCGTATCCGACGACGAGATGCTGGAGTCGGCGGAGCGGTAGTAGCGCAGCGTGGTCGCGGCCGACGAGCCGCTGCCCTGGTTGCGCACCGTGGCGCTCAGCGTGAACGACGCCCCGGTGGTCGGGCTGCTGTCGTCCACCGATGGTGAGCCAACGACCAGATCGGGGGCGGGAGGGGTTCCGACGGCCACAGCCACCCCGCTGGAGCAGTTGTTCGTGGTATCCGACTCCCCGGACACCGAGTCCACGCAGGCGCCGTAGTAGTACGTGCCTGCGCTCGAAGGGGCGGTCACACTGATCGACTCAGGGCTGGTTCCCGACGCCGACAGCCCGCCCACGGAGTCGGTGCCCACCGCCGTATCCGACGACGAGATGCTGGAGTCGGCGGAGCGGTAGTAGCGCAGCGTGGTCGCAGCTGACGAGCCGTTGCCCCGGTTGCGCACCGTGGCGCTCAGCGTGAACGATTCCCCGGTGGTCGGGCTGCTGTCGCTCACCGTGGGCGCACCAACCACCAGATCGGGGGCGGCACTGACGGTTACGGCTATCCCACTGGAGCAGTTGTTCGTGGTATCCGACTCCCCGGACACCGAGTCCACGCAGGCCCCGTAGTAATACGTGCCTGCGCTCGAAGGGGCGGTCAGGCTGATCGACTCAGCGCTGGTTCCCGACGCCGACAGCCCGCCCACGGAGTCGGTGCCCACCGCCGTATCCGACGACGAGATGCTGGAGTCGGCGGAGCGGTAGTAGCGCAGCGTGGTCGCGGCTGACGAGCCGCTGCCCCGGTTGCCCACCGTCGCGCTCAGCGTGAACGACGCCCCGGTGGTCGGGCTGCTGTCGTCCACCGATGGCGAGCCAACGACCAGATCGGGGGCAGGAGGGGTTCCGACGGCCACAGCCACCCCGCTGGAACAGTTGTTGTCGGTAACGCTCTCGCCCGTGACGCTGTCCACGCAGGCCCCGTAGTAGTAGGTGTCCGCCGTGGACGGCGCGGTCAGGGTGATCGACTCATCCCCACTTCCAGATGCGCTGAGGCCGGATACGAAGTCCGTTCCAACGGAGGTGTCACCTGTGGTGATGGTCGAGTCAGTGGACTGGTAATACCTCAGGGTGGTCGAGCCTGATGAGCCGTTGCCCTGGTTGCGTACCGTGGCGTTCAGCGTGAAGGACGCTCCCGCTGTCGGGGCGCTCTTGGTTACCGTCGGCGTGTCGACGACGAGATCGGGCGCGGGCGCCGCCCCAAACGTCACGGTTACTGCGCTGGAGCAGTTGTTTGTGGTGTCGGACTCATCGGTCACCGAGTCCACGCAGGCGCCGTAGTAGTAAGTGCCCGCCGTGGACGGCGCGGTCAGGCTGATTGACTGAGCGCTGTGCCCCGACGCCGACAGCCCGGACACCGAATCGGTGCCCACCGCCGTATCCGACGACGAGATGCTGGAGTCGGTGGAGCGGTAGTAGCGCAGGGTGGTGGATCCCGACGACCCGCTGCCCTGGTTGCGCACCGTCGCGCTCAGCGTGAACGATTCCCCGGTGGTCGGGCTGCTGTCGTCCACCGATGGCGTGTCCACCACCAAATCGGGGGCGGGAGGGGTTCCGACGGCCACAGCCACCCCGCTGGAGCAGTTGTTTCCGGTATTCGACTCCCCGGACACCGAGTCCACGCAGGCCCCGTAGTAGTAGGCGCCTGCGCTCGAAGGGGCGGTCAGGCTGATGTCCTCAGCGCTGCTGTCGCCGTCGCGAAGCAGTCCGCTCACAGAGTCCGTGCCGACCTCGGTGTCTGAGGTGGTGATCGTCGCGTCGGTGGACTGGTAGTAGCGCAGCGTGGTCGCGGCCGACGAGCCGCTGCCCCGGTTGCGCACCGTGGCGCTCAGCGTGAACGACTCCCCGGCCGTCGGGCTGCTGTCGCTCACCGTGGGCGCACCAACCACCAGGTCCGGCGCGAGAGGGGTTCCGACGGGCTGCTGTCGCTCGGAGCTGAGGTTCTGGTATTTAAGAACAGGATATTGGGTTGAGGTTCCGAAGTCCCAAGGGTCGTCGGTTGACCCGTCATCATCCAGGTCCATGTTCCAAGTCGCGAATATGCCCGTATACCCGGTGGGCGACCGCAATTCAACCGTTGTTTTCCCGATGCCACCATCGCTGCTGGATTGGCCAGTTGTTTGGGTATCCCAGTAGCTGACTGAAACCGTGGCATCGAGGCCGTATCCGACCAGCCCGCCAACATAATTAGCACCAGAAACGCTTCCAATGGCGTAGCTGCCGGTTATGGCTCCTCTGCTGCCGTATCCGACCAGCCCGCCGACATAATTAGCACCAGAAACGCTTCCAGTGGCGTAACTAGTGGTGATTGTATTCCTGAAGCGGTATCCGATCAGGCCGCCGACTCGGTCACCAGTTCCGGTCACACTGCCAGTGGCGTAGCTGCCGGTTATGGCTCCTCTGCTGCCGTATCCGACCAGCCCGCCAACATAATTAGCACCAGAAACGCTTCCAGTGGCGTAATTAGCGGTGATTGTACCGACGAAGCTGTATCCGATCAGGCCGCCGACTCGGTCACCAGTTCCGGTCACACTGCCAGTGGCGTAGCTGCCGGTTATGGCTCCTCTGCTGCCGTATCCGACCAGCCCGCCAACATACTTAGCACCAGAAACGCTTCCAGTGGCGTAACTAGCGGTGATTGTACCGACGAAGCTGTATCCGATCAGGCCGCCGACTCGGTCACCAGTTCCGGTCACACTGCCAGTGGCGTAGCTGTCGCTGATGGTGCTTCCGCTGTTGTAACCGACCAGCCCCCCCACATATTTCCCGCCAGTAACGTTTGCGGAGACCAGTCCAACTCCTTGGATACGACCAGCGGACGACGCTCCAAACAATCCAACGTCGTCTTCGTTAGCCCGGTTTATGTACAAGTTGGCAATGGTATGTCCCCCACCGCCGAAGGTAGAGCCTAATTCCATAGGCTCCCAACCGGCGCCGCCGTTCCAGAACGCGTCGCCGGCATCAGCTTGACCGTTGGCATTGGTGTCGAAATCAAGGTCTGACACGAGCTCATAACCCGTACAGCCGGTGTTTGGGCAGCCGGTCCCGTTTTCAGCACCCGGGAAAGCATCGTAGTATTCGGCACGATTCGAAACCGCTCCATTGCCATCCGGATCCCAACGAACAGCATTCAGTTGGGAGAGGTTGGATATTTCGATCAACCCGTCGTTGTCGGTGTCGTAATCTCCTGCTGGCGCCGGTGCTGCGCCAACGGCTACCGCCACCGCGGTTGAGCAGTTGTTCCCAGGGTTGGTCTCCCCCGTTGCCGCATCCACGCAGGCACCGTAGTGGTACGTGCCGGGAGTGTCGGGAGCGGTCAGCGTGATGGTTTCATCGCTGCTTCCAGACGCGGGCAGCCCGCCCACGGAGTCGGTCCCCACCGGCGTGTCGGCGCTACTGATGGTCGAGTCGGTGGAGAGGTAGTAGCGCACCGTGGTTGAGTCCGATGGGCCGTCGCCCCGGTTGCGCACCGTGGCGCTCAGCGTGAACGACTCCCCGGCAGTCGGGCTGCTGTCGTCCACCGAAGGCGCGTCCACCACCAGGTCCGGCGCGGCGCTGACGATTACCCCCACCCCGCTGGAGCAGTTGTTCGTGGTATTCGACTCCCCGGACACCGAGTCCACGCAGGCCCCGTAGTAGTAGGTGCCAGAAGTGGACGGCGCCGTCAGACTGATCGACTCGTCTCCGCTCGCCGACACCGCCAGCCCGGACACCGAATCGGTGCCCACCGCCGTATCCGACGACGAGATGCTGGAGTCGGTGGAGCGGTAGTAGCGCAGGGTGGTGGATCCCGACGACCCGCTGCCCTGGTTGCGCACCGTCGCGCTCAGCGTGAACGATTCCCCGGTGGTCGGGCTGCTGTCGTCCACCGATGGCGTGTCCACCACCAAATCGGGGGCGGGAGGGGTTCCGACGGCCACAGCCACCCCGCTGGAGCAGTTGTTCCCGGTATTCGACTCCCCGGACACCGAGTCCACGCAGGCCCCGTAGTAGTAGGCGCCTGCGCTCGAAGGGGCGGTCAGGCTGATGTCCTCAGCGCTGCTGTCGCCGTCGCGAAGCAGTCCGCTCACAGAGTCCGTGCCGACCTCGGTGTCTGAGGTGGTGATCGTCGCGTCGGTGGACTGGTAGTAGCGCAGCGTGGTCGCGGCCGACGAGCCGCTGCCCCGGTTGCGCACCGTGGCGCTCAGCGTGAACGACGCCCCGGCCGTCGGGCTGCTGTCGCTCACCGTGGGCGCACCAACCACCAGGTCCGGCGCGGCACTGACGGCCACAGCCACCGACACGGAGCAGTTGTTCGTGGTATCCGACTCCCCGGACACCGAGTCCACGCAGGCCCCGTAGTAGTATGTGCCTGCCGTGGACGGCGCGGTCACACTGGTCGACTCGGCGCTGGTCCCCAACGCCGCCAGCCCGCCCACGGAGTCGGTGCCCACCGCCGTATCCGACGACGAGATGCTGGAGTTGGTGGAGCGGTAGTAGCGCAGGGTGGTGGATGCCGACGGGCCGTCTCCTTGGTTGCCCACCGTGGCGCTCAGCGTGAACGACGCCCCGGTGGTCGGGCTGCTGTCGTCCACCGAAGGCGTCCCCACCGCCAGATCGGGGGCCTGATTGCCGCTGCTGGTGTCCGTGTTGCCGGTGGCGATGTTCGACGCCGGGCCCGTCCCGGCGGAGTTGATGGCCGAGACCCAGTAGTGCCGCGTAGTCCCCGCCGTCAACCCGGTATGGGAATAGCTGGTGGCGGCATTGCCCGTGTTGGCCACGAGATCGGTCCAGGTGGACCCGTCCTCCGACACTTCTATCCGGTAGCCCGTGATGGCCGCTCCACCATCGCTCGGTGGCGCACTCCACGACAGGTCGATCCGGGTCTGCCCGTTCCCCGCCGCCGTTAATCCCTTAGGCACCCCGGGCTTGCCCACCCTTGGCGCCGAGAAATAAAGCCGGATTACCGCTATCGTCTGGGCCTTGGTAATCCTGCCCATGAAGTAGTCTCTTATGGCCGCTATGACCTCGCTTTTCTCTATCGTGGCGTTGTTATTGGTATCGTACCGGTCAATCAAAGGGTCCCCGGTAGTCTGCTCACGGCAGTTGACAACGCCAAGCCTGGTAGCGATGTTCTCCAGCCACGCCTGGAATGAGGCGTCTGTTGGCGCGCACACCCCAGTGCCACTCAAATCGAGATAGGTGAGCGAGGTCAGGCCGGTGAAGGAGCCGGGCAATGGTCCCGAAAGGCCCGAATTGTCGTTGAGGTACAACCCCTGCAGGTTGGACAGTCCGCCCAGCCCTGGTGGTATCGGCCCAGTCAGTTGGTTTTCGGAAACGTGCAGCCCTTCCAGATTGGACAAGCTGCCCAGATCTGAGGGTATTTCCCCGGTAAGTTGGTTTCCCAAAAGATCAAGGTATGTAAGGCTGGACAGGTTGCCCAGTTCCTCAGGTATCGTGCCTGTCAACCGGTTGTCGCCGAGATCCAACCGGGTAACGTTCCCGCCGCTGTCCACCGTTACGCCGTGCCATTCTCCGATGGGCTCGTTGCTCAGCCAGTTGGTGTTGTTCGCCCAGTTCGGGCCGTCGGTGGCGTTGTAGAGGGCGACCAGGGCGGCCCGGTCGGTGGACGGGTTCGTCTGCGCCTGAGCGAGCCCCGTGCCAGCCGCGCTGCCAAGGGCCATGGCGGCAACCACCATCACAGTGACGAGAAATCCGGAGATATACCTTCCCCTTCTCCGTTCTCCCCCTGGGAACGCGCGAGAGCGGCTGCGGCGCCGTGGATCTCATGCTGAAGATACCCCGGTGGTCTCGCCCATACCGCCCTCCCGGAGTCGTTTAACTGCCTCCCAGCCCGACCAAGTGCGGGTCTCGTACTCGTCCAGCCCCACGTCGCTCTTCTCCGTCTCGAACTCGGTCTCAATGCGCCACCGGGAGCCTCCCACGTATGCCAGGGTCTCCAGCGGGGTTTCCTCCGGAGCATTGGACAGGTAGTAGCGGGGTTCGCTGCCATCCAGGTTCCGGCGGTAGATGGCCCAGTGAATCTCGCCGGGCTTACGCCTGCTGGTTGGCCGCACCCTCTGAGCGCTGAACAGGTAGCTGCGCGGACCCTGGCTTCCCTCGGCCACCGTTATCTCCCGCCAGGCCTCCTCCGGCAACTCATCGCTGCGATGCTCCATGGTCCGCCGCTGCCCGCCAACCAGCCTGGGCTTGCGGGGCGCCCCCCGGCCCTGGTATACCGGACTGGTCCGCTCAAGCTCCGGCGGCCACACCGTAAAGCCCGCCGGAACGTCCAGAGCGTACCACATTCCCAGGGATTCCAGACCGTCCCGGAATAACGGCGACATCCCGAAGGCGTCGTCCCCGGCAACCCAGCCAGCCTTCAGATGGCCCCGCGCCAACGCCCGCTCCAGCATCTCCAGCGCCAATTCCGTCTTCGACCGGTAGCTCTGCCCCTTCTCCGGAACCCCCGCCTCCACGCACCGGTCTTTGTCCGAGGTCCAGCTCTCCGGCAGATACAGCCGCTTGTCCACCAGGGCCCGGCCCAGCGGGCTGACATAGGCCAGGAACATTCCGGACTGGCAGCTGGCCACCTTGCCCAGTCTGCCGCAGTACTGACGGGCCACTCCCACCGACTTCCTGCCCTGCTTTGGGAAGTCGCTGCCGTCCAGCACCCACACCGCATCCGGATGTCCAAGCCGGGATCCCAAGTACTCTTGAAGGCGGCCTATGACTGTGTCGTCGTCCCAAGGGGATTCGGCGAGAAACCGCTGCATCACCCTGGCTGATGCCGGAACCGTCTCAGACAGATTCTCCGCGTTGCGCCGCTCGCACTGGACCAACAGGGCCTGGAGGTAATGGCGGCTGTGGTCCCGTGTCTCCCTGCGGCCAAACAGCGCAGCGAAGTAAGCATGAAAATCCCGAAAGGCCCCGTACACCTGCTCGAAAGCCGCCGCATCCACTTCCCCGCCTCACTCGCCCAAGTCTTCCCCAGCTACCCCATCATTCCGCCACACCAAACGTCGTTGTAATACTAGTGTGGTGTATCCGTAGTTCGTCGATTGCCATAGTGCGAGGGTAGCGATTGAGCGCCCCGGTGGGCAACCATCACGTGCCTGTGTCAGTGTGGGGCGGATTAGCGAATCTATTGATAGCTGTACCGGCACACGGTATAATCGGTTCATGATCCAATCGTTTCGCCACCGGGGGTTGAGGCGGCTCTATGAGCGAGACGACCCCAGCAGGATAGCTGCAGACCAGTTGGACCGAATCACTCTCGCCCTGGCGGACTTGGATGCCGCGGCAAGCCGAGCGATCTCGATCTGCCAGGATACAGACTGCATCCACTCAGAGGGGACCGAAGAGGATTGTGGAGCATTTCGATTACTGGCAACTGGCGGATCACCTTTAGATTTGAAGCTGGCGACGTGTACGACGTTGATCTCGTCGATTACCACTAATGAGGAGAGAGACCATGCCTATGAAGAATCCGCCCCATCCAGGCCGCAGCGTCAGGGAGAACTGCTTGAACCCTCTCGGCCTAAGCGTTACCGAAGCAGCGGAGGTTCTGGGAGTCGCCCGTCATAGCCTTTCGCGGGTATTGAACGGTCACGCGGCGATCTCGCCCGACATGGCCATCCGCCTGGAGAAGGCCGGATGGTCCAGCGCAGACTTCTGGTTGACCCGTCAGACTGCATACGACCTGGCTCAAGCGCGCAAGGGTGAAGACAGAATACGGGTCGAGCGCTACCAGCCCCTGCCCACTACGTAGGGAATCTAAATAGGTTTCACTTCAGCTTATGCTCACAACCACAACCAAACTGACAACGGCAGTCGAGGAGTATTTCTCAGACCTGCGCCGCATCCGGGCGTCGGGTGGGGCCACCGGTGAACGGTCGTACTATCCGGCCCTGACCAACCTGCTCAACGCCGTCGGCAGCGCGCTCAAACCCCAGGTGTTTTGCGTAAGCGAGCTTGCCGAGCAAGGAGCGGGCCACCCGGATTTAGGACTGTACGCCAGGCGGCATGTGCAGAAGGGAACGCTGCGTCCGGGTCAGGTCCCGGAGCGAGGTGTCGTGGAGGTCAAGCCCGCTGGCGAGGAGGCATGGCTGACAGCATCAAGCGACTAGGTGAGCCGATATTGGGACCTGTACAAGCTCGTGCTGGTCACCAATACTCGGGATTTCGTGCTGCTGGGCGAGGACGCCCTAAGCAACTCCGCGAAGCTGGAGACGTTTCGACTTGCGGAGTCGGGGCAGGAGTTTGAGGCCAAGCTAGAGAAGCCTCGCGCCTTTGCCCGCGACGTAGGCGCCGGACTTGGGGAGTACCTGTGCCGTGCACTCTCCCACACGGCGTCCATCATAGAACCGAGGGACTTGGCGTGGCTCCTGGCGTCATACGCGAGGGACGGGCCTGGCAAGGGTGGAGGCCGCCGGGGACGCGCCATCCCTGCGGGCCGTCCGCTCCGCCCTGGAGGAGGCCCTGGGAGTCCGCTTCGAGGGCGACGACCGGGGCGCAGCCTTCTTCCGCTCCACACTGGTGCAGACCCTCTTCTACGGCGTCTTCTCCGCGTGGGTGCTCTAGGCCCGCCAGACGCCTCCTCCTACCGGACCCTTCAACTGGCACGATGCCGTCTGGCACCTGAGAGCGCCCGTCCTGCGCGCCCTGTTCCAGCAGTTGTCCGACCCCGGCCGCCTGCAGCCCCTGGGACTGGTCGAGCTACTGGACTGGGTCGACCGCACGGCCTTCTTCGACCGCTTCGACGCGGGCGACTGGCGGGACTGGATGCCGATATTGCCGCAGGGCGGGTCCGGTTCGGGTCGAAACGGTTGTGGCGCAAGCAGCATCATCTGGAGGCCAACGGCTATGCCAGTCATGAGGAGTGGCTCAAGGACTGGCGGTATGCCCGAAACGGGGAGTTCTTCGTGTTGGGGAGCAGCGATGAGACCGGGGGCTGCCAGCTATGCGTGGCCGCCATTGCCGACGACGGCACCCTGACCCTCCCGCTGCGGGTGCCCGATTGCCTGGCTGGGGAGCATGGCAATTACCTGGTCATCCAAGGCCTGCGGTTCGGCGTAGGCGACCCGCAGGTGCTGGCTGCCCTCCACTCCAATGCCGAGTATGCCGGGCACCGGCGCCGTCATGGGGAGAAGGAGGCTCGGGCTGCCGAATTGGGCCAAGCCATCAGCTACCGGTTCAAGCGCGACGAAAAGGGATGGCGGGTGTTCGTCACCACGCAGATGATGGCGGTAGCGACAACTACGGATCGGGAGCGCGGCGCCATCGGCGTGGACCTGAACGCCGACCACTTGGCCGTGGCCGAGACCGACCCTTCGGGCAACTGGGTCCGCGCCTGGCGGGCGCCCCTGGTAACCTACGGCAAGTTCCGGCGTCAGGCTGAGGCCATCATTGGGGACGCAGTGGCCAGCGTGGTCAATTACGCCCGAGAGGCCGGCAAGCCGATTGTGATCGAGAAGCTGGACTTTCGCCGGAAGAAGGCCGCTCTGGAGGGCGAGTCCCGAAAATACAGCCGGATGCTGTCCAGTTTCAGCTACGGAAAGGTCAAGGCATACTTTCTCTCCCGGGGCTGCCGGGAGGGAGTGGAAGTTCATCAGGTCAACCCGGCTTTCAGTTCCGTCATCGGCCGGGTGAAGTTCATGGAGCGTTACGGGCTCAGCGTCCATCAGGCAGCGGCCTTGGTGCTGGCCCGGCGCCTGCTCGGCTGCTCCGAGCGCATCCCCCGCCGGCGGGTCTGTCCCGTCGGCAACGGCGTCCACGTCGCCTTCACCGTACCCGCGAGGAAGCGCGTGAAGCACGTGTGGACGTACTGGGGTGCTGTTTCGGGTCAGCTGAGACCGGCGCTTGCAGCGCAACACCGGCTGGGAACGCGGAAACGCAGACCCAATCCGGCTCAGGCTGTCGTGCGGGTGGAAGCCCGCGGGATAGCTTGAGCGGGGACCCGATCGGTGTTCCCGGGTGAGATTCCCGGGCGGAGCCGCCTTGAACTGTTGGGGCGGCGGCGCGGCGGAGACCGCGTCTTCAGGAGAGGCTGACCTTGGTCTTGCGACTAAAGTCAACCTTCTTTACAACGGTTGAACAATGCCTAAAATTGACCGCCGCACCATCGAACAGTTGCGAGAACTCCTGACGGTCTATGAGCAGGAAATAAACGAGTCAAACTATGTCCCCAACTGGGCAAAGGCAAATGGTCTACATCTCCCGGCAGTTCATTGACTGGCTTGCCGATGAGTTTGATCCGGGCGAGTATGACGGCTCTCTCGGGCTCGGAGATAGAACCGCTTGCCGTGGGCGAATCGTCGAAGGCCCCTACCGAATCTGAGAAAGCGACGCCTGAATCGCCTCGTGGTTCGGGGCTATTGGCGCCGGAGGAATGCCCGTCAACGACCTGAGATGCCGGGGACATGGACAGCCACATTCCAGTTCCTCGTACCCATATTCCTCTACGCAATAGCCGTGGACGCATTTTGGGGCGGCATCTTTGCTGGAAGGCCATCGGCGGTTCTGGGAGTGGTCGTTGCCGGAGTCAGTTTATTCTGGACAGTTGCATCCTTCATCCCTAAACAAGAGCGGAAAGAGATGCGCCGCTTGATGACCACCCACCGCTGGATTCTCGTTCTCATGTTCGTTGTCGGATTAGTGATAGTGGCGGCAGGCCTCGTGTTCTCTTTGTGGGTCTCCGGTTAAAATTCTGAATCCAGACTACGGCTAGTTTTGCACTTGCCTCAAGTTGCCCAATGAAGTAACAATGGGCAACAGAAAAAAGCAGTTGACGACGATCAAGGGTCGCCGGTCTGGCTTTGACCCCTCTTCCACACCCTCTGCGCCTTGCGTTCCGAGGGGCGGGGTCGCCCGAACGTCCCATCGGGGCGGGGATTGCCAGACTGTCGAACGGTCCGGCTATCCTCAATATCCCGTAGCGCTCCCCCGACCAGAGCACATCGGATCGGGCCGCTTTCGACGATGCAGTCACCATACGTGTGAAATGCTTCCCAGAAGGTCGGCCGAGGGCCCCCAGGCAAACTGACGCGTTCGAACCCGAAATGGGCGAGCACCTGCTCCTCCACTCCCTTCCGGGTCAGTGTACCGCCCTGCCACCCGCCTCTCTGCTGCTCCTGTCGTCGCCTGAGGGCGGAGGGCCCGCCGGCCAACGTATAGCCATTCTCCTTCATATGCGCCGTCATGACCTCCCGAACGTCTCTGTAACCCAGGCCCCCGCAGATGGCGATGGCCCGGACCACACCGTCATTGCTCCTGCCAGACAATCCGGCGGCGGCGCGTCCGCCGTCGTCGACCTGGTAGCCGAGCCGCATTGGCTGGTCGGGAGGCTCCTCGCCAGGATCAGGCGGCTCCTCCTCTCCCAGCACGGCCGCGAGGCCCTTCCCCTGGGCCGTCGTCTCCAAAAAAATGCTGATGAGTCGGCAACTCCTCCCGGTGTCGGTGATGCACACCGTGCAGGCCATCCTCTTACAGACCACACACCGATAAACAGGGAGTCTGGAGAGGGGCTGGCCGCCGCTCATATGGGCGTGGACCGCCTGCCCGCCCCCCGGTATGGTGACGACTCCCACGTAGCGGAGCGACTCGTCGTAGAGTCGCCGAAGGGTCGCTGGGTCCCGGGGACCCAGCTCAAAGTGGGCCATTTGCAAAGCCATGTTTCACTCCTCGCTGGATTGGATGTCCTGCTCTCAGAGTAACACCCCGGTTTTGTGCAGTTTGTCCGGTTTGTCGTTAAGGGGAGAAGCCTGGAAATGGGAAGAATGGGGTTGGCAACTGTTGACGATATAATATAGTTGATTATGTATGTTGTTAGCCGCCGCATCAGCCTGACCGCTTGGGGGCCGGCTTTATGGCTTCGACAAGGCCACGACTTCTCCCATGCGCCATGCTGGCGAGCTGCCTCCCGAGTTGCAGGTGGAGCGGTTGCCCAACGGGCGCTACTACGTCGTAGTGCCATCCGGGAATGATGGGCGTTGCGTCGCACCTGCACCTCGTAGCGTGTATTGGCCGTCAACCCGGTAATTGTGGCGCCGACGCCGGAAACCGTGACGTTCACCGTGCCCCAGTCCTCCTCAGCGTCCTTCTTCCGGTACTCTACGTCGTAGCCGGTTATGGGAGGTATGCCGGCGTCATCGGGCGCTTGTCAACTTACGCTCAGCGTGTTGTGCTCGCTGGTGGAGGCCACCTCCACTGTCGGCGCGGCAGGTGCGGGCGGTGGTTCGTCCTCATCGGTGACGGCGATGATCACGTTTATAGTGTCGGTGTCGCCGTTGCCGTCGTTAGCCTTCACCGTCACCGAGTAGCTCGGCTTTGTCTCGTGGTCATAGGTCACCCCGGTCTTCGTCTGAATCTGGCCGCTGGCGGAAACAATCTCGAAGGAAGCAGCGTCTGTGCCCTCTAGGGGTAACAGTTCAGAGTTGATGAGGCGAATTGCCCGGAAGTTGTAGAAAAAGCATGGTGCAGCGGTTTTTCGGTTATGTTAAATCTGAAACATGGACACCGGCCTTGACCTCACCACCGCTCCACGGGAAGCCTTGTTGGCGGTCATTGCCCGCCAACAGGCGGTGATTGACCAGTTGCAGCGGCGCATTGAAACCCTGGAGGGAGAGGCCAAGCCCGGCGGCCCCAAAGGGATGCCCGGCATCAAGCCCAAGTCCGGCCGCCAGCAGACTCCCAGGGAGAAAACGGTACCAGTTCTAGGCCGGCAGAAAACTGCTCTAGGAGACATAAATGAGCCAGGACAGAGCAGCGTCCTACACTCGGGTTTCTTCAGACGACCAACAGTCAGTCATGGCACAACTCGAAAGGATCCGCAGCGTTGCAGACCAACATGGCCTCACAATTGCCCAGGAGTACGAGGATGAGGGAGACGGCGGAGCCACGGACGACCGGCCCGGGTTCCAGCGGATGATCGCCGACGCCCTGTCGGAAGAAGGACCCTTCGACACCATCATCGTCTACGACTTCGCAAGATTTGCCAGGAGCACCTCCGACCTCATCCGGTACAGGAACCAGCTTGAGGAGGCAGGGGTCAGGCTGCTCTGCGCCACCGAACCTGCCGCGTCCTGAAAGGCGGAGAGGCGGACCGGGCGGCCGGCCGGGGGCCTCAAGACGAAGTCGAAGGCTGGGAAAAGAGCGACAGCCTTCCAGACACCGGCACAAAGAACCTGCGGGCCGCCGCTCGATCCCCTTCCGGGAGAGCGAGCTTCAACGCTGGTAAAAACCTGACAGCGGACCCTGAAATCATCAGGAGCAGGTTCGGTACAATGACGGGCGCCCGGATGCCGGGACCCGGATATTCGGGACCGGGGACGGCTGATTCGCAGACAACCTATCCCAGACGCCGGAGTGTGGTGCGAGATCAGGCCCTCTCGGAACGGTACACTATACCTATGCCAGCCTCCAAACCCCGGTTCCTTTTCCAACTTCCCGTCGGCGAGGCCGTAGCGCCTGCTTAACCGGTCGCCTCTGAAATTCTCGAACCGGGTGATCGCGCCAGCCAGTTGGCTGCCGGTAAATTCTCCGGTAATGACGGCAACGCCGCCAGCTCTGGTTACGTCCAACAAATCGAGAGCGGAGACAAATTCGCTGTTGACGAAAAGCCAGCCGCGTTCTTTGACAGCGATGACTCTCAGGTGGTTCCGTCCCCCGGCGCTGGTGTCGAACGTTGGGATAGTTCCTCCGCCCACCTGTTGGTACGAGAATCGCGGGTAGCAATAGTTTCGCCATGCCGGGGTAACTCCCTTCGCGTTGATGTCCGGCGGGCATTCTACTGCATAGATTCACCCTTAGCCCGGCGCTCTGCCCGTTGAATTACCCCGCTCCGTGAGTCTCGCGGCGCGTTGCCTGGCTCTGTGGCGGCCTTGACGCCGGCTGTATTTGTGGTGGACCCCGAGGTGGTTCCGCCTGCCCTTGGGGGATTCCCTCGACCGGCTCCCCGCAGGACCCTGCTTCGTATCTAACAGTGAACTGTCAACCCGACCGGACATCACGTTACTGTCGGCCGCCATCACCCCGCAGCTCGCGACAACGATTCCACCTTTGGTTTTCCAAAATCGCGGATAAGCGCAAGTGCCGCGATGAGGACCGACGTTCCCCGGGAAACGGCGCTGGCATCAGCTCTGTTCGTCATTGTCTCCCAACACCCAGGTCTCCACCTTCTCGAAGAGGCCCGGCGAGATCCAGGCGATCAGCGTCATCACCTTTCGCAGGCAGACCCTTTTCACCTGGCAAGACCGGCATTCGCAGTCCTCGTATTGGGGCAGGCCGTCCAGCGGGCGCATCAGCTCAGTGCCCCTTTGCTCAAAATCTGAGAGAGACTACCGATAAAAGCAGTCGCGCTCCGTACAGAGACGGGAGGCTTCTTCAATAGCAATGCCGCAGAAGCATCTGGACAGGCCACTACCACTCCGCTCATGGCCGCTGTGCGTTTCCTGCGAAACGGTCCGCATTCGATAAACCCCAGGTTTGCTGTCATCTGCAGGCTCGACAACTATGAGTTCAATAGCCCGACCGTCTTCAGTGGTGTAGACATTGCAGTCCATGGAGGTCAGCCACCGGCCTATGGTGGACCTGTCATTGGGATGACCAATCTGGTTTGCCAGCTGGGACACTATGTTGTCGTCCATGTTTCTGACACGGAAGTTACGCTCACCAAACAAGTGCTCCAAGTACTGGAAGCCCTTTGCGAATTCGTTGCCAATGGCCATGTAAAAGGCGGAGGTAAAGTGGACCAGGTGGGCGGATTGACCGGCTGATTTGTGGCGGTTGAAAAATGTACCGTCCGCCGCCATCCATAGGTGGGAAGTTGAGCCTATGGGTGGTGGGATGGATGTTTCGGGTGGAAGTGTATCTGCGGGTTCGCCGGGCGGTGATGGTGGAGGGCATGAGCATCCGGGAAGCCTCCCGGGTGTCCGGGTTGCACCGGGACACGGTGCGCAAGATGCTGGCCTACTCAGTCCCGCCGGGCTACCGGCGGCAGACCCCGCCCGGGAAGCCCAAGCTCTCGCCCTACACCGGCGTCATCGACCGGATCCTGGAGGATGACCTGGGGCGTCCCAAGAAGCAGCGCCACACCGCCAAGCGCATCTTCGAGCGCCTTCGCGACGAGTACGGGTTTGATGGCCAGTACACCATCGTCAAGGACTACGTGAGGGAGCACCGCCGCCGGTCGCGGGAGATGTTCGTGCCGTTGTCCCACCCGCCGGGCCACGCGCAGTGCGACTTCGGCGAGGCCCTGGTGGTCATCAGCGGCGTGGAACGGAAGGCGCATTGCTTCGTCATCGACCTGCCCCACAGCGACGGCTGCTACGTCAAGGCCTACCCGGCGGAGACCACCGAGGCCTTCCTGGACGGCCACGTCTCGGCCTTCGCCTTTCTGGGTGGAGTGCCCCAGAGCATCCTCTACGACAATACCAGGCTGGCGATGGCGAAGATACTAGGGGATGGCCGGCGCCAGCGCACCAGGGCCTTCAGCGAGCTCCAGTCCCACTACCTGTTCGACGACCGGTTCGGCCGCCCCGGCAAGGGCAATGACAAGGGCAAGGTGGAGGGCCTGGTGGGGTACGCGCGGCGCAATTTCCTGGTGCCCATCCCTTCCTTTGAGAGCTTCGATTCCCTTGAGAGCTTCGATGCCCTGAATGCTCACCTCGAGAAGTGTTGCCTGGAGCGGATGGACGCCAGGCTCCGGGGACATTCGGAGACCATCGGGCAGCGGATGGAGCGGGACCTGGAGGCCCTGCTGCCCCTGCCTCCGGTGGCCTATGACACCTGTGAGAAGCAGGCTGGCCGGGTGAGTTCGCTGTCCCTGGTCAGGTACAGGACCAACGACTACTCGGTGCCGGTGTCATATGGACACAGGGACGTGCTGGTCAGGGGCTACGTGGACCGGGTGGTCATCAGCTGCGGGTCCGAGGTGATTGCCAGACACCCTCGCTCCTATGAGAGAGACGACTTCGTCTTCGATCCCGTCCACTACCTGCCTCTTTTGGAGCAGAAGACCGGCGCCCTGGACCAGGCGGCACCCCTGCAGGGGTGGGACCTTCCCGAGGGGTTCGCTGCCCTGCGCCGGCTGCTGGAGTCCCGGATGGGACGAAGGGGCAAGCGGGAGTTCGTCCAGGTGCTCCGGCTGCTGGAGACCTTCTCCCAACAGGAAGTGCATACAGCCGTCAGGGACGCCATCAGGCTGGGAGCCATCGGCTTCGATGCGGTGAAGCACCTGGTGCTGTGCCGGCTGGAGGGACGGCCGCCCCGCCTCGACCTGGAGCTCTATCCCTACCTGCCCCGGATGACGGTGAACACCACCTCGGCTGGGGACTACATGACTCTCTTGTCAGGGAGGGCGGCATGAACCGGCGGTCCACTATCCTGCTGGAACATCACCTGAAGGAGCTCAGGCTGCCCACCTTCCTCCGGGAGTACGGGAAGATGGCGGCCCAGTGCGCCGCCGAGAATGTGGATCACCCCGGATACCTGCTGCGCCTCGCCGAACTGGAACTCATCGACCGCCATCAACGCATGGTGGAACGGCGGATCCGCGCCGCCCGATTCCCCGCCGTCAAGAGCCTGGACACCTTCGACTCCCCGGCCATCCCGTCGGTTAACAAGGCCATGGTGATGGAACTGGCCCGCTGCGAATACATCGAGCGCCGGGAGAACGTCATCGCATTCGGCAACAGCGGCACCGGCAAGACCCACGTTGCCCTGGGACTGGGCCTGGCCGCCTGCCAGAGGGGGATGTCGGTGGGATTCACCACCGCCGCTGCCCTGGTCCACGAGCTGATGGAGGCCCGGGACGAAAGACGGCTACTCAACCTGCAGCGGCAGATATCCCGCCTCAGCCTGCTGATCATCGACGAACTCGGCTTCGTGCCCCTATCCACCACTGGGGCGGAACTGCTGTTTGAAGTCTTCAGCCAGCGCTACGAGCGGGGCTCCATCATCGCCATCATGGTCACCACCAATCTTCCCTTCGATGAGTGGACCGAGGTCTTCGGGTCGGAGCGTCTCACCGGGGCCTTGCTGGACCGCCTCACCCACCACGTCCACATCCTGGAGATGAACGGCGAGAGCTACCGACTGAAGCACAGCCGGGAGAACTCTGTCCCAGCGTCGAGCGAGCCGCACACCTCCTGACTTACTCCGGTACCGCTCATACCTGCCCCGGAAGCATCCATGTGCCGGTTCCCGGTCTGGTTCTTTGCCACCGTGCTGGTGGCACACTTTCTCTCCGCCGCGGTGGTACACAATGTCGCCGCCCTTGACACGTGGTTGCAATTCTGTCCCCGCAAGGCTCTGTGAATATGCTTTCAGGGCGTCAATGAGGGGGACATTTTCGCGCCCGCCGCCAGCACCGCCACGGTCTACGAAATCGGAACCGCCGTCCTCCGATGGATGCGCAGCCGGCCCTCCTGCGCCACCTTTGCCAGGAAACCCCACGCTCGCCTTCAACGGCTGCGCTCTGTGCAGACCACTCCAATACTCAACTGTAACGGCACCTGGGCCGCCGGGGCGTCCATAAGTCTCGGAAATAACATCGGTCACAACAGAACCTCCTACTTGCCACAGTGTATAAGTCAACGGAACTTTGCTCCAAAGCAAAATACCCAGCTATCGGTCTTCCAAAAAGTCCGCCGGGGTCGGCGGCGTCATGGCGTACCAGTCGCCCTGACGGTAAACTGCTTCCCGTTGCTCATCCACATCAACGCCTTCCCGGACCTTCCCAGGTTGCCCGGTCTCTATGATGACAACGAGGGTTAGGTCCGGTACCCCTCTGACTTGGCAGAAGTCAGCCACCAAGTCCAGATAGCGCCCCAGCGCCGGCGGCGGGACTTCGTTTCCGATGACTCTCGCCAGCTCCCCGTAGGTAATAGTCTGCCGGTTTGAAGCCCGGGCGATCAGAACCTGCCAGGTCTTCAATGCTCGCCGCTGAGTGGCCGTCATTGGTTCGGGCCTGCTTGTCATGGCTTCCTCCTGCTCAAACCGGGCGTTCTGAGTCGCAGTCCCGCCCAAGGCTGCTTTGGGAACTTTGCTCTGCTATTCGCCGGGTTGCTTCGACCGTTGCGGCACTAGTTGAGGCGTCGAGCAGCCGAGACCGATAACCCCGATGACGGTGAGTTCAGCCAAGCGTTCCCGTGGAAAAGGCCCATCGGCGATTCGACGGGCCGGGTGGTCCAGCGTCTGCAGCAACCAATATACTCCCAAGCATGGGAGCTGGCTCAACACGGCAGAGATTGAGTCCAGCGTCTGCAGCAACCAATGTTTGAATCGCCGGATTGAAGATGAGGCGCCGGTTTCACACTGACCCGGTATTAGTAGTAGTCTGGCAACTGCCCCGTCCCGCCACCAATCGAACTGCCTGACGGGCAGCAATTGAATGGCCCGATTCCGTTCGGAGGCAATGCGCATTGAAGAAAAGGGAGTCCGATACCAAGAGCGAGCCCAGCGTCGAGGCAACCGAAGTCAATCAAATTCAGGACCCGCAAATTCAGGACCCCGAACAAACAGCGAAGCGTGGCGCGACAAGACGCTGGAACCTATTGGGCCTCATCTTTGCCCTGACCCTTTCCACAGTCCTCACTGCCTGCGGCTCCGAGGGCCCGGGCGCCGGTCCAGCAACAACGGAGCAAGGAGAACCCACTCTCGCCGCAACAACGGAGCAGGGAGAACCCACCCTCGCCGCAACAACGGAGCAGGGAGAACCCACCCTCGCCGCGGCTACAGAGGAAGGCGGGTCAGCTGCCACGCCCGGCCCAGCATCCACAGAAACGGACCGGGAGGCGCTGATTGCTCTTTACAACGCAACTGATGGGGCGAACTGGCATTCTACCAAAAAATGGCTGAGCGACGCTCCGATCGATGAATGGGGCGGGGTAACCACCTATGGCACCGGCCGGGTCATTGAGTTGAGACTTTTTGCAAGGAACCTGGCCGGTCATATCCCGCCGGAACTGGGGAACCTGGAATACCTGAGAGTGCTTGACCTCTCGCAGAATGTGTTGAGCGGGCCAATTCCCCCCGAACTGGGCAACTTGGCCAACCTGGACAGGCTTTTCGTCGCATCCCCGCTTTCGGAGCTGCCAACCGGCTGCATACCCGCGAAGTTGCTCCGGGTGCCGGAGAACGACCTGTCGAGGCTATTCGCACCAATTTGTGGAGCGGCCGGCGGCAGTGCGGCTTCAGACAGGGATGCTCTGACAGCCCTGTACAGGGCCACTGACGGGGCCAACTGGGCAGACAACGATAACTGGCTAAGCGATGCTCCCATCGGCGAATGGCGTGGAGTCGAAACCGACGCCAGCGGCAGGGTCATCCGTCTTCGTCTAGGGAACAGGCAGCTGTCCGGGTAAATCCCTCCGGAGATGGGCAATCTGACCAACCTGGGTTTCCTTGCCCTGTCCAATAACCAGTTGACCGGGCCCATTCCACCGGAACTGGGCAACCTGACCAGCCTGACCGGCCTATGGCTCCAAGACAATCAGCTGTCCGGGCCGGTTCCGCCGCAGCTAGGCAGCCTCACCGGACTGCAATGGCTGGACCTCTCCAACAACCAGCTAAGCGGCCCCATCCCGTCAGAACTGGGAAAACTCGTCTACCTGAGATTCCTTATCGTAAATGGGAACCAGTTGAGCGACAACGTCCCAGAGGAACTGGGGAACATGGTCTACCTGAGTTGGGTGTTCATCCGGGATAACCGGCTGGGCGGGTGCCTACCGGCCCAATGGCAATCAGTACAAGGGCCCAACAACGACTTGGGCCCGCTTGGCCTGCCTTTCTGCGAGACGCAGCGTTCAACAGCCGGCAGCAATCTGTCCGGGGACGGGGCCGTGCTGGCATCCCTGTACAACGCAACGGGCGGAGAGAACTGGCTCTTCAAGTACGGGTGGCTGAGCGACGCCCCCATCGGGGAGTGGCACGGCGTGACCACAGACGAGAATGGCCGCGTCATCGGCCTGAACCTCAATCGCAACGGCCTCAGCGGTGAGATTCCCCCTGGGCTGGGGCAACTCTCCAGCCTGACTTGGCTGGACCTCAGCGGGAACGATTTGGGGGGCGAGATACCGCCCGAGCTGGGAAACCTCGCCAAACTCCGTTGGCTGTCTCTCGGCGGCAACAGCCTGGAGGGCGAGATACCGCCGGTGCTGGCAGACCTCGCCGGACTCCATCGGCTGGCCCTCAACAGCAACAGCCTGGAGGGCGAGATACCGCCGGTGCTGGAAAGCCTCGCCAGCTTAAGGGGACTGCTTCTCGAGCGCAACAGTCTAAGCGGAGAAATACCTACAGAGTTGAGCAATCTGTCCGGGCTCCGCAGTCTGAACCTCAGCCACAACACATTGAGCGGAGAGATACCGCCCGAGTTCGGGCAGCTCTCCAGCCTGAAGTCGCTGGTGATGAGCAACAGCGGGGTAGTGGGCGAGATACCGGCCGAGTTGGGAAACCTTGGCGACCTGGAGATTCTGGCCCTAGGGTTCGCAACGGTTAGGTTTATAGTATATAATAGTCTATTATGGACGGTATCAGTCGACGCATCAGCCTGACGGCCTGGGGACGCCTCTACGGCTTCGACAAGGCGACCACTTCCCGCCTGCATCTCACCGGCAAGCTGCCGCCGGAACTTCAGATCGAGCAGTTGCCCAACGGTCGCTACTACGTGGTGGTGCCATCCCGGAATGATGGGCGTTGCGTGGTGTACGCCCGAGTTTCTTCTGCGGACCAGAAGGAAGACTTGGACCGGCAGGTGGGCCGGGTTGGGGAATGGGCGACGCGGCAGGGCTATCGGCCGGACGAAGTGGTCAAGGAGACCGGTTCCGGTCTGAATGGGGACCGTCGCCGGCTGCGGCGTCTGGTAGCGGACCCTACGGTGGGCACGATAGCGGTGGAGCACCGGGAGCGGTTGAGCCGTTTCGGCTTTGAGTACTTGGAGGGTGCGCTTGCCGGGCGGGGAGCGCGCATTCTGGTGATGGAAGAGGGCGAGCTCGAGGATGACTTGGTGCGAGACGTAACCGAGGTGTTGACCTCGCTGTGTGCTCGACTCTACGGACGGCGTTCGGCGCGGCGCCGGGCGGAACGGGCGCTGACGGCGGCGCGGGAAGGCTGATGCAGCAGCTTGGCACCTACCAGACGCGCATTTCCGATTACGGCGGCGTGAACCGTTCGGCGGGGGACGCTGCATTGGGCGCCTGTGCCGCGCTTTACGGACGGGTGCAGCGGAAGTTGTTTGCTGACGTTGCGGCGGGAAGTTCGGCGGCGCCGCTGAAGGGGGCGTACCTGAAACGGTACGGGATACCGGCGCGGATGTTCAACGCGGTGAGGGTGTCGCTGGAGGGCAAGGCGGCGTCGGTCAGAGAGCAGCAGAAGCTGCGGGCGGATGCTCTGGGGCGGCGCATTGCGCGGGCTGAGCGGCAGGTTTCCGATGCCGCCGAACGTGGCCGACGGGATCAGGTCCATCAGAAGAAACGGCGGTTGGCCAATCTGCAAGTCCGGCTGGCTGCACTGGAAGCCGACATTGCGGCGGGCCGGGTCAGGCTGTGCTTCGGGTCCAAGCGGTTGTGGCGCAAGCAGCACCATCTGGAGGCCAACGACTACACTGACCATCAGGAATGGCTGAGGGACTGGCGGGAGGCCCGCAGCGACGAGTTCTTCGTGCTGGGGAGCCGGGACGAGACCGCGGGCTGCCAGCTCTGCGTGGCAACCGTTGCCGATGACGGCACGCTGACCCTGCGGCTCCGAATGCCGGACTCTCTGGCGGGGCAACACGGCAAATACCTGGTCATCCAGGGTGTGCGGTTTGGCTACAGGAATGAGCAGGTGCTGGCAGGCTTGGGGAGCAATGCCGACTACGCCCAGTATCGGCGCGAGCACGGGGAGAAGGCGGCGCGGGCAACGTCCTTGGGACAACCCATCTCATACCGGTTCAAGCGGGATGGCAAAGGATGGCGGGTGTTCGTCACCACCAATATGATGGACGTGCCGGCGGCTACGGACCAAAGGCGGGGCGCAATCGGCGTGGATCTGAATGCCGACCATCTGGCGGTGGCGGAGACCGACGCCAGCGGCAACTACGTAAGCGCCTGGAGGGTGGCGCTGGTCACCTACGGCAGGAACACTCGCCAGGCCGAGGCAGTTATCGGCGACGCTGTGGCCAGCGTGGTGGAGTGCGCACGCGAGGTCGGCAAGCCTATCGTCATCGAGAAGCTGGACTTCCGCCAGAAGAAGGCCGTCCTGGAGGGACAGCCACGAAAATACAGCCGTATGCTGTCCAGTTTCAGCTACGGCAAGGTCAAGGCGTATTTCGTCTCCCGTGGTTACCGGAAGGGAGTAGAGGTACATCAGGTCAACCCGGCCTTCAGTTCAGTCATCGGCCGGGTGAAGTTCATGGAACGGTATGGGTTCAGCGTCCATCAGGCTGCGGCCTTGGTGCTGGCCCGTCGTTCACTCGGCTGCTCGGAGCGTGTTCCACGCCGGTGGGTCTGTCCCGTTGGCAATGGCGTCCACGTCGCCTTCACCGTACCTGCAAGGAAGCGGGTGAAGCACGTGTGGGCGTACTGGGGCGCGATCTCGGGGCAGCTGAGACCGGCGCTTGCAGCGCAACACCGGCTGGGGAAGCGGCGACGCCGACCCAATCCGGTTCAGGCGATCGTGCGGGCTGAGGCTCGCGGGGTGGCTTGAACGGGGACCCGATCGGTGTTCCCGGGTGCGATCCCCGGGCGGAGCCGTCTTGTACTGTTGGGGCGGCGGCGCGGCCGAGACCGCGTCTTCACGAGAAGGCTGATTTCGGTCTTGCGACTAAAGTCAACCTTTTTTACAACGGCTGGAACCCAGAGGCTCGGCTGTGAAGCATTCGGGATACTCAAACGACCCCGTGGATTATGGCGCCCACCGGAATGACGTTGGTTGTCGACGAACCATCAATCCAAAAGCGTCAAACTATGATTATTACACCTGCAGATTATCTGGCGGGGTGATTCCTGAGGTGAGATCGAACCCGGAGACCTAGTGCCCCAAGTCTCCCACGATAGATGGCTCGAAGGCACACAGGAAGCGCTACCCTGAATAGGATGGAAGAAAAGCAGCATACATCCCAATCCCCCACATCGAGAAACTAGCGGGAGTGACGAAATGACCACCGCAACGGAAGAAACAAGAGGAACAGCCGAACTGCTGGAGAACTTCGCCGTTAAAGCGATAAAGGCGAGAGCCGTATCAGTGAGATTCACCGCTGTCGCAGTAGAAAACACGGAGGGAGAGGAAGCCGCAGAACCGAAATGGCTGAAGCCCACAATTGCAGCCATGAGCCGGCTGCCATGGGATGAAACCAACATCCCCGACGGCGGTACCGCGCCCCAGCCCAAAGCGGCTGCCGAACTGCTGTGGCTCCTCGTCGGAACACTAGACAACAGCACCATCGCGCCAACCAGTATCGGACCGACCTGGAAAGGTGGAGTCACCGCAGAATGGCACGCCAACGGGTTCGACCTCGAAATCGAATGCGACCCCGAAGGCAACAAAACGTACTACTTCAACGGGCCGGGGATCGAGGAATATGAGGGGCCGATAGAAGACGACCTGACCCAACTCCAACGGCATTTCCGAATGTTGCCGGACCACAGGGAATAATAGACCCAGGATGAGGGAACGAACCAGATCAGAAGAAATCGAAGATGGCCAAGTGGTAATGAGGAGAGTCCGGAAGAGCCAGACAACTACGGACGAGAACGACGGGCCGCAGAGGCCAACCAGCGACGCCTTCATACAAAACGGACCAGACGGAGAAACCTCAGTGTACCTGGCGTCGGAAACCACGCCGGAGCGCCTCACCAAGGAATACCCGGACGTATACGTCGCAGAAGTGGAAGTAAGAGCGATACGCGCACAAGGCCTGGACGTTGAAAGAGACCCCATCCTGGGAGACCCGGGACACTGCAACATAGTCGGGCGAAAGACCCGCGGAAGAGCGGTAGCAATGGCGCGAAGCGCCAGTTGGGCGCAGGGGTACGGCCCGGAAGAAACAGAAGAAGGGAGATGAATTGTCAGCAAAAACCAAGGGGCCGCAGAGACACCCCGACCCCGATGTAGTCCGGAAAGCCGAAACCGTCTTCGCAGAGATGGGAATGACCCCGGATGAGGCCGTCGCCATCTTCTACAAACAGACCGCCCTCCACGACTCCTTCCCCATCACTGAACTCATCCCCAACGAGGAAACTCAGGAGACCGCCCGAAAGGCCCGGGCCAGCCGGGACGTGGCCAGGTACGGCAGCGTCGACGACGTGATGGCAGAATTCGAGGATGTGCGAACTTAACCGGGACTGTCCACGACCTCACCGGTGAGATGGAACGCGGCCCGCGTTCCATCGTGGGCGCCGACTCGGCCCGAAATAAGAAGGAACCAAGGGCAGTCCAGCGATGACTCGCCCCCCAGTTACTTTCTCACTGGAAAAGACGAACCTCGAGCACCAGCCGCGGATTGGAGACGGCTGGTTCGCCTACAACGTGGCGGTGAACCTGGACCAGATGCAAACATCGGACGAATCGACAAACCGAAAGAGAAAGAGAAAGAGAAAGAAGGATATGACCACAGACCAAGGCGATCACCGCCCCATACCCAACAGCTATTGGGTCATCCCAGGACGGCTGGCCGCCGGTGAGTACCCCGGCAGCAGACATCAAGGCGAAGCATCCGCAAAATTGAGGGACCTGCTGGACGCTGGAATCGACCACTTCGTCGACCTGACCCACACCGGAGAGCTGGTTCCTTACGGAGACACCGCGGAGCTGGAAGCTCGCAACATGGGCATCCACATCAGCCGGGCCAGATTTCCCATCCACGACGGAAGCATTCCGGAAAAACCAGAGGATATGACGGCCATCCTCGATAACATCGACCAAGCCATCGCCGGCGACCACCGGGTATACGTCCACTGCTTGGGTGGAATCGGCCGCACCGGCACCGTGATCGGCTGCTGGCTGGTGCGCCACGACCACTCCGGGGTCCAAGCCCTGGAGCGGCTCGCAGAGCTCTGGAAAGAGGTGGAAAAATACTCCCGCCGACCCCACACCCCGGAGACCGCCCAGCAGCGGCAGTACATCCTGCAATGGAACGACAACCCAGCCGCCAACCCTACCGTGGAACGAGACCGCTTCCGGGGCTGCCTGGTGGGCCTGGCCACGGGCGATGCCCTGGGCACGACGCTGGAGTTCCGGCCCCCAGGCACCTTCGAGCCGATCCGAGACATGGTCGGCGGGGGACCGTTTCGGCTGAAACCCGGTCAGTGGACCGACGACACCTCGATGGCTCTCTGCCTGGCCACCAGCCTGATCGAGCAGGACAGCTTCGACGCCAAGGACCAGATGGAACGCTACGTGCGCTGGCGACGGGAAGGCTACCTGTCCTCCACCGGGAGGTGTTTCGACATCGGGAACACCACCGCAGAGGCGCTGTCACGCTACACGGAAACCGGCGAACCATACTCGGGCCCCGCCGGTCCGATGTCCGCTGGGAACGGCTCGCTAATGCGGCTGGCCCCGGTCCCCATGTACTTTGCCAAAGATGCCGCTCAGGCTATCGACCGGAGCGCCGACAGCTCAAGGACCACCCACGGCGCCGTGGAATCGGTCGATGTCTGCCGGTATTTCGCAGGACTGATAGTTGGGGCTCTTAAGGGAATCGACAAGGAGATCCTCCTCGCGCCCGGTTACAGCCCAACCCCGGGCGGATGGGCCGACAACCCCCTGGCACCGGCCATAGCCGCCGTCGCCGACGGGTCCTTCAAGGAGCGGGACCAGCCGGATATCAAGGGCACCGGCTACGTGGTGGACACGCTGGAAGCGGCACTCTGGGCCTTCCACGGCTCCGAGAACTTCCGGGACGGCGCCTTACGGGTCGTCAACCTCGGGGACGACGCCGACACGACCGGTGCCGTCTATGGGCAGATCGCCGGGGCATATTACGGAGCCGAGGCAATACCCGCGGAGTGGCGGGAACGGCTGACCATGGTGACGAAGATCATCTCCCTGGCAGACAGCCTGCACGAACGCTCCCGGAGTTAGCTGAGGAATACGGCTCTGAAGCCGGTGTGGCAACCCAGCAGCACCGGCCCGGGCCAATGGGCAGGAAGCCGGGGGCGACCCCAAGGACGCTGCCGAGAAAGCCCAGCGGGCAACAGACAAGTTGAAAGAAATCCTGGGGCGCTGGCCGCCCCTGCGGGTCCGCGTTTGGTGCATGAAATTCAGCGACGATCGGTTAAGATGCGGCTTCTCATGGGTATACAACACATTTTAGAGGCTAGTACTCAGCATCCCTATGCCCGTGTTACGGGCTGTGCAGAGGTAAGTAACTGCTTGTTACTTGGTAGCAATATTATGCCCGTGTCCGGCCTGTGCAGAGGTGACTAACTGGTGCGTCGGCCCAAGGATGTATGCTCATGGCGAGGCGTGCCGTCCGGACGAAGACCGAGCAGACACTGGTGCGTATTGCCCGTTTGGTAGCATGGTCCGGGAGCCTTACGACGGCATCATTGGTGACGCCCCGATCGGGGCGATCCCGTTGGGGAGAGTGGCTACAGTCTGCGGCGCCCTCCGGCGACACGCCTACACGGCAATGGTAGAGGCGGTGATGAGCAGAGGCAAGAGCGGGGCTAAACCGGAAGGGCTGTCCCAGCTGAACCTGAACGCGGCGGGCATTGACGTGGGGGCCACCAGCCATTTCGTCGCGGTGCCCGCCGACCGGGCGGAGCAGCCGGTGCGTGAGTTTGAGGCCTTCACGGCGGACCTGTACCGTCTGGCGGACTGGCTGGCCCAGTGCGGTGTGGAGACGGTGGTCATGGAGTCCACCGGCGTGTACTGGATATCGCTGTTCGGGGTGCTGGAAGAACGGGGCTTCCAGGTGATGCTGGTGGACCCCCGGCGCATCAAGAACGTGCCCGGCCGCAAGACCGACGTGCTGGACTGCCAGTGGCTGCAGCAGCTGCACACCTACGGCCTGCTGTCGGGGGCTTTCCGACCCGACGGGGAGATCCGGCGCTTACGCAGCTACCTGCGGCAGCGGGTCATGCTGGTGCAGTACGCCTCCCACCATATCCAGCATATGCAGAAGGCGCTGACCCAGATGAACGTGAAGCTCCACCACGTCATCAGCGATATCACCGGCAAGACCGGCATGGACATCATCGAGGCCATTGTGGGTGGCCAATGGGATCCAGTGAAGCTGGCGCAATTGCGCGCCCCCAGGATCAAAGCCGACGAGGCAACCATTGCCAAGTCGCTGCAGGGCCACTGGCGGGCGAGCTGACCCAGGCCCTGGAGCTGTACCGGTTCTATCAGGATAAGATTGCCGAGTGCGACCGGGAGATTGAAGCTCAGCTGGAGCGGTTTGAGGACCGCAGCAATGGTGATCCTCCAGCGGCGAAGTCCGTCCGGAGACGCAGCAAAGGAAACGCGCCACGCTGCGACGTTTGGACGCACCTGTACCGTATGACGGGGGTTGACCTGACCCAGGTCGACGGTGTGGATGCCTACACCGCGCTCAAGGTGGTGAGTGAGATTGGCGCCGACATGACGAAATGGCCGAGTGCAAAGCACTTTGCGTCCTGGTTGGGGCTGAGCCCAAACAACCGCATCACCGGCGGCAAGGTCATGAGCTCCAAGACCAAGGCCAGCGGCAACCGTGCGGCGGCGGCGCTACGGCTGGCGGCCAACGCTCTGCACCGCTCCGACAGCGCTCTGGGCGCCTTCCTGCGCCGGAAGAAGGCACAGATGGGCGGGCCCCAAGGCCATCACCGCCACGGCCCACAAGCTGGCTCGCATGATCTATTCCATGCTGCGCTACGGTCAAGAGTACGTGGACGCCGGGGCCGAATACTACGAACGTCGATATCAGCAGCGGGCGTTGCGCGCGGCAAAGCGTCGGGCGGCGCAACTGGGCTATCAGCTGGTGCCCATGCCCGATGCTCCGGAACACACAACCTACGCACCCCCTGACGCGCCAATTGCCGCGTGACGACGTTGGTTAGTGGGGAGTCGGATGGAGCAAAGTCCGGGCTCATACCGAAGCCGCTCATGCCGCCTCCACCACCTCCAGCCAAGGGGAGATGTTTATCCACCTTCGCCTGCTCCCGTGCTTGTCTGCGCCGCTCTGCTCTTTCATGCCGCTCGTTCCTTTACCCTTCTAGTATTACAACGACGGTTGGTATAATAGGGTAACCGGGTAGTTGGGGAAAGGCTTGGGCAGGTGGGGCCGGGAAGTGGATGCGGCGGCTTTCGAGCAGGTGCACGGGGCCTTTGGGGATTTTCACGCTTACTTCGCGCCGCTGTTTGGCCGCCGGGAGACGCGGGACCTCCCATTCAGCTAGATGCCACTCATTTGGTTCAATCTACTGACGATCTGGATCGTTTCTACGCTGACGGTGAATGCCCGCCGTAGCAGGTTGATAACCTGCTCCTTTTGGCCGGCGAAACTGTGGGGTGGCTAAGGGACCTTGTGGTCCCCATTGTGTCCCTTCGTCAGCTTGCTGCCGTGGTCTATCCTGTCGGTGGTGGCCTTGTTGGCTTGTTGATCTACTTGGGTGGGTATTGCCAGCCCGGATTTGGGGTGGCGGCCGACCAACCGTTGTTCCCCTCTTTGGAAGTGATTGTCTACGATGTTCTTGGAGACAGCGCGAATGCTTGCCAAACTGGCACTCCGCATTTCAGAAGCGGCTTCAGTTTTTTTCGCATGCGCCGGGCGCGGCTGTTTTTCATGGTGGTATCGGTCACGTATATCGACGCGTGGCCGGGGTTCTGCGGTAGCGCTGTATCAATAGCTACGAAGGCTTGCTTTCCGTTCTCTCGGAAATTTCGTACTGCTCGCGCGGTGAATAGGGCCACTCCTTCCGAAGAACGTGGTTTCCCATTCGAGGTTCGCGCGACGGCGGCCTCGAGTTCTTTCTCTACCAGTTCCTGGGTTACGTGGCGAAGCCGATTTACGGAGAATCCTCTCGATTTCAGGTCCGAGAGGGAGATTGCGGTAGGCTGGATTACACCATTAACGATGTGGTCAGGGTTCCAAAGGGACCTGATCAGCCACTCTTCGCGCTGAACCGGACCTGGCGATATGCTCGGGGCCGCAGTTGTCTGCTCGTCCAGGTGTGGGCTTCCGCAGGTCAAACTGATTTACCCGGAGATCAGCTGGGTCAGGTCCTCTGGCCAGTCGTGTTTGACCGGTATGTCATCACCGAACGACTCTCGCCCGTCTGCGTGTTTTCCGTAAAAAGAGAAGGTCTCGGCGCCATAAAACCCTAAATCCAGGTATATCCCCTCCCTGGTCCAGGCGAAGTTCACTTCTCCGTCATCGGCGAGTGAAATGTGGGGCAGGGACTTTAGGGGTGCCGGCATTCGGACGGCGAAGTTTCTTGCGTCTACAAAGGCCTTTTCTGCTGGCCAGTCTACTTTTTGTCCTCGGTTCCCTGGCGGGGTTAGTCGCAGTTGATGTAGTCTCCACAGCAAGCTCAGGATTTCGGGGCGTAGCTCGGTCTCGACCGTCGGGCTGGTTGCAGGAGGACAGAGATAGACCCCTGACGTTTCTGTGGCCGTAAGCTTGTATGGTATATCCGGCCAGGGAGCAGATAGTTGCTCAGTGGTGGCGCTGCTAGGCATATCTGGTTGTAGGGTTGGAATCATCGTTACGCCAGTCCTATCTTGCGTAGCATCTCGGGAACGAGAGCTCCTCTGAGCACGTCCTTGTTTTGGTCGTGGAGAAGCTCTAATGTCTTCAAGAGATCTAGCTGTCCCTCTTGGGCTGGGGAGAACAGCGCGTCGCTGGAGTGTCTCGGGGATTCCAACTGCACGGTTGCGTTGTGTTCCACTGTTACTGCGGAGGTCATGTCCAGCGGTCTACTCGCTATGTTGACATTGTGGAGTATTCGATCACCACTTCTGCCTATTCTTGTATCGAACCATCCAGTGTTGGAATGCCATGTGGACCCTGCTTCGAAAACTTGCGGAGCCGTGTAGGGGTTTCCATTTCTGAATAGTTGTTTGGCATCTGCGTCTGCTGCGTCGCCAAGATAATTGTATCTGTCAATGAACCGTAGGCCATACGCTATGACCGGATTGTCGGTCAGGGGGAGGCGAGCCATGGATGGCGTGAGATACTTCTCAATGTCCTGATGTACGCTTGGCCAGCCTTCATAGTCCATGAAGCTTACTGATAATACGTTGTTTGAGAGACTCAGGATTCGGGCTGGTTGTCCGTTTCGCTGGATTCTTGAAAATTGAAAGCCAACTAGTCCGGACGTGACGCTTGTGGGCGGTGTTTCCTGAGGAGGATTGGTGATATCTATTCTGAGTGACCCTCCCCGGATTTCGGACGCTTGAGGGAAGTCTACAGATAATGCGGCCTTGGTGAAGCTCTGGGCGGCTTCTATGGCATTGCGGGTGAACTGGTTTGGAAATATGAGGTTTACTTGTGCCTCTTGGATCGAATGGTTCTCGTGGAATGGTAGATACTCTCCCATATCTCACCTTATCTCCCTGTGCGGGGCTGTTAGCATACACCCCTCCTGTCCTTTTGCCCATGTTCCGTTTTCGTCCGGTTGTTGGCTTGGTTCTCTCTGTCGATTGGCCCTTGTCTACTTCTTCCGGCGGGGTTTCTCGATTCAGTTCGTGCTTGGCGGCCTTCAGCCGGGCGCCTAGAGCGGGACCGTGCCTTATTCCCGAAGCTGGGCAGGCGCAGCCCTCGGCTCGGGAACCTCATGCAGTCTGGCTTCCCCGCCGGCTGCAGCGTCGCCGCTCTCCTTGAATTACTGCGCCTACTATTCAGTTCCGCCCTAATATTACAACTTCAGTTCAGGGAGGGATGTGGGGTGATGCCCGCATGGCGGCGCGGCGCTTGGCATGGGAGCGACTGGCCCGTTCGTTGCTGTCCTGCGTATCCTCCAGCCACCGCAGCAACTCTTCAGGCCCGAACCGTGCCCGGGGCAGCATCTCCCGCACCACCCGGTAGACCTGCGGCCTCGTGATCCGGGGCATCTTTTTCCCCCCAAGCCTGTTGCAGGCTCAACAGAAAAGCTCCGCCCAGCAGGCACAGGGCCACGTGGTGATGCCAGCCCGACCAAGTGCGGGTCTCGTACTCGTCCAGCCCCACGTCGCTCTTTTCCGTCTCGAACTCCGTTTCTATACGCCAACGGGATCCTCCCACGTATGCCAGGGTCTCCAGCGGGGTATCCTCCGGTGCATTGGACAGATAGTAGCGGGGTTCGCTGCCGTCCAGATTCCGGCGGTAGATGGCCCAGTGGATTTCGCCGGGCTTACGCCTGCTGGTTGGACGCACCCTCTGGGCACTGAACAGGTAGCTGCGGGGGCCCTGGCTTCCCTCGGCCACCGTGAGCTCATGCCAGGCCGCCTCCGGCAACTCGTCGCTACGCTCCTGCATTGTCCGCCGCTGCCCGCTGCGGAGCCTCGGCTTGCGGGGACGCCCGAATCCCTGATACTCCACACTGGTCCAGGCAGGCTCCGGCGGCCACACCGTAAAGCCGGACGGAACGTCCAGCACGTACCACATCCCCAAGGCCGCCAGGCCGTCGCGGAATAACGGCGACATACCGAAGGCATCGTCCGCAACGACCCATCCCGCCTTCAGGTGGGCTCGCTCCTGTGCCCGCCCCACCATCTCCAAGGCCAACTCCGTCTTCGACCGGTAGCCCTGCCTATCCTCTGGCACACCCGCCGCCTCACACCGGTCTTTGTCCGAGGTCCAACTCTCCGGCAGATACAGCCGTTTGTCCACCAGGGCCCGTCCCAACGGGCTGACATAGGCCAGGAACATTCCGGCCTGGCAGTTGGCCACTTTCCCCAGCCTCCCGCAGTACTGCCGGGCCACTCCCGCCGACTTCCGTCCCTGCTTGGGAAAGTCGCTGCCGTCCAGCACCCACACCCCTTCCGGATGCTCCAGCCGGGTTCCCAGATACTCCTGCAGCCGTCCTATAATCGCCTCATCGTCCCAGGGAGAATCAGTGAGAAACCGCTGCATCCCTCGGGCTGACCCCGGAACCGTCTCCGACAGGTTCTCAGCGTTGCGCCGCTCCCCGGACTGTACCAGCAGGGCCTGGAGATAATGACCGCTGTGCTCCCGCGTCTCCCGGCGGCCAAACAGCGGCGCGAAGTAAGCGTGGAAATCCCCAAAGGTCCCGTACACCTGTTCGAAAGCTGCCGCATCCACATCCCCACCCCCACCTCACCTGCCTGTTCAGTCATTCTATCAAACTAACTGACGTTGTAATACTAGCAGGCTGCTGAACAAATGTGTTCAGGTCGGGAATATACGGTTCAAGTCGTTGGAGCCTGGGTCCTGTTGGAGGGAATTGTGCCGTTCACACGGGACTTTCAGCCCCTTCGGCTTTTGCGGACCGGCCCTTTTGGGGCACCAGGCATAGCTAGCCCATTGTCAGGTCATGCCAGGTTTCGGACGCCTCAGAGTGCCGTGTGCGGTTGCGGGTTTTCCCGCCGCACCGCCGGTGCGACAAAGTGTCTGGAACAGAGATGTTCCTCAGCCGGTTGGAGGCAGCGGAGTCAGTAACGGGAGGTAAACCGGCAAGGATAATCTGCGAGAACCACGCATTGCCTCGCCCAAATTGTTATCCGAGCATCGTGAGCTGTCCGCTCAGAGTCTTCTGGGACACGGCATCTCTTAACGTTTTCCCAAGCTTGTTCTTGCTGTCAAAAATAAGGTGGTGGAGTGGCGTGTTGTTTGAGTTCGTAACGGGTCTGTCGTCGGCGGTGTGCTCGTAGCCGATCTTTCGTAATTCGTCCTCATAGTGGTCCAGCAGGGTGCGGGTATCCGGAATTCCCTGCGCCTTCGTTTTGAAGAACTGTCGGTGATCCATGGGCAGGTTCAGAAACGAGTCCAGTTCCGGAGACTCATACCGCCAATTTCTTTTCATGTATCCGATATTGAAATTTATCAGTATGTCCAGTCGGCGGCCTTTGGTTAGTCTCTTGAGGCCTTCAAACGAAAAGTCCCAGGCCCAAGGGTCAAGAAAAGCGAGCCCAAGCGACCGGTTTGGGTGTGGGAGATCCCGCAAGACCTTATCTACGGTTTCTTCAGCTCTACCAGCATAGAAATGAAGCCGTTTCCCCGAACCATTGATTCCGGCTACTCGCTCTCTCAAGACATCGATGGATGGCTCATCTACGTCCGCGAAGTAATAGTGGGTGAAGGGTGCTTCTACGGCGATCAGCGGGGATCCTTCTGTTTCGGCATCCGAGTGCCTGATGACGCACCTACCGGGCCCACAGAACAAGTCCACGTAGTAGAGCCTTCCGGGCCACTTGTTCTTCATCGCATGAGTAAAGATGCCTGTTATGTTCTTGAGGGCGAATTCCTTTTCTCTGGCGTGCTCGGCAACACTCAAGGCGAGCAACCCATCTGATGCTTTCGTTAGTTCCTGCCCTCGGTTCCTGGCAGTCACTGGGAATTACGCTCCTTCCGTCACCTGGGTTCAGGTTATCGACCCGGGATGGGCATTTCTCGCCAAAGCCTGCTCTCCTCACCGTCGTCCATGAGTGCGTCTGCTCCTCCGCGTTTGTTCCTGACACCTCCCAGCTGCTTCAGGAAGAAAGCAACACCGGAGTCGACGGATTGGTCGCGCAGGTCCCGCACCCAGTCAAGGTCCATTGGCCGGGCGCCCGGCCCGCTCTCGCCACCGGCGATGACCCAGTTCAGGACACCCTTCTCCAGCCACGGCCGGAGATCAATGCGTTCGAGTAGCGGCTCTGCAGACACGAAACGGACAGACGCCGGAAGGCGCTCCAGCACCGTGAGCCGCGGAGCATATTTTTGGCTTTCCACCGATGTGCCAATCCATATCATCGGTGGCCATCCCTCTGGAAAGCGTTGTTGGTTTTGCTCCCACCATGCAACCGCTCTTCCGGGACGCTTAGTCAGAACTTGAAACACATGCCCACGCTGTGCTGCGGCCTCTGCCATTACTGAGAAAATTTGCAGAATGAAGTCGAAGGGTACCTTTGGATGGAACACGTCGGACATGCTGTTCACGAAGACTAGACGAGGCTTCTTCCATGACAGCGGAGTCTGCAGCCTTTCGGGGAGCAAGCGAACATCATCCGGTCTGGTCTCGTACCCTGGGACGCCCATCCCCCGCAGGCGTGGGTAAAGAGCGAACATATAGCAGTGGTCGCAGCCCGGTGATACGCGGGTACAGCCAGTAACTGGGTTCCAGCTCTCATCGGTCCATTCAATTGAGGAGGGCATGCGTCAACCTTAACGGGCCCGACAGCTTCTCCGCATCGCCTGCTCAAGACACGGGGGCGGGGAACCGGCGATCCAGCGAAGCCAACCTGTTCCATACGGTGGATTTTCCGCGCGGTTTGTCAGACGGCTATGTCGCCTTCGGGGTTGGTACGAACTTTGACCAGCACTGGGGTGCTCTCCCCGCTGGAATTCTTGGATCGGATCAACAGAACCACATGAGGTCAGTGGAGTCTCGAATCCAAAACTCCAACTTCCGGAGTTCGCCTCCCTGATCCGAACTACATACGTAACGGTGGTTTCCATAATACACCGCGGTTGTCAGGCATATCGGCTTCGACCGGATCCCTGTAGCGTGTCGCGACACGCCATTGGACCAGCAGGCCGTTCACCAAACGGGCGTTTCAGATCGCCAGCGCCAACTGCGGGCCGCGGGCCCTTTCCCGCCTGCCCTGGGCGCGGTCCTTGGCGTCGTGTCGGAGGTGGCACCGCTGGCAGAGCGCCGCCAGGTTGAGCAGACCGCAGGCCTCCGGCCGCTTGTCGTACACGTGGGCGGCGGTCAGAACCACGATCGCCCCGGTGTCCTCGCGCAGGGTGTAGTTGTGGACCCCGCACCACTCGCAACGGTTCCCAGCCCGGTGGAACCGTACGAACCTCGAGCGCAGCGCCCAGTCCTTCGGGTATCGCTGCCGCATCTCTTTGCGTATTGGCATCGGTCCTCCTGCCCATCAAACGGGCGTTTTGAGACGTCATGCCGATGGGGCCGCCCGCCAGGTTGGCGCAAGACGCCGGCTCTGTTCAAAATCGCCCGATGGACTTGACTGGATTGGGATCATGGCGACTCTGCGAGCCGTCACCGGCAGGGTCCTGGGAACGTAACTGGGCCAGGTGCTAGCTGGCGATCTCCGTTCATAGCCTGCAATTTCCTCCGACCCCTTCGTGCAACTGCTACTCGTCCACCTGTTGGATGGTCCAGCGATTGACCTCCAGGAGCTTGGCCAGTTCCCGCTGGCTCATTCCCTTCGACCGTTCCACCAGGATGTACTCCCGTTGCTGCTCGGTCAGGCTGGGCCTCCGTCCAGGGTAACGCCCCTCGGTCCGCGCCTTCGCCTGCCCCGCGACCAAGCGGTCCCTGATCGAGTTACGCCACCACTCGCTGAAGGCGAGCACCATCGAGAGCTGGAGCTTGCCGGTGGACGTGGCCGTGTCGAAGTCCTCCGCCAGGGACCGGAACTCCACCCCTGCCAGGTGCAGGCCCTCGATCACCTGCAGTCCGTAGGTCAGCCCCCTGGAGAGCCGGTCGATGTGGGTGAATAAGTTTGCAGGATAGAAATTGCAGATTCCTCGTCCAACAGCAACGCAGGACCGGACTCTTCGGGTTGCTGTGAACTTGAAGCAGAGTCAGATTCCAAGGTCGCAGCCGGAGATGCGCAAGCCATCGTCGCCACTGCGATTAGGAACGCCGCAACCAGGATGATTTGCATCATAGGTTTGCCTTTAGCCCTGTGTCAGGCTAAGGAATCAAATGTCCACAGGCCCTAGTTCGGCTGGTTCGGTGCTTTCTTTCCCAGTGTATCAGGCTGGAGGGCTAGTACTCAGTCAACCGCGGAATCGGAAGGGTCTGGAAGCGAAGGGTCGGACCGATGGCCTTGGACCGTCCCTCCGCAAGTCGGTTTGGGTGATTGTTATTTGGCGGTTGACTGAGTACTAGGGGAATGGATCGAGGGAACTTTCAGTCTTAAAGTTTCCATTTCCGGCCCGTTGGCCGGCTCTGGTCTCTTGGTCCCAGGTTCACACCGTGGCTGGGAGAGGGGGGCAGCTTGCCCTGATGGGAACTTTTGATGTCAATGTTCCCATATGACGATTCCTCATTACTGGAACCCCCAGCAGGTCGAGCGGCTCCTGGACTCCCTGGCGGCCCTGGGGCATCGCCGCGCCCGGGTGGCGGCGCTCATCATGTGGCGATCCGGGCTGCGTGTCGGCGAGACCGTGGCCTTGGAGTGGCGGGACATAGACGTCACGGCCGGCTCCCTGCTGGTCCGCCGCGGCAAGGGCGGCAGGGGCCGGACCGTTCCGCTGCACCCGGACCTAGCCAGTCTGTTCGCCAATTGGCCCACGTCCTACGGTCCGCGTGACCTGGTTGCCGGGTTGACCCGGAAGACGTCTCTGCGTCATCTGCGGGCCGGCATCGAGCATGCTGCCTTGGACCAGGAGTCGCCCGGGACTGGGCGCCAGAAGGCTGGGGCCCATAGCCTCCGGCACAGTGCCGCCCGTCACTGGCTGACCACTGCGGGGATCCCGCTGAACGTGGTCTCGCAGTGGCTGGGGCATGCGACCCCGGAGGTGACGCTCCGCATCTACCTTCCCATCGTGGGCAGCACCCACTCCATGGCGGACGTGCCGTAGGTTCGGGGTTCATGGCTAACGTGCTCGAGGTGGCTGGATCGTCAGAGAGGAGACTGGGCTCGGTTGCAGGGTGCCTGTGAAGGTCGACCTCGTGGTGCCCGATCCTTGTGCGGCTCGGCCCAGTGGAACAGGTATTGGTTGGCGTAACCGGCGTACGGGTCAAAATGTTTCACGGCCCACTCCGAGACCCGGCGCTGCTGACCCTGGGTCATGGGGCGACGGGTGCAGCGCATTAGATCAGTGAGCTCAGCTGGCAGGTTGCAGCACTTCAGGGCGCGCCGTATCCACCGGTCCACCGGAAAGGCGTCCAGCTTGTCTAGGGACATCAGGGCCACACAGCCCGCTATCTTGGGGCCAATACCCTGGCACTTGGACAATCGCTTCACCGCTTCGGCTCCTGATTCCTCCGGGGAGCCTTTGATCTCCGATAGCCGTTGTTCACAGGCAAGGTGACAGGCCATCCGGAAGATGTTGCGAGACCTTGACGACAGCCCCAGTTTCAGGTCCGCCAGTGCTTGCTTGCCAGCTTCGACAACTTGCTCAGGTCCAGGAAAGACATATCTTTCCTCTTGTTCCAAGTGGACCTTGCGGCGGCTCAAGGTTGCTATCTTCTCGACACTTTCCCTGATGCCCCGGATGGTGTTGGTATTGGAGCACAGGTAGGACACCATGCATTCCCATGGATCCTGGCGGAGCAGGCGCAGCCCGGGGTACGCCTCGATGGCGCTGGTCACCGCATGGTCATGATCCAACTGGGCGTAGATTACCTCTATGTCGTCGTCCAGCCGGAAGTAATTCCAAAGTTTCTTGTCCAGGTCGATGTCATGGCGTTCGCCGTCCCGGTCGCCCACGCGGTACTCAAGGCCATTCTGGATGCGCCGGAGGTGTACCAAGTAATGACCCAGCACGCCTGAGTACCAGCAGTCGCTGTTCCCTAGCCCGGGTTCTGGAGCATCTCCTTGGCCTTGCCGGCTTTCCTCGTCTTCCGAAACCCTGGTCCACCGGAAGGCTTGCCCCATCTCCAGGGTCAGGGTCAGGGTCAGGTCGAAAGGCTGCTGGATGGAAATTGTCCTGCTTATAACGGATTCCTTTACTTGAGGCTCAGGGGCGAGCTGCTGTCCCACAGCCTGCAGGCAACGACCTCACGGACTGTACTGCAGGGTTCGCAACCGCCGCTCACGGCATGGTTCGAGTCGAGGACAGTCCGGATCTCGAAGTGGGCCTTCTCCTTACCCTGGGTGTATCCCTCGGCGTAGCAGGCGCAGGGCTCGGGGCAGTCGCAGAGGGGCCGGTCGGTGTCGGTCATGGCGATCTCCTCCGGGTTGTCTGAGGGTAGGACGGGTTTCGAGAGTTTAGGGCTGGGTAGGTCAGCCACTTCAGCGCCCCCGGCCACCTCGCCTCGGGTGTATCCGGCCGCCATGTCTCGATGCTTCCACCGGCCTTGGCGCTGCTCTGCGGCGTTGGGCGCCCCTGCGACCGCCATCCTCCGGGCCATCCCAATGCGGCCGTCCGTAGGCCCCGTCGATGAAGGTTATGGACTAACTTAAGATGTCACGCCGTGACCGCTGGGGCGGACTCACCAGTTAGTCGCCTCTGCACGGGCCGTATACGGGCATAACTCTGCTATGGACTAACCAGGGTGATGTTCACCGGCTGGGCAAACATCACCCGGACACGAAATACAGCCTGATTACCGCTATGGTCTGTTCCTTGGTGAGATTCCCGCTGAAGTACTCACGCACGGCCCCAATGGCCTCATTCTTGCTGATCTGACCGTCCCCGTCGTCGTCGTAGGTGATGCCCAGAGAAAGCTGGGAGCTGGGGGTGTTGCCATTGCCGCCGCCGTCCGTGGCAGCGCCGCCGGGAATACCCACCGTCACCCGGCCAATGGCGTTCGGCGTCACGTCAAACGTGTAGACGGTATCGCCGTCGCTTCCGGCGAGGTTGCTGACCGCGCCGTTGGACACGGTAATGTCGTCGATGGTGAAACCGGAGACAGGCTCGCTGAAAGTGACAGTCACCAGAATTGGTGCGTTGATTCTCACCAACGCCCCGCTTCCCGCAAGCTCAACGCTTGGCGGCCCCCCGACTGTTACGATGGAAGACCCACCCACCGGGATGAGCTCGTCTTCCAAGTTCCTCAAAATCCCGTTGAAAGAATACGAGCCGGCGGCGTCCGGGGCGGTCACGGTGTAGGTGAAGCTGGTGTCCCCCAAGAGCGTGAACGTGATTACTTGGCCTGCGCGGTCCACCGCACCCGGCAAGCTGTTGGACACATAGCCGAACCCGTCGGGCAGAGTTTCCACCACCTGGCCCGCCAGACCGTATCCGGCGGCGGTGACCGTTACCACCACCTCGGCCCCCGGCCCCACGCTGGCTGCGGAGAATGACCTTGCCGCCTGCCACTGCGCGGGCGTGCCGGACGCGGTCGCGGACCAAGGTCCGGCACCGTTGGCGTTGACCGCCCGCACCTGCACGTCGTACCGGGTTCCGGCGGCTAGGTCGGTTATCTGGTAGTGAAACCGGGAGAAGTCTCCGTCCCAGACGAGGTCCACCAAGGTCCAGTTGGCGTCTACCGTCTCGTCGGCGGAGGCGTGGATGTAGCGCAGGTCGTAAGCAGTGACCGCCGCCCCGCCGGTCTGGGCGGGTGCGTCCCAGAGCACGGTGAGAGAGTCCGTCGCCGGAGCGATGCCGGTGATAGCCGGGGAGCCGGGCGTCGCCCCGGTGGTGACTGCGCTGATGGGGAGGACCGCAAAGCCGTGTCCCCAAGTGTTGTTGGGGTCTGGCTCTTCCCGTTGCTCCGCGTGTTCCTTCAGGTAGGCCGCGACTTCGGCGGGAGTCATATCAGGGAACCGCTGGCGCACCAAGGCCGCCAGACCCGCCAAGTGCGGCGTTGCTTGGCTGGTTCCGCAGAAGCCGCGCCACTCTGGTTCCTCCAGTGCACCGGATCCGCAGTCCGCTCCCACGATGTCGGGCTTGACCCGGCCATCGAGCGTTGGGCCTTGGCTGCTGTACCACTCGATCTCATACACGTCGTACCAAGGTGCCGCGCCCACGGCCAGCATCCCCGGGTTGGCGCTTTCCGCCGGGTTGATGATACTGCTCCCCGTGTAATGTTCAAGGACAACCGGTCCCGTGACTGTCAGATGAACCCAGTCCGGCACACTACCGTTGTCGTGGCCCACCACGACGGCGTAGAGACCATCCGCAGGAACCGAATACCATAACCGCTCATGTGGGACTTGGCCCGGCCTGCCAGTCTGGAGGTCGAAGCTAGACGCACCGAATTCGCTGGATGCAAAGTCCCATATCAATAGGTTCAAGTCTCGACTTGCTCCGGCCCAGTCGTCGTCCCACCGCAACTCGGCTATTATGAAATCGCCTTTCGACAGGATCATACCGTTGGTAATGTCGTCGCCCTCAAACGTGAGCAACGTGATACCGTCCTCCGTTATGGCGGAGTAAGGACCCAACCAAGTGCTCAAGGCTTCGTTGCCGGCGGCGCTGAGCCAGACTGCTCCCGCATCCACCGCCCGGTCCACCGTGTTCAACGGACTGTCGCCGAACGGAGAGGTGCCGTCTCCAGGGCCATCGAAATAATCCCCCAGCGGGTAGGCAATGACGGAAACTCCCTCGGAGGTCATCCAATCGACCGCGTTCCTGACGTCGCCGTTCGAGCGTGGGGTGGCTATGTACAGCGAGGAATCGGGGGCGATATCCATGACCGCTTCAGCTACAAGAGTACCGTGATTTGAACCTAACTGGCGGTGTGTGCAGTCCCGTAGGTCTCGGGTGAACCGGCCAACTTCCGTGTAGCACCTGGCCTCTGCTGCTGATGGGAGCTCAGTTCCGGTCAGTTCTTGGAAGCCGTCGAAGCCGTACGCACTGTCGATAACCCCGACCTTGATGCCCAAGCCGCCGTAGCCTGCCCTGTTCCAAGCTATAGACCCGTGAACCAGCGGCCCCTGCCCCCGGACCCGCTGGTTGGTGCGAACCGGTCGCGCCGGGGCGATCTCCCGGACCCGGATAACGCCGGGCAACTCCGACACCGGCCCGAGCAACGCCACCGGCAGGTAGGCCTCAATGTAGCCATCCCCGACGTTGCGGGGCGACACCCCGTGCTCCTCCAAGGAGGCAACGACCCCATCAGTCACCCCGGACAGGTAGATGGTCACCGCGACCTCCTCGGCACTATGAACGGGGGCGTTGTCGGCGGCTTTCCCGGTGGCTTGGCCCGCCTCGACGCTGGCGATCAATTGGTTGAGGCTTGAGCCGAGGTTCGGGTACTGCTGTTCGGGTCTCTCCGGGACCGCGATCTCCACGTCGCCGTCGTCGGCGTATGCTAGGCTGGCGGCGGCGGAAAGGGTCGCCAAAACCAACAGAACCTCTACTAGGATGCTTAACTTCTTGGAAGAGGCCATGGGCTTCACTCCTAGCTGAAATTATGGGAACAAATGATACGGGAGGTTCGTATGCCATGTCGGTTATCATCATGTGCGCCTGCCGGTATGAGCCGGAGGCGGCGAGGGAGCTAGAGCAGAGGGAAAATCGGCGTATATGCTAAACCGCGATGGAAGGCGGCCCGGGCCGCGGAGGTCACGGCAACTCGGGCCGCTGCGACGGCTGTCTCTGCTCCGCCGAGGATTCGGATTCCTCGTCCACCGGTGGGGGTCATCGCTCCTCTTTCCTTACGTCGTATGATTGCCTGGCCTTTTCGTTGCCCATGGCGCGGCTGGCCGCCCGAAAAGCAGCCCTCGCCAACGTTAACCTTAGTGAGCTTCCAAGCCGGATATAAGGGCAAATGTCTATTTTGCACTAGGCATTGGTCTAGACATTTGTCTATAGGGATTGGGATTGCATAGGCACATGTCTACTAGTACTCAATCAACCGTGGAATCAAAAGGGTAAAGGCGGTGAAGTTTGGTTCGGGCATCCTGGGTGTTGAACCTTCAGTGGATGGTGGCCCCGGCGGCGTTGCGCTCCTTAACCAGGGCTTGGACTTCCCGCCGGAGCGCCTCCTCGTCGGGGAGCCGTTGCTTCAAGCAGGAACGGGACAGGACGCTGAACTCGATCTCCGCCATGTTCAACCAACTCCCGTGCTTGGGCGTGTAGTGGAACTCCAGCCGTCTTGCAATCCGCCGGGCCTCCGCCGCCGGGAACGTCTCGTACAGCGATGCCGGCCGATGCGTGTTCAGGTTGTCCATGACCACCCGCACCACCGAGGTCTCCGGGTAAGCTTCGTCCACCAGCCAACGCATCTGATGGGCGAAGTCCGCCATGGTGCGCCGCTGGGTCACCGCCACCTGCCGCCAGCCCGCCAACGGCTCACAGGCCAGGAACAGGTTGCGCGTACCCTCCCTGCGGTACTCGTAGTCCTGCCGCAGCGGAAGTCCCGGCCGGGGCGGCAGAGATGGCCGGGTCTCCGCCAGCAACTGGGTGGAGGTCTCGTCAAAGCAGAGCACCGGCCTTTGGGGGTCATACGGTTCGGCGTACAGGTCCAGCACGTCCTCCATGTTGGCCACGAACCCGGCGCTCACCTTGGGGATGCACCACTCCTTCTTCTGCCACGGCTTGAGAACGTTTTTTTTGAGCCGCTTACGCACTCCCTCATGGGACATGGAGGACGCCAACCCCAACTCCACCACCTTCCCGGCCAGCAGGCGCAGGGTCCAGCGCTCATGCCCCTCCGGTGCTGGGCTGCAGGCCAAAGCGACCAGGTGCGCCTCGCCCCGGTCATCCAACTTCCGGTGCCGGTTGGCCTGGCGGCGGTCCCGCAGGGCCCCCTCCAACCCCTCCCCGGCAAAGCGCTGCTTGATCCGGTACACGGTGCCCAGCGCCACATCCAGGGCTTCCGCCACCTGGGGAGCCGCCCAACCGTCGTCGCTCTTGAGCAGAATCCGGGCTCGGGCGGTCACTCTGGCGGAGCTTTTCCCAACCCGAATCAGATGCTGGAGTTCCTCCCGTTGTTCCGGCACCAACCGCACTGCGTACTTGTCCCTGACCATTACCGCCACCCCCGCTATCAACACTTCCCTCTAGCCAGGATAGTCGAATTGGTCAATTTCTTAAATAATTGCTGAAACCAAGTTGACTCAGTCGCCAGGCGGTAATCGGCGCGCCAGGAGGTGCATAGGTGGTGTGTTCCGGAGCATCGGACATGGGCACCAGCTGATAGCCCAGTTGAGCCGCCCGGCGCTTGGCCGTACGCAAGGCCCGTTGCTGATATTGTCTCTCGTAGTATTCAGCGCCGGCATCCACGTACTCCCGGCCGTAGCGCAGCATGGAATAGATGAGTCTGGCCAGCTTGTGGGCGGTGGCGGTGATGGCCTTGGGCGCTCCCAGGTGGGCTTTCTTCCGGCGCAGGAAGGCGCCCAGGGCGCTGTCGGAGCGGTGCAGCGCGTTGGCCGCCAGACGCAGGGCCGCCGCGGCCCGGTTGGCGCTGGCTTTGGTCTTGGAGCTCATGACCCGGCCACCGGTGACGCGGTTGTTGGGGCTCAGCCCCAGCCAGGACGCGAAGTGCTTGGCGCTGGCCCATTTGGTCATGTCGGTGCCGACTTCGCTGATCACCTTCAACGCCGTGAAACCGTCCACGCCGTCGATCCGGGTCAGGTCCACGCCGGTCATCCGGTACAACTGGCCCTGAACATCGAAGCGGGGCGCGTTCTTCTGATTACGCTTCTTGCCGTTGGGAGCCGGAGGCTCGCCGTCGCTGCGGTCCTCGAACCGCTCCAGATGGGCTTCAATCTCCCGGTCGCACTGGGCAATCTTATCCTGATAGAACCGGTACAGTTCCAGGGCCTGGGTCAGCTCGAAGATGTGCTCGTCGCGCCAGTGCCCCCGTAGCGACCTGGCGATGGCCTCCTCGTCGGCCCTGGTCCTGGGATCGCGCAGTCGCGCCAGCTGCTGCGGGTCCCGTTGGCCACCCACGATTGCCTCGATGATGTCCATGCCGGTCTTGCCGGTGATGTCGCTGATCACTTGCTGGAGCTTGACGTTCATCTGGGTCAAGGCTTTCTGCATATGCTGGACATGGTGGGACGCGTACTCCACCAGCATGGCCCGCTGCCGCAGGTAACTGCGCAGGCGCCGGATGTCCCCGTCGGGACGGAAGGCTCCCGACAGCAGGCCGTAGGTGTGCAGCTGCTGCAGCCACTGACAGTCCCGCACGTCGGTCTTGCGACCAGGCACGTTCTTGATGCGTCTGGGGTCCACCAGCATCACCTGGAAATCCCGCTCTTCCAGCGTCCCAAACAGCGGTATCCAGTACACGCCGGTGGACTCCATGACCACGGTCTCCACGCCGCACTCCGCCAGCCAGTCGGCCAGGCGGTACAGGTCCGCCGTGAAGGCCTCAAACTCACGCACTGGCGGTTCCGCCCGGTCCGCGGGCACCGCCACGAAATGGCTGCTGGCGCCCACGTCAATGCCCGCCGCGTTCAGGTTCAGCTGGGACAGCCCTGCCGGTTTTGCGCTGCTCTGGCGTCTGCGGCTCATCATTCCCTCCACGCCTACAAGGTAGACGTGTCGCCGGAGGGAGCCACGGAACGTAACCACTCTCCTCAACGGGATCGCCCCGACCGGGGCGTCACCAATGATGCCATCGTAAGACTCCCTGACCATGCTATCGATCGGGCGATAAGCACCAGTGTCAACTCGGTCTTGGTCCGGACGACACGCCATACCATGAGCATACATCGTTGGGCGGACTCACCAGTTAGTCGCCTCTGCACGGCCCGGGCACGGGCATAACTCTGCTATCGAGTAACCGATACTGTTACGCCGTCACCAACTCCGATCGGTGAGGTACGTCTAAAGTCTGGACATCGGATATCGGCACCAACTGGTAGCCCAGTTGTGCCGCCCGACGCTTGGCCGAGCGCAACGCCCGTTGCTGATACTGGCTTTCGTAGTATTCGGCGCCAGCGTCCACGTATCGCTGCCCGTAGCGCAGCATGGAGTAGATGATCCTGGCCAGCTTATGCGCCGTGGCCGTGATGGCCTTGGGCGCTCCCAAATGGGCTTTCTTCCGGCGCAGGAAGGCTCCCAAGGCGCTGTCGGAGCGGTGTAGCGCATTGGCCGCCAGCCGTAGCGCCGCCGCCGCCCGGTTGCCGCTGGCCTTGGTCTTTGAGCTCATGACCCTGCCGCCGGTGATCCGGTTGTTGGGACTCAGCCCCAGCCAGGAGGCGAAGTGCTTGGCCGTGGGCCATTTGGTCATGTCCGTGCCAATCTCGCTGATCACTTTCAACGCCGTGAATCCGTCCACGCCGTCGATGCGGGTCAGGTCCACTCCGGTCATCCGGTACAGTTGGCCCTGGACATCGAAACGGGGTGCGTTCTTTTGATTGCGCTTCTTGCCATTGGGAGCCGGAGGCTCACCGTCGCTGCGGTCTTCAAACCGCTCCAACTGGGCTTCAATCTCACCGTCGCACTCGGCAATCCTGGCCTGATAGGTCCTGTAAAGCTCCAGCGCCTAGGTCAGCTCGAAGATATGCTCCTGCCGCCAGTGCCCCCGCAGCGACTTGGCGATGGTCTTCTCGTCGGACTTGATCCTCGGGTCGCGCAGCTGTGCCAGCCTGCGGGGACTCCTCTCGCCCCGGACTATGGCCTCGATGATGTCCATGCCGGTCTTGCCGGTGATGTCCCTGATCACGTGCTGGAGCTTCACGTTCATCTGGGTCAGCGCCTTCTGCATGTGCTGCACGTGCTGGGAGGCGTACTCCACCAGCATGGCCCGCTGCCGCAGGTAGCTGCGCAGGCGTCGGATCTCCTCGTCGGGCCGGAAGGCCCCGGAGAGCAGACCGTAGGTGTGCAGTTGCTGTAGCCACTGGCAGTCCGACACGTCGGTCTTCCGGCCGGGCACGTTCTTGATGCGCCGCGGGTCCACCAGCATCACCTCAAACCCCCGCTCTTCCAGCACCCCGAACAGAGGTATCCAATACACCCCGGTGGATTCCATGACCACGGTCTCCACTCCGCACTCGGTCGGCCAGTCAGCCAGTCGATACAGGTCCGCCGTGTAGGCGGCGAACTCTCGCACCGGCTGCTCCGAACGGTCTTGGGACACCGCCGCGAAGTGACTGCTGGCCCCCACGTCGATTCCTGACGCGTTCAGGTTTGCTTGGGACAACTCCGCCGGCAGTCTCTCCCGGCCGTGTTCGGTCCTTCCAACCGTCTTCACGCTCCTCTTGCGTGTGCTCATGACCCCCTCCACCATTACGGTGTAAGCGCGTCACCCGGAGGGAATCAATGAGATCACACACTCTACCAAACGGGAGCTCCCCCGGTGGGGGCGTCACCAATGATGCAGCCGTAAGACTCCCGGACCATGCTGCCTACCGGGCAACCCGCACCAATGTCAATTCGGCCTTCGTCCGGACGACACGCCTCGCCATGAGCATACACGTCCGATTCGGGCTCGGCAGTTACTTACCCCTGCACGGCCCGGAACGCGGGCATAGGAATGCTGAGTACTAAACCGAAGCCAAGGTGAAATGCGCAGGGTAATGCGGTAAATTTGCAGAGTCGCTGGGTTAGCCCGATATGGGGTTGGGGAGGGGATGGTGGTGAGTGTGAGGCAGATAGACCGGTTTCTCGAACAATGGCAGATGGATGCCAGGGATCTGCACCGGCGGCTTATTCTGGCGCCGGCACCCAGGGAGCCGGAGCGATGGCACGCCATCTGGCTGCTGGCCCAAGGCTGGACAGCTTCGGGTGCGGCGCAAGCCTTGGGACGGGATCCTCACACCATTGGACGATGGGCCGCCGCCTTTGGCGAGGGTGGGCCTGCCGCCTTGATTTTCGAGCAGTCCGGGGGGTCCCCCCGCCCTCTGCGAGGCGCAGCAGTCGAAGTTGAGGGCGGCGGTGCCGGAACTGCCTGCCATGGCCGGTATCGAACTCGCCAACTGGAATTGGAAGGTGGTTCATCAGTTTGTCTTGGAGCGGTTCGGCATCGTCCTGAGCCGCAGTGGTTGCCTGAACTACCTGCACCGTCTGGGGTTTGCCTTCAAGCGCCCGAAGAAGCGTCTGCTCAAGGCTGATGGGGCCAAGCGGGAGGCTTTCGTGGCGGAGTACGCCGCCCTGACGCAGGAGGCGCGGCGGTCCGGGGCCAAGATATTCTTCGCCGACGAGGCTCACTTCCGGGCGGACGCCGAACTGCGGGGCAAGTGGGTGCTGAAGGGCAAGCCTGCGTTGGTGGACTCGACCAGCCCGCGTTATGGCGAGAAGGCCAGCTACTATTCGGCGGTGTGCTTGGAGACGGGAGAGGTGGAATGGATGGAACTGGAGGGTAATAGCAACTCAGGCACCTCGGCGGCCTTCCTGTCCCAGTTGCGGCAGGGGCGCGCCGGGCCACTGAGGGTCATCTGGGACAACGCGCCGGCGCATCGGGGCGAGGCGGTGCGGGAGTACCTGCGGACGCCGGGTCTGGAGTTGCGACCGGTGAACCTGCCGGGGTACAGCCCGGACTTCAACGCCGATGAGGCTGTCTGGGGTTGGACGAGAGAGGAGGCCACTGGCAATCTGTGCCTGGGAATCAGGGAGGCAGTGCAGGAGAGGGTCGGCAAATTCCTGGCCGGGCTGACCAGCCGGAAAGACGAGGTGAGATGCCGCTGCCGGACAGTCCTGCAATCAAGGGCCGAATCACTCCAGAGAGACACCCGGACGGAATCACCACACCCGGCAAATGCGCATCCCACCTTGGCTTTGGTTTAGTATTACTTCGCTTCACCAGTTTGCTGCTCCACAAGCCTACAAATCAAACCATCCAGAACGAAGGGATAACACTGAAGTTGCGGATATTCTTGTTGCTGTTTAAATCTGGTGGACCTGATAGGCCTTACATGCTGGTCTTGCCGATTTAGAACCTTTTCACAATCCGTGCAGCTGGAAGGTTTCTTAACGCCGCAGGGAATTCTAAGGAGGCTCCTAGTTGATGAAGTCCGCCAAGGCGCCAATCCTGCTACTGGTATTCTCGCTTCTGTTCATCGCGGTCTCGGCTGGCGCAGTCAGTTCCCAGACTGCTGGCGGCAAATACGACGCCGATGGCGACACGCTCATCGAGATCTCCAACCTGGAGCAGCTGGACGCCATCCGCCACGACCTGAACGGCGATGGCGACCCGGATCCCGATGGCGACGCCGCAGCATTCACCGCCGCCTTCCCCACTGACTCCGGGGAAGTGGTCTGCAACGATTGCAGAGGGTTTGAGCTCGCCCGGTCGCTGGACTTTGATGACCAAGACAGCTACGCCTCCGAAGTGGTTAACTCTGGATGGACTACGGGCGAAGGGTGGGAGCCCATTGCCGGCAATTTTGGGGTTTACTTTGATGCCACTTTAAATGGCAACGGACACTCGATTTCTGGTCTATATATCAACCGGCCGGAGACATTCTATGCCAGTTTGATCGGCAACATTGGAACATCTGGATTAGTAGAAGAAATCGGTGTGATCGACGTCGATATTCACGCCCTGGTCGGGGGAGGACTGGCAAGCGGCAACGAAGGAACAATTGACTCCGGTTATTCCACTGGAAAACTGACCGCGCGACTTTATGCTGGAGGGCTGGTTAGCCGTAATAGAAATGGCGGCAATATCAGTAATTCCCATTCGACGGTGCATGTATCGGGGGGACGTTCCGCGGGAGGGTTGGCCGGGGACAATGTTTCGGGGAGTACCATCACATCAAGTTACGCCACCGGTAACGTCTCCGGAACAAGCGCCGTTGGGGGACTGGTGGGAGTCCAAGCTGGTGCTACGGTCTCATATAGCTACGCGACCGGGAATGTTACATACTCAGGCCTTGAAGCGGAATCAAGATACGGATTTGGCGGGCTGGTTGGCGAAAATTGGGGGATGATTGTAGGGAGTTACGCTACTGGTAGCGTGCGGGGAATTGACGGCGTAGGGGGACTGGCAGGCTGGAATTATGGTGGCAGGAATGGCGACGCTCATATAATAGCTAGCTACGCCGCAGGCAGCGTCTCAGGCGAAAGCTACGTTGGCGGGCTTGCCGGATATATGGTCTCCCAAGAGGGTGGAACTGCATGGATCTCGGCCAGCTACGCAGTAGGTATTGTTTCAGGGAGTGAGAATGTTGGCGGCCTAGTCGGCATAGTCAGAAGAGGAGACGGCCGTGAGGACTTGCCGGGCGGAATAATTCTTTCCAGCTACTGGGACACCGAAACCTCCGGCACTACAACAGGGATTGCAGAAGGCGGCACCACTGGTTTTGACGGCAAGACCACCGCCGAGTTGCAGCAGCCAACTGATTACACGGGAATATACAGCGACTGGAACGCCGACCTGGACAACGTCGACTCGGATGACAACGCCAGCACCGGGCGCGATGACTTCTGGGACTTTGGCACCGGCAGCCAGTATCCGGCCCTAAAGGCCGACTTTGACGGAGACGGGACCGCGGCCTGGGACGAATTCGGCGACCAGCCCAGGGTGCCGCGAGCGCCCGTCGACCCGTGCGCAGAGACCATCGCGACAGACGGCACCTACGACGGCCAGTGGACCAGCGACTGTCAGTCGATGCATCAGGAACGGCCTGGCAGCTACGCCCGGTTTTACGCCTTCACCCTAGCGTCGGAATCCGAGGTAACCATAACTCTGGAGCGGACCACCGGCAGCGCCAACACCTACCTGTACCTGCGCTCAGGCGAAACTCGTACGGGACCGGCGCTGTACGAAGACGACGACCACGACGGGATCCACAACTCGCAGATAGTGGCCATGCTTGCGGCGGGCACACACACCGTCGAGGCAACCACCTACAACGCAGCGGAGACGGGCAGCTTCACGCTGACAGTGGGCGGCCTGGGAGCGGCCACGCCGACGACGGTGGATCCCGGCCCGGAGCCCGCCGTCAGTGTCTCCCGTGTAGCCGGAAGCGAAAACACAGGGGTAAAGCCGGGCTCCACCGTGTCTTTGACGGCCACCTTCAGCAGGCCGGTTTCCGGATTTGCCGTCGATGACATCACCGTAGGCAAGGGTACTGTCGGCAACTTTGCCGGCATTGGGGCCGTCTATACGTTTGACGTGACTCCGAACGACATCGGTGAGGTAACGGTGGACATTTCAGCCGGGGTTGCGGAGGATGCCGACGGCAACGGCAACACGGCAGCCCCCCGATTTTCCTTGGGCATTACATATGACGATGACGGCGACGGGGACATCAACAAAGCTGAGGCCATCGGGGCCATAAGGGACTACTTCAGCGGCGGAATCACCAAGGCCCAGGCGATAGCGGTAATCCGGCTTTACTTCGCTTAGGCCACCGTGGCTGCCGCAGTAGGGCGTGAGGTATGTCGCTTCGGACAGAGCCGCGCTGGTCGCGTTCAACAATGCCACGGGCGGACCTAACTGGGCGAACAACTCCGGTTGGCTGAGCAAAGCCCGCTGAACCAGGCGGGCAGCAGGTCAGCGAGTGCGACTCCGAGGCCCGGCAGCCAGCCCGGTACTTCAACATGAGGGCACCGGTGCGGGCGTCACCTTTTGTGATAAACCAGGCTGCTTGTCATAAACCAGGCTGCGACAAACCGGGTGAGCTGCTCCCTGGAGTGCACCTCCTTCAATGCCGTACCACAGCGCTGATGCGGCACCGGTTCTGGGCCCGTTTCCAAGGTCCGGCTCCCGCTCCACTGGAACAAGCCCCGGCTTCGGAAGGCCCGGCCATCCCAGGAACTCCGGCGCACTTGTTGCGCCCCAACGCCGCCGCCGCTACTATTCGAGCCAGCCTATCGGGCCAGCAAAGATTCCCGTCGCCAGCGTCCGTTTCCGCGGCCATCTCCCTTTCCTGAACGGGCCGACTGAAATGCCATGCCGTTTGATGCACCGGGAGGGTGAATGGCAAAGGCCCTGAAAGCAACCCTCCTGCTTCTGGCTCTTGTCCTGTTTGCGGCCATCCCTGCCGTGGCGTCGGCCCGGACGGAGAACAGCGTCAGCGCATCCAGGATTACGGCACAACAGGCGGCCCCCAGCGTCTCCATTTCCGCCGGCGCCAACGTCCAGGTGCGGCTCAACTCCCCGGTCCCCGTGACCGCCACCTTCAGCGGGCCGGTCAACGGCTTCACCGTTGACGACATCAGCGTGGTCAACGGCACGGCCGGCAACTTCTCCGGCAGCGACGCCGTCTATACCTTTGACGTGACGCCCGACTCCCTGGGCGAGGTGACGGTGGACATTGCCGCCGGGGTGGCCACGACCGGCGGGGGCTCCGGCAACACCGCGGCTCCGCAGTTGTCGCTGGGCATTCCCTACGACTTCGACGGGAACGGAGGCATCAGCAAGAATGAGGCCATCGCGGCCGTGGTCGATTACTTCGCCGGCAGTATCACCAAGGCCCAGACGATAGCGGTCATCGTGCTCTACTTCTCCACTCCGGATTCTCCACCACAGGAGACCCCTTCGCCAGAGGATTTCCCTTGGGTACAGGATGGCCTGACGGGTTTTGAACGACAGACCCTGTTTGACCTTCGATGGATTGAGGGTTCACACCCGGAAATAGCTCAAATCGTCTTGAATTTCCCTTGGCTCGCCGACGGCATCACTGATGACGAGAGGAGGACGGTCTCTTTCATAAGGGCGCTTGCGGATCAGGACACATCCCTTGCCATGCTTCTGGTGGGTCTGCCATGGATGGCGGGCGAAATAGGCCGGTATGAGTTTTTTGTAGTCCGGAAGCTATGGTATGTCGCCAGGGAAGACTTGAACGTCGCAACTTCCATTGTCAACCTCCTGTCGCTGGAGGGTCCCCTCAGGGGGATCCACAGGGATTTCGTGCGTTCCTTGCGTTCAGTCTTCGAGCGTGACCCGCGCCGGTATGAGCTACTCATCAGCCAACCGTGGCTCCAGGATGGACTGACTGAAGAAGAGATTGCTCTGGTAGTTGTGCTTCCCAGCGTAGTTGCTTCCGATCAGCTTTTCGGAGATTTCATCGAAGGCGGCCATGTGCAATCTGAAACTCTCTCCCTGGACTTGGCCGGTGAAGTGACCCTGTTTGCGGTCAGCCGGACTCCACTGAGGCCAGAAGGGGATATGCTTGAGGGCATGCGTTTCGGTGTTGATGCTCTCGAGGACTTCATGGGAGAGCCCTGGCCGAAGACCGACGTTATCGCTCTGTTTGAACCCGAACTATACCCGCCCGCGGGAAGCAACCCTGGCAGTCACATCGTATTAACCAACACCGGCAGGATTTTGCTCTACCACGAGCTGGCCCACTTTTATTTTGCAGGTAACGTACCCCGTTGGTTTTCGGAAGGTACAGCCGTTTTTTTCTCCTTCTACACCCTGCAACTAACCGGAGCTGAAAGCCTTCTGGCGTGGTACGACACTGCGCATAATGACATTGTCTCAGGGTGCGCTCAGTACGGCATAACTAATGTTCAAGAGTGGAACGAGGCCCCGTTCAGTTCGCCGACAACGTTTTGCACCTATAGGATTGGGGCGCGATTTGTGATTGGAATGTACGAATACTTGAGCCACGAGGTGGTCTCTTCATCCATGCGTGAGCTGTACAGGTCTTCGGAATCTACGGGTTCGCGCGCGTCCGAAGAGGAGATATACCTGTCGTTCCTGTCGAATACTCCGCCACCGAAACAAGACGACTTCCGCGACCTGTACCTCTGCCTCCACGGCAGGCCAATCCCAGGTTATACTGCGAGACCATCGGTCACGCCCTCCGAACAGAGGGCGGCTCTGGTCGCGCTCTACAATGCCACCGGCGGAGCCGGTTGGAATGACAACAGCAACTGGCTCAGTGGATCTCCGGTCAACCAATGGGACAGGGTATTCACCGACTGCAATGGTGGAGTCACCAGTCTGTGGTTACCCTCGAATCAATTGAGCGGACCGATACCCCAAGAGGTGGGCAACCTCTCCGACCTGAGAGAGCTGTATTTGCGGGAAAACGAGTTGACTGGCCGGATACCGGCGGAACTGGGCAACCTGACCAATCTGCATGCGTTGTGGCTCGGGTCGAACCGAACCAACCAGTTGACCGGGCCAATACCCCCGGAATTGGGTCGTCTCACTAAACTGGAGGTGCTGGAGCTCAGTCGCAACCAGTTGACTGGACAAATACCGGGCTGGTTGGGTGATCTGACGAGACTCCAAAGGCTGTGGCTCGGTGGCAACCAGTTGACTGGGGAGATACCGGCGGAACTGGGCGAACTGTCCCACCTTGAATGGCTGACCCTCGGACACAACCAGTTGACAGGGCCAATACCGGCAGAATTAAGCCGCCTCTACAACATGAGATGGCTGGGCTTGGACAATGGCCAGTTAACCGGGTCTATACCGGCATGGCTCGACAACCTAGCCAAACTGGAATCGCTGTACCTCAATGACAACCAGTTGACCGGGGGAATACCGGCGGAACTGGGCAACTTGCTCAACCTAGAAGACTTGCGGCTTCATCGTAACCAGTTGACAGGGGAGATACCGGCGGAACTGGGCAGCCTCCCCAATCTGCAAATCCTGGCTCTCAATAGCAATCAACTGACCGGGAAGATACCCACTGAGTTGGGCAGCCTGACCGAACTGCAAAGTCTGTATGCTTCTGACAATCGACTGACCGGAAGCATACCGGCGGAACTGGGCGGACTGTCCCGCCTTGAATGGCTGACCCTCAATGACAACCAGTTGACCGGGACGATACCGGCGGAGCTGGGCCTTCTGACCAACCTGAAATTCTTGTTCCTTGATAGCAACCAGTTGACCGGGGAGATACCACCAGAACTGGGCAACCTGAACAACCTGGAAGCATTGTATATCGCCGACAACCAGTTGACCGGGGAGATACCATCAGAACTGGGCAACCTGAACAACCTGGAAACATTGTATATTCGCGGCAACAATTTTACGGGATGCATTCCGGCGAGCTTGCGAGATGTACCAGATTTTGACTTCTACAGGACAAATCTGAAATTCTGTGATGAATAGGCAATGGGCGGCGGGACGTTGAGCTCCTGTCGCGGAGGAATGGTGACACACCGGTAAACCGTGCCACCGACCGGACGGCTACGGTGTCCTTGCCGACCCACTCCGCGCACCGTTTCGCCAGATGTTTCTGCTGCAGGGTTATATCGGGCCCACAAGACTTCCACGAATCGAGTGTTGGGCAGGGCGGCCCTCAGGTCCTCGGGCGCTTCGTGGCACCCAGCACTACTCCCGGCAAGACCAGCTGACGCCAGCGCAGCATAGTGTGACTTGATCATCGGAGCACGCCTGTGAGTCCGGCTTCCGGCCTTGCCGCGCGTTCCTCCCCATGCGACGTGGCTCCCGACGCAGGCTCAAAGGCCTTCTGTCTTCTCGGCTAAAGCAGGGGTTCCTGCATTTTATTCTCCACGCTTGGTCGTATCTCCGAATCCTGTTGTTGGTGTCCGCCCGAAACGAGAAACGCCCGTTTTCAGCCAGTGGCCCGCCCAACGAAGACGCAGGTATAGTGGTCTCCTTCTGAGATGAACCGAGCTGGCATTTGGCCACAAGTGCGGTGAGCCTCTGCTCTACGTGCACTCTCTTCAAGCCGGACCATCGCGCTGATGCGACGCCCGTTCTGGCGCTGGTTATGTTATAAGGCTCGGTCATCCGAGAAACTCCGGCGCACTGGTTGCGCGCCAACCCCGCCGCCATTACTATTCGAGCAAGCATATCTGGCCAGCAAGCGATTCCCGTCTCCAGCGCCCGTTTCCGCGGCTATCTCCCTTTCTTGAACGGGCCGACCGAAAGATCATGCCCTTTGATGCACCGGGAGGGTGAATGGCAAAGGCTCTGAAAGCAACCCTCCTGCTTCTGGGCCTTGTCCTGCTCGCGGCCATCCCCGCCGTCGCATCGGCCAAGACGGAGAACAGCGGCGTCACGTCCAGGATTACGGCCCAACAGGCGGCTCCCAGCGTCTTCATTTCCGCCGGCGCCAACGTCCAGGTGCGGCTCAACTCGCCGGTCCCCGTGACCGCCACCTTCAGCGAGCCGGTCAACGGTTTCACCGTTAACGACATCAGCGTCGTCAACGGCACGGCCGGCAACTTTTCCGGCAGCGACGGCGACACGGTCTACACCTTCTCGGTTACGCCCGACTCCCTGGGCGAGGTGACGGTGGACATTGTCGCTGGCGTGGCCACGGACAGCGAGGGCGCCGGCAACACCGAGGCTCCGCAGTTGTCGTTGGGCATTCCCTACGATTTCGACGGGAATGGAGGCATCAGCAAGAACGAGGCCATCGCGGCCGTAGTCGATTACTTTGCCAGCAGAATCACCAAGGCAGAGACGATAGCGGTGATCGTGCTCTACTTCTCCGCACCAACGGAGCCGGAGCCCAGTGAAAACTGCATCCAGGCCGTATCCACCGACGGGACGGTCAACGGCCAGTGGGCCAGCGACTGCGATTCGTCGGAGCGAGCCGGCAGCCATGCCCGCTACTACAGCTTCACCCTGGATGCATCGTCGGAGGTTACAGTGACCCTGGAGTCCAGCGCCGCCGACACCTACCTGTATCTCAGGCAGGGGGACGCCACCTCCGGAACGGCTCTGCATGAGAACGACAACTACGAAGGAATCGCCAGCTCTCAGATTGTGGCGACGCTGGACGCCGGCACCTACACCATCGAGGCCACCACCGACACGGCTGGTGCGACCGGCAGCTTCACGCTGACGGTGAGCCGGTCACCGGAGCCCGACCGCGCCGCTCTGGTGCCCTTCTACCACGCCACGGACGGAGATGGTGACGGTCTCATCGAAGTAGACAACCTGACGCAGCTTGATGCTATTCGGTGGGACCTGGACGGCGACGGCACTTCTGACAATGCCGACTATGCGGCCGCTTTTTCCGATGCCGGTACAGGCACGATGTGCTCTGTCGCAAGTTGCGCCGGATATGAGTTGACAGCGAATCTGGACTTCGACACCAATGGGAACGGTGAAGCGGACGAGGGCGATGTCTATTGGAACAGCGGCGGCGGGTGGATTCCGATAGGTGACGGCACCCCCTTTGTTACCACTTTTTACGGCGGAGGCCACACAATCTCCAATCTGTACATTCGTAGGTCGCCCACTGTCGGTCTGTTCGGAGTTCTCGGTTCCGGGAGCACCGTCTCAGGTATTGGATTGGTGGACGCTAGCGTGGGGGCTTCCGGATACGGATCTGCCGGTGCGCTGGCCGGAATCGGGCACGGCGTCGTTGAAGACAGTTTTGCTGATGGTCTCGTTGCCGGTTGTGTTGACCAGATTGGCGGACTGGTTGGCGTCAATGACGGTAGCATCGCGAACAGTCACTCCGCCGTCGATGTAATCAACGCCGGCAAATCCCACGAGGCTGCATTTGTAGTGATTACCGAGGTGATCGACGACCTGATTGACGTTCCCCTGTTCATCTCCAGCCGTCTTGTCTGCAATGGCAGTGTTGGTGGCCTGGTTGGGAACAACCAAGGAACGATAGCTAACAGTCACTCCACCGGCGTTGTGTCCGGACTCACGGACAACTTCGGTGGTCTGGCCGGCGAGAACTCCGGTGCTATCACCGACTCCTACGCTACGGGCAACGTGTCCGGCAAGGGCCCCGCTAACCTTGGTGGGCTGGTGGGTGAAAATCAGGCCGAAGGCAAGATCATCTCTAGCTACGCCACTGGCGCCGTGTCGGGGCAAGGTGACAACTTCGGTGGTTTGGCCGGCGTGAACTCCGGCGCTATCACCGACACCTACGCTACGGGCAACGTGTCCGGCAGCAGCTATGCTGACGTTGGCGGCCTTGTTGGGGACAATCGCAACACTGGTGTTATCACTGCCGCCTACGCTCAGGGATCAGTGTCCGGCAGCGCCGACAGTTACGGCGGTCTGCTTGGATCGAACCAAGGTGTGGTAACAGTCTGCTTCTCCACAGGCGCAGTGCCTCGAAATGGAGGAGGGCTGATTGACTCGAACGGCAACAATGGTACCGTAGCCAACTGCTACTGGGATACTGAGACTTCCGGCCAAGCAAATAGCGACGGAGGTATAGGCAAGACCACCCAGGAGTTGCAATCGCCTGCCGGGTACACGGGCATTTACGCCGCCTGGAACGTCGACTTGGACGGAGACGGAACGGTGGACGACCCGTGGGGGTTCGGGAAACCAACCCAATATCCCACGCTCAAAGGCAGAGGTACCGCGCCTGACCCCGACTTGGTGGTCGACACGCTCACGTTAAGCGGCCCGGCTGCGGGAGTGTCATTCACCCTGAGCGCCAGGGTGCGCAACCAGGGCACCGCGGCGTCCGGCGCCACCACCCTACACTACTACCGCTCCACGGATTCGAACATCACGACATCCGACACACAGGTGGGCACGGACTCCGTGAGCGGCCTGGCTGCGTTCGGCGTCAGCGCCCAGTCGGTCGGTGTGACCGTGACCGCTCCTGATATTCCCGGCACGTACTACTACTACGGCGCGTGCGTGGACTCAGACTCCGATGAAACCATCACAACCAACAACTGCTCATCATCCGTAAAAATAACCGTTGGCGTGGTACCCGGCAATCCGCCGAACCAGCGCTATTCACGGCAGGACGCGACAACAATCGTCACTTGGGACCCTTCGGCAGGAGCTACCCACTACAAGGTCTACTATGACGACTCTAGGAGTCCCAGATGTTCGTTCAGGCGAGGCGAACTTAATGGCTGTGAGGAGTTGGCGGCCAATCTCATCGGGACGTCATACACCCACGCCAGCCCGGACGACGACAACAATCACTACTGGATTGTCGCCTGCAACGACGCCGGATGCTCGGGAATCGATAGCGGCAACCCGGCCCGGCTCATCGACAACCGTCCGGCTGCGCCAACCAACGCTCAGTATGTGCGTGTGGGCTCAACGACGGTCGTAAGTTGGAGTGCCTCGGCAGGAGCCGATTACTACAACATTTACTACCACAACTTCTTCAGTTCCAGTTGCCCCGGCTTCTGTGAGGAATTGGCCTCCAACGTCGTGGGGACGAGTTACACTCATACCAGTCCTGACACTGGACGTAACTACTACTGGGTCACGGCCTGCAACAGCGCGGGCTGTTCGGACATAGACGGCGGGAACCCAGCGACACTCGACGAATAGCGCCACAGATTTCGCCCTCCGTTCCAAGCGACCCGCCTGCAATCGCGGGAACTCAGTATTCGACGGTCCGGCTCCCGCTCCACTGAAACAAGCCCCGGCTTGGGAAGGCCCGGCCATCCGAGGAGCTCCAACGCACTTCGCGCCAACGCCGCCGCCATTACTATTCCGGCAAGCATATCTGGCCAGCAAGCGATTCCCGTCTCCAGCGCCCGTTTCCGCGGCCATCTCCAATTCCTGAACGGGCCGACTGAAAGACCATGCCGTTTGATGCACCGGGAGGGTGAATGGCAAAGGCTCTGAAGGCAAACTTCCTACCAAGACGCCCCGCAGGAGATACTCTGCGCCGGGAGCCCAGTCCAGGTGTGCGCCCAGTAGGAAAGGAGCGCCACGTCGCCGTTGGGAGAACCGGTAGAGAAGACATATCCTAAACCAAAGCCAAGGTGAAATGTGCAGTAGACAGGGTAAATTGGCGGAGGGGCAAAGATAGCTTTTCCAGGTGTCTTTTCCAGGTGTCAGGGAGGGGTTGGTGATGGGTGTGAGGGAGATAGACCGGTTTCTCGAACAATGGGAGATGAATGCCAAGGATCTGCACCGGCGGATGATTCTGGCTCCCACGCCCCGGGAACGGGAACGCTGGCACGCCATCTGGCTGCTGGCCCAGGGCTGGACGGCATCGGCCACGGCGGAGGCACTGGATCGGGACCCCCACACCATAGGGCGATGGGCGTCAGCCTTCGGCGAGGGAGGGCCGGCGTCCTTGATATTCGAGCAGACCGGGGGTTCCCCCCATCTTGGGCGAGGCGGAACAAGCGGCGCTGAAAGGGGCGGTGCAGCCGCCGCCTGCGGCGTCGGGCATCAGCTTGGCGAACTGGAACTGGAAGGTGGTGCGCGAGTTTGTCTCAGAGAGGGTCGGCATTGAGTTGAGCCGCAGCAGTTGCTTGAACTGGCTGCACCGTTTGGGATTTGCCTTCAAGCGTCCCAAGAAGCGTCTGGTCAAGGCTGATGAGACCAAACGGGAGGCCTTCGTGGCGGAGTATGCCGCCCTGCGGGACGAGGTGGAACGCACTGGGGGAAAGATATTCTTCGCCGACGAGGCCCACTTCCGGGCTGACGCCGAATTGCGGGGCAAGTGGGTGCCAAGAGGAGAACCTGCTCTGGTGGACTCGACCAGCCCGCGTTACGGCGAGAAGGCCAGTTACTATTCGGCGGTGTGCTTGGAGACGGGCGAGGTGGAATGGATGGAACTGGAGGGTAACAGCAACGCAGGCACCTCGACGGCATTCCTGGCCCATTTGCGGGAGAGGCACCCTGGGCCGCTCAGGGTAATCTGGGACAATGCCCCGGCCCATCGCGGAGAGGCGGTGCGAGAGTACCTCGGGACGCCTGGACTGGGGTTGGGGTTGGTGAACCTGCCGGGCTACAGCCCGGACTTCAACGCCGATGAGGCTATCTGGGGCTGGGCGAGAGAGGAGGCCACTGGCAATCTGTGCCTGGGAACCAAGGCGGCTGTGCAGGAGAGGGCCGGCAACTTCCTAGCCGGATTGTCCAGCCGGAAAGACGAGGCGAAACGGCGCTGCCGTACGATCCTGCAAGGGCCGAAGCACTCCCCCGCGACTTCCAGCCGGATTCCCCGCCTCAGGCAAATGCACATCCCACCTTGGCTTTGGTTTAGTTCGGCGAACCGAAGACGCATCCAGGTTGAAGCACCGTCGACGACGGAGTAGACTGAAAACCACAACAACACAGGACAATAAATTAGCGGAGAGGGCAATGAAGACCATCAGCGTGTCGGTCGACGACGAAACCCACCGGCTGGCGCGGGTCAGGGCGGCCCAGACCGGGACCACGGTGTCGGCGATGATGCGAGACTTGTTGGCCGCCCTGCTGCAACGCCCGGCAGAACCGGAGCCGACCGAGACGGAGCCCCTAAGGCGCGCCCGGCTCCTAGACGAGGTACTCGAGAGGTTCAGGAAGGAAGAGATAGGCGTGGACACCAGCCAGCTCCTGACCAGGGAAGAGATGTACGACAGAAATGCACATCTTCGAGCTAACCCAGGCCCCGGAGCTGTACCGGGCGTATCAGGCTAGGATTGCCGAGTGCGACCGGGAGATTGAAGACCAGTTGGAGCGGTTTGAAGACCGCAGCGACGGCGAACCTCCGGCTCCCAATGGCAAAAAGCGCAATCAAAAGAACGCGCCCCGCTTCGATGTCCAGGGCCAACTGTACCGGATGACCGGGGTGGACCTGACCCGGATCGACGGCGTGGACGGCTTCACGGCGCTCAAGGTGATCAGCGAGATCGGTACGGATATGACGAAATGGCCCAGCGCCCAGACCTCTCACAATCTCATGTGCCACCGCAGTCCGCCAGAATCCAATGGAAGGACACGAGCCCTGAATCCAGTGAGCATAGCGGCTAGCACGCTTCCAGCCTTCCTGCGCAGCCTGGACCTGCCGGAACCGGACGAATTGCGCCGCGTGGCCAGGGTCTATGTCTGGGCACGCTGGTTCGTCTTGTCTCTTGCCACGTTCGCCTGGCTGTACCCGCCGACGCCGCCGATGCGGGATATCCACCGAGCGTAGCCCTTGCCGCGCTGCTGTTCGCCACCAACGGATACCTGCACTACCGACTCGCTACGAAAAGGACTGTGTCCTGGCGGTGGATGCTTGGGCTAAATGCCCTGGACCTGGCGATGCTAAGCGTCGGCCTTGTGGCGTATCGCGGGCGTAAGGGGGATGGAGAGGAGGCGAGTATAAAACGCCCAGCTGCTTCTGCCCACCGCTTTGAGCGGCAATTCTGATCACGCCGCCATCTCCGCTAGGCGGGCTATCAGATATTCTTGGGGCCGGTCTCCCTTGATGCGATTGCAGCTTGAGCAAAGTAGTTGCAGGTTCTCGATATGATCAGTGCCGCCCCGGGACTGTGGAACCATATGATCTACCTCGAATATCTTGAAGGGGAAATCCATCCGGCAACCGCCGCACAATCCTTCCTGCTGACCGAAGAGGACGTGCCTGTTCTGGCGGTAGGGGACGGGGGCCTCGACGTCTTCCCGTTCTATCAGACCGATGATTCTCTCGATGAATGAGGACCTGTAGTAGTTAGGTTTGCAGGACTGGTCTCGGATACTGGCCTTCTCCACAAAGCGGAGGTCATGGTCCAATAGTATGGCAGATATGTACTTACCGCTACCGAACCTTTTCAGGTAGAACTGTGGTACGTAATGATGTTTGGTCACTGTTCCTTGTCTGGACAGAAAAGATCGGTGATAACAGAGCAATGGCAATTCTGTTGCGAGATGCCTGCTTGGTTCTTGGCTGAGGTAGCCAGGTTCTTCCTACGGTATAGGCACTTCTCAATTCGCCAGGCTGTAACCCGATACTTTTTCGCTAACTGACGTTAACAACGCCAGTTGCGATGCACGCTGATTGCATCAGCGAGGGTGTATCTCCCAAAGCCCGCAGGAATATCCCGCGGGCGCCGTTGATGTCGCGTTCCACGCGGACCCCGTCCGAGCCCTGGATCCAGCGGCGGCCTCCGAGTCCGGCGACTATTTCACCGTTCCAGCTGCAGGTCTTGGAGGTGTATGCCTCGTTGACGAGGAGGACCTGTTTGCCGGTCTCCCAGGCCTTCCACAGGAGGAACTGCTGGAAGCGGTAGTGGGCGAAGGTCAGCATGGAGCGTACGCTCTTGCTGCGGATCTTTCTCTTCCCTCGTTGCACCATATCGCTGGTTTCGAATGTTGGCAGGAGGATGAGGTCGAAGTTGCCGACCAGGAAGCGTGCCGCCTGGTGATGGAGCTCATTTATGAGGTTGGTTATGCGGACTCTCATGCGGTCCGCGGCCTTCCGCAGGTTGCGCTTTCGGCGGGATCCGGTCTTGGCCGTCCTGCTGATGAGCTGGTCGAGGTGCTGGCAGAGGCGTTGGATTCTTCCGAAGTCGTGTTTGCCTATCTGGCCGGCGTCGGTTTCGGAGAACCAGGTAAGGAAGGTGCGGACGCCGGGGTCCAGGGCTACGGCGCGAGCTTGGGTCTCGCTGGTGCGCCGCTGGGCCCTGAAGGTTACAGCCAGGTGATACTGTCCGTTGTGGAGGGTTAGGCGACCGTCCCGGTGGTTGGGGGGCAGGGCTTCGGCCATGTGCAGTTTGCCCAGGATCCGGGTATAGGGTCCCTCCATTGTGATGGACCGCCAGGGTATGTAGCAGCCCTGTCTGGGGTGCTTGCGGCTTCGGAAGCCGACCCCGGCGAAGGGTTCATCGAGGCGTTCTCCGCAGGACCTCGCCTGGGCCAGTTCGGCGTTGGCCTTCTTGCAGCGGCTGACGGCGCGGCAGGCGTCCCGTACGGCGACGCTTTTGACCTGGTAGGGTGCTGCTTTCAGCCTCTCCGGGGCGGAGTTGATGATGGCGGTCTTGATGTTCTTCCAGTTGGCCTTGGTTCCGGGCTGCCTGAGGTACGCGATTGTTTGGTTGTAGCACCAACGTGCGGCGTCAAGCCAGAGTTTGAGGGTCTGTCTTTGTTGCCTGTTGGGATAGAGCCGGATCCTTCTGGATTTGGTTTCGGTAGCGGCGGAGTCCGTGGAGTCGGCAGCTGAAGGTATGGAGGATGGCGAGAATATCCTCGGTGAGTTCCTGTTGGGGGCTGTGATCCTGGTTGTCGAGAACCAGGATGTTGCCGCCGTTCTGCTCGGCCATCCACTGGATGAGTTCAAAGCCGAACCTGGCGAGGCGGTCTCTGTGGGCAACCACAATTGTGAGCTTATCTCCGCGATGGAGTCGTTCCAGTAGGGAGACAAGTCCCTTCCTTTCGAAGTTGAGGCCGCCGCCGACGTCGGTGATGATGGAGGCTGCGGGGTAGCGCTGGTGCATGAACTGGACCTGTCTTTGCAGGTCGTCTTTTTGCTTGTGGGAGCTGACGCGGCAGTAGCAGACGGTTTCCGGTTCCTGGTTGCCTTGGAGGTAGGAGTCGACGTCATAGAGGCGCTGTCCGGCGGCGTTTCGGTAGTGGGGGATTTTGCCCTGGTCGGCATAGGACCGCAGGGTATTGGGATGGAGGCCGAGGATTTCGGCGGCTTTTCTGCTTGGGACATGGACCATGGTGGAGTGTATTACCTTCGGTGATTGTTAGTGAATGGTAACATACCTACGTCTAGAATTTAGCCTTCCAGGGCGATGCGGACGATTTCGGTGTTCCTTGCTATGCGGGGCCAGTTGGTGTTCATGAGGACGACGACTGCGATCTGCCGGTTGGACATGTTCTGCTGGTGCCTGATGCTCTGGTCGGTGGTGAGCATTACTTCAAACCCGGCTTCTTCGGCCCGGTCCATCAGTTCGCCGTTGGCCAGGGTATCCCATCCTCGTTCCACGGAGGTTTCCACCTCATGCCCGAAGAGGCGGCGACGCAATGGCCTCGGTGTGCCCTTATCGAAGAGGATGCGCATCAGGCACTCTGGCCCGGAGGTCCTGGGCCACGAACTCCAGTACCGCTTTCACGTCCGATTCGTCCACGCCGTCAAACCACTCCATGAAATCGTATATGGTTGCTCCCCCTGCCAGGTTCTCGAAGAGGGAATACACCGGCAGCCTGGTACCCCTGAATACCCAGTTGCCGCTCACTTTACCCGGCACGCTCTCCACCTCGGGGCAGTTGCTCCAGTTGATCATTCGTCAATCTCCTTATAAGGGGCCTGTGGGATCGTATGCGTAACGCAGTTTCAGAATCTCGAAGAGTTCCCCGTCGGAGATGTACTCCCGATTCTGGAGAAGTTTTTCTAAATGGCTAACTTAACATCCCCTAGACTGCACTTTGTACACTTAAGCTGCGGACTGGAGGCCCATCCCATACTGGATGGACGGCGCCGGCTGGACCGTTAACCGCCCGTCCCTCACTGACCCAACGTCCCCGCCAACTGAACGTGGCCAATGCCGGGCTGCTCCTAGAGCAGTTTTCTGCCGGTGACTTCGACCCTCACGGGTTCTATTTTTGCTTCTTGGCAGTCCAGACCTTTTGCCGCCGCTCACGCCTCTCCCACTTCCGGCGTCTCGGCCTCCGCCATGCGGTAGCCCACGGTGGGCAAGGCGAAGATGTAGGTGGGATCGTCCGGGTCGTCGTCCAGCTTGCGCCGCAGCCTCCTGACGATGTTCCGCACCGGCCCGGAGTCCTCGCCCTTGTCCGGCCCCCAGACCCGTTGCAGCAGGTGCTGGTGGGTCAGGGGAAGCCCGGCGTTGGCGGAGAGCTCCACCAGCATCCGGTACTCGGTGGCGGTGAGGGCCATCGGGTTTCCGGCCAGCGTCACCCGGCGCAGGGCGTAGTCCACGGTCAAATCTCCCCGCACGTAGGGACGGGCGGGCTCCGCCAGTTCCGGCGCCGCCCGCTTGCGCAGGGCCGCCCGGATGCGGGCCGCCAGCTCAGTCGGTGAGAATGGCTTGACCACGTAGTCGGCCGCTCCCTCGTCGAAGGCCCGGGCGATCACCTCGTCCTGGCCGTAGACCGACAGGAAGATCACCGGCACGTCGGCTATCTCCCGGACCTGCCCCATCAGCTCGATGCCGTCGCTGCTGCCCGGGAGCACCATGTCCAGCAGCACCAGGCGGGGCGGCTCCTCCGCCATGAGCCGGGGCACATCCTCCGGGTCTCCGGTGACGACGGGGGCGTAGCCCGCCCGGGTCAGGGCGTCCCGCACGTAGCGCAGCGTCTGCGGGTCGTCGTCCACGCAGAGGATGCGCACCGGCTCCGGTTCCCTGCGCTGCCTCCGCCGGGGCCGCCGGGCGGCGCGCCTCGCCGGCTCGTCCACGGCGGGAAGGGTGAAGGTGAACCGGCTGCCCAGCCCAATACCGTCGCTCTCGGCCCGGATGCGGCCCCCGTGGGCCTCCACGATCCCCTTGCAGATGGCCAGCCCCAGCCCGGACCCGCCCAGTTCCCGTACCCGCTCCTCGCCGTCCAGCTGCGAGAACTTCCTGAACAGGTGGGGCAATTGCTCGGCGGGCACCCCCACCCCGTCGTCGGCCACCGAGAGGGCCACGTGGACCCCCTCCCGCACCGCCGCCACCCGGATGGGGGAGAGCTCGTGGGAGTGACGGGCCGCGTTGGACAGCAGGTTGGTCAGCACCTGGACCACCCGCCGCCGGTCCGCCGTCACCCGGGGCAGACGCGCCGGCAGGTCGATGACCAGGTTGCTCCGGCCGCCCCCGCTCCGGAACCGGCTCCTGGCCTCGTCCACCAGCGCGGTGACCTCCACGGGTTCCGGCGATACCGGCAGGCTGCCCGTCTCGATGCGGGCCACGTCCAGCAGGTCGCCGATCAGGTGGCGCATGCTCTCCGACTGGTCCCGGATGATCCGGAAGAACTGGGTCATCTCCGCCGGGTCCAGGTCGGAGGCATTCTCCAGCAGGGTGTCCGTTGAGCCCTTGATGGCGGCCAGGGGCGTCCGGAGCTCGTGGCTCACCATGCCCAGGAACTCGGCCCGCAGCCGCTCCAGGTCCTCCAGCGGCGTCAGGTCCTGGATGGTAATGACCACCGACTCCACCTCCCCCTCCTCCGACAGGATGGGAGTGGCGTTGATCAGGGCGGTGACGCTGCGCCCGTCAGGGGACCGGAGCACCATCTCCTCGGCCCGCACCGTCTCCCCGGTGACCAGGGTCTGGGCCAAGGGCAACTCCCGCAGGGAGACCTCCCGCCCGTCGGCCCGCCAGTAGGTCAGCACCTCCAGCAGCTGCTCCGCCGTCCCGCACGGTTCGCACAGGCCGCTGACGATCCGCCTCGCCTCCCGGTTGATCGACACCGGGTTCCCCGTCCTGGCGTCCAGGACCAGCACGCCCACCGGCGTGGTGTTCACCAGGGTCTCCAGGTCGGCCCGGGCCCGCTGCTCGTCGCGGTGGCGGCGGGCGTTGGCGATGACCAGGGCCGCCTGGGAGGCGAACATCACCAGGGTCTCCTCGTCTTCGGCGGTGAACTCCCGCTCCTTCTCGCCGACGTAGAAGGCCCCGACGCCCTCCCCCCGGTGGCGGATGGGCGCGGCCAGGAAGGGAAGGGGCGAGCTCACCGCCATCGGCGGGCGGAACTCGGGCAGGCCCAGCTCCCTGACGTAGCCGTGGAAGTCCCGCAGCCGCAGCGGTTCGCCGATGCCGCTGAGCTGCTCGAAGAAGAGCATACCGTTGGGAAATTCGGCGAACTGCCGGCTCTCCTCGGCAGTCAGCCCGGAATAGAGGAAATCCTGTATCCGCCCCCCATCGTCCAGGAGGGTGATGACCCCGTAGCGGGCGCCGGTCAGCGACCGGGCGCTGTCCAGGACTCCCTGGAGCACCGTCCCGAAGTCCAGGCTCTCGTTGATGCGCAGGCTGGCCTCGCTGAGGCGGGACAGCCGCTGCCGCAGGGCCTCGTTTTCCCGGGCCAGCTCATCGGCGTTTTCCATCTACACAACCTCCGTCCAGGTACGGACGGACCGCGATCTCCCGGCCCACCGGGCGGCCGACATGAGTGTATCAGCTTTGCGAGAAATTACACAGCGAAAAATTTAGCTGGAAATTGGTTCGAAATTGAGGTGTTCAGTGGCAGGTTTTCGACTGACTTTACACAGAATTCTATGTCACACTGTTTGGCAACTTGCCCCAACCTTCGGTGGGGAGGTACCTAATTTAGGAAACCTCTGAATAAGCTATTGGATTGCTCCAGGCCACGCCTTAGTCAAGCACGATCCCAGCAGAGGATCGCCGTCGTTCCCTGCTTGTTCAGAGGATTCTTAGCTGCACCGCCGGTAAAAGTGGAGGCGCTAAATGGTCAGGTTCATCAAGGCAATACCCCTGCTTCTGGTCATCATCCTGCTGGCGGGCATCGCGTCCGTCGCATCGGCCCAGTCGCAGGAATGCGAAGCCGGAAGCGCGGTGACCGATGCCGCCGCCAACCCGGGGCTGGTGGCGGACTGCACCGCGCTGCTGGCGGCGCGGGACACGCTGGCGGGGACCGCAGCGCTGAACTGGTCGGCAGATTTGGCGATTGACAACTGGGATGGCGTTTGGACGACCGGCACACCACAGCGCGTTACTTCTCTGCAATTCTATGGCTGGGATGACCAGCGGTTGACCGGGACGATACCGGCGGAGCTGGGCAGCCTGACCAACCTGCAATCGCTGGACCTCCCTGACAACTACCTGACCGGGCCGATACCGGCGGAACTGGGCAGCCTGACCAACCTGCAATCGCTGAGCCTCTATGACAACTACCTTACCGGGCCGATACCGGCGGAACTGGGCGGCCTGGCCAGCCTGTTCTCGCTGGACCTCTCTGACAACTACCTGACCGGGCCGATACCGGCGGAGCTGGGCGGCCTGGCCAGCCTGTCCGAACTGCGCCTCTCTGACAACTACCTGACCGGGCCGATACCGTCTTGGCTGGGCAGCCTGTCCAGCCTGTCCGAACTGAGCCTCTCCTGGAACCAGCTCAGCGGGACGATACCGGCGGAACTGGGCAGCCTCACCAATCTGGTATGGCTAGACCTCTCCGACAACCAGCTCAGCGGGACGATACCGGCGGAACTGAGCAGCCTCACCAATCTGGAATGGCTGGGCCTCTCGGGGAACCAGCTCAGCGGGACGATACCGGCGGAACTGGGCAGCCTGTCCAGCCTGTCCGAACTGAGCCTCTCCGGGAACCAGCTCAGCGGGACGATACCGGCGGAACTGGGCAGCCTCACCAATCTGGAATGGCTCCGCCTCTCCTGGAACCAGCTCAGCGGGACGATACCGGCGGAACTGGGCAGCCTCACCAATCTGGTATGGCTAGACCTCTCCGGGAACCAGCTCAGCGGGACGATACCGGCGGAACTGGGCAGCCTCACCAATCTGGAATGGCTCCGCCTCTCCGGGAACCAGCTCAGCGGGACGATACCGGCGGAACTGGGCAGCCTCACCAGCCTGTTCTCGCTGGACCTCTCTGACAACTACCTGACCGGGCCGATACCGGCGGAGCTGGGCGGCCTGGCCAGCCTGGAATGGCTAGACCTCTCCGACAACCAGCTCAGCGGGACGATACCGGCGGAACTGGGCAGCCTCACCAACCTGGAATGGCTCCGCCTCTCCGGGAACCAGCTCAGCGGGACGATACCGGCGGAACTGGGCAGCCTGGCCAGCCTGTCCGAACTGCGCCTCTCCGGGAACCAGCTCAGCGGGACGATACCGGCGGAACTGGGCAGCCTGGCCAATCTGAGGTGGTTGGAACTCTCCGGGAACCAATTGACCGGATGCATACCGCATGGGTTGCGAATCGTAAAAGGCCTGGACGGCCTCTCTCTGGATTTCTGCCCAGATCCCGGAACGCCAACGACAACCCCGCCGCCGCTGGGCGATTGCACCACCGGCGGAGCGGTAACCGATGCCGCCGCCAACCCGGGGCTGGTGGCGGACTGCACCGCGCTGCTGGCGGCGCGGGACACGTTGGCGGGGACCGCAGCGCTGAACTGGTCGGCAGATTTGGCGATTGACAGCTGGGATGGCGTTTGGACGACCGGCACACCGCCGCGCGTTACTTCTCTGGATTTCTATGGCCAGCGGTTGACCGGGGAGATACCGGAGCAACTGGGCAGCCTGACCTACCTGAAGAACTTGCGCTTAAGCTACCACCTATTGAGCGGGCCGATACCGGCGGAACTGGGCGGCATGACCTACCTGAAAGACCTGGACCTTGCTGACAACCGGTTGAGCGGGCCGATACCGGCGGAACTGGGCGGCATGACCTACCTGAAATCGCTTTACCTCTATGACAACCGGTTGAGCGGGCCGATACCGGCGGAACTGGGCAGCCTGGTCAATCTGAAAATCCTGGTCCTCTTTGGGAACCGGTTGACCGGGTGCATACCTGCCGAATTGGAAGCCGTGGCAGTCACCGACGGCCCACTACCCTTCTGCACATCCGGGTCTGGGGACCCGCTCCCCGACTCCACGGACACCGCCCCAGAGTTCCCGGCCGCTGAGACCGGGGAAAGGAGCGTGTTGGAGAGCGCGCCCGAGAGCGCAATTGTCGGCGACCCGGTTGCGGCCACGGACGCCGGCTCCGAACCGCTGACCTACATGCTGGGCGGGGATGACGCGGCCTTATTCGCCATCGACGCCAGCACGGGACAGATCAGGGTGGGGGCGGGTACGATGCTGGACCCGGACATCAGGGACACCTACACCGTCGTGGTCACGGCCACCGGCGCTTCCGGCGTCAGCGCCGACATCACCGTGAGCATCATGGTGGTCGGCTTGCTCACGCAATATGACTCCGACAGTGACGGAGCGATCAGCAAGAATGAAGCCATCGCCGCCGTGCGGGACTATTTCAGTGGCAATCTCACCAAGGAACAGACCATAGCAGTGATCAGGCTCTATTTTGTTTCCGGCGGTTGATGAGGTCGGATGGCGCCAGCCCTGCCATACCGAATAGGGCCGAGTGCGCGGACCGTGGCTAGTACCGGGTCAGTCTAAAACCGGTGTATAGATACTCCGGAGCTTGTGCCGGGCGTCGGTGGTAGTGAACCTCCACTCGATAGTTGCCCCGGCCTGATTTCGTTCGGTCTCCAATGCGGCAATCTCTCGTTTTAAGGACACCTCATCTTCAATCCGGCGATTCAAACATTGGTTGCTGAAGACGCTGAACTCAATTTCTGCCATGTTGAGCCAACTCCCATGCTTGGGAGTATAGTGAAATTCCAGCCGTTGGATCACCCGTCTGGCCTCCTTCGGCTCGAAGGCCTCGTACAGGGAGGCGGGTCTATGAGTGTTCAGAGCCTGCCCCGTACTCGATACGGGGTTGTCCAGCACCATCCGGACCTTCTCCGCTTCAGGGTAGGCGGCATCCGACAACCAGCGCATCTGATGGGCGAAGTCTTCCATGGTGCGACGCTCCGTCACTGCCACGTGCCTCCAGCCCGCCAATGGCTCACAATTCATGAACAAGTTCCGGGTCCCGTTGCGCTGGTACTCATAATCAAATCGCTCCTGCCGTCCCGCCTTGGCCGGGATGGGCTCCCGCTTCTCGGCCACCAACTGCTTGGAGGTCTCGTCGAAACAGGCTACGGGCCGCTTGGGGTCATAGGGTTCCGCGTAGAGGTCCAGCACGTCCTCCATGCAGGCTACGAACTCGGCGCTCACCTTGGGGATGCACCACTCCTTCTTCCGCCACGGCTTGAGTTCGTTTTTTTCAGCACCTGTCTGACCGTCTCCCGGGAGATAGAGTCGGTCAATTCCAGCTTCACCGCCTCGTCGGCGAGCAATCGCAACGTCCATCTGGTGTGCCCTTCCGGGGCCGCGCTACAGGCCACGGCCACCAGGCGGGCTTCCTGCCTTCCATCAAGTTTGCGCCGTTGCCCCGGACGCGGCAGGTCATCCAGGGCGCGCTCCAACCCGCCTTCTACGAAACGCTGCCGCACCCGGCCGACCGTGGCGGGGCCCACCATCAGGGCTTTCGCCACCTGTTGGTCAGTAAGGCCTTCATCGGCTTTACACAAAATCAGGGACCGCTTCACTTTACGCCCCGAGGATTGCCCCCGCCGGGTGATACCCAACAAATGTTCCCGCTCTTCTCGAGTCAAGTTCACTCGATATAGCTTGGCCGGCATTCCCCCCACCTCTCCACAATCAAAGAATGCCTCTATTACTTTCTTATATTTATCAAAAACAGCCGGACACGGTACTAGGCTAATATTTCAAGAACCCGAGTTCTTCGAGAATTCGGCAACATGCTGATTTTCCCCGATATTAATGTGGAAGGATAACTGGAATTGAACGCTACCAGCTCCCATGCAGCGAGGCCCGGGCGGGCTGGGCTTGCAACCCAAGGCGTGCAGACGGCCGCTGAATCTATGACTCCTGAAACTCCGTCCAGTCGATGCCCAACTGCCTGATAGCCGAGCGCAGGGTACCGATTTTCAGGTCCCGGTTACCGTTGCGGCCGATTGGACCGTGTTGGCCACAGCGTTCAACCTGAGAACCCTTTGGCGAGTGTGGCGCCCCCGCACATTCGACCACGTATTTGGCGGCGGTCGCCGTGTCCCTCCCCGTGGCCCCCGGAACCTCACTGCGGTTGGTGAATCGTGTCGATGACACGTGCTCATCCGCGCTGTTCTACCCATCCCCGATCTCTGCTTGGTCATGGGAAGGTAAAGGCGCGGCTATCGACTTCTTGACCCTTCAAATTCCTCACTGCCCTTCACTTAAGGGCATTGTGCCCAGCTACAACGGTCAGGCAATGGTCTCACCCGTAACGGCGGAGGGGGACCTGAATGGGAAATTACTGCAGTGGGCCTCGTAGATGAAGATGGGAGTGGCGGTGGTTACGGACCAGCGTCTTGGCGCCATCGGCGTGGACCTCAATGCCGACCATCTGTCCGTGGCTGAGACCGATGCCAGTGGCAACTGTGTCAGCTTCCAGTGCAAGACAGCTGAGACCGGCGCTTGCAGCGCATCATCGGCTGGGAAAGCGGAGACGCAGACCCAATCCGGTTCGGGCTGTCGCCGCATTGAACATCCGTGCCGGTATTCCATACCGCTCCAAGTAAGCGCTCTTGAGCGACGTGGTTGAGCGACCGGCCCCAACTTCGGCAAACAGTTTCCGCTGCACCCGGCCGTACAACTCACCGTACGCTGCCAGCACAGCATCGCCAGCCGCCCGGTCCAAGCCCGCGTAACCGGCAGTGCGCGTCTGATATGTGCCAGTCTGCTGCATCAGCCTTCCCGCGCCGCCGCCAGCGCTCGTTCCGCACGCCGCCGGGCCGAACGCCGTCCATAGAGCCGAGCGCACAGCGAGGTCATCACCTCGGTCACGTCCCGCACCAAGTCATCCTCCAACTCACCCTCATCCATCACCAGGATGCGGGCTCCCCGCCCGGCCAGCGCAGCTTCCACGTACTCAAACCCAAAACGGCTCAATCGCTCCCGGTGTTCCACCACTATCGTACCCACCGTATGGTCCCCCACCAGACGCCGCAACCGTCGCCGGTCCCCATTCAGACCGGAACCGATCTCCTTGACCACCTCGTCCGGCCGATAGCCCTGCTGCGTCGCCCATTCCACGACCCGGCCCACCTGCCGGTCCAGGTCTTCCTTCTGGTCGGCGGACGAAACCCGGGCGTACACCACACAACGTCCTTCGTTTGCCGGAGGCACCACCACGTAGTAGCGCCCATTGGGCAACTGTTCGATCTGAAGTTCCGGCGGCAGCTTGCCGGTGAGATGCAGGCGGGAGGTGGTCGCCTTGTCGAAGCCGTAGAGGCGTCCCCAGGCCGTCAGGCTGATGCGTCGACTGATAACGTCCATAATGGACTATTATATACTATATATTTAACGGTTGCGAACCCTCCTAAAGTGGTCAGACTGCGAATCGGAAACTGCACGACTGAGGAAGCAGCAAACGCTATACGGAACAACGCCGATAGGATCAGACAACTGGAAAATGACGGGGACGAAGGCTTCATCGAAGTCCACAGGCGGCGGTAGAGGCCGGGGGAAGCCCGGACCGGATACAACAACGACATCGTCACCGCAGAGGCGCTAGCTGGCGGACTCCACGGCATCACCGGAAGGAAGTTCTACCCAACGGTGGCGGCCAATGCGCTGCACCGCTCCGACAGCGCCCTGGGGGCCATCTATTCCATGCTGCGGCATGGACACGGATACGTGGATGCCGGCGCCCAGTACTACGAGAATCAGTATCGTCAAAGGGCGTTACGGGCCGCGCAGCTGGGCAACCCGCTGGTGCCTCTATCAGTAGCTAGTACTCAGTCAACCGCGGAATCGGAAGGGTCTGGAAGCGAAGGGTCGGACCGATGGCCTTGGACCGTCCCTCCGCAAGTCGGTTTGGGTAATTGTTATTTGCCGGTTGACTGAGTACTAGGATTCCATGAACGTCATGAACCGGTCGGAGATTGTCTCCATGTCTGATTGAGGTACTGTGCCTACCAGGCCCACCAGCCTGGGGTGTGCCGAAATGGCCCTGACCTGAGCCAGCAGGGCTGACTTCCCCGTGAGTCCCGTTGACGAGCGGAGGGGGAATACGAGGGGCGACCTTCTCCGGGGTATCTCGGTCACGAACGTTGTCATCGCCATGACGTTGCCTGGGTTGTAGTGCAATATGAGGAGCTCTCCGATTGCGGGATCGGTATCCGGTTGCACGGCCGAGAGATCCGCCGTCCAGACTTGCCCGCGGTTGCAGTTGGGGTCTGGAGTGTCCTCGGCGCCGCCGATCAGACGGTACAGGGCGAACATCACGTCCTCGAGTTCGTGCTGCGTGGCATTACCCAGCACGGCGGGTCCGAGGGCCGTCGCTGGCGCCGTCCTGATGTCGGGGACGAGGCAGGTGGAGTCGGTGGACCTGATGTGGATCTCCCACCAGTTTTCGTGGTTGGGGCCTGGGGTGGTCAGCGGAGCGATGATGGCGTTCCCGGTGGAGTTGAACCAGTCCGGGCTGATGATAAGGCAGGGGCGGTCTCCTGTGGCCTCGTGTCCGACGTAGTTCCAGCTGCGGACGCGCCTTATCTCGCCTCTTCTCACGTGGCTCCTTCTGCTGGCTCCTCCAGGATGCCCAGCGAAGCCAGTGCTGTGTACTCGTCAGCGGACTCTTCCAGTTCCTGCTTGGCGGCCGCTATCGCCTGTTCGCTGAGTCCCTGCGGTCTTCTGGAGTAGTCCACGGCCGAGTGGACTGCCCTCTCGGCGTTGCAGAGCGCGTAGCAGACCGGGACTTGGTGTTCAGTGAACCTCATGCCCGTTACCAAGTGGCTCAGCCGCTTGCAGGCACTGTCGTCTATCCAATCAGAGAATACGGCGTCGGCGGCTCCGCTAACTGGGAGGCCGGTCTTCTTGGAAGCTATCTCTCTGAGTTCCCGGTAGTCCTCCTGCGTGAGCCAGGTGGCCACCAGCCTGTCCAGCTTCCGGGTGAAGTCGCGGTCGACTTCATTATCGGCGAAGACTTGCGCCCATCCGGGTGCGTCGAGCTGTAGCAGCGGTTCCCAGGCAATTCCTGCCAGCGGCGTTGTGCTTGCCGTGATTTCGGGACTTAGGCCGCCGGCATTGGCCCAGCTGAGTCCGGCCGTGAAGTGGAGTGTTTCGGAGGCTGTTTCTCTAATTGAGGTCAAGGTCTCTCCTGGTTGGCTTGGTGAGTACGTTATTCAGCGTATCAATGGTGGGAATCTAGCACAAGGAGTTCGCGTTTGCCAACGACGCCGTCGGCTGGTGCCACAGCCCTGCGGTTGGCACTGGTGGGTAATACAGCATCGCTCCTCCTCGTGGCTCATGGCCGGCGATGGGCCAGAACCGCGATTCGGGCCGCGGCTGCGGGGGGATGGTATGGTGCCTTGGGACATGGCTGGCGTGTTGGGCCTGCAGGAGCGGTTGATCCTCCTTCTCGAGGAAGGGATTCCCAGTTCTGGCGCGATCTCACCAGCGGCCGAGTGGGGCAGCGTCAACCCTTGTGCTGTCAATAGGACCCTGCAAAAGCTCCGGTCGAAGCGTCGTAAAGGTCGAAGCGTCGTAAAGAAGGGAGGCGGTATCACCATCGGTCTTTGAGCGCAGCCTCAAGCACATCGGCGTTGCAAACCCGTCCAGGGGCGGGAGCGGCCGGAGGTTCAGGGGGGCGATGCTCATCGTGAAGGCGCCCAGCACGCCAGCCAGGCGTTCAGGCCGGCGTACTCCACCGCCTGCGCCGTCTGTTGGGCTCCCAACAGGACCACGGTGACTTGGGGGGCCTTCCCCTTGGCTTCGGAGCCCTTCCAGCAGGGAGGCGATGGAGCCGAAGTAAGCCTCGCTCAACCTAGTGAACCGTTGCTCGACGGTCCCGTTGTCCCGGGGCCGCTCGCCCGTGCCCCGCAGGGTGATTGTCACCCCGATCAGTCCGGTGTCCGAGGTCGGGCGTGACGGTGAGGCCCAAGGTTTCCTGTCCCCGCTGGACCGGATGTCCAGGGGCCTGCCGGAGGTACTGGCCCTCCGGACCGCTTCTTGGAGCTCCAGGCTGCTGGGGACCAGGCTGAGATTCCCAAAGGAGAGCCAGCGAGGCAATCATCGAAATGGTCTGCGACAGTACCCCGGCTGAAAGAAAGAGCAGCGACCAATGACCTGCAAACCTATGAAGGATGCCCTTTTCAACCTTGAAACGGCGATCGAATATCTTCGAAAGCGGCCTGTTCTAGGGCACAATCTCGATGGAGCGCCCGATCAAAGAAAGGCCCCCAGGCTTGTCCCCTTCACAGAGAAGGGTCAGCATCTCAGAGTTGATATCCCGGGCGTCATGGCGGGAAGCGGTGACCTATCGCGACACCTGGCCTCACGAATACGTCCTCACGGAAAGGGACGATCAGAGGGACCTTCCAGCCATGGCGGCCGGGTGGGGCTGACCCGGGCTGGCACTCCGGACTCCGCCATCAGGCGACGGGGCTGGTGGTACAGCAGCGCCATGGCGGCGAAGTACAACCGGGGCGAGTCCTCCCGGTGGCTGGAATGAGGGGTGTGAGCCAGAGATCCTCTGGGGAGGGGGCAGTGCTGACTGTCCGGGGCTGCCGCCCCCACCAGGGAAGGGCGCTCCAGGGAAGGGCCCTCCAGCAGCCTTCGGGCTTGAGCCGGCATGGCTCGCCACCCGGCGGGCGGCGGACGTTGCGGAGCGCACAGAGGACACGGGGCCTCGCCTCCTGGGCGCTCCGCGGAGTATTCATCTCGGCGATAGGCCGGGTGATCCGGGGCCTCACCGGCAGAACGGGAGACCACCCAGGTTTGAAAAAACCATGTTCAACCGGCCCGACAAACTGCTTGGCACGCATCCGCTCAGCTGGTTCCCCTCGAGGCGTAGCTTTGTCAGGTTGGCGAGGTTGCCCAGCTCCGGCGGTATCTCCCCAATCAACTGGTTTTCATGGAGGGACAGCCATTGCAGGTTGGCGAGGTTGCCCAACCACGGCGGTATCTCCCCGCTCAACTGGTTCCCGCTGAGGTCCAGCTCTTGCAGGTTGCCGAGGTTACCCAGCTCCGGCGGTATCTCCCCGCTCAACTGGTTCCCCTCGAGGCGCAGGTATTCCAAGTTGGCGAGGTTGCCCAACTCCGGCGGTATCCCCCCGCTCAACTGGTTCCCGTAGAGGAACAGCTCTATCAGGTTGGCGAGTTTGCCCAGCTCCAGCGGTATCTCCCCGCTCAACTGGTTTTTGGCGAGGTACAGCCCTTCCAGGTTGGCGAGTTTGCCCAACTCCGGCGGTATCTCCCCGCTTAACTGGTTCCTGTCGAGGCGCAGGTATTCCAGGTTGGCGAGGTTGCCCAGCTCCGGTGGTATCTCCCCGCTCAACTGGTTCCCGCGGAGGCCCAGAGATTCCAGATTGGCGAGGTTGCCCAACTCCGGCGGTATCTCCCCGCTCAACTGGTTGTTGCTGAGGATCAGATCATCCAGGTTGGCGAGGTTGCCCAACTCCAGCGGTATCTCCCCGCTCAACTGGTTCTCGTAGAGGAACAGCTCTGTCAGGTTGGCGAGGTTGCCCAACTCCGGCGGTATCTCCCCGCTCAACTGGTTCTCGTAGAGGAGCAGCTCTGTCAGGTTGGCGAGGTTGCCCAACTCCGGCGGTATCTCCCCGCTCAACTGGTTCTCGTAGAGGAGCAGCTCTGTCAGGTTGGCGAGGTTGCCCAACTCCGGCGGTATCTCCCCGCTCAACTGGTTCTCGGGGAGGGACAGTCCGGTGACGCGGCCATTGTAGCCAGTGGTGACGCCTGACCACTGGCTTATCGGCATGTCGCTCAGCCAGTTATTGTTTCTTTCCCAATTCGGGCCGCCGGTGGCGTTGTAGAGCGCGACCAAATTGGCGCGGTCCCCCTCGCCCGTGCCAGGCCCCGGCCCCGGCGCGGTGGTGCCGCCCAGCCCGCTGATGGTCAGGGAGAAGGCTCCGGTGGCCCCCGCCGAGTAGGTCGTTGCCTCCACGGTGTAGCTGCCGGCCGCCAGCGTCTTCTGAATCTGCGAGACGCTGGTGCTGCCCTCGTGGTCGTCGTTCTCGTGCCGCGCCGTCCCCGAGGTGGCATCCCCGCTCCTCAGATACAGGCGAGTGTCGACGGCGCTGGATTCCAGGGTCACCGTCACCTCGGAGGATACGTCTAGGGTGAAGCTGTAGTAGCGGGCATGGCTGCCGGACCGAGCCTCGGAATCACAGCCGCTGCCCCACTGGCCGTCGAGTGTCTCGTCGGAGGTTACGGTTTGGATGCAGTTTTCACTGGGCTCCGGCTCCGTTGGCGCGGAGAAGTAGAGCACGATCACCGCTATCGTCTGGGCCTTGGTGATTCTGCCGGCGAAGTAATCGACCACGGCCGCGATGGCCTCATTCTTGCTGATGCCCCCGCTCCCGTCGAAGTCGTATGGAATGCCCAGCGACAACTGCGGAGCCTCGGTGTTGCCGCTGCCTTCGCCGTCCGTCGCCACGCCGGCGGGAATATCCACCGTCACCTCGCCGATGGCGTTTGGCGTCACATCGAACGTGTAGACGGCGACGCCGTCACCACCAGAGAAGTTACCGGGTATGCCGTTGGCCAGGCTGATGTCGTCGACAGTAAAGCCCAAGACCGGCTCGCTGAACGTGACCGTCACAGGGACCGGCAAGTTGATCCTCACCAGGGGTCGTGCGGTCAGGCCGCTCAGAAGTACGCCCATGACGGGTTCCATGGTGGGCTCAGGCTCCATGGCCATGGCCATGAGGTTGAGGACGCTTACCATGCCCTCCATCCACATCGCGGACTGTTCGACGTCCACCATGCCGACCATGAACATTACCGTCTTACCGGAGAAGTCCATGTAGCCTTCGGCGGCGGGGTCGCCGGGATCCAGCTTAATGGTGTACATGCCGTCCATGACCATGGTCATGCCGACGGTCTCGCCGTCGATCATGGCGGTCACCTCGGTGCCCTCCATGGCCATTTCATCGCCCACCATCACTTCGCCCGTGAACACGTGGGGCTGTTTCGGCGCCTGGGCCAAGACCGTGATGGTGTAGGTGTGGCTGGCCCCATTATCCTGGGAGGTCACCTTGACCTTGATTGTGGCGACTCCATGGCCAAGGTCGACCTGCTGCCCATCCAGCGCGCCATCGGCATCCGGGATTCCGACGTCGTTTTCGTCAAGGAACTGGAAGGTGGCATTGTGGTCGTTGGTGGGGGTCACCGTAATCCGCAACTGACCGGCCTGCGCTGTGTAGTTCGTGTGGCTGGATTGGAATTGCGGGGTTAATGTCCCCGGATTGATGGTCAGGCCGCTCAGAAGTACGTCCATGACGGGTTCCATGGTGGGCTCAGGCTCCATGGCCATGGCCATGGCCATGAGGTTGAGGACGCTTACCATGCCCTCCATCCACATCGCGGACTGTTCGACGTTCACCATGCCGACCATGAACATTACCGTCTTACCGGAGAAGTCCATGTAGCCTTCGGCGGCGGGGTCGCCGGGATCCAGCTTAATGGTGTACATGCCGTCCATGACCATGGTCATGCCGACGGTCTCGCCGTCGATCATGGCGGTCACCTCGGTGCCCTCCATGGCCATTTCATCGCCCACCATCACTTCGCCCGTGAACACGTGGGGCTGTTTCGGCGCCTGGGCCAAGACCGTGATGGAAACAATAAACAGCAAGGCCAAGGCCGCGAATAAGGCCAGGAACCTAAATTTGGTCATTCGTTCCTTCTAGCCCGAATCCACCGAAGGAGGGCGTCGGGTCAGTGTCCTGAAGCGGCAAAAAGGTGCTCCCGGGCTTCTGGGATCATGGTTTTGGAACAGGAAACCAGCCAGAAACAGGGAGCACCCGATAGATGCTGCCACAGAACAATCCCGAAGGTGTAGACGGCGTCGGCGTAGCTGCCGGAGAAGCCGTCGGCCGTGCCGTTGACCACGCTGATGTCGTCAAGGGTGAAACCGCAGACCGGCTCGCTAAAGGTGGCGGTCACGGGGACCGGCGAGTTGAGCCGCACCTGGACGTTGGCGCCGGCGGAAATGGAGACGCTGGGAGCCGCCTGTTGGGCCGTAATCCTGGACGTGACGCCGCTGTTCTCCGTATTGGCCGAGATGACGGCAGGGATGGCCGCGAGCAGGGCAAGAGCCAGAAGCAGGAGGGTTGCTTTCAGAGCCTTTGCCATTCACCCTCCGGGTGCATCAAAGGGCATGATCTTTCAGTCGACCCGTTCAAGAAAGGGAGATGGCCGCGGAAACGGGCGCTGGAGACGGGAATCGTCTGCTGGCAGATATGCTGGCTCGAATAGTAGCGGCGGCAGAGTTGCCGCGCAACGTATCCGTCGGAGTCTCTCGGATGGCCGGGCCTTCCCAAGCCGGGTGTTGTTCTGGCGGAGCGGGAGCCGGACCGTGGAAACCGGCGCCGGAACCGCATCAGGGCTGCGGGATGGCGCGGGATGGCCTTGAAGGGGAGCCCTGCGGGGCAACTCACCCGGCAGGCGGCACCCGGTGATCCCGGTTTGTCGCAGAAGGTGGCACCCGCACCCGGTGTCCTCGTTGGGAGCGCCACTGGCGGAAAACGGGCGTTTCCCGCCAATGATCGTTGTGGACAGCCAGGCAAAAACACTGCCCCGGGGTTACGTCCGGCGGTCAGAACACCGGTTGTCCGAACCGCGATTTCAGCCCTCACCGACCCTTCCCGGTTTGCGAGCCTATGCCCGGGACCACCCGGGTGCAGGGATTGTTCCCACGCCGCAACCAAGATAAAAGTTGACGCTGAACACCCTGCGCGCATTTCCGAAACCCCTTCGCAGAGCTGTCGTTGTATTATTAGGGAAATGCCCAGTAAAGTCCCGGTCAAATGCGCCATTCCCGGCTGCCACCGCCGGGTAAAGATGACGCTCGCCGAACGCGAGGAACTGAGGCGGGTGGGACGGGAGAACAACGCGACAGCGGGCATCGTCTGCCCCGCCGACGTGAAGGCCGCCTTCAACTTCGAATTCGACGATATCGACATCGATGTCCCGCTGGGGGAACTTCTGGTCGAGGCGTCCAAGGACACTCCCCGTTGGCGCGTGATGTTGACCCCGCTGCCGGGGGCGGCGGGTGAGCCGGACAGCCAGTCCACGGCGAGGTGGGGAGACCGGGTTATCTAGTTCATCCACGCCGGCCCATAGCTCCCGTGTCAATAGCAACTTGGAAGGGCATGCGGGGACGCCCTTCATTCTTGGGGAGGAGGGAGAGGGATCGGGGATCAGAGATCGGGAATACCTGAGCTGCGGGCAAACCGCCAATGTCGCCGCCGTTGACACGCAGGACTCAGTTGAATCACAAACGGAACCCCACCCGGAATTCTGAACCAATGAGACGCCGGGTCCCCGGCCCTACAGGTGCAAGGTGTGCCGGTCTCAGGTCGCGCAGCTCGACGATTGCGAACCAGCCAATGGCCACGGAAATACACTATACCGGCACAAATAGTTCTGACCGCACCTGGTGGACGCCGTCAGGCGGCAGATGTCATATTGGCGGAAGTACGCAGCGCGGAGGGCAAGCCACTGATGACCAGCCGAGTATACGCCATTGGCCTGCAGGGCCTCGAACCACCGGTGCCGCCAGCGGCACTGGCCGCCGGCGCAAGCCGGGAGGAAAGGGCCAGCTACAGCGAGTCCATGTCCAGGCACCGCGAACAGGTGAGGGAATTCTGCAATTCTCTGGCGGCGGAACTGACGGGGACCGACCGGCCCCCGCTCCGGAGCTACCTGCATACAGCCCAGGACGGCACCCCACAGCTCAGGCTGAGCGTATTCGAAATCGGAAGCGATGCGGCGGCCGCACTGGAGAAGGCCGGAGCGGAACTCCTGTACACGGAGGATCCGGAGCCCAGCGTGGACGGGCAGACTCTCAGGATCCCGGCCACCTTCCAGCACCAGACGGTGGGGCAAGGGCTGGCCCCGGAGCAGATTAGACACGACGGCATATCCAGGAACAGACTCGCCGGAGCCATCCGGCGCCTAGCCCCGGGGGTCCCCGGAGAAGCAGGGGAACAGGTGCGGTGGATGACGGCAACTAGAGACGAAACGAACGGCACGTTGCTTATCACCTGGGCCCGAAACCCCAGCCCCCAGCCGACGGAACAGGATGGGGGTCGAGGGCTCCCCGCTCTGACTGTTGGAGACCTCATGGCGCTGCTGGAACAGCTTCCTCCGGACCTGCCGGTGTGGGCGGAGGGTTGCGACTGCGTCAACGAGGTCAAAGGAGCAGGGATTTACCGGCACGGGCCGGACGATGAAGAGGGCCCCCAGTGCATCCTGGTTGCAGACATCGATTACTACGGGGTGCTGGGACCAACACCCGAGGAGAGAAACGCAACCAGGCGCCGAGCACGGGAGCAGGCCAGGCATGAGGAGGCGAAGTGAAGCAACTCCTTGCATGGTGAGTTTAAGTTACTGCTGGCCGCCACCTGGCGGGAAACGCCCGTTTTCCGCCAGCGGCGGAAATGCTGACAGCCCAACCTTGCCAGGGGGTGGCGTAGGCTGTTGAGAGTGACGGCATGAATTTTTCATGGGCGGCTTGACTGGTATCGGCACGGTTGGAATATTGCTACAGTACCTGAGTGCGGTCCTTGCCCATCCTTGTTGATCCCGCCGTCCCCGTCGTCGTACGGGATGCCCAACGACAATTGGGTCGCCGCTGTGTTGCCATTGCCCCCGGCATCTGTAACCACACCGGCGGCAATATCCACCGTCACCTCACCGATGGCGTTTGGCGCCACATCGAACGTGTAAACTGCGACGCCGTCGCTGCCGGAAAAGCCGCTGGTCGTGCCGTCCCCGACGCTGATTTCGTCAACGGTAAAGCCCGAGACCGGCTCGCTGAACGTGACCGTCACGGAGACCGGCGAGTTGAGCCTCACCTGAGCGCCAGGGCTTGCGGCCGCAGAGACGCTTCGAGCGGCACCCTCACGGCCGTCGATGGCGTCAGATCCAAAGTGCGTCGTATCTTTCCCTTCGACTAAATCTCCTGCTGGACATTATGGTCCACAGAAGGGCAGGCCCAAGTCATCGAAGTCGTTCCGCTCGATGCTCTGCAGGGCGGCAGGCACGCACCCCGACAGATCGTTGTTGGCCAGCCCAAGTGTGTCCAAGTTGGTCAGGTTACCTAACTCCTCGGGGATCGAGCCGGTCAGGTCGTTGTTTGACAGGTGCAGGGCCCGAAGCGCAGTCAACCGGCCCAGCTCCTCGGGAATCCTGCCCGTAAAGCCGTTGTGGCCGAGAGACAGATCCTCCAGCGCGGTCAGGCGGCTCAGGGCAACCGGCAGGGTGCCTGTCAAATCATTGAACCAAAGGTTCAGGTGCGTAAGTTCGGTCATCGTACCCAGCCACGCCGGTAGCGGCCCTTCAAGATTGTTCCAGCCGAGCGAGAGGTTTTGTAGGGCTAGCCTAGCCCAGGCATCGGGTATGGCCCCGGTCATCTGGGTCCCCCCCAGCATGATCCACCCCATATTGGGGAATTCGCCCAGCCACGCCGGTATCTCTCCGGTCACCGGATTCGCCGTGAGGTCAATAACGCTCAGCCAGGTCAGCTTCCTCCACTCCTCCGGTATCGGCCCGGTCAAACGGTTGCCCGTGGGCGAACTTGGCGTGCAACTGTTACCTCGGCACCGCCAGTTGTAGCTTCCCAGTTCAATGGTGCTCAACCATACCAAGTCTCCCAGCTCAGGAGGGAGATGCCCATTCAGGCCATTGTCGATAAGCCGTATCGTATTTACCCGCTCTTGGCTGAAGGCATTCACGCCGTACCAGTCGTTCAAGGGAGCATCGGTCAGCCAGCCCTCGTTGTTGGCCCAGTTATCCCCGTCCGTGGCGTGGTAGAAGGCCACCAGCGCGGCACGGTCGCTTTCAACGCTGCCCCCGCTCCGCAACGGAGTCCTTGGGCAGGGCTCCAGGCCAATGGAGAAAAGGCCCCGCGGCGCTAGGTTGGCCAGTCCGCCAGGTATGCAAGCGGTGAACGCATTGCCACCAAGGGAAATCACCTCCAGTTCAGTGAGGCGGCCCATTGTCGGCGGGAGTTCGCCCGTCAGGCTGTTGCCATAGAGTTGCAGCGTTTTGAGCTTCGTCAGGAGCCCGATATCCAGCGGCAGCGTCCCGCTGAGGTTGTGGGACGGGAGTAGGATGTGCATGACCCGTCCGTTATCATCGGTTGTGACGCCCTCCCAGTCCTTTACCGGAGCACCGCTCAGCCAGCCCGTGTTGTCGGTCCAATTGGGCCCGCCGGTGGACTCATATAAAGCCACCAGTGCCGCCCGGTCCACCGGGTCCGACGTGTCCACCGGGCAGTCGTCCAGACCGAGGGACGGCAAGTCGTTGGTCGCCACGTCCTTCAGCCCCACTGGCACACAGCCCGAAAGCTGGTTGCCCGAGAGCCGCAGGGTGGTCAGGTTGTCCAGGTCCGCCAGCTCCAGGGGCACCGGCCCGGTCAGCTGGTTGTTGTCCAAGGCCAGGAGGCGCAGGTTGCCCAGGTTGCCCAGCCTGGTCGGCACCGACCCGGTCAGAGCGTTATTGCTCAGGTCCAGGTGTTGAAGCTGGGGCGCATTGCCCAAGTTCGCAGGGATGCCTCCGGTCAACTGGGTGCCCGAAATATCCAGATGCTCCAAATCGTAAGGCCATCGCAGCCAGTCTGGGACTGGTCCGGTCACCGGATTGGCCGCCAGGTCGAAGATCCTCAGACGGTTCAGCCCGATCCATTCGCTGGGTATCGGCCCGGTCAACTGGTTGCCATTGTCCGAATCCGGCTGGCAGACGCTGTCGGTGCAGGTGTACGAGGCAGCCCCCAGATCCAGCACCCGCAGCCTGCGCAGTTCGCCCAGCTCGGGCGGCAATGCTCCGGCTAGGCCGTTGTCCTTCAGCCTGACCGCCTCCACCCGCCGGGCGGAGTATTCGTCGGTGTCGCTGTAGGTGGTAACGCCGAACCAGTCGCCGACGGGAGCGTTGCTGAGCCAGCCGGAGTTGTTTTGCCAGTCGGAGCCGCCGGTGGCGTTGTAGAGGGCTGCCAGCGCGGCGCGCTCGGCGACCTCGTGGGGCTCCGTCGTCACCGGCGGCGTCGTGGGGGCATCCGACCGGCTCACCGTCAGTGTAAAGCTGCCGGTCGCACCCGCCGTGTCGGTGGTGGCCTCGATGGTGTAGGCGCCGGCGTCCAGCGTCGCCACAATCTGAGAGCTGGCGATGCCTTCGTAGTCGTCGTTCTCATGCAGAGCCGTTCCGGAGGTGGCGTCCCCCTGCCTGAGATACAGATGGGTGTCGGCGGCGCTGGACTCCAGGGTCACTGTAACCTCCGACGACGCGTCCAGGGTGAAGGTGTAGTAGCGGGCATGGCTGCCGGCTCGCTCCTCGGAATCGCAGCCGCTGGCCCACTGGCCGTTGACCGTCCCGTCGGTGGATACGGCCTGGATGCAGTTCTCACTGGGCTCCGGCTCCGTTGGCGCGGAGAAGTAGAGCACGATCACCGCTATCGTCTCTGCCTTGGTGATTCTGCCGGCGAAGTAATCGACTACGGCCGCGATGGCCTCGTTCTTGCTGATCCCCCCGTCCCCATCATCGTCATAGGTGATGCCCAAAGAGAATCGAGGGGCCGCCTCGTTGCTATTGCCGTCGGAATCCTCTGCGACCCCGGCGGCAATAGCAACCGTCACTTCTCCGATGTCGTCCGGAGTCACGTCGAACGTATAGACGGCCCCGCTGCCGGCAAAGTTGCTGGCCGTGCCGTTGACCACGCTGATGTCGTCAAGGGTGAAACCGGAGACCGGCTCGCTGAAGGTGGCGGTCACGGGGACCGGCGAGTTGAGCCGCACCTGGGGTCGTGCGGTCAGGCCGCTCAGAAGTACGTCCAGGACGGGCTCCATGGTGGGCTCAGGCTCCATGGCCATGACCATGAGGTTGAGGAAGCTTACCATGCCCTCCATCCACATCGCGGACTGTTCGGCGTACACCATGCCGACCATGAACATTACCGTCTTACCGGAGAAGTCCATGTAGCCTTCGGCGGCGGGGTCGCCGGGATCCACCTGAATGGTGTACCTGCCGTCCATGACCATGGTCATGCCGACGGTCTCGCCGTCGATCATGGCGGTCACCTCGGTGCCCTCCATGGCCATTGCATAGTCCACCATCACTGTGCCCGTGAACGTGTGGGGCCGTTTCGGCGCCTGGGCCAAGACCGTGGTGGAAACCATAAACAGCAAGGCCAAGGCCGCGAATAAGGCCAGGAATCTAAAATTGGTCATTCGTTCCTCTTCTGCTTCCATGGGCTCGGGGACTCCCATAAACTCATGATAAGTTTATATCATCACGGGCTTTACTCACGGGTTTTACCCGCCCCAACCGGGACTGACGTTCGCGCTGCCGCCGGGCGGCGCTTCCCTCTCGACGCCCTTCAGGAAGGACTTCACATCCTCGTGGGGCAGCCTCCGGAGGGCATGAAAGATGCACGTTAAATACACTTAACGCGCAGACTTTATTACCTGGTCGCGAGGCCTTCGGAGGAGTCTTCATCCATGATTGACAAGCCGCCATGCAGCGACCGCCACGTCGGCTATTTCAGCAACTACCCCGGCCCCAACAGCGAACTCAACTCCCACACAAGCTATGTCATCAAGCTCGGCGGCGCGACCGACGCCGATGGTGTGATCGCCCTCAGCGTGGGCAGCAACGTCATCACCGTAGAGGTGACCGCCGAGGACGACAGCACCACCCGGACCTACACCGTAGCCGTGACGCGCGCGGAACCGACTACTCCTGTAAAGGTGTCCAGTGACGCTTCGCTTAGCTCCTTGACCGTTGTAAAAAAGGTTGACTTTGGTAACAACACATACCGGGGACGGTCCTTCAGAACCCCTGCCAACCCTTCTTGGGTAAAGCGCTGCTTGACCCGGTACACCGTGCCCAGGGCCACATCCACAGCTTCAGCCACTTGGGGAGCCGGCCCGTCGCTCTTGAGGAGAACCCGGGCCCTGGCGGTGACTCGGGCCGGGTGTTTCCCAACCCGAATCAGATGCTGGAGTTCTTCCCGTTGTTCCGCCGCCAACCCCACTGCGTACTTGTCCCTGACCATCACTGCCACCCCCGCCAACAACACTTCCCACCAGGCAGGATAGTCTATTTGTCCGTTTTCTTAAACAAATGCTAAAACGAAGTTGACTGGGTACTAGTGGATCAACTACTTTGGATTGATGGTTTATTCTCCCGTTCGCCCTGAGCTTGTCGAAAGGCCGCCCGTCCATGGTTCGACAAGCTCACCACGAACGGGCTCCCGGTTTACCCATCAATACAATAATACAATAAAGTTGGACTACCAGTCCTGGATCGCAAGGCCTCCCAGCGCAACCTCCAGAGCGTAGCCATAAACGGACGAGAAGCTGAAGGTGTTGGAAACGAACAAAGCCCGGATGGTTCATTCCCGGGAAGAGTGCCTTGTTGAAGCGTTGTGAGCCTGATACGGACGTTGAGAGTTGGCCGATGATAGCTAGGATTCCCCTGGTCATGGAGCCGCAACCGGAAGGGGGGTACACCGTCACCTCCCCAGCGCTGCCGGAGCTGATAACCGAAGGCGACACTATCTCGGAATGCCTGGTAAACGCGGAAGATGCCTTTAAGGCAGTATTGGAGATCTACATGGAACAGGGGCGTCATCTGCCGCCGGACATCCACGTGGACGAGGACAACGGCCCGCTGTCAGTCGAGGCCATCCTCACCGTGCCAATTCCGTGAGATACCGGGAGGCCGCCCGGAAGCTGGCGCGCCTGGGATGTTACGAGGTTCCCAAGCGCGGCGGTGGATCACACCAAAAATGGCATAATCCCCAGGCTCAAAAAGACGCAACGCTCCCCGACTGGGGTAACCGGGACCTGAAAATCGGCACCCTGCGCTCGGCTATCAGACAGTTGGGCATCGACTGGACGGAGTTTCAGGACTCATAGATTCAGCGGACGTCTGCACGCCTTGGGTTGCAGGCCCAGCCCGCCCGGGCCTCGCTGCATGGGAGCCATCTTTGAGATGTGGCTCGGCGGACTGTGAGCCAATGAACGCCGTCTGCGCGGCGGCATCGGCGGAGCAATGCAGCCTTGACTGAAGTTGCCCAATAAACATCTGATAACAGTGGTACAGGGTAATTACATCCGGTTGACCCAGTGGGCAGCCCGTCACGGTATGCACCGCATGACCGCATGGCGTCATTGGTCAGCCGGTACGCTTCCGCCCGAACTCAAACCCAAGAAAATCGGCTGCTGTTTCGGGGCAGCTGAGACCGGCGCTTGCAGCGCGACACCGGCTGAGGAAGCAAAGACGCGGACCCAATCCGGTTCGGGCTGTCGTGCGGGTGGAAGCCCGCGGGGCGGCTTGCGCGGGGACCCGATCGGTGTTCCCGGGTGCGACTCCCGGGCGGAGCCGTCCTGAGCTGTTGGGGCGGCGGCGCGGCGGAGACCGCGTCTTCAGGAAATGCTGACGCCAGTTTGTAACTGAAGTCATCCATTTTTACAACGGTGTCGCTCAGCCAACCCGAGTTGTTCGCCCAGTCAGGTCCGCCCGTGGCGTTGTAGAACGCGACCAGCGCAGCTCATTCCGAAGCGACAGATCCAGGCCCTGCTGCGGCAGCCACGGTGGCCTACGCGAAGTAAAGCCGGATTACCGCTATCGCCTGGGCTTTGGTGATCCCGCCGCTAAAGTAGTCCCTTATGGCCGCAATAGCCTCAGGTTTGCTGATGCCCCCGTCGCCGTCATCGTCATATGTGATGCCCAACGAATATCGGAGGGCTGCCGTGTTGCTGTTGCCGTCGGCATCTTCTGCGACGCCGGCTGCGATATCCACTGTTACCTCACCGATTTGTTCCGGCGTTACGTCAAAAGTATAGGCGGCCCCGGTGCCGACGAAGTTCCCGGCAGCGCCGTTGCCTACAACGATATCGTCGACGGTAAAGCCGGAGACCGGCTCACTGAAGGTAGCCATCACAAGAACCGGGGAGTTGAGCCTCACCAGAGCATCTGCGTTTCCAGTGACATGTACGCTCGGCGTAATGGCATTTGTTTCAGTGGCCGTTATTGACCAGGCGCTGCTGCCTGCGGGGTTAGCTGCCCGCACCTGCACGTCGTACTGTGTGCCGTCGGTGAGGTTTTCGATGGTGTGGCTCAACAGGGCGCTGGTCCAAGAATAATCCACCACGATCCAGTTGGCGCCCGTCCGGCCACCAATGCTATAGCTCGACGGGCCGCTGGTCCAAGCGTGGTCGACCACGGTCCAGTTGGCGTCGGCCTTGTCGACGGCGGAGCTTTCGATGTGGCGTAGATCGTAGGAAGTGATGTCAGCACCCCCGGTCTCACTGGGGGCCGTCCAGGAAACGGTCAGTGTTCTGTCTCCGGGTATGATGGCGCTTATGATTGGAACGTCGGGCGCGGTAGCCCGACTTGCTTCAATAAAATAGAGGAGAGTCGCCCGGCCATCCTCGGAGACGACCCTGATCCCGATGGTGGTGATCCCATCACCAAGGGCGACCTGAAAGCCCTCCAGCGAGCCATCGGCATCCACCATCTCACGCCGGTTCTCGTCGAGGAACTGCAAGGTGGAGTCGTGTGCCTTAATAGAAGTCACCGTGATCCACGCCGAGTCCACCGCAGCGACATAGTCAGTGTGATCGGAGTCGAACGTCGGGGTCAGTAATCCCGGGCTTATGGTCAGGCCTCTTAGCAGCACATCGCAGTACGGCAGACCAAGTTCATCGAGGTCGTGTTCCGTCACATGTCGCAGTCCCGCTGGGCTGCACCCCGTCAACGGATTCCTCGAGACGTAAAGCCGCTCCAGGTTGGTCAGGTTGACCAGGGAGACCGGTATCGACCCGGTCAGCTGGTTTCCCCACAGGTACAACTCTTCCAGATTGGCGGGACGGCCCAGTTCGCTGGGAATCAGTCCGGTCAACCTGTTCTGCGAGAGGCCCAGCCCCTCCAGATTGGCCAGGTTGCCCAGCTCGCGGGGCACGGGTCCAGTCAACTGGTTCCGCGAGAGGCCCAGCCATTGCAGGTTGGCAAGGTCCCCCAGCGAGGCCGGAATCGGCCCGGTCAGTTGGTTCCCCCAGAGGTATAGCCGCTCCAGGTTGGCGAGGCCGCCCAGTTCGCCGGGAACCGGTCCGGTCAACCGGTTTCCGCCGAGGGCCAGTTCAACCAGGTTCGTGAGGCGGCCCAGCTCTGGTGGTATCGGTCCGGTCATCTGGTTCCGTGTGAGGTTCAGCCATTCCAGGTTGTCGAGGTCGCCCAGTGATGGCCGCATGGATCCAATCAACTCGTTGTCCCCAAGTGAAAGTTGCTGCAGGTTGGCGAGCCTGCTCAGTTCCGCCGGTATCGGCCCGGTCAGTTGGTTGTCATCAAGGTGCAGCCGTTGCAGGTTGGCAAGGTCCCCCAGCGAGGCCGGAATCGGCCCGGTCAGTTGGTTCCCCCAGAGGTATAGCCACTCCAGGTTGGCGAGGCCGCCCAGTTCGCCGGGAACCGGTCCGGTCAACTGGTTTCCACCGAGGGTCAGTTGAACCAGGTTCGTGAGGCGGCCCAGCTCTGGTGGTATCGGTCCGGTCATCTGGTTCCGTGTGAGGTTCAGCCATTCCAGGTTGGCGAGGTCGCCCAGTGATGGCCGCATGGATCCAATCAACTCGTTGTCCCCAAGTGAAAGTTCCTGCAGGTTGGCGAGCCTGCTCAGTTCCGCCGGTATCGGCCCGGTCAGTTGGTTGTCATCAAGGTGCAGCTGTTGCAGGTTGGCAAGGTCCCCCAGCGAGGCCGGGATCGGCCCGGATAACCGGTTTCCCCAGAGGTACAGCAGTTGCAGGTTGTCCAGGTTTCCCAACCAAGCAGGTATCGGTCCGGTCAACTGGTTCTCTGACAGTATCAGCACCTGCAGGCTGGTCAGGCTGCCCAGTTCGGTGGGTATAGCTCCGGTCAACTGGCTATCTGGGAGTTCCAGCCACCTGACGCGCAGCGGCGTTCCGCCGATTGTGACTCCATCCCAGAATACGATGGGAGTGTCCGCCGACCAGTTCAGCGTCGCTCTCCCCGCCAGGGCGTCCCGCCCAGCCAGCAGCGCATTGCAATCGGCCACCAGCCACGGGTTGCGGAATGCGACTGGCACCGCGTGTCCTGTTGCGCAGGCGCTCGTCGTTACCGGTCCTGGCGTTCCGGTGACGGCTGTGGACCAGGGGCCTGTGCTTGTGCCGCTTACCCCCCGCACCTGTACGTGGTATTCTGAGCCGCCGACCAGCCTGTTGATGGAGTACTGTAGGTTGCCGCCAGCCCTCGCGGTCCATACGTCTTCCACCAGGGTCCAGTTGGAGTCCACAGTCCCGTCCACAACGGCCTGGACATAGCGCAGATCGTAGGCAGTGACCGCCACTCCTGCGACATGGCTGGGTGCCGCCCAGGTGACGGTCAAGGACCCCGCGTCGGCCACGGGTGTGTCCACCGTGAGAGGACCGGGGGTGCGTCCGTGCCCGTAGACCGTAACACTCCATGAATCGAGGGCTCCATCCTCAATCCGTATACGGTCGGTAACACTCAGCTTCCAAGCGCCGTTGGGGTCTTCCCCCAGGTGCCTTGCCGACCCGAGACGGAATTCACCGCGCAGCGGCACGAAGTCCAATGAGGGGTCATCGTCGATATAGGTATCGAAGGGAACCGCCAGTTTCGACACGTGTCCGGTCGGCGATTCCAACTCAATCTCCAGATCCCGGAAAGAATCGTGCTGGAAGGAGACCGTCACTTCGACAAACTCGGTGAACTCTATGCTGGTGTCCAGTACGAGTGTGCGGGTGACCGTCGTGGGGTTGCCGACGGCCGGGGCGTCTGGGATCCGGACACTTGGCTCACTTGAGTCCACCGTTGAGCTCCGCAGCGGAGGCGGGTTGGTCCACCCTCTTGCGAGATCGAGGGCCGCCCCCGCGTCGACCACTCCGAATCCATATTCGTGGTTGAAGTAATAGCGGTCGCCAGCAGAGTTGGACCCGTACTTGTGGGCCCCCTCTTCCCATCCGGGGTTTCCGGCGTCGTTGCGCCGCGCCGAGGCGGCGAGAATCAGTTTCAGGTCCCGCCAGGTCAGGGCCGGGTTTGCTCCGCGCAGCAGTGCGGCTACCCCCGACACAACCGGGGTTGACGCGGATGTCCCGCTGAAATCGTCCACATAGCGGTCGGAATTCTCCGTGGTGACGATACCGCGGTAGACCTGTGCGCCGTCGCCCGAGGGGGCACAGACCCACAGATTGGAGCCCATCTCCGAGTAGGAGCTTCTGGTGTCGCGGTCATTCACGGCGCAAACGGCGGTAACACCGTAGTAGTTGGCGAATTCATCAAGGTTGGCGTTGTCTCCAGCCAAGTGTCCATTGCCGGCGGCAAATGCGTAGAAGGAGCCCTTGCCGTCATAGCCGGTCGTGATCCCTGCACCCACCGCCAGTTCCCATAGCAAGCTGGCCCGGCCTAGCCCGGGGCCTTCCCGGGGTCCCCAACTGTTGTTGGACACTGCGGTTACGTCCCGGTTTCGGGCCATGGCGTCCGCCATGTTGGAGTCCGTGGAGTTTGCGAGGAAATTGTACCCGTAGATGGTTGCCCTTGGAGCCACGCCGCGTGCTCCCATGCCATTGTCCCGGGCCGACATAACACCGGCCACTTTGGTGCCGTGATGTTCCAGTGGATGATCTATGCCGCCGCTGCCGGTGTAGTCGTGATTTCGGGATGCGTCGACGTTGTCTCTCAGGTCTTCATGGGTGAAGTGCATCCCGTCGTCAACCACTGCGACGTTTACGCCTTCTCCCTTGAATCCATCCGCCCAGACAGGTTCGACGTTGATGTCCTCACCATCACGATTGTTCAGGTGCCACTGGCATCCGTACAGGGTGTCGCTAATCTGTGGCCCCCCCAACGAAAGCGTTTTGGCTTCGCAGTCTTCGACAAAAGCGACGTGATCGGTGTCCTCAAGAGCGAGGATGGTGTAGGGCACGGGGTGAGAATCTACATCATCAGGAGTGGTCACCTTGACGTAGTAGGTGCCTGGGGCGAAGGTGTCCTCTATCCTGAAACCAATCCGGTCGTCAAGAGAGCGAACAAATCTGGGTACTGGGTACACGTTTACGGAAAGTTCCATGCCCCCTGGGTCAAGCACATGTACGTCGAGGGGCACAAAATTCACACCTTCGCCGTAGAGGATCAAGTTCGAGGCGTGGAGGGCCAGGTTCGTCGTTTCGGTGAAATCCAGCCTGAAGTAATCTGCGTCGGTTGTCGTGTCAATCGTCCCCGGGGTCGGAGAATCGAGATTCAGGTGCGTTGCCGTGTCGATGGTGCTGCCCGGGTCCGCTGCGGCCTCAGCGTGCAGGATATAGTCCCCGGTTCCCGTCCGGTAACTGCCGACGCCGACGTAGTAAACTCCGCTTGGGAGACTCCGCCGGATATGAAAGGCGGTCCCCCTGCCCGGAAGGCGGCTGTTGCCATTGGATACCAGCAGGTTGCCGTGGCTATCAAATAATCCTCCGAAGGTATCGAGAGCACCGGTAGTGTATATCCATACGTCAGTGGGCCCGGATGCGTCGGACAGGTCCAGCTTGAAGATGTCATTGTCTTCGGCGGGGTCGATGCGCCCGGTTATCGGTGTTCCCAGCGGCAGATCGGTAGCCGTGTTGAGGGAACCGCTGTGGTCGTCAGCCTTCTGTGCCCCAGCCCCGTCGGCGCTCAGGATGAAAAAGAAGAATACAGAAACCGCTAGAAGTAGCATCCTCCGGGACGATGGCAATGAGGATGCTTCCCGTGTTGACATGAAGCGTATGTCAGTCACTCTCGAGATCTGGGTAGGCCTGGTGATGGACTTTCTCTGGCTCGGGGCAGCGTTCTCACCTCGCCTCTACCTCCCTGTGCCAGTTTGGGCTGGAACTTACCACGCCATCCTGCCCTGCCAGCGCGTTGGCCAACTCAAGCGATGGAAAGCCCGGTTCGGTGTCCACCAGGAATACGTTCTTAAGGAACTCCAATTCCGACGTCCGGTTCGTTGAGATGTTGTTCTGGGAGAAAAAGCTCTCGACCTTGGCTTGGTCCCACTCGGGGTCCAGTGCCAGCAAAACGCCGCCGGTTAGCGTCATCAGTCCGCCTCCCGATTCCGAACGGAACACAGGGTGGGCGTCGACGCCGTGGGTGTCCGGTTTCTTCACGGCGCTATCCTTGCTCCCGCGCGCGCCTGCGATGTCTTGGAGCGTGTCGGAAGCGGTTTCCTGGACAGCCGGCTCAGTGTGCAGCACGACCCTTATGGTCCGATCACCGTCCTCCCAGGTGTAGAGTGTTCCCTGGCCGGAACTCCCCCGTACGGGGTCGGAGTTCTCCCTCGAGCGGTGCGTTGCCGGGCCCGGCGTTTGAAGTTGTTCCGGCAGTCCGGGGAGCCTGAGTGGGATCGGCGTAGGCGTCGGTGTAGGCTCATCTGTGGGCGTGGGTTCTTCCGTGGCCTGGGGTGTGGCCTCTTGCGGCGAGCCCCGGGTTTCCGGGGACGGCGGCACGGCGAGTGGAGCCTGGTCCCCAGCCGAAATCAGTCCTGCCGTTACCCCGCCTAGAACGGTCAGGGCCGAAATTATAGCTATTGGAACGGCCAGTCTTCTCATTCCCATGCAGTCACTTGGCAAGAATTATGCTACCGATCGCGTGCCCGAAGATTTATATCGTTAAGGAATCGGGCTCAGGCATGAAGTATGCTGTCCACCAAGATACTTCTGAGGCAGCGCAACTGCAATAGTTTCCATGCCGTGGGCCCTTTTCCGAGGCCCGGTTTCAAGGGGTATTTTTGTTGTACTTCCAGCTTTCACAGAGATGTTCTCCACGGTATCTCTGTAGACAATGCTCCTGATATGAAGTGGGTCAATTCCACTTTTCCCATTAGGTCCAGCAGGCCTTTTTGAGACAGACGGCCGCCCCGCCCCCTTTCCTCCCGCTGAAGGCGATAGTCCCGCATCATCCGGCCCACCTGCTTGGCCCTTAATCGGCGGGATTCAGCGTCTAGTACTCAGTCAACTTGGTTTTAGCATTTGTTTAAGAAAACGGACAATTGGGTTATCCTGCTTTGTGGGAAGTGTTGTTGGCGGGGGTGGCAGTGATGGTCAGGGACAAGTACGCAGTGCGGTTGGTACCGGAACAACGGCAAGAACTCCAGCATCTGATTCGGGTTGGGAAACACCCGGCCCGAGTCACCGCCAGGGCCCGGGTTCTCTTCAAGAGCGACGACGGTTGGCCGGCTCCCCAAGTGGCTGAAGCTGTGGATGTGGCTCTGGGCACGGTGTACCGGGTCAAGCAGCGCTTTTTTCTTGGGTCAGCCCGTTACCCGTTCCCCCGTTGCTGTTTTCGGATGGCGCAAAGTTGCCTGGCTGTTAAGTCGGAAATGAGCAACAGAGAATTCGATCCCAGTGATGAGAGTCCCGCTGCAGGTGGTTCCGGATTTCGTGAGAATCCATCTTCCGACCTTCTGCAGCTCATAAGCAAGGTGGTCCAGGGCGCCATTGTGGAGGACTGGATTGCCTAGTCTGCGCAGCTATATCGGAGTAGTGGGCAAGGGTTGCTGGTCCGGGGATTGCCGGATGATTCGATCCCTTCGCGTTCGGCGCTGGAAAGGCAACTGGCACAGCAGTTGGCGGGGGACGGCCATCCGCTGGAAGAGCTTTCGTACTTCTTCAGAGACTTCCTGGCGTTGGTGGTTTCGGGAACCAGGGTGCTCGAGGACCAGACGGCCTTCAGGCGGTTGGCCTGGGTGGCGCGGGGCGAGGTGGCGGACCGGGTGTTCGTGCTGAGCGAAGGTGCTCAGTGACGGCGGACATTTCGTGTTGTGCTAAACTCTCTCCGGACCTTCCGGGCTGAAGGGTTGCGTGTTCTATGGCCCTTGGTTGGGACTCCCCGTTGGAATGGACTGTCGATGGATTTCTTCCCGGGAATGACCCGGCTGATAGCGTGTCCTCGAAACGGTCCCCCTACTCCCTATCCCTGCCGGAATTTGTCCACAGGTTCGGTCAGTCTGTTGAACGTCGAAGCCTGATAAACGGTCTCCTGAGGTACAGGGCATTGCTTCAGCAGGCGGGTGTGGGCGCCGGTTTCCAGTGGATCAACGGGAGTTTCGTTGAAGATGTCGAGCGCATCAGAGGGAGGCCGCCCGCCGATATTGACGCGGTGAGTTTCATCTCCCTGCCGACCGGAGTCAGCGAGCTGGACTTTTATGGGTCTCACGGGGAAATTTTCGACAGGGATTACATCAAGAGTTATTTTCCCATAGACGGATACATCGTTGCTATGGATCCTACCAGGCCAGAGACGGTTCTATTCGCCATCCGGAATGCCGTTTACTGGTACAGCGTGTGGTCGCATACAAGGGAGCACCGGTGGAAGGGCTATATTGAACTGGATCTGGATTCCGAAGGAGACCCCGGAGCTTGGCAGCTGATACAGGAAATGACTGCTGAAGGAGGTGGGTGAAGATGGATACGACCACGCACCGCTATTTGCTTGCACAGCGTGCTGCCCTGAGCGAACTCATCGGACGCGCTCCGGAGGGCAGCATAATCACTCGCTCTGGCTTGGAGCATCGTCTCAGGGAGGTTGAGGGACAGCTTGAGCCTTATGAAGGGTTCTCGCCCCACATGATGCAGGCCCGCCTGGTGTTTGCTGGTGGCCCTGTGGTCGGGGACTTTGGCATTGGGGCTGACTTCTGCGGTGACGCGGTTTCCGAGTTTGCGAGGGCCGTCGCCTTTGTGGGTGCCTCACATGGTCAGCCGTTGTCGTCAACTGGACCTGTCCCTGGGTCTGATGATTTCCGAATTCTCGTCACGGGCGTCGCTCGTGGTTCCTTCGGGTTTCAGCTTCGTGAGGCTTCGGATCAGTCTGTGATGTACGGGCAGTCCACGGCGGTAGAGGTGGCCGTGGATAAGGTCAAGCGGATCCTGCAGGCTTCCGTGGGGACCGATGAGCAACTGGCTGAGGCTGTTGAAACCTCCGACGGCCGTGCTCTACGTGCGATTCAGAGTTTCCTGAAGGTTGTGTCAGATGCTGAAGCGGTGTGCGCCCTGTCGTTTGATGGGGGCGAGTTCCGGTTCCACGATTCCGAGCAGGTGAGACGGAGTCAGGAGCGGTTGGGGTCTGAATACATCAGGGAGTCTGATGTGGTGCTTACGGGGCAGTTGCTGGGACTGTTTCCGGTGAATCCACGGGTGCAGTTCAGGATCATCGACGGAGACGTATCTCTCCCTGAGGGCGAAGAATATCAGGTAGTGGTCGCTCCAATAAACTCGGATATGATGGCTGAACTGGGCGTGGAGAGTGTTTACGGGCTGGTGCTCCGCGGGTTGACTGTACGGGTGCGGGCCCGGTCCCGCACGGTCGGTTCGGGCCGGCCTCGCTACGTCTTCACCGGGTGGGCTGACTCTTCGGATACCGTCTTGGCGGCGCTGCAAGGGGCATAGGGGGCCTGCAGTTAACTGGTGGCCACTTCCTCGGAAGTTCCGGCTTCGGACCAGCCGCCCGGATGCACCGGGAGCCAGTACTGGATGGTCGCCGAGTTTGGGCCCAGCAGGATTTCCGATATGAGGGTCTCCATGATGGTCTTGGCGGTCTGAATATTGCTGGGTCTCAGGTAAGTGTCCAGATTGAGGGAATATTCCTTCACCTTTCTGTAGGTTGCCGGGGCGTACACGAATGATCCTCCCGAGTCCTGCAACACGGGTGCCATTTGTCGTGCGAACACGATGTCCATGACCGTGTGTGCTTGGTCTTCGCCGTCGTGAGTCGGCACCTCATCGGGGGTCGGCGTTGGTTGTTCCAGGTCCAATATGGTGCGGATGTCTTCGTTGCCTTTGCTCATCGCCTCGTCGGTGATGATTTGGAAGACCTTCTGGGTATTCTCCTGGTCCAAGAAGGCGAGTATCGCCCTTCGGGCCACGAGGCTGTTGAACGGTTCGGCCTCTAGGTCCGGGGTGTTGCAGCCATCGTTCTTGGCGGTGCACACGTACCTGGGCGCTTCGTTGAGGGATTCTCCAGCAGTCTCCATCGTTGTGCCGCAGTGTCGGCACTTCACCATGCCGTCCAGCAGGTGGCTGATGGGGTTCCGGTCTATCATTGGCATAGTTGGCGTACCTCCCAGGTTTCTGCGTCTCTAACCGGTTGTTCCCGATTGCTGTCCAGGATGGGTGTGATCTGCATCCCGGGGGTTCGCAACAGTTAGATTTATAGTATATAATAGTCTATTATGGACGGTATCAGTAGACGCATCAGCCTGACGGCCTGGGGACGCCTCTACGGCTTCGACAAGGCGACCACTTCCCGCCTGCATCTCACCGGCAAGCTGCCGCCGGAACTTCAGATCGAGCAGTTGCCCAACGGTCGCTACTACGTGGTGGTGCCATCCCGGAATGATGGGCGTTGCGTGGTGTACGCCCGAGTATCTTCTGCGGACTAGAAGGAAGACTTGGACCGGCAGGTGGGCCGGGTTGTGGAATGGGCGACGCTGCAGGACTATCGGCCGGACGAAGTGGTCAAGGAGACCGGCTCTGGTCTGAATGGGGACCGTCGCCGGCTGCGGCGTCTGGTAGCGGACCCTACGGTGGGCACGATAGCGGTGGAGCATCGGGAACGGTTGAGCCGTTTCGGCTTTGAGTACCTGGAGGGTGCGCTTGCCGGGCGGGGAGCGCGCATTCTGGTGATGGAAGCGGGCGAGCTCGAGGATGACCTGGTGCGAGACGTAACCGGGGTGTTGACCTCGCTGTGTGCTCGACTCTACGGACGGCGTTCGGCGCGGCGTCGGGCGGAACGGGCGCTGGCGGCGGCTCAGGAGGACTGATGCAGCAGCTTGGCACCTACCAGACGCGCATTTCCGATTACGGCGGCGTGAACCGTTCGGCGGGGGACGCCGCATTGGCCGCCTGAGCCGTGCTTTACGGACGGGTGCAGCGGAAGTTGTTTGCTGACGTTGCGGCGGGAAGTTCGGCGGCGCCGCTGAAGGGCGCGTACCTGAAACGGTACGGGATACCGGCGCGGATGTTCCACGCGGTGCGGGTGTCGCTGGAGGGTAAGGTGGCGTCGGTCAGAGAGCAGCAGAAGCTGCGGGCCGATGCTCTGGGGCGGCGCATTGCGCGGGCGGAGCGGCAGGTTTCGGATGCCGCTGAACGTGGCCGACGGGATCAGGTCCATCAGAAGAAACGGCGGTTGGCCAATCTGCGAGTCCGGCTGGCTGCATTGGAAGCCGACATCGCTGCGGGCCGGGTCAGGCTGTGCTTCGGGTCCAAGCGGTTGTGGCGCAAGTAGCACCATTTGGAGGCCAACGACTACACTGACCATCAGGAATGGCTGAGGGACTGGCGAGATTCCCGCAGTGACGAGTTCTTCGTGCTCGGGAGCAGGGATGAAACGGCGGGTTGCCAGCTCTGCGTGGCCACCGTTGCCGATGACGGCACGCTGACCCTGCGGCTCCGAATGCCGGACTCTCTGGCGGGGCAACACGGCAAATACCTGGTCATCCAGGGTGTGCAGTTTGGCTACGGGAATGAGCAGGCGCTGGCAGGCTTGGGTAGCAATGCCGACTACGCCCAGTATCGGCGCGAGCACGGGGAGAAGGCGGCGCGGGCAACGTCCTTGGGACAACCCATCTCATACCGGTTCAAGCGGGATGGCAAAGGGTGGCGGGTGTTCGTGAGCACCCGGATGATGGACGTGCCGGTGGCTACGGACCAAAGGCGCGGCGCAATCGGCGTGGACCTCAACGCCGACCATCTGGCCGTCGCGGAGACCGATTCCAGTGGCAACTACGTAAGCGCCTGGAGGGTGGCGCTGGTCACCTACGGCGAGTCCCAGCGTAAGGCTGAGGCCCTGATTGGCGACGCCGTGGCCAGCGTCGTGGAGTACGGGCGAGAAGTCGGCAAGCCCGTCGTCATCGAGAAGCTGGACTTCCGCCAGAAGAAGGCCATATTGGAAGGTCAGTCCCGAAAATACAGCCGGATGCTCTCCAGCTTCAGCTACGGCAAGATCAAGGCGTATTTCGTCTCCCGTGGCTACCGTGAGGGAGCTGAGGTACATCAGGTCAACCCGGCTTTCAGTTCCGTCATCGGCCGGGTGAAGTTCGTGGAGCGTTACGGGCTGACGGAGCACCAGGCGGCCGCCTTGGTGCTGGCCCGTCGTTCACTTGGCTGCTCCGAGCGCATCCCCCGCCGGCGGGTCTGTCCCGTCGGCAATGGCGCCCATGTCGCCTTCACCGTACCTGCAAGGAAGCGGGTGAAGCACGTGTGGACGTCCTGGGGTGCTGTATCGGGGCAGCTGAGACCGGCGCTTGCAGCGCAGCACCGGCTGGGGAAGCAAAGACGCGGACCCAATCCGGTTCGGGCTGTCGTGCGGGTGGAAGCCCGCGGGGTGGCTTGAGCGGGAACCAGATCGGTGTTCCCGGGTGAGATTCCCGGGCGGAGCCGTCTTGTACTGTTGGGACGGCGGCGCGGCTAAGACCGCGTCTTCAGAGAAGGCTGACGGAAGTCCTGTGACTAAAGTCAACCTTTTTTACAACGGTTTGGTCCATCTTGGGCTTCAGGATAGGACAGGTGACGGCAATACCTTCTGCAGGCTGACGATGGAGCATCATTGGCCGTCGCCCGGCGCGTTGTAATGTGCCGTGGTGGCCGTTTGGGAAATATCGGGCTCGAATGATCCCCTCTGGGCGAGGTAGACAGGGGCCCCTGGTCCCAGCGGGCTGATTTCCGCAGGCCACCTCTCGTCCACCTCCGCCCGGAGGATCGCGAAAGTTGCGGTTTCATCCCCGACTTGGATGATGCGTCCAGTGTACTTTGCCATGGCCAGTTGCCCTGGGTGGTATTGCCAGACGGTCACCTGGGTGTCGTTGCTGAGTTCCGCTTTTTGCCCTTGGGGGGTCAGTCGAAAGGTCGCGCCGGCGCCAGCTTGCTCTTCGATGATCCCTATGGGCATGACTATGGTCTGGTTCACTTGAACAACGACAATTAACTTTGCCGCGTATTGCCTCACCCAAATCGTTACTCTACGAGAGTGGTTGCCTCAACTAAAATGTTACCGAAAACTCGGGAGGCGGCCACATGGGGGGAGGCGTCAGCAAGATGGCGAAGCAGGAACTTGTGGCAACGATCCGGGACCGATACCGGCAATCTTCCAAGAAGGACAAAGGGAGGATACTGGACGAATTCACTGCGATAACCGGCTACCATCGTAAGCACGGCACAGGCTGCTGGGCGGCGCCACTGACAATCAAGGCAAGCAGGTCGTGGGAAGGCGCATCTACGACGAGGCCGTCCGCGAAGCGGTCATCGTGGTCTGGGAGGCTGCCGACCGGATCTGCGGCAAACGGCTGAAGGCGACGCTACCCAGCCTACCAACCGCCGGCACAACCACGGCTCCAGACCATTGTCCCAACTCATCACCAAACGCTCGGACTGACACTTTTGCTGCCCATTTGTACTGACAAAAATCCCTGGACAACGACACGATGGTCGGCCTCCAGTTCCAGGGTTTCCCCGTACCGGTCGGTGATGAAGCCGCGATAGCTGTAGGTGGCGAAGAGGGCCAGTTGGGAACCGGGCGTGGGCTTCACCCGCCGGCCGATGAGCCGCACCGGTGCGGCGTCGGGCTCATTCTGGAAGGGGGTGTAGGTGGTCTCCGCCACATCGGCGGCACCGTCCATCCAGTAGGGGACCGGCGCCCAGTCCTCCTCGGGAATCGCCTCGATGAGGTTCCGCAGGCTTTTATGCTGGCGGATGGTGATGGAGAAGCGGACATCCATCCGGCGGCAGACGGCGACCACGGCGTGGGTATAGAAGCCGCTGTCGGCCCGCACCGTGAGTCGCCTCCGGGCTCCGGCGTAGCGCACCCGCCCCACCGTCTCACGCAGGAAGTGGGCGGCGCCGCGGGCGGTATTGGCGCGGCCCTCCCGCAGCCGGGCCATCAGCACGTCGCCGGTGCCGGCGGCGACGGCCAGCAGCGGGTGATAGCCCCGAGCGCCAGTGTAGCCGTGGTGGCGGGTCCCCTCCTTGGCTAGGCCGTAGGTCTCGCAGATGGTCGAATCGAGGTCGATGGTGAATGGTGCGTCGCTGGGTCCGGCCCCAGCCGCCCAAGCCCGGGCCAGCAACTCGCGGCTCACCCGGTCCAGTTGGCGGACATGGCCCCACCTGAAGCTGCGCAGGAAGGTGCCCAGGGTGGAGGGTGCCTTGACTGTGCCGCCCAGGGCGCGGGCGGTCCCACCGGTGCGCAACACGTCGGCGTCGTCGATGCAGTCGCCGCCAGCCAGCGCAGACGCAACCAGGGTCATCATCTTGTCGCCCGTGTTCGTCCGGCCCGGGGCGCGGCCAAGGTCGAGATGGTTGTGAACCAGTTCGGGCAGGCCCAGGCGCCGGGCCAGGGTGGCAGGAAGGATCAGCCCGGCATTGGCCACCAGGCGGTGATCGTCGAAGGCGATGCGGATGCGATCGGGGTGGTGGCGTGGTAGCATCTATTGGGTGCTCCTTTTCTGGGGTCGGTTTTCTGTTTCAAAACCACTATCCCAGAAGCACGGGAGCACCTTCTTACCGCTTCAGGACGCTGACCCGACGCCCTCCTTCGGTGGATTCGGGCTAAGTCGGACGTCCGGGCTACTACGACGAGGTTGTTCGCGATCGCAGCCCAATCCGCCTCGTCGGGAGACTCTAGCCTCGGCATTAGAACGATGAGCTTGGAGAGCAGTTGCCAGGTCCGTTCCCGAATCAATTCCGTGCCGGGTTCAGCCACACCAAGGTCACGCAGAGCGTGACCTACGAGCGCCTCGAACTGAACAAGCCTGCCCCGAATGCCAGCATCAAACCTGTTTGGCGTCTCCACAAGATTGAAGAATCCCGGAGCGTCCGTCTGGAGCGCTGCGCGGTGCGCCAACGTATTTAGCTGCTGGGCGTGTGGTTGCGGTCCTGAAACGACCAAGCCCAATCGGTGTTGTGGACCGTTTCGGGGTGCGTTGACCACAGCACTGACGTAGTCCCGAATCAATTTGCGGGTCGGTTGATCACTCTGCACTAGTACCGCGTCCGGCCGAAACCGATGTATAGATATGCCGAAGCATGTCCGGAGCATGGATGGTAGAGAATCTCAAGTCGATAGTTGCCACAGCCTGATTTCGTTCAGTCATTTATCAAAAATAGCCGGGCGCGGTACTAGGTTCGGAGAACGCCGGACGCCTAAGGACAACAGCAAAGAAGGTAACAGTTCAGAGTTGAGGGGAAACGAGCAACTGGCGGCAGGCCGATAGAGGGTCCAGTCCCCGGGCGGCCCAGGTGCCGAAGAGGGAGGCCAGGGCCATCTTGCTGTCGGTGCCCGGTTCCGAGCGGGTGCCGCCGCTGATTTTGCGGCTGACCACCAGAGGCCGCAGGCTCCGTTCCGCAGCGTTGTTGTCCGGGGGCACATCAGGCTCCGCCACGAAGACAAACAGCTCCTTGATGTGCTTCTCCATGCGCCGGCACAGCTTGCCCTGGACCGCCGCCGGGTTCTTGAGGTAGGGGCGGCAAAGGTCCAGTAGCTTCCGTTCCAGCCCTTGTTGGACCCGGCGGCGGTCCCGGGCCTGGGGATGGTCGAAGGTCTCGGCGGCAAGGTAGATGCGGTGGACTGCCGCCGCCCACCGGGCCAGTTCCTGGTCTTGGGGGTAGAGGACCTTCAGGTCGTGGATGTCCCGCAGCAGGTGGACCCAGCACCGCTGCTTCAGCCCTGGGTAATGGTGGTAGGCGGCGTAGAAGTCGCTGACCAACACCCCGTCGAAGGAATCGCCCAGGGCCTCGTCCACCACCTCCTTGTTCCGGCCCCGGCGCAGGAAGTACCGCTCGGTGGGGGTGCTGAAAGTCCAGACGTAGCCGTTGACCCCGTCCTCCCGCCAGCCGGTCTCGTCGGCGTGGACCACCGGGCTGGCTCGGATTCGGTCGCGTATCTCCGTCACCGCCGGTTGGGCTTTTTGGGCCACTTGGTGGACCGCCCCCACGATTGCCCCCAAGCTGAGCTCCAACTGATGCACCGTCTTCAGGTACCACTGGATGCTGCGCCAGGGCAGCCGTCCCTTTTCCCGCAGGGCGGCGATCAGGCTGAGCAGATTGACTCCCAACCGCTGTTTCCCCAGCGCCGCCCCGCCCAAGTCCGACTTGGGCACCCGACGTTTCTCACATACGGGGCAAATCCGGGCGATAAAGACGTGTTCGGTGACCTGGACGGGAACCAGGGGAAGGTCGATGATTTCCCGGGTGCGCTGCCCCCAGCCCCCAGCCAGGCCGGTACCACACTCTGGACAGGATTCCAGGGCGTGCTCCACCCGGTGGGTGGGCGTCATGCGAAGGCGGGCAAAGCCGTGAGGCCGGGGCTTCCTGGGGCCTTTCTCCCTGGGGCCTTTCTCCCTGGGGCCTTTCTCCCTGGGAGTCTGCTGGCGGCCGGACTTGGGCTTGATGCCGGGCATCCCTTTGGGGCCGCCGGGCTTCGCCTCTCCCTCCAGGGTTTCAATGCGCCGCTGCAACTGGTCAATCACCGCCTGTTGGCGGGCAATGACCGCCAACAAGGCTTCCCGTGGAGCGGTGGCGAGGTCAAGGCCGGTGTCCATGTTTCAGATTTAACATAACCGAAAAACCGCTGCACCATGCTTTTTCTACAACTTCCGGGCAATTCGCCTCATCAACTCTGAACTGTTACCAAAGAAGGTTCTGATTCGTCCGCAAGTGCTGCGGCGATTACCAGGTCGTCAACCGGGGACTCCGGCGCCTGCTGGAACGCAACGCTGACGACGCGACGGCTCTCGTCCAACTCGGGCGCGCCATCGCCCGTGAGCATATGCGCGAGGTGCTGAACCGCGACTTTGCGCTCGAACGTCACACCGCCACCACCCGTCGCGTAGGGGCTCATGCCTGAATACGACGCAACCTCACCCACGCATTCGTTCGTCTGACCAGCCTTATTCGTCATATCTGGACTGCCAAGTAGGGTATCCGTTTGAAATTCAGGCGACGGGGTTGGCGCGGTTATGCGCGCCGATAGGCATCGGGACTCGGAGCCAAACCCCATTTGTGTGGGTAGAAGAATACGTCGGACAGTTCCCGGACGTGTGCCTGCTCCGGTGGACAACGCGGCCCATCAGGGCCATTTTGGTAGTCTACCCTGTTCACTACAGCCATGATTGCATCCTGCGCTGCGATGGCCTGCGGGGAGTAACGCATAGGAGCACCATGTTCCCCGCTGGTCGCGTCTCCGAACCGCGCTTCCATGTCTTGGATGAAGTAGGCGTGTAGCACGCACATGGTACACAGGTCTTCCCTGGACACTGACTTCGTGCCGATTATGTACTTGACGGTGCGGTCTGTTGCTTGGTGGGCCCCAAACCTGCAATCATCGTCATCGGGAACGCTGTGCAGGTGCGACCAAAGGTCGTTCATCCTATCTCGCTCCTTGCGTCGGCAACGCATGGTTTCGACCTCAAGGTGCAACAGGCGTACCTTCGCATTGTTGTATACCGGGGCACGTCCACTAGCTGTGAACAGGTCTATCCCATGCTGACGGCAGTAATTCACCTTGCGCACGGACGCCGGCGATGTCACCTCCACCTCAATGAACATCGATGGGTGGGGCGCTGGTTTTAGGAGTGTTATGTCCGGAATAAAACCGCCAAGTTCGTAGGGTTCCTCAACATAGACGTCCTTTACCCCCGCCGTTAGATTAACGACAGTCGGCCCGCCGCTGCATCCACCATGCTGTGGTTCCCGCACCATGCCCCACACCGCGCCTCTGGGGATGGCCGTCCTAAAGAGTGAAAGCATCGCCGCTTTCGTCCCAAAATGTTCCACGCTCTCCGGATGGCCGGGCGTTCCCATGTTCATGTCGTTCCCCTCTCGCTATGCCTTTAAGTTCAGAGGTTTCAAACGGATACACAACCTGAGCATGGGTTCCCTTGACGCTGATCCGTGCGGTTCAGCTGGAGACCAATCGATTACCGAACTGCCTTTACTTCGAGCTGGACGCCTTCGTGCTGCTGGATGCGGCTGATGACTTCGAACAGGTTTCGAGCGTAGGGATTGCCAGTCGGCCCGAACATTCGCATGAGGCTCTTGGGCGGCTTGTCGGTAAGGGAGCCAAGCTCCTCGAACCCCATGGTGGAGTTGATGTAGTCACGCAACACGATCTTGCCCGTATCGACATCCCCGGCAAGCAGACATTCGATGCCTTCCTTCAGCAATCCTTCTCGAAATGCCGGGTCGCGCTCCGCGCGGGCTTGCACGGTCTCCTTGAAGTCACGGGTGAGCGGCATGTCTCATACCTCCTGCTGCTTGCGACGTCTGTACTCTCGCCAGAGCTCGCGGGCATCCTTGATTTCCCTCTGCTGGCGCGCCTTGGTGCCACCGCCAAGCAGGACTATCAGGGTGTCTCCGTCTCTGCCGAAATATACCCGGTACCCTGGGCCAACGTTGATACGGTACTCCAGCACACCGCTGCCAACACCTCTCACGTTAGACAGGTTGCCAGCCTCCATGCGGGCTAGGGCGGTCCTGACCCTGGCCGCCGCCCCAGCGTCGAGATCATCAAACCAGCGACCGAAGGGGCTGCGGCCCCGATCGTCAATGTATTCTCTGATATCGGCCATCTAGGATATGGTAACGTATGGGTTACCACGATGCAATTCCGAGGAGCCCTTCTATCACCCATTTCAGAGGCTGACGGCGGGAGCGTGTCGGAGCGGGCACCAAGGCGCGTTCCGACAGATTCTAAGGACGCCACCACTTCAGCGTTCAAGACCAAGGGCAAAGGGCTATGCTAACTGTCGAGGAGTTCGATACTCCTCAGGTCTCAAATAGAAAATGGTAGGCCTGCACGTACCGAATTGCGAACTTTTCGGTGGGAGGTCAATATATAAGGCATCCAGTTTGGTGGAGGTGTTCTCGGGATCATGAATGCCCTAGCAGGCTGCTGAATAAGGGGGTTCACGTCCGGAATCGACGGTTCAAGTCGTTGGAGCCTGGGTCCTGTTGGAGGGAATTGTGCCGTTCACACGGGACTTTCAGCCCCTTCGGCTTTTGCGGACCGGCCCTTTTGGGGCACCGGGCATAGCTAGCCCATTCTCAGGTCATGCCATCCGGGCTTTCGGAGCTGTCGTTGCCTGACCCAGCAGCTTGGACATCCGAACCAGGTTGTAGGCCGTGGCCACCAAGTGCCCTGCCAGACCAGTCCGGTCCAGTCCCCGGTAACGGGTCCGCCGGAACCCGCCCACCGTCTTCATCCACCCAAAGATCTCCTCAACCCGTTTCCGAATCCGCTGGCTGAGCGCGTACCCCGGATGCCGGGTGGTCCGGCCGTCAATGGCGCTGGAGCGCCCCTTGGTGTTCTGCGCGACGTGAGGCGTCACACGGCGCCGGCGCAGGTCTGCCACGAAGTCCCGGGTGTCGTAGCCCTTGTCCCCGTCCAGCGTTTTGGGATGAAAGCCCCGTTCCCGGGCTTGGCCCAACAACTCCGGCACAATATCCCGCTCCGCCGTGCCCGTCGCTTGGGTGGTCTGAAAGTCGACCAGCATTCCATGCCGGTTTTCCATCAAGGCGTGGGCCATGAAGACCAGCCTGGCTTCCTTGCCTTTACCCTTGCGCAGCAACCGGGCCTCCGGGTCCGTTGTGCTCTGATGGGTGGCATTGCCGCGCCGTTCCCCATGGAAGTCCACCGACGGGTTGCCCGGGTCGGTGTCGGTTGTCCGGGGCGGGTCGCCCTCCTTGGATTTGAAGCTCTTCAGGCTGGCTGCCGCCTCAATCAGGGTTCCATCCACCGTGAAGTGCTCGTCCGACAGCAGGCCATGGCGGTCCGCTTCCAGCGCCACCTCTCCGAACAAAGCCTGGCCCACTCCATGCCGGAGCAGCCGCTCCCGGTTCTTGGTGAAGGTGGTGGCATCGAAGCTGGGTTCAATAACGTTCATATCCAGAAACCACCGGAAGAGGAGGTTGTAGTCCAACTGCTCACAGAATGCCCGCTCACTGCGCACCGAGTACAGGGCAATCAGCAATGAAGACTTCAGCAACCGCTCCGGCGGGATCGACGGCCGGCCCACATTGGCGTACATCCGGTCCAAGTCCGGGGACAGCGCCTTCAGGGCTTGGTCCGCCAGCCTCTTGACAACACGCAGGGGATGGTCCGATGGCACCCGCGTTTCCAAGTCAATGAAGGCCAGCAGGGTCACCTGTGGATCTTGTCTCCCGCGCATCGGCTCAACCTCCGCCCAGGGGTTGCGTCCAGGGTTGTCCTATTTTAACCTCTGCTCTCTCCGCTGTCGGGCCACGCCGGGTTTTTCAGCAGCCTGCTAGTACTCAGCATTCCTATGCCCGCGTTCCGGGCCGTGCAGGGGGAAGTAACAGCCGAGCCCGCTCTCCACGTGTATGCTCATGGCGAGGCGTGTCGTCCGGACAAAGACCGAGCAGACTCTGGTGCGTATTGCCCGAACCGTAGCATGGTCCGGGAGCCTTACGACTGCATCATTGGTGACGCCCCGATCGGGGCGATCCCGTTGGGGAGAGTGGCACAGTCCGCGGCTCCCTCCGGCGACACCCCTACACGGCAATGGTAGAGGCGATGATGAGCAGACGCCAGAGCAGCGCAAAACCGGAAGGGCTGTCCCAGCTGAACCTGAACGCGACGGGCATTGACGTGGGCGCTACCAGCCATTTCGTGGCGGTGCCCGCCGACCGGGCGGAGCAGCCGGTGCGAGAGTTCGAGGCCTTCACGGCGGACCTGTACCGTCTGGCGGACTGGTTGGCCCAGTGCGACGTGGACACCGTGGTCATGGAGTCCACCGGCGTGTACTGCATATCGCTGTTCGGGGTGCTGGAAGAACGGGGCTTCCAGGTGATGCTGGTGGACCCCCGGCGCATCAAGAACGTGCCCGGCCGCAAGACCGACGTGCTGGACTGCCAGTGGCTGCAGCAGCTGCACACCTACGGCCTGCTGTCGGGAGCCTTCCGGTCCGAAGGGGAGATCCGACGCTTGCGCAGCTACCTGCGGCAGCGGGCCATGCTGGTGGAATACGCCTCCCACCACGTCCAGCACATGCAGAAGGCCCTGACCCAGATGAACGTGAAGCTGCAGCACGTCATCAGCGACATCACCGGCAAGACCGGCATGGAAATCATCGAGGCCATTGTGGGTGGCCAACGGGATCCAGTGAAGCTGGCGCAACTGCGCGACCCCAGAATCAAGGCCGACGAGGCGACCAGCGCAAAGTCGTTGCGGGGCCACTGGCGGGAGGAACACATCTTCGGGCTGACCCAGGCCCTGGAACTGTACCGGTTCTATCACGCCAAGATTGCCGAGTGCGACCGGGAAATCGAAACCCATTTGGAGCGGTTTGAGGACCGCAGTACCGGCGGACCTCCAGCGGCGAAGTCCGGCCGCAAGCGTATCAAAGGAAACGCGCCACGCTTCGACGTTTGGACGCACCTGTACCGTATGACGGGGGTTGACCTGACCCAGGTCGACGGTGTGGATGCCTACACCGCGCTCAAGGTGGTGAGTGAGATTGGCGCCGACATGACGAAATGGCCCAGCGCCAAGCACTTCGCGTCCTGGCTGGGGCTGAGTCCCAACAACCGCATCACCGGTGGGAGGGTGATCAGCTCCAAGACCAAGCCCAGCGCCAACCGGGCTGCGGCGGCATTGCGTCTGGCGGCCAACGCGCTGCATCACTCCGACAGCGCCTTGGGCGCCTTCCTGCGCCGGAAGAAGGCACAGATGGGCGCGCCCAAGGCCATCACCGCCACCGCCCACAAGCTGGCTCGCATCATCTATTCCATGCTGAGGTACGGCCAGGAGTACGTGGATGCCGGCGCGAAATACTACGAACGACAGTATCAGCAACGGGCGTTGCGTGCGGCCAAGCGTCGGGCGGCACAACTGGGCTACCAACTGGTACCAATGTCCGACGCCGGGGACCGCACCACGTATGCACCTCCCGGCGCGCCAACCGCCGCGTGACGACGTTTGTTAGTGGGGAGCAGAGTTATGCCCGTGTGCGGGCCGGGCAGAGGTGACTAACTGGGGGGTCCACCCAGGAATGTATACTCCATTGCGAGGCGTGTCGTCCGGACAGAGGCCGGGTGAGCACTGGTGGATATTACCCCCGATCGGTAGCATGGTCCAGGAGCCTTACGACGGCATCATTGGTGACGCCCCGTCGGGGCGATCCCGTTCCATAGATTGTTCGACGTTGTTGGCTCCCTCCGGCGATACGCCTACACGGTAATCCCGGAGGCGGTGATGAGCAGGGGCAAGAGCGGCGCAGAACCGGCGGGACTGTCCCAGCTGAACCTGAACGCGGCAGGCATCGACGTGGGCGCCACCAGTCACTATGTGGCGGTTCCTGCCGACCGGACAGAACAGCCGGTGCAGGAGTTTGCCGCCTTCACGGCGGACCTGTACCGCCTGGCCGACTGGCTTTCTGAGTGCGGGGTGGAAACCGTGGTCATGGAGTCCACCGGGGTTTACTGGATACCGCTGTTCGGTGTGCTGGAAGAGCGGGGCTTTGAGGTGATGCTGGTGGACCCGCGGCGCATCAAGAACGTGCCCGGCCGGAAGACCGACGTGTCGGACTGCCAGTGGCTACAGCAACTCCACACCTACGGTCTGCTCTCCGGGGCCTTCCGGCCCGACGAGGATATCCGACGCCTGCGCAGCTACCTGCGGCAGCGGGCCATGCTGGTGGAGTACGCCTCCCAGCACGTGCAGCACATGCAGAAGGCGCTGACCCAGATGAACGTGAAGCTCCAGCACGTGATCAGGGACATCACCGGCAAGACCGGCATGGACATCATCGAGGCCATAGTCCGGGGCGAGAGGAGTCCCCGCAGGCTGGCACAGCTGCGCGACCCGAGGATCAAGTCCGACGAGAAGACCATCGCCAAGTCGCTGCGGGGGCACTGGCGGCAGGAGCATATCTTCGAGCTGACCCAGGCGCTGGAGCTTTACAGGACCTATCAGGACAAGATCTCCCAGTGCGACGGTGAGATTGAAGCCCAGTTGGAGCGGTTTGAAGACCGCAGCGACGGTGAGCCTCCGGCTCCCAATGGCAAGAAGCGCAATCAAAAGAACGCACCCCGTTTCGATGTCCAGGGCCAACTGTACCGGATGACCGGAGTGGACCTGACCCGCATCGACGGCGTGGACGGATTCACGGCGTTGAAGGTGATAAGCGAAGTCGGCACCGACATGACCAAATGGCCCACGGCCAAGCACTTCGCCTCCTGGCTGGGGCTGAGCCCCAACAACCGGATCACCGGCGGCAGGGTCATGAGCTCAAAGACCAAGGCCAGCGGCAACCGGGCGGCGGCGCTACGGCTGGCGGCCAATGCGCTACACCGCTCCGACAGCGCCTTGGGAGCCTTCCTGCGCCGGAAGAAAGCCCATTTGGGAGCGCCCAAGGCCATCACGGCCACGGAGCATAAGCTGGCCAGGATCATCTACTCCATGCTGCGCTACGGGCAGCGATACGTGGACGCTGGCGCCGAATACTACGAGCGTCAGTATCGCCAAAGGGCGTTGCACACCGCCCGGCGTCGCGCGGCACAACTGGGCTACCAGTTGGTGCCGATATCCGATGTCCAGACTTTAGACGTACCTCACCGATCGGAGTTGGTGACGGCGTAACAGTATCGGTTAGTCCATAGGTCTCGCAGATGGTCGAATCGAGGTCGATGGTGAATGGTGCGTCGCTGGGTCCGGCCCCAGCCGCCCAAGCCCGGGCCAGCAACTCGCGGCTCACCCGGTCCAGTTGGCGGACATGGCCCCACCTGAAGCTGCGCAGGAAGGTGCCCAAGGTGGAGGGTGCCTTGACTGTGCCGCCCAGGGCGCGGGCGGTCCCACCGGTGCGCAACACGTCGGCGTCGTCGATGCAGTCGCCGCCAGCCAGCGCAGACGCAACCAGGGTCATCATCTTGTCGCCCGTGTTCGCCCGGACCGGGGCGCGGCCAAGGTCGAGATGGTTGTGGACCAGTTCGGGCAGGCCCAGGCGCCGGGCCAGGGTGGCCGGAAGGATCAGTCCGGCATTGGCCATCAGGCGGTGATCGTCGAAGGCGATGCGGATGCGGTCGGGGTGGTGGCGTGGTAGCATCTATTGGGTGCTCCTTTTCTGGGGTCGGTTTTCTGTTTCAAAACCATTATCCCAGAAGCACGGGAGCACCTTCTTACCGCTTCAGGACGCTGACCCGACGCCCTCCTTCGGTGGATTCAGGTTTATCGGGGTGGGGATCACCAACTACGGTGATTCCGGCGCAGTCCGGCAAACCCCTATAGGGAACTCTCAGCTTTCTATGGAGTTGGTCTGAAGCGGATACTACGCAAGGGAGCGTCCCGGCTGTTTCAATTCCTGGTGATTGTGGGGGCGCTGCTGACGCTGTTCATAGCACTCACTCCACAGGGTCGGGCCGGCTTCCACACTGCGCTGTTTCTCACGCAGGTGCTGGATACGCCCGTCAAACCCCAGTCTTGGTTCACCGATGAGCCGTTGCGCTATGCAGTGCGCTACCCGGCTCCCGAAGGAACCTCCATCGCCCAGATCTACCGCATCCCTGACGGCAAGCCCCGTGCGGCGGCGCTGCTGTCCTTGGGAGTCTACGACCAAGGGTTCGACGGCCCCGAAGTGGTCAACCTGGGCAATGCCCTGGCCCGGGCTGGCTTCGTCGTGATGTACGATTGGTCTCCCGCCATGGGATTGGGCTACCAGATAGAACCTGATCAAGTCGCCAATTTGGTGTCAGCCTTCCTGTACCTGGAGGAGCAGGACTATGTGGACCGGGAGCGCGTCGGCCTGGGCGGATTCTGCGTCGGGGCTTCCTTCGCCCTGGTGGCCGCCGCAGACGCCGGAATTAGAGACCGGGTCTACTTCGTCAACGCCCTCGGTCCCTACTACGACGCGGAAACGCTACTGCTCCAGACAGCGTCCCGAACGGTAGTCTACGATGGCGAGAGCACCCGGTGGGAGCCAGACCAGTTGACCACCCGCGTGCTGACCAACGAACTGATTGAAACTCTTGAGAACCCACGGGACGCCGATCTTTTGACGCGCCACTACCTGGACGGGAACCCGGCTATCCCGGAGGAGTTAGAGGCGCTATCTCCGGCGGGACGGACGATCGCGCGACTGCTGGACGGCGTGGAACCGCAAGAGGCTGCGGAGCTTTACGCCGGTCTCCCAGTCGGTTTCCGGGAAGACTTGGCCAGAATCTCACCCTCTACCCACATCGCTGACGTCAGGGCCAGGCTGCTGGTGATGCACGACCGCGACGACCGACTGGTGCCGGCCGCTGAATCCCGCCGCCTGCTGGAGGCGGTGCGGGACCGGGACAATGTCCGCTACACCGAGTTGCGGGCTTTCGACCACGTGGAGCCCAGCAGCGGCGGAATACTGACCATTCTGGGTCAGGCGGCCCGCCTCTACCGCCACATGTACGAAATAATCCGCATCGCCTCCTGACCCAGGCCGCCGTAAGCCCACGCTCTCCGCTCCAGCCGCGACGGTCCCCGTGGCGGCCGTCGTCGTGGGGAGGGCACGCCCGCCGACGGCGCCACGGATGCCTCGGAGGCGGCCGAACCTCCATCGCCCAGCCGGTAGATGGTCACAATGAGGTGTCCCCCGACCAAGATGACCATGTAGGCTAGGGTGGACAGCGAGGCCCAGGCGAATCCCAGGCCCAGCCGTTGCGCCAGTTCCTCCGGAGGATATCCCAAGGCGCCGAAGTCGATGTCCCAGGAACGCAGCAGACTGTGATCCGGCAGGGCAAGCAGGCCCGGCTGCAGGTAGACCGCCAGTATCGCGGCCCCGTTGAACGCCACCAGCACGATTGTCGCAGCCACCGCGCCACCCAGCAGGAGCTTCCGGTTCCAGTCGGGGAGGCTCACATCCTCGTCGCGCAGCGCGGCCAGGGTGATGAAGACTCCCGCCAGGACGGAGAACACGGCACTCAGGTATATCCAGGCCCCGACGTTGGAGAATACCAGTAAGTTAACGTAAATGAAGGCCAGCGGCGGCAGCACAACCCAGGCGGCCCGCCGGTAGGCGTTCCGCTCTGAGCGCCCCCCGAAATACTGCCATTTCCAGAGGAAGTCGAACATCAGTCCAGCAACCAGCGCCAGGAGCAGGTTCACGATCAGCGCCAGCAGGTAGGGCATCGGGGTGCCGGCAAAGTCTCCAATGGCGTAGAAGCCGTAGTTGTCCATGCGGGTCAGCGGGGCTTGCACCATGGGAGTGCTGAGCAGGAAGAACACCGAGAGGAAGAATAGCTCCCGAAGCTCGTTGGACCGTCGCAGCCTGAGGAATCCCTGCACCAGCACCAGGCCGATGGCCACACTGACGTACAGCATGAGCATCCAGGTGGTGCCCCAACCCAACGACGCCAAGGCGTAACCGGCTCCCGCGACGCACGATCCGGGCAGCAGGAACCGGGACAGAGAAAACCGAATCGCCTCACCGGCGTAGGAGGCGGCGTCACCGCCCGCAGCGCCGACCGGATCGGGGGGAGGCGCGTCCCCTAGCAGTGCATCGCCCGCTTGAGCTTTTTCTTCCGAGCCCCGCGGGCCAATGTCCTGGCCGTTGCCGTTCTCGAGATCCAGCCCGGCCAGCGATATCAGCCCCTCCACTTCGATGGGTGACAGGTGGAGGGCTTCTCCGAAAACCTCGATCCGTTCCCTAGTGGGCCGGATCTCACCCGATTCCCAGCGGGCCACGGTCGAGCGGTCGTACCTTTCCAGATACCTCGGGTCCGCCTCACCCATGAGCCGCAGCAGACCTTCCTGGGAGAGCCTCCTGCCCTTCACGTCATGGGCGCGCCGGTAGGTCTGCATCAGCATGCCCACCTGCCTGGCCCTCGTGCGCCGTACCTCCGGGTCTAAGTCCATATCCTGCGCCAAATTTGCGGTACCAATTGGGAGCGATTCCGCTGGTCATAGCCGACAAGGGTCGGGGGGAGTTGTGACTTGGACGCATCGGCGGCCGGAACGGCCGAGCCTCCGGTATTCACTCGGTAGATGGTCATGATCAGGTGTCCCCCGACTACTACGACCATGAAGGCCAGAGTGGCCAGCGAAGACAAGCTACCGGCCAGGCGGAATCGATCTCTTACCTCGGCCATGGGATACCCCAAGGCTTCGAAATCCACCTCCCAGGAAATGAAGAGATTGTGGTCCGGCAAGATGAGCAGGGTCGGCTGCAGGTAGAAGGACAATATCGCCCCCGCGGCCAGAGCCGCCAGGACGACGGTCACCGCAATCGCCGTCCAGAGCAGGAACTTCCGGTCCCATTCGCTGAGGCGGACTTCCTTGTCCCGCAGCGCCAGCAGCGTCATGAAGACCCCCGCCAGCACGGCTAACACCAGCAGCGCGAATATCCAGGCGCCGACACCCGCGAATACCAGGACGCAGGCGTAGACAAAGGCTGTGGGAGGCAGCACCACCCAAGCGGCTCGCCGGTAGGCCTTCCGCTCCGGGCGATCGCCGAAATACTGCCATCTCCAGAAAAAGTCGAACATCAGCCCAGCGGCCAGCGCCAGGAATAGGTTCACAATCAGGGCCAGCAGATAGGGTATCGGGGTGCCGCCAAAGTCTCCAATGGCGTAGAACCCGTAGTTTTCCATGCGGGTTAGCGGCGCTTGCAGTAAAGACTGGCTGTGCAGGAAGAACACCGAGAGGATGAACAGTTCCCGGAGTTCGCGGGACCGGCGCAGAATGAGGAATCCCTGCGCCAACACCAGGCCGATGGCCGCGCCAACGTATAGCATGAGGACCCAGGCAGAGTCCCAGCCCTGCAACACGAGGAGGTAACCGGCTCCGGCGATGCACGATCCGGGCAGCAGGAACCGGAACAGGGAGAACCGCATCACCTCGCCGGCGTAGGACGGAATAACGTTGTTATCGGCAGCGGCCGCCTGCCAGGGCGCACCGTCGCCCTCGCCTGCCCCTTCGAAACCTTCCGGTCCGTTCGTCTGCAATACGCCGTTTTGGAGGTCCGGCCCGGCCAGTGATATCAGCCCCTCCACTTCGATCGATGACAGGTTTAGGGCGCGGCCGAACACCTCAATGCGCTCCCTGGTGGGACGGATCTCTCCCGATTCCCAGCGGGCCACCGTCGAGCGGTCATACCGGTCCCGGTACCTCGGGTCCGCCTGCCCCATGAGCCGCAGCAGACCTTCTTGGGAAAGCCTCCCGGTCTGCCCCTCTACTGCGTAGTCGCGCCGGTAGGCCTGCATCAACATGCCCAGCTGCCTGGCCCTGGTCCGCCGTATTTCGGGGCCTACGTCCATGTATTCCCGCACATATGCAAGGCGAATTGTGAGCTTTTGAAAACTCACAGACATTCGGGCGGCCAGGGGCTATTCTGGCACTACTACCCGCCGCCCGCAAGCCGGACGGCCGGCAGCGTCCGCTGTGCTACATTTGGGAAGTAATGAGGACCCAGAGGAAAGCGACGGTCAGGTCTTACCCATGACGACATCGTTTGACCACCGGCGGTTCAAGGTGGGATACGCGGTCCCGGCGGTGATTACGGCCACCGTGATTGCCGTCCTGGCTTGGCAGTGGATGGCGTCTCAGCCGGTCTCGGCGTCAGTCGAGCCCGCCTCCCCCGTCGAAGGGCCTCAGGCCGACGGCCCACTGTTTCTCAACTTCAAGTCGGGCCTTTCCGACGACGCCAAAGTCGGCGAACCCATCACGCTGGAATTGACCATCTGGCGCAGCGGGAGCGCCACTGCGGGCGGCGTCGCCGTCTCGTTTCCCGGTCTGACGGATGCGAGGGGCGGCGGTACGTCGTCCTACACGTCCGGCCAAGGGACCGTAACAACCGTCAGCTACTCCAACGGCGAGTCTGGCTCGACCGTCGCCTATACCCACAGCGGCAGTGCGGACCCGACCGGCCACCTGGTGGTCGAGAGCGAGTATACGAACTGAGGCCTTCTACGAGGCCGTGTCGGGCGAAACAGACACGCTGGGATCGAAGGCCGAGTTCAGAGAGTTGGTCGAGGCGGTCCCCGGACCCCTCCACTACCTTCTTTACGCGGACATAGCGGGGGTTTTGGAGATGGTGGAAGACGCTCTCGATGATGAAACGGCCAGAGAGTACAGACGGGAAGTGAAGCCGTTGGTCGATCAGCTCAGCGCGTTTATGCTGGCCGTTTTGGTGACGGACGTCGAAATCCGTCTTTCGGCCACGCTGACCCTTCATGAGTAGTCTTTTCTCCACCCCGGAGCCGGCCGTTTTTGGTGGGTCGGTCCGTGAGTAGCAGGAGCGAGGGGCGTGACCGGACGCAGGCGGTACGGCTTCCCCGCGGCAGGGGCCTGATGCGGCTCATCCTGGCTTCCATCCTCGTGTTCCTGATGATGTCCGGTCCGATGAAGGCCGGCGCCCAAGACGGTGCTCCCCGTCTGGCGGTGGAGCATGAGGTCAGCCCTGAATCAGTGTCGTCTATATTCGACGAACTGACGGTCGCGATAACCGTGTCCGGCACGGGCGGCCGGGCGGGCGATCTGCCTTTGGAAGTCCGCGAAGGTCTGCCCCGCCGGCCGTTGGAAGCGGTCTTGGTCCTGGACCGTTCCGGCAGCATGGAGCACAGCGACTACCAGCCCACCCGGATCGAGGCCGCCAAGGCGGCGGCCCGGACCTTCTTGAAGCAGATCCAGGCGGGTGACTCCACCGCCCTGGTGTCCTTCAACGACCTCGTCAGCCTGGACGTCCCCCTTACCGAAGACCGGGACCTGAGCCTGGGGGCGTTGAGGCGCCTTCAGCCCGCCGACGGCACGGCCATCGGGGAGGGACTGTACCGCGCCATTGAGGTCTTGGAGGCGGGGGCGGCCGACAGCGTAAAGGCCATTGTCCTGCTCTCCGACGGCGCGTCTAACGAAGGCCGAGACCCCCGTCGCGCCGCCGACGCGGCCCGGGAGGCCGGGATTCCGGTGTTCACCGTGGGAATCGGGACCACCGGGGACGATTTCGACGAGCCCACCCTGCGGCACATCGCCGAAGTGACGGGGGGCGAGTACCTTTATGCCCCGGACGAAGAGGCGCTCAGCCGGGTCTACGAACGGATGGGCGGGAAGGTGATCAACGTCGCCGGCGTCAACGCCTCCCTCGAAATTGAAACGACGGGGCTATTCGAGGTCGAACAGCATACAACCGAGGGCTTGAAGTCCAGCCGCGGCGGCAGCCTCGTCTACCACTGGGACCAGATTCCGGTCGGCGAAAATAAGACTGTCCATCTGCGCGGCCGGCCAACGGCGTTGCTTCCGGGCAAGAGGGCGGCTGTGATCGAATCTATCAAGTTGATGTACCAGTCCCTGGGCTCAGACCGGGACAGGACGGTAGCTGCCGGTCCCGTGGACATCGACTTCGAGGACGACGTCGTCGACAAGGGATACTACATCGACGGTATCAGCTTCGACCGGACTGAGGCTGGCTACCGGGGTTCGAACGTCTACCTGCGGGACGATGACGTCCGCGCGGACATCGAGTTGGACGGGCGCCCCCGAGAGGAAATCACCTCTTACGCCTCGGTCTACCACTCGAGCGGCGCGGCCGCGACCGACTGGGAGGTCTCAGACGGCAGGACCATTCCCCACCGGCTGGAACACCCTGGGCTCGCCGGCCGCTATATCTTTGTGGGGACCATCGGGGAGGAGAGCGGGCTGCTTTACGACACATACGAGGAGGAGTTCTTCGTAGTCTTCAATCCCCCCAACAGGTTCCCGAACTTTGCCACGGCCACGAAGATTTTCGGCGAACGCAACCTGTTAAAGTGGAAACTCTCCGGATCCACCAAACTCCATCCGCGGCACCCCCGCATACTGGACGCGATGGCGGAACTTTTGGCCCTGGCGGACCCCGCCACCGACCTGAGCGATCCCAAGTCAGCGGCGGAGGTTTTGGCCCTCAACCTGAGGGACAACCTCGCCACCTACGATCTAACAACCTGGGGGTCAAACAACGACCATCCCAGCGACCTGGACATCCTGGATGCCGGCCTGGGCGACTGCACCGACATGGCCGCCCTGTTCGCGTCGATGGCCCGCTCCCTGAACATCCCCGTCCGGGAGGTCGTTTTCTTTTTCCGAAATCCCGGCGAGTCTAAGAAAGGCCATGCCTTTACCGAGGTCTACCTGGATGGAGAGTGGGTCCACGCCGATCCGACCTGGTCCGAGTTCGACGATGTCGATGCCTACCTCGGCCTGGCCAAAATGAAGTTCCTGGTTGAGACGAGGCCCGGCGTCGTCGAGTATGACCGGTCGCTTACGCTCAAGTACTCCGTGGGGCTGATATTCCCGCGTCAAGTGATATTACATGACCTCGGCGACGGCGACGAGATCGAAGTGGAACTGGTGCTTGGCAACGTCTCGGCCGAGGAATCGACGTTGTGGGTTTTCGGAACAGGCGAACCGCGGGCCAGGGACGTGAGAATCAGGGTGCTCGAGGACGCCGGGCTCGAAATCGAACGTCCGCGCTTGGACAACAGCCCGGAGCTCGACCCCGGCGAACGGGATACCGCTGACCTCGTGATCACGGTGCCGGACGACATTGCCAGAGATGTTTCACCCGGCGGCCGGCGCATCCTGAACATTGAGTTGGAACTGGAGTACGGGGACGGTGCGGGCGGCACGATCACCAAGACCTACCCCTTCGTGATCGTGTTGGACCGCGGGGTATAAACGCGGATGAACTGGAAGGTCTGGACATCCTTTTTCGCCATAGTAGTGGTGACCGCCGCTTTGGGGGCGGTGGCGTTTCTTCCCGACCAGGGCCGGACAGTCGAACAGTCGTCCGAGTATGTGACCGGCATCCACGTCGACCTGGAACGGCCCTACGAGGGGACCGTCACCGTGACCTACGCGGCCGAAATCGCCCCGGACGATGATCTCCTGGCGGTCGTGGCGGCGCACCGGGATATACACGTGCTCCTTGAGCAGTACTACGTTCCCTACGAAGACCCGGACGACATCCGCGTCAGGAGGCGTCGGGGAGAGGTTTCCATGAGCTTCCCCCTCATCGCCAGGGAACGGCTGGAGTTCCTGTTCCCGGAGGCTACCCTCGCGGGGTCGTGGCGCCCCCTCTGGGAGAGTTTGCATTTCACAGTGGTCCTCCCCGCCGGGTACGAGGTCGCCGGGACGGCCCAAGAGGGCCTGGAAGATGACCTGGAGGTGGAGCGGGGCCGGCGCTGGACCGTGACCGGCGAGGAGTTCGGCGGAGGACGGGCGGACTTCACGGTCGACTACATCCGTGTGGGGAAGGCGGGGAAGGAGCGGTGATGAAGGCTGTGACCGCCGCCAGGCTCGGGCTCCGGCTCGGAGGAGCGGGGAGATGGCGTTGGCGGCCGCTCCTGGGACCGGTGGCCGTACTGGCCGTTGGGTTCCTGCTCACGGTGGCGCTGTCGTTCCCGGCAGTGCTCGTGCCCGGCACCCGGGTGGGCGCCGTGCTCGCCGGGGCGCTCATCGCCGGGGCGCTCGCCGGCCGGGGAAGACCGCCCCGGGCCCGCGCCGCGTCCGGTGGGCTCATGGGCCTTCTGCTGGGGGCGGCCCTCACCGTGGCCGCTTGGGGCCTGCTTGGCGATGCCCCCGACGCCGCCTTATGGCAGGTCACGGGTGTGAACATCGTGGCTAATTCGAACATCCGCCCGGTGGATGCGGGGCTGGGGTCATGGCTCGGCGGGGCCGATCAGTTTGAGAACGGCCTGCTGTACGTCCGGTTCGCCGCCTCCAGCCTCCTTCTGGGTCTTCTGGGGGGCTTGGCAGGAGGGTTGCTGGCATCAGGGAAACCGCGCCGCCGCATCGATGCCGCGGCGCTCGAAGAAAGGAGCGCAGCCGACGAGCCTCCTGCCGCAGGTGCCGCAGAAACGGCCGAAGACCCCGGCGAAGGCCCTGAGGACGCGACGCCCGCGGAAGACATGCCGCCGAATGATGACGGAGTTTAACGCAATGGAGAAAGTTGCGGCCAACGGAGAAGGCCAGGAAAGCAGCGTGACCGACGGAGAAGGCCAGGAAAGCAGCGTGACCGACGGAGAAGATGGAGAAGGCGCTGTCCCAGGCGAAAAGGATGCGGAAAGCGCCGTGACCAACGGAGAAGAAGGGGAAAGCACGAGCCTTGACGAAGGAGATGGCGGGCCCACTGCGGCCGGAAGAAGAAAGATGCTGCTCTGGGGAGGGGGTGGCGGCGTGCTCCTGGTCGCCGCCGTCGCCGTGGTTGTGGTGGTGGTCCTGATCATGCGCGGCGGCTCGCTGCCGGGCGGCCCACTTGGCCTCGTTCCCGACGACGCTTCTTGGGTGCAGGTGGTGGACGTGGAGCGGCTCCTGACCGGAGACGCCCCCGGCGACTCCGCGGACGATTTCGAGGACGAATGGGAGGACCGTCTGGACGATATCGGGGTCTCCCTTGACGACCTCAAAACTCTTGTTCAGGCGCAGGGGGATGACGGGACTGTGTTGGTCTTCGGCGGCGATTTGGATTTCGAGCAGATCAGGGACGAGTTGGACGACGCCCGTTACGATGACGACGACTATCAGGGGTACGAGATCTGGGACGACGGAGACCTCTGGGTGGAGGCCGCGGCCCTTCTCGATGGCCGCGGCGAGGTGGTTATTGGAAGCACCGATGCCGTCGAGGACGTGTTGAAGGCGCTCAGCCGCAGCTCCGGGTCGTTGTTGCAAGACGATGACAACGACCTCCGGCGGGTGCTGGAGCGGGTTGGTCAGGGCTGGCTTGTCTTCGCGCTGGAGGGATGCCAAGGCGCTGGCGTGCGCGGCTGCGAGGCGGTGGGCGCCTCCGTGTCGGAAGGCAGCGAGAGTTACCTTGTGGAGACTACCTTTGCTTACCTCTTCCGCAACGAACGGACCGCCGAATCGGAGCTGGAGGACCTGGAAGACTACCTCGACGACGAGTTGTCTCGGGACGTGGACATCGAGGAGGTCAAAACGGACGGCGAGTTCGTCATCGTCACCGTGTCGGTGGACGAAGACGATTGGAGCGGCGTCTTTCCCTAGGAAACCGGAACCCGGAACCCGGACCCCGGATCGATACCATTGGGAGTGGTCGGCATGAACAGGTTGTTTGCGGTGAAGCCCTTGCTCGTGGTCACGGCGGCCTTGGCCATTGCCCTCGTCCTGGCTTGCGGCGGCAGAGGGGAGACCACGTCTCCCGGATCGCTCCTGCGATTACTGCCCCAGAACGCCGACTCCTTCACCTTCGCCGACTTGGAACAGCTTCGCGACGAACGGTTGGACGACCTTGAGCAACAACTCGCCAGCCTTATCGGCGAAGGGCGGCTCGATGACTGGGAGATCGACCTCGATGACGCCAACTCGCTGGTCCTGTCGGACCCCAACAGCGGCGACGCCCTCATCATCCTGCGGGGACGGTTCGTGGCGGAGGACGTGGAAGACGCCTTGGACGACGACGGTCTCCGGGACAGCGTCCATCGGGACGTTACCGTCTGGAGCGAGCGGCGCGGCGGCGTCGCCCTGGCCTTCGTTGGCGAGGACGTGATCGTCATCGGCGAAGAGGAGCGCGTTAAGGACTCGATCGACGTATTCATCGACGACGCGCGGTCGATGGACCGGGACGACGAGGCCGAGGCGATCGTGGATGCGCTGGAGGATGCGCTGGTCTACAGCGTCGCCGAGGACTGCGGCTATCGCGGCTGCCGCAGGCAAGGGAGCGCCGTGCGGGTCGAGGCCGGGGACCTGGTTGCGGTGTTCGCATTCCTATTCCGGAACGATGAAGCCGCAGCCGACGCCGAGGGGGACATCGAGGACGACCTGGAGAAGCTGGTCGACGACCCCAGGACGGAGGCGGACGGCGAGATGGTAATCGCCGAATCGCCCGTCGACGAGAACCAGTTGGGCTTAAACCGGAACGGTGCCCTCGCTTACCGGCTTGAGGGAGATGGTTCCACTCCTAGGCGGGGCAGTGAGGAAGAGCCCACTCGGACGCCCGGACCGGCGCGGTTCAGCGACGACCACGGGGACGACCACTTGGGCGCGACCCGCATCCGGGACGGCGAATTCCTGTACGGCGACATCGAACGCGACGGCGACCGGGACTTCTTCTTCTTCAGCGCGGAACGAGGCCGCGAGTACCGCATCGAGACTCACCTGGGCTCCAACGGCGATACGGTCCTGGTGCTCTACGGACCGGACGGCGGCTACCTGGATGAGGACGATGATTCCGGGGAGGATGCGGCATCCCGGCTGGAATGGGTGGCCCCCTCGTCGGACACCTACTACATCGAAGTTTCCGGTTTCGACGGTACGCCCGGGACATACCAGCTCTCCCTCTTCGAGTTGGGACGCCCGGCCGCGCGGCCCGCGGCCACGGAGGTTCCCGCTCTGCCGCCGCCCACCGCCGCCCCCTACAGCGGCGGCGATGACCACGGGGACGACCGCTTCGACGCCACCCGCATCCGGGACGGCGAATTCCTGGATGGCGACATCGAACGCGACGGCGACCGGGACTTTTTCTTCTTCAGCGCGGAGCGAGGCCGCGAGTACCGGATCGAGACTCACCTGGGCTCCAACGGCGATACGGTCCTGGTGCTCTACGGACCGGACGGCGGCTACCTGGATGAGGACGATGATTCCGGAGAGGATGCGGCGTCCCGGCTGGAGTGGGTAGCCCCCTCGTCGGACACCTACTACATCGAAGTTTCCGGTTTCGACGGTACGCCAGGGACATACCAGCTCTCGCTCTTCGAGTCGGGGCGGCCGCGACCTGGGCCGACGCCTACAGCGATCCCCGCGCCCGCGCCTACGGCGGCCCCCGCGCCCACGCCTACGGCCACCCCGCCCGCGCCCACGGAGCGGGCGTTTGCGATCATCGCGATTGAGCCGGGCGAGACTGTGGACGGGCGGATCAGAGACGACGAAGACCGCGGTTATTTCGCGTTCAGGGCCCAGCGGGGCCGCGAGTACATAATCGAGACCCACCTCGGCTCCATCTCCGACACAGTGCTGGTGCTGACGGGCCCGGGCGGACTCCGGTTAGAGAACGATGACTCCGGCGATGGCGCGGCGTCCCGGATGTACTGGACAGCGCCAGAGAGTGACGAATATCTCGTCGAGGTCACAGGTTACGGTGGCGCCACCGGAAGCTACGCTCTCTCGTTGACCGAACTGGAACGGGCCCCGACGCCCACCCCGCCCCTGCGCGACGCACGTTACGGCGGCGAGCTAGCGCTGGCGCTGGCCGATGAGCCATTCGCGGACGGCTATTCGCCCCGGGACAATTTTTCGGCCGGCGCGTCTCAGATCTACAGCCTTGTCTTCAGCCGCCTATGGAGGACCAGTCCTGAGAGCCCTTGGGAGGTCGTGGGCGACCTCGTGGAGCGGTGGGAGGTCGGGCCCTATGGCAGAGAGTGGACCCTGGGGTTACGGCAGGACGCGAGCTTCCACGACGGTAGACGGGTAACCGCTCGGGATGCCGAATATTCGATAGAGGCATTTTCGCTGGTGGACTTCGCCGGCGTTTCCGTGATCGACGACTACACTTTACGTATCGAATTCGAGGAGCCAAACATAGGCTTCGCGAACACCATGGCGTCGTCCTGGAGAGCAATCGTCGTTCCGCGGGGCCTGTTAGACGCTCCCATCGGACGGTTCACGGACCTGGTAGGGTCCGGTCCCTTCGTTCCTGCCGAACACAATAGAAATGGAGTCTCGACCGTGGGGCGCAACCCCTATTACTACGAGGACGGGCTTCCGTTTCTGGATACTGTGTCCCTCCACGTAGCGCCGGGAGGGACGACGCGTACCGCGGCGTTCCAAGCAGGGGAGTTCCATTTCCTGGGATATCCATACTCACGCACAAGTTCCGGCCACTTCCCGCCCTTGACGAATCAAGAACACGCGACAGTTTCCCGAAACGCCGCGTTCGGGACTTACCCGGTCGTGTTCGCGCTGTGGTTCGATACCCGGGACCTGCCTTTCTCCGACCCCAGAGTCAGGCTCGCGGTCAACCGCGTTATCGACCGGAACGCCTTGGACTCCCTCGGGGCGGGCGAGCCCCAGGGTCCGGTCCCCGAAGCCCTCTTTCCGGCGTGGCGCGCCCGTCTCGATGGACCGCGCGAGCTCGTTGAGTGGAACCGTTACGACCCGGAAATGGCCAGGCAGCTCTTGGCGGAGGCCGGCTATCCCGACGGGTTCGCCACCTCAATTCAAGTTCCGCCCAACCCTCCGCAGACCTGGAGGGACCTGGCCGCTTCAATTAGCGAGATGCTGGCCGACGTGGGCATATACGCGGAGGTGGTGGAGAGTGATTTCAACGCCCCCGCTGAATGGGGCATCAAGCTGGCGCCCGTCATACGCTTTGGGCAGGACATCGACCGCTTTTTCATAGAGCACTTCGGCGCAGGAGGAGAGTACAACTACAGCCGGACCCGCCTGGAACCGCCCTTGGCGCGGCCAAACCATCTGAACAGTATCATCAGTCTCCATCAGGAACTGGTGGAGCAGGTATACTACATCCCGTTGCCGGCGCCGCTCTACGCCCGAAGCGAAAGTGTGCGCGGCCCGCTCTGGGCCGATCTATACGACCTCGGCACAACCCTGAGGCACGTGTGGATCGAACGCTGACATTGCCGTGGACGACGGTCCCGGCGCCAGCCGAAGCCCCCTACCCAGAGGAGGTTCTCAGGGACCAACAGGACATTCCCTTTCTGACTAAGGCGGAACTCGCGGAGCTAATTCGCGCCCGGGAGGTTTCGCCGGTCGAGGCCGCCTCGGCGTACCTCGGCCGCATTGACTCCCTGAACTTCAAGTTCAACTCGTATCTGACCGTCTCCCGAAAGGAGGCTATGGCGGCCGCCCGCGAGGCGGAGCGTGCCATCGCCGGCGGCGAATACCTGGGCCCGATGCACGGCATCCCCGTAGCCCTCAAGGACCAGATTTGGACCAAGGGCATCAGGACCACCGTCGGGTCCCGGCTCATGGCCGACTTTTTCCCTGAGGAAGACGCAACGGCCGTGGCAAAATTGAAACGGGCCGGCGCTGTCGTTCTGGGCAAGACCAACCTCACCGAGTTCGCCTTGGCGGCGTCACAGCGATACGGCCTCAACCGCAACCCGTGGGACCTGGACCGGTTCACCGGAGGTCCAGCGGCTCCGGTTCGGCCACCGCCGCCTTCCTGTGCTCCACGTCCTTGGGTGAGGACACCGGCGGCTCCATCCGCCGCCCGGCTGCTTGGTGCGGCATCGTCGGTCTGCGGCCCAGTTGGGGCCGGGTCAGCCGCTTCGGTGTCTCTCCCGGGTCCTGGTCCATGGACCAGGTGGGTCCCATCTCCCGGACGGTGGAAGACGCCGCCATAACCTTGGGCGCCATCGCCGGCCACGACCCGAAGGACCCGTATACCTGGGACGTGCCGGTCCCGGACTACCGCGATTCCTTGGGCGGCGGGCTTGCCGGGGTTAGAGTGGGAGCGGTCCGGGACTTGATAGACAGCGACATCGTGGACCCCGAGGTCCGCGACGGAGTGGAAGCCGCCGGGGCGGTGCTCCAAGAGCTGGGCGCCACCGTCGAGGACGTGTCCCTACCCCTGACGGTACACGGCGGGACCCTGGCGGCGTCGCTGATTAACGTGGACGCGGCGATGACGTTCCGGGACTGGATACGCGACCGGATCCACGAATTCGGCCAAGCCAACAAGATAGGCCTGCTCACCGGCAGCATCATCCCGGCCCAAGCCCACTATAAAGCGCAGAAGCTCCGGGAGTTGGTGCGGCGAGAGGTGCTGGGGGCGCTTTCGGACTATGACGTTCTGATTCTGCCCACGTCCAAAAGCTGCGCTCCCCCGGTGGGTGACGACCCGGTCATCACCTCCAAGGAAATGGCCCAATCAATGCCGCCGGTAATGACCCGTCCCTTTAATCTGGCCGGCGCTCCAGAGATTTCCATCAACTGCGGCTTCAACTCTGAGGGGCTGCCCATCGGCCTGCAAATCGGAGGACGCCCGTTCGACGAGGCAACGGTGTTAAGAGTAGCCCACGCCTACGAGCAGCATACCCCCTGGCACACCATGCGCCCGCCCCACGCCTGAGGCTAAGTAGTAGCATCAAGAAGGAACTGGCATCGGCGCGGCGCCGCTGGACAGCGCAGTCGGCCCCTCTCTCACCAAGACCCTATGCGTTCTCTGGAACTCTTCTCAAGAGAAGTCATCCCCGCCCTGAAAGACAATGCTAGTGTCAACGGCTCAACGTCGGGCCATCCCGCAGCGGCATACCAGCGTTTCACGCGGCGTCAGCACCCAGACCGCCGACGCCGCTCAGGAAGACAGCGAAGCTGTGCGAGCTATTGCCTTCTTGCGTCAGATACGCTGCCATGCTTCGAGCGCCTTCAACCTTCTGAAATCTTGGCGCCAGCTTTTTAACGTCTTCGGAAGGCTTGCGGCAGATATCTGGATTGCGATAACGCGCTCTGTTACCGATTCGGCGCAGGTTATCATCGCCAAAGGCATCGGCCATTGCATCTGGTTCGCCGAGATACCACGCCTCAAGTTCTCGGCAAACAATGCGTATCAATGTGTCATACCGTCCGCCTTCATAACAAACCTGGCGTATCCGCTCTTTCAGGACATGGCAATCCGAGCTGTCAGGCCATCTCCCCTGAAGCTCCCTCAACCCCCTTCCGCATGCGAACCCACTGTCCTCACGCCGTCCATCGGTGTCCTTCGGTGGATTGGGGTTTAAGCTTTTCCGATAAGGGGACAAAATCGCCGGACAACAACATATCTGCATCGCCGCATTTGGCTTATAATCACCGAACCCTTACGGCAAAAATCAAAGTCGGTGAGCGCATCAACGCACCGTCGGAATTTGGTCGCTTGGGAACTTCTGGGGATGAACCCCAGAAGACGAACGGGCGGCGCCAAAGGATGACTTGGGTGAGGCGTCTAGCAACGTGGTGCGGCTGGATTGTCTAGGGTCACCGTCCCGATAATTGTCATTGCGGCCTTCTTGGCGGGGGCCGCAATCTTGGTCATGGCCAAGGGTCAGCACCCATTGGGGGATGCGCTGTCTGCGGCCCCAATGACCTTGTCCGGCGGCCCCATGTCCACGACTAAGGCCGTAGGGGCGCCTCGGCCAGCAGCCAAGCCCTCCTCAGAGCCCACAGCCGCTCCGGAGCCGCGGTCCAAGCTCACCTCCGACCACACTCCCGAGCCCCTGCCGTCCGAGTTCGGCGCCACACCGAAGAGATTGGTGTCCCCGGCCTCACGAGACGGACGTCCAGGAGAGGAATCCGGTGCCGGTTGGACGGCTTCCGGCTTGGGATTGGCCAATACTTGGGCGGCGCCGCGGGGCGCTCCCGTGCTCCAGGAGAGCGCCGCCCATGTCCCCCGGGACGGTGCGGTTGCTGATGGATACGGGAACCAGAACGAGCACGGCCCCGGAAGTCAGCCGTCTCTCCAGTCTTCGTCGACGCCAGTCAGCAGCTTCGACATTACACTGAAGCCAGGGTTAAACCTCATCTCCTTGCCGCTGGTACCCGATGACAGCGCAATCGAGGCGGTGTTGGCGAGCATCCTGGACCAAGTGGAAACCGTTTGGCATTACGACACCACCGGCCCCGTTCCGGAGTGGCGGTCCTACGGGCCGGGGGCGCCCAGCGACCTGACCACCATGGAGGACGGCTTGGGGTACTGGGTAAAGATAAAGGACGGGGCCGGTGTCGATGTGGTGCTGGCCATGTCCGGCCAGGAAACCCCGTCCGCCTCGTATGAGGTCGTGAAAGGTTGGAACCTGATCGGTTTCAAGTCCGTCAGTGCAATGGCCCCTGAAGAATACTTCGGTGAATTAATCGGCGACATAGAGGCGGTGATGGGGTTTGACGGCAATGCCCTCTTTGAGGTCCTTCCAAGCCCCGCGACGCCCCGGTTGATGCCAGGGCAAGGTTACTGGTTGCACATGAACGTGGCCGGGACCATAGTCCCCGGGCCAGTCAAGCCGACTCCCCCGGCAAGGATGCCAGACTTTTCATGGTATGCCGACGGCGTCAATGAGGACGAATGGGCGGTGGTTGGCTATCTGGACATCATAAGGGGAATTGACCCCGCCATGGCGCAGATTCTGGCGGAGGCCCTGTGGCTCGCCGACGACGTCACCGAATCAGAACGGGAGATCGTTAGCTATCTGGCCGCCATAGTCGCAATTGACCCGCCCCTGGCCGGGCTACTGTTGGGCCTCCCTTGGCATGCCGACGACGTCACCGAAGCGGACACAGAGATCGTTAGCTATCTGGCCGCCATAGCCCGAATTGACCCGACCCTGGCCCAGCGTCTGGTGGGCCTCCAATGGCTCGCCGACGGCATCAGCGAAGACGAACACCGAGTGTTGGATCATATCATGTATATCGCCCGGGAAGACTCCTCCCTGGCGGGGCGTCTGCTCGGCTTTCCTTGGCTCGCTGGCGACGTCACCGGGGCCGAATTGGCGGTGGTGATCTGGATCGCGTCCATCGCTTTCGAAGACGCCACCCAAGCGAAGCGTCTCATGGGCTTGCCCTGGCTCGCCGACGACATCACTTGGGTCGAAGGGGCTGCCGTCGTACAGCTTCACGACATCGCCGGGATCGACTCCTCCCTGGCGGAACGCGTGAGGGGCTTCCCTTGGCTCGCCGACGAAATCAGCGTTCCCGAATCGTTGACCGTCCACTATATCTGGTCCATCGCCCACGATTCGGACAGAGAAGACCTCGAACTGGCATACTCCGTCGTGAACATGCCGTTTTTTTCCGATGTGATCCGGGGGGTCCACGGGGATGTCGGGCATTCTTTGTGGGCCCTCTTCCTGTACCAGCAGTACAAATTGGAGCAACTCATCAGCCAGTCGTGGTACCAGGACGGGCTGAATGACGAAGAGGCGGCATTGGTAGTCGTGCTTCCGGGTGAGTCAGAGCGCGTCTTCCTCGACCTGATCCAAGGGGGCCACGTCCGCTCCGATACTATTTCCTTGCCTTTGGCAGGTGACGTAAACCTCTTTGAGGTCCGCCGGGCTCCGATCCAGCCGGACTCCGACGTGCTAGACACGCTGCGCACCGGGGCCGAGGTGATAGAGGGTTTCATGGAGGTGCCATTGAATAAGACTGACGTCATCGTGTTTCTAAATCCGGGATTCAGCTCACAGGGACTGGGAGTCAACTACGGCAGCCACATAATAGTGGGAGCGGCTCAGGGAACCCAGAGTTTGAGGAGTGTGCTCTACCATGAGTTGGCTCACTTTTACTGGGGGCGAGATGTGAAGGGACCTGAATGGTTCCAAGAAGGAACGGCAAGTTTTCTCGCCGACTACGTCCTCCATCTCACCGAAGGGGTGAGCATGCAGTCCCTTTACTCCGCCGCTCAGACCGCGGCCAGAAGCTGTAGCCCCCATGGCGTAACCGATATTCACGGCTGGATTCAGGCTACAGCTGCAGGGTCGCAACCAGGGTTATGCCATTATCACCTCGGGGAGTCCTTCCTGCTGGGAGTTTACCAGTCCCTGGGCTACCAGGTCGTGTCGTCCTCGTTGCGGGAGCTGTACAGGGTCGGCAAATCCAGCGGCTCCCCTGTCACCGAAACTCAGATATACCAGGCGTTTTTAACGAATACGCCATCAGATAAGAGAGTCCAGTTCCGGGAGTTGTACGAGCGCCTCCACGGCGGGCCCATCCCAGGCCCTGCGGATCCGGCGAACAGGGACGCCCTGATCGCGCTCTACCGCGCCACGGGCGGGGCGAACTGGACCCGTGACGACAACTGGCTGAGCGAAGCTCCAATCGGGAAATGGTACGGCGTAATCACCGACGGCTTCGGCAGGGTGACTGAGCTTCGGCTCGGCGGTAACCATTTGAGTGGGATGATTCCCTCCAAACTGGGCAGGCTCTACAACCTGGAGTTGCTGGACCTCTCCCGGAACCAGTTGAACGGGGAGATACCGTCCGTACTGGGCGGGCTGACCGGCTTGCGATACTTGCATCTCAACCAGAATCAGTTGACCGGGCCGGCCCCCTCCTGGCTGGGCAGGATCTCCACCCTGAGAACGCTGGACATCTCCGGCAATGAGTTGACCGGTGAGGTACCAGAGGAGCTGGGGAGCCTCCCGGATCTGACGAAATTGCGTCTCGGCGGGGGTAACCAACTGACCGGCTGCATGCCCGAAGAGTTGAAGGACGTCCCGAGCCATGACGCCGCTGGCCTGGGGCTACAGTTTTGCGGTGCGTCGGACAGGGCCGCCCTGGCCGCACTCTACGAAGCGACGGGCGGTGCGGAGTGGACCGACGACGAGAACTGGCTGACCGAGGCTCCAACAAGTCAATGGTACGGCGTAGCCACTGATGGTAGTGACCGGGTCACCGGGTTGCGGCTCGGTGGCAATCAACTGAATGGAAAGATGGCGCCTGAGCTGGGCCGCCTCTCTAATCTGGAGGAACTGGTCCTCGACGGCAACCGGTTGACCGGGGCGATACCTCCGGAATTGGGCCGCCTCTTCTACCTGAAGGACCTGTCTCTCGGCGGCAACCAGTTGAGTGGAGAGATACCCTTCGAACTGGGCTTTCTCTTCAAACTACAATCGTTGAAGCTCACCGAAAACCGGCTGAGCGGGAAGATACCGCCGGAACTCGGCCTCCTCGCCAACCTGGAATCGCTGGCCCTGGGTGGGGGCAATCAGCTGACCGGGTGTATACCCGGAGAGTTGCCGAACGTCCCCAGCCATGACCTCGCCGACTTGGGTCTGAAGTCCTGCGTCGCTTTGGACCGGTCTGCGTTGGCCGCCCTCTACGAAGCGGCAGGCGGAGCGGATTGGAAGAACAACGACAACTGGCTCAGCGAGTCCCCGATTGGCGAATGGTATGGCGTAACCACTGATGCGGGCGGTCGTGTCATGGGGTTACGGCTGGAAGGCAACGGATTGAGTGGGGCGATACCCTCTGAACTGGGCCGCCTTGTCAACCTGGAATCGCTGCACCTCAACGGAGGCCATTTGGGGGGAGGGATACCATCGGAATTGGGCCTCCTTTCCGACCTGGAACACTTGGTGCTCGACCACAACGATTTGAGCGGGGTGATACCGGCGGAGTTGGGGCGCCTATCCAACCTGGGATTGCTGCGCCTTGACCATAACCAATTAATTGGGGAGATACCGCCCGAGCTGGGCAACCTCTCCAAACTGACAGTGCTGGACCTCAATGATAACCAGTTGACCGGGGAGATACCGCAGGAATTGGGCAACCTCACCAACCTGACAATGCTGGCCCTCAGCGACAACCAGTTGACCGGGGAGATGCCGGCAGAGTTGGGCCGCTTCTCCTACCTGAAGGAGCTGTGGCTCCGCGGAAACCAGTTGAGCGGAAAGATACCGGCGGAGTTAGGCCGCCTCTTCAATCTGACGCGGTTGGAGCTCGGCAATAACCAGTTGACCGGGGAGATACCGGCGGAGTTGGGACGCCTCTTTAACCTGACACGGTTGGAGCTTGGCAATAACCAGTTGACTGGAGAGATACCACCAGAATTCGAACGTCTCTTCAACCTGTCGGCCCTGTCCCTCAGCAGCAACCGGCTGACTGGAGAGATACCACCAGAATTCGAACGTCTCGTCAGCCTGTCGGTCCTGAACCTAGGCGGCAACCTATTGACGGGGGCAGTGCCGTCCTGGCTGGGCCGCCTCAACCTGCTAAGTTTGTCCCTCGACGGCAACCAGTTAACCGGGGACATCCCGGCGGAGTTGGCCAGCCTCTCCGGCCTGAAATACCTGTCCCTCGGCAACAACCAGCTGACAGGGGAGATACCGCCGGAATTGGGCAGCCTCTCCGGCCTGAAATACTTGTCCCTCGACAACAACCAGCTGACCGGGGAGATTCCTCGCGAATTGGGCATGATCCCCACCTTGCAAGACCTCGAACTCAGCGAAAATCAACTGACAGGGGAGATACCGTCGGAATTGGGCAGCCTCCCCAACCTGAAATACCTGTACCTGCGCGGCAACCAATTGAGTGGGGCGATACCCACGGAATTGGGGCGCCTCGCGAACCTGGTAGGTTTGTTACTCGGCGGAACCAACCAACTAACCGGGTGCATCCCGGAAGAATTGCGATACGTACCGAGAAATGACCTCCCCAGCCTGGGCCTGCCATTCTGCTGATATTCCCGCTCGACTATTCAGGAGGTACCGCGCCCATAGGGCTCGACCACGCGCCTAACGGGCCGAAGGTAAGCCGACTGACTGGGACCCATACTGATACGCCCGCCGTCACCCTTGATGGACAGAAGGTAAAGTCGGGAGCACAAAGCAAGCCAACTGCCACCAGGGACAGCTGGAGACCCCGAAAAAAGATGCGGGTCGACGCCGATTAGCAGGTGGCCCTGGGCATGTTCTAAAAGGCTAACGCTGGCCTTGGCCAACGAGGCAGTGTGACCCGGCGGGCCTGATGGTATCGGGTCCCTGATCACGAAGGGTCCTGATGAATACGTCTACAATCTAAGTAATACTGGAAGCGCTTATGACTAGAGCCGTCTTGCGGTTCGTTCCTATCGCCTGGAGCCTGGCAGTGGTCCTTGTTCTCGGCCTAGGCACTGTGACCGCTCAGCCGACGCGCCCACCTATGCCGCCGCATCAGTTCTACGGCACCGTGACCATCAACGGTGTTCCCGCGCCCGACGGCACCGTGGTCTCCGCCGAGATAAACGGCGTTGTGGTGATGACCGTCACCACTAAGAATGGCCTATATGGATATGATACTGCCTCCCTGTTGAGGACCGAGGGTGAAGACGGGGACGTGGTCAGCTTCCAGATAAACGGCGCAGCCGCCGAGGAGTCCATCCCCTTCGAAGTCGGAGGACGAACAGAGCTGAACCTATCAGCAGAAAACCGGCCTCCCACGGTGGTCATAGAGATCACCTCAACAGGCGCTAAAATCAGGCTCAACAGGCCGGTTCCGTTGAAGGCGACTTTCAGCGAACCGGTTTTCGGCTTTATCATCGATGACGTTAAAGACGCGGTGGGCAACGGCACTGTCGGCAACTTCGCCGGAAGCGGTGCCGACTATACTTTTGAGGTGACCCCGAACGCAATCGGAAAGGTAACTGTGGATATTGCTGCCGGAGTGGCGGAAGATGCGAGCGGCAACCCCAACGCGGCGGCCGCCCAGCTCTCACTCACTCCATACGACGACGACTTTGACGGGGCAATCAGCAAGAATGAGGCCATCACGGCGGTGCGTGATTACTTCGGCGGAAATCTCACCAAGGACCAGACGATAGCCGTCGTTAGGCTCTATTTCTATTCCGGGAATTGATGCACTCGACTGGAAATGAATACAATCGGATGGACGATGCGGGCAACGGGCCTTTGGCCGCAGTAATAAGGCCGCAGAGTTTGCAGGCGGCGGACTCCGTGATGGCGGTGCTCGGCGGGTTTGAGCTCAGCGTTCCCGTCGCGGCCCGGCTTGGTTTCCAGCCGAGCTGCCCCATGGAAGTCCAGGTCACCGACGAACCTCCCGGGCTTCCGTTCGCGTGGGCGCCCGCCGCATGACAGGCCGCCTGCTCCATGCTGGAGCAGGTTGCTTTCGTTCGCGTGGGGCCGCGCATCTTGGGGGGCCGGCTCAGCACCGCCCTCGAGCTCTCGGATATCGTCGGCAAGGAACGGACGATGTTGACCTGGCCCTTAGTCGGATCACCAGGGCAGGATCGTAGCCTCGTCCTTCGCGAAGGCGGGCCTGTGGGATTCCAGTGGCTTTGGGGGGCCTACCGACGTCTCTCGGTCCGGAGGGACAAACGGGACGGCTCGATCCCTATAACGACGCAACGGGGCAAAGGCGGTGATATTTGTGGTATGGTCGGCGGACCTGGTCGGGTTGTCCCAAGAGATTCCCGGAGTCGTGGCAATCCAGGGTTATTTCGCCGCGTTGTACCCGCTTTCTTCGCCTCGCATGACCTCCCGGGCGCGGTCCAGGATGGTCTGTACGTCCCGGTTGACCATCTCCCGGTAGTTCTCTATCCCGGTGATCGGCACTTGGGGCGAGCACTATTCCCTGCGCCCCGGTACTGCCGGTATATGCTGCCGTCCAAGGATGGTTCGAAATCAAGGCCGGGTCTGCCTCCAGCGTTTCGTCCATCAGGATGTTGATCGGGTGGATTTGGGAGTAGCGCTTTAAGTTGGCCTTGGCCACGTGCTCCATCGCCCTGTGCGCGTGGGCCGCGATCATCGGAGCCTGTCTCATAAAGGGACCGGATGTTTCCCGGGGCTTTGCACAATAAATGGAATCCAGCGGGGAATTAAAAAAATCTTGCACAATAAATGCCCTCGCACAGGCCCGCAGCAACACGTAGAGGGCAGCCAGCGGGGAACACTCCCACAGTTGACCACGCAGGCACCGGGAAATAACATCCAACGAAGCAGATAGGCTGGAGCAACCGACATGAACACCAGAATGGAAACGGTAGCGCAAGACGTCGCCCTCACGGTCCTCCGGATAGTCAGCCACGTGGCACAGCCCACTCCTGAACTGGAGAAAATCAAAGAGGATTTCCAAGCAATATGGCCCGTTCCGGAGAGCAACCGGCCCATGAACGACGCCATAAGCGCCGTCGCCCAGGCATTCAGTAGTTGCACCAGCCAGGATGCGGACACCTGGAAAACCACCGTCTCCCAGACCTGGCAACCAGCAGTGGAAGAGGTCGTCCAAGCATACTTCAAGGCGGCCAAGACCAGCTTCCAAAAGGGAGATGCCCTGGAAGGAGCAGAAACCCTCACCGACGCCGTCAGGGCGACACTGGGACATATCGCCGCAACCCGCGACTGGCCCCACGGCACCCATGATGACCTCTACAGCATCGCCGCAGCCCTGGGCAGCGGGAGCGAATGGCCCAACACGATTGAGGAACTCGACCAAGCCCTGGAGAACGTCTCAAAAGAGGGCGACAACCTGGGCGCGGCCCTGGGAGCCAGCATGGGACGCCCGGACATGCTGAAGTTCGGTGTCTACGCGGAAAACCCGGACGGGCCAGAGGAAGATGGAATCCTCTTCGCCACGGCGACCATAGAACTGGCCAACCGACTGGCCGCACAGGCGGCCCCATGAACCAGGAGGAACATCTCAGCATGGCCCGGGAACTCATGAGGCGGGCAGACGAAGAATCAGGGGACGGCGGCAACGACATGATTGCCGCCGAGTTCTTATGGGGAGCTCTCGCCCAATGCCTGATCGCCGTCGCCCAGAACGACGGACTCCCCCACGACAGCCACAGGGCCTTCCAGAGAATCGCTCAGCATCTGGACACCACCCAAGACGGGAACATCTGGCGCTCCCGGTTCGGTTCAGCCGAAAGGCTGCACGTCCACTTCTACCACGGAGAACTGCCGGCCGGGGAACTGCGCACTCACAGACAGCGCACCTCAGCAGGCGCCCTGGAACTCCTTGAAGCACTGTGAGCAGAGACCCGAAGACAAGCATTCAAGAAAGACAACAGGCTGGACAGGAACGGCGGGACAATGGAGCCACCGGCAATTCTGAACAAACCTGCACAATAAATCGGGAATAAAAAACATTTATTGTGCAAAGCCGTTTCCCGGCTTGTATCTAATGTTCTTGTTTCCCCTAGCCATATCTCTAAAGGCTTTGCCCAATTCCTTGGAGGCCTAGGCCGAAGCTTGGTGACCAACCGATCGCTGGAATTCCTTGTAACTCTCCGACATCCCACACCGGCGGCAGACCACCTTCTGGGGGATGTTCTCTTCAAGGATCACTGCGCTGGGACATCGCAACTGCTGCACTTCACGGGTCTATCTGCCATTCTCACTCCCTCATGATTAACCAGATTTGTACTCAAACTGCCATCGCACTGAGCCGGTGCCCACGAACTGAGAAAGAAGCCTGTAGTTGCCTGTTTCGTAACGAACGCGACCGGCGACAATCGCCGGATGCACCTGAGCTTCCCACGCCATGCTCAGCACAGCCATAGGCGCCGGCTCGGCAAGGATTTCGCCTTTACCCCAGATTTCAGAGGGTATTAGGGCGTCCTGCGCCAGTCGGTCCGCTTCCTGTTCTGTTGTGTCGCTAACAACAGATTGCACGCCTCGCAGGCTATGGTCATCTATGAAGCCGGTTTCTTCGCTGCAATCGCCTAAGTGGAGGCCTATGTGCGCCAACTCATGCAACACCGTGAACCAGAAGTTATCAATGCGGTCATAGCGTAGGGTTAGGCCGATGACCGGCCTGCCGTTTGCCAGTCTCAGCGCAGCACCGTCAAGGTGGGTCCTGGGTAGATGACCAACATACTCGACCTCCACCCCGTGCTGTCCTAGCAGGTCTCTCGCCTTGATCGGCCCGTCCTCCAAAACGCTCATCCGGGCTACCTGGCGCAGAAGCTCGGGAGTAACCACCCCCGCCTGGTAATCCGCACCCGACTGATTCTCTCTGGCTTGGGCCAGCACCTGCCAGCACCAGGCTCTAAGGGCATAGTCATCAGTCTTAGCGTTTATTCGCCGGCTATCGTTCTTCCGGTACAGGGGAGCCGCAGCAAACGCTCGACCACCGGCACGCTCCATCAGCTCGGTGATCAACTCCTCGGCGTGGTCCTTCAGGTCTTGGATGTGGGGAATCCAGCCTGCCTTGGCCATAGCTCTGAGGGGAAACCTGGAATACTCAAAACTTGGCATTGTGTCCGGCAAGCTAACCCCAGGTTCCTGCAATAGGACATCGGCTGGTATTTCCAGGTGTTGGTGAAGTGCCCGGGCTATGGACATGGTGATCGCCCGTTTCCCCGCAAGAACCTCCGATACCTTGGCCCGACTCCCGATGAAGGGTACGAGGTCGCGGGGTGTCAGGTTCGCTTGGTCCATCCGGAACATGATGGCGGACACAGGGTCGGGAAAGCCGATAGGGTGGTGTCGTTCTTCGTAGAGTTCCACAAGGTCAGCAAGTACGTCCAATTCGACCCGGTTAGGATCATCCCCGTCGTCTACCTGCCCTTCGGCGACAGACAGCCTGTCCATGAGTTCGGTTATCCGGGCCATCGCAGCGTCATAGTCCTCTTCTGAGCGGATCGCCCGGACTCGTGCCATGATTACACCTCCTCCGCATTGATGCGGTCATATTCCCTATGGGTGCCAACAAAGCGGATGTACGCTATTCGCCCCCGGGTAGAAAAACCTTGCGACAATCCGATAGTCATTGTGTCGAATTCGAAACACTACCCTGTCTCCTCCGACTATGCTGGCGTTGGGGTAGCGTTCGACAACGTGAGCCGGAGTAGGCCAGTCCGCTTGTTCTACCTCTCGATACCATGCAAGTAGTGGTTGCTCGGATTCTGGATGGCGCCCCCAGAATTCGCGGAGCGCTCTTTTTGATATGATCCGCACAACGACATATTATAACTCCCATTATTTGACATAGTAAAGTGTTCCCACATTGGTGTAAAGGCCAGCATCCACGCCATCCTGCAGTGTGCTGCGCTCCTAAACCGAAGCCAAGGTGAGATGTGCACCAGGGAGGGATTGGCGATGGGGCTGGAAGTGCCGCAGCAGCTTTTCAGCCCTCGATTGCAGGCGGTACCACTGCTCCGCACCGGCAATCACACACTGGACAACATGCCAGCAGTTGGATATATATTATATATCTATCTGCGACAGTGAGGATCTCAAATGGGAACGCAATCGCACGTAGCCCGGTGGGGTAGCAGCCTCGCGGTCCGGATACCAAAACCCCTTGCAGAAGAGTGGGGCGTCCACGCCGGGTCGGCAATTGAGATCACCACGGACGGTGAACGTCTGACGCTGACCAAGAGGGCATACGACCTGGATGAATTGTTGTCCCGGGTCACCACAGACAACCTGCATTCTGAATGGGATACAGGCTCAGCCCAAGGCATGGAAGTATGGTGAGTTCACCCTATGTTCCCGGCAGGGGCGACATCGTGTGGCTGAACTTCAGCCCTCAGGCCGGGCACGAGCAGGCGGGCCGCCGGCCAGCGCTGGTCCTGAGTCCCAGGAGCTATAACGACAGGACAGGCCTGGCTCTGCTCTGCCCGGTTACCACGGCAGTCAAAGGTTACCCTTTTGAGGTGCCCCTCCCGCAGGGAGGCGACATTACCGGCGTGGTGCTGTCTGACCACATCAAGAGTCTGGACTGGCGTGCCAGGCAGGCTGGCTTGGCAACCCAAACAACTCCGCGAGTGGTGGAACAGGTTTTGGAGATGATAGGCACCCTCCTGCGATGAAAGCGAATCAGACCCGGCAAAGGCGAAGGCCACTCCGGTATCAGGAAACCCGGCAGGCACGCGGACTCTCGCGGAAGCTCGACCGAGCCCCGCAAATGGCACATCCAGCCTTGGCTTTGGTTTAGTTCAAGGGCCGCACAATGCGACGAGGCCTGCACTCCCATGATGTGCGGAAACCAGGGTGCAGGAATGATGCAAGGAAAGAGTTGCATATGGCGAAGAGTGCTCTCGAATACTGGTCCTCATCAAGTCGGATTGTTCCTGTAGAAAGAGCCTTACAAACTGCCGTTACTCCCAAGGAGATGTACTACGATGATCAATCTGACGTACGAGATGGTATCGCGGTTGGACAGCGCTTTAGCCGACGGATATTCTTGCCTGGTGGGCACGGCCTCCAAGGACGGCGAACCCCAGATAAGCCCCAAGGGAAGCGTGATGGCCTTCGACAGAGATACGCTGGCCTATTGGGAGCGTGCCAAGCGGTCGGCTTTGGGCAACGTTGCCGAGAATCCGCAGGTCGTCGTTTACTACGCCCACGCCGACGACCGGGTGAGGTGGCGGTTCCACGGCAAGGCAACCGTCCACGAAGACGGTCCCATTCGCCAAGAAGTCATGGACCGTTGCGTCCAAGCCGAACTGGACCGGGACCCTGAACGTCTGGGTGTCGCCGTCCTCATTAAGATAGACAAGATCACGGAATTATCCGGAGAGGTGCTGCAACAAATGGACTAGACCAGAGCCCAGTTGAAACATGCAAGGATTCGCGTAAGGGTCTATGTGGATTCCACTTTGGTAGGAGTTTAGGCACCTCGGATCACTCACCCATGGAGAGTGAGTAGCTCCTGCCCGTTCAGTGCACTGGTCAAGTGCAGATGCAAGAGGGCTCCCTCGGGCCAGGACTCCAAGAGAGGCAGGTTCTACCACTATGTCTGCCCATCCCTGATGAAACGGGGCAGCGGGAGTTGCGAATCGCCTAGGCTGAGCGCTCGCCGCTTCGAGGAGTTGATCGCCGGTAGGATTCAGTGCTTATGACGGTTCGTATGGGCCGCACGGCGGTGTCTAGCTCTCTGTCCTACACCCAGAGCAGCAGATCTCATAGGTCAGCACGCGCCCGGCGTTCGCCGAAAGCTCTACCAGCGTGCGGTACTCACCGGCCTCTGGGGATCGTAGGGCTCGGCGTAGAGATCCAGCACGTCCTCCATGGTCGCCACGAACTCTCCACCTACCTTGGGGATGCACCATTGTTTCTTGAGCCACGGCTTGAGCGTGTTTTTTTCAGCCGCAGGCGGACCGTCTCGGGAGACAAAGACTCCACCAATCCCAACTCCACCACCTTGCCCGCCAGGGCCCGCATGGTCCAGTGGTCATGACCATCGGGCACCGGGCTGCAGGCCAGGGCTATCAGAGCCTGCTCCGTCCTGGATACAGGGCGGGCCTCCACCCTTTCATCCACCTTTCTGGGCCGATTGACCTGGTTATGGTGCCTCAGCACCTCGTCCAGCCCTTCCTCGGCATACCGCCGCTTGGTGCGGAACACAGTCCGCTCCGACACGTCCAGTGCGGTGGCCACCTGGGGGGCGGTCCAGCCCTCATCCATCTTGAGCAGGATGCGGGCCCGGGCAATCGCCTGCGCGGAACCCCTCCCAGCCCTGATCATCTTCCTGAGCCGTCCCTTTTCCTGTGTTGCCAGCCGGACTCCGTACTTCTCCTGCACCATGACTACCTCACATCCCACAACCCTTCGTCTATCCCCAAGGTAGCATCCTGTCAGGGCTCATGTACCAACTGACAATGCCAGATTGGCTGAATACTAGTAGTCAGTCAAACTTGATATTAATGGTAATGTGAAAGATTGAGCAAAAGAGCTACCCTGACCCTGATAGTGTTGATGGGAGGCGGTGATATGGTCAGGGAAAAGTATGGAGTCCGGCTGACGGCGGAACAGCGGAACCAGCTCCAGCGTCTGGTTCGTGCGGGGAAAGGCACAGCCCGGGTGACGGTCCGGGCCCGGATTCTGCTCAAGACGGATGAGGGGTGGAGCGCTCCCCAGGTGGCCCAAGCCCTGGATGTGGCCGAGGGCACGGTGTTTCGGATCAAGCGGCGCTTCGCCGAAGAGGGGCTGGAAGGGGTGCTGCAAGACCGACCCCAAGCCCACCGGTACCGGAAGCTGGACGACCGGGGCGAAGCCCACCTCATCGCTCTGGCCTGCTCCGAACCGCCGGAAGGGCATGAACACTGGACCCTGCGCCTTTTGGCGGGCCAGGTGGTGGAGTTGGGGTTGGTGCCCTCCCTATCCCACGAGACGGTGCGGCTGCACCTGAAAAAAACTCCCTCAAGCCTTGGCAGAAGCAGGAATGGTGCATTCCCAAGGTGAGCGCGGAGTTCGTGGCCCACATGGAGGACGTGCTGGACCTCTACGCCGAACCCTATGACCCCCGACGGCCGGTGGTCTGCTTTGACGAGACCTCGACCCAGTTGCTGGCTGACACCCGTCCCCCGCTGCCGGCCCAGCCGGGGAGACCGGCGCGGCAGGACTACGAGTACCGCCGGGAAGGCACTCGGAACCTGTTTCTGGCCTGCGAACCTATGGCCGGTTGGCGCCACGTGCAGGTTACGGAGCGGCGCACCATGGAGGACTTCGCCCGCCAGATGCGCTGGCTGGTGGATGAGGCCTATCCGGAGGTCCCGGTGGTGCGGGTGGTCCTGGACAATCTGAACACCCACAGGACAGCTTCCCTGTACGAGACCTTCCCAGCGGCCGAGGCCCGCCGGGTCGCCAAACGGCTGGAGTTCCACTACACCCCCAAGCACGGGAGTTGGTTGAATATGGCGGAAATCGAGTTCAGCGTGCTGTCCCGCTCCTGCCTCAAGCAGCGCGTCCCCAACGAACCCGCCCTCCGGCGGGAGGTCCAAGCCCTGGTCACGGAGCGAAATGCCGCCCGAGCCATCATCAACTGGCGGTTCAACACCCAGGACGCCAGGGGCAAACTTCACCGCCTCTATCCCTTCGATTCCAAACATGACTGACTACTAGTGCGGCAGCACCGTCCTTGCGGTAAGCCGCGAGGAGGCGCTTGGTGTGACGCTCGCTCACTCCCATGATATCGGCTGCCTGAGCGATGGGAAGCTGGTATTCCAAAACGCTGTTGAGAATCTGAATCCTTGCCTGTTCCTGCTGATTCAACGTTACATCCCTCATAGGGATGACATTTTCGCTGACCAGTTAGCAGGTGACGGAATCGTAGAACATCAACAAGTTATTCAAGGTCATTAGGCCAGTTATTCAGGGTCATTAGGCCACTTTGAGCGCCTTATAAGAGACCATTGCGGCACTTCGTGGTGAGGTCTGGTGATGGCCTACAAGGAGGTGCAAAGAGTGGACATTTCGGAAGTGGTCCGCCGCTGGCAGGCGGGCAGCAGCCGGCGGCGGATAGCCGCAGGGACGGGACTGTCCCGGGAAACCGTCGGGAAGTACACCGCGTTGGCCGAGGGGATGGGAGTATCCCGCGAGGGACCTGCGCCCACCAAGGAGCAGCTCGGCCGTCTGGCGGCAATCAGCCGCCCCGGGCCGCAGCACGGGGCTGTGCCCACCGAGGACAGACTGGCTCCCTGGGCCGACCAGATCTACCAGTGGCTCACCGGCGGCCGCCTGCAGCTCACCCGAGTTCAGGAGTTGCTGGCGCAGCGGGGTTGCCCAGTATCGTATGCCTCGCTGCACCGGTTCGTCGCCCGCCGCAACTGGCGGGGCCGGAGCCGCAACACGGTCCGGATGGAGGACACCGACCCCGGAGAGGTGGCGGAGCTGGACTTCGGCCGTCTGGGCCTGGTCCACGACCCGGAGACGGGCCGCCGCCGCACGGTGTGGGCGCTGATCGTGGTGCTGGGCTACTCGCGGCACTGCTTCGTCTGGCCCACCTTCAGCCAGAAGCTGGAGGACGTCATCGTGGGCTTGGAGGCAGCGTGGGCCTTCTTCGGCGGCGTCCCCAGGTACCTGGTCATCGACAACTTCCCCGCCGCAGTGGCGGAGGCCGACGCTCTACACCCCAGGCTCACCCGGGGCTTCCTGGAATACTCCCAGCACCGGGGGTTCATTACCGACCCCGCCCGGGTGAGACACCCCGAGGACAAGCCCAAGGTGGAGCGGGGCGTCCAGTACGTCCGGGAACGGTTTTTCAAGGGCGGCGACTTCGACGGCCTGGCGCACCTCAGGGCAGAAGCGGCACGCGTCCCACCCGCTCAGTTCCTCGCGTTCGGCGAGCGTCATCTTTACCCGGCGGTGGCAGCCGGGAATGGCGCATTTGACCTGGACTTTTCTGGGCATTTCCCTAATATTACAACGACATCTCAAGAAGGGGTACAGGCAGGCGCTCAGGCTGTTCAGCCTCATCTACTTTTGCCCGCAAGGTCATTGGGCCCAGCCGCATGATTGCCGAGTCCGGAAGACTGAGCCAGTCGGTGCGGTATGAAGACTACAAGGCCCGCATCGAACTTCTGTGCAGGGCACTGGAGTAACTGTCTGTTGCTGATGATGGCGTGTTCTATGACTCAGCTGGCGACGACGAATCCGACCGGCCGCCCTGGACCGTGCGGCGGATCATCGAGAGGGGTCCGGGCAGCAGGGTAGATGATGTTCAAGAGGTCCCTTAAACGCCGACATTGCGGTTCGCAAAACCGGTCTTCTGGTGAGCCGACGTAATTGAGTGGACGTAATCTCGGGCACAAAAAGGAGTCGCCCGCCTAGTGTGGTGTATCCGTAGTTCATCGGTAAATGAAGGGGCAATTTACGGTGATCCGTTACTCTGGTTCGAACGATAATCGCGGTACCTGTCCTTTGAGAAAGCCTCCGAATAATACGGCGAACTACGGTTACACCACACTAGGTTATGACCAAGCGGGCGACTGACATCCTGAAGGGGCACAAACCCTAACGTCGGACTGGTTCTCGGGCATCCTCTTGGGCCTTGTCCTTGGCTTTCAGCAATTTAAGTACGAATAGGCCGGCGGCCAGCGGTAACGATAAGGGCCTCTGGGCAGATGTCCGTCAACCCAGATTAGCAGTCAGATGGTGTGTACAAAAGGACACGAGTTGCCCCCTCGATTACGTCCAGCGGTCAGAACGAGCGTTTGTGCGAAGCGGCGTTATGCCTTGAGAAGTTCCCAGAGCTTAACTTTACGGCTGTCCGCCGCCTGGCGGATAGCCCGTTTACCGCCACGCCTGCATGCGATGAGCCAGGACGGTGAATCCTGGAAGCAGCGTGTCCTCCCCTCTGGACATGCCTCTAACCTTCGTGGGAACAGGGTCGCAAGAGGCGATGCTGGAACTCAATGCTCCTAGAGTCTCTCCCCGTGCCATCAGGGCGTAGTCTTTCAGCTTGGAAGGGCTTGTTCCCATCAGGGAAGCCGGACGCACGCAATTTGCTTGCCGTCATTATTGCGCTTACTATCGCGACAGCAGAGACGATTTCAATTTCGCACGCCGCGCTACCTTGGCCCTTCTCGCTTGTCGGAGGGTTCTGGTCGAACAGATTTACTCGCAGCAGATGGAGAGGCTGAATGTTAAAGGTCTGGAAGGTAACCTTTCTACTCGTGGCCATAGGTATTCTGGCGGGCATTCCTGCTGTCATATCAGCTCAAACAGAGAGCAGTGCCGGTGCATCCAAGATGTACTTGGCAGTGTCAACAACGCGCACGATTCAACGCGCTAACCTTGACGGTTCACAGCTCGAAGAACTGACCAGGTATATAGGTTCCGGTAGAGGAGGCTTTACTGACATAGTCCTGGACGTAGCCGCCGGCAAGATGTACTGGTCAGTTTATGATGCCGATAATGACGGGAGCGGCGGAATCCTGCGTGCCAACCTTGATGGCTCCCAGTTGGAAAACTTGATTACCGGGAGCCCGGGTTTGAGGAGACCAAGCGGCCTCGCTTTGGACGTAGGGGTTCGCAACAGTTAGATTTATAGTATATAATAGTCTATTATGGACGGTATCAGTCGACGCATCAGCCTGACGGCCTGGGGACGCCTCTACGGCTTCGACAAGGCGACCACTTCCCGCCTGCATCTCACCGGCAAGCTGCCGCCGGAACTTCAGATCGAGCAGTTGCCCAACGGTCGCTACTACGTGGTGGTGCCATCCCGGAATGATGGGCGTTGCGTGGTGTACGCCCGAGTATCTTCTGCGGACCAGAAGGAAGACTTGGACTGGCAGGTGGGCCGGGTTGTGGAATGGGCGACGCGGCAGGGCTATCGGCCGGACGAAGTGGTCAAGGAGACCGGCTCTGGTCTGAATGGGGACCGTCGCCGGCTGCGGCGTCTGGTAGCGGACCCTACGGTGGGCACGATAGCGGTGGAGCACCGGGAGCGGTTGAGCCGTTTCGGCTTTGAGTACCTGGAGGGTGCGCTTGCCGGGCGGGGAGCGCGCATTCTGGTGATGGAAGAGGGCGAGCTCGAGGATGACTTGGTGCGAGACGTAACCGGGGTGTTGACCTCGCTGTGTGCTCGACTCTACGGACGGCGTTCGGCGCGGCGTCGGGCGGAACGGGCGCTGACGGCGGCTCAGGAGGACTGATGCAGCAGCTTGGCACCTACCAGACGCGCATTTCCGATTACGGCGGCGTGAACCGTTCGGCGGGGGACGCCGCATTGGCCGCCTGCGCCGCGCTTTACGGACGGGTGCAGCGGAAGTTGTTTGCTGACGTTGCGGCGGGAAGTCCGGCGGCGCCGCTGAAGGGCGCGTACCTGAAACGGTACGGGATACCGGCGCGGATGTTCAACGCGGTGCGGGTGTCGCTGGAGGGTAAGGCGGCGGCGGTCAGAGAGCAGCAGAAGCTGCGGGCGGATGCTCTGGGGCGGCGCATTGCGCGGGCGGAGCGGCAGGTTTCCGATGCCGCTGAACGTGGCCGACGGGATCAGGTCCATCAGAAGAAACGGCGGTTGGCCAATCTGCGAGTCCGGCTGGCTGCACTGGAAGCCGACATCGCTGAGGGCCGGGTCAGGCTGTGCTTCGGGTCCAAGCGGTTGTGGCGCAAGCAGCACCATCTGGAGGCCAACGACTACACTGACCATCAGGAATGGCTGAGGGACTGGCGGGATTCCCGCAGCGACGAGTTCTTCGTGCTGGGGAGCCGGGACGAGACGTCGGGATGCCAGCTCTGCGTGGCCACCGTTGCCGATGACGGCACGCTGACCCTGCGGTTGCGTATACCGGATTCTCTGGCGGGGCAACACGGCAAATACCTGGTCATCCAGGGTGTGCGGTTTGGCTACGGGAATGAGCAGGTGCTGGCAGGCTTGGGGAGCAATGCCGACTACGCCCAGTATCGGCGCGAGCACGGGGAGAAGGCGGCGCGGGCAACGTCCTTGGGACAACCCATCTCATACCGGTTCAAGCGGGATGGCAAAGGATGGCGGGTGTTCGTCACCACCCGGATGATGGCCGTGCCGGCGGCTACGGACCAGCGGCGCGGTACAATCGGCGTGGACCTCAACGCCGACCATCTGGCCGTCGCGGAGACCGATTCCAGTGGCAACTACGTAAGCGCCTGGAGGGTGCCTCTGGTCACCTACGGCAGGAACACTCGCCAAGCGGAGGCTCTCATCGGCGACGCAGTGGCCAGCGTGGTCGATTATGCCCGAGAGGTCGGCAAGCCGATTGTGATCGAGAAGCTGGACTTCCGCCAGAAGAAGGCCGCTCTGGAGGGTGAATCCCGCAGGTACTCCCATATGCTGTCGTCATTTGCCTACGGCAAGGTCAAGGCGTACTTCATCTCCCGTGGCTACCGGAAGGGAGTTGAAGTACACCAGGTCAACCCGGCCTTCAGTTCGGTGATCGGCCGGGTGAAGTTCGTGGAGCGTTACGGGCTGACGGAGCACCAGGCGGCCGCCTTGGTGCTGGCCCGTCGCTTGCTCGGCTGTTCCGAGCGCATCCCCCGCCGGCGGGTCTGTCCCGCCGGCAATGGCGTCCACGTCGCCTTCACCGTACCTGCAAGGAAGCGGGTGAAGCACGTGTGGACGTCCTGGGGCGCGATCTCGGGACAGCTGAGACCGGCGCTTGCAGCGCAACACCGGCTGGGAAAGCGGAGACGCAGACCCAATCCGGTTCAGGCTGTCGTGCGCGCTGATGCGCGCGGGGTGGCTTGAGCGGGGACCAGATCGGTGTTCCCGGGTGAGATCCCCGGGCGGAGCCGTCTTGTACTGTTGGGACGGCGGCGCGGCTAAGACCGCGTCTTCAGAGAAGGCTGACGGAAGTCCTGTGACTAAAGTCAACCATTTTTACAACGGCTGGCAAGATGTACTGGGGAAACACGTTTCGAGGAGATGAAGGCACGAGTTCAATCCAGCGCGCCAACCTTGACGGTTCACAGACCGAAGATTTGATTACATCGGGACTATCCTGGCCCAGAGAGTTGGACCTGGACGTGGCCGCAGGCAAGATGTACTGGGTAGACGATGACGCGGATAAGATCCAGCGTGCCAATCTCGATGGATCCGAAGTAGAAGATCTGGTTGCGACTGGGCTGCTAAGCCCAATCGACATCGCCCTGGACGTGGCTGCGGGGAAGATGTACTGGGTGGATCTTGAAACGGAAAAGATTCAGAGGGCCAACCTGGACGGGTCCCAGGTTGAAGACCTGGTTGTGGCTGGGCTGGACGCGCCAATTAGTATCGCCCTGGACGTGGCCGCGGGCAAGATGTACTGGACGGATGTAGACACTAATAAGATTCAGAGGGCCAACCTGGACGGTTCCCAGGTTGAGGACCTGACCACATCATTCACGGCAAGTGCCATCGCCTTGGATGTTGCATCAGTGCCAGCTACCGGTCCGGGCACTGGCACGGGCGACAACTGCGGCCAGAGCGTCGCCGCCGGCGGGACGGTCAGCGGCAGTTGGGCCAGCGGGTGTAACTCCGAGGCCCGCACGGGCAGCCATGCTCGCTACTACAGCTTCACCCTGGAGCAGTCCTCCCAGGTGACGGTGACCCTGAACTCCAGTGCCGCCGACACCTACCTGTACCTGAGGAGCGGAGACGCCACCTCCGGCACGGCGCTGTACGAGAACGACGACCATGACGGCAGCACCAGCGTCTCACAGATCCAAGAGACCCTGGCCGCCGGCAGCTACACCGTGGAGGCCACCACCAACTCGGCGGGCGCCACCGGCTCCTTCAGCCTCACTATAACGGTCGAGGACCTCCTGACTGTCAATGTCTCCAGGGCAGCGGGAAGCGAGGACGCCGAGGTAAGGCTTGGCTCCCCGGTGTCTTTGACCGCCACATTCAGCGGGCCGGTCTCCGACTTTACCGTCGATGACCTCAACGTAGGCAACGGCACCGTCAGCAACTATGCCGGCAGCGGGGCAGTCTACACGTTTGACGTGACTCCGGACGACATCGGTGAGGTGACGGTGGAAATTGCAGCCGGCGCTGTGGAAGACGCCGACGGTATTGGCAACACAGCGTCACCCCAATTCTCGTTGGGTATTCCATATGATGACGACGACGATGGGGCGATCAGCAAGAATGAGGCCATCGCGGCCGTAGTCGATTACTTCGCCGGCAGTATCACCAAGGCCCAGACCATAGCGGTCATCGTGCTCTACTTCTCCGCGCCAACGGAGCCGAGGCCGGGACCCAACAAAGACATCGCCTCCGTCAGCGCCGGGAGTTTACACACCTGCGGCGTGAGGCGGGACGGCTCCGTCGCCTGCTGGGGCGATGACGAATATGGCCAGGCCACGCCGCCGGCCGGGGAGTTCGCCTCCGTCAGCGCCGGGTGGGCCCACAACTGCGGGGTGAGGCGGGACGGCTTCGTCACCTGCTGGGGCAATGACGACTGGGGCCAGGCAACGCCGCCGGCCGGGCAGTTCGCCTCCGTCAGCGCCGGGGGGGGACACACCTGCGGGGTGAGACGGGACGGCTCCGTCGCCTGCTGGGGATCGAACGGACATGGCCGGGCGACGCCGCCCGCCGGGGAGTTCGCCTCCGTCAGCGCCGGGAGTTTACACACCTGCGGCGTGAGGCGGGACGGCTCCGTCACCTGCTGGGGCGATGACGAATATGGCCAAGCCACGCCGCCGGCCAATGCCGGGTAGAGCATGGTTGTATCTGAATGGTGAGACCCTCCTCACTGTGGCGCGACTCCCCTGGGTCCGCATCCGGCCAGTGGGGGTATGAGCAGTGTCTGGTTCACGTTGCGCCTGAGCTACGCGGCGGGTGCGACGCCCGGCACGGCCCAGGCCGTCGGCGCGGGCCTGCAGGATGCGAAGGCCGCCAACACGCGCCGCGCATACGAGGCTGCTTGGCAGAGGTTCCAGGAATGGACCGATGCCGTCGGCCACCGGTCATTGCCCGCAGCTCCCCACGTTGTCGCCCTCCACCTGGGCCGGCTGGCGGCGACCGGCAGGGCCCAGGCCACCATCGAGCTGGACCGGGCCGCCATCTCCCATGCCCATGCCGCCGCCGGGATTGCGAAGGCCGACAATCCCGGCCGGGCGCCGACTGAAATGCCATGCCGTTTGATGCACCGGGAGGGTGAATGGCAAAGGCCCTGAAAGCAACCCTCCTGCTTCTGGCTCTTGTCCTGTTTGCGGCCATCCCTGCCGTGGCGTCGGCCAAGACGGAGAACAGCGGCGTCACGTCCAGGATCACGGCCCAACAGGCAGCTCCCAGCGTCTCCATTTCCGCCAGCGCCAACGCCCAGGTGAGGCTCAACTCGCCGGTCCCAGTGACCGCCACCTTCAGCGAGCCGGTAAACGATTTCGCCCTTGACGACATCAGCGTGGTCAACGGCATGGCCGGCGGCTTTTCCGGCAGCGACGGAGACACCGTCTACACCTTCTCGGTTACGCCCGACTCCCTGGGCGAGGTGACGGTGGACATTGCCGCCGGGGTGGCGACGGACGGCGGGGGCGCCGGCAACACCGCGGCTCCGCAGTTGTCCTTGGGCATTCCCTACGATTTCGACGGGAACGGAGGCATCAGCAAGAATGAGGCCATCGCGGCCGTGGTCGATTACTTCGCCGGCAGTATCACCAAGGCCCAGACCATAGCGGTCATCGTGCTCTACTTCTCCTCTCCGGATCCTCCACCACAGGAGACCCCCTCGCCAGAGGATTTTCCTTGGGTACAGGATGGCCTGACGGGTTTTGAACGACAGACCCTGTTTGACCTTCGATGGATTGAGGGTTCACACCCGGAAATAGCTCAAGTCGTCTTGCATTTCCCTTGGCTCGCCGACGGCATCACTAATGACGAGAGGAGGACGGTCTCTTTCATAAGGGTGCTTGCGGATCAGGACACATCCCTTGCCATGCTTCTGGTGGGTCTGCCATGGATGGCGGGCGAAATAGGCCGGTATGAGAGGTTTGTAGTATCGAACCTTTGGTATGTCGCCAGGGAAGACTTGAACCTCGCAACTTCCATTGCCAATCTCCTGTCGCTGGAGGGTCCCCTCCGGGGGATCCACAGTGATTTCGTGCGTTCCTTGCGTTCAGTCTTCGAGCGTGATCCGCGCCGGTATAAGCTACTCATCAGCCAACCGTGGCTCCAGGATGGGCTGACTGAAGAAGAGATTGCTCTGGTAGTTGTGCTTCCCAGCGTAGTTGCTTCCGATCAGCTTTTCGGAGATTTCATCGAAGGCGGCCATGTGCAATCTGAAACTCTCTCCCTGGACTTGGCCGGTGAAGTGACCCTGTTTGCGGTCAGCCGGACTCCACTGAGGCCAGAAGGGGATATGCTTGAGGGCATGCGTTTCGGTGTCGATGCTCTGGAGGACTTCATGGGAGCGCCCTGGCCGAAGACCGACGTTATCGCTCTGTTTGAACCCGAACTATACCCGCCCGCAGGAAGCAACCCTGGCAGTCACATCGTATTAACCAACACCGGCAGGATTTTGCTCTACCACGAGCTGGCCCACTTTTATTTTGCAGGTAACGTACCCCGTTGGTTTTCGGAAGGTACAGCCGTTTTTTTCTCCTTCTACACCCTGCAACTAACCGGAGCTGAAAGCCTTCTGGCGTGGTACGACACTGCGCATAATGACATTGTCTCAGGGTGCGCTCAGTACGGCATAACTAATGTTCAAGAGTGGAACGAGGCCCCGTTCAGTTCGCCGACAACGTTTTGCACCTATAGGATTGGGGCGCGATTTGTGATTGGAATGTACGAATACTTGAGCCACGAGGTGGTCTCTTCATCCATGCGTGAGCTGTACAGGTCTTCGGAATCTACGGGTTCGCGCGCGTCCGAAGAGGAGATATACCTGTCGTTCCTGTCGAATACTCCGCCACCGAAACAAGACGACTTCCGCGACCTGTACCTCTGCCTCCACGGCAGGCCAATCCCAGGTTATACTGCGAGACCATCGGTCACGCCCTCCGAACAGAGGGCGGCTCTGGTCGCGCTCTACAATGCCACCGGCGGAGCCGGTTGGAATGACAACAGCAACTGGCTCAGTGGATCTCCGGTCAACCAATGGGACAGGGTATTCACCGACTGCAATGGTGGAGTCACCAGTCTGTGGTTACCCTCGAATCAATTGAGCGGACCGATACCCCAAGAGGTGGGCAAACCTCTCCGACCTGAGAGAGCTGTATTTGCGGGAAAACGAGTTGACTGGCCGGATACCGGCGGAACTGGGCAACCTGACCAATCTGCATGCGTTGTGGCTCGGGTCGAACCGAACCAACCAGTTGACCGGGCCAATACCCCCGGAATTGGGTCGTCTCACTAAACTGGAGGTGCTGGAGCTCAGTCGCAACCAGTTGACTGGACTAATACCGGGCTGGTTGGGTGATCTGACGAGACTCCAAAGGCTGTGGCTCGGTGGCAACCAGTTGACTGGGGAGATACCGGCGGAACTGGGCGAACTGTCCCACCTTGAATGGCTGACCCTCGGACACAACCAGTTGACAGGGCCAATACCGGCAGAATTAAGCCGCCTCTACAACATGAGATGGCTGGGCTTGGACAATGGCCAGTTAACCGGGTCTATACCGGCATGGCTCGACAACCTAGCCAAACTGGAATCGCTGTACCTCAATGACAACCAGTTGACCGGGGGAATACCGGCGGAACTGGGCAACTTGCTCAACCTAGAAGACTTGCGGCTTCATCGTAACCAGTTGACAGGGGAGATACCGGCGGAACTGGGCAGCCTCCCCAATCTGCAAATCCTGGCTCTCAATAGCAATCAACTGACCGGGAAGATACCCACTGAGTTGGGCAGCCTGACCGAACTGCAAAGTCTGTATGCTTCTGACAATCGACTGACCGGAAGCATACCGGCGGAACTGGGCGGACTGTCCCGCCTTGAATGGCTGACCCTCAATGACAACCAGTTGACCGGGACGATACCGGCGGAGCTGGGCCTTCTGACCAACCTGAAATTCTTGTTCCTTGATGGCAACCAGTTGACCGGGGAGATACCATCAGAACTGGGCAACCTGAACAACCTGGAAACATTGTATATTCGCGGCAACAATTTTACGGGATGCATTCCGGCGAGCTTGCGAGATGTACCAGATTTTGACTTCTACAGGACAAATCTGAAATTCTGTGATGAATAGGCAATGGGCGGCGGGACGTTGAGCTCCTGTCGCGGAGGAATGGTGACACACCGGTAAACCGTGACACCGACCGGACGGCTACGGTGTCCTTGCCGACCCACTCCGCGCACCGTTTCGCCAGATGTTTCTGCTGCAGGGTTACATCGGGCCCACAAGACTTCCGCGAGTCGAGTGTTGGGCAGGGCGGCCCTCAGGTCCTCGGGCGCTTCGTGGCACCCAGCACTACTCCCGGCAAGACCAGCTGACGCCAGCGCAGCATAGTGTGCCTTGATCATCGGAGCACGCCTGTGAGTCCGGCTTCCGGCCTTGCCGCGCGTTCCTCCCCATGCGACGTGGCTCCCGACGCAGGCTCAAAGGCCTTCTGTCTTCTCGGCTAAAGCAGGGGTCCCTGCATTTTATTCTCCACGCTTGGTCGTATCTCCGAATCCTGTTGTTGGTGTCCGCCCAAAACGAGAAACGTCCGTTTTCAGCCAGTGGCCCGCCCAACGCGAACGCAGGTATAGTAGTCTCCTTCTGAGATGAACCGAGCTGGCATTTGGCCACAAGTGCGGTGAGCCTCTGCCCTACGTGCACTCTCTTCAAGCCGGACCATCGCGCTGATGCGACGCCCGTTCTGGCGCTATTAAGTTATAAGGCCCGGCCATCCCTGCTGGCGCCTACGTCGATGCCTGCCGCGTTCAGGTTCAGCTGGGACAGCCCCGCCGGTTCTGCGCCGCTCTTGCCCCTGCTCATCACCGCCTCCAGGATTACCGTGTAGGCGTATCGCCGGAGGGAGCCAACAACGTCGAACAATCTATGGAACGGGATCGCCCCGACGGGGCGTCACCAATGATGCCGTCGTAAGGCTCCTGGACCATGCTACCGATCGGGGGTAATATCCACCAGTGCCCACCCGGCCTCTGTCCGGACGACACGTCTCGCAATGGAGTATACATTCCTGGGTGGACTCCCCAGTTAGTCGCCTCTGCCCGGCCCGCACACGGGCATAACTCTGCTCCCGACTAACTCGGGTGATGTTCACCGGCTGGGCAAACATCACCCGGACACGAAATACAGCCTGATTACCGCTATGGTCTGTTCCTTGGTGAGATTCCCTCTGAAGTACTCACGCACGGCCGCGATGGCCTCATTCTTGCTGATCTGACCGTCCCCGTCGTCGTAGGTGGCCGCAACGATAAAGGTGTCGCCGAGGAATTTGTCTCGTATAGCATCGATTGGCTGAGGCGGTTGCTTCTCCGGGGCCGGCTCTGGAGCAGTGTTTGGCTACTGTCAGATCCCTGGCCCTGGCCCAACCTAGACGTCCCCCACCGGACCCTTCCTGACAACCCGCTTTATACCCGTGCTAGGCGGGTACGCAGAGGTGTCAGCAGAACGGCAGACCGCCCAAGTAGGTATCTAGCCTATCCAACTGGTTTTCCAAACTGCTTGGCACGCACCCCCTCAACCGGTTCCCTTCGAGGCGCAGGGCGGTCAGGCTGGCGAGGCCGCCCAGCTCCGGCGGTATCTCTCCGCTCAACAGGTTCCGTGAGAAGCCCAGATATTCCAAGTTGGTGAGGTTACTCAACTCCGGTGGTATCTCTCCGGTTAACCGGTTCCTTTCGAGGCTCAGCGATTCCAAGTTGGCGAGGCTGCCCAGCTCCGCCGGTATCGCCCCGGTCAACCGGTTCCAGGAGAGGGCCAGAAATTCCAGGTTGGCGAGCTTGCCCAACTGCGGCGGTATCGCCCCGCTCAACGGGTTCTCGGAGAGGATCAGCGATTGCAAGTTGGCGAGCTTGCCCAACTCCGGGGGTATCGCCCCGGTCAACGGGTTCCCGTAGAGTCGCAGCACTCTCAGGCTGGCGAGGTCGCCCAGCTCCGGCGGAATTTCCCCGCTCAACCGGTTCCCTCCGAGCCCCAGCCATGTCAAGTTGCCGAGCTTGCCCAACTCCTCCGGTATCTCTCCGCTCAACCGGTTCCCTTCGAGGCCCAGCGACTCCAGGTTGGCGAGGTCGCCCAACTCCTCCGGTATCTCTCCGCTCAACCGGTTCCCTTCGAGGCCCAGCGATTCCAAGTTGGCGAGGTCGCCCAACTCCTCCGGTATCTGTCCGGTCAACCGGTTCTCGGTGAGGTCCAGGCCGACTACGCGGCCCGTGCTGTCAGCGGAGACACCCTGCCATTCGTCCAACGGCGCGTTGCTCAACCAGTTCGTGTTGTCCTTCCAGTTTGGGCCGTCCGTGGCATGGTAGAGGGCGACCAGCGTTTCTCTGTCGGACGAGACTTGCATCGGCGGAGGCGTAGCCGTGGACGCTTCGGACCCCCGGCAGAACGGCAGGCCGCCCAAGTAGGTATAGTCGCTATTTAACTGGTCTTGCAGACTGCTTGGCACACACCCGCTCAACTGGTTCCCGCTGAGGACCAGCCATGTCAAGTTGGCGAGGCTGCCCAACTCCGCCGGTATCTCCCCGCTCAACCGGTTCCCGCTGAGGTCCAGCACTTTCAGGCTGGCGAGGTCGCCCAACCACGGCGGTATCTCGTCGGTCAACTGATTATCGCCGAGGTGCAGCCTTTCCAGGAAGGCGAGGTTGCCCAACTCCGCCGGTATCTCCCCGCTCAATTGGTTCCCGCCGAGGAGCAGCACTTCCAAGTTGGCCAGATTGCCCAGCCCCGCCGGTATCTCTCCGCTCAACTGGTTCCCGCCGAGGCTCAGGGCTATCAGGCTGGCGAGGTCGCCCAACTCCGGCGGTATCTCCCCGCTCAACTGGTTGTCTCTGAGGCTCAGCTGCCAATGCAGGTTGGCGAGGTTGCCCAACTCCGCCGGTATCTTCCCGCTCAACTGGTTGCCTCCGAGGTCCAGCCATTCCAGGTTGGCGAGGTCGCCCAACCACGGCGGTATCTCCCCGTTTAACTGATTATCGCCGAGGTGCAGCCCTTTCAGGAAGGCGAGGTTGCCCAACCACGGCGGTATCTCCCCGCTCAACTGGTTCCCGCTGAGGCCCAGCGATGTCAGGTTGGCGAGATTGCCCAACTCCGGCGGCATCTCCCCGCTCAACTTGTTCCCATCGAGGTTCAGGTGTACCAGGTTGGAGAGGCTGCCCAACCCCGCCGGTATCGCTCCGGTCAACTTGTTCCCATCGAGGTACAGGTATTCCAGGTTGGAGAGGTTGCCCAGCTGTGGCGGTATATCCCCGCTCAACTGGTTCCCCTCGAGGCCCAGCCTTTCCAGGTTGGCGAGGTTGGCCAACTCCGCCGGTATCTTCCCGCTCAGCTCGTTATTTCGGAAGTCCAGCCCTTCCAGGTTGGCGAGGTTGCCCAGCTGGGGCGGTATATCCCCGGTCAACTCGTTCTCAGTGAGGTCCAGCCATTCCAGGTTGGCGAGGTTGCCCAACTCCGACGGTATCTCCCCCGTCAACTGGTTATAGTTGAGGAACAGGACGTTGACGCGGCCCGTGCTGTCAGTGGAGACATGGTCCCATTCGTCCAACGGCGCGTCGCTCAGCCAGTTGGTGTTGTCCCTCCAGTTTGGGCCGCCAGTGGCGTGGTAGAAGAAGACAAGCGCTTCTCTTTCGGACAAGATTTGCATGGGTGGAGGCGTAGCCGTGGACGCATCGGATCCCCGGCAGAACGGCAGACCGACCAAGTCGGAATAGGTCCTATCTAACTGGCCTTCCAGACCGCTTGGCACGCACCCCCTCAACTGGTTACCGTCGAGGCGCAGGGCGGTCAGGCTGGCGAGGTCACTCAACTCCGCCGGTATCTCTCCGCTCAACTGGTTCCTGGAGAAGCCCAGATATTCTAAGTTGCTGAGGTTACTCAACTCCGGCGGTATCTCTCCGCTCAACCGGTTCCCTTCGAGGCTCAGCCGACCCAAGTTGGCGAGGTTGCCCAGTGGCGGTGGAATCTGCCCGCTCAACTGATTCTCACCTAGGGCCAGCTCTTCAAGGTTGGTGAGGTTGCCCAGCTCCGGCGGTATCTCTCCGCTCAACCGGTTCCCGGAGAGGATCGACGAATCCAAGTTGGCGAGGCTGCCCAGCTTGGGCGGTATCTCCCCACTCAACTGGTTCGCGGAGAGGTTCAGCTGTTTCAAGTTGGCGAGGCTGCCCAGCTTGGGCGGTATCTCCCCACTCAACTGGTTCCTATTGAGATACAGTAATTCCAGTCTGTTGAGTTTGCCCAGCTCCGGCGGTATCTCCCCACTCAACCGGTTCCCGGAGAGGTCCAGCGCTTCCAAGCTGGCGAGGCTGCCCAGCTCCGACGGTATCTCTCCAATCAACTGGTTCCCGTGGAGATACAGGTATTCCAGGCTGGCGAGGTTGCCCAGCTCCGGCGGTAACACACTGCTCAACTCGTTTTGGCCGAGGTCCAGCGCTTCCAGGTTGGCGAGGCTGCCCAGCTCCGGCGGTATCACACCACTCAACTGGTTGTCCCAGAGATTCACGTGGATTACGCGGCCCGTGCTGTCAGTGGAAACGTGGTGCCATTGGCCCAGCGGCGCGTTGCTCAGCCAGTTTGTGTTGTTCTTCCAGTTTGGACCGTCCGTGGCGTGGTAGAGGGCGACCAGCGTTTCTCTGTCGGACGAGACTTGCGTCGGAGGAGTCGTAGCCGTGGGCGCTTCGGATCCTCGGCAGAACGCCAGGCCGCCCAAGTCGGCATATACCAACTGGTTTTGCAAACTGCCCGGCACACATCCGCCCAACTGATTCCCGCCGAGGTCCAGCGATACCAAGCCGGCCAGGCTGCCCAGCTCAGGCGGTATCTCCCCGGTCAACTGATTGCCGTAGAGGATTAACTCTTCAAGTCTGGCTAGGTTGCCCAACTCCGCAGGTATCTCCCCGCTCAACTGGTTGTTGTGGAGGGACAATGTTGTAAGGCACCCGTCGCTGTTGGCGTGAACGCCAAACCACGAGCCTACCGTATGGTCGCTCAGCCAGTTGTCTTTTCGCCGCCAATTATCCCCGCCCGTAGTGTTGTACAAATCCACTAGCGCGTCTCGGTCTCCGGTGCAGTCCCTGCTGACGCCGACACTTTCCGCCGAGAGTGCGGGCGCCGGGGTGCTTGTAGGCGTGGGCATGGGCACCGGAGTCGCCGTGGGTGGGTGCGTAGGCGCCGGAGTGTTGGTGGGCGCAGTTGTAGGCGCCGGAGTTTCCGTTGGCCCGGGCACAAGGGTATTGGCAGGTTCAGTGGTGGTGCCTACAGCGACAGTTTCCGCAGGCGCGGCAGGCTCGCTACCGCCAGTGCAAGCAACCAACATGACCACAACGGCCAGGCAGGTAAAGACACCCACGCGGTAAATGCGCGGTATCATTGCACCCATCAAAAGCCCTTGCCCCTTTCGAGCATTGCAATTCACCGGGGGACCAATCGAATTATAAGCTCTCCGGGAATACGCGGCGCGGCAAGCTGGAGCATCTCAGTGGTTCAGCCTTGCCGCCCAGCGGTCACCCCGGCGGGGAAGCCAGCTTGCCTACGGAAGGCAGGTTTATATCCCCTGGATATGTTGGAGCTGTTCTGGTGCATCATCCTCGGCAACCGGCCACGCGCCCACGACCCACCAATCTGGACAAAATCAAGAACCTTCATACGAAAGACACAATAGCAACGGAAAACTGCGCTATTCGTGGGCGGTCGATCTGGGTACCAGCAAGTAAAATCACGGGACAGGTGGTTGGCTCTACCGGATATAAATGGCGCAGAGAAATTGGACTCCTGTGGCGGAGGAATCGGGTACCACTGACCTCAGGATTGAGGTCCGTTAATCAGGCATCGGGCGAGGTTGCAGGAGGCAGGGGGAGATGGCGTTGACGTTGCGTCCTATTCTTCGTCTGGGTCGTATGTAGCTTGGGAAGCAGTGTTCTCCCTGCTGTGCCTGAGGCGATCCAGCAGGGCTCCAGTGAGAAGCTCCGAGGCGAAGATATCGGCCCACTCGTCGAAAGGCAGGTTGGTGGCGACCAAGATGGACCTCCGATCGTCACGCTGGTTGAAAAACCCGTGGATAAGAGCCGCACCAGCCTGACCGGACCGAGGCCTATGGCCCGGTCCGGGAATTCCTCTCCGTGGCCTGACCGGGTGGGAGTTAAACCGGTGTGCGCTGGCAAGAGAGTCCCGGAACAACCTGCCACCCAGGTGCACCTGGAGCTCTTTCCGGAACGATCCTGCTATTTCTTCAGCTTTGATCATCCCACCAAACTGGCAATCCGCCTGTATCAGGATTGGGGGCAGACCAGTCCAGCTGCTACCCCGATTTTTCTGCCCCCCGCGCTCCCCCGGAATTTCCCGATGCCCGGAACGGGCAAAACTTCCGGCGGCGGCCCAAGTTCAGCCGGCGGAGCCGATGCGGTATTTGCCTGTGCCGCACACAGTGCAGACAGCACGCAGGGCGGGGCGTCCGTTCTTCATTGTGACCTGTTCAACGTCCTCTGAGCCGGTCTTGGCCCGGCACTTCAGGCAGTAGATTTCAACGGACTCGGGGGACGTGGCCATAATCGAAGGCTCCTGTTCTGGAGGCTGTGGCGATTATAGCCAAAAGAAACCTTCCTGTCGTATGAGGCGACAAGACCGCCCATACAGGTCGGTTATTGCACCGGGACCACATCAGTGCTGTCTGCATGCGCCCGAAATTCGTGGCAGCCGTTCCCGACCGGGATGATGGGTCTTCGGCGCCATTGACACCGGCCCGGGCCTGGCCGCACCCGGCCGGCATGGCTGGAAACAGGGCTGTTTCCAGCCATCGCTGTAAATCCCTTTCACCCCGGGAGTTGCCTCAGGAACTGCTGGGCCGCAGCCCTCCTCTCCCGAGCGTTCACCCGCTACGATTCCTCCTTGCTCTGGTAGGCGAGGAATTCCCTGCACGGCGCCTTGAGCACTCCCTCAGGGCTCCAAGCCCCTGGAGTTGCCCCGCGGCCCCGTCGTCCTTCAGCTGGCTTTCCAAGGTGGTCGGGGAGTATGGTATCAGCGCGTCCCAGTCAGCGTTGATTCCGATCTGTCCCGTCTGGTCCCGGTGGGTGACCTTCACGACCGGTGGAGAGACCGGTTCCAGGATGAACTCCGCGCCTCCATTGTTGTAACCCATCATTGACAGAGTGGTTGGGTATTCAGGTGTCCCGTTGTTCGGGCGTCCTGGGACTTTGGACCGTCGGGTGGAAGCCCGGCGCCCGGAGCTCCGAAACCGGGTCGAGGGCGGTCCCGGCACAGGCTCTTCCGCCGACGGGCTGTGCTCTCCCGGCTCGCGTTGCTTCATGGGCATCTCCGGCGGTCTGGCATTGGCGGAGGGCTTTGCCGACAGTTCCTTGGGCCACATGGGTTAGTGTGCGCTCCGTCAGTGGAACGCGGGGGCGGGACAACGGCTTGCCTGCCGGGCGGCGCGGTGCGCGACGGCCTTGGACCACCGGCGAAAACATCCGTAGAGCGGCTCCTCGAGCCGGGCTTGGCCGCCTCCATTACCGCATGCAAGAACTGGAGCAGGCGACCATTGAGCCGAAGGCCGATTGGCGGGAGGGCCTTGGCCTCGATCGTCAAGGATTCCGGGTGTTGCCCGTGTGCCCTCTTGCGGAGGGCGACCTATCCCCACAGCTGTACCGGGGTGAGCCGGTCTTCGACCCCAAGACCGGGCCCCCTCGTTGTATCTCCTGGCTGCCGCAGTGTCCCTCGAGTTCGCCTACCCGGTTTCTGGTCTTCCTCGTCGCTCTGGCGGTCTGCTGGGAACTATGGGGCTGGCTACCGGGCAACAATAGGGCGGCTCGGTCGAGCCGCCCGTGGGGTCCCCGTCGTTGCCAATTGCGTTCAGCGCGGCCTGATCAGCGTCAGGGTGGCGATGTAAGCCCGCTCGCCGCGGTTGTCCTGCATGTAGTCGACGATTGCCGCATCGGCTTCCGCCAACCAGACGGTGGCCTGCTGGCCGGTGAAAACCGCGTTATGGTCGTAATCGGCCGAGTGGCGGCGATATTGGAGGTTGTGAAACGTGTCCGCGGATATCTGGGATCCCGCGGAGAACTCTTGGCGATGTCTTTGGAGCTCCCGCCTGGCCGTCCCGTGGTCAAGGCCGCGGTATACCCGCGACCAGGCTGCCGTCGTTATCCGGTCCTGGGGCGCGCCGATCAGGGCGTTGGCGTTGCTGGCGGCCAGGGCGTGGAACGGCGCATAGTAGGCGCTGCTGATCGCACGTCTGATGTGTTTTCGTCCGTGGGTCGGTCTCCGGTTCTCTGGGGGTTGAGCAAATCCCTGCTCGCGTTGATGAGGTTCTGCCAGCTGATTGCGCTCGGTGGCAGGTTTGCGGGCGTGGTCATCGGGTGAGCTCACCCCGGTTGGAATAAGAGATAGTTGGACTCGGCTCGATGCCCGCGCGCTCGAACATCGGGTGCAGCGTTTGCTTGAATTTCAGCAGCTTGCGCGCGTCGAGTTCGGGATGGTCGTCTTCAAGGATGACGTTGACGTGAATGTAGTCCTCGTCTTCCGGCCCGGGCAGGGTTTCCGCCTCGACGTTGTTGATGACGAAGTCGTCGGTCAGGTGTTTGGGCAGTTCGGTCCGTACGATCCGCGCGGCCTCTTTGAGAATGTGCTCGGCCGTGGTCATGGCGTGGACCTCTTTGTGAATGTCTTTGGATTGATGCTATCTGTCCGCTGGCATGCGGTCAAACGGCAGCGCGTCAGTCCGGTCCGGAGCAGTTTTCCGCCGACAAAAGGCGAGTTCCCCACGATGAACTCGGAGGCCGGCCATTCCGGTTCCGCCGGACTGCGGGTTAGGTCCAGTATCGCGTCCTCGTTTTTCCCGGCCTTTTCAGGTCTTTGTAGGCCAGTAACACGCCATTCTAGGGGCCCTGAGCGGGCGGTTGGTCGGTAGCACGGTCCTGGGGCAGCTGAGACCGGCGCTTGCAGCGCAACACCGGCTGGGTCGGCCGCGCGGCCGACCCAATCCGGTTCAGGCTGTCAACCGGGTTTTGACCGGGGTGGTGGCTTGAGCGGAGACCAGTGACCGTGGTCTTGTTACCGAAGTCAACCTTTTTACAACGGCTTTGCACAACCGGTGCCAATTAGCACTAAAATAGATTTATCCGGCACAATAGACAAGCCCACGCCCAACCACCGCAAGGAGTCAGGCAGAGCCTGCCAAAACAGCGCCCGCTTGACCCCACAGATAGGACCAAATAACATCGAATCAAACGGATCAACCGGAGCGAAGACATGCCCACCAGAATGGAGAGGGTGGCTGAGGACGTAGCACTGACAGCCCTAGGGAAGGCTGGCCACGAAGCACAGACGGCTCTCCACCTCGAGGCGTCAACAGGGGCATTCCAAGCACTATGGCCAATTCCAGACAGCACACGTCCGATGAACGACGCCATAAACACCGCCGCCCAAGCTGCCAGCAACTGCACGGGCCAAGATGCGGGGACTTGGCAAAGCAACGTCGGCCAAGTCTGGCAGCCAGCCGTGGAGGAGGTCGTAGAGGTATACCTCAAAACCGCCCGCCATAGCTTCGAGAGAGGAGACATTCGGCAGGGAGCCGAAACCCTCACCGACGTCGTGAGAGCCACCCTGGGCAGCATCGCCGCGTCCCGCAATTGGCCCCACAGCAGTGACGACAACCTGTTCAGGGCAGCCGCCGCGCTGGGAAGCGAGAGCGGGTGGCCCCAGACAACAGAGGAATTCGACCAAGCCCTCGCCAGCCTCTCCAAAGAGGGCCACCACCTGAACTCCGCCCTTGGCGCCAGCATGGGACTGCCAAGCAGCATCGCCTTCGGGACATACTTGGAGGATCCGGAAACTGCACAGGAGAACGGCCTGTCCTTCGCCAGGACCATCATGGATCTTGCCAACCGCCTTGCAGGGCAGAAGCCCGCCCCAGCATGAACCAGAACGAGCACACCCAGGAAGCCCGAGAACTCATGAGACGGGCGCAGGAAGAGCTAACAAACGGCGGCAACAACAGGATTGCCGCCGAATTCTTGTGGGGAGCTTTCGCCCACTGCCTGATCACCATCGCTCTTAACGAAGGTCTGCCTCACGACAGTCACGGAGCGTTCCAGAGAATTACCCACCACATGGATGCCGCCCAAGGCAGCAACGATTGGCGTTCCCGCTTCGGGTCAGCGGAAAGGCTCCACCAGCACTTCTATCATGGAGACCTGACAACCGATCTTCTGCGAAGCCACAGACGGACTACCGAGTACGGCACCCTGGAGCTACTGAGGACGCTGTGAGTCGACACGGCAGGACGGTCACCCAATACTGGGACGAGGCAGAACGCGCAGCCCAACGACACTATTATGCTAGGGAGTGCCGTTTGGTTCGATTGGGGCTATCAGGTTGATTCTCCCAAGCTTACGCTGCCCGAATAGTCCGCCCGAGGGGAAGCCGAAGCGCATCGCTACCTGTCGGCTGTGCTACGGATAAAACTGGAGGCGCCAATTGGCAAAGTCCGTAAAGACAATAACCCTGCTCTTGGCTGTCGCGTTGCTGCTTGCGACGACGGCGGCCACCCTGGCCACCGTTAGCGCCCAAACGGCCAACGGGAAATACGACGCCGACGGGAACGGCCTCATTGAGGTTGACAACCTGGAGCAGTTGAACGCAATCCGGCTCGACCGGAACGGGAACGGCGCACCGGACAGCGATGACCTCAAAGGCGTGGATGTTCCGGCCGGCATCCCCGGCTACGGCGAAGGCAACGCCGCCGCCTACGCCGCCGCCTTCCCTACCACCGTTGGGGAAGCGGTCTGCGGCAATGGTTGCCGCGGCTACGAACTGGTCCGCTCGCTGGACTTCGATGAACCGGGCAGCTACGCTTCCGGCACGGTGAACACTGCTTAGATCGGGGGGGCTGGCTGGCTACCCATCGCCGCCTTCGAAGCCACCCTCCACGGCAACGGCAACACCGTCTCCAACCTGTACATCAACCGCTCGTATGACAGAACCGGCTTTTTCGGCTTCCTCTGGTCCCCGGCCAGCATTATCGCAATAGGGCTGGTCAATGCCAGGGTGACCGGAACGGGTCTCGATACAGGTGTCCTAGCCGCGGTAAATCACGGCCGGCTCCACCGGCAGCGTCTCTGGCAATGACATCGCCGGAGGACTGGTGGGGTTGAATTACGGCGAGGTCAGCCGCAGCCACGCTGCCGTCAGCGTCTCTGGCGGAGACAACCCCGACGCGCTGGTCGGATGGTACTACAGCGAGGTCGGCCACGGCGGGCTGGTCGGATGGTACTACGGCCAGGTCAGCAACAGCTACGCTACCGGCAGCGTCTCAGGCGGAGACAACCTCGGCGGGCTGGTCGGATATAACGACCGGGGAGAGATCCACCACAGCTACGCCACCGGCAGCGTTTCGGGTGGTGACAGCATCGGCGGGCTGGCCGGGTACAACGTCGGGTTTATCACTGCCAGCTACGCCACCGGGAGCGTGTCGGGCGACAGCTACGCCGGCGGGCTGGCCGGGTCTAACCAAAGCATCATCCAGGCCACTTACGCCACCGGGAGCGTCACCGGCAAAAACTCCCCTGGCGGGCTGGTCGGACTAAACGAATCCGGCATTAGCCACAGCTACGCTATCGGCAGGGTAGTCGCGGGCGACGGAGCTCCAGGCGGGTTCATCGGGGAAAACAATCACGGCAACCCCGGTCCATACAATACTGACATCAACGCCACCGGAATCGGAAAGGGGATTGCCGTCACCCAATGGGGCAGCCCCGTGGCCCAGGGCAAGACCACTGCCGAGTTACAGTCGCCCACCGGCTACACCGGCATATACGACGGCTGGGAGAACGACGATGACTTCTGGCACTTTGGCGCTGGCAGCCAGTATCCGGCCTTGAAAACGGACCTAAACGGGGGATGGCGTGGCGACCTGGCAGGAGTTCGGCCCCCAGGGCCGTCCGGGGCCCGCCCAGCCGGCGGCAATCACCCCTCCGCCTCCTGTGGCTACGCCGGAGCCGTCGCCCAACGGGAAATACGACGACATGGAGGACGCCAGCCCCAACTCGACCACCTTCCCGGCCAACAGACGCAGGGTCCAGTGGTCATGCCCTTCCGGGGCTGGGCTGCAGGCCAAGGCAATCAGGTGGGCCTCGCCCCGGTCGTCCAAGTTCCGGGGCCGGTTGGCCTGGGGACGGTCCTGCAAAACCCTCTCCAACCCTTCTTCGGCAAAGCGCTGCTTGACCCGGTACACCGTGCTCAGGGTCACATCCAAAGCTTCGGCCACTTGGGGCGCCGCCCAACCGTCGTCGCCCTTCAGCAGAATCCGCACTCTAGCGGTCACTCGGGCTGAGTTTTTGCCAACCCGGATCAGTCGAAGGAGCTCTTCCCGCTGTTCCTGTGCCAGCCCCACCGCGTATTTGTCCCTGACCATCACTGCCACCCCCGCCTTCAACACTTCCCACCAGGCAGGATAGCTCAATTGGCCCCTTTCTTAAACAAATCCCAAAACCAGGTTGACTGAGTACTAGGGTTCGTACAGGCCTTGAATGAAGTTGCCCGCTGAAGTAAGAATGGGCAACAGACGAAAGCCAAGAAGCTGGCAACAGGTCGGGTTCAGCCTCGCCGACCTGAACGCCCCCCACAGATGAGCAGTTATCAAGTGGGTCCGCTGACATGCGACAGTCCCAAGCGGACAAGCAGCCGCGACCCACCACAAAGAGACCCCTGCCTGAGCCAGTCCAACAACAACGGGGAAAGCACGCGGTAGGAAGATGTAATGACCACCCGGAGAAGGTCCCCCAGGGGAGACGAAATGCCCTGCGGCCAAAAGAGCTGCTACTACCCGGAGAGCTCCCGAAACCTGATGTGGTGCATGTACGTCAACTACTGGCGGTACAGATGCCTGAAGCCCGAGGGCGTCGACATCATCCGCCCACCGGCGCCCGCGCCGGCTGAAGGACGGGAGGAGCAGATCGGAACGCCGGTGA